>NZ_WTYO01000009.1 GCF_009827515.1 Pelagerythrobacter marinus | reverse complement strand
GTGCGGACGGTTACGCCGGGAGGAAAGGCAAGCGGACGGAACCGGCCGGTGCCGCCTGGGCATCACAGGATTGCCACCTGGGCGTCACAGGGTTGCCTTGGCAACATCCTTGCGAGTGGCGGGAGGGGTTGCCTTCAACCTCCCGCTCGGCCCTTCGAGGAATGCGAGGCGCGGACAGGGCCAGGGCTCGCGCTTGCCCTGTCCGCCAGAGGCTATCGCGGGAGCGGGCCCTTGAAAGGCTCGCGGCGTTGAGGTCCGCCGCGGGCCGGGCAAGGGAAGCGCCTTAGATAGTCCTCGCATCCCGGCACAGGGGTGCTTTATCGAGCGGTCACTAGCCCCCCGAGGCACCGGCCGTATGGACGAAGCGGCCAGACGTGACGCGTACACGCTTTGCCCCCGTCGCTGTAGCCAGTCTGGACTGGCCCTCACCACATAACCAAAACGGTTATAAATGTCAAGGGAAATGTGCCGCGATCCCACGTCCAGGCGGGCTACCACGCGGGCGCCGCCGCGTCGCTGCGCGGGCGAAAGGTGATGTCGAGCGGGGTCGGGTGGCCGTCTTCGCGCACGCGGATGTGGACGATGCCCTGCTGGCGCGGGTCGGCCAGCTGCCGCTCCAGCGCGCGGGCGCGTTCGCGCGGGAGGTAGAGCCGCCCGCTTTCCAGCCCGCCGCGCGACCCGTTCCAGCCCCGCGGGGCATGGACGAAGGCATCGCAGGCCTGCCCCCGCGGGGCGAAGACGCGCGCGAGGTCCGGCGCATTCCCTTCCAGGCACAGCGTCTCGGGCACCGGCCCGCCGCCTTCGAGGCCGGGCCAGCGATAAGTGAACACGACGTAGTGCCCACGCAGGACGTCGCGCGGGTCGTGCCCGGCGATCGGCACGTGCCACACCGTGCCCTGCTGCGCCGCCCGGTCGGCCCAGCCCCAGCTCGCGCCCAGCCCGGCGAGCGGCAGGACAAGCGCCGCGGCCAGCGCGCGCCGGGCGGTCATGCGGGCGGTCATGCCGCCCCCCGGCGCGCCGGCGCGAGGCGGCGCGAGAGGCGTACCGCGCCCCAGGCGATGGCGAGGATCAGCACCCCGGCGAGGATCAGGCCGAAGCCGCTGGTGAGCAGGTCGCTCGCGAGTTCGAAACTGAGGATCACCAGCCGCGCGGCGACCGTCGCCACCGCCAGCTGGAACACCCCGCGCGAACCGCCCTGGAGCGCGGCCAGCGCGATCCCGACCCACAGCGCCATGAACAGCAGTGCGGCGCCGAGCTGGCTGCCCTCGACCGCGTGGGCGGCGAGGATCGCAAGGGCCGATCCCGCGAGGACCGCCGCGCTCGACGCCCCCGGCGGATCGCGGCGGGCCAGCGCGACCAGTGCCGCGGCGACCAGCCCGACGAGCGCCTGCACCCCCTGCGCGGTGAAAGTGAGCAGCCCGTCCCCGTCGAGCTCGCCGAAGGCGCTGGCCACGATCACCAGCGAGGCACAGGCGATCGCATAGGCGAAGCCGAGCTGTTCGAGGCGCGACCAGAACCCTTCGCGCCCGCCCAGCCGGTCCATCCACGCGCCCAGCGGTGCGAGCAGGACGGGCAGCGCCGTGGCGAGGCCGATCACCGCGTCGGAGCGGGCCTCTGCGCCGAACAGCGGGCGGGCGGGGTCGGCAAAGCCCCAGCTCGCCCAGGTCACGACCAGCGCGACGAGGCCCGCGGTCAGCCAGCCCGATCCGCGCAGCGCGATCGCCGGCGCGAACAGCACCAGCCACGCCGCCAGCGGCTGCCACAGCGGGGCGCTGGTCTGATAGACCTGCCCGACATGGCCGAAGAAAGTGAGGCCGAGCACGCCGAAGACGAACAGCGCCGCCTCCTCGGCCCACGACGCCTCCCCAGCTAGGTCCCGGCCCAGCCGCCAGAGCAGCGCGGCGAGCCCGGCGAGCGCGAGGAAATGGACCGCGAGCCGCAGGCGGCCGGGGATATCCTCCCAGTTGGCGGCGACGACCGAGACGAGGCCGAGGCCGACCGCGAGAGCGCCGAGGCCGATCGCGGCCCACAGGACCAGCGGCCGCGCATTCTCCGCCTCGTAGGCGCGGATCGCCGCCACCGTCTGCGCGTCGAGCAGCCCGGCGCGCTGCCAGGCGGAAAGTTTGCCGTCGATCATCTGCGCCGCAGGCTATCCCCGCGCGCAGGCGACAGCAAGCGCGGCGCGCCGGGCGCGGTCAGATGTCGGGCAGGCGCTGCTCGGCAAAGCCCCACCCGGCGAGCGATTTCGACTTCGCGCGCGCGTGCAGCTTCGCCGCGTCGGCGATCGTGAACGGCTTGGCATCGTCGAACGATTTCAACTCGCCCCAGGCGATCGGCGCGGCCACCGGCGCCCCTTCGCGCGCGCGCGCCGAATAGGGGACGACCGCGGTGCTGCCGCGCTGGTTGCGCAGCCAGTCGATGAAGATCTTCCCCTTGCGCTTCGCCTTGCTCATCGTCGCGGTGAAGCGGTCGGGCTCGGCCATGCTCAGCGCCTCGGCGAAACGGCGGGCGAAGTCCTTGTGCGCGTCCCACGAATGGCCCGGGGTCAGCGGCACGACGACGTGCACGCCCTTGCCCCCGGTCAGCATCGCGTGGCTGGTCAGGCCGATATCGGCGAGCTTGCGCCGCAGGTCCTGCGCGGCCTGTTTCACGTCGGCGAAATCGAGCCCCTCGTCCGGGTCGAGGTCGAAGATCATCCGGTCGGGCCGCTCGACATCGCCGCTGCGCGCGCCCCAGCCGTGGAACTCGATCGTGCCCATCTGCACACAGGCGAGCAGGCCCGCGGCATCCTCGAGATAGAGATAGTCCTCGGTCCCGCCTTTCTTCTCCGCGATCGGCACGTGCCTGACGTGGGGGCCGAACGATCCGCTGTCGTGTTTCTGGAAGAAGCACTTCTTCGCCCGCCCCTGGGGGCAACGGACGAGGCTGACCGGGCGCTGGCCCGCAAAGGGCAGCATCAGCGGCGCGACATCGGCGTAGTAATCGGCGAGATCGCCCTTCGTGCATTTCGCATCGGGGAAGATCACCCGCTCGCGGCTCGAGATCTCGACGTCCTGCGCGGCCTCGCGCGCCGGGGCCGGGTCGGCCTTCTCCGGCCGGACCTCGTCCGCGTCCTTGTCGCTGCGAAGGCCGAGGAAGCTGCCGTGGCGCACGTTGCCGTCGGCGGTGAACTCGCTGAAGGCGATTTCCGCGACCAGCTTCGGCGTCACCCAGGTAACCTGGCGGGCGGAGGCGCGATCGACCTCGACCGGGGGCGTCTTGCGCTCCAGCCGCTTCATCTTCGCCGCCAGGTCTTCCAGCGTCTCGTGCGAGAAACCGGTGCCGACATTGCCCTTGTAGACCAGCCGCGCATCCTCGCCCGCCCCCTCGTGCTGGGCGAGGAGGAGCGAGGCGAACGGGCGTCCCTTGGCGCGCGACGCCTTCCACCCGACGATCACGAATTCCTGGCGCAGCGTGCACTTGACCTTGACCCAGTTGCGCGTGCGGCTGCCGCGATAGGGGGCGTCGATCGCCTTCGAGATGATCCCTTCCTGCGCTGCGTCGCACATCGCGCGGTAGAGCTTCTCCCCCGCGCCGATCACGTGGTCGGCGACGTGGATCGGCGCCTCGACCCCGTCGAGCAGCGCCTCCAGCCGTTCCTTGCGCTCGACGTTGGGCAGGCCGGCCAGGTCCTCGCCATCGGCTTCGAGCAGGTCGAAGGCATGGAAGGCGAGCCTGTCGCCTTCCCCCTGCGCGCCGTGCCCGCGCTTGAGCACGCGCTGGAGCGAGGAGAAATCGGGATTGCCCGCGGTATCGTAGGCGACGATTTCGCCGTCGATCAGGCAGGGCGGCAGGTCGAGCGCGGCGAAAGCGCGCGCGAGCGGGGCGAACTTCTCGCTCCAGTCCTTGCCGCTGCGGGTATGGACGCGCACCGTCCCGCCGGCCGCGGCGACCAGCGCGCGATAGCCGTCGAACTTGATCTCGTGCATCCAGCCGTTGCCCGCGGGCACGGCATCGACCAGCGTTGCCAGCTGCAGCTTGCGGAAGGGGGGCGGCTTGCCCGCGCCGCCCTTGCGCGCCGGCTTCTTCCTCGTTTTCGGCGCCTTCTTCGCGTTGTGTTCGCCCGCCTTCGCCATCTCCTTCGCGAAAGCCGCGCCCGACTTGCCTTCGAGCGAGTGCTCGCCCTGCTTGTCGGCGGCGATTTCCGCCATCGCGCGGCCGGTCAGCACGCTCGTCAGCTCGCGCTCCACCAGCATGTCGCCGGGTTCGGCATGTTCGTCGTCGATCTTGCGCAGGAGCCAGTTCTCTCGCTTTTCGCCCGGCTTCTTCTTCATCCGGACGAGCAGCCATTCGCCCTTCATCCGCTCTCCGTCGAGGGTGAAGTGAAGGTGGCCCTTCTCGATATCCTTCCAGCTCTTGCCCTCGACCGGCGCCCAGGTGCCGCGATCCCACAGCATGACCGTGCCGCCGCCATACTCGCCCTTGGGGATCGTGCCTTCGAAATCGGCGTAGGACATCGGGTGGTCCTCGGTCCGCACGGCGAGGCGCTTGACGTCGGGATCGGGGCACGGGCCCTTGGTCACGGCCCACGACTTGAGCACACCGTCGGCTTCGAGCCGGAAATCCCAGTGGAGCCGGGTGGCGGCATGTTTCTGGACGATGAAGCGGTTGCCGCCTTCGCCGCTCGCGCGCTTGCCCGCCGGTTCGGCGGTCTTCGCGAAATCGCGCTTGCGGTTGTATTCGGCCAGGGGATCGCGCTTGCTCACGGCGTTCCGTCCTCGTCGGGGAACCAGCGCCGTTCGACGAAGCCCAGCAGCGTCAGCATGACGACCGAGATCACCGCCGCGATCGCCACCAGCGGCCATTGCGCCGCGCCGCAGGCGATCCCGACCACCGCCGCCAGCCACAAGTGCGCGGCCGTGGTCAGGTTCTTCACCTCGCCCTTGCTGAACACGATCAGCCCGGCGCCGATAATGCCGATGAAGGCGCCCGTCGCCTCGTAGACGCGCAGCGGGTCCATCCGCTCGCCATCGAGCTGGCCGAACAGCGAGATGACCGAGACCGTCATCGCCGCCGCGGCGAAGCAGATCAGCCCGTGGGTCCGCATCCCGGCGGCGTGCCCGCGCACCTCGCGGTCGAGGCCGAGCGCGAGGCCGAGGATCGCCGCCGCGCCCAGGCGCACCAGCAGGTCCCAGTCCATCCAGTGGACGAGAACGGGTGGGTTCAGTTCCATCACGCGCTCTTCCGCGTCTTCCCGCCCGACTTGCCGCCCGACTTGCCGCTGGCGGAGGATTTCTTCGACGAGCGCTTCTTCGCCGGTTTTTCCTCCTTCACCGATTTCTTGAGCGCGGACATCAGGTCGATCACGTTCGACCCGCCCGAGGGCGCGGGCTCTTCCACGTCCTCGAGGATCGTCTTGCCCTTCGCCTTGGCCTTCTTGTCGATCAGCTTGCGGATCGCATCGACGTAGCGGTCCTCGAACTCGCCGGCGTCGAAGGGCGCGCTCTTCTTGTCGATCAGCGTCCCGGCCAGTTCCAGCATTTCCTTGTCCGGCTTGTCGTCGGGAATGTCCTTGAAATAGGTCTGCGCCTTGCGAACCTCGTCCTCGTAGCGCAGCGTTTCGAGCACCAGCCCCTTGCCGCAGGGCTTGAGGCTGACGAGCGTTTCGCGCCCGCGCACCGAAAGCTGGCCCAGCGCCACCTTCTTCTTCTGCCGCAGCGCCTCGCGCAGGACGATGAAGGCCTCGTGCGCCAGCTCGTCCTGCGGCACGACGTAATAGGGCTTCTCGAAATAGAACACGTCGATCTCGTGCGCGTCGACGAACTGGACCAGTTCCAGCGTCTTGCGGCTCTCGATCTTGACCGCCTCGATCTCCTCGTCCTCCAGCAGGACGTAGTTGCCCTTGGAAATCTCGTAGCCCTTGACGATGTCGTCGCGATCGATCGGGCCGATCCCCTGGACGACTTTCTCGTAGTTGATCGGCTTGCCGCTCGGCTCGTGGATCTGGCGGAAGGATATCGAGGCGCCGCTCTTCGTCGCGGCATAGACTTCGACCGGTATCGAAACCAGCGCCAGCCTGATCTGTCCCTGCCAATAGGCGCGTGCCGCCATCGTTCCTGTCCCCTTTCGCGCGATTCAGCGCTTGGGACGGCAAATCGTTTCCGGCGGCGCGATTTCACGCGGGACGGCGCGCACCTGCATCGGGAGCGGGCACGAAAAAGGGGCGCCGCCTCGCTGCCGAGACGGCGCCCCCTTTCGCGCCGGGGCGCGGGCGCTATGCCGCGCGCGCGATCAGAGCTCCTCGCCCGTGATCGTCGTGTATTCGCCGGTCGCGGACGCGGTGTTGGCCGCCATCGTCGCGTCCGGCGAGGGGACGAGGCCGATCGAGGCCAGCGGACCGTCCTGGCCCCAGCTTTCCGCCCACTCGGCCAGGAATTCCTTGAGGCCGGGGATCGCGTCGAGGTGCGCCTTCTTGACGTAGACGTAGAGCGGGCGCGCGCCCGGGTACTGGAAGCTGGAGATATTCTCGTAGGTCGGCTCGACCCCGTTCATCGGCAGGCCCTGGACCTTGCCGGCGTTCTCCTCGAGGTAGGAATAGCCGAAGACGCCCACGGCCTTCGGGTTGTTGCCGATCTTCTGCACGATCAGGTTGTCCTGTTCGCCCTGGTCGACATAGGCGCCGTCCGAACGCACTTCGGTGCAGATCTGCGCGTGGCGATCCTCGTCGCTTTCCTTCAGCGCTTCCATCGCCGGGTCGGCATCGCAGCCGACTTCGAGCACGAGTTCCTTCAGCGCGTCGCGCGTGCCCGAGGTCGAGGGCGGGCCGTAGACGAGGATCGGCTCGTCCGGCAGCGAGGGATCGACATCGGCCCAGGTCTTGGCCGTCTGCTCTTCGCCGTAAGGGCGCGCGGCAATCGCCTGGTAGACGATTTCCGGGGTCAGGTTCATCATGATCCCGCCCTGGGCCGAGGCAAAGGCGATCCCGTCGAGGCCGACCTGCAGCTCGATGATCTCTTCCACGCCGTTGGCCTGGCAGGTTTCGAACTCGCTCGCCTTCATCCGGCGCGAGGCATTGACCATGTCGGGCGTGTTCGGCCCCACCCCTTCGCAGAACAGCGCGATGCCGCCGCCGGTGCCGGTCGATTCGATCAGCGGCGACCGGAAGTCGGGATGCGCGCGGGCGAAGTTCTCGGCCACGACCTTGGCGAAGGGATAGACGGTGGACGAACCGACCGCGCGGATCGAATCGCGCGTGCCGCCGGTGCCCGGGGCATCGCCGCAGGCCGAAAGCGAAAGCGCCGCGACGGCGGCGAGACAGATGGACTTGGTGAACTGCATTTTCTTACCCCTTGCAAGGTTGGGATCGGCTCTCGGGTATGAGCGATCCATGACAACTACATGACATGTGCGGGCGCGGTTTCCGCCCCCGATCAGAAATCGATCTGCGCGCGGACGCCGAAGGCATCGACGCCGTAGGACCGCTCGCCCCCGGCGGCGGGAATGGCCGCGCCGCGATACTCCATCCGGCCATAGTTGGCCATCAGCCGGGTATGGTCGGTCGGCGTCCAGACGAGCGAGAGGGCATAGCCATCCTGCGTGCCGCCGACGATCGCGGCCTCGGAAAGGTCGAGCCGGTCGTAACGCAGGTTGACCTGGATCGCGCCGAAGCCGCCTTCGCCCACCGGGCTGGCCGGCTTCACCCGGTCGAACACCCCGCGCTTGTACCCGCGCGTGTCGCCGCGGGTCAGGAACAGGCCGACTTCGGCATAGCCGCCGAAGAACGTCGGGTCGGCCAGGGCCCCGGGGCGATCGACTTTCTGCCAGAACCCTTCGGCCGCGGCGTGGAACGGCCCGGCGATCGCGGCCGCTTCCAGCCCCATGCCCAGCTCGCTGCCCGCCGCGAACCGGCCGGTGTCGATGAAGCGCGTATCGGTGAAATGGACGAAGGGCCGCTGGCGATAACGCAGCGTGGTGCCGCTTTCGTACTCGGCATAGTGGAGCGACCCGCCGAGGTGGAGCTGCGCCCCGCCCAGTTCGGGCATCGCGACGAGCCGGCCGTCCACGCTCCAGTTGCGGTTCGAAAGGTCGTCGGCATTGTCGCCGAACACGCCCGCCTGGACCAGCCAGCCATCGGCCGCGTATTGCGCCGAGAGGCCGACCCGCCGCTCGAAGCCGAAGGCGTCGGTGAAGGCGGCGCGTTCCATCGTCGAGATGAAGCGGCTGCTGGTCAGTTCCTCCAGCCCCTGGAACGTGTTGTGCTGCCCGGCCGAAACGGTCAGCCCGCCGTCGCCGTAAGTCGCGATGGCATCGGCGATCTCGACCTCGCCGCCGGCGAAATCGAGCTCGAACTTGTAGCCGAAGCCGCCCGGGATATCGCCCTCGACGCCGAGCCGGGCGCGGCGGATCTCGCTGCCGAAGCCGTCCTCCGCCCCGGTCGCGGCGGGGGCGGCGATGGTGCCGGCATCGATCTGCAGGCGCCCGCGCGGCTTGAAGCTCCAGCCGCCTTCGCCCTCGATCACCGGCGCGCCTTTCCAGCGGATCGTGGTCCCGCCCCTGCCGGCGGGTGCGCCGCCGGAAACGCCTTCGGCTTGCGCGTTCGCCGGATCGGCGGCGGCAGGCGCATCGTCCGCCGGAACGGCGGCAGGCGCATCGCCCGCGGCGGCCAGTTCGGCCTCGAGCGTCTCGATCCGCGCGGCCATGCGGGCCATCTCGGCGCGCATCGCGGCCAGCTCGCGGGCGGTCTCGCTCGCCGCGGGCGGCGTCGCCTGCGCGATGGCCGGGGCCGCGGCGAGCGGCATGGCCGCGAGGACGAGGCCGGGGGCGAACAGAATGTTTTTCATTTCGGTTACCCTTTTACGACCGATTTCTAACCGGTTGGCGGCGCCCGTATGCCTGTTTTGTGACGTTTCGATGACAGATTGCAGACGGGCGATCGCCGCGCGCGACCATCGGGGGCGCCCATCGCAGGCGGCGCTCGGGCGCTGCGGGCCCTTCCCGTCGCGCCTGTTGCGCGCGCGCCACCCCCGCGCGCCCGCCGGTGCCCCTCGCCGTAGCGGCAGGTTGCGGCGCGCTAGTTTCACTTGTAACGGCGCCGCAGCGAGGAGACCCGAGTCATGCGCATTGGCTGCCCCACCGAAATCAAGAACCACGAATACCGCGTCGGCCTGACGCCCGAGAGCGCGCGCGAGCTGATAACGCATGGCCACGAGGTCTGGATCCAGAGCGGCGCGGGCAACGGCATCGGCGCCGACGATGCCGAGTATCGCCAGGCCGGCGCGACGATCAAGGACGGGCCGGAGGAGATCTTCGCCGAGTGCGAGATGATCGTGAAGGTCAAGGAACCCCAGGCCGAGGAACGCGCCCGCCTGCGCGAAGGCCAGGTGCTGTACACCTATCTCCACCTCGCGCCCGACGCGCCGCAGACCGCCGATCTGGTGAAAAGCGGCGTGACCGCAATCGCCTATGAAACGGTGACCGGCCCCGACGGCTCGCTGCCGCTGCTCAAGCCGATGAGCCAGGTCGCCGGGCGGATGAGCGTCCAGGCCGGCGCCACCGCGCTGGAGAAGGCCCAGGGCGGGCGCGGCGTGCTGCTGGGCGGCGTGCCCGGCGTTCTGCCGGGCAAGGTCCTGGTAATCGGCGGCGGCGTGGTCGGCTTCAACGCCGCGCAGATGGCGGTCGGCCTCGGCGCCGACACGACCATCCTCGATCGCGACCCGGCGGTGCTCGAACGGGTCGGGATCCACTTCGAAAGCCGGGCCAAGACCCGCTTTTCCAACAAGGCCAACCTCGAAGACGCGGTGTGCGAGGCCGATCTCGTCATCGGCGCGGTCCTGATCCCGGGCGCGGCGGCACCCAAGCTGGTCTCGCGCGAGTTGCTGCGCTGCATGCAGCCGGGCGCGGTCCTGGTCGACGTCGCGATCGACCAGGGCGGCTGTTTCGAAACCAGCCACCCGACCACCCACGCGGACCCGACCTACGTGGTCGACGACGTGGTCCACTATTGCGTCGCCAACATGCCCGGCGCGGTCGCGCGCACCAGTACGTACGCGCTCAACAACGTGACCCTGCCGCACGCGCTGCGGATCGCCGACCTCGGCTGGAAAGAGGCCATGCGCCGCGATCCGCACCTCGCCGAAGGGCTGAACGTCCATGCCGGCAAGGTGACTTATGCCGCGGTCGCGCAGGAACTGGGCTACGATTACCACCCGGTCGCCGAGGTCCTGGCCTGACCCGTTCACGCCGGCCGGCCCCGGAACAGCGCCTGCGCGCCGCTTAACGGGGCGATAACCCGCACGCCCTAACGCTACGGCATGGGCGGGAATTCCATCCTGGGGGCAGCCGTCGCGGCGGCCCTGGCGATGATCGCTGCGCTGGCCACGCCGGCGGCGGCCCATCCCTGCCCGCCTGCCGCCTCCACCGTCAGCGTCCTGGCCGACCTGCCCGGCGATGCCGTCCTGCCCTGCACCGCCGCGCCCGCCCGGTTCCCGGCCGAAACGCTGGCGCTGCAGTTCGAACCGGACCCGGCCGGCCCGCCGCCGCGCTACCTGCTGATGAACCTCGGCCGGTTCGACCGGGTCGCCTTTGCCGTGGAGGGGCGCGACGGCTCCGTCGCCCGGTCGAGCGTGCCGATGGCCGATGCCATCGCGACCAGCGCCGGCCCCACGCTGGCCCTGCCGCTGCCGCGCGCGAGCGCGCCGCCGGCCCGGGTCGAGGCGCGGATTGAGGGGCTGTCGCACAAGGCCAGCCTCGAGAGCCTGCACCTTTCGAGCGAGCGGCCCGACCGGCGCCCCGGCCACGTCGGGCGGCTGGCGCTGATCGCGGTGCTGATCGGGATGCTGGCCATGCCGATCGTCTTCGACGCGCTGTTCTGGCGCGTGCTGCGCGATCGCTTCATCCTCTGGCACGCGGCCATGACCGCCTGCTTCATCCCGCTGGTCGCGCTGCGCAGCGGGATCGTGAACGAATGGTTCGCGCTGGATCCGATGGCCTGGCGCGCGGCGACGATCATGACGTTCGGTGCCGCGATCGCCGCCTGCCTGCTGTTCACCCGCCATTTCATCGAGGCGGACAAGCTCGGCGCGCGCCAGGCGCGGGCGATGGAATGGGCCGCGGCCTGGGCGCTGGCCGTCTCCGCGCTGCAGACGCTGTGGCCCGAATGGATGGTCCCGGCGGGCCTGCCCCTGCACGGGATCGCGCTGCTGCCGGTCATGGTCCTGTGGTTCCGCGTCGTCGGCAGCGCGCTCGCCCGCGGCAGCCGCGCGGTGCGGTTCCAGCTGGTGGGCTGGATCCCGCTGACGATCGTCTTCCTGGTCGAGATCTCGACCGAGCTGATGCCGGGCGTGCCCGCAGTGCGCACGCTGGACCTGTTCTACCTCGGCCTGGTGTGCGAGGCGACGGTGACCGCGCTCGGCGTGACCGACCGCTTCCTGACCCTGCGGCGCGAGCGCGACAGCGCCCGCCGGGTGGCGGCCGAGCTGGGCGACCTGGTCGAACGCGACCCGCTGACCGGGCTGATGAACCGGCGCGGCCTGGCCAAGCGTTTCCCGCAGCTCCGAGCCGAGGGATTCTCGACCTTCGCCCTGCTCGACCTCGACCGGTTCAAGGACGTCAACGACACCTTCGGCCACGCGGTCGGCGACGAGGTCCTGCGCACGGTCGCCGCGGTCCTTGCCGGCGAGCGCCAGCGCCATTCGGTCGCGGTGCGCATGGGGGGCGAGGAGTTCCTGCTGTTCCTGCGCGGCGAGCGCCCGACCGAGCGGGCCGAGCGGATCCGGCGCGCGATCAGCCTGCGCGTCGCGCGCGAGGTCACGCAGATCGACCGGGTCGTTACCGCGAGCATGGGGATGATCGAGATCCCCGACGGGGTGCCCGACACGATCGGGTTCGACGAGCTCTACGCCCGGGCCGACAAGCTGCTCTACGAAGCGAAGGAAGCCGGCCGCAACCGGTCGATGCACGAGCGGCTGACGCTGTTCGCCGCCGGGGGCACGGCGGCCGGCGCAGCCGCCTGAACGCGGCGCGGGCGGGCGCGATCAGCCGGCGCGGAACGGTGCGACGACATCGGCGCGCACCCGCACGAGGCGGCCGCTCGCGCGGTCGAGCATGGCCCAGGTGGTCGCGGCCGAAACGATGACCTTGCCCGCCGCGTTGCGGAAATCGACCCGCCGCAGCGAAGTCGCGCCGCGCGGATCGCCCTCGATCCAGGTCTCGCCGGCGACCTCCTCACCCGCCGCGACATTGCCGCGATAGTCGATCTCGTGCCGGGTCACGACCCAGGCGAAGGCGCGGGCGTGTTCGGGCCTTGCCGCCGCGTCCCAGTGCGCGGTGGCGATATCCTGCACCCATTGCACCCAGACCGTGTTGTTGACGTGGCCCATCACGTCGATGTGGCCCGGCAGGGCGGTGAAGGTCATGCGGAAAGGGCCGCTCATGCCTGCGCCGCCCCGGCTTCGGCATCGTTGCCGGCCATGCCCATCTGCCACAGGATGAAGGCGAATTCCTCGGCCGCTTCCTCGAGGCTTTCGAACCGGCCCGACTTGCCCCCGTGCCCGGCGCCCATGTTGGTCTTCAGCAGCAGCTCGTTGTCGTCGGTCTTCAGCGCGCGCAGGCGCGCGACCCACTTGGCCGGTTCCCAGTAGGTCACCCGCGGATCGTTGAGCCCCGCGGTGACCAGGAGCGGCGGATAGTCCTGCGCGCGCACGTTGTCGTAGGGGCTGTAGCTGCGGATCAGGTCGAAGGCCGCCTTGTCCTCGATAGGATTGCCCCATTCGGGCCATTCGCCCGGCGTCAGCGGCAGCGTGGGGTCGAGCATCGTGTTCAGCACGTCGACGAAAGGCACGTGGGCGACGACTGCGCCCCACAACGCGGGGTCCGAATTGATCACCGCCCCCATCAGTTCGCCTCCGGCCGACCCGCCCGAGATGCTGATCTGCCCGGCGCGGGTATAGCCGCGATCGATCAGCCCTTTCGCCACGTCGACGAAGTCGTTGAAGGCATTGGTCCGCCGTTCGAGCTTGCCCGCCTTGTACCAGGCGCGGCCCAGGTCGTCGCCGCCGCGAACATGCGCGATGGCATAGGCGAAGCCGCGATCGACCAGGCTCAGCCGGCTGGTGGAGAAGCCGGGCGGGATCGCGATCCCGTAAGCGCCGTAGCCGTAGAGGTGGAGCGGCCCGGCTTGCGGCCGGTCGGCGCGATAGACGATCGAGACCGGGATCGGCGTGCCGTCGCGCGCGGCGATCTCCAGCCGCTCGGTGCGATAGAGCGTCGCGTCGTAGCCGGAGGGGATTTCCTGCACCTTGCGCACGTCCAGCCGCCGTTCGGCCACGTGGTAATCGTAGACGGTGGAGGGGCTGACCATGCTCTCGTAGGAAAGGCGCAGCACCCCGGTCGCGAACTCGGGGTTGTTGCCCAGCGCGGCGCTGTAGCTCTCTTCGGGAAAGGCGATCGGTTCGACCCGCGCGGGATCGTCGTAATAGCGCACCTCGATCGTATCGAGGCCGCCCCGCCGCCCCTCGACCACGTAGAAATCGCGGAACAGCTCGAACCCGGTGAGGTAGAAGCCGTCCGAACCGGCGATCAGCGTGGTCCAGTCGCCCGGCCGCGCGAGCGGCGCGGTGGCGAGGCGGAAGTTCTCGTGCGTGTCGTTGGCATGGACGAACAGCGTCTCGCCATGCACGTCGACATCGTATTCGACGCCTTTCGCGCGTTCGCGCACCAGCAGCGGCCCGGCCAGCGGGTCGTCGGCCGGAACCAGGCGGACCTCGCTCGTCTCGTGGTCGCTGCTGCCGATCACGACCCATTTCTCGTCTGCCGAGAGCGACGAGCCGACGCGAAAGCCCTCGTCGTCCTCGTGATAAAGCTCGACGTCATCGGCCAGCGGGCGGCCCAGCCAGTGGAGCCGGGCATTGTCGGTGCGCCACTGTTCGTTGGCGAGCGAATAGATCAGCCCCGTGTCGCCCGCGACCCAGACCAGGGCCGACAGCGTGCCGGGAATCTCGTCGGGCAGCATCGCCCCCGTCGTCAGATCCTTGACCCGCACGGTGAAGCGTTCCGATCCGTTGTCGTCGATCGAAAAGGCCAGCTTGGTGCCATCCTGGCTGACCGACAGCGCGCCGACGCGGAAATAGGGCTTGCCCTCGGCCAGGGCCGGCTCGTCGAGGATCAGCTCGTCGGCGCTGCCGTCGTCCGGCGCGCCGACCGGGCGGCGCCACCATTTCTTGTACTCGGCCCCTTCCTCGAACTCGATCCAGTAGAGCCAGTCGCCGTCCTTCTGCGGCACCGAGCGGTCGGCTTCCTTGATCCGCGCGCGCATTTCGCCGAACAGGGCATCGACCAGCGGGCGATGCGGCTTCATCCGCGCCTCGAACCAGGCGTTTTCCGCCTCGAGGTGGGCGAGCACCGCCTTGTCGGTCACCGCGGGATAGCCGGGATCGCGCAGCCAGGCGTAATCGTCGGAAATCTCCACCCCGTGATGCGTTGTCGTCACGGGGCGCCGCGCCGCCACGGGGGGGCCGGACGGGGAATGTTCGGTGGCATGATCCATTCCGCGGCTCTATGTGGGCCACGAAAGGACCGCAACCATGCTGATGCAAACCCACGAAAGCCGTCTCGCCGCGCTGCGCGAGGAACTGAAGCGCCGCGGCCTGGACGGTTTCGTCGTCCCGATCTCCGACGAACACATGAGCGAATATATCGGCGGCTATGCCCAGCGCCTGGCCTGGCTGACCGGGTTCGGCGGATCGGCCGGCAGCGCCGTCGTCCTGGCCGACAAGGCGGCGATGTTCGTCGATGGCCGCTACACGATCCAGGTCCGCGAACAGGTGGACGGCAGCCTCTACGACTATTGCCTCGTGCCCAAGGTCTCGATGGGCAGGTGGATCGCCGACAACGCCCCTGCCGGCGCGAAGATCGGCTTCGATCCCTGGCTCCATACCAAGGGCTGGGCCGACCAGGTGGGCAAGGCGCTGGCGAAGAAGGGCAGCGAACTGGTCGCGGTCGAAAGCAACCCGGTCGATGCCGTGTGGGACGATCAGCCCGAACCTTCCACCGCCCCCGCGCTTGTGCACGCGGACGAGCACGCCGGCCGCTCGAGCGCGGAAAAGCGCGCCGAAGTGGCCGACTGGCTGAAACAGGAAGGCTACGACGCGGCGGTCGTCTCGGCGCTCGATTCGATCGCCTGGCTGCTCAACATCCGCGGCACTGATGTCGAGCGCACCCCGGTCGCCCTGTCCTACCTGATCGCGCATAGCGACGGCACGGCCGAGCTGTTCATCGCGCCCGAGAAAGTCACGCCCGAGCTGGAAAAGCACCTCGGCAATGCGGTGACGATTCGCGCGCGCAGCGAGTTCGACGGCGCGCTTTCGGCGATGAAGGGCAAGACCGTCTCGGTCGATCCCGATTTCGGCGTCGCGGCGATCTTCCGCCTGCTCGAGGAAGGCGGGGCGACGCCGGTGGCCGAGCGCGACCCGGTGATCCTGCCCAAGGCGATCAAGAACCCGGTCGAGCAGGAAGGGCACCGCAAGGCGCAGGAACGCGACGGCGCGGCGGTCGCGCGGTTCCTCCACTGGCTGTCGGTCGCCGCGCCCCAGGGCGGGGAGACCGAGCTTTCGGCGGCTGCCAAGCTGCAGGAATTCCGCCAGGCGACCGGCCTGCTGAAAGACAACAGCTTCGACACGATTTCCGCCGCCGGCCCGCACGCGGCGATCCCGCATTACCGGGTGGACGAGGATTCGAACCTGCCGATCGAGCCGGGCAGCGTGTTCCTGTGCGATTCGGGCGGGCAGTACCTCGACGGCACGACCGACATCACGCGCACGGTGTGGATCGGCACGCCCGACGGTTCGGCCGCCCCCTCGGCCGAGCAGAAGGATCGCTTCACCCGCGTGCTCAAGGGCCATATCGCGATCGACCGCGCGGTCTTCCCGCAGGGGACCAACGGCAGCCAGCTCGATGCGTTCGCGCGCCAGTTCCTGTGGCAGGCGGGGGTCGATTACGGTCATGGCACCGGGCACGGCGTGGGCAGCTTCCTCGGCGTGCACGAGGGACCGCAGCGGATCGCCAAGTCCAGCGGCGGCCAGGCCGGCACCGGGCAGGAGCTGTTCGCCGGGATGATCCTGTCGAACGAGCCGGGCTACTACAAGGGCGGCGAATACGGCATCCGGATCGAGAACCTCGTCCTGACCGTGAAGCGCGAGATCGAGGGCGGCGAGGGCGAGTGGCTGGGTTTCGAGCCGCTGACGTTCGTCCCGATCGATCGCACCCTGGTCGATCGCGCGCTCCTGACCGACGACGAGATCGCCTGGTGGAACGATTACCACGCGAAAACCCGCGCGATCCTCGCCCCGCAGCTCGAAGGCGAGGTTCTGGCCTGGCTGGAGGAAGCCTGCCGGCCGCTCTAGCCGCGCGCCGGGCCGGCCCCACCGTGGCACGGCGACGATCCCGCCCGATCGCGGGGCGCTTTCGCACGCGCCGATGTTCTGCTAATGTTCCGGCCTGGCGAGTCGCTGGCAAGGGAGAGAGGCGATGATCGGTTACGTGACACTGGGGACCAACGACCTGCAGGGCAATGCCGGGTTCTACGATGCCATCGCGAAAGAGATGGGCGTGGGCCGGATGATGGACTTCGACACCCACATCGCATGGGGCCAGTGGGACGGCGGCGCGGGCATCGCGCTGACCCGGCCCTATGACGGGCAGGCGGCGAGCGTGGGCAACGGCACGATGGTCGCGATCGAGGCGAAGGACCCGGACCAGGTGAAGCGCCTGCACGAGATCGCGCTGGCCAACGGCGGCACCGACGAAGGCGCGCCCGGGCCGCGTGGCGAACCCGATGGCGAGGGCCGGACCTTTTACGCCGCCTATTTCCGCGATCGCGACGGCAACAAGCTCAACGCCTTCTGCATGGTGAAGGGCTGATGCCCGCGCGGCCGATCGCCCGTTTCCCGGTCCACCTCGGCCGCGGGGCCACGGCCGTGGCGGAGCCGGAATTCACCGGGATGGAATGGTATGCCGACTATGCGCGGCGCCATGCCGGGGACGGGGCCGAAGGGCGGCTGGTCAGCTGGTCGCGCTTTACCGGGCCGTGGGAGTCGTGGGAAATGCACCCGGCAGGCGACGAAGTCGTCCTGTGTCTCGCCGGGCAAATGACTCTGCACCAGGAACATGCCGACGGGTCGCGCGACACGGTGACGCTGAACCCCGGCGAATATGCGATCAACCCGCCCGGCACCTGGCACACGGCCGATATTGCCGGGGGCGAGGCGACCGCGCTGTTCATCACCGCCGGCGAGGGGACCGAACACCGCCCGCGCTGACCGGCTTGCGCGGCGATGAACGGCCGGCGCGCGGTGCGACAATCCGCGACAATATCGGCCCGGTCCGGGATAATCCTGCGACAATGCCCCCCTAGAAGAGGCACCACGAGCTGCGGGCCCTGCCCGAACCAATCCCTCCCCCCCTTCCGGCGGGTCCGCGGCTCAACCCTCTCGCCCCTTCCAGTGGAGCCGACGACATGAAGACAATCGCCCTTCCCCTTTCCGCCGCCGCGCTGGCGCTTGCCGCCGGCACGCTCGCCCATGCCCAGGCCGATCGCGCCCCGCGCGGCCCCGATGCCGACGGCAACGGCGAAGTGACCCGCGCCGAGATGACCGCGCAGGCAGAGCGCATGTTCGCCCGGCTCGACGCCAATTCGGATGGCCGCATCGATGCCGCCGACCGCGCCGCCCGCCAGGCAGAGCGCTTCGCCCGGCTCGACGCCGACGGCAATGGCGAAGTGACGCAGGCCGAGATGGACGCTGCCCGGGCCGAACACCGCGCGAAGCGGGCCGAGCGGCGCGAGGCGCGCGCCGAACGCCGCGAAGCGCGCCGCGCCCAGCGCTTCGCGCGGATCGATACCGACGGCAGCGGCGGCATCTCGCAGGCCGAAATGCAGGCCGCGCGCGATACCCTCGGCAAGCGGGCCCGCGGCGAAGAGGCCCGCGAACGGCGCAAGGGCCATGGCCACAAGGCCGGCCGGCGCGGCGGCAGGAAGGCCGGCATGGCCATGCTGCGCCGGGCCGACAGCGATGGCGACAAGGCGGTGAGCCGGGCCGAGTTCCTCGCCGCGGCGGAGAAGCGCTTCGCCCGCGCCGATGCCGACGGCAACGGCGTGGTCACCGCCGCCGAACGCAAGGCCGCGCGCGAGGCCCGGCGCGAGACCATGCGCGAGCGGACCGAGCAGCGCCGCGACGCGCGCCGCCCCGGCTGACCGGCCGGCGCTTGATCCGCGCCGCCACGCAGGTCTAGGCCCGCGCGATGAACGACACCGCGACCATTCGCCTGCTGCTCGTCGATGACGAGGCAAGCCTGCGCGAACCCCTGGCCGACTACCTCGTCCGCCAGGGGTTCGTCGTCGAACAGGCGGCGGATGCGGCCGCGGCGCGCAGCCTCCTGCTGGGCGAGGCGCCCGATCTCGTCCTGCTCGACATCATGATGCCGGGCGAAGACGGGCTTTCGCTGTGCCGCCACCTGGTCGAATCGCGCGAGATCCCGGTCATCTTCCTGACCGCCAGGGGCGAGGCGACCGACCGCATCGTCGGCCTGGAAATCGGCGCGGACGATTATGTCGTCAAGCCGTTCGAGCCGCGCGAGCTGGTCGCGCGGATACGGTCGGTCCTGCGGCGCGCCAGCCGGCCGGCCCCGGCGGCCGAGGACGATGCCCATTACCTGTTTGAAGACTGGCGGCTGGACCCGCTGAAGCGCAAGCTGACCGATCCCGACGGGGCGCTCGTGCCGATCTCGACCGCGGAGTTCCGCCTGCTGCGCGCCTTCCTCGACCATCCGCGCGCGGTGCTCGACCGCGATCGCCTGCTCGACATGGTCCAGGGGCGCGAGGCGCACCTGTTCGATCGCGCGGTGGACAACCAGGTCAGCCGCCTGCGGCGCAAGATCGAGGAAGACAGCCGCAACCCGCACTTCATCCAGACCGTGCGCGGCGGCGGCTATCGTTTCGCCGCCGACGTGCGCCGCGTGGCGCAGGACCAGGGCTGAACCGTGCGGCTGTGGCCACGAAGCCTGCTGGGCCAGATGCTGCTGGCCGTGGCCGCGGTCCTCCTGCTGGCGCAGGCGATTTCGGCCACCTTGCTGTGGCGCGCGGCCGAGGCGCGGCGCGAAGCGGCGGTGATGAACGCCGCCGCCTTCTCGCTCGTCGTGCGCGGCCGGGACGGGCGCGAGGAGCGCGCGCTGCGCACCCCGCCGCGCCGGCCCGACGATTCCTTCGTCCGCGCGCTGCGGATCGAGCGGAGCCCCGCCTTCGCGCCCCTGCCCGGCGACGTGGCGGACGCGGAACGGGCCGAGGCCCTGCGTGCGATGGTCGAGAGCCACGGCGTCGCCGTGTCCGACCTGGCGGTCTTCGTGCGGCCCCTGGCATCGGACCCCTATCTCGCCACCCGTCCCCGGCTGCGCGCGCGCCTGCTGCGCGGTGGCGGGGACCGGCCGCGCCTGCTGGTCGCCGCGCTCAAGGCGCAGGGCGCGCAGGAATGGGCCGTCGCGCGGGTGCTGATCCCGGTGCGCCAGCGCGGCGTGCTCGGCTCGATCCTGTTCCAGACCCTGGTGATCTACCTCCTGCTGGTCGGGCTTCACTTCCTGCTGCTGCGTCGCATCACCCGGCCCCTGGCCGCGCTGACCGCGCGGACCGAAAGCTTCGCGCGCGACCGGAACGCCGACGGGCAGCTCGAAGCGCGCGGCCCGCACGACGTGCGCCGCCTGATCGCCGCTCACAACGCGATGGAGGCGCGCATTGCCGCCCTGCTGGACGAGAAGGACGTCATGCTCGGCGCGATCGGGCACGATCTGAAGACCCCGCTGGCGGCGCTGCGCGTGCGGATCGAATCGGTCGAGGACGAGGCCGAGCGCGCGAAGATGGCCGCCGGGATCGAGGATATCACCCGCTCGCTCGACGACATTCTCTCGCTCGCCCGCGTCGGCCGGGCGAGCGAGGCGCCCGAGCGGGTCGATCTCGCCGCGCTGACCGCCTCGGTGGTCGAGGAGTTCGAGGACATGGGCGACCCGGTGACGCTGGGCCCCACGGTGCGCGCCGCCCGCCCGGTCCACATCACCTGGCTGCGGCGCGGGCTGCGCAACCTGATCGCCAATGCCGTGCGCTACGGCGGCGCGGCCGACGTCTCGCTGACGCGCGAGGGCGGGCACCTGGTCCTGCGGGTCGAGGATCGCGGCCCCGGCATCGCGCCGGGCCGGATCGCCGACATGATGGAGCCGTTCACCCGCGGCGAGGCCTCGCGCAACCGGGAAACCGGCGGCGCCGGGCTGGGGCTGACGCTGGCCCGCGCGATTGCCGAGCAGCACGGCGGCGAGCTGGCCCTCGCCAATCGCGATGGCGGCGGGCTGCGGGCGGAGATTCGCCTGCCGGCCGGCTGACCGGCCGCACGCCTAGCGCATCAGCCCGCCGATCAGGTTCCGCACGAACCGGCCTGCCAGCGGCCCGGCAAGATCGGTCGCGATCGAGCCCAGGCCCGAAGTCGCCGCCGTCTTCATCGGGTTCGCGCGCGAACGCCGGCCGGTGATCGTGCTGGCCGCGATCGCCGCGCCCGAACTGGTCGCGGCGCCGATCGCGCGCTTCATCGCCTTGCTCCAGATCGAGGTGCTCTTGCGCGGCCGCTTCTCCACTTCCTCGCGGCCCTTCTCCTCCACTTCCTCGGCCGTGGCGGCGGCATCGGCGGCCTTCTGCGCCAGCACTTCCTCTGCGCTTTCGCGGTCGATCGCGGTATCGTATTTCCCGTCGAACGGGCTCACCGACTGGATGATCGCGCGTTCCTTGGCCGTGATCGGCCCCAGCCGGCTGCGCGGCGGCTTGATCAGAGTGCGCTGGACGACCGAGGGCGCGCCGTCTTCGAGCAGGGTGGAAACCAGCGCCTCGCCCACTTTCAGCTCGGTAATCGCCTGCTCGACGTCGAGGTCGGGATTGATGCGGAACGTCTCCGCCGCGGCCCGGATCGCGCGCTGGTCGCGCGGGGTGAAGGCGCGCAGGGCGTGCTGCACCCGGTTGCCGAGCTGGCCGGCCACGTCCTCGGGCACGTCGATCGGATTCTGGGTGACGAAGAACACGCCCACCCCTTTCGACCGGATCAGGCGCACGACCTGCTCGATCTTCTCTTCCAGCGCCTTGGGCGCATCGTCGAACAGCAGGTGCGCCTCGTCGAAGAAGAACACCAGCTTCGGCTTGTCCGGGTCGCCCACCTCGGGCAGGCTCTCGAACAGCTCGGCCAGGAGCCAGAGCAGGAACGTCGCGTAGAGCTTGGGGCTGCGCATCAGCTTGTCGGCCGCGAGCACGTTGACATAGCCGCGCCCCTGCTCGTCGCACTTGAGGAAATCGTCGATCTCCAGCGCCGGCTCGCCGAAGAAGCGATCGGCCCCCTGGCTCTCGAAGCTGAGCAGCTGGCGCTGGATCGCGCCGACGCTGGCGCGGCTGACATTGCCGTACTTCGCGCTCAGCTCCTTCGCGTTTTCGGCGCAGTGAGCCAGCATGGCCTGGAGGTCGCCGAGGTCGAGCAGGAGCAGGCCGTTGTCGTCGGCATGGCGGAACACGATCTGCAGCACGCCTTCCTGCGTGTCGTTGAGATCGAGCAGCCGCGCGAGCAGCAGCGGCCCCATTTCCGAAATCGTCGTGCGGATCGGGTGCCCCTGTTCGCCGTAGAGATCCCAGAACACCGCCGGATTGTCGGAATAGGCATAGTCGTCCATGCCCAGTTCCTTCGCCCGCTCCTCCAGCTTGTCGGCGTTCTTGAACGTCGGCGATCCGGCCATGGCAATGCCCGAGAGGTCGCCCTTCACGTCGGCCACGAAGACCGGCACGCCATTGGCGGAGAAGCTTTCGGCCAGGCCCTGCAGGGTCACCGTCTTGCCGGTGCCGGTCGCGCCCGCGATCAGCCCGTGGCGGTTGGCCCGCGCGAGGTTGAGGACCTGTTTCTCTCCGTTGTCGGCCAGCCCGAGAAAGATCTCACCCACTGCGCAAACCTCCCGCCTTGATGCCGCCATGGCATGGCCCACCCCGTCGGGCACGGTCAAGTTCCCGGCTTGGCCTATTTTCCCCGCGCCCCTAAGGCAGGGCGAATGGCGGACCACGCTCCTTTCGTATTGCTCGACGACGCCCGCGGCGACGGCGCTGCCGACGCGCGCCTCTACCAGGGGCCGGAGGAGGTCTTCGTGGCCCGGCGCGCGCAGGACGTCGCCGGCGTGCTGGAGGCCGCCGACAGCGCCCGGCGCGAACGCGGCGGCTGGCTGGCCGGGTTCGTCGCCTACGAGGCGGGGCTGGCGCTCGAACCCCGCCTCGCCCCGCTCGCGCAGCGGCGCGCCGGCGCGGCCGGGCCGCTTGTCTGGTTCGGCCGGTTCGCGCGCGAAACCGTGATCCCGGCGGGCCGGGTCGGCGAATGGCTGGCCGGCGAGGCGGAAGGCGCGACCACGCTCGGCCCGCTCGACCCGCAGGTTTCGCCGGGCGCCTATGGCGAGGCTTTCGCCCGCCTGCAGGAGGCGATCGGCGCGGGCGACATCTACCAGGCGAACCTGACCCTGCCGCTCGCCGGATCGTACCGCGGCGATCCGCTCGCGCTCTATGCCGCGCTGCGCCCGGCGGGGCAGGCCGGTTACGGCGGCGTCGTGTTCGACGGGCAGCACTGGTTGCTGAGCCTCTCGCCAGAGCTGTTCGTTTCGCTGAAAGGGCGCGAGGCGCGGGCCCGGCCGATGAAGGGCACCCGCCCGCGATCGGACGATCCGGCGCGCGACGATGCACTGGCCCGGGACCTGGCCGGGTCGGAAAAGGACCGGGCCGAGAACCTGATGATCGTGGACCTGCTGCGCAACGACCTGTCGCGCGTGGCCGAGCCGGGCAGCGTCCAGGTCGATGCGCCGTTCACGGTCGAGACTTACCCCACGGTCCACCAGATGGTGACGACGGTGCGCGCGCGGCTGGCCGAGGGGCACGGCGCGGCCGACCTCGTGCGGGCCATGTTCCCCTGCGGCTCGATCACCGGCGCGCCCAAGATCCGCGCGATGGAACTGATCGCCGAAGTCGAGCGCGACGCACGCGGCCCCTATTGCGGCGCGATCGGGCGGATCGGCCCGGTCGAGGGGGAGAGCGCGGACGATGCCGCGTTCAACGTCGCGATCCGCACGCTGCGGCTGACCCCGGTGGAGAATGCGCAAGGCACCGCCGTGCTCGGCGTCGGTTCGGCGATCGTGGCCGACAGCGCGCCGATGGCCGAATGGCGCGAGGCCGTGCTGAAGGGCGGCTTCGCCCGGCGCAGTTCCCCCGGCCACCGGGCGCCGGGCTTCGACCTGGTGGAAACCATGCGCTTCACCCCGGAGGAAGGGATCGCGCTGATCGAGCTGCACCTCGAACGGATCAAGGCCAGCGCGGCCGCGCTCGGCTTCGCGTTCGATCGCCATGCCGCGCGCAACCGCATCCAGGCCCTGTGCTTCGAGCTGGAGCGCGAATCGCGCGTGCGCCTGCTCGCCGCGCGCGGCGGCGCGATCGCGCTGGAGGCCGGCAACATGCCCGAACCGCCGGGCGAGCCGGTGCCGTGCATCGCGCTGCCCCTGCCGGTGGACCCGGGCGACTGGCGCCTGCGGCACAAGACGAGCGATCGCGGGTTCTACGAGGAAGCGCTCGCCGCCGCGCACGAGGCGGGGGCCGCGGAAGCGATCTTCGTGCGCGAGGACGGGCTGGTGACCGAAGGCAGCTTCACCAATCTCTATCGCCCCGGCTCCGGGGCGCTGGAAACGCCGCCCGAATCGCTCGGCCTGCTGCCGGGCGTGGGGCGCACGGCGTTGATCGAAAGCGGCCGCGCGCGCGAGGCGCGGCTGACCCTGGCCGACCTGGAAGGCGGGTTCCTGATCGGCAACGCCCTGCGTGGCCTGATGAAAGCACGACTGGCATGACGATCGACATTCTCTTCGAAGACGGCGAGGCGCTGGTGATCGACAAGCCCGGCGGGCTGCCGATCGAGCGGCCGCGCAAGGGCGGGCCCGCGCTGGAGGATCACCTCGATTCGCTGAAGCTCGGGTTCCAGCGCGCGCCGGTGGCGGTGCACCGCCTCGATACCGATACGTCCGGCTGCCTGCTCCTGGCGCGCAATCCGAAGGCGCTGAAGCGCTTTGCCCGCGCGTTCGAGGAACGCCAGGTCGCCAAGCGCTACCTCGGCATTCTCGACGGCGAGCCGGGCGAGGAGGAAGGGACGGTCGAACTGGCGCTGAGCAAGATTTCCAGCGCCGACAAGGGCTGGCGCATGATCCCGGCGCGCAAGGGCAAGCCGTCGCTGACCCACTGGCGCGTGGTCGCGCGCCGCGGCGGGCGCACGCTGGTCGAGTTCACCCCCGAAACGGGCCGCACGCACCAGATCCGCGTCCACGCGGCGAGCGGGATCGGAATGGCCCTGCTGGGCGACCCGGTCTATGGCAGCGGCAAGGGCGCGCCGCGCACGATGCTCCATGCCGCGGGCCTGTCCGTCACGCGCGGGAACAAGCCGCCGGTCGAGGCGACGGCACCCCTGCCGCCCGATTTCGCCGCGCTCGGGTTCGGCGATGGGTAGGATCCTCGATCGCGCGCTGGAGATCGCGGAGGAGAAGTTCATCGCCGCGAGCGGGCCGGGCGGGCAGAACGTCAACAAGGTGGCGACCGCGGTGCAGCTGCGGGTGGACGTGTTCGCGCTGGGCCTGCCGCCCGACGCCTTCGCGCGGCTGAAGGACATCGCCGGCAGCCGACTGACCCAGGGGGGCGAGATCGTGCTGACCGCGCGCGAATACCGCACCCAGGAACAGAACCGCGAGGCCGCCCGCGAACGGCTGGCGGCCCTGCTGAAAGAGGCGCTGACCCCGCCCGCCCGCCGCGCGAAGAGCCGGGTGAACCGCGTGGGCAAGGTCAAGCGGCTCAAGGCCAAGAAGGCGCGCGGCGCGGTCAAGGCCGGGCGCGGCAAGGTCGACTGGTGACGGCGCGCGCTTGACTTTCGCCGGTGAATCGCCCAATGGGCGCGCCGGAAGGGCGGTGCCGTGCGCGCCGCCTGTATTTTTTCGGGCAGGTCCGGCGGCACCGGGCGGCCCCCATCGATCTTTAGGAACACGCCATGGCGAAGCCCGCAACCGTCAAGATCAAGCTCGTCTCGACCGCCGACACGGGCTTCTACTACGTGACGAAGAAGAATCCCCGGAACATCACCGAGAAGCTGACCTTCCGCAAGTACGATCCCGTCGCGCGCAAGCACGTCGAGTTCAAGGAAGCGAAGATCAAGTAAGCTGAATCGCCGGAACCGGATCAATTCAGCGGCGGTTCAATGCTCCAGCCCTAACCGACGGAGCATGACAGTGCACGAGATCACCCTTTCCCCGCTGCGCCGCCTGGCGCGCGGAATCGCCTCTTTCCGGCCCGCCCGCCATCCGCGCGCGCTCGCCGTCGCGGCCGCCCTCGCGCTGGTCGCGCCGGCCGCCCTCGTCGCCCCCGCGGCGCCGGTCGCCGCGGCCGAGGGCGATCTCGACCGGGCCGTCGCCGCGCTGCGCGGCATTTCCACGATGAAGGCCGACTTCACCCAGACCGACCGCAAGGGGCGGACGGTTTCCGGGGTGATGACGCTCAAGCGGCCGGGCAAGATCCGCTTCCAGTACGAAAAAGGCGTGCCGCTGCTGCTGGTTTCGAACGGCAAGTCGTTCACCATGATCGATTACGAGGTGAACCAGGTCGAACGCTGGCCGATCTCCGATTCGCCGCTCGGCGCGCTGCTCGATCCCGCGCGCGACGTGAAACGCTACGGCAAGCTGGTCCCGACCGAGCACCCCGATGTCGTCGGCGTCGAGGTGCGCGATCCGGACAAGCCGCAGTTCGGGGTGATCACGCTGATCTTCACCCGCAACGCCTCGGCCCCCGGGGGTCTGCAGCTGACCAACTGGGTCGCGCTCGACGTGCAGAACAACCGCACGACTGTGCGCCTGCGCAACCACCGCTACGGCATGTCGGTGCCCGACAGCGCGTTCACCTACCGCGATCCGCGCCGCTCGACCCGCCGACCGGGGTGAACGGCTGCGCGCCGCGTCGTTCATGGCCTGCGACGAGGTGCGGCCGCTCGTTCATTGGTTAGAAAGCCGGCCATCCCTATCTTGTGCCTTGCAAGTCGGTGCGAGGCGGGTTTCCCCCCTGTTGCCCTGACCTCGCGACAACGCCGCCTTGCAACAGCGTGACGAACGCTAACATGGAACCCTCGTGCCAATGCCCCCGGCACGAGGGTTTTTTGTTGCCCGCCTGCCGGCCCGGCCGCGCGCCGGGCATCCCCCGGCTTGCCGCTGGCGGCCGGGACACCTAAGGCCGGGCCCATGCTTTCCATTGCCACCTGGAACATCAATTCGGTCCGCCTGCGTATCGAGCAGGTCAAGCGCGTGATCGAGGAACAGTCCCCCGACGTCCTCTGCCTGCAGGAAATCAAGTGCCAGGAAAGCCAGTTCCCGGCCGCCGCGCTGGCCGACATGGGCTACGTCCACCAGGCCGTGCACGGGCAGAAGGGCTATCACGGGGTGGCCACGGTCAGCCGCATCCCGATGCGCGAGTTTTCCCGCCACGACTGGCAGGACAACGGCGAGGCGCGGCACGTGGGGGTGGAGCTGCTCGGCCCCGGGCAGAACGTCGTGCTGGAAAACGTCTATATCCCCGCCGGCGGCGACGTCGCCGACCGCGAGGTCAATCCCAAATTCGGGCAGAAGCTCGACTTCCTCGGCCGGATGACCCGCTGGGCCGAGGCGATCGACCGGCCGACGCTGATCGTCGGCGATTTCAACATCGCGCCGCTGGAATGCGACGTCTACGATCACAAGGCCCTGCTCAAGGTCGTCAGCCACACGCCGATCGAGGTCGAGACGCTCGGCCGGTTCCGCGACGCCCATGGCTGGGTGGACCTGGGGCGCGAGTTCATCCCCGCGCCGGAACGGAATTACTCGTGGTGGTCCTATCGCAGTTTCTGGCGCCAGAAGGACCAGGGCCGGCGGCTCGACCACATGTGGGCCAGCCCCGACCTCGCGCGCCAGGCGACCGGGCACCGCTTCGTCGAGGAAACGCGGCGCTGGGAAAGCCCGAGCGACCACGTCCCGCTGGTGACGGAGTTCGCGCTCTGAGCGCGCCGGCTCCCGGCCCTTCGCCCGCGCGGCGGGTGGCGCAGGCGATCGATGCCCTGCGCCACGGTTGGCCGCTGGCGATGGAGGGCGGGCCGCTGCTCCTGCCGGTGGAAACCGCGATCGCGCGCCGGGCGCAGGCGCCGCGAATGCTGATCTCCGCCGCGCGCGCGGAAACGCTCAAGCTTGCCAACCAGCGCGAGGCGGCCGAACCGCACGCGCCGGTGCTGATCCACGGGGCCGAGCCGTTCGACCTCGGCAGCGCGCTGCCGGTGGCCGATCCGGCGCTGGACCTGCGCAGCCCGCTGAAGGGGCCGTTCCGCGCGGAAGACATCGCCTGGCCCGACCACGCGCTGGCCGCGCTGGAACTGGCGCGGATCGCGGGCATTCTGCCCGCCTTCCTGGTCGACCCGGTGAACGCGGGCGAGCCGCAGCCGGTCGCCCCGGCCGACCTGGTGGAATGGGCCGACAGCACGGCGCTGGCGATCTCGACCCGGGCGCGGCTGCCGGTCTCGGCATCCGAGGACGCCGAGATCGTCGCCTTCCGCAGCGCCGACGACACGCGCGAACACGTCGCGCTGGTCATCGGGGAGCAGCGGTCCGACGCCGCCCCGCTGGTGCGGCTCCATTCCGAATGCCTGACCGGCGACATCCTCGGCAGCCTCAAGTGCGACTGCGGCCCGCAGCTCGACGCCGCACTGCACGCGATGGCGGACGAGGCGCGGCGCGGCGGCTGGGGCGTCCTGCTCTACCTGCGGCAGGAAGGGCGCGGGATCGGCCTCGTCAACAAGTTGCGCGCCTATCGCCTGCAGGACCAGGGCTTCGACACGGTCGACGCCAACCGGCGGCTGGGGCTGCCCGACGAGGCGCGCGATTTCCCGGTCGCGGCCCGGATGCTGGACCTGCTCGGCGTGCGCGAGATCCGGCTGATGACGAACAACCCGGGCAAAGTCGATGCGCTGGCCGCCAGCGGCATCACGGTGGCCGAGCGCGTGCCGCACCAGTTGCCCGACAACCCGCACAACGCCCGCTACCTCGCGACCAAGCGCGACCGTTCGGGCCACCTGCTGACGTGAGCGTCGCGATCCGGCCCGAGCGCGCCGGCGACGAACGCGCGATCCACGAGGTCGTGCGCGCGGCCTTCGACGGCCATCCCCACAGCGACGGTAGCGAGCCGACCATCGTCGATGCCCTGCGCGCCGACGGCGACCTCTCGATCTCGCTGGTCGCGGAAGACGGCGGCGCAATCGTCGGCCACGTCGCCTTCTCGCCCGTCGCGATTGCGGACGGGGGCGAAGGCTGGTTCGGCCTCGGCCCCGTCGCGGTCATGCCGCCACGCCAAGGCGAGGGCATCGGCGCGGCGCTGATCGAGCGCGGCCTGGCCCTGCTGCGCGAGCGCGACGCCGCGGGCTCCGTCGTGCTGGGCGAGCCGGATTATTACGGCCGGTTCGACTTCGCGCACGATCCCGGCCTGGCCTTCCCGGGGCCGCCGGCCGCCTATTTCCAGCGCCTCGTCATGGCAGGCAACGCTCCGCGCGGCGTCGTGACCTACGCCCCCGCCTTCGGCTGACCGGCGCGCGCTAGCGCAGCTGGCTGTCCTTGCTGCCGCGGCGGTTGATGCCGGAAGACCGGACGGCGGCGTCGCGCTCCGCCTGGCAGGCGATGCAGGTGCGCACGCCGGGCAGGGCCTGGCGGCGTTTTTCGGGAATATCCTCGCCGCAGATGTCGCAATACTCGGCGCTCTCGCCGCGCGGCATGCGCGTGCGCGCGGCCTCGACCGCGTCGTTCACCGTGTCGTCGATCTGGTCCTGGACGGCCCCGTCGCGGGCCCAGCCGCCTGCCATTGCCCTTCCCCTTTCACCCCCACAACCGCCGGGCGGCGCGGGCGGTTCCGGTCAACGGCGTTCGAACGGCTCGATCCCGGCACCGAGCCGGTTGTCCGCGATCGACAGGCGCGCGCCGGTCCAGTCGGCGACGAACGCCGAACTGCGGCTGAGCGCGGGGACGAAGCGCGCGTCGTTGCCCGCGATCTGCAACCCGTCGGAGCTGTGGCTAATATCCTCCGCCCCGACGGCGATGAAGGCGGAGTAATTCTCCTTGTCGCGCCCCTGGACGAACCAGTTGTTGGTGATCTGGCCGGTGGCCCCTTCGGGCAGGTCGATCATGTAATTGGTGCCGCGTCCGGCCGAATCGTCGAAACTCGACGCCGCGATATCGACCCGGGCGGAGCGGGCCTTGACGTAGTGGCCGCCGGTGCCCCGTTCGAAGCGGCTGCGCGTGACCCGCAAGTGGCCGTAATCGCCGATATAGATCGAATGCGCGCACCCGCCCGACCCTTCGCAGGTGCCGAGGCCGGAGAACGTCGTCTTGTCGATCACGATCCGCCCGGTGGGATCGTCAGCCGTCAGGATGCCCTGCTGGCTGTCGGCGAACCACGCTTGCGCGACGGTAAGGTCGCCCTGCTCCAGCCGGATGCCGGCGCCGTTGTAATCGGGCACGGCCATGCGGCGGAAGACGAGGCCGGAGACTTCGGCCGCGCGCCCCCGCAGGACCAGCGCCGCCTTGCCCTCGCAAGTCTTGCCGTCGAACACCGCCTTGCCCGGTTCGGCGGCGAGATAGGCGATCGTGCCGCCTTCCTGGACCGCGCACTGGCGATAGGTGCCATTGGCGATCGCGATCGTGCCCTTGCCGTTGCCGATCGCATCGACCGCCTGCTGCAGGGTCGCATGCCCCTGGCCGGTCTCGACCACGGTGAAGGGGGCCGCGCCGGGCTGCGCGATCACTGCCGCGGCGGGAATGCCGGCCGTGGCCAGCGCCCCGGCGACGAGCGCGAGCGTGACGGACCGGTCGGCCGGCATATTGCGGGCGGGCGAAGTGCGGGCGCATCTATCCATGAGGCCGGCGATAGCCGGAAAGGGTTAACGGCCCCTAACCTGCGCCCCTGCGATCCCGCACGCGCCCCGGGGCGCAGCACGGGCGCAACCGTTCAGTGGCGCCTGATCGCGTCGAGGAACCGCGCGCCATAGGCTTCCAGTTTCTTCGCCCCGACACCCGCGATCGCGCCGAGCTGATCCATCGTCTCCGGCCGGCTGGCGGCCATTTCGCGCAAGGTCGCGTCGTGGAACACGACATAGGGCGGCACTTGCGCTTCCTGCGCAAGCTCGCGGCGCAAGTCGCGCAGGGCGTCGAACAGCGGATCGCCGACCGGGTTCGGGCTCGCATCGCGCCGGCGGCGGCGCTCGGCGCGCGGGGGGACGACGATTTCCACCGCCTGCTCCCCCTTCAGGATCGCGCGCGCATCGCCGCCCAGCGCCAGCCCGCCGTGCTCGGTCGCGACCAGCGCGCCGCGCGCCTGGAGCGCCCGCGCCAGCGGCTGCAGCAGCCGCGCCTCTTCCCCCGCGACGATCCCGAACACGCTCAGCCCGTCGTGCCCGCGCTGGCGCACGCGCTCGTCCTCGACACCCGTCAGCACTTTCTGCAGGTGCCCGAAGCCGAAGCTCTGCCCGGTGCGATAGACCGCGGAAAGCAGCTTGCGCGCCGTCTCGGTCGCGTCGGTGACGCGCGGCGGGGCCAGGCAGTTGTCGCAATTGCCGCAGGCCGGCGGCGGGTCTTCCCCGAAATGGCGCAGCAGGACGGCGCGGCGGCAGCCGGCGGTCTCGACCAGTCCGGCCAGCGCGTCGAGCCGCGCGCGCTCGCCCGCGCGGCGCGCCTCGTCGATTTCGGCCAGGCGCTGGCGCGCGGTGGCGAAATCGCCGGCACCCCAGAACATGACCGCGCGCGCCGGATCGCCGTCGCGCCCGGCGCGGCCGGTTTCCTGGTAGTAACCCTCGATCGACTTGGGGATTCCCGCATGGGCGACGAAGCGCACGTCGGGCTTGTCGATGCCCATGCCGAAGGCGACGGTCGCGACGATCACCATGTCCTCGCTGGCGACGAAGGCGGCCTGGTTGTCCGCGCGCACCCCGCTCTCCAGCCCCGCGTGATAGGGGCGCACCGGGCGCCCGGTGGCGAGCGCCAGCTTGCCGGCCAGGTCCTCCACCTTGCGGCGGGTTGGCGCATAGACGATCCCCGGCCCCGGCTCCTCCGCCATCAGCGCGGCGATCTGGCGCACCGGGTTGTCGCGGTGGCGCATGGCATAGCGGATGTTCGGCCGGTCGAAGCCGGCGAGGACCAGCCCGTCGCGCGGGATGCCGAGCTGGTCGAGGATGTCGGCCCGCGTGTGGGCATCGGCGGTCGCGGTCAGGGCCAGGCGCGGGACCTGGGGGAAGGCGTCCATCAGGCCGCGCAACTGGCGATAGTCGGGGCGGAAATCGTGGCCCCATTCGGAAACGCAGTGCGCCTCGTCCACCGCGAACAGCGCGAGCGGGGCGGACCCGAGGAGATCGCGGAAGCCCGGCTGGCTGGCGCGTTCGGGCGCGACGTAGAGCAAGTCGAGCGCGCCGGCGCGGAACCGGTCGATCGTCTCGCGCCAGTCGGAATCGACGCTGGTCAGCGTGGCCGCCTCGATCCCGTTGGCCCGCGCGGCGCGCAGCTGGTCGTGCATCAGCGCGATCAGCGGGCTGACCACCACGCAAGTGCCCGGCAGCATCGTCGCGGGCAGCTGGTAGGTCAGCGACTTGCCCGCGCCCGTGGGCATGACCGCGAGAGTCGATTGCCCGGCCAGCACGCGCGCGAGCACTTGCGGCTGCACGCCGCGGAAATCGTCGAACCCGAACAGCCGGCGCAGTTCCGCCCGTGCCGCCTCCAGCCCCGTTTCGCCTTGCCCTGCCGTCGCCATCGCGATGCGCCATGGCATAGGCCGGGCCGCAGGTGAACGGCGCACGCGCGAGTTTTGCAGATTGCGGTTGAAATGTGGCGGGGGTAGGGATCGGGCGGACCTGCGCCATCCGGCGCTCACCACGGAGAGAACGATGAAGAAGTTCGCACTTGTCCTGGCCCCGGCCGTGTTCGCGCTCGCCGCCTGCGGCAGCACCGAGGACGCTTCCGCCGATGCAGAGGCCGACACGGTCGAGATGCCGGCCGACGAAGCGCTCGAGCCGGTCGCAGAAGAGCCGGTCGATGCCCCGGTCGCCGAAACGGCCCCGGCCGAAACCGCCGCGGCCGATGCTGATGCGGACGCCGCCGCGGACGAGGCGGCCGAAGCCGCTGCCGCGGCCGCTGCGGACGTCGCCGCCGAGGCCGCGCAGTAAGCTTCGCCGGGCGGCCGCCGATGGCCGCGCAAGGCGGGGGATCGCGTGGGCGATTCCCCCGCTTTTCCTTTGCCCGCGCTTCGCTATGGTGCCGGCCGATGAAACGGCTCGCCCTGCTGATCGCCCTGTTCCCGCTCGCCGCGTGCGAGCCCGCCGATAACGAGCCCGGCCCGGGCGGCGTGACGGTGGGCGAGGCGAGGGCGCTCGACGAGGCGGCCGCCATGCTCGAAGAGCGGCGACGCCCGGTGGCGGCGATCGCCGGCGACGAGCCCGACGCCCCAGCCGGCGCCCCAGCCGCAGAACCTGCCCGCGAAGATGCTCCCGGCGATCGGGAAACCGCCGAAGACGGCGACCGGACCCCTCCCCAGGCCGAAAACTAGAACGCCCGCACACGCCAACGCGAAAGGACGAGACAGAAAATGGCCGCATCCGGCATGGACCCCGAGATTTTCCAGCAGTTCATCGACCAGCTCGAGCGCTACGTGCGCGAACGGCTGATCCCGGCGGAGGAGGAGGTGATCGCGAACGACGCGGTGCCCGAACCGATCCTGCAGGAAATGCGCGAGATGGGCCTGTTCGGCCTGACCGTGCCGGAGGAATTCGGCGGCGCCGGCCTCAACACCAGCCAGTACGCGCGCGTCGTGCAGGCCATGGCCTATGCCGCGCCGGCCTTCCGCTCGATCTTCTCGATCAACGTCGGCATGTTCAACTCCGCGATCAAGAACGGCGGGACGCCGCAGCAGCAGGCCGAGTGGTGGCCCCGGATCGCCGGGGGCGAGATCGCCTGTTTCGGCCTGACCGAGCCGGGATCGGGCAGCGACAGCGCCGCGATGCAGACGACGGCGCGGCGCGATCCCTCGGGCAGCGGCTGGGTCCTCAACGGCACCAAGCGCTACATCACCAATGCCCCGCAGGCCCGCGTCGGCCTGATCATGGCCCGGACAGAGAAGGAAAACCTGCCCAAGAACGCGCATGTTTCCGCCTTCATCGTGCCGATGGACGCGCCCGGCGTCTCGGTCGGCAGCGCGGACCGCAAGATGGGCCAGGCGGGCGCGCAGATCGCCGACATCATCCTGGAGGACGTGCACGTTCCCGACGATGCCCTGCTGGGCGGGGAAACCGGCCGCGGCTTCGTGTTCGCGATGAAGAGCCTCGACAACGGCCGCATCTCGGTCGGCGCGGCGGCGACCGGCTATGCCCGCCGCGCGCTCGACACCGCCTTGCGCTACGCCACGGAGCGCAAGGCCTTCGGCGAGCCGATCGCGAACTTCCAGCTGATCCAGCAGATGCTGGCCGAAAGCGAGACCGAGATCTACGCGGCCGAGGCGATGATGGCCGACGTGACCGCGCGGGCCGACGCGGGCGAGAACGTCCTGCGCAAGGCCGCCGCGTTCAAGGTCTTCGCCTCCGAGATGTGCGGCCGGGTCGTCGATCGCGTGGTCCAGGTCCACGGCGGGGCCGGCTACCTCGCCGAATACGACGCGGAGCGGTTCTTCCGCGATGCCCGGATCTACCGAATCTACGAAGGCACGACGCAGATCCTGCAGTTGCAGATCGCCAAGCACATGTTGCGCGACTTCGCCGCCGGCACCTGACAAGCTGCGCCGTGCCGGGCTCCCCCGGCGTCGAGAGGACCTCTTGGAACAATCGCCTGAAGGATCTGCCATGACCAAACGCCGCGCCGCCATCGTCAGCCCCCTGCGAACCCCGGTGGGGCGTTTCCTCGGCACGCTCGCGCCGCTGACCGCGGGCGAGCTGGGGGCGGCGATTCTCAAGGCCCTGATCGAACGCAGCGGGATCGATCCCGAGCGGGTGGACGACGTGGTCTTCAGCCAGGGATACGGCAGCGGCGAAGCGCCGGCGATCGGCCACTGGAGCTGGCTCGCCGCCGGCCTGCCGCTGGAAGTGCCCGGCTACCAGCTCGATCGCCGCTGCGGATCGGGCCTCCAGGCCGTGGTCAGCGCGGCGATGATGATCGAGGCGGGCCATGCCGACGTGGTCGTCGCCGGCGGATGCGAATCGATGTCCAATGTCGAGCATTACACGACCGCGCTGCGCGGCGGGGTGAAGGCGGGCAACGTCGAGCTGTGGGACCGGCTGACTCGCGGCCGCCTGATGAGCCAGCCGGTCGAGCGCTTCGGCGTCATCACCGGGATGATCGAGACGGCGGAGAACCTGGCGAAGGATTACGGCATCACGCGCGAGGAGGCCGATGCCTTTGCCGTGCGCAGCCACCGCAATGCCGCCGCCGCCTGGGAAGCGGGGCGTTTCGACGCGCAGCTGGTTCCGCTGGAGGTGCCGCAGCGGCGCGGCGACCCGGTCGCTTTCACGCGGGACGAGGGGTTCCGCCCCGATGCCAGCATGGAAAGCCTGGCCGGCCTGCGCGCGCTGGAAGGCGGGGTGGTCACCGCGGGCAATGCCAGCCAGCAGAACGATGCCGCCGCCGCCTGCCTGGTCGTGGCCGAGGACAAGCTGGCCGAACTAGGGCTGGAACCGATGCTGTGGTTCAGCGGCTATGCCGCGGCCGGCTGCGACCCCAGCCGCATGGGGATCGGCCCGGTCCCGGCGGTCGAGCGGCTCTTCGCCCGCACCGGCATGGGCTGGGACGACATCGGCCTGGTCGAACTGAACGAGGCCTTCGCGCCGCAGGTCCTCGCCGTGCTGAAGGGCTGGGGCTGGAGCGAGGACGATTCGCGGCGCGAGATCCTCAACGTCAACGGCTCGGGCATTTCGCTCGGCCACCCGATCGGCGCGACCGGCGGACGGATCCTGGCCGACATGGCGCACGAGATGCACCGGCGCGAAGTGCGCTTCGGGCTGGAGACGATGTGCATCGGCGGCGGCCAGGGCATGGCGGCGATCTTCGAACGCGCGGCCTGATGGCCGGGTGGGACGCCTGGATCGGGCGCGAGCAGCGGGCCGCCGACCGGCTCGACGCCGCGCTGGCGGCGCGCTGGTGCGCCACGTTCGACCTTCCCGCCCCCGGCCCCCGCGCCCCCCCGGGCCCCGCCACCCCGGGCCCCGCCCCCGGGGCAGCGATGCCGCAGGGCATTCACTTCTGCCTCTGCACCCCCGATGCCGCGACCGCGGACCTGGGCGAGGACGGGCATCCGCAGCGCGACGACAGCCCGGAAAGCTTCCTGCCGCCGATTCCCCTGCCGCGGCGGATGTGGGCGGCGAGCACGATCGCCTTCCTCGCCCCGATCGCGACGGGTGCCGCGATCGAGCGCACGTCGCGCATCGGCGCGATCACGCCGAAGGAAGGGCGCAGCGGCCCGATGACTTTCGTGACGGTCGAACACGAGACCACCGCCGACGGGCGCGCGGCAGTGCGCGAACGGCAGACGCTGGTTTACCGCGCCGCGGCCCCGGGCGATGCCCCGCTGTCGCCGCCTGAGCCGGGCGCGGAGCGGTTCGACCCGCGCGGGTGGGACGCGCACCGCGCGATCGTGCCCGATCCGCGCCTGCTGTTCCGCTATTCCGCGCTGACGTTCAACACCCACCGCATCCACTACGACGCGCCCTATGCGCGCGAGGTGGAGCGCTATCGCGGGCTGGTGGTCCACGGGCCGCTGACGGCCAGCCTCCTGCTCCAGCTCGCCGCGCGCGAGCTGGGCGACAACGCGCTGAAGACTTTCGGCTTCCGCGGCCTGTCGCCGGCCATTGCCGGCGAGACGCTGCACCTCGTCCTGCGCCGGGAGCGCGAGGGAGAGGGGGAGGGCCTGGCCCTAGCCGCCTTCGCCGGCGACGGGCGCCAGGTGGTGGAAGCGCACGCGACCTAGCGCGGCCGGCGCTGGGCACCGGAAAGGGCGACGCCGCCGCGCCGCCCTTCCCCGAAAAGACAGGGCGAAAACCTGCCTTCGCCTTGCAGGAGCCGGATCAGGCCCCCGGGTCGGTTTCGACCCGGGTTTCGGCCTGCGTTTCCACCTCGGTGTCGGCCGCAACGGCGGCTTCGCCCGCTTCGGTCTCCACGCCGAGGCCGGTTTCGGTTTCTGCTTCGACCCCGGCCTCGACTTCGGCGTCGATGTCGCGCGCGCGGTCCACCGTCTCGCGGGTTTCATCGACCCGGTCGCGCACGGTGTCACGGGCCCGGTCGAGCCTGTCGTCCACCCTGTCGGTGGTGGAGGTGATCGGGCCGTCGACCGGGTCCACCCGCGCCTCGGTGTCGAGATCGACGTTGCCGGTGACCGGGCCGATCGCGCCGCCCACGGTGCCGGTTGCATCGCCGGCCAGCTGGGCCTGGGCCGCGCTGCCCGCCGCGCCGAGGGCGAGCGCGAGGGAAAGGGAAAGTGCTGTCTTCGTCATCGATCCATCCTTTCTTGCTGCAACGGAGGACCGACAGACGCGCGTGGAGGCCCGATGGCTCCCGCGATTGCCGCGTATCGCCCCCCGCCAGCGCCGGACGGATGCCGTTCATCCCCGGTTTAGGCGGGCACGGCCGGGGGCGATCGTGCTTTCCACGCGCGCCCGCAGCCGCTAAGCGCGCGGCCACGCGACGCGGGCGCGAGGTTTCGGGAAACGACGATGAGCGGCAACGACGACACGGCGAGCATTGCCAAGGCCCAGGTCCTGATCGAGGCCCTGCCCTATTTCCAGCGCTATGCCGGGCGCACTTTCGTGGTGAAATACGGCGGCCACGCGATGGGCGATCCGGCCGCGGCGCGCGATTTCGCCGAGGATATCGTCCTGCTGAAGGCCGTCGGCATCAACCCGGTCGTCGTGCACGGCGGCGGGCCGCAGATCGGCGCCATGCTGAAGAAGCTGGGCGTGGAATCGACGTTCGTCGACGGCCTGCGCGTGACCGACGAGGAAACCGCCCGCGTGGCCGAGATGGTCCTGTCGGGCGCGATCAACAAGGAACTGGTCGGCTGGATCAGCCAGGCCGGGGGCAAGGCGATCGGCATTTCGGGCAAGGACGGCGGGCTGGTGACCGCGAGCAAGGTCCAGCGCACGGCCAAGGACCCCGACAGCAATATCGAACAGGCGATCGACCTCGGCTTCGTCGGCGAGCCCTGCGCGGTGGACACGACGATCATCGACACCGCGGTGGCGGCCGGGATGATCCCGATCGTCGCCCCGATCGGCGCCGGGGCCGACGGGCATACCTACAACATCAACGCCGACACGATGGCCGGCGCGATCGCTTCCGCCCTGGGGGCGGCGCGGCTGTTCCTGCTGACCGATGTCGCCGGGGTGCTCGACAAGCAGGGCCGGCTGCTGAGCGATCTCGTGCCCGCCGATATCGAGCGGCTGCGGGCCGACGGAACGATCGGCGGCGGCATGATCCCCAAGCTGGAAACCTGCGTCCACGCGGTCGAGGCCGGGTGCGAGGCGGCGGTCGTCCTCGACGGACGCGTGCCCCACGCGATGCTGCTCGAATTCTTCACCGCGCGCGGGGCGGGCACGCTGATCCGCGCCGGCTGACCCGGCGCCCAGCCGGCGGCGCAGAGCGTATTGCACGGTTGATACAGCGGGGCGGAAGCGCGTAGGAGGGCGGCTCACCCGCCCTGCGTCAGGAAAGGACAATTCGTGGGTCTCATCATCGATATCGTCGGAATGCTGATCAACGTCGTGGTGATGCTGGTCATCATCCAGTTCATCATCGGTCTGCTGTTCGCCTTCAACGTCATCAACGCGCGCAACGAGTTCCTGCTGCAGATCTACAACTCGATCAATTCGCTGCTCGAACCGGTGCTCGCGCCGATCCGCCGCATCCTGCCGCGCACCGGGGCGATCGACTTCTCGCCGCTGGTGCTGATCATCGCCCTGCAGATCCTCATGCGCGTGCTGCTCTACGCGGCCTACGGCCAGTAAGATGGCCGGGACGATCATCGACGGGAAGGCGTTCGCCGCGCAATTGCGCGAGAAAGTCGGCACGCTTGCCGCCGCGTTCGAGGAAAAGGCCGGCCGCAAGGCGGGCCTGGCGGTCGTGCTGGTCGGCGAAGACCCGGCGAGCCAGGTCTATGTCGGCAGCAAGGGCAAGGCGACGATCGCCGCCAACATGGCCAGTTTCGAACATCGCCTGCCCGACAGCACCAGCGAGGGCGAGCTTCTGTCCCTGGTCGAGCGGCTGAACGCCGACCCGGCGGTGGACGGCATCCTGGTGCAGCTGCCGCTGCCCGACCATATCGACGAGCAGGCCGTGATCGCCGCGATCGATCCCGACAAGGACGTCGACGGCTTCCACGTCACCAACGCGGGCCGCCTGGCCGTCGGCCAGAGCGGTTTTGTCCCCTGCACGCCGCTGGGCTGCATGATGCTGCTGACCGATCGGCTGGGCGACCTCTCGGGCTTGGACGCGGTGGTCATCGGCCGCTCGAACATCGTCGGCAAGCCGATGGCGCAGCTCCTGCTCGACGCCAATGCCACCGTCACCATCGCGCACAGCCGGACGAAGGACCTGGCCGACGTGGTCCGGCGGGCCGATATCGTCGTCGCCGCCGTGGGCCGGGCCGAAATGGTCAGGGCGGACTGGATCAAGCCCGGCGCGACCGTGATCGACGTCGGCATCAACCGCCTCGCCCCCGAACCGGGCGCGAGCAAGGGCCGCCTGGTGGGCGACGTCGCCTTCGGCGAGGCGCGCGAGGTGGCTGGGGCAATCACCCCGGTCCCCGGCGGGGTTGGGCCGATGACGATCGCCGTGCTCCTGCGCAACACGCTGGTCGCCGCCCACCGCAATGCCGGGATCGACCTGCCCGAAGGCGCGATATGAGCAAACCGCTCGCCGCCCTGTGCCTCGGCGCGCTGCTGGCATCCTGCGCCGGCGGTCCGGGCGGCACGGCGCGCGAGCGCTTCTACCGCTCGCTGAAGCCGCAGGCGAACCCGAGCGCGGTGATCGCGACCGAGCTCGCCTTCGCCCGCGAGGCGCGCGAGAAAGGCCAGTGGACGGCGTTCCGCAAGTTCGCGGCCGAAGACGCGGTGATGTTCGTGCCCGGGGCGGTCGCCGCGCGGCCATGGCTTTCGCGGCAGGAGAACCCCCGGCAGCCGGTGCAGTGGCAACCGCACCAGGTCTGGTCGAGCTGCGACGGGTCGGTTTCGGTGACGCGCGGCGCCTGGCAGGAAGCCGACGGCACCACCGGGTACTATACCACCGTGTGGCAGCGACGCGGCCGCCCGGGCGACGAGGAGAAACACCGCTGGCTGCTGAGCCAGCACGACACCCTGGCCGAGCCGCTGGCCGAGCCGGACATCATCCGCACCCAGGTGGCCGACTGCACGCCGGGCGACCTGCCGGCCGCCTTCGACGCGGCACAGGCCGACCGGGATGCCAATGCCGACGCCATGGGTCTGGGTCTCGCCGAAGGCTACGGCGAATCGCGCGACCGGACGCTCGTCTACCGCTATCGCGTCGCGCCCGATCGTTCGCGCGTGGTTTCCGTATTCCTGCGGCGCGGCGATTCGATGGAAGAAGTGCTGCGCAGCGAGGTCGCGGCCCCGGCCGGAGGTTGATTGACGATGGTCGAGCTGTTCATTTCCGCCTTCATCACGCTGTTCGTCGTCATCGACCCGCCCGGCTGCGCGCCGATCTACGCCGGACTGACCAAGGGCGCGACCGCCGCACAGGCGCGCGCCATGGCGATCCGCGCGTGCCTGATCGCGCTCGCCATCCTGCTGGTCTTCGCGCTGTTCGGGCAGGAACTGCTCGGCGCGCTCCATATCGAACTCGACAGTTTCCGCATCGCCGGCGGGCTGATGCTGTTCTGGATCGCGTTCGAGATGGTCTTCGAAAAGCGCACCCAGCGGCGCGAGGAACGGGCCGAGAAAGTCGCCGCCACGCCCGAGATCGAGGACGTTTCCGTCTTCCCCATGGCCATGCCGATGCTCGCCGGCCCCGGCGCGATCGCGGCGATCATGCTGCTGATGAACGAGGCCGATGGCACCGAGCAGACGATGGTCGTGCTCGGCGCGCTCCTGCTCGTCCTGGTCATCACGCTGTTCGCCTTCCTCGCCGCGGGGCCGCTGATGCGGTTCTTCGGCGCGCGGGTGGAGGCGGTGATCACCCGCCTGCTGGGCGTCCTGCTCGCCGCGCTGGCGGCGCAATACGTGATCGACGGCCTGCGCGGCGCGTTCTTCTGAGGGGGCGCGCCGGCCGGCCCCACGGCCGTTATTGCAAGGTGACCCTGTCCTCGTCGCCGTCGCGGCGGCCGAAGAACTGCATCAGCTGGATCAGCAGCTCGCACCTTTCGGCGAGGCTCCCGGCCTCCAGCAGCGCCTGCTTGGCCGCGGGATCGAACGGCGCGATCTGGCTGACGCCGTTGATCAGCGACATATCGTCGAGCCGGGCGACCGAATCCCAGTCCACGCTGTAGCCCTGGGCATCGGCGAATCGCCGCGCCTCCGCCTCGAACCCGGCGCGCTCGACGCTGCTCAGCACCTCGTCGCCGTCATCCTCGATCAGCTCGCCCTCGACCTTGCGAAAGGCGGTCGGCACGTCCAGCTCGCGCACGAGGCGGAAGCGCGCTTCGCCCTCCAGCACGATATTGTACCGCCCGTCGTCGAGCGCCTCGACCTCGCCGATCCGCCCGACGCAGCCGATGCCGAACAGCGGCGCCCCCTCGGCCGCGCGCTGCGGCTGAATCATCGCGATCCGGCGGTCGCGCGCGAGGGCGTCGCTCACCAGCGCGCGATAGCGCGGCTCGAAAATGTGCAGCGGCAGCTGGAGACCGGGGAAGAGGATGACCCCGGGCAGGGGAAAGATGGAAAGGCGGACCGTCACCTCTCGTCACCGCAAGGGGGGCGCGATGCCATGCCCTATCCGAACAGGATCTTCGACAGGCGCCGCCGGGTCGCGACGACCCAGGGATCCTCCAGGCCGACCGCCTCGAAGATCTGGAGCAGCTTGGTCCGCGCCGCGCCGTCGTTCCACTCGCGGTCCCGCTCGATCATCGCCAGCAGGGTGTCGGCGGCCTCGTCGCGGCTGTTCGCGGCGAAGGCGGCCTCGGCGAAGGCCAGCTGCTTTTCCATGTCGGCCGGGTCTTCCGCCGCCGCCGCGCGCAGCGTCTGGAGCTCGCCCTCGTCGACCTGGGTCCCGGCCAGCTCGAGCGCGCTCCGGGCGGTCTTGACCGCCGGATCGTCGGCCAGCGCGGGCGGCAGCGAGGCGACCAGGGCGCCGGCCTCATCGGCCCGGCCGGCGGCCACCAGCGCGCGGATCAGGCCGGCATGGGCCGGCGCGTTGTCGGGCGCCATGTCGACCACCTGGCCGAAAATGCCCGCCGCGCGTTCGGCATCGCCGTCGGCCAGGATCTGCTCGCCCATGGCCACGAACTGCTCGACGTCCTGCCCCTGCTGCTGCGCCGCGCCGCCGTCGCCGCCCTTGATCGGCAGCTGGGCGAGGAGCTGATCGAGCGTCTGCTTCAGCTGCGATTCGCTGCGCGCGCTCGTCAGGTCGGCCACCGGCTGCCCCTGGAACAGGGCATAGACGGTGGGGATCGAGCGGACCTGGAACTGGCTGGCGATGAACTGTTCCTCGTCCACGTTGATCTTGGCCAGGACGACGCCCTTGTCCGCGTATTCGGCGGCGACTTTCTCCAGCACGGGGGCGAGCGCCTTGCACGGCCCGCACCACTCGGCCCAGAAATCGACGATGACGAGGTTCGTCATCGACGGTTCGACCACGTCCTTGCGGAAGCGGTCCACCGCCTTCTGCTCTTCGATGTTGAGGCCCATGCTCGCCAAGATATGCTCCCGTTTGCCGTGCTTTCGGATCGGGCCTTAATGTGGGCTTTTTCCGGGCATTGTGAAGGGCGAAGTGCCCCGCGCCGCGCGCTGCGATTTTCCCCTTGCAGGGCGCGGCGACCGCTGCTAATCGCGCCGCCTCCCACCGGGGCCACGCGCTTCCCGGTAACGCCAGTGAGCGGGCGTAGCTCAGGGGTAGAGCACAACCTTGCCAAGGTTGGGGTCGAGAGTTCGAATCTCTTCGCCCGCTCCATTTTCCATCCGACTTGCCGATAACCGCCGCCGCCCACCCCGGGCCGCGCGCGACCGCGGCTGCGCGGCGCGCGAGTGCCTGGCGTGCAAGAGGCCGGCCGATCGATGCTGCAAGTTGGAAGACACTGGCGCACCCGACAGGAGCGGACAAGGCAGCATCACCGTTCCACAAAGCCTCGGCCAACGCTTGCCGCGCTTCGCGTGAGCGTGCTGGCAGGCTGGCGATGACGGCTGCGACCCAACGTTGGTCATCGTCATTGTGACCATCGGTGACATCGGCAGAAGCGGTTTCGGCCATGGTAGTGATGACGATGGTATCGGCGTGGTCGGCAACGGTCGGTTCGGTCATCCACCGAGCGTGCCACAGTTCGTCTTTCCGTCAACGATATCGGGTCGCTGCGCGCGGATGACGGGCGACCGTGCAGATTAATAATGCGCGCGCCATGGGCGAGAGCTTATTGTCGATTCGAAAGCCCACGCCGACGCGAGCGTGGTCACGTTCCAGAGAGTTCGTGGATTGACATTGTAAGGTTTCACCCGTGGGGCGATGATGGTGCTGGGATGGCTGTAGAGCCATTCTGAGGGGGCTTCAGGCTGCCAGTGCTCGATAGACGCTGGCTCGACCGATGTTCATCTCACGGGCGATTGCAGAGGCTCCCATGCCTTGTTGGTGGAGGGTCTTTACCTCGTCGGGGTCGATGGTCGCTGGACGGCCTTTATAGCGCCCTTCGGCTTTGGCCTTCGCGATGCCTTCCATCTGTCGTTCGCGACGGATGTCGTTCTCGAACTGGGCAACCGCACCGAGGATGCTCAACATCAGCTTGCCCGTCGAGGTGTCGGTATCGACGCCACTTTGGTTGATGCAGCGGAACTCGACACCCTTGCTGGTCAGCGTTTCGATGATGCGGTGCAGGTCACCAACCGACCTTGCCAACCTGTCGAGCCTCGTGACGATGAGCGTGTCGCCTTCCCGAACGAAGTCGAGTGCATTCGCGAGTTCAATGCGGTCCTTGGCAGAACGACCCGACATCTTCTCGGCGAAGACCTTTTCGCATCCAGCTTGGGACAAAGCTTCGTTCTGGATGTCGAGCGACTGTCCCGACGAACTCACCCGTGCGTATCCGACCAGCATCCGCGTCTCCTGTCTCGTATGGCTCTAGGCCACGACATCGCAGATGTTTCGAATCTGTCAGCAAATCATTTGGGACGCCGAAACTGTCTCACACCAATGTCCCGCTCGAGCTTACCTCAATGAGATGGGTGC
>NZ_WTYO01000008.1 GCF_009827515.1 Pelagerythrobacter marinus | reverse complement strand
GTGCCTCGGGGGGCTAGTGACCGCTCGATAAAGCACCCCTGTGCCGGGATGCGAGGACTATTCGTAACGGGGCATGTCCCTTGCCCGGCCCGCGGCGGACCTCAACGCCGCGAGCCTTTCCAGGGGACGCTCCCGCGATAGCCTCTGGCGGACAGGGCAAGCGCGAGCCCTGGCCCTGTCCGCGCCTCGCACCCCTCGAAGGGCCGAGCGGGAGGTTGAAGGCAACCCCTCCCGCCACTCGCAAGGATGTTGCCAAGGCAACCCTGTGACGCCCAGGTGGCAATCCTGTGATGCCCAGGCGGCACCGGCCGGTTCCGTCCGCTTGCCTTTCCTCCCGGCGTAACCGTCCGCACTCGCCAGCGGATGACCGGGCGTGGGCCGGTTCCGCGCCCCGCCATGCAACCCACGCCGAGTTCCTGCGAAAGCAGGAACCCAGACACAGCCGCAACGCCCGCCGTCCCGGGCTCCTGCTTTCGCAGGAGCTCGCGTTGCGGAGAGCGTGCCTTCCCGCCGCCGCCCCCGTCATGCTGAACGGGTTTCAGCATCCATGGTGCCGCCCGGCACCGCCGGTGCGGGAGAGGAAATGAACCCCCGAATCCCGTCCCGGGCCGCGGCCCCTCGACCGTGCAAGCCGCGCTCCTACCCCGCGGCCTTGCGGCGCGTGGGGGGCGGTTCGAGCACTTTCTTGCGGAACGAGCACAAGTCCTCCACCGGGCATCGCCAGCATTCGGGCGTGCGCGCCTTGCAGACGTAGCGGCCGTGGAGGATCAGCCAGTGGTGCGCGCCGAGGCGGAACGGGGCCGGGACGCGCTTTTCCAGCTTCGCCTCGACCTGTTCGGGCGTCTTCCCCTTGGCAAGTCCGGTGCGGTTGCCCACCCGCAGGATATGCGTGTCGACCGCGAAGGTTTCCTGCCCGAACCAGCAGTTGAGCACGACATTGGCGGTCTTGCGCCCGACCCCGGGCAGGCGGACCAGGTCCTCGCGCCGGTCGGGCACCTCGCTGCCGTATTCCTCGACCAGCATCCGCGACAGCGCGATCACGTTCTTCGCCTTGGAATTGAACAGGCCGATCGTCTTGATGTGTTCCTTCAGCCCTTCCTCGCCCAGCGCCAGCATCTGTTCGGGCGTCTCGACTTCGGCGAACAGGCGGCGGGTGGCCTTGTTCACCCCGACGTCGGTCGCCTGGGCCGAGAGCGCGACCGCGACCACGAGCTGGTAGGCATTGCCATATTCCAGCTCGGTCTCCGGCGCGGGATTGTCCTCGGCCAGGCGGCGGAAGAACTCGAAGATCCGGTCCTTCGTCATCGCGGGAACGCGGCCGGCAGGCAGGTCACGAAGCGGCCTGCGCGAGGATGTCGTCCATCGCGTAGCGCCCGGCGTCGCGCCCGATCAGCCACTGCGCCGCCTTGACCGCGCCACGGGCGAAGATCATCCGGTTTTCCGCGCTGTGCGAAAGCGTCAGGCGTTCTTCCTCCCCCGCGACGATGACGCTGTGCTCGCCCGCCACCGTGCCGCCGCGCAGCGCGGCGAAGCCGATCGCGCCCTGTTGCCGCGCGCCGGTGTGGCCGTCGCGCCCGCTCTCGCGGTGATCGGCAAGATCGATCCCCCGCCCGGCCGCCGCCGCCTCCCCCAGCAGGAGCGCGGTGCCCGAAGGGGCATCGACCTTCATCCGGTGGTGCATCTCGACGATCTCGATGTCCCATTCCGGCCCGAGGCTCGCCGCCGCCTCGCGCACCAGCCGCGCGAGCAGCGTGACGCCGAGCGAGGTATTGCCGGTCTGCAGCACCGCGACCTGGCGCGCGGCATTGTCGATCGCCCGGTGATGGCGATCCTCCAGCCCGGTCGTGCCGATCACGATCGGGATGCCCGCGCCGATCGCGGCGTGCAGGTTCGCCTCCAGCGCGACCGGGGCGGAGAAATCGACCAGCACGTCGCTCCGGTCGGCCAGGGCGGCCGGGTCGCCCCCGCGGTCGATCCCGCCGGCCCCCTCGTGCCCCGCGTCCGCGATCGCGCGGGCCAGCGCCTGCCCCATGCGCCCCTCGCTGCCGATAATGCCGATCCGTGCCATTGTGCTTCCCCGAAACCGCGTGCTTCATGGCCGCCATGGCAGACATTCGCAACATCGTCATCCTCACCGGCGCGGGGGTCAGCGCCGAAAGCGGGATCGACACCTTTCGCGGCGGCGGCGGCTTGTGGGAGAAGCACCGGGTGGAAGACGTCGCCACGCCCGAGGCCTTCGCGCGCGACCCCGACCTGGTCCTGCGCTTCTACGACATGCGGCGCGCGGCGATCCAGGAAAAGGAGCCGAACCGGGCGCACGCGGCGCTGGCCCGGCTCGATGCCGAATGGCCGGGCGACCTGCTGATCGTGACGCAGAACGTCGACGACCTGCACGAACGCGCCGGCGCGCGGCGGGTGCTGCACATGCACGGCACCCACCTCAACGCCTGGTGCACGGCCTGCGACGCGCGCTCGCGCTGGACCGGGCCGCTGATCGACCGACCGCCCTGCCCCGCCTGCGGCGCGCGCGCACTGCGGCCCGACGTCGTGTGGTTCGGCGAGATGCCCTATGAAATGGAACGGATCTACGGCGCCTTGCAGGCCGCCGACCTGTTCGTTTCGATCGGCACGTCGGGCGCGGTCTACCCGGCCGCCGGCTTCGTGCGCGAGGCGCGCGAACTCGGCACGCAAACGCTGGAACTCAACCTCGAACGCAGCCAGGGTTCGGCCTGGTTCGACGAGACCCGCCTCGGCCCGGCGGGCGAGCTGGTCCCGGCCTGGGTGGACGAGATGCTGGGGTGAGATCCCGCCAGCCCCTGTCATCCCCACGAAGGCGGGGCCCCACGGCATGACCGACGAGCCATATTGCTGGGTCTACATCCTTGCGAGTCAGAAGCGCGGCACGCTCTACATCGGCCTCACGTCCCGCCTTGCCGAACGGATCGAGGAGCACCGGAACGGCAGGGTTCCCGGCTTCACGCGGCAATACGGGGTGAGGCGACCGGTCCATCTCGAACCGTTCGGCGATATTCATGAGGCCATTGCGCGCGAGAAGGCGCTGAAGAAATGGCGCCGTGCGTGGAAGATCGCGCTGATCGAGGCTGGCAATCCGGACTGGCGCGATCTTTGGCATGACCTGAACCGCTGAACCGATCGGCAGGGCGGGCCATGGATTCCCGCATTCGCGGGAATGACACTGCTGCTCTTGTTGTCATCCCCGCGAAGGCGGGGATCCATCATCGGACGCTTTTCCGGCAGAACCGCAGCCTCGGCACGCCGGGTCCTTCGCGATCCGCAAGGTGCGCATTGCGGGCTTGAGGCCGTCGAGAAGGTGCAGGCGGCCCCACTGCGGATCGCCGAAGGCGGACTTGCCATCGAGCAGGACGCGCACCGCCTGCATGGCCGCGAACGTGCCGGTCCAGCCCGACATGGCGCCCAGCATCCCGTCTTCGGCGCAAGTGTCGCAATCGTCGGCATCGAAGGCATCGCCGACGTAGCAGCGATAGCAGGCCTCGCCCGGCAAGTGCCCGGCGAAGGCGCCGACCTGCCCCTGGAACCGGCCCACCGCGGCCGAGAGCAGGGGAATGCCGCTCGCCACGCAGGCGTCGGAAATCGCCAGCCGGGTGGCGAAGTTGTCGGTCCCGTCGAGCACCAGGTCCGCCCCGGCGATCGCCGCGCGGGCCGTGTCCGCCCCGACCCGGCGGTCGGCCAGCTCGACCGCGATCGCCTGGTCGAAATTGGCCAGCCAGCGCCGCGCCGACACGGCCTTGCCGTGGCCCACGTCGCGCTCGGCATAGATCGTCTGGCGCTGGAGGTTGGACAGCTCGACCCGGCCGTCGTCGATCAGGGTGAAGCGCCCGATCCCGGCGCCCGCGAGATATTGCAGCGCCGGACTTCCGATCCCGCCCAGCCCGACCAGCGCGACGTGCCGCTCGGCCAGCGCGACCTGCCCCGCGCCCCCGATCTCGGGCAGGACGATGTGGCGCGCGAAGCGGTCGATGCGGTCGGGGGGCAGGGCCATGAAGGGCTGTTGGCACTCTTTGGCCCCGCTCTCAAGCGGGGGGGTTTTTGTTGGTGCCTCAGGCGCCGGCGGCCGCATCCGCGGCCTTGGCTATCCTCGCTCCCTTCGGTCGCTGCGGGCGCGCGGTCGCGCTTGCGGTCGGCTGGGCGCCGACCGATCGGTTCCCGCCGTAACCGCGTCGCGAGGGCTGTGGGGGGAGTTTTTGTTGGGGCCTCAGGCGCCGGCGGCCGCGTCCGCGGCCTTGGCTATCCTCGCTCCCTTCGGTCGCTGCGGGCGCGCGGTCGCGCTTGCGGTCGGCTGGGCGCCGACCGATCCGTTCCCGGCCAACACCGTGTCGCGAGGGCTGTTGGGGGGAGTTTTTTGTTGGGCCTCAGGCGCCGGCGGCCGCATCCGCGGCCTTGGCTATCCTCGCTCCCTTCGGTCGCTGCGGGCGCGCGGTCGCGCTTGCGGTCGGCTGATCGCCGACCGAATCCGTTCCCGCCCTAACCGTCTCAGCGAGGGCTGGGGGAAGTTTTTTGTTGGGCCTCAGGCGCCGGCGGCCGCGTCCGCGGCCTTGGCTATCCTCGCTCCCTTCGGTCGCTGCGGGCGCGCGGTCGCGCTTGCGGTCGGCTGATCGCCGACCGAGCCATCGCGATGCGGTGCTGGCGTGGACGGGTTCGGTCCGCGATCAGCGGACCGCGAGGACGAGCGGCCGGATGGCCGCTCGAAAACACAAGAAAAACCCCTTAGCTCTCCAGCTGCCGCAGCAGGCTGCGCACGTCGCCGTCCATGTCGGCGTCGCGCTGGCGCAGGTCCTCGATCAGGCGGACGGCGTGGATCACGGTCGAATGGTCGCGGCCGCCGAACTTGCGCCCGATCTCGGGGTAGGAGCGCGGCGTCAGGACCTTCGACAGGTACATCGCCACCTGGCGCGGACGCACGACCGCGCGGGCGCGGCGCTTGCTCGACATTTCGGCGCGGTCGATGCGGTAGAACTGGCACACGGTGCGCTGGATCTCGTCGATCGTGATGCGCCGGCGATTGGCCGAGAGGATGTCGGTCAGCTGCTCCTCGGCGAGCTGCAGCGAGACTTCCTGCCCGGTGAGCTGGGCATAGGCGATCAGCTTGTTCAGCCCGCCGACCAGTTCGCGCACGTTGCGCGTGATCGTGCGGGCGAGGAAATCGATCACGTCCTCGGGCACCGAGAGCGGGGCGAAGCGAGTCAGCTTCGATTCGAGGATCGAGCGGCGCAGCTCGATGTCGGCCGGCGCGATATCGGCGACGAGGCCCATCGACAGGCGCGAGAGCAGGCGCGGTTCGACCCCGTCCAATGCCTGCGGCGCGCGGTCGGCGGCGAAGACCAGCCGCTTGCCTTCGGCCAGCAGCGCGTCGATCGTGTAGAGCAGTTCTTCCTGCGCGCTGGCCTTGCCGATGATGAACTGGATATCGTCCACCAGCAGCAGGTCGAAGCTGCGCAGGCGCGCCTTGAACTCGATCATCTGGTTCTGTTTCAGCGCTTGGACGAACTCGACCATGAAGCGCTCGGCGCTGCAGTAGAAGATCCGCGCGCGCGGGTGGTTCGACAGGTAGGCATGGCCGATCGCGTGGAGCAGGTGCGTCTTGCCCTGCCCGGTCGCGGCCTTGAGGTAGAGGGGGGAGAACTGCGGCTTCTCGCTCGCCGCCATGCGCTGCGCCGCGTTGCAGGCGAGCACGTTCGATTCGCCGGTGACGAAGGCGGCGAACGTCAGCGAGGGGTCGAGCCCGACCGAGGACGTGAAGCCCTGTTCGCCGATCGTGCCGGCGGCGACCGCGATCATCGAGGAATCGGCATCGTTGGCCGGGCGGTGGCTGTCGCCCCCCAGGCTCAGCTCGGGCAGCTTGCGCCGGCCCGGGTGGACCGAGATGCGCACGTTGCGCACTTCGCTGCGCGCGATCTTCCATGCCAGCGAGAGCCGGTCGGCGAAGCGGTCCTGGACCCAGTTGGCGGAAAATTCGGTCGGCAGGTAGAGATCGAGCGTGCCGGTATCCTTGCAGAAGCCGCCGAGCTGGATCGGCTTGATCCACTGGCTATGGAGCTGGTGACCGAGATCCTTTCGCAGGCCCTGGCTGATGTCCGACCAATCCGCCGCCAGGTTCACTGCCTCCAGGTCCTCCATCGATTCCTCTTGCCCCTTTCCTGCCCGAGCGTTCGCTTCGCCGACCTTGCTCGCCATTACCCGCCTCTTCGTTCCCCGACCCGCAAGCCGGCGCCATGTCCCACGCGCATTGGGCAAAGCCTCTCCATGCCCGGAATCACCTCCATCCCGGGCTGCGTGCGATGCGACCAATGCTTTTAGAGGCACCAGCTGTCCCGCCCCGTGCCGAAGTTCCCCTTATTGAAGGGGTTCGATTGAGTCGCAAGAGGCCGCCCTGCAAAAAATCCGAAATAAACAAGTTGACTCGGGCCTAGGCCGCAGCCCTCCGTTCAAATCACTGATTTATCGCGATAACCCGTCCGGCAGCCCGGCGAATCGCGCACTTCTGCGGGTTTCGCAGCGGCCGGCTGTCTTCGTTCTGTAACGAAACGGGGCCGGCGCTCAGCGCGCCAGCCCCGTTACCGTCTTCAGACTGTCATGCCCCGGGCGGGGCACGGCGAATCAGAGCGCCGCGACCCGCTTGGACAGACGCGACAGCTTGCGCGCCGCGGTGTTCTTGTGGATCACGCCGCGGGCGACGCCGCGGGCCAGTTCGGGCTGCGCGGCGCGCAGCGCGTCGGCGGCGGCCTGCTTGTCGCCGCCTTCGATCGCGGCCTCGGCCTTCTTCACGAAGTTGCGGATGCGGCTCATGCGCGCGCCGTTGATCTGGGCGCGGCGTTCGTTGCGGCGGATACGCTTCTTGGCTTGTGGCGTGTTGGCCATGTTCGTCCTTGTCTCGGGCCCCGCTTGCGGAAGCCGGATTCCTTCGAATAATCGTGCGGCAAAGCGGCGGTTCGCCCGCCGGAAAGCGCGCGCCTTAGCGGCGGGGACGCGAATCGTCAAGCACACCCGTCACCGCTGGCAGCGCGGGCAGAACCACGTACTGCGCCCGCCCTGGGCCAGGCGGCGCACAGTCCCGCCGTCGCGCCTGTGGCACGGCTCCCCCTCGCGCCCGTAGACGGCGAAGCGGGTCGCGAAATAGCCCAGTTCCCCGTCGGGCCGGGCATAGTCGCGCAGGCTCGATCCCCCGTCGGCGATCGCCTGTTCGAGCACCTCGCGGATCGCCGGCACCAGCCGTTCCAGCGCCGCGCGCGACACCCGCCCGCCGGCCTTGCGCGGATCGATCCGCGCGCGGAACAGCGCCTCGCAGACGTAGATATTGCCCAGCCCGGCGACGATCCGCTGGTCGAGCAGGAGGAGCTTGATCGCCTGCCTGCGCCCGGCGAGCGCGGCCCGGAGGTGGCGCGCGGTCAGGCCGGGGCCGAGCGGCTCGGGCCCCATCGCGGCGAATGCCGGCGCCTCGTCGAGGGCCGCGGTCTCGACCAGGTCCACCCACCCGAACCGGCGCGCATCGTTGAGTGCGAAGCGATGATCGGCGGTCTCGAGCACGAGGTGATCGTGCCGCTCCGCCTTCGCCGGGTCGATTCGCCACCGCCCGCTCATCCCCAGGTGGAACACCAGCGTCTGCCCGCGGTCGGTATGGACGAGGCCGAACTTGGCCCGCCGCCCCAGCCCGGTCACCCGCGCGCCGGTGAGCATCTGCGCGAGATCGGGGGGGAACGGGCGGCGCATGTCGGGCCGGTTGACCGCGACGCGCACGATCCGCTCGCCTTCGAGATGGCGGGCGAGCCCCCGCACGGTGGTTTCGACTTCGGGCAATTCGGGCATTGCCCGGTGCTGTAACACCCTTTGCCGGAGCGGCAATTCCCCCTAAGGCCCGGTGCATGAGCGAACTGCATGGCGAGCGGGTTTCCTTCGGCTACGAAGACGTACCCCCAGAGGAAAAGAGCGCCCGCGTGGGCGCGGTCTTTTCCAGCGTGGCGGCGAAGTACGACGTGATGAACGACGCCATGTCGGGCGGGATGCACCGCTTGTGGAAGGACCGCTTCGTCCGCCGGGTGAAGCCGCAGCCGGGCGAGGCGATCCTCGACATGGCCGGCGGCACCGGCGACATCGCCTTCCGCCTGGCCGACCGCGGGGCCGAAGTGACGGTGGCCGACATCAACCAGGACATGCTCGACGTCGGGATCGAGCGGGCGATCGAACGCGGCCTCACCGGCCTCGCCTGGTCGTGCCAGGACGCCGAACGGCTCGGCTATCCGCGCGCCATGTTCGATGCCTATACGATCGCCTTCGGCATTCGGAACGTGACCCGGATCGACAAGGCCCTGGCCGAGGCGCACCGCGTGCTCAAGTACGGCGGGCGTTTCTTCTGCCTGGAGTTTTCCAGCACGCAGTGGCCGGGTTTCAGCGAGATCTACGATCTCTATTCGCACAAGGTCGTGCCGCAGATCGGGCAGGCGATCGCCGGCGACGCAGACAGCTATCGCTACCTCGTCGAATCGATCCGCCGCTTTCCGACGATGCCCGAGTTCGAGGGCATGATCCGCGATGCCGGCTTCGCGCAGACGCGGGTGGAGCCGGTCCTCGGCGGCCTGGTCGCGATCCATTCGGGGTGGAAAGTGTGAGTTGGCCGGCCGGAATAGCCCTCTCCCCCATGGGGGAGAGGGTTGGGAGAGGGGGATCTCGCGCGGCGCCGTGCATCGTCCCCCTCCCCCCGCCCCCCTCCCCTGAACGGGAGAGGGAGGGGTTCGCATGACCAAGCCGGCAACGCATATCTTCCGCCTGCTGAAATGGGGCCGCACGCTCGCCCGGCACGGCGCGCTGCGCGGGATCGAGAACGATCCCAACACCCCCGGCCCGGTCAAGCGGCTCGCGCGGCTCGCGCGGTTCGGCACGTTCCAGCCGCGACAGCCCGACTATGCCGGGGCCTTCAGCGCGATCGGCCCGGCCGCGATCAAGCTTGGCCAGTCGCTCGCCACCCGCCCCGACCTCGTCGGCGAGGACGCGGCGCGCAACCTCCTCGCGCTGCAGGACAGCCTGCCGCCGGTTCCCTTCGGCGAGATCGAGCAGGCGATCGCGGCCAGTTTCGGCCAGCCGGTGGAAACGCTGTTCGAACGGATCGACCCGGTGCCGGTGGGCGCGGCCTCGATCGCGCAGGTCCACCGCGCGGTCACGACCGACGGGCGGCAGGTCGCGATCAAGGTCCTGCGGCCGGGCATTCGCGAACGCTTCGCGCGCGATATCCAGACGTACGAATGGGCCGCCGCCCATCTCGAGGCGCTGGGCGGCGAGGCGGCCCGGCTGCGCCCGCGCCTGACGATCGCCAATTTCAAGCGCTGGACCAACCGCGAGCTGGACCTGCGGCGCGAGGCGGCCTCCGCCAGCGAGCTGGCCGAGGCGATGCACGGCGTCGAACGCTATCATATCCCGCAAGTGGACTGGGACCGGACCAATGGCCGGGTGATGACGGTCGAATGGGTGGACGGGATCAAGATATCCGACCGCGATGCCCTGGTCGCGGCCGGGCACGACCTGCCCGACCTCGCCCGCCGGCTGGTCCTCGCCTTCCTGCGACAGGCGATCAGCGCCGGGTTCTTCCACGCCGACATGCACCAGGGGAACCTGTTCGTGCGCGGGGACGGGACGATCGTGGCGATCGATTTCGGGATCATGGGCCGGATCGACCGGCAGGCGCGCCAGTGGCTGGCGGAAATCCTCTACGGCCTGACCACCGGCAATTACCGCCGCGTGGCCGAGATCCATTTCGAGGCGCAATACGTGCCCAGCTATCACTCGGTGGACGAGTTCGCGACCGCGCTGCGCGCGGTGGGGGAGCCGATGCGCGGCAAGCCGGTCAGCGAGCTGTCGGTCGGGCAGATGCTCGACGGGCTGTTCGCGATCACCCGCGATTTCGACATGCAGACCCAGCCGCACCTGCTGCTGCTGCAGAAGACGATGGTCATGGTCGAAGGGATCGCGACCCAGCTCCACCCCGAAATCAACATGTGGGACGTTTCCGCCCCCTTCGTGCGCAGCTGGATCCGCGACGAGCTGGGGCCGGAGGCGGCGCTGGCCGACCGGATCCGCGAAGACACCGCGACCCTGCTGCGCATCCCCGACCTCGTGCGGCGGATCGAGGACCGCTACCCCCCGCGCGGTGGCGCGCCCGAGCCGCCGCCCCTGCCGCCGGTCGAACTGATGTGGCAGCGGCGCGAGCGCAAGCGGCGCGGCTGGCCCGGCTACCTGCTGGCCGCGCTGATCGGCGGCGGCACGGCCTGGGGGGCAATGGCGCTGGGCTGGATCGGCTGAGCGCGGTGGAGTGGGGACAGGCCTTCCGGGCAATGCTGGGCCCGGCACTGCTGACCGGACCGGTTCTAGGCGTGGTCGGCGGGTTCGTTCTGGTCGTCATATCCCTCATCACAGGCGGCGGATCGGGCAGCGGGTTTCTGATGATCGTTCTGGTCTTCGGTGCGGCGTTCGGGCTGATCGTCGCCACCCCGGCGGCGCTGATCGCAGGAACGCCGATGGTTCGCCTGGCGGCGAGCGATCCGCGCTGGGCCACGCGGAGGGCATGGTCCTTCGCCGGCACGGCAGTGGGCGGGGCCATCGGGGCCCTGTTCGGTCTGTCGATCGAAGAGGATGTCGCGGCGCTGCTGGTGGCCAGCGCCTTCGCCGCGGCCCTCGGCCTGCTGGGCGCGCTGCTCTGTCATCGGATGGTCGCGCGCAAGATCGCCGCGAGAACCGCGGTCGATCTCGACATCTTCGCCTGACGGGCGGCTCAGGTCGCGGGGTGCGGCAGGACGCGGCTCGCCACCAGCAGCACGACGACCGTGATCGCCTCGACCGCCATCGGCAGCCAGAATCCCGGCTCGGTCCCGTCGGCCGCGACGCTGACGATCCGGCCGAGCAGCGCGATGCCGAACAGCCCCGCCGGCACCAGCAGCACGTCGCCGTTGCGCCGCCAGGCGCCGAACAGCATGCAGGTGGCGGCGACGACGAAGAACGCGGTCATGTCCGCGCGCATCGTCGAAAGCCCGTCCGCGCCCGAGGCGGTGAGGCCGAAGGTCGCGCCCGAGTTGACCGGATCGACCAGGAAACCCAGCCCGGTGACGAAATAGAACAGCCCGCCCACGAAAATGAGCGCCGTCAGCAAGATCCGCATCGTTCCTCTCCCCATCGTTTCGCCCCCGGGCGGCGCAGTCCGCCCGCGTCGTTGGCGCGATGTTTACAGGTTCGGCGCGATATACCACCAGGCAATTCGTGCCGCCGCCCGCTGCGGGCTGGCACGCGGCGCAGCGCGCGGCTAGGTTCGCGCGGTGAAAGGAAGGACGATCTGCGATGACCGGTGACAAGACGGCCGGTGCCGAGGCGGGGGCCGCGACGCCACGCATCCTCCTCGTCGTCGGCGGGGGCATTGCCGCCTACAAGGCGTGCGAACTCGTCCGCCTGATCCGCAAGGGCGGGGGCGCGGTCACTTGCGTCGTGACCGAGGGCGGGCAGGAGTTCGTCACCCCGATGACGCTCGCCGCCCTGTCGGAAAACCCCGTCTATACCACGCTGTGGGATCTCAGGAACGAGGCCGAGATGGGCCATATCCAGCTCAGCCGCGAGGCCGACCTGGTCGTGGTCTGCCCGGCCAGCGCCGACCTGCTGGCGAAAATGGCCGCCGGGATCGCCGACGACCTGGCGACGACGCTGATCCTCGCGACCGACAAGCCGGTCATGGCGGTGCCGGCGATGAACGTGCGCATGTGGCAGCACGCGGCGACGCAGCGCAACGTCGCCTGGCTGCGCCAGAGCGGGGTCGAGGTGCTCGAACCCGACGAAGGGCCGATGGCCTGCGGCGAATATGGCCCCGGCCGCCTGCCGGAGCCGGAGGCGATCGATGCCGCGATCCGCGCGCGCCTGGCCGGAGGCGGCGGGGCGGACCTCCTTTCCGGACAGCCCGATTTCGATGCCGCGCCCGACCACCGCCCGCTCTACGGCCGCCACGTCCTGGTGACCGCCGGGCCGACGCACGAGCCGATCGACCCGGTCCGCTACATCGCCAACCGGTCGAGCGGGAAACAGGGCTTCGCCATTGCCGCCGCCGCGGCGGAGGCCGGCGCGCGGGTGACGCTGGTGGCCGGCCCGGTCGCGCTGGACACGCCGCACGGGGTCGACCGGATCGACGTCGAATCCGCGCGCGAGATGGCAAGCGCGGTCGATGGCGCCCTGCCCGCCGACGTCGCGATCATGGTCGCCGCCGTCGCCGACTGGCGCACGCGCGACGTCGCCGGGCAGAAGATGAAGAAGGCCCGCACCGGCCTGCCCGATCTGGCGCTGACCGAGAACCCCGACATCCTCGCCGGCCTCGCCGCCGGGAAGGCGCGGCCCGGGCTCCTGATCGGCTTCGCGGCCGAGACCGAGGACGTGGTCGCCAACGCGCGCGCCAAGCGCGAGCGCAAGGGTGCCGACTGGATCGTCGCCAACGACGTTTCGGGCGACCGCGGCGAAAGCGTGATGGGGGGCGATCACAACCGCGCCCACATCGTCACCGCGCAAGGGGTCGAGACGCTCGAACGCATGGCCAAGACGGATCTCGCGCGCACGCTGGTCGCGCGCATTGCCAGCCACCTGGAGACGGTTGAAACCGAATGACCGATACGATTCCCGTGAAGATCAAGCGCCTGCCCCATGGCGAAGGGCTCGACCTGCCGCGCTACGCCACGCAGGGGGCGGCGGGGATGGACGTCGTCGCCGCCGAGGACGTGACCCTGTCCCCCGGCGCGCGCCACGCGGTCGCGACCGGGCTCGCGCTGGCGATTCCGCCGGGCTACGAGATCCAGGTCCGCCCGCGCTCGGGCCTCGCGCTCAAGCACGGGATCTCGGTCCCCAATGCGCCGGGCACGATCGATTCGGACTATCGCGGCGAGCTGAAGGTCATCCTGGTCAACCACGGCAGCGAGGCTTTCGCGATCGCGCGGGGCGAGCGCGTGGCCCAGCTCGTGCTCGCCCCCGTGACCCGCGCCGGGTGGGAAGAAGTCGACGACCTCGACGAGACCGCGCGCGGCGCGGGCGGCTTCGGCTCGACCGGGGGGCACGCCGCGCTCGCCTGACATCGCCGGACGAAGGGGCCACGGGGCACGAAAAAGGCGGACCCGCTCACGCAGGCCCGCCCCTTCGGTGATCGCGGATGCCGCCGCCTGCGGTCAGTCGATCGCGCGGATCGTCTTCTCGCCTTCCGGCTTGATCGAGATGCGCACCGTCTCGCCCGAGTTGCCGGGGAAATCGGTGAACATGGCATCGACCAGGTTGGGCACCAGGTACTGCAGCCGGTTGGAGGTCGAGACCGCTTCCGCCTTGCCTTCGAACAGGCGGGTGCCGTCGGCCGCGCGGTCGATCTTCAGGTCGATCCCGCTGGTATAGACGGTGTAGCTGCGCACGTCGCGCCCGCCGAACCACGGATCGTAGAAGCCATAGCCCCACGAGCGGGCGGGGACGTAGGCCACGCGGTAGCCGTGCGGCGTGCGGACATAGACCGGGCGGCGCGAGAAACCGTACCACGGATCGTAGAACGGGTCGCGATAGCCGGGGGTCGAGCGGACCCGCTCGCGCCCGTTGTCGACGCCGTAGTCGAAGCGGACCAGCAGGGTCGCGTCTTCGGGCGCGGCCTGGCTATAGCCGAGGCGCGCCATCTCGGCCTCGACGTAGTCGGCATATTGCGCGAACTCGAGCCCGCCGGCGAGCGCCGGGTCGTCGGCCACGACCGCGAACGTCTGGCCCTGCGGGGCGGGCAATTGCGACTGGAAGCGCGAAACGTCGGCCTTGAACGGCGTGGCGCAGGCGGCCAGCCCGGCCAGCAGCAGCGGCACCGCCGCCAGCCTGATTGCGCGACCCCAGTTTTTCTTGTGGGTGTTCATCGTGTTATCCCCTTTGGAAACAGCAACGCATAGCGCGTCCCGTCCCTCACACCGGTGCACGCTGTCATCGATGGGGCGTGTTGTAAAGCCGGCGGGCTGAACGTGGATTGAATGTCCGCCGGGCCAAAGCGACTGAATAATAACGATTTGTTGATCCGCCCCGCGCAGCCCCCAACGCGTTACTGCGCCCGCTACCCGCGCACCAGGCCCAGCGCGCGATAGGCCGCCTCCAGCGTCGGCGCGGCCCGTTCGCGCGCCCGCGCCGCGCCCCGGGCGAGGATCGCGTCGAGCGCCTCGCGGTCTTCCAGCAGGCTGCGAAAGCGCGCGGTGATCGGCGCGATCGCTTCGACCATCAGCTCGGCCAGCGCGGGCTTGAACGCGCCGAAGCCCTGCCCGCCGAACCGCGCGAGGACCGCATCGACCGTCTCGCCCGACAGCGCGCCGTAGATCGCGACGAGGTTCTGGGCCTCGGGCCGCTCGGCCAGGCCGGCCGCCTCGGACGGCAGCGGCTCGGGATCGGTCTTCGCCTTCTTGATCTTCTTCACGATCGTGTCGGCATCGTCGGTCAGGTTGATGCGCGCCATGTCCGAGGGGTCGGACTTGCTCATCTTGCGGCTGCCGTCGCGCAGGCTCATGATCCGCGCCGCCTCGGGCGGGGTGATCGGTTCGGGCAGGGTGAAGACCGGCGCGTCCTCGCTGGCGAAATCGTTGTTGAACTTCTGCGCCACGTCGCGCGCCAGCTCCAGGTGCTGTTTCTGGTCCTCGCCCACGGGCACGTGCGTCGTCTGGTACAGCAGGACGTCGGCCGCCTGGAGCACGGGATAAGTGAACAGCGCGGCGCTGGCGCCTTCACGGTTCTTCCTGCTCTTGTCCTTGAACTGCGTCATCCGGTTGAGCCAGCCCATCCGCGCAGTGCCGTTCAGCAGCCATTGCAGTTCCGCATGGGCGGGGACCTGGGCCTGGTTGAACAGGACCGAGCGATCCGGGTCGATCCCGCAGGCGACCAGCGCGGCGACCATCTCCAGCGTCGCGCGGTGCAGCGCGGCGGGCTCGTGCGGCATCGAGATCGCGTGCAGGTCGGCCAGGAAGAACAGGCATTCGCCGCCTTCGGCCAGTTCGTCCTGCATCCGCACCCAGTTGCGGATCGCCCCGAGGTAATTTCCGAGATGGAGATTGCCGGTGGGCTGGATGCCGGAAACGATGCGCATGACGATCCTGTCGCTGGGGGCGCTGGCCCCGGGGTTGGAATGAACCGGCGCTTCCGGCCCCGGCCGCCCGATGTCAACCCTCGCGGCGCATCAGGCGCGTCACCGTCGCCCGGTCGAGCACGCCCAGCACGGCCGCCAGCGCGAAATAGATCGCGGCCCCGGTCGCCACCAGCGCGGCGATCGCCGCCACCCGTTCGAGCACGCTGCCCGCGTAGTACGGCGCGCCGTAGGGCATGAGGTACCACAGCGCCGCGCCCATCAGCGCGGCCGCCAGCGCGATCCGCGCGATCCGCCCCGCCACGCGCAGCGTCAGGCGGAAGCGGTCGCCGCGCGCCAGCAGCAGGTAAAGCAGGGCGACATTGGTCCAGGCCCCGATCGACCCGGCCAGGGCCAGCCCGACGACGCCCAGCCGCGGCACGAGCAGGAAGTTGAGCGCGACGTTGAGCACGAGCGCGGCGAGCGCGGTATAGACCGGCGTGCGCGTGTCCTTGCGCGCGAAGTAATTGGGCACCAGCACCTTGATCAGGACATAGGCGGGCAGGCCGACGACGAGCGCCGAGGTGACCGCGCCGGTCGCCATCGCGTCGGACAGGGTGAAGGCCCCGCCGGTGTAGAACGCGCGGGTGAACGCGCTGCCGGTGACGAACAGCGCGACCGCGGCGGGCACGGTCAGCAGCATGGCCAGCTCGATCGCGTTCGATTGCAGGCGCCGGGCCGCGTCGTGATCCTCGCTGGCGATATGGCGCGACAGCGCCGGCAGGATCGCGGTGCCGAGCGCGATCCCGATGATCCCCAGCGGCAGCTGGTTCAGCCGGTCGCCCATGGCGAGGAAGGTATAGGCCCCGTCGGGCAGGGTGGCGAGGAAGAACAGGTCGATGAAGCGGCTGATCTGGTACACCCCCGCGCCGAACACGGCAGGCAGGATCAGCACGCCCAGTTCCTTCACTCCGCCGGTAAGGCGCGGGCGGCGCAGCCGCATGCGAAAGCCCGAACGGTGCGCCCAGACCCAGAGCCACAGGAGCTGGAGCAGGCCCGAAACGGTGACCGCGATGGCCAGGAGCTCGCCGGTCGCGCGCCGCGCGGCGACCCCGTCGCCCAGGGTCATGCCCACGACCAGCGCCGCGATCAGGCAGATGTTGAGCAGGATCGGCGCGGCCGCCGCGGCCGCGAAGCGCGACAGCGAGTTGAGCACCGCGGCGAACAGCGTCGCCAGGCTCATGAAGGCGAGATAGGGGAAGGCGATCCGCGCCATCAGCACGGCGAGGTCGAACAGCTCGGGATCGCTTTCGATCCCCTCGTTCGCGAAGAGGCCGGCGATCCATGGCATCGCGATCAGCGCCAGCGCGCCGAACACGATCAGCACCGGGATCAGGAAGGCGAGCACTTCCTCGGCGAAACGGCGTGCCTCGGACAAGTCGTCGCGCCCGGCCATGCGCCGGTTGAACAGCGGCACGAAGGCGCTGGCGAAGGCGCCTTCGGCAAACAGGCGGCGGAAGATATTGGGCAGCTGGAACGCCAGCTGCCAGGCGTCGCCCACCCCGCCCGCGCCGAGCACGCGCGCGAGCAGCATGTCGCGCACGAAGCCGAACAGCCGGCTGACCATCGTCAGCCCGCCGATCGTCCCGACGTTCCTGAGCAGGCTCATGCCGGGGTCCGCCCGGGGGCCGGCCGTGGCCGCCGGCTCAGGCTTCGCCGGCTGGCTGGCCGGCCGCCGCCGCCTCTTCCGCCTTCTTGGCCTGGAGGCGCTGGAGATAGAGGCCGTTGAAATCGATCGGGTCGATCACCAGTGGCTGCTGCCCGGCATCGCGGCTGGCGTCGGCGACGATCCGGCGGGCGAAGGGGAACAGCAGGCGCGGCGCCTCGGCATAGAGGAAGGCGTGGGCCTGGTCCTCGGGCAGGTTGCGCATCCCCACGAGGCCGCAATAGGCGACCTCGACCAGGAAGGCATTGCCCTGTTCGGCCTTGGCCGTGGCGTTGATCTTCAGTTCGACCTCGTGGACTTCGCCGTCGATCTGGCGCGCGGCGATGTTGAACTGGACATCGACCTGCGGCGCGTCCTTCCACTGGAACGAGGCCGGCGCGTTGGGCACTTCGACCGACATGTCCTTCACATACTGGGTGATGATCCCGGCTGCGGGCTGATTGTCCGCGCCGTTGGGTGCGGGATCGAGGTCGAGATCGGTAAGCACGTCGCCTTCGTCGGCCATGATGGATACGCTTTCGTCGAGAGGTGAATTGACATCCCCGCGCAGCGGCGGGCCCGGCCGCGCGCCTAGCACCCCGGGCCCCGGCCCGCAACTCGCGGCGCGCCGCTGCGACGACGCGGCCCGCAGGCGCGGCATCACGCGTTGTTCATTTGTATTTTGGCACTATCTAGGGCACGATTGGATCGGGCGCGGCCCCCTGGCCGCCCCGCAAGGCAAACGGACAGCAATTTGTGATCTACGAAATCGTCATCCTCGCCATGATCGCGGCCTTCCTCGGCATGCGGCTCTATTCGGTTCTCGGCCGCCGGGCCGAGCACGAGGAGGAAGCGATTCCGACCCGCTTCGACAAGGCGAAACGTGAACCGACCGCCCAGGCCGCGCCGGTCCCGCGCCAGGCCAACCCCGTTCCGCGCGCCGCCGGGGTCGTCCCCGCGGTCGAACGCGGGGTGCAGGAAATCGCCGCGGCGGACCGCACGTTCGATCTCATGGCCTTCCTCGAAGGGGCCAAGGGCGCCTACGCGATGATCCTCGAAGCGTTCTGGAACGGCGATCGCGAAACGCTGAAGGAACTGTGCGACGCGGATGTCTACGCCGGGTTCGATGCCGCCATCACCGCGCGCGAGGAAGCGGGCGAAACGCTCGACAACCGCCTGATCCGGATCGAGGATACGAGCGTGCACAGCGCCCACCTGGAAGGGCGGCAGGCGCGCATCGCGGTGCTGTTCGTGGCCGATATCGCCGCGGTCACCCGCGACCGCGAAGGCAACGTCGTTGCCGGCTCGCTCGACGACGCGATCGAGAGCCGCGACATCTGGACTTTCAGCCGCAACGTCGATTCGGCCGATCCGAACTGGCTGCTCGACGAAACCGACGAGGGCTGACGCCGGGCAGAAGGGGGCACGAGGCATGCGCCGCTGGGGGATACTGGCCGCGCTGGCGGCCCTGCTGACAAGCTGCACGATCGTACCGGGGGGCGACCGCGCCCCGCGGCCCGTGGGCCCGCCGGTCGCCCCGCCGACCAGCGTGACCAGCGCGGCCTTTGCCGGCGTGCGCGCAGGCCCGGCGGTCGAAACGCTGGGCCTGCGGCAGGACGATGCCGGCATGGCGCTGGCCGCCTTCCTCGAAAGCTGTCCGCGCCTGCTCGGCCACCGCGACGCCAGCGGGCTGACCTACCCCGAAGACTGGCGCCCGGCCTGCGAGGCGGCGCGCACCTGGCCTTACGACCGCGGGGCGGCGTTCTTCGCCCGCTTCTTCGAAACCGCGCGGGTCGGCGACGGGGCGGCTTTCGCCACCGGCTATTTCGAACCGGAAATCCGCGGCAGCCGGGTCCGCCGGCCGGGATACGACGTGCCGGTCTACGGCCTGCCCGACGATCTCGTGCGCGCCTGGCCCGACGACGTGCCCGAAAGCGAGCGCGAAGGGCGCCCGCCGCTGGGCCGCTACGACGAAAGCGGCCGCTTCGTGCTCTACCACGATCGCGCCGCGATCGAGGCCGGGGCCCTGGCCGGGCGCGGGTTGGAGATCGCCTGGGCGGCCGACCCGGTCGAGTTCTTCTTCCTCCAGATCCAGGGTTCGGGCCGCCTGCGCGGGCCCGACGGCGACGTGATGCGGATCGGCTATGCCGGGCAGAACGGCCGCGAATATGTCGGCATCGGCCGGGTCATGCGCGAGCGCGGGCTGATCGGCGACGGTCCGGGCCAGTATCCCGGCTCGATGCAGGGGATCATGGCCTATATCCGCGAAAACCCGCGGGAAGGCCGCGAGCTGATGCAGCTCAACAAGAGCTGGGTCTTCTTCCGCGAGCTGACCGGCGACGGGCCGCTCGGTTCGATCGGGGTGCCGGTGCGGCGCGAAAGCTCGGTCGCGGTCGATCCCTCGTTCGTGCCCTACGGCGCGCCGGTCTGGCTGGAGCTCGACCGGCCGGAGGCGAACGGCCTGTGGGTCGCGCAGGACACCGGCGGCGCGATCAAGGGGCCGAACCGGTTCGACACGTTCTGGGGCGCGGGCGAGGAAGCGCGCCGGATCGCCGGGGGGATGAGCGCGCGCGGCCAGGCCCTGATCCTGCTGCCCAAGGGCGCGGTGGCCCGGATCGACGCCTCGCGCCGCGACCGATGAGCGCCCCGCGGGGCCTGACGCCGGAGGAACGCGCCGCCTGGGAACGCCTCGCCGCGACGGTCACCCCGCTGCGCCCGGCGCCGCCGCCGAACTCACCGCCTGCCCCGCCCGCCGCGGCTCGGGCCGAACCGCGGACCGGGAAAGGCGGGGCCGGTCGGGACAGGGCCAAGGGCGCGGCTCCCCCCGTCCCTGCCCCCGCCCCGCCCCGGCCCACGCCGGCGGTGAGGACGAGCATGGCCGCGAGCGCCCCGCGCACCGCGCCCGCGCCGCCCGGTGCGGACCGGGAGGCGGGCCTCGATTCGCACTGGGACCGGCGTTTTCGCGCAGGGTCCATCGCGCCCGATTTCACGCTCGACCTGCACGGCCACACGCTCGACAGCGCCCACGCCCGGCTCGATGACGGGCTGATGCAGGCCAAGGCGATGGGCGCGCGGGTCGTCCTGCTGATCGCGGGCCGCCCGCGCCCGGTCGATGCCGCCGACCGCGGCAGCCGGCGCGGGGCGATCCGGGCCAAGGTGCTCGACTGGCTCGCCGCCGGGCCGCACGGCACCGATATCGCCGCGATACGAAAAGCGCACCGTCGCCACGGGGGCGAGGGTGCGCTCTACCTGGTGCTCAAGCGGCGGCGGTGACGCCGGGTGGTGGTAACCCCGGGCGGGGTCAGGCCGCCTCGGCCACTTCGGCCGGCTCGGTCCGGATCAGGTAATCGAACGCGCTCAGCGCCGCCTTCGACCCTTCGCCCATCGCGATCACGATCTGCTTGTAAGGCACCGTCGTGCAGTCGCCCGCGGCGAACACGCCGGGCAAGTCGGTCGCGGCATTGCCGTCGATCGCGATCTCGCCGAACTTGCTCAGCCCCAGGCCGCTGTCCTTCAGCCATTCTGTATTGGGGACGAGGCCGATTTGGACGAACACGCCTTCCAGCTCCACCCGGTGCTCCTCGCCGCTCGCGCGGTCCTTGTAGACCAGGCCGTCGACCCGGCCGTTCGCGCCGGTGATCTCGGTCGTCTGGGCATTGGTCAGCACGGTGACGTTGGGCAGGCTGTGCAGCTTGGCCTGCAGCACCTCGTCGGCGCGCAGCTTCGTATCGAATTCGATCAGCGTCACGTGGCCGACGATCTTGGCCAGGTCGATCGCCGCCTCGACGCCCGAATTGCCGCCGCCGATCACCGCGATCGGCTTGCCCTTGAACAGCGGGCCGTCGCAGTGCGGGCAATAGGCCACGCCCTTGTTGCGATATTCCGCCTCCCCCGGCACGCCGAGGTTGCGCCAGCGCGCCCCGGTGGCGAGGATCAGCGCGCGCGTTTTCAGCGACGCGCCATTGGCGAAGACCACTTCGTGCATCCCGCCCGGTTCGCTGGCGGGGATCAGCTTTTCGGCCTGGAGCCGGTCCATCAGGTCGATCTCGTATTCGCCGACGTGGCTTTCGAGCTGCGCGGCGAGCTTCGGCCCCTCGGTATAGGTCGTTCCGGTCAGGTTCTCGATCCCCAGCGTGTCGTGCAGCTGCCCGCCGAAGCGTTCGGCCGCGATGCCGGTGGCGAAGCCCTTGCGCGCGGTATAGATCGCGGCCGAGGCGCCCGCCGGGCCGCCGCCGACGACGAGCACGTCGAACGGTTCCTTTTCCGCCAGCTTCGCCGCCTGGCGCTCGCCCGCCCCGCTGTCGAGCCGCGCGAGGATGTCGTCCACGTTCATCTTGCCGTTGAAGAACGGCTCGCCGTTAAGGAACGTCGCGGGCACCGCCATCACGTCGCGCGCATCCACCTCGTCCTTGAACGTGCCGCCTTCGATCAGGGTCGCGGTGATCCGCGAATTGGTCAGCGCCATCAGCGTCAGCGCCTGCACCACGTCGGGGCAGTTGTGGCACGAGAGCGAGAAATACATCTCGAAGTTGTAATCCCCCTCCAGCCGGGCGATCGCCTCCAGCGTTTCGGGATCGACCTTGGGCGGATGGCCGCCGGCCCAGAGCAGCGCGAGCACCAGCGAGGTGAACTCGTGCCCCATCGGCAGGCCGGCGAAGCGAACCCACTTTTCCGCGTCCGAAGCGCGGCGGATGATGAAGCTCGGCCGGCGATCGTCGGTGCCGTCGAAGCTGGCGGAAACCAGGTCGTGCAGGCCCGCGATCTCGGTCAGGAGGGCGCGCGTCTCTTCCGATTTTGCGTCGTCGCCCAGCGAGGCGACAAGCTCGATCGGCTCGCGCAGGTTGGCGAGGTATTGCTTGAGCTGTTGCTGCACTGCCGTGTCGAGCATGGCGAAACTCCTGGTCGTGGATGGCCCGGCCGCGCGCGGCGGCGCCATGCGCCACGCCGCGGGCGAACCGCGGATGCCGGCCGGCGCCCGCGTGCAGGGTTGGCAGAAGGGGGAAGGCCCGGGGCGCTCAGGGGGAGAGGGGGGAACGGGCCCCGGGCCTTCGGAGCAACCCGGGCCCGAAGGCCCGGGTTCCTGCAAGTCGGTGCCGGATCAGATCTTGCCGACGAGGTCGAGCGAGGGGGCCAGCGTGTCGCTGCCTTCTTCCCACGCCGCGGGGCAGACCTGGCCCGGGTTCTCGCGAACGTACTGCGCCGCCTTGATCTTGCGGGTCAGTTCGTTGGCATTGCGGCCCACGCCTTCGCAGGTGATTTCCATGATCTGGATCACGCCGTCGGGATCGACCACGAAGGTCGCACGGTCGGCCAGGCCCGCGCCTTCGCGCAGCACGCCGAAGTTGTTGGCGAGGATGTGGTTCTGGTCGCCGAGGAAGGCGAATTCGAGCTTGTTGATCTTCTCCGACGTGTCGTGCCAGGCCTTGTGGCTGAAGTGCGTGTCGGTGCTGACGGCATAGACGTCGACGCCCATGCTCTGCAGCATCGCGTACTTTTCACCCAGGTCTTCCAGCTCGGTCGGGCAGACGAAAGTGAAATCCGCCGGATAGAAGAAGAAGACCGACCACTTGCCCTCGAGATCCTTCTCGGAAACCTCGAAGAAGTCCTTGCCCTTCTGGAAGGCCGTGGCGGTGAACGGCTTGATCGTGCTTCCGATGATACCCATGCGTGTGGTTCCTCTTTCTTGCAGGTGTGAAACTCGAAGCCCCAGATAGTGGCTACCGCGATGCACAAAAGCGTTTTTGTGCGATAGCTAACATCGAAATTTTCGATCAATCGGCGGAAACGATCGAAAACCGCGAATGCGGCCGCGAAACCCGCGTGTCAGCCGGCGGAACGCAGCATTGCCAGCACAGCCGCGGTCAGCGGATTGGCCGGGTCCGCCAGCAGTTTCACCGTCAGCGCCAGCGACACGACGATCAGTAGCGGGCGCGCGATTCCCGCACCCCAGCGGATCGCGCCCCAGGCGCCGACTTGCGCCCCGGCGACATTGGCCGCCGCCATCGCCAGCCCCAGCATCCACAGCACGTGCCCGCCCGCCACCAGCACCGCCAGCCCGGCGAGGTTGCTGGCGAAATTGAGCAACTTGGCATGGGCCACCGCGCGCAGGACGCCGAGGCCGAAGACCGCCATCAGCGCGGTGGTGAAGAACGATCCCGTCCCGGGGCCGAAGAACCCGTCGTACCAGCCGATCCCCATGGCCGTGCCGAACAGCGCCGCCGGCCCGGCCCGCGTATGGCGGTCTTCCTCCGCGCCGCGCCGCGCGAGCGCGAAGTAGATCGCCATCGCGACCAGCAGGATCGGCAGGAACCCCTCGAGGAAGCCCGGATCGATCCGGGTCAGGACGAAGGCGCCGCCCGCCGCCCCGGCGAAGGCGGCGACGGTCGGCCAGGCGAAACGCCGCAGGTCCACCAGCCCCTTGCGCGCATAGGCGATCACCGCGCCGCCGGTGCCGAAGGCCGATTGCAGCTTGTTGGTCGCGAGCGCCTGGACCGGCGGCACGCCGGCCGCCATCAGCGCGGGAATGGTAATCAGCCCGCCGCCGCCGGCGACGGCATCGATCATGCCCGCCAGGAACGCCGCCAGCGCCAGCAGCGCGACGATATCCGCCCCCAGTTCCACCGCGCCGGTCAGCCGGCGCCCGCGGCGCCGCGTCGCGCGCGCATCAGCCGCGCACGCATCAGCCGCCCCCGCATCAGCCGCGCGCGCATCAGCCGCCCCCGCATCAGCCGCACTGGGCGCGGTGCAGCAACTTGTGGTCCGCCAGGACCAGCGCCATCATCGCCGCGACCACCGGCGCGCCGCGAATGCCGACGCAGGGATCGTGGCGGCCCCGGGTCCGCACTTGCGTCGCCTCCCCCGACCGGGTGATCGAATCGACCGGGGTCAGGATCGAGCTGGTCGGCTTGAACGCCACCCGGCACACGACCGGCTGCCCGGTCGATATCCCGCCCGCGATCCCGCCCGCGTGGTTGGCGGTGAATTGCGGCCCGTCGTCCGCCCGGCCCGGGGCGGCGGGCCGCATCGGATCGGCATTGTCTTCGCCGCGCAGGGCGGCGGCGGCGAACCCGTCGCCGATCTCGACCCCCTTGACCGCGTTGATGCCCATCATCGCCCCCGCGAGATCGGCGTCGAGCTTGGCATAGACCGGCGCGCCCCAGCCCGCCGGCACCCCGGTGGCGACGCATTCGACCACCGCGCCGAGGCTCGACCCCTCCTTGCGCGCCGCGTCCACGAGCCCTTCCCACCGCCGGGCCGCCTGCGGATCGGGGCAGAAGAACGGATTGTCGCCAATGGTCGCCAAGTCGATCGCCGCGCGCTCGATCCGGTCCTCGCCCACCTGGACGACATAGGCGTGGATCGTCGTTTCGGGCACGATCAGCCGCGCCACGGCGCCGGCCGCGACCCGCGCGGCGGTTTCGCGTGCGCTCGACCGGCCGCCGCCGCGATAGTCGCGAAAGCCGTATTTCGCGTCGTAGGCATAGTCGGCATGGCCGGGGCGATAGCGATCGGCGATCTCGGAATAGTCCTTCGATCGCTGATCGGTGTTCTCGATCATCAGGCTGATCGGGGTGCCGGTGGTCTTCCCCTCGAACACGCCCGACAGGATCCGGACCGCGTCCGCCTCCTGCCGCTGGGTGGTGAACTTGCTCTGCCCCGGACGGCGCGCGTCGAGGAAAGGCTGGATCGCCTGCTCGTCCAGCGCCAGGCCCGGCGGGCACCCGTCCACCACCGCGCCCAGCGCGGGCCCGTGGCTTTCGCCCCAGGTCGTCATGCGCAGGGCGCGTCCGAAGGTGTTCCAGCTCATGGCCGTGCCTTCTGTCCGATGGCGCGGGGGCTGTCCACTTCACCTTTGCTGCGTTCGTGCGAAGAACCGTTTTCCTACAGGGGCCGGGCCGTGCCATGATCGGCCTCGCCATGCCGCCCCGCCCCGCCCCCTTCCCAGCGCCCGGGCCTGCCGTTCAGGACATGCTGCGCCGGGCCGAAAGTTTTGGTCCAGGACAGTGTAACACCCGGTCCAAGTCTCCGATTTCGGCCCCCTTGCGGACAAGTGCGCGCGGCGGCTGGCCAAACCGCGCGCGCTCGGGCAGGAACAAACCATGATTGCGAAACTGCGGGGCCTGCTCGACGAAACCGGCACGGACTGGGCGGTGATCGACGTCGCGGGCGTCGGCTACCTCGTGCACTGTTCGTCCAAGACGCTGGCCGCGCTGGGCGAGACCGGGGAAGCCTGCACCGTCTATACCGACCTGCAGGTGAGCGAGAACGACATGCGCCTGCTCGGCTTCGCCGAGGCGGGCGAACGCGACTGGTTCCGCCTGCTGACCCAGGTGCAGGGCGTGGGCAGCAAGGTCGCGCTGGCGATCCTCTCCACCCTCTCGCCGGGCGAACTGCGGGCCGCCTGCTCGGGCGGCGACGCGGCGATGGTGGCGCGCGCGCAAGGCGTGGGACCGAAGCTGGCCGGGCGGATCGTCAACGAGTTGAAGGACAAGGCCGGCGCCCTGCCCGGCGGTGGCATGGCGGGCGCCGCCATCGGCGCGGCGGCCCCGGCGGGCGGCGCCAGCGCCGATGCCGTCTCGGCGCTCGAGAACCTCGGCTTCAAGCCCGCCGTCGCCGCCCGCGCCGTCGCCGCCGCGCAAGGCGAACTGGGCGAAGACGCGAGCGAAAGCGACCTGATCCGCGTCGCGCTGAAACGGGCGGCGGGGTGATGGAAACCTGTTCCGTCCGGCGCCCCGGCCCCACCCGTCATCCTGAACTCGTTTCAGGATCCATTGCGCCCCCCGCGCAAAGCCGGCGGCTCGAAGCCGAGTCCCACCGCCAGGTCCGCCCAGTGCGGGTTGTCCCGCTCGATCAGGTTGATCTTCCACTGCCGGTGCCAGCGTTCGAGCTGCCTCTCGCGCAGGATCGCCCCTTCCATGTCGCCGAACATTTCGTAGCGAACGAGCCGGTGGACCCGGTATCGCTTCGTGAATCCGCCCGCGATTCCTTCGCGGTGCTGATAGAGCCGCTGTATCAGACCGCTGGTGACGCCGATGTAGAGGGTGCCGTAGCGACCGCTGGCGAGGACGTAGACGCAGGGGTTGCGCTCGAACGGCATGGGGCGGAGGGTGCCGGGAGATGGATGCTGAAACAAGTTCAGCATGACGGATCGAGTCGGAAATGGATCGGGTTCCCTCCCTGTCACCCTGAACTTGTTTCAGCGTCCATTTAGCGTCTAGCGCTACACCGGCATGACCGATCCCGTCCCCCTCCACACCCCCGATCGCCAGCCGGAAGACCCGGACGCGGCCCTGCGGCCGAAGTCGCTGGACGAGTTCGTCGGGCAGGAGGCCGCGCGCGGGAACCTGAAGGTTTTCATCGAAAGCGCGAAGTCGCGCGGCGAGGCGATGGACCACGTGCTGTTCTTCGGCCCGCCGGGGCTGGGCAAGACCACGCTGGCGCAGATCGTGGCCAAGGAACTGGGCGTGGGCTTTCGCGCCACGTCCGGCCCGGTGATCGCCAAGGCGGGCGACCTCGCCGCGCTGCTGACCAACCTCGAGCCGCACGATGTCCTGTTCATCGACGAGATCCACCGGCTGAACCCGGTGGTCGAGGAAGTGCTCTACCCCGCGATGGAAGATCGCGCGCTCGACCTGATCATCGGCGAGGGGCCGTCCGCCCGCAGCGTGCGGATCGACCTGCCGCCCTTCACCCTGGTCGGCGCGACCACCCGCCAGGGCCTGCTGACGACGCCGCTGCGCGACCGATTCGGCATCCCGGTGCGGCTGAACTTCTACACCCACGAGGAACTGGACCGGGTCGTCACCCGCGGCGCGCGCCTGCTGGGAATGGACATCGACGCCGCCGGCGCGCGCGAGATTGCCCGGCGCAGCCGCGGCACCCCCCGCGTCGCCGGGCGGCTGCTGCGCCGGGTGCGCGACTTCGCGCATGTCGCCGGCGGGGGCACGGTCACGCGCAAGGTGGCCGACGAGGCCCTGACCCGGCTCGAGATCGACCGCCTCGGCCTCGACGCGATGGATCGCCGCTACCTGACCATGATCGCGACGACCTATCGCGGCGGGCCGGTGGGGGTGGAGACGCTCGCCGCGGGCCTTTCCGAACCGCGCGACACGGTGGAGGAAGTGATCGAGCCCTACCTGATCCAGCTGGGCCTGGTGGCGCGCACGGCGCGCGGCCGGTGCCTGAACGAATCGGGCTGGCAGCACCTCGAAATGACGCCGCCCAAGGGCGCGCAATCGGGTTTGTTCGACGGAAATCCCTAACGCGGCGGAAAGGATTCGCCCGGTTTCCGACCCATCGCGGGACAAGTCTGGCCGACATCGCGCAAGCGGCCGGTTTTTTCCCGTTTTGGCGCCCCGGCGATGGTTAATTCCATTGCCCTCACCCCCCGCATGGGCCTTCCTGAAGGCAGAGGGACCAGCCGGGATGCCGAACCCGTCGGCCTTGGCGCTCCCCGCGATGCAATGAAGAGAGCTTGCCCATGTCGGTAAAAATGGCCCTGGCGAAATTGTCCGCGACTGCCGCGGGCGGTGTCCTGCTGGCAGGCGGCGCGGTCCACGTGGCCGAAATGCCGATCACCGATAAACCGTCGTACAAGTCGGACAAGGGGAAGACCGCGCCGGTCCGCTACGTCAAGCAGGCGCCGAAGAAGATTGCCAAGCGCACCGTGCCCAAGGAAACCAAGCGCAAGCGCCGGATCGTGCGCCGCACGGTCGAATGCGTGCCCGCCGGCCCGATGGGCCCCGGCGCCGCGCCGGCCGCGCCGGTCACCGCCTACGGCGATGCCTATGCCGAGGAATGCCCCCCGATCTACCAGGTCGCGATGGCGCCGGTGCCCCTGCCCCCCGCCCCGCCCGTTTCGGGCGGCAGCAGCGGCGGGGTCACGGTGATCGGCGGCAGCGGCGGTTTCGGCGGCTTCGGCGGCGGGTTCTTCGGCGGCTTCTTCGGCGGCAGCGGCGGCAGCAGCGGCAGCGTCGTCGTCACCTCGACCTCGTCGGGTGGATCGACCTCCACCTCGGGCGGGTCGACCTCGACCTCGGGTGGCTCGACCTCGACGTCCACCGGCGGAAGCTCGACCTCCACCTCCACCGGGGGCAGCTCGACCTCGACGTCGACCGGCGGCGTCACCTCGACGACCTCGACGTCGACCGGCGGCGTCACCTCGACGACCTCGTCCTCGACCGGCGGCGTTACCTCGACCACCTCGACTTCGACCTCGACCGGGGGCGTGACCTCGACCACCTCGACTTCGGGCAACGTCTCGACCAGCACGTCCACCTCGGGCAACGTGACCAGCAGCACGAGCACCAGCAGCTCGACCAGCTCGTCCACCAGCTCGAGCACGAGCAGTTCGACCAGCTCCTCGACGTCCAGCTCGACCTCGAGCTCGAGCAACGGCAGCACGAGCGGCACCCAGGTGCCCGCGCCGCCGATGACGATCCTGTTCGGCCTTGCCGCCGCGGCGGTGCTCGGCCGCAAGAAACTGCGCCTCGTCAGGGGCGCCTAGAAGCACACTCCCACGCTTCGAACTCGCAAGAAGGGCGGCCCCCCGCTTGAGGGAGCCGCCCTTTTTCGCGCCTCGGCCCGGCCCCGGTCCGGCCGGCGGCGCGGGCAAGGCCCGGCGCCGGCGCGGCGGGTAAGGCCGGCGATCAGGCCGCCAGCTTGCGCAGGACGTAGTGGAGGATGCCGCCGTTGCGGTAATATTCCATCTCGTTCGCGGTATCGATCCGGCACTTGGCGGTGAAGGTGAAGCTTTCCCCGTTGGCGCGGGTCACGTCGACTTCGACGTCCTGGCCCGGCTTCAGGTCGGCCAGGCCGCGGATCGAGAAGCTGTCGTCGCCGGTAAGGCCGAGCGTCTCGCGCGTGTCGCCTTCGCGGAACTGCAGCGGCAGCACGCCCATGCCGACGAGGTTGGAACGGTGGATGCGTTCGAAGCTCTCGACGATCACCGCGCGCACGCCCAGCAGGATCGTGCCCTTGGCCGCCCAGTCGCGGCTGGAGCCGGTGCCGTATTCCTTGCCGGCGACGACGACCAGCGGCGTGCCGTTGGCCTTGTGCTTCATCGCCGCGTCGTAGATCGGCATTTCCTCGCCCTCGAAGGTGGTGAAGCCCCCTTCGACGCCCGGCACCATCTCGTTGCGGATGCGGATATTGGCGAACGTGCCACGCATCATCACTTCATGGTTGCCGCGGCGCGAGCCGTAGGAATTGAAGTCCGCCTTGGCGACCTGGTTTTCCAGCAGGTACTTGCCCGCCGGGCTGTCTTCCTTGATCGAGCCGGCCGGGCTGATGTGATCGGTGGTGACGCTGTCGCCCAGGATCGCCAGCGGCTTGGCCTCGACGATGTCGGTCACCGGGGCCGGCGTCATGTCCATCCCTTCGAAATAGGGCGGGTTGGCGACGTAAGTGCTGCCCGGGCGCCACTGGTAGGTGTCCGAACCGGTCACGTCGATCGCCTGCCAGTGCGCGTCGCCCTTGTAGACGTCGGCATAGCGCGCTTCGAACATGCCCCGGTCGATCGCGCCCGAGCGGATTTCGGCCACTTCGTCGTTGGAGGGCCAGATGTCCTTCAGGAACACGTCGTTCCCGTCGTTGTCGGTGCCGATCGGGGTCGTCGTGATATCCTCGGTCACCGTGCCCTTGAGCGCGTAGGCGACCACCAGCGGCGGGCTGGCGAGGAAGTTCGCGCGCACGTCGGGGCTGACGCGCCCTTCGAAGTTGCGGTTGCCCGAAAGGACGCTGGCGGCGACGATGTCGTTGCCGTTGATCGCCTGGCTGATCGGCGGAGCGAGCGGCCCCGAGTTGCCGATGCAGGTCGTGCAGCCATAGCCGACGAGGTCGAAGCCGATCGCGTCGAGGTGGTCCTGCAGGCCCGCCTTCTCCAGGTAATCGGTGACGACCTGCGAACCGGGGGCGAGGCTGGTCTTGACCCACGGCTTGGGCTTCAGCCCCTTCTCGTGCGCCTTCTTGGCCACCAGGCCCGCGGCGATCAGCACGTCGGGGTTGCTGGTGTTGGTGCAGCTGGTGATCGCCGCGATCACGACGTCGCCGTCGCCGATGTCGTGGTCCTTGCCCTCGACCTCGACCCGTTCGGGCTCGCTCTTGCCGTAAAGCTTCTCGAGGTCCGAATTGAACAGCTCGTCCACTTCGGGGAGGATGACCTTGTCCTGCGGACGCTTGGGCCCGGCCAGGCTGGGGACGACGGCGCCGATGTCGAGCTCCAGCGTCTTGGTGAAGACCGGCTCGTTATCGGGTTCGAACCACATGCCCTGTTCGCGGCTATAGGCCTCGACCAGCGCGATCGTGTCTTCGCTGCGGCCGGTCAGGCGCATGTAGTCGAGCGTCTTCTCGTCGATCCCGAAGAAGCCGCAGGTCGCGCCGTATTCGGGGGCCATGTTGGCGATCGTCGCGCGGTCGGCCAGGCTCAGCGTCGAGACGCCGGGGCCGTAGAACTCGACGAAGCGGCCGACCACGCCGACTTCGCGCAGCATCTGCACGCAGGTGAGCACCAGGTCGGTCGCGGTCACGCCCTCGGCCAGCGAACCGGTCAGCTTGAAGCCGACGACTTCGGGGATCAGCATCGAGACCGGCTGGCCCAGCATCGCGGCCTCCGCCTCGATCCCGCCGACGCCCCAGCCCAGCACGCCGAGGCCGTTGATCATCGTCGTGTGGCTGTCGGTGCCGACGCAGGTATCGGGATAGGCGACCAGCTGGCCATCCTCGTCCTCGCTCGCCCAGACGCCCTGGGCGATATGCTCCAGGTTGACCTGGTGGCAGATGCCGGTGCCCGGCGGCACGGCGGAGAAGTTCTTGAAGCTCTTCGACCCCCACTTGAGGAAGTCGTAGCGTTCGGCATTGCGCTGGTATTCCAGCTCGACGTTCTTCTCGAACGCCTTGGGATGGCCGAACTCGTCGACCATGACCGAGTGGTCGATCACCAGGTTGACCGGGACCTGCGGGTTGATCTTGGCCGTGTCGCCGCCGAGCTGGGCGATCGCGTCGCGCATCGCGGCAAGGTCCACCACGCAGGGCACGCCGGTGAAATCCTGCAGCAGCACGCGCGCCGGGCGGTACTGAATTTCCTGCCCGGTCGCCGGGTTCTTCTGCCAGTCGGCGATCGCCTGGACATGTTCCTTGCCCACGGTGAAGCCTTCGTCCTCGAAGCGGAGCATGTTCTCGAGCAGGACCTTGAGCGAGAACGGCAGCCGCGAGACGTCGCCGACGTGTTCGGCCGCCTTGGCGAACGAGTAATAGGCGTAGTCCTTGCCGTTGACGGTGAGCGTGGAGCGGGTTCCGAGCGTGTCCTTGCCGACCTGGGTCATGCTGTGCGTCGTCCTTTCATGGGTAGCGACCGCCGCGTTGCGCCCCGGCGGAGAGTCGCGATGTGTCGCGGCAACTGCGCGTTCGCGCGCGTTGCGTCAAGGGCACACACCGGAACCGCAGGCGCGTGCAATGCATTAATTGCACGAAAACCAACGACATTCATGCCATTATCGCAATCCCGCGCCATATCCGGGCGCGATACGGGGGAAACAGGTGAAACAGCACGAAGAGCCGAAATCGGGACTGACGCGGATCGCGCGCCTCGCGATAGCCGCCGGCGCGCTGCTGGTCGTCGCGTGTTTCGGGGCGGCCTGGAACTTTTCCGGCGGCCCGGCCGAGGCCGCGGAGGAAACCGCGTCGGAGCGCTAGAGCGCGCTTTGCTCCGGCCGCCGCCGGGCCGCGATCCAGCAACCGATCACGATCAGCGTGGCGCCGGCCACCGTGCCGGGCCCCAGCCCTTCGCGGAAGAACAGCCACCCGAACAGCGCCGCCCACAGGAAGGCGCTGTATTCGACCGGAACGAGGATCTGCGCCTGCGCGCGGGCATAGGCCCAGGCAAGGAGGATCGCCGCCCCGGTGGCAAGCACCGCGGCCGCGGCGATATCGCGCCACGCCTCGCCCCCCGGCACCGCGAAGAGCAGCGGAGCCAGCGGCAGGAGGGCGATCGCGACGATCCCGTTCTGGAAGCTGGCCACTTCCAGCGGCGCGGCGACCAGCGCCTGTTCGCGCTGGATCACCAGGTTCCAGGCATAGAGCAGGGTCGAGAACCCCATCGCCCCGAGCCCGAGCGCGGTGTCGCGATCGAGCGCCTGGCTGCCCAGCTTGCCCCCGATGATAACGATCACCCCGGCCAGCCCCAGCAGGGCCGCGACGACCGCGCGGCGCTCGATCGTCTCGCCGAGCAGGATCGCGGCGAGGTAGAGCGCGATCAGCGGGGCGACGAACGACAGCGCGATCGCATCGGCCATGGGCAGGCGCACGAGCGCGAAGAAGAACGAAAGCGCCATGAAGGCGACCACGATCCCGCGCTTGACGTGGATCCGCAGAACGGCGGCGCGCGGCCAGCGCCCGCCCAGCGCGATCCAGGCCGGGGCGACGATCGCCAGCCCGATCGCGCTGCGCAGGATCAGCGCGCTATAGGCGCCGGTAATGATCGCGGCCGATTTCATGAACGCGTCCATCGCCGCGAACAGGCCGATGCCGATCGCGGTCGCGAGCACGGGCAGGAGGCGATGGTCCGATGCCACCGTCGCGCCATAGGGGCGGCGCCCCGCCGCGTCACGCGGCTTCGCAATTCAGCGCCCAGTCAGCCGCGATGCTTGAAGCGCGTCGCGCAATGGGGCAGATTCGCCCCGCACCAGCCGGGCGATCGGCGCCCAGGGGTTTGAGCAGGCTCATGAACATCCATCTTCGATCGACTTTCCTCGCCGCGGCCTCGCTGGCCGCGCTGCTGCCGGCCGCGGCCGGCGCACAGGCGCGTTCGCCGGCCAACCTCTTGCCCGAGGCGCAGGCCATCGGCGAATACCCGGTCCAGCCCGACGACGATGCCGTCGTCAGCGAACCGGCCGCGAGGCCGGAACCGGCCGCCGCGCCTGCGGCCCCGGCCGCCGGCTCCGAAGCCTCCGCCGACCCGGTGAGGAGCGTCGCGCGCGAGGTCGTCCAGCAGTTCGCGCCGGAGGTCCAGCCCTGGTCGAGCGCGAATGCCGAGCGGCTCCTCGCCGTGATCGAGGGGATCGGGGCCGAGGGCCTCGACCCGGCCGACTACGATCCGGCCGCGCTGCGCAGTGCGATCCTGGCCGGCCCGGGCGAAGAGCTCGACCGGCTGGCCAGCCGCGCCTTCGCCTGGCTGGTGGAGGACATGCGCGACGGCCGCACGCCGATGGAGGCGCGGCGCCAGTGGTTCGTCGTCGATCCCGATCCCGACCGCTATCGCACCGCCGATGTCATGGCCGAAGCGCTGGCCAGCGGCGACATCGCCGGCGCGATCGAAGCGGTCGCGCCGCTGCACCCCGACTATGCGCGCCTGCGCGACGAACTGGCCGCGACGCCGGCCGGCCAGACCGCCCGCCGCAAGCTGATCCGCGCCAACATGGATCGCTGGCGCTGGCTGGCGCGCGACCTGGGCAGCCAGTACCTGATCACCAACGTCCCCGAATACCAGCTGCGCCTGACGGTCAACGACAAGATCATGCGCACGTACAAGACGATCGTCGGCAAGCCGGGACGCACGGCGACCCCGCAGCTGGCGGAGACGGTCGAAGGGGTGATCTTCAACCCGAACTGGACCGTCCCGCAGTCGATCGTGAAAGGCGAAGGTCTGGGCGCGCGGGTGCTGAACAACCCGGGCTGGGCCAAGGCCAACGGATACAAGGGCTGGCGCGACAAGAAGACCGGGTTCGTCACCGTCGTCCAGCAGCCGGGCCCGGGCAACTCGCTCGGCCTGATGAAGCTCGACATGCCCAATCCGCACGCGATCTTCCTGCACGACACGCCTTCGCGCCACCTGTTCAACCGGGCCGACCGGGCGCTGAGTCACGGCTGCATCCGCACCGAGCGGGCGAGCGAGCTGGCGATCACCCTCGCGATCCTGGCCCAGAACCCGACCGACGACGCCGAGCGCAAGGCCGCCGCGCAGGAAGCGGTCGAGATCCTGAAATCGGGCAAGTACACCCGCGTCCCGTTCGAAAGCCGGATGCCGGTCTACATCACCTATTTCACGATGGGCACCGACATCGACGGCAAGCTGCGCAGCTTCGACGACATCTACGGCCGCGACGCCCCGGTCCTGGCCGCGCTCGACGCCCCGCGCCAGCAGCACCGCGCCCGCCGCACCAGCGAGGAAGCGGTCGAGATCATCGACGACATGAAGACCACCTGATCCCGGCGGCCCGATACCCGGCGCTCAATAGACGCCGGGGTTCACCAGGTCCTCCCCGCGCGGGGGATCGGGCATCAGCGGGCGGATCTCGCCCTGTTCCTGCTGCGGGCGCACGATGGTGGAGCCATCGGGGGCGAGGCCCAGCCGGTCGGCGAAAAGCACGCGCCCGCCGCCCAGCTGGAGCAGGGCGAGCTTGAAATCGGCATCGCCCATCGCGAAGCAGCCGTTCGACCGGCCCAGCCGGCCCCAGCGCGCGACGTGCCCCGGCTCCGCATAGTCGGCCCGGTGCATCACGATCGCGCGGTCGAGCGCGTTGGAATTGTCCGCCTCCAGCCCGTCGAGCCGGATCGAGGTGCCGAAACGCCCGGTGTACCAGCCATAGGTCATGTAGGCGCCGCGGCTGGTGCACAGCGATTCGGGCACGTTGGAAAACCAGTTGAGCCAGCCGTCGTGTTCCGGGTCCGACCCGCTGCCGTGGGTGACGAGGTAGGAATCGACCCGCCCCGCCTCCAGGTTCACGAAGTGGAAACGCGGCTGCGAGCTGTGGAGCCCGAAATCGGCGATGCCGACGATGTCGGTCCGCCACAGGCGGTCGCCGGCCTTCTGCTGCTCGCGCCGGGCGATCTGCGCCAGGATCGCGTCGCGCGGGTTCCCCCCGCGCGCCTGCGCGGGGAGCCGGGCCGGCAGCGCCAGCGAGGCGCCGAGCGCCAGGGTGCCCCTGATGATGCCGCGTCTGTCCATCCGCCTATCCTAGCACACGAACCGGTAACGGGAGCGTGAACGACCCAGTTTTGCCGGCAGGGCCCGGCCAGGCGCGGCCGCGGCACCTCATCCGGCGGGCTGCGGCGCGGGCGCTTCGTCGGCCTCGCCGGCGTCGGTCATCCCCGCCTGGATCTCGGCCGCCTTTTCCTCCACCAGGCGGACGATGTGGTCGAGCATGTCGGCGTCGGCCACGTGGTGGTCGGTCATCCCCGACAGATAGACCATGTGCTTGCCCTTGCCGCCGCCGGTAATGCCGATGTCGGTCTCGCGCGCCTCGCCCGGGCCGTTGACGACGCAGCCGAGGACCGAGAGCGAGAGCGGGGTCTTGATATGCTGCAGCCGCTCCTCCAGCGCCTGGACCGTGCGGATCACGTCGAAGCCCTGCCGGGCGCAGCTGGGGCAGGAGACCACGCGCACGCCGCGGGTTCGCAGGCCCAGCGCCTTCAGGATCTCGAACCCGACGCGCACCTCGTCTTCCGGTTCGGCGGAGAGCGAGACGCGGATCGTGTCGCCGATCCCGGCCCAGAGCAGGTTGCCGATGCCGATGCTCGATTTCACCGTCCCGCCGATCAGGCCGCCGGCCTCGGTGATGCCCAGGTGCAAGGGGCAATCGACCGCTTCGGCCAGGCCCATGTAGGCGCTGACGGCCAGGAACACGTCGCTCGCCTTCACCGCCACCTTGTAATCGTGGAAATCGTGATCCTGCAGCAGCTTGATATGGTCGAGCGCGCTTTCGACCAGCGCCTCGGGGCAGGGTTCGCCGTATTTCTCCAGCAGGTCCTTCTCCAGGCTCCCGGCGTTGACCCCGATGCGGATCGCGCAGCCGTTGGCCTTGGCCGCGCGGACCACTTCGGCGACGCGGGCGTCGCTGCCGATATTGCCCGGGTTGATCCGCAGGCAGGCGGCCCCGGCGTCCGCCGCTTCCAGCGCGCGCTTGTAGTGGAAGTGAATGTCGGCGACGATCGGGATATTCGCCGCGCGCACGATCGCCGGCATGGCCGCGGTCGCTTCTTCGGTAGGGCAGGAAACGCGGATGATGTCCGCCCCGGCGTCCTCGCACCGGCGGATCTGGTCGATCGTCGCCGCCGCGTCCTCGGTCGGGGTGTTGGTCATCGTCTGCACCGTGATCGGCGCATCGCCGCCCACGGGCACCTTGCCGACCATGATCTGGCGGCTCTTGCGACGTTCGATCGTGCGCCAGGGGCGAATTGCTGACATGGGCCGCCATATACGCACCGGGCGATGACGGGGCAATGACCCGTCGGGCGCAGGGCACGCAGGCCGCCCTGCTCCCCCTATAGCGGCCTCACGGGCGCGTCCCGTTACGGGAAACGGCGCAAGGATCCAGGCGCCGCCCCGCCAACCGGCTTGCATTACGCGCAATTGCCGCCACCGTGGCCCGTTCGCTCGCCTGCGCGAGCCTCTTGCCAGGAGAACCGCCCGTGCGCCCCGCGTCCATCCACCGCGAAACCATGACGATCCTGCGGGAGATCGCCTTCAACCGCAGCCTGCGCATCGCCGCGCTGCTGCTGCTGCCCTATGCCGGCGTGCTGGTGGGCCTCGATGTCGCGGCCCATTACGGCAGGCTGACCGAGGCGCACCTGCCGGTGCAGTTCTTCCTCTCGTCCGACGGGGGTTTTGGCGAGTGGTTGGAATATTCGCTGACGACGGCGGTGTCGGCCATGCTGTTCGTCACCTGGCTGTGGGAAGGGGCCAGCGTCTACCTGGCGAACGCGCTTCTGTTCGCCTGGCTCACGCTCGACAACAGCGCCGAACTGCACGAACGGTTCGGCCATGCCTTCGCGCACCGGTTCGAAGGGTGGCCCCTGCCCGTCGGCGCCAACGATATCGGGGAGGCGAGCCTGTTCCTCGCGATCGGCGCGGTCTGGATCGCCGCGCTGCTCGTCAGCCTCCACCACGCGCGCCTGCGGGCGGCGATCGAGTCGGTGATCCTGGCCGGCTGCATCGCGGCCGCGGCCTTCTTCGGCGTGGTCATGGACCTGGTCGTCGTCTGGGGCGATCGCACGCCCGCCATGCGCGAGTTCGCGACGTTCGTGGAGGACGGGGGCGAGTTCGCGATGATCTGCATCGCCTTCCTCGTCGCGCTCGCGCTGTTCGACGAAGCGCGCCGGCGGCGCGGCTCGCCGGCCTGAAGCGCCGGCGCCCGCCCGCGGACCGGCGCCGAACGGAAAGGGCGCGCGCCTCGCGGCCCGCGCCCTCCCGTCCCGAAAGACCGCCGGTCAGGCGCCGGGCGGCAGGGGATCGTCGTCCGTCTTCCCGTGCGGCCGGCGCGCGAGGTCCGCGCTCTCGCGGTCCCATTCCTCCAGCTTGCGCGCGGCCCAGTCGCGCCCGCCGAGGCCGAAGGCGAGCGCAGCGGCGGCGGCACCGCCGATCACCAGCGCGCTGAAGAAGATGCTGACGATCCGGTCGCCCACCTGCATGAAGCTGAGGCCCATGAAGGTGAAGACGAAGATCGTCGCCCACTTGACGATCGTCGCCGCCAGCGTGGCTTCCCCCGCGCCCGAGATCATCCGGACCAGCAGCCGGGCGATCAGGAACCCGACGAGGATGACGACGGCGCCGAAGATCACGCGCCCGCCGAGTTCGAGGATCTCGTCGAGGATCGCGGTCAACTCGGGGAAACCGAGCAGCCGGGTCGCGGCAATGGCGAAGAACAGCACGATCGCGATCTGCGCCACGCGGGCCATCACGTCGGTCGCGGTCGTGTTGTCGGGCAGGAGCTCGGTCGCCCCCAGCGCGCGATCGACGCCCAGGCCGACAAGCACGTCCTTGATCAGCGGGACGAGGAACCGGCCGATCAGGTAGCCGATGCCGAGCAGCACGGCCGCGCCGACGATCCGCGGGATGGCATCGAAGATCAGCTGCAGCATGTTGCTGGCCGGTGCCGAGACGCTTTCGAGATCGAGCACGTCGAGCGCCAGGATCGCGACGAAGATCACGACCAGGGCATAGAGCATCGTGCCGATCGTGCTGCTGATCGCGGTGTTGCCGGTGGCGGTATCGACCCCGCCGCGATTGGCCCACTTGTCGAAATCGACCGTCTGCAGCGTCGTGACCACGAGATCGCGCACGATCCGCGCGATCATCAGGCCGATGAAGAAGATCAGCCCGGCGGCAACCAGCTTCGGAATGAAGGCCATCACGCTGTTCAGCAGCGTATCGAGCGGGCCGACGACGTTGCCGAGGCCGAGCACGCTGAGGATGATCATCAGCCCGAAGAGCCAGACCAGGAGGCTGACGATGCGGCCGAGCGATTCGCCCAGGCTCGCCCCGCTGCCGGTACTGCGGCGGAAAATCGCGACATTGTCGACCAGGCGGGCGAAGGCCCACTTGGACGCGCGGGCCAGGGCCCAGGTGATGGCCAGGATCAGCAGCGCCCAGATCACTTTCTCGCCGATCTGCAGCGCCAGGTCCTCGTCGAAGCGGTAGTTGCCAAATTGCATCGGATTGCTCCCCTGCTTGATGGTTAACGTCCTAACACGCGGGGCGGAAAAGGCGAAATCGCCCTCGCTGCGGCCGGGGTTCTGCGGCCGGGCGCTGCGACCGGGGCGCCTTGCCCCGGTGCCGGCGCAAGGCGCTTGCCCTGCCCGCGCGAGGCGCTAGCTTGCGCGGCCATGATCAGACCCTTTGCCGCGCTGCTGGCGCTCGCCGCCCTGTTTTCCGCCCCCGTCCTGGCCGCGCCGGCCGCCGACGCTGCCGCAACGCCCAGCTGGTCGATCGCCATCCACGGCGGCGCGGGCACGCTCCAGCGCAAGAACATGACCGCGGAGGAGGAAAAGGCCTATCGCGCCGCGTTGGCCGCCGCGCTCGACGCCGGGGCGAAAGTGCTGGCCGAAGGCGGCGAGGCGCTCGACGCGGTCGAGGCCGCGATCGTCCTGCTGGAAGACGATCCCCGCTTCAACGCTGGCCGGGGCGCGGTCTTCACCTGGGAAGGGACGAACGAGCTCGACGCATCGATCATGGACGGGCGCACCCGCGCCGCCGGCGCGGTCGCGGGGGTGACGACGGTGCGCAACCCGATCCGGCTGGCGCGCAGCGTGATGGACGACGGGCGCCATGTCTTCCTGTCGGGCGCGGGGGCGGAACGGTTCGCCTCGCAGCGGGGGCTGGAGCCGGCCGGGCCCGAATGGTTCGCGACCGAACGCCGTCGCCGCCAGCTGGAAACTATGAAGGCCGAGCGGGTCGGCGCGCTCGACGTGGAGTTCAAGTTCGGCACCGTCGGCGCGGTCGCGCGCGACCAGGCCGGCCACCTCGCCGCGGGGACCTCGACCGGCGGGATGACCGGCAAGCGCTGGGGCCGGATCGGCGATGCGCCGGTGATCGGCGCCGGGACCTGGGCCGACGACCGTTCCTGTGCCGTCTCGGCGACCGGGTGGGGGGAATTCTTCATCCGCGCCGGCGTCGCCCAGGCGATCTGCGACCGGGTCCGCCTCGCGGGCGAAGGGGTGCAGCAGGCGGCCGACACGGTGATCGGCGAGGTTGCCGCGATGGGCGGCGACGGCGGCGTGATCGTGGTCTCAGCCGAGGGGGAGACGGTCTACAGCTTCAACACCGCCGGGATGTACCGCGGCCGCGCCGACAGCACCGGAACGCGCGAAGTCGCGATCTTCGCCGGGGACTGACCGCGCGGCCCCAAGCCGCCGGCCCCAAGGCGCTAATCCCAGGGCGCGGGCTAGCGCGCGCCCCCCTCGTCCCGCGCATAACGGGCGATCACGCGCCCGACTTCGGCCAGGACGCCCTCCGCCGCCGGATCGATGCGGGTATGCTGGCGGGCGGCACGGAAATAGGTCGCGAAGGTCAACGGCGCGGCGCCGGGCGGTTCGACGAAGCCGACATCGACATAGACGCTGCCCATGCCGGGCCAGAGCGACGTCCCGGTCTTGTCGCCCGCCGGCCATTCGGCGGGCAAGCCGGCGCGGACCCGCCGCTGCCCGGTGCGGGTGTCGGCCATCCATGCCTTCAGCGTCGCCCGCGCCCCGGCCCCCAGCGCATCGCCGTAGAGCAGGCGCCCCAGCATCTGGGCCGCCGCCGCCGGGGTCGTCGTGTCGCGGATTTCGCCCGGCGGCACGGCGTTCAGGTCGGGCTCGGTCCGGTCGAGCCGGCTCGCCTCGTCGCCGATCGCGCGCCAGAAGGCCGTCAGCCGCGCCGGCCCGCCAAGGCGGCGCAGCAGGACGTTGGCGGCCGTGTTGTCGCTCAGCTTCTGCGTCGCCTCGGCCAGTTCGCGCAGCGTCGCGCCCCCGCCCAGCCGCTCCCGCGCGAAGGGGGCATGATCGAGCAGCTCGTCGGCACCCCAGCCGATGCGTTCGTCGGCATCGATATCCCCGCGTTCGTCGAGGTGCAGCACCAGCGCCGCCAGCGACAGCTTGAACGAGGAAAGCTGCGGGAAGCGCGCGTAGTCGTTGTGGCCCCAGAGCGCGCCGGTGCCGGTGTCGAGGACGGCGACGCCCAGCGTGCCATTGGCCGCCGTCTCGAGGATATTGAGCAGCGCCCCGTGGCGGCCCGCGCGATCGCGGCGCACGGGCACGCAGGCGCCCGCGGCGATGGCGAGCGCGCCGGCAAGGGCGGTTCGGCGATTGCAGGTCACAGCCACTTCTCCATGCACAGGCTGAACTCGTCGGCCACGTAGTCGCCGAACGCCGGGCATTCGGCAAACCCGTGCCTGGCATAGAGGCGCATTGCCGGCCGGAACGGCTCCGGCCGCCCGGTTTCCAGCCCGACCCAGCGGTAGCCCCGCCCGCGCGCCTCGGCCAGGAGATGCAGCAGGATAGCCTCCCCCGCCCCCTTCCCGCGGAAAGCGGGCGCGGCGCGCATGGACTTCAGCTCCCCGCGATCGGGGGAGAGTTCCTTCAGCGCGCCGACCGCTGCCAGCGTGCCGCCTGCGCGCGCGGCGAAGAACGCGACATCGCACGCGCGCAGGCGCTCGGCCGGAAGGGCGTGGACCTTGCAGGCGGGGGACCAGCTGTGCATCTCGTCGAGATGGAGCTGGAGCAGCGCGAGGACTTCGGCATCCTCCAGCCTGTCGGGCGCGATCGCATATCCCATGGCCAGCCTTGTGCGCCGCCCGGGCGCGCCCGGCAAGAGCTCGCGGCCCGCCGGTTCAGACGTGCGCGTCTTCCAGCACGGCGGCGCGCAGTTCGGCGATGCCCATGCCTTTTTCGGAGCTGGTGACGTGGAGCACCGGGTGCGCCGCGGGATGCCGGCGCGCCTCGGCCTCGGTCGCGGCGCGCACCGCGGCCAGTTCGCTGGCCTTGACCTTGTCCGCCTTGGTCAGGACGAGGCGATAGCCGACCGCCGTTTCATCGAGCATCGTCATCATCTCGCGGTCCACGTCCTTGAGGCCGTGGCGCGAATCGACCAGCACCAGCGTGCGGTGCAGCACCTGCCGCCCCTTCAGGTAGGTCCGCACGAGCTGCCGCCAGCGCTCGACCACTTTCACCGGCGCCTTGGCAAAGCCGTAGCCGGGCATGTCGACCAGGCGGAACAGGGTCGGGTCGCCGACTTCGAAGAAGTTCAGTTCCTGCGTCCGCCCCGGGGTGACCGAGGTGCGGGCGATGGCGCGCCGCCCCGTCAGCGCGTTGAGCAGCGAGCTCTTGCCCACGTTGCTGCGCCCGCAGAAGGCGATTTCCGGCACCGTCGGTTCGGGCAGGAACTTGAGCTGGGGGGCCGACAGGAGGAACTCGACCCGGCCGGAAAACAGCCTTGCCGCGCGTTCCTCCGCTCCAGGATCGCCGGTCACGCCTTGCCCTTCTTCGCGCCGCCTTCGGCAGCCTTTTCCTTCTCGGCCTTCTCTTTCTCGGCCTGGGCGCGCAGCTGCGGGTTCTTCGAATAGAGATAGCTCTGCTGGGCCAGCGTCAGCACGTTGTTGGTGATCCAGTACAGCAGCAGGCCGGCGGCGAACGGCGCCATGACGAACATCAGGACCCAGGGCATGATGTTGAAGATCTGCTGCTGCATCGGGTCCATGGTCGACGGGTTGAGCTTGAACGTCAGCCACATCGTCACGCCCAGCAGCACCGCGAGCGGCCCGATCGCGATCAGCGAGGGCACGTCGAACGGCAGCAGGCCGAACAGGTTCAGGATATGCGCCGGATCGGGCGCGGAGAGGTCGTCGATCCACAGCGCGAAGGGCTTGTGCCGCATCTCAATCGACAGCATCAGCACCTTGTAGAGGCCGAAGAAGATCGGGATCTGCAACAGCAGCGGCAGGCAGCCGGCCAGGGGGTTCACGCCCTCTTCCTTGTACAGCGCCATGATCTTCTGTTGCTGCTGCTGGCGATCGTCCTTGTAGCGTTCCTGGATCGCCTTCATCTTCGGCTGGACGGCCTTCATCGCGGCCATCGAGGCGAACTGTTTCTGCGCGATCGGGAACATCACCAGGCGCACGACCACGGTCAGCAGGATGATCGCCACGCCGAAGTTGCCGGCAAGGTCGTAAAGCTGCTTCAGCAGCCACAGGATCGGCTTCTCGATCACGCCGAACCATCCCCAATCGATCGCGTTGTCGAACCCGGGAATGCCCGCCTCTTCGTAATCGTTCAGGATCGCGCTGTCCTTCGCGCCGACGAACAGCCGCGTCGTGCGCGAGACCTGCCGGCCGGAAGCGACGCTGACCGGCTGGTAGACGAGCGAGGCCCGATAGCGCTCGCCGCCCATGGCGCGGAATTCCGCGGCCGCGTCGCTGCCCGCCTGGGGCACGATGGCGGACATCCAGTAGATGTCGGTAAAGCCGATCCAGCCGGCGCGGCCTTCGGGCTCCTGCAACCCGTCTTCGTCGAGGTCGTCGTAGTCGGGGCCGAACTGCACGCCGTCGCCGAAATAGCCGATCGGGCCCGAATGCAGGATCCACTGGCTGGCGCTGGCGGTGCGGCTGGTGCGGTTGACCAGCGCGAACGGCCGCACGATCACCGCCCCGTCACCGGTATTGGCGACCGTCTGCCGCGCGGTGATCAGGTAATTGTCGTCCACAGTCAGTTCGATCGTGAACAGCTGCCCTTCGCCGTTGTCCCACCGCATGGTGACCGGGCTGTCGGGCGAGAGCGGGCCACCTTCGACCTGCCACACCGTCTCGTCGGTGGGCGCGCGCAGCCCCTCGCCCACCCAGCCGAACTGCGCGAAGTGCTGCGCCGGGGTGCCCTGCGGCGAGAACAGGCGAACCGGGCCGCTGTCCTCGTCCACCGACTCGCGGTGGTGCTTCAGCGTGACGTCGTCGATCCGCGCGCCGACCGGGTTGATCGAGCCGGCGATTGCCGGCGCCTCGATCGCGGTGCGGCCGGGGGCGGCCAGCGACGTCGCCAGGTCGGCCTGTTCCTGCGCGATCTCGCCCGGCGCGGACAGCCCGCCCTCGCGCGTCTGGCGCGCCTCGATCGCTTCGGAAGGCGTGTCGATCCGGCCTTCGGTGACCGCGCGGTCGGTCTGCGGATAGAGCCACCCCATCGCCGTGTCCCAGCCAAGGATCAGCAGGCCGCTGAGCAGGACGGCAAGCAGGAGATTGCGCTGGTTTTGCAAGGTATTCGATCCCGTGATTATCGCAGCAGGTGTATTATATGGGCATTACGGCACAGGATCATAGCCGTGCCCGCCCCATGGGTGGCAGCGCATTATACGCTTAGCGGCCATCCATCCACCCTTGATTGCCCCGTGGCGCTGCAGCGCCTCGATCGCGTATTCGGAACAACTGGGGGCGTAGCGGCAGGTCGGCGGCAGGATCCGCGAAGGGCCCCATTGCCACGCCCGCGCGACGAGGATCAGCACCCGTTTCACTGGCGCTGCCCCCGGGGCCGGCGCCCGGCCCGGCGCCCCGGCCGGCGCGGGGGATCGCCCTTGCCCTGCGCCGCGCGTCGCAGCGCCTCGTCCAGTTCCTGCGCCATGCGTGCGAAATCGCGCTCGATCCCGTTCTCGCGGCCGATCAGCACGTGATCGTGATCGGGCAGCCCGGCCTCAGGCAGCGCGGCGCGCAGCAGCTCGCGGAAACGCCGCTTCATCCGGTTGCGCACGACCGCGTTCCCGATCTTCTTCGTCACCGTGACGCCGAACCGCTTGCCCTGCCCGCCGTTCGGGCGCGCGAGCAGGACGAAACCGGGCCGCGCGACGCGCAGGCCGCGGTTCGCCGCCAGGAAATCGGCACGCTTGCGAATGATCCCGAGGCTCATCGCGGGCAAGAATAGGGGGATTCGGACAGGATGGTAAGCACGCACGAAACGGGCCCCCGCGAGGGAGCCCGCATGGCCGCGAGGCCGTTCGGTCCGGCCACCGGGATCGGTCGGCCGGTCAGGAATTGCCGCCCGCGCCGGCGAGGGCGCGGGCCAGGCGAATCAGGCGCAGAGCGACTTGCGGCCGCGCTTGCGACGCGCACGCAGGACCTTGCGGCCGCCGGGGGTCGCCTTGCGGGCGAAAAAGCCGTGGCGCCGCTTGCGCACGAGGTTGCTGGGCTGGAAAGTCCGCTTCATAATATCCTCGAAAAACTCAGATCGGTGCCCCAAGCCGTGGCAATCGGCACCAATGGAAGGGCCGCCTGCAACCAGGCGACCGCCGTAGGGGCGCGCGACTAGGGCAGCGCGACGCCCAAGTCAAGATAGGCGATGCGCGGCGCGCGGTGATCGGAGGGGCGGGCCCCGGAAGCAGGGGCGGGGCCTTCCGGCGCCGGTTCCTGCCCCAGCCAGCGGCGCATTTCCTCGGCCCGCAGCCACTTCGCATCGGCGAACCCGACCGAATTGGTCATGGCGTAGAAGGCGCGCGCGCCGGCCTCGTCCATGCCCATTTCGCGGTAATAGGCGATATAGGGGGCATGGATCGCCGCATCGGGCGCGTAGTCGCGCGCCTCCCGGCCGTCCTCGTCGATCCACGAATGGACGGCGAACTCCGCCCCGTCGTCGATCCGGCGATCGGCGCCGGCGAGAAACAGCTCGACCGCGCCCGATCGCACCGATCCGCGCGGCGGCACGTGGGTCGCGATGCCGGCGGCGCGAATCATGCGCCCGAGCGCGAGGTTGGCGCGGTCGTCCTCGGTCCCCGGGCATTCGACCATCTCGAGCGTTTCGATGGCGGGAAAATCGCGCAGCATCGCGCCGAACTGGGCGGGGCTGGCCGAATCGGTCACGTCGACCAGGGCCGCGCGCCGCCCGTCGATCACCCGGAACGGGCCGTAGCGGGCGATCGCCTGCCGCTCGACCGCGAGGCCCGCGGGAACGAACCGCGCCGACCCGCTGGCCACCCATTCCTCTGTCACGATCACGGTCACCGTCTCGCGCGCGGCAAGCGGTGCCGGCATCAGCGCGCCAAGGGCTGCCAGGAAAGCGGGGGCAAGGAGAGCGGCGAAGCGGACCATGCGCCCATTTGCGCGCGCGCGCCTTGCCCGAGTGCAAAGCAAGATGCTTTCGCAAAGGTTAGCGATGAATCGCTCCGGATCGGATCGAAGGCCCGCGCCGCCCTCGACAGCGGCGCCCGGCCGCGCCAGAACCGCACGCCAGGGGAACGGGACGCGATAACGGGGGGGCTTGCGCGTGGTCGCACTGGTGAAGACGGTCGCCTACCTGGGGCTGGAGGCGCGGGCGGTCGAGGTCCAGTGCTCGATCGCGCCGGGTCTGCCGAAGTTCAATATCGTCGGGCTGGCGGACAAGGCCGTCGGCGAAAGCAAGGAACGCGTGCGCGCCGCGCTTTCGGCGATGGGGCTCGCGCTCCCGCCCAAGCGAATCACGATCAACCTGTCCCCGGCCGACCTGCCCAAGGAAGGATCGCACTACGACCTGCCGATCGCGCTGGCCCTGCTGGCGGTGATGGGCATTGTCGATGCCGAGCAAGTGGCGGATTTCGTCGCGGTCGGGGAACTGGCGCTTGACGGGCGGGTCGTCGCCTCGCCCGGCGTTCTCCTGGCCGCGCTGCACGCGAGCCAGCAGGATGCCGGCCTGATCTGCCCTGCCGCGCAGGGGGCGGAGGCGCGCTGGGCCAGCGACGTGGCGATCGTCGCCGCGCCCGACCTCGTCGCCCTGCTCAACCATCTCAAGGGCACACAACGCCTGCCCGACCCGCCGCCGGGCGAAGTGGAAACCGCCGCCCCCGGTCCGGACCTGCGGCAGGTCAAGGGGCAGGAAACGGCCAAGCGCGCGCTGGAGATCGCGGCGGCCGGCGGCCACAACCTGCTCATGTTCGCGCGACCGCGGATTGCAGGGTTAGATACGGAATCTGTTCTTTGTATCTCAATCGATTTGATCTGGGAATTCATCCTTGGGCATTTCGATTTCCACTACGATGCAATCTCTCGCCGCGTGTACCGTTTTTATAGTCGCTTCGAATTCCAACCCTTCAATCTGTAGCAGGGTATTTAGTGGCCGTTCGACACAGGACGAAAGGGTTGTCGCAGGAAGATTGGAAGGGTGCGAAAGTATGACCCTTCTGCCATCGATCCAGCACCGGCCTTTGCGCAATTCGAGCGAGCACTCGAGCGTTCCTCTCATCCAATAGAACCGCCCCGCGGAAAACGGGAGAGAGCCATCGACCGATGTGAAGGGTTGATCACCATCGTCATTGAAGAGCAACGGCAGTTCGTCCGGGCTGATGCCAGCGAGCTCGAGAACATGGGCGGCAAGACCTGTAATCTTTCTTCGACGAGATCCGGATTCGTCAACTGTCAGGGCAGCGACATTGCGATCATGTTCGCGAAGGTCGAAGTCAATCGCCTCGATCAGCTCTTCGATATCGGAAGCGATCCGCCTCGATCGAGCCGTAGAGAAATTGTGCCCAAGACGTAAAAACTGGGCATGAAGCAACAGCCAATCATGAGGGCCTGCCATAAAGTCCAGACATTGGAGGGAAGCCTCTGGCCTGTTTGAGAACCGGGACAGAAGATCGCCGTAAGTGGCCACCCAGATCTGTTCGTACATCTCGGCGTTTTCGAACATCAGTCCAATGGACCTGGCCAATGTTGCTTCAATAGAGCGCTTATCCGGCCTGGATCGGGGATCCACCTGAATGAGGAGCCGAGGTCCCGATCCAGATGCCTGCTGACAGTCGAGCACATCTACGACGAAATTGGTAAACCCGTGCTGTACTTCCAATTTCATGGGAAAGGATTGTTCGAAGCCCATCCGGCACAGCACATTCCGAAACGCTTCCTCATGTCGGCGAGCCTTTGCCCAGATTACTCGACCGTCCACCCGATCATTCGTGAACACGATCTTTTGGAAATGGTCCGATTGCGTCGCTGTGCGTGAGTTGGACATGATGACACCTCTACAAGCTCGAACTTACGACCGCTTATAGGATGCTCGCCGCAGGCAGCCCAACCACCATGGACATTGGTAGAGGTGGTTTCCGCCTTGCGCCCTAATAGCGGCCATAAAGTCAGGCGAGGACACGCCTGAAAGCTGCCGTTCCAAAGTTTCGTCTGATTGAGGAAAATAAGCCTTCAATCGCAATAGGTCGAAAAATTTTCTTCGCGATGCGTCTTGGTCGCTGAAGTGAGGCGCATGAAATCCTCGTTAAGTTCGGCTTTGCCGTATCGTGACCGTGCACGAATTAAGTTGCTCCTTCATTATGACTTTCGGATGAGCACCACCCCAGCAACCACAAGCGCGCCGCCAGCCAGAAGCCAGGATTGATCGACAAGCAATGCGCTAGCCACGATCAATGCGGCAGCTAGAGGGCCTTGCAAGGACTGCCGCTCATTGCGAAGTCCAGCGAGCTGCTCGATACTGAGCGGATCGAGCTGAACCGGCACATATCCTGACTTTGCGATCGAGTTCGCAGTGGCGAGTATGTCGGGCAAGGACGCCGACAACCCCAGCAGCTGACCGCGAAGTTTCTTCAAACCCGACCGAGCGCTGCCGAGCGAGAACCGCTCGGCGAGAAGCTCCGTCATGATCGGCCGGGTCTCTTCGGCGATGTTGTAGTCCGGTGCCAGCGATCGGACGAAGCCCTCTGCAGTCAACAAGGTACGCAGAAGAATGGCCAGATCAGGTGGCAGAACCAGTCGATAATCCCGCAACAGGTCGAAAACGCGGGAAAAAATCTGCGAGAACTCGATGCCAGATAGCACGGTTCCCCTGAACTCTCCGATCAACTGATCCAGATCCACCGCGAGCGCATCGCGATCCACCTTCGGCTCCCCCGCCCATGCGAGCAGGACATTCGCGACATCGCTGGTTTTCTCACCAGCAATCGCAAGCACGAGGCGGACGATCTCGTCGCGCCTGGCCTTGGTGAGCGTCCCGACTGATCCGAAGTCGATGAAGCCGACATCCTGCTCGCCGATCAGGAAGACGTTACCCGGATGGGGGTCGCCGTGAAATTCGCCGTTCAGGATGATCATCCGCAGGACAGCGTTGGCATAGCTTTTAGCGAAAGCCGTCACCCGCGGGTCGCCCGATGGGCTGCCCAGCGAAGACGCGGGCCTGCCGTACAGGCGTTCCTGAACGTTCACCCGCAGCCCGGTCAGTTCCCAATGGATGGCCGGGGTCCTGACGCCGATGGTATCGAGATATGCGCCGATCCGCTCGCAGGCTCGGGATTCCGCAGCGAGGTCCATCTCCCAGGCAAGATTGCGGCCGAAGGTCCGCAGAAACTCGACTGGCCGGTAACGCGCGATGTCAGGAGAGCGTGCTTCTGCGATCTCGGCAAGACGCACAAGCAGACGCACATCGGCTTCCATCCGCGCGGCGGTGCCCGGGCGTCGAACCTTCACGATGACCTTGCTACCGTCCCTTAGCTCGGCGGAATAGGTCTGTGCAATCGAGGCGGACGCCAAAGGCTTTTCGTCGAACTGCGCAAAGTCGTTCCGCCAGTCCTCACCCCAGCTTGAAGCAAGTACGGGCTCGATATCTGCGAAGCGCACTGGCGACACCTGATCGTGCAGGGTTGAGAATGCCGTGATCCAGTGTTCGGTGAACAGATCGCTTCGGGTGGCGAGGAGCTGCCCCAGTTTTATGCCGACTGGCCCGATGTCACGGAGGAACGCGACAACTGCGGCCGGGCGAAATTCGCGAGGGTCGATGACATTGTTCGAAGAGGGAATAAACCCGAGGGCTCCGGCGAGATTCTTCGCTCCGTGCCTCATTAGGATTCGGCCAATCTCCGCGGCGCGAGCGATGCTGCCGATAGGCTTTTCCGGGGGCGATGCCATGATTTTATTCAGCCTCGGCACGGTGTTGGTCCAGATTTTCCGATACCCTTTCAAGAATCTGCTGCAGCGTTCGCTTCTCGTCGGCGGCAATGTCGCGCCAAAGCAGATCATGAAGCCTATCCGCGGAGCCTCTCAGTTCGGGCAGCAGATCGTCAAGCTGCTCCGTGAGGATGAGCTGCCACGCTCGCCGATCCGTCTCAGCTCGAAGCCTTTTCATCAGCCCGCGTGCGCAAAGACCTGCAACCGCCTGGCCGATGGTCGCCGATTCCAGTTCCAGTTTCTTGGCGATTTCAGCCTGCGTAAGGGCAGGATCGCGAAGAAGTTGTCCGATGATCCTCCACTGTGTCTGATTGAGACCGATCCTGGCGACCCTCGCATCGTACACTCTGCGCGCGCCGCGACTGATCTCGTCCATAAGATAGAGAATGCGGTCATTATCGGTGATGACCTTCTGCCGACGCTGAGACCGTGACATGGTATCTGGTTTTTCATCCATAGCGCTGTGTAGTCGGATAGCCTCGGATGCCCAAATGCAAACTGCTAAATGCCTTTACTATTTGACTCACGGCTCATAGGGCGCGAGACGCGTTCACCTTTTACTGAGGCTGCCGAAAGAGTCAGATGACCGATAACTCCAACCAACCGGAGCAGGAGGGCACAACCCCAACGAAACCGCAATCGCGTCGTGGCTTGCGCATCGTGCTAATCATCGTTGGTCTTGCCGTGCTGCTTGGCGGGATCTGGTGGTACTACCGGCACGTAACCTACGGACAGTACATGCAGTCGACCGATAACGCCTATGTCGCTGCCGACAGCGTCGTTATCTCTTCCAAGGTAGCGGGATACGTCGAAGAGGTCTTCGTGGGGGAGAACGAGCAGGTTGCTCGCGGCGGAGCCCTCGTACAACTGGATTTGCGGGATTATCAGGCGCAAGCGCAACAGGCGCGCGCGCAGATCGCTGCGACCCTGGCCGGTGCCGACACAATCCGTTCTCAGGTAGCCGAACAGGATGCAGCCATTCGCCAGGCGCGGGCCCAACTCGCCGCCGCGCGCGCAGCACTGGACCTCGCGAACGACCAGGTGGCGCGATATCGGCCCCTTGCCGCGACAGGAGCCGAACCGCGGGAAAAGCTAGACCAGTATGAGGCGCAGGCGCGGCAGGCGCGGGCCGAACTCGCCGCTGCGCAGGCGGCGGTGGCTGCCGCGACCGCTCGCCGGGGGACCCTGTTCGAGCAGATCAGCCAGACCCAGGCGCAGGCGGACGCTGCCCGCGCTCAGCTGGAAACAGCCGACCTTACGGTTGAATCGACCTTGCTGCGCGCCAGCAAGGCCGGCCGCGTCGGCGATCTCTCGGTGAGGGTGGGCCAGTTCGTGCAACCGGGTCAACGTTTGATGACGGTGGTTCCGGTGAACGCGATCTACGTGACCGCGAACTTCAAAGAAACGCAGGTCGGCCTCATCCGGGCCGGCCAGAGCGTCAGGCTCGAAGTTGACGCCCTGCCAGGCCTTGAGATCGCGGGACGAGTGGTCAGCATATCGCCGGGAACGGGCGCGGAATTTTCCATCCTCCCCCCCGAAAATGCCACCGGCAACTTTACCAAGATCGTTCAACGGATACCCGTCCGCATCGCTATCGATGCTCCCCCTGAAGTGCGGCGTCTGCTCGTTCCCGGCATGTCGGTAGTGGCTACGGTCGACACCCGGAATGCTGCCGGCGAATTGGAAGAGATCTCGAGTCGGACTCAATGACCGAGATACTGGCAGCGCAGGACACTTCGATCGGGCCGGCCGGGAGCCGAAAGAACGCAGACGTGACTGCCTGGGTCGCTGTGGCCGCGGGCGCGCTCGGCGCCATGCTCGCGACGCTGGACATATCAATCGTCAATTCCGCACTCCCCGTCATTCAGGGCGAGATCGGTGCCACAGGCGCCGAAGGCACCTGGATTGCTACGTCATTTCTCGTTGCTGAAATCGTCGTCATTCCGCTGAGCGCTTGGCTGGAACGGCTGTTCGGTCTGCGAACCCTCCTCATCATCGCGGTCAGCGCGTTCACCGCATTTTCGGTGCTATGCGGTGTAGCCACCGACCTTACGACCATGATCATTGGCCGAACGGGCCAGGGCTTCATGGGCGGAGTCCTCATTCCGACCGCAATGACTATTGTGGCTAAACGATTGCCGCCGCACCAACAGCCAATCGGAATGGCCCTGTTCGGCATGACTGTGGTTCTTGGCCCCGTGATGGGGCCATTGATCGGCGGCTGGCTGACCGAGAACCTGAGCTGGCACTATGCCTTTTTCGTCAATGTGCCAGTCTGCGCAATCCTGCTGCTCTTGCTGTTTATCGGGCTGCCTCACGAGAAGCCCAAGTGGGAATATCTCACGGACGCCGATTGGGCGGGCATTGTCGGGCTTATCTTGGGGCTGGGCGGACTTACGGTCGTCCTTGAGGAGGGCCACCGCGAGGAATGGTTTGAATCCTCTCTCATTCGCTTGCTAACGATGGTGACCATTATCGGCTTTGCCTGTTTGATTTACGGACAAGTGAAAGCACGCAAGCCGGTCTTGAAACTTCGGCTCCTGTTCAATCGACAGTTCGCCAGCGTCGCGATCATGGCGCTCGCCCTGGGCATGGTGATGTATGGTTCAACCTACGTTATCCCCCAGTTCCTCGCGATCATCTCTGACTATAATGCTTTTCAGACGGGACTGGTCATCTTCTGGATGGGTGTCCCGGCCTTTCTCCTGATGCCGGTTCTGCCCCTGATGATCCGCAAGGTGGACATCCGCATTGCCGTCGGCACCGGAATGCTGCTGATGGCGATCAGCTGCTTTGTCAGCACGAGTCTGACCGCCGAATCCGGCGGCGCTGTCTTCACTGAAAGTCAGCTTATCCGCGGGGCCGGAATGATACTTGCGATGATGTTCCTGAATCAGGCAACGGTTGCGTCGGTGGCCAAGGAAGACGCGGGCGATGCCTCGGGCATTTTCAACGCGGCCCGCAATCTCGGTGGCTCTTTCGCTCTTTCGGCACTGGCATCGTTCCAGGACCAGCGGATCTGGCATCATAGCCGGCGGATGGAAGAGACCCTGAATGCGAACAGCGTTTCGCTACAGGACTATCTCGACGGGCTGGCGCGAAACTTCGGCGGCATGGAGGGGGCGATGGCCGTCCTGAGCCGCACCCTCCAACGCGAGGCGTTCATAATGACCTACAATGATGTGTTCCTGGTTATGGGGATTCTGACCCTCGCGACGGTTCCGCTGGTCCTCTTCCTGAGGCCGCTTCCAAAAAATGTCTCCCTTTCGATGCACTGAGCCCTACACGATGCGCCACTTGCTACCTCCGATTATCACTATCGCCTTGCTAGCTGGATGCACGGCAGGGCCCGATTATGCAGGCCCCCCGGAAGTTGTGTCAGCAGACACGGGCACTCGCTTTGTGCGCGCTGGCAGTGATGTGAGCGCATCTGATCCGGTTGTCGCTCAATGGTGGCTGCTGCTCGGCGATCCCGAGTTGACGCGGCTGGTGGAGGCTGCGCTGTCCGGCAACCCTTCGCTCGCCGCAGCGCAGGCGCGCATTGCCCAGGCACGGGCATCCATCAGGCAAGACCGTGCGGGTCGAATGCCATCGCTTGGGGCACAGGCCACCACCGTGCAGGGCCGGCTTCCTGGTCTCGACATTCAAGGCGGGGCGCCCCCCCCGTCAGAGCAAACCAATTCCGACGCAGAAACCGATGACTCGCTCAGCTTTTTCAATGTGGGCCTTAACGCCAACTGGGAGCTGGAGTTCGCCGGTGGCTCGCGCAGGCGCATTGAAGCCAGCAATGCCCAAGCTGCTGCAACGGTGGCCAATGCAGAGGACGCAAAGGTCCAGTTGACTGCCCAAGTGGCCAGCACCTACGTCAATTTGCGGGAGGCCCAATTCCGCGCAGAACAATTTGAGGCGCAGATTTCGTTGCAGGAAGAGATCCTGGCGCTGACATACCAACGCTATCAGCGCGGTGCATTGCCGCTTTTCCCGGTAGGCACCGCGAATGCCGAACTGCAGATGCTCAAGTCACAACTTGCCGAAGCTGAAGCGGATATCGCAGTCCTGTCTGATGCACTCGCTATACTGACCGGACAGGTGCCGGGATCAGTTGATGCAGCGCTCACGACTGCGCATTCCATTCCCATGCCGCCAGAGCAGGTCGCGATCGGCGATCCGGCAAGCCTGGTGGCGCGTCGGCCTGACATAAGGGCGGCCGAACGGTCTCTTGCCGCGTCGACGGCGCGGATCGGGGTGGCCGAGGCGGCGCGGTTCCCGAAATTGTCCTTCACAGGGATCCTGGGCCTCGGCGGATCCTCGTTGGACGACGTTGTCGATGTCGGCGATTTCTCCGCACTCGCGATTCCGCGCCTCCAGTGGAATTTTCTGGATTTCGGCAGGGTAGACGCTGCGATCGACCAAGCCGGGGCAGCGCGCAACGAAGCAGTCGCCAATTACCAGCAGACGGTGCTTCTGGCACTGCAAGACGCCGAACGTGCCTTGGCTCGCTTCGGCCAGCAGCGTGTTGCGCTCGCTGCCAGTATGCAAATCAAGAAGCAGGCTGACGTCGCGGCAGACCTGAACCGCCAACGTTTTGCCGCAGGAGCGATCTCGAAGGCTGACCTCAACCGGGCCCTGCGAGAACAGCAGCAGGCCTCAGGAGACCTCGTCCGGGCAAGAGGCGCCCTTACGCTGTCGTGGATTGCGCTGCAGAAGTCGCTGGGCCTTGGGTGGCAAGAGCCTGTTCGAGATCAATAGTCCCGCGGCGCTGATCAATTGATCCGGTTGACGAGAAGTAAGCGCCCCTGCCGCTGGCGACCAACTTGCCGTCGGGCTCGAGAACCCGGGTTTCCGCCACCGAAATCTGTCGCCCGATCTTCACGATCTGTCCGTGAGCAGTGAGAGGTCCTGAGGTTGCAGGACGGTGGTAATCGACATGCAGATCGGCCGTCGCTCTCGCCGCGACGCCCCCGGCAAGCAGAGTATAAAGCCCGGTGAGGTCGACCAGTGAAGCCAGGACCCCTCCATGCGCCGACCCAATCATAGGGTTCGACACGATCTCTTCGCGCCATGGCATGGTGATCGAGATTGACTGGTCGGAGCATGTTGCAATCTCCAGCCCAAGCCATCGGTGAAACGGCGCGATATTCAGCATTTCCTGCAAGCGCTCTCGATCGATCATAGCTCCCTCGTCCCCTGTGGCTGAGCCGTATCGGATGAGTGATAGCGCCCTAGGAAATCGACGATAGCGGCGGAAAAGGCATCGTTCGCATCGCCCACGACCATGTGCGTGGCATCGGCAATATCGGTGTATTCTGCATGGGGGGCGAGTTGTCGCAGATGCAAAACGGCCTCTTCGGAAACAAGGTCGCTAGAGCCGCCTCGGATGAGGTGAAGCGGAAGCGTGAGATTCGCCGCAGCTTGGCTCAGCATTGCCGATTGACGTTCTTGGCTGTCTGGGTCGCCTTGTCTGGCTGACATTATATTACGGATAAACACAGGGTCCCAGTGCCAATAGAAGCGCCCATCCGGCTTCTGCCGCAGATAGCTTTTCAGACCATCGCTCGCGCCCCGCCTGGGACGATGCGGCATGTAGCGAGCGATCACGTCGGCCGCCTCCTCTGGTGAGGCGAAGCCGCTATCGACATGCTCTTCCATGAAACCAACCACGCGCATCACACCGCTGGGTTCCATAAGCGGGGCAATGTCGACCAATGTGAGCGAAGCAAAGCTACCTGGAGCAAGCTCCCCTTCGGCAATCAGTCCGGCGAGCCCGCCCAGTGAAGCGCCGACCAGCGCTGGCTTCTGGTCCAGGCGCGACGCTGCAGCGACCAGATCCGCCGCGAAGTCGCGCATTTCATAAGCTCCGCATGGCGACCAATCGCTGTCTCCGTGACCGCGCATGTCGAAGGCGATTGCGCGAAAGCCGGCTTGAGCCAGCTCGCTGACCACCCTTCTCCACGCGCGCCGTGTCTGCCCGCCGCCGTGCGCAAGAAGGACGGGTATGGCGTAGGCATCCCCCTCAGCCTCGGCTGTAAGAGAAATCGCGCCTGCGCCCTCAATCGTAAAGGTTTCTCTCGCCATCTCTGGATGGTAGGAAAGGCGCGCTAAATAGCAAACCGATTTAGTTTGTGGCTCTCGGCTCCGTGTTGACTGTCCTGCAGGGGCGTTTCAACGACGGCAAAAGTCTATGCCAAGAGGGGTTTCTCCAGACCATTCTCTAATGCACCGGCTTGCGATTCGGTCAGCAGTCGCTGTCCGCATAATCCGCTCAAAGATATAAAAGCTGCCTTTCCGCTTCCGGCCCAATCTCTGCCATTTGATCGGCCTATCCACAGGCTTCCACACGACCGGTGTAGCTGTATCCAACCTGCTCAAAATGGCACAGCCGCCAATTGCATTTCACGCAACAGCAGCTTCGCGCCCTCCATCCGGGCATTTGGGAACTAATCGCAATCGCCCGAAAGCGGACACCCTTAAGGGAGACCCGTCTTGGAGTTAGAAGCTCGAGGCGTACACTGCTTGGTGGGGGTGTTGGCGCTGCCGAAGCTGCGCTTCAACGTGATGCCGAAGTTCAGATGGCGGTTTCGCTCACGAAACTCTCTAGCGGTTGATCCGGGCACAGCTCGGAAAAAACATCAACCGTTCCCGTTGGTTTGACGTATCGAAGAGATTGTCGATATCGATTGCTATGGCTGTTCGTGGATCGGGGCGCTATTCAATAAAATACCTCTCCGAATGGCCCTCCGTTGAACGTATCTCGGGATGCATCGGGCAGGTGTAAATCATGCCGGTCGGCAAGTCCTCCACCGCGTCGAGATGCGCTCGTGAGAGATAAAGCTCGGGATCAATCTCGAATTTGTCGAGACAGCGCGATGAACAGAAATAATGCTCAGAGCCCTCGTGGCGGGCCTCTGTTTGGCGCCCTCGACCGTAACGCGCATACCGCAGACCGGATCGTTCGCTGTGCCCTTAATAACGCTGTCCTCCTTGCTCATGCGAACTCCTTTCTAGCTCTTCACCACGACGAACTGTCCCATCATGCCTGCGTCCTCATGTTCGAGAATGTGGCAGTGATACATGTAAGGCAGGTCCGGATCGTTATGTTCCGCGAAGCGCAGGAGCACGCGCACCTGCTCGCGCGGATTGACGACGACCGTATCCTTGAATCCCGTTTCCAGCGGCGGCGGCGTGCGGCCGCCGCGATCGATCACGCGAAACTGCGCATTATGGATATGAAAGGGATGGGCCATCATCGAGGCATTGGCGATCTCCCAAATCTCCCACTGGTCGACGGGCACCCGCTGGTTGATGACATTCATGTCCATGTTGGCACCATTTATAGACATCCCGCCGCCCCTCATTCCCATATCGAGCACGAACCGCCGGGTTCGCACTGCAAGTGAAGGGTTGAGTGCTGGGAGCGCGGCAAGCTGCGGCGGAAGAATCCTTCGCGGCGAGGAGCCGGCGGGCCTGATATCGAGGGCGCGGAACGGCTCGTCCATCCGGGCATCGTCGCGCCGTCGGCCCATACCGCCTCCCATCATACCGCCGCCGTCGCCTCCCATCATGCCCATCGAATTGTCCGGACTGGTCGCCACAAGGCTGAGTGGGCGCCCTTCGGAAAGATCGACGAGGATCTGCGCCCGCTCACCCGGTGCGAGCCTGAGCGAGCGGACCGCATGCGGGCGATCCAGCAAGCCGCTATCGCTCGCGATGAGCTCCATGGTCTGACCACCGGACAGCGAGAAATCGTAGAAGCGTGCGTTCGATCCATTGAGGATCCGCAAGCGTAACTGACCGGTCCGAGCGTCAAACACCGCGTTTTGCGTGCCATTGACGTAGATACGATCCCCGCTGTCCGCCGTCAGCACCAATGGCACAGATTTGAGGTTGTGATTTAAGGAGGATTTGGGCTTCGTCGTAGTGACGAAGGAACGAAGATGAAGCCCAAATCCTCCAATGCAAAATCGCCAGCCAAGGCTCCTGCGGCACAGGTGGTGAAGAACATCCGGCGCCAGACCCGCCGGCATTTCTCGGCCGAGGACAAGATCCGGATCGTGCTCGATGGCCTGCGCGGCGATGACAGCATTGCCGAGCTGTGCCGACGGGAAGGTATCGCGCAGAGCCTGTATTACACCTGGTCGAAGGAGTTCATGGAAGCCGGCAAGCGTCGCTTGGCGGGCGACACCGCCCGTGCCGCCACGACGGACGAAGTGAAGGGCCTGCGCCGCGAGGCGCGCGACCTGAAGGAATGCGTGGCCGATCTCACTATCGAGAACCGCCTGCTTAAAAAAAGCATGATCGCGGATGGGGACGACGACGCATGAGATACCCAGCATCCGAGAAGCTCGAGATCATCAGGATCGTCGAGCAGTCGCACCTGCCTGCCAAACGCACGCTGGACGGGCTCGGCATCGCCCGCCGGACCTTCTACCGCTGGTATGACCGCTACCGCGAAGGCGGGCCGGAGGCGCTGGAGGATCGGCCATCGGCGCCGAGCCGGGTATGGAACCGGATCGAGGACGATATCCGCGGCCAGATCATCGAGATGGCGCTGGAGCAGACCGAGTTGTCACCGCGCGAACTGGCCGTGCGCTTCACCGACGAGAAGCGCTACTTCGTGTCGGAAGCCACGGTCTACCGCCTGCTCAAGGCCCACGATCTGATCACCAGCCCGGCCTATGTCGTGATCAAGGCGGCCGAGGCGTTCCACACGCAGACCACACGCCCGAACGAGATGTGGCAGACCGATTTTACCTACTTCAAAATCATCGGGTGGGGCTGGATGTATCTGTCGACCGTGCTCGACGATTACTCCCGCTACATCATCGCCTGGCGCCTGTGCTCCACCATGTGCGCCAGCGACGTCACCGACTCGCTGGACCTCGCTCTTGCGGCTTCGGGCTGCGACAGCGCCACCGTGTTGCACAAGCCCAGGCTGCTCAGCGACAACGGTCCCAGTACATCGCGGGCGAGCTGGCGGAATATATCGAGGCCCAGAAGATGACCCATGTGCGCGGCGCCCCGTTCCATCCGCAAACCCAGGGCAAGATCGAACGTTGGCACCAGACCCTGAAAAACCGCATCCTTCTCGAAAACTACTTCCTGCCCGGCGATCTCGAGCAGGAGATCGAGGCGTTCGTCGAACATTACAATCACCGCCGCTACCACGAGAGCCTCGACAACGTGACACCCGCCGATACCTACCTCGGCAAGGCACCCGCCATCATCAAACAGCGCGAAAGGATCAAGCGACAGACCATCGAACATCGGCGCTTGCAGCACCGCAGGCTCGCCGCTTAATATCAACCCCAGAACGAGGCCCACACTCCGCTAATTTACGCAGCGATCTGCGCCAAATGTTCTGACGACGGACAGGATCAAGGTCAAGGTACGAATGAACTTCACCGGCCCGGGATAGTCGGGGGCGAGGCGATTGGCAAGTAACGAGCGATTGCGGACGGGGACCGATCAGATCGCCCCGTCCGCTTTAAGCGCGTAAAATAAATAGTCTTTTGCGACTAGCAGCATCCCGCCGAAGCTGGCTCCGAACTAGCTTCGGATACCTCGCGCACGAGGTCACCCGTTTCCTTCTCAGCTGCGCTTCTGGCGATATCGGCCTGCGCAACGATGCCGCAGCATTTGCCTTCGTCATCGACCACCGGAAGCCGCCGAACCTGATTGTCTTCCATCTTGGTGCAGCATTCGTCGACGCTTGCATCGGCGGTGACAGTAACAGGTGATGATGTCATCACCTCCTCAACGCGTTGGTCGGAGGAATTGCCTTTGGCAACACAGCGGCAGGCGATGTCCCTGTCGGTCACCACGCCCACCAACGCACCGGAATCATCGACAACGGGGATTTCGCCGCAATCATTATCGACCATCAATGAAGCTGCCTCTTGCACGGTGCTCGATGGACTGCAGCATGCGGGGTTAGCTGTCATTACATCTTGGGCTTTCATGGCTTATCTCCTCATTCGTAATCGAGCTTTCAATGGTGGAAACGAGGCATTCCGAGTGTTAGTTCCGCGCATGTCGGCCACCTGTGGGGCGTAGAAGCTATCCCGTTCTGAGATTTCTGTCCGGCGTCGCCTCTTATAGCGGAGGCTTGGGTTCCGACTGCATCAGCAATGTAGATAACCAAGGGTTCGCAGCCGGATGTCAAACGCGTCGCAAATATAACCACCTTGGCCGGTTATCTGCCAAATTCGTCGCCCTTGCGGTGCTCGGTACCCTCTTCGTCATGGCGATCCTTATGCGCATCTCGCAAAATGTCGATGCCGCCGTAAAGCGCGATACCCGCAACGGCGACACCCACGACAAGATCGGGCCAGTTCGCGCCGGTAAGCATGACGATGATGCCCGCAATGATGATCCCGCCGTTAGAGATGAAATCGTTGAAGCTAAAGGTCGTGGCAGCGCGCAGATTGACGTCCTTCTTCTTCATGTTCTGAAGCATTCGCAGGCAGACGAGATTCACCACGCCGGCCACCGCCGCCATCACCATCATCATGACGCCGCCCGGATCGGAGCCTTCCACAAAGCGTCGGAAAGCATCGGCGATGACGCCGCCAGCGAAGATGAGGAGCATGATACCAGAAAAGCGCGCGGCACCGCGCTTCCAGGTTCGAGAACGGGTTAGTGCCAGAAGGCTTAACAGATAGACTATCGCGTCGGACGAATTGTCCAAGCCGTTTGCAAGCAATCCGTTGGAATCAGCAAAATATCCAACAATGAAAAAACCTATAGCGATCGCCACATTGAGCCATAAAACGATCCAAAGTGTACGTCGCTTATCGGCCGAGTCGAGCTCAACTTCTCCTTCGCCGCTCATGTGGTACTCCCTCCGCTCCGGCATGAAACTTTGGCAGCAGCCGGCGTGAACCGACCCACAAAAAGGTCTTGGTCAAAACTTTCAGATGTTCCTCCGACTTGTAGTCCGGTCGATGGTTTGTCTTCGGTAATTTCCAACATTCGACGTCTCCAACTCTGTACGGTCATGTTACATTTTTTAATTCCCGCCGCTCCTCGCGCGTTACGTTGCGCCGCAGACGGTCCCACCATTTCTCGCGCCAGCTGCGCTCGTCATCAGAACGGTGCAGCACAAGCCGCGCTATTGCAGGAAGAACGAACAGCGTCAGCGCGGTTGCCGTGATCAGCCCACCGATCACCACCGTCGCCAGTGGACGTTGCACCTCGGCCCCGGTTCCGGTAGCGAGTGCCATAGGCACGAAGCCGAGCGAAGCCACCAGCGCCGTCATCAACACCGGTCGCAGACGTGCAAGCGCGCCATCGGCAATAGCTTCGTCGAGCGGCATTCCTCTCTCGAGACGCTGCCGGATCGCGGTCATCATGACGAGACCGTTGAGCACCGCCACACCTGAGAGTGCAATGAACCCGACCGCGGTAGAGACCGAGAAGGGCATGCCCCTCAGCACCAGAGCGAACACGCCTCCTGCAAGCGCCATAGGAATGGCGCTAAACACCGCGAGGGCCGGGATCCATCCGCCAAGCGCCAGATAAAGGAGCAGGAGGACCATAGCGAAACAGATGGGCACCACGATCGCAAGCCTTGCCTGTGCTTCTTGAAGGTTCTGATACTGGCCGCCCCATTCGATGAAAGATGCAGGTGGCAGATCAACCTGCGCTTCGACCCCGGCCTGTGCTTCTTGGACGAAGGACCCGAGATCGCGTTCGCGCACGTTGGCCGAGACGATCACCAGCCGCCGCCCTTGTTCACGGCGGACCTCGGCGAGGCCATCAACCACTTCGAAATCAGCCAATGTTCGCAGCGGAACCGTCACGCCGTTTTCAAGGACGATCGGGAGAGCGCCGAGCTGGTCGAAATCGTTTCGGGTGGCATCTTGCAAACGCACGACGACGTCGAACCGCCGATCGCCTTCGAACACCAGACCCGCAGGCCGTCCGCCTAGCGCAATGGCGACCGACTGAGCCACGTCTTCGACGGTTAGCCCATATCGTGCGATGACCGGACGATCGAAAGCGATGTCGAGTGTGGGAAAGCCGGTAACTTGTTGAACGCGAACGTCTGCCGCACCTTCGACCTGCCGCAAAACACCGGCCACGTCATCAGCTGCGGCTGTCAATTGCGCCAGATCGTTGCCATAGATCTTAACGGCCAGATCGCTGCGGCTACCGGCAATCAATTCGTTGAAGCGCATTTCGATAGGTTGGGTGAATTCATACAGATTTCCAACTAAACCGCCGAGCTCCTCCTCTATTTCTGATATGAGCTCTTCTTTGCTCTTGGAGGGGTCGGGCCATTCGTCCCGCGGGCGAAGTATGACGAAGGCATCCGAGATATTTGGCGGCATGGGATCGCTCGCCACTTCTGCGGTACCGGTTTTCGAAAAAACCAGTTCAACTTCAGGAAAACCAACGAGCCGGTCTTCAACCCGTCTTTGCATTTCGACCGAGCGTTCGATGGGGGTCGAAGGAATGCGGATCGACTGGACTAGGAGATCCCTTTCGTCGAGCTGTGGAGTGAATTCACTCCCCAGAAGACTAAAGGCGACAGCTGCAACCGCGAAGATGCCGAAACCGGTGCCGATAACCGGCCAAGGCCGCGCAATGGCCTTGCGAACCGCTGGGCCATAACGCTCCTTCGACCAGCGAATGGGCTTCACCTCCTTTTCGGTGAGCTTCTTGTTGAGCAGGACCGCGATCATCGCCGGAACGAAGGTCAGCGAAAGCACGAAGGCCGACGCCAGCGCGAGCATCATCGTGATCGCCATTGGCGAGAACGTCTTGCCTTCGACTCCGGTAAAAGTGAGCAGCGGGGCGAAGACGAGGAAGATGATCGCCTGCCCGTAGACGGTCGGCTTGATCATTTCCTGCGCCGCAAGGCGTGTTTCGGTGAGCCGCTCGCCCAAGGTGAGAAGTCGCCCCTCCCGGTGTTGTCGCGCCGCGAGACGTGCGACGCTGTTCTCGACAATGATCACCGCGCCATCGACGATAAGGCCGAAGTCGAGCGCTCCGAGACTCATCAGATTGCCCGACACGCCGAGCCGGTTCATACCGACCGCTGCCATCAGCATGGAGACTGGGATAACCAGTGCCGTTATGATCGCGGCGCGGATGTTGCCAAGTAGGAGGAATAGCACCGCAATGACCAGCAGCGCGCCTTCGAGCAGGTTTTTCTCGACTGTGGCTATGGTCGCATCGACAAGAGACGACCGGTTATAGACGATATCGGCCTCTACCCCCGCAGGGAGCGAGTCACGGACTTCTTCAAGTCGTTCGGCTGCCTGAGCCGATACCGTGCGGCTGTTCTCACCGCTGCGCATCAGAACCGTTCCGACCACGGCTTCTTCGCCGTTTAACGATGCGGCGCCTGTTCGCAGGTCGCCACCGATCTCGACATCGGCGACATCACCTATACGGATAGGCACACCTTCGCGGGTGGCGACGACTGCTTGCTCGATATCCGCGATCCCGCCAAGCCGCGCATCGACCCTTACAAGCAGAGCCTCGTCTGCGCGGTCGACGAAATTGGCACCGGCCGCCAGATTGGCCGCCTCGAGCGCATCGATCAGAGAGTCGAAGGACAAACCGTAGCCGGTCAAACGGGCCGGATCGGGTTGAACAAGGAATTGCTTTTCAAAGCCTCCGATTGAGTCCACCCCGGCGACGCCGTCGACTGAACGCATCAGCGGTGCGACGACCCAGTCCTGCACAGTGCGCAGATAGGCCGCCTTGGCGACATCGCTTTCGAGGCGGTCGCCACGTTCGGTGATAAAGCTGCCATCGGACTGCCAGCCTGTCCGGCCGCCAGTGGTCGCACCCTTGCCACCGGGGTGCTCATACTCGATCGTATACATCAGCACTTCGCCAAGGCCGGTGGAAATCGGCCCCATGGTGGGCTCCGCTCCCTCAGGCAGCGAAGCACCGATTGGTGCAAGACGCTCGTTTACCTGGCTCCGCGCGAAATAGAGATCGGTCCCTTCCTCGAAGATAGCGGTGACCTGGCTGAAGCCATTGCGCGAGATCGAGCGAGTCATCTCCAATCCCTCAATCCCGGCCAATCCGGTCTCGATGGGAAAAGTTACTTGCGTCTCGACCTGCGAAGGCGAGAGCGCAGGCGCGGTGGTGTTGATCTGGACCTGCGTATTGGTGATGTCAGGCACCGCATCGATCGGCAAACGCAACAAATTGAGCGCGCCGTAGATCGCAGCAAGTATGGTTAGAGCGATGATCGCCCAGCGAAAACGCACGGCGATATCCAGCACCATCCCGATCAGGCCATGGCGGTGGCTGCCCTCATCCGAAGGCGTCGATACATGATCAGTCGTCATCTTCGACGTTCTCCTTTTCGAGTTCGGCCTTCAGCAGAAAGGCATTGTCGGTCGCGATCTGTTGCCCCGGCTCAAGACCGGACAGTATCGTCACCATTCCGGCGGACCGGCTGCCTGTGGCCACTTCACGCGCCTGGAACCCGCGCTGTGTGCGCACGAAAACGACATCGCGCCCTTCGAGCACTTGCACGGCGTCCTCTGGAACCGTGATGCGGCTCTGGTCGACTTCGCCTGACGGGCGAATGCGTACCTGGAGAAACGAACCGGGCTGGAGGCCGGGAACAGCGCGTGTGAGACTGAGCACGGCGGTGGCACTGCGGCTCTCCGGATCGAGCGAAGGCGTGACCGATCGGACACGTGCGCCGATCTCGCGGCCATCCCCCACGATCACCGCGGCTTCATCGCCAGGCTGAATGCGCGCGGCATCTTCGGAAGGCAGCGCAACTTCTACCTGAAGGCCGTTCGGATTGACCACGCGGTAGAGTTCTTCACCGGCATCGACGAACGAGCCGAGCACGATCGGGGCAGCGGTGACGCGGCCCGAGAGTGGACTCGTCACCGCAAGCGAACGTCCATCACCACTTACACCCGCTGCAGCGACAGCAGCCTGCGCACGGTTCAATTCGGCACGGGCAACGTCAAGATTGGCGCGCGCCGCTTCGAGATCTTGGCGCGCTGTCACGTTAGCTTCAAAAAGACGACGCTCCCGCTCATAGGCTGCCGAAAGCTCGGTCACGCGGGCGCGGGCGGAACTAAGCTGGGAAGCGAGTGCCGCCGCATCGGCGCTTTCGATCCGTGCAACAGTCTCGCCTTTGCGGACATAGTCGCCAAGCGTCTTGCCAACGCTGCGGACGACGCCCGAAGCGCGCGCATCGATTCTTGCACTTGCGGTCGGGCTCGCCGCAACGGTCGCTGGGAAGACCAGTTCGACTGCAGCACCGGCCTGCACTGCGGCGACCTCGATCTCTGCCGTGCGGATCTGTTCTTCGTCGATCAGAACGAGGCCTTCTGGCAATTCAGTTTCGGCGGCTTCGTTTTCTGCAAGAGGATCAGCTTGATAGTCAGGCCACAGCAATAATAGCAGTGCCGCGGCGAGTATGACGATTCCGGCGACGATCGCCAGTTTTCTGCGGTTCATTGGGAGGTTCCTCATTGTGCGGCCAGCCTGATCAGTTCGGCGGCAGCTTGTCCCCGGTCTTGCTGCGCGGCGATCAACGCCTCGCGTATGGCGTCACGCGCTTCGGCTGCGCTCAACACCTCGATCAGCGGAAAGCGACCGTTGCGATACCCGATGCGAACAAGCCGCAGCGCCTCTTCAGCCTGGGGGAGTGATGTCGTGGAAAGTGTCTCGACGCGCGCTTCGGCGGCAAGATATTCGGCACGAGCGCGGGTTATGGACTGTTCGAAGTCAGCGAGCGCAACTGCCTCGCGGGCATTGGCGGCCCGCAGCCTAGCCTCGGCAGCAGCGATGTTACCCTGGTTCCGATTGCGGAAAGGAAGCGGTATCGAGACGCCGACAAGAAAGGCACTGTCGTTGCTTTCCTCAAAGCGGCGAACACCGGCGGATACGACAGGATCGGGAATGCGCAAGCTGCGCTCACGATCGATCTCGGCGGCTGCGGCGGTGCTTTCGGCTCGCGCTACTTGTAATTGCAGCCCCGTCGCCGAGGCCATTACGATGCCCGGAGGCACGATTTCGGGAAAGTCGGTCGGAACGAGCGGCGGCGCTTCCTGGTCGCTCCAAAGCGAGGCGAGCGCCGTGCGCGCCGCGAGACTGGCTGCTTGCGCCGCTTGAAGCTCGGCACGTGCTTCCGCCAGGGCCGCTTCTGCGCGCAATGCGCGTAGAGGCGGTTCGCGGCCCACTTCGACCAGCACACCGGCTATGCGGGCGAGTTCTTCGTTCCGCTCAACCACATCGCGAGCGAGTGCGACACGCGAGGCAGCCGCAACTGCCGCAACGTAGCGCTCACGAACGAGAAAGCTGAGCTCGACATCGGCGAGGTCGGCTCGCAAGCCTGCCAGCTGCGCCTGTGCCCGTGCAGCCTCCACGCGCGCGCCACGCTTGCCTCCAAGTTCGAGCTGCTGGCCGACAGCAAGCGTATATTCGGTTGCGCTGAGTCCCGAGAATGCACCACTACCGGCGATGTTCTCAACCTCGAGCGATACTTCAGGATTGGGCCGCAGCCGCGCCTGACCGACTAGCGCCTGTGCTGCCTCGGCCTCCGCCCGCGGACCGACGATGCGCGGGTTTAATTCGGGGTCTGCAGTTTCGCCGACCACGCCTGTCCGGCTCAATGCATCCTCGAGCGTCAGAAGCTCTGACGTGACCCCCTGATTTTCCTCCAAGTTGGATTAGAGTCCGGCCCTGACAGAAGGACGGACGAGATGAAGAGAACGAGGTTTTCAGAAGAGCAGATCATCGGCGTGCTCAAGGAGGCGGAGGCGGGAGCGAAGACCGCCGACCTGGCCCGGCGACACGGGGTTTCGGAAGCGACGATCTACAACTGGAAGTCGAAGTATGGCGGGCTGGAGGTATCCGATGCCCGGCGGCTCAAGGAGCTGGAGAGCGAGAACGCCAAGCTCAAGCGGTTGCTGGCCGATGCGATGTTGGACAAGGCTGCGCTGAAGGATCTTCTGGCAAAAAAGTTCTGACGCCCGCCGCGCAGCGGGAAGCTGTCGCTCATCTTCAGGCATGCCACGGGATGAGCGAGCGGCGGGCGTGCCGTGTCATCGATGCCGATCGCAAGAGCGTGCGTTACCGTTCCACCCGGGACGATGATGCCGGTCTGCGAGAGAAGCTGCGGGAGCTGGCCAACCAGCGTCGCCGGTTCGGCTATCGCCGTCTGCATATCCTGCTGCGTCGGGAGGGGATCATGATCAACCGGAAGAAGACCCAGAGGCTCTACAAGGAGGAAGGCTTGGCGGTGAGGCGTCGACGCAGCCGCAGGCGCGCAGTCGGCACGAGGGCACCTGCTCCGGTGCTCGCCTTACCGAACCAGCGCTGGAGCCTCGACTTCGTTCACGATCAGATGGCGTCTGGCAGGCGGTTCCGCGTGCTCAACGTCGTCGATGACGTGACGAGGGAGTGTCTCGCAGCGGTGCCGGATACCTCGATCTCTGGTCGCCGTGTCGTTCGCGAGCTGACCGAGCTGATCGCCCAGCGTGGCAAGCCCGGCATGATCGTCAGCGACAACG
>NZ_WTYO01000007.1 GCF_009827515.1 Pelagerythrobacter marinus | reverse complement strand
CCTCGAAGGGCCGAGCGGGAGGTTGAAGGCAACCCCTCCCGCCACTCGCAAGGATGTTGCCAAGGCAACCCTGTGACGCCCAGGTGGCAATCCTGTGATGCCCAGGCGGCACCGGCCGGTTCCGTCCGCTTGCCTTTCCTCCCGGCGTAACCGTCCGCACGCGCCAGCGGATGACCGGGCGTGGGCACCCTCCAAAGGGGACGATACTCCGCCCGTGAGTTCCTGCGAAAGCAGGAACCCAGAGGCAGCCCCCGCGCCCGCTATCCTGGGCTCCTGCTTTCGCAGGAGCTCGCGTTGCGGGAAGGTGGAACGGGGTGCCGCGCTCCGCTATGCAACCCACGCCGAGTTCCTGCGAAAGCAGGAACCCAGAGGCAACCCCAGCGCCCGCCATCCTGGGCTCCTGCTTTCGCAGGAGCTCGCGTTGCGGAGAGCGTGCCTTCCCGCCGCCCGCACCCGTCATGCTGAACGTGTTTCAGCATCCATGGTGCCGCCCGGCACCTACAATGCGGGAGGGGAAATGGACTCCGAACCACGTTCAGGGCGACGGCTTTTCGAGCGTTCGGACTTATCCCGCCCTCACGCCAGCGCGTCGCGGTAGAGCGCGAGGAGATCCTCCCACGCGCGCTCGGCTTCGGCCGGGGCGTAGGCGGGGGAATCGGGGACGGTCCAGCCATGGTCGCCGGCATAGACCTCCACTTGCGCCGGCCGCCCCGCCGCGGCGGCGGCCTCGCGCAAGGTGCGCTTGTGCCCGGGCGCCTCGGCATCGTCGTCCTGCGCGATCGCGAAGAGGAAGGCGGCGCGGGTGCGGTCGAGCAGATTGTGCGGGCTGGCCGGCTCGCCTTCGCGCACGAGGCCGCCGCCGTGGAAGCTCGCCGCCGCGCGAACCCGCGCGGGCACGGCCGCCGCGGTCCAGACCGTGAAGGGCCCGCCCATGCAATAGCCCTGGGTGCCGACCCCGCGCGTGCTGTCGACCGCCGCCTGCCCGTCGAGCCAGCCGATCGCCGCGACGGCGTCGCGCATGATCGCGGCCGCGTCCAGCTTCGCCCGCCAAGGGCGCACCTGCGCGAACCCCTCGTTGCCCGCGAATTCGGCGAAATCGGCGAAGCGTTCGCCCGCCACGTCGCGGTAATAGGGATTGGCGACGAGCACGGCGTGCCCGCGCGCGGCGAGGCGCCGGGCCATCGCGCGCTTCGCTTCGCGCAGGCCGGCGATGTCGGGCCAGAACAGGACCGCCGGGGCCGGCCCGCTATCGGGGTGGACGAAGAACCCGTCCATCGTCCCGTCGGGCGTGGCGAAGCGCACCGCGCGCTCGATCGTCGCCGGGGCCGCCGGGCCGCATCCCGAGCTCGGCCGGCACGCGGGCACCGGCAGATCGCCCCCGAAGCCGGGCGGCGTGCAGGCGGCGACCGCCGCCGCCCCGCCCAGCGCCGCGAACTGCCGCCGGCTGATCCCCTCGCGCGCCCAGCGGGCCAGCTTCTCCTCGTCGCACATCGTCGCCTCCTCGCCCCTGCTCGCTGCCGGTCGATCGCGCCATCGTGATCGCGCGCGCGCGGCGATGCAAGCGCAACGCGGATTGGCATGGGCCGCACGCGTGGTAGGTTGCGGCGAAAGACCGATTCTTGCCGGGAGAGACAAAGATGAACGAACAGACCGCCATCAGCCGCGAACAGCTCGAATATTCGCAAGGGGCGAAGGATTTCCTCGCGCGCAAGCCGCAGCTTTTCATCGGCGGCGAATGGGTCGAAAGTTCGCACGGCAAGACGCTGGCGGTCGAGGATCCTTCGTGCGGGCGCGAGGTGGCACGGATCGTCGATGCCTCCACCGACGACGTCGATCGCGCGGTCGCCGCCGCGCGCAGCGCCTTCGACGACGGGCGCTGGTCCGACCTGCCGCCGATGAAGCGCGAAGCGACGATCCACCGGCTCGCCGACCTGATCCAGCGCGAGGCGGAGCTGCTGGCCGAGCTGGAGGCGATCGACAACGGCAAGCCCAAGACGATGGCCCAGGCGGTCGACGTCAACGGCGCGGTCTCGATGCTGCATTACCATGCCGGCTGGGCGAGCAAGATCGGCGGCGAGATGATCGAGCCGGCGAACGCGCCGCGCGGCGTGTTCCACAGCTATACCCGGCGCGAGCCGGTCGGCGTGGCGGCGCAGATCGTGCCGTGGAACTTCCCCCTGCTGATGGCGGTGCAGAAGATCGCCCCCGCGCTCGCCGCCGGCTGCACGCTGGTGCTCAAGCCGGCCGAGCAGACCAGCCTCACCGCGCTGAAGCTGGCCGACCTGGTGGCAGAGGCGGGCTTCCCCGCGGGCGCGGTGAACATCGTCACCGGGCTGGGCGAGACCGCCGGCGACCGCCTGGTGCGCCACCCGGATGTGGACAAGGTCGCCTTCACCGGATCGACCGAGGTGGGCAAGATCATCAACCGCACCGCGACCGACAGCCTGAAACGGGTGACGCTGGAACTGGGCGGCAAGAGCCCGGTGATCGTCCTGCCCGACGTGGACCCGGCGGCGGCCGCCGGCGGGGCGGCGAACGCGATCTTCTTCAACGCGGGCCAGGTCTGCGTCGCCGGCAGCCGCCTCTATGCCCACAGGGACGTGTTCGACCGCCTGATCGAGGGGATTGCCGAGACCGCCCCCGCCTGGGCCCCGCGTCCCAGCCTCGACCCGCAGGCGCGCATGGGCCCGCTGGTCAGCCACGAACAGTTCGAACGCGTGATGGGCTATATCGAGGCGGGCAAGAAGGACGGGGCGAGCGTGGCCATGGGCGGCGACGCGGCCCCGGCGAACGGCGGGTACTACGTCAACCCGACCGTGATGGTCGACGTGAACCCGTCGATGAGCGTGGTGCAGGAAGAGATCTTCGGCCCGGTCGTCGTCGCCCAGCGTTTCGACGATCTCGACGATGTGGCGAAACAGGCGAACGACACGCTCTACGGCCTCGGCGCCGGGGTCTGGACGCGCGACGTCGGCGCGTTCCACAAGCTCGCCGCGCGCATCAAGTCGGGCACCGTCTGGGGCAATTGCCACTCGATGCTCGACAGCGCCCTGCCCTTCGGCGGCTACAAGCAGTCGGGCATTGGGCGCGAACTCGGCAGCGAGGGGGTGAAGGCCTATACCGAGCTGAAGACCGTCATCCTCCAGCTCTAGCGTCGTCCCCTCGCGGCGGCCCCCGCCCGCCCCCTCAGGCGGGCAGGTTGTCGGGCCGCTCGACGTGGTCCATCGTTTCCGCTTCCCCGATCGCGCTCGCATCGCGCCCGATCACCGCCAGCGTGCCGTCGGTTTCGAGCACGACCCAGTTCGCCCCCGCGGGATCTAGGATCCCCTCGTGCCGCAGGGCGGATTCGATCTCCGACTTGGTGATCCGGGTGCGCTTCATCGCGTCTTCGAGATAGACGCCCTTGTGCAGCAGCAGGGTCGGTTCGGCCTTGATCGCCTTGGTCACGCTCGACGAGCGCACGAGAACGAAGGTCACCGCGTACTGGCACAGGCCCAGCGCCACGATCGCCACGGTCGCCTCGGCATAGGACACGTCGCGCAGCAGGATGCCGCTGGCCGCGAGGCTCCCGACCGCGACCGTGATGATCCAGTCGAAATTGTTCATCTGGCCCGTCGTCCGCTTGCCCGACAGGCGCGTGAGCAGCACGATCGTGACGTAGAACGCCACCGACAGCGCCACCACTTCCCACAGGCGCGAGCTGTCGGCCCAGAAGCTCGGATCGAATTCCATTTGCACGTCCTCCTGCCTGATAGAAGGCGCAGGCGTGCGATACGTTTCCGGCCGGGCCGCTTTTTCGCCTCGCCGGTCAGTTGCGGAAGACGACCGTGCGCGCGCCGTTCAGCACGACGCGCTCCTCGACATGGAGGCGCACCGCCTCGGCCAGGACGCGGCTCTCGATCTCGCGTCCCTTGCGGACCAGCTCTTCCGGGCTGTCGGCATGGGTGATCGGTTCCACGTCCTGGTGGATGATCGGCCCTTCGTCGAGGTCGGCGGTGACGTAGTGCGCGGTCGCACCGATCATCTTCACCCCCCGCGCGTGCGCCTGGTGATAGGGCCTCGCCCCCTTGAACCCGGGCAGGAAGGAATGGTGGATGTTGATGCAGCGCCCGGCGAAATGGGCCGCCTGCCCGTCCGACAGGATCTGCATGTAGCGGGCGAGGATCACCAGCTCGGCATCGGTTTCGTCCGCGATCCGGCGCACTTCGGCTTCCTGTTCGGCCTTGGTCGCGGCGGTCACCGGCAGGTGGTGGAAGGGAACGTCGCCGATATTGGTGTGGCTGATCGCCTCGCGCGGGTGGTTGGAGACGATCGCCACCGGCTCGATCGGCAATTCGCCGATGCGCCAGCGATAGAGCAGGTCGGCCAGGCAGTGATCGAACCTGCTGACCATGATCAGCACGCGGCGCGGCCGGTCGCGCCGCACCAGCTTCCAGCGCATCGCGCACCGTTCGGCAAAGGGGGCGAAGGCCGCGCGGAAGGCCCCGGCGTCGCCGACCCCGGGATCGAAGGCGATCCGCATGAAGAAGGCATCGCTCGCCCGGTCGTTGAACTGCTGCGCCTCCAGGATATTGGCGCCGCGTTCGAACAGCAGGCCGGTGACCTGCGCGGTAATGCCCGGCCGGTCGGCGCAGCTCAGGGTCAGGACCAGCGGCTCGGCCATGTCAGCGGCGCCCCAGCGCCTCTTCGCACTCGGCCATCAGCGTCGCGACGATCTGCGCGACCGGCTCCTCCTCGCGCACCATGCCGACCGACTGGCCGGCCATCAGGCTGCCGCCTTCGACATCGCCGTCGATCACCGCGCGGCGCAGGGCGCCGGCCCAGTAATGCTCGATCTGCAGCTGCGCCTCGGCCATCTCCACCTCGCCCCGGTCGAGCATCCCGGCGACCTCGATCTGCTTGGCGGTGAAGCTTTCGGTGCCCTTGTTGCGCAGCGCGCGGACGGGGATCACCGGCAGGCGCGGATCGACCTGCACGCTGGCGATCGCGTCGCGCGCGCTGGCGCGGAAGAAGGCCTTCTTGAAATCGGGATGGGCGATCGACTCGCTCGCGCAGGCGAACCGCGTGCCGAGCTGGACCCCGGCCGCGCCCATTTCCAGGTAGCCTGCGATCGCGTGCCCCTTGCCGATCCCGCCGGCGACGAAGATCACGTGCTCCTCCGCCAGCGCGGGCAGGATCTCCTGCGCCAGGACGCTGGTGGACACCGGGCCGATATGGCCGCCCGCCTCCATCCCCTCGATCACCAGCGCGTCCGCCCCCGAACGCAGCAGCTTCTTCGCCAGCGCCAGCGTCGGCGCGAAGCAGATCACCCGGGCCGGGTTCGCGCCGCCCTTGATCGCCTCGACGCTGCCCTTGGGCGGAATGCCGCCGGCCAGCACGACGTGGCCGACCCCGTGGCGCGAGCAGACCTCGATCAGGTCGAACAGCTGCGGGTGCATCGTGATCAGGTTCACGCCGAAGGGCCTGTCGGTCATCGCCTTCGTCGCGGCGATTTCGGCGTCGAGCAGCTCGGGGGTCATCGCCCCGCAGGCGATCACGCCGAAACCGCCCGCGTTGCTGATCGCGGAAACGAGGTTGCGTTCGGACACCCAGCTCATCGCGCCGCACAGGATCGCGGTCTCGCAGCCGAGGAAGTCGGTGCCGCGCTGCATCAGGCGGCCGGTCTTGGGATAGTCGGTCATCGTCGGGCCGCTTAGGGCGCGCACGGCGGACCGGCAAGTGCCCTGGCGCGCGCGGGAACCCCGCCGCCGCTCGGCCCTTGTTCCCTATGGGAGGGAGCACACGGCCTTTCTCGATCGCATTTATCGATAAGCCTGATAGGTCTTAATTGCTTTGATCGATTGTCGTGCGGGCGTAGCCTCCCCTCCGTATCGACTCGCCGGGCCGCCGCGCGGCCGTTTGTAACTGGAGGTGCCAAGATGGACGTAGCAACTGGATCGATCCCCGGGGGCGGCTGCCCCTTCAGCGGCGACGGCGGGGTGCGGAGCCTGCTCGGCCGCACCAACCGCGACTGGTGGCCCGATGCGCTCCAGCTCGAGATCCTGCACCAGGGCAAGCTTCACGCCGACCCGATGGAGGACGACTTCGACTATTGCGAGGCCTTCAACGCGCTCGATTACGAAGGGATCAAGCGCGACCTCAGGGCGCTGATGACCGACAGCAAGCCGTGGTGGCCGGCGGACTACGGCCATTACGGCCCGTTCTTCATCCGCATGGCCTGGCACGCGGCGGGCACCTATCGCACCGGCGACGGGCGCGGCGGCGCCTCCAGCGGGCAGCAGCGCTTCGCCCCGCTCAATTCCTGGCCCGACAACGCCAACCTCGACAAGGCGCGGCGCCTGCTGTGGCCGATCAAGCAGAAGTACGGGAAGCACATTTCCTGGGCCGACCTGTTCGTGCTGACCGGTAATATCGCGATCGAATCGATGGGCGGCCCGGTCTTCGGCTTCGGCGGTGGGCGCAAGGACGTCTACGAACCCGAAACCGACGTGTTCTGGGGCACGGAGGAAAAGTGGGTCAGCGAAGGCGTGCAGACCCGCATCGATCCCGACAAGGAGCTCAAGCTCGAAAACCCGCTCGCCGCGATCCAGATGGGGCTGATCTACGTCAATCCCGAAGGGCCGGGCGGCCAGCCCGACATCGAGGGTTCGGCGCGCGACATCCGCGAGACGTTCGCCCGCATGGCGATGAACGACGAGGAAACCGTGGCGCTGACCGCCGGCGGCCACACGTTCGGCAAGTGCCACGGCGCGGGCGACGCCTCGCTGGTCGGCGCGGACCCCGAAGGGGCCGACATCGCCTTCCAGGGGCTGGGCTGGACCAGCGGCTACGAAAGCGGGATGGGCGAACACACGATCACCTCGGGGCTGGAGGGATCATGGACCAACACCCCGATCGAATGGACCGGCAACTATTTCCGCCTGCTGCTCGATTACGAGTACGAACTGGTCAAGTCGCCGGCCGGCGCGCACCAGTGGCAGCCGATCGACCAGAAGGAAGAGGACATGGCCCCGGCGGCCCACGATCCTTCCAGGAAGGTCCCGACCATGATGACCACCGCCGACATGGCGATGAAGGTGGACCCGGAATATCGCAAGATTTCCGAGCGGTTCCGCAACGACCACGAGGCGTTCCGCGATGCCTTCGCCCGGGCCTGGTTCAAGCTGACGCACCGCGACATGGGGCCCAAGGTCCGCTATCTCGGCCCCGACGTGCCGGAAGAAGACCTGATCTGGCAGGATCCGGTCCCGGCCGGGACGATGCCGTCGGACGGCGACGTCGCCGCCTTCAAGGACAAGATCCTCGATAGCGGGCTGTCGATCGGCCAGCTGGTCAAGACCGCCTGGGCCTCCGCCTCCACCTTCCGCAGGTCCGACCATCGCGGCGGCGCCAACGGCGCGCGGATCCGCCTCGCCCCCCAGAAAGGCTGGGCGGTGAACGAGCCGGACGAACTGGCCAAGGTGCTGGGCACGATCGATTCGCTGCGCGGCAACCTCTCGATGGCCGACGCGATCGTCCTCGCCGGGACCGCCGCGGTCGAGAAGGCGGCGCGCGATGCCGGCTTCGATGTCGAGGTGCCGTTCCTCGGCGGGCGCGGCGATGCCGGCGACGAGCATACCGACGCGGAAAGCTTCGAGCCGCTCGAACCCCATGCCGACGGGTTCCGCAACTACCTGAAGACCAAGATGAGCGTGCGGACCGAGGACCTGCTGATCGACCGGTCGCACCTGCTCGGCCTGTCGGCGCCCGAGATGACCGTGCTGGTCGGCGGGCTGCGCGTGCTCGGCGCCAACTACAAGGACAGCGAACACGGCGTCTTCACCGATCGCAAGGGGCAGCTGACCAACGACTTCTTCGTCAACCTGCTCGACATGAACACCGCCTGGGAAGTGGTGGACGAGAGCGGCGACGAGGAATTCGTCGGCCACGACCGCGCCAGCGGCGACGAGAAATGGCGCGCGACGCGGACCGACCTGATCTTCGGTTCGAACAGCCAGCTGCGCGCGATCGCCGAAGTCTATGCGGAGAGCGGGCACGAAGAGAAATTCGTGCGCGATTTCGTCAAGGCCTGGACCAAGGTGATGAACGCCGATCGCAGCGACGTGACTTACGCGAAGTACCACGAGGCGGCCTGACCGCCCATCCGCGGCAGGCCCTTCGCCCCCCGGCGCGCCGTGCGCCGGGGGGCGTTTTCGTGCCGGGTGAAGGGCCCGGCAGCCCGGCCGGCGCCGCGCGGGGCGCAGACGACGCCGGCGGAAAATCGCTGGACATTCGCGCCGGGGCGGAGAACAGATCGCGCGCAACACGTTTCGGGAGATACTGTCTCATGAGGATCCGCACTGCCCTGTTCGCCGCCACTGCCGCGACCGTCCCCCTCTTCGCGGCGCCCGCCGCTGCGGACGAGGGGATGTGGACGTTCGACGGCTTCCCTGCCGAGCAGGTTCGCGAAACCTACGGCTGGGCGCCCGACCAGGCCTGGCTGGACCACGTGCGCAATTCCGCGGTCCGGCTGACGGGCGGCTGTTCGGCCAGCTTCGTCTCGCCCGAAGGGCTGATCCTGACCAACCACCACTGCATCGCGAGCTGCCTCTACGACAACTCGACCGATGCGAAGGACTACCTCGCCGACGGGTTCACCGCCCGCCAGCGCGAGGACGAGCTGACCTGCCCGGGCCAGCAGGCCGAAGTGGTCACCGCGATCGCGGACGTCACCGGCGATGTCATGGCCGCGATGGCCGGCCTCTCGGGCGAGGCGCTGACCAAGGCGCGCGACGCGAAGATCGCCGGGATCGAATCCGCGGGTTGCCCCGATACCGAGACCACCCGGTGCCAGGTCGTGACCCTGTTCGGCGGCGGGCAGTACAAGCTCTATACCTATCGCAAGTATTCGGACGTGCGCCTCGCCTGGGCGCCCGAGGCGCGCGCGGCGACCTTCGGCGGCGACCCCGACAACTTCAACTTCCCGCGCTATTCGCTCGATGCCTCGTTCCTGCGCGCCTACGAAAACGGCGAGCCGGTCGCGAGCCCCGCGCACCTCGAATGGAACCCGCGCGCGCCGGAAGAAGGCGAGATCACGTTCGTCGTCGGCAATCCCGGTTCGACCAGCCGCCTCTATACCCAGAGCCAGCTCGCCTTCGAGCGCGAGGTGCGCCTGCCGCTGACGCTCGCCACGCTGAGCGAGCTGCGCGGCCGCCTGATCACGGCGATGGACCGCAGCCCGCGTCACGCGCGCGAAGGGCAGGACCTGCTGTTCGGCGTGGAAAACAGCCTGAAGGTCTATATCGGCCGGACCAGGGCGCTCAACGATCCGGCCTTCACCGCCAAGCTCGCCGCGGCCGAGGCCGAGCTGAAGGCGAAAAGCGCCGGCAACCCCGACATCGGCGATCCCTGGAGCGCGGTGGAAGACGCGGTGGACGCCTATCGCGCGCTCTACCTGCCGCTGCGTTTCACCCAGCCTTCGGGCGACCTGTTCGGCTATGCCCAGACGCTGGTCTTCGCGGCGCAGGAGCGCGCCAAGCCCAATGCCCAGCGGCTGCCGGGCTATACCGACAGCGCGCTGCCGCTGACCGAGAAGCGCGTGCTCGACGAACGCCCGGTCTATCGCTGGGTGGACGAGCTGATGATGGAATGGAGCCTGTCGAAGGCGCGCGAATACCTCGGCGTCGACGACCCGGATTCGCGCCTGCTCCTGGGCCAGGAAAGCCCCGAGCAGCGGGCCGAGCGGCTGGTGAACGGCACCCGGCTCGACGATCCGGCGGTCCGCAAGGCGCTGTGGGAAGGCGGGCTGGAAGCGATCGAGGCGTCGGACGATCCGATGATCCGCTACGCCCTCGCGCTCGCCCCGCGCCAGCGCGAGCTGAAGGCGCTGGCCGACGCGCAGTATTCGGGCCCGCTCGCGGCAGCCGGGGCCAGCCTCGCCGATGCCCGCTTCGCCGCCTACGGCGACACGCTCTATCCCGATGCCACTTTCACCCTGCGGATTTCCTACGGGCAGGTGAAGGGCTGGACCGAGCGCGGCAAGGCGGTGCCGATCCGCACGACGATGGGCGGCACCTTCGACCGCGCGACCGGCAACCCGCCGTTCGACCTGCCCCCCGCCTTCGCCGCGAACGAAGCGCGGATCGACAAGGACACGACCTACGATTTCGTGACCACCAACGACATCATCGGCGGCAATTCCGGGTCGCCGGTGATCGACCGCGCCGGGACCGTGATCGGCACCGCCTTCGACGGCAATATCCATTCGCTGGGCGGCAATTACGGCTACGACGGGACGCTGAACCGCACGGTCGCGGTCTCGACCGCGGCAGTGCAGGAAGCGCTCGAGACGATCTATCCCGCGCCGGCGCTGGTCGCCGAACTGGCGGGCGAGTGAGGCACCGCGGGCGGGGGCCGCTCCTCCGCCCGCTCCGCTGCCGGGTGGAACGCCGGGCCTAGCCGTATTCGATCCGTACCCGGCCCGCCGCCTCGCCCGCGATCCGGCGGGCGGTGTCGGTGTCCCCCGCGCTGGCGAGCGCCACGCCCATGCGGCGCCAGGGCCGCGTGGTCGGCTTGCCGAACAGGCGCAGGTCCACCGTGCCCCCTTCGACCGCCAGCGCCTCGGCCAGGCCCGAATAGGCCGGGGCCGCGCTCTCGCGATCGGCCAGGATCACCGCGCTGGCCGAAGGCCGCGCGCGGATCGGCGCCGGGATCGGCAGGCCCATGATCGCGCGGGCATGGAGGTCGAACTCGCTCAGGTTCTGGCTCACCAGCGTGACCATGCCGGTATCGTGCGGGCGCGGGCTGAGCTCGGAAAAGATCACCTCGTCGCCGCAGACGAAGAACTCGACCCCGAACAGGCCCTGGCCGCCCAGGTCGTCCACCACCTTGCGCGCCATGTCCTGCGCGGCCGCGATCGCGGCGGGCGACATGGCCGCCGGCTGCCAGCTTTCCTGGTAGTCGCCACGTTCCTGCCGGTGGCCGATCGGCGGGCAGAACAGCACCCCGTCCTTCGTCCGCACGGTCAGCAGGGTGATCTCGTAATCGAAATCGACGAACTGCTCCACGATCACGCGCCGGCGGTCGCCGCGCATGTTGGCCACGGCATGATCCCAGGCGGCTTCCAGCCCGGCGGCATCCCTGACCTTGCTCTGCCCCTTGCCCGAAGACGACATGACCGGCTTGATCACGCAGGGAAAGCCGGTGTGCTCCGCCCCCGCGCGCACTTCCTCCAGCGTTTCGGCATAGCGATAGCGCGAAGTCGCCAGGCCCAGTTCCCCGGCGGCGAGATCGCGAATGCGATCGCGGTTCATCGTCAGCTGGGTCGCGCGGGCCGACGGGACCACGTTGAACCCCTCCCGCTCCAGCTCGACCAGCATCTCGGTACGGATGGCCTCGATCTCGGGCACGATGAAATCGGGGCGGTGCTTCTCCACCGCGGCGCGCAGGGCCGCGCCGTCGAGCATCGAGAACACCTCCCGCCCGTCGGCCACCTGCATCGCGGGGGCATCGTCATAGGCATCGCAGGCCACGACCCGCGCGCCGAGCCGCTTGGCCGAGATGACGAATTCGCGCCCCAGTTCGCCGGCGCCGAGGAGGAGGATGGTCGCAGTGAAAGCCATGGCCGCAGGCCTAGCGCGAAAGGCGCGCCCGGGCCATGGCGGTTTCGCGGCCCTACTTGCCCCGCGCGGCGGCCCAGGCCGCGTGCTGGCGCGCGGTCAGCGCGACCAGGTCGCCCATGACCACCGGCATGTCGATCAGGTGCAGGCCCCAGTCGTCGAGCCGCCGGCCGCCGGCGACAACGTCGCCGGTGATGTCGTCCACCCGCGGATCGCCGGGATCGCCGTTGACGGTCACCGCCAGGTATTGCGCCCCGTCGCGCTCGGCACAGCGGGCCGAGACAAGGCCGGGCGCGGCGGTGAAGGCGGTCGTCGGCAGGGGCTGGCCCGCGACCCATTCGGTCATCGGCCTGCTCGACGTGCCGACCCCGGCCGTGGAGAAGATCGCCCGGGCGTTCGCCGGGTCGCCCACCAGCGCGGCCGGGTTGACGCACACGACCGCGTTCCCCTCGCCCGCGGCCCGGCCGAACCGGCTGCCCGACGGCGGCGGCACGTCGGCGCGAAAGGCGACGTAGCTGACCAGGCAGCCCGCCTGGTCGGCGCGGGTGCAGGCGGGCATCCAGGCGATCTCGCCCCCCGCCCCGCCATCGGCCGGACGCTCGACGTTGGTGCCGATCAGGTGGGCCGCGACGACCAGCTCGCGCTGCGCGGCCGGCATCGTCTCGAGCAACCGCTTGAGCATGCCGCTGCCCTGGCTGTGCCCGATCAGGACCACGCCGCGCCCACCGTTGTCCTGCGCGAGGTAGGCGCGCCAGGCGGCGGCCACGTCGCCGAAGGCCACGGCCGCCGCCCGGGGCGGACGGCCCCCGCCGCGCATCATCATCTCGCGCAGCGCGGTCAGCGTGATCTGGCGATAGAGCGGCGCGAAGACCCGGCAGTGCTGGCGGAAGCGGGCGGCCTGGGCATGGGCCACGCGCCGCTCCTCCGCGCCGGCCTCCATGTCGCTGTTGGCCCCGGGATCGAGCGAGACGGTCGGATAGACATAGAAACAATCGAACTGGCGGTCTGCATCGGGAACGAGCGGTTCGACCCGCGTGGCGCCATCGGCGCCGACGACCGTTACCGACTGGTCGCTGGCGCAGGCATCGATCCGGTCGGGCCGGCAGAGCCAGCTACTATCCTCGGTATAGTCGGGTGCCGGCGCGGGCTCCTGCCCCGCGGCCGACGCCGCCCCGAACAGTGCCAGGGCCAATACGAACACGTGCTTCATCGATCCTCTCCCCGTTATCCGATTCGAGGATGCGGTATGTGCGCGCCAAGGTAAAGGGCCAATGCCCGCCGGCTCACGCGCGGCGGCGCTGGTCCATCAGGATATCGCCGCGCTCGATCTGGCCGCGGCCGCGCGCGCGCGTGGACCAGCGCGAACTCGGCCCGCCGCAGGCTCTCGTCGGCGCTCTCGTCGATCCCGGCGATGCCGACGCTGGCGCGCAAGTCGATCGCCTCGCTTCCGGCCAGCCGGGTGGCGCGCTTCAGCTCGCCCACGATCTCGCGCGCGAGGGCCTCGGCCGCCGGCGGCGTTTCCTGTGGCATCAGCACGCCGAACCGCTCGTCCCCCACGCGGGCGAGGATATGGTCCTTGTGCAGCAGGCCGCGCAGGAGGTTGGCGAAAGCCGCGACGATGCTGTCGCCCGCGCTCGCCCCGTGGCGGAGCCAGAGCGAATGCAGATGGCCGATGTCGAACAGCGCCAGCGCCCCGCCCGGCCGATGGACCGAGAGATGGCGCAGCATGGTGCGAAAGGCGCGCCGGTTGGCCAGCCCGGTCAGCGGATCGGTCAGCGTCGCGGCGAACAGCCGCTCCTCCAGCTCGCGACGCTCCGCGATCGAGCGCATGATCCCGATCGCGCCGTCGATCGTCCCGTCGCCGGCCTTCAGCGGGCGAAGCTGGAGCGTGAACCAGCCGGTCGCCCCGTCCGCCCCACGCGCGGCGAATTCGAACCAGCCGGCCGCACTGCCCCCGCGCATGACCACCTCGATGAAGGATCGCAGCGCCTGGGCCTGGTCCGGGTCGGCGAGGTCGGCCAGGTGCGGCGCGATCAGCATGTCGGCGAGCGAGATCCCCAGGCGCTCGATCCCGGCGGAAGCGTGGACGACAAGCCCGTCGCGATCGAGTTTCAGCACGATATCGCCGTCCCCCTCGGCCAGCAGGCCATAAAGTGCCGCCCCCTCGCGAAGGGTAAAATCCTGGATCATGCTGTGCGCCCCGGCCCCGTTATTCTCAGTTAACCGGCGGCACTTCCCAACAAGCAGGCCGCGCCGCCGTAATAGCAAGACAAGACCCGGCCGTTATTGTGTTAGCCCTGTTAGCTAATACGTATTACCGGCGAATCATCTTGTATCTATATTAACCACGTAGGCCGCAGTTGGGGAGTCGCGAAGTGTAATTTCAAGCGCTTGGCCTGCGCGTCACAGCTCGATCATGATCCGGATCTTGGCCGGCTCCGTGCCATATGCACGGGCGATCGCCTCGCGGCTGCGGGCGAGGACTTCGCGCGCCTCGGCATCGTCCTGCACGTCGGCCAGCTCCTCGCGCGAGGCGCCGAGCGCCTCGGCAATCGCCGCGATCCGGCTGTCGAGCGGGCGCGCCTTACCCTTTTCCCAAGCCCAGACCGTCGGCTTGCTGACGCCCAGCCGATCGCCGAGCTGCGACAGGGTGAGCCCGCGTTCCTTGCGCAGGCGCTGGAGGCGGGCGGCGAACGATTCGCCCGCGGCGCGGCCGGGGCGACCGGCCCCGCCGAGGTCGAGCCCCGTCTCGCTGCGCAGCTGCGCGGCAGACAGCGCCGCCTGCGACAGCGGCCGGTCGAACCGGCAGCCGTAGAGGTTGCCGCTGGCCCAGACGACCCGCGCGGAGACGACGCCTGCATGGGGGAAATCGATGTCGATCGGGTCGTCCACCGACAGCGCGCCCTCGCTTTCGAGCAGGAGGCCGGTGGTCGATGCGTTGTGAACCCGCACCGGGTGGCCGCCGCCCGACTGGGCGCTGCCGACGGTTTCGAACCGCAGCATCAGGCGCGCCGCGCCCCGCTTGCCCGGCGTTGCCCCGTCGCTTTCCAGGTGTGCCGCGATCGCCATTGCCCGTTCCTTTCGCGCGGAAGGGATTCGGGCCTGCGCGTTAAGGAATGGTTAGTCGCGGGGCGGGAATGCCCGCTAACCCGCGCGACAGGTCAACCCGCGTCGTCGTCCACGTCGAGGCCATAGGCGGTGTGGAGCACGCGCACGGCCAGCTCGGTTTCGTCCTCGTCGATCATCACCGAGACCTTGATCTCGCTGGTGGAGATCGCCTGGATGTTGATTCCGCGGTCGGACAGCGCGCGGAACATCGTCGCCGCGACGCCGGCGTGGCTCTTCATCCCCACCCCGACGACGGAGATCTTCGCGATCTTGGAATCGGTGATGATCCGGTTGAAGCCGATGTCGCCGCGCTTGTCCTCCAGCAGGGCCTGGGCCCGGGCCAGGTCCGCCTGGGGGACGGTGAAGGTCACGTCGGTCTCGCCCTTGTCGCGGCCGACGTTCTGGATGATCATGTCGACGTTGATCGAGGCCTGGGCCAGCGGTTCGAAGATATGCGCGACCGCGCCCGGCTTGTCCGGCACGCGGGTGAGGATCACCTTGGCCTCGTTCTTGTCGTGCGCGATGCCGGTGACGAGCTGGCGTTCCATGTCGCCCTTCTCCACTAGTTGGTTCATTTCCTCTTCCGACACGATCATCGTGCCGGGAAGGTCGTCGGCCGGAACGGCGTCGTCGCCGATGAAGCTCGACAGCACCTGGATGCGCACGTCCTCCTTCATCGCCAGGCCGACCGACCGGGTCTGGAGCACTTTCGCGCCGACCGACGCGAGTTCGAGCATTTCCTCGTACGTCACCGCCTTCAGCTTGCGCGCCTTGGCCACGATCCGCGGGTCGGTGGTATAGACGCCGTCGACGTCGGTGTAGATGTCGCACCGGTCGGCCCCGATCGCCGCCGCGACCGCCACCGCCGAGGTATCGGAACCGCCGCGGCCCAGCGTGGTCACCCGGCCATCGTCGCCGATCCCCTGGAAGCCGGGGATGACCGCGATCTCGCCCGCCGCCATCGAGGCGATCAGCGCGTCGGAATCGATCGTCTCGATCCGCGCCTTGGCATGGGCCTCCACCGTGCGGACCGGCAATTGCCAGCCGAGCCACGAGCGCGCCTTGCAGCCGAGCGATTGCAGCGTCAGCGCCAGGAGGCCGCTGGTCACCTGCTCGCCGCTGGCGACGACCACGTCGTATTCGGCCGGGTCGTAGAGGGCATTGGCCTCGCGGCAGAAATTGACCAGGCGATCGGTCTCCCCCGCCATCGCGGAAACGACCACCGCCACTTCGTGCCCGGCCGCCTGCTGCTTGCGCACGATATTGGCGACGCGGCGGATGCGCTCGGTCCCGGCCATCGAGGTGCCGCCGAATTTCATCACTATGCGCGCCAAGTCTCGTCGCTCCCCTGCATTGATGCCCGCCGTGCCGCGGGCGCTGGTGCCGGTCCCTGCGCGCTGTTAGGGAGGGTGCATGGTCGATGCAACAATCTCGGGTGAAACCAATTCTACGGGCGGCCAAACCATCCGCCCCGACGAGGCCGAGCATTTCGGCGCGCTCGCGCAGGACTGGTGGGACCCGAAAGGCAGCTCGGCCATGCTCCACCGGCTCAACCCGGTGCGGCTCGCCTTCGTGCGCGAGGCGATCGACGCGCACTGGCAGGGCGATCCGCGCGGGGCCAGGCCGCTGGCGGGGCGCAGCGCGATCGACGTCGGCTGCGGCGCCGGCCTGCTGTGCGAGCCGCTGGCCCGCCTCGGCGCGGCGGTGACGGGGGTGGACGCCGCGCCGGAAAACGTCGCCGCCGCCGCCAGCCACGCGCGCGGCGCGGGGCTCGACATCCGTTATGTCGCGGGGGACATCGCCGCGCTCGACCTCGGCACGTTCGATCTCGTCACCTCGATGGAAGTGATCGAGCACGTCGCGGACAAGCGCGCCTTCCTCGCCGCTCTGGCGGAGCGGCTCGCACCGGGCGGGCTGATGATCCTTTCGACCCCCAACCGCACCGCGCGCTCGCGCATGGTCCTCGTCGGCGCGGCCGAGGCTGTCGGCGCGATCCCGCGCGGCACCCACCACTGGGAAGATTTCGTCACTCCCGACGAGCTGCGCGGCCTGCTGGCCGAAGCGGGCCTGGCGATGGGCGAGCCGCGCGGCATTGCCTTCTCGCCCGGCAAGGGGCTGCACCTGTCCGACGATCTGGCGCTGAACTACCTCGTCACCGCACGCCGCGCCTAGGCCGGGCAGGTCGCGCCCGCGCGCGCCGCCACCGCGATCCCCGGATCATCGGTGAAAACGCCGTCCACCCCCGTGCGCGCGAGGATGGCCCAGAGCTTTTCCGGGCAGCCGCGCGAGCCATCGCCATCCCCGCGGCGCAGCGATGGCGGGAGGAAGGCGTTCTCCTTGCGCAAGGTCCAGGCGTGGACCTGCAGCCCGGCAGCATGGGCGGCGCTGACCAGCCCGCCCGGCGTGCCGTCGCTTTCGATCACCAGGCGAATGTCTGCGCCGACCGCGTCGGCATATTCGGCTATCCGCCGCGTGCCCGCGATCGTGACCATGTCGGCATAGCGCATATCCGGTGCGTCCGCCGGACCGCCCTCTGCCGCGACAAGTTGCACCAGGCGGTAATCGCCGAGGGCATCGAGCCGGCGCAGCGGCGCGATCTCGAAGCTCTGGATATAGATCGGGTCGTCCGGCGCGATTCCCGCCGTGGCAAGTTCGCGCAGGAGCAGCGCGACCGTGTCGATCCCCGCTTCCTCCCGCAGGTACTCCGAATGCTTGAGCTCGGGATAGAGGCCGATGCGCCGGCCGGTTTCCGCCTCCTTGGCGCGGACGAGCGCGACGATCTCGGCGAAGGTAGGCACCGGGTAGAGCCCATCGTGGCGCGCACTGGCGGGCCGCAGCGCGGGCAGGCGCTCCTTCGCGCGCAGGCGGCGCAGTTCGGCGAGCGTGAAATCCTCCGCGAACCAGCCGGTTACCGCGTGCCCGTCGATCGTGCGGGTGCGGCGCCGGTCTGCGAACTCGGGCCGTTCGGCCACGTCGGTCGTGCCCGAAATCTCCGTCTCGTGCCGGGCGACGAGGACGCCGTCGCGCGTTGCGACGAGGTCGGGCTCGATATAGTCGGCCCCCTGGTCGATCGCCCGCTCGTAAGCCGCAAGCGTATGTTCGGGCCGTTCGCCGCTCGCCCCGCGATGGGCGATCACCAGCGGCCGGCCGAAATCCTGCGCGGCGGCAGGCGTCACGAGGGCGGCGCCGATCAGCGCCAGCACGTTCAGGAAAAGGCCGCGTCCCATTCGTCCTCCGCAAAGCCGACCAGCAAGCCGCCCGGGTGCTCGACCACCGGGCGCTTGATCATGCTCGGGTGTTCTTGCAGCAGCGTGACGGCCTTGTCCGCGTCGATATCGGCCTTCTGCGCGTCGGACAGCTTGCGATAGGTCGTGCCGCGCCGGTTCAGCACCCGGTCCACCCCCGCGGCCGCGATCCATTCGCGCAGCCGCGCCGGATCGGCACCTTCCCTCTTGTAGTCGTGAAACACGTAATCCACCCCGCGCGCATCGAGCCACTTGCGCGCCTTCTTCACGGTGTCGCAGTTGGGGATGCCGTAGAAGTGAATGCTGGTCATGAACCTCGATACCTCGTGCTACTGGCTTCGTTCGTCGAAGAGGGTTAGCGCCCCGCAGGCGATACGGGGGCGCCATAGAAGATGGAAGCGCGGATCGGCAGGCCCCTTGCAACCCTGCCGCCTGCGGGACCATGCTCCTCCCGTATGCGAAGCCGCCCCCCGGTGACGCCGATCACGCGCTTTTGCCGCCGCGATCCGTGCCTGCTAGATCTCGCACAGGGGAGGGTTTTTACATGGTGAGGCTTCTGAAATCGGCGCTCGTTCTGTTCATCGGGCTCCATGCATTGTTCTACGCCTTGCAGAACATCGCGAACATCGACGCCGCCCACGGCGCGCTGGCCTATGTCCTGAGCGGCGCAGACCACGCGGCCTATCCGGCGACCATGTTCTTCAAGACCGGCAATCCCCTGCTCGCATGGGCCGCGCTCGCGGTGGTCCTGGCGGGAGAACTCGCCGTGGCGTTTTTCGGCATCAAGGGCGGCTGGGATCTTTTCGCAGCGCGTTCGGGAACGGCGGAAGAATTTCACGCGGCGAAGCGGAGCGGCGTGATTGCCGCGGGCCTCGCCCTGCTGGTCTGGTTCGGCTTCTTCATGAGCTTCGGCGCCGCTTTTTTCCAGATGTGGCAGACGCCGCTCGGAACCGGGTCGATGGAGGGCGCCTTCATGTATGCCATGGCATCGGCCATCACCATGCTCTTCGTCAGCGCGACGGACGACTGAGCGGCCATTCGGCGATCCTTGCCGGACGCGGTGGAAGATGCCGCGACGTCTCGCCGCCGGCTATCGCTCCCCGCCGCCAAACCGGTGGATGCGGGGGTCGGGGCAGGCGAAGAGGGTGTAGCTCTCGTAGTATTCCTCGCGTCCGCGGGCCTGGACCAGGCGGTGTTCGGCCATGCGGCCCCAGGCGCGGGCGGCGGCTTCATCGGCCCATTCGGACAGCGCGATCACTTCGCCGTCTTCGGCGGTATAGCTCTTGAACGAGACGAAGCCGGGCTGCGCCTGCGCCAGTTCGAGCATGTGCCGGGCGTCCGCATCGTAGGCGGCGTAGTCGATATCGGCGCGCTTGCGGTTGCGGAAGACGACGAGGAACATCGGCCTGCTACCTCCCGCCCAGGTGCGCGTCGGCGATCGCCACCGCCAGCGCGTCCGCCGCGTCGGGCCCCGCGACCTCCGCCCCGGGAAGCAGGATCTTGAGCATGGCCTGGACCTGTCGCTTGTCCGCCCCGCCGGTGCCCACCACGGCTTTCTTCACCAGCCGCGCGGCGTGTTCGCGCACTTCGAGCCCGGCGGCGCCGCAGGCGGCCAGGACCGCCCCGCGCGCCTGCGCGAGCTTGAGCGTCGATTGCGGGTTCTTGTTGACGAAGACTTCCTCCGCCGCGGCGCGATCGGGCGCATGTTTGGCGATCACGCCATCGAGCGCCGTCACCAGGTGGGCGAGCCGCGCGGCGATGGGCGCCCCGGGGTCGGTCTTCACCTGCCCATTGGCGACGTGGCCGATGCGGCTGCCCTCCACCCGCACGACGCCCCAGCCGGTGCAGGAGAGCGAGGGATCGAGGCCGAGGATGATCATGCCGGCACCGGGCCGCCCGAACCGTCATGCCGAACGCGATGGGAGATGCACGGCCTCACGCCGGATCGCCGGGCTTGAAAGCGCCGCCGATGGCCATGAGACAGGGCGCGATCACCGCCGCGATCGCCACGCCCCGTCCCAACCGGCTCATGCGTTCAGCTTGTCCATCACCGCGTCGGAAATCTCGTAATTGCCCCATACGGTCTGCACGTCGTCGTCGTCGTCGAGCGCATCGACCAGCTTGAGCAGGGTGCCGGCCGAGCCTTCGTCCATCTCCACGGTGATGTTGGGCTTCCACGCCAGCTTGACGTTCTCCGCCTCGCCCAGGGTCTTTTCCAGCGCGCCGGCGACTTCGTGCAGCGCCTCCATCTCGGTCCAGATCGTGTGGCCGTTCTCGTCGCTCTCGACATCGTCGGCCCCCGCCTCGATCGCGGCCTCGAGCACCTTTTCCTCGTCGCCGACGTCGGCCGGGTACTCGATCAGGCCCTTGCGCTCGAACCCGTGCGCGACCGATCCCTCGGTACCGAGGTTTCCGCCGTTCTTGGAGAAGGCCGTGCGCACGGCGGTGGCCGTGCGGTTGCGGTTGTCGGTCAGCGCCTCGACGATCAGGGCCACCCCGCCCGGGCCGTAGCCTTCGTAGCGCACTTCCTCGTAGTTCTCGTCATCCCCGCCGCTCGCCTTGTCGATCGCGCGCTGGATATTGTCCTTCGGCATCGACTGGGCCTTGGCGTTGTTCACCGCCAGGCGCAGGCGCGGGTTCATGTCGGGATCGGGGGCACCGAGGCGCGCGGCCACGGTGATCTCGCGGCTGAGCTTGGAGAAGAGGTTGGAGCGCTTCTTGTCCTGCGCCCCCTTGCGGTGCATGATGTTCTTGAACTTGGAATGGCCTGCCATGGTCACCTGCGATCTGTGTGGATCATGCGGGCACCACGTCCGGCGCGGGCCGCATCGTCAGCCGCTCCTAGCGAACGATGCACAGCCGGGCAATCAGGGCGCGATATCGAAGTGAAGAACTTCCTCGCGCGTGCCCAGGCTGTCGTAAAGCGCGATGGCCGCGGCGTCCTCCTCCCCGGTGTCGGCCTGGACGTAGATCACCCATGCGCCCACCGCGCGCGCGATGCGGCGCACTTCGTCGATCAGCGCGGTCGCCACCCCGCGCCGGCGCCAGTCGGGCACGACGGCGAGGTCGTAGATATAGATCTCGCTGCGGGCCTGTTCGAACTTGGGCAGGACATAGGCGGCGAGCGCGCCGATCATCGCCTCCCCCGAAAGGGCGGCGAGCAGGATCGTGTCTTCGCGCGCCAGCAGGCGGGCGGCATAGGCATCGTCGGGCGGACGCCGGCAATAGCTGTCGCGATCGTCGAACACCGCGCCGAACAGGTCGTTGACCTGGCGCAGCCGGTCGAGGCCGTCCGGGCCGAGCCGCTCGACCGCGAACCCGCGGCCCATCGTCAGACCTTGACCGCGGTGCCGCTGGCCGAAACCATCAGCATCGAGCCGGTATCGCCGATCACCTCGTAATCGAGATCGACCCCGACCACGGCATTGCCGCCGCGCGATCCGCATTCGGCCTGGAGCTCCTCGATCGCCTGTTCGCGCGCCTCGCGCAGGATGCGCTCGTAGCTGCCCGAGCGGCCGCCCACGATATCGCGGATATTGGCGAAGAGATCGCGGAACAGGTTGGCGCCCACGATCACTTCGCCGGTGACGACGCCGAGGTAATCCTGGATCGGCCGCCCCTCGATCGTGTGCGTGGTGGTGACGATGATCCCGCGTGCGTCCTTCCATGGTCCGGCCATGCTCTTCTCCCTGTTCGACTGTCAGCTCTCACCGTATTACTAGCATAATACAGATGAGAGCTTCAAGCCATCAGGCCGGCGGAAACGGCCGCGAGGGTGGGGTCGCGAGAGTCAGCAGATTGCCGTCGGGATCGTGCACCTGCGCGAGGGTCGAGTAATCGCCCGCAATGTCGCCTCCAGGCGCGATACCCGGTGCGCGCAATCGGCTCCTTCCCGCGAGAAAGGGGCCGCTGGTCAGCCGTTGACGACGGTCCCGCCGTTGGGATGCAGGACCTGCCCCGACATGTAGGACGAATCCTCGCAGGCAAGGAAGAGGAACGCGGGCGCGACCTCGTTCGGCTGGCCCGGGCGGCCCATCGGCGTGTTTTCGCCGAAGTGCTCGACTTTCTCGGGCGGGGCACCGCCGCAGGGGTTCAGCGGGGTCCAGATCGGCCCCGGAGCGACCGCGTTGACGCGAATGCCCTCGCCCACCAGGTTCTCGCTCAGCGAACGGGTGAAGGCGGTGATCGCGCCCTTGGTCGCCGAATAGTCGAGCAGCCCGCCCGAGCCCTTGTACATCGTCACGCTGGTGCAATTGACGATCGCCGCCCCCGGCCGGAGGTGCGGCCGGGCGGCCTGGGTGAGATAGAACATCGAGAAGATATTGGTCTGGAACGTGCGCTGCAGCTGTTCCTCGGTGATGTCGGTCACGTCGTCGTCCGGGTGCTGCTCGCCCGCGTTGTTGACCAGCACGTCGAGCCGACCCCAGCGGTCGATCACCGCGCGCACGAGGCCGTCGGCGTGCTTGGGGTCGCCAAGGTCGCCGGCGGACAGCAGCACTTCGGCGCCTTCGGCCTCGCACAGCTCGCGGGTCTTGTTGGCGTCGTCATGCTCTTCGAGATAGGCGATCGCCACATCCGCCCCCTCGCGCGCGAAGAGAACGGCGGTCGCCCGGCCGATACCGCTGTCGCCACCGGTGACGATCGCCACCTTGCCCTTCAGCCGGCCCGAACCGGGATAGCGCGGCTCCCACTCGGGCTTGGGCTCCAGCGCCGATTCGTGCCCGGGCAGGCCCGGGTCCTCGGCGGTTTCGTCGATATGCGCCTTGTCGAGCGTCTTCAGGTCTTCGTCTGCCATCGCTTGGTTTCCTGCATTGTCGAACTGGGGGACATGCAGAACCAACAGCCGCGGCGCCCGGGCCGTTCCGAGAAAGCGCCACGGTTCGACCGGCAGGACCGTCAGCCCAGCCCGAGCGCGGCCTTGTAGGTGTCGAGCACCATTTCCATCTCGGCGCGATCGTCGGGCGTCATCTTCCGCAGGCGGACGATCTGGCGCATGATCTTGGTGTCGTAGCCGACGGCCTTGGCCTCCGCGTAGACATCGCGGATATCGTCGGCGATGCCCTTCTTTTCTTCCTCGAGGCGTTCGATGCGCTCGATCAGCAGGCGCAGGCGGTCGTCGGTGGCTTCAGCCATCTGTTGCTTCTCCGAAAAATGGCAAGAATCGTTGGCCCCGTCCGTTAGCGGGCGGGCCGGTGGCGGTGAACCCGCCTTTCCACAGCTTGCGCCGATTCAGCGCAAGTCGGCGCGGTTGCGGGTCAGGCTCGCCTCCATCCGGGCGATCTGTTCCTCGGTCGCGGGGGCCTGGTGGCGGGCCTTCCACTCGTCCTGCGGCATGCCGTGGATCAGCTCGCGCGCGGCGGCCTTGTCGCCCGCGTAGCCGGCATCGCGAATCCAGTCGGCCAGGCAATTGCGGCAGAACCCGGCGAGGCCCATCAGGTCGATGTTCTGGGCATCGTGCCGGTGGCGCAGGTGGCGCACGAGCCGGCGGAAGGCCGCGGCCGCCACCGCGTCGTCGAGCCGGTCGAGCGGATCGGGGGAATTCGTATCCGTCATTGCGTTTTCCTTGTCTTGCAACGTTCGTCTGGCATAGCGCATCGGGCATGCAAAAGCTCGATCCGCGCGCCCGCAAGGTCAAGATCCTCGCCACCACCGGCCCCGCCAGCCGCGAACCGGAGATGCTGCGCAAGCTTTTCCGCGCCGGGGCGGACGCGTTCCGCGTCAACATGAGCCACGGCGACCACGCCACCCACGCGCAGACGATCCGCGCGATCCGGGCGCTGGAGAAGGAATTCGCCCGCCCGATCGCGATCCTGTGCGACCTGCAGGGCCCCAAGCTGCGGGTGGGCGAATTCAGGGACGGCCAGGCGGTGATCCGCCATTCGGGGCACTTCACGCTCGACCGCAATCCCGAACCGGGGGACGAGACGCGGGTGCATTTGCCGCATCCCGAGCTGTTCGGCCTGCTGGAAAAGGGCCAGCGCCTGCTGATCAACGACGGCAAGATCCGCCTGCGGGTGATCCGGGCGAACGAGGACGAGATCTTCTGCTCGGCCGAAGTCGGCGGCGTGATCTCCGACCGCAAGGGCGTGAACGTGCCCGATGCCGAAGTGCCGATCCCCGCGCTGACCGAGAAGGACCGGCGCGACCTGGCCTTCGCGATCGAGCACGGGGCGGACTGGATCGGCCTCTCGTTCGTCCAGCGGCCCGAGGACCTGGCCGAAGCGCGCAAGCTGATGGGCGGGCGCGGCTCGCTTTGCGCCAAGATCGAAAAGCCGATGGCGGTGCGGCGCCTCGACGAGATCGTCGAGCTGGCCGACGGGATCATGGTCGCGCGCGGCGACCTGGGGGTGGAACTGGAACCGCAGGAGGTCCCCCCGCTGCAGAAGAAGATCGTCAACAAGGCGCGCACCGCGGGCAAGCCGGTGATCGTGGCGACGCAGATGCTCGAATCGATGATCGAGAGCCCGGCCCCGACCCGCGCCGAGGTGTCCGACGTCGCCAACGCGGTCTACGACGGGGCCGATGCGGTCATGCTCAGCGCCGAGACCGCGGCCGGCGACTGGCCGGAAGAGGCCGTCACGATCATGGACAAGATCGCCGCCCAGGTCGAACGCGACGATGCCTACCTCGAACGGGTGCGCTTCCTCGACACCCCGCCCGACCGCACGACCGCCGACGCGCTGTCCCACGCCTGCATGACGATCGCGGACACCGTCTCGATCTCGGCGATCACGGTCTTCACCGGTTCGGGCAGCACGGCGCGCCGCGTGGCCCGCGAACGGCCGAGCGTGCCGATGCTGGTCTTGACGCCTTCGATGACGACGGCGCGGCGCGTGGCGCTGCTGTGGGGCGCGCACCCGGTGGCGACCAAGGACATCGGCAGTTTCGAAGAGATGATCGCCAAGGGCAAGCGCATGGCGCTGCGCCACGGGTTCGGCAAGGCGGGATCGAAGCTGATCGCGCTCGCCGGCGTTCCCTTCGGAACCCCGGGCAGCACCAACCTGCTGCACGTCGTCACCCTGACCGGCGACGAACTGGCCCGCCGGCAGGGCTGATCGCCGGCGGCGCCGGACCCTGCGGCCCGGACCTTCCCGAACGCCTGCCCCGCGCGGCCTTCAGGCGGCGGCCGCGCTCTCGAGCCGGCGGCGCGCCTCGTCCTCGCCGATCAGCGGCAGCAGTTCGGCCATGTCGGGGCCATGGTCCATCCCGGTCAGCGCCTGGCGCAGGGGCAGGAACAGCGCCTTGCCCTTGCGGCCCGTCGCTTCCTTCAGCGCGGCGGCGAGGCTGCGCCAGGGATCGTCGCCCCAGTCGAGCAGCCGCGCCGCCTCGGCCAGGAAGGCACGGTCTTCCGGGGCGAAGGCGGGCGGTTCCACCGGGCCGGTGACCAGGCGCCACCACTCGGCCGCCTCGCCGACATGCGACAGGTTGGGCCGGATCGCGTGCCACCCGGCAGCGCCCATCCCTTCGGGCAGGCGATCCGCTACGGCGGCGTAATCGAGCTGGTGGACGATCGCGGCATTGATCCGCTCCAGCTCGCCGTCGTCGAAGCGCGCCGGCGCGCGCCCGAACGTCGCGAGGTCGAAACCGGCGAGCAGCGCATCGCGCTCGGCGATCGGTTCGACCGGAAGCGACGTGCCGAGCCGGGCGAGCAGCGCGAGCAGCGCCTGCGGCTCTATCCCCCGCGCGCGCATGGCGTCGCAGCCGAGCGAACCGAGCCGCTTCGACAGCTTGCCCTCGCGCCCGACCAGCAGCGCCTCGTGCGCGAAGCGGGGAACCTGCCCGCCCAGCCCGGCGGCGACGAGCGCCTCGAACATCTGGATCTGCACGGCGGTGTTGGAAACGTGGTCTTCCCCGCGCAGGACATCGGTGACGCCCATCGCGAGATCGTCCACCGCACTCGGCAGCATGTAGAGCCACGAGCCGTCGGCGCGGCGGACGACGGGGTCGGACAGCTGCGCCGGATCGAACTTCTGCGGCCCGCGCACGCCGTCGTCCCACGCGATCGGTTCGCCGTGGTCGAGCCGGAAACGCCAGTGCGGGGCGATCCCCGCCGCCGCCTTCGCCGCATGGTCCTTCTCGACCAGCGCCAGCGCGGCGCGGTCGTAGATCGGCGGCAGGCCGCGCCCGAGCAGGATCTTGCGCTTCAGCTCCAGTTCCTGCGCGGTCTCGTAACAGCGATAGACCCGGCCGGCAGCGCGCAGGGCCTCGAACGCGCGCTCGTAGTGCTCCAGCCGCTCGGACTGGCGCTCCTCGCCATCGGGCTCCAGCCCCAGCCAGGTCAGGTCGTCGCGGATCGCCGCGACATGTTCCTCGCGGCTGCGTTCCGCGTCGGTATCGTCGATCCGCAGCAGGAACCGCCCGCCCTGCTTGCGCGCGAGCATCCAGTTGTGCAGCGCGGTGCGGATATTGCCGACATGCAGGCGCCCGGTCGGCGAAGGGGCGAAGCGGGTGGTCACGGTCATCGCGCCGGGCTAGACAACTTGACGAACAAGGCAAGTGGGAGCGGCCGCGATGAAAGCCTCTGCAGCCAGGTGGACAGCGACGATCGTCCTCGCGCTGGCCGTCGCATGGCCGGGCGCTGCAGGCGCCACGACTTACGTGACGGAGACGTTCACCTGCCCGATCGGCGGGGAAAAGTTCAAGGCGCGGTCGGTCGTCAGCAACATCACGTTCGGCCAGCGCCCCGACGGCAAGCCTTACAGCCCGCTCCCGGTCTATCCGATCCCCGAATGCCCTTCGAACGGCCTCCTTCTGTTCGAGAAGGATTTCGGCGAGGACGAACTGGCCGTTCTGGCCGCGGCGATCGCGACCGACGAATACCGCGCGATGCACGACCGCGAGACCCCGCGCTACCGCGCGTGGTGGCTGATGACCCGCCTGAAGCGGCCCGCGCTGGAGCGCGCCTACATGCTGTTCCAGGCACCGTGGGAGAGCGACGACGACTGGGATCGCAAGGTCCGCTACATGGCCGCCTTCGTCAACGAGGTCGCGGCACTGGAACGCACCGAGGACGAGGCCGATGCCTGGTTCTGGATAACGCTGCGCGCCGCCAACAGCCTGCGCGAGCTGGGCCACTTCGAAAAGGCCGCCGCGATGATCGAACGGGCGACGGCACCCGGCAACCTGCCCGGCGATCCCGAGGCGGCCGAAGGCGCCCGGACCTATGTCGAGGCGCTGGCGGCGCTGGTCGCGGAACGCAACCCGTTGTCCGAGCCCGCCAGCCTCGTGCCCGCGCGCTTTGCCGCGGTCCGCTGCACGGTGCCGCGCCCGGCCCTGACCCCGTCGGAGGAGCGGGCCTGCGCCCGGCCGGAGGTCGCCGAAGCCGTGGCCGAGTTCAAGACCCGGGACGACGAGGGCCGCAAGCTGACGGGCGAGGCCGCGATTCGCTTCCTCGACCAGCGCCGCCGCGCGCACGACTGAACCTCGTGCCCCTGCCGCCTGAACCGCTTCGCGGGCGGCGGACAGGAAAAGGGCCCCGCCGAATCGCTCCGACGGGGCCCTTCTCGTTTCATGGCGGCGAGGGGGTTATTCGCCTTCGGCCGGCTTGCTCGCCTCGCCCTCTTCGCCCTGCTGCAGGTATTCGCCCGCATCCGCGTCGGTGCCGTGGGTTTCCCCCTCGACCCGGGCCAGCGGATCGTCGCCCAGCGCGGCCTCGGAGCCCTGGGCCAGCTCGGCCTCGCGCTCTTCGGCGGCAGTCTGCGCGGCGAGCAGCGCTTCCTGCTGCTTCTTCCACGTCGCCCGCAGGGCCGCGTCGCGGCTGGAGGCGGTGACGCGCGCCCGGTTCATCGCCGCGCCGGTGCCGGCGGGGATGAGACGGCCCACGATCACGTTCTCCTTCAGGCCGACCAGCGTGTCCTTCTTGCCTTCGACGGCCGCCTGGGTGAGCACGCGGGTCGTTTCCTGGAACGACGCGGCGGAGATGAAGCTGCGGGTCTGCAGGCTGGCCTTGGTAATGCCGAGCAGGATCGGCGTGCCTTCGGCCGGCTTCTTGCCCTTGGCCAGCCTGGCGTTGACCTCGTTCATCTCGCCCAGGTCGACCTGTTCGCCCGGCAGCAGCGTGGTGTCGCCGCCATCGGTGATCTCGACCTTCTGCAGCATCTGGCGAACGATCACCTCGATGTGCTTGTCGTTGATCTTCACGCCCTGCAGTCGATAGACTTCCTGGATCTCGTTCACGAGGTACTCGGCCAGCGCCTCGACCCCCAGGACTTCCAGGATGTCGTGCGGATTGGGCGAGCCGGAGATCAGGGTGTCGCCCTTCTTGACGAAGTCGCCTTCCTGGACGTCGATCACCTTGGTCTTGGGGATCAGGTACTCGACCGGATCACCTTCCTCGGGAACGATCGCGATCTTGCGCTTGGCCTTGTACTCGCGGACGAACTCGATCTTGCCGGAGATCTTGGCGATGATCGCGTTGTCCTTCGGCACGCGCGCTTCGAACAGCTCGGCAACACGCGGCAGACCGCCGGTGATGTCGCGCGTCTTGGCGGCTTCGCGCGAGGCGCGGGCGAGGATGTCGCCCGCCTCGACCTGCTGGCCGTCCTCGACCGAGAGCGAAGTGCCGGGGGCGAGCATGTAGCGCGCGGCCTCGGTTTCCTCGCCCTTCTTGCCTTCCTCGCCCAGCAGGGTGAGGCGCGGGCGCAGGTCTTCCTTCTTCTTGCGGCCGCTGGTCCGCAGCTCGGTCACCACGCGCTGCGCGATGCCGGTGGCTTCGTCCACGCGCTCTTCCATCGTCGTGCCGTCGACCAGGTCCTGGTAGCGCACGACGCCCGACTGCTCGGTGATGATCGGCAGGGTGAACGGGTCCCACTCGGCCAGGCGGTCGCCTTCCTTCACCTGGGCCCCGTCCTCGAACATCAGGACGGTGCCGTAGGGCACCTTGTGGATCTCGCGCTCGCGCCCTTCGGCGTCGATCACGGCCAGCTCGCCATTGCGGGCGAGCGACAGGATCCGGCCCTTCTTGTCGGTAATGGTCGGCATGTCGCGATAGACGACCTTGCCGTCCGACACCGCCTCGAGGTGGGAGGTTTCGTTGAGCTGCGCGGCGCCGCCGATGTGGAAGGTCCGCATCGTCAGCTGCGTGCCCGGCTCGCCGATCGACTGGGCGGCGATCACGCCGACCGCCTCGCCGATGTTGACCGGCGTACCGCGCGCCAGGTCGCGGCCGTAGCAGCGGGCGCAGACGCCCTGTTCCGCCTCGCAGACCAGCGGCGAACGGATCTTGGCGACCTGCACTTCGGCATCCTCGATCGTCTTCACCATCGCCTCGTCGAGCAGGGTGCCCGCCTTGACGATGACTTCGCCGCTCGACGCATCGAGGATATCCTCGGCCACGGTCCGGCCCAGGATACGCTCGCCGAGCGAGGCGATGACCGAGCCGCCCTGCACGATGGCGCGCATTTCGAGGCTGTTTTCGGTCTTGCAGTCGTCTTCGACGATCACGCAGTCCTGCGACACGTCGACCAGGCGGCGGGTCAGGTAGCCCGAGTTCGCCGTCTTGAGCGCGGTGTCGGCGAGACCTTTACGAGCACCATGGGTCGAGTTGAAGTATTCAAGGACGGTCAGGCCTTCCTTGAAGTTCGAGATGATCGGCTGTTCGATGATCTCGCCCGACGGCTTGGCCATCAGGCCGCGCATCCCGGCGAGCTGCTTCATCTGGGCGGGCGAACCACGCGCGCCCGAATGGCTCATCATGTAGATCGAGTTGATCTCCGCCTCGCGGCCGTTCTCGTCCTTCGGCCGGGCCTTGATCATTTCCATCATCGCGTCGGCCACCTGGTCGCCGCAGCGGCTCCAGGCGTCGATCACCTTGTTGTACTTTTCCTGCTGGGTGATCAGACCGTCCTGGTACTGCTGTTCGTAGTCGGCGACGAGCGCCTTGGTTTCCTCGACCAGCTTTTCCTTCTCGCCCGGGATGATCATGTCGTCCTTGCCGAACGAGATGCCGGCGCGGAACGCGTGGCGGAAGCCGAGCGACATGATCGCGTCGGCGAACAGCACCGTGTCCTTCTGGCCGGTGTGGCGATAGACCTGGTCGATGACGTCGCCGATTTCTTTCTTGGTCAGCAGGCGGTTGACGATGTCGAACGGAACCTTGTGGCTCTTCGGCAGGCATTCGCCGATCAGCATGCGGCCCGGGGTCGTTTCGAACCGCTTCATCGCGATCTCGCCGTTCTCGTCCGCCTGCGGGACGCGGCTGATGATCTTGGAGTGCAGCGTGACCGCGCCGACGTGCAGCGCCTGGTGCACTTCGGCCATGTCGGCCAGGACCATGCCCTCGCCCGGCTCGCCCTCGCGGTCCATCGACAGGTAGTACAGGCCCAGGACCATGTCCTGCGACGGCACGATGATCGGCTTGCCGTTCGCGGGGCTGAGGATGTTGTTGGTGGACATCATCAGCACGCGCGCTTCCAGCTGCGCCTCGAGGCTCAGCGGGACGTGGACGGCCATCTGGTCGCCGTCGAAGTCGGCGTTGAACGCGGCGCAGACCAGCGGGTGCAGCTGGATCGCCTTGCCTTCGATCAGCACCGGCTCGAACGCCTGGATGCCGAGGCGGTGAAGCGTCGGCGCGCGGTTGAGCAGGACCGGGTGCTCGCGGATCACTTCATCCAGGATGTCCCAGACTTCCTTGCGTTCCTTCTCGACCCACTTCTTCGCCTGCTTGAGGGTCATCGACAGACCCTTGGCGTCGAGGCGGGCATAGATGAACGGCTTGAACAGCTCGAGCGCCATCTTCTTGGGCAGGCCGCACTGGTGCAGCTTGAGTTCCGGACCGGTCACGATGACCGAACGGCCCGAATAGTCGACGCGCTTGCCGAGCAGGTTCTGGCGGAAGCGGCCCTGCTTGCCCTTGAGCATGTCGCTGAGCGACTTGAGCGGGCGCTTGTTGGCGCCGGTGATCACGCGGCCGCGGCGGCCGTTGTCGAACAGCGCATCGACCGCTTCCTGCAGCATGCGCTTTTCATTGCGGACGATGATGTCCGGCGCGCGCAGTTCCATCAGGCGCTTCAACCGGTTGTTGCGGTTGATGACGCGGCGATAGAGGTCGTTGAGGTCCGAGGTCGCGAAACGGCCGCCGTCGAGCGGCACCAGCGGGCGCAGTTCGGGCGGGATGACCGGCACGACTTCGAGGATCATCCACTCGGGCCGGTTGCCCGATTCGATGAAGCTTTCGACGACCTTCAGGCGCTTGATGATCTTGGCCGGCTTGAGCTTCGACTTCGTCGTTTCCAGCTCTTCCAGCAGGTCGGCGCGTTCCTGCTCGAGGTCGAGGTCCATCAGCATGTTCTTCACCGCTTCGGCACCGATGCCGGCGGTGAAGGCGTCCTCGCCATATTCGTCCTGCGCCTCGAGAAGCTCGTCCTCGGTCAGCAGCTGGAACTTCTCGAGCGGGGTCAGGCCCGGCTCGGTGACGATATAGGCCTCGAAGTAGAGCACCCGCTCGAGCTGCTTGAGCTGCATGTCGAGCAGCAGGCCGATGCGGCTGGGCAGCGACTTGAGGAACCAGATGTGCGCGACCGGGGCGGCCAGCTCGATATGGCCCATGCGCTCGCGGCGGACCTTGGTCACGGTCACTTCGACGCCGCACTTCTCGCACACGACGCCCTTGTACTTCATGCGCTTGTACTTGCCGCACAGGCACTCGTAATCCTTCACCGGGCCGAAGATGCGCGCGCAGAACAGCCCGTCGCGCTCGGGCTTGAACGTGCGGTAGTTGATCGTTTCCGGCTTCTTGATCTCGCCGAACGACCAGGAACGGATGCGCTCGGGGCTGGCGATGCCGATCTGGATCTGGTCGAAGGTTTCCGGCTTCGCGAGCTGGTTGGTGAATTTGGTCAGTTCGTTCATGACTTCGTTTCCCTAGCGGGTGAATTCGCGGGCGGCGGGTGGAACGGGCTCGCGCCCGTCCCTTATTCCGCAGCCTCCGGCCACTGGTCCTCGTCGTCTTCCTCGTCGCTGAGCGACTTGAGTTCGACGTTGAGGCCCAGGCTGCGCATTTCCTTGACGAGCACGTTGAAGCTCTCCGGGATACCGGCCTCGAACGTGTCGTCGCCCTTGACGATCGCCTCGTAGACCTTCGTCCGGCCGATCACGTCGTCCGACTTCACGGTGAGGATTTCCTGCAGCGTGTAGGCAGCGCCGTAGGCCTGGAGCGCCCAGACTTCCATTTCCCCGAAGCGCTGGCCGCCGAACTGCGCCTTGCCGCCCAGCGGCTGCTGGGTGACGAGCGAGTAGGGGCCGATCGAGCGGGCGTGGATCTTGTCGTCGACCAGGTGGTGCAGCTTGAGCATGTACATGTGCCCGACGGTGACCTTGCGGTCGAAGGCGTCGCCGGTGCGCCCGTCGTAGAGCGTCACCTGGCCCGAGCCGTCGAGCCCGGCCCGTTCGAGCATCCGGGTCACGTCCGCCTCGCGCGCGCCGTCGAACACCGGGGTGCCCATCGGAACGCCCTTGGTCAGGTTGCCGGCCAGCTCGACGATCTCGGTCGGCGAACGCGCCTCGATCTCGTCGTGGTACTGCTCGCCGTAGACTTCCTTCAGCTTCTCGCGCACCGCTTCCGGCGGCTTGCCGGCCTGCGGATCGGGGTTGGCTGCGCGCCAGTCTTCCAGCGCGGCGGCGACCTGCTGGCCGAGACCGCGCGCGGCCATGCCGAGGTGCGTCTCGAAGATCTGCCCGACGTTCATGCGCGAAGGCACGCCCAGCGGGTTCAGCACCATGTCCACCGGGGTGCCGTCTTCCATGAACGGCATGTCCTCGACCGGCAGGACGCGGCTGATGATACCCTTGTTCCCGTGGCGCCCGGCCATCTTGTCGCCGGTCTGCAGCTTGCGCTTCACCGCGACGAAGACCTTGACCATCTTCAGCACGCCGGGGGCGAGCTCGTCACCGCGTTCGAGCTTCTCCTTGCGGTCCTCGAACTTCTCCTCGATGCCCTTCACCGCCTCGTCGTACTGCGACTTGACCGCTTCGAGCTGTGCCTGGCGGTTGTCGTCGGCGACCGCGAACTTGAACCACTCGTGGCGCTCGACGCTCTCGAGAACCTCCTCGGTGATCTCGGTGCCCTTCTTCACGCCCTTGGGCGCTGCCGAGGCGGTCTGCCCCAGCAGCATGTCGCGCAGGCGGTTGTAGGTCGCGCGGTTGAGGATCGCGCGTTCATCCTGGCTGTCCTTGCGCAGGCGCTCGATTTCCTCGTTCTGGATCGCGCGGGTACGGTCGTCGATCTCGATCCCGTGGCGGTTGAACACGCGGACTTCGACCACCGTGCCCGAAACGCCCGGCGGCAGGCGGAGCGAGGTGTCGCGCACGTCGCTGGCCTTTTCGCCGAAGATCGCGCGCAGGAGCTTTTCCTCCGGCGTCATCGGGCTTTCGCCCTTGGGCGTGATCTTGCCGCACAGGATGTCGCCCGGGTGCACTTCGGCGCCGATGTAGACGATGCCCGCCTCGTCGAGGTTGCGCAGCGCTTCCTCACCGACATTGGGAATGTCGCGGGTGATGTCTTCCGGGCCGAGCTTCGTGTCGCGGGCCATGACTTCGAATTCCTCGATATGGATCGAGGTGAAGACGTCGTCCTTCACGATGCGTTCGGAGATGAGGATCGAGTCCTCGTAGTTGTAGCCGTTCCAGGGCATGAAGGCGACGAGGCTGTTCTTGCCCAGCGCCAGCTCGCCCAGGTCGGTCGAGGGGCCGTCGGCGATGATGTCGCCCGGCTCGACCGTGTCGCCCACCTTCACCAGCGGGCGCTGGTTGATGCAGGTGTTCTGGTTCGAGCGCTGGAACTTCTGCAGCGTGTAGATGTCGACGCCCGACTGGCCGGGTTCGACGTCGCCGATCGCGCGGATCACGATGCGGGTCGCGTCGACCTGGTCGACCACGCCGCCGCGGGTCGCGGTGATCGCGGCGCCCGAATCGCGGGCCACGGTCTCTTCCATCCCGGTGCCGACGAAGGGCGCCTCCGCCCGCACCAGCGGCACGGCCTGGCGCTGCATGTTCGAACCCATCAGCGCGCGGTTGGCGTCGTCGTTCTCGAGGAACGGGATCAGCGACGCGGCGACCGAGACGAGCTGCTTGGGGCTGACGTCCATCAGCGTGATCTGTTCACGCGGGAGCATCACGAACTCGCCTTCCTGGCGGGCCGAAACCAGCTCCTCGACGAACGAGCCGTCGTCGTTGAGCTCGGCCGAAGCCTGCGCGACGGCGTGCTTCTGCTCCTCCATCGCCGACAGGTAGATCACCTCGCCGGTGACCTTGCCGTTCTCCACCTTGCGGTACGGGGTCTCGATGAAGCCGTACTTGTTGACGCGGGCGAAGGTCGAAAGCGAGTTGATCAGGCCGATGTTCGGGCCTTCGGGCGTCTCGATCGGGCAGATCCGGCCATAGTGGGTCGGGTGAACGTCGCGCACCTCGAAGCCCGCCCGCTCGCGCGTCAGGCCGCCCGGGCCAAGCGCCGAGACGCGGCGCTTGTGGGTGACTTCGGACAGCGGGTTGGTCTGGTCCATGAACTGCGAGAGCTGCGACGAACCGAAGAACTCGCGCACGGCGGCGACCGCCGGCTTGGCGTTGATCAGGTCGTTCGGCATGACGGTCGAGACATCGACGCTGCTCATGCGCTCCTTGACCGCGCGTTCCATGCGTAGCAGGCCGACGCGGTACTGGTTTTCCAGCAGTTCGCCGACCGAGCGCACGCGACGGTTGCCGAGATTGTCGATGTCGTCGACTTCGCCCTTGCCGTCCTTCAGGCCGACCAGTTCCTTCACCACGGTCAGGATGTCTTCCTTGCGCAGCGTGGTGACGGTGTCCTCGGCATCGAGGCCGAGACGCATGTTGAGCTTGACCCGGCCGACGGCCGAGAGGTCGTAGCGTTCGGAATCGAAGAACAGCCCTTCGAACAGCGCCTCCGCCGTTTCCTTCGTCGGCGGTTCGCCGGGGCGCATGACCTTGTAGATCGCCTCCAGCCCCTCGTCGCGGTTCTCGGCCTTGTCGACCTTCAGCGTGTTGCGGATCCACGGGCCGGTGTTGACGTGATCGATGTCGAGCAGCTCGATCCGGTCCACGCCCGCCTTGTCCAGCAGTTCCAGATTTTCGGGGCCGACTTCGTCGCCGGCCTCGATCCAGATGCGGCCGGTCGATTCGTCGATCATGTCGTTCGCGGCGTAGCGGCCGATGATCTCCTCGGTCGGGATCAGGAGGTTTTCCAGCCCGTCCTTCTTCGCCTTGTTGGCGGCGCGCGGCGAGATCTTCTGGTTGGCGGCGAAGATCTCTTCACCGGTTGCGGCATCGACCAGCGGGAAAGCCGGCTTGGCCCCCCGCCACTGTTCGGGCACGAACGGCATCTTCCAGCCTTCACCGGTCTTGCCCGACACGCGTTCCCAGGCGACGGTGTCGTAGAAATAGTGGAGGATCTCCTCGCTATCGAGGCCCAGCGCATAGAGCAGCGCGGTGACCGGCAGCTTGCGCTTGCGGTCGATGCGCACGTTCACGATGTCCTTCGCGTCGAACTCGAAATCGAGCCACGAGCCGCGATAGGGGATCACGCGGGCAGCGAACAGCAACTTGCCCGACGAGTGCGTCTTGCCCCGGTCGTGGTCGAACAGGACACCCGGCGAACGGTGCATCTGCGACACGATCACGCGCTCGGTACCGTTGATCAGGAAGGTGCCGTTCTCGGTCATGAGCGGCATGTCGCCCATGTAGACGTCCTGCTCCTTGATATCGAGGACGGAGCGGGTCTCGGTCTCCTGGTCCACCTCGAACACGATCAGGCGCAGCGTGACCTTCATCGGCGCAGCGTAAGTGATGCCGCGCTGGCGGCACTCGGTCGTGTCGTACTTCGGCGGCTCGAGCTCGTAGTGAACGAAATCCAGCTCGGCCGTTCCGGCGAAGTCGCGAATCGGGAAGACCGAGCGCAGGGTCTTCTCCAGGCCGGAGACATAGCCGGTGGCCGGATCGGAGCGCAGGAACTGCTCGTAACTTTCCCGCTGCACCTCGATCAGGTTGGGCATCTGGACGACTTCGTGGATGTCGCCGAAAATCTTGCGGATGCGCTTCTTCGCGGTGCCGGTGTTGGCCGATGCCTTGGGGCCGGCCGCCTTTGCCTTGGTCGCCATGGAGGTGATTCGCCTCTTTCCTTATGCGCGCGGTCGATGCGCGCGCCCAGATTCAGTTACTCGCACTGCGCAGTGAATGCGGAAGGCCATATTCGACGCAAAAACAGCCGCATGCCAGGATGCCGCCCGTTCCGGGGCCGCTGGCTGCAGCTGGTCGTATCGTCGCGATATGGCAGTGTGCAGCTTCTATTCTGGCACCGACCCCGCGCATGATCGGCCTGTCTCGAAGCTGACGTGTGCGCGCCATTTAAGGCCGCTGCGCGCTGGCGTCAACCGGGCAGGCGCCCCGCGCCGGGCCGGCGGGAACATATGGGGCGCCCACCAATTCCCTGTATCGGTTGACGATTTTCGGCCGAACGGCTTAGCTGCCCGGCAGGCGACGGAGTCGCGCCGCCGGCCCTGGCCGCAGGCGAATGTGCGGCCCCGGCCGCAGGCGGGTGGCGGGCACGGCCCGGACCCGGATGGAACGACAGCAGCCCGGCCCCGGCCGGACAGACCCCGAGGGGAGGAGAAGACGATGAAGAAGCTTGCCATTATCGCCGCGCCGCTGGTGCTGGGCATCGCCGCATGCGACGGCCCCGCCGAAGAGCGCGGGGAAGAGCTGGACGACGTGGTCGAGGCCGAGGGCGAAGTCATCGACGAGCAGGCCGAGCTGGCGGAGGCCCAGGCCGAACTGGCCGAGGAAAGCGCCGATGTCGCCGACGAGGCCGGCAATGAAGGGCAGTCGGCCAAGATGGAGCAGACCGCGCAGGAGATCGAGCAGCAGGCCGAGGCGCTCGAAGACACTGCCGACGGCATCTGATTCCGCGCGGTCGGGCCGGCCGGCACCGGCCATGGCTTGACTTGCACGGGGATTTCACTAGAGGCCCGCCACGACCGGCGGGCCTCTTTGCGTCTACCCGGTCATCCGTCCGAGACAGTCGGTGAACGGCCAGCGGCCGCTCTTAATTTCCGACCGAGGCGGGGAAAAGAGATTTCGCGGGGTCCGGCACGGCCGCCCCGCATCGCACGCTTGGCGTGTCTCCTTCCCTTGTCGAACGGACTGCCCCGTACCGGTTAGCGGTGCGGAGCGATGTGAGCCGGCCGTGCCCGCGCCAGCGGGAGCGGCCATTTGTGAAGGAGTATGGCATGGATCGTTCGCAGAAAACCGAAGCGGTCGCCCAGCTCAACGCGGTCTTCAACGAGGTCGGCGTGGTGGTCGTCACCCGCAACCTCGGCCTGACGGTGGCCCAGTCCACCGATCTGCGCTCGAAGATGCGCGAAGCCGGCGCGTCCTACAAGGTTGCGAAGAACCGTCTTGCCAAGCTCGCCCTGAAGGAAACCCAGTACGAAGGTCTCGAGGAATATCTCTCGGGCCCGACGGCACTGGCCTGGTCGGAAGACCCGGTCGCGGCTGCCAAGGCCGCGGTGGACTTCGCCAAGACCACCGACAAGCTCGAAATCGTCGGTGGTTCCATGGGCGGGCAGCTGCTCGACGAAGCCGGGGTCAAGGCGCTTGCCTCGATGCCCTCGCTCGACGAGCTGCGCGGCACCCTGGTGGGCCTCGTCAACGCCCCGGCGACAAAGATCGCCCGGGTCGTCAACGAACCCGCTTCCAAGCTCGCCCGCGTCTTCGGTGCCTATGGCGCCAAGGAAGCGGCGTAAGCGGTTTTTCGCACACGCGTTTTTTCCGGGGCTCCGCCCCAGCCGACAAGATTTATCTGGAGTGAAACATCATGGCCGATATCGCCAAGCTGGTTGAAGAACTTTCGAAACTGACCGTCCTCGAGGCGGCCGAACTCGCCAAGGCGCTGGAAGAAGAGTGGGGCGTTTCCGCCGCCGCTGCCGTCGCCGTTGCCGGCCCCGCCGCCGGCGGTGGCGAAGCTGCTGCTGCCGAAGAGAAGGACGAATTCGACGTCGTCCTGACCGGCGACGGTGGCAAGAAGATCCAGGTCATCAAGGAAGTCCGCGCCATCACCGGCCTGGGCCTGACCGAGGCGAAGGCCCTGGTCGAAGGCGCGCCCAAGCCGCTGAAGGAAGGCGTGGCCAAGGCCGAAGCCGAAGAAATCAAGAGCAAGATCGAAGCCGCCGGCGGCACGGTCGAGCTCAAGTAAGGCTTCTCGCCTTCGAGCATTTCGGGAAGGGCGGTGCCGGAAGGCGCCGCCCTTTTCGTTTGCGCCTGCCGTTCCGGGCGCCCCGCGTCGGGGCGATCGCCCGCCCGGACGCTCCCGGATCAGAGCGTTTCGAGATAGGCGATGATCGCCGCGCGCTCTTCCGCCGAACGGACCCCGGCGAACGCCATCTTGGTGCCCGGCACCACGCCGCGCGGATCGGCGAGGTAGGCATCGAGCGTGCGCGCATCCCAGACGAGGCCCGAATCGCGCAGGGCGCGGCTATAGGCATATGTCGGCTCGTGCCCCGCCGGGGCGCCGAAAACCCCGGCAAGCGACGGGCCGATCCCGTTGCGGCCGGGCACGGTGGCATGGCAGGTCGCGCAGCGTGCGAATGCTGGCGGGCGGGCGCCTTCGCCTGCCGCGGCAAGCGCGGGCCCGGGGGCGCCCCCGGCATTGCCCGCCGGCGCCTCCCCCCCGTCGCAACCCGCCAGCGCCAGCGCGCCGAGCGCAAGAATCCAGCCCCGTCTCATCGCCAGCGGTCCATGCCGCCGCCCGCCGCGCGGCGCAAGCTGTGGCCCCATGGCCGCACCCGTCGGCGAACCGTGCCGGGGCCGAAAAATCCGCTTCCTCGCCGCCACCGGCAACCCTATCCGGGACGGCTTTATGTCGAACGCAGGTATCCTCCCCGGGGCCGGCCCCCACCCCTGGCGCACCGAGCTGGGCGCGACGTTCCGTCTCGCCTGGCCGCTGGCGCTCGCCAACCTGCTGCAGATGCTGACATATGCGGTGGACGTGATCTTCATCGCGCGGCTGGGGGAGGCGCCGCTCGCCGCCTCGGCCGTGGCGGTGGCGGTCTTCGGCCTCGTGCTCTGGGCGCTCTCGGGCCTGACCGGGGCGGTCGCGCCGCTGATCGCGGAGGAACTGGGCGCGCGCCCCCCGGCCCTGCGCCCGGTGCGCCGGGCGACGCGCATGGCGCTGTGGCTGGCGGTGCTGTCGGGCGCGGCGGGCATGGGCCTGTGCCTCCTGCTCGAACCGCTGATGCGCGCGACCGGCCAGCAGGAGGAAATCATCGCGCTCGCCACCGCCTACAACCTGGTGATCATCTGGTCGCTGGTCCCGATGGTGATCAACAACGTCCTGCGCAATTTCGTCTCCGCGCTCGGCCGGCCGGTCTTCGCCACCGCGATCACGGCGGCGGGGATCGGCGTCAACGCGCTTGCCAACTATGCTTTCATCTTCGGCAACCTCGGCGCGCCCGAGCTGGGGCTGCGCGGGGCGGCGGTGGCGACGATCGCCACCGGGGTGACGACGATGCTCGCCTATATCCTCGCCATCCGTCTCGACCCGCGGCTGCACCGCTATCACATCTTCGGGTTCTGGTGGCGCGCGGACTGGCAGCGGATGATGCAGATCGTGCGCATCGGCACCCCGATCGCGCTGACGATCACCGCGGAGGCGGGGATCTTCGGCGCGGCCGCGTTCCTGATGGGCAATATCGGCACGCCGCAGCTCGCCGCGCATACGGTGGCGCTGCAGATCGCGGCCCTCGCCTTCCAGGTGCCGTTCGGCATCGGCCAGGCGGCGACGATCCGCGTCGGCTATTTCTTCGGCGCGCGCGATCGCGCCGGGATGCAGCGCGCGGGGTGGACCGCGATCGCGATGGGCACCGGCTTCATGGCCGTTACCGCGACGGCCATGATCGTCATCCCGAAGCCGCTGCTGGCGATCTACGTCGATCCCTGGGCGCCGGAGAACGCCGTCCTGGTCGCCTTCGCCCTGCAATACCTGGTTATCGCCGCGGCCTTCCAGCTGTTCGACGGGGTCCAGGCGGTCGCCGCCGGCGCGCTGCGCGGGCTGCAGGACACGCGCATCCCGATGTGGATCGCGATCTTCAGTTACTGGGTGCCCGGCATGGGCGTGGCGCTCGCGCTCGGCTTCGCCACCCCGCTGGAAGGGCGCGGGGTCTGGATCGGGCTTGCCACCGGGCTGACGGTCGCCGCCCTGCTGCTGGTCTGGCGGTGGCAGAAACGCGACGCCCTGGGCCTGACCACGCGCTCCCCGCCGGCCGGCGCGCCCGCCCCCGCGCTCGCCTGATTCCGCAGCCCCGCGCACCGGCGCGCAATTTTTGCCGCCGGCGCTGTTGACTCGCCCCCGCGCCGTTCACATATGCGCCTCGCTGGCACTCTCGACCCGAGAGTGCCAGACCAGATCATCCACTCTTAGCGAAAGAGGTCACACCAATGGCATTTCGTCCGCTGCACGACCGCGTCCTGGTCCGTCGCATCGAAGCCGAAGAAAAGACCGCCGGGGGCATCATCATCCCCGACAGCGCCAAGGAAAAGCCGAGCGAGGGCGAAGTCGTCGCCGTCGGTTCGGGCGCCAAGGCGGAGGACGGCACGGTCACCCCGCTCGACGTCAAGGCAGGCGATCGCGTGCTGTTCGGCAAGTGGTCCGGCACCGAGGTCAAGCTCGACGGCGAAGACCTGCTGATCATGAAGGAAAGCGACATCCTGGGCATCATCGGCTGATAGCCGCGCCCACCCGGATGGACGTCTTCAAACAACCTCAGAAATTCCAGGAGAATCACCAATGGCTGCCAAGGACGTGAAGTTTTCGCGCGACGCGCGCGAACGCATCCTCGCCGGCGTCGACACGCTGGCCAACGCCGTGAAGGTCACCCTCGGCCCCAAGGGCCGCAACGTCGTGATCGACAAGAGCTTCGGCGCGCCGCGCATCACCAAGGACGGCGTCACCGTCGCCAAGGAAATCGAGCTTTCCGACAAGTTCGAGAACATGGGCGCCCAGATGCTGCGCGAAGTCGCCAGCAAGGCGAACGACGCCGCCGGCGACGGCACCACGACCGCGACGGTCCTGGCCCAGTCGATCGTGCGCGAAGGCATGAAGTCGGTCGCCGCGGGCATGAACCCGATGGACCTGAAGCGCGGCATCGACCTGGCCGTGGGCAAGGTGGTCGAGAACCTCAAGAGCCGTTCGAAGGACGTTTCCGGTTCGTCCGAGATCGCCCAGGTCGGCGTGATCTCGGCCAACGGCGACCGTGAAGTCGGCGAGAAGATCGCCGAGGCGATGGAGAAAGTCGGCAAGGAAGGCGTCATCACCGTCGAGGAGGCCAAGGGCCTCGAATTCGAACTCGACGTGGTCGAAGGCATGCAGTTCGATCGCGGCTACCTCAGCCCGTACTTCATCACCAACCCGGAAAAGATGACGGTCGAGCTCGAGAACCCGTACATCCTGATCCACGAGAAGAAGCTGTCGAACCTGCAGTCGATGCTGCCGGTGCTCGAAGCGGCTGTCCAGTCGGGCCGTCCGCTGCTGATCATCGCGGAAGACATCGAGGGCGAGGCGCTGGCCACCCTCGTGGTCAACAAGCTGCGCGGCGGCCTGAAGGTCGCGGCGGTCAAGGCGCCGGGCTTCGGCGATCGTCGCAAGGCCATGCTGCAGGACATCGCGATCCTGACCAAGGGCGAGATGATCAGCGAAGATCTCGGCATCAAGCTCGAGAACGTCACGCTGAACATGCTCGGCCAGGCCAAGAAGGTCACCATCGACAAGGACAACACGACCATCGTCGATGGCGCCGGCGACGCCGAGGACATCAAGGCGCGCGTGGGCGAGATCCGCACGCAGATCGACAACACCACCAGCGACTATGACCGCGAGAAGCTGCAGGAGCGTCTCGCCAAGCTCGCCGGCGGCGTTGCCGTGATCAAGGTCGGCGGTGCGACCGAAGTCGAGGTGAAGGAACGCAAGGACCGCGTCGACGACGCGCTCCACGCGACCCGCGCCGCGGTGGAAGAAGGCATCGTCCCGGGCGGCGGCACGGCCCTGCTCTACGCGACGACCGCGATCGCCGATCTCAAGGGCGCGAACGACGACCAGACGCGCGGCGTCGACATCGTCCGCCGTGCGCTCCAGGCGCCGATCCGCCAGATCGCCGAGAACGCCGGCCACGACGGCGCCGTCGTCGCGGGCAAGCTGATCGACGGCAACGACGATTCGCTGGGCTTCAACGCGGCCACCGACACTTACGAGAACCTCGTGAACGCCGGCGTGATCGACCCGACCAAGGTCGTGCGTACCGCGCTGCAGGACGCGGCCTCGGTCGCCGGCCTGCTGATCACCACCGAAGCGGCGGTGAGCGAGAAGCCGGAAGACAAGCCGGCCGCGGCCCCCGCGATGCCCGACATGGGCGGTATGGGCGGCATGGGCTTCTAAGCCCGGCGGCACATCGGGCCTCCGCCGGCGCGGAGGCTCGCCAGGACACCGAGGAGGCCCGGCGGAGCGATCCGCCGGGCCTTTCTCGTGCGTCCGGGCACAATAGCCGCGCCCCGCCGTTGAGCGCGTGAACCACCAGGATGACGCGCGGGGCCCGCGCCGGTCGTGCAGGCGCGGGGCGCCGCCGGAAAGGCGCGACCTTGACCGACCACGAGAGCCAACGCGAAACCATGGTGCGGCGCCAGCTGCGCGCCCGCGGTATCGCCAACGACCACGTCCTGCAGGCTTTCCGCGAAGTCCCGCGCGAACGCTTCGTGCCGGACGATCTGGCCGAGTTCGCCTACGACGACAGCCCCCTGCCGATCGGCGAAGGGCAGACGATCTCGCAGCCCTATATCGTCGCCAGCATGATCGAGGCGGCCGAGGTCGAGCCGGGCGACCGCGTGCTCGAAGTCGGGGCCGGCTCGGGCTACGCCGCCGCCCTGCTCTCGCGCATCGCCGCGCGCGTCTTCGCCGTCGAACGCCACGCGGTCCTGGCCCGCGAGGCGCGCGAGCGCGCCGCAACGCTGGGATATGCCAACCTGGACATCATCGCCGGCGACGGAATGGAGGGCCTTCCCGAAGAGGCCCCGTTCGACGCGATCCTGGTCGCCGCCCGCGGCATCGAGGTGCCCGAGGCGCTGAAACGCCAGCTCGCGATCGGCGGGCGCATGATCATCCCGGTCGGTGGCGAAGACGTCCAGCAGCTGCGCTGCCTGGTGCGCCGGGCCGAAGAGACGTGGGACAGCCACGACATCGCGCCGGTGCGCTTCGTGCCCCTGCTACCCGGCTCGGTGCCGGAAAACGGTACGCGCGCGGCGAGCGACCACCGTCCCGCGCGCGAGAAGGGCGTGAGCGAGCTGATCGCCGAGGCCGCCGTCCCGCTGCCCGCGATCGACGACCCGGCCTTCGCAAGAGCTTTCGACCGGTTCGCCGACCGCCGCGTCGTCATGCTCGGCGAATCGAGCCACGGGACGCACGAGTTCTACGCCGCGCGGGCCGCGATCACGCAGCACCTCGTCCGCCATCACGGCTTCACCGTGGTCGCGGTGGAGGGCGACTGGCCCGATGCCGCCGCCTACGACCGCTACGTTCGCGGCCGCCCGCAGCGCGAGGGGGCGCCGTCGCCGTTTCGCCGCTTCCCCACCTGGATGTGGCGCAACACCGTGATGCCCGGTTTCCTCCAGGGCCTGCGGGAAATCAACGCGGGCCGCGACGATGCAGACAAGGCCGGTTTCTACGGGCTCGACATCTACAACATGTCCGGATCGATCGAGGCGGTGCTCGCCTATCTCGACGAGCACGATCCCCGGGCCGCCGCCGTCGCGCGCGAGCGATATGGCTGCCTGACCCCGTGGCAGGCCGATCCGGCGACCTACGGCCGGGCCGCGCTGCGCCGCGGCTATGCCGAGTGCGAGGACGCCGTCGTCGCCCAGTGCCGCGACCTGCTGGAGCAGGCGCTCGCGCATGATGGCGAGAGCTTCGGCGCGGCGATGAACGCGCGGCTCGTCGCCTCGGCGGAGCGCTATTACCGCGTCATGTATTACGGCGGGCCGGAAAGCTGGAACTTGCGCGACAGCCACATGGCCGAAACGCTCGAGCACCTGCTGGACGAGCGCGGCCCCGGGGCGAAGGCCGTGGTCTGGGCGCACAACAGCCACATCGGCGATGCCCGCGCGACCGAGATGGGCGCGGCCCGCGGCGAACACAACATCGGCCAGCTCGCGCGCGAGCGATGGGGCGAGGACGTCGCCCTGGTCGGTTTCGGCACGCATGGCGGAACGGTGACCGCGGCCAGCGACTGGGACGCGGAGCGCGAGGTCAAGCGCATCGTCCCCTCGCGCGGCGACAGCTTCGAGCGGCTGTGCCACGACAGCGGAACGGCCCGCTTCCTGCTCGACCTGTCGGCCGGCGACGCCGCGGCCCGGCGCCTGCGCGAGCCGCTGCTCGAACGCTTCATCGGGGTGATCTATCGCCCCGAGACCGAGCGCTGGAGCCATTACAGCGAGGCCGTGCCGGCCGACCAGTTCGATGCCTGGGCCTGGTTCGACGAGACCCGCGCGCTCGAGCCGCTCGTGCGGCAGGAGCCGCACGGGCAGCCGCCCGAGACCTGGCCGTTCGGGCTCTAGCCCTCAGCCGCCCTGCCGGCTTTCCTCGACCGCGGCGATCGCTTCCTCGGGCCAGGTCACCTGCGTCTGCGTCTGCGGGTTGAAGACATCGCCCGGGTATTGCGCCGCGGCCGCGGCCGCGATCTCCGCCTCGGTCAGGAACTCGCTCGGCTCCAGCGCGAAGACATCCAGCCCGCGGGTGATCTCGGTCGCGTAGATCCGGCCGCGATACCAGTAGGCCGACCAGTATCCGCCGGTGATCAGCTGGTCCTTGTCCACCGGGCCGCGATCGAAATAGGCGATCTCCACCGGGTTTTCCGCGTCGGTGAAGTCGATCACGCTGACCCCGCCCTGGTACCAGGCCTGGACGAAGATGTCGCGCCCGGGGACCGGGATGATCGAGCCGTTGTGCGCGACGCAGTTCTCCTTGTCGGTCTGCGGCGCGGGCAGCTTGTAGAGGCTGCGGAAGGCGAGCTTGCCGTCTTCTATCTCGTAGATCGCGTTGGCGCCCCAGTTGCGCGGATCGCCGGCCTGGCAGCGGGGCCGCCCGCCGCCGCCCCACTCGTCGGTGAACAGGACCTTGGTGCCGTCGTTGTTGAACGTGGCCGAATGCCAGTAGGCAAAGCCCTTGTCGGTCACGTCGTCGATCCGCACCGGCTTGAGCGGATCGGAAATGTCGAGGATGATGCCGTTGCCCGAACAGGCCCCCGCCGCGAGGTCGAGCGAGGGGAAGACGGTGATGTCGTGGCACTGGTCGGTCACCCGCGTGTCCTGCGTGCCCTCCCCGTGGTCGCCGCCCCGCCAGAGGCCGGCGATGCGCCCGTCGCGCGCGAAGATGCGCGGGCTGTCGACGATGCGCGCGGCAGCGGGATCGGCCACCGGGATCTCGATCACGTCGATGCTGAACAGGGCGGTGTTGTCGCCGCCGGTGTCGAAACAGCCGGCCAGCTCGCGCTCGTCGCGGACATAGCTGGTGCCCGAATTGTACACGACCACGCGATCCTCGTCGGCGCTGACGATCGAGTGGGTGTGGCTGCCGCGGCAGGTCTGCACCTGGCCCACCTGGCGCGGGCGGGTGATGTCGGAAATGTCGAAGATCCGCAGGCCGCGGAACCGCTCGTCGCTGACGGTCCCGTCCACGCCCTGCAGGCCGCAGTCCTTGCGCGCACGCGCGTCCTGCACGCTCATCAGCAGGAGATCGCCGACGATCGACACGTCGCCCTGGCCGCCCGGGCACACGACCGAGCTGAGCAGTTCGGGCACGCCGTCCTCGCCCAGGCGATAGGCGTTGAAACCGTGGTAATTGCCGGCCACGAGCAGGTCGCCGGAGAACGCGAGGTCGGTATTGGCGAAACTGAGCAGCGAACTGCGTTCGCCGAACTGCGGTTCCTCCCCGTCTTCAGCTCCCTCTCCTTCGGCACCCGCGCCGCCGGCGGCCATGTCATCGTGGCCGGCGTGGCCCGCATGGGCATCTTCGTCTGTCGCCGCCGGCTTGCGCGGGGCGAGCTGCGCGGGGTTGTCGGGGTCGAAGAACCCCACCGGCTTGGGCAGGGCGGCGACGAGGCGCAAGTTGCTGATCGCTTCCCCCGCGTCGCGGAAGCCGGGCGCCAGGGCGACGCGCGGATCGTCGGACAGGCCGGCGAGGACGAGGTTCATCCGGTCGATCTCGGCCTGCTGGTCGCTCACCACGTCATTGGTGAATTCGAACAGTACGGGTTCGTAGGCCGTGCCGGGCTGGGCGTGCAGTTCGTCGACCATCTCGATCGCGCCCATGTGGTGCGGGATCATCAGTTCCAGGAACAGGCGGTCGAAGGCGGTGCCGCGGGATTCGGCCAGCTGCGCCATCTGCTCCGGTGTTGCCATGCCTTTCATCAGGCCGTGCTGGTGCGCGTGGCCCATGCCCGCCATCGCGGTTTCCTGGTTCCGGTCGCGCAGCCACTCAGTCATGAAGCCGATCTCGTCCTTCTGGCTGGCATCGATCCGTCCCGCGATGGCGAGGATATCGGGGTTGTTCGTCCGGTCCGCGACCAGGGCGGCCATGTCCACCGCCTGCTGGTGATGGACGATCATCCCCTGCATGAAGGCCACGTCGGCCGGCGCGAAGGCCGTGCTGGCCAGGCGCGTCGCCTCTTCCGCCGCGAGCGTCCGCGCCGGCTCGCCCGGCGCGCCGGGCTGGACGATTGGCGCTTCCTGCGCGGCCAGCGCGCTCGTTCCGGCAAGAAGGCCCGCGACCAGCGTCAGGCGGGCAAGGCGGCGTGTCGTCATCGTATGCGTCCCCTCGTGCAATCTGGCGCGGGAGTGGGGACCATCGGGCCCGGCAAGTCAATACGACGCCGGTCGATCCGCATGGGCCGTTCGTCGGCCGCCGGCACCGGCCCGTGCCGCCCGCCCGGCGCGATCGCGCAACAATTTCCCGGCTCGCCCGTTGGCAAGGGGCAACGAGGAGGAAACCATATGAAATTGCCGCACAATGCCCATGTCGCGCTGGTGGACGGAACGACCTTCGTCGTCATGCGGAACAAGGGCAAGCCGTTCGAGCCGGAGCTGGAGACCGTGGCCAAGCCCGATCTCGAGGCGACCAATTTCAGCGCCGGGGTCCGCCACCAGGACCCGACCAGCCAGATGCCCGGGCGCAACGACCTGAACGAGCTCGCCCACGGCGCGGCGGCCGCCGAGTGGCTGAACGCCAAGGCGATCGCGGACGAGATCGAGGCAGTGCTGGTGATCGCCGACCCCAAGACGCTGGGCGAGATGCGCCACCACTATCACGGCGAGCTGGAGAAGCGGCTGGTGGGCGAAATTCCGAAGACCATGACCGGCGAAACCAGCGCCGACATCGCGCAGGCGATCGCCGCCGCCTGACCGCTTCAGTCGGCATTCATCGCGGCGAGGCAACCTCTCGTCGCCGCGACGCTTGCCGGCGCGAATCCGGTGCCGTTAAGCTGTTGCAAACCAAGGGAGGTTACGGCCATCCACATGGCATTGGGATCGCGCATCACGAAAACGTTCGCCGGGGCAAGGGCGCTCGCCGGGCTGGTCGGGGCTCTCGCCCTGGGCATGGCCGCCGTGCCGGCCCAGGCGCAATCGACCAATTTCGAAGCGATGTTCGACAGCGCGCTGGGGACCGAAACCCGCGCGCCGCGAACCTTCGAGGCGGTTTACCAGACCGGCTTCGAACAGCGTATCGCCATCGCCGCCGACGGGTCGAAGGGGCGCATCGGCGTCTCGGTGCTCGACCTTGCGACGGGGCAGGAATTCTCCATCCTGGGCGACCAGCGCTTCCCCATGGCCAGCACCAGCAAGATCGCGATCGCCGCGACTTTCCTGGAGGGGGTCGAACAGGGACGGTGGAGCCTTTCGAGCGAGTTTCCCCTGCTCTTCCCGCTGCGTTCGCAACCGTTTTCCAGCCCCAAGGCGCCGGTCCGGCGGGGCAAGCACCTGCCGGCCAGCGAGCTGATCGAGCTGATGATCACCCGGTCGAGCAACCCGGCGACCGACGCCCTGCTGGCGGTGGTCGGCGGGCCGGAAGCGGTCAACGACTGGATGCGCCGCGCGGGGATCGAGGATTTCCAGCTCACCCGCGATATCGCCACGCTCGTACGCGACGACGGGGAGATCGACCCCGCCGCCGCGATCGACTTGCGCGACAGCGCCACCCCGCGGGCGATGACGAAGCTTCTCGCCGGCCTTTACCAGGGCCGCTGGCTTTCGCCGAGCAGCCGGGCCGTGATCATCGGGGCGATGGAACGCTGCCGGACCGGCAAGCGGCGGATTCCCGCGCTCCTGCCGGCTGGCGCGACCGTGGCGCACAAGACCGGCTCGCTCAACAACACCTCCAGCGACATCGGCATCATCAACACGCCCGACGGGCGGGCATTCGCCGTGGCGATCTACGTCACCGGGCAGGGATCGCGTCTCGCGCGCGAAAGCCGCATCGCCCAGATCGCCCGCGCGGCCTATGCCGGCTACGACAACCCGGGCGGCGGGACCTGGGCGGAAGCCGTCTATTCGCGCGACGGCGCAGCGGCCAGCCCCTGAAACCAACGCCCCCCCGGACTGACGCCCCCTCCGACCGACGCCCCTCAGGCTGACGACACCCGCGTGACGGAACGCGCCCGAAGACTGGCGCGCCCTGCCGGTCCGGCCGGGTAGGCCCCGGCCCCGACGGCGCAGCCTTGTCGCGCGCAAACAGAAAGGGCGGCGCCTCGCGGCACCGCCCTTTCCGTTTTTCGCAAGGCGAAAGCGAAGATCAGTCGGCCTGAGCTTCGGCTTCCGTTTCGCCGTGCACTTCGGCTTCCGCGGCAGCGGCAGCTTCGTCGGCGGCGGCAGCAGCTTCGTCGGCCGCACCTTCGACGGCGGCACCGGCGTCGGCGGCGGCGTCTTCGATTTCGGCGCCCATGGCGTCGGCGTTGGCTTCGGCGTCGGCAGCGGCGCCTTCAACGGCGTCGCCGGCAGCGTCCTGGGTGCCTTCCGAGCAAGCGGCGAGGGTCAGGGCAGCGCCGGCCGCGGCAGCGGCGAGAACGATCTTACGCATATGTCAGTTTCCTTGAACAGCGAGTGGTTTCATCCCGGCCCGAGGCCGGAACGCGAAGCCCACAAGCGTGCAGACTTCGAGCGGGACAAATAATGGCCAATTTGTGGCGATGCAAGCGGTTTGACATTTTTACGCCGCAATTGCCCCGGCGTCCGGGGGCGCACGAAACCGGCTGACCGGGGGAATTTGCGCTGCTACCAACCTTGCGATGGCAGACAAGCAGCATCTCTATCTCGTCGACGGATCGTCCTACATTTTCCGGGCCTATCACCGCTTGCCCCCGCTGACCGATCCCGAGGGGACCCCGGTCGGCGCGGTCTATGGCTATACCACGATGCTGTGGAAGCTGGCCGACGATCTCGACAAGGCCGACGGCCCTACCCACCTCGCGGTGATTCTCGACAAGGGATCGACCAGTTTCCGCAACGAGATCTACGCCGAGTACAAGGCGAACCGGCCCGATCCGCCAGAGGACCTGGTGCCCCAGTTCCCCCTGATTCGCGACGCCACCCGCGCCTTCAGCCTGCCCTGCATCGAGGAAGAGGGGCTCGAGGCCGACGACCTGATCGCCAGCTATGCCCGCGAGGCGACGCGCAAGGGCTGGGACGTGACGATCGTGTCGTCCGACAAGGACCTGATGCAACTGGTGGGCCAGTGCGCCGAGCCGGACGACGGCGTGGCCGAAGGCGGCTGCATCGACATGCTCGACACGATGAAGAACGTGCGCATCGGGCCGGAGGAAGTGACCGAGAAGTTCGGCGTTCCGCCCGAGCTGGTGGGCGACGTGCTCGCGCTGATGGGCGATTCGGTCGACAATATCCCGGGTATCTACGGCATCGGGCCGAAGACCGCGTCGAAGCTGATCGTCGAACACGGCAGCCTGGCCGGCGCGCTCGACGCCGCGCCGGAGATGAAGAAATCGAAGCTGAAGGAACGCCTGCTCGAAGGCCGCGAGATGGCGGAGCTGAGCCGCGTGCTCGTGCAGCTGAAGGAAGACTGCGCGCTGCCGATGGCGCTCGACGAATTCCGCCTGTCGGCCATTCCGCCCGAACCGCTGGCCGCCTTCCTGTCGAAACACGGCTTCACCAGCCTGCTGCGGCGGCTCGATTCGGGCCGGGGCAGCCCGAACCGGCCGACCGATCTCAACCCGGCCAAGCCGGTCAACAAGGGCGCGGACGGCGCGCCCGGCGGCAATCGCCAGCCGCTGCCCGACCTGCCGGCGGTGGACCGCGGCGCCTATGAATGCGTGCAGACGGCCGAGCGGCTCGAACACTGGATCGCCCGCGCCTTCGCCGCCGGCGTGGTCGCGATCGATACCGAGACCAGCGCGCTCGACGCGATGCGCGCCGAACTGGCCGGGATCAGCCTGGCGCTGGGCGCCAACGATGCCTGCTACATCCCCCTCGCCCACGGCGGCAGCGACATGTTCGCCGAGCGTCCGCAGCAGGTCGCGCGCGAGACCGCACTGACCCTGCTCAAGCCCCTGCTGGAAAGCGAGGCGGTCCTGAAAGTCGGGCAGAACGTCAAGTACGACATCAACGTCCTGGCTCGCCACGGGATCGCGATGGCACCGGTGGACGACACGATGATCGTCTCCTTCGCGCTCGATGCCGGCCGCAGCCTCGACGGGATTGGCGGCGGCCACGGGATGGACGAGCTGGCGCAGCGCCACCTCGGCCACACGACCCTGACCTTCAAGGACATCTGCGGCAGCGGGAAGAAGGCGATCCCCTTCGGCGAGGTCCCGCTCGACCGCGCGACCGAGTACGCGGCCGAGGATGCCGACGTCACCTGGCGCCTGCACTGCCTGTTGCGGCCCCGCCTCGCGAGCGAGGGCGGGACGCGCATCTACGAGCGCGTGGACCGGCCGCTGATCCCGGTCGTCGCGCAGATGGAGCGCCACGGCATCCGGGTGGACAAGGCGCGGCTGGGCAAGCTGTCGGAAGAGTTCGCGGCCGAAACCGGCCGGCTGGAGAGCGAGATTCACGCGATCGCGGGCGCCGAGTTCACCATCGGCAGCCCGCGCCAGCTGGGCGACGTGCTGTTCGACAAGATGGGGTACAAGGGCGGGCGCAAGGGCAAGAGCGGCCAGTATTCGACCGACCAGGCGATCCTGGAAAAGCTCTCCGCACAGGGCGCAGAGATTGCCGACAAAGTGCTGGAATGGCGCCAGCTGACCAAGCTCAAGAGCACGTATACCGATGCGCTGCAGGCGGCGATCAACCCCGACACGGGGCGCGTCCACACCAGTTACAGCCTCGTCGGCGCACAGACCGGGCGGCTGTCCTCGACCGATCCCAACCTGCAGAACATCCCGATCCGGACCGAGATCGGCCGCCAGATCCGCGATGCCTTCGTGGCCGAGGAGGGCAATGTCCTGCTGGCCGCCGACTATTCGCAGATCGAGCTGCGCCTGGCCGCGCACATGGCCGACGTGCCGGAGCTGAAGCAGGCCTTCGCCAATGGCGAGGACATCCACGCCCGCACCGCGAGCGAGATGTTCGGCGAGGTGACGCGCGATACCCGCGCGCGGGCCAAGACGATCAATTTCGCGATCCTCTACGGCATCAGCCGTTGGGGCCTGGGCGCGCGGCTGAAGGTCGAGCCGGACGAGGCCCAGGCCATGATCGACACCTACTTCCAGCGCTTCCCCGGCATCCAGCGCTATATCGTCGACACGCTGGAACGCGTGCGCGAGCGCGGTTATTCGCAGACGCTGTTTGGCCGCAAGACGTGGTTTCCCCGGATCGCCTCGAAGAACCAGGGCGAACGCCAGGGGAGCGAGCGGGCCGCGATCAACGCGCCGATCCAGGGGACGAGCGCGGACATCATCAAGCGGGCGATGGCGCGGATGATGCCGGCCCTGGCCGACGCGGGCCTCGGCCACGTGCGGATGCTGCTGCAGGTCCACGACGAGCTGGTGTTCGAGCTGCCCGAGGGCGACGTCGCCGCCGCGAGGCCGGTGATCGAACGGGTCATGGCCGAGGCATCGCTCCCCGCGGTCACGCTCGACGTGCCGCTAGGGATCGAGATCGGGACCGGCACCAGTTGGGGCCAGGCACACTGACGCCGCGATTGCGCCTTCGCCGCCCCAGGACGGGCAACCTCGTGATCCTGGGCGTGATCGCGTTCACCCTGCTCGCGGGGCTGTTCCTCGTGTTCCAGACGATCGAGGCCGAGCGGGCCGAGCGCAGGCAGGTGCGCGAGACGAGCGAGATCCTGCTCGAACTGCGCAATGTCACCCGCGCCGCGCTGAACGCTGAAACGGGCCAGCGCGGCTATCTCCTCACGCTCGATCGCCGCTATCTCGAACCCTATCACGTCGGGCGCGAGCAGGTCCGCCCCGCGCTCGCCCGGCTGCGCGAGCTGCTCGGCGACGATGCCTCGCCGCGCCAGCAGGAGCTGCTGGACGAAATCGACACGCTCGCCGAGACCAAGTTCGCGGAAATGGAAGCAGTCGTCGCGTTGGTCGACCGGCGCCGCGTGATCGAGGCGCGGCGCCAGCTGCTCGACGACGAGGGGGCCGAGGCCATGGCGCGCCTGCGCCGGGCCACGCGCGAGATGGAAGCGATCGAGAACCGGATCCTGGTCGCCGCCGCGACCGAGACCGCGCGGGCCGAGGGGCGGGTCCTGCCGCTGCTGGGCGGCATCCTGCTGGTTCTGCTGGTGACGCTGGCGCTCGGTTACCGCCTCGTCACCCGCGCCGCCCATGCCGAGGCGGAGGCGGAGCAGGCCGCGGCCCTCGGCGAAGCGCGCGACCGGGCCGACCTGCTCGCGCGCGAGCTGAACCACCGGGTCAAGAACCTCTTCGCGGTGATCCTCGCGATCGTGCGGATGAGCGGGAAGGACGCGCCCGAGGCACGGCCGGTGATCGAGCGCATATCGGACCGCATCCACGCCCTGCTGACCGCCCACGACGTGACCCAGGGCACGCTCGAACGTCCGGTCGCCTCGCTGCGGACGCTGGTGGAGACGACGCTCGCCCCCTACCGGTCGGAGAAGCTCCCGGCCGAGATCGAGGGGCCGGACATCGAGCTGCCGGCGCGGCAGGTCACGCCGCTGGGCCTCGTCCTGCACGAGCTGACGACCAATGCCGTCAAGTACGGCGCCTGGAGCCGGGGCGGCACGATCGCGATCGCCTGGCGCGTGGACGACGGGATGATCGCGATCGACTGGCGCGAACGCTGCGAATGCGATGGCAAACCGCCCGAGCGGACCGGGTTCGGCAGCCTGCTGATGACGAGCGCCGCGCGCCAGCTTCGCGGCGAGATCGACCGGCGCTTCGGCCCCGGAGGGGTCGAGGTGACGATTGCTTTCCCCCATGCCGCAGGCTGAGGCCCTGCCGCGCCGCGCGCTTCGGCGCGCTTGCCACGGCCCGGCACAGGCCATAGGCCGTCGCTGATGCCCGACCGGATCGCCCTGCCCGACTGGACCGGTGGATGGACCATCGCCTGGGACGAAGTGGCGGCGGTGACGATCGCCGTCGTCCTCGCCATTGCCGCGGCCTTCCTGGTCCACCGGGTGATCTTCAACCTCCTGCGGCGCCTGGCGCAGGGATCGGACTCGCGGGCCGACGACCTCGTCTTCGAACGGATCGCCTCGCCGATACGCTGGTCGGTGGTGGCGATCGCGATTGCGATCGTCGCCCAGACCCATGCCGATATCGCGCGGGTCTGGCAGTGGGTCGCGCCGTTCCTCGTCCCCGCGCTGGTCGGCTGGCTGGCACTATCGCTCGTGCGCGCATTCGCCGCCGCCATGCAGATCCGCAGCGAGCTGTCGACCGACCCGATCGCCGCGCGCAGCCGGCGCACCCGGGTCGCGATCCTTTCGCGCACGGCGGCGTTCCTGATCGTCCTGCTCACCGTGGCGATGATGCTGCTGGCCATCCCCGGCGTGCGCGACGTCGGCGTGACGCTGATGGCATCGGCCGGGCTTGCCGCGCTGGCCGTGGGCGCGGCGGCCCAGCCCGCGCTCAAGTCGCTGATCGCCGGGATGCAGATGGCCCTGACCGAACCGCTGCGGATCGGCGATCTCGTGGTGGTGGACGGCTTCACCGGGCGGGTGGAGGAAATCCGCATGAGCTTCGTCATCGTGCGGACCTGGGACGAACGGCAGATCGTGGTGCCGACCAGCAGCTTCCTCGACACGAGTTTCGAAAACTGGTCGCGCGATTCGGAACGGCTCTCGGGGCCGGTCTTCCTGCACCTCGACCCCGCCAGCGAAGTGGCGCCGATCCGCGCGGAGCTCCTGCGCTATGTCGCCACGCGCGAGGACTGGGACGGGCGCACGGCCGAACTGCTGATGACCGAGGCGCACCCGGAAAGCATCGAGCTGCGGATCGCGGTCAGCGCGGCGACGATCGGCGACCTGTGGACCCTGCGCTGCGCTGTGCGCGAGCACATGATGGAATGGCTGCGGGTCAACATGCCCGACGCGCTGATCCGCCACCGGCTGGGGGTGGAGGACGCCAACGCCCGCACGCAGCGGGGCTAGCGGAACACAGCAGCCCCAAGGCGCCCGGCCCGGGGCGGAGCGCGCCAGCGCGGAACGCCGGGCCCGCCCCGGGCCGCCTTAGCCGTGCTTGCGGTCGCGGGTCGGCTCCACCATGCCTTCGGAAATGAAGCCGATCGGCATCGCCTGCGCCGCGCGCTTCTTCAGCTCGCCGCGCATCTTGCGATATTCGGCCTCCATCTGCGGGGTCACGGTGGCACGCGAATCCTTCAGCGCCTCGTCGAAATCGGCGCCCGTCACGTCCTGCACTTCGCCGCCGACGCGGCGCAGGGCGTTGAGGCCCGCCCGCCGCACGACGTCTTCCAGGTCGGCGCCGGTGAACCGGTCGGTCTTGTCCGCGACCGTGCCCAGGTCCACGTCGCCGGCCAGCGGCATCCCGCCGGTGTGTATGCCCAGGATTTGCGCCCGCCCCTTCCGGTCCGGCGTGCCGACATAGACCAGCTCGTCGAACCGGCCGGGGCGCAGCAGCGCCGGATCGACCAGGGTCGGGCGATTGGTGGCCCCGATCACGATCACCGACTGGAGTTCTTCCAGCCCGTCCATCTCGGCCAGGATCGTGTTGACCACGCGCCCGGTCACCTGCGGTTCGCCCTGGCCGCTGCCGCGGGCCGGAACGAGGCTGTCGATCTCGTCGATGAAGACGACGCAAGGGGCAACGGCGCGCGCGCGCTGGAACATGCGCGCGATCTGCTGCTCGCTCTCGCCGTACCACTTCGACAGGAGGTCGGAACTCTTCATCGAGATGAAGTTCGCCTCCGCCTCCTTCGCGACCGCCTTGGCCAGCAGGGTCTTGCCCGTGCCCGGCGGGCCATAAAGCAGGAAGCCCTTGGCCGGGCGAATGCCCAGGCGGCGGAACGCCTCGGGGTTCTTGAGCGGCAGCTCGATCCCTTCGCGCAGCATGTCGATCGCGTCGTCGACCCCGCCGATGTCGCTCCAGCCCACTTTCGGGACCTGGACCATGACTTCGCGCATGGCGCTGGGCTGCACGCGCTTGAGCGCGGAGAGGAAGTCCTCGCGCGTGACCGAGAGGTTGTCGAGCACCTCGGGCGGGATCGTCCGTTCGTCGAGGTCGAGCTTGGGCATGATGCGCCGGACGGCATCGATCGCCGCCTCGCGCGCGAGCGCGGCGATATCGGCGCCCACGAAACCGTGGGTCACCCGCGCCAGTTCGTCCGGGTCCACCCGGTCGCCCAGCGGCATCCCGCGGGTGTGGATGGACAGGATCTCGCGCCGCCCCTTCTCGTCGGGCACGCCGATCACGATCTCGCGGTCGAACCGGCCGGGCCGGCGCAGCGCCTCGTCCACCGCGTCGGGGCGATTGGTGGCGGCGATGACGACGAGGTTCGATCGCGCCTCCAGCCCGTCCATCAGGGTCAGCAATTGCGCGACCAGGCGCTTTTCCGCCTCGCCCGAGACTTGCGAGCGCTTGGGCGCGATCGAGTCGATCTCGTCGATGAAGACGATCGCCGGGGCATGCTTGGTCGCGTCCTCGAACACCTCGCGCAGGCGCTTCTCGCTCTCGCCGTAGCCGGAGCCCATGATTTCCGGCCCGTTGATGGTGAAGAACTGCGCGTCGCTCTCGTTCGCGACCGCCTGGGCGAGCCGCGTCTTGCCGGTTCCCGGCGGGCCGTGGAGCAGGACCCCCTTGGGCGGATCGACGCCCAGCCGGGTGAACAGCTCGGGATAGCGCAGCGGCAGCTCGACCATCTCGCGCAGCTGCTGGATCGTTTCGCCCATGCCGCCGACATCGTCGTAGTTCACGACCGCGCGGCCGGTGGGCGATTCCTCGTACTCGGCGCGCAGCTCCACCTCGGTGTTCTCGTCGATATGGACGATCCCCTTGGGCGCGGTGGAAACCACGGTGAGGCGCACCTGCGTCAGCGCATAGGCCGGGGCGTTGAACATCCGCTGCACTTCGGGCGGCATGTTCTGCACCGGCTGCTGGCCGGTCGTCGCCACGAGGTCGCCGGCCATCAGCGGCTTGCGGAAGAAATTGCGCTTGAGCGCCTGGGTCGGGCCCTGGAGCCGCATCTCCCGGCTGGCCGGGGCGAACACGACGCGCGTGGCCGGCCGCGACTTGGCGGCGGAAATACGCACGTGCTCGCCCGATCCGCACTCGGCATTGTTGCGCTGCAGGCCATCGAGCCGGACGACGTCTAGCGACTGGTCCTCGTCATAGGCGGCCATCGCGATCGCGGCGGTCGAACGCTTGCCCGCGATCTCGACCACGTCGCCTTCGGTAATGCCGAGCGCCTGGAACGCCGAGCGCGGCAACCGGGCAACGCCGCGCCCGCTTTCTTCCTGCCGTGCCGCCGCGACCTGGAGCCGGACCGCCTTATCTTCTACCGTCGCGTCGACTTCGGCCATCCGTCCACATCTCCCTGTGCCGTTTCACATGCGTGACGCTCCCTAGCTAGGGAGCCTTCGTCGCGAGTCAAACGCCCGAACCGCCGGCAAGTGCCGGGGCCTGCCCGCGCAACGCGGGCAAAGAAAAAGGCCCGGTCACGAGGACCGGGCCTGGAAAGTCTTGGGAGAGGATGCCTGAAAGGCACGCCCTATGTGCAGTGCAGCAAGGTTTTGTGCAAGTGCGAAAAGTTCATTGTATGTTGCATAAAAAGCAACCCAGCCTGTCGCACGGTTGAAAGAATGACACTTTTGCGGGCGACCCGCCCAGCTCGCCGCACCGCGATGCTGCACCGCAGCATGGCCCGGACGCAGCCGCCCGAGGGGTGACAGGTCCGCGCTTCGCGCCTAGAGGCGAAGGGCGCTTAAGGAGGTCCGATGCAGAAGCTCTATCCCGATGCCGCCGCCGCCCTCGACGGGCTGCTCGAGGACGACATGCTGATCGCCGCGGGGGGCTTCGGCCTGTGCGGCATTCCCGAACGCCTGCTCGACGCGATCCGCGACAGCGGGGTCAAGGGCCTGACCTTCTGCAGCAACAATGCCGGCATCGACAACGAAGGCATCGGCAAGCTGCTGCGCACCCACCAGGTGAAAAAGATGATCTCGTCCTACGTGGGCGAGAACAAGGAGTTCGAGCGCCAGTTTCTCTCCGGCGAGCTGGAGGTGGAATTCTGCCCCCAGGGGACCCTGGCCGAGCGTATGCGTGCCGGCGGCGCCGGCATTCCCGGGTTCTACACGAAGACCGGCGTCGGCACCCAGGTGGCCGAAGGCAAGGAAGTGAAGACCTTCGACGGGGAGGACTATATCCTCGAGCGCGGGATCTTCGCCGATCTTGCGATCGTGAAAGCGTGGAAGGCGGACGAAACCGGCAACCTGGTGTTCCGCAAGACCGCGCGCAATTTCAACCTGCCGGCGGCGACCTGCGGCAAGGTCTGCGTCGTCGAAGTGGAAGAAATCGTGCCCACCGGCAGCCTCGATCCCGACTGCATCCACCTGCCCGGCGTCTATGTCCAGCGGATGATCGTCGGCGCGCCCTACGACAAGAAGATCGAGTTCCGCACGACCCGGGAAAGGACCGGGCCCGAACACGAGGCCGCGTGAGCGCGCGGCGGCACCATGCCGCGTGCGCGGCATCGGCGCTTGCCCTCACCCTCGGCGGGTGCGTTGCCGCCGCGATTCCGCTTGCCGCCAGCAGCGCGATGATCGGCGGGCCCGAGCGGCAGGCCCGGGCCGGCGCGCGAACCGTCGTGCCGGCCGACCGCGCGGCCGCTGCAACGGCGCCGGCCACGCCCTATCGCGGCTTTCTCAGCTATGCGCTGGCCGAAACCGCCCGCCACCCGACCGACGAGCGCCGGCGCTCCGCCGTCCTGGCCGATCCCGGATCGCTGCAGCCGGCAACCACCGATTGCGCGATCCTGCCGCCCGCGGTGCTGATCGATCTCGACCCCGCCGGCGAAGCCGCGCAGGTCGACGCGATCGCGCCCGATCCGGCCCTCGCCGACGGGCTGGCCGACTTGCGCGCACAGGATACCGCCGTGTTCTGGATCAGCCGCCTCTCCGCCGCCGATGCCGGCACGCTGCGCCGGCGCCTCGTGGAAACGGGGCTCGACCCGGCGGGCCGCGACATCTTGCTGCTCATGCGCCGGGCCGGCGACCGCAAGCAGCTGCGCCGCGAGGAGCTGGCGCGCAGCCACTGCCTGCTCGCCATCGCCGGTGACGAGCGGGCCGATTTCGACGAGCTCTATTCCTACCTGAGGGACCCTGCCGCGGCCTCGGCACTCGAAGTGCTGATCGACCGGGGCTGGTTCCTCGTCCCGACACCTCCAGAGACCAAGGAAGATTGACCGATGCCCTGGGACCGCAACCAGATGGCCGCCCGCGCGGCGCAGGAACTGCAAGACGGATTTTACGTGAACCTGGGGATCGGCATTCCGACGCTGGTCGCCAACCACATCCCCGAAGGGATGCATGTCACGCTGCAGAGCGAAAACGGCATGCTGGGCATCGGCCCCTTCCCCTACGAGGACGAAGTCGATGCCGACCTGATCAATGCCGGCAAGCAGACGATCAGCGAACTGCCGCACAGCGCCTATTTCGACAGCGCCGCCAGCTTCGCGATGATCCGCGGCGGGCATATCGACCTGACGGTGCTGGGCGCGATGGAAGTGGCGGAGAACGGCGACATCGCCAACTGGATGATCCCCGGCAAGATGATCAAGGGCATGGGCGGCGCGATGGACCTCGTCGCCGGGGTGAAGAAGATCATCGTGGTTATGGAACACACCGCCAAGAACGACAGCCCCAAGTTCATTCCCGAATGCACGTTGCCGCTGACCGGCACCAACGTGGTGGACATGATCGTGACCGACCTCGCCGTGTTCCAGCGGCCGGACCACGACAGCCCGTTCCGCCTGGTCGAGCTGGCCCCGGGCGTGAGCGCGGACGAAGTCGCCGCGAAAACCACCGCGCATTACGTCGCCTGAGCCGGTGGGCGGCCGGGCCACCCCGCTTGCCGGCCTGCGCGTGGTCGAACTCGCCCGCGTCCTGGCCGGGCCGTTCGCCGGGCAGACCCTGGCCGATCTCGGCGCCGACGTGATCAAGGTCGAGAGCCCCGAAGGCGACGGCACGCGCCAGTGGGGCCCGCCGTGGATCGAGCGCGGGGGCGAACGCGCCGCGGCCTATTACCATGCCTGCAACCGCGGCAAGCGATCGGTCGTCGCCGACTTCGCCGACCCCGCCGACCGGGCGATGGTTGCCGGGCTGTGCGCCGGCGCGGACGTGGTGATAGAGAACTTCAAGGCCGGCACGCTCGCGCGCTTCGGCCTCGACTACGCCGCGCTCGCCGCGCGCAACCCGCGCCTCGTCTATTGCTCGATCACCGGCTTCGGGCTCGACGGCCCGCGCCGAGAGGAACCGGGTTACGACTTCGTGATCCAGGGCATGAGCGGGCTGATGGGGCTGACCGGCGAGCCGGGGGGCGCGCCGATGAAGGCGGGGGTCTCGATCTCCGACCTCGCCTGCGGCCTCTATTCGACGATCGCGATCCAGGCCGCGCTGCTGATGCGCGAGCGCACCGGCACCGGGCAGCACATCGACATGGCCCTGCTCGACTGTTCGGTATCGCTCCTCGCCAACCAGGCCATGAGCTATTTCGCGAGCGGCACGAACCCGCCGCGCATGGGCAATTCGCACGCCCAGGTCGTGCCCTACGGCGTCTATCGCGCGGCCGACGGCGAGGTGGTCCTTGCCCCGGCGAACGACCGGCTGTTCGGCGTCCTGATGCGCGCCCTCGCCCGCGACGACCTGGCCGGGGACCCGCGCCTGGCGGACAACGCCGGCCGGATCGCGCATCGCGAGTGGCTGGAAGCCGAGATCGCGCGCGAGATCGCCCGCTGGGCGCGCGACGACCTGCTCGCCGCCTGCCGCGAAAGCGGCGTGCCGGCCGGGCCGATCAACGATTGCGCGGCCGTGTTCGCCGATCCGCAGGTCGCGGCGCGCGGAATGCGGATAGACCCCGATGGCGTTCCCGGCCTGCGCAGCCCGTTCCGGTTCTCCGATGCCGGGCTGGCACTCGACCGTCCATCGCCCCGCCAGGGCGAGCATGGGCGGCAGCGCGGAACCGCGCCGCGGTGGCGCGACTAGGTCAGCCGAGCGCCGCCTTCAGGTCGTCCACCAGGTCGGTGCGCTCCCACGGGAAATGATCGCCTTGCGCCGCCCGGCCGAAATGGCCGTAGGCCGCGCTCTGGCGATAGATCGGCTTGTTCAGCCCCAGGTGGGTGCGGATGCCGCGCGGGGTCAGGCCGCCGAGCTTGTCGATACCGCGGATCGCGTCCTCGATCCGGGCATCGTCCACGCTGCCCGTGCCGTGGGTATCGACATAGAGCGACAGCGGCTCCGAAACGCCGATGGCATAGGAAAGCTGGATCGTGCAGCGGCGCGCGATCCCGGCAGCGACGATGTTCTTGGCCAGGTAGCGGCTGATATAGGCGGCCGAACGATCGACCTTGGTCGGGTCCTTGCCGCTGAACGCGCCCCCGCCGTGGGGCGCCGCGCCGCCATAAGTATCGACGATGATCTTGCGCCCGGTAAGGCCGGCGTCGCCGTCGGGGCCGCCGATCACGAAAGTCCCGGTCGGGTTGATGTGCCAGCGCGTTTCGTCGGACGGGAAGCCGTCGGGCAGGATCTCGCCCACGACGCGCTTCACGTAATCCTTCAGCTCGGCTTCCTTCGCGCCTTCGTCGTAGCCGGGGGCGTGCTGGGTCGAAACGACGATCGCGGTCGCCGCCACCGGCTTCCCGTCGCGATAGCGCAAGGTCACCTGGCTCTTCGCATCGGGCTCGAGGAAGGGGGCCGCACCGCTCTTGCGGTCGGCCGCCAGCCGCTGGAGGATCTTGTGGCTGTAATCGATCGTGGCCGGCATCAGGTCGGGCGTCTCGTCGCAGGCGAAGCCGAACATGATGCCCTGGTCGCCCGCGCCCTCGTCCTTGTTGCCGCTGGCGTCCACGCCCTGCGCGATGTGCGCGCTCTGGCCGTGGAGGTGGTTCTCGAACGTCAGCGTCTGCCAGTGGAAGCCGTCCTGCTCGTATCCGATCTCGCGCACGGTCTCGCGCACGACGCGCTCGATCTCCTCCAGCGCGCCATCGACCCAGGCCCCGTCCTCGTACACGCCCTTGCAGCGCAGTTCGCCCGCCAGGACGACGCGCTGCGTCGTGGTCAGCGTTTCGCAGGCAACGCGCGCCTCGGGGTCCTTCGACAGCAGGAGGTCCACCACGGCGTCGGAAATCTGGTCCGAGACCTTGTCGGGATGCCCCTCGGAAACGCTCTCGGACGTGAAGAGAAAGGTGCTGCGCATGTGGATTCCCGATATAAAGGAAGCTTTATGTCTGAAAGGCGGTCCTAGCCCGCCCGCCACCGCGTGACAACCAGCGATCCGGCGATCAGTGCCAGGGCCCAGGCCATCGCCAGCCAGTTGCCGAAGAGCGCGAACGGCGTAGGCGGCTGCGCCGGCGGAACGCGCCCGTCGAGCCGCCCGGCTACGCGCATGCCGAGGTGGTCGCGCACGACCCCGCGCGCATCGATCACCGCGCTGATCCCGGTCGTCGTCGCGCGCAGGACCGGCAGCCCTTCCTCGATCGCGCGCATCCGCGCCTGGGCCAGGTGCTGGGGCGGCCCCCACGCCCCGAACCAGCCGTCGTTCGACGGGTTGAAGATGTAGTCGGGGCGGTCGCCGCGATCGACCACCTGCCCGGAAAAGACGATTTCGTAGCAGATCTGCGCCCCGGCGCGGCCCCAGCGGCCGAGATCGAGCGTGCGCGGCCCGGGGCCGGGAATGAAGTCCAGCGTTCCGGCGACCAGCCGCGTGAGGCCGAGCGGCGAGAGCCAGCTGCGCAGCGGAAGATATTCGCCGAAGGGCACGAGGTGCGCCTTGGCATAGCGTTCGCCCAGCGTCCCGTCGGCCATGACCGGGGTGATCGCGTTATAGGCCCCGGTCGCCCGTTCGCGGCCGTCCACGTCCTCGATCTCCAGGTCCACCGCGCCGGTCAGCAGCAGCGATCCCTCGCCGATCGTCCGGCCGATCCGCCAGCGGGCATAGCCCGGGTTCCCGGCCGCGGTCATCTGGTCGTAATAGCGCTGCGGATAGCCGTCGCGCAGGTAATCGGGCACGCCCGATTCGGGCCACAGCACCAGTCGCGGCCCTTCGGCCCCGCGCGGGAGCGAGAGCCGCGCCAGCCGGGCGAACTGCTCTTCGAACTTGGCCGGATTGTCGAGGTCTTCCTGCCGCATGTCGGGCTGGACCAGCGTGAAGCGCAGCGTGCCTTCCTCGCGCGCGGGGGCGGGCCAGTACATGCCGGCCGCGAGCAGGCCGGTCGCCAGCGCGAAAGCGGCCAGCCGCCTTTCGCGAAGGAGAACCAGCAGCAGGGCCGCGACGACGACCGCCAGGCCCGAAAGGGCATATGTCCCCAGCCAGGGGAGGAGCGCGGCGAGCCCGGGCCGGTCGAACGGGCCGAGGAAGACCAGCCCGAACGGGTCCCAGGCATAGCCGGTGAAGACCCAGCTTCGCAGCCACTCGGTCAGCGCCCAGGCCCCGCCGGCAAGGCAGGCCACCGCGCCCGGCCCCATGTCCCGCGCCGGCAGGCGGACCAGGAGAGCGGCCAGAGCCGGGTAGAGCGCAAGGTAGAGCGACAGGAGCGGCACCGCGAGCCAGCCGAGCCAGGCCGGCATTTCGGCCTGGTAGGTGAAGGCAGTCGCGATCCAGTTGTTGGCGAGGGTGAAATGGGCCAGCCCGAACAGCCAGCCGCGCACGAAGGCGCTCTTGCGGTCGGGCGCGTGGCGCACGAGGGCGATGAAGCCGCCCATGGCCAGCAAGGCGACCGGCCAGAGGTGGAGCGGGGGAAACCCGGTTGCCGACAGGGCGCCGCACAGGAGCGCCGCGAGGCGGGGGCGGGCGAGCAGCCAGTCGCCGATCCGGCCGATCCGGTTCATCGTCCTGTGCCGCCCCGGCTAGCCAGCTCCTGCCCCGGTATCAGCCGACCGCCTGGACGGTTTCGCTGTCCTCGGCCGGTTCGGCCTTCTTGCGGCTGCGGGTGGCGCGCTTCCTCTTGGGCGGCTCGGCCTCACTGGCATCGCCGGCCTCGCCGATCGCAGGGGGCAGCGCCGAAGCGTCGATCTCGCCCCTGTTGTCGGGAGCATTGTCGGGAGCGTTGTCGGCAGGCGTCTCGCCCCGGGCCTTGCGCGGCTTGCGCGGCTGGCGCGGTTCGCTGCGGGCCGGGCGCTTGAACGGGTTTTCCGCCGGCTCGTAGCCCGAATCGTCGCTCGATTCGGCATTGCCGTCGCGATCGTTCGCATCGTCGCGATCAGCGGAACCGCCGCGATCGGCCGAACCGTCGCGGCCGTTGCCGTCGTCGCGGCGATTGCGGGTGTTGCGCGACTGGCGGCGGCGCGGGCTTTCGCCCTCGTCGTCGTCGCCATCGTCGTCGTCCTGGTCGCGATCGTCCTGGCGCTTGCTGCGCTGTTCTTCCTGGCGCGCCTTGTTGTCGGCGATGACGCGGAAATAGTGATCGGCGAACTGCAGGTAGTATTCGGCCTGCACCCGGTCGCCGTTGTGCTGCGCGTCCTGGGCCAGCTTCTTGTACTTGTCGAGCAGCTGGGGCGCGTTGCCGCGAGCCCGACTGTCGATCCTGTTAGCCTGGTTGCCGCCGCCCTGCTGGCGATTGCCGCGTCCGCGACGGCGATTACTGCGGTGATTGTTCAAGGAATGCTCTTCCTCATTCGGGACCGCCCAGCCGGCACCATTGCCCGTGCGGTCGCATGACCCCTCGCCGCGTCCGCTTCGTTGCGGATCGCGGATGTTCCATCTGCACCTGTGCGCGGGCCCAACGCCCGGCCGGTTTGCAAATGTCGGAACCAGGCCCTTCCGGGTGGCGAGCGCGTCGCGATCCGGTGGCCTGTCTCAAGAGTTAGCTATCGCGAGGGTCTTTGCCAACCCCTAACGCAAAATCAATGCGCGCGGCCGCCCGCCGAGGTCGCGCCGCAACGTGCAGGAAAACCCGGCGTCGGCGGCGATCGCGGCGACCGCGGCATCCTGCGTCGCGCCGATTTCGAGCACGGCGATCCCGCCGGGCGCGAGCAGGCCCGGAAGGCTGGGGACGAGCACGCGGTAATCGTCCAGCCCTTCGGGCCCGGCATAGAGCGCGCCGGCAGGTTCGAACGCGCCGACGTCGGGCGCAAGATCCGCCCCGCTTTCGACATAGGGCGGATTGGCCACGACGCGATCGAACCGGCCGAGCTCGCCTGCCCAGCCGGGCGCGTGCCAGTCCGCCTCCGCCAGGCGCGCGCGCCCGTCCAGCCCCAGCGCCCGGGCATTGGCCGCGGCGACGGCAAGCGCGGCGGGGGCGCGGTCGATACCGATGCCCTGCCAGCCCGGCCGCTCGGCCAGGAAAGCGAGCAGGAGCGCGCCCGAGCCGACCCCGCAGTCGAGCACGCGCCCGTCCTCGCCCGCCCCCTCCAGCGCGGCGGCAAGCGTCGTCTCGCTGTCGTCGCGCGGGATCAGGACGTCGGGCGTGACCTGCAGGGCGAGGCCGTGGAACTCCTGCCGGCCGAGGATATAGGCCACCGGCTCGTGCCCGGCGCGCCGTTCGACCAGCGCGGCGAAGGCGGGCGGCGCATCGCGCTGCATGTGCCGCAGGAGGAGGTCGGAGCGCGACACGCCCAGCGCGTGGGCCATCAGCAGCTCGGCATCGAGCCGCGCGGTATCGGACACCGGCGAAAGCCGCTCTGCCGCCGCGCGCAGGGCAGCGGCGACCGCGACCCCGGGCACGCCGTCAGCCATCCATCGCCGCGAGACGCTTGGCCTCGTCTTCGGCGATCAGGGCATCGACAAGCTCGCCCAGTCCCGGGCCGGCCAGCACTTCGTCGAGCTTGTGCAGCGTCAGCCCGATGCGGTGATCGGTGACGCGCCCCTGCGGGAAATTGTAGGTCCTGATCCGCTCCGAGCGGTCGCCGCTGCCGACCATGGCCTTGCGCGCCTCCGCCTCCGCGCCCTGCGCTTCCGCCCGCTTCAGGTCGTAGAGCCGGGTGCGCAGGACCTGCATGGCCTTGGCCCGGTTCTTGTGCTGGCTGCGCTCGTCCTGCTGGATCACGACCAGGCCGGTCGGCAGGTGGGTCAGGCGCACCGCGCTGTCGGTCGTGTTCACGTGCTGCCCGCCGGCACCGCTGGCGCGGTAGATGTCGATCTTCAGGTCCTTGTCGTCGATTTCGACATCGACTTCGCTCGGTTCGGGCAGGACGGCGACCGTCGCGGCCGAGGTGTGGATGCGCCCGCCGCTCTCGGTCACCGGCACGCGCTGGACCCGGTGGACGCCGCTTTCGAACTTCAGCCTGGCGAAAACGCCGGTGCCGCTGACATTGGCGACCACTTCCTTGAACCCGCCGATGTCCGACGCGTTCATGCTGATCGTTTCCACCCGCCAGCCGTTTTCCGCGGCGTAGCGTTCGTACATGCGAAACAGGTCGGCGGCGAAGAGCGCAGCCTCGTCCCCGCCGGTGCCCGCGCGGATTTCCAGCATTGCGGGCCGTGCATCGGCGGCATCGCGCGGCAGCATCGCGATCGCCAGTTGGCGCTCGGCCTCGGGCAGCCGTTCGCGCAGGCGGGCGATTTCCTCCTCCGCCAGCGCCTTCATCTCGGGATCGCTATCGTCGAGCGTTTCCAGGTCCGCCAGCTCGGCCCGCATCGCGCGCACCTCCTGCGCCGCGCGGGCGACCGGCTCCAGCTCGGCATAGTCGCGGCTGGCGGCGACGAAAGCCTCGCCCTCCAGCGTGCCCGACGCCAGCCGCGCCTCGAGTTCGGCGAAGCGGTGCGCGATCTGGTCCAGGCGTTCGGCGGGGATGGTCATTTTGCCACCCCATTCTCCCGAAGCCCGTCATGCTGAACTCGTTTCAGCATCCATCGCGCTCCACCAATCGATGGGGCGAGAGAAGAAATGGACCCTGAAACGCGTTCAGGGTGACGAATTGCAGGGACTGCGGGGATAGTCATTTCCCGAGGTTTTCGAGAATGTCGCGGACACGGTCATATTCCTCGACACCCGGCGCCGATTTGAGATTGAAGACGGTTTCGCCGTCCTTCGCGGAAATGCTGAGCAGTACCCTCGCGTTGATCTTTGCGGCCTTGTCATAGCGCTTGCGCGGGGAGCCGGTCGCTACGATCTCGGCAGAGAGGCCGGCAGTCCTGATCGCGGTACTGGCTGCAATGCCGGTGTTGAGCAGCGCATCGGTCTCGACGGCAATGCTGACGTCGGCAATCTCCGGTTGCTTCTCCCCCACCAGCATCGCCAGCCGCTCGATCCCCGCAGCCCAGCCGACCGCGGGCGTGGCCGCGCCGCCGAGCGATTCCATCAGCCCGTCGTAACGCCCGCCGCCCAGCACCGTGCTCTGGCTGCCGAGCGCGGCGGCTGCGGCGGAGCCTTCGTCGGGCACGAATTCGAACGCGGTGTGCCGGTAATAATCCAGCCCGCGCACGAGGCTTTCGGCGCGGCGCCATTTCACGCCCGCGGCATCGAGCCCGTCGGTGACCTGGCCGAAGAAAGCCTGCGCCTCGTCCGACAGGAAGCTGTCGATCTTCGGCGCATCGGCCACGAACCGGCGATCGCGCGGATCCTTGCTGTCGAGGATGCGCAGCGGGTTCCTTTCCAGCCGTTCCTGCGAATCTTCCGACAGTTCGCCTTTCACGGCACGGAAATGCTCGACCAGCGCGGCGCGCCAGGCCTCCCGGCTATCGGCATCGCCCAGCGTGTTGAGCTGCAGCGTGACACCCTCGATCCCCAGCTCGCGCAGCAGCTGGTCGGCCATGGCCAGCAATTCCACGTCGGCCTGCGGTTCGGCCGCGCCGATGATTTCCGCGTCGATCTGGTGGAACTGGCGGTACCGGCCCTTCTGCGGGCGCTCGTAGCGGAACAGCGGCCCGTGCGTCGCGACCTTGAGCGGGGCGTGCTGTTTCCAGCCGTTGGTGATCCAGGCGCGCGCGATCCCGGCGGTGAACTCCGGCCTCAGGGTCAGCGATTCCCCGCCGCGGTCCTCGAACGAATACATTTCCTTCGAGACGATATCGGTCGTCTCGCCGATCGAGCGGGCGAAGACCTCGGTCTTCTCGAACACCGGCATTTCCACCCGGCGGAAGCGGTAGAGCCGGCGCACGCGCTCGAAGGTTTCGACGACGTGCGCGAAGCTTTCCGCATCGGGGCCGAAAATGTCCTGCGTTCCGCGGATCGCCTGGGGGGTCTTGCCGGATGTCTTCGCCATGGCGCGCGCTTAGGCGAGAGCGTGGCTTGCCGCAATATCGCCGGCCCGCTAGAGGCCCCGGCGCGAAGTCCTTTGGGAGAGGGGCCGACCGCAACAGAGAGACAATATGCGCATCGACAAGGTTCCCGTGGGCGACAGCCCGCCCGACAGCCTCAACGTCATCATCGAAGTGCCCACCGGCGGCGAACCGGTGAAGTATGAATTCGACAAGGATTCGGGCGCCCTGTTCGTCGACCGGATCCTGCACACGCCGATGCGCTACCCGGCGAACTACGGCTTCGTGCCCCACACGCTGAGCCCCGATGGTGACCCGCTCGACGCGCTGGTCATCTCGCGCAGCCCGTTCATCCCCGGGTGCATCGTGCGCGCCCGCCCGATCGGGGTCCTCAACCTGGAGGACGAGCACGGCGGCGACGAGAAACTGATCTGCGTCCCGATCGACACCACGTTCCCCTATTACTCGGACGTCGCCGAAACCAAGGACCTGCCCTCGATCATCTTCCAGCAGATCGAGCACTTCTTCACCCACTACAAGGACCTGGAGAAGGAAAAGTGGGTCCGCATCGGCCAGTGGGGCGACGCGGCCGAGGCCAAGCGGATCGTGCTCGAATCGATCGAGCGGGCCAGGGGCTGACGGCAGGCGCGGCCGCCGCCGGCCGGCGGCCGGCGGCCTTCGCCGGGCCTATTCCACCGGCCGGCTGGGATCGAGCAGGTCGCGCGTTTCGCCCTGCGCGCGCTCGGCCTCGACCATCCGTTCGATCTCCGCATCGGGGCGCACGTCCGCCGCATCGTCCCCCTCCGGCCCGCTGTCCGGCGGCGGAGCGGGTTCCGGCGATTGGCGTGCCGGCCGTGCGCGGCCCGCATCGCCTTGCGGCCCGGCGACATTTTCGAACGGCAGCGGCATCGTGCGCTGGTCGAAGCGCAGGCGATAGATCGGCTCGGGCAGCGCGAAGCCGCCTTCCTCCAGCGCCCGCTTGACCGCCGCGATCGCGCGGCTGCGTGCCTTGACCCAGTCGCTCTCGCGCTGGTCGATCCAGCCGAAGAACCGCAGGACGATATTCGAATCGCCCACTTCCATCACCGCCGCGTCGGGCGGCGGGTCGGCGAGGACGAACGGCAGCTGCGCCAGCGTCTCGCGCCCGACGCGCCGGCCCGCGTCGGGATCGTCGTCGGCGTCGATCCCCAGGTCGAATTCGAACCGCCGCTGCGGGTTGCGGGTGTAGTTCAGGATCACCGCCTTGAAGACGGTGGAATTGGGGATCCGCAGGTGGTTCCCCTCCAGCGTCATCAGCACGGTGGCCCGGCTGGTCAGGCGCACGACGCGCCCTTCCTTGTCGTCGATCAGGACGTGGTCGTTGGCCCGGAACGGCTGGCGCAGGCTGAGCATCAGCGAGGCGACGTAGTTCTCGATCGTGTCGCGCATGGCGAAGCCGAGCGCGATCCCGACCACCCCCGCGCCGCCCAGCACCGCCCCCATCAGCGCCCCCGCGCCCAGCAGGTCGAGCGCGACCACGAGGCCGATCAGGATGAAGGCGAACCGGATCGCGCTCGCGACCAGGTCGGCCAGGAAGACATTGGGCAGGAGCCGGCGCCAGAGCGCGCCGAACCCCGCGATCAGGTGGCCGACGAAGGCGATCGCGATCGCCAGGACGAGCGCGACGCCGATCAGCGGCAGCATCGCGACGAGGCCGGCGAACCCGGCCGAAAGGCTTTCCAGCGAACCGAGGTTGCGATCGATCGAGACGTCGCGGACGATCGCGTTTTCCACCGTGGCGACGCCGGCGACGCGGCTGGCGATGCGTTCGGCGCGCTCGCCGTCCCCGGCGGCAGGGACCGTTCCGGCCAGCGTCACGACCCCTTCGCTGACTGCGACGTCGACTTGCGACAGGGCCTCTATCTCGCCGAAGATCGCGCGGATCCGCCCCGCAATCCGCGCGTCCGCCCCCGCATCCTGGTGATCGGCGATCGCCGCTTCGGCGGCCGGGGCGGGCGTGGCCGGGGCCCCTTCGGGCAGGGCCGGAACGGCAAGCGCCGGCGCGGCGAGCAGGACCAGGAAAGCCGCCGCCAGGCGGGTAAGGGCGTGCCGGACCGGGCGCGCCCGCGTCATGCGCCGGCCACCGTCATCCCGTCGACCCGCAAGGTGGGGACATTGATCGCGCGGTGCATCTCGAGGTCGTTCGCCGCATGCATCCGGGCATACATGGCGAGGAGATTGCCCGCCACGGTGAATTCCGCCACCGGCCCGGCGATCTCGCCGCCGACGATGCGAAAACCGCTGGCGCCCCGGCTGTAGTCGCCGGTGACCGCGTTCACGCCCTGGCCGGCCAGCTCGGTCACCAGCACGCCTTCCCCGATATCGGCCATCAGCTCGGCGCGGCCGATCGGGCCCGCCGGGACGTGCAGGTTGCTCGCCGAGACGCCCGGTGCGCCCGCCCCGCGCGAGGCATGGCCGGTCGGGGCGAGGCCCAGCTTGCTGGCGCTCGCGACATTGAGCAGCCAGTCGCCCCGCACGCCGCGATCGACCAGCTTGCGCGGCACGCACGACAGCCCCTCCCCGTCGAACGGGCGCGAGCGCAGGCCGCGCGGCCGGTGCGGGTCCTCCAGCACGTCGATCGCGGCCGGGAAAACGGCGCTGCCTTCGCGCCCGAGCAGGAAGCTCGACCGGCTGGCGATCGCCGGGCCCGCCATGGCGCCGACAAGGTGCCCGATCAGCGAGGCGCCGACCCGCGGGTCGAACAGCACGGGCATGCGTCCCCCGCGCGGCACCTCGGGATGGAGACGCGCGACCGTGCGCTCCCCCGCGAGGCGACCGATCTCCTCCGGCGGGGGCAGGTCTTCCAGGTGGCGGGCGCTGCGCTGCGCGTAATCGCGCTGCATCCCGGCGCCGCTGCCCCCGATCGCGACCGCGCTGACCGAGTGATGGGTGGCGCCATAGGCGCGCGCGAAACCGTGGCTGGTCACGAGTGCGAAAAGCGAACGGCCGCAGGAGGCCGACGCCCCTTCGCTGTTCGTCACCCCTTCGACCGCGCGCGCGGCATCCTCGGCCGCCTCGGCGCGCCGGCGCAAGTCGTCCGGGCCGGGCCTTGCCGGGTCCTCGAGATCGAGCGGCGGGGCCTCGCCCCGGTCGAGCCGGTCCTCGGGGGCGAGGCCGGCATGGGGATCTTCGGGCGCGACCCGCGCCATGGCCACGGCGCGGGCGGCCAGGTCGTCCAGCGCGCCGGGCGTGAAATCGCTCGTTTCGATCGAGGCCGACCGGCGGCCGACGAAAACGCGCAGGGCAATCCCTTCGCCTTCGGAACGCTCGACCTCCTCCAGCTTGCCCAGCCGCACGCCGACGGCCTCGGACGACTGGGCGCGCGCGGCGGCGTCGGCGGCATCGGCCCCGTGGCGGCGCGCGGCCTCGATCAGGCTGGCACAGCGATCGAGCGCGGTGGCCCCGTCGATCATCGATTGGTTCCGGGCGTTGTCATGCGCCCCAGCTAGAGTCCGCGCGCGCCGCCCGCAAGGCGAGCGGTCAGCCGACGAGCAGCGCGATCCCGCGGAACAGCGCGGTAAGGGCGAGCGGCAGCAGGATCGCGAGCGCCCAGAGCATCGCCTGGTCGCGGCGATAGGCCGCTGCGAGCGCCGGGTCGGCCGCCTGCTCGTCCGACAGGTCGCGCCAGCGCTTCTCGAACCAGCGGCAGGCCGGGATGATGCCGGCCACCAGCGCCACCAGCGCGAGGTAGGGCAGGATCGAGGAGCCGATCGCCTTCATCGCGTGCACGGTGACGAAAATCTGCAGGGCGGTGTAGAACAGGAGAGCATAGGCGACGTTGTCGCTCATCCCCTTGCGCCAGTCGCGCGCCCTCTCGGGCGCATGATCGCGCTCGCCCCCGCCGCCGATATCGTGAAGCGCCCTTGCCATAGCGCCCTCTCCTCCGTTTTCCCCCATCCGAATCGGAGTATTTCAGACGCAAGACACGAAGACAAGCGCGATAACCGGGCGGCGGCCCCGCGCGCCATGCACGAATCCTGCCAGATCGCCGCACCGGGGGGTTTCCTGAGGGCGCAGCAATGCTACATGATCGCGCGATGGACACTGCCGAGCCCGCCGCCGACCACGCGCAGAGCGTGACCGCAACCGCCCCCATGCCGCACGGCGGGCTGGAAGTCGTCTCGATCGCCAAGAGCTACGACAAGCGCAGCGTGCTGACCGACATCTCGCTGACGGTGGACAAGGGCGAGGTCCTGGGCCTGCTCGGCCCCAACGGCGCGGGCAAGACGACCTGTTTCTATTCGATCATGGGCCTGGTGAAGCCCGATGCCGGCCGCATCCTGATGGACGGCGAAGACGTCACCAACCTGCCGATGTACCGCCGCGCGATCCTGGGCCTCGGCTACCTGCCCCAGGAAACGAGCATCTTCCGCGGGATGACGGTGGAGCAGAACATCAACTGCGTGCTCGAAATGGTCGAGCCCGACGCGCAGACCCGCGCGGCGGAACTGGAACGGCTGCTGGACGAATTCGGCCTCACCCGCCTGCGCGACAGCGCCGCCATGGCGCTGTCGGGCGGGGAACGCCGCCGGTGCGAGATCGCCCGCGCGCTGGCCGCCAAGCCCTCGATCATGCTCCTCGACGAGCCTTTCGCGGGGATCGACCCGCTTTCGATCAGCGATATCCGCGACCTCGTGATCGACCTGAAGCAGCGCGGGATCGGCGTGCTGATCACCGACCACAACGTGCGCGAGACGCTCGACATCGTCGACCGCGCCTGCATCATCTACGGTGGCCAGGTCCTGTTCGCCGGCACGCCGCAGGATCTCGTCGCGGACGAGAACGTGCGCCGCCTCTACCTGGGCGAAGGGTTCACGCTGTGACCGGCGCGGCCGCGGCACGCCTGCGCCATGCAAGGGCCGCGGCCCCGGCCCCGCACGACCGCGCATAGGCCGGCCATGGCGCTGGCCCCCCGCCTCGATCTGCGGCAGACGCAGTCGCTGGTCATGACGCCGCAGCTCCAGCAGGCGATCAAGCTGCTGGCGCTGTCGAACCTCGAGATCGAGACTTTCATCGGCGACGCGCTGGAGGCCAACCCGCTGCTGGAAGCGGGCGAAGTCGCGCGGGAAGACGGCGAGACGGCCCCCGCGGGCGAAAGCGAACCAGCCGCCGACAGCGCCGCGGGCGACGAGAGCGCGCTCGACATCGATCCCGGCGCGCTCGACCGCGACCGCGATACCGGCGACGGCGAATGGGGCGCGGCGCACGGGGCGACGCCGGCCGGCGAGTTGCCCTCGATCGACGAGCGCGGCGGCGACGGCCCGACCCTGGCCGAACATCTCGCCGAGCAGGTCGGGGCCGCGGCCGGCGACAGCCGCGAGGCCTTCGTCGCGCGGCACCTCGTCGGCCTGCTCGACGAGGCCGGCTACCTCGCCGCGGACCTGCAAGAGGTGGCGGCCGAACTGGGCATTCCCGTGGCCGAGGCGGAGCGCGCCCTGGCCGTCGTGCAATCGCTCGATCCCACCGGGGTCGGCGCGCGGAGCCTCAGCGAATGCCTCGCCCTCCAGGCGCGCGAGGCGGACCGCTACGATCCGTGCATGGCCCGGCTGATCGACAACCTCGACCTGGTCGCGCGCGGCGAGTTCGCCCGCCTCAAACGGATGTGCGAAGTCGACGACGAGGACTTCGCCGACATGCTGGCCGAACTGCGCGGCTACGATCCCAAGCCCGGCTGCCGGTTCGGCGGCGCGGGCGAGGCCGCGATCGTGCCCGATATCCTGGTCACCGCGGCGCGCGACGGCGGGTGGGATATCGCGCTGAACGAGGAGACCCTGCCGCGCCTGGTAGTCAACCGCGCCTATTATCTCGAGCTGCGCCGCGGCTGCGCGGGGAAGGAGGCGCAGTCCTGGCTGGGCGAGAAGCTGGCCGATGCCAACTGGCTGATCCGCGCGCTCGACCAGCGGCAGAAGACGATCCTCAAGACCGCGGCCGAGATCGTGAAGAAGCAGGAAGGGTTCTTCCGCGCTGGCGTATCCGAGCTGCGCCCGCTGACCCTGCGCGACGTCGCCGAGGCGATCGACATGCACGAAAGCACGGTCAGCCGGGTGACGAGCAACAAGTACCTGAACTGCGACCGGGGCACGTTCGAACTGAAATACTTCTTCACCAGCGGCGTCGGCAGCGCCGATGGCGAAGGCGCCAGTTCGCAGGCGGTCAAGGCGCGGATAAAGGCGCTGATCGACGCGGAGGACGCGAAGAAGATCCTGTCGGACGACACGCTGGTCGCCCTGCTGAAGGGCGAAGGGTTCGACATCGCCCGCCGTACGGTGGCCAAGTATCGCGAGGCGATGGGCATTGGCAGCTCGGTCCAGCGCCGGCGGCAGAAACGGCTGGCGGCCGGCGGCTAGCGCACGGCGATCGCGCGATTCGGCCTGTCAGCAACCACGCACGACTCGCCGTATTTCCAGCGTTTATAGGTTATTAACCTTTTCCGTTCACACCTTGTGTGGTTAATGTCAGGCTTGTTTATCGAACACGGGGCAGCGCGGCCGCGTTTCGAGTGACCGGGCCGAAGGGGCAAAGGGGGATTCCCATGCGCGTACTGTTGATCGAGGACGAGCCGACCACGGCGAAGGCCATCGAGCTCATGCTTACGACCGAGGGTTTCAACGTCTATTCGACCGACCTGGGCGAAGAGGGGCTCGATCTCGGCAAGCTCTACGATTACGACATCATCCTGCTCGACCTCAACCTGCCCGACATGCACGGTTACGACGTGCTGAAGAAGCTGCGCGTCGCCAAGGTCCAGACCCCGGTCCTGATTCTTTCGGGCATTGCCGAGATGGACAGCAAGATCCGCAGCTTCGGCTTCGGGGCCGACGACTACGTGACCAAGCCGTTCCATCGCGAGGAACTGGTCGCGCGCATTCACGCGGTCGTGCGCCGTTCGAAGGGCCACAGCCAGTCGATCATCCGCACCGGCAAGCTGGCCGTGAACCTCGACGCCAAGACGGTCGAGGTCGATGGCGCGCGGGTCCACCTGACCGGCAAGGAATACGCGATGCTGGAGCTGCTCAGCCTGCGCAAGGGCACGACGCTGACCAAGGAAATGTTCCTCAACCACCTCTACGGCGGCATGGACGAGCCCGAGCTGAAGATCATCGACGTCTTCATCTGCAAGCTGCGCAAGAAGCTGAGCCATGCCTGCGGGGGCGAGAACTACATCGAAACGGTGTGGGGCCGCGGCTACGTGCTGCGCGACCCGGAAAGCCAGGCCGAAGCGGCCTGAACCCGCGCGCGCGGGCTGTCGCGCGCCTGGTGCGCTGACGCGCTTTTCTATCAGCCGGCGTAGGATTTCGGCTGTCGCCAGCCAGTCCGATCGCGCGTAGCTGCCCCGGCGATTGGCCGGGACGAATAGCGCGCGATGGACATCTTCGGAATCGAGCTGGCCGGGATCGTCCCGTTCATCGCGATCGGGTTCGCCGCGCAACTGGTCGACGGCGCGCTGGGCATGGCCTTCGGGGTCATCACCAATACCCTGCTGGTCGGCGTCCTCGGGCTGCCGCCCGCGCAAGCCTCGCAGCGGGTCCACGTGGTCGAATGCTTCACCACCGCGACCAGCGGCATCAGCCACCTGTTGAGCGGCAATATCGACCGCGCGCTGTTCCTGCGCCTGCTGATCCCCGGCATGGCCGGCGGCATAACCGGCGCCTACCTGCTCGCCGCGATCGATGCCTCGATCGTCAAGCCGGTCGTCCTCGCCTATCTCGCAGTCATGGGCCTCTACCTCCTCGCGCGCGGGCTGCTCTACCCCCCGCGGCTGCGCGAGGCGAAGCACGTCGCGCCGCTCGGCCTCGTCGGCGGGTTCCTCGACGCGGCGGGCGGCGGCGGATGGGGGCCGGTCGTCACCTCCAACCTGCTCGTCCAGGGGGCGGAGCCGCGCAAGGTCGTGGGCACCGTGAACGCGGTCGAGTTCTTCCTGGCGCTGACCATCTCGGCCACGTTCGTGTTCCAGATCGGCATTGCCGACCTTGCGGGGGCGACGCTAGGCCTGCTGATCGGCGGGATCGCGGCCGCCCCGCTCGGCGCCGTCGCGGCGCGCCGGTTCAGCCCCCGGCTGATGCTCGTCCTGGTCGGCACGGCGCTCAGCGCCACCAGCGCCTACGGCATCTGGGCCGCGCTCGCCTGAGGCCCTGCCGCGCCGCGCGCCCGGCTTGAGGCGGCAGGGGATTCCTGTATTCGGCCCGGTCATGAGCGCGAACAAGCCCGGCGATCCCACCACCCTCAACCGCCTTTACGGCCGCAGCCAGGGCAAGCCCCTGCGCAAGGGCCAGGCCGAGCTGGTCGAAAGGCTCCTGCCCCAGATCGCGGTCCCGGCCGAAGGGCCGGTGACGGCGGAGCGACTGTTCGGCCACGACCGCCCGCTCCACTTCGAGATCGGCTTCGGCGGGGGCGAGCACCTGGCCTACCGGGCCGATCTCCTGCCCGATCACGGCTTCATCGGGGCCGAGCCGTTCGTCAACGGCGTGGCCCAGGCGCTGGTCCACGTGCGCGACGGCGCGCTGGGCAATGTCCGCCTGCACCTGGGCGACGCGCTGGAAGTCCTGCGCCGCGTGCCCGACGGCGCGCTGACGATGCTCTACCTGCTGCATCCCGATCCCTGGCCCAAGGCGCGCCATGCGAAGCGGCGGATGATGAACGACGGGCCGGTGGAAATGTTCGCGGCCAAGCTCAAGCCGGGGGGCGAACTGCGCTTCGGCACAGACCACCCGGTCTACCTGCGCCATGCCCTCTCGGTCATGCGCCGTCACACCGACAGCTTCGAATGGCAGGTCGAAGGGCGGCAAAGCTGGGAGAAGCGCCCCGGCGGCTGGTGCGAGACCCGCTACGAGGCAAAGGCGCGCGAGGTCTACGGCCACGAAGTCTGGTACTTTAGATTTAGACGACGCTAAAGTGCGAAATCCTTGTAAAACAATGTACTTAGCTGAATCCTCCTACGCTGGCATTGCCTCCATTTCGCTCCTTTTTCCGCTTGCGTGATTACCCGGTGATTGCCAGAAGAAGGACACGAGGTTCCGGATGGCAACAGGAAAAATCACGAAAAAATCGATAGATGCGCTCGAGGCTAGCAGCTCGAGCCAATTCGTTTGGGACACTGATCTCAAAGGTTTTGGCGCCAAGATTACGCCTTCAGGAAATATCTCTTACGTCCTTCAATTCAGGATGGGCGGGCGCGAGACAATCGCACGGCGTTATACGATCGGCGCACATGGGTCTCCGTGGACACCTACGACGGCCCGCTCGGAAGCCGAACGCCTTCTCCTGCTCGTCGGCCAAGGCGTCGATCCAGTGGAGGCTGAAAAGCAGAGGCGCCGTGAGGCCGTCGATCTCGCCTTCAACAATTACGCGCGGCATTTCACCCATTCCTGCAAAGGCGAGGGATGGAGACGTCTGGTCGAACGAGTGGTCAGGCTTCATCTTGAGCCGGTTCTACGCAAGAAGCCGCTGCCTTCGATCACCAGGGCAGATATCGTATCCGTTCTCGACCAGATGCCGGAAGAGCAGGTCGCCAATCGCCGGAACGTATTTGCAGTGATGCGCCGTCTGTTCCGCTGGGCTATCAGTCGCGGCGATCTCGATCGCAGTCCGATTGAGGGCATGGAGACGCCGCCGCCGGTAAGGCCGCGGGATCGCTGGCTTTCTGACAAGGAGCTGCGCATGATCTGGTATGCCACGCCCGAATGCCATCCCTGTTTCGGGCCGATTGTCCGCTTATTGATTTTGACCGGACAGCGCCGCGAAGAGGTTTGCGGGATGCACTGGCAGGAGCTCGACAGAGCAGAAAGACTATGGACCCTGCCCGGCCGGCGCACGAAAAACAGAGAGTTCAACACCATTCCATTGAACGAACTCGCCATGATCGAGCTCGATCGGTTGGCAGGTGGAGGGAAATGGCCGCGCAAGGGCAGAGTGTTTGCGACTGCAAGTGGAGCGGGCTTCACCGGCTACCATAAAGGCAAGATGAAGCTGGATAGCGCCATCGAGGAAGCCGAAGGCGAACCTTTGCCTCCCTGGCGCCTTCATGACTTGCGGCGGACGCTCGCAACGAATTTCCAGCGCTTAGGTGTAAGGTTCGAGGTTACCGAGGCGGTATTGAACCATGTAAGCGGTTCACGTGCGGGCGTGGCGGGAGTTTACCAGCGCCACGATTGGAAAGACGAAAAACGCAATGCCCTTAATGACTGGAACAAGCATCTCGTGTGTGTCTTGCGTGATGCGACCACCACTACTGCGGTAGACAGCAGGTAGCACCGTCACCATCTTCCCACGCTTCCTGAATCGGGGGGCATGGGGCATCGCCATAAGAGCAGAATACACAACAGTCTCCTGCCAATGGCTGCAGTCTTTTCCGGCAATGCTGGCATTCATAAAAGAACCAGCATGCGTTGGTCGGCATGGTTTCGGTGGTGGCCGCTTGGCAATGGGGGCACGTGATCGTCGAAACAATCTGCATCAGGCTCCTCCAAGCGCACGCATCAGCGGTTGTTCAATAAAGCCCCATAGCGCAGACAGGACGATCATCGCGGTGGCAATCAGCAATGTCAGTCGCGCAGCGCTGCTGCGAGCAGGTTTCTCACAGCCATCAGCACTGCAGATGCGCAGTTGGCGCACGTGAAGGAACCACCCAAAGGCCACGATTAGGAAGGCTGCGATTGTGAGCGGCAAGTGGTAGGGAACAAACCATGCGAGCCCGCCAGCACCGAGCCCGACAGCAACGAGGACCAACGGCAGGACGCAGCAGGCAGCCGCAGAGAGAAGCGCCCCTGCACTCGCCAGCATTCCAACGCCAGCAACCCCGCGATCGCTTACGCTTTTCGCCTCACCGTATTGGACAGCCTGCTCGGTCATCTTTGCCTCCGCTCGATTCGAACTGTATGTACGTCCTGTAGTAGATATAGGTTCAAGGAGATTCGGCGTGGGCCGCCTGTCGATAGGTGAATTGGCGCGCAAGACGGGCGTCCATATCGAGACGATCCGGTATTTCGAGAAGATCGGAATGCTCGGTGCGCCGGATCGTACAGCAGGCGGACACCGGGTTTTCGACGATGGGCACCTCCGCACGCTCAAATTCATCAAGCGGGCGCGCGAGCTAGGCTTTGCGCCGAAGGAGGTGCGGACACTTCTGGACCTGGGCGGTCCTGCCGAAGCATGCTGCGACGAAGTGCGCGAGATTGCAATTCATCACCTCGAAGAAGTACGGCGCAAGATCGACGATCTCACTCGCCTGGAACGGCATCTTACCGCTACCGTCGAGCAGTGTTCGGGCGGTCATGTGCCCGACTGTGCAGTCATCGACATGCTGGAGACCGCTCGGCCCTAGACCATGTATCCGATGTCAGACGCGCCGGTTGGATAGGCGAACATTGTAGTCTTCAGATCGTCCGCGGTGAGCCCATGGCGGATCGCCAGTCCGAAAATATTGATGGCCTGGTCTGCGCCGGGTCCGACGAGGTGCGCGCCCAGTATTGTCCCTGTCTCCTCTTCGATTAGTGTCTTGTGCCCGTAGACAGGTTCGGCGACCCGCCTGGCGGTGAACCACTGAGAGGTCCGCTCGCACTTTGTCCGGAATCTCAGCCCCGCCTCATTCGCCTCTGCCTCGGTGAGGCCAACGCGGGCGATAGGCGGAAGAGTGAAGGCCACGCTCGGCGCCCCTTTGTAATCGGGTTCGCGGTGATTGCCTTCGACTAGATTGGCCGCGACAACTTTTGCATCATGGCTGGAAACGGGGGTGAGTGGCGGCCCGTTCGAGGCAGCATCTCCGGCAGCGTAGACGGCCGGATTGCTTACGCTCTGCAGAAATTTGTTCAGCTTCGGCTTTCCATGTTCGGCTGCGATCCCGGCCTTTTCGAGATCGAGCCGCTCGATGGCGGGAGCCCGTCCTGCCGCATGAACGACAAGATCGGCGACGACTTCGATCGGGCCGCCCTTGCCATTCGCATGAACCACATATTTTCCGCCCGATCTTCGAATGGCATCGACCGCCGTATCGGTAATCACTCGCACACCGATCCGGTCGAACGCATCCATGAGCCAGTTCACAAGTTCGGGTTCGAACTGCGTCAACATGCGCGGTCCCCGCTGAAGGATCGTGACCTCGGCTCCCGCACGGGCAGCGATATGGGAAAACTCGGCAGCGATATATCCGCCCCCGACCAGAACGATGCGCTTCGGCAGCGAAGGCAGTTCGAGAAAGCCCTCATTGTCGATCAGGTGCTCTTCGCCTGGGATGGCTAGAGGTATCGGTCTGGCTCCCGACGCGATCAGGATTTTGCGGTATTCGATTTCATAGTCGCCTACGGAGAGCTGATTTGGCCCGGTGAATTTTGCCGTACCATGCAAGGTCACGATGCCGGCCTCTTCATACCGCCGCTCGTGCTTTTCAGGCACAGGGTCGGTAAAGCTGCGTTTGAACCGGATAAGGTCGGGCCAATCGATGCGCAGATCCCCCTTCACCCCGTGACCTGTCATGCGCTGTTTCGCGTCGATCACTTCTGCGTCGGCCACCAGCATTTTCTTGGGATCGCAGCCGCGTAGCGCGCAGGTGCCACCGAATGGCTTCTCGTCGATAACCGCGACTTTCCAACCCGCCTTCGCAACGCGCAGGGCGCAAACCATGGCTGCCGTCCCCGTACCGATTACCATCAAATCGTAGTTCATATCGATTCTCCTGCCCGGTCAATGAAGCTGGAGTGGCTACGGGTTCCGACGCCGCCATCGAAAAATCGTGTCGCACGAAGCGCCCCCGTGAACACAGATGGTCGGTTGCAGAAAATGACTTCCCTACCGAAGCGAGGCGGATACCCCTCCCTCTTGAAAATACATTAGATTATTCTAAATTAGTGAATACTAACGGAGCAAATCATGAGCCACAATGGGTCTCCAGATACGGATTTCACGCGGCAGGCCGGCGAGGCCAGCCGCCTGCTGAAATTGATGGCCAACGAGTCGCGCCTGCTCGTTCTTTGCTTCCTTGCCGAGGCTGGCGAGCTGTCCGTCGGCGATCTGGCGCAGAGCGTCGGGCTGAGCCAGTCCGCCCTGTCGCAACACCTCGCAAAATTGCGCGAAGACGATCTCGTCGCGACCCGCAAGGATGCCCAATCGGTGTTCTACCGTGTGTGCGACCCGAATGCGCAGCGGGTTCTCGAATTGCTGCACGACATCTTTTGCCCCGAGCTTGGCCAATCCCCCCAGCCGAGCGGCGACGCCGGAGAAACACTATGAGCGACGACACGAATATCGAAAAGGCCATCGAACAGGTGAACGATGTGCTTGCGGGCGATCTGCGAGCACCGCACGTCAAGGCTTTCTTCCACGAGCCGACCTTTACCGCGACCTATGTGGTCAGCGACGATCAGACCAAGCGCGCGGCCATTATCGACAGCGTCTGGGATTTCGATCAGCCTTCGGGCCGCACCAGCCTGGAAGCGGCGGACGAAATTATCGACTATGCGCGCGATGCAGGTCTGACCGTCGACTGGGTCCTGGAAACTCACGCCCATGCCGATCACCTTTCCGCCGCGCCCTATCTGCAGGAAAAGCTGGGCGGCGAACTGGCCATCGGCCGCGAAATTGTGACCGTGCAGGGCGTGTTCGGCAAGGTGTTCAACGAAGGCACCGATTTCGAGCGTGACGGATCGCAATTCGACCGGCTGATGGAAGATGGCGACGCGTTGATGATCGGCGATATTCCGCTGATCGCTCTTCACGTGCCCGGCCATACCCCAGCGGACATGGCCTATATCATCGGCGATGCGGCCTTTATCGGCGATACGATGTTCATGCCCGATTATGGCTCCGCCCGGGCCGATTTTCCGGGCGGCAATGCGCGCAAGCTGTACCGCTCGGTCCGCCGGCTGATGCGCCTGCCGGACAAGACGCGGGTGTTCCTGTGCCATGATTACAAGGCGCCCAATCGCACGGAATTCGTATGGGAGACCACCATGCTCGCGCAGCGCACAGCCAATGTGCATCTTCACGAAGATGTGGATGAGGACCAGTTCGTCGAGATGCGCACCCAGCGCGATGCGACATTGGAAATGCCGCGCCTGATCCTGCCCGCCATCCAGGTGAATATGCGCGGCGGCCATCTGCCGCCGCCCGAAAGCGACGGCACGTCTTACCTCAAGATGCCGGTCAACAAGCTGTGATGCTTCCCGGATTTCCCGATGCCGCCCCGCTCGCCGGATTGCTTGGTGGAGTGCTGATCGGCCTGGCCGCCGCGCTGATGTTGCTGGGTGCAGGACGAATTGCCGGCGTGTCCGGCATCGCCGCGCGCGCCTTCGGTATCAGCGGCGACGGTATGCCCCGGTCCGGTGCGTGGGCGTTTGTTGTAGGCCTGCCACTCGGCGCCTTGCTGGTTGCCTGGACTACCGGCGGTATCGAGGCCAGCTTTGCCGGGTACCTTCCACTTGTGGCGGCGGGCCTCCTGGTCGGCATCGGCACGCGCATCGGCAGCGGCTGCACCAGCGGCCACGGCGTATGCGGTGTCAGCCGGCTTTCGCAGCGCTCGATCGTCGCCACGGCAACCTTCATGGCAGCTGGTATCGCAACCGTCGCCATCATGAATGCATTGGGGCTGGAAGTGCTGTCATGACCCGCTCGTGGCTAGTGGCTCTCCTGTCAGGCAGCCTGTTCGGTGCCGGGCTGGCACTGGGCGGCATGGTCGACCCAGCGCGGGTGCGCGGCTTTCTCGACATATTCGGGGACTGGGACCCCACCCTCGCGTTTGTGATGGGCGGCGCGGTTATCGTGATGGCGATCGCCTGGCGGATTCAGGCGCGCATGGCGCAGCCTTTGATTGGCACGACATTCGCTCTTCCCGACCGGACCGACCTGACCCCCCGCCTGATCGGCGGCGCGGCGCTGTTCGGCACCGGTTGGGGGATTGCAGGCCTGTGTCCCGGGCCGGGCTTTGCAGCGCTCGTCATCGAGCCTGCAAAGGCAGCAGTCTTCGTGATGGCTATGCTGGCCGGAATGCTGATCTTTCGCTCGATGGAATCCCAGTCATAAAGCCCTGCAGGAGTAGTCGAAGCTATGGCCGAGCCCAGCCTGCTTGCGCGCTATCCTCCCATCCTCGAATGCGGACGAACCTACAATGGCTCGGTTCTGACGAACGATCTCGTGGCGGCGGTGCATTCGGTTCGATGGGCGCGTTGAAAGCGGCACAGAATTGAGTTTCGGAAAACTATCCCGACAGGCGACTGACCAATTGCGGAACCCGCTCCTCGCATCTGCGATGGTAACGCCGCAAGGCGCGCAGCCGTTCGTTACGCGAGCCTCGCAGACTCGCCTCGATTTCAGCGAGGATTTCTGCAGCGTCGGGCAATACGTCGGGTTCATGGATCCGAACCCGGTGCAGCCGATCACTGATCCGATCGATCAGGACCGCCAGGCACCGGTTGCCCGACCCGGTTGCAAGTACCAAAAACACCGCTGCCATGCGGCCAGCATAATCGTCAGGCCAGTCGTCGAGATCGCGCACGTTCGGGATTCGCCAAGCTTCATCGCTCGCTGTTTCAAGCAAAACCGCATTTACGCGGAGGACATCCCGCAAACCCTGTTCGGTCAGGACCGGCACCCGAAAGCCGTCGCCAGGGGTGAGGTCGACCAGCCCCTCGCCAACCAGCTGGTTCAGGCTGTCCCTCACCGGTGTCATGCTGACGCCGAAATCGTCGGCAAGCCGCATTGCCTCGAGCTTGGCCCCATTGGCCCAGGTTCCCTCCATCAGCGCACGCTTGAGGCGTTGATAGGTGGGCTCAAGGACGTGGGCAGGGCTCACTTTTCGCCGCGCTGCGCCTCGGCAAATTCGCGCACCGCGGCTTTCTGGTCGTCGCGAAGCGCATCGGTCGCCCGCGGAAACTCGGCAATATCGTCGCGCAGCAAGATAGATGGGCACTGGCCTTCGTAATTGCCAAGATTGGGCCGGTGCTGACAATAGCCCGCAAGCTCGGCAAGTTCTGCGGGAAATTCCCGCGCGACTTCTGGCGGATAGGCGAGCCAAAGATTCTCGTAGGGCTTGAGCCAGCCAAGACTGTAACCGATCACCACCGCACGGCGCACGTGCCTGGTCAGATTAGGTCCCGCTCCGTGCACCGTCGATCCGAGAAAGCAAATGGCATCGCCAGGCTGACACTCGGCCGCGATTGGCGTGCCGAGCTGGTCTAGCGATTCAATTTTCTGCCTGTGGGTGCCGGGATATATTCGCGTCGCGCCGTTGGACGCCGTAAATTCGGTCAGGGGCCACATGACATTGAGCAGATATTCATGCGTGCCCTTCTCCCCTGCCCACATGTCGTGGTCGCAATGCGGGAACTGCTCGATCTCGCCGGGATGGACTGCAATCGCCTGCGCGACATTTAGCTGGATGCGTTCGCAGGCTTTGCCCAGAATTTCACGGGCAAGCGCGAGGATGAGTGGTTGAAGGACCAGGTCTCCCGCCCAGCGCGAGCGGCGCAGCAAACTCCCAAACCGCTTCGTCTTGTAGCCATAGAACTCGCCATCACCGAAAGGCGTCTTTGCGTAGGTCTGCTGGAGGTCCGTATCGAGCGCTGCGAGGATTGCACTCGGCAGAGCGTTGGGGATGATGCAATAACCCTGCTTTCTGATCTGGTCGAGCCAGGGCGAATGCGCTGCCCCAGTCATGCCGCGATCTCCAGCTCGTAGTCGACCACGCGATAGGATGCCTGGCGGTAGACACCACCGCAGGCGAGATCCGCAGACGTGCCCGCATCGATATCGATCTGGAGCGCGATGAGGTTTTCATCGCCGATCCGGCTGCCGGGTCCGAGCGCACGGCATCGCCAGCCAAATTTCGCAATCTGGCGGAACCAGTTCGGCGTAGCGACCGCGGTATACGCGCCTATCCCGGCGATCAGCGCGTGATCCGCGAGCGCGGTTACAAGTTCGTCCCGCGCGGCCCGGCGTTCCAGACGCGGGAGTGTCGGCTCGATGCAGAAGCGGGTGATCTCGCGAAAGTCCTCGCGCACCGGGACGGGGCCATCGCAAAGAGACGGAAACAGCTCGCCGAGAATATGCGCCCTGTCGGTCTTGAGCAGCCGCGCAGATGCGCGGTGACTGTCCTTGTCATCGGTGAGAATGACATAGGACGCTTCGCTCGTATCGAACTGGTCGATTTCGTAGACTCCTTCGAGCACGGGGACATCCCATTTGAGGAGATCGACGAAGACCCGCTTACGGGCCGCGAACATGGTCCGGAGCACCGGATCGGCGGGACTGGTATGGTTCTGCATTGTTGCTGCCTGTGATTGAAAAGACAGGTAGCAACTGATCGATCTGGTTCCGCTTCGACATACCAAGAACAGGGGATGTAAGCTTCCGCGGAATTGCGAAGCGTCCCAACTGCATGGGCGGAATTCAGCCCGTGTCTCGCCACCGGATAATGTCGGCAAATCCGATCAGCCCATCGAAAAGAGCTGCGACCACGAGCGACTGCTTGCAATGAACCTGATAGCGTTCGCGGGCCATTTTGAGATGCTGGATGACGGTTTCGGTGCCGATACCCAGTATGATCGCGGTCTCGGCGGCGGTCTTGCCGCGCGCGGTCCACAACAGACACTCGCGCTGGCGATCGCTAAGCACGGGAACGGTTTCCGTGCTACGAGAGGGACCAAGGGCAAGGGCGCAACTGAGCGCGAGCGTGCCGACGATCTCGGCAAGGGCCAGGCGACAACGGGGAAGATCCCTGTCCGGACACACGGCAAAGGTGCACGTTCCGCGCGCGAGCCCGGGCAGGTGTCGTGGCACTGTATAGCCGTCGCCGATTCCGCATTCCTTCCCGACGGCGAGCATCTGCCGGTCCCCGCGGGTAAGCGGAATCATCTCCTCCAGCATATCCCATGCAAAGCCGATAAAACTCTTGTCGCAAGCGCGCCGGACGGGATCCTGGCCCGCCAGATCAAACGCCACATAGACCTTTGCCCACTCATCGGGATAATCGTGCAGAAGCAAGCCCGGCGCCTCGCGCGATCCCGAGCGCAATTCGAGACTAAGGGCAAAATGGTCGAAACCGAGGCGCCGCGATACCTCGGCAAGAGCCCCACTCAGTTCGGTGTCCGATTGTACATTTATGAGTTCAGTAGCGAACTCCTCTGCGAAGTAGGCATACATAGTCCGGCCTGTTCGACCGACGAGGGTGCAATCCAACACACCGCCGCTCGATCGCCTGCTGTATGCCTCACCAATGGTTCCATGCCATCGGCACCGGCAGTTGCTGTTGCGCGCCCCCCTGAAGGTTCGGTTTGTGGCGATACCGAACACAAGACCCGGCACCGCAGAAAACGATAGCTTAAACAGTAAGATTGGAAAGTAGCGGGAATGCCCACGCCCTTCGAAAGGGCCTCCGGTCGATTGCTAATCGCGGCCCTCATCGCTTCCGTCGCAGCGCTCAGTGCGCGAGGCCAGCCGCGTGGAGCCGGTCAGGAGATCACGATAGCCCGTCGTTGTCATGCGGCGCGCTTCGGCGACAAGACGCTGGGTCTGGCGCCGGTCGGAAGATGACTTCCATTCAATCGCGCGATCGTAATCCCGACCGGGAAAGGTCAGATCGCGCGCGATCTGCCGAACCGTTGCGGGTTCACCTGAAGCTGGGTCGAGCCTGTCGAGAATTGCGATCAGGAGAACCAGCCGATGTCTGAGATAGGGCGAGGGTGTCAGCGCAGCGCGAGCTGCAATGGCCTGCCGACTGCGCGGATGCTCATGAAGCGCGCTGAGCGCCGCCAGTCGAACGGACATCGAGCGATCGGCCGGGACGATATAGCCATCGCGAGCGGCCGGCGGGGTCACCACGAGACGGTGGCGCGTGTGTTTTCCCGCCAGCACCAGGTGCCGATCTGCGCCGGCTTCCGCTTCAACCAGCAGCGATCGCATGTGAAACGCGGACGCGAGCTCCGTCCGACACACGGCTGAAGATGCGACCACAACGACGCTCGGATTGTCTTCGGGGCGCCATAATGCCGGACAGACATCGGCTCCGGATGCGGGATCCACGAGGAAATTCGAGGCCCCATGAACGCGCGCTTCGCCGGCTGGCGAGAGCTTGCGTTTTGCCGTCACCCGCACGGCGGAAGCGGGCGAACTGGGCACGATAGTCCGGATTGCGCCGCAGGAATTCCTGCGCGAAGTCCGAAAAATCGAAACCGTCGAAGCGCCTTTGCCATTCGGGGATGCGGACCATGGAGCCCCTCCTTTCGATGGTCCTGCTACCGCAACGGTTTTGCGCCCGGCATTCTCCTATCCGGGCAGCCGCCTCCCCAGAAATGGTGATGCGGGCACGACGATTCGAAGACGGTCGGACGCGCAGAGCTTGCGTACCGACACCTCCGGTATGGAGTAGTTGCGCCTTGCATGATCAATCGCGTTTGGGCACGATTGGTTGGCGCGCACCGAATTGCTGGCAACGGACGCGTGGACAGTTCCGCCAGACATCATGCACGCCGGTCCGGCCAAGGCCCGGCGGCCGATCCGGTCAAGGGACGTCGCGGCGTCCCGAACGGCGGCAAAGACCTGGACTCCGCATCCGGCTCATGCTGACGAGCCGACGAGTGCGGTCGCCTGCTCCCGCTGAGCATGACCGATTTCGCTGCCGGATCCCGGCACCACGCTACACAATCGCTTTCCTCGCCCTCGTCACCGCAAACCACGCGGGCATCGCTTCCGCGCAGCCGCCTGCTCGAAGCTCTCTACCGGGATGAGCGTGCCGGAGTGCTGGCTTACCTGAAGCGCAAGGTCGGTCACGAGCACGCCAGCGATCTTGCGCAGGAGGTCTTCCTGCGTGCTGCTGGGAGCGCGCAACTGAATGAACTGCGCAATCCGGGCGGTTTCCTGCATTGTATCGCGAGGAACCTGGCAATCGACTTCGCCCGGAGGAGTCGGTGCCGGATCGTGACCCTGTCGCTCACCGAAAATGGCGATGGCACCAGTCTACCTTGCCAGGAAGACCGGTTACACGCGGTGGAGACCAAACAGCTTCTCGAGGAAGCATTGGCCGAACTCCCGGCGAAGACCGCGCGGGTGTTCGCGATGAGCCGCTTCGAGAAAAAATCCTACAGGGAAATTCATCTCGAACTCGGTGTCGGGTTGTCGACGGTCGAATACCACATGACGAGAGCTCTCGCTCACCTGCGGCGCGAGCTGGCCGCCGAGGACGTCTGAGTCCCGCTCAATTTAATTTCATGTGCAACTAGGGTGCCAGCCCATCCATGCGTCAACCCCTGCAACGGCGAAGCCAGAACGGCATGTCGCGATTGAACAGGGAGATCAGGATGATGCTGAAATCAAGGGGGCTGCCAGCCCTCCTCGCGGGCACGGCTCTCGTCGTATTTGCCACGCCGCTTCGTGCACAGGCGGGCGAACAGCCCGGCCCAGCGCCCGACGACGCGGAAACCTCGCAGGGCGGGAATGAAGGAAACACCATAGTCGTCACGGGTACCCGCATTCGCGGCGCGCGGGTGGTCGGCGAGGTCATTTCGCTCGATGGAGAGGCCATCGTGGAAGCAGGGCAAGTCGATCTCGGGGAAGCGATCCGCTCGCTGCCGCAGAATTTCTCAGGGGGTCAAAACCCGGGGATCGGCTTCGGTGCGGGCAGCGCGAACAGCAATGTCAACTCAGCGTCGAGCGCCAATTTGCGGGGCCTTGGCCCCGACGCCACGCTGACCCTCCTCAATGGTCACCGCCTGCCATACGATTCGGCGCTCCAGGGTGTCGATATCTCCGCCATACCCCTGCCTGCGGTGGACCGGATCGAAATCGTACCGGACGGCGCATCGGCTATCTATGGCTCGGACGCCGTGGGAGGGGTCGTCAATGTCGTTCTGCGGCGAGACTTCGAAGGCATCACCACGTCGGGGCAGATTGGAGCGAGCACGGACGGGGGCTACTTCCGCCAGCAGGCTGACATCGTCGGAGGCACGCGCTGGAGCAGTGGCGGTTTCCTGCTCGCCTACGACTTTTCCAACAACTCCAGGATCGCTGCGCGCCAGCGCTCCTATGCGGCATCGCTCGATCCCGAGACCTCGCTGTATCCTTCGCAGCGTCGCCACGCGGCAATCTTTTCCGGGCACCAGATGGTCGCGTCCGGTGTGACCGCGCGCCTCGATGCGCTCTATTCCACACGTAGCTCAAGAATCGTCAGCGGCACGCCGGCGGCGCGGTTCGTGTCCGAGCCGGATGTCGAAGCGATCACTTTCGCCCCTTCGCTCGAGATCGAGCTCGGCTCGGGTTGGATGGCGACGGCGCTTGGCGTGTTCGGGCGCGATCGAACGCATTTCCAGACAAATTCCACGCAAAATGGCGCGGAAACGGTCACGACAGGCTGCTTCTGCAACGCCATCGCTTCGGGAGAGATCGGTGCCGAGGGTCCGTTGTTCACGCTTCCCGGCGGGGCTGCAAGGCTTGCGGTAGGCACCGGATTTCGCAACAATCGTCTCGACTTCTCGCGGGAAATCAATGCCAGTCCCTCGGCGGCCTTCGATATCACCCGGCGCAGCCGGTTCGCTTACGGGGAGCTCTTTCTCCCCATCATTTCGGGCAGCAATGATATTTCCGGGATCGAACGGCTCAGTCTCTCGGCCGCGCTGCGCTATGAGGACTACCCGGGCCTCGATCAGCTGGCCACGCCGCGCCTCGGTGCGATCTATTCGCCTGTCGCCGGGCTGACCTTCCGGGCAAGCTGGTCGCGATCCTTCAAGGCGCCCACGCTGTTTCAGCAGTTTACGCCCTATCAGGCATTCCTGCTCCCCGCTGTAGCTTTTGGCGCGGGCTCCGGTCCGGACACCGTCCTGTTCACCAGCGGCGGCAATCCGGATATCCAGTCCGAACGTGCACGCAGCTGGACCGCCGGGGTCGAGCTTGAGCCGGCGGGCGTCCCCGGCCTGCTCGTTTCGGCAACATGGTACGATATTCGCTACAGCGACAGGGTCGTGCAGCCGATTGCCGGATCGATTGCCGCTGCCTTCCGCGATCCGGGTTTCGCGAGCCTGATCGATTTCTCGCCGCAGGCCGATCTGCTGGCAGGACTCATCTCCGGAGCCCAGCTGGGCCTGCAGAACTTTTCCGGCTCGCCCTACGATGCGGCCAATGTGGTCGCCCTGGTCGACAACCGGAATATCAACGTCGCGGTCCAGCAGATCGAAGGCATCGATGCGCGCATCTCATGGACCCGCAGGCTGCACGGCGACGATTCCATGTCGCTCGAGCTCGCCGGCAGCTGGCTCGACAGCGACCAGCAGCTGACCGCCGCGCTCCCCAAGGTGCAGCTTTCGGGAACAGTGTTCAATCCTCCTCGCATCCGCGCCCGGGGGACCGCCCGCTACGAAACGGGCGCGTTCAAGGCGAATGCCGCGCTCAACTACACCGGAGCCTTGAGAGATCGACGATTTGCCGAAGAAAGCCGGATTGCACCGAGCGCAACTCTCGATCTCGGATTCAGTTACGAGATTATCGAAGGCGCGGACAGGGATCCGGGCCTGGAGGTTTCGTTTACCATCCAGAACGTCTTCGATGACGAGCCCGAGGTCATCGCCATTACCGGGCCGAACGACACACCGTATGATTCGACCAATTATTCGCCAATCGGCCGCTTCATCGCCTTCGGTATCAGGAGGCACTGGTGATGGGTTTCCTGGCTGCTGCCCTGTCCTTCTCGATCATCCCCACCGCCGAACTGCCCCGGTCGCCTCAAGACCCCTGCGCAGCTTTCGACGGCGCTTCGTCGCATGTCGAGGAGCGCACCATGACGGCAGTGGACCTGGTGCAACTGGCCGATATCGGGCGGTCGGATCCCAACGAAACGCCAAGCGCCTTCGGGGTGTCTCCCGACATGACGCAGATCGCCTTTGTCGTTCGGCGCGGCAATGCCGAGACCAACAGCTATTGCCAGCGGCTGGTGGTCATGCCGCTCGACAGGAGCCAGGCACCGCGGGAGCTCGATCGGGGCGGTGAATACCTGCGTGACGATTTTCGGCTGCGCGAATTTCCGTCGGTCACCGCGGGCTGGGTCAAGGTCAACACGCCGCGCTTCTCTCCGGACGGACGCGCGATCGCCTATCTCAAGCGGATCGAAGGGTCGACCCAGGTCTGGCTGGCGGACAGCGCGGGAGGAACGGACGCGCGGCAAGTCACCACCCTCCCCGACGATGTCGATGCGTTCGCCTGGCTCGGCGGCGGCGAAGCGCTCGTCGTCGCCACGAGGCCCGGAATAAGACGGGCGGCGCTGGGAATCGCGCAGCAGGCGCGCCGGGGCTTCCTCTACGACGAGAGCATTTCGCCGCAATTCACGTCCCGCCCGATCCCGCGGGAAGCAATCGCGACGGAATACACCACCATCGATCTCGCGACAGGGGAATCCCGAAGCTCCACGCCAGAAGAGATAGCCGTGCTGTCTCCGGAAGGACCGCAAGGTCTCCCCGAGCGGGCGCGTGGCTACGTCGCCGGTCCCGAAGGATGGGCCGCGTGGCTCGAGCCCAAGTTTCCCGACCGCTATATCTCTCCGACGCGGCTGGTTCTGTCCGATCCGACGGACACCCGGATCAGCTGCCCTGCAAAGCTGTGCGAAGGCATCATGCGGATGTGGTGGTCGCCTTCCGAACGCGCGCTCTTCGCCGTCCAGAAGACAGGCTGGGGGCAGAGCAGCATGGGAATCCTGCGCTGGGATATCGGTGCCAGTGTACCGCGCCGCCTGATGGTCAGCGACGACATGCTGATCGGATGCGCTCTGGCCGCAGACGAGATCATCTGCGCGCGCGAAGGAGCGACAACCCCGCGACGGCTGGTGGGGATCGGCCTCGACAATGGCGAGGCGCGACTGATTCACGATCCCAATCCTCTGGTTTCCTCGCTCGACCTTGGTTCGGTCCAGCGTTTCCGGTTCAGCAATGCCTATGGTGTGGAAAGCTATGCCGATCTCGTGCTGCCTCCCGATCATCAGCCGGGTCAACGCCATCCGCTGGTCGTCGTCCAATATATCAGCCACGGGTTCCTGCGCGGAGGCTCGGGGGACGAAGTCCCCGTACAGCCACTGGCTGCTCGCGGTTTTGCCGTTCTCAGTTTCGCCAAGCCCGACCTCGCCCCCGCTGTCGCACAAGCGCAAACCGCGACCGAACTGCTGAGCGCCAACAGGGTCGACTGGCTCGACCGGCGCAATGTCCAGTCCTCGCTCGATATCGCGCTCGATCACGCGATCGGGACCGGCACTGTCGATGCCAGTCGCATAGGCCTCACCGGCTGGAGCGATGGGGTCTCGTCGGCCCAGTTCGCCTTGATCAATTCGCCTCGATACAAGGTCGCCAGCCTCGGATCGTGCTGCGAGGACATGTACAGCTACGTGCTGTCCGCCGGGCCCGCCTACAGTGCATTCACCCGGAGCATCGGCTACCGGTTCCTCGAGGACGGCGCGGAGGAATTCTGGCGCCCGATGTCGCTGATCCTCAACGTGGACCGCGTCGATGTCCCGATCCTCATCCAGAATGCCGACAGCGAATATGAGGGCGGCCTCGATGTGGTCGAGGTCTACCGCCACAAGGGCAAGCCGATCGAGCTTCACGTGTTCGAGGATGAGACGCACTACAAATGGCAGCCTGCCCATCGCAGTGCGGTCTACGAACGGACCACCGAATGGCTCGAGTTCTGGCTCATGAAGCGCAGAAACTGTGTCTCCGAGCGCGACCGGCAATACGACCGGTGGCTGACGATGGAAGGCGCTCCAACACGGGCCGAGTTGACCTGCTCGCCCGGGTCCTAATCCTGCCACGCCCGAGCCCAGTGTTCGGCTTCGGCAAGGTCGAGCAACCGGTAGATAATCGAATCTCCGGTGTAAGCGTCGATCCCCAGGGCCTGTTCGACGGCCGGCAGGTCGAGCAGGCCCTGGCGTGCGAGAAGGCCGTCCATCAGGGAGTGCCTGACAGCCTGCCGGTTCCGATCGAAAATCGCGCGGATATAGCTATCGGGGCCGGCCTTGGCTGTGCGCGTGAGGATCGAGGGTGGCAATGCGTCCGCAAAAGCGCGCCGCGCCACAGAGCGATTCAATCCGCCCTCGCACCATAACCAGGTCGGAATAGCGAGGCACAGTTCCATGAGCGGCTGGCTCATCAAGGGCGAAAAGCGGGACATTGGCGATATCAGTCCGTGAAGATGGTTCTGGCATCGCATGATCAGCGCCAGGTGATCATGCTTGCCGCCGTGCGGCCCGACGGGAACCCTGGTCCAGGGCGCTACCGGTTCGGCACTTTCGAAGTCCGGCGCGGGACGTGACAGCAGACGCTCGTCAGCAGGCCATGGCGGGAAACCAGCGGGCCTCGTCATCCTGCGCCAGATCGCTGTCGCCATTTCGGGAACATCGCAGCCGGTTACGCGACAGCTGTCGAGGAAAGTCGAGGCCCAGCCCGAAAGTGTGAATTCGGCTCGCAGTCGATCGTCAATCGGTGCTGCCGAGTGTAGATAGCAGAACAGATTGTCACCGCCGTTGCCGTCCATGATCGTAACCGCGCCGAGATCATCGGCAGCCTTGGCGAACAACCGATCGACGCCGTTGAGAAAGGACTTGCGCGAAGGGCGAGGCAAGGCACCCGAGGCACTTTCGAGAGGGTCGAACAGCGCAGGGTCGTAGATGCCTTCCGCGAGAGGGACATCGAGGTGTTCGGCCAGACGCCGGACGGCTGGTCGCTCGTCGCCGCTGGGATCGGCGGTGGCGGCCGTGACGCATGAAAACGCCGCACCGCCACAATGGAGTGCGCCACAGATGAACGAGGAATCGACGCCCCCCGATGCGGCCACGGTGACTGGCCCCAGCGATCTTTCCCAGGCGCCTATCACGGCAATCGCCGTCTCGCGCAGCTGGTTGGCCGCATCGCCGAACGAGGGATGGGGGGCGACAGGCATGAAGGCATCGGGTCGCCAGAGGAGCTTTTCCGATATCGAGCGTCCGAAGATGGTGGTCAGGCTGCCGGGCGGTACCTCTCGCACGCCTTTCAGACAGGTGGCGCGCGAGCGCAGCTCGGGTCGGCAAAGAAACGCATGGACGTCCTTCCAGTCGACCCGCAGGTGCACATGCGTGCATCGTTCGAGCACCCGAACGTTAGAGGATATCACCACGTGGTTCTCGGTGGTGACCGAATACACCGGCAGCAGTCCAGAAGGATCGACGAGAACGGAGGTCCCGCGCTCGTCAGGGTCAGTCAATACAGCGATGTAGGCACCCCAACACCGATCGAGCAGACGACGAGCCATGCTCTGTGCGTCTTCGTCCACTTCCCGGTCGGACACGATCGAACGGCAGGCCGCCCCGTCGGGACGGGAAAAAAGCGTACCGATCACGATCCCCCGGGAGCCCATGTCGATCACTGGCATGCCGCCGCCAAGCCAAACCCGCGGCTCATCTGCGCGAAGCGTCCCGAGATCGGAATGCAGCCGTGGGCGAGCGGAAAGTAGCGCACTGTTGGTGAGCGGAACTGCCAGTGCGAATCCAGGGCTGCTCACAGCACCAGCAGCGGGGTATAGCGCTGCACCTCCTCGACGCTGTCGTTGAGCACCACATCGTCCGCCTGCGCCCAGCAATGGGCCGCAAACGGCGCGAGCTTTACGGCGATGACGACGTTCACAGGGGCGCCACGGGCCGCGAGCCGAACGGCCAGCGCAATGGATCGCGGCAGGCACCGGTTCGCGGCGGTGCGCAAGATGCGGGCATGTTCGAAGGAACGGACGATACGGTCCGCAATCGCAGAATCGCTGCGGGGGCGACCCCGGCGCGCAAGAAGCTGCCGGGTCTCGCTGAGAACGGAATGGAAGCCCGAAGTCGCAATTCGCCGTTCGACACGCCGCTGCGTCCAGAGCGAGTGGGCAATCTCGGACAGGCTGAATGCGCCGAACTCGATAGCCTGCGATGTCCGGGTCGGCGGTGCCCAGTTCAAAGGCCGCGGGAAATCCGGCGGCTGGCGCCAGCGCTCGCGTCCGCTTCGTGCGACCATGTCGAGAAATGTATGGTTCTGGTCTCGGCCAAGTCGAAAATACCGGTCCGCGGCCAGGTCGAGGAAGATCAGCTGTCCATCGATCTCACGCCACGCCAAAGCGTCGCGATCAGGGTCCGGAGGCACCATGACGGCGGGTGGCGCGCGCACCGCGCAGGCGCGCGCGCCCGACCGGCTCAGTCGTCGGCCATTCCCATCGCGTAACGGGAGGGACCGGTGCTCAGATCGACATCGAAGATTGCATTGCCCTTGGTTTCGACGGACGCCTGTCCGAGTTCCACCACCGGCTCTTCGATTGCTTGTGGTTCTTTCATTGATCTTCTCCTTGTCAAAATCGCGACTCCAAATGCCGCCAACCAAGACTGGTTCGACAAAGACGATCATTCCAATTTATAATGTAATTATAATCGGCACCCGGCCCAAAGGGTGCGACCGGGCAATGGAAGCACTCGTTGGCAAGTACCTCGATACCTTTGGCTTGCGGCTTGGACATGCGTATCGATGCCCGGTCGCAGGGAATTTGAGTTCCCGGCCTAAATATATGACGGAAACACCGCCGAAGCAAAGAACTTGTTCGCAAGACCTTTACGCGCAGTATCGAGAAAATAGGCAATTCATTGCTGGCGGACCTTCTATTCTTTCTCGCGCCCAGCAGCGCGGCGCCGGGCCTTCGCGAATTCACGATCGCTGGCGATGAAGCGTTCGAGCATCGGCCCGATCAGCGCGGCTGGTTGCGGCGCGTCCTTGACCGCTCCGCCATTAAGGATGGTGCCGTAATCGACCAGCTGGCGATGCAGGCGTGCAGGGATCTCGACCGACAGCCGGACCGGCTTTTCATCGGTGATATCGGACATCTTCAAACGGGTCATGACCCACTCTCCAGCACAATGTCGCGCGTAACCAGCACGCGCACCGGGTAGCCGGGCCGGATGGTGAGCGTCGGGCGAACATCGAGCTCGCGGGAAACGACCTGCTCACCAGCCCGGCCGATGCTGTCCTGGCTGCCGCGGCGCAGCGCGCGGACCAGTTCGCTGTCCCCACCTGCCCCGAGTTCGCCGCCGATGCCGAGTATCGTCGAGACCAGCGCGGCTTTCAGCACCCCGCCCCAGTGGTAATCCACCCGGTCTTCGAGCCCCGCATATCCGGCGGGATCGGCGGCAGGCTGGCGCTCGAGCACGATCGAACGACCATCGGGGAGGATCAGGCGGTTCCAGGCCAGCAGCACGCGGCGATGGCCAAAGCCGACATCGGACTGGTAATCACCGATCAACCGCGCGCCCTGCCCGATCAGCAAGCGTTGTCCCGTCACGCTGTCATAGACGTTCTGGGTCACCTGCGCGGTCACCAGCCCGGGCTGGTCGGACCGGATCCCGGTAATGAGCGCCGCGGGAATGATCGAACCCGATTGCAGGACGGCTGCAGTCGGCGCCGCCTCAAGTTGCTGCATCGAAGCCGTCCTGCGTTCGGCCGGCCGGTCGAGGAATGCGCGCGCGGCCGGTGGCGCGTCAGCACCGATACCCGGGGCTGACCCGAGCCCGCTAGCGACATCCGTTTGCACGAGACTGGCGGGCTGAGCCCCGCCGCCAAAGAACAGGCGGCTGGCTCTCGCAGCTTCGCTCTCCTGCGCGATGCGCTGACGCGCGGCCTCCCGCGCGGCGATCGCTGGCGATTGCGAAGCCGGCCGAGCGCCCACGGGCGGAAGCGCGGCGACAGCGCCGCGATCCTGCGCATCGAGAATCGGCTTGCCGAGGTCGCCGGGCAAGGGCGGCCCGAGCCTGGGCACCTGCGTATAGTCCCGGGGCGCCGACGCGAGGCCGTCCGCGACAGCAGTGCTTTCGGTATTCACCAATTCCTCGCCCTGCTCGTGCGACGCCGGCCGGAGCGCGAACAGCAAGGCGCCGCCGACCAGGGCCAGACCGGCGGCGCTGGTGATGCCAATGGCCTTGCGCGACAACCGGACCACGCGCGGCCCTTCCCCGCGCAGTCTCACGATCGACTCCGCATTGTCCGGTTGGCGGTCGAGAGGCTCCTCGCTCATGACGACCCGCGCGCACGGTTGGTGATCCTGACGCGCACCTGCCCGCGGCCGGCGCCCAGGCGCAGTTCGGCCTTGTCGAACAGGCGATCGACGATGATGTAGCGGCCCGATACCCGGTAGTTGGCGAGCTCGGCCCCGTCGTCTTCGCCGATAATGAAGAAAGGTGGCATCTCGCCCTGCGCGATGTCGGGCGGAAACTCGATCAGCGTGCGCCGTCCGTCGTCGAAGACGCGGACCGGTCGCCAGTCCGGACGGTCGCCGGACAAGCGATAGGCGAAATTCAGGTCTTGGAGCGCAAATCCTTCGGCGACCGGAGCGGTCCGTGTGGCTTCGGTTTCCGCCTTGCGCAGCGCGATCAACTCGTCTTGCGGATAGATCCAGCTGACCGAGGCCATGTAGATGCGCGGGTTGGCGCGCAACTCGACATGATAGGTGCGCCGGTCGGTATTGATCACGAGATTGGTCGCGATATCGGGCCGGGTCGGCTTGACGAGAATATGCACCCTGGCAGTCGCACCGCTACCGCTGATCGTGTCGCCAATCATCCAGCGCACCGTATCGCCTGCGGCAACCGGCCCGGGTCCGACCAGTGTCTCACCCTCCTGCAAAGCGATGTCGGTCACCTGCCCCGGCTTGGTGTAGACCTGGAACAGGGCGCCTTCGTTATAGGCATAACGCTGGATGGCATTCTGGAATCCGGCATTGTCGGGCTGGACCCGGGCGGAATCGTTCGCCGCTCCAACCTGCTCCTGAGGATCGGGGGCGGGATCGGAGGCAGGGGAGCGGCGCGCGGCAGCGGGGGAGGACTGCCGCGAAAGAAGGAGGCGTGCGCCAGCGACACGATGGCCTGCGTTCGGCGGTAATCGAACGATGGCGCTCAACGCCGCCGCAGCGGCCTGCGACTGGGGGGCAGGCGTCGCCGACGCGGGCGCGGCGGCTGCAAGCGAGAGAACGCCGACGAGGCTGGAACGAATGAAGGTTTGCGGGCGGGACATCAGCCGAGCTCCTTTGACCAGTTGATAGAGGTGACGAAAATTCCCAGCGGATTGCGCGTCAGCACATCTGGATCGCGCGGTGGCTGGACCGCGATCCCCAGGATCGCGGTCCAGCGGCTCGTCTCGGCAAGCGCGCCGTCGCGGTAGCGCCGCTCGACCCAGGCGACGCGGAAACTCTTCGGCGAAGCGCGGATCACGCTGGTGACCTCGATCGCCACCTGTTCGTGGCCGACCACAGCGAACGGATCGTTGGCGCGCGCATACTCGTTGAGCGCGAGCGCGCCGCGATCGCTCGCAAAGTCGTAGGCCCGCAGCCAGTTCTCGCGCACGACGATCGCGTCGTCGGGAATGGACCGGACGTTCTCGATGAAGCGCGCGAGATGGAAGGCGATCTGGGTATCGCCGGGCGTAAAGCCGGCGTCGGCGGGGGCAACGCTGCGCGCTTCGCCCAGCTTGTCGACCTCGACGACCCAGGGGACGATCGTTCCGCGCGCATTCTGCCACATGAGACCGCCGGTCAGGATGGCCGAGAGACCAAGTGCCCCGAAGAACGCGAAGCGCCAGCTTTTCGCCTGGACGCGCGCCGAACCGATGCGGTCATCCCAGACCTGCGCCGCGCGCTGGTATGGCGTCTCTGCCTGCGGGGTCTTGCCGTACCGGATCGAAGGGCGTTTGAACATTTGCCGTCAGTCCTTTTCTCGTGTGTCGATCGAGGCGCCTGCGCCATGGCCGTCGCCGGCGCGCACGGTGTGCGCGGCGAGCGATGCGGAGTGGCCGAGGCTCTGGCGCTGCTTCATGGATCTGGCCCAGGATGGCGGGCCGTCGCTGCTCGCTGCCTGTCCGCTATCGGACGGCGGGGAACCTGGGGCAGGCACGATACGCCCTCCCATGTGACCGACCGCCGAGCGCGCACCCTCCCGGAAATTGCCTCGGGCACTGTCGGTTGCGGCGCGCAGCGGAGACATCGCCGCGCCGCCCGCGGCGCGCCCGACACCGGCCATACCGCCCGCCACAGCTGCTCCGCCGCTCCTGCCCGCCGAACCCGTGGCATAGGCCATGGTCGCACCGCCGGCGGCGCGCGAGGTGCCGCGCGCGACCGAAGAGGCGGCGCTGGCAACCGCACCGCCGGCCAGTTTGGCCCCGGCGACGCCGCCAACCGCCGCACCACCTGCGAGAAGGGCAGTCCCGGCTGCCGCGCCGGCACCCAGTTGCGGCCCGCCCGCGACGATCCCGTTGGCGATGCCGGGGCCGAAAATGCCGAGGCCGAGCAGCGTCAGGCTGGCGAGCACGATGGCCAGGACATCCTCGATCGTCGGCTCGCCCGGAATGGCGCCGGTGAACTCGGCGAAGAGGGTCGAGCCGATGCCGATGATCACGGCGAGCACCAGCACCTTGATCCCCGAGGAGACCACATTGCCGAGCACGCGCTCGGCCATGAAGGCTGTCTTGCCGAACAGGCCGAAAGGAATGAGCACGAAACCCGCAAGCGTCGTCAGCTTGAACTCGATCAGGGTGACGAACAGCTGGATCGCGAGGATGAAGAAGGCGATGATGACCACCGCCCATGCGACGAGCAGGATGACGATCTGCAGGAAGTTCTCGAAGAAGCTCACATAGCCGAGCAGGTCTTCCATGGATTCGAGCAGTGGCCAGGCGGCATCGATGCCGACCTGCGCGACCCGGCCCGGCTGCAGGAGGTCGGCAGCCCCGAGCCCGGAGCCGCTGGCCTTGAGGCCGAGCCCGGCAAAGCTGTTGAAGACGATGTTCGCGAGCGCGCTCCAGTTGCCGATGATGTAGGCGAAGATGCCGACAAAGAGCGTTTTCTTGACGAGGCGGGCGATGATGTCGTCCTGCTCGCCCCAGCTCCAGAACAGGGCAGTCAGCGTCACATCGATCACGATCAGCGTGGTCGCGATGAAGGCGACCTCGCCCGAAAGCAGCCCGAAGCCGCTGTCGATGTACCGCGAAAATACCGCCAGGAAGCGATCGACGACGCCGGTCCCGCCCATGTCAGCGCTCCTCGCGCGTTGGCGACGAGCGAAGGACCGGATCGGACAAAGCCGACTCCTTATTCAGCCCGGAATAGGCATCGGGATGCTCGACGCCGAAGAATCGTCGCCGCTTCTCGGCCCAGGCCGCCCGGCAATCGGGCGAAGACAGCGCGAGCTCTCCCATATCCGAACACGCTCCGAGACGGGCGGGCAGCGGATCGCCATCGGGCACCCGGACGGTAGCGGCCGGCTCGACGCGTGGCCCGGGCTCCTCGCGCAACTGCACGAGCGTCATGGCGAGCGCGAGGCCGACAAAAACGGCCGCACCAATCCGCGCGATGAGCTTTCCGTCCATGACGGATCAGTCCGATCCGCCGGGCACGTAGCGGGGCCGATCGGCGAGAAAACGCCGGAGTTGTTCGTGCGCCTGGCGCTTGGCCGCCGCGCGGTCGGCCGCGTGGAGCGCCTGCGCGCGGCTCGAGGCCGCCAGCGTTGCCGTCAGATCGGCGAGCTGGCGCGCTTGCAGCGCGAGCAGCTGATTGCCGGCCTGGGCCGCCTGCAGCGCCCCTGTGGCGGACTGGCTCGCGCCGACCAGGCTGCCAATCGCCGCGCGCGAGCCTTCGATGTTGGCGACCGCGCCCGCCTGGACTTTCAGCGCGTCCTCGAAGCCGGCAATGCTGTTCTGCCAGCGTGCTTCGGCGCCTTCGACCATGGCCTGCTGCGAGGCGCCGAGCGGAACGTTCCGGTACTGGGCCGCGAAGGCCGTCTCGATCTCGCGCACATCGTAGGCGATGCGTTGGGCCTGGCTCAGCAGTTGCTGTGTCTGCCGGATCTGGTCCTGCAAGGGCTGAAGGATGCTCGTCGGCAGGCGCTCGAGGTTCTTCGCCTGGTTGATGAGCGACGTCGCCTGGTTCTGCAGCATGCGGATCTGGTTGTTGATCTGCTCAAGCGTGCGAGCGGCAGTCAGCACGTTCTGCGCGTAATTGGACGGATCGTAAACGATCCCGCCGAACTGGGCGTGTGCAGGCGTCGATACCAAGGCGCTCGTACTCGCCAAGGCGAGCGCAATGCCCATGGCCATGCTGCGGAAGATTTTTCGAGAGGTCACTTCAGGTCTCCTTCTGGTGGGTTTGGGGGGTCGGAAGAGTGCGCATCGCTGCCGAGCAATTCGGCGGCCCAGTGGAGGCCGCGATACCTCAGCCAGTGGACGGCAAAGCCGCTCCGACCATGCTTTTCGATGATGCGGGACATAGCGAGCTGGTCGCTCTTGGAAGAAGCGGCGGCAAAGGCGAGCGCCACTTCGCCAAGGCCAAGTTCGAACAGGCGATTACCGCGAGAGGACTGACAGTAATAATCGCGCTTGGCCGTTGCCCGGCTGAGGATTTCAATCTGGCGGTCGTTCAGTCCGAAGCGGCGATAGATACCCAAAATCTGGGGTTCGACCGCCCGGTCATTGGGCAGGAAGATTCGCGTCGGACAGCTTTCGATAATCGCCGGCGCGATCGCCGAGGTCTCGATATCGGCAAGGCTTTGAGTGGCGAAAACGACGCTCGCATTCTTCTTGCGCAGGGTCTTGAGCCATTCGCGCAGCTGCGCGGCGAAGGCCGGACTGTCGAGCACCAGCCAGCCTTCGTCGATAATAATGAGTGTGGGCGAGCCGTCGAGGCGACCTCCGATACTGTGAAACAGATATGACAGCACGGCGGGCGCAGCCGCCGATCCGGTCAGCCCTTCGGTCTCGAACGCCTGGAAACTCGCTTCGCCCAGCCGTTCGCTTTCGGCATCGAGGAGCCGTCCGAACGGCCCACCGACGCAGTAGGGGGCAAGCGCCTGCTTCAATGCCTGCGATTGCAAAAGGACAGCAAGTCCGGTGAGCGTGCGCTCAGCGACCGGGGCGCTCGCCAGCGAGCTCAGCGCCGACCACAGATGATCCTTGGTCTCCGGATCGATTGCGACACCCTCCGCAGCGAGGATCGCCTGGAGCCACTCCGAAGCCCAGTTGCGCTGTGCCGGCTCATCGATCCGCGCCAGCGGTTGCAGCAGGACCGCCTCGTCGCTGTCCTCGGAAAGACCCGACCCCAGATCCTGCCAATCGCCGCCGCACGCGAGCGCGGCCGCACGGATCGAGCCGCCGAAATCGAAAGCGAAAATTTGCGACCCGGCATAGCGGCGAAACTGCAGCGCCATCATTGCCAGCAAGACCGATTTGCCCGCCCCGGTCGGACCGACGACGAGGCTGTGTCCGACATCGCCGACATGAAGCGAAAATCGGAACGGGGTCGAGCCTTCGGTCTTGGCGTAAAACAACGGCGGCGCGTCAAAATGCGTATCGCTTTCCGGTCCGGCCCAGACGGCCGAAAGCGGCATCATATGCGCAAGGTTCAGCGTCGAGATCGGGGGCTGGCGAACATTGGCGTAGACATGGCCGGGCAGCGATCCGAGCCAGGCCTCGATCGCATTCATGCCTTCGGTCACGCAGGTAAAATCGCGTCCCTGGATGACCTTCTCGACCAGCCGCAGCTTCTCGGCGGCAAGCGCTGGCTCTTCGTCCCACACCGTAACGGTCGCGGTGACCAGCGCGAGCCCGACATGGTCAGCGCCCAGCTCCTGTAGCGCGGCATCGGCATCCTCGGCCTTGTTGGCCGCATCGCTGTCGACCAGCACCGAGGCCTCGTTGGTCATCACTTCCTTGAGGATCGCGGCGACCGATTTGCGCTTCGCAAACCACTGCCGGCGGATTTTCGAGAGCAGCTTCGTCGCATCGCTCTTGTCGAGCATGATCGCCCGCGTCGCCCAGCGATAGGCAAAGCCCTGCGCATTGAGATCATCAAGCAGCCCGGGGAATGTCGCGCTCGGAAAGCCGATCACGGTCAGTGTCCGCAGATGGGCCGAACCCAGGCGCGGTTCGAGACCGCCGGTCAGCGGCTCGTCGGCAAGCAGCGCATCGAGATGCATCGGGGTTTCGGGAACGCGTACATCGTGCATCCGCGTCGAGATGCAGCTGTGAAGATAGCTCAGGGTCTCGCCATCATCGAGCCATTGGACCTCGGGAAAGAACCCTTCGAACAGGCGCAGCAGCCGGTCGGTCCGATCGGCGAAGCCCTCGAGAAGCTCGCGCGGATCCACGCCTTTCTCGGCCTTTCCTTCGTAGAGCCAGCTTTCAGCCCGCGCGGCATCCTCGGCAGGCGGCATCCATAGGAAGGTCAGAAAATAGCGGCTCTCGAAATGCGCGCCCTCCTCTGCGAACTGCGCGGCGCGCTCTCGTTCGACCAGTGCCGAGGCCGGATCGGGAAATGCGCAGACGGGATAATCCAGTGCCGGACGGCGCACGGCCTCGACGAAGATCGACCAGCCCGAACCGAGCCGGCGCAGCGCACTGTTCAGGCGCGCCGTCGTTGCAACCAGTTCGGCAGGGGTCGCGCTGTCGAGATCCGGCCCGCGAAAGCGAGACGTGCGCTGGAAGCTGCCGTCCTTGTTGAGCACGACGCCGGGGGCGACGAGCGCCGCCCATGGCAGGAAGTCCGCAAGCCGGTCGGCCTTGTTCCGATATTCGCGCAAGCTCAGCATGGCTCAGACCTGCAGATGCGCGGGGAACCGCAGATGCCGCCGCGCGACATCGACGAATTGAGGATCGTGCCGGGCGGCCCAGACCGCGACCATGTGGCCGAGCGCGAAAAACGCGACGCCTGCGATCCACAGCTGCAGACCCAGTCCGATCGCACCCGCCAGCGTCGCGTTGGCGATGGCAAGTCCGCGCGGCGCACCGCCGAGCAGGATATGCTCGGTCAGCGCCCGGTGGACAGGGACGGCAAAGCCGTTCGGCAGAGAAGATTGACCGCTATCCATCACACCAGCGCTCCGCCGCCGAAGGAGAAGAACGAAAGGAAGAAAGAGGACGCGGCAAAGGCGATCGAAAGCCCGAAGACGATCTGGATCAGGCGCCGGAAACCTCCCGAGGTATCCCCGAAAGCAAGTGCCAGCCCGGTGGCGATGATGATGATCACCGCGACGATCTTAGCGACCGGGCCCTGGATGGATTCGAGGATCGCCTGGAGCGGCGCTTCCCACGGCATCGACGAGCCGGCGGCATGGGCGGGCGCCGCAAATGCCAGCGCAATGACGCTGCCAACGATCAAAGCGGACAGGCGCGGGTGCGCTCGCGACAAGATATGGGTCACGAATGGTCTCCTGTTGTGGATGGAAGGGGTGCGAGGACGTATTCGCCGGCGGCATCGAGTCCGCGCACTTCGGCGAGTTCGGCAAGGCGCCGCCCGGTGCCGTCGCGCACGAGCACGGCGATGATATCGATGGTTTCGGCGATCAGCGCGCGCGGCACGGTGACCACGCTTTCCTGGATCAGCTGTTCAAGCCGCCGCAGCGTGCCAAGCGCCGAGCCGGCGTGGAGCGTGCCGACCCCGCCTGGATGACCGGTGCCCCAGGCTTTCAGCAGATCGAGCGCCTCGGCACCGCGCACCTCGCCGATGGGAATGCGGTCGGGCCGCAGGCGCAGCGCCGACCGGACAAGATCGGACAAGGTGGCAACGCCGTCCTTGGTCCGCAGCGACACCAGATTGGGCGCTGCACATTGCAGCTCCAGCGTATCCTCGATGAGGACGACACGGTCGGACGTGGCTGCGACCTCGGCGAGCAACGCATTGGTGAGCGTCGTTTTGCCGGTCGAGGTGCCGCCAACCACCAGAATGTTCTTTTTCGCAGCGACTGCACCGGCAAGCGCTGTGGCCTGCCATTTGCTCATGATCCCGGTCGTCACGTAATCGGCCAGCGAGAACACCGCGATGGCTGGTTTGCGAATGGCAAAGCTGGGAGCGGCAACCACCGGGGGCAGCAGACCTTCGAAGCGCTCGCCGCCTTCCGGCAGTTCGGCGGACACACGCGGTGCGCTAGCATGCACCTCGGCGCCGACATGATGGGCGACCAGCCGGATGATCCGCTCGCCATCGGCTGCGCTCATCAGACATTCGGTCGCCGCGAGACCCTCGCCCAACCGGTCCACCCAGAGACGCCCGTCGGGGTTGAGCATGACTTCGATGACATCGGGCTCGTCGAGCCAGCGGGCGATGTCGCCGCCAAGCGCAGTGCGCAGCATGCGCGCGCCGCGCGATGAGACTTCGGATCGAAGGGGGATGACCCTCATGGACTGCCTCGGATGCGGCAACCGACCATCGGCTGCATTCGCGAGGCAGATCAAAAAGACATTACTTTGCCCTCAGGCAATAGCGATCTGCGATGAGGGTAGAAGAGCGAAGAATAAGAAAGAAAGGAAAAGGCCAAATCGGAAGGTCGCCGCCGTCCAAGCTCCAACGCCGCGCGATCATGGTTGCTTTGCATGGCCAGGTTTGGTCTTATCGGTGCACCGATTTCAATGAAGGTTGTTCCTTGCGCAGACTCGGCCCCGCCTATCTCGATTTCATGGCCTCAACTCCGGTCGATCCCTCGGTGATCGATGCGATGGCGGATGCGATGAGCAATGACTGGGGCAATCCGCATTCGGATCATGCGCATGGCCTGCAGGCCTCGAAAATTGTCGAACGATCGCGCGAAGCGCTCGCAACGCTGCTCGGTGCCGGAGAGGACGAAATCCTCTTCACCAGCGGAGCAACCGAGGCGAACAACCTCGCCATCAAAGGTGTCATGAGCTCAGCGGAACGACGCGGAAACCATCTGGTGGTGTCGTCGATCGAGCACAAATGCGTGCTGGAAGCCGCCCGTTCGCTCGTGAAAACCGGGATCGAGGTCACCGAAGTCAAACCGGGGGCAGATTGCCGCGTTCGCGCAGAAGCCATCGCGCAGGCCCTGAGGCCCGACACGGCGCTCGTATCGGTCATGCACGCCAACAACGAAACCGGCGTCATTCAACCCGTGCGCGAGATTGCCGAAATCTGTCATCGCCAAGGTGTCCTGTTTCACACAGACGCGGCGCAGACCGTCGGAAAGATCGATGTCGATTTCACTTATATCGGTGCCGATCTGCTGAGTTTCTCCGGTCACAAGTTCTACGGTCCAAAAGGCATCGGCGGGCTTGCCGTGTCGCGCGCCGAGCGGTTACGGCTCGTTCCGCAGCTTGATGGCGGTGGACAGCAGCCTCTCGGACGCAGCGGTACAGTGCCGGTTCCGCTTTGCGCCGGGCTTGCAGCGGCGGCGCGGCTTTACGAGCGCCACGGCCAGTCGGCACGCACACATATTCAATCATTACAAAGACTTTTCGAAGATCGGATCACCAGGAAGGGATGCCCTTTTACTATCAATCCGCATGCCGAGCGCATCCCGGGTTGCACAAGCCTCAGGGCCGAGGGAGTGAATGCGGAAGACATCCTCTTGCATGCCCGCGGCGAACTATCGGCATCGACAGGCTCAGCCTGCAACTCAGGCAGCATCGAGCCGTCTTACGTCCTGTTGGCGCAAGGGCTTTCCTTTGACGAGGCTTCGTCGTCCGTTCGCATCGGGATTGGCCGAACCACTTCCGAGGCGGACATTGACCGTGCCGTCACTGCGCTCTTGGCTGCGTACGAGAAAGCCTACCGCGCCGCTGCCTGAAGCCTAAAACTTCGTACAAGAGGCGCGGGCAGGGTTGCCAACTGGGGGAAATCCCCAGTAGGAACAAATCATGCTCAGAGGACCCCTTGGACAGCCCGGCGTCAAGACGCGCTTCGCGGGACATGAAACCTTCCCGCTGAGGCGGCTGTGGCTGCGCAAGGCTTACGATGCCGTCTGCGAGGATTCGGAAGCTCCGGCCCCCAATACCTTCGACAAGGACGAAGGGATCATCCGGTTCGGGGTCGGCAAGAATATGGTTGCGGCGATCAAGCATTGGGCGCTCGCGTGCCGAATCATTGAAGAAGACCCGGAGAGGGGTGTCGGTGCCTTGAAGGCAACGCCCTTCGGAGATCTCATCTTTGACCGCGATTCAGGTCTCGATCCGTTCATGGAAAGCCTCGCGACCACATGGCTGCTCCATTGGCAGATCGCCAGCAATTTCGAGCGCGCCACGACGTGGTATTATGCGTTCAACCATCTGAATGCACATGGGTTCGACCGCGACGGCATTGCCGAGCCGATCCGGCTGCTGTGTGCCCAACTCGACCGGTCGCGGGCCTCCTCCACAACGATCAAGCGCGACGTGGAATGCTTTGTCAGATCCTATGTCGCCAAGGTCGGCGCGGGCGCGGTTGACGATCAGGTGGAAACCGTACTTGGCGAACTTGGCCTTATGCGCGAAGTGTCATCGCGATCGTTCGCTTTCCGCCATGGGCCCAAGCCCGGCTTGCCCGACGGTATCTTCCTTTTTGCGCTTGCAGATTTCTGGGCGAGGCGTGCGCCCGAGCAAGCAACGCTCGCCATCGATACGCTGGTATACGAGCCCGGATCGCCGGGGCGGATCTTCAAGCTAGACGAGGATGCGCTGATCGACCGGCTTGTCGATATCGAAAGGGTCGCCAAGGGCGCCTTTCTGTGGACCGACAGCGCAGGTGTGCGCGCGATTGCCAGGCGGGGAGAAGGCCTGCCTGATCCGGCCTCCTTCATCGCCAGCGCCTATCCGCACACCAAGGCGCTCGCGGCATGACGCAGGCCTATCTCTCAGACCATGTTTCGGTCGCCCCGCGCTACCAAAGATCGATCAGGATCGATGCCGATTTTGGCCAGGCCGATCCCCTCTCCGGCTATGTACTTCAAGGATCGGCGCGCGATGCGTTGACCACCACGCTCCGCCTCGCGACAAACGGCCAGGGCGCGTTCACCTGGACGGGCCCTTACGGCGGCGGCAAGTCGAGCCTCGCGCTTGCGCTTGCCTCCTACTCGCTCGGGCGCGGGCCCGCCTACAGGGAAGCGAAGCAACTGCTTGGCGATGTGCCCGAAGTGGCCGACGTTTTCGGGCGTGCGCCCAAAGACTGGCTCTGCGTGCCGGTGAGCGGTCGGCGGGGCAACCCGGTGGCGGACCTGCGCGAAGCGGTCGCATCCGCAATCGCTGGCGAGCCGGGCCACGCTCGGACCAAGCGGTCCAGGATGGAAGCCGCTGACGGGCGCGATATCGTCGAGCGGCTGCAACGCGAGGTTGAAGCGCGTCCCAAGGGCGGGGTTCTCGTCGTTGTCGACGAACTGGGCAAATATCTGGAAGGTGCTGCCGATCACGCCGTCGACATCCATTTCTTCCAGGATCTCGCAGAGGCGGCCAATCGCAGCGAGGGAAGACTTATCGTTGTGGGCGTGCTGCACCAGGCTTTCGAGCGCTATGCGGATCGCCTCGGGCAAAGCGTCCAGGACGAATGGCGCAAGGTTCAGGGCCGCTTTGCGGATGTCCCGATCATTACGGCGGTCGACGAGGTCATCGAATTGGTCGGTCGTGCCGTCACGACAGAGCGTTCGCACCCTCAGTCGCATCAAATTGCCGCTATTGTTGCCAGCGAGATTGCCGAACGGCGACCAGGTGTGCCCAAGGATCTTGCGGAAAGGCTCGACGACTGCTGGCCTCTCAACCCTGCGGCGGCAGCGCTGCTCGGGCCGATCACCCGGCGGCGCTTCAGCCAGAACGAACGCAGCCTGTTCGGTTTTCTTGCCTCGGCGGAACCCAGCGGCTTCACCGAATTCCTTCAGCGCACGACACTCGCCTCGGGAAGAACCTTCGGACCGGCAGAACTTTGGGATTATCTGCAGGTCAATCTGGAGCCTGCGATCATGGCTTCGCCCGACGGCCATCGATGGGCACAGGCCGCAGAGGCCATAGCGAGGGCGGGCCGCGACGGCACCCACCTGCGCTTGCAGATCGCGAAGACCGTGGCGGTCATCGATCTGTTCAGCAATGGATCGGGTCTGGCAGCCTCATCCCGGACGATTGCGGCAAGCCTCGGTCATTCCGATGCGGACGTCGAAGAGCAGCTTGCCGATCTCGTGAAGATTTCGGCGCTGGTCTACCGTCGCCATCTCGGCGCCTATGCAATCTATGCCGGCAGCGATTTCGACATTGAGGGCGAAATCGAGGCCCGCATCGCCGAACGCGGGCGGCTCGAGATAGCGTCTCTGAACGATCTCGCCTCGCTGCAGCCGATTCTGGCCAAGCGGCATTACGCCGAATATGGCACGCCGCGCTGGTTCGACGCACAAATCGGCGAACTGGCGCCGCAAGGGCTTGGTCCGAAAGACGTTCGGGTTAGCGCCGGGGCTGCTGGCAAGTTCCTGCTGCTTCTGCCTGGGATCGACGTCGATCCCGGCCAAGCGGAGGCGAGTCTGATCGAAGTCTCGCGCACGGAGCATCGGCACGGTCTGCCCGTAATTGTTGGTCTTGCATCGAACAGTGCGGACATTCGCAAAACAGCGATCGAGCTCGAAGCCGCGCGAGACGTGCGCAACGAAAGCCCCGAACTGGCCGGAGATGCAGCCGCCAGGCGCGAGATCGATGCCCGCATTGCCCATTTGTCCGCGCAGCTGGAAGGTCTCCTGAGAGAGGGTTTCGAGCGCGCGCACTGGTTCGACACTGGTAAGCCGCTCGATTTGCAGTCGCTTTCCTATGGCCTGTCGCAAGCAGCAAGCGATATCGCCCGGCGGACTTTCCGGCAGGCTCCGATCGTGCATTCCGAACTCATCAATCGTCGGCGGCCTTCGAGCAATTCCAATGCGGCGTTGCGAGCCCTGTTGCATGCTATTGTAGTGGGCCGCGGCGAGCAGCACTTCGGGATCAAGGGCTATCCGGCCGAGAAGGGCCTAGCGGTTACCGTTCTGGAACGCGCGGGTCTCTATGTCCGGCAAGGCGAGCGGTGGGACTTCGTTCCGCCCGGCGAAACCAGCACGTTCGCCCCTCTCTGGTCGCTAACCGATGGCCTGCTCGAAGCCGGCGAGCAGGTTGGTGTTGCCGACATCTACCGGGCTTGGGGCGAGCCGCCTTACGGCGTGCAGCAAGGCGTGATGCCCCTATTGCTCGTGACCTATCTTTTCTCGCGCCGTCACAGCACTGCGATCTATGCGAAAGAGGCCTTCCAGCCGGCAATATCCGATCTGGTCATGGATCTTCTGCTGCAGGACCCCGACCATATTGCGCTGAGATCGGTTCCGACCGATGCCGCGAATGCGGTCGCGCTGAAGGAGTTTGCAGCCGTCGCGAGCGAATTCGTCGAAGAGGCGCCGTCGGAGGAGCCGCTCGAGATAGCACAGGCGCTCGTGCAGTTTGCGTACAGCCTTCCCAACTGGTCGCGCAAGGCGCAAGCCACGCTCTCCAAGCAAGCAATCGATGTGCGTCGCTTGTTGCTAGATGCGGACGATCCCTACCAGCTCCTCTTCGTCGACATCCCCGAAGCGCTCGAGGCTTCGGGCGAAGGCACCGCACCTGCGCTGCGCACGGTCCTGAGCGAACTTGATCACGCTTACCCAGACATGATCGAGGATCTGAAAACCCGGATGCTGGAGGGCCTGAAACACCGCGATGCAGGAAATCTCTCCGAGTTGGTGGAACGAGCCAAGCGAATAGCGGGTCACGGGGGAGACGACCTCAAGCTTCGAGGCTTCATCACGAGGCTGGCCGAGTTCGATGGGTCGACGGAAAGCATGGCGGAAATTTGCGGTCTCGTGATGGGTAAGCCGGTGACGACGTGGCACGATCTCGAGCCGAGTCGGGCGGGGATGCAGCTGTCGGAATACGCCTACCGGTTCCGCCGCGTGGAACTGTTCGGCGACAGCGACCAGCAACCGACCCAGACCGCGGTGATGGTGATGGCGGGTGTCGGGTCGACCGAACGAAGCGTCGTCCGCAGAGCACAGATTGCAACCGAGGCGCAGAAGCGCCTCGGGCCACTCCTCGACGAGATCGGCAAGACGCTCGACGCCGCACAGCTCGAGCCCGATATGGTGCTCGCCGTGATCGCGGAGCTCGCACAGCGTTATATCGAGGATGACGGCGAGCGCGATGTCACTGTGCCCATCAGCGCGGAGAAGGAAGCGTGACCGGCGAGGCGATGCATGTTCTGGGTCTGTCCGGTGGACGAGACAGCGCTGCCCTCGCGGTCTGGATGCGCGATCACCGCCCGGACATCGATGTGCGGTATTTCTTCACCGACACCGGCAAGGAGCTACCCGAGGTCTACGATTATCTCGGCCGCCTTGAGGGCTTCCTTGGCAAGCCCATTGAAATGCTCAACCCTGGTCGGGACTTCGATTTCTGGCTAGCCGAATACGGCCATTTTCTGCCTTCCCCGCGGACACGCTGGTGCACCCGGCAGTTGAAAATTCAGCCATTCCAGAAGTGGCTCAAACCGCATCTCGACGCAGGCGTGGAGGTGCATTCCTATGTCGCGATCCGCGCCGACGAACCGAGCCGTTCGGGGATGATCGCAACCCACCCCAACATGCACGTCCATTTCCCATTGAGGGAGGCCGGTCTTGACAAGGCATCGGTCATCGGCCTGCTGGAAAACTCCGGACTCGGCCTGCCGGACTATTACCGCTGGCGCTCTCGCAGCGGTTGCACATTCTGCTTTTACCAGCAGAAAATCGAATGGGTGCGGCTGATGCGCGAGCACCCGGACGCCTTCGAGGAAGCCAAGCGCTACGAAAAATCAGCCATCGAGCACGGTTCGCCGTTCACCTGGACCCAGAACGAAAGTCTCGAAGAACTGGCGCGGCCGGAGCGGGTTTCCGAGATCGAGCGTAATCATGAAGAGCGCAAGGCACAGGCGCTCGCTCGCAGAATGCCAAATCCGCTGCGAGCACGGATCACCGATGAGACGGTGGAACAGATGCTGGCCGACGAGGAGAGCGGCTGCCTCGTCTGCCACAAATAGCCAGCCGCCAGCTTTCTGCTCAACGAAGGCGCGAACCCGCACCCAGTATATGCCTCGGAGTGTCCCGGGTCCGAGAATTCTTCTATCACAATTCTGTTGCCTCTTGCCCGAGCATGCTTTTCTTACCAGCCGAAATATCGCTAGGTAATCAAAGCACATGGATACAACCGCTGGGGGTAGGGTCTCTTGACCATCGATGTAGAAAAGGCCTTTCGGGCAAATCCAAGAAGCGTCTTACAATTCCTGCAGGTCCCGGGGCAGGGTTGCTACATTCCCGCATATCAACGGGAATACCGGTGGGATAAAGAAAACGTCAATCGACTGTTCGAGGATGCGCTTCACGGCCTGAGCCTGCTCCCTGAGCGCGAGGAAACGATCAGCTTCCTCGGTACGATCATCGCGATCCACGACACCCAGTATGTGACCGTGAAGCCGCATTTCCGGAACGAGATGCCACGGCCGGTGATGACGATCATCGATGGCCAGCAGCGCATCTCGACGTTCATTCTGCTTTTTGTTGCAATTCACAATCTTCTGGCGACCTGCCTGCCCTCGGTCGAGAAAGATGACGAAGAAGGCAGCGCCTGGCTGCTTGAAGAAATTCAGAAGATGATGGCGGAACTTCGCGATTGTTTCATTCTCGACAAACGCAGCGGAAAGGCGCTCAACAGGTACTATCCACGTCTCATCAGATCCTTCGACGATGTGTGGTCTTCAAAACCGGAAGCCCGGTATTCGAGCGCGATCGCCCGCCTGATTTGGGACTACCTCAAGCATATCGAGAACGAGGAGACCGAGGCCAAGCAGTTTCGTCCGAGCGAGCCCGATGGCGAAAAAGCTTCGACGCACAAGAATGTGGCCGCCGTCTTCCGGCATATGAACAAACGCCTTCGCGACCTCGTGCAACCGCAGGAGGAGATGCCCAGCCTGATCGAGCACGCGCTCAAAGCGGGCTTCGGCGAAGCACTCTTTGGTTTCGAAGTCCCATCCGAAGTCGCCGAAAGGCTCCGCAAGGATGACGAGACGACCACGGGCAAGCGTTTCCGGCTTGCCTTTGCCGCGATCATTTTTGCTCACTATTTGCAAAGGCGAATGGCCTTCACAGTTGTCGAAAGCGAAGGCGAAGATGACGCTTTCGATATGTTCGAGGCTCTCAATACGACCGGCGAACCGCTCACCGCCTTCGAAACCTTTCGGCCCCGGGTGATCGACGCGGAAGGGCTAGAGGATTATCAATCCACCCCTTCGCACGCGGACATGCTGCGGACCGAGAAATACGTCGATCGCTACGCCAAGGACGCGAGCAAGCTGCAGCGCACGACCTCCGAACTTCTTGTCGCTTTCGCGCTCGCAGAAACGGGCCAGAAGCTGGGTAAGAAGCTCAACGAGCAACGGCGTTACTTGCGCGCACAATACGGCGATCCGGACGACAAGACCCGGACGGAATTCCGGCGGGGCTTCGTAAAGCGTTTGGGCGATGTGTCCGATCTCATGTCGACTTCGTGGGATCCTGCAGAAACCCTTAATCCCAGCTTCGGCGGCCTCTCGAACATCGACGAGCCGGCGAAGGTCGCGTTCGAGTTTCTGCGTGGACTTAAGCATACGGTCACGATTCCACCGCTCAGCAGATTTTTCGGGGCCGCATTATCCGCCGATCCGGAAGAGCGCCTTCAGAAATCGGTGGCCTTTGCCGATGCAATCAAGGCGAGCGCTGCCTTCACTGCGATCTGGCGCGGAGCATTCGGCACGACGTCGGGCATCGATGCGGTGTATCGCGATGTCATGCTTTCCGGCGACGGGCAGGCTGCCCTTGCGGCACGGCCCTTCTCAGGAAACCCATCCACCAAACGCAAGAGCGCGCTCGACATCGCACTTTACAAACGCGTCCTGTGCGATGCGCTGGAAAAGGCCGGCATTTCGGAGAAAGGGAGCTGGTCCGGTAAAGTCGAAACGAGCCTGTTAGCCAAGCACGCGACCGAGGTTGCGAAATTCCTTCTGATAGCTTCGGCGCACGACGTAGAACCCGACCTCAAGAATCCGGGTTTGGTCGTATCCGGCCGGAAAGGTGTTCATCCAACCTTGACGCTGGATGCCTGGAACCTGCTTTCGCCCATGCAAGTCGAGCACATCGCTCCACAGCAAGGGGCGAGCACTGACTGGCCCGCTGACCTCTACGATGAACGAGAGCTGTTCCAGACTCTGGGCAACCTCACGCTGCTGCATCGCGACCACAACATCGTGGTGTCAAATCATCCCCAACCGAAAAAGATGGCAAGCTACCGCGCCTTGGCATCGAGAACGCCCGAAGCGTTCGAGGCCGCGCGCGAAGAAGCCAGAAAGTTGGGGTATGACTTGCCCGAAAGATCGGAAGCGATCCTCGCCGAAGCAACCCACGCGAGATTGTTGATCCCGCTCGTCGAATGTCCGTCCGACTGGGACGGGGAATTTGTGCGTCAACGCTCGCGAAGGTTGGCGGAAATTGCATGGGATCGCTTACGGCCATGGTTGGACTGACGGCCGTGTCGCGCAGTTGCAAACCAATGCCTTGGCGTCACGAGAGGACTTAAAGCTTGTTCCGTATTACCGCCCGAACTGTTCTCGAACTTGGCTCTGAACTAATCAGTTCGGATATTATCGCGTTTTATGAGCTTATCAAGAACGGTTTCGACGCTAGAACAAAAGCAGGGGTCGACGTAAAGTTCGACATTGTTCTGACACGCAGAGCATTTCTACGCCTCAAGGGTACAATCCACGGTAAAGCCAGCCTCCCGGACCTGAAAAAGCTCATAAAAGACGAACTTCTTCCAACTGCTTCAGAGGCAGCGTACGGGAGCTTCGTCGATTTGATCGATGAAGCGACTACAAAACAAGAGCTTACCGAAAAGCTCGATCAAGCTCAGCGACGCTTCAACACAATCACCGTGACAGACACGGGAAGCGGAATGTCGCTAGAGGATTTGGATCGAAGCTTCCTCGTGATCGGAACGCCATCAAGGAAAAAAGAGGTCGAAGCAGCGCTTGCGCGTGGAGACAAGAGCACCCCGTATCTCGGCGAAAAAGGTATCGGGCGCCTTTCGGCAATGCGTCTTGGCGAGCGGTTGCTGGTTGAGACGGCCCGTTCAACCGACAAGAAACTCAATCGTCTCGAAATCGATTGGACCGAGTTCAGCAATGTCGATGCAATGCTCGATCAAATTGCGGTGGCCCCGACGAAAGGAGGAAAAAAACCCAGTGCCGAGTGGTCCGGCACAGCTTTGACGATCAGCGACCTTGTCGAGAATTGGACCGAAGCGAGGGTCCGCGACATGGCGGACTATGAATTTGCCCGCCTGACCGACCCTTTCGCCAATGCGACGACGCGACCTCGGATCGCCATCTTCTGGAACGGAGAAAGGATCGGCATTCCCATAATGTCCGGTGCCCTGCTCGATGCTGCCCATGCACGCGTGTCAGGCACATATGAGCTTATCGATGGCGCACCCGTTCTGACCTGCACTTTCGAGGCGTTGGATCTCGGGTTCGAGCATCCGCGAGAGACGCAAACCGTAAAGCTCACGGAAGAAGATCTTCAAGCCACGATCATCGGGAAAGACGGACCTGTCGAGGATAGTGCGCTGCGTACAATCGGGCCATTCTCATTCGAGGCACATTGGTACAACCGCCGCAGACTCGGCGCAATCGACACTATTGGCGAGCAAAAAGCTGTTCGTGAGTTGCAACAGAAATGGTCGGGGATCTTGCTGTTCCGCGATCGCTTCCGTGTTTTTCCCTACGGCGAGGATGAGGACGACTGGCTTGAACTTGACCGCCGGGCTCTGCGTCGATCTGGCTACACTCTCAACAAAACCCAATTTATTGGGCGGGTAAATATTTCGCGGATCGCGAACCCGCAGCTGCTGGATCAAACGAACCGTGAAGGGCTGCGCGAGACTTCGGAGCAATATGTGCTCTTGGAAGTCCTGCGGTACGCCGTGCAGGATATGCTCGGCAAATTCATGAAGGATGTCGAACGGCAGTACAAACATCAAAAAGTGGATCTGTCCGACGCGCAGGCACAGGTTACCAAGCTCGAGGACCGAGCCAAAAACGCCATCCGTCAACTCAAGAGACTTACACCGTCCGAGGGCGACGACGCGATAGAGGAGCTCCAGCAAACTCTTTTCGAGTTCTCCGAGTTCGCGGCGCGCGCGCGCCAGCGCATCGCGGAAGTCGAACAGGAAAGCCGACAGATGATCGAGATGGCAGGTGTTGGCCTCATGGTCGAAGTGGTCGCACACGAACTAGCCCGCTCATCCGAAAATGCACTGAAGGCTCTTGCCCATATGAAGGGTCGCGATGTCCCAGACCGCCTGCGCAGCTACTTCAATACGTTGCAGGCGGAAATGAAGAGTGTCAGCAAGCGCGTGCGCGTTCTCGACCCGATGAGCGTCTCTGGTCGACAACGATCGGAAGTCTTTGCACTCGACGAAGTCATTCGGGACGCCATTGAAGCCCATCATGCCCAATTCAAGCGTCACAAGATCGACGTGACCACCGACCTGACTACGCGACCTCTGCGGATCAGGGCAGTCAAGGGAATGATCGTTCAAATCATTGAAAATTTGATTTCGAATTCAGTCTATTGGCTCGATATGCGCGCGGAGCGAGAACCTTCCTTCAAGCCGAAAATTTCAATCTCGCTTGAAAGTGACCCACCCGTAATGATGTTCGAAGACAATGGGCGAGGCATTGCTCCGGAAAATCGAGACCAGGTTTTCAAGATGTTCTTTTCGCTCAAGGATACGCGCAGGAGGCGCGGACTTGGCCTTTACATCGCCCGCGAGGCGGCCATGCATAACGGCGGCACACTTGAATTGGACGAGGAGCGCGATCCGGAGACCGGCAGACTCCACAAATTCGTTCTCGAATTGCCAGCAGGAGCGCAGGTGTGACGCTTGGAGACCTTCTGGCGCAAAAGAGAATAACAACCGCTCTCGTGGTGGATGACGTCTGCGACGCCGTGCCGACAGCGACGGATATTGGACCCGAGAACGAGGCTTGGGCGATCTTCAATGACGACCTTACCGCCGAACAACGCCAGCTTATCGAAGCTGCATATGAGGATGCGAAAGACAGAAGTTTCGATGAGCTGGTGTCCGATGATGCCTATGTGGCAGCCGTATGGGGCTTGCGCGATACCCTTACGGAAGTCGCCGCTCCTTTGTTCGAGCAGTATCTTGCCGATCAGGCATCTGACCAAACTTATGTCGATGTGGTGGTCCAGAAGCTTCAAGAGCTCGGGCTCGAGTGTCGGACATCCGGGCGCGACTTCATCGAAGCTGCGCAGGAGGTCGATCTCATTGTTATCGACCTGTTCTTCAACAAAGCGCAGGACGAGGCGGCCCTTCACGCATCCAAAAGGATGCTGCGCAACGCCATAGAGAAGCGTCGAGCCACGCCGCCCCTGGTTATCCTTATGTCACGCAGTCCTCGGCTCGAAGACAAGCGAGAAGAGTTTCGAGACGAAGTGGGCCTCTTGGACTCGGGTTTCAGGATCATAAGGAAATCGGAGCTAGAAGAGGCAGGCAAACTCGATCGCCAGCTTGAGCGCCTTGCCCACAATGCGGATGACTCCCGCATGCTCGCGCGATTCTTTGAATCCCTCGAACAGGGAATGGCTGACGCCACTTCGCGAACGCTCAAACTTTTGCGAAATCTCCGCCTCTCGGACATCGGTCAGATCCAGCAACTGCTACTCAACGCCGAGGGCGAACCGGCGGGAAGCTATCTGGTCGATGTCTTCGATCGTGTTCTGCAACACGAGATCGAACGTGAGCGGCAAATCATCGATGCGGCAATTCCCTTAAACGCCTTTTCCGCCGTTAGTCATCCTTCGCCCTACGTTGCCGGATCCCCCGCACTTCAGGAACTGGTGGAACGTCTCCTGACCCAAAACAGCGAACGATTGCGACTTCCCGGTTCGCTGGAAGCTCAAGTGACTTTTGGAGATGTGTTGCAGGTCACAGAAGGATCAGACCTCGACCGACTTCGCACCACGATAGCCGTCGATCTCGATGCCAATACGGTCCTTCTTGTCCTCACGCCGGTGTGCGATCTCCAGCGCAACGGAGCTCCGCGCATTCTGCTCCTAGTCGGCAAGACGCAACCACTCGGAGTAACGAGCTGGAAGTACGGCGACGATGCCCGGACTGCAGCGATCCGCCTCGACGACGAGGTTTCTTGGATAAAATGGAACCTCAAGCATATCGATACGGTGTCGCATGAACAGCTGAGCAAGGCATTTGACGATAACGATCTGAAGGTAGTGGCACGTCTGCGCGAGGCGCATGCCTTGGAACTCCAGCAACGCGTATTGTCAGGCCTCGGACGCGTAGGTCTGGTGGCAGCTATGCCAGCGACATTCGCTGTCGACGTCGAGATCTATTATCCGGACAGCGAAGGAGTGCCGGTAAGACTAGATATTCCAGCTCTCAATGACGGGGCGGTCTGCTTCGTTGGACGAGAAGATAATGGGAAGCCGGCCCTGAGGTTGGTCATGACCGATGTAAGCTGCGATGGCGTCTTGGATGCTCTCAATAAGCTGGACCCCGATCTTGTAGCGCCCGGTGCGCGGGCTGTTCTTTCTCATGTCCAGAGCTCCGAGGATCTGCGCAAACTGCTCGAAACCGGACTAGACCTCAATTCAGCGAAATCAGATAGTTGGACCCATATACCCTCGATCAGCGGAGAACAGGCGCTAGCGAAGATGGGACTGTTAGCGTGGAACTACGATTTCGCTCCTGAGGCCTTGGGAAAGAAAGACTTGCCAAAGGCAGGGGTTATCATCCTGGTGAAGGACAGAGAGCAGTCCGACGCCGTCGGTCGCGACGAGGCGATACGTAGCGGCCTGTTGCCCACTGAACCCGAATGCGAACCTTCACTGGACTAATGGGGAGACATTCATTGTTTCCAATGACGCTCTCCATACACACCAAAGCGAGCAAAATTGGATATCAAGACTGGGTTCTTCTTGAATTGAGCCGTCTTGGCAGTTTCATTGCCCGCCTGGAAACAGGGACGGATGTCTGATCGTATCCTTTCAGCGCTTCAAGCTGCGCATCATCTCGGAATCACGCCGGAACTCCTGACCGCTTATGCTCGGCCGAACTTTGCACCGGGGCGAGCAACATCGCGGCCACTCAGGTCCCTGGAGAGCACCGGCCCGATCCACTTTGCTGAAAGCGAACTCGATGCATTCGACGGCATCTTGCAGCGGCCTTGGAGCAAAAGCGCGAAGGATCGTCCATCAATACCAGCTGCTATTGTTGCCCACCTCAAAGCGGAAAGCCGCAATCAATGCGCGTGGTGTGGAAGCGGCAGTCGGATAGAAACTGCACATATCGGGTCGTGGGCTGCGACCCTCTCGCACTACCGTCATAATCTCATCCGATTGTGCTCAGTTTGTCACGGAAGGCACGATACGGAAGGCACGATCACCACCGCACAGCTCAAAGCGCGTAAATCGGAGATGGTAGAAGCGACCTGACGTGACCCCCTGATTTTCCTCCAAGTTGGATTAGAGTCCGGCCCTGACAGAAGGACGGACGAGATGAAGAGAACGAGGTTTTCAGAAGAGCAGATCATCGGCGTGCTCAAGGAGGCGGAGGCGGGAGCGAAGACCGCCGACCTGGCCCGGCGACACGGGGTTTCGGAAGCGACGATCTACAACTGGAAGTCGAAGTATGGCGGGCTGGAGGTATCCGATGCCCGGCGGCTCAAGGAGCTGGAGAGCGAGAACGCCAAGCTCAAGCGGTTGCTGGCCGATGCGATGTTGGACAAGGCTGCGCTGAAGGATCTTCTGGCAAAAAAGTTCTGACGCCCGCCGCGCAGCGGGAAGCTGTCGCTCATCTTCAGGCATGCCACGGGATGAGCGAGCGGCGGGCGTGCCGTGTCATCGATGCCGATCGCAAGAGCGTGCGTTACCGTTCCACCCGGGACGATGATGCCGGTCTGCGAGAGAAGCTGCGGGAGCTGGCCAACCAGCGTCGCCGGTTCGGCTATCGCCGTCTGCATATCCTGCTGCGTCGGGAGGGGATCATGATCAACCGGAAGAAGACCCAGAGGCTCTACAAGGAGGAAGGCTTGGCGGTGAGGCGTCGACGCAGCCGCAGGCGCGCAGTCGGCACGAGGGCACCTGCTCCGGTGCTCGCCTTACCGAACCAGCGCTGGAGCCTCGACTTCGTTCACGATCAGATGGCGTCTGGCAGGCGGTTCCGCGTGCTCAACGTCGTCGATGACGTGACGAGGGAGTGTCTCGCAGCGGTGCCGGATACCTCGATCTCTGGTCGCCGTGTCGTTCGCGAGCTGACCGAGCTGATCGCCCAGCGTGGCAAGCCCGGCATGATCGTCAGCGACAACG
>NZ_WTYO01000006.1 GCF_009827515.1 Pelagerythrobacter marinus | reverse complement strand
AACGGACGCTGGTTCCAACGGACGGGGCAAGCGCGAGCCCTGGCCCTGTCCGCGCCTCGCACCCCTCGAAGGGCCGAGCGGGAGGTTGAAGGCAACCCCTCCCGCCACTCGCAAGGATGTTGCCAAGGCAACCCTGTGACGCCCAGGTGGCAATCCTGTGATGCCCAGGCGGCACCGGCCGGTTCCGTCCGCTTGCCTTTCCTCCCGGCGTAACCGTCCGCACTCGCCAGCGGATGACCGGGCGTGGGCCGGTTCCGCGCCCCGCCATGCAACCCACGCCGAGTTCCTGCGAAAGCAGGAACCCAGACACAGCCGCAACGCCCGCCGTCCTGGGCTCCTGCTTCCGCAGGAGCTCGCGTTGCGGAGAGCGATCCTTCGCCGCCCCCCGTCATGCTGAACGTGTTTCAGCATCCATCGCGCCGCCCGGCACCGTCGGTGCGGGAGGAGGAATGGACCCCGAACCACGTTCAGGGCGACGGTCTGTCGAGCGTTCGGACCTGCCCCGACAGCTCAGCCGGGCTGGGCGAAGTGGCTGGGCAGCAGCGCGTTGACGATGCCGCCGTCGACCGTCAGCGTTTCGCCGATCGTGTAGTCGCCCGCGCGGCTGGCGAGGTAGACCGCGGTGCCGCCCATGTCGAACTTGTCGCCCACGCGCCGGCTGGGAATGCCGGCGGCCGATTCCTCCTCGTGGTCGCGCGCGGCGCGGTTCATGTTCGAGGGGAAGGCCCCGGGCGCGAGACTGGTGACATAGACGTGATCCCGCACCAGCCGCGCGGCCATGCGCCGGGTCAGGTGGATCAGCGCCGCCTTCGATGCCTGGTAGGGATAGGTTTCCCACGGGTTCACCCGCTGCCCGTCGATCGAGGTGATGTTGATCACCTTCGCCGGGCGCTCCGCGCTGGCCGCCGCGGTCAGCAGGCCGTGCAGCTTCTGGGTCAGGAAGAACGGCGTCTTGACGTTGAGGTCCATCACCTTGTCCCACCCGCTTTCGGGGAATTCGGTGTAGTCCGCGCCCCAGGCCGCGCCGGCATTGTTGACGAGGATGTCGAGCCTGCTCTCGCGGCCCGCGATCTCGGCCACCAGTTCCTCGATCCCTTCCATCGTCGAGATGTCGCCCTGGATCGGCACGACTTTCTCGCCCATCTGCTCCGCCGCTTCGTGCAGCTCGCCGCCCTTGCGCGCGGTGATGTACACCTTGTCGATCCCGGCGGCGAGGAAGCCTTCGACGATCATCCGGCCGATTCCGCGGCTGCCGCCGGTCACCAGCGCGATACGCCCCTTGAGGCTGAACAGGTCTTCGAGGGTCATGAATGTCTCTCCTGGTTGCCGCTCCCGCGTGCGGGCGGGGAGCGAGGCCGGGCAGCCTGCCTGCCCGGTCGCGGCGGGGCGGGCCGGCCGGCCCTGCCCCCGCCCCTCCCGCAATCGGGAGGGGATGGTATCAGTAGCCCGACAGCTCCGCCACGCGGCCCGCGTGATAGTGCACGTCGCCGAGGAACTCGGCCAGCGCGCGGTCGCGCTTCATGTAGAGGCCGATGTCGTATTCGTCGGTCATGCCGATGCCGCCGTGCATCTGCACCCCTTCCTTCACCGCAAGGCCGGCGGCCTTGCCCACCTTGGCCTTGGCGACCGAGGCCATCAGCGAGGCGTTCTGCGCCCCGGCATCGAGCAGCTGCTGGGCCTTGATCGTCACGGCGCGGGCAATCTCGACCTCGGAATAGAGGTGCGCGGCGCGGTGCTGCAGCGCCTGGAACTCGCCGATCAGCTTGCCGAACTGCTTGCGCTGCTTGAGGTAATCGACCGTCATGTCCATCGCGCCGCGGGCCACGCCGACCCCCTCGGCAGCGGCGCCCACGCGCCCGGCGTCGAGCATCCGGTTGAGCACTTCGCGCCCGCCGTCGACTTCGCCGATCACGGCATCGCCGTCGAGCTCCACCCCGTCGAGCGTCAGGTGGCTCGCCATCGCGCTGTCCACCAGCCGCACCGAATCGTGGTTCAGCCCGGCCGCGTCCTTCGGCACCGCGAACAGCGTCACGCCGTCGGCATCGTCGTCGGCGCCCGAAGTGCGCGCGGCGACGACGATCATGTCCGCGCTCGCGCCCTGGACGACGAAGTCCTTGCGGCCCGAGAGGCGGAAGCCGTTGCCCGATTTCTCGGCCCGGGTCGCGATCCGTTCGGGCCGGTGCTTCGCGCCTTCGTCGATCGCGACGGCGAACACGCTCTCGCCCGCGATCAGCCCGGGCAGGTAGCGGCCGCGCAGTTCGTCGCCCGCCTGGCCCAGCGCGGTCGCGGCGACGACCGAGCTGGTCAGGAACGGCGACGGCGTGAGGTTGCGGCCGATCTCCTCCAGCACGATGCCCGCCTCGACATGGCCCATGCCCAGCCCGCCGTCGGCCTCGGGCACGAGGATGCCGGTGAAACCCATTTCGGCCATCTGCTTCCACAGCGCGTGGCCGAAGCCGTCCTTGCATTCGCGGTCGCGCCAGTGGCGCAGCTGCTTCGCGATCGCGCCTTCCTCCGCCATGAACTGGCGGGCGGTATCGGCGAGCATCGTCTGGTCGTCATCGTGATAGAGCGGCATTTCTTTCTCCCTGGCTCCCTCCCGCGCGCGGAAGCGGAGCGCGGCCTGCCCCTTGCGGCAAGCCCTGATCGCAACGGGGCAGGCACGTCGGCCGAGGCCCGCCCCCGGCCCCTCCCGCAAGCGGGAGGGGAAATCGGTTCAAGCCCCCGGCAGCTCCAGAATACGCTTGGCGATGACGTTGAGCATGACCTCGCTCGTCCCGCCCTCGATCGAATTGGCCTTGGTCCGCAGCCACGACCGCGCCGCGGCGCCGCCACGCGATTCCTCGCTGTCCCATTCGAGCGCGGCCGACCCGCCGGCCGCCATCAGCAGCTCGTGCCGGCGTTTGTTCAGCTCGGTCCCGGCGTATTTCATCATGTTCGGCTGCGCCGGGTGCGCCTTGCCGACCTTGATCTCGTCGAGGAACTTCTCCCCCATCGCGGAAAAGGCCAGGGCGTCGACGTCGAACATCGCCAGCTCTGCGCGCAGGACCGGGTCCAGCTCGCCCGCCTGGCGCTTCAGCATCGCGCCGATGCCCGCGCCGCGTTCGGAGTTGTCGGCGCCCGAAATCATCTCGCGCTCGTGCCCCAGCAGGTACTTGGCCACGTCCCAGCCGCGGTTGATCTCGCCCACGTACTGGTCTTTCGGCACCTTCACGTCGTCGAAGAACGTTTCGCAGAAGGGGCTGTTGCCGCTGATCAGCAGGATCGGCTTGGTCGAGACGCCGGGCGACTCCATGTCGAACAGCATGAACGTGATGCCCTGGTACTTGTTCGTCTTGTCGGTGCGGACGAGGCAGAAGATCCAGTCCGCCTTGTCGGCATAGCTGGTCCAGATCTTCTGGCCGTTGACGACCCAGTGATCGCCCTTGTCCTCGCCAAACGTCTGCAGGCTGACGAGGTCGGAGCCCGAGCCCGGCTCCGAATAGCCCTGGCACCAGCGGATCTCGCCGCGGGCGATCTCGTTCAGGTACTTGCGCTTCTGTTCCTCGGTGCCGAACTTCAGCAACGCCGGGCCGAGCATCCAGATGCCGAAGCTCGACAGCGGCGGGCGGGCGTTGATGCGCGCCATTTCCTCGCGCAGGACCTTGGCCTCGGCCGGGGAGAGCCCCGCCCCGCCATATTCGCGCGGCCAGGCCGGGACGGTATAGCCCTTGTCGCGGCAGGCCTCGAACCAGGCCTTCTGCGCCTCGCTCTTGAACGTGGCCTTGCGGCCGCCCCAGTACACGTCGTCCTCGCCCTGCACGGGCTCGCGCATCTCGGGCGGGCAATTGGCTTCGAGCCAGGCGCGCGTCTCGGCGCGAAAGGTGTCCAGATCCGACATTTCAGGCATGCTCCTCTCGGGAAAACGGGGACGGTCGAATGCCGCCAGCTTTACGTGCAGGTTAAGGTGATTCGGCCCCGGACCGCAAGCGCGATCGTGCCGTTCCGCCATGCCGTAACGTCATCACAAGCGCGTTGACGCAAGTTTACCTTCCCGTAAGCTCAGGGGCCGAAATCGGGAGGAGAGGCCTGCATGATCGATCGAGCCCTGACGGGCCCCGCGACGCCCCGTGCGGCCCGCATCCCTGCGCCAATCGCGGCCCCGATCCCGGCCCAACCCACGGCCCGGTTCTCGGGCACGCGACGGGCGGCGTCGCGGGCATGAGCGCGCCGGCAAGGAGCGGCCCGCTGCCGATGCGGATCAAGCTGGCGAACGGCGTCGGCTCGATCGCCTTCGGGGTGAAGGACAACGGTTTTTCCGTCTTCCTGCTGACGTTCTACAACCTCGTCCTGGGGATGGAGGCCTGGCTGGTCAGCCTCGCGCTGGTCCTGGCGCTGATCGTCGATGCCTTCGTCGATCCGCTGCTGGGCAACCTGTCGGACCGCACTTATTCGCGCTGGGGCCGGCGCCTGCCCTGGCTCTACCTCGCCCCGCTGCCCCTGGGCATCGCCTGGTACGTGCTGTGGTCGCCGCCGGTCGACGGGCCGCCCAGCTTCGCCCTCCTGCTGGGCATGGCGATCGTGATCCGCCTGCTGCTGTCCGCCTGCGAAGTCCCCTCGGCCGCGCTCGTGCCCGAGCTGACGCGCGATTACGACGAACGCACGACGCTGTTCCGCTATCGCTACCTGTTCGGCTGGACCGGCGGGCTCGCCCTGCTGTTCCTGACCTACAGCGTGTTCCTGAGCGAGAGCCTGCTCGACCGCGACGGCTATCGCACTTACGGCCTCGTCGGGGCGGTCGTGATCGTCGTCACCACCCTGCTTTCCGCGCTGGGCCAGCACAAGTTCGTCGCCCGCTATCCCGACGCGCGGCCGCCGCGCTTCCATCTGCGGACCGCCTTCGCCGAGATCGCCGAATCGTTCTCCGAGCGCGCCTTCCTGATCTTCGCGCTGGGGGCCGTCGCCGCCTACATCACCCAGGGGATGACGTTCGCGCTGTCCAATTACCTGTTCTATTTCGTGTGGGAGTTCACCGAGAGCGCGCTGGCGACCTATCCTTTCGTGCTTCTCGCCAGCGTCATCGTCGTGTTCCTGTCGCTGGGCGCGCTCCATCGCCGGTTCGGCAAGATTCGCGTGGCTTCGGGCGCGACGATCCTGGGCGCGGCGTTCTGGTTGATCCCCTACGGCCTGCGGCTGGCCGGGATGTGGCCCGAGGTCGGCGGCACCGCGTCCACCGCGATGCTGTTCGCGTTCGTTCTGGTCAGCAACTGTTTCACGGTGATGGTGCTGGTTTCGGCATCGTCGATGGTCGCCGAAATCGTCGAAGCGTTCGAAGAACGCACCGGCCGCCGGGCGGAAGGGGCGTTCTATTCGGGCAACTGGTTCGTGCAGAAATGCGCGACGGGCCTGGGCATTCTCAGCGCCGGGATCATCGTCTCGCTCTCCGGCCTGCCGACCGACGCCACCCCCGGCAGCGTGGCCGAGCCGGTGATCGACGCGGTGATCGTGCAATATTGCGTGATGATCGCCCTGCTCGGCGCCTTCTCCGCCTGGTGGCTGGCCCGTTTCCCGATCGACCGCGCCGATCACGAGGCGCGGCTGGCCGCGCTCGACGCCGCGGCGCGCGCCGATCCCGAGGCCGGAGGCGCTGCACCATGATCCGGTCACCCGCGATTGCAGCTTGGCGCGGGCACGCGCCTCTGCCAGTTTCACACCGCAACGAAACGAGATCCTAGAGAGGAACGGCTAGCAAGATGGACTTCGAACCCACCGAGAGGCAGCAGTACTGGCGCGACCGCGTGCGCGACTTCATCGAGACGAACGTGCGCCCCAATGCCGAGACTTACGCCCGCCAGGATGCCGAAGGCGATCGCTGGAAAGTGATCCCGATCGTCGAGGACATGAAGGCCAAGGCCAAGGCGCAGGGCATCTGGAACCTGTTCATGCCCCCGCAGGGCCAGCTGAGCCACGTGGACGACACGTTCGAGTTCGACGGCCCGGGCCTGACCAACCTCGAATATGCGCTCTGCGCCGAGGAAATGGGCCGGATCGGCTGGGCCAGCGAAGTGTTCAACTGCTCCGCCCCCGATACCGGCAACATGGAAGTGTTCCACCGCTACGGCACGCGGGCGCAGAAGGACCAGTGGCTCAAGCCGCTGATGGAGGGGGAAATCCGCTCCGCCTTCCTGATGACCGAGCCCGGCGTTGCCAGTTCCGACGCGACCAATATCGAAACCCGGATCGAACGCGACGGCGATCACTACGTGATCAACGGGCGCAAGTGGTGGTCCTCGGGCGCAGGCGACCCGCGCTGCAAGGTCGCGATCGTCATGGGCAAGACCGATTTCAACGCCCAGCGCCACGCGCAGCAATCGATGATCGTCATGCCGCTCGATGCAGAGGGCGTCACGATCGAGCGCCACCTGCCGGTGTTCGGTTACGACGATGCGCCCCACGGCCACATGGAAATCGCGCTGGAAAACGTGCGCGTGCCGGCGGAAAACCTGCTGCTGGGCGAAGGGCGCGGGTTCGAGATCGCGCAGGGCCGCCTCGGCCCGGGCCGCATCCACCACTGCATGCGCACGATCGGGGTCGCGGAAGAGGCGCTGGCCCGGATGTGCGAGCGGCTGCAGGCGCGCGAGGCGTTCGGCAAGGCGATCTACAAGCACTCGGTCTGGGAAGAGCGGGTCGCCCGCGCGCGGATCGACATCGAGATGACGCGCCTGCTGTGCCTGAAGGCGGCGGACATGATGGACAAGGTCGGCAACAAGACCGCCAAGCAGGAAATCGCCATGATCAAGGTCCAGGCGCCGAACATGGCGCTGAAGATCATCGACGACGCGATCCAGGCCCACGGCGGCGGCGGGGTGTCGAACGACTTCGGCCTCGCCAAGGCCTATGCCCACCAGCGCACGCTGCGCCTGGCGGACGGGCCGGACGAAGTCCACGCGCGGTCGATCGCGCGGATGGAGTTCGCCAAGCACTCCCCCCAGCCGGCCAGCGACGCGGTCAGCTCGGGCGACATGGGGGCCACGCGCTGATGGCGAAGGCGGCAATCCTCGAAAAGCCCGGCGAAGGGCTGGTGATCGGCGAGATCGCGGTGGCCGACCCGCTGCCGCACGAGGTGCTGATCGACACGCGGGCCTGCGGCCTGTGCCATTCGGACCTGCACTTCATCGACGGCGCCTATCCCCACGCCCTGCCGCTCGTGCCCGGGCACGAGGCGGCCGGCGTGGTGCGCGCGGTCGGCAGCGAGGTGAAGACGGTGAAGCCGGGCGATCACGTGGTCACCTGCCTCAGCGCCTTCTGCGGCCACTGCGAATTCTGCGTGACCGGGCGCATGGCGCTGTGCCTGGGCGGCGATACCCGGCGCGGGAAAGGGCAGGCCCCGCGCCTGACCCGCGACGGGGGGGAGCCGGTGATGCAGTTGCTGAACCTGTCCGCCTTCGCCGAACAGATGCTGATCCACGAACACGCCTGCGTCGCGATCGACAAGGACATGCCGCTCGATCGCGCCGCGGTGATCGGCTGCGCGGTCACGACCGGCGCGGGCGCGGTGTTCAACGCCTGCAAGCTGGTGCCGGGCGAAACGGTCGCGGTGATCGGCTGCGGCGGCGTGGGCCTGGCGACGATCAACGCCGCCCGGATCGCCGGGGCGGGGAAAGTGATCGCGGTCGATCCCCTGCCCGAAAAGCGCGCGCTGGCCGAAACGCTGGGCGCGACGCACACGGTCGATGCCCTGGCCGACGACGCGGCCGAACAGGTCGTGCGCATTGCGGGCGACGGCGTCGATCACGCGATCGAGGCGGTCGGGCGCCAGGCGAGCGCCGATCTCGCGGTCAAGGTCCTGCGGCGCGGCGGGACGGCGACGATCCTCGGCATGATGCCGCTCGACTGCAAGGTCGGCCTCGGCGCGATGGACCTGCTCTCGGGCAAGAAGCTGCAAGGCGCGATCATGGGGATGAACCACTTCCCGGTGGACCTGCCGCGGCTGGTCGATTTCTACATGCGCGGGCTGCTGGATCTCGACACGATCATTGCCGAGCGCATCCCGCTGGAGGAGATCAACGCCGGGTTCGACAAGATGCGCGCCGGGCACAGCGCCCGCAGCGTGATCGTGTTCGACTAGCGGCGAACGCCAAGGCGGCGAAAAGACCCGGCGGGGCGGCGGCAGGTTCCGCCGCCCCGCCCCAAGGGACGAGGTGAAATGGCCGAAATCGACTACGAGAAGGAAATGGTGGGCACGATCGCCGTGCCCGAGCGCGACCGGCTGGACGAGGCCGCGCTGACCGCGTGGATGGAGGCGAACGTCGCCGGCTTCGCCGGGCCGGTCTCGCTGTCCAAGTTCAAGGGCGGCCAGTCGAACCCGACCTACCGCGTGGACACGCCGAAGCAGTCCTACGTCCTGCGGCGCCAGCCGTTCGGCAAGCTCCTGCCCAGCGCGCACGCGGTGGACCGCGAATACAAGGCCATGTCCTCGCTGGGGCCCACCGGCTTCCCCGTGCCGCGGACTTACGGCCTGTGCGAAGACCCGGAGGTGATCGGGTCGAAGTTCTTCGTGATGGATCTCGCCGATGGCCGTTCCTTGTGGAACGGGGCGCTGCCCGGCTGCACGCCGGACCAGCGGCGCGAGATCTACCACGCGATGATCGACACGATCGCCGATCTCCACCTGAAGGACCCGCAGGCCATCGGCATGGGCGATTTCGGCAAGCCGGCCGATTACTGCGCGCGCCAGATCGCCCGCTGGACCAAGCAGTATCGCCTTTCGGAAACCGAGCCGCTGCCCAAGATGGACCGGCTGATCGAATGGCTGCCGCAGACCGTCCCGCCGCAGCATGAATCGAGCGTGGTCCACGGCGACTACCGGCTCGACAACATGATCTTCCACAAGACCGAAAACCGCGTGATCGCCGTGCTCGACTGGGAGCTTTCGACGCTGGGCGACCCGGTGGCCGACTTCGCCTACCTCATGCTCAACTGGTACAGCCCGGCCGACGGGCGGGCGGGCCTGGGCGGGCTCGACCTCGCGGCGCTGGGCATTCCCACGGTCGATCAGGCGGTCGATCGCTATGTCGCGCGCACCGGCTACCCGGTTCCGCCGATGGACTGGTACTTCGCCTACAACCTGTTCCGGCTGGCGGGGATCATGCAGGGGATCAAGAAACGCGTGATCGACGGCACGGCCTCCTCCGCCCATGCCAAGACGATGTCCGAACGCGTCGGGCCGCTGGTCGATCGCGCCTATCAATTCGCGCAAGCAGCGGGCCTGGATTAGCTTTCTTGCCGCGCGGACGCGGGGCCGCTAGCAGCCGGGGCCAACTGCAACCGACCGGAGCGCCGCCATGTCCGCCGAACTCGAATCCGCCATCGAAGCCGCCTGGGAAAACCGCGCCGAGGTCGGCCCCGGCTCGACCGCCATCCGCGACCAGGTCGAAGCCGCGATCGAGCTGATCGACAGCGGCAAGGCCCGCGTGGCGGAGCCTGACGGGGAAGGCGGCTGGAAGGTCAACCAGTGGCTGAAGAAGGCCGTCCTCCTCAGCTTCCGCCTGCGCGACAACGCGGTGATCGAAGGCGCGGTGGGCGCGCCCGCCTACGACAAGGTGCCGAGCAAGTTCGATGGCTGGGACGAAGGCCGCTTCGCCGCCGGCGGCTTCCGCGTCGTGCCCGGCGCGATCGTGCGCCGCGGCAGCCATATCGGCAAGGGCGTGGTGCTGATGCCCAGCTTCGTCAACATCGGGGCCTATGTCGGCGACGGCACGATGGTCGATACCTGGGCATCGGTCGGCAGCTGCGCGCAAGTGGGCAGCAATTGCCACATTTCCGCCGGCGCCGGAATCGGCGGCGTGCTCGAGCCGCTGCAGGCGAACCCGACCATCATCGGCGACAACTGCTTCATCGGCGCGCGCTCCGAAATCGTCGAAGGGGTCATCGTCGGCGAAGGCAGCGTGGTCGCGATGGGCGTGTTCATCACCCAGTCGACCAAGATCGTGGACCGCGCGACCGGCCGGATCACCCGCGGCGCGATCCCGCCCTACTCGGTCGTCGTGCCCGGCACCCTGCCCGATCCCGACGGCGGCCCGTCGCTGGCCTGCGCGGTGATCGTGAAGACCGTCGACGCGCAGACCCGCGCGAAGACCGGGATCAACGACCTGCTGCGCGACTGACGCCCCGGCGCGGGGCACGCTCCCGCGCACGGAACAGGAACATTCGCCCTTCCCGTGCGTAGTTGGCCCATCTGGGTCGCGTTTACGGGAGCAAGAACGATGGAACGACGGGGCGACGAAGTTCACATGAACGAAACCGAGGCGAGCGGCGGCTCGAAGGAAGGCGTCGTGCGCTGGGTCCTGATCGTCGGCACTTTCCTCGCGATTGCGGCGCTCACCGTGATCTGGGTCACCGGCGCCCTGACCCAGGGCGACGTCGAGAGCGAGGGCAATGTCAGCGGCCGGATCGAGGCCCAGGAACGCGACACCGGTACCGACAGCATCGTCGACGATCGCTTCGATGATATCGAGGGCGCGGTAGAGGGCAACGACAGCCCGGCGGACGACCCGGGCCGCGTCGGCACCTGATCCGCGCCGGGGGCCGCCCCCCGACCCGATTACAGGAGGAACTGGCCATGCCCGCCCGATCGAAAGCCCAGCAGAAGGCGGCCGGTGCCGCGCTTTCCGCCAAGCGCGGGGAGACGAAAGTGTCCGACCTGCAGGGCGCGTCGAAACAGATGTACGATTCGATGAGCGAGAGCGAACTGGAAGAGCTCGCGGAAACCGATCGCGAGGGCCTGCCCGACAGGAAGTCCGACTGACCCTCGCGCTGCCGCCCTCGCCCGGCGGTTACGATGCCGGGGTTTCGATCGGGTCCATGTCCGCCTGGGCCGCGGCGACCGCTTCGGCCTGCCGCATCGCGCGCAGGACATTGCCCATCGCGATCTTTTCCAGGTCCGCCTGGCTATAGCCGCGGCGCGCCAGTTCGACGAACAGCGCCGGGTATCCCGAAACGTCCTCCATCCCCTGCGGGCCGGTGGGCATCCCGTCGTAATCGCCGCCGATGCCGATATGGTCGATCCCCGCCACCTGGCGGACGTGATCGATATGATCGGCCATGTCGGCGATCGTCGCGGTCGGCGCGGGGTTCGCCGCGTCCCATGCCTCGAGCGCGGCGGCGGCGCTGTCCGGCTGCCCCTGCCAGAGCGATTCCAGCCGCGCCCGCTCCGCCTGCCGGCGGGCGTTCCACTGCCGCATGTCCTCGCTCAGGTAACCCGGCAGGCCGACGACCATGACCACGCCGCCGTTTTCCGGCAGGCGACGGAGGATCGAATCGGGCACGTTGCGCGCGTGGCCGTTGATCGCCCGCGCGCCCGAGTGGCTGAAGATCACCGGCGCGCTCGCGATATCGAGCACGTCGGCCATCGTCGCTTCGCTGACATGGCTGAGATCGACCAGCATGCCGAGCCGGTTCATCTCGCGCACGACCTGGCGGCCGAAATCGGTCAGCCCGCCGTGCTCGGGATCGTCGGTGGCGCTGTCCGCCCAGGGCGTGTTGCGCGAATGGGTGAGCGTCAGGTAGCGCGCGCCGATCGCGTACATCTGGCGCAGGACGGCCAGGCTGGAGCCGATCGAATGGCCGCCTTCCATCCCCATCAGCGAGGCGATCCGCCCTTCGCGCACCGCGCGCTCGACGTCGTCGGCGGTCAGCGCCAGCGCCAGGTCGTCGGGATAGCGATCGATCAGCCGGCGGGTGACGTCGATCTGCTCGATCGTCGCCTGGACGGCTTCCGGCTCCTCCATCGCGGGCGAGACGTAGACCGACCAGAACTGCGCCCCGACTTTGCCTTCGCGCAGGCGCGTGAGGTCGGTATGCATCGTGCGCCCGTCCTCGGCGCCGGTATCGGTCGTGTCGACGAAGTCGAAATCGGCGATCATGTTCTGCAGGCGCGCGCGCAGCTGGATCGGCACGTCGTTGTGCCCGTCGAACACGGGCGCGGCCTCCAGCGCGGCCTCGGCGACCTGTTCGGGCGTCTGCGCCAGCGCCGCGGGCGCGAGGGCCATCGCGGCGAAAGCCAGCGTGCCGGGGACCAGGGTATTCGGGCGCAGCGAAGACAACAGTTTCATTCCGATCCTTCCACTCTTTCGGCGAGCGCCATGGCGGCCGCCGGTGCGCGTTCCTTCGCGCCGTTGATCATGAAGGCGAAGACATCCCCGCCACCGCCGGCGCTGTCGCCCGGATCGCCTGCATATGGCAACCCCTCGGGTGCCGCGCCTTCCGACCAGGCGCGGCACATCGCGGCGATCCGTTCCAGCCCGGCCTCGTCGTACCCGGTCGCGATCTCGCTCCGCATCTGCTGGCATCGCAGGTAGGCGAAGTCCGCCGTGCGGTCGGCGATCCGGGCCCGCCCCTCGTCTTCCGACCAGACGATCGCGACCCCGGCGTCGCGCGCGAGATCGACGAAGGCCGGTCACGCGAAGCTCTCGTGCCCTGCCTCGATCGCGTGGCGCAGCGGCAGCCCCCCGGTCTCGCGGGGCAGGAGGGCCAGGAAGGCGGCGATCTCGTCGCGGTCGAACCGCTTGGTCTTCGCCAGTTGCCACAGCACGGGGCCCAGGCGGTCGCCCAGTTCGGCGATGCCCTGGGCGACGAACGTGTCGACCGATTCCCCGGCCTGCGACAAGTCCTTGCGATTGGTGACGTAGCGCGATCCCTTGATCGCGAAGACGAAGCCGGGCGGGGTCTCCTCGCGCCAGCGGGCGAAGCTTTCCGGCTTCTGCAGGCGGTAGAACGTGCCGTTGATCTCGATCGCGCCCACCCGCCGCGCGGCATGGGAAAGCTCGTCCGCCTGGCGCAGCCCGTCGGGATAGAAGGCGCCCTTGCGCCAGTCGGGATATGTCCAGCCGCCGATGCCGGTCCGGATCGTCATAGGCCCTCGCCCGCTTCACGCCGGGGCGCCGCGTATGCCGCGACGGGGATCGGCCGGGCGCGATCGCCCCGGCCCCTCGCACGCGGGGGGCGCCCCCGCGCGGCAATCCGGCGGCGCGCGCGACGAAGGCGCCGCGCCGCCGGCAAACGCGATCAGCTGAGGTGCTTCGACACCGCGGCCGTCATCTTGAACATGGAGATCTGCGAATTGCCGATCACCGCGCCCAGCTTGGCGTCGGGATTGATCATCCGCTTGTCCTGCGAATCCTGCAGGTTGTTGGCCTTGATGTAGTCCCACACCTTGGAGGTGACCTGGGCGCGCGTCATCGGCCCCTTGCCGACCACGTTCTCAAGGTCCGATGAGAGATTCACCGGCTTCTGCAGTGCATTGTTCTTGCCAGCCATTTTAAGGTCCTTTCCTTCTTGGCTTGTTGCTGGTTACACGAAATCGTCTTCGTCCCAAGCCCCTTCCCCTGCATCCTCCGGCTGGCGCTTGTACTTCCCGGTCAGGACCGCCGCGGCGACGACGTGGTTTTCCATCGTCTTCACCAGGTCTTCCCGGCTCGCGCCGGGCATCAGGGTCAGCGGCAGGTCCAGCGCGAAAAGCTGGAACACGTATCTATGGGCCTCGTCCTCGGGCGGAGGCTCCGGCAGGAGCCATTCGGAGTTGCGGTGGGCATTCTTCCCCACCCGCGGCGGAACCTCGCCTTCCAGCAGCTTCCCCCGCTGGCCGGCCAGCCCCCACACCAGCCAGTGACAGGCCGGCTCCTCGCCGGCATCCGCATCTTCGACGACCAGCGCCAGCTCCTGCGTCCCGGGCGGGGGCGCGGACCATTCGAGGGGCGGCGCGACCGCGTCTTCCTCATCGGCCGTAAAGCAGGGGTCCAGCGCCTCGCCGTCGCCGAAGGCCGGGCTCGTCAGCGCGAAGCCGCCCCGGCCCAGCGTGCGTTCGTCGGCCAGGCGGGCCACCGTCAGCCGCCCGTCGCCCGGACCCGTGCCCTTGAGCGCTCCGGAAAGCCAGGACGGTACGGTATTCGGCACGTGGAACTCCTGTTGTTTCGAGCCGGGCAATCTAGGGCGATCGGCAGGCGCCCGCGAGGGCGCGGGGGCGCAAATCCCGGGTTTTCCACCGCTCTGACGGCCCGACAGGGCCGATTCACCCCGAAAACCGTGCCAATTTTCCCCCTCGGCCCGTCCCATCGCGCTTGCGCGCCCTGCCGGGGCGCGGCATTTTGCCGTCATCACGGCATCGCCCTGGCGCCGCGCCGGGGCCACGGGGGGACAGGAAAATGGGTCGAGGTCGCACCGCACTCAGCATCGTATTGGCGGGATCGCTCGTCGCCTGCGGCGGCGGGGGGAGCAATTCGGGCGGCGGGGGGCCGATCGGAGGCAACCCGACGCCGACGCCGACCCCCACGCCGCCGCCGAGCTCGTCGGAATGCTCGCTCCCGGCGCGGCAGGATTTCGTCCGCGCCGTGCTGGACGAATGGTACCTGTTCCCCGACCTGCTGGACACTTCGGTCAACCAGGGCAATTACAACGACCTGCAATCCTATATCGACGCGCTGGTCGCGCCGGCGCGCGCGCAGTCGAAGGATCGCTTCTTCACTTACATCACCTCGATCGCGGAGGAAGAAGCCTACTACAACTCCGGCTCCAACGCCGGCTTCGGCATTCGGCTCGGCTACGACACCGGCAGCAACCGCGTCTTCGTGATCGAGGGGTTCGAGGATGGCCCCGGCCTGCCGCAAGGGCTCGATCGCGGGGTCGAACTGCTGGCCGTCGGGCCGACCGCGTCCTCGATGCAGGACATCGCCACCCTGATGGCCACCGGCGGGCCGCAGGCGGTGATCGAGGCGCTCGGCCCCTCGGACCCGGGCGTGCAGCGGGTCTTCCGCATTCGCGAACTCGGCGGGACGGAGCGCCAGGTCACGGTGACCAAGGCCGAGTATCCGCTCGACCCGGTTTCCGACCGCTACGGCGCGAAGATCATCGACGACGGCGGCAAGAAGGTCGGCTACGTCAACTTGCGGACCTTCATCGGCCCGGCCGAGACCGACTTGCGCGAAGCCTTCGACGATTTCCGCGCGCAGGGCGTGAACGAGGTGATCGTCGATTTCCGCTACAACGGCGGCGGGCTGGTCCGCATCGCGGAACTGATGGGCGACCTGATGGGACGGGCCTATGTCGGGCAGGTCTTCAGCCACACGACCCTGCGCCCGTCCAAGTCGGACAGGAACGAGACCGACCTGTTCGGCAGCCAATCCCAGGCCATCGCCCCGACCAAGATCGCCTTCATCGGCACGGGCGGCACGGCTTCCGCTAGCGAGTTGGTCACCAATGCTTTTATTCCCTACCTCGACACGAACATGGCTCTGGTCGGGACCAACACATACGGCAAGCCGGTGGGTCAGTACGGGTTCGATCATCCCGAGGAAGAATGCGACCTGCGGCTGCGTGCGGTAACCTTCAAGACCGAAAACGCCGATCGCCAGGGCGAGTACTACACTGGCCTCGCCAGCGTGGTGCCGGTCACCTGCCGCGCCTCCGACGACATCAGCACCCAACTTGGCGATCCGGCCGAATCGTCGATCGCCCAGGCGCTGGCCTTCCTGCGCGGCGGGGCGGGCGTGTGCAGCCCGATCAGCGGCCGGGACGCCACCGCCATGCGGCGCGACCCGACCAGCCGCGCGATCACTGCCCGGCGCGAGGTGTTGCAGCCCGCACGGCCGACCCCTGCTCAGCGCGAAACGCCCGGCCTGTTCTGACCGGCCGGCGAACGGCGGCGAATTGCCTGCACCTGCCGCGCATGGCATATTCGCCGCCATGACCCGCGCCTATTCGACTTTTGCCGAGTTCTGGCCGTTCTACCTGCGCGAACATTCGAAACCGCGCACGCGCGCCCTGCATTACGTCGGCACCACGCTCGTCGTCCTGATCGCCGCCTTCGCGCTCGCGACGGGGCGCTGGTGGTGGCTGCTGGCGCTGCCGCTGGCGGGATATTTCTTCGCCTGGATCGCCCATTTCGGGGTCGAGAAGAACCGCCCGGCGACGTTCACTTATCCGCTCTGGAGCCTCGCCGCGGACTTCCGGATGTGGTGGCTGTGGCTGACCGGGCGGCTCGCGCCCGAGCTGGAGCGGGCGGGGGTCAGGGGCTCTCCGGACCGCTGAACGGGGTTCGTTCGCTCCAGGCGCAGCCGTTGCGCTGCTCCGCCCCGATCTGCAGCGTGACGGTGAACGGATAGGTGCGGTCGCTCATCCCGTCGGAGCATTCGCCGGGCGTGACGGTCATGTCGAACGACTCCCCGTCGAGCGTGCCGGAATAGCCGAGACCGTTGTTGCCGGCGAAACGTTCCACCCGGATCGTCGTGCCTTCGATATTCTCGGGCGTCGAATAAGTCAGCGTCTCGCCGGTCACTTCGCCGCCCCAGAACGGCTCGGTACCGGTGAAGTTCACCGTCTCGTCCATCGCGATGGCGGAAAAGGCCGTCCCCGGCGCCTCGCTCGACGTGCCGCCGGGCCCCTCGGGGCCGGACTGGCAGGCGGCGAGGGAAAGCAGGGCGGCAGCGGCGATCGACGTGCGCGTCATGGCGGGCATTCTATGCCATCGGCCGCCCGATTGCCAGTGGGTACGGGGACGGTGGCCACGGCCGAACCGGCTGCGCGGGCAGCGGGAACGGGTGCCCCCGCTCGCGATTGGTCGGATGAAAGGAGCCTGGCATGAGCGAGAAATGGTCGCAGGACGTTACCGACAATTCCGATGCGCTCGACCTGGAGGACGGCGTCTTCACCAAGGACGACCCGCGCGAGGTCGCCAAGTCCCTCAAGCGGTCCGCAGAGGCGAGCGACCGGCGCAAGACCGATCCCTACCGCTCCGCGATGTCGATGCTGACATTCTACATCAACCGCGCGGGCAAGGATCTCGATTCCGATCAGAAACAGGTGCTCGAAGACGCGAAGGACGAGTTGCGCAAGCTCTACGACCGCGAACCGCAGGACGACTGAGGGCACCGGCATGACGCGGCAGCTCTGGTGCGGGTGGAAGCTCGACCGCGACGAGCGCGAGGCGCTGCTGGCGCGCCATCCGCCGCGCTATGCCCGCGCGGTGGCCGATCACGTGACCTTCGGCCCGGCCGGGGAGAGCGAAGACATGCCCCGGGCGTCGTCGGCCCGGATCGTCGGCCGCGCGGATGACGGCGAAGGGGTGGAGGCGATGGTCGTCGCGATCGACGGATCAACCGACAGGCCGACCGGCGGGACGTACCACGTCACCTGGTCGCTGGCCCCCGGGCGCGAAGCGCGCGAAAGCAACGAGGTGATTGCCGCCCGCGGCTGGCAGCCGCTGGAGCGGGAGGACGAGCGGTTTCGCCTGACAGCGGCGCGCTGGCCCTATTGAAGCGCGGCGGCTTCGGCGGCCTCTTCCGCGCGGCGGACGGCCTTCTCGTTCTCGACCCGCAGGCGTTCCTTCGCGACCGCGCGCGCCTGGTCGGCCAGGGCCCGCCAGGTCGCCTCGGAGCGCAGCGCCCGGTCGCGCACGTTGTCGAGCACGGCGGCGCGCGCCTCTGCGGCGGATTCCTCGGCCCGTGCCTGATAGAATTCGAAACCCTGGCTCATGGATCGTTCCTTGCAGCGAGGCGGATGACAGGGCGGGTGACGGGCCGGGCGCCACCGCGGGGGCAGCGCCCGGCCGGCCGGATCAGTCGGCAGCCGACAGGTTGACGGCGCTTTCCTTGCCGTTGCGCCCGCGCTCCACTTCGAAGTTGAGGCGCTGGTCCTTGTCCAGCGACTGCATCCCGGCCGCCTGGACGGCGGTGATGTGGACGAAGCTGTCGGACGAACCGTCGTCGGGCTGGATGAAGCCGTAGCCCTTGTCGGCGTTGAAGAATTTCACGGTGCCAGTCTTGGCCATGCGGTGTTTCCTTTCAAGAAACGATATTGCCCGCGGACGGAATTGCCCGCCGGTCGTGCGTCGGGTCGTCAAATGAAAGGAAGTCGCCGTCTGGGTTGCGCCGGCGCCGCGCGGAGGCGGCGAGGCGGTCGTCAAAAGCCGAAGTCCGTCGCAATTTTCGACGTCAGCGCAGGCCATGTAGCACGCCTGCGCCGATTCACCTAATCCTCGCTGCGACTGCGCCGCGCGCCCTCTTCCCCGGGGCCGAGCTTGCGGATCATCCGCACCGGGCAGACCTGCGTGCCGAAGGCAGGGTGGGGCACGACCAGGTCCACGTCGGCCCCGCGGCAGATCCGCCCGATCCCCCGGTCGCGCAGCCCGATGCGCCACGAGAAATCGAGTTCCGGACAGGCGCCGAACGTCTCGAACAGGTAAGTGTCGCGCGCGCCGACATCGACGTAGATCCTTTCCCCCGCGCCCGGATCGCGCGGCGCGGAGCGATAGCCGGTGACGGAGCGCGCGCTGAAGCACTCGCGCCCGGCGGCGGACGCGCTCTCGGCCCCGCCCGGGCCATCGGCCGGCGGGGTGCACCCCGCGATCAGCGCGAGGCCGAAGGCGCCCAGCGCGGCGGGGATGGGGTTGTGGGAACCGGTCATTCGAAACCTCCGTTCGCTCTTTCCTTGTCAGACGGCCCTTTTTCGAAGGCCCTTGTCAGACGGCGCCGCTCGCCGCCGGCCTTGCCAGGAGATCGTCGGTCACCTCCATCAACAGCAGGGGATCGTCGGCCGTGTCGGCGATCGCGTCGGTGAAGGCGCGCCGGGTTTCCGGCTCGTCGTATGCCATCTTCGCGTCGTAGGCCGCCTGCCAGGTGTCGCGGTCGGGCCATTCGGCCACGCCGACGAAACGCGCGTTGTCATCGTCCCAGTGCAGGCGGGAGCCGAGCGAGCCGTACTTGCGCGCGATCAACTCGGTCCCGCGCCGCCAGGCGGCACGGAACTGCTCTTCCTTGCCCGGGTGCACTTTCCACCAGTAGGCGGCGACGAACATCGGCCAGTCCTCCTCTTTCCCCCACCAACCCGCGCCGCGCGCCGCCGTTCCGCCGGCGGGGAAAGCGCTTTGGGCCGGGCACGCGCGGCGCTATCCTGCGCGGCCATCCGATTCCCCCTCCAGCCGAGGAGCCTGCCATGGCCGACCCCGTCCCGCTCGACCCGCCGCTCGAGGGGCGCTGCCTGTGCGGCGCGGTCACCGTCAGCCTGCGCGAGGCGAAGCCCGGGATCGAGGCCTGCCACTGCGACATGTGCCGCCGGTGGACCGGGGGCACGTTCTTCTCGCTCCACGGCGTCGCGCCCGACGCCTTCACCCTTTCGGGCGAGGACGCGGTGAACCGCTATGCCTCGTCCGACTGGGCCGAACGGGCGAGCTGCGCGCGGTGCGGCAGCGCGCTGTGGTACAGTTTCCAGCCGGCCGGCACGTTCTCGTTCATGGCCGGCCTGTTCGACCTGCCGGCAAGCTGGCCGCTGGACGAGCAGATCTTCATCGACGAGATGCCGCCGCACAACGCGCTGGCGGCGGACACCCCGAAGAAGACCGGCGCCGAAGTGATCGCGGAGGCCAGGGCCGCCGGCTTCAGCTTCGACTGAGCAGCGGCGCCGCGGCTCACAGCACCTTTTCGGGCCGCGGATCGTGGCCGTGGCGCGATTCCTTCCCGAAATGCCGCTCCAGCCGCTGGGCCAGCGTGCTCGCGGCGCGGCGCGCGGCATCGTCGACCTTGTCGGCGCGCTCGGTCACCCCGATCGCGCGGCCGCCGCGCGGGCGCGCCTCGATCGTGCAGGCCTTGTCGTCCGCCCCGCCCTTGCGCGCGTTCTCGTCGCGGACGTGGATCTCGACCCGGGTGAGCCGCTCTTCGAACCGCGCCAGCTTCTCGCGCACGCTTGCCTCGATCCGCTCGGCGACGTTTTCCGTGCCCATGACCGAGGAATCGGAATTGAACTGGACCTGCATGGAATTTGCCCTCTCGTTTGATTGACCGTGCGACAACAACGAGCGAACCCGCCGCGATTTCCCGCCCGGCGCGACGGGCCGCGCGATAATCCGGCCCGGCACCGCTCCGGCCCGCTCGCCCCCGGCCGCCCGGAAGTCCGGCCAAGAAAGCCAAAACCGATCACACTGCCCACTTTTCATCGCTTTGCACGATCACCGGCCGCGCCTAGGCCGGCCCGATGAAACGCGACCTGACCAAGACATGCAGCTTCCTCGCCCTCCACCTGCTGGTGGGCTTTTCGGTCGCGTACCTGTTCACCGGCTCGATCATGATCGCCGGCGGGATCGCGCTGGTCGAGCCGCTGGTGAACGCGGTGGTGTTTTTCTTCCACGAGCGCGCCTGGCGCCGGGAAAGCCGCCCCGCGCCGCTCGACGTCCTGCTCCATCGCCGGGGGCGCAGGAACGTTCGGCCCCAGCCTGACCTTGTCTGCCTGACCGTGCCCGCCTGACCGTGCCCGCCCGACCGGCTCTCTCGACCGCCGGGGCGCGGGTGACGAAAGTGACAGGGCGTCACTTTTCCGTTTCCTCCGCAAGCGCCTGAAGGGCCGCGATAATCTCCTCGTCGCCGGGCGCGGACGGACAGGGGGCGGCGGGGCGGAATGTCGCCTTCGCGCTGCTCTGGCGCAGGATCGTCTCCAGCTCGCCCGGATCGCCCGGCCCCGGGGCGCCGGTATCGACCGCCTCGCCCGCGCCGATCCGCGCCAGCAGCGCCTCGAAATCGCGCGCGTGCAGCTCGGCGCGCGGGCCGAGCCGCCCGAAGACCGGGTTGCCGCCGAGCGTGAAGCGGTTGAGCAGCGCGACCGTCAGCCGCTCGTCGTACCGGCGGTAGGAGCCGACCTGCTCGCCCTGGTAATAGACCGGCATCTCCACCCCGTTGAGCGCGCGTTCGAGCGCGGCATGGGCAAGCACGTCGTAGCTGTGGTGGAAGGCGACTTCCCACGCGAGGTCGAACGCCTTGCCCTTCAGGCGCGAGCGCAGGCGGTAGGCCGACTGGCGGCTCATCCCGACCGAGCGGGCCGCGGCGCTGACCGAATGCGTGGCCGACAGCGCGCGCAGGAAAGCGACCTGCTTGTCGAGCGACCAGCCATCGTGGCGGGTGGCCCTGCCGGACCTGCCGGTCTCACCGGCCCCGCTGGCGTCATCGGCCCCGCGAGGGCGCGCGCCGGCAGGCGAAGCGGAGGAACTGTCGCCGCGGTCCGGCGCACTGGCGGCACCGGCGGCGAAGGCGGACGGATCGGGACGCGTGCTCATCGCGCAGGATAAGGCACAGCCGGGGGCTTGTAGGAAAATGGTTTTTGCCGGTGGGGCGTGCGGGGCGGAGGCGGTGGGGTGCCTCAGTCCATGATTTCGGGCCCGCCCTCGGCCTCCATCCGCGCGAGCGCGGCCTTCATCTCCGCCAGCCGCTCGGGCGGATGCGGCTCCCACGTCTCGACCTCGCCCACGATGCGGAGCGATTCGCGCGAGCGGTACGACTCGGGCGGGTTGCCGGGGAAGCGCTTGTCGGTGAGATTCGGATTGTCCTCGAACGCACCGGTCGGCTCGACGATATAGATGCGCTCCCGCGCGTTCCCGTTTCCTTTGGGACCCTTCGCCAGCTCACACCCCCAGATCGCCGCATCGAGCGTGCCGGAGAAGTAAATCCACGACAGCTTGCGGTCGGCGTAGTTGGAGGTGAAGCCGGGCGAGAGCAGGTCGCCCAAGGCGAGGTCGGCGCGGGTGCCGTGGTAGAAGGGGCCGGTGGCGTTGCGGGCGTAGGTGATTTCACGCTGTCTATATATTCGAAGGATGCCTAGCACGGCGAAGAGCGGATAGGACAGCAGGCCGCACGGTCGGCGTCGTTGGTGCCGAGGAGACGCACTTGAGCATCATGGTGAAATGCGTGAGGGCGGATTCCGCTTGGCTGTCAAGCGGGGGCTCAGATACTTCAAAGGATATCAATGATGCGCTCAATTGATTGCTGACAGCGGATACAGGCCTCACGAAAATGCTTCGTAAGCGATCCGTGCTCGGTTCGTGCAGTCTTGATCATATTCGCTCTCTGCGAGCCGGACGCATGTCCTTTTGCCTTTGACCGAATGTGATGTATTTCTTTAAGAGGTTTCAATATCTTCTGGACGTCTTCCGCATCAATGCCCTTGGTTAGCAATATCTCGTGCAATAGCTTGAGGCTTTGCCAGTTCTTTTCATAGTCGACAGCGGCTTCCGCCAGCAAGGTCCGCAAGCCAGATGGCGAGAATCCCTCAACCACGAGCTGATCGAGAGACAGGATCGATTCCGCCCATTCGTCAGGAGACGCAGTCACCGGGTAATTGGTAGCATCGATCAACGCCTCAGCTCGCGGCAACCACCAAGTTGGAACAACGCGATTTAGGTCTTTCACATACGATTTTATATCTTCAAGTGGGTCGTGTGTGGTGTCCCAGTCACCTTCGAAGTCCGTGCGGAACGCACGCTTTGATATTGGAGCTCGAGGATCTTCATTGAAGGATTTCCAATAGAGCTGCTCGCTATAGGGCAACTTCGCAAGGTCGTACAGATATGCATGCACTTGACCTGCCTCATTTATATCGTAGGACTTAAGATGCCAAGCACCCCGACAGCTGATAGATCGATTTTCTACTTTGTATTTCTCTCTATTTGACTTGTATTTTAACAGAACTTCGGGCTTGAAGAAGGCAGGGGTGACCTGAAAGGGGAGCGGAGAATCCTTCTCGAAGTAGCTTGCCAAGGCATCCGGAGCGCACGAAATCTCTGCAATCCGATCATTCTTCCAGTCTTGGGCAATGAAACTCGCGTACTGCTTACCATCATCACGCCAATCTCGTTGCAATGTCTGCAGGACATCGTCTGGTCCCACATCCGGGAGAACGACGAGGCAACCGTTCACAAAACTGCTGTTGTGCTGTTGCCCCCCGTGAAAGGAAATATCGGTGTCAGTGGTGCTGAATCGGCGTTCACCATGCCATCCCATAAACGAACCGGGCTCAAACCGCGTGAAATCGAATTTGATGACGAGCCCCATTCCTGTAAGAGCCATATAGTTGTGAAGATCTCCTCTCTTTATCGTAACGATTACGTCGTTATTTTGACCCGTGGCTGCCGAGATATCCTGAAGGCGAATCACTGGTTCTACATCACCATGATCGTCTAATCTGCAATACGCCGACTCTTCATCAAGCCAGTACAGGCCTAACGCATGTACAAGCTTTTGACTGATTTCTGTCCGCACAAGACCTCGGTCAACGCCTTCGAAGCTGCGTCGAAACAACAGCTTTTCACCCCCCACTAGCGACTTACAGCCGGGGCTATCGAGGGGAGGCGAAAGAAATGCTCGGTCTGGTTCACCCCCACCACTACACCAGGTGAGAGACCAGGACTCCTCCAGCATGACCGACATCCGGCCTAGGTCATCGAAGTCTGGTGGGCGGAGATTCTCGAGAGGAGCCAGCACACCCACGATGAGAGACTGCCCGGAAGATGTGAAAATGACTACAGGATCGCGATTTGCAATCCCGACAACGTATTTGACGCCTTCAAGTGCATTTTCACGCCACTCTTTCGCTCCCTCCGCAGGGGGATGAGAGACAGCAATAACACGCTCAAGATCGATCGACATAGGTCTGGCTATAGTTCATTCCCTCGGCAGGTAAATCTCCCCACCCTCCTCCCGAAACCGCTCGCTCATCTCCGCCATCCCGGTCTCCACCTCCTCGGCGGCGACGAACGCCTCCGCCCCGGAGTTCTGCTTCGCGGCAAAATCGCGCACTTCCTGCGTGATCTTCATCGAGCAGAACTTCGGGCCGCACATGGAGCAGAAATGCGCGGTCTTGGCGCCTTCCGCGGGGAGGGTCTGGTCGTGGTATTGCTCGGCGGTGTCGGGGTCGAGGCTGAGGTTGAACTGGTCGCGCCAGCGGAATTCGAAGCGGGCCTTGCTGAGCGCGTCGTCGCGGACCTTGGCGGCCGGGTGGCCCTTGGCGAGGTCGGCGGCGTGGGCGGCGAGCTTGTAGGTCACCACGCCCACCTTCACGTCGTCGCGGTCGGGCAGGCCGAGGTGCTCCTTGGGCGTGACGTAACAGAGCATCGCCGTGCCGTACCAGCCGATCTGCGCCGCGCCGATGCCGCTAGTGATGTGATCGTAGCCGGGCGCGATATCGGTGACGAGCGGGCCGAGCGTGTAGAAGGGCGCTTCGCCGCAGGCCTCGAGCTGCTTGTCCATATTCTCCTTGATCTTGTGCATCGGCACGTGGCCGGGGCCTTCGATCATCACCTGCACGTCCTGCTCCCAGGCGCGCCTGGTCAGCTCGCCCAGCGTGTAGAGTTCGGCGAATTGCGCCTCGTCATTGGCGTCGGCGATCGAGCCGGGGCGCAGGCCGTCGCCGAGGCTGTAGGCGATGTCGTAGGCCTTCATGATCTCGGTGATCTCGTCGAAGCGCTCGTAAAGGAAGCTCTCCTTGTGATGCGCGAGGCACCATTTCGCCATGATCGAGCCGCCGCGGCTGACGATGCCGGTGACGCGTTTCGCGGTCATCGGGACATAGGGCAGGCGCACGCCGGCGTGGATGGTGAAGTAGTCGACACCCTGCTCGGCCTGTTCGATCAGCGTGTCGCGGAAGATCTCCCACGTCAGATCCTCGGCAATGCCGCCGACCTTTTCGAGCGCCTGGTAGATCGGCACGGTGCCGATGGGGACGGGGCTGTTGCGGATGATCCATTCGCGCGTGTCGTGAATGTTGCGCCCCGTGCTGAGGTCCATGACGGTGTCCGCCCCCCAGCGGATCGACCAGACCATCTTGTCCACTTCGGATGCGACGTCGGAGGCCACGGCGCTATTGCCGATATTGGCGTTGATCTTGACCAGGAAGTTGCGGCCGATCGCCATCGGCTCGCTTTCCGGGTGGTTGACGTTGCTGGGGATGATCGCGCGGCCGCGGGCGACCTCGTCGCGCACGAATTCGGGCGTGACGTATTCGGGGATCGATGCGCCCCAGTCCTGCCCGTCGCGCTCCTGGCGCAGGCGCTCGCGGCCGAGGTTCTCCCGCTCCGCCACGTATTCCATCTCGGGCGTGATGATGCCGCGGCGGGCATAGTGCATCTGGCTGATGTTGCCGCCGGCTTTCGCGCGCAGCGGCTTGCGCAGCGCGGTGGGGAAGGCGGGCACGCCGCCGCTGCGGTCGGGGCCGAGCTGGCCGTTGTCTTCCGGCTTCACCTCGCGCGGCTCGTATTCCTCCACGTCGCCGCGCGAAAGCTGCCATTCGCGGCGCAGCGCGGGCAGGCCCTGGCGAATGTCGATCTGCGCCGCCGGGTCGGTATAGGGGCCGGAGGTGTCGTAGACCCGCACCGGCGGCTCGCCGCCCTCGAGGTCGATCTCGCGCATGGCGACCTTGCGCGGGCCGACGTGGATCTTGCGGCTACCGCGGATCGGACCGGTGGTGACGCCGATTTCGAACTGGGAATTGATGTCGGCCATGAAACTCGCTCTCCATTCAGTCGGAGCGAGGCCACGGATTCCTGGAGCGAAAGCCGTTCCCTCCCTCCGCCCGTATTACCGGGATCAGGTTCGACGGGTCGCGGCGTATTCCGCTCTCAACCTGCGATTGCGCGACAGGCTCCCCGGGGATGGCCCCGTATCTAGGCCATCCGCCGCACGCCGTCCAGCGCACTGTCGCATGGCCCGGGAACCGCCGGAGGAGCCTATTGCCCGCCGGCGGCGATCCAGCGGTCGATCTTCTCCTCCAGCACGGGCAGCGGCAGCGCGCCGGTGCCCAGCACTTGCGCGTGGAAGGCGCGGATGTCGAAATCCTCGCCCAGCGCGGCCTCGGCCTTCTCGCGCAGTTCCTGGATCTTCAGCGCGCCGGTCTTGTAAGCCAGGGCCTGGCTGGGAATCGCGATATAGCGTTCGACTTCGGCAACCACCTCGGTCCGCGTCATGCCGGAGTTCTCGAGCATGAAGTCGATCGCCTGCTCGCGCGTCCAGCCCTTGGCGTGGAGGCCGGTATCGACCACCAGCCGCATCGCCCGCAGCTGTTCATCCTGCAAGGTGCCGTAGCGGTTCCAGGGGTCGTCGAAGAACCCCATCTCGTAACCCAGCGTCTCGGAATAGAGCGCCCAGCCTTCGACATAGGCGGTATTGCCGCCGAAGCGCATGAAGGCGGGCAGCGCCTCGTTCTCCTGCGCCAGGCTGATCTGGAAATGGTGCCCCGGCGCCCCTTCGTGGAGGTAGAGCGTGACATTGCCCGTCGTCAGCCGGCTGGGCAGGTCGTAGGCGTTGAAATAGAACGTGCCGGGGCGCGATCCGTCGGGCGCGCCGGGCATGTAGGAGCCGCCGGCCTCGAACTTCTCGCGGAAGGGTTCGTAGGGCTTGATCTCCAGCGGGGTCTCGGGGACGAGCGAGAAGTATTCGCCGATCTTCGCATCGACTTCCTCGCCGATGTCGTAATAGCTCTGCGTCAGCGCCTCGCGGCTTTCGGGCTTGAACTGCGGATCGGTGCGGACATGGTCGAAGAACGCGTTCAGCGTGCCCTCGAAGCCGACTTCGCGGCGGATCTTCTCCAGCTCCGCCTTGATCCGGGCAACTTCGGCCAGGCCCAGGTCGTGCAGGTAATCGGCAGACAGCGGCAGCGTGGTTGTCCCCTCGATCAGCCGGGCGTAGAGCCGGTCGCCGCCCTTCATCTGCGACAGGCCGACCGTTTCGCGCGCTTGGGGCAGGTACTCGTCGCGCAAGTAATCGCGCAGGCGCGTGTGCGCGGCGTAGATCGCCTCGACCGCGGCCCGGTGCTCACGCGTCAGGCGGTCCTTCTCGGCCGCGTCGAAGCTGTCGGGCAGCATCGTCACCGGGCCCCAGAGCGGCGATTCCTCGATCGGCATGGCCAGCTGGGTATCGAGCTGTTCGATCACGTTGCCGATCGTCAGCCGGGTGGCATAGACGCCGCTGGCCTGCCCTTCGCGGAACCTGGCGATCGAACGGTCGATCAGTTCGACGTAGTCGGCATGGCGGCTGAGGTTGTTCTCGTAATCCTCGACCGTCTTGAACGGGGCCGCGCCCTGCCCGCTGGCGAACGTCGGGTAGAACGTGTGGAAGCCGGTGAAGTGGTTGATCGGGCGCACTTCGGTCAGCGCGAGGATCTCCGGCGCGTAGTCCTTCAGCGTGTTGCGCTGGTTGTATTCGAACACGTCGTAGGCCAGCCGGTCGGTCGGGCTGAGCGCCGAGCGGTCGATCCGCGCCAGCGCGGCGAGGTTGTCGCGCGCATTGGCCAGCGTGCGCGCGTTGTAATCGTCGGTCAGGTAATCGCCCAGCCGGTCGGCATAGCGCATGTCGCCGCGGAACAGCGCCATGATCGGGTTGAGCTGCATGTCCTTCTCGTCCGCCGCGGCGAACAGGGCGAAGAGCTTGTCGTGCTCGCTCTGCGCCGCCTGCGCCGCGCCGGCGGCCGCCCCGGGCGATGCGGGCGGCTGGGTGCCAGTGTTCGCGGCGGTGTTCCCGGCAGTGTTCGCGGCAGTGTGCGCGGCGGCGGGCGCGGCGAGTGCGACGGTGGCGGCGGCGGTCGCGGCAAGCGCAAGGCGAAGGCTGGTCATGCGTAAACTCCCCTGGACAGGCACGTCACTCTAGGCCCGGCCGCGCCCGGGTGGGGCCCGCTTCGACGAGCCGGCCCCACGGCTCGACCGGTGTTGGGCAAGGCTATTCGATCACGCGCCCGCGGGCCATGACCCAATCGACGTGCTCCAGCACGGTCGCATCGTCCAGCGGGTTGCCGGCGACCGCGATGATGTCGGCCGAATAGCCGGGGGCGAGGCGGCCGATCTCCCCCTCCATCTCCAGCACTTCGGCGGCCACCGTGGTCGCGCTGGCCAGGGCCTCGCGGCTCGACATGCCCTGCCCGATCATCAGGCGGAACTCGCCCGCGTTGCGGCCGTGTTCGAACACGCCGGCATCGGTGCCGAAGGCGATCCGCACCCCTTCGCGGTAGGCCTTGCCCATGAACACGCGCGCGGCATCGGCCACCGCGCGCACTTTCGCCTCCACCACCGGGGTATAAGTGCCGGTGCCGAGCCTTTCGGAAATGCCCTGGAACGCCATCAGCGTGGGCACGAGCACGGTGCCGTTCTTCTTCATTGCCGCAATCGCGCCGTCGTCGAGGTAAGTGCCGTGCTCGATCGTGTCGATCCCGGCCGCGCTCGCCGCCTCGACCCCGCGCGCGCCGTGGGCATGGGCCATGACCTTGAGGCCCAGCGAATGCGCGGTGTCGGCGATCGCCTGCATCTCCGCGCTGGTGAAGTGCGCGTCGAGCCCGCGGCCCTGCTGGCTCAGCACGCCGCCGGTCGCGGTGATCTTGATCCAGTCCGCCCCGTTCTGGCTCGCGCGGCGGACTTTCTCCGCGCACTCGACCGCGCCGGTGCAGGCATAGCCGGAGGCGAGGACGTGGTTGATCTCCGGGCGGAAGCCCGAAACGTCGCCATGGCCGCCGACGATCGCGAGCGCGGGGCCGGCGGCGACGATCCGCGGCCCGGGGATCATGCCTTCTTCGGTCCCGCGGCGCAGCGCGAAGGCGGTGTGCTGCGCGCTGCCCGCTTCGCGCACGGTGGTGAACCCGGCGAGCGCGGTCAGCCGCGCGTTCTTGGCCCCGACCACGACGCCCCATTCGTCGGGCTCGACCGCTTCCTTCCAGAAATCGCCGCCCGGATCGCCGGTCAGGTGGACGTGCAGGTCGATCAGGCCGGGCAGGACGGTGCGGTCCGACAGGTCCACCGCCTCGGCCCCTTCGGGCGCGGGCTGGTGCCCTCCCTCGATCGAGACGATCCGCCCGTCGGCGACCGTGATCGTGGAGGGGCCGCGCGGGTCGCTCAGGGCATCGGTCACGACCGCGCCGGCGTGGATCACGATCGTCTGGGCGAGCGCCGGCGCGGCACCCAGCACGGCGGCGAAAGCGGCGGCGGCCGCCAGCGGAACCTTGAACGTCATCGAGCAATCCTCCCTCTTGGCCGGGGGTGATGCCCGCGCGCGCCGCCCGGCGCAAGGGGGGCACGGCCCGCCGTTTGCCCTGCGCGCCACAGGCTGTATGACCGTGCAGGCAGTTTCATTCGAAAGGATTTCCATGACCCGGACACTGGTTAGCGCCGCGACCCTGCTCGCATCGGTCTCGCTCGCCGCCACGGCCGCCGCGCGGCCGATGACGGCCGAGGATGTCGCCAAGCTGGAAACGGTCGGCGAACTGGCGGTTTCGCCCGATGGCAACCGCGTCGCCTATACCACTTCGCGCTGGCCCGACGTCACCGAGGGGGAGAAGGACGGGCGCAGCACCGACCAGCTCAAGCTTGCCTACGGCCCCGACAGCGCGCGCGATTTCCTGCCCGACGACATCGACGTTTCGGCGGTCCGCTTCTCGCCCGACGGGCGCATGGTCAGCTTCCTCTACAAGGCCGACGATGAAAAGCGCGCGGTCTGGGGGATCCCGGTGGACGGCGGCGGCCACCGCAAGCTGGCCGCGATCGAGGACGGCGACGTGCGCGGCTATGCCTGGTCGCCCGACGGCGCGACGCTCTACCTCCTCGCCGGGGCCGCGCCCGACGAGGCGCTCGACAAGCGCAAGAAGGCCGGCTTCGACGCGGTGGTCTACGAGGAAGAGGCGCGGCTGAACCGCCTCTTCGCGGCGCGCGTCGGCGCCGAGATCGACGAATCGCCGCGCGCGATCGAGGTGCCCGGCCATGTCAGCAATATCCAGGTCGCGCCCGACGGGACGACCGCGATCGTCGAGAGCGCGCCCAGCCCGCTGGTGGACGACAGCTACACGTCGAAGCGGGTCCATGTCGTGGACCTTGCCCGCGGGCGCATGCTGCGCGCGGTCGAAACGCCGGGCAAGCTCGGCGATGTCGAGATCTCGCCCGACGGCAGCCGCCTGTCGCTGATCGCGGCGGTCGACGCGAACGACCCGGCGGCGACCACGCTGCACCTGGCCGATGTCGCGACCGGCGCCTATCGCGCGCTCAACGCCGGCGCGCCCGAGGCGACGAGCGACGCCGAGTTCCTGCCCGACGGCCGGCTGGCGGCGATCGTCGATGTCGGCGCGCAGAGCGTGCTGCGGATCTATTCGGCCGAAGGCGAGGTGCTGGAAGAGCACGATCCGGGCGCGCTGATCCTCAGCGACCTGGAAGTGGGCGGCGGCACGATCGCGGTCGAGGCCCATTCGCCCGAGCATCCGCCGGAGCTCTACGTCGTGTCGGACGGCCAGTTCACCCGCTGGACCCGGCACAACCCCTGGCTGGCCGAGATCGACATGGGCGCCCAGCGCACCTTCACCTATACTGCGCGCGACGGGCAGGAAATCGAAGGCGTGCTGATCGAGCCGGTCGGCGATATCCCGCGCGGCGGCGCGCCGGTGATCTTCGACGTCCACGGCGGGCCGGAAGCGCACGAATCGAACGGCTGGCAGACCTATTACAGCTCCCCCGGCCAGGTCGCCGCCGGGCGCGGCTATGCCGTGTTCCTGCCCAATTATCGCGGCTCGACCGGCTATGGCACGGCCTTTTCGAAGCAGCACCAGGGCGATTACGCTGGCAAGGAGTTCGACGACCTGGTCGATGGCAAGCGCGCGCTGGTCGAAGCCGGGATCGCCGATCCCGACCGCGTGGGCCTGACCGGCGGTTCCTACGGCGGCTTCGCCACCGCCTGGGGCTCCACTTACTACTCGCAGGAATTCGCCGCAGGCGTGATGTTCGTCGGCATTTCCAACAATATCAGCAAGTTCGGCACGACCGACATTCCCAACGAGATGTATCTCGTCCACGAGCGCAAGTGGCCGTGGGAAGAATGGGACCACCTGATGGAACGCAGCCCGATCTATCACGTGGACAAGGCCGAAACCCCGCTGCTGATCATGCACGGCGATGCCGACACGCGCGTTTCGCCGACGCAGAGCTACGAGCTCTATCGCCACATGAAGACGCGTAAGCCCGAAACGCCGGTGCGCCTCGTGCTCTACCCGGGCGAGGGGCACGGCAACCAGAAGGCCGCCGCGCGCTACGATTACAGCGTGCGGATGATGGAGTGGTTCGACACCTACCTGAAGCCGGGCGACCGCGACGCGCCGCTGCCGCCGCCGCGGCCGGAGCTGAAGATCGCCGAGGGCGAGGACTGACGGCGCACGGGGGCGCGGCGTTCAGCCCGCGCCCCCGCCTGCATGGCTGGCCCCCGCCCCGCGAGGCGGTTCAGAACGTGTAGCCGACGCCGAGCGCGGCGAACCACTGGTCCGCGTCGCCGCGCACGCTGGTATAGGGCGTGTCCCTGGCGTCGCCGAGCATCCGCGAATAGCCGCCCAGCGCGTATAGCGCGAAGCCGCCATTGGCGAGATTGCCGTCGAGATCGGCCCCGAGGAGCACGGTCGCCCCGGCCTTGGTGAAGCCGCTGTCCGCCTGGTAGAGCGGCAGCCCGCTGGCCGCGGCCTGGCCGGGGGAGACCGAGTAGTAGTAATCGGCATAGTCGCCGTCGGCATATTCGGCGCTGAGCGAGAGCAGGCCGACCATGCCGCGGCTGAGCGGGGTGAAGTAGGACACGCTGGGGCTCGCCACCATGCCTTCGTGCGCGCCCGCGACATCCCACCGGGCATCGACGCCGATCGACACCCGGTCGTAGGGATTGAGCACGCCGGGGAAGCTCAGCCCCGCGGTCGGCCCGATCTCCACCGCGCGGTCGAGCTTGCCCGCGGCCTTGACCACCGGGTCTTCTATCCTGCTGGCGCGGTTGGAATTGAGGCTGGCGACCAGCCCCAGGTCCAGCCCCACGCGGTCGGGCGGGTTCTCGACGAAATCGAGCGCGATCCCGCCCGCGCGCGGCGAGATGCTGACCGGGCCGACTTTGCCCATGACCATCGGGATCGGGAAGACGACGTAATCGTCCGAACCGTCGTAGCTGGCCGAATAGACGGCGCCCCCGCCGACGGTGATCCAGTCGCCCGAATAGACGCTGTCCTCGATCTCGGGCGGGCCGGCGGCCTCGCCCTCCTGCGCCAGCACCGGGCCGGCGGCCAGCGCGGCAAGGCCCGCACCGGCAAGCGTGATAAGCGATTTCATGACGTGAGATATCCCCCGCGATTGTTGTTGCCCGAACGTGCGGGGGCGGCGCATGTTCCGCGCGCGGGCCGGTGCGCCCGAACCGGTTGCGCCCGACCCGGTGCGCCGTGCAGGCCCCGGGCGCGATTGCCGGGCGGGTGATTTGCCCGTACCGCTTGGCCGCATGAGCGGGCGCCGTGTCGAAATCGCGATCGTGGGCGGCGGGCTGGCCGGGGGGCTGCTCGCGCTGGCGCTGCACCGCGTCCGGCCCGACGTCGCGACCCTGCTGATCGAACGCGACGCGGTGCTGGGCGGCAACCACCGGTGGAGCTGGTTCGCCAGCGACCTGCCGCCGGGCGGCGGCGAGCTGCTGGGCCGGTTCCGCACGACCGCGTGGGACGGGTACGAAGTGCGTTTCCCCGCCTATCGCCGCCGGCTGGGCAGCACTTATGCCTCGCTCGCCTCGACCGACTTCGACGCCGGGCTGCGGCGCGAGCTGCCGGCCGGCTCGATCATCGCCGGCCGCGCGGTCGCCGCGCTCGACGGGGGCGGCGTGACGCTGGACGGGGGCGAACGGATTTCGGCCCGCGCGGTGATCGACTGCCGCGGCTTCGCGGCGGAAGGCGCGCTCACCGGCGGCTGGCAGGTCTTCCTCGGTCGCCACCTGCGGACCCCGCGCCCGCACGGCATCGCGCGGCCGGTGATCATGGACGCCGCGGTCGCCCAGCATGGCGGCTATCGCTTCGTCTACCTGCTGCCGCTGGGGGCGGACGAGATCTTCGTCGAGGATACCTATTACCAGGATCGCCCGACGCTCGACCGCGGGACCCTGTCGGGCCGGATCGACCGCTATTGCACACGGCACGGCCTGGAAGGGGACATCCTCGGCCGCGAGGCGGGCGTCCTGCCGGTCGTGACCGGGGGCGACTTCGCCCGATGGCAGCGCGCCGGGGCGATCGAGGGCGTTGCCCGGGCCGGCGCGGGGGGCGGGTTCTTCCACCCGCTGACCAGCTATACCCTGCCCTTCGCGGTCGAGACGGCGCTGGCCGTCGCCGCCGAGGCCGACCTGCCGGGCGACCAGCTCGCCGCGCTGCTCGCCACCCGCGCGCGGCAGGCTTGGCGGCGCACGCGGTTCTACCGGCGGCTGGGCGCGATGCTGTTCGGCGCGGCCGCCCCGGAAACGCGATATCGCGTGTTCGAGCGGTTCTATCGCCTCGACGAAGGGTTGATAGAGCGGTTCTACGCCGCGCGTTCGACCGCGCGCGACAAGGCCCGCGTCCTGGTGGGAAAACCGCCGGTTCCGGTGCTGCGCGCGCTTGGCGCGCTTGCGCGGGCCGGCCCGCCGTTGCAGGGTCCGGGGCAATGATCGACAGCGACCGGCAGACCTCCTTCCTCGAGCAGGAACCCGCCCCCGCCCCGCCGGGCACGGCGGAAGCGGCGACCGGCAAGCGCGCCTGCGTGATCGGGGCCGGCATCGGCGGGCTGGCGCTCGCCATCCGGCTGCAATCGGCGGGCATCGCGACGACGGTGGTCGAGGCGCGCGACAAGCCCGGCGGCCGGGCCTATTACTGGGAACGCGACGGGTTCACCTTCGATGCCGGCCCGACCGTGATCACCGATCCCGCCTGCCTGCGCGAGCTGTGGGCGCTGAGCGACAGCGACATGGACGCCGATGTCGAGCTGATGCCGGTGGCGCCGTTCTATCGCCTCAACTGGCCCGACGGGACGGTGTTCGACTATTCGAACGACGAGACGCAGCTCAATGCCGAGATCGCGCGCCTCAACCCGGCCGACGTCGCCGGTTACCAGGAATTCCTCGCCTATTCGGAAGCCGTCCATCGCGAAGGCTACCTGCGGCTGGGCAGCGTGCCGTTCCTCGATTTCCGGGCCATGATCCGCGCCGCGCCGGCCCTGCTGCAGCACCAGGCCTGGCGCTCGGTCTATTCGATGGTCTCGCGCTATATCGAGGACGAGCGCCTGCGCGAAGCGTTCAGCTTCCACACCCTGCTGGTGGGCGGCAACCCGATGAAGACCAGCGCGATCTACGCCCTGATCCACAAGCTGGAAAAGGACGGCGGCGTCTGGTGGGCGCGCGGGGGGACCAACCGGCTCGTCGCCGGGATGGTGCGTCATTTCGAACGGCTCGGCGGGACGGTGCGGCTGGGCGAGGCGGTGTGCCGGGTCCACACCGTCGGCAACCGCGCGACCGAAGTCGAAACCGCCGGCGGCTGGCGCGAGACGTTCGACGCGGTGGCGAGCAATGCCGACATCGTCCATACCTATCGCGACCTGCTGCGCGGCACGAAGCGCGGGCCGGCCCGGGCGCGTTCGCTGGCGCGCAAGCGGTTCAGCCCCAGCCTCTTCGTCGTCCACTTCGGGCTGGAGGGGACCTGGCCGGGAATCCCGCATCACACGATCCTGTTCGGCCCGCGTTACAAGGGGCTGCTCGACGACATCTACGAGAACGGCGTCCTGCCGGCCGATTTCTCGATCTACCTGCACCACCCGACCGTTACCGACCCGGCGATGGCCCCGCCGGGCCGATCGACCTTCTACGCGCTCGTCCCCGTGGCCCACCAGGGCAAGCTGGCGGTGGACTGGGACCAGGTCGGCCCGATGCTGGAACGGCGCATTCTCGACGAAGTGGGCCGGCGGCTGATCCCCGACATCCACGACCGGATCGTGACCAGTTTCCATTACGCCCCGCGCGATTTCGCGCTCGACCTCAACGCCCATCTCGGCAGCGCCTTCAGCCTCGAACCGATCCTGACGCAGAGCGCCTGGTTCCGCGCCCACAACCGCGACGACGCGATCGCCAACCTCTACCTGGTGGGCGCGGGCACCCACCCCGGGGCGGGCATCCCCGGCGTCGTCGGCAGTGCCAAGGCCACCGCCGGGCTGATGATCGCGGACCTCAGCGCGTGATAGCGGATTGCCCCGGAACGCGCTTGCCGCCAAAGGGGCGCGGATGAAACGTCTTGCTGTCTATTGCGGGTCCGCGACCCCCGCCGATCCGCGTTACATGGAACTTGCCCGCGACGTCGGCGCCGCGCTGGCGCAGCGCGGGATCGGGGTCGTCTACGGCGGCGGCCGGCTGGGCCTGATGGGGGCCGTGGCCGGCGCCGCGCTCGAGGCCGGGGGCGAAGTGATCGGGATCATCCCCGAGGCGCTGGCCGGCAGCGAGGTTGCCAATACCGACTGCACCGAACTGCACACCGTGGGCGGGATGCACGAGCGCAAGCAGCGCTTCACCGACCTTTCGGACGGGTTCGTCACGATCCCGGGCGGCGTGGGCACGATGGACGAGCTGTGGGAAGCGGTCAGCTGGGCGCAGCTCGGCTATCACACCAAGCCGGTCGGCCTGCTCAACGCCTTCGGGTTCTACGACCACCTGATCGCGTTCAACCGCCACATGGCCGAAGTGGGCTTCGTGCGGCCGGCGCACCAGAACATCGTGATCGCCGAAAGCACCCTGCCCGCCCTGCTCGACCGCATGGCCGCCTATCGCCCGCACACGCCGATCTTCCGCATGAAGGCGAGCGAGCTGTGAAGGGCGGCTGATGGCACGGGCGCGTCGCATAGTCCCGCGAATGCTGGCGCCGTCGCGCATCCTGCGCACGACGCCGGCCCAGGCGGGCGGCGGCCGCAGCCGGGAGGCGCTGGTCGAACGCGCGCGCGAGGCGATCGAGGAAGGATCGCGCAGCTTCCACGCGGCCAGCCTGCTGTTCGACCGCCCCGCGCGCGAGAAGGCCTGGCTGCTCTATGCCTGGTGCCGGCGGTGCGACGACCTGGCCGACGGGCAGGACCACGGCCGCCCGGCCGAAGGCCCCGCGCCCGAGGGCCGGGCCGGGGCGGAGCGGCGCCTGCGCGCCATTCGCCTGCTGACCGAGCGCGCGTTCGAGGGGCTGCCCACGGCGGACCCGGCCTTCGACGCCTTCGGCCTCGTCGCGCGCGAAAGCGGGCTGACGCGCGAGATGGCCGAGGACGTGATCATGGGCTTCGAGCTGGACGCGACCGGCTGGCGCCCGCGGACCGAGGCCGACCTTGCCCGCTACTGCTACCACGTCGCGGGCGCGGTGGGCGTGATGATGGCCGTCGTCATGGGGGTCGCGCGCGACGACGGCGAGACGCTCGACCGGGCCTGCGACCTCGGCATCGCGTTCCAGCTGGCCAATATCGCCCGCGACATCGGGGAGGACGACGCTGCCGAGCGGTGTTACCTCCCGGTGGACTGGCTGGTCGAACAGGATATCGAGCCGGGCCAGCACATGAAGCCGCACCACCGGCGCGAGCTGGCGGCAATGGCGGCACAGCTGGTCGAGCGGATGGAACGACACGAGGCCGCCGCCCGGCTGGGCGCGGCGCGCCTGCCCTTCCGCCGCCGCTGGGCCGTGCTGGCGGCGGCGCGGATCTACGGCGCGATCGGGCGCGAGGTGCGCGCCCGCGGCACCGCTGCGTGGGACCGGAGGGTCGCGATCGGCCGGCGCGAGAAGGCGCGCCACATCGCCGCCGCCTTCTGGGAAGCGGTGAAGAACCGCCCGCCCCGGCCCGACCCGATGCCCGAATGGACCCGCGGATCGATCCTGATCGACGTGCGCATGGCCGGCCCGGTGGCGAAGCCGCCGATGGACCCGCTGCCCGACGAAAGCTGATCTCTCGCGCTCTCGCCATGGCCTGGATTTTGGGCTAGCCCTCGCGCCATGATCACCAAGCTCCTGATCGCCAATCGCGGCGAGATCGCCTGTCGTATCATCCGCACCGCGCGCGCCATGGGAATTGCCACGGTCGCGGTCTATTCCGACGCCGACGCGCGGGCGCTGCACGTGCGCGCGGCGGACGAGGCGGTGCACATCGGCCCCGCCCCCGCGGCCGAGAGCTACCTCGTCGGCGAGAAGATCATCGCCGCCGCGCGGCAGACCGGGGCCGGGGCGATCCACCCCGGCTACGGCTTCCTGTCGGAGAACGCCGGCTTCGCGCAGGCGGTGATCGACGCCGGGCTGACCTGGGTCGGGCCCAAACCGTCGAGCATCGAGGCGATGGGCCTGAAGGATGCGGCCAAGAAGCTGATGCGCGAGGCCGGCGTCCCGGTGACGCCGGGCTACGAGGGGGAAGACCAGTCGCCCGAACGGCTAAAGCGCGAAGCCGACGCGATCGGCTATCCGGTGCTGATCAAGGCGGTCGCGGGTGGCGGCGGCAAGGGGATGCGCAAGGTCGATGCCGCGGCCGATTTCGAGGCCGCGCTCGAATCCTGCCGGCGCGAAGCCAGGGCCAGCTTCGGCAACGACGAAGTGCTGCTGGAAAAGTGGATCACCTCCCCCCGCCATATCGAGGTCCAGGTCTTCGGCGACAGCCACGGCAACGTCGTTCACCTGTTCGAACGCGACTGCTCGCTCCAGCGGCGCCACCAGAAAGTGATCGAGGAAGCCCCCGCCCCGGGCATGGACGCGGGCACGCGCGCGGAAATCTGCGCCGCCGCCGTGCGCGCGGCCAGGGCCGTCGATTACGAAGGCGCGGGCACGATCGAATTCATCGCCGACGCCAGCGAAGGGCTGCGCGCCGACCGGATCTTCTTCATGGAGATGAACACCCGCCTCCAGGTCGAACACCCGGTGACCGAGGAGATCACCGGGGTGGACCTGGTCGAATGGCAGCTGCGCATCGCCGGGGGCGAGCCGATCCCGCTGGCGCAGGAGGAACTGCGCATCGAAGGCCACGCGATCGAGGCGCGGCTCTATGCCGAAGACCCGGCCAGCGGCTTCCTGCCGAGCATCGGCCGGCTGCGGGTGTTCAACCTGCCCGAGGACGTGCGCGTCGATACCGGCGTCACCACCGACGACACGGTCCAGCCGTTCTACGACCCGATGATCGCCAAGGTCATCGCCACCGCGCCCGACCGGATGGCCGCGATCGAGGAACTGACCGAGGCGCTCGACAGCGCGCAGGTCTGGCCGGTGAAGACCAACGCCGCCTTCCTGCGCGAATGCCTGCTGGCGCAGGATTTCCGCGCCGGCGCGCTGACCACGGGCTTCATCGGCGACCATATCGACGAACTGGTTCGCAAGGGCGAACCTTCGCCTTCCGCGCTCTATACCGCGGCCATGGCCCGCGACGAGATCGACGGCAGCTATCACCACCCGACCTGGTTCGGCCTCGAGGGGTTCCGCCTCAACGCGCCGCATCGCTCGCCGGTCGCGCTGGCCCACGAGGGGACGGTCCACGTGGTCGATATCTGCGCCAACCAGGACGACGCGGACGTGCAGTTCCTCGAATGGGCGGCGATGGACGGCGGCCTGGTCGTGTTCGAAGCCGGCCATGCCCTGCGCTTCGACCTGCCGCGCCCGGCCGCCGGGGCGGCTTCGGCCGCCGACGGCGCGATCCTGGCGCCGATGCCGGGCAAGGTCATCGCGCTCGACGTGGCCGAGGGGGACGCGGTCGCCGCCGGCCAGCGGCTGATGGTGCTGGAAGCGATGAAGATGGAACATGCCCTGACCGCCCCGTTCGACGGGAAGGTGACCGAACTCGCCGCCAGCCAGGGCGCGCAAGTGCAGGTGGAGGCGGTGCTGGCGATCGTCGAGCCGCGCGAGGCATAGCGCGCGGCCCCGCGCCGCTCAGTCGGTGTCGCGCACCGGCGGGCCGAACAGCTCGCCCTTCTCGCTGAAGAGCACGAACAGCAGGCTCAGCACCGCGGTCGCCAGCAGGGCGAGCGCCAGGGGCCGCGCCGTTCCGTCGTAGGCATAGCCGATGAACCCGCCCAGCGCGGCGCCGCTGGTCATGCGCACGAAGCCTTGCGCGGATGCCGCGGCCCCGGCGATATGGCCGAACGGCTGCATCGCGATCGAACCGAAATTGGCCCCGATGAAGCCGAGCAGGCTCATGTTCGCGGCCATCAGCGGCACGAAAGTCCACAGGCTCTCGTCCGGCTGGCTGGCGAACCACAGCTGCGCCGCGGCCACGGCGATGAAGGCGAACAGGGCGACGTGGCTGACCCGGCGCGCGCCGAAGCGTTCGACGATGCGCGAATTGGACCAGTTCGATATCGCCATGCAGCCCGCGCAGATGGCGAATATCAGCGGGAAGTCGTCGCCCGCGCCGAAAGCCTCGCCGATCAGTTGCTGGCTGGAATTGATGAAGCCGAACAGGCCGCCGAACACCAGCGCGCTGCCCAGCGTGTAGCCGATCGTCTCGCGCAGGGTCAGCGCGCTGGTCATGTTGCGCACGATCGGCCGCAGGCGGATTTCCTGCCGGTCGGCGGCGTGGAGCGTTTCCGGCAGGCGAAGGTAGACCCAGACCGTCATCCCCAGCCCCAGCGCGGCCATCGCGGCGAAAATCCAGCGCCAGCCGCCCATGACCGCCATGATCCCCTGCCCGATGCTGGGCGCGATCGCCGGGACCAGCAGGAAGATGACGAAGATCAGGCTCATCATCCGGGCCATGCGGTCGCCGCCCACGCGGTCGCGGATGATGGCCGGCGGCAGCGCGATGATCCCGGCGGCGAAGATGCCCTGCACCGCGCGCAGCGCCACCAGCATCGTGAACGAACTGGCCAGCGCGCAGGCGACCGAGAGGAGGATATAGGCCGCGAGCGCCACGAACAGGACCGGGCGGCGGCCGAAACGGTCGGCGAAACTGCCGGGCAGCACCGTGCCGACGCCGCTGGCGAGCAGGTAGACGCCGACCACGAACTGCCGGTCGTTGCCCGCCGCGCCCAGGTCGCCGGCGAGATCGTCGAGCGCGGGCAGGATGGCATCGATGCCGAACGCGTTGAGCGCCATCAGCAGGGCCATCATGCAGATCAGCTCGCGTTCCCCGATCGGGGGCCGCCCGGCCAGGCTGGAATGGCGTCGGACCTCGTGCTCTTCGCCGGCCAGGGTTCGATTCCGCATCTGCACAGGTGGCCTGTGCGGCGAACGGTTCCGCTTTGCAACCCGGTGAAGTAATCCGGAACGGATGGATCACGCGATCGACAATCCGGCCGGCGACGGGCCCGACGGGCAGGAGCCCGAATCCGACGAGGCCGCGGGGCTGCGCAAGATCATCCACGTCGACATGGATGCCTTCTTCGCCAGCGTCGAGCAGCGCGACCACCCGGAACTGCGCGGCAAGCCGGTCGCCGTCGGCGGCGCGGGCGGCCGGGGCGTGGTCGCGGCCGCCAGTTACGAGGCGCGCAAGTTCGGCGTGTGCAGCGCCATGCCGTCGGTCACCGCGCGGCGGCTGTGTCCGGGCCTGGTCTTCGTGCGCCACCGGTTCGACGTCTACAAGCAGGTTTCGCAGCAGATCCGGGCGATCTTTCGCCACCACACCCCGCTGGTCGAACCGCTGAGCCTGGACGAGGCCTATCTCGACGTGACCGAGGACCTGCACGGCATCGGTTCGGCCACCCGGATCGCGCAGATGATCCGCGCCGCGATCCGCGAGGAAACGGGCCTGACCGCCAGTGCCGGCGTTTCGTACAACAAGTTCCTGGCCAAGATCGCCAGCGACCAGAACAAGCCCGACGGCCTGTGCGTGATTCGCCCGGGCGAAGGGGCGGCCTTCGTCGCGCGCCTGCCGGTGCGCCGGTTCCACGGGGTCGGGCCCAAGGGGGCGGAGAAGATGGCCCGGCTGGGGATCGAGACCGGGGCCGACCTGGCGGCGAAGGACATCGCCTTCCTGCGCGCGCATTTCGGCAGCTTCGCCGATTACCTCTATCGCGCGGCGCGCGGGGTGGACCTGCGCCCGGTGCGGACCAACCGCATCCGCAAGTCGGTGGGCGGAGAGCGGACGTACCGCGAGGACATTTCGACGGGCCATGCCCTGCGCGCGGCGCTGGACGGGATCGTCGATATCGTGTGGGACAGGATCGAGCGGGCCGAGGCGCGCGGGCGCACGGTCACGCTGAAGATGAAATACACCGATTTCCGCATCGTGACCCGTTCGCGCAGCCTGCCGCGCGACGTCGCGGACAAGCGCGAGTTCGCCCGGATCGGGCACGAGCTGCTCGACAACCTGCTGCCCCTGCCGCTGCCGATCCGGCTGATGGGCCTGACCCTGTCCGGCCTCGATCGGCCCGGGATGCCGGAGGAAGAGGCCGCGCGCGACAGCGCCCAGCTGTCGCTGCTATGACCGCTGGCGCCAGAGCGCGATCTTGAGGCGGGTGCGCTCGTCGAGCGGCTCGGGAAGCGAATGCGGGGGGAAGAACCGCGCCTCCAGCACTTCGCGCCGGTCGGGCCGGGGATGCCCGGCGACCTGGGTGGCGAAGATGTGCAGCCGGTGGACCGCGCCGTGCAGTTCCTCGTTCCGCACGCCGAGCAGGGCCATGGCATGGGCCTCGACCCCGGTTTCCTCGCGCAGTTCGCGCCGGGCCGCTTCCTCGGGCGTCTCGCGCCGCTTCACCCCGCCGATCGGCAACGACCAGTTGCCGGTGCCGTAGCTGAGCCGCACGAGCAGCAGCCGCCCCTCGATATCGCAGGCGATCACCGCGCAGCTTTCCAGCGTCGGCCGGGTCAGGCGCCACCAGCGCTTGCGCGCGGCATGGGCCAGGCGCAGCGCGAGGCGGTGCGCCGGGGGAGGGATCAGGCGAAGCACGTAACGGGTTGCCGGGCCGCGGCCAGCAGGCGCGCCACGGGCAGGTCGTGCTCGCCGCGCAGGGCGCCGTCGAACACCGTCCGCTTGTCCGCCCCGCGGATGACGAACATGATCTCCTCGCTCGCCAGCAGCGCCGGGATCGTCAGCGTGATCCGGTCGAAAGGCGCCTCCGGCGGCAGGGGGTCAGGCGTCAAGCGGCGCACCGGGCGCGGATCGTCGGGCCGCGGATCGGTATTGGGAAACAGCGAGGCGATGTGCCCGTCCGCCCCCATGCCCAGCCAGGCGATCGCGAAGCGCGGCGGCGCGGCGTCTTCTTCCAGCGGGACGATCCGCGCGCCCAGCGGCTCCAGCGCGGCGCGGATGCGGCCGGTGTTGCTGGCCGGGTGATCTTCGGGAACGATCCGGTCGTCGCCGGGCCAGACCTCCACCCGCGACCAGTCGATCGCGCGTTCCTGCAGCCGTTCGAGAATGGGAAAGGGGGTCGATCCGCCGGGCAGGGTAACCGCCACGGTCCCGGCGGTGCCGCCCAGCGCGGCGTCGAGCCTGTCGCCCAGCCACTCGGCCACGCGCGCATCGCCGGCCCCCTCGATCACGTTCGCGTTCTTCACGGCCGCAGCAAATAGCATAAAGCCCGCCGCGGCCAAGCGCCGCGTGCGGGCTTTCATCGCAAAAAAGGGGCGGGCGTTACTTCAGCGTCTGCGAAAGGAACCAGATCCGTTCTTCGGCCTGGTCGATCCAGTCGTCCACGATCCCGCTGGTGGCATTGTCGCCGGCTTCCTCGGCCGCTTCCTTTACTTCGTTCAGCCGGTCGTGGAGCTTGCGGTTGTCGTCGCGCAGTTCCTTCACCATCGTGTCGGCTTCCAGCGAGGTATCGTCCTGGTCGGATACGCCGGTGGCATTGCCGATCGAACCGATCGAGGTCAGCGTCGGCGCGCCGTTCTTCCGCACCCGCTCGCCGATCAGGTCCACCGTGCCGATCAGCTGGGCCGCCTGCTCGTCGAACAGCAGGTGCAGGTCGCGAAAGCGCGGGCCCGCGACGTGCCAGTGGAAGTTCTTGGTCTTGACGTAGAGCGCCAGCGTGTCCGCCAGCGCGCCGTTCAGCGCGCTCACCAGCGCCTTCTTCGAATTGTCGCCCGTCGTGCTCATCGTGAGAATATCCCTCCTTCGCGTTGATACTTGTTATCCCAACGGCCGGATCGGCAAACGGTTTCGCGAGGTCGGCCGCTCTGTGTGATCGAGTGGGTCGATCAACCGATGATCCCCCTCGCGCCGAGGCCGACGGCGACCGCCGCGGCGAGGACGATAGCTCCCAGCGCCAGCCGCAGCGCGCGCAGGGGCAGTGCGGCGAGACCGCCCTCGCCCGCGGCCCAGCCGGCGGCCAGCGCCAGTATCCCGCCGAGCGCTCCGCCGACCCCGGCCCAGAGCGGCGCCCCGGTCGCGGCCGCAATGGCGAAGACGATGAAACGCGCCGCGTCGCCCAGTTGCCGGGCGAAGAGGACGATCGCGATCGCCGCGACCGACCGGGTCGGCTCGCGCGCCCGCGCCTGGCGCACCGGCAGCGCCAGCTCGATCGCGGCGAAGCCGAGTGCGAAGGCGACCAGCATCGTCTTGCCCGCCGCGGGCAGGAGGCCGGACATCGCCTGGCCCGCGAGCGCCATGGCCATGGCCGAAACGGTCGCGCTGATCGCCGCCGCGGCCAGCACGCCGGGCCCGCGCCGCGAAACGGCGGAAACCTGCGCCACCGTCAGCTGGTCGCGCGCGCCGACCGTGCCCAGGAGAACCGCGATGAAACCGAAGAACAGCGAGGACATGGCGCCCGTCATGCGGGGGCGGCGCGGCAGTGGCAAGCCGCCGCGCCGGATCGAGGATCAGGCGATCCAGGGGCCGGTGATCGCGAACGTGCGCGTGGGGCTGTAGGCATTGACGAACAGCGTCCGCCCGTCGGGCGAGAAACAGGCCCCCGCCCACTCGGTCTGCATGTGCAGCAGCGCGAGCGGATAGGCCGTGCCCTCTGGCGTGATCCCGCGCAGGTGGTTGGTCACGACCTCGGTGTACTGGTCCTCGCACACGACCAGGTGGCCGTTCGGGCCCACGGTCAGGTTGTCGCCGTAGTTGAACTGGTCGGGACTGGTCGATTCGAAGAACAGCTGCAGCCGGTCGGCCGCCCCGCCGCGCCCGGGGACGAGGCGGAAGATCTGGCCCAGCCGGGCCGCGCCGCCGCTGGTGCAGCAGAAATAGAGCTCGCCATCGCCCATGTGGATGCCTTCGCCGCGCGCGAACAATGCCGCGCCGTCCGCCGCGCCGCGCCGGCGCAGGTCGTCTTCGGGCGATTCCACGTCGTCGAGGTCGATCCAGCGCGCATCGGCCCAGCTACCGGTGGGCCAGGGCGCGCCTGCGTCGGCCCAGTTGCGCGTGTCCGCCGGTGCGCCGACGATCGCCAGCGCCTGGAGCCGCCCGCCCTCGGCCAGCTTTCCCGGCACGTTCGGGATGAAGCGATAGAGCAGGCTGTCGTCGCGATCCTCGGTCTGGTAGACGATGCCGGTCGCCGGATCGACGCAGGCCGCCTCGTGGTTGAAGCGGCCCATGGCCTTCAGCGGCACCGGGTCGACCAGCCCGGGCGCATCGGCGGGCACTTCGAACGTCCACCCGTGATCCTGGTTGATCCGCCCGTCGGCGCGCGCCGGCGCCTCCTCGCACGTCAGCCAGCTGCCCCAGGGCGTGATCCCGCCGGCGCAGTTGCGGATCGTCCCGGCGAGCGAGCGATACTGCCGCTCGACCGCCAGGGTTTCAGCATCGAGGACCAGCGTGGTCGTGCCGCCCGGCAGGGGCACCAGGCTCCTGCCCACGGTGTCGAAGGCCGGGCCCACGACCCCGCCCCCGTCCTTGCCCGGCACCAGCTCGTGGTTGCGCACGAGCGCGAGCCTGCCGCCGCCGAGGTCGAAACAGCCCATGCCGTCGGCCGCGTCGGGCACGGTGAAGCCGTCGTCCATCGCCTCCCCCAGGCTGGAGATCACGCGGTAGGTGAAGCCCTCGGGCAGGTCCATCACCCCGGCCGGATCGGGGCGCAGCGGCCCGTAGCCGGCGGCCATGGCGGCGCCCCCGGCGCGGGCGCCGGTGGTCGTGCAGCCCGATGCCAGGAGCCCGGCGAAGGCGGAACCGGTGGCGGCGAGGAACGTGCGGCGGCTGGCGGAATATGACATAAGTAAAGTTATCCTGCGTGGCGTTGCGGACAGGACTGCCCTAGCAGCATGAACGCCATGTGACAGCAATGCGCCGAACAGCGTTTTGCGGGCTTCGGGGAGGGCCATGAACAGATTTTCGCCGCGCCTTGCGGAAACGCCGCGCTTTTCGGGAACATTGGGCCGGCTGGGGGATTCCACCCGGAATGCGCCCGCTACTCCGCCCGAAACAGAACGCTAACCCTCGCCCCCCTATCGGTGTATGTTCGATTCCAAGCCGGAAGGGGCCTGCCCTGATGGAAGCGTACGATAATGCCCGCCTCGACGCGGCGACGTGGTTCGACGGCATCGCCCGCCTGTCCGCCCGCATGGAGGGCGATGCCCGGCTGGAAAACTGCCTGCGCCACGCGTTCCATCTCGCCGCCCTGACCCCGCCCCCGTTCGACCGGCTGACCGCCTGCCCGATGGACGAGGAGGCTTTCGAGCAATTGCTGGAGCGCGGGGCATGGGAAACGGCCGCGGCGGCGCTGGTCGGCGGGACGCTGCGGCACGAGATCGTGGCCCGCGGCGCGCGCGAAGCCGGCGCGCGGGTGTGGCTGGAAGGGCAATCGGGCGAAGCGCGCGTGCGCGCTTCGTCGCCCGCGCGCGCGCTGGCGCTGGCCTGGTGCGCCTTCCTGCTGAACCTCGCCCCCGGGGGGACGGGTCAGCCCGGCGGCGCCTCCCACAAGTCGGCATAGATGCCGATCCGCACGGCTTCGGACGTGGACTTGGCGTCGAACTTGCGCATCACGTTCTTGCGGTAGATCTCGACCGTGCGCGGGCTGAGGTCGAGCAGCGCGGCGATCTGCTTGTTCGAATTGCCGTCCAGCAGGGCGACCAGAACGTCGCGTTCGCGCCCGGTCAACTGTTCCACCCGGCCCCGTGCATCGGCGCGCGCGCGCTCGATCCGGCGCTGCCGGTCGCCTTCCTCGCTCAGGCGGCGAAGCGTGTCCTGGAACAGGCCCGGTTCGAACGGCCAGGCGAGATAGTCCATCGCCCCTTCGCGCATCGCGCGCACGACCCGGTCGGGGCTTGGCGCCTCGGCATAGAGCGAGACCGGGTAATAGCGTTGCCGCGCGCGCAGCCGGCCCATGAATTCGGGCAGCGTGCCTTCGTCGGATTCGACCATCAGGACCGCGCCGCGCGTGGGCAGCATGCGCAGGAACTCGCCCGCATCCTCGTAAATCTCGGCATGGACGCCCAGCGCCAGCAATTCGCGCGACACCTCCGCCCGGCGCCGCGAATCGCGGTCAATCACATGGACGAGGCCCCCGCTCGCCGCGTCGGTCACTTGCATTGCCGGCTTCACTGATCGATCCCAGTTCCCGCACAGATAATGCGACGCATTGTTATATGAGGAAGATAGGCAGGTCTGTGCCCCCAAGCCCGATCGAACCCCGTCCAACGCGGGGTTAATTAACCCAACGGTAAGTAAGCCGCAATCGTTTCATCGTCCGGATCGGTAACTTTCTGTCGTCACCCGGCGGGGCGCAGCGCGGATTCGATGTCGAGGAAATCCTGCCGCACCGATTGCAGCAGGTCCGCGTTGAAATCGGTCACGCTGTCGAGCACGGCCTTGCGCGCCGCGCCGTAGACCTGGAGCAGCGCCTGCGCGAGCGGGGCGTTGCGATCGACCCCCATCTCCAGCGCGGTGATCGCGGTCAGCGTGCGCGTCAGCGCCTTGCTGCGCAGCGAGGCATCGCCGCGTTCCTGCGCGAAAAGCGCGGAGCCTAGCCCGGCGATCGCCTGTTCCAGGCACAGCTGGACCAGCGCGGCCGAATCCCCGCCCTGGACGCGCGCGTCGAAGGCGCTGCGGCGATAGGCCTCGTGCGGATCGGTCAGCGCCAGCATGTCAATCGCGCGCGTTCCAGGCGTCGATCTGCGACTGCAGGAACGACAGCGTCGATTGCGACGAGGCGATGCGCGTGTCGGCCTTGGCAAAGCGCGCGATCATGTTGGCCCGCAGGCGTTCCTGCTGGTCGGCCAGCTTGGTCGCCTGGTCCGAGATGTCGGACGACTGCGACTGGTAGCGCGCGATCGACCCGGCGAGCGAACCGGGATCGCCGGTGCGCGAGGCCGCGCGCGAGATCTTGTCCACCGTCGCGTAGACGCCGTAGAGGCCGGTGGTGAACATCGCCGCGACCCCGCCGGGATCGCGCGCGAGCGTGGCGTCGAGACGGGTCGTGTCGAGGCGAAACGTGCCGTCGCGCTCGATCGCCAGCCCCAGGTCCGACAGGGTGCGCGGCGCCCCTTCGGGCGCATTGGGCATGATCTCCATCCCGGCGAGGCCGGACAGCGTCTTCTTCAGCGTGCGCGCGCCGCTGTCGCGCGCGAGATCGCCCGACAGCGGATCGGTCGCCGCGTTCAGCTCGGTCACGACCTCGTTCAGCGCGCTGACGATGTCCTGCATCGCACTGGCGATCGTGCCCACCGGGCTGGGAAAGTCGATCGTCGTCGGCGCGCCGGCATTGGTGCCCGTCAGCTTGAGCGACAGGCCCGGTGCGACCGTGCCGACATCGTTGGTCGCGCTGGTCATCGCCAGCCCGTCGAGCCGGAACTCGGCATCGGCCGAAGCGGCCAGCAGGCGCGCCGGGTCGCCCCCTGCGCCCGGGTCCCAGGCCAGCGCGGCGAGCCCTTCCTCGCCCGGCGTTTCGGTCGCCTCGATCACGAAGCCGCTCTGCGCGCCCTCGGGGCCCTTGACGACGAGCTGCGCGCCCTGGTCGGTCTGCGCGACATAGGCGGTCAGGCCCGCCTTCTGCGCGTTGATCGCGCCGGCCACGTCGTCCAGCGTCGCCCCGCTTGCGATCTCGATGTCCAGCGCCGCCCGCCCCGCGTCGGCGGTGAAGGCGGTGCCGTCGGTTTCGCCAAAGCGGATCGTCAGCGTGCCCGAACCGACCGCGGCCGCCGGGTCGGCGAAAGCCGGGCTGGCCAGCGTCTGCCGGCGCGCCAGCGCGGTGACTTCGAGGCTGTAGGACCCCGATCCCATCGTCCCGGCGGGGCTGCTCGCCGTCGCCACCGCGGGATTGGCGATCTGCGGCCGGACCGCCAGGTCGCCCGCGCGCACGCGGTCGCCCAGCGCGCTGGCCAGCAGCGAGAGCGTGTTCTTGAGCGACGATGCGGCCGAGATCTGCCGTTCCAGCTCCTCGCTGCGTGCCGCGAGGCGGTCGTTGCGCAGCGCGAACTGCGCGTCGGCAAGGTCGCTGGCCAGCTTGACCATGTCGACGCCGCTGCCCGCGCCGAGGCCGGCGATGATGGACGATACTTCGCTCATGCCGACCAGAACGGCCGCAAATGGCCGGTGTTAAGCCCCCCGGGACTCACGGCGCGCGCCGCCCCTGGGCGTCGAAGCGCAGCTCCACCGGCACCTCGATCGCGGGGGCGGGCCGCTCCTCCCCGCGCTTGAGCGAGAAGACGAAGGCCAGCACCGCCGCCAGCGCGGCATAGAGCTCTTCGCGAATGGTCTGGTTCTCGCGCGTGGTGAAATAGACCGAGCGGGCGAGCTGCGGGTATTCGAGCATCGGCACGCCGTATTCGCGCGCCAGCTCCTTCATCGCCTGGGCCTTGTCCCCGCGCCCCTTGGCCAGGACCAGCGGCGCCGCCGCCTTGTCGGGATCGTAGACCATGGCGACCGCGAAATGGGTCGGGTTGGTCAACACGAACTGCGCCTCGCGCATGGCGTGGGCGACCCCGCCGGCGGCAATCTCGCGCTGGCGCTGGCGGCGATGCGCGCGCGCCTCGGGCGAGCCTTCGGCTTCCTTGTGCTCGTCGCGCATTTCCTGGTGGCTCATCTTCAGCCGCTGGTTGCGGCGCACCCACTGGATCGGGGCATCGACCAGCGCGATCACCACCAGCCCCCCGCCCAGCGCGAGGAGGAGCGAGATCACCGCGCCCCAGGCGGCGGTGAGCTGTTGCGACAGGTTGCCGCTGCCCAGCCCGACGATCGTGTCGAGCCATGCGCGCGCCCAAAACCAAGCAATCGCACCCAGCAGCGCGACTTTCAGGATGCCCTTGCCCATCTCGATCCAGCCGTTGGGGCCGAACATCCGCTTCAGCCCCGAAAGCGGGTTGATGCGCGATCCCTTGAAGTTGAGGTTCTCGTTCACCCAGCGCCCGTCCGCGCTCGGCCCCAGCTGGGTGACGAGCGCGATCAGGATCATCGGCCCGGCAATGGTGAGGATCGGGGGCAGCGCGGCGAGCAGGCCGGTCAGCATCATCTGGCCCGGCTGGAAATCGATCATCTCCCCCCGGTCGAACACCAGCGCATCGCGCACGATGCCGGTCATTTCCTCCAGCAGCCAGGGGCCGCCGAACATCAGCCAGGCACCGCCGAACAGGATCGCCGCGGCGGTCGTGATCTCGCGCGAGCGCAGGACGTCGCCCTTGCGCGCGGCGTCGCGCTTGCGCTTGTCGGTCGGGGCGAAGGTTTTCTCGCCGGCGGTCTCGCTCATCGCACCAGCACCCCGGTCGTCTGGTCGATCGACATCTGCACGATGTCGCCGAACTGGTCGTAGATCATCGGCGCGGCGATGATCAGCGCGGCGATCCCCGCCAGGACGCCGGCCGGCAGGCCGAGCGCGAAGAGGTTGAGCGAAGGGGCCGAGCGGCTGAGCACGCCGGTCACCATCTGCACCAGCAGGAGGACGAGCGTGACGGGCAGCGCGATCCGCACCGCGGTTTCGAACATGGCCCCGGCGAACCCCGCGACCTGGGCGAAGCCCGCCGCCCCCATCCAGGTGTCGCCCGGGGGGAAGACGCGGTAGCTTTCGGCGAGCAGCGCGATCCATTGCAGGTGCGCGCCCAGCGCGAGGAAGATCAGGGTCAGGACGATGGTGAAATACTGGCCGAAGGCGGTGGTCTGCCCGCCGCCGTTGGGATCGGCCGCCATCGCCATGCTCATCCCCATCGCGCCGCCGATCACCTCGGCCGCGATCGCCGGGGCGGCAAAGGCGATCTGCAGGACGAAGCCGAGCGCGAGGCCGATCGCGACCTCGCCCGCCACCGCCAGCATCCCTTCGGCCGACAGCAGCGCCGCGGGCGGCTCGATCGCGGGCATCCAGACCCCGACGAAGATCGCCAGCGCGCCGGTAAGGCACACGCGCACCGTCATCGGGACCGAGGCGGCGCCGAAGAACGGGGCGGCCAGCAGGCCGGCGCCGATGCGCGTCATCAGGAACACGATGCGCCAGAAATCCTGCTCTATCGCGCCAAGGCCGAGATCGAGTGCGATCACCGCCCGATCCTGGCGATTTCCAAGAAGATTTCCTGCATGAAGTCGCCCAGCAGCGCCATCATCGAGGCGCCGAACAGGACCAGCACCAGCGCCACCGCGGCCAGTTTCGGCACGAAGGTCAGCGTCTGTTCGTTGACCGAGGTTGCCGCCTGGATCAGCCCGACGACGAGGCCGATCGCCAGGCTGGCGAGCAGGACCGGCGCGGCCACCAGCGCGGTGATCCACAGCATCCGGTCCGCCAGCGCCAGGAGAAGGGGCATTTCGTCCATCGTATCGCCCTCCCCGCTAGACGAAGCTCGATGCCAGCGAGCCCATCAGCAGGGCCCACCCGTCGACGAGGACGAACAGCAGCAGCTTGAACGGCAGGGAGACGAGCATCGGGCTCATCATCATCATGCCCAGGCTCATCAGCACGCTCGACACCACGAGATCGATGACGAGGAACGGCAGGAACAGCATGAAGCCGATCTGGAACGCGGTCTTCAGCTCGCTGGTGACGAAAGCCGGCAGCAGGATCGAGAACGGCACCTCCGCCGGGCTGGCGAACTGCGGTGCATCGGCAATGTCGGCGAACATCTGCAGGTCGCGCTCGCGCGTCTGGCGGATCATGAAGGCGTGAAACTCGTCGCCCGCCAGCTCGATCGCCTCCTCGGCGTTGACCTGGCCGGCGGCATAGGGCGCGATCGCGGCCTCGTTCACCCGTTCCAGCGTCGGCGCCATGACGAACAGCGACAGGAACAGCGACAGGCCGATCAGGACCTGGTTGGGCGGCGATTGCTGCAGGCCCAGCGCCTGGCGCAGGATCGCGAGGACGACGATGATCCGGGTGAAGCTGGTCATCATCAGGACCAGCGCGGGCAGGATCGTCAGCAGCCCCATGACCAGGAGCAGCTGGAGCGACATGCTCAGCGGTTCGCCGCCGGCCCCGCCGAGTTCGCCGAAAGCCCGGTCGAGCGCGCCGGGAACGGCCGCCTGGGCCCGCGCGGCGGCCGGCAGCGCGAGGGCCGCCAGCGCCGCGGCAATCGCCGGGAGACGCTTCATTTGCCGTTCTCCGCGATCGCCGGGCCTTCAGGCGCCTGGCGGGCCGGCGCCTCGGCCAGGCGGGTCAGCCCCGCGCGCGAGGTGGAGACGAGGATCTCGCGCCCGTGGAACTCGATCACCGCGAGGCGCATCGTCGGCGACAGCATCGTGGTTTCCACCACGCGCACGGCCTTGGCGCCCCCGCCCTGCGGCGCGCCGAACTGGCCCTGCATCTTCTGGGCGAGCTTCAGGCTGCCCCAGATCATCAGGCCGATCAGCGGCAGCAGGATCAGCAGCTTGAGGATGTACCAGCCCATCAGGCCGCGCTCCCCTCCGGCTGGCGGGTCGTGACCTCGATCGGCGGCGCGCGCCGTTCGCGCGGGGCGCCGCCGCGCCCTTCGCCGACCAGCTCGAGGATCCGCAGGCCGAACCGGTTGCCCTCGGCCACGACTTCGCCCTTGGCGATCATCTTGCCGTTCACCAGCACGTCGAGCGGTTCGTCGGTCAGGCGATCGAGCATGACGACGCTTTCTTCCGCCAGGTCGAGCACTTCGCGCAGGTTCATCTGCGTGCGGCCGAGTTCGACGGTGAGGCGGACGTCGATGTCCTGGATCAGGCCGAAGCCCTGGTTTGCATCGGTCATTGGGAATCCTTTCCGGGGGTTATCGGGCCGGTGAAAGTCTGGGTAATCTGCAGGGCGACCTGGTCGTCCACTTCGCCCACGGTGCCGCGCGCGATCACCGCTTCGCCGATCTGCAGCGGCACGTTGCGCGCGACCATGATCGGCAGGACGGTGCCCGGCTGGATCGCGGCGACGCGGTGGAGCGGCATCTCCATGTCCACCAGCCGCGCGCTGGCCGCCAGCGGCAGGTCGCAGAACGGCGCCTCGTCGATCCCGCGCTTGCGGCGCGAAACCGGGGCCCGGCGGGCCGAGGCGCGCTTGGGCAGGAGCGAGGCGAGCGCGGCGGTCTCGAGCGCGAGGACCAGCCGCCATTCGCGCCCGTCGGAGCCGGTGACGGCCAGGGCGAGCGCGGTCAGTTCCGCCTCCGGCGCGAACGGCGCGAGCAGGTCGGCGGGCGAGGCGTCGTCCTCGGCCTTGAACTCCAGCCCGGCCAGTTCCCCGGCCACGGCGGCGATCACCTTGCGTTCGAACCGGCGCGACAGCAGGCGCGCGGTATGCGGCAGGGCAGGCGGCAGTTCCTCGCCGATCTGGCCCGGGCCGCCGAACGTGCGATCGAGCTGTTCCAGGATCGCGCGCCCGTCCACCGCCAGGGCCAGGACGTGGCCGGCCACTCCGAAGCGGTGGCGGCTGATCGCCGCGAGCGGCGGGCACTGCGCGGCCAGCTGCGCCCCCTCGATCGCCTGCGATCCGAGCGAGGCGATCCGCACGCCGGCATCCTCGGCCAGTTCGGCGACGCAGGAATGCAGCGCCCCGCACAGGCGGGCGCCGAAACGCTCGAACTCCGGGCCCAGGTCGGCGATCGGCTCGCGCTGGCTCAGCAGCGCGTCGCAATGGCGCGCCGCGCGGCGCGCGGAGGGGGAAGGCGCGGCCTTGCTCATTGGACGATGAAAGTGCGGAAATAGATGTTGTCGACGCCGCCGAAGCCTTCCTGCTCGACCAGGACTTCGTTGACCGCGTCGGTCAGCCGCTTCTGCAGGCGCACCTTGCCGGCGCTCGAAATCACCTCTTCTTCCGGCGTGTCGGCCAGTTCGACGAGGATGCGCGAGCGGATCGCGAGCTGGTGTTCGTGCAGCCACATCAGCACGCGCCCGTCGCGGCGGGTGGAAGCGGCCAGGCTGACCTGGATCAGCCCGCTGGTATCCTTGAGGTTGGAGGTGAAATCCTCCGCGAAGCTGAAATAGGCGGTGCGGTACTTCGTGCCGCCTTCGCCGTGGACCAGCTCGACCGCGTCCTTCCCCTTGGCGGCCGGCAGGGCATAGGGGTCTTTCTCCCCCTTCAGCACGAACTGCGGCCCGGCCTCGCGCGCGGTGGCATCGGCGGTCTGGATCACGCCCGCGGCCATCAGGCCGAACACGGTGCCGCCCCCGGCGCCGACCAGCGCCAGGCCGAGCAGCGCGAACTTCATCACGCCGCGGCCCCTGGCGGGCTTGTCCTGCTTTGCCTTCTTGTCACTCATTCCTTCGGTTCCTCGGTTCTGGCTGTCTGTTCGGGTTCAGGCGTAGACCGCCGCGCGCCCGTCGCTGCGCGGCGTGCCGGGCTGGCTGCCGCCGTCGGGCCGGGCATCGCGCCCGCCGTCGCGGCGGTCGCGGCCATTGCCCTCGGCGGGATTGCCGTCGGGCCCGTGGCCGTCGGCGTTGCCCTCGCGCTCCGCCCCGGCACGGGCGGATGGGCCGCTGCCGGCCTGGCCGGTGCCATTGGCCGGCGCGCCGTCGCCCTGGGCGAAAGCCGGCGCCGGGCGCTCGGCCACCGCGGCGGCGATTGCCCGGTGCGCCTCCGGATCGGCGGCGGAAAGCTGGACCGAGAGCTGCCCGTCGCGGCGCTGGTCGAACCGCAGCGACAGGTCGCCGAACTCGGCATGGTCGAGCGCCAGCGTGGCCGCCTTCGCGGTCACCGCCTCGCGCGCGGAGGCGAGGCTGTCGACGATCCGGCCCAGTTCACGGGCGAGCTGGGTCTCGATCGCCGGCTTGTCGGCGGAAAACGGGGTCGCGCCCTCGCCCGGCGCGGCGGGCGCGGCCATGGGCGAAAGCGGCTGGACGGCGGTGTTCGCGCCGGCCGGTGCGGCAGGCGCGACGGCGGCGAAGGCGCTTGCCTCGGCGGCGGCGCGGGGCGCGGCGACGGGCGCTTCGCCCTGCGCGGCCCGGGCATGGCCGGCGCCATCGCGCTGACCCGCCTCGCGCCCGCCCGCCGTGTCGGCGGCGAGCGTCGTGGCCTGAACCGATGCGCCGTTGGCCGGGCCGGTCGCAGAGCCGCCGGCCACGCTTTCGCCCTGCGGAGCCTGCGCGCGCGGCGCGACTTCGAGCGCAACCATCGGGCGGCTGGCCGGGATCTGCGCCTGGGCGGATGCGGGCTGGACCGATGCGGACTGGCCGGGTGCGGGCTGGCCGGTTGCCTGGGGCTGGCCTTGGTCGGCGGTCTGCCCGGTGGCCTTGCCGGCTGGATGCAGGTTCACGCCATCGGCTGTGGCGGGGATGGCAGGGCTGGCCGGGGTCGCCGGGGTATTCGCCAAGGCGGCAGGCGGCAACTCGCCGCCCCCGGCCGGCAAAGTCTTGCCGGTTCCGGCAATTGCCGGCACGCCGGCAAGCGCAACCGGCAATTCGCCGCCCGTGCCGCCGCCGGCGGTCTCGCCGCCAGCAGTCTCGCCGCCTGCAGCCTCACCCCGGGCTTCGCCCTGCCCCGCCCCCTCGCCGTCTTTCGGCGCGACGGGGGCGAGCGCGGTGCCGAGCATCGCGAGAAGCGCGGAAAATCCCCCTTCCGCGGATGGAGCCTCGCCTGCGGCGGGGCGCGGTTCGCTGCCCGCCGGGCCGGCGGACATCTGCGTTTGCGAAAGGAGCTGCGAAATCATGGGCCTGCCGTTCTGCGTCTGCTACGCAGGCCATTATTCAAGATGCGTGCCAGTTTTCCTTGCACGGGGAACGTCGTCGCGCGCCGCCTTCTCCCCGATCGCGCGGGCGAGGTCGCGGCACCCCTCTTCGGCGCGTTGCAGGCGCCGGTCGGCAACCGCCAGCTGGGCCAGGCGGTCGTCCGCCGTGCGCCGGGCATCGGCGGCCTGGCGCGCGGCCGTCGCGCCCAGTTCGTTGAGGTGCGAGCCGAGCACGCTCGCGCTGCGCAGGTCCGCCCCGTCGCGCGCACCGTCGCGCAGGGCATAGACTTGCGCCAGCGTGCGCGTCCGGTCCGAAAGCTGCTCCAGCTTCTGCCGGACGGCTTCCGCCCGGTGCGCCTCGGCCGCGGCCTGGCGCTGCTCGGCGCAGCGCATCCGCTCGATCAGGCGGGCACGGCGAAGGCGGGCGGCGTCACTGGTCATCGCCGATCAGCTTTTCGAGTTCGGCCCGCGCCCGGCCCAGCGGGACCCGCTCGCCGACCGCCTGCCCCAGGAAGGCCGCGATCTGCGGCTGGAGCGCGATCCCGCGGTCGATCAGCGGATCGGCGCCGGCGCGATAGGCGCCCATCAGCACGAGATCGCGATTGCTCTCATAGGCCGAAACGAGCGCCCGCAGCTTGCGCGCGCAGGCATTGTGGCCGGCATCGGCAACGTCCGACATGACCCGGCTGAGCGAGGCGCCGACGTCGATCGCCGGATATTGCCCGCGCTGCGCGAGATCGCGCGAGAGGACGATATGCCCGTCGAGAATCGATCGCGCGGTATCGACCACGGGATCGTTCTGGTCGTCGCCATCGGCCAGCACGGTATAGATGCCGGTGATCGAGCCGCCGCTCTCCGCCGAATTGCCGGCGCGTTCGACCAGCTTGGTCACCGTCGAGAGGGCCGAGGGGGGATAGCCGCGCGCGGCGCCCGGTTCGCCCAGCAGGATGCCGATTTCGCGGGCCGCGTGGGCAATGCGGGTCAGGCTGTCCTGGATCAGCAGGACGCGCAGGCCCTGGGCGCGGAAATACTCGGCCAGCGACGTGGCCAGCAGGGCCCCGCGCAGCCGCAGGTTGGCGGCATGGTCGGCGGGCACGGCGACGACCGCGGTGCGCGCCGCGGCCTCCCCCTGCATGTGCCGTTCGACGAAATCGGAAACCTCGCGCGCGCGCTCGCCGATCAGGCCGACGACGACCACGTCGGCCTGCGCCCCTTGCGCGATCATGTCGATCAGGACCGACTTGCCCACGCCCGAACCGGCCATGATGCCGACCCGCTGACCGACGCCGAAAGTCGTCAGCGCGTTGATCGCGCGAATGCCGGTATCGAACGGTTCGCGCACGCTGGCACGGTCCAGCGCGCCCGTGCGCTTGCCCCCCGCGGGCCACTGGGCCCCCGCGTGCAGCGGCGGCCCGCCGTCGATCGGTTCCCCCAGCCCATCGACCGCGCGGCCGAGGTAGGCCGGGCCGACCGGGAGCATCCCGGGCCGCCCTTCCGGCCTTACCGCCACGCCCGGGCGCAGCAGCACGCTGTCGCCCAGCATCATCATCATCGTGCGCCCGTTGCGGAACCCGATCGCCTCCGCCGTCAGCGTCGTGCCCTTGCCGTCGTCGATCCGGCACAGGCCGCCGATCGGGACCGAGAGCCCGCTCACCTCGATCAGGCCGCCATCGCAGGCCGCCACCCGCCCGAACCGTCGGGGGGAGAGATCGAGCGGCGCAGCCGAAAGCTCGCCCAGCGTCGCCTCGGCCAGGGTCAGCACTCGCCGAACGCCTCCGCCAGGATCCGGCGCCATTGCGCCGGCCCGTCCTCGATCCCGCCGTCCTCGCTGTCGATCCGCAAGCCGCCGCGCTCGATCGCGGGATCGGGCACGAGCGCGATCCCTTCGGGCAGGCGGCTTTCGACGAGGGCGAGGTCTTCGGGATGGAGCAGCACGCGCCGTTCGTCCTGCGCGCGCTGGAGCATGGCCACGGCCTTTTCTACCCGCGCCGCGAGCCCTTGCGGGTCGATCGCCAGCGGCAGGACCGCGTCCTCGCACAGGGCGAGGACGGTCTGGCGCAGGCGCTCGCGCAGGGCATCGGCGCTGGCCGCGTCGAAGCGGGCGAAAGCCAGCTCGATCGCCTCGCGCCGGCCCTCCTCCTCGGCGGCGCGCTGGGCCGCGTGGGCTTCCGCCTCGGCCCGGCCCTCCTCGAACCCGCGGCGATAGGCCTCCGCCACCGGGTCGGGCGCCGGCTCCGGCGCGGGGTCCTGGGCGCGCTCGGACGGCCCCTTGAACAGGCCGGAAAAGCGTGGATCGCGGGCGAACCCGCCGCCGCCGCGCAAGCGGTCGAGCGGCAGGGTGGCCCTGAGCGCGGCGGCGCTAGACATAGTCGTCGTCTCCCCCGCCGCCGAACACGATCGTGCCGTCGGCGGCGAGCTTTTTCGCCACCGCGATGATCGCCTTCTGCGCGGCCTCCACGTCGGCGCGCTTGATCCGGCCGCGTTCCTCGATCTCGTCGCGCAGGCCATCGGCCGCGCGGCTCGACATGGCGGCGAAGAACACCTCGCGCTGCGGCTCCTCCAGCCCCTTGAGCGCGTCGATCAGCAGTTCGCTTTCGACCTCGCGCAGCAGCTGGCCCATCATCTGCGGGTCCAGCTCCAGCAGGTGCTCGAACTTGAACAGCTCGCTCTCCAGGTCGCGGGCCAGTTTCTTGTCCAGCTTGTTGAGGCCGGGCATCACGCGCTTTTCGACGCTGCGCGCGGCGCTGTTGATGATTTCCGCCGCCTCGCGCACGCCGCCCATCTCCAGGCGCTTGATCCCGTGGACGCCGGCAATTCGCGCGGCGAGCGTTTCCTCGAGGATCGCGATCGCTTCGGGCGAGACCGGGCCGAGCTTGGCGATGCGGTGCACCACCGGGGTATGGAGCGGCTCGGGCAGGCCGGCGAGCACCGCGGCCGCGGTCGCCGGCTCCAGCTGGACCAGGAGAACCGCGATCGCCTGCGGGTGCTCGTCCTGCACCAGCGGGATCAGCACTTCGGGTTCCAGCCACTGGGCGATTTCCAGCGCCGGGGTGCGCGGGGCGTTTTCCGGCGGCGCGACGCGGCGCATGATGCTGTCGGCCTTCACTTCGCCGAGCGCGCCGGTCATCAGCTTGCGCACTTCGTCCACCCGGCCATGGGCCGAGATCCCGGCATTGCCGGCGGTGCTGGCGAAACTGGCGATGGCATCGGCGATCGCGCTCGGCCCGATCTCCCCCATCTCGCACATCTTCGCGCCCAGCGTCCGCAGCTCCTCGGGCGAAAGGCCGGCGAGCAGCCGGGCGGCGTCTTCCTCGCCCAGCAGCATGACCATGACGGCGGCGCGATCGGCGCCATCGAATTCGATCGGTACGCTCATCACGCGACCCCTTCGGTGCTGCGGTTCTCGCCCAGCATCCGGCGCAGGGCCAGCAGCGCGTCGTCCGGCTGTTCGCGCGCGATCCGCTGGGCCAGCTCGATCTGGGCCGACAGTTCCTCGCGGCTCGGCTCGTCGGGGCGGGCCGGCAGCGCGGTGCGCGGCGTTTGGGTGATCATCGTCGGGTCCTCGCCCTCGGCCAGGGCCTCGTCGCTTTCGCCCTCGCGCTTGCCGGTCACGCTGCGCATGATCGGGCGGACGACGAAGAACAGCACCAGGAGGACCGCGATCAGGGCCACGCCGTTGCGCACGACCATCGCGAACCACGACTGTTCCCAGAACGGGATTTCTTCCGCCACGACCGGTTCGAACGGGCGGACGACGACCGCGACGGTATCGCCCCGGTCGGGATTGGCGCCGACCGCGGCGGCCACGAGCTGTTCGAACTTCTGCAGGTCCGCGGGCTTGGCATCCTTCAGCGCATCCTGGTTCAGCGCGACCGCGACCGACAGGCGCTTCACGCTGCCCGGCGCGATGTTCGACACGGCGACCTCGCGCCCCAGTTCGTAGGTGCGGGTCGCGCGGCTTTCGCCGATCTCGTTGGCCGCGCCCTGGGCCGGGCCGCCCTCGGGCGCGTCTTCGACCGCCTCGGGCGCGGGCGGCGGGGTATTGGCGAGGACGCCGGGGACGCCGGCCGCCGGGCCCATCGCCGCCGCGGTCGAGGTCTGCGTCGTCTCGCGGCGCACCGCGCCGTCCTTGTCGTAGCTTTCGCGGGCCGAGGTCACCTCGTTCATGTCGAGCGCGACCTGTATCTCGCTGGAGAAGTTCTCCGCCCCGATCATCGGGGTCAGCAGCTGGTCGATCTGCGAACGCAGCTTCGCCTCCATCCGGCTCTGAAGTTCCAGCCCGTCGCTGTCGCCGCCCTGCGGTTCGGACAGGAGCCGCCCGTGCTGGTCGACGATGCGGACCGAATCGATCGACAGCCCCGGCACCGACCCGGCGACGAGGTTGGCGATCGCGGTGACCTGCGAATCCGAAAGCTGGCGGCCGCGCGCCATGCGCAGCATGACCGAGGCGGTCGGCGGCACGCTGTCGCGCACGAAGACCGAGCGTTCGGCCTTGGCCAGGTGGACCCGGACCGATTCGACCCCGTCGATTTCCTTGATCGTCAGCATCAGGTCGCGTTCCTGCGCCGCGCGCAGGCGGTCGCCCTCGAGCGTGCGGCTGGCCCCCATCGGCAACGAATCGAGCAGTTGCTGGCCGGTCTCCGGCGTCGCGAGCGCGCCGTCGGAGGCGACGACCATGCGCGCGCGGTAGAGATCGTCCTCGCCGACGCTCAGCGCCCCGGTGTCGTTGTCGATCGTGTAGTCGATCGATGCCGCGTCGAGCGCGCTGACGACGCCGGCACGCTCGGCATCGCCGAGCGAGGAGTAGAGCATCCGCTGCGGTGCGGGCGAGAGCCCGGCCCAGACGAGCGCGAGCAGGCCCGCGAGCGCGAGCCCGGCGAACCACGGCAGCGCCTTCTTCACCGCCGGCTGCGCGACGAACTGCGCCGCGCGGTCGCGGAACGAGCCGCCGCCGCCGCGCAGCGGCGCGAGCAGCGAGCCCGGGGAGGCATTGGCGGGAACGAGTTCGCTCATCTATCAGACCCCCATCCGCATGATGTCCTGGTAGGCGGACAACAGCTTGTTCCTGACCTGCAATGTCGCCTCGAAGGCGACGCCGGCTTCCTGCCGCGCGAGCATGACTTTCGCGATGTCGGTCACTTCGCCGCGTTCGTAGCCCTCGGTCAGCGCGGAGGCGCGCGACTGGGCCTCGTTCACCCCGTCCAGCGCATCGCGCAGCGTATCGGCAAAGCCGCCGCCGGCGGCCGGTTCGGCGGCGGGCGCGGCGCCGCCGACCTCGCGCGTCTGGTGGATTTCCTGCAGCGTGCTGGACCGTTCCAGGATCTGCTGGCGCAGGGCCATGATCTGCTGGACCGAGCCGGCGCCGCCCATCCCGTTGATCGCGCTCATCGGCGGCCTCCCACGGCCAGGCCGGCTTCACGGAAAGACGCCAGCCGGTAACGCAGCGTGCGCTCGGAAATGCCCAGCTGGCGCGCGGCCTCGGCCCGCTTGCCGCCGCAGGCGTCGAGCGTTTCCATGATCGCGCGCGCTTCGGAAAGCTGGACCACTTTCGACAGTTTCCTGCCCGCGACCGGCCCGGTGGGGGCGGCGGGCATGTCCCCGGCCGGGGCGGCCTCTGCCGCTGCCGGCGCGGATACTGCCGGCGCGGCGGGCGCGGCGGCTTCGCGATCGACCAGGCGCGCCGGGCGATCGAACACGATGTGTCCGGTGCCGATCGCATCGACATCGCCGGCCAGGACCAGGGCCCGGCGCATGACGTTTTCCAGTTCGCGGATATTGCCCGGCCAGCCGTGCTGCTTGAGCATGGCGATCGCGCCGTCGGTCAGCCACGGCACTTTCGCCCCCCGCGGCGCATGGCGCAGCAGCATGGCGAAGGCGAGCGGGACGATGTCGGTCGGCCGCTCGCGCAGGGCCGACAGCGTCATCGGGAAGACGTTGAGGCGATAGAACAGGTCGGCGCGGAAGCGGCCTTCCTCCACCTCCAGCGGCAGGTCGCGGTTGGCGCAGGCGATGATCCGCACGTCGACCTTGACCGGGGTGGTCGCGCCGACCGGAACGACTTCGCCTTCCTGCAAGGCGCGCAGCAGCTTGGCCTGGAGCGAGAGCGGCATTTCCGCGATCTCGTCGAGCAGGAGCGTGCCGCCCTCTGCCGCGCGGAAGAAGCCTTCGCCGGCCGCGTTGGCGCCGGTGAAGGCGCCCTTCTGGTGGCCGAACAGCAATGCCTCGAGCATGGTTTCGGGAATGGCCGCGCAGTTGACCGCCACGAACGGCTTGTCGCGCCGCGCGCTGCGATTGTGGATGAACTGCGACAGGACTTCCTTGCCGGTGCCGGTCGGCCCGTTGATCAGGACCGGGATGTCGGTCTGCGCCAGCCGGTCGGCCAGCGCCAGGACCGAAAGCGATTCCGGGTCGGCCGCGACCGGCCCGCCGCCCGCCCCGGCGACCAGCGCGACGAGCGCGCCGAAGGTCGCTTCCGAAACCGGGTCGGCATATGTCAGCCTGGCCCCGGTTCCCTGGCGGTCGATGGCCGGCCTGTCGGCGCGGTCCAGCGCAATGGCATTGGGCATCCTGCCCGCCCCCGCCTCGCCGGCATCCGCCAGGTGCACCGGCCGGCGCGGCAGGAGCGAGGATGCAATGCCCGCGAACTTGCCTGCCACCGGTGCGTGAGCTTTCTCGAAGCCTTCCGTCCGCTCGATCGTTCCCACTTCAGCCCCCTGCTGATTAACCAAGTTCCGTTCGCGAGCGGTATTGGAGCCGGCATGGGCAACATCGACTTAATGGTTAACGGCGAAATCAACTTAAGGGAAAATACGTATCGGCCGAAATCTGCGCCGACCCCCTAAAACTTTTCGCGGCCCTGCCGGTCTTCGCTCCAGCTACCGCCCAGGATGGGTTTCTCGGGGGGAGCGTTCGAAGAGCATTGTGGGAGTTTGAACAATGGCTGTTATCAATACCAACACCAGCGCGATGCGTGCGGCGAATGCCTCGACCGCGGCCGACAAGGCCCTGGGCACCGCGATGGAGCGCCTGTCGACCGGCAAGCGCATCAACAGCGCGAAGGACGACGCCGCCGGCCTCGCCATCGCCACGACCATGACGGCGCAGGTCCGCGGCATGAGCCAGGGCATTCGCAACGCCAACGACGGCATCTCGATGGCGCAGACCGCCGAAGGCGCGCTGAACGAAGTCACCAACATGCTGCAGCGCGTCCGCGAACTGGCCGTGCAGTCGGCCTCGGGTTCGTACCAGGATTCCGATCGTGGCTACATGGATTCGGAAGTGACCGAGCTGAAGGCGCAGATCGCCAGCATCATCTCGGACACCGAGTTCAACGGCAATGCCGTGTTCGACACGGCCGCCGACGTGACGCTCGACATCCAGGTCGGCGCCAACAGCGGCGACACGGTCACGCTGACCTCGACCGCGATCACGACCGACATGTCGACCCTCGCGGTGGATACCTCGGCCAACGCCAGCACCACGATCGACACGGTCGACGCTGCCCTGGCCGAAGTCGCCGCGACGCGCGCTTCGCTCGGTGCCGGGCAGAGCCGCCTCGAATCGGCGGTCAACAACCTGAGCAACAACGTCACGAACCTCTCCGACGCGCGGTCGCGCATCGAAGACACCGATTATTCGGCTGAAACGACCGCGCTCGCCAAGGCGCAGATCCTCAGCCAGGCTTCGACCGCGATGCTGTCGCAGGCCAACCAGAGCCAGCAGAACGTTCTTTCGCTGCTGCGCTGATTTCTTCTCCGAAGAAGACCGGGCCCGGGGCTGGATTTCCAGCGCCGGGCCTTTTTTCGCGCTTAGCCGCCGGCCCCGGCGGCGCGGACCGGCTGGGTCAGCAGGGCCAAGCGGCATGCGGCGAAGTCAACGTCGCCCAGCCCGCCTGCCAGCGCGCATTGCCCGGCCGCGACCTGTCGGTCGCCGACGGCGACCGCGCCATCCAGCGGCATGACCAGCAAGGGCCCGCGATAGCGCGCGGCGACTGCCGCGCCGGGGGCACCGGCCACGCGGTCGAGCCGGAAACGCGGGCCATCCACCAGTGTCGCCGCGCCTTCGCCCGTGCTGCGGCGATAGCGCGCGGCGTCGTAAGGCGCGCCTCTCGCCACCGCGACCGCTTCGTCGAGATGCAGGTCGCGCGGGCGGCCATAGTCGTAGAGGCGATAGGTCACGTCGCTGTTCTGCTGGATCTCGACCAGCGACAGGCCGGGCCCGATCGCGTGGACCGTCCCGGCGGGAAGATAGAAGAAATCGCCGGCGCGCACCGGGTGCCAGACGAGCAGCCGCTCGATCGAGCCGTCGAGCGCGGCGGCGCGGATCGCCTCGGCCGACAGCGGCCGTTCGAACCCGATCGCGAGCGTGGCCCCCGGCTCCGCGTCGAGCACCAGCCAGCATTCCTCCTTCCCGCGCGCGCCGGGCGGGGCCTGGGCATCGTCGGGATGGACCTGGACCGAGAGCTTCTCGCTCGTGAACAGGTATTTCGCCAGGATCTCGGGCAGTTCGGGGGGCGGTTCGAACCAGATTTCCCCGATCCGCTCCCCTTCCGGCGCGGCGAAAGGTTCGGGCAGGCTGTCGCGCCCCCAGACCTTGGCCACGGCCCTGGTGGGGAGCAGGCGCCCGCTCATTGCCTGCGCGCCCCGTCGAGCTTGCCGACGCGCTGCGCGCCGCCGGCGCTGGTTACCAGCACCTCGTCCCCGTCGACCACCACGATCACGTCGTCGAGGCCGATGCACGACACGCGCGGCCCGTCGCTGTCGACCATGACATTGCGGCAATCGACCAGTTCGGCCGGGCCGCGCGCCACGTTGCCCTGCCGGTCGGGCCCGCCATCCCGCGCGTCGCCGCCGGCGCGGCGCGCGTCGCGCAGCGCGGACCACGAGCCGATGTCGGACCAGCCCATCGCCACCGGCACCAGCGCGGCGCGGCCGGTGTTCTCCATCACCGCGTAGTCGATCGATTCGCCCTCGACTTCGGCGAAAGCGGCTGCGTCGGGGTGAAAGTGCGCGCCGTCCCAGGCCCCCTGCGCCACGGCGCGGGCCGCGCCTTCGGCCATCGCCGGCCGATAGGCGGCGAGTTCTTCGCGGAACGTGTCGGCGCGGAAGGCGAAGATGCCGCCGTTCCAGTCGAACCCGCCCGCGGCGAGGAAGGCGCGCGCCCGCTCGGCATCGGGTTTCTCGACGAAGCGGGCGATCTCGCACCCGCCACCCTCTATCGGTGCGCCACGCTCTATATAGCCATAGCCGGTTTCCGGCCCGTCGGGCGCGATGCCGAAGGCGACCAGCCGCCCTTCGGCGGCCAGACCCGCCGCCGCCGTCACCGCGCGGCGGAAGGCATCGGTATTGGCGATGTGGTGGTCGCTGGGGCAGACGAGCATGATCGCCTCGCCCGGCAGGAGGTTCGCGGCGAGCGCGATCGCCGGGGCCGTGTTGCGCGCCGCCGGTTCGACGACCAGCCGCATGTCCGGCGTTCCCTGTTCCTCCACCAGCGCCACGTGGCGCTCGCCCGCCACGACCAGCGGCGGGGCGAACCCTTCGCCGGAGCAGCGGGCCAGGGTCTGTTCGAACAGCGAGCTTTCGCCCAGCAGCGGCAGGAAAGGCTTGGGCCGCACCGCGCGGCTGCGGGGCCAGAGACGGGTGCCGCTGCCCCCGCACAGGATGATCGGGTGAATCGTCTCGCTCATGCCCGCCCCGTCATCGGCCACCTCGCGCCCGAGGGCAAGGCGCAAGCCGCGCGCCCGGCCTGCACGGCGCGGCCTAGAACCAGCGCTGCCGCCAGTAGAACGGCGCCGGGACCGGGTTGCCCGCGGCATCGGTCGCCGGGCGGAAGCGCAACCGTTCGGTCACCAGGCGGCAGGTGATCCGGTCTGCCTCCGGGTCGGGGCTGGGGCGATAGACGGTGCAGTTGGAGGCCCGGCCGTCGGTGCCCACGATCACCCGCACGATCACCTCGGTCCCGCGCCGCGCGGCGCGCCCGCCCTCGGGCACCGGGTAATCGCGCGCGTCGTCGATCCCGCCCGAAACGTGGACGGGCTTGTTCACCGCGCCGCCCCCCGCGCCGCCGCCGCCCTGCCCGCTGCCCGTGCCGGTGCCCGTGCCGCCCGCGCCGGTGCCCTCGCCGCGCTCGCGCGCGCCCGAGCTCGCTGCCGTGCCGGTGGAGGATGCCTGCGGCACCGGCACCGGGGGCTGGACCCGCACCGGCGGTTCGGGCGCGGTCACTTCGCGCGGTGTCGCCTCGCGCCCTTCCTCCCCCGCGGCGCCGGGATCGGGCTCCGGCTCGGGATCGGGCAGTTCCTCGGGCGGGGTGGTCACGGTGACGGTGATCGCCTCCATCACCTCGCGCTCGACCGAGCCGGTGAAGTCGGGGGCAAAGGCCTTGGCGAGGCCATAGACGGCGAGAACGTGCAGCAGCGCGACCAGCGCCAGCGTGCCCAGGCGCGGCCTGCGCCGCGCCGATGCGAACCCGCCGCGGCCGCGTGCCTGCTGCGCCCCCTGCCGATCTGCCATAGTGCGGATCACCTCCCACCATGCGAAATCCGCGCGCCCCCCGCGCGGTTCCCGCACGCGATAGCGCCAGGTCCGCGTGCGCCGGACAAGAAAAAACGGCGGCGCCCCCAGGGGACGCCGCCGTCTTTCGTGTCGGCGCGCGGCGGTTTCCCGCCGCGGCCGGCGATCAGTAGCCGATGATGAGCGAGATGCTGCCCGCGCGCGGCGCGCCGATCTGCGCGAACGGCGTGTTGTCCAGCGAACCGCCGAAGTAGCCGACGTAGCGTTCGTCGAACAGGTTCGTCATGTTCACCTGGATCGCCGCGTTCTGGCCGACGCCGATTTCACCGAGGTCGTAGCGCAGGTCGAGATCGACCAGCGTGTAGGACGGCACGGTGTCGACGTTCAGGTCGTTGATGTAGCGCTTGCCGGTGTACTTCACCTGCGCGCCCAGTTCGAGCGCGCCGAAGGCGACCTGGCCACGCGCGCCGACCGTGTACTTCGGCGAGCCGCTCTCGCGCTTGCCGGCCGTCGGGAGGAAGTAGTCCTCGCCGATGTTGGCCGCCGTGCAGCCGTATTCGGCCGGGGTCGGGTCGCCGTCGTCGAGGTAGCACTGGCCACCGACCACGTCGTCCTTGATTTCCGATTCGCTGATCGAACCGAAGACGTAGAGCAGCGTGTTCGGCGTCGGGTTCCAAGCGATCGAGCCGTCGAGGCCGTACTTGTCGACCCGGCCGAGGTTACGGAACAGCGTTTCTTCCAGCACCGGATCGTAGGCCGAGGCCAGGCGGTTGTTGTACCGGGTGTACCAGCCGGCCAGCTGCGCGGTGACATTGCCGAAGCCGAAGCGCACGCCCAGGTCGAAGCTGTCGGTGGTTTCGGGAACCGGCTGCGAGTCGCGCACGTCGGCGAGGAACAGCGAGTCATAGAGCGGGTCGGTCCCCGGGACCGAGATGCCCTTCGCATAGTTCGCGAAGACCGAGGCCGCACCGAAATCGTAGGTCAGGCCGACGTTGGGCAGGAACTTGTCGTACTTGTAAGTGCGTTCCTGCGGCGGAGCGGCGTTCGGATTGGCCGCCTCGTAGGCGGTCGTGTCCTGGTCGCCCAGGCAATCGACGTAGCCCGAAGCCGAGGTGGTGTAGCAGTACTGGTTCAGTTCGCGCTTGAAGAACGGCACGCGCAGGCCGGCGACGACGGTCATCGCGCCGAACATGCCGCGGTACTCACCCGAAACCTGGTTCAGGATGGCGTAGGACAGGCGGTTGCGCTTGTTCAGTTCGAAACCGTCCGCGGTCAGCAGCGGGTCGTTGATCGGGAAAACGTCCGGAATGTCGCCATTGATGTCCGCCATAGAGGTCTGACCGGTCTGCCGGTGACGCGCATGGTCGAGCGTATAGGCAAGGCGAACGCGGTGATCGGGATTGATGTCGTAGATCAGGTTCGCGATCACACCGTAGCGGCGCGTCTGCGTCTGGCTGGGATCGAAACCGCTGACTTCGTCCAGCATGTCGCCGTCACCGTTGAGGTCGCGACCGTAGTAGTAGCGCCCGCCGATGAAGCCGGTGTATTCGACCCCGTTGATCGTACGCGTGCCTTCGAGCAGCTCTTCGTTGCCGCCGCCATTCGCCTTGACGTACTGGAAGCTCGGATCGACCGTCAGGATCAGGCCGTCGCTGAGCGTGAAGCGCGACGAGCCGCGGATGTTGCCGGTGTTCGACGGGTTGAAGCGACGATCGAATTCGGCGCCGCAGCCGTTCACGCCATCGGGATCGATGTAGTTGCCGTCCCCATCCTGGTTGGCCGGATCGGCAAGGTCGGCGGGCGTTTCGAACACGCCGGGCACGCTGGCCACGGTGCAGGGATAGTTGATTTCGTAGAACCGGTCGCTGCCGGGCCGGCTGGTCACCAGCTCCTTGAGCGCCAGGACGTTCTGCGAACCGAAGAAGTTGTTGCGGTTCTGGTTGTAGTGGCCGGCGATCGAGACGAAGTCGCCGTTGGCACCCAGTTCCTGGTAGATCCGGCCGTTATACTGCTGCTTGCGGACCTTGCCGTAGTTGTTGAACGGGTTGTCGTAGGTCGTCCACGACGCCGAGGCGAAGGCGCGGGTGCCGAAACCGGTGAAGTCGCCGGTGTCGACCATGCCGAAGGCGCGAACATAGGGGCGATCGCCCGATGCTTCGGCCAGGACGTTGCCGTACGTGGCCGAGGCGACCACGCCGAAAGTCTCGGACGGGACGCGGGTGCGCAGGTTCACGGTGCCGCCGGCGGCCGAGGCCGTCGGGCTGTCGACGTCGGTCACGCCGAGGTTGACGTTGACCTGTTCCAGCACCTCGGGATCGACCTGCTGGTTGGTGTAGAGGGCGTAGTTGCCCGAATCGTTCAGCGGGATGCCGTCCACCGTCTGCGACACGCGATCGGCGCCGAAGCCGCGGATGGTGAAGCCACCGCCGCCCGAACCCCAGGGGTCGTTGTTCTGGAAGCTGACGCCGGGCACCAGGTTGATGATGTCGTTCACCGTCTGGCCGGGGCGCTGGCGGCGGATGACTTCGTCGGTGAGGACTTGCTTCGCCTTCGGCGTATCGGGGATATCGACACCGCCGACATCGGTCGCGCGCGAACCGGTGACGATGATGATTTCCTCGTCTTCGAAATCGACGGAGCCGGTCGACTGCGCGTGGGCCACGCTCGGCATGAGGGCCGAGGCGGACAGGCTGACGACGCTGGCGGCTAGGAGATACTTGAGCTTCATTTACGATCCCTTCGGTGAGGCTCGGTTGGGCAGGTGAAAGTGGCTGCCGGCCCGATAGTTGCGAACCGCGACGCTAGGAAGTCGGATTTGTTACCGGAAAGTGACAGTTCCCGCGAAACTCGCACGGCATCTGTGGCCGCTCGGCATCAGCCCCGGATTTCCGCGGGTTTCGGGCTGTTGCTGCAATGCAACATTGCGCGAAAAAACTGGCCCGGGCCCGCTTGCGGGCGCGATTCAGGCGAGATTGATCTCGCGCAGGCGCTGCATCAGGAAGTCGTGACTCGAGATCGGCTCGGGGTGATCGCCCGGCGCATCGGGGTCGATGCAGCTTTCCAGCGTCTCGATCGTGAAGTCGGGCCGGAAGTGGAGGAAGAACGGCATCGAATAGCGCGAGCGATAGGCCGCCTCGCCCCGCGGGTTGACCACGCGGTGGGTGGTCGAACGCAGCTTCCCGTTGGTCAGGCGTTCGAGCATGTCGCCGATGTTCACCACCAGCGCCCCTTCGGGCACGTCGATCGCCTTCCACTCGCCGCCCGCGGTCAGCAGTTCGAGCCCCGCCTCCTCCGCGCCGAGCAGCAGGGTGATCGTGTTGATGTCGCCATGCGCGGCCGCGCGGATCGCGCCTTCGGCATCGGCCCCGGTCAGCGGCGGATAGTGGAGCAGGCGCATGACCGAGTTGCCGTCCTCCACCGTCGGCGCGAACCAGGTCCGCTCCAGCCCCAGGTGCAGCGCGATCGCTTCCAGCACGCGGCCGCCGGCCTGTTCGAACGCGGCATAGAGCGCCTCGAACGTCTCGCGAAAGCCGTCGATCTCCGCCGGCCAGATATTGGGCGCCATGAATTCGGACAGCGGGTGCCCTTCGGGCAAGCTGCGCCCGACGTGCCAGAATTCCTTGAGGTCGTGGACTTCGGCGTCCTTCGCCTTCTCGGTGCCGAAGGGGGTATAGCCGCGCGCGCCGCCGCCACCGGGAACGTGATAGGCGCGCTTGACCGCGTCGGGCAGGGCGAAGAACGCCTTCGACAGGTCTTCCGCCCGCGCGATCAGGTCCGCCGGGATGCCGTGGTCACGGATCACCGCGAAACCGTATTCCTCGAAACTGCGGCCGATTTCTTCCGAGACTTCGGACAGCGGGCGGGCGATGGAAACGGATGCGATGTCGGACATGGGCGGAACTCTAGCGGGCTTTGAGGGGCGGGCGTTCAATAGGGCAGGAACAGGCCGGCCAGCGCCGCGCTCATCAGGTTGGCGAGGCTGCCCGCGGCGAGCGCGCGCAGACCGAGCCTGGCGATGACGGGGCGCTGATTCGGTGCAAGCCCGCCCGTAACCGCCATCTGGATGGCAATCGAGGAAAAATTGGCGAAGCCGCACAGCGCGAAGGTCACGATCGCGCGGCTGCGATCGGTCAGCATATCGATCTGGCCCAGTTCGATGAAGGCGACGAATTCGTTGAGCACGATCTTGGTTCCGAACAGGCCGCCGGCCACGCCCGCTTCCTCCCACGGGACGCCGATCAGGAACATGACCGGCGAGAACAGCCAGCCCAGCGCCATCTGGAACGACAACTCGGGCATCCCGAACCATCCGCCGACCGCGCCCAGCAGGCCGTTTGCGAGCGCCACGAGCGCAACGAAGGCGAGGACCATCGCGCCCACCGCCACGGCCAGCTTGACGCCGGTCTGCGCGCCCTGGGCCGCCGCCTCGATCACGTTGGCGGGGCGCTGGCCTTCCTCGAACGTCTCGGCCACTTCGACTTCGTGCGCCTTGCCCCCTTCGGTGATCGCGGCCGGGCCTTCGGCGCTGATCCGTGTGCGCGGCAGGGCGATCTCGCCTTCGGCCTCGGGCGAAGCCTCGTCCTCGTCGGGCATGATGATCTTGGCCATCAGGATGCCGCCCGGGGCCGACATGAACGCGGCGGCGAGCAGGAATGGCAGGTACTCCGCGCCCAGCAGCCCGGCATAGGCGGCCAGGATCGTTCCCGCGACGCCGGCCATGCCCACGCTCATCAGCGTGAACAGGCGGCTGGGGGCGAGCGCGGCGAGATAGGGGCGCACGACCAGCGGGCTTTCGCTCTGCCCGACGAAGATATTGGCCGCCGCGCCCAGCGATTCGACCCGGCTGATGCCCGTGACCCAGGCGATCGCCCCGCCCACCCAGCGCACGACGCGCTGCATGATGCCGAGGTAATAGAGGATCGAGACGAGCGAGGCGAAGAACACGATCACCGGCAGGGCGCCGAGCGCGAAAGTGTTGGCCAGCGGGTTGTCGGCCCCGAACAGGAAGGCCGTGCCGGCATCGGCGTAGGACAGGAGCGCCGCGACCCCGTCGCTCATCGCGCGGATCGTCGCCCGGCCCCAGGGCGTGCGCAGGACGAGGAAGGCGAGCAGCGCCTGGAGCGCGAAGGCGGCGATGACGATCCGCAACCTTATCCGCCGCCGCGCGGTGGAAAGCAGGACGGCGATCGCCAGGATCGCGACGATCCCGAGCAGGCTGGCAACGACTGGGTGCATAAAAGTGAGAATCCGAATTGCGCGCGATGGGGCAGGCCCTCTCTTGCCTGCCGCGCATCCACAGTCAAACGCCGGTAGCCGGTTGGCCACGCTTCCCTTTTCGCGCGCCAGCCCATAATCCGGGGCGATGAACGACACGCCTGCCAGCCACCCGACCGCGCCTTCGCTGCCCCGTTCACTGTTCGTCTTCGCCCTCCTCTACGGCGGGATGACCGTGCTCGCCGGGTTCCTGGCGGTGAAGCAGGTCATGCTCTGGCCCACCGCGCTGGGGGTGGAGGCGGGGATCTTCGCCTTCCTGGTCCTGGTCGTCCTGTCCAGCGCGACGGCCCAGATCCACGGCTCGGCGGCGGCCAACCGGCTGGTGGTCTGGGGTTTCCTGCCGCTGGCGGTGTCGATCGTCCTGATCCTGCTGGTCCTGCGCCTGCCGGCCGATCCGGCGATGTGGCCCGAAGGGCTCGAGGCATTCCAGCTGATCCATGCCACGACCCCGCGAATCATGGCCGCCGGGCCGGTCGCCTATCTCGTCTCGCTGCTGCTCAATGTCTGGATCTTCTCGCGCCTGCGCGGCGCCGGTGCCGACGACGGCAAGGGCGCGCGGGGCAGTATCGGCCTGATGATCCGCGGCGCGATCGCCTCCGCGCTCAGCCAGGCGATCGATTCGGTGATCTTCATCACCCTCGCCTTCGGCGGGGAGCGCGAGATCGGCTCGCTGATCGCCGGACAGGCCCTGGCCAAGATCGTCCTCTCGCTGGTGCTCGTGCCCTTCCTGATCGCCTTCGCGGTCCGGATCGCGCAGCGGCTCGACCGTCCGGCCTGACCCGCCTAGGCCTGACCCGCCCAGGCCTGACCCGCCCCGGCCCGAACCTTCCGCTGCACGCGCGGCGGGCGGCGGCTATCGCGGCCCGGCGGCGTCCAGCAGGTCCATGAAATTGCGCGCGGCCTCGCGCTCGCCCTCGTCCTCGAACGCGACGTCGAGATCAGGCGCGGCGCCCAGCATGTGGAGAAGGGCCCAGAGCGCGAAGCGCTTGCCCGGATCACGCTCCAGCCCCAGGTCCACCTGGCACCGCTCGATCCCCGCGGCCAGGGCCTCGGGCCGCACCGCGGCAAGGTCGTCGGCCGCGAAATAGCGGCGCAGGAGATCGTCGAATTCCATGACGTGCGCGGGCTTAGGGCCCGGCGGCACGGCCGGCAAGCGGCGCGAGTGGCGGCGACGGAAAGCGGCGATCGGGGGGAAATCGCCTGGCAGGGGTGACAGGATTCGAACCCGTGGCCCTCGGTTTTGGAGACCGATGCTCTACCAACTGAGCTACACCCCTGCAGGCGGAGCCGCCCTCTAGAGCCAAGCACGCCCCTTGGCAAGGCGGCGCGAACGCGGGCCGGCAGCGGCCCTGCCCGCGCGCGGGCACCCGCCGCCGCCCCTGTTCACCCGCGGCGGCCGGGGCTAAGGCCGCCCCCATGCACGCGCCCGCGCAAGGCCCGATCCCGTCCGAGATGCTGTTGCACGCCTATCGCAACGGCATTTTCCCGATGGCCGACGGGCGCGACGATGCCGAGCTGTTCTGGGTCGAGCCGCGGCAGCGGGCGATCATCCCGCTCGACGGTTTTCGCTGCACCCGATCGCTGCGCAAGGTCCTGCGGCGCGACCGGTTCGAAGTCACCTGCAACCGCGCCTTCGGCGATGTCCTGCGCGCCTGCGCCGCCCCGCGCGACGACGGGGGCGGGACGTGGATCAGCCGCCGGATCGAAAGCAGTTTCCTCGCGCTCAATCGCGAAGGCCATGCCCACTCGATCGAATGCTGGCGCGACGGCGCGCTCGTGGGCGGCCTCTACGGCCTGGCGGTGGATCGGGCCTTCTGCGGCGAATCGATGTTCAGCCGGGCCGACAATGCATCGAAGGTGGCGCTGGCCTGGCTCGTCGCGCTGATGCAGCGGGCCGGCTTCGCGCTGCTCGATTGCCAGTTCATGACCGAACACCTCGCCTCGCTGGGCGCGGTGGAAATTCCGCAGGCGCACTATCGCGCATTGCTGGAAAGCGCCCGCGGACGGCCCGGGCTGGCCTTGCCCGAAGCCTATGCCGCGTTGCTGGCGGAGGCGGGATCTTCCTCGCCCGGGAAGCTCATCGCGCAGTCTTTCACCCAGACATCGTAGATCGGGTGCTCGACGACGTTGCGGCTGGGCGAATTGCGGAACAGCCAGCCGGAAAAGACCTTGTCCCAGCGCCCCTCGCCCTCGGCCGCGTTATCGCGCACGAGGACCTGGACGAACGCCCCGGTTTCGCGCGGCATTTCCCACGGCGCGGTCCGCTCGCACGCGGCGAGGCGCACGATCACATTGCCCACGCGGCGCGATTCGCCGGGCGTCATCTCGAGGTCCTGCGACAGGTTGTTGCGCTTGTTCAGCAGGCCGAGCGTGGCCACGCGCTCTTCCATCGGCGTCGCCTCGACCTCGCCCGCCGCGCTCTCGGATGCGGCGTCGTCGCTCGCCCCAAGGGCGGGCGCGGCATCGCCCGCGGCGCCTGTTGCCGCGCCATCGCCAGCCTGGGCTTCGGTTTCGGGGGCTCCGGTTCCGGCGGCTTCGGTTTCGGGGGCGTCGGATTCGGACGCTCCGGGGGAGCAGCCGGCCAGGGCCACGGCACCGGCCAGCAGCCCGGCGAGGACGCGCATGTTCAACTGTCCGGCGACCACGCTTCGTAATCGCCTGTCGCCGCCGCCCGGCGGCCGCCGCGCTGCAGCGCCCCTTGCGGGAGGTAGGCCCCCTGGGTGCCGGTGGCATTGGGGGTGAAGTCGGCTTCCCAGATCCGCGCCGGGGGCAGGTGGCTTTCGGGCACGTCGTCGAACGCCCCATGCAGCCAGCCGTGCCATTCGGACGGCACCCGGCTGGCGTCGTTCGCGCCTTCGTAGATCACCCAGCGCCGCTCGCGCCCGTCGGCCGACTTGCGGCGCGAGCGGTAATAGCGGTTGCCCTGCGCGTCGGTGCCCACATGTTCCCCGTGGCGCCAGCTGTGCAGCAGCGTGCCGATGGTCGCGCCATCCCACCAGGTGAAGATCTTGGCCAGGAATTTCATGAAGCGGGCGGTTAGCCGATTCGGCCCGCGCGGCCAAGCGCCCAATCGACCGGCCGGTGCATTATCGCGCGCGTGCTGCCCCGTGGACCGGCCATTCGACCCGGTCGCCCGGGCCGATGCCCAGTTCGGCCGCGCGCCCGCCGCGCAGTTCCAGCACGGCCGCGGTCGGCCCCGCGGCGACCACCGGGTCGAGCGAATAGGGCACGGTCTCGGCCGCGATATTGATGATCCGCCCGTCCGGGCCGATGAAGATGATGTCCAGCGGCAGGGGCGTGTTCTTCATCCAGAAGCTGGCGATGTCGGGCGGGTCGCGCGGGAACAGCATCCCCTCGTTCTCGCCCAGCTGGGTGCGGAACATCAGGCCCTGGGCCTGATCGCGCGGGGTGCGCGCGACCTCGACCGCGAACCTGTGCCGCCCCGTCCCGGTCGCGACCTCCAGCTCGACGATCTCCAGGCCCGAGACCGGGTGGCGCAGCACCTCGTGGCGCTCGCCGGGCGCAGCGGTCGCCGCCGCTGCCCCGCCGGCCCCGGCCTGGGGCGAACAGGCGGCGGCCAGCGCCAGGAAAATAACGGCTGTCGTGCGGCGCATGGGCGGTCCCCTGTCGGTCGGTCGGCGCAAGTGTACGCGGTCAGTCGGTGCAGTCAGTCGGTGCAGTCAGTCGGCGCAATCAGTCGTGCGGGGCTTCGGCGGCCCATTCCTCCGCCTCGCCCACGCTGGCCGCCATGATTACCGCGCGGGCCTGTTCGAATCCATGGCCCGCGCGCACCATCGCGGCAATCTGTTTCTCGCACCGTTCGCGGTCGGGCGGTTCCGGTGCGAACGGGCCAAAGCGCCGCTTGCGCGCCAGCCGCAGGGCCGCGGCCCGGCGCGCGCCCTCGCCCGGGCCCACCGCCTCGCGCAGCGCCCCCCCGATCCCCGCGCCGCGCAGCGTCTCGTCGATCCGCCGCGCGCCATAGCCGCGCCGCAGCAGCCCTTCCGCCCGGCTGCGGGCATAGCTTTCGTCGTCGATATAGCCGCGATCGGCAAAGCGCGCGGCGATCGCTGCGGGATCGGGCGGGCTTTCGCCTTCCCATCCCCGTTCGCGCAGCTTGCGCGCGAGATAGCCCTCCAGCTTGCCCGTGCTGGTGGCGAAGCGCGCGACGTAGGCGAGCGCCAGTTCCTCCAGCCGCGCGGCATCGAGCGGCCTCGGCTGGCGGCGCGTTCGCCGCTTGTTCATGCTGTGGTCGGCCATGCGGCCTTATTCGTGCCACACTCGTTGGGAAATGGGAAAGTTTGAAACGTCGCCGGGCACGGGATAAAGAGCGTCGCTTATAGGGGACAATGCACGCGCCATGTTGCGCGCAAATGACGGGTAACGCCTCCAGACATGACAGAAACCAACCTGATTCCGACCCCGAATGACTGCGCGCTGCCGCGCCGGCGGTCGGACTTTGCGACCTTCAGCGAAGCGATCGATTACGCGGCGCGGAGCGAGAAGGGGCTCAATTTCCACGACATGCGCGGAACGCTGGAGCGCCCCTATCCCTATCGCGAGATGCGGCAGGATGCGCTGGCCATGGCCCACCGGCTGGTCGCCGCGGGGATCGGCAGGGAAGACCGCGTCGCCCTGATCGCGGAGACGGGGCCCGAGTTCGCGGCCCTGTTCTGCGCCTGCGTCTATGCCGGGGCCTGGCCCGTCCCCCTGCCCCTGCCGACCAGCTTCGGCGGCAAGGAAAGCTATATCGACCAGCTCGCGGTCCAGCTCGAAAGCTGCGATCCCAAGGTGCTGATCTACCCGCCCGAGATCGCCGACATGGCGCAGGCGGCCGCCCGGCGCCAGGGGTGCGAGGGCACCGACTGGGACAGCTTCGCCGCGCGCGAGGCGCCCGAATGCCCGCTGCCCGAGGCGAAGCCCGACGATATCTGCTATCTCCAGTACTCGTCCGGCTCGACCCGCTTCCCCACCGGGGTCGCGGTCACGCACGAGGCGTTGCTGCACAACCTGTTCGGCCATGCCACGGCGGTGGACCTGGGCGTCAACGACCGGGTCGTCTCGTGGCTGCCGTGGTATCACGACATGGGCCTCGTCGGCTGCTTCCTCTCGCCGATCGCCAACCAGGCCTCGGTCGATTACCTGAAGACCGAGCATTTCGCGCGCCGCCCGCTCGCCTGGCTCGACCTGATCAGCCGCAACCAGGGCAATACCCTGTCCTATTCCCCCACCTTCGGGTACGACATCTGCGCCCGCCGCATTTCCAGCCAGAGCAGCGTCGCCGAACGCTTCGACCTCTCGCGCTGGCGCACCGCGGGCAACGGGGCCGACATGATCCGCCCCGACGTGATGCAGAACTTCGTCAACGCCTTCGCCGATGCCGGCTTCAGCGCCAGCGCCTTCACCCCGTCCTACGGCCTGGCGGAAGCGACCCTGGCGGTCACCGTCATGCCCCCGGGCGAGGGGATCCGCGTCGAGCTGGTCGAGGAAGAGCGGCTTTCGGGCACCCGGGCCGATTTCTCCCGCCCGGCGCGCTACCGCGCGATCGTCAACTGCGGCAAGCCGCTGCCTGGCATGGAAGTGGAAATCCGCGGGGAGGACGGGAAGCCCAAGGGCGATCACAAGATCGGCAAGGTCTGGTGCCGCGGCAAGAGCGTGATGCATTCCTATTTCCGCAACGAGGAAGCGACCACCGATTGCCTGGTCGCCAAGGAAAACGGGGACGTCTGGCTCGACACCGGCGACATGGGCTACATGGCCAATGGCTACCTGTTCATCGTCGGCCGGGCGAAGGACATGATCATCATCAACGGCAAGAACCACTGGCCGCAGGATATCGAGTGGGCGGTGGAACAGCTTCCCGGCTTCAACCACGGCGACATCGCCGCTTTCGCGGTCGAGACCGAGAACGGCGAGGAAGCGCCCGCCGTCCTGGTCCATTGCCGTGTGTCCGACCCGGAAGAGCGCGTGCGCCTGCACGAACAGATCCGCGACAAGGTCCGCTCCATCACCGGGATGAACTGCGTGGTCGAACTGGTCCCGCCGCGCACGCTGCCCCGCACCAGCTCGGGCAAGCTCAGCCGGGCCAAGGCGAAGAAGCTCTACCTCGCCGGGGAAATCCAGCCGCTGCCGCTGATGCAGGCCGCCTGACCCGGCCGGTCGGGCCCGCGGGCCCCGCGCCGCCCGGCCCTGTCGCGGCTTACTGCGTTGCCTCGTCCCCCCAGGCGAGGCGCAGCGCCCCGCCCGCATCGCCCAGGCGCACCCGCGCGCCCTGTTCGGCCAGGAGGGCGCGAACCGCCTCTGCCTCGGCCTCGGGCCCGGAAACGACCAGCGGCCGGCCGAGGCGCTTCGCGCTCCAGCCGGCGAGGGCGATCGCCTCGCGCGCGGGCTCGTCGGGCTCTTCCCCCGCAAAGGCGACCTGCGGCAGGTCGGAGACCGGCGGCACCAGCTCGATCCGCCATTCCGGCTCGGTCGCGGCAATCCGCTGTTCGAGCGCGGCATAGGCCGCCAGGCCCGCGCCCGGCAGCGGCTCGGCCCGCACCAGCGCGCGGCGCCGCTGCCGGTCGAGCAGGACCTCGTCCTCGCTCGTGCCCGCGGCGACGGCCAGGCGGGCGGCGAGATCGTCCAGCCGGTCGCGCGCGGCCTCTTCCTCGGCCGCCTTGGCGGAGGCGAGCTGCGCCTCCTCCGCGCTCTGCTCGTCGCGCACGAGGAACTGCTTGAGCTGCACGTCGACCGGCGTGCCGAGCGCGCGGGCCAGGCTCTCCTCGGCGCGCACTTCGGCATCGGGTTGCAGGCTGGTCGTCCAGACGAAGGCGGAAACCCGCATCGGGTCGGTATCGAACTCGATCTCCGGCTGCGACAGGCGCGCCGCGCTGCCGAAGTTTTCCGCCAGCTCGGTCCGCACCTGCCGCGCAGCCGCCGCTTCCCACGCGATCTGGCGCAGCGAGAGGCCCAGCGGCACGACCAGCGCGACGAAGACCGCGCCGAGGACGAAGTTCTGCCAGCGCGATTGCCGCTCGGTCAGGGTGACGCTGAAGCCATAGAGGCGCGCCATCGCCCAGACGGTGAGCGCGATCGTGACGAAGTTCGTGATATAGAGCAGCAGCGCGCCCCAGAAGACCGTCCAGTTCGCGGTCGCGAGGCCGAAGCCGACCACCGCCAGCGGCGGCATGAGGGCTGTGGCGATGGCGACGCCGACGATCGTCCCCTCGCGCCCGCGGATCATCGCGTAGGCACCGGCGAGCGCGGAGAACAGCGCCACCAGCAGGTCGAACAGGCTCGGCCGCGTACGCGAGGCGATCTCGGGCGTGATGTCCTGCAACGGCGACATGAACACGATCAGCGCGCAGAGACCCACCGCCATCGCCGTGCCCCAGGCGAGCGAGCGGGCCGACTGGCGCAGCCAGCGATAGTCGCCGATCGCCAGGGCGAAGCCGAGCCCCATGATCGGGTCCATCAGCGGGGATAGCAGCATGGCCCCGATCACCACGGCGGGCGAGGACAGCAGGAGGCCGAGGATCGCGATCCCGGCCGACATCGCGGTCATGAACAGGTAGCGGGAAGAGAGCGCGCATTCCTTGCGCCGGCGCTCTATGACTTCGCCCTGGTGGACCGTTTCGACCACCATTTCGCGCCACCAGCGGCGGAAGCTCACCACCACTCGCAGGAACGACCACTGCGGGCGTCGCACCGCCGCCGCGGCCGCCGCGGCCGGGCTGCGCCCCGTGTCGCCGCCCCCTGTTTCCTCGCTGTCCATTCGCCGGCTTTAGCGCTTGCCATGCGCGGAAAAAAGCCGACATTCGCGCCAGACGCCGCGGGCGCAATTGTTGAAATTCGTGTCTTAGGACATTAATACACCAGGCAGAGGGCCGCCCGGCGCGGCCGCGAGGAGCGAAAAAGCAGGTATGGCCACCAATCAGACCGCCACGGCGAGCGAGACCGATCTGGAACTGACCCCGCCCGACCCGGTGCCGCAGGTCGCGCCGGAAAAGGCCGCGGGCCTGGTGCCGGTGAGCGAGGAGAAGAAATCGAAGCTGGACGAGAAAGTCGACGAATTCGTCGCCGATCTCGTCGCGGTCGATGCCAATTCGCCCGAGTTCGGCCAGAAGGTGGACCAGATCACCAACATGGGCCGCAAGGAGATCATGGCCGCCTCGCAGCATTCCAACCGCTTCCTCGACCGGCCGATCCGCGCGATGGACAAGGACGAGGGGGTCGGCGCCAACCTGGCCGAACTGCGCCGGACGGTGGAGGAACTGGACCCATCGCGCCGCGGCAAGCTGACCGGCCCGAAGAAGCTGCTGGGCATCATCCCCTTCGGCAACAAGCTCAACGACTATTTCCGCAGCTACCAGAGCGCGCAGACCCATATCCAGCAGATCCTCGACAAGCTTTCCAACGGCAAGGACGAGCTGCTGATGGACAATGCCGCGATCGACGTGGAACGGGCCAAGCTGTGGGAAGCGATGGGCAACCTGGAGCAGATGATCCACATCTCGCGCTCGCTCGACCAGCGGCTGGAGGACAAGGCGGCGGAACTCGACGCGACCGATCCGGCCAAGGCCAAGGCGATCCGCGAGACCGCGCTCTTCTACGTCCGCCAGCGCACCCAGGACCTGCTGACCCAGATGGCGGTGAGCGTCCAGGGCTACCTCGCGCTCGACCTGGTGAAGAAGAACAACGTCGAGCTGGTGAAAGGGGTCGATCGCGCCAGCACGACCACGGTCGGCGCGCTGCGCACCGCGGTGACGGTGAGCGAGGCGATGACCAACCAGCGGCTGGTGCTGCAACAGATTTCGGCGCTCAACGACACGACCGCCGGGATCATCGATTCGACCAGCACGATGCTGCGCGACCAGACCGGCAAGATCCACGAACAGGCCGCGTCGAGCACGATCCCGCTCGAAACGCTCCAGCGCGCGTTCCAGAACATCTACGACACGATGGACGAAGTGGACCAGTTCAAGCTGCGCGCGCTCGATTCGATGAAACAGACGGTGACCGTGCTGAGCGACGAGGTCGAGAAGTCGAAAGGCTATATCGCGCGCGCCGAAGGCCAGGCCCAGGCCCAGGCCAAGATCGGTTCGGAGCCTTCGCTCCTGGCGCTGGAAAGCTAGGCGGCGCATGGCGGACACGACACGCGAAAGCGACGCGATCCTCGCCGATGCGCGCCGGTCGCTGGCGGAAAACCGCGCCGGGGGATATCACCGCCGCGCCTCGATCGGGCGCGGGTCGGCAGCGCTGAAGACGCGCCACCTGGTGGGCAAGATCAAGCGGATCGTCCTGGCCGTGGGCGCGATCGTCGCCGCGGCGATGGTCGCCGGGCTGATCGTCGACGGGATCGGCTTTGCCGGGATCATGATCACGTTCCTCGCGATCGTGGTCGCGGTCGGCGTCTTCGCCGCCTTTCCCCGGATCAAGGTCCCCCGCCGGGCGGAGCTGAACAAGGGCAACGCGCGTGACCTCGTCGGGCGGACCGAGCTGTGGCTGGAACACCAGCGCCCGGCCCTGCCCCCGCCGGCGGCGAAGATCGTCGACGATCTCGGCGTCCAGCTCGACGCGCTCGGCCTCCAGCTCGAAACCGTGGACCAGGAACATCCCGCCGTGCGCGAGGTGCGCCAGCTGGTCGGCGAGCACTTGCCCGAGATGATCGATTCCTATCGCAAGGTGCCCGCGCACTTGCGCGGCGAACGGCGCGCCGGGGCCACGCCCGACGAGCAGCTGGCCGAAGGGCTGGGCCGGATCAGCCGCGAGATCGATTCGGTCACCCGCCAGCTGGCCGACGGCGCGCTGGACGACCTGGCGGTGCGCCACCGCTTCCTCGATTACCGGTACGGCGACGGCGCCGGAAAGGACGAAAACTGATGCGGGTCGCGATTCCCCACGACCTTCCGCGCGAAACGGTGCGCGAAAGGATGCAGCGGCGCAGCCACGAGATCGGCGACCATATCCCGGGCGGCATGGCCGATGTCACGACCGCCTGGCCGAGCGAGAACCGCATGACCATGCGGATCAGCGCGATGGGCCAGGCGCTCGACGGGCGGGTCGATATCGAGGAAGGCGAACTGGTGTTCGAAATCGACCTGCCGCCCGCGCTCGGCTTTCTCGAACCGATGATCGCCGGCGCCGTCCGCCAGCAGGGCCAGAAACTGATCGGCAAGGCCTGAAGGGCCGGGCGAGCGGCAGGCGAGCGACAGGCAGGCGAGCGGAAGGACCGGGCGAACGGCGCCGGTCGTCCCGCGCGCGGGCTAGCCCGTCGTTCGCGGGCCCGCCGCCAGGCGCGCGCCGGCAAGGACGATCGAGATCCGCCGGTTGCGCGGGTCCTGCGGGTTGTCCTGCACCAGCGGTTCGCGGTCGGCCACCCCCTCGATCCGGCGGAACCGCCCTTCGCCGATGGCATTGCGCATCAGCGCCTGGCGCGTCGCCTCCGCCCGGCCTGCCGAAAGCGACCAGTTGTTCGATTGCGCCCCGCTGCGCCACGGCAGGGCATCGGTGTGCCCGCGAATGGTCAGATCGCCCGGCTCGGGCCGCAGGGCCTCGGCAATCGCGTCGAGCAGCTTGCGCGCATCGGGGGTGAGCACGGTGGTGCCGAGCACGAACATCGAGAAATCGGCATCGTCCACCAGGTCGATCCGCACCCCCTCGGTCGTATCGACCATCCGCACCTGCCGCAGCAGGCGGCGCAGGCGGCGATCGTTCTGCACTTCGGCCTCGACCCGCTCGCGCATCCGGCGCACGCGGTCGAGCGCTTCCTTCTGCCCGCCGGTCGCGTCGCGCGGCACGGTCAACGGCCGCTGCCCGGTCTGGGCCGCGCGCTGGGGATAGTTGTCGGGATCGACCAGCGAGGCCCCGCCCAGCAAACCGTCCGAACCCGCGCTCTGCTCCTTCAGCTTGACCAGGGTGGGGGTGAAGTAGTCGGCCAGTCCCTTGCGCTGCGCCTCGGTGGTGGACCCGAGCAGCCACAGCAGGAGGAAGAAGGCCATCATCGCGGTCACGAAGTCGGCATAGGCGACCTTCCACGCGCCGCCGTGGTGCCCCCCGCCCTCGACGACGGTGACTTTCTTGACAATGATCGGCGCCGGGTCGTTGCGCCCTGCCCCGCCGGCGGCGGGCATTACCGCCCCCTCAGGCTGTCGAGCAGCTCGGACAGGCCCGGGCGGAAGGCATGGCCCAGCCCCGAGCGCGCGCTTTCCACCACCAGCGGCTGCGGATAGCCGTTGAGCGAGGCGATCATCACCTGCTTCACCGCGTGGAAGATCTGTTCGTCCTGGTCGATGATCTGCTTCAGCCGGCTCGCCAGCGGGCCGACCACGCCATAGGCCAGCAGCACACCGAGGAACGTGCCGACGAGCGCGGAACCGATCATCCCGCCCAGCACCGAAGGCGGCTGGTCGATCGATCCCATCGTCTTGACCACGCCCAGCACGGCCGCGACGATGCCCAGCGCGGGCAGCGCGTCGGCCAGCGATTGCAGCGCGTGCTGCGGTTCGCGCATTTCGTGGAACTGCGTCTTCATCGCGTTGTCCATCACGTCTTCCACCGCGTGGGTTTCCAGCGTGCCCGAGGACACGACCAGCAGGGTCAGCGTGTCGCAGATCAGCGCGATCAGCGGGCCATTTGCCAGCAGGTTCGGATACTCGGCGAAAATCTCCGATTCCTGCGGGTTCTCGACATGGCTTTCGAGCGCGATCGGCCCCTCCGTCCGCATCAGCTTCATCAGCCGCGTGGTCAGCGCGATCGCGTCGATATGGTCCTGCCGCGAATGGCGCGGCCCCTTGAAGATCTTGATGAACGAACTGCCGATCGCCTTCAGCTCGTGCAGCGAATTGCCCGCGATCATCGCGCCGACCGCCGCGCCGCCGATGATCATCATCTCCAGCGGGACGGCCGCCATCACGGGGCCAAGCGCGCCGCCGGTGAGGGCGAACCCGCCGAACACCATGACCAGCAGGACGACGATACCGATTGCAGCGTACATCTGTCTTGAACCCCTGTTAAACGTCTTGTCAGCGCATCATGTCGAACAGCGACAGCCCGGCCAGCCGCACGAAGCTCGCCTGGCTCGCCTCGAGCACGGTGCTGATTTCCTGGAGGCGGGTCATCGTCACCGCGATGTCTGCCCCGCCCACGGCAAGCTGTTCGTCCGCCACCCGCTCGGACTGCGCGATCCGGCGATCGTCCATCACCTCGACCCAGCCCAGGCGGGCGCCGACCACGGTCTGCGCGGTGGTGACTTTCTCCAGCCCCGCCGCCAGCCCGCCCAGCGCGTCGCGACTGGCCTCGGCCGGGTCGCCCGCCGCGCGCAGACCGGTGGCAAGGTCGCCGAGGACCGCGAAGATATCGGTCGGCGTGCCGTCCACTTCGAAGGCGAAGACTTCCGGCCCGGTCAGTCCGGGGACGACCGACTGGCCATCGCCCAGGTCCATCGCCTCGCGGCTGCCGGTGCCGACATAAGCGACACCGCCGGCGTCGCGTTCGTAGGCCACGCCGCTCGCCTGTCCGCCGAACAGCGCGTGGCCCGCGCTGTTGCGTCCGTTGGCGATCAGCAGCGCGGCGTCCTGCAGGCTGTCGATCTCGGTCGCGATCGCTTCGCGCTGTTCGGCGCTCAGCGTCTCGCTGGCCGCGTGGGTCGCCAGTTCCTGCGCGCGGATCACGAGATTGGCGAGCGAGCCGAGCGCATCGTCGGCCATGGCGAGATCGTTCGTCGCCACGTCCGAATTGCGCTGGTCGATATCCGAAAGGCGCTCCGCCCGCTCGAGCGTGCGCAGGCGCGCCGCGGCGACCGGATCGTCCGACGAGCGGGTCAGCCGCTGGCCGGTGCCGACCTGCTGCTGAAGCTTCTCGGCCTCGGCCCGCAGCACGCCGATCTGGCGGCCGGCGCGGTCGTAGAAGGCGGATGTGCTGAGATTGATCATCGCGTCACCTCAGGCCCACGATCGTGTCGAAGACGTCGCTGGCGACCTGCATCGCCCGGCCGGAGGCCTGGAACGCCTGCTGGAACCGCATCAGGTTGGCCGCCTCGGTATCGAGGTCGACCCCCGCCTGCTGCTCCAGCGAAATGCGCGCGGAAGCGGCGATCGCATCGAGCGCGTCGCGCGTGACCGTGCGGCCGGAAACCGCGCTGGACACGTCGAACAGCAGCCCGTTGGCCGATCCGGCGACATCCGCCCCGTCCAGCGCCTGGCGCAGCGCGGCGAGGTTCGAGCCGTCGATGCTGCCTGCCGGAGAGCCGGCGGGGGCAGTGGCGATCGCGCTGCCCTGGGTCGCGACGACGCGGATCCCGGCCGCGCCGCTGCCGGCGAAGATCGGCTGGCCCGGGCTGCCGTCGAAGGCGACGCCGTTGGCCTGGGCCGCGTTGACGGCGCCGGCGATCTGGTCGGCCAGGACATCGAGCCGACCCTGCACGTCGCGCGCGGATTCGAGCGCCAGCGCGGCCCCGGCGAGCGATCCGCCGCGCGGCGCGATCGGCGCGCCGCCAACCTGGAACGCGATCGTCCCGTCGCCGGCCGTGGTCATGGCCAGCGCGGCCGACTGCCCGCCGCTGACGAGCGTTTCCCCGCCGGTCGCCACGGTCACCGTGCCGTCGGCCGCGAAAGTGGTCGAGATATCGACGATCCCGCTCATCTTCTCCAGCAGGGTATCGCGCTGGTCGAGCAGGGTCGCGCGGTCGCTGCTGCCCTCGCTCGCCCGCGCCAGGCGCAGGTTCACGCGGGCAAGTTCCTCGCCGAAGACATTGGCCTGTTCGACCGAGGCGGCCGCATCGAACCGCAGGCCCTCGCCCGCGGCACCGAGCGAATCGACCGCGATGTTGAACTTGTTGGCCAGGGTATCGGCCCCGGCGAGGACCGCCGCGCGAAGCGACGGATTGCCCGGGTCGGCCGAAAGCTGCTGCAGCGCGGCCTCGAACTCGACGATCGAATCGTAGACGCCCGACTGCTCGACCGCGGCCTCGATATTCTCCAGCCCGCCCAGCTCGGTATTGGCGCGGGCGAGGTCGCTGCCCGTGCGCCGCACCTCGGCCTGGCGGAACATGTCGGCGTTGCGGTCGATCCCCGAAACGCGCGCGCCCGATAGCGAGATGTCGCCCAGCCGGTTCTGCCCGCCGGCCGCGGAAACTTCCGAGATGGAAACCGAGCGGCGGACGTAGCCCTCGCTCGATGCGTTGGCGATGTTCTGCGCCGTCACGTCGAGCGCGGCGCGGGCCGCGCGAGCGCCGCTGGCGGCGATCGAGAGCAAGTCGGACGCCATGGCTCAGCCCTCCCCCGGTCCGACGAAGCGCGCGAGCTGCGCCTCGATCGTCGCGGCGAGGCCCAGCGACCCGGTGCCGGCGGCCAGTTCCGCGAAGCGCGCGTCGCGCATCTCGCGGAAGGTCTCCTCCCCGCTGCTGCCGAACAGGTCCTCCCCGCCGAAATCGGTCTTGTCCGCGGCGGCGAGCATCTGGCGCACGAAGATCGCCTCGAACTGGCGGGCCGCCTCGGCCAGCCGCTCGCGCTCGGTCCCGCCCGGCGCACTGGCCGAAACGATCGCCGGGTTGGCCTGCGAAAGGGTAATCGCGTCGGTCATATCACCACCATCTCCGCCTTGAGCGAGCCGGCCTGCTTCAGCGCCTCGAGGATCGCCACGAGGTCCGACGGCGAAAGGCCCAGCATGTTCAGCCCGTCGACCAGTTCGGCCAGCGAGGCACCCGGCTGCAGCATCGCGATCCGGTCGCCTTCCTCGTAGGCGTCGATCGTGCTGTCGTGTTCGAGAGCGGTCTCGCCGTCGCTGAAAGGGCCGGGCTGGACGATCGTGGGGTTCTCGTCGATCCGCACGACCAGGCTGCCGTGGCTGATCGCGGCGGGCGCGAGGCGCACCGCGCTGGAGATCACCACCGTTCCGGTGCGGCTGTTGACGATGACCCGCGCGGCCGCTTCGGCCGGGTCGATGTCCAGCATCTCGATATCGGCCATGATGCCGGCCCGCTCGTTGGCGCCGTAGGGCAGCCGCAGGGCCAGGGTCACGCCGTCTTCGACCCGGGCCATGCCCGGATAGCGCGCGTTGATCGCGTCGCGCACGCGCGTCGCGGTGAGGAAATCGGCCTGGTAGAGGTTCCAGCGCAGCACGTCGGACGTCTCGAACCCGGTCGCCACCGCGCGCTCGACGCTGGCCCCGTCGGGGATGCGGCCCACAGTCGGCACGTTGACCGTCAGGCGCGAGCCGTCGGCCCCGGAAACGCCCAGCCCGCCGACCGCAAGGTTGCCCTGGGCCATGGCGTAGATCTGCCCGTCCGCGCCGTAGAGCGCGGTGAGGATCAGCGCCCCGCCGCGCAGCGACTTGGCCTTGCCGATCGCCGAAACGGTCACGTCCACCCGCTGGCCCGGCTTGGCGAAAGCCGGCAGGTCAGCCGTCACCATGACCGCGGCGGCGTTCTTCAGCGCCGGGTTGACCCCGGGCGGCAGTTGCAGCCCGAACCGGTCCGACACCCCGCGCATGGCCTGGGTGACATAGGCGAAGTTGTCGTCGCCCGTGCCATCCAGGCCCACGACGATGCCATAGCCGGTCAGCTGGTTGGAACGGACCGACTGGAATGTGCCCAGGTCGCGCACCCGCTCGGCCGAGGCCGGGGCGGCGAAGAGGGCGGCGAGTGCCGCGAGGGCGAGGAAGATGATCCTGGTCATGGCGCGCCTCAGAACGGGGTGACGAAATTGAAGAACTTCGACAGCCAGCCTTCGCGGCTGGCGCGCTGGACCGCGCCTTTCCCGGCATAGGTGATCCGTGCGTCGGCGATCCGGTGCGAGGGGATGCGGTTGTCCTGGTCGATGTCCGACAGGCGGACGATGCCCGACAGCTGGACCCATTCCTCGCCCTGGCTCAGTTCCATGACTTTCTCGCCCCGGACCAGCGCGGTGCCATTGGGGCGGACTTCGGCGATGGTCACGGTGATGTCCCCCCTGAAAACGCTGGTCTGCGAGGCGTCGCCCTTGCCCTTGAACGACGACTGGCCCGAAGAATTAAGCACGTTCGGGTCGAACGAGAGCGGGCCCGTGCTCGGCGGTGTCAGCGAGAAACCGCCGTCGCGCCGGGTATTGCTGCTGGCCGACTTGCTGGTCTGCGTGCGTTCCATCAGCACCACGGTGACGAGGTCGCCGACCCGGCTGGCGCGGTTGCCGTTGTAAAGCGGGGTGAAACCGGCCGTCGGCTGGAAGATCGCGCCATTGGCGCTCGCTGCGGGCACCGGCGCGGGCGCCGGCGGCAGGGCGGCCTGGAAACCCACGGCACGCTCGCCCCCGCAGGCGGCGAGCATGAGCGCGCAGGCGGCAAGCGGGGCGGAGCGCAGGGCAGTTCGGGCAAAGGCGTAAGTCATCGGGCCCCTCACAGCGTCTGGTTGGCGTTGCGAAGCATCTCGTCCACCGACGAGACCATCTTCGAATTGATTTCGTAGGCGCGCTGGCACTCGATCATGTCGACCAGCTCCTCGACGATGTTGACGTTCGATGCCTCCAGCATTCCCTGGCGCACGTTGCCGCGGCCCAGTTCGCCGCCCGGCCCCAGCTGCGCCGCGCCGCTGGCGGCGGTTTCGACCAGGAAGTTGTCGCCGATCGCGCGCAGGCCGCCCGGGTTGGCGAAGCTGGCGACCTGGATCTGGCCCAGCTCGGCCGGTTCGGCCTCGCCGTCGATCGCGGCCGAAACGATGCCGTCGGGTGAAACCGCGATCGAGGTCGCGCCCTCGGGGATCGTGATCGCCGGCTGGACGACGTAGCCCTGCTGCGTCACCAGCTGCCCTTCGGCCGAGCGGGTGAAATTCCCCGCCCGGGTATAGCCGAGCTGCCCGCCGGGCAGCTCGACCTGGAAATAGCCGTCGCCGTCGAGCGCAAGGTCCAGCGCATTGCCGGTGGTGTTGAGCGCGCCCTGGGTCACGATCTGGCTGGTGGACTGGACCGCCACGCCGGTGCCGAGGTTGAGCCCGGTGGCATAAGCGGTCTCGCCCGAGGAACGCTGCCCGGCGACGCGCGCGTCCTGGTAGGCGAGCGTGGCGAAATTGGCGCGGTCCTTCTTGAACCCGGTGGTGCCGACGTTGGCGAGGTTGTTGGCGATCACGCGCATCCGCGTGTCCTGCGCCTCGAGCCCGGTGCGGGCGACCTGGAGAGCGGAAGTGGGCATTGGCTGTTCCTTTCGTCAGCTCGTGTCTTGTCGCGGGCGATCAGCCCAGGCGCATCAGCTGCGCGCCCGACTGGTCGCAGTCGCGCGCGGTTGCGATCAGCTTGCTGCGCATGTCGAACAGGCGCTGGGCATCGATCATCTCGACCAGCACCTCGGTGGGTTTGACGTTGGACTGTTCCAGCGCGCCGGTGATCACCTGCGCCTCCGCATCGGCCGGGAGCACGCCCCCGCCCTGGACCCGGAAAAGCCCGTCGAGGCCCTTGGCGATCGGGCTGCCCTGCCACCCGGCAAGCTTGATCTGCCCGACTTCGAGCGGCGGCTGGTCGGGCGCGGCGGGATCGGTCACGCTGACCATCCCGTCGGGCGCGATCGCCACGCGCGAACCCAGCGGCACGGTGATCGGGCCGGCATCGCCGATGACCGGGCGCCCCTCGCCGTTGACGAGCGCGCCGGTCGGCGAAACCGACAGGTCGGCGCGCCGCGTATAGGCCTCCGTCCCGTCCATCGCCTGGACCGCCATCATGGCCTCGCCCTGGATGAACAGGTCCAGTTCGTTCCCGGTGCGGACCATCTCGCCCGCTTCCATCGTCGCGCCGCGCACTTCGGCGCGCTGCATGGCCCGCACGTCCAGCGTCTGGCCGTCGATGGTCACCGGGCGCTGATCGATCAGCTCCGCGCGGAAGCCCACCGTCTGGGCGTTCGCCATGTTGCTGGCGATCACCCGCTGGCGCTCCATCGAGGCGTTCATGCCGCTCAGCGCGGTATAGATCAGGCGGTCCATCGGGTTCCTCCATTCAGGAAAGGCGGATCACGGCGCGCGCTGCCACCGGTCAGCTGCGCAGGTTGATCACGGTCTGCGAGATCTGGGTCGCGGTATCGATCGCCTTGGCATTGGCCTGGAAGTTGCGCTGCGCGGTGATCAGGCCGACCAGTTCCTCGGCAATGTCCACGTTCGACCGCTCGATCGCGCCCGACATCAGCGAACCGTACTGGCCCGAGCCCGGCGAACCGTATTTCGCCTCGCCCGAGATGCCGGTCGATTCCCAGTTGGACGAGCCGACCTGCTTCAGCCCGGTCGGGGTGGTGAACGATGCCAGGGCGACGGAGCCGACCGCCTCGGTCGTGCCGTCGGCATAGGAGGCGGAAACCAGCCCGTCGTTGCCGACCACGACGCCGACGAATTCCGCGCCGTCGGCATTGGCGGTCGGGATCCGCGCATCGACCGGGGTCGTGCCGGTGATATTGCCGTCGGCATCGGTCGGGTAGACCTGCAGGCGGTTGGGCCCGCCGTCGGTGACGAAGCCCGCCTCGTCCACGCCGAACGCGCCGTTGCGGGTATAGAGCGTGTTGCCGCTATCGACCGAGCGGACCGCGAAGAAGCCGTCGCCGGTGATCGCGAGATCCAGCGAGCCGCCGGTCTGCTCGATCGGACCGAGGCCGAAGTTCTGCGTGATCGCCTCGACCGTCGCGCCGATGCCCTTGATCATGCGCGGGTCGGTCTGGGCCGATCCGGCGACGATGTCGGCGAACTGCGTGCTGCCCTTCTTGAAACCGTTGGTTTCGACGTTGGCGATGTTGTGGGCGATGACGCCCAGATCGGTCTGCGAATTCTTCAGGCCGTTAAGCGAGGTGTAGAAAGACATCTTGGGTGCTCCTGTGCGTCATTCGTCGGGATCGGTCGCCGCCTGCGCGGCGGCGAGGGCATCGAGCTTGTCCGAAATGCCCTGCAGCGTTTCGTTCATCTCGGTGATGCCGGAGAGCGAGGAGAACTGCGCCATCTGGGCCAGCATCTCCTTGTTATCGACCGGGTCGAAGGGGTCCTGCTGCTGGACCTGCACGGTCAGCAGGCGCAGGAAGTCGGCCTGGCCGAGCGAGGCGTAGTCGCGCCCCGTGCCGGCAGTGCCGGCCGCCATCGCGGCGGCATCGGAAGTGGCTGCTACGCTGGTCATTTCATCCTCATCGTTTCGAGCATCAGCTGCTTGGCGGTGGACAGCGCCTCGACCATGTTCTGGTACTGGCGCGAGGCTTCGAGCATCTCGACCATCTCGGCGTTCTCATCGACGGGGGAGGCCCAGACGTCGCCGTTCTCGTCGGCCAGGGGGTGCCCCGGCTCGTGCCGGCGGACCGGCGCGACATCGGCGCGATAGACGCCGTCGACGCGCACCGTGCTCATCCCCGTGGCGGCATCGAGCTGCTCGGCGAAGACCGGGCGCAGCGGGCGATAGGCCTCCTGCTCGCTGGCAGCGACGCTGCCGGCGTTGGCGAGGTTGGACGCGGCCGCGTTCATCCGCACCATCTGGGCGGACATGGCGCGCTGGCCGAGTTCGAACAGGGTCATCGGGCCCGACATCGTCATTCGCCCTTGATCGCGCGCGTGAGGGTTTCGACCCGGCCGCGCAGGAAACCCAGCGTGGCGGTATAGGCCACGGCGTTCTCGGCGAAGGCGGCCTGCTCGCTCGCCATTTCCACCGTGTTGCCGTCGAGGCTGGGCATGACGGGGACGCGGTAGCGGGTGGCCGATCCGATCGCCTGCTCGCCTTCCGCACCGTTCAGCTTCGCCTCCAGCGCGGCGGCGAAATCGATGTCGCGCGCCTTGTAGCCGGGGGTCGCCGCATTGGCGATGTTCGATCCGAGCATGCCCATGCGCTGCGCCCTGATCTCCAGCGCCGCACCGTGAATTCCGAAAAGGCCTTCGCTCATGACAGTCTCCTGACGTGTTCGCCGCCGTTCTTGCAAAGCGCGTGCCAGTTTCCGCAAAGCACGTGCCAGTTTCCGCAAAGCGCGTGCCAGTCGCGTCCCGCGACGGCGATGTCACCGGGGGGGGCGGCAGCCGGGGCCGGCAAGCGATTGCCGGAAGCGGCAAATGTCCGCCGGGGGCTGAATGGCACGGCGCGGCGGGCGTTCTTTCGGGTCGAGGAGATTTCGATGAACGTCCTGCAACTGCTCGATCCCGTGTCGCTCGCGCTCGTGTTCGGCGGCACCCTGGCCGCCACCCTCCTGCGCTGCGGCTGGCGCGACACGCGCGCCGCGCTGGCGGCGCTGGCGCAGTTGCCCCGCCGGCCGTTCGACGTCGCGCGCGTACGCGCCGAGCTGGCGGCCCAGGTGCGCGAGATCGAACAGGACGGCATCCTGCGGGCCGAACCGCACAGCTTCGGCGACGGCGAGTTCGACGATCTCAGCGACGCGCTGGTCCGCCACCGTTCGATCCGGGCCCTGCACGACGAACATGCGCGGCACAGCGCGCGCCGGCGGCAGATATCGGAAACCGCGACCCGCGTGCTGGGCGAAGCGGCCGAACTGGCCCCCGTGCTCGGCCTGGTCGGCACGCTCGTCGCGCTGGGCGGGTTCTCGGCCGCGGCCGGGGGCGACTACGCGCGCGCGATCGCGACCGCGGTGGTCACGACGCTCTACGGCCTCGTGCTCGCCAATTTCGTGTTCGGCCCGCTGGCCGGCGCCGTCGCGCGCCGCTCCCGCGCGGAAGAGACCGCGCGCGAGGACCTGATCGGCTGGCTCGCCGCGGCGGTCGAACGCTCGATACCGCGCAGCCGGATCGACGCGGGCGAGCCGGCATCGGGCGATGGCGGCAAGGTGGCGGCATGATCGCCTCCTCGATCCGCGGCGGGTGGCAGACGACCCTGGCCGACCTGGCAATGATCCTGTTCATGGTGACCGCGGCGGCCATGGCCGAGATGCCCGAGCCGGATGCAGACGCGGCCGCGTCAGCAGCCACCCCCACCGAGGCACCCTCTCCCGCCCCGGCCCTGCCGGCAAGCGGGGAGCCGATCGCCATCTACCGCGCCGCGCCCGGGGCCCCGCCCATCGGCCAGTGGCTGGCGGAGCAGCCGCGCGACCCGCGCCAGAACCTGACCATCATCGCCCGCCACCGGCCGGGCGGCGGCGACCGGGCGGCGGCGGCCGCGCTCGCTCTCGCGCAGGAGGCGCGCCGCGCTGGGCGCAGCGCGCGGATCGTGGTCGAACCCGGCCCGGCGGAAGAACTGGCCGCGGTGCTCGATTTCGACGGCCGCCAGCCGAACTGACGGTGCCCGGCAGACTGGCACGACGATTGCAAGGAAGCGGCAAAGCGCATGCGCGAAAGGCGCGCAGCGCGCCCAGCAAGAGGTGATGCCATGCGACCCATTCGGACGATCCTTGCCCTCGGTGCCGCCGGCGCGATTGCCGTCGCGGCCCCCACCCTGGCCGCGGGCTTCCACGATCTTTCCAGCATCGACCGCGCGGTCGAACGCTTCACCGGCGCGCCGCTGGGCAGCGAGGGCGGCGCGCGCACCCCGGTCGACCGGCGGCTGAAGCTGGCCCAGTGCCCCACGCCCGTCGCGCTCGAATGGTATGGCAGCGGCAACCGCACCGTGCTCGTCCGCTGCCCGGTATCGGGCGGCTGGCGGCTGTTCGTGCCGATCGCGGCGAGCCAGGCCGCGGCCCCGGCACGCCCGGTCATCGCGCGCGGCGAAATGGTTTCTATCGCGGTCCAGGGCAGCGGGTTCACCGTCTCGCGCCAGGGCGAGGCGCTGGAAGCCGGCGCGGTCGGCGACTGGATTCGCGTGCGCCCCGCGGGCGAGAAGCGCGAGGCGATCCGCGCCCGCGTGATCCAGCCCGGCCGGGTCGGCATGGATTTGCCGTAAGACCCCTTAAACATCGGCCGCCGGTGCCGTTATCAGTCCCGCTACAGCAACGGAGCGGACCGATGGACCGGATCGACATGCAGGCGGCAAACGGGATCGCGGCGCGACTGAGAACGCGCAGCGCGGCCCCCGTCGCCCGGGCGGAGCAGGCCAGGCCGGCGGCACAGGAAGCCGATCGGGCCGGTGCAGGCGCGCTCGACGCCGTCGCCCAGGCCCGCGGCGAGGCGCCGATCGACGGCGAACGCGTCGCCGGCATCCGCGCCGCGCTCGACAACGGCACTTACCAGCTCGACCCCCGCAAGACCGCCGACGCGATGATCGCCGCGGGCTTCCTGCCGAGGAATGCGAAATGACGACCGAACACGCGACCCTGCGCGACAGCCTGCGGCAAATGCTTGCCCTGCTTGAGAACGAGCGGCAGGCCCTTGCCGCCCTCGATCTCGACAGCATCCTGTCGTTGAGCGACGGCAAGCTCGAACTGTGCGAGGCGATCGAGCGCCAGGCCCATGGCCCGCTGGACGAGGAATGCCGCGGCCTGCTCGACGCGGTGGCGCGGCTCAACGCGGTCAACCGCAAGATCCGCAACCTGATCGCCGCCAATGTCGAGGCGCGCCTCGGCGCGCTGGCCGGGCGGATCAGCCTTTACGGATCGGGCCGGCCGATGGTCGCGCGCGAGGCGCCCTACACCGCCTGACCGCGGCACCGCGGGCCGGCCAGGCGGGCCTGCTCCCGTTTTGGCACACCTCTTGCTTGACACCCGGCGAGTTCAACCACGCCGGGGGCAGTCTTGCCAGAGGTCACATCAGTTCAGCGCAGCGCGGCACCGGGCGACGCCGTCCAGGCGTCGATCGCCCGCGCTTCTGCCGCGACCGGGGTCGATTTCGACTACCTGCTCGCGCAGGCGAAGATCGAATCCAACCTCGAACCCCAGGCCCGCGCCCGCACCTCGAGCGCATCGGGCCTCTACCAGTTCATATCCTCCACCTGGCTCGAGACGCTCGACCGCCACGGCCGCACGCACGGGCTGGACTGGGCCGAGGCGGCGATCACGCGCAGCGGCGGCCGGGCGACGGTCGGCGATGCGGGCCTGCGTTCGCAGATCATGGCCCTGCGCTTCGATCCCGAGGTCGCCTCGCTGATGGCGGCCGAGCTTGCGCGCGACAACGCGGGCGAGCTGCGCGGCTTCCTGGGGCGCGAGCCCGACCATGCCGAGCTATACCTCGCGCACTTCCTTGGTGCCGGCGGCGCCAAGAGCTTCCTCGGCGCGCTGCAGGACAACCCGCTGACGCCGGCGGCATCGCTGTTTCCCAAGGCGGCCGAAGCCAACGGGGCGATCTTCTACAAGGGCGGCCGCGCGCGTTCGGTGGCCGACGTGATGGACCTCGTGCGCGGCAAGGTCGAACGGGCCAAGGCCAGCGACGGGATCGCGCCCGGCATCGCCCCGGCGGCCGGTGCGGCCTTGCCCGCGCCCCTGCCCGCAACCCCGGCCGCGTCCTTCACCCAGGCCCGGCGCAGCTTCGCGGGCGAGCCCGCGGATGGCGGCCGCCCGGCGCCGCGCCCCTCGATGGCAGAGACCCTGCAGGCGACGTTCGGCGGGTCCGGCGCGCTCGGCGGCCGGGCCGCCCGGCAGGTCAATGAAGCCTACGGCAAGTTCAGGGCGTTCGGGCTGTGAGCCGGCGGACCTTCCTCGCGCCCTCGATGGCGCTGCCGGTCGGCATTCTCGCGGTCATCGTGCTGATGGTCGTGCCGATCCCGCCGGCCATGCTGGACCTGTTCTTCGTCCTCAACATCGCGCTCTCGGTCGCGGTGCTGATGGCGGCGATGAACGCGGAAAAGCCGCTCGATTTCTCCTCTTTCCCCTCGGTCCTCCTGTTCGCGACGCTGATGCGCCTGGCGCTCAACGTCGCCTCGACCCGCGTCGTGCTGATGAACGGGCACGAGGGCGAAGCCGCGGCGGGCAAGGTGATCGAAGCTTTCGGCGCCTTCCTGATCGGCGGCAACTTCGCGGTCGGCCTGTTCGTCTTCATGATCCTGATGATCATCAACCTGGTCGTCGTGACCAAGGGCGCGGGCCGCGTCTCCGAAGTCTCGGCCCGTTTCACGCTCGATGCCCTGCCCGGCAAGCAGATGGCGATCGACGCCGACCTCGCCGCCGGCCTGATGACCGCCGACGAGGCCAAGGCCCGCCGGCGCGAGATCGCGACCGAGGCCGATTTCTACGGCTCGATGGACGGTGCCAGCAAGTTCGTGAAGGGCGACGCGATCGCCGCCCTGCTGATCCTGCTGGTCAACATCATCGCCGGCTTCGTGCTGGGCATGGCGACCCACGACCTGACCGCGGGCGAAGCGGGCCAGGTCTATGTCACCCTGGCCGTCGGCGACGCGCTGGTGGCGTCGATCCCGGCGCTGCTGCTGTCGATCGCCGCGGCGGTCATCGTCACCCGCGTCGCGGATTCGCGCGACCTGACCGGGCAGATCGGCGGCCAGCTGGCGGAGCCGGGTATCTGGCTGCCGGTCGGCTGCATCCTGGCCGCGATGGGCATGATCCCGGCCATGCCGCAAACCGTCTTCCTGCCGCTCGCGGCGGGGGCCTTCGCGCTCTGGCGAATGCTCAGCAAGCGCAAGAAGTTCGTGCCCGCCGAAGAGCCGGAGCCCGCCCCCGATCCCACCCGCATCGCGATCGGCGACGTGTCGGAACAGGCGCTGGTGACGGTCGAGCTCGGCTTCGGGCTGGTCCACCTGGCCGACGAGAAGCGCGGCGCGCCGCTCGTCGCCCGGTTGACCGGGCTGCGGCGCCAGCTGTGCCAGGCTTTCGGCTTCGTCGTCCCGCAATTCCGCATCAAGGACAGTTTCGACCTCGCGCCCGATGCCTACCGCGTCACGCTGGGCGGGGCGCCGCTCGGCACCGGCAAGCTCAAGGCCGACCGGATGCTGGCGATCGACACCGGCGAGGCCGGCCGCCTGGCCGAGATCCCGGGCGAGGCGACGCTGGACCCGAGCTTCGGCTGCCCGGCGATCTGGATCGAGCCGGCGGCGCGCGATCTCGCGGTTGCCGAAGGCTACCTGGTGGTCGATGCCGAAAGCGTCGTGGCGACCCAGGTCAACCAGCTGCTTTCCGCCCGGCCGCAGGAGCTGCTCGGCCCCGACCAGGTGCGCGAGCTGCTCGACATGGTCCGCGAACGCAACGCGCAGCTGGTCGAAACGATCACCCCGCAGCCGCTGTCGCTGGCCGCGATCACCCGCCTGCTGCGCGCGCTCCTAGCCGACGGGATCACGCTGGCCCACCCGATACCGGTACTGTCCAGCCTGTCGCAGGCGGCGCAGCAGACCACCGACCACGAAAGGCTGGTCGACATGCTGCGCGCCGACCTCGGCCCGATGCTGGTCGGCAGCCTCTGCCCGCCCGACCAGCGCCTGCCGGTCATCACCCTGGCCGCCCAGCTGGAGGAAATGGTCGTCGGCGGAATGCAGGACCCGGCCAGCGGCGCAATCGTGATCGAGCCGGACCTGGCCCGGTCGATCGGCGAACGGATCGCCGCAATCGTGGCCGAGCGGCCCCATGGCGCGGGCGCGCCGGCGCTGATCGTGCAGCCGCGCGCGCGCCGCCCGCTCGCCGGCCTGCTGCGCCTGCGCGCGCCGGGCTGCACGGTCCTGTCGATCAACGAATTGCCCGTCTCCCAGCCGATCGAGGTGATCGCGGTTGTCGGGGGCGAGGACGATGGCGCCGCGCAGGCCCCGCCCGCGCAGCCTGGCGCCCAGGCCCCGGCCCAGGCCGCCGCAGAGGCAGCCCCGCAGGACGCCGCGCAGCCGGGCCCGGGCGCAGGGCCCGCAGCGGGCATGGAGATGAAAACGGAGGCGATGGCCGCATGAAGCTCGATCATACCCAGTTCGCCGCGGCGGAAGCCTATCGCGGCAACGTCGGCGACCGGGTCACCCGGTTCCTGCCGATGGTCCGCAAGCTCGCCTGGCACCTGTCGGGCAGCGGCGGCCCGACGATCGACGTGGACGACCTGATGCAGGCCGGCCTGGTCGCCCTGACCGAGTGCGCGCAGAAGCACGATTCGCCCAGCGACGACGGTTTCGCCGCCTATGCCAAGCTGCGCGTGCGCGGGGCGATGGTCGATCTCCTGCGCAGCGCCTCCCCCGATTCGCGCGGGGCGCGCAGCCGCCGGCGGCAGCTCGAGACAACGCGGGCGAAACTGCGCCGCTCGCTCGACCGTGAACCCTCGGCCGCCGAGCTGGCCGAAGCGCTGGAGATGCCGGTGAAGGAATTCCTGCAGTACGAACGCGATCTCGCCGAGACGCGGCTTGCCTCGCTCGACGAATGCTACAGCGAGACCGACGCCGCCTTCGCCTCGGCCGAGCCGGACGCGGAGCGGCAGGTCCTGCAACAGGAAGACCGCGAAAGCCTGGTCGCCGCGCTGTCGGCGCTGGGCGAGCGGCACCAGCTGGTCATCCAGCTCTACTTCGTCGAGGAACTGAACCTGTCGGAAATCGCCGCCGTGCTGGATGTCAGCGTGCCGCGGGTCCACCAGCTCAAGGCCGCCGCGCTGGCGAGGATGCGCAAGGCGATGGAGGCGGCCTAGAGGCCCGCCTTCGCGGCCGGGGAAAGATTGACAAGCCCGCGCCGCCGCCGCACTGGTCGCGGCGACGGTTCCGCGCGCGCCCAGGCACGCGCGGCGAAGAGGGAAGCCGGTGCAAGGCCGGCGCTGTGCCCGCAACTGTAAGCGGGGAGCCCCGGGCCACCGCGTCACTGGCCGCCCGCGCTTTCATGCGGGCGCGGCCGGGAAGACGGCCCAGGGCGCCGATCCGCGAGCCAGGAGACCTGCCGTCGCGTCGTTCGTCCGGGGGAGCCGGGTCAGCTCCAGCCGACGGGAAACCGCGTTTCCCGCAGCAGCGACAGCCACCGGCCGGGTTCCCGGCGCCGGGCCCTGCCCGGCGGGCCATCACTGTCCAGGGCCGCGCGGGGGACCGGAATCCCCCTGCCGGGCCGCCGCCGGGGAAGTGCAGCCCATGCCATGGATGTCGCGCCTCGCCTGCCGCGCCCGGCGCGCCGCGCGCGCGCTGGCCGTGCTGCCCGCGATCGTTCTGGCGGCCTGCGCGGGGCCCCCGGCGCAGGTAGAGCGCCCGTCCGGGCCGCCGCAACGGATCGTCAGCCTCGATTACTGCGCCGACCAGTACGTGCTGCGTTTCGCCGAGCGCGGCGCGATCGCGGCGCTTTCGCCCGATGCGGCCAAGCCCTTTTCCTACATGCGCGCGCAGGCCCGCGGCCTGCCCACGGCGCGCCCGCGCGCGGCGGACATTGCCGCGCTGCGGCCCGACCTGGTCGTGCGCTCCTACGGCGGGGGGGCGGACGTCGTGCCGTTCCTCGCCGATCTCGGCATCCCGGTGGTGCAGATCGGCTTCCCGCAGACCCTGGCCGAGGTGCGCGCGGAAGTGGTCCGCCTGGCCGATGCCCTCGGCGCGCCCGAAGAAGGGCGACGGGTCGCGGCAGCGATGGATCGCCGCCTTGCCGCCCTGCCCCCGCCCGCCGCCGGGCGCGCGCCGGCCGCGCTCTACATGACGCCGGGCGGCGTGACCTCGGGCGAAGGAACGCTGGTTCACGAGGTCCTGCGCGCAGCGGGGCTGGCGAACTTCCAGGACCGGCCGGGGTGGAACGCCCTCCCCCTCGAACGGCTCGCCTACCAGCGGCCCGACGTGATCGCGGCCGCTTTCTACGACGGCGCGACGGGGCAAACCGACCGCTGGAGCGCGGCGCGCCACCCGGTGGTCCGCGCGCAGCTGGCCGAACGCCCGGTCGTCGCGCTCGAAGGCGCCTGGACCAGCTGCGGCGGCTGGTTTCTCGTCGATGCGATCGAGGCGCTCGCCCGGGCCCGAACCGGGGTGAGCGAAGGGGCCACGCGGTGACGGCGCGCACGAACATTGCCCTCGGCGCCCTCCTTGCCGGGGGGATTTTCCTCGCGCTCCTCCTCGGCTCGGTCGCCCTCGCGCCGGGCGCGGTGCTGGGCGCGCTTGCCCTGGGCGGGGAAGCCGGCGACGTGCTCGTCGTCTGGCAGATCCGCCTGCCGCGCGCGCTGGCGGCGGCCATGGTCGGCGCGGCGCTGGGGATGAGCGGCGCTGCGCTGCAGGGGCTGCTGCGCAATCCGCTGGCCGAGCCGGGTATTCTCGGCGTCTCGGCCACGGCCGCGCTGTTCGCCACTTTCGTGCTGTTCTTCGGCCTCGCCGGCACGGGGCCGCTTGTCCTGCCGCTGGCCGCGGTGGCCGGCGCGCTCGCCGCGACCGTCCTGGTCGGCATTGCCGCGCTGCGCGCGCGATCGGCGGTCACGCTGATCCTCGTCGGGATCGGCCTGTCCAGCTTCTCCGCCGCGCTGATGGCGCTGCTGATGAACCTCGCGCCCAATCCCTTCACCCTGGCCGACATGATCAACTGGACCTTGGGCACCGTGGCCAATCGCAGCTTCGCCGATCTCGCCCATGCCGCGCCTTTCTTCGTCCTCGGCGTCGCAGTGCTCCTTGCCAGCCGGCGCGGGCTCGCGGCGCTGACGCTGGGCGAGGAAGCGGCCGAGGGGATCGGCCTCGACCTGCGGCGGCAACGGCTCGCGGTGATCCTGGGCGCGGGACTGGCGACCGGGGCCGCGGTCTCGCTGGCCGGCGCGATCGGCTTCGTCGGGATCGTCGCGCCGCACCTGGTCCGCCCGCTGGTCGGCCACGACCCGGCCCGGCTGCTCGTGCCGTCGGCCCTGCTCGGCGCGCTGGTGCTCGTCCTCGCCGACATCGGGGTGCGACTCCTGCCGACCGATGCCGAGCTCCGGCTGGGCGTGGTCGCCGCGCTCGTCGGCGCGCCGGTCTTCGCCTGGATCGCGGCGCGCGGGGGACTGTCGCGATGAGCGTGCTGGAAGCGCGAGGCCTATCGTTCGAGGCGGGCGGGCGGCGGCTGGTGGCAGGGGCGAGCTTTCGCCTCGCGCCCGGCACGCTGACGATGCTGATCGGGCCCAACGGCTCGGGCAAGTCCAGCTTGCTGCGGCTTGCCCTCGGCCTGCTGCCGCCAAGCGCTGGAAGCGCGACGATCGACGGGGCCGAGGTGCGCAGCCTCTCCCCCGCCGCGCGCGCCCGTAAGGTCGCCTACCTGCCCCAGACGCGCCCGCTGGCCTGGCCGGTCCCGGTGCGCGACGTGATCGCTCTCGGCCGCTTTGCCCACGGCGTCGCCCCCGGGCGGCTGGCGGCCGACGACGCCCGCGCGGTGGCGCGCGCGATCGCCGCCTGCCGCCTGGCGGGGCTGGAGGACCGCGCCGCCGATACCCTGTCGGGGGGCGAGCTGGCCCGCGTCCACCTCGCCCGCGCGCTCGCGGCCGAGGCTCCCCTGCTGGTCGCGGACGAGCCGGTCGCGGCGCTCGATCCGCTCTACCAGCACGAGGTCGCGGCGCTTTTCGCCCGGGCCGCCCGCGCGGGGCACGGGGTGCTGACCGTGATGCACGATCTGGCGCTGGCTGCCCGCTATGCCGACCGCCTGCTGTGGATGAAGGACGGCGCGATCGTGGCCGACGGCACGGTGGAGGACACGATGACCCCGGCGCGCCTGGCCGATGTGTTCGGGGTCGCCGCCCGGATCGATCGAAGCGCCGACGGCCTGGCGCTGGCCGTCACCGGCCCGGCCTGACCTGCGAAAGCCGCGCGGCGGCGGCGGCAACGATCGCGCGCCGCTCCCGCTCCGAAGCGGCCGCCCAGCGCCCGATCTCGTCCAGCGTGCGCCCGCACCCCTCGCACAGCCCCCCGTCCGCCGAAACGCGGCAGACATTGCGGCAGGGGGAAGGAACCGGATCGACCATGGCCCGCCCCTGCGCCATCCGGCCTGCCGATGGCAATAGCCCGGCGGGCGATCGCATCGGCGACAGGGGCGCGCTGGACGGCCCGCTGTCCTGCCGCGCGTCAGAACGTCTTGCGCAGCGAAAGCGTGACCTGGCGGCCCAGCGGATCGACCTGGTAGCGGGCGAAACCGGGCGCGGGACTGCCGCCGGACAGGGTGACCCGGCGATAGGTGTCGAACAGGTTCTCGACATCCAGCGACAGGCGCAGGTCGCGCAAGGCGCCGCCGGGTCCGCCTGCAGGCACGAGCGCGGCAGGCTCTACGAACAGGCCGAGGTCGATCCGCAGCGGCGGTCGATAGCGGTAGTCGGCCGCCCCGCTGGCAGAGCGCACCCGCGCCGGGCTGCTCCAGCTTGCCTGCAGGTTCAGGCCCAGCGTCCTGCGTCCGGCGGAAGCCCGGGCCGAGAGGACGTGGCGCGACTGGCCATTGGCCGCGAGCCTGTCGATCGGCGCAAGCCCCGCGTGGGGCACGATCCGGTCCGCGATCTTCCACGTGTGGTTGACCGAGAGCGTGTAACGCACGGCCCCCGCGGCGGCGCCACCTGCCGGGTCGGGCAGGCGCACGGCAATGCCCGATGCCAGCTCGCGCCGCTCCGATCGCGCGAGGTTGATCGGGCGCGCATCGACCGCGACCAGGCGCCCCGCGGCATCGCGGGTCACGCGTTCGGGAAATACCGCCTCGGTCGCCGGCGTCAGGTCCGGGAACGGCGCAACGCCGCCTTCGCTGTCGTTCCGGCGATAACGAACGTCGAGCGCGAGCACCGGGCTGCCGAGCGGCTGCAGGCGCGCGGCGAGCGACAGGCTTCGTCGCGTTCCCGGCCCCAGCGCGGGGTTCCCCCCGGTGATCCACAGCGGCTCCGCGATTTCCTGCCGCTCGAAGTCGTAGACGCGCCGCACCGTTTCCACCCGCGGCGCGCCGAGATCGTCGTTCGAAGGGACCGTCTCGCTGTGTTCGAACGATCCCGACAGCCGCAGCGGCGCGAAGGGCGACCAGGTGAAGCCGGCCCCGTACTGCCGGCGCAGCGCGCTGCCCGAAGCGGCCCGGAAACCCGCCGAGAGATCGAGCGCGAGATCGCCGAGCGGCACGAGCCCTCCCTCCCCGCGGCGCGCGAGCGGCACCGCCAGCGAGATCTCGCCCGAAGCGCGCCGATGGGCGGTGCGGGTTGCGCCCGCCAGCGCGTTGCCGAGGCGATCGAGCGGGACGAACCGGCTCGCCGAGTGCGAGCCGTCGAGCGTGACCCGGGCGCTGACCGGCGCGCCCGAAAGCGCGAAGACCGGCTTCGCCGCACTCAGCCGCATGCCCAGCATGTCGCTTGCGGAACGGCTGCGACTGGCCCGCAGGAGGCTGCGCGACCACGGGCGGTAAGGGCTGAGCGAACCGCCCGGCCCCAGCATGGCGGCCACTCTCGCGGCATCGATCCCCTCTTCCTGCAAGGTGCGGCCCCGATTGCGGACGTAAGTCGCCGACAGGTTGGTGCGCCAGCCGGCCACCGGCCCCGACAGCGCAAGCGCCAGGGCCAGCGAGCGCGCCGCGTTTTCCCCCCGTAGCGGGGCGTCGCCGTCGAGCGGACGGGACAGGACGACGTCGCGGGCGAAAGGCGACCGGCGGCTTTCGGCGGGAAGGATGGTCGCGATCTCGGGCAGGCCGCGCTCGTCGACGGTCTTGCTGGCGGTCGCGGTCAGGCTGGCGGTGGCGCTGAAGGGGCCGAGCGGTCGCCCGAGGCCGAGCGTGACACTGAGGTTGCGCGTCGCGGGCAGAAGGGTCGCGTAGCGCGCACCCTTCGCCGGGGTGCCTGCGTCCTGCGCGGGCAGGAACGCCGGCAGCGCCGGGGTGTCGCGGCCGCTGGTGCGCGGCAGCGGTGCCACCGTCACGATCCTTCCGGCGAGCGCGCTCAGCGCCGGATCGATCTCCTCGCCTGCCAAGCCCCGGACGTGGCCGGCCAGGTCCGCCGCCCCGGACGAAAGCCCGCGTGCGCTCTCGTGCAGCGGGCCATCGAACGACAGGCGAGCCTGGGCGTGCCAGCGGCTTTCGCCCGTGATCGCAACCTGTCCCAGTTGCAGGTCGCCGCCGTGGCGTCCGCCGCGCGTGGGCACGCGGCCCGCCAGTTCGGCCGAGCGCTGGACGAACGACGGCTTGAGCACGAGGTTGATCACCCGCTTGCCCGCCGGGTGCCCGTATCGCGCCGCGGCCCCCGGCCCGAGCAGGCCGAGCCGCTCCAGCGCCTCCGGCGGATAGGCGAGGATCGAACGGTCGAAGCCGACTTCCTTGCCGTTGACGAGGATGACCGGCTCCTCCCCCGAAGGATCGACGAGGGGGCCGAGCCGCTCGAGCAGGTCGGAAATCGTGGCCGCGCCCTGCGCGGCGATCTCCCCCTCGCCGAGTTCGGTTTCCGCCGCCACGACCGCTTCCCCGCGGCGCGGCGCGGTAACGACGATGTCGGCCTCCGGGCCGGTCGCGTCGTCGGCCTCCGCCGCATTCGCGGTGCTCGCGCGCTCCGCGAGCTGTCCGGCGCGATCGCGTACCGTGCCCTGCGCGTGAAGCGGACAGGCGACCAGCATGGCGAGGAGCGACATCGCCGCACAAGACCCCCCGGCCCGGCAGATGGTCGGCCTCCTCATGATCCCGGAGATTGCCCCGGTGGGGCCCCGATCGCCAGATGGGATCGCACCTGTCGCAATGGCCGCACGAAACTACCCTGCAAAAAGTGGTGCCGCGGCCCGGATGTGGGCCGCGGCACGAGTCTAGGCCTGGTGAAGGCCCCGCGCGCTGGACAGGCGCGCGAGTTCAGGAGAGTGACGGTCTATTGCCCCGCCACCATTGCCGCGGCCCAGGCCAGGGCCACGACCTTTCCGTCGAACGATCAAGGAGTGATCGAACCGCCCGACGGCGAATTGAGAGTCAGCGTGCCGGCAATCGTGCAGTCGCCAGTGCCCGGCGCCGTCTCCGGCAGCGTGGTGTTGACGGTCAGCGTCTTGGCGCTGTTGTCCCACTGCCCGCTGATATCGCCCGAGCATCCGCCCGAGGTGATGGTATTCACCGAAACATTGAACAACGTGAGCGTCGTGCCATCCGGCTGCAGTTCCGCGAGGTAGGGCGTGCCGTTGAAGGTGATGGTCCCGCAGGGAAAGCCGCTGAACGAAGGAGTCGCCGAAGCCGTCGCGCCGCCCGACGGGACCGTGGCGTTGATCGTCAGCGGGCAGTTGAGCGTCATGCCCTTGTGCACGGTTACGGTGCCCGACATCTGCCAGCTTCCGGACGGCGACCAGGTATCGGCGCTGGCCGAAGGCGCCGTGCAGAGCGCGGCTGTGGCGGCGAGTGCAACCAATGTCTTTTTCATGATTTCCTCTCCTCGGATTTCAGTTCCCGTTGAACACCGTTCCCGGCGACTCGGTCGATTAGGAACCGAGCGAACTTACGTTAACATCAATGTTTATAATGGCAAATCGCCGCTGGGCCTCTTTTTGCTAAGTCGCTGAAAGTCGGATAAATTATTATTTACACCGCTTACGGACCTTTCGCCTTGACCATGTCGCACCAGTCTTCGCCAGCGCCGCGATCAAAAGCCCACTGTCGCGCTGAATCCGATGATGCGCGGGTCGAGCGTGAAGACATTCGTGGTCAGGCCCAGATCATCGCTGTTGGTGAAGAAGTCCGTGATCGGGGCATTGTCGAACAGGTTCTTGACGTAAAGCTGCATGGTGAAGTGATCATCCGGACGGGACAGGGTGATCGCGGCGTTCACGTTGTCCCACCCCTTCAGCCGGTCGTATTCGGTGTTGTAGACGCGGGCGAAGCTTTCCGACTGGCGGTAATAGTCCCCGCGGAACGTCAGTTCCCAGTCCCCATCCTCGATGAAGAACGTATACTGCGCGCCGATATTGAAGGTCATGTTCGGCGCATTGGGCAGTTCGTTGCCTGAGAGGTCGGCGTAGAAACCCCGGCCACCGTTGGGTGCCCCGCTGCCGCCGTCAGCGATGTTCAGGCCGACCGTGTCCGGATTGTAAGGTGCGAACGGGTCATAGGTGAAACCATAGAAGGCAGAATAATTCAGCGTACCCTGAGGTGCATCGGGATTGAAGGAGCCGACCCGGTTCGACCCCGGGCACAGCACCATCAAAGCTTGCGGTGTAAATCCGAACTGATGAAAAGGATGCTGATAGATCCTCTCGACAAATTCCCGGGGCGCTATGCAGTTCGATGGCACCTGCAACCACGGGCGCAGCACGACCCAATCTTCATTCCCCTGGGTGCGATTGGTGACGTCGATCGACCGCTCGCCGTCGGCAATGCGCGTTTTAAGATAGCCGAGCGTGGCGTTCAGACGGAACGCCCGCGAGGGGCTCCACGCCGCTTCGAATTCGAGGCCCATGCTGGAGGCATCGAAGTTTTCGTTGTAGGCGATGCGATCGACGATCTGCGAAACCTGGTAATCGGTATAATCGTAATAGAACGCTGCCGCGTTGAGCGTGAAACGCCCGTTGGCGAAGCTGTTCTTCATCCCGACTTCGAAAGCGTTCAGGTATTCGGGTTCGAACGTCTGCGGCAGCGGCTGATACTGCACCACGTCGGGGTTGAAATCGACCCGCGGCGGATTGGTCCCCCCGCCCTTGTACCCGCGGGAAGCCAGGGCGTAGACCAGCGTATCGTCGGTAAAGGACAGATCGGGCTTCCAGTCCAGCGCCAGGCGCCCCGTGAATTCGCTCCAGCTTTGTTCAATATCCGGCAGCGCAGGATATCCGCTGTTCACACGTCCCCCGGAACTGTCGCCGGGATAGGGGCTCTCCTGTCCACCGCCGAGCAATGTCTGGCTGGGGATCTGGTCGGACAATTTCTCGTCACGCGTATAGCGCAAGCCGGCCGTCAACTTCAGCCGATCGTTGATGTCCCAGTACAATTCGCCAAACGCAGCCCAGGATTCGATCTCAACCCCGTTCTGGCTGAGGAAGTAATTGTGCCCCTGATTGTTAACACTCTCCAGCGGATTGGGATCAATATAGACGCATTCATACCCTTCAAATCCGAGTTCGCACGGATCCAAAGTATAACCATTGCCGCGGTTATAGTGATATTGAGCAATCAATGTGAATAAATTATTGAATACATAATAATTGTCTTGAGATTCAAAATTCAAATAGTTTGCGCCCAAGCTGAAATTCACCGTCCCCGAAAAATCGGATTGCAGACGAAATTCCTGCGACCACTGCTTATTTTCCGAATGACTGAGATCGCGCGACAAAATCCGGTCAGAACAACCGAGTTGGGGATCGCAGAATTGTCCGTCCTGATAAGGGTCCCAGCCATCGGGAACCGGATTTCCAAATATGTCGGTCAGATTGTCGCCAATGTCATTGAACACTGGCGCAGAAACGTAGCGGCTGTAATCCTGCGATGAATAGTAGCTGTCTTCCGCATAAGTCGTCTGCGAATAGAACGTCAGTCCCTCGGTCAGGTCCAGTTCCATGTTGAGCTGGAAAATATCGTTGTTGGCGCGGAATATCGGATCGATGGCGGCGGAAACCTCGCGCAGATCTCGCGATTGCGTGATGCCGGCATAGGGATCGCCGGGAAGGAGGAATGGTACCGACTGCACCAACGGGAACACCCGCCCATCGATCCCCTGCGCCATCACCTCTTGCGGAACGGTGATGAATACGAAAGAGTTACCGTTCGGAGCGCCATACGATCTGTCATCATAAAGCGAAACTGGCAGGCAGCCCTGGCTCAGGCGCCCCCGGCTGACGTTCCCCTGCATACCCGAGTCCGTCGCGACCCCGCCGATCTCGGCCGGCCCCGGATCGCGCGCGCACAGCTGCTTGCCGGTGCGCGAGCGGTCATCGTCTTCCTCGAAATGCTGCCAGATCGCGTTGAGGCGGAAGTTGTCGCTCGGTTCGAACCCGATCGAGAGGCGGGTTGACCACAAGTCGCGCCCATTCACCCGCTTGCCAGTGAAAGTGTTGAAATCGTACCCGTCGCGCTTCGTCATCATGGCCGCTCCGCGTACGGCCAGACTATCGCCCAGCGGTACGTTCACATGCCCGCTGAGACGCCGGGTATCATAGCTGCCCAGTTCGCCCTTGATCCGCCCGCTGAATTCCGAAAACTCCGGAACTGCCGGGATCATGTTGACGACGCCCGCCGTTGCGTTGCGGCCGTAGAGCGTGCCCTGGGGGCCGCGCAGCACCTCGATCCGTTCCATGTCGAAGAATTCGGATTCGAACAGCCGGTTACGGATCAGCGCAGTGTTATTGAAGCTGACCGCCACGGCGGGGTCGGTCGAAGCCGAAATCGCCTTGGTCCCGATCCCGCGGATCGAGAAGTTGTACATGCTGAAATTGCTTTTCGAGAAGTTGACGTTGGGCACCGCGCGCAGCAGTTCCGATCCGCCTTCGATCTTGTAGTCGTCGAGCGCCTCGTTCGAGAGCGCGGTAATGGCGATCGGCACGTCGATCAGCCGCTCGACCCGCTTCTGCGCGGTGACGATGATGACCGGGCCGGTCGTTTCGCCGGCTTCGGCCGTCGGCGCGGAGGCGGAGGCTGGCGAGCCCGCCGGTTCCTCCTGCGCGTGGGCGGCCGATGCGCCCCCCGCGATCAGAGCCAAAGTACTGCAGGCGCAAAAGCAACTACGGGCAATCCGCATGATGTCCTCTCCCTTGTCGATCGCGAACCGTCTGGCCGGATTCGTCGTCGTTCTTCCCGCGCCTTGTGTAATCTAACTGACATTGATGTCAATGTATGGCGTGCGAATGCTCCGCTTCCGAGGCTTTTGCCCCGCGCGGGGCCCGCCGGTCGCGCAGGTCCGGCCATGCGAATCGCCGCGAAGGCGCGTACCGACACGCGCGCAGCGACGCGATCGATTCACCGGTCAAGAAGAGGAGGAATGGTGCCGCTTACGTGACTCGAACACGTGACCCCATCATTACGAATGATGTGCTCTACCAACTGAGCTAAAGCGGCACTGATCGCGGGCCTTTATCGGCACCGCGGGCGGCCCGCAATGCCTTGCTTCGCGAAGAGTGGAGGCCCGAGCCGGAATCGAACCGGCGTGCAAGGATTTGCAGTCCTCTGCGTAACCACTCCGCCATCGGGCCTCGTCCCCTTGCATCGGCGGAACGCAAGGGGAAGCGGCCCCCTAGCGGCTCGGCCGCGCCAAGGCAATCGGTTAGGTGCAATCGAGGCACGCGGGCCCCCAAATCGCGTCCGCCGCCCCGCTCGGGCACGCGAACCGCCCCGCCCCGGATGCCCCGACGGGACCTGCCGCGCCCTTTCCGTTACGTCAGTCTGGACCCTGCCTGACGATTACGTAAAGCTGCCGGGCATGAGCATATCCAGCCTGATCGATCCCGTCCCCGCTGCCGGCGGCCCTGCCAACCTTTCGCAGGCGGAGGCCTGGATGCAGGGCCGCACGCTCTATGGCGGGGCGCTGGGGCTGGTCGCCTATACCGCCGCGGTCCGCGCCTTTCCCGACCTGCCGCCCCTGCGCGCGGCGCAGATCGGCTTCGTCGCACCGGTGGGCGGCGAGATCGAGCTGCGGCGCGAGATCGTGCGCCAGGGCCGCAACGTGGCGCAAGTCCGCAGCGAGATCTGGACCGGCGGCCAGTGCGCGCTGACCGCGCTGTGGGTGTTCGGCACCGCGCGCGAGCCCAATGCCGTCCACCCTGCCGCCACGCCGGCGAACTGGCCCGGCGATCCGGAAGCGGCCGAGCCGGTCATGGTCGATTCGGGGCCGGCCTTCATCCGCAACAATTTCGAACTGCGCCGCGCGCAGGACGAACGCGGCCCGGGCGCGCCCGTCGTGCGCCGCTGGGCCCGCCTGACGCAGCGCGACGTGCTGGACCCTGTGTCCGAACTGATCCTGATGGGCGATGTCCTGCCGCCCGGCGCGATGCGCGCGATGCAGCGGCAGGGCCCGGTCAGTTCGATCAACTGGTCGTTCAACCTGCTCGACACGGCGCCCACGACGCGCGACGGTTGGTGGCTGTCGGAAAATGCCAGCCAGCACGCCGACGACGGCTATTCCTCCGAACGGTTGCGGCTGTGGAATGCCGAGGGACGCCAGGTGCTCGACGCGATGCAGGCGGCCGCGATCTTCGGCTGACGCCCCGGTTCAGACGTCGGCGAAGTTCGGGGCGCGCTTTTCCATCCCGGCCATCACCGCCTCCACCTGGTTGGGGGTGCGCATGACCTTGTGCTGCTCGATGCTTTCCTCGACCAGGATTTCGTCCGTCGGACGGTCGGCCATGGCGGCGAAGAGACGCTTGGCCGCACGGATCGCGTGCGGGCTGCGATTGGCGATCTCCCCGGCGATGGCGGTCGCGCGCGCCACCGGGTCGGCATCGCAATGGGTGGCGAGGCCGAGCGCGAGCGCTTCCTCGCCGCTGAACTCGCGGTTGGTATAGACCAGCTCGCGCAAGTGATCGTCGCGGACCAGCCCGCGCCAGAGCGCGAAACCGCCCATGTCGGGCACGAGGCCCCACTTCATTTCCATGATCGCCATGCGCGTATCGGGCGCGACCACGCGGATATCCGCCCCGCTGGCGATCTGCAGGCCCCCGCCGAAGCACACCCCGTGAACGGCGGCGATCACCGGGACCGGCAGCTTGCGCCACTGGACGGAGACCTGCTGGAACAGGTTGGCATTGCCGTGGGTCCGCGCCGAGAGCGGCGGGGCATCGGGATCGGGCAGCTTGCCGAAATTCGACAGGTCCAGCCCGGCGCAGAAGGCCCGCCCCTCCCCCGAAAGGACGACGGCGCGCAGGCCCTTCATATCGTGGAGCGCCTGCCCCGCCTCGATGATCCGGGCGAACATCTCGGGGTCGAGCGCGTTCATCTTGTCGGCACGGATCAGCCGCACCTGGGCCACGCCGTCGTCACCCAGTTCGATCGAGACGCGTTCGTTCGCCGCAAAATCCATTCGTCATCCACCTGCCGCCATTTCGTTGCCGGCATCGTCGCGCATGGGCGCGGGGCTGTCCAGCGCTTCGTGCGGGCGGCGCAGCAGATAGCCGCCCCCCGGAACGGTCGCGATCAGCCCCTCGACCCCGACCGCGCGCAGGCGGGCGCGGATCCGGCACACCGCCACCGCGACTCGGTTGGTCTGGGGATCGAAGTCCAGCCGCCAGACGTGGCGCAGCAGGTGCGCGCGCGGCACCGGGCGACCCGGCCGTTCGGCGAGGTGCCAGAGAACCGCGAACTCGCGCGGGTGCAGCCGCAACCAGCGCCCGGCGACATGGGCGTCGCGATGGAACAGGTCGAGCGTGACCGGCCCCACCTGCATCGCGCGGGGCAATTCCCCCGCCGGCGCGTCTTCCGCACGCCACATCAGGCGCGGCCCCGGGCTGCCCGCGAGCGAGCGGGCCGCCAGCCGGTTTCCCGCAGTTCAGGCCTTCGCCGGCCAGCCAGCCAGCCCGGCGGCGTCCGCCCGCCGATCGTCGAACCCGGTTTCATGAACCTTCGCGAAGCCATGCGTTCCCCCAGCGACCCCGGCTATTCCCTTGCCTCTCGGGCAAGGGGCTAGGAAGCGCGCCTGCGTGCGGTCAACGCAAGGTAGGTCCGATTTCAACCCTTCGCGCCGGTCGGAGGGCCTTCGCGGCGTTGCGGCTCAGCCGGTGCCGGCGGCGGCATTGATGCCGAGCGAGGAGAAATAGCGTTTCACGTTGCGCGCGGCCTGGCGCAGGCGTTGCTCGTTCTCGACCATCGCGATCCGCACGTACCCTTCGCCCTCCTCGCCATAACCGACCCCGGGCGCGACGGCGACGTCGGCATGGGTCAGCAACTGCTTGGAAAACTCCAGGCTGCCCATGTCCTTCAGGGCCGGCGGCAGCGGGGCCCAGGCGAACATCGAGGCGCGCGGGGCCGGGATATCCCACCCGGCGCGGCCGAACGCCTCCACCATTACGTCGCGCCGCTTGTGGTAAAGCTCGCGATTGCTTTCGACGATGTCCTGCGGGCCGTTGAGCGCGGCGCAGGCGGCGGCCTGGATCGGGGTGAAGGCGCCGTAGTCGAGATAGGATTTCACCCGGCTCATCGCCGCGATCAGATCGCGGTTGCCGACCGCGAAGCCCATCCGCCAGCCGGCCATCGAATATGTCTTCGACATCGAGGTGAATTCGACCGCGACGTCCTTCGCCCCTTTCACCTGCATGATCGAGGGGGTCGGGTTGCCGTCGAAATAGAGCTCCGAATAGGCGAGGTCGGACAGGATCCAGACCTTGTTCTCCTTCGCCCAGGCGACGAGCCGCTCGTAGAAGGCGAGGTCCACCACTTCGGCCGTGGGGTTGGAGGGGTAGTTGACCACGAGGACGCTGGGCCGCGGGACGGTGAAATACATCGCCTTCTCGAGGCTGCGGAAATAGTGCTCGTCCGGGGTTGTCGGCACCGACCGGATCGTGGCCCCGGCGATGATGAAACCGAAGGTGTGGATCGGGTAACTCGGGTTCGGCGCCAGCACGACGTCGCCCGGCGCGGTGATCGCGGTGGCGAGGCTGGCCAGCCCTTCCTTCGATCCCATCGTCACGACCACTTCGGTCTCCGGGTCGAGATCGACGCCGAAGCGCCGGCCGTAATAGTTCGCCTGGGCGCGGCGCAGGCCGGGGATGCCCTTGGACTGCGAATAGCCGTGGGCATCGGGCTTGGCCGCGACTTCGCACAGCTTCTCGATCACGTGGGCGGGCGGCGGCTGGTCGGGATTGCCCATGCCCAGGTCGATGATGTCCCGTCCCGCGCGCCGCGCCGCGTGCCGCATCGCGTTGACTTCGGCGATCACGTAAGGCGGCAGGCGCTTCATGCGGTAGAATTCGGTATCCATCGACCTCTTTCTCGATTGCGGGGCGTTTCTCGATTGCGGGGCGGCACGCGGGTGCCGTTCAGCCGGGCTGATGCCAAAACCCTAACCGAATAGCGGTCGCGGTGAAATGCGCTTTTGGCTATCGTGGCCGCAACCGCGACTTCGACGGAGCGCCCCGATGCCCGATACGCACGATCCCTTCGCCGCCGCCCTGCGGATGCAGGGGGAGGTGATGCGCGCCGCCATGGCCGCTTTCGCCGGGCCGAGCAGCGCCGGGGCAGGATCCGCCGCCGCCGACGACGACGACGGCGACAGCGACGGCGAACCCGAGGACCGGGACGCGATCGCGCAGTGGGGCCGGACCGCGCAGGAGCTGCGCGCGATGTGGCTCGATTTCGTCGAGGAACGGCTTTCGGGACGGCCCGACCCGGCCAACCCGCTCGATCCCGCCGCCTGGATGCAGATGGCCGGGCAGTGGCCCGTTCCGCCTCAGGCCGATCCGGCCGCGATCGAACGGATGATGGACGACGGCCTGGCGCTGTGGCGCGCGATGGCCGGGGCCATGCTGGGCGAGACGGCGGAGGGCGGCGACGGGCCGCCCGAAACCGCGCTGCCGCGCACCGATCGGCGCTTCGCCGACCCGGCCTGGCGCGAACATCCCGCTTTCGCCCTGCTGCACCAGACGTACCTGATGCTGGCCGACTACCTCGTCTCCGCGGCGAACGAGGTCGAGGGTGTACCGGCCGAGCGCCGCGAGCAGCTCGCTTTCGCGACCCGCGCCCTGCTCGACGCGATGAGCCCGGACAATTTCGTCGCCACCAACCCGGTGGTGCTGAAGCGCACCGTCGAGACATCGGGCCGGAACCTCGTCAAGGGGATGGGCCACCTGATCGCCGACTTGCGCCGGGGCCAGCTGACCCACACCGACCCGGCGGCCTTCACCCTGGGCGAGAACATCGCCGCGACCCCGGGAAAGGTGGTCCACGAGACCCCGCTCTACCAGCTGATCCAGTACGACCCGGCGACGAAGGACGTGCTCGCCGTGCCGCTGGTGATCTTCCCGCCGTGGATCAACCGTTTCTACATCCTCGACCTCTCGCCGAAGAAGAGCTTCATCAAGTGGGCCGTGGACCAGGGGCTGACCGTGTTCGTGGTGAGCTGGAAGTCGGCCGACGCGACGATGAAGGACGTGGCCTGGGACGATTACATCCGCGCCCAGGCCGAGGCGATCGACCACGTTCGCGCGCGGCTGGAGGTGTCGGCGGTGCACGCGATCGGCTATTGCGTCGCCGGCACGACGCTGGCCGCGACTCTCGCGATCCTTGCCCGCCGGGGGCAGGCGGACAAGGTCGCCAGCGCGACGTTCTTCACCGCCCAGGTCGATTTCGAGAAAGCGGGCGAACTGCGCGGCTTCATCGACGGCGGCCAGCTGGAGATCATCGGCCGCCTCGCTCCCGAAGGCTATCTCGACGGGCGCTACATGGCCGCCACGTTCAACGCCCTGCGCGGCCGCGACCTGATCTGGAACTACGTCGTCAACAACTACCTCCTGGGGGAGGATTACCCGGCCTTCGACCTGCTGCACTGGAACGGCGACGTGACGAACCTGCCCGCGCGCTGGCACGGCGATTACCTGCGCGACCTCTACCGCGACAACAAGCTGGTGATCCCCGATGCCCTCGCGGCCGACGGGACCCCGATCGACCTGACCCGCATCGCCGTGCCCGCCTTCATCCAGGCCGGGCGCGAGGATCACATCGCGCCCGCCGAAAGCGTCTGGCGCGCGACCCGCCACTTCCGCGGCGAGACGACTTTCGTCCTCGCCGGCAGCGGGCATATCGCCGGGGTCGTGAACCCGCCGGCCGCGAACAAGTACCAGTACTGGACCGGCGACAGCCGGGCGTCCTCGCTCGACGCCTTCATCGAAGGCGCGACCGAGCATCCCGGATCGTGGTGGCCGCACTGGCTGGACTGGCTGAAGGGGCACGGCGACGCGCAGGTGCCGGCGACCGGCAAGCGCAAGCCGGGCGGGCGCGGGGACAGGACGATCGAGGACGCGCCGGGCCGCTACGTGCGGATGCGCTGAGGCCAATCCGCCTTCACCGTGGCTGGTCCGGAAGGGACCTGCGCGCTTATTGTGCACTGCACAAAATATTCTTGACTTCGGCGCGCATCCGCCTATTTTGTGCACTGCAACATTACCGACGCATTGGCCGGGCACAATGCCCGCAGGCAGAGGGCCCGCAGGCAGAGGGCCCGCAGGCAGAGGAAGGATCGTCATGGCGACACGCGATGAAGCCAGCAGCGATGCCGCAGCCGCGAAAGCTTATGCCGAAGCCGCGGCGCGCAAGGCCGATGCAAGACCGGAAGGCGAGTCCGCCCCGCCGGCCGGAGACAAGAGCACGACCGCGATGAAGACCGATACCGCCGAAGCGATGGCCGGGGCCGGGAGATCCGCCCCCGTCCAGCCGAAACCCGCCAGATCGAAGAACGGCGGCGCGAAGAAGAAGAAGGCAGCCCCGCGGGCCAAAACCGCCGCCAGGACTGCCGCCCCCAAGAAGAACGCCGGCAAGGCCGCCGCCCGCAAGTTCGCGACAAAGGCCCCCGCCCGCCCCCGAACGAAGGAAACCGACATGGCCAAGACCCAGACCAGCACCGATTACGCCGCCCAGATGAAGGAAGGCCTCGCCGAACTGCAGGCCCGCGCGCAGACCGCTTACGAGAAGAGCGCCGAATACGCCGTGGAAGCGCGCGAGTTTTCGAAGGGCAACCTCGACGCGATGGTCGAATCGGGCAAGATCTTCGCCGCCGGCCTGCAGGAGATCGCCAAGGCGACGATGGAAGACAGCAAGGCCGCGGTCGAAACGATGACCGGCGACGCGAAGGAATTCGCCGCGGTCAAGTCGCCGACCGATTTCGTCCAGCTCCAGGGCCAGATCGCCAGCCGCAATTTCGACGCCGCAGTGGCGCAGTTCTCCAAGGCGACCGAAGCCTGGGTCAAGCTGGCCGGCGACGTCGCCGCGCCGCTTTCCAGCCGGGTCAGCCTGGCGATGGAAAAGGCCCGCCCCGCGGCCTGATCGCCGGGACGCGTCCTCTCGCGCCCGGCGCGAGCGGGCGCCGGACACGACACGGGCCGGCCAGCTCCACCGCTGGGCCGGCCCGTTTCGCTTGGCGCCGGGGGCGCTACACGTTAATCGCCCGGCAACCGCCGCGCCCCACAATCGCTCCCCTGCCTGCGTGCGCGCCACTTGCGAATGCCGAATGCGATACGATATTCACTGCCTGATGCCGATCGACCGCGAAATCCTGCACCCCCTGCCCCTGCGCCCCCTCGGCGCGGGCCCCGGCGATTCGGATGCCGGCGACGGTGACGGCGAAGGGCAGGTCGGGATCGCGACGCGGACCCGCACCAGCCCCAAGAAGCCCAGCCAGTACAAGGTGCTGATGCTCAACGACGATTACACCCCGATGGAATTCGTCGTCATGTGCCTGAAGCGGTTCTTCCGCATGGACCTGGAGCAGGCGACCCGCGTCATGCTGCACGTCCACCAGCGGGGCGTCGGCGTCTGCGGGATCTTTCCCTATGAAATCGCCGAGACCAAGGTGAACCAGGTGATGGATTTCGCGCGCCAGAACCAGCACCCGCTGCAGTGCACGCTGGAAAAGGCCTGATCCGCCACCGCGGCGCGGCCGCCGGTCGGGCGGTTGGGGCATGACCGGCGGGCAGTTTCGCGCTAGGGCAGCGGCGAACCGACGCTGAGCCGAAGCCCTTGCTGAAATCGATCCCATCCCTCGACCGATATATCTTCCGGCTGGTGATCCTGCCGATGCTGGGGGTTTTCGCGATCGCGGCCTCGCTGCTGCTGCTCGACAAGATGCTGCGCCTGTTCGATTTCGTCGCCGTCGAAGGCGGCCCGGTCGGCGTGGTGTTCAAGATGCTCGGCGCGCTGATCCCCGAATATGCGAGCCTGGCGATCCCGCTCGGCCTGCTGCTCGGCATCCTGCTCGCCTTCCGCAAGCTCGCGACGTCGAGCGAGCTCGACGTGATGCGCGCCGTCGGCCTCAGCTATGGCCGGCTGCTGCGCGTGCCCTATATCATCACCGCCGTGCTGATGGCGGTGAACGTGGCGCTGGTCTTCTACGTCCAGCCGGTCAGCCGCTATTACTACGAGCAGCTGGAATACGAACTGCGCTCGGGCGCGCTCGGCGCCTCGATCAAGGTGGGCGAGTTCACGACCCTGGCCGACCGCATGGCCCTGCGGATCGATTCGAGCGAGGACGACGGGCGCCGGCTGCGGGGGATCTTCGCGCGGGTCGCCGACGACAAGGGACAGGTCCTGTCGATCTCGGCGGCCGAGGGCGCCTTCCTCGCCACCAGCGACAGCCCCGACACGATCATCCTGCGGCTGACCGACGGCACGATCGTGCAGGACACCGGCGAGCAGACGCCGCGCGTCCTCAGCTTCACGCGCCACGACCTGCCGATCGATCTTCCCGCGGTGGAGGAATTCCGCGCCCGCGGCGATGCGGAGCGCGAATATATCCTGCCCGAACTGCTGCGGATCGGGTGGAGCGAGAGCACGACCCAGGCGAAACGCGACGCGAGCCAGGCCAGCTTCAACTTCCGTATGGTCGAGGTGGTGATGATGGCCCTGATGCCGCTGCTGGCCGTGGCGCTGGCGATCCCGCCCAAGCGATCGACCAGCGCGCTGGGCGTCTTCGTCTCGATCGTGATGGTCGTCGCCTATCACAAGGTGAACCAGTACGGGGAGGATATCGCCGCGCTCGGCCGGTTCGATCCGGTCCTCGCGCTCTGGGTTCCCTTCGTCCTCTTCGCCGCGCTGATCGTGTGGATGTACTACAAGGTCGCCTACGTGCCCGGCGGGCAGCCGATCGGCGCGCTCGAAACCGCCTTCGCCAAGCTGGCGGGCCGCCTGCGCAAGCTGTTCGGCCGGCGGCGCCCGGCCCGCGCCGGCGAACTGGCCCCGGCGGAATAGGGCCCCGGCGATGCAGTTCGATTTCTTCCCCTCGCGCACGCTGACGCTCTATCTCGCGAAGCTGTTCATCGTGCGGATCGTCGCCATGCTGGCCGTTCTCGTGCTGGTGCTGATGATGCTCGACCTGCTCAGCACGAGCGGCGAAATCCTCGCCGCGCCGGGCAACGGCCAGGGCGAACTGTGGACTTACGTTACCTTGCGCGTGCCCCAGCTGGCGGCGCGTTTCCTGCCCTATTCGGTCCTGCTGGCGACGATCATCGCGCTGGTCACGCTGAACCAGAACAGCGAGGTGATCGCGATGAAGGCCGCCGGGCTTTCCGCGCACCAGGTCCTGGCCCCGCTCCTGCTGACGGCGGCCGGCGTCTCGGCGATCTCCTTCGCCTTCAACGAAACGGTCGTGACGCGCGCCACGGCGACGCTCAAGGCCTGGGAAGCCAACGATTTCGGCACCGTGCCCGAGGAGTCGGGCGTGCGCGCGAACGCCTATTTCACCGACGGGAACGACGTGCTCACCGCCGCTTCGCTATGGGGCGAAGGCGAGCACATCCGGATGCGCGGGGTTACCTGGTACCGGCGGGGCGACAACGGCGCGCTGGTCGAACAGGCGCGCGCCCAGGGGGCCCGCTACGCCGGGCCGGGCTGGCGGCTGGAACAGGTCGAGCGGTTCGATGTCGCGGCGGCCGATACCGCGCAGCTCGACAGCATGGTCGTCGCCCCCGGGCTCACCCCGACGCAGATCGCGCTCGAAAGCGTCGATCCCGATGCTCTGGGCGTGGTCGAGCTCTACCGCTCGATCGCCGCCTACGAGGAAGCCGGCCGCCAGACCGACGAGCTGCGCGCCAGGTGGTGGCACAAGTTCTCCGGCCCGCTGTCGGCCTTCCTGATGCCGCTGCTCGGCGCGATCGCCGCCTTCGGGCTCGCGCGGTCGGGCCAGCTGTTCCTGCGCGCGATCATCGCGATGGCGCTCGGCTTTGCCTATTTCGTGATCGACAACGCCGCCCTGGCGATGGGCAGTTTCGGCGGATACCCGCCCTTCCTGGCCGCCTGGGCGCCGTTCTTCCTGTTCCTGCTGGTGGGCGAGACCGTGCTCGTCCGGACCGAGGAATAACCGGCGGCCCCGGAACCTGTAGCGCGTTTGCGAGTCTAGGGCCCATCATGCCCTATGCAGGAGAATTCGACATGAAGGCACTTGCCTTGCCCGCGCTGGCCGCCGGAGCGCTCGCGCTCGGCGCCTGTAGCGAAGCCAATGCCCCCACCCCGGCCGAAGACGAGACCGTGGTGGACGAGACCGTGGCCCCTGCGCCGGAGGAAACCACGATCATCACGCAGGAGCCGGTCGGCGACCCTGACATGACCGGCGACCGGATGACGGTCGACGAGAACGGGCTCGAGGCGGACCTCGGCGACGAGAACACCCGCGTGCGCGCGGACGTCGACGGCGATCCCTCGCTGACGGTCGAAACCGACTGATCCGCACCGGCCCGCGGCACCGCTCCGGCGGCGCCGCCCGGGCGAAATGCCAGAGGGCCGCTTCCCGGTGCGGGAGGCGGCCCCTCTTTCGTTGCATTCGCGCCGGCAGATGTGCGGCGGGGCGGCGGGCGGTCAGGCGCCGGGCCGGCCCACCCGCATCGTGCTGCGCGCGATCCGCATGACCAGCGGCAGCATCCCCGGGTGGTTGGCCCCGGCATATGTCGAATCCTGCCCCAGGTGCGCGGCCAGCCGTCGATGCGCCTCGCCCAGCGAGTGATAGGGCATGCTGGGCAGAAGGTGGTGCAGCGCGTGGTAGCGCAGGCCCACCGGGGCCCAGATCGCCGCCATCCAGCCGGGCGGCGGGACATTGACCGAATCGAGGAACTGCGCGGTCACCGTCATCGGTTCGCCGTCGTTTTCCCACAAGTGCGCGACGAGCGTGCGAAGCTGGTTCAACACGGCGGTCAGCGAGAGCACGGCGAGCGCGATCAGGAGCGGGCGCCAGCCGATCGCGAACGTGCTGGCCAGCAGGGCGATGGCCCACAGGCTGCCGCCCAGTTCCTGCCAGAACACGCGCCTCGTCAGCTCGCCTTCGGGCGGCCGGCGGCGGAAATCGGGATTGATCGAAAGCGCGGAAAACCGCTCCCACACCAGCTTGCGCACCGGGGGGACAACCGCGCCCAGCGGCACCAGCACGGCGAAGCGGAACAGCAGCGCCGGCGGCGCCAGCAGGGCGATCGCGACGAACAGCGGCAGGCTCCACGGCTTCATCAGCGCCAGCGGCAGGTATTCCGGATCTTCGACCGTGCCGTAACGCGTGCGCGCGTGGTGGAGCGTGTGCACCCCTTCATACATGAACGAAGGGGTCAGCACGGGAATGCCGACGAGCAGGTTCCACGCCAGTCGATATCCGGGCAGCGCGTCGCGGTGGATATGCGACAGTTCGTGGATGAACAGGAGCGCGCGATAGAGCGCCAGCGCCGCGACCACGCCCAGCGCGATTGCCAGCGGCACGCTGTCCACCAGGATCGCGCCCGCCAGCGCGGCATAGCCGATCCCGGCCGAAAGCAGCGTGTCGGTCCAGTAGATCGCGGGCCGCGCAACCGCGATGTCCTTCGTCAGGTCGCGGGCGGCGCGCAGCATCGCCTTGTCGTCTGCAATCGCCGCCTTCGCCCCGGCGCGCGGGGCGGCAGGCGGGACGGTGCCGGCGGCAGGCTCGATCGTCTGTTGCAGGTTCATGGTCATTGGTCCCGGGAGAATGCGCCTACAGCAAAACGGCCGCCGAAGGAACAATCCGCCGCCATTGCGGCCGGCGCGGCGGCCCTGCCATCGCTGTTGCTTGACAAGGCGCGACAAGCACAGACAGGGCTAACCCAAGCTGAACAGGATAGCCCGTGACAGACACCGAAATAGTGATCGAGGCGGTCGAGGGCAAGGCGGGGCGCGCGGCCTTCGTCGATCTCGGCCGCCGCTTTTCCGCCGTAACGCCCAATGCCGTGCCCCAGCTGCGCGGCGAGCAGATGGAACTGCTCGACCCGGCCAGGAACCCGCTTTTCGACCATGCCCGGGTGCAGCTGTTCATCGCCCGCCGCGGCGGCAGGGCGGTGGGGCGGATCGCGGCCTGCGTCGACCGGCTGATGCTGGACATGCCGGCCGAACAGGGCTTCGGCCCCGGCACCGGGATCTTCGGCTATTTCGATGCCGAGGACGAGAGCGCCGCCCGCGCCCTGCTGGCCGCGGCGGAAGGCTGGCTGCGCGAACAGGGGATGACGCGCGTGCTCGGCCCGATCTCGCTCTCGATGTGGGAAGAGCCGGGCCTGCTGGTCGCCGGGCACGACCAGCCGCCGACGGTGCTGATGGGCCATCACCCGCCCCGCTACCAGGGCTATGTCGAGAACGCGGGTTACGAAGTGGCCAAGCGTCTGTTCACTTACGCGCTCGACGTCAGCGACGATTTCCCGCCGATCGTGCGGCGCATCGTCCAGTCGGGCAAGCGCAACCCGCGCATCCGCATCCGCCCGGTGGACCACGCCAATTACACGCAGGACGTGCGCACCGTGCTGCACATCCTCAACGATGCCTGGTCGAAGAACTGGGGCTTCGTCCCCTTTACCGAGCGCGAGATCGCCTATGGCGCGAAGAAGCTGCGCCCGCTGGTGCGCGAGGAATTGACCCGCATCGCGGAGCTGGACGGACGGCCCGTCGCCTTCATGCTCGCCCTGCCCGACGTGAACGAACCGCTGGCCCGGATCGGCGGCAGGCTGTTCCCCTTCGGCTGGATCACGATGCTGCGCTGGCTGCGCAAGCCGCGCGCGCGCACGGCGCGGGTGCCGCTGATGGGCGTGCTGAAGGAATTTCACAACTCGCGCCTCGCCAGCCAGCTGGCCTTCATGATGATCAGCGAGATCCGCGAGGACACGACCCGCGCCAACGGCACCGAGCGGGGGGAGATCGGCTGGATCCTCGAAGACAACCAGGGCATGGTCGCCATCGCCGACGCGATCGAGAGCGAGATCAACCGCGAATACGCGATCTACCGCAAGTCGCTGTAGCCATTGCGGGAACCGGGCCCGCACCCGCCCCGTTTCCTGCACGGGCGCACACGGGGTGCGGCCCGGATCTGAAAGAAGACATGGGCAAGACAGGCAGGGCACCCTCGTCGGCTTCGCAGACGCCGGACATCGGCCACGTGCTGGTGGTGGAGGACGACGCGGTTCTTTCGCTCGCGATCGAGGCCGCGCTGCGCGACGCCGGCGCGCGCCGGGTGGAGATCTGCCAGACGACCGAGGCCGCGCTGGAGGCCCTGCGCCGGAGCCGGCCCGACGTCGTCGTTCTCGACGTGCAGCTGGCCGACCGCGACGATGGCTGGGCGATTGCCGAGCTGATCGACAGCGTCGGCCCCCAGCCGCCGCGGATCGTCTTTTCCACCGGCGCCCCCGATCGCATCCCGCCGCAAGTGGCCGAACTGGGCACAGTGCTCGAGAAGCCATACGACCCGCGCGACCTCGTGCGCGCGGTCGCCGCGCCGCGCCGCCGGGGCCTGCTCGATCGCCTGCGCCGCCCGATCGCCTGACCTGCCCGATCCCGCGCTTCCCTGCGCCCGTTTGCGGCCGCCCGGCGGAGCCAAAAAAAAGGCCTCCGCTCGACGTATCGAGCGGAGGCCCTTCGGGATCGTATCACCTGCCGCTTGGACGGGAGGGGGGTCTCGGCGGTGACAGTCAGATAATGACCGGCCAGAACGCTGGTTCCCGGGCCGGGTGAATTTTTTCATTTTTTCCTGCGGGGCAGGTTTTCGGTTGGCTCGCGCACCGGGCAGGCGGCCGCCAGGCGCTTGCGCGGGGGCGGCTTATCGTCCACCAGCGCGCCCGTGGAACCAAGGGCGCATGCGTGCGTTCTAGCGACGCCTCACTTCTAGGGAAGGGAATTCATGCCGCTTGGAGAACAGGTAGCCAACAATCTGCCGTACCTGCGCCGCTACGCCCGCGCACTGACTGGATCGCAATCGACCGGAGACGCCTTCGTCCGCCAGACGCTGGAAGCGGCGCTGGCCGACGAACAGCTGAAGGAATCGCTCGCCGGGGGCCGCGTGCCGCTCTACCGCGCGTTCAACAAGGTCTGGTCGAGCGCCTATCTGGAAACCACCGGCGAAGGGCCGGAAGCCGGAATGCACGAAAGCGCGGCGCACGACCGGCTGAGCGCGATCACGCCGCTCAACCGCCAGGCGCTGCTGCTGACGACGCTGGAAGACTTCAGCATCGACCAGACCGCCGAGATCATGGATCTCGACCGCGAGTCGGTCGAGAAGCTGGTCCAGGAAGCGGTCGAGGAAATCGACCGCGAATCGAGCACGAGCGTGCTGATCATCGAGGACGAGCCGCTGATCTCGATGCAGCTCGAAGACCTCGTGACCTCGCTCGGGCACGAGATCTGCGGCACCGCCGCCACCCGCACGCAGGCGCAGGAAGTCGTCGCCGAGAAGACCCCGGGCCTCGTCCTGGCCGACATCCAGCTGGCCGACGGCTCCTCGGGCCTCGACGCGGTGGACGATATTCTCGCGATCGATTCGGTGCCGGTGATCTTCATCACCGCCTATCCCGAACGCCTGCTCACCGGCGACCGGCCGGAACCGACCTACCTGGTCACCAAGCCGTTCAAGGAAGCGACGGTGCGCACCGCGATCAGCCAGGCGCTGTTCTTCAACTCCAGCCAGCCGATCGCCTGACCCGCGGCGCGGCGTCCGCAGGCCGGGCGCCGCCCGCAGGGGCGCTTCCACTGGCAGCCGGGAAACGATCGAGGCCGCGGGTTCAGCCCGCGGCCTTTTCCTTGCGCCGCGCCGCGCGGATCGCGAACTGGCTCGGCCGCCGGACCGGGATGCGCAGCGTGCAGCGCACGCCCTCGGGCGGAAATTCCAGTTCGACCCGCTCGTTCAGTTCGTGCGCGACGATCTTCTCGATCAGGTCGAGGCCGAAGCCGCGCCACTCGGGCCGGCCGGACAGGCGCGGACCGCCGGTTTCCACCCATTCCATCCGCACGATGTTCTTGCCTTCCAGCTCCCAGCGCACCGAAACGCGCCCTTCGGGCACCGACAGCGCGCCGTATTTCGAGGCATTGGTCGCCAGCTCGTGAATCGCCAGGCCCAGCGTCAGCGCGTCGCCCGGGGCCAGTTCCACTTCCGGCCCGTCGACCGAGAAGTCGGCCCCCGAATCGTGGACGTGCGGGGCCATTTCGGCCGCCACCACCGCGCGCACCGGCGTGGTCCCCCACTCCGACTGCGTGAGCAGGTCGTGGGTGGCGGAGATCGCGCGGATGCGGCCATCCAGCCCGTCGGCGAACTCGTCGAGCGATTCGGACCGGCGGCGAGTGAGCGCGACGATCGAGAGGATGTTGGCCAGCGTGTTCTTGACCCGGTGGTTCAGCTCGCGCGTCAGCGAGTTGCGGATCGAATCCTGTTCTTCGAGCCATTCCAGCTTCAGCTGGTCCTCGCGCGTTTGCTGCGTCACCAGGCGGGCGACGACCAGCAGGAGGCTGGCGACCAGCAGGCCGAACAGCAGGGTTACCATCGACAGCGTCGAGAGGCTGGCGGCCGCGGGCGAGGCGACTTCGACCACCATCGGCCGGTTGGCGATCGTGATCCTTTGCTGCACCGACTTGCCCGAGCCGGCATCGGGCGCGATCTGCGCCAGCAGCCGGTCGGGCGTCGGCTCGCCGTCGTAGAGGCGCACGCCGCGCTCCCCCGCGTCGGCCAGTTCGAGCGCGGAGGCGAGGAAGTTTTCCGCGTTGAAGGGGCTGTAGATGAAGCCGCGCAGGCTGCGCTGGCTCAGGTTGCCGCGGAACACCGGCATGTAGACGATGAAGCCCGGCATCTGCGGCCCGTCGCGATAGGCGAGCTGGACCTTGCCGCTCGCGGTCGGCTGGGCGGTCGTCTCCGCCTCCTCCATCGCGGCGCGGCGCACCGGCTCGGAAAACATGTTGTACCCCAGCATCCGGCGATTGCGATCGGTGTCCGGGCGCAGGAAGGTGACCGGGACGACACGGCCGGTCATCGCGCTGGGAACGGGCCAGATCTGGACCGGGGCCGGCGCGGCGCCCGTGGTCGCCCCGTCCGCGGGTGGCGCGGCAGCGGCGGTATCGGCGGGCGGCCCGGGCGCTGCGGTCGAACCGGCGGGATCGCGGCCGGTGCCGGCTCCCTGTTCGCCCTCGATCGCGTCGCCCTCGGTCGCGTCGTCGGGCGCGGCGGCGGGCGCCGGCGGGTTGGCGCCGGCGCGGAACTGGTCGAGTTCGTAGGATCGCAGGTTCTGCGCCCAGCCGATCCCTTCCGTGCCGCGATAGTCGAAGTCGAGCTGCAGCTCGGACACGAAACGGTCGAACAGCGTCTCGTCCACCCGGTCCACCGCGGCGAACATGGCCGCGCCCGCGCGCAGGTAGGCGGAATTGGCGCTGGCCCGCCGTTCGAGGGCGGAGGCGACCGCGCGCGCGCGTTCGTTGAGGCGGGCGGATTCGCGCTGCGCCTCCCCCCGCTCGATCGCGAAGACACTGAGCGCGGTGATCGCGGCTATCAGCAGGAAGATGGCGACCGGCGCGGCGCGCGGATACTCTACCAGCCAGCGGCGACTTCTTCCCCGTCGAGACGCGTTAACTGGCATCAGGCTGCGCCGCACTCCACCAAACAAACCAAGACTCACGACCGGCGGGCAACGCCCCTCCAGTTCGGGAACCAAGCACCCGCGGCTTCGTTCCCCCTGGCAGACCATAAGTTGGAAAACTGGAAAAGTCCCCGCGGGCACCGTAAGGCGCCGCCGGGGTTTTACGTATTTTTTCGAAGGATTGCGAGCTTACATGCATACTGACGGGGATCGACGTAAGGGGGACGCCATCGACAGCGGGGACAGCAAGAAGAAGCGGGACAACCCGGGATGGGCCGACGGCTTGCGCCAGCTGTACGATTCGGTGGTGGAGGAGCCGCTGCCCGACAGCTTCAAGGAGCTGCTCTCGAAGCTGGACGATAAATCCTGATGGCCGGCCCCGAACGCACGGCTTCCGAGAAAGCCGATTTCAAGCGCGAGCTGACCGAAGTCGTCCCGCACCTGCGCGCCTTCGCGCGCGGCCTGTGCGGCCGGCCCGACATGGCCGACGACCTGGTCCAGGAAACCCTGCTCAAGGCCTGGGCCGCGCAGGAACGGTTCGAACCCGGCACCAGCATGCGCGCCTGGACATTCGTGATCCTGCGCAACGCCTATCTCACCGACATGCGGCGCAACCGCTTCCGCGGCGAGTACGACGAGAACGTGGCCGAGCGGCTGCTGACCCAGCCTGCGGGCCAGGAAGAGCCGATCCACCTGTCCGACATGCACCGCGCGCTCCTGACCCTGCCGCCGGAGCGGCGCGAGGCGCTGTTGCTGGTCGGCGCCGGCGGCTTTTCTTACGAGGAAGCGGCGACGATCTGCGGATGCGCGGTCGGCACGATCAAGAGCCGCGTGGGCCGCGCGCGCGCCGCGCTCAGCGCCATGTTGCAGGACGGGTCGATCCCCCAGCGTTCGATCGAGGACGACGCGGCCCATCGCGCGATCCTGGAAGAACTCGACGACGTGGCCGCCGGCCGCGGCGAAACCTCCCCCACGCGCTAGTCGCTTGCTAGGCCGGGCGCGGCGCGGCTATGGCCGCCGAAATCGCAGACAGGATCCGGCAGCCGCATGACCGACAGGCCCCCCGCAGCATCTGCCGAACCCGCCGGGCGCCCCGCCCGGCGGACGACGCGCGCGGCCTTCGCCGAACAGGAACTGCGCCTGATCTCGGCGCTCGTCCTGCTGATCGGGCTCGGCCTGTTCCTCGCCCTGCCCTTCGTCCTGTCGATCGGATCGGTCGTGTTCCTGCCGCTCGTCACGGCAGTGGTGCTGACGATCATCCTCTCGCCGCTGGCCGACCGCCTGGCCGGCTGGGGCCTGCCCAACGTGCTCGCCTCGCTCGTGGCGCTGGCCGCGTTCTTCGGGGTCCTGCTGCTCGCGCTGGCGCTGATCCTGCAGCCGGCGATCGCCCTGTTCGACAGCCTGCCGGCGATGGCCGACCAGGTCGCGCGCCGCTTCGGCGAGCTGCGCGACGAATTCGCCTGGGTCGCGGCCGCGAACGAGCGGCTGGCCGACCTGATGGGCCGCTCCACCTCGCGCGAGGTCGTGCTGGCCAGCCCCTCGGTGATCGAACAGCTCGCCTTCGCCACGCCCAGCGTCGTGCTCGAAGTCCTGCTGACCTTCCTGATGACGTTCTTCATGATCGAGGCGCGCGTGCGGCTGCGGCGGCACCTGCTGTTCGATCGCGCCAGTTTCGGCACCAGCATCAAGGCGGCGCGGGTCATGCGCGAGGTGCAGGACCGGGTCGCCGCCTATATCTTCACGGTCTCGTGGATCAACGCCGGGGTCGGCGTGGTCGTGGCCCTCGGCGCCTGGGCGCTGGGGGTAGAGGCGCCGGTCATGTGGGGCGGGCTGGCCGCGCTGCTCAACTTCCTGCCCTATATCGGGCCGCTGGCGATGACGGCGCTGCTGGCCCTGTTCGGGATCGGCACCGGGGATACCCTCCTGCTCGGCATCGTGCCGGCGGCGGCCTACCTCGCGCTGCACACGGTCGAATCGAACGTCGTCACCCCGTCGATCCTCGGCGCGCGCTTCACGATGAACCCGGTGATGATCCTCATCGCGCTCAGCTATTTCTCGTGGATCTGGGGCGTGTTCGGTGCCCTGCTCTCGGTCCCGATCCTGCTGATGCTGACGGCTTTCTTCGACCATGTCGGCCGGCCGAACCTGGTCGGCTTCATCTTCGGCGAGCCGCTGTTCGCGACCAACCTCATGGCGCTCGGCCAGGAAGAGGAACCGGTCTAGCCTCCGCCTTCCATTGGAACGGCGCCATGCGAAAAGGCCCGCCCCGCGCACGAGCGCGAGGCGGGCCTTTCGCATTTCGCGCCCGGTCGCCGGGCGCGCGGGATCAGCCCGGGTATTTCCAGGTTTCGCCGCGGGCGAGGTTTTCCGAGGCGAAGTTCCAGTTGAGCTTCCCGCCGATCACCTGGTCGAGGTATTCGGGCCGCTTGTTCTGGTGATCGAGGTAATAGGCGTGTTCCCACACGTCGATCGTCAGCAGCGGGTTGAAATCCTGGTCCGCCAGCGTGTCGCCGTCGTGCGTTTCCTCGATCGAGAGCTTGCCGCCCTTCTCCGCCAGCCAGACCCAGCCGCTGGCGAAGTGGCCCGCGCCGCGCTCGGCCAGCTTCGACCTGAGATCGTCGAGCGAGCCGAAGGCATCGTCGATCAGCGAGGCCAGCTCGTCCGAAGGCGAGCCGCCTTCGGGCGACAGCGAGTGCCAGTAGAACCCGTGGTTCCAGCTCTGCGCCGCGTTGTTGAACAGCCCCTGGTCGCTGTCGCGGGCCGCGGCGACGACGTCTTCCAGCGGCTTGCCCTCGAGGCCGGTGCCCTCGATCGCCTTGTTGGTCTTGTCCAGGTAGGCCTGGTGGTGCTTGCCGTGGTGATAGCTCAGCGTCTCGGCCGACACGGCGGGCGCGAGGGCGTCGCTGGCATAAGGCAGGTCGATCAGTTTGAAGGCCATGGATTGGTTCCCCTAAAGGTCCAGAGTTGAAGGTTCGGCTTGCCCGTCCAACGCGCGGGCCGGCCATGGGTTGCAAGATCTATACGGTTTCGTCCTCCGGGCGATCGGTCGCCGCCGCTACTGCCACATCCAGCGTCACGTTGGCGAGGGTGCGCATGATATCGGGCAGCATCTCCACCGCAACCAGCAAGGCCAGCGGTTCGATCGGCACGCCCATCGCCAGCGCGATCGGGCCGATCGAGATCACGAAGCTGATCGAACCGGGCAGGCTGACCGACCCGACCGAGATGACCAGCGCCACGGCGATGCCCGCCGCCAGCGTCGCCGGGGTCAGCTCCACCCCCGCCAGCGTGGCGACGTAGATCGCGACCGCGAGGTTCATCGCCGGGCTGGTCGCGCGGAAGATCGCCACGGCCAGCGGCAGGACGAAGTCGGCCGTGCTCTCGCGCACGCCCAGCCGCCGCGCGACCGCCAGCATGGCGGGCAGGCTGGCGAGCGAGCTCTGGGTCGAGACCGCGACCGCCTGGGCGGGAATCATCGCCCGCGCGAAGCGCAGCGGCGCGATCCCGCCGCCGAACCAGGCGAGGGCATAGCCCGCCAGCAGCACGATCGCCCCCATCGCGGACACGGCGAGGATATAGTGGACCAGCGTGGCGAAGGCCCCGCCGCCTGCGCGCGCGGCGACCCCGAGCGCGAGCGCGAAGACGCCGAGCGGCGCGATCCATAGGACCCAGCCGATGATCGTCAGCATGGCATTGGCCAGCGCGCGGAACACGCCGAGCAGCGTATCGCGCTGCGCCGCCGGCAGGCGCGCGACGGCCACGGCGAACAGCGCGAAGAAGATCGTCAGCGGCAGCATCGTCGTCTCGGCCGCCGCGGCGATGACGTTGGGCGCGATCAGCGAGGTCAGGAAATCGGCCAGCCCGGGCACCTCCTGCGGCGCGATGTCGCCGGTCTGCAGCAGCGTCCCGGCCGAAGGGGGGATCGGGAAGAGGTTGAGCAGCAGCGGCATCATCGTCGCCGCGGCGAGGCCCGAGAAGAGCAGGACCGCGAAGACCCAGCCCAGCATCCGCCGCGCCGCGCGACCCGCGCGCGCGGCCTGGACCATCTGCGCGATCCCGATCACCAGCAGCGCGGATACCAGCGGGATGATCGTCATCTGCAGCGCCTGCAGCCACAGCGCGCCGGTCGGCTCGGTCACCGCGAGCACCGGGTCGAGCGCATCGGTCCCGGCCAGCGCCAGCCCGGCGAGCAGGCCCGCGACGAGGCCGCCGAACGTCCACCACACGGGGAGCCGGATCGCCAGGAGTTCGGTAGATTCTGCCTTTTCGACGGCCATCCGTGCGCGGGTCCCCTTTCCTTTGCCGCCTAACCGCGCCAGAAGCGGCTGGCAAATCGCCGGGGGGATAGAATTCGAACATGGCACGCAAGTTTTTCGGTACCGACGGCATTCGCGGGCGCACGAACGACGGCGTGATGACCGCCGCGACGGCCATGCGCGTGGGCCAGGCCGCGGGCCGCCATTTCCTGCGCGGCGACCACCGCCACCGGGTCGTGATCGGCAAGGACACCCGCCTTTCCGGCTACATGATGGAAAGCGCGCTGGTCGCCGGTTTCACCAGCGTGGGGATGGACGTGATCATGACCGGCCCCCTGCCGACCCCGGCGATCGCCCTGCTGACGCGCGAGATGCGGGCCGACCTGGGGGTGATGATCTCCGCCAGCCACAACCCGTTCGAAGACAACGGCATCAAGCTGTTCGGCCCCGACGGCTTCAAGCTCTCGGACGAGGACGAGGTCGCGATCGAGGCGCTGCTCGAAGCCGATCCGCCGCTCGTCGCCGCGCCGATGATCGGCCGCGCCCGCCGGATCGAGGACGCGCGCGGCCGCTATATCCACGCGGTCAAGCAGTCGGTGTCGAACCAGGTCCGCTTCGACGACCTGAAGGTCGTGGTCGATTGCGCCCACGGCGCGGCCTACCAGGTCACGCCCTCGGCGATCTGGGAACTGGGCGCGGACGTCGTGACGGTCGGCGTCGCGCCCGACGGCACGAACATCAACGACGGGGTGGGTTCGACCGCGCTCGAGGCGGTACGGGCCGCGGTCGTGCGCGAGAACGCCGATATCGGGATCGCGCTCGACGGCGATGCCGACCGCCTGATCGTGATCGACGAACGCGGCCGCACGGTCGACGGCGACCAGATCATGGCGCTGATCGCCACCCGCCTCGCCCACCGGCAGGCGCTGCGCGGGGGCGGGGTCGTGGCCACCGTCATGTCGAACCTCGGGCTCGAGCGCTGCCTGGCAGACCAGGGCCTCTCGCTCGAACGGACCAAGGTGGGCGACCGCCACGTCCTCGAACGGATGCGCCAGGGCGGGTTCAACGTCGGCGGCGAGCAATCGGGGCACATGATCCTGCTCGATCACGCCACCACGGGCGACGGCACGGTTGCCGCGCTCCAGGTGCTGGCCAGCCTCGTGCGCGCGGGCAAGCCGGCGAGCGAGCTGCTGCACCAGTTCGAGCCGGTTCCGCAACTGCTGAAGAACGTGCGCTATTCGGGCGGCGCCCCGCTGGAGGCGGAAAGCGTCAAGGCCTGCATCGCCGACGCCCGGGCCGAGCTGGAGGGCAGGGGCCGCGTGGTCATCCGCGCTTCGGGCACCGAGCCGGTGATCCGGGTCATGGCCGAAGGCGACGATGCGGCCCAGGTCGAACAGGTCGTGGACCGGATCTGCGCCGCCGTGAAGGCGGCGGCCTGACGGTCGCGGCGGACAGGCCGATGCTGCAGATGCGCCCCGACTGCGAACGTTGCGGAACGGACCTGCCGGCGCAGGCACCGGGCGCCTTCATCTGCAGCTTCGAATGCACGTTCTGCGCCGCCTGTGCCGAGGCGCTCGACGATCGCTGCCCGAACTGCGGCGGCGAGCTGATGGACCGGCCGACCCGGGCGAAGGCGCTGCTCGGCAAGTATCCGCCCTCCGCCGAACGCAGGTTCCGCGCATGAACGCGCCGCCACGCGTCCTCGCCATTGCCGGGTCCGACAGTTCGGGCGGGGCCGGCATCCAGGCCGACATCAAGACGGTCACCATGCTGGGCGGCTATGCGATGACCGCGATCACCGCGATCACCGCGCAGAACACGACCGGGGTGCAGGCGGTCGAACCGCTCGCCCCCGAGCTTGTGGCACGGCAGGCGCGTAGCTGCCTCGACGACATCGGTGCCGACGCGGTGAAGATCGGCATGCTCGGATCGCCCGCCACGGCCCGCGCCGTGGCCGACCTGCTGGCCGGATTCGATGGCCACGTGGTGTTCGACCCGGTCATGGTCGCGACCAGCGGCGCGGTGCTGGCGGACGAAGAGACGATCGAGGCCTTCGGCGCGCTGATGCGCCGCGCCACCCTGGCCACCCCCAACCTGCCCGAACTGGCCGCGCTGGCCGGAATGCCCTGCGCCACCCCGGACGAGATCGCCGCCGCCGCGCACCGCCTGGCGCAGGACCACGGCTGCGCGGTCCTGGCCAAGGGCGGGCACGGGGCCGAAGCGCGGGTGACCGACCGGCTGGTGCACACCAGCGGCGATTTCGCCTCGTTCGACGATGCGCGGATCGAGACCCGCCATACCCACGGCACCGGCTGCACGCTGTCGTCGGCGATCGCGACCCTGCTCGGGCATGGCCAGCCGCTCGAACACGCGGTGCGGCTGGGCCGGCGCTTCGTGATCGAGGCGCTGCGCAAGGCCCCCGGGTTCGGCGCGGGCCACGGCCCGCTGGGCCATCAGGCGGTGCGCGGGGGCAGTTCCTCGACCGGGTCGGCCTCGTAACCGTCGATCTGGTAGAAGCGGGCGATCTTCTCCCACGCTTCGTCCGCGGTCTCGCACCAGCGGAACAGTTCCAGGTCCTTGTGGCTGATCGTCCCCTCGTCGGCCAGCGCCTCGAAATCGATCACCCGGTTCCAGAAATCCTTGCCGAACAGCAGGATCGGCATGGGTTTCATCTTGCCCGTCTGGATCAGCGTCAGCAGTTCGAAGAACTCGTCGAACGTGCCGAAACCGCCGGGGAAGACCGCCACCGCCTTGGCCCGCAGCAGGAAATGCATCTTGCGCAGCGCGAAGTAGTGGAACTGGAACGAGAGATAGGGCGTGACATAGGGATTGGGCGCCTGCTCGTGCGGCAGGACGATGTTGAGCCCGATCGATTCCGCCCCCGCGTCGCTCGCGCCCTTGTTCGCGGCTTCCATGATCGAGGGGCCGCCGCCCGAGCAGACGACGAACTGGCGCTTGCCCCCTTCGATGATCGACTTCTCGCTGACCATCTTCGACAGCTTGTAGGCCTCGCCGTAGTACTTCGCCTTCCGCGCCAGGTTCTCGACCACGCGGCGCTCGTCGTCCGGCAGGTCCTTCGCGCCGGCCAGCGCTTCGTCCACCGCCTCGGGCGGGGGAATGCGCGCGGAACCATACATGACGAGGGTGGAGCCGACCCCGGCCTCGTCCAGCAGCATTTCGGGCTTCAGCAGCTCCAGCTGGAAGCGGACCGGGCGCAGTTCGTCGCGCAGCAGGAAGTCGGTGTCGCGAAACGCCAGCTTGTAGGCCGGGTGGCGCGTCTGCGGCGTCTGCGGCATCGCCGCGTCGGAGAAGGCGGCTTCCTGGTCTGCGGGGTAGAACTTGCGGTCGGCGAGATCGCGCTCGCCGCGTGTTTCGTTTTCTTCGCTCATCGGCCTTCCCATAGGCCCGCCGCCGCGGGGCGGCAATGCCCCGCCGCGGCAGGGCCGGCGAGGCCGCGCCCCGGCCCCGCCCGCAACCTCGACGGGCTTCCCCGCTTACAGACCTTGCAATTGATAATTGATCGCATTAGCAGGCCTCGCGACTCACCAGAAGGATAGTTCATGCGACTCGTTCGGTTTTCCCTGCTCTGCGCGACCGCCCTCGCGCCCCTCCCCGCTCTCGCCGCCACCGACGACGCCGTCGCCGCCGATGCCGCCGCCGATGCCGCCGCGCCGCGCCAGATCGTGGTCACCGGCGCGCGGGAGGAAAGCAGCACCGCGACCAAGACCGACACCCCGATCATCGAGACGCCGCAGCCGATCACCGTGGTCGACGACGAGCTCTACCTGGCCCAGGGCGCAATCTCGGTCAGCGACACGCTCAACTACGTCTCCGGCGTGACGGCCAATCCCTATGGCCCCGACAGCCGCGTCGACGGGGCCTTCGTGCGCGGGATCAACGCGCTGCAGTTCCGCGACGGGATGCGCGACGTGTTCAGCTACTACGCCAGCATCCGGTCCGACCCGTACAACTTCGACCAGGTGGAACTTGTCCGCGGGCCGGCCTCGGTCCTGTTCGGGCAGGGTTCGCTCGGCGGGATCATCAACATGGTTTCCAAGCGCCCCGAGTTCGAAACCGCGGGCGAGCTGTCGGTTCGCTACGGTTCGCACGATCGCAAGGAAGTGCTGGCCGACCTCACCGGCGGGCTGACCGACACCGTCGCCGGCCGCGTGGTCGCGCGGCTGCGCGGTTCGGACACGCAGACCGATTTCGTGTCGGACGACCGGGTGATGATCTCCCCCTCGCTGACTTTCGCGCCCTCCCCCGACAGCGAGCTGACGCTGATCGGCCTCTACCAGGAAGACGACAGCGGCTCGACCTCGCAGTTCCTCCCGCTGGTCGGCACGATCCTGCCCAATCCCAACGGGCGGCTGCCCAACGACCTGTTCGTCGGCAAGCCCGGCTGGGACCGCTACGACGGCCGCCTGCTGCAGGGCACGGCGCTGTTCGAACAACGCTTCGGCGAGGCGGCGACGCTGAACCTCAAGGCCCGCTACATCGATAGCGACGTGACCTATCTCACGCATTACGCGAACAGCTATTCGAACCCGGCCAATCCGTATGTTCTGATCGATCCCGCAACTGGCGATCCGATACCCGACCCCGGCCAGCGGTACATCCTGAACTACGCGAGCGGTAGTATAGCGCGAATGGAAATATTTTCGAGCGATAATAATTTTCAAGTCAATTTTAATACTGGCTCCGCCGTTGAGCACACCATCCTATCCGGCGTGGATTACATCTGGAATCGGGTACGCAAACACGGCGGAAGAGCATTAGAACTCGTCGATCTTTACGATATCGATCGAGACAGCCTTTCCGACTTTGGCGGCAGTTATCCAACGCCGAACTATCCCGGTTTCCAGTACGCAACATCGGAAGATGTGACACAAGAGCAGATTGGGTTCTACCTGCAGGACCAGGTCCGCTTCTTCGACCGCGCCTCGCTCGTGCTCGGCGTGCGCCACGACCTCGCCGAATCGCACGCCGCCGGTGTCGAGCAGTACGACGCCAGCGCCACCAGCTTCCGCGCCGGCCTGATCGGCGAAGTGATCGACGGCGTTTCGCCTTTCGTCAGCTATACCGAGAGCTTCGAACCGGTTTCGGGCATCACCAGCAGCGGCGCCGCGCTCCGCCCCAAGACCGGGCGCCAGTTCGAAGCAGGGATCAAGTTCCACCCGCTCGATTCGATCATCGTCACCGTCACCGGCTATCGCATCGAGGAAAGCGGCCGCCCGATCGACGATCCCGATTCGGACAACCCCGATCACAAGATCCAGGTCGACGGGGTCGTTTCCAAGGGCTTCGAGTTCGAAGGCAATGCCGCGCTGCCGGGCGAGCTGAACCTGATCGCCAACCTGAGCTACAACGAGGCGGAGATCGCGGGCACCGGCCAGCAGCTCGACAACGTGCCCAGGTTCAACGCCTCGCTGTGGGGGACCAGGCGTTTCGCCCTGTCCGAAGACGCGTCGCTGCTGATCGGCAGCGGTGTGCGCCACGTGGGCAAGAACCGGTCCTACGGCCCGGCCTTCCCCGACGGCATCGTGACGCCGGCCTTCACCCTCGTCGACGCCTTCGCCGAAGTCAGCGTGGACCGGTGGAGCTTCGCGATCAACGCGACCAACCTGTTCGACAAGCGCTACTACTCCGCCTGTCTCGCGCGCGGCGACTGCTTCATGGGCAGCGAGCGCAACGTGTTCGGCACGGTGAGCTACCACTTCTGATGGCGGGCGGGGGGCTCACCGCGGCCGGAGCGGCACTGGCGGTTGTCGCGGTGCTGGTCCTGCGCCTGTCATGGGGGCGGCCGGGCCGTTCGCACGCGCTCAACGCGGCCGGCTGGGCGCTTGCGGCGCTCGGCCTCGCCGCCGGGTGCAGCGCGGCGGGCGCCTGGGGGCTGGCGGTCGTCACGCTCTGGGCCATGGGCGCGGCCTGCTGCATCCTCGCGCGCGAGGCCTGGGCCTCGCCGCGCGCCCGCGCCCCTGCATCGAGGCGCCGTGCCGGGATCATGCCCGAAGGCGATGCCTCGCTGCACCTCGGACGGCGCGCGCTGACTTTCGTGCTGGTCGCGGCCGCGGGCTTTGCCGCATCGGTGGCCTTCGCCGTCGGCGTGCGCTGGTTCGCCGCGGCAATGGGCGCGGGGGAAGCCGATGCAAATGTCCTGGCGCTGTTCGCCGCGCCGGTCGTATGGACGGCGATCGCCTTCATGGTGCTGATGGCCGCGAGCCGGCGGCGCCAGCTGGTCATCCTCGCGCTGGCGGCCGCGCCGGCGCTGACGGTATTGTTGTGAGGGAGGGGACGATGGGCGCGAGTATCGAACCGGGCACGGTCAAGCGGGCGCTTTCGGCCCATGCCGCGATCGGCCTGCTGGCCGGCGCGATCCTCTATATCCTCTGCCTGACGGGGACGATCGCGGTCTTCTACGTCGAGATGCAGCGTCTCGAGCAACCCGGCGCGCCGGAAATGGCGGAAATCGCGCCCGAGGCGGTCCAGCGCGGGGTCGAGGCCGTACTCGCGCGCGAGGCGCAGGAAGGCCTCGCGCCGACGAGCCATCTCTACGTCCACATCCCGGTCGAGGAACTGCCCCGCGCGACGATCACGACCGACAGCAACGCGTTCCACCTCGATGCCGCGGGGAACATCGCCATGCCCGAACGGATCGCGTGGAACGATTTCCTCGTCCACCTGCACTACACGCTCAACCTCCCCTCGCTGGTCGGGATCACGATCGTCGGCGCGTTCGGGGTCATGATGCTGGCGCTGTCGCTCTCGGGCGTCCTGGCCCACCCGCGCATCTTCCGCGACGCCTTCCGCCTGCGCGCGCGCAACAACGCCGGGGTCGGCCTGACCGACTGGCACAACCGGCTGAGCGTGTGGACCCTGCCCTTCGGCATCGCGATCGCGCTGACCGGGGCGCTCATCGGGCTGGCGACGGTGACCGCCTATGGCATTGCCGAAAGCGCCTACGACGGCGATGTCGCGGCGGTCTATGGCCCGGTGTTCGGGGAAGAGGCGGCGCCCGATCCGTCCCCCGCCCCCGCGCCCGACGTGGCCGCGGCCCTGCAGTACATGGCCCGCGAACATCCCGGGGTTCGCCTGACATATGCGATCCTGCACGACCCGCTGACCGCGGGGCAGCACGTGCAGATGGTGGGCGAGCATGATCGGCGGCTGATCTTCGGCGAATACTACGCCTTCGACAGCCAGGGCCGCTTCGCCGGCACGACCGGCATGGCCGACGGGGCCCTGGGCCAGCAGGCCGCCGCCTCGACCTACAAGCTGCATTTCGGCAATTTCGGCGGCGTCTGGGTCAAGATCGCCTATGTCGTGCTGGGCGCGGCGCTGACGGCGGTCTGCGCCACCGGGACCTATATCTGGCTGGGCAAGCGCCGCCGCCGCGGGATCGAGGAGCCGCGCCTGCGCGCCGCCTGGACGGGGGTGGTCGTGGGCACGCCGGTGGCCCTGCTGGCGACCGTCGCCGCGCGGGTCGCGATCGGCAACGAGGCCCCCTTCGCGGCGATCTTCTGGATCGCCCTCGCCGCCTGGATCGCCGCCGCCGTCGCCCTGGCCGCCCGCCGCCGCCCCGCCCCCGAGGCCCTGCCGGCCTGACCCGCTGCACCGGGCACCGCGCGAGAAACGCGGCCTGCCCGGATGCCTTCACGCGAGCGGAGCGCGCTGCGGGACCGGCAGCCGCTCGATCACCCCATCCCGATCGTAGTAGGGTCCATCGTATCCGGGATAGACAGTGGCTCGGACCCGGCGTTTGATTTCGTCTGGGGTCATGTCGTCGGTCAGGCGCTTGAGCGCGTTCATTTCCCCGAAGGTGTACGGCTTGCGCGACCAGCTCCGGTCCGCTCGCGGCAGAGGGTGCCCCTCGGCCAGCAAGGCGCAGATGTCGCGAAACATGCCGAGCATGGTTTCCATCGTCGCAAGCTTCAGCGTCTCCACCGAGTCGCTCGCCTTTACCGGGAAGCGCCGCTCGAGGATCACGTCCCCGGTGTCGACCTTCGGAAGCATGTGGTGGCAGGTAGCCCCATACTCCGGCGCCTCGTCGTAAAGCGCGAAGTTGTAGCAGCCGCTGCCGGGGTAGTCCGTGGACGCCGGGTGGAAGTTGATCGCAGTACGAAAGCGGGCGAGCTCGGCCCGCGTGACGATCCACGGCGAGAGGAAAGAGATCAAGATGTCGCCCGCGCGCTCCAGGCAGGCAGGACGCTGGTCGCCAACCGCCCCGTCAGCACATTCGGCATCCGGCCAGTGAAGCCGCACAACAGATTGCGCGCTTTTACAGAATCCATCCGCCTTGCTAAGAACAACCACCCTCATGATGATGACTGTAGCACATAAATAACAAATAGACGAGTCCAATACTAGCGCCGCTCTCGAATCGATATACTAAGTATAACTTGTTGTCATTTTGCAATTTTTCCAAGGCGGGATTCGCTCGGCAGAGGTGCGCAACACGGAGGCGGCGCTTGGATGACTCCCACACGAAGCTCAGCGCCAACTTCACTCTGGGCGAGCCGCCAGCCATATAAAGCCGGGTTCGAGGCGTGTGCGGCAAGGTGGAGGCAATCCGGCCGCATGATGCAGCGGCGCGGGCAGGCTCGATCGATGCTGATGGGGGCTAGAGGACAGTGACGGTTACCCTGTCCGGGAAATGCGCCGCTAATGTCGATGCGATCTGCGGGCACGATACGGAGGCGCAGGTTGTGGCGGGAGTTGAACCAAACCAGCCGGACCTCCAGGGTTGCGCCGACTGGTCGATCGCAACCTCTGCGCCATAAGGCACGCAAAGCGCCCTCGTCTCATCCATCGCCGCATGCAGCCATCGGTGGTAATCGTCCACCCGCAGGATCCGGCATACGATTGCGTCCTTCACGACTGCCTCGGCAGCGTCGGTCATCACCATCGGATAGCAGTCGCCCCACTCGGATGGCGAGGACGAACGCGCGTTTTCCGCCCGAGCCGGCGCTTGGCCGCCAGCATTGGGTAAACGGCGGAAACCCGTGGGATTCGGCCGCAACAAACTGCAACACGATATGCCACCCCGATCTCAGAGCCGCGTCCGCAAGTGTTTGATCTTGGAGAAGGAAAGCTGGATGCCCCGCGTGGATTCGAACCACGATTGACGGAGTCAGAGTCCGTAGTCTTACCATTAGACGACGGGGCATTGTGCGCGACGGGTCGCGAGGGGGCGCATCTAGGTTTGCGCGCGGCGCAGGTCAAGCCCGTCTGTGCACCCCGCGCCCGGCGACGCCCCGGCGACCCGAAGGGCGCGCTTGCCGCCACCCCTCGCGCGCGCTAGCATCGGCGCCAGGTCCCCGCGCGGCCTTGCGCGGGAGGATAAAGAAAGCATTGGGAACATGGCGGATCTTTCTCCGCCGGACAGAGACAGGAGACCAGGCGCGCACAAGGGCAAGTCGTCCGGCAAGGTAGCTGACTTCCGCTACAAGCGCCCCGCGCCATCGGAGAGGAAAGCATCGGGCAAGCGCCCGGCGCGTCGCGGCGAATCCCGCCAGGGATCGCCCCAGCGGCGGCAGGCCTATGCCGCGCTGGACCTCGGCACCAACAATTGCCGGCTCCTGATCGCCCGCCCCTCGGGCGAGAACTTCACCGTGATCGACGCGTTCAGCCGCGTCGTCCGCCTGGGCGAAGGGCTCGCGAAATCGGGCCGGTTGAGCGAGGAAGCGATGGAGCGGACGCTCGGCGCGCTCCACATCTGCGCCGACAAGCTGCGCCGGCGCAACGTCCACCTGGCCCGCTCGGTCGCGACCGAGGCCTGCCGCCGCGCGGCCAACGGCGAACAGTTTATCGAGCGGGTGCGCCGCGAAACCGGCATCGTGCTCGACATCATCTCCGCCCAGGAAGAGGCGCGCCTGGCGGTCCTGGGCTGTCACATCCTGCTCGAAGACGGGGCCGGCCCGGCGGTGATCTTCGACATCGGCGGCGGATCGACCGAACTGGTGCTGATCGAACCGGGCGGGCCGGTTCCGCGCATCCTCGACTGGCAGAGCGTGCCCTGGGGCGTCGTCTCGCTGACCGACACGGTCGGCCCGGTTTCGGGCGCGCCCGCCGCGCGCGAGGCGCGCTATGCCGAGATGCGCCGCGTCGTGGCCGAGAGCTTCGCCGCCTTCGCCCGGCGGATCGCTCCGGTCGCTGCGCGGGCCGACGATATCCGCCTGCTGGGCACGAGCGGCACGGTGACCACGCTCGCCAGCGTGCACCTCGAACTGCCGCAGTACGATCGCCGCGCGGTCGACGGGCTGATCGTCCCGTCCACCGCGATGCGCGAGGTCAGCATGCGGCTTGCGGCGATGTCCCCCCGCGAACGCGGCGGCCTGCCGTGCATCGGCAACGACCGGGCGGAACTGGTCGTCGCGGGCTGCGCGATCCTCGAAGCGATCCTCGACATATGGCCCGCCAAGCGGCTCGGCGTGGCCGACCGCGGGATCCGCGAAGGCATCCTGCGCAGCCTGATGGCGTCCGAGACCGCGCCGGCGGGCGGCCGCGCCCCGGCTTCCGCCCCAGCCTCCGCCACCACCGGCGCCGGCGCCGGGCAGGAGCGCGGCTGATGGCGCGCTCCGGCCGCAATCCCGACAAGCGCGTGCGCAGCGCCAAGGGGCGCACCGCGTCCTCCACGCGCTGGCTCGAACGCCAACTCAACGACCCCTACGTCCGCCAGGCCAAGGCCGACGGCTATCGCAGCCGCGCCGCCTACAAGCTGGCCGAGCTGGACGAGAAATTCGGCCTCCTGCGCGGGGTGCGCCGGGTGGTGGACCTGGGCATCGCCCCGGGCGGGTGGAGCCAGGTCGTGCGCCGACGCGCGCCGGGCGCGGCGATCGTCGGCATCGACCTGCTCGAAGTCGAGCCGATCGAAGGGGTCGCGATCCTGCAGATGGATTTCATGGCGGACGAGGCGCCGGCGGCGCTGGCCGATGCGCTGGACGGGCCGCCCGACCTGGTCCTGTCGGACATGGCGGCCAACACCGTCGGCCACAAGCAGACCGATCACTTGCGCACGATGGGCCTGGTGGAGGCGGCGGCCTGGTTCGCGGCCGAGAACCTGGCGCCGGGCGGCGCCTTCGTGGCCAAGGTCCTGGCCGGGGGCACCGATACCGAGCTGCTGGCCCTGCTCAAGAAGCATTTCCGCACGGTCAAGCACGCCAAGCCGCCGGCGAGCCGCAAGGGCTCGTCCGAATGGTACGTCGTGGCGCAGGGGTTCAAGGGGCGCGACTGACCGCGCCCCTTCGCGAACGGAGTATTACTCGCCGACCGGGTTGGTCTGGTCCGCCCCGGGGGCGGTCATGTCCGCCTCGGGCGTGTCGGCCTGGCCGCCGGCATCGGCCTCGGCCGCCTCGATCGCGGTATCGCCTTCTTCCGTCGCCTCTTCGGGCAGCGGCTCGGGCAGCGCGGGGCCGCCGCCGTTCTGGTACATGTAGAGAATGATGTTGGCGCGGTCTTCCGGGCTGGAAAGGCCGGCGAAGCTCATCTTCGTGCCCGGCGCGAACGAGCGCGGGCTTTCGAGCCAGTCGAACATGGCCTCGTAAGTCCACGAGCCGCCGTGGCTGGCCAGGGCGTCGCTGTAGGCGAAGCCGGGCGCATGCTGGCCGATCGTCGTTCCCATGATGCCGAACAGGTTCGGGCCCTGCCCGTCCGCCCCGCCCGAATTGAACGTGTGGCAGGTGCCGCAGCGCGACGTCGCCGCCGCTTCGCCCATCGCCGCGTCGGCATTGGCCAGCAGCGCGCCGATGTCGAGCACTTCCTCGCCGCCTTCGCCTTCCTCGGCAACACCCTCGATCGGATAGCCGCCGTCTTCCGGCGCGTGGGCCGCGAAGTAGCGCGAGCTGACGCTGGAAAGCCCCAGGCCCACGATCCCGGCGAAGAGGAGCCATCCGGCAGCGGTGTTGAAACGGTCGGTCATGCGTCAAATGTCCGTGAAATACGGTTGTGGCGGTTTTCGCGCGCCGCTCTAGTCGGCACCCCCGGCAAGCGCAAGCCATATGTCTTGCCGCATCCCCGGCGCCGGTCTACGCGCTGGCCCGCCATGCACAGCTTTCCCACCCCCGCGCTCGCGCTGGTCGAGCGGATGCGCGCCGCCGCGGCCGAGGACCCGTCGCGCGCGATCGCCTTCCAGGGCGCGCCCGGCGCCAATTCGCATCGCGCGGCCTGCGAGGCGGCGCCCGATCACCTGCCGCTGCCCTGTTTCGGGTTCGAGGACGCGCTGGAGGCGGTGAAGGACGGGCGCGCCGGCAGCGCGATCATCCCGATCGAGAACAGCCAGCACGGCCGCGTGGCCGACATTCATTTCCTGCTGCCGCAAAGCGGGCTGTGCATCGTGGGCGAACACTTCATGCGCATCACCCATGCGCTGATGGCCGTACCGCATGACGACGGCACGTTCGGCCCGTTCGAGGCGGCTTACAGCCACCCGCAGGCCCTGGGCCAGTCGCGCCTGTTCCTGCGCGAGCGGGGCATCGTCCCGCTCAGCCACGCCGACACCGCCGGGGCGGCCGCCTTCGTCGCCGAGAAGGCGAACCCGCGCCTCGCCGCGATCGCCCCGCGCCTGGCGGGCGAGCTCTACGGGCTCGAGGTGGTCGAGGACCGGGTGGAGGATGCGCCCGACAACACGACCCGCTTCGTGATCCTGGCGCCCGAGCCGCTCGACCCGGCGCGCTTCAGCGGCGATACGGCGATGACGACCTTCGTGTTCGAGATAAGGAACGTGCCCGCCGCGCTCTACAAGGCGCTCGGCTGCTTCGCGACCAACGGGGTCAACATGACCAAGCTGGAAAGCTACCAGCAGGGGGCCAGCTTCGCCGCGACGATGTTCTACGCCGATATCGTCGGCGCTCCGGGCGATCCGCGGGTGGACAGCGCGCTGGAGGAACTGGCCTTCCACTGCAAGGAACTGCGGCTGCTGGGCTCCTATCGCCAGGCCCGCGCGCGCGGCTGAGCCGCCCCGGCCCGTTAGCGCCCACCTGCGCCCTTGCGCGCCCCGGTGCGACCTGTCACCACTCCGCCGGTGACGAGGGCGGCAGGGGACATCGCGGCGGAGGCCACGGCCGGCGACGCGCCGGCGCAGGACGCCTGGGCCGCCGTGCGCGCGGAAGACGCGATCCAGTTCGCCCCGGTCGAGGCGCCCGCGGCCGCGCCCCCGCCCGGCTGGCTGACCGCCTTCTTCTCGTTCCTGGGCGACGTGCTGGGCGCCATCGCCCGCGTGCTGGGCCTGTCGTGGCCGGTGGCCAGGTGGGTCCTGCTGGCGCTGGCCGTCGCGCTGCTCGCCTGGCTGCTCTGGCGCCTGCTCTCCCCGCTGCTGGCGCGCGAAAGGCCGCCCGAAGCCGAGGGCGGGGACGCGCCCTGGACGCCCGAGCGGTCCGCGGCCCTCGCCCTGCTGGAAGAGGCCGACCGCCTCGCGGCAGAGGGGCGTTACGACGAGGCGACGCACCTCCTCCTCCGGCGCAGCGTCGGGCAGATCGCCGCCGCCCGCCCCGGCTGGGTCGAACCGTCGAGCACCGCGCGCGAGCTGGCCATGCTGCCCGGCCTGCCCGAACCCGCGCGCGAGGCCTTCGCGACCATCGCCGGCCGGGTCGAGCGCAGCCTGTTCGCGCTGCGCAGCCTGGCGCGCGAGGACTGGCAGGCCGCGCGCGACGCCTATGCCCGCTTCGCCCTCCAGCCGCTGGCGGACCGGGCATGAAAGGCGCGCCGCCGGCCTTCGACCCGCGGGTCGTGCTGGGCATCGTGGTGTTCGGCGCCGCGGCTTTCCTGGCAACGCTCTACTTCATCGCGGCGGGCCAGACGTCGGGCGGCTCGGCGGGCAGCGGGCACGCCATCGCGCGCGGGCTCGACGGCTATGCCGCGCTCGTCCGCCTGCTGGAGGAAGAGGGGCACGAGGTGCGCGTTTCGCGCAGCGCGGCTTCGCTCGACGAAGAGAACCTGCTGGTCCTGGCCCCGCCCCACAGCGCCGACGGGGAGGAGATCGCCGAGATCGTCTCCCGCCGGCGCTACGCCGGGCCGACGATCCTGGTCCTGCCCAAGTGGATCGCGTTCGAAGTCCCGGCCCGCGACCCGGTCGGGGCGGAAGACGGCTGGGTCTACCTGGCCGATGCGCGCCCGCCGCAATGGGTGGAGGATTTCGAAGGCCGCTACGCGACCGGGCTGGCCCCGCTGGCGCTGGACGGCGACGGCGCGGCGCACTGGCAGATGGGCGCCCGGCGCGGGGCGATGCCCGATCCGGGCAATCTCCAGGTCCTCGAATACGGGACGGTGATCCCGCTCGTCACCGCGGCCGAGGGCAGCGTCCTTGCCGGCTACTACGACGACGGCGGTTATTACCCGGTGCTGGACGAGGCAGCGGGCCTGCCGCGCGCCGACCCGGAGGCCGACGATCTCGACACCGATCGCTGGAACTTCACCGTCGTCGCCGACCCCGACCTGTTCAACAACTATGGCATGGCCGACCGCGAACGGGCCGCGCTGGCCCACGCGCTGATCGACACCGCGTTGGAAGGGCAGGACATGCCGATCGTGTTCGACGTGACGCTGAACGGGCTGGGCGCGAACAGGAGCCTGCTGACGCTGGCCTTCACGCCGCCCTTCCTCGCGGCCACGCTGTGCCTGTTGCTCGCGCTGGCGATCGTCGGCTGGCGCGCGTTCCGCCGGTTCGGCCCGCCGCTGGCCGAAGCGCGCGCGATCGCTTTCGGCAAGGGCAGCCTGGTCGCCAACAGCGCCGCCTTCACCCTTCGCACCGGGCGGCTCCACCTGCTGACCGCGCCCTATGCCCGCGCGGTGCGGCAGCGGATCGCCGATGCCCTGCACTTGCGCCGGCCCGACGACGCGGCGCTCGATCGCGCGATCGCCCGCCGCCTGCCCGGCGCGCCGCCCTTCGCCGAACTGGCGGCCGCGCTCGACACGGCCGCGCGGCCCCAAGAAATCCTGCGCGCCGCGCGCGCGCTGAAATCCCTCGAAAGGAAACTGGTTCGATGACGATGACGCTCGACGACGTCCGCGCGATGGCGCAGGCGATCCGCGCAGAAGTGGCCAAGGCGATTGTCGGCCAGGACGAGACGATCGATCACCTGCTGGTCGCCCTCGTCAGCGAGGGGCACGTCCTGCTGGAAGGGCCGCCGGGCACGGCCAAGACGTTCCTCGCCCAGTGTTTCGCCAGCGCGCTGGGCCTCGATTACGGGCGGATCCAGTTCACGCCCGACCTGCTGCCGGGCGATATCCTGGGGTCCAACCTGTTCAATTTCCAGACCAGCCAGTTCACGCTGACGCGCGGGCCGATCTTCTGCGACCTGCTGCTGGCGGACGAGATCAACCGCACCCCGCCCAAGACCCAGGCCGCCCTGCTGGAGGCGATGCAGGAACGGCGCGTGACGCTGGACGGCGAAACCCACCCCCTGCCCGAGCGGTTCATGGTCGTCGCGACGCAGAACCCGATCGAGAACCAGGGGGTCTATCCCCTGCCCGAGGCGCAGCTCGACCGGTTCCTGTTCAAGCTCCTGGTCCCCTATCCCAGCGCCGAGGAAGAAGCCGCGATCGTCGCCCGTTTCGGCGAACGGCAGGGCCCGCCGCGCCCGGCGGAATTCGGGGTCTCGGCGGTCACCGATGCCGCCGCGCTCGGCGCGGCGGGGGCCGCGCTGAAGCAGGTCAGCGTCGCGCCCGAAGTGGTCGAATACGTCGTGCGGCTGGTGCGCGCCACGCGCGAGAGCGCCGAGCTGTCGAGCGGCGCCTCCCCCCGCGCGGCGGTGCTGCTCGCCAACGCGGCGCGCGCGCGGGCGGCACTGGAAGGGCGCGACTACGTCCTGCCCGACGACGTGAAGGCGCTTGCGGTCGCGGCCCTGCGCCACCGCCTCGTGCTCAGCCCCGCGGCGGAGATCGAGGGGCGCGAGGTCGAAACGCTGGTCGGCGAGCTGGTCGAGAACACCGAGGCGCCGCGATGACCCGCGCCTCCCCCGCTGTGCGGGCGGCGCGGTGACCCTGCCCGTCGTGCCCACCGCGCGCGCGGCCTGGCTGGCGGCGCTGGCCGCCCCGCTGGCGATCGTGATCGCCGCGGCCGCGCCCCAGGCGTGGGTGGTCGCGCCGGCCGCCGGGGTCGCGCTGCTGGTCGTCATCGTGCTCGACGGCCTGCTGGCCGGGCGCATGACCGACTGGCGCGTCCACCTGCCGGCCGACGCCGAAGTGGGCGAGCCGCTGACCGTGCTGGCCCTGACGGAGATTGCCGGGCGCGCCGCGCGCACGCCGGTCGACGTCGCGCTGGCGGTCGATCCCCGGCTCGACCCGGCGGGCGGCGTGCGCTTCGCCGCCCCCTTCGCCCCGCAGGCCGGCGCCTGGCAGGGCACGGCCGAGGTCACGCCCGGGCGGCGCGGCACGGCCCCGGTCCACCGGGTCTGGCTGCGCTGGGCCGGGCCGCTCGGCCTCGGCGCGCGCCAGGCGAGCCACGCGCTGGACGAAAACGTACGCATCTGGCCCGATCTCGCCCCGGTGCGCAGCCCCGAACTGCAGGCTTTCCTGCGCGACGCGCAGTTCGGCCTGATCGCGCGGCGCATCCGCGGCGAGGGCACCCAGTTCGAGGCCTTGAGCGAATACGAACCGGGGATGGACCGGCGCCGGATCGACTGGAAGGCGAGCGCGCGCCACACCCGCCTCTATGCCCGCGAGAACGAGAGCGAGCGCAACAACCAGATCGTCTTGGCCTTCGACTGCGGCCAGGCCATGTGCGAGCCGGTCGGCGGCCTGCCGCGGATCGACCGCGCGGTGACCGCGGCGCTGACCGCCAGCTACGTCGCGCTCAAGGGCGGCGACCGGGTGGCCCTGTTCGGCTTCGCCCAGCGGCCCGAACTCTCGACGCCTTTCGTCGGCAACTCGCGCAATTTCCACCGCCTCCAGCGCGCCGCCGCCGGGCTCGAGTACCACGCGCAGGAACCCAATTTCACTCTCGCCCTCGCCACGCTCGCCACGCGGCTCCAGCGCCGTTCGATGATCGTGCTGTTTTCCGACTTCACCGACCCGACCGGGGCCGAACTGATGATCGAGAGCATCGGCCGGCTGGTCGACCGGCACCTGGTCCTGTTCGTGACGATCGAGGACGAGGACCTGGCGGGCCTGTCCGACGCGGAGCCCGAATCGCTCGATTCGCTCGCCACCGCGGTCGCGGCCGAGACCCTGCTGCGCCAGCGGGCCCTGGTGCTCGAACGACTGCGGCAGATGGGGGTCGACATCATCGAGGCGCCGTGGGACCGGATCGGCTACCGCCTGATCGATCGCTACCTGGAGATCAAGCGGGCGGAGGCGATCGGATGAAGGCCCCGATCCTGCGAACCCTGTTCGGCCGGGCCGAAGTCGCCCCGCCGCCCGACGTCGAGGCCGCGGCGCTGCGGTCCGACCGCTTCCGGCTGGAGCGCGAGGGCGACTGGCGCCGGCTCGACGCGATCGTCGCGCGGATGGAGAAAGGGCGCCTGCGCGGCCTTTCGGACGAGGATGTCCTGGCCCTGCCCGCGCTTTACCGCACCGCGGCCTCCAGCCTCGCGGTCGCGCGCGAGACTTCGCTCGACACGGCGACGCTTGCCTACCTCGACGCGCTGGTCCAGCGCGCCTGGTTCCAGGTCTATGGCCCGCGCCAGGGGTTCATCGCCTGGCTGCGCGCCTTCCTCGGCGGCGGGCTGAGCCGCGCGGTCCGGGCGATCTGGCTCGACATCTGCGTCGCCCTGGCGGTCATGGTCGCGGGCACGATCGTCGGCTGGCTGCTGGTGATGCGCGAGCGCGAATGGTTCTTCGCCCTCGTCCCGGCAGAGATGGCGGGCGAACGGGTCCCCGGCGCCGGGCGCGCGGCCCTGCTCGAAAGCCTCCGGGCGCAGGACGAGGCCGCCGGCCTGTCCGCCTTCGCGGCGCAGCTGTTCAGCAACAATGCCGGCGTGGCGATCCTGGCCTTCGCGCTCGGCTTCGCCTTCGGCATTCCGTCGCTGATGCTGCTGCTGCACAACATGGCGCTGCTCGGCGCGATGCTGTGGCTCTACCACGATGCGGGGCTGACGCTGGAATTCGCCGCCTGGCTCGCCGTGCACGGCACGACCGAGCTGTTCGCGATCCTCCTCGCCGGGGCGGCGGGCCTGCATATCGGGCGCGCGATGGCCTTCCCCGGCGACCGCTCGATCCTGGCCGCCGCGGCCGCGAGCGGGCGGCGCGGGGCGCAGGTGATGGTCGGGGTTGTGATCATGCTCGTCGCCGCCGCCGTGCTGGAGGCCTTCCCCCGGCAACTGCTCGGGACCGAGGGGCGCCTGCTGATCGGCACGACGATGCTGCTGGCGTGGCTGGCCTATTTCTTCGCCTTCGCGCGCAAGCGCGCGCCGGACGCGGGGGACGGGGCATGACCGCAGCCGGCACCGCGCGGCACCGGGCCCAGCGCGCGCGCCGGATGCGCGAGGTCGTGACCCCGGAAGGGATCGCGCTTCCCTTCACCGTCGCCAGCCGCGCCGCCCGCGCCGGGGCGCTGATCATCGATTTCATCATCCTCTTCGTCACCGCGATCGCGATGGCGATCGGCGCCTTCTACCTCGCGACCAGCCTCGCGCTGGACGGGACGGCGGGCGGCGAGGAAGCGGCCGAGTTCATCTTCGTCGCCTATACGCTGATCTGGTTCGTGCTGTGGAACGGCTATTTCCTCGCGCTGGAGATGGGCCCGCGCGGGGCCACGATCGGCAAGCGGCTGGCCGGCATCCGGGTCGCCGCGCGCGACGGCGGGCGGCTGACGCCCGAGGCGGTGCTGGCGCGCAACCTGCTGCGCGATATCGAGCTGTTCCTGCCGCTCGCGCTGCTGATCTCCGCCTCCAGCGGAGAGATGGGCGCCGCCGGGATCGCGGGGGCGGCCTGGTTCCTCGTCTTCCTGCTGTTCCCCTGCTTCAACCGCGACGCGCTGCGCGCCGGCGACGTGATCGCCGGGACCTGGGTGGTCGAGGCGCCGCGCGCCAGCCTGGCCGACGCGCTGTCCACCGGCGGCGCCGCGCGCGAAGGGGCCAGCACGGTGACCGGGGCGCAGTACCGTTTCGGCGAGGAGGAACTGGCGATCTACGGCGAGTACGAGCTGCAGACGCTCGAAGGCGTCCTGCGCGACGGCGATCCCGAAACGCTGGAGGCGGTCCATGCCGCCATCTGCCGCAAGATCGGCTGGAACCCGGGCCGCGGGGACGAGCGCGCCTTCCTCGAGGCGTTCTATGCCCAGCTCCGCGCCCGGCTGGAGGGGGAAATGCGCTTCGGTCGGCGCAAGGCGGACAAGTTCAGCTAGCCGGCACCGGCCCGCTTCAGCTAGCCGGCACCGGCCCGCCGGCGAAACCCGCGCCGGGGCGAAAACGGTGCGGCTTGGCCCTCGACTTGCCCGCACCGAGCCCCTAGGTCCCGCGCGGCAGGCAAAACGGGCGCAGGCATGAAGCTGATCATCGGCAACAAGAACTATTCGAGCTGGAGCCTCAGGGCCTGGCTCGCGCTCAAGCAGTCGGGCCTCTCGTTCGAGGAGCTGACGGTCAACATCGGCGGCGACGACTGGGCCGCGCTCAAGCGCGAATCGGGCGAGATCATGCCCTCGGGCAAGGTCCCGGTGCTGTGGGACGGCGAGACCGTGATCTGGGACAGCCTGGCGATCATGGACTATCTCGCCGACAAGGTCGGGCGCGAACGCTTCTGGCCCCGGGACGACGCGGCGCGCGGCATGGCGCTGTCGATGGTCGCCGAAATGCACAGCTCGTACATGGCGATGCGCAGCGAATGCCCGATGAACGTGCGCAAGCGCTTCGACGGCGTGGGCCTCAGCGACGCGGCGCGCGACGACATCGTGCGCGTGCTCCAGCTCTGGGCCGAGGCGCGCGCCCGGTTCGGCAAGGGCGGGCCGTTCCTGTTCGGCACGTTCGGCGCGGCGGACGTGTTCTACGCCCCCGTCGTCTCGCGCTTCGTCACTTACGGGATCGCGGTGCCCGGTTTCGCCCGCGCGTACATGGAGGCGGTGTGGGAACACGAATGGATGCAGGCCTGGATCGACGGGGCGGAAGACGAACAATGGGTGATCGAGCAATACGAGACCGCGCCGCGCGTCTGATCGCGGCGCTCGCGCTGGCGCTGGCCGCGCTCGCCCCCCAGGGGGCCGCGGCCTGGGGCTATTACGGCCACCGCACGACGGCGGACATCGCGCTCGCCAACGTCTCGCCCGAAACGCGCGCGGCGATCGCGCGCCTCGTCGCGCACGATGCCGAGCTGGGCACGCCCGAATGCCGCATCGCCGACCTCGCCGACGCCTCGACCTGGCCCGACTGCGTGCGGCGCGATTACTGGCGCTGGGGCTATACCGCGGCCTGGCACTATCGCACCGCCCCGGTCTGCGAACCTTACGACGCGCGCGCCAACTGCCCCGGCGGCAACTGCGTGACCGCGCAGGTGGAGCGCAATTTCCGCATCCTTTCGGACGAGAGCCTGCCGGCGAACGTCCGGCTCGAGGCGCTGGCCTTCATGGTCCATTTCGCCGGCGACGTGCACATGCCGCTCCATTCGGGCGAAAAGGACGACCGCGGCGGCAACGACCGCGAGACCGCCTATGGCATCGTGCCCGGCCTCAACCTCCATTCGATCTGGGACACCGCGCTGGCCGAACGCGCGATCACCGCGGCCCAGCCGCCGCTGGTGCGCCGCTATGCCGCGGCGGAGCGGCAGGCGCTGGCGGGCGGGCAGCCGGCCGACTGGGGGCGCGAATCGTGGCAGATCGCGCGCGACTTCGTCTATCCGACCGCCTTCGACCGCGCGCCGTGCGAAGGCGACCTGCCCGGTGAGACCGCGCTGACGCAGGACGACATCGCCGCCGCCGTCCCGGTGGTCGAACGGCGCCTGGCCCAGGCGGGCCTGCGGATCGCCGACCTGCTCGACGCCGCCTTCGCGCCGGGCAAGCTCGACCGGATTCCCTGAAGGCGCGCCCTACGGCGTGCGGTTCGCGCCGTAAGGCGTGCCGTCCTCGCGGGCGTAGCCTTCGGGGCCGAAGACCATGTCGATGTCCGGGTATTCGCCGTGGTCGGCGGCGCGGTCGCCGGCGCTCACGACCACGAACACGCAGTCCTGCGCCGCCCGGTTCTGCAGGTGGTGCCCGTCGCGCACCCCCATCGGCCAGGCGGCCACGTCGCCCGCGCGCAGCACGGTCTCGCCGCCGTCCTCCACCAGCACGGCCTCGCCCGAGAGCATGACCAGCAGCTCGTCCTCCGCCGCGTGCCAGTGGCGCTGCGACGACCAGGCCCCGGGCTTCAGCACGACGTGGCTCGCGCCCAGCGCGGTCAGCCCGCCCGCCGGGGCGAGCCGGCGGTGCCAGCGCCCCGCGACCGCGCGATCGTGGGGGGCGGGATAGCCGGTGGCATTGGTCTGCGGCACGGCGTCGAGGTCTATTCGGGGCATCGAGCGTCTCCGGTGGCTGGTCACTGCGCGCGCGGTGGTCTAACCCGCCAGCCATGACCGACGCCAGCCTGCTTGCCGAGAAGCTGATCGCCGCCCCCAGCGTCACCCCCGCCACCGGCCAGGTGTTCGACGTGCTCGAAGACATGCTGGCCCCCGCCGGCTTCGCGGTCCACCGCTTCACCGCGGGGGACGCGCCCGACGGGCCGGTGGAGAACATGTTCGCGGTGCGCCAGGGGCCGCCGGGCTCGCGCCACTTCGCCTTCGCCGGCCACCTCGACGTCGTGCCCCCGGGCGACGGCTGGACCAGCGGGCCCTTCGCCCCCGAACGGCGCGATGCGCCGGGCGGAGAGCTGCTCTATGGCCGCGGCGCGGTGGACATGAAGGGCGCGATCGCGGCGATGGTCGCGGCGGTCGTCGCGGTCCCGCCCGAAGCGGGCACGATCAGCTTCGTCATCACCGGCGACGAGGAAGGTCCGGCCATCCACGGCACGCGCGCGCTGATCGATTACATGCGCGACCGCGGCATCCGGCCGGACCTGTGCCTGGTGGGCGAGCCGACCAGCGTGAACCGGCTGGGCGACACGATGAAGATCGGCCGGCGCGGATCGGTCAACATCTGGCTCGAGGTAGAGGGGACGCAGGGCCACGTCGCCTATCCGCAGAATGCCGACAACCCGGTGCCGCGCCTGGTCGCGATGCTGGCGGAGATCGACGCGCTGGCGCTGGACGAGGGGACCGACTGGTTCCAGCCGTCGAATATCGAGATCACCGAGCTGGAAGTCGGCAACCCGGCGCACAACGTCATCCCGGCCAAGGCCACCGCGCGCATCTCGATCCGCTTCAACGACCGGCATTCGGGCGCCTCGCTGTCGGAGACGATTTCCGCCATCGCGCAAAGGCACGGCGGCCGTGCGCGGCCGGTGATCTCGGGCGAGCCCTTCCTGACCCCGCCGGGCGCATTCTCGCAGCTCGTCGCCAGCGCGATCGCAGCCGAAACCGGTATCGAGCCCGAAGCGTCCACCGGCGGCGGCACGTCCGACGCCCGCTTCCTGAAAGACCTGTGCCCGGTGATCGAGTTCGGGCTGTGCAACGCGACGATGCACAAGCGCGACGAGGCCGTCGCGGTCGACGATCTCCACGCGCTGTCGCGGATCTACGCCCGCATCGCGCTCGCCGCGCTCCATACCCGCGCGGGGTAGCCCGCAACGGCGCGCGAAAGCGTCCTTGGCACATTTCCCTTGACATTTATAACCGTTTTGGTTATGTGGTGAGGGCCAGTCCAGGCTGGCTACAGCGACGGGGGCAAAGCGTGTACGCGTCACGTCTGGCCGCTTCGTCCATACGGCCGGTGCCTCGGGGGGCTAGTGACCGCTCGATAAAGCACCCCTGTGCCGGGATGCGAGGACTATTCGTAACGGGGCATGTCCCTTGCCCGGCCCGCGGCGGACCTCAACGCCGCGAGCCTTTCCAGGGGACGCTCCCGCGATAGCCTCTGGCGGACAGGGCAAGCGCGAGCCCTGGCCCTGTCCGCGCCTCGCACCCCTCGAAGGGCCGAGCGGGAGGTTGAAGGCAACCCCTCCCGCCACTCGCAAGGATGTTGCCAAGGCAACCCTGTGACGCCCAGGTGGCAATCCTGTGATGCCCAGGCGGCACCGGCCGGTTCCGTCCGCTTGCCTTTCCTCCCGGCGTAACCGTCCGCAC
>NZ_WTYO01000005.1 GCF_009827515.1 Pelagerythrobacter marinus | reverse complement strand
GTGCCTCGGGGGGCTAGTGACCGCTCGATAAAGCACCCCTGTGCCGGGATGCGAGGACTATCTAAGGCGCTTCCCTTGCCCGGCCCGCGGCGGACCTCAACGCCGCGAGCCTTTCAAGGGCCCGCTCCCGCGATAGCCTCTGGCGGACAGGGCAAGCGCGAGCCCTGGCCCTGTCCGCGCCTCGCATTCCTCGAAGGGCCGAGCGGGAGGTTGAAGGCAACCCCTCCCGCCACTCGCAAGGATGTTGCCAAGGCAACCCTGTGACGCCCAGGTGGCAATCCTGTGATGCCCAGGCGGCACCGGCCGGTTCCGTCCGCTTGCCTTTCCTCCCGGCGTAACCGTCCGCACGCGCCAGCGGATGACCGGGCGTGGGCCGGTTCCGCGCCCCGCCATGCAACCCACGCCGAGTTCCTGCGAAAGCAGGAACCCAGACACAGCCGCAACGCCCGCCGTCCCTGGGCTCCTGCTTTCGCAGGAGCTCGCGCTGCGGAGAGCGATCCTTCGCCCTCCTTCCACCCGTCATGCTGAACGGGTTTCAGCATCCATCGTGCCGCCCGGCACCTACAATGCGGGAGGAGGAACGGACCCCGAACGACGTTCAGGGTGACGGCGTTTCGAGCGTTCGGACCTGCCCCGCCCACGCGCGGTGACGGTGCGGGCTAGATCGGGTTGCCGTCCTGGTCGCGGAAGATCTCGCGGCGGCCGACGTGGTTGGCGGGGCCGACCAGCCCCTCTTCCTCCATCCGTTCGATCCACTTGGCCGCGGTGTTGTAGCCCACGCCCATCTGGCGCTGGAGCCACGATCCGCTGGCCTTCTGGTTCTCGAACACGATCTGGCAGGCCTGGCGATACTTGCGCTCTTCGGGATTGTCGCTCGCGGTCAGTTCGTCGTCGAAGCTGAAGCCGCCGTCCTCCGGCTCCTCGGTCACGGCATCGACGTATTCGGGCTTGCCCTGCCCCCGCCAGTGTTCGGCCACCGCCTCGACTTCCTCGTCCGAGACGAAGGGGCCGTGGACGCGGACCATCGCGCCCGAGCTGGGCTTGTAGAGCATGTCGCCCTTGCCCAGCAGCTGCTCGGCCCCCTGTTCGCCCAGGATCGTGCGGCTGTCGATCCGGCTGGTGACGTTGAAGCTGATCCGCGTCGGCAGGTTGGCCTTGATCACGCCGGTGATGACATCGACCGAGGGGCGCTGCGTCGCCATGATCAGGTGGATGCCCGCCGCGCGCGATTTCTGGCTCAGCCGCTGGATCAGGACCTCGATCTCCTTGCCCACGGTGACCATCAGGTCGGCCAGCTCGTCCACGATCAGCACGATCTGCGGCAGCGGCTCGTAATCGAGCTGCTCCTCCTCGAACAGTTCCTCCCCCGTTTCGGGATCGAACCCGGTCTGCACCCGGCGGCCGAGCGGCTTGCCCTTGGCGATCGCGGCCTTCACCCGCTCGTTGAACGAATGGATGTTGCGCGAATTGATCGAGCTCATCATCCGGTAACGCCGTTCCATCTCCTCGACCGCCCACTTGAGCGCGCGGACCGACTTGTGCGGCTCGGTCACGACTTGCGACAGCAGGTGCGGGATATCGTCGTAGCTTTTCAGCTCCAGCACCTTGGGATCGATCAGGATCAGGCGGCACTCGTCGGGCGTGAAGCGGTAGAGCAGGCTGAGCAGGATGCAGTTCAGCCCGACCGACTTGCCCGACCCGGTCGTGCCCGCCACCAGCAGGTGGGGCATGGCGGCAAGGTCGGCGATGATCGGTTCGCCGGCGATGTCCTTGCCCAGGATGATCGGCAGGCTGCCCTTGGCATTGGCGAACGCTTCGCACGCGACGAGTTCCTTGAACGCGACCATCTGGCGGTGGGCATTGGGCAGCTCGATCCCCATCACCGTCTTGCCCGGGATCGGGGACACGCGCGCGCTGATCGCGCTCATGTTGCGGGCGATGTCCTCGGCCAGGCCGACCACGCGGCTGGCCTTGATCCCCGGGGCCGGCTCCAGCTCGTACATCGTCACCACCGGGCCGGTGCGAACGGCGGTGATCTCGCCCTTGACGTTGAAATCGTCGAGCACGGTCTCGAGCAGGCGCGCGTTGCGCTCCAGCGCCAGGCGGTCGAGCTTCGGCCCGGTGTCGGCCGGCGGTTCTGCCAGAATGTCGAGGCTGGGCAGCTCGAAGGCGGCGAACATGTCGCGCTGCTTCGCCTTGTCGAGCCGGGCCGGGCGCGGCGGGGCGCTGCGTTCGGCGATCTCGGGCGCGCGCCGCCGCGGGGCCGGCTCGCCGGGGGTATCGGCCGCCGGCTCGTCCACCGCGATCGCGGGGGCGGGCCTTGTCGCCGCGCGCCGCTGCCGCGGCAGGAACGGCACCTCGCGCCCGGCCAGCGCCGGGGCCCGACGCAGGAAGGCGGGCAGGGTCAGCAGCGCGCGCCAGTCGATCGCGAAGACGCGGGTGACCAGCGCCACCCCGCCGGCCAGCGCGGCCAGCGCCATTGCCAGGATCGCCCAGCCGCGCCCCCCCTCGGGCAGGCGGCCGGCCAGCGCCTCGATCGCGCCGGCCCCGAGCAGCCCCGCGATCCCGCCGGAGGAGGCGGGCAGGGCCCCGCCCGGCCCGTCGAAGGCGAGCGAGAGCACGCTGGAGAGCAGGACCATCGCGAGCAGGAGCAGGATCACCGGGCGCAGCCAGTGGGTGTCGGTATCGCGGTCTTCCTCTTCCACGTCGCGCCAGAGCTTGCGCGCGCAGACGTAGAGCAGCGGGAGGAGGAGGATGCCCGAAAGGCCGAAGAAGAACAGCACCCGCTCAGCCGCCCAGGCCCCGCCGGTGCCCATCCAGTTGCCGATGTCGGTCCCCGCTGCTGCGGTCGAGGGGCTGGGATCGGTCTGGGTATAGCTGACCAGCGCGAGGGTGAGGAACACCGCGGCGCTGAAGAGCACGGCGGCCCCCGCCATCTGCGCGGCGCGGCGCAGGCTGCGCCGGAAGGTGGCGCGCCAGTCTGTCTTCGGCGATTTGGCGGCCGCGCGGGTGGCCATGGCTATTCCCCTGCTGTGGCGGTCACTATGAATCCTCGGCGAGTCCGGCGTCAAGCGACCTTCGACGGCCCGCCGCCCCCGTTTCTGCCGGGCGCGCGCGCCGGCGCTATACCAGCCCGTCGATCGCGGCCCAGCGCGGCCAGTCGAGCTCGCGGGCCCGCTGCGCCGTCATCCCGCCGAGCGCGATGACCGGCATCTGCGCCCGCGCGGCGAGCGCGCGGAAGCGGATCGGCCCCAGCGTCGGCGCGTCGGGGTGCGACCGGGTGGGGAAGACGGGCGAAAGGGTGACCGCGTCGGCCCCGATCGCGTTGGCCGCCTCGATCCCGCGCGCGTCGTGCGCGGTCGCGATCCGCAGGCGGCCGTTGCCCGGCCCGATCCGGCGCGCGGGGCCGTAGAGCCCGTGCGCGCCCCATTCGCGCGCCTCGCCCGCGCTGCCCGACAGGACCACGCGGTGCCCCTGTTCGCGCGCGATCCCCGCCAGCACGGCGAAGCGCGCGCGGCGCGGTTCGGGCGCGAGGTGGTAATGCCGATAGACGAAGCCCGACCCTTCGGGCAGCGAACGCAGCGCCTGTTCCAGCAGGGCGTCGTTGCGCGCATCGGACAGCAGCCAGAGTTGGGGCAGGGTATGGTTTCGCAGCACGGTGCCGCTATAGCGCGTCGCGATGGAAAACCCAGACACTCCGCTCCAAGCGGTCCACGATCGCATTGCCCGAGCCTGCAAGGCCGCCCGCCGCGACCCGGCAGAGATCACCCTCGTCGCCGTCAGCAAGACCCATCCCGCCGGCGCGATCGCGCCGCTCCTGCACCAGGGGCAGCGCGTGTTCGGCGAAAACCGGGTGCAGGAAGCCCAGGCCAAGTGGCCCGCGCTGCGTGAAAGCCATCCCGACGTGCAGCTGCACCTCGTCGGCCAGCTCCAGTCGAACAAGGCGGAGGAGGCGGTCGCCCTGTTCGACTGCATCCATTCGCTCGACCGGCCCAGCCTGCTCAAGGCCCTGGCCCGGGCGATGGACAAGGCCGGCCGGCGCGTGCCCTGCTTCGTCCAGGTGAACGTGGGGGAAGAGGAGCAGAAGGGCGGATGCGCGGTGCCCGACCTGCCCGGGCTGATCGCGCAGGCGCGCGGGGCGGATATCCCGCTCGCCGGCCTGATGTGCATCCCCCCGCTGGGGATCGAGCCGGCGCCGTTCTTCGCCCTGCTCGACAAGCTCGCCCGCGACAACGGCCTGGCCGGGCGCAGCATGGGGATGAGCGGCGATTACGAGACGGCCGTGATGACGGGCGCGACCCACGTGCGGGTCGGCACCGCGCTGTTCGGCCAGCGGGCGCGCTAGGCGGGCAAGCCCCGCGCCGGGCGGGCAAAGAAAAAGGGGCGCCGCGCGGCGCCCCTTTCCCTTCGATCGGATCGATCGCGCGCGGTCAGAACTCGCCGCGCACGGTGATCCCGTAAGTGCGCGGTTCGGCGAGGAAGGCCGAATAGGTCTGCTGCGGCGCGATGAACGGCGTGTTGAACGCGACCTGGGTGTAGTTCGTGTCGAACAGGTTCTGCACCCACCCCTCGATCGAGAAGCGATCGGCGATGTTGGTCAGGCCGATGCGGCCGTTCACGATCACGTAGCCATCCTGCTCCTTGCCGTAGAGCAAGTCGGAGCCGGTGTTGTAATCGCCGGTCATGCGGGCGTTGAAGAACACCAGCCCGCGCATCCCGCTGGCGCCGATTTCGGGCGTCCACGAGACCGACGAGGTGGCGACCCATTCGGGCGCGTTCGACATGTTGTCGCCCGGCAGCAGGCGCAGCGCGGGATCGAGCGGAACGCCGGTGTCGGTGCCGATCAGGTCGTCCTCGTAGCTGGTGTCCGAATAGGTCAGGCCCAGCGTGATGCCGAGATCGCGGGTCGGGTTGAGCGTGGTTTCGAATTCCACGCCCTGCGCGACCACGCCCGGCTGCACGTTCTCCGGATCGCACGCCCCGGTCGTGGCGTCCCCGTCCTGGTCCGCGCCGCCGAGGTCGGTCGAGCACGAATTGATGTTCTGGACGAGGTAGAACGAGCCGTTGAACGTATTGAGCTGGAAGTTCGAGAACTCCTGCCGGAAAGCGGCGATGCTGAAGCCGAAATCGCGGGTCGAGTACTTGGCCCCGATCTCGTAGGCGTTCACCGTTTCCTCGTCGAACTGCAGCGCGCCCACGTCGATGTTGTTCGGATCGAGCAACAACGGGTTGGACAGCGCGGAGCGGTCGAGGTTGAAGCCGCCCGCCTTGTAGCCGCGCGAGTAGGAACCGTAGAGCAGCAGGTCGGGCGTCGCCTTCCAGCTGAGCACGGCCGTCCCGGTGAACTCGTCCTCGTCACGCGAATCGGACAGCGAAACGCCGTCGAGCTCGGCGGTCGAGTTGCCCTGGCACGACAGCGAGAGGATGCCGCCGGCGAAGGCCGCCAGCGACGGCACGCCCAGCAGCGGGGACAGCATCGCGCGGTTGGTCGGGCAGACGGTGTTGTCGTTGCCGAACAGCGCGTCGAAGTCCTTGGTCTCGTTGGTGTAACGAAGGCCCAGGGTCAGGTCGACGGTGTCGGTGATGTGGAAGATGTTGTGGGTGAAGAGCGCGAAGTTCTCGCTCTTCTGGTTGTAGACATCGCCCGTGCCGCCGGCATCGCTGATGGTCGAGAGGTTGTTGATCCCGGCCACGATCGCCGGGGTCGCCGCCCCGAACACCGCGCCGCTCTGGATCACGCCGAAGGCCGCCGGGCTGAAGCAGTTCTGCTGCGTCGGATCGGGCACGGTCCCCACGATCCCGCCGAGCGAGGGCTGGAGCGCGATCGCCAGGCGGCAGGAAACGAACGTGCCGTAATCCTCGCCGAAGCGCAGGTTGTCGGTCACCCGCAGCTTCTCGTTGGCGTAGTAGCCGCCGACCAGCCAGTCGAGCCGGTCGTCGAAGGCCGAACCCTGCAGGCGCAGTTCCTGGGTGAAGGTCTTGAACCGGCGCGAACCGGCGTCTTCGCCCGGGGCGCGATAGAGGATGTCGAGCTGGGTATAGTCGGTGTCCGACGCCTGCCAGTTCGAATATTCGCGATAGCCGGTGATCGAGGTCAGCTCGACCGCGCCCAGCTGCCAGTTGAGCTCGCCCGAGATGCCGTAATCCTCGGTCTCGCCGGCGTAAGTGCGGCCGGGGGTGACGTAGATGTCGCGGTCGAACGTGCTCTGGGTGAAGGCGCGCGGGTCCTGCCCCAGGCCGAGCATGACCGGGACGATCGGGTTGTCGGTGCTGGTCAGCGCCGGTCCGCCCTCGGGGCGGGTGAAGGGATCGAGCCCCGGGCTGACCCGCGCGAGCGGGGCGAACTCGGGCTGCACGAAAGTGGCGGCGCAGCAGGCCTCGTCCTTCTTCGAATAGTCGGCGACGAGGCGGAAGTTCAGCGTGTCGCTCGGCTCGAACAGCAGCTGCCCGCGCACCAGGTAACGGTCGCGGTTGTTGACCGTCGTGTCGTTGTTGACGTCGTTGTAGAAACCGTCACGCTCGAAATAGACGCCGTCCACGCGCGCCGCGACGGTCGAGCCGATCGGCGCGTTGACCCCGGCTTCGACGCGGATCGCGTCGTAATTGCCGTAGGTGAAGGCGCCGTAGCCCGAAACCTCGAACTCGGGCGGCGCGGTATAGATGCTGATCAGGCCGGCCGAGGCATTGCGCCCGCCCAGCGTGCCCTGGGGGCCGCGCAGGATCTCGATCCGGTCGATCGGGCCCAGCTCGCTGAGCGCATTGCCCGAGCGCGAGCGATAGACGCCGTCGACGAAGACCGCGACCGAGCTTTCGAGGCCGGGGTTGTCGCCGACCGTGCCGATCCCGCGGATACGGGCCGAGCCGTTGGCCTCGTTGCCGGTCGAGGAAACGAGCAGCGAGGGGGCGACCTGGTTCAACTCGCGGATGTCGCTGGTACCCGATTTCTCCAGCAGTTCGCCGGAAACGGCCGAGACCGCGACGGGAACGTCGGCCAGCGACTGCTCGCGGCCCTGGGCGGTCACGACGATGACCGGGCCCGTCTGTTCCGGCGGCGCCTCGACCGCGGGCTCCGCCCCGCCTTCGTCCTGCGCGAACGCCGCCTGCGGGACGAGCGCGACGCTGGCGCCGGCAAGCGCAAGAGCCCTGATAGATACCAATTGCTTCATTGTTTTCTCCTCCACCAAAACTTGACGTATACGTTAACTCAAGTCGGCCCGGGAAAGAAACAAAGTTTCCACCAGGGCCCGCTTTTTATCGATTAGTGTTGCATTCAGGCGTCTTCGAGCTCCGCCTGGCGCCGGTCGCTCGCCGCGTCGAGCAGGGCCGCCTCGACGGCCTGGGCCCGCGGACCGGTGATTTTCTCCCCCAGGAGGTCGGTGACGTAGAACGTGTCGGCCGCGCGCTCGCCATAGGCGGTGACATGCGCCGAATGGACGACCAGCTGGCATTCGAACAGCGCCCGCGCCAGCCGGTTGAGCAGCGCCGGCCGGTCGCGCGCGTTGACCTCGATCACCGTGAAGCGGTTGGAGGCCTGGTTGTCCACGATCACCCGCGGCCGCACGTCGAAGGCGCGCGCCCGGCTGCGCGGCAGCGGCCGCCTGGCCAGCCGCGGGACCAGCTCGATCCGGTTGGCCAGGGCATCGTCGATCGCCGTCTCGATCCGCGCGAGCTGCTCCGCCTCGTGGAACGGCTGGCCCAGCGGGTCCTGGACCAGGAAATTGTCCACCGCCCACCCGCCGCGGGTCGTGTGGATGCGTGCGTCGATGATGTTCGCCCCGGCCAGGTGGATCCCGCCCGCGATGCGGTAGAACAGGCCCGGGTGGTCGGCCGCGATCACGCTGACCAGCGTGGCCCCGCGCGAGGGATAGACCTCGCAATGGATCGACAGGTCGTGGTCCAGCCGCCGCGCGGCCGCGAACTGGCGCAGGTTCAGCGCCGCGATGTCTTCCGGCTCGGCAATCCAGTAGGCTTCGCCGAACTCGTCGCCGTGGCGTTCGATCAGGCCGGCATCGTCGGCCAGTATCGCGCGGGTCGCGTCCTTCTTCGCCGCCACCCGCTGCTGGCGCCCGTGGCGCATGTGGCCCAGCCGCAGCCGCTCGTGCGCGAAATCGTACAGCTCGCCCAGCAACTGGCGTTTCCAGCTGTTCCACGTGCCGGGGCCGACCGCGCGGATATCCACCGCGGTCAGGATCAGCAGGTGGCGCAGCCGCTCGACGCTCTGCACTTCGGCGACGAAGTCCTCGATCGTCTTGGGATCGGTCAGGTCGCGCTTGAACGCGGTCGCGCTCATCAGCAGGTGATAGCGCACCAGCCAGGCGACGAGGTCGGTCTCGTCCTCGCTCAGGCCGAAGCGGGGGCACAGCTCCTCCGCCACTTCGGCGCCCAGCACCGAGTGGTCGCCGCCGCGCCCCTTGGCAATGTCGTGCAGCAGCACCGCGACATAGGCCGCCCGGCGCGAGGCGATCTTGTGGACCAGCCGGGTCGAGCGCGGGTGGTCCTCGGCCAGTTCGCCCTTCTCGATCCGGTTGAGCAGTCCGATCGCGCGGATCGTGTGCTCGTCCACCGTGTAATGGTGGTACATGTCGAACTGCATCTGCGCGTTGACCTTGCCGAAATCGGGCACGAAGCGGCCGAAGACGCCGGCCTCGTTCATCCAGCGCAGCACGGGTTCCGGGTCGTTGCGCCCGGCCAGCAGCTCGAGGAACAGGGCGTTGGCGCGCGGATCGTCGCGCACTTCGGCGGTGATCAGGCGCGAATCGCGGTCGGCCTGGCGCATCGTCGCCGGCTCGATCTCCAGCCCTTCCGCCTCGGCCACGCGGAAGATCTCGATCAGGCGGACCGGGTCCTTGCGGAACCAGTCGTCCGACGGGATGCCGATCCGCCCGCCGAACACGCGATAGCCCTTCACGCTGCGCGGCCGCGCGCGAAAGCCAGCGAGCAGCCCCTGGCGTGCGCGCTTCTGCGCGAACTGTTCGTCGATATGGGCCAGGAAGACCCCGGTCAGGCTGCCGACGCGCTTGGCCTGGAGGAAATAGAACTGCATGAAGCGTTCGACTTCGCTCTTGCCCGGGCGGTCGGTGAAATTCATCCGTTCGGCCACCTGCCGCTGCAGGTCGAAGGTCAGCCGGTCCTCCGCCCGCCCGGTGATCATGTGCAGGTGGCAGCGGACCGCCAGCATGAAGCCTTCGGCGCGGCGGAAGCTGCGGTATTCCTGCGCCGTCAGCAGGTCCACGTCGACCAGCTCGGCGGCGCTGCGGACCTTGTGGATGTACTTGCCGATCCAGTAGAGCGTCTGCAGGTCGCGCAGCCCGCCCTTGCCGTCTTTCACGTTGGGCTCGACGACATAGCGGCTGTCGCCCATCCGCTTGTGCCGCGCGTTGCGCTCGGCCAGCTTCTCGGCCACGAACTGGCGTTCCGTCCCCGTCACCACGTCGGCCCAGAACCGGCGGCGCGTTTCCTCGTAAAGCGCCTCGTCCCCCCAGACGTAGCGCCCTTCGAGCAGGGCGGTGCGAATGGTCACGTCGCCCTTGGCCATGCGGACCATGTCGTCGGGCGTGCGGCTCGAATGGCCGACCTTCAGGCCCAGGTCCCACAGGTAATAGAGCATCGCCTCGATCACCTGTTCGCACCACGGCGCGTTGCGGGTGGGGGTGAGGAAGGCGATGTCGACGTCCGAATGGGGCGCCATCTCCGCCCGGCCGTAGCCGCCGACCGCGAGGATCGAGAGCCGCTCGGCTTCCGAGCGGTTGGCCGCGGGGTAGTCGTAGGCGACGACGTGGTCGTGGATCAGCCGCACGAGCTGGTCGACCAGGAAGGCCTGGCCGGCCACGCATTCGTGCCCGGCGTGCGGTTTCTCGATCAGGCGCCGCCGCAATTCGTCGCGCCCGGCGTCCAGCGCCTCGCGCAGGGCGGCGATCACCGCCCCGCGACTGTCGGCCGCGCCCTCGCTTCCCAGCCTGTCCAGCGTCTCGGCCAGGGCGCGCCGGTCGATGATCGCGCGCTGCCGGGGGATGCGGACCTGGTTCAAGCCTCGATCAGCTCCTCGCCGAAGCGGGCGCGGACCGCGCGCTTGTCGATCTTCTGCGTCCCCAGCCGCGGCAGGGGCTCGTCCGACTGGCGGATGTGCTGCGGGATCTTGAACGGCGCCAGCTGCCCGTCGAGGAAGCTACGCAGCTCGTCGGGCGTCAGCGAATGGCCTTCCTTGCAGTAATAGACGGCGGCCGGGATCTCGCCCAGGCGTTCGTCGGGCAGGCCGAAGACCGAGCATTCGGCGACCGCGTCGTGCCCGTAGATGCCCTGTTCCACCTCGATGCACGAGATGTTCTCGCCGCCCCGGATGATGATGTCCTTCTTGCGGTCGACGATGAACAGGTACTCGTCCTCGTCGAGATAGCCGAGGTCGCCGGTGCGGAAATAGCCGTTGTCGAAGAAAGCCGCCGCGGTCGCGTCGTCGTTGCGCCAGTAGCCGCGGAAATTGGCGATCGAGCGAATGCAGACCTCGCCCACTTCGCCCCGGGGCAGCGCGTTGCCGTCGTCGTCGAGGATCGCCAGGTCCACCAGCGGCTTGCTCGCGCGGCCGGTCGATCCGGGCTTGGCCATGTAGTTCTCGTTGAAATTGCCGCAGCCCACGCCGTTGGTCTCGGTCAGGCCGTAGCCGAGCAGCGGGAAACCGCCGGGGAAGGCCTTCTTGATCTTGTTGACGTGGTCCACGGGGCGCGGCGCGCCGCCGGCGGCGAAGCTCTTGCAGGCGCTGAGGTCGAACGAATCGCGTTCGGGGTGGGTCGCGATCTCGTAGCTCATCAGCGGGACGCCGACGAAGTAGGAGACTTTCTCCGCCTCCATCAGGCGCATCGCCTCGCGCGCGTCCCACTTGGGCATGAGCACGAGCTTGCGCGCGATCGCGTAGCTTTGCAGGTAGAGCGGCACTTCGCCGGTGACGTGGAACAGCGGCACCGCGATCAGCGCGCAGGCCTGCCCCTCGGGCGCGTCGCCCCGCTCGGTCAGGAGCTGGGCGGCCATCGCGCTCTGCGAGACATAGCTCATCGTGCCGTGGACGACCCCGCGATGGTCGGACCAGGCGCCCTTGGCATCGCCGGTCGAGCCCGAGGTGAACAGGATGGTCGCGATGTCGTCCGGCCCGATCTCGCCCAGCATCCGCATGGCGACGTCGCCTTCGCCCCAGATCGGCGCGAGCCCGTCGGACGGCGGGAGGTCGTGCGCGATCTCGACGATCCGCGCCGGGTGGTCCGTCCCCTCGAGCCGCTCGGCCCGCTGGCCGTCGGCGAGGACGAGCGAGCATTCGGACAGGCGAATGCCGTAAGCGAGTTCCTCCCCGGTCCAGAACCCGTTGAGCAGGGTGGCGCAGCCGCCGCCCATGATCACGCCCATGTAGGCGATGATCCAGTTGGCCGAATTGCGCGCGGCGATGCCGACGCGGTCGCCCTTCTTCATCCCGTGGTCCTGCACCAGGCCCGCGGCGACGTGGCTCGCGGCGACCCAGCATTGGCCGAACGTCAGCCGCACGTCGCCGTCGACCAGGAAGACGAGGTCCTTATGCTCGTTGCAGAAATGCGCGAAATAGTGGGCCAGGCTGGGCGGGGCGTTCTTGAATGCCGGCAGGGACAGGCCCTCGCGCTCCACTGATTCGGTCTCGAACGGCATTCCGGGGGCGGTCAGGCCCTCGATGATGCGTTCCAGATCGTTGTCCAGTTCAGTCGGCATTCGTCAGCTCTCCTCTCGCCATTCCCCTACGTCACGGCGCGATCGAATCGTACCGGACGCTCGAACGCAGGGTTTCACCCCGTCGCTCTCTATGCCAAAAGCCGCGCGAAATTCCCGCGTGCCGGGCACGGTCTTCGACCTGATTTGATAAGGGGTTCGCCAGTTGCTGTCACTACTTGCCGCCGCCGCCGCGGATACCTCGGGACCGATTCAGTGGGCGGAACTGGGGCTGACGCCCGGCATCGACCTGGGGTTCTTCACCCTGCGCTGGTACTCGCTCGCCTATCTCGCGGGGATCGTGCTGGGATACTGGCACCTCTCGCGCATGATCAAGGCTCCCGGCGCGCCGATGGCGCAGCGCCATGCCGACGACCTGTTCTTCTATTGCACGCTGGGCATCATCATCGGCGGGCGCCTCGGCTATGCCACGTTCTACGACCCGTCGCTGTGGACCAGCCTCCAGCTGTTCCAGCTCTGGACCGGGGGGATGAGCTTCCACGGCGGGCTGGCCGGGGTCCTGGTCGCGATCGCCTTCGTTTCGTGGCGCGGCGGGCTGCCGTTCCTGCGGGTGGCCGATTACATCGCGGTCAACGTGCCGTTCGGCATGATGTTCGGCCGCCTCGCCAACTTCGTCAACGGCGAACTCTGGGGCCGGCCCGGCGACGTGCCCTGGGCGATGGTCTTCCCCGGGGCGGGCCCGCTCGCGCGCCATCCCTCCCAGCTCTACGAGGCCGCGCTGGAAGGCGCGCTGCTGGTCGTCGTCCTGCTCTACCTGTTCTGGAAAACGCGCGCGCGCTATCGCCCCGGCCTGCTGGTCGGCGTGTTCACCGCCGGGATCGCGCTGGGCCGCTTCACGGTCGAGTTCTTCCGCGAGCCCGACGCCCAGCTGGCCGAATTCGCCGCCAATACCGGGCTTTCGATGGGACAGTGGCTCACGATCCCGCTGATCGTGCTCGGCGTGGCGGTCACCGTCCGCGCGCTGGCGCGGCCGCCGCTGGCCAGCGGAGCGCCCGCGGCCGGAGCGGCATGAGCGGCAGCGACGCGGCTGGCGACGCGGCCGGCGACGCGGGCGAGGCCGGCGAGCTGGGCGACATCTTCCGCCGGCTGATCCGCAATACCGGGCCGATCTCGCTCGCCCAGTTCATGGGGGAGAGCAACGCGCGCTACTATGCCGGGCGCGACCCGCTGGGGGCGGCGGGCGATTTCGTCACCGCGCCCGAGATCAGCCAGATGTTCGGCGAGCTGATCGGCCTGTGGCTGGCCGACATGTGGATCCGCGCCGGGCGCGAGGAGCCGGTGCTCTACGTCGAGCTCGGCCCCGGGCGCGGCACGCTTGCGCGCGACGCGCTGCGCGCCGCCGGCCGCTACGGCCTGGCGCCCGAGGTGCACCTGGTCGAAGGCTCGGGCGCGCTGCGCGAGGTCCAGGAACAGGCCGTGCCCGGCGCCTTCTGGCACGCCGACCTGGCCGGCGTGCCGCAGGACGCGCCGATGCTGCTGGTGGCGAACGAGTTCCTCGACGCGCTGCCGGTGCGCCAGCTGGTGCGCACGCAGGACGGCTGGCGCGAACGCATGGTCGGGCTGGAAGGGGACGATTTCGTGTTCGTCGCCGGGCGCCAGCCGATGGACGAGGCGGTGCCGGCCGAATGGCGGGGCGCCGCGGTCGGCACCCTGCTGGAAACCAGCCCGGCCTCGGCCGCGATCGCCTACGAGATCGCCGGCCGCCTGGCCGAGCAGGGGGGCGCGGCGCTGGTGATCGATTACGGGCACGGCGAAATGCGAACCGGATCGACGCTGCAGGCGGTGCGCGCCCATGCCAAGGTCGATCCCTTCGCCGCGCCGGGGGCGGCCGACCTGACCGCGCACGTCGATTTCGCCACGCTGGCGCGGATCGTCCAGGCGCGCGGGGCGCGGCACCTGGGCACGGTCACCCAGGGCGAATGGCTGCGCGCGCTGGGGATCGACGCGCGGGCCCAGACGCTGTCCGCGCGCGCGCCGCACTACGCGCAGGAGATCGAGGCCGCCCGCCACCGGCTGGTGGACGAGGCGCAGATGGGGCGCCTGTTCAAGGTCATGGGCATTGCCGCCCCCGCCTGGCCCGACGGCGCCGGGTTCGACGCGCACTAGCCGCCTTGCCGGCGCCGTTCCTCCATCGGGAGGGCGCCGGCCCGCACCCGCCGCGGCAGGGGCCGGCTAAAGCCCGAGCCGGGCGGAAAGCGCGCGCGCGGCGGCGGCGGGGCTCTGCTTGTCCGCGTCGGTGCGGTCCACCGCCAGGTTCGCCCTTCGCATCGCCTCGACGTCGATCGCGCCGACCAGCGGGCGCAGCGCGGCCACCAGCGCCGCGTCGTCCGCGCGGTCGGGGGCGACGAGGACCAGCGCGTCGTAGGCCGGGAAGGCGCCTTTCGGATCGTCCAGCACGACCAGCCGGTCGGCCGCGATCCGCCCGTCGGAGGTATAGGCGCTGATCACGTCGGCCTCCCCCGATTGCAGGGCGTTGTACATGAAGGTCGGCTGGAACGTGCGCTGGCGGGCGAAGCGCAGGCCATAGGCGTCGCGCACCGCGCGCCATTCGGGCCGGCGGAAGAATTCCGGGTCGGCGCCGATCACCAGCCGCGGCGCCACGCGCGCAAGGTCCGCCAGCGAGGCGACCCCCAGCGCCGCGGCCCGGTCGGCCCGCATCGCCAGGGCATAGGCATTCTCGAACCCGAGCCGGCCGAGCACGAGCGTGCCGCTGGTCTCGCGCTCCCACGCCGCGATCGCGCGATAGATCGCCTCGCGCCCCGGGTTGTCGGTGCGGCCCATCTCGTTGGTCCACAGCGTGCCGGTATAGTCGATCGAGATGTCGATCGCGCCCGAGGTGACCGCGTCGTGGACCGCCGCGGAGCCGAGGCCGTCGCGATATTCGACGCGGTACCCGGCCTCCTCCAGCCGCTGGCCGATCAGGCGGGCGAGGACATATTGCTCGGAAAAGCTCTTGGCCCCGATCACGACCGGCTCCTCCCCCTCGCCCGGCTCGAACCAGGCGAGCGCGGCGGCGCCGATCCCGGCCAGCGCGAGGCCGGCACCGGTCCAGACCATCCACCGCCGGCGCCGGGCGAAGCCGCGTTCGACCAGCCCCAGCAGCGCGTCGGCGACCAGCGCGAGCGCCGCGCTGGCGATGCAGCCGGCGAGGACGAGGGTCCAGTTCTGCGTCTGCAGCCCGGCGAAGATCGGGTCGCCCAGGCTCGGCTGGCCGATCGTGGTCGCCAGGGTCGCCGCGCCGATCGTCCAGACCGAGGCGGTGCGAACCCCGGCCATGACGTAGGGCGCGGCCAGCGGCGCCTCGACCAGGCGCAGTTTCTGCCACGCGGTCATGCCCACGCCGTCGGCCGCTTCGAGCACGCCGGGCGCCATGTGCTCGCGCGCGGTCACCGCGTTGCGCAGGATCGGCAGCAGGGCATAGAGCGCCAGGGCGAGCAGCGCGGGAAGGAAGCCGAGCGTCGGCAGCCCTTCGCCGAACACCGCGCGCAGGCTCAGCAGGATCGGGAAGAACAGCGCGAGCAGGGCCAGCGCCGGGATCGTCTGGACCAGGCTGGCGAAGCCGAGCGCGATACGGGCCACGGCGGGCGAGCGGCTGGCCCAGACGGCCAGCGGCAGGGCGATTGCCATGCCCAGCGCGATCGCCGCCGCCGCCAGGAGGACATGGGCCGCCAGCTTGCCCCCCAGGCCGAGCAGGATCGGCAGGATCGCGTTCACCCTTCCAGCTCCGCGATCGCGTCGGCCTGGTCGCGCGGAACGGCGACCAGCGCCTGCGCCTCGTCCCCGCCCGCGCCCGCCAGCAGCGCGCGCGGCGTCTCGTCGGCGACAATCCGGCCCGCGGCCATGACCAGGACCCGGTCGGCCAGCAGCAGCGCCTCGGCCATGTCGTGGGTCACCATCAGCGTGGTCAGCCCCAGCCGGTCGTGCAGTTCGCGCACCTTGCGCCCCAGCGCGTCGCGGGTGACCGGGTCGAGCGCGCCGAACGGCTCGTCCATCAGCAGGACCTGCGGCTCGCCGGCCAGCGCGCGGGCCACGCCGACGCGCTGGCGCTGCCCGCCCGAGAGCGCGTGCGGCATACGGCGGGCGTGGGCGGGCTCCAGCTCCACCAGTTCGAGCAGTTCGGCCACCCGCTCGGGCCCGATCGGCCGCCGGGCGAGCCGCGGGCCGATCCCGATGTTCTCCGCCACCGTCATGTGCGGGAACAGGCCGATCGACTGGAAGACATACCCGATCCGCCGCCGCAGCGCCGGCGCGGCGATCGCGGTCACGTCCTCCCCTTCGAACAGGATCGTGCCCGCATCGGGCGCGACGAGGCGGTTGATCGTCTTGAGCAGGGTGGACTTGCCCGAACCGGAGGCGCCGACCAGCGCGACGAAGCTGCCGCGCGCGATCGCCAGGTCCACGCCGTCGATCGCGCGGGTCCGGCCGAAGTGCTTGGCCAGGCCGTCCAGGCGCAGCGCGGTCGGGGGCGCGGCATCGTCCATCCCGCCGACCCTAGCCGCGAACCGCGCGAAAACGAAACCCCGTGGAAACGAGCCCTCCCGGAAACGAACCCCCCGAAAACGAACCCCGGGGAAGCCGAAACGTCAGTCGGCCAGCCGGACCACCGGCAGGCGCAAGGTCGCCGCCAGTCCGCACTCGCGCCACTCGCGCGAGACCTTGCCCCCCAGCTGCCCCACGCTCATGTCGATCAGGCGGGTGCCGAAGCCATTGCCGCCGCTTTCGGCGATCGCCGGGGCCGGGCCGCCGGTCTCGGCCCAGGTGACGAGGATATCCTCCCCTTCGCGGGCCAGCTCGATCGCGATGCGCCCTTCCTGCTTCGCCAGCGCGCCGTACTTGATCGCATTGGTCGCCATCTCGTGCAGGACCAGCGCCAGCGAGATCGCCGCGCGCGAGCCGACCGGGGCGGTTTCCCCCGCCACGGCGATGCGGTGAGCCCGGATGCCGGCGAACGGTTCGAGCAGGACCGAGATCAGCCCGCGCAGGTCGCCCGATCCCTGGTCGGCCGAAGGGAGGACGAAATCCTGCGCCTTGCCGAGCGAGGCGATCGTGCCGACCAGTTCCTCGCCGAACGGGCGCAGTTCCTCGCGCCCGCGGGTGCGCAGCGAGATCAGGCCGGAAATGAGCGCGAAGATGTTCTTGATCCGGTGCGCCAGCTCACGCGCCAGGGTGTCGCTCGAATCGGCTTCGCGGTGGCGCTCGTCGATGTCGGTCAGCGTGCCGTACCAGCGCGCGACGCTGTCGTCCTCGTCGCGCACCGGAAGCGCGCGCGCGATCGTCCAGCGCCAGCTGCCGTCGGCCTGGAGCAGGCGGAACTCGTTCTCGAAGCTGTCGCCGCGGGCCATGGCCTCCTGCCAGGCGGCCGATGCCCGTTCGCGGTCGTCGGCATGGACGAAGCCCAGCCAGCCTTGCATGTCGCGGGGCGGCGCGCTGCCCGTCACCCGCTGCCAGCGGGCATTGAAGTAATCGAAGCGCCCCTCCCCGTCGGCCGACCAGATCACGTCGGGCAGCCAGTCGCCCAGCGTGCGGAAGCGGGCCGCCTGGCGGGCGAACTCGTGGCGGTGCTGGCGCGCCTCGCGCTGGGCCTGGAAACGGCGCTTCACCGCCTGGGACAGCAGGGTCAGCCCCTGGGCCTGCAACTCGGTCAGCCCGCCGGGCCGGGGCCGGGTGTCGAGCACGCAGAGCGCGCCGATCGGCGCCCCCTCGCGCGAGGCGATCGGCGCGCCGGCATAGAACCGCAGGCCGAAATCGCCGGTCACCAGATCGAACTCGGCGAACCGCTCGTCCTCGCGCGCGTCGGGCACGACCAGGAGGCCGCCGTCCATCATCGTGTAGGCGCAGAAACTGGTCGAGCGCGGGGTGCCTTCGGCTTCCACCCCGGTGCGGGCGATGAACCGCTGCTGTTCGGATTCGACCAGCGTCACCAGCGCCACCGGCGTTTCGCACAGGCGGGCGGCGAAGCGCACGATCTCGGCCAGTTCGGGATCGTCGACAAGCGCGTCCAGCCCGTGCGCGGCGACGACCCTCGCGCGCTCCGCATCGCCGCAGAACGCCGGCGCCGGGGCCGCGTCCGGCGGCCACAGAGTTGAATCGTCGATTTCCATCCCGTCGGCTCTTGCGATAGCGAATTCACCGGGATTTCCAAGGGCTTTTGCCCCCGTTTGCGGGGGGTTTGCCGCTACGGTCGCGCTCGGCTATGCGCCGGTCGACAAGTTAGGAGCTCCCATGCGCGCGACCCCCGATTTCGATTTCCAGCTCGGCGAGACGGCGGACATGATCCGCGAGACCACGGCCCGCTTCGCCGACGAGCAGATCGCCCCCCTGGCCGAGGCCATCGACCGCGAGGACCGCTTCCCGCGCGAGGAGCTGTGGCCGGCGATGGGCGCGCTGGGCCTGCACGGGGTGACCGTGCCCGAAGCCGACGGCGGCCTCGGCCTCGGCTATCTCGAACACGTCATCGCGGTGGAGGAAGTCAGTCGCGCCTCGGCCAGCATCGGCCTCAGCTACGGCGCCCATTCCAACCTCTGCGTCAACCAGATCGCGCGCTGGGGGAACGAGGAGCAGAAGGCGAAGTACCTGCCCGGCCTGATCAGCGGCGAACACGTCGGCTCGCTCGCCATGTCCGAGGCCTCGGCCGGGTCGGACGTCGTCTCGATGAAACTGAGGGCGCAGAAGGTCGAGGGCGGCTATCGCCTCAGCGGGACGAAGTTCTGGATCACCAATGCGCCCCATGCCGATGTCCTGGTCGTCTATGCCAAGACGGGCGAGGGGTCGCGCGGGATCACGACGTTCCTGATCGAAAAGGACTTCGAAGGCTTCGCGATCGGGCAGAAGATCGGGAAGATGGGGATGCGCGGATCGCCGACCAGCGAACTGGTGTTCGACGACTGCTTCGTGCCCGAAGCGAACGTGATGGGCCCGGAAAACGGCGGCGTGGGCGTGCTGATGAGCGGGCTGGACTACGAACGCGTCGTGCTCTCCGGTCTCCAGCTCGGCATCATGCAGGCCTGCCTCGACACGGTGATCCCCTATGTCCGCGAACGCCAGCAGTTCGGCCGGCCGATCGGGACGTTCCAGCTGATGCAGGCCAAGGTCGCCGACATGTACGTCGCGCTGCAATCGGCCCGCGCCTATACATATGCCGTCGCGCGCGCCTGCGACGCGGGGCAGACGACGCGCTTCGACGCCGCCGGCGCGATCCTGCTGTCGAGCGAGAACGCCTTCCGCGTCGCGGCCGAGAGCGTCCAGGCGCTGGGCGGCGCCGGCTACACCACCGACTGGCCGGTCGAACGCTACCTGCGCGATGCCAAGCTGCTCGACATCGGCGCGGGCACGAACGAGATCCGGCGGATGCTGATCGGCCGCGAACTGATCGGGGCGGCGGGGTGAAAGTTCTCCTCACCGGTGCGTCGGGCTGGCTGGGGCGGTTCCTCGCCCCGCGGCTGCGCGCGGCCGGTCACGAGGTCGTGGGGCTGGACATCGCCCCGGGCCCGGACACGCAGGTGCTGGGCACCGTGGCCGACCGCGACCTGGTGCGCGACGCGGTGCGCGACCACGCGATCGAGGCGATCGTTCACGGCGCGGCGCTGCACAAGCCCGATATCGCTCGCTACGACGAACAGGCCTTCGTCGATACCAACGTGACCGGCACGCTCAACCTGCTCCGGGCGGCGGTCGAGGCCGGGCACGGCCGCTTCGTCTTCACCTCGACCACCTCGATGATGGTGTCGGACCGCGTGCGCGCGGGGACCGGCGAGGCCGCGTTCTGGATGGACGAGGGGTTTCACGCCGGGCCGCCGCGCAACATCTACGGCATGACCAAGGCCGCGGCGGAAAACCTCTGCGCCCTGTTCGCGCGCCTGCACCCGCTCGACGTCGCGATCCTGCGGACGGGGCGCTTCTTTCCCGAGGAAGACGATACCCACCGCGAGCTGTCGGGCGAGAACATGAAGGCGAACGAGTTCCTGCACCGCCGGCTGAGCGCCGGCGACGCGGCGCGGGCGCATGTCCTCGCGCTCGAGCGGATCGGCGGGCTGGGCTGCGAGACTTTCGTGATTTCCGCGCCCCCGCCGTTCGCGCGCGACGAAGCGGGCGAACTGGTGCGCGACGCGCCGGCGGCGATCGAGCGGCACTTCCCCGGCGTGCGCGGGCTCTACGCCGCGCGCGGATGGGCCCTGCCGCGCAGGATCGAGCGGGTTTACGACCCGGCGAAGGCCGAACGCGTGCTCGGCTTCCGGTGCGAGACCGATTTCGCCCGGGTCCTCGCCGCGCTGCGCGCGGGCGAGCCCCTGCCTTTCGACCACGATCCGGCCTATGTGCCGCCGAAGGAACCCGCATGACCGCGCCCGCGCCCGCGCCCGCTCCCGGCCCGGCGCCGGCACGAACCCACGCCCTGCAGATGAAACGGACAGATTGACCCGCCCATGACCGCACCCACGCTGACGACCAAGCTGGACCGCGAAGCGCCCGACGCCCGGGCGCGCTTCGAGCATAACAAGGCCCTGGCCGGCGACTTGCGCGCCCGCGTCGCCGCGGCGGCGCAGGGGGGCAGCGAAGGCAGCCGCGAGCGCCACCTGGCGCGCGGCAAGCTGCTTCCCCGCGAGCGGGTCGAGCGGCTGCTCGACCCGGGCAGCCCCTTCCTCGAGATCGGCCAGCTCGCGGCGAACGGCATGTACGGCAAGGACGCGATCAACGGCGCCGGGCTGATTGCCGGGATCGGCCTCGTCGCCGGCCGGCAGGTGATGATCGTGTGCAACGATGCCACCGTGAAGGGCGGCACCTATTACCCGATGACGGTCAAGAAGCACTTGCGCGCGCAGGAAATCGCGCAGGAAAACCACCTGCCGTGCATCTACCTCGTCGACAGCGGCGGGGCGAACCTGCCGCACCAGGCCGAGGTCTTCCCCGACCGCGACCATTTCGGCCGCATCTTCTTCAACCAGGCGAACATGAGCGCCGCCGGCATTCCGCAGATCGCCTGCGTCATGGGCAGCTGCACCGCGGGCGGCGCCTACGTGCCGGCGATGAGCGACGAGACGGTGATCGTGCGCAACCAGGGCACGATCTTCCTCGCCGGCCCGCCGCTGGTGAAGGCCGCGACGGGGGAGGAAATCAGCGCCGAAGACCTCGGCGGCGGCGACCTGCACGCGAAGAAATCGGGCGTGGTCGATCACCTGGCCGAAAACGACGAACACGCGCTGACCATCGTGCGCGATATCGTCAGCCACCTGGGCGAGAACCCGGCCGCGGCGAAGAACGTCGACTTGCGCGATCCGCGCGCGCCGCTGTTCGATGCCGAGGATCTCTACGCCCTCGTGCCCGAGGACGTGCGCGCGCCCTACGACGTGCACGAGGTCATCGCCCGGCTGGTCGACGGCAGCGAGTTCCACGAGTTCAAGGCGCATTACGGCAGCACGCTGGTCTGCGGCTTCGCGCATGTCTGGGGCATGCCGGTGGCGATCCTGGCCAACAACGGCGTGCTCTTTTCCGAAAGCGCGCAGAAGGGCGCGCATTTCATCGAGCTGGCCTGCCAGCGCCGCATCCCGCTGCTGTTCCTGCAGAACATTTCCGGCTTCATGGTCGGCGGCAAGTACGAGGCCGAAGGTATCGCCAAGCACGGCGCAAAGCTGGTGACCGCGGTCGCCACCGCCACCGTGCCCAAGGTCACCGTGGTCATCGGCGGCAGTTTCGGCGCGGGCAATTACGGCATGTGCGGGCGCGCCTACAGCCCCCGCTTCCTGTTCACCTGGCCCAATGCGCGCATCAGCGTGATGGGCGGCGAACAGGCCGCGTCGGTGCTCGCGACCGTCCACCGCGATGCCGAGAGCTGGAGCGAGGAGGAGGCCGAGGCCTTCAAGGCCCCGATCCGCCAGAAGTACGAGGACGAGGGCAATCCCTATTACGCCACCGCCCGCCTGTGGGACGACGGCGTGATCGACCCGGTGCAGACGCGCGACGTGCTCGGCCTCGCCTTCGCCGCGACGCTGGAGGCGCCGATCCCCGAGCGGCCGCAGTTCGGCGTGTTCCGCATGTAGCATCGGCCGGCGCGGCGATTTTTTCGAAACCGCCCGCCGGGCTTGCGCATTGGGGGAGGGGAAACCGGACAAGGAGACGCCCGATGACCTTTCACGCCCGCCTCGCGCTTGCCGCGCCGTTCGCCCTGGCGCTCGCCGCCTGCGGCGAGACAACCGACGTCGACGAACGCGTGGTCGAGACGCCCGAGCTGGAAACGCCGACCGACGTGACCCTGCCCGAGGTCGAGGTCGAATATCCCGAAGTGCCGGTGAATGCCCGCACGACGGTCGATTATGCCGGGACGTACGAGTTGCGGACCCGCGACGACCAGGTCAGCACGATCACCTTGCGCGAAGACGATACCTACGTCTGGCGCGCGCCCGACGGCACCGAGACGAGCGGTTCCTTCACCTGGGGCGACGACGAAAGCCGCATCCTGATCGAGCGCGAGGGCGAGACGCAGGCCTATGCCGTGGCCGAGAACGTGCTCTATCGCCTGCCCGCCGCCGACGCCCCGACCGCGGGCGAGCGGAGCGAGGAGACGACCTGGCGGCGCAGCGACCCGGCCCCGGCCGCCGACGACCAGGCCGGCCCGGCGCAATAGGCGCGGCCGGGCAATAGACGCGGCAGGGTATTAGACGCGGCAGGGGCGCATTTCGCGCCGCGGGGCTTTAACCGGGCGCGGGCCGTCGCTAGATTACGCGCGATCTAGCGGACGGACCGAGGACAATGACTGCGCCCAACCTTGCGGATAGCGACCGCGCCCAGCTCGTCCACCTGGCGATGAAGACGATCGCGCGAACGGGCGAGGCGACGACGCGCGCCGCGCTGGCCAAGGAAGCGCGCATGCCGCGGGCGCGGATCGACACGATCTTCGCGACCGACGACGCGCTGTTCGACGCGATCCTGGAGGAGTGGTACGCGCCCGATATCGCGATCATGGAGGAGGTCATCGCCTCCGACCTGCCGATCCGGCGCAAGTTCTATGAATTCTTCGCGCGCCGTTTCCTGCGGGAACAGGAACGCTATCGCAAGGACCCGGCGACTTTCGCCGTCTATTGCGAGATCGGGACCGACAAGTTCGAGAACGTGCGCGGCTATATCGACCTGGCCGACCACTACTTGTCCGAACTCATCGCCCAGGCGCAGGAAGAAGGCTATTTCGCCGGTCTCGGCATCAACCAGGCGCTGTCGCTGATCAACCAGATGGTCGCCTGCTACATCCTGCCCCAGATGCTGCTGATGCTGGACGAGGACAAGCTGAGCGCCGGCAAGCTGGCGACGATCATCGATACCCTGTTCGACGGGCTTTCGGGCAAGCAGCGCGGCGCCGCGCCGGTCGCCGGCCTGCGGATCGCCTGAACGGCCCTCAGCGCCCGGTCAGGTCGGTGACCCGCCCGGTGGGCGGCAGCGCCGTGGTTTCGGCCTGCGCGAGATAGGCTTCCATCGCGTCGAGATCGACCGGGCCGGTCACCCCGTCGGTGCCCCGTTCGAACACGGTGAAGCCGTCGCCCCCGGCGGCGAGGAAGCTGTTCATCGTCACGCGGTAGCTCGCCCGCGGATCGATCGGCTGCCCGTCGAGGCTGGCCGAGACGATCCGGCTCCCTTCCGGCCGGCCCATGTCGTAAGCGAAGGCGAACCCTTCGGAGACCGAGAAGGTCTGGACGAAACCGTCCGAATCGAGCTGCTGCTCCAGCAGCGCGAGCAGCTGGCTGCCCGAATAGCTGCGCGTCACCAGGGTATTGCCGAAAGGCTGGGCGGCGAAGATGTCGCCGAAAGTCACCGTCCCGCCCGGGCCCGGCACGATCGGCGCGCGAATGCCCGAATTGTTCATCAGCGCGATCTGCGCGCCGGCCGATCGCGTGGCGAAGAGCTGCGCGTCGGCGATCAGGTTGCCGAGCGCGGTTTCCTCGGTCGCCGGGCCGGGATCGCGCGCCGGGCCCGAAATGCGGCCCACCGGCCGGGTCGATGCCGCGCGCGCGGCCTGCGAATAGCGGGTGACATAGGCGGCCATCTCGCCGTCCGCGGGGAAGACGGCGAAGGCCGGGTCGGCGGCTTCGCCTTCGTTCTGGACCACGATGTTGCGCGCGGCCAGCGAGGCGACCGTATCGCGCGCCGGATCGATCGCGAGGGTGATCTCGGTCAGCAGGGTCCCGCCGTAACCGGCGCTGGTGACGATGAAGCCGCGCGCCGGGTCGACGGTGGCGAAATCGCAGACGTAGGAGCGGTGGGTATGGCCCGAGATGACGAGGTCGACCCGCGGATCGACCCGTTCGAGGATCGCCCGCAGCGGGCCGGCGATCGCGCCGCAGCCGGTGTGCGGCGTGCCCGGTTCGGGTTCCAGCCCCTGGTGGATCGCGACCACGATCGCATCGGCCCCGGCCGCGGCCAGTTGCGGCACGCGCGCGTTGATCGCCTCCGCCTCGTCGCCGAAGGTCAGGCCGGCCACGCCGCTCGGCGTCACCAGGCTCGGCGTGTCCTTCAGCGTCAGCCCGATCACCCCGACCGCGACCGCGCGCTCGCCGCTGCCGAAGCGGCGGATGGCGGTGCCTGGGAACAGCGTCTCGCCCCCCTCGGTCACCACGTTGGCGGCGAGGAAGGCGAAATCCGCCCCGGCGAAGTCCCGCTCCACGGCGCAGGGTTCGCGCAGCCCGTGCCGTTCGCAGCCGCCGTCCTGCAGGCGCTTCAGCTCGCGCCAGCCGCGGTCGAACTCGTGGTTGCCGACCGCGTTGAAATCCAGCCCCATGCGGTTCATCGCGCCGACCGTCGGCTCGTCGAGGAACAGCGAGGAGACGAGCGGGCTGGCGCCGACGAGGTCGCCCGCGGCGATGACCAGCGAATGGTCGCCCCCCGCGCGGTGGCGCGCGACCGCGCTGGCGAGATAGGCCGCCCCGCCGGCGCGCACTTCGCGGCTTTCCCCGCCTTCCAGCGGCACGCGGATCGGCCGGCGCAGCGGCTCCAGGTTGCCGTGGAAATCGTTGAGCCCGACGATCTTCACCGTCACCGGGCCGGCAGTGTCGGTCGTGACGCTATCGGCCGGCGCGGGCGCGCGCGTCGTCGTGCAGGCGGCGAGGGCCGCGATCAGCGGCAGGATGGCGAGGGCGCGGCGGCTTGGCATGGTCGGCGATCCTTGGCGGCAAACGATGTCGGGGGCATGACGGTTCGTGCCGCGGACGGGCGCAGGGCACAAGCCCGCCTGTCGGAATAGTGTCACATTGGCGGGCTAGACGCGCCCCGGTGCGGTTCGCACCGTGGTTTCTTCGCGTGACCTTGTATTGGGGAGCTTGTTCGATGCGTCGTCCACCGGGCACGATGGCACTTGTCGTTTCGATGTCGCTCGCGCTGGCCGCCTGCGGCGAGCGGCCGGAAGGCGAAAGCGCGCAGGATTTCGCCGCGCGCGTCAACGGGGGCGGAGCAGGGGGCGGCAGTGCCCCCGCCGGCGACCCGGCCGCCGCGAACCAGCCCGATGGGCCGCGCGATCCCTCGCTGCCGCGGGTCGCGGCCGACGGGCGCAAGGCGCTGGCGGCGGGCACGGCCTATCGCCGCACCAACCCGGACGGGACGCACGACAGCCTGGCGATCGCCGAGGACGGCACGTTCACGCTCGATCAGGGCGGGCGGCGGCAGACCGGCGAATGGGAATGGCTGCCCGACGGCAAGCGCCTGCGCCTGCTGGGCGTGACGCACCAGCCGATCGTGCTGATCGCCGACGGCGCGCTCTACCGGATGCAGAACGAGAACGTGCCGTTCGACGACGTCACCCCCGACCGGGTCTATCGCCGCGGCGCCGACCCCGCGCCGTAACCGCGGCCGCGCCGCCGGCGCGGGGGCCGGGCGGCTCAGACGTCGAGGTTGGCGACGTTCAGGGCATTGTCCTGGATGAACTCGCGCCGCGGCTCGACCACGTCGCCCATCAGGCGGGTGAAGATCTCGTCGGTGACGTCGGCGTCCTCGACCTTGACCTGCAAGAGCGCGCGGTTTTCCGGGTCGAGCGTGGTTTCCCACAATTGCTCGGCGTTCATTTCGCCCAGCCCCTTGTACCGCTGGACCGAAAGCCCCTTGCGCCCGGCGGCGAGAACCGCGTCGAGCAGCTCGGTCGGCCGGGTGATGGCCTCGCCTGCCGCGGGCGCGACGCCCGCGTCATCCCCTTCGGCCCCGGCGTTCGCGGCTTCCGGCTCGGTGCCGAGGCGGGCCAGGTGCGCGGGCGCGGCATAGACGTCGGCGTTCTCGCTCGCGAGGCCATGGAGCTTGCGCGCCTCGGCACTGGTGACGAAGGCCGCCTCGATATCGTGGACGTCGGTGACCCCGCGCCACAGCCGCTCGAAACGGATGCCGCCCTCGGCATCGAGCGATGCGCTCCACCGCGCCTCGGGATCGGCGCGGCCCAGCCGCTGCGCCGCCTCGTCGAGCGCGCGGGCGCGCCCCGCCGCGTCGAGCGCGGGATCGAGCCCACCCGACAGCGCGAGCTGTTCGACGATCGCCGCGTCGTACTTGCGCGGGACGAAGGCGATCAGGTTGCGGATCCGCAGGCCGTGTTCGACCAGCGCGCGCAAGTCCCCTTCCGCCCGCGCGCCGCCGGCGGTTTCGAGAACCCGGTTCTGCAGCCCGGCATCGACGAGGTAGCGGTCGAGCGCGGCCTGGTCCTTCAGGTAGACCTCGCTGCGGCCCTTGCTCACCTTGTAGAGCGGCGGCTGCGCGATGTAGAGGTGCCCGGCCCGGATGATCTCGGGCATCTGCCGGTGGAAGAACGTGAGCAGAAGCGTGCGGATATGCGCGCCGTCCACGTCGGCGTCGGTCATGATCACGATCTTGTGATAGCGCAGCTTCTCGATGTTGAAATCGTCGCGGATCCCGGTGCCCATGGCCTGGATCAGCGTGCCGACTTCCTTCGATCCGATGATCCGGTCGAACCGGGCGCGCTCGACGTTCAGGATCTTGCCCTTGAGCGGCAGGATCGCCTGGGTCTTGCGGTCGCGGCCCTGCTTGGCCGAACCGCCGGCCGAATCGCCCTCGACCAGGAACAGCTCGCTTTTGGCCGGATCGCGTTCCTGGCAGTCGGCCAGCTTGCCCGGCAGGCTGGCGACGCTCATCGCGCCCTTGCGGCTCATCTCGCGCGCGCGGCGCGCCGCCTCGCGCGCGGCGGCGGCATCGACGATCTTCTGGATGATCGCCTTCGCATCGGCCGGGTTTTCCTCCAGCCACTCGGTCATCTTCTCGCCCATCAGCGATTCGAGCGGCTGGCGGACTTCCGAACTGACCAGCTTGTCCTTCGTCTGGCTGCCGAACTTGGGATCGGGCAGCTTGACCGAGACGATCGCGGTCAGGCCTTCGCGCATGTCCTCGCCGGTCAGCGAGACCTTTTCCTTCTTCAGCAGGCCGGATGCGCTGGCGTAATTGTTGAGCGTGCGCGTCAGCGCGGCGCGGAAGGCGGCGAGGTGCGTCCCGCCGTCGCGCTGGGGGATGTTGTTGGTGAAGCAGAGCACGTTCTCGTAATACGAATCGTTCCACTCCAGCGCGACGTCGATCCCGATCCCGTCCTTCTCGGCCGAGACCGAGATCGGCTCGGCGACGAGCGCCTGCTTGTTGCGGTCGAGGTACTTGACGAAGGCCGCGATCCCGCCCTCGTAGAACAGGTCGTGTTCCCTGATCTCCTCGTGCCGCCGGTCGCGCAGCAGGATGCGGACGCCCGAATTGAGGAAGGCCAGTTCGCGGTAACGGTGCTCGAGCTTGTCGAAATCGAACTCGGTCACGTTCTTGAACGTCTCGGTCGAAGGCAGGAAGGTCACCCGCGTGCCCTTCTTCAACCCGTTCTCGTCGCCGTTCGATTCGACCGGCGGCGCATCGCCGACCACTTTCAGCGGAGCCACGGCATCGCCGTTCTCGAACCGCATCCAGTGTTCCTTGCCGTCGCGCCAGATGGTCAGCTCCAGCCATTCGCTGAGCGCGTTGACCACCGAGACGCCGACCCCGTGCAGGCCGCCCGAGACCTTGTAGGCGTTGTCGTCGCTGGTGTTCTCGAACTTCCCGCCGGCGTGGAGCTGGGTCATGATGACCTCGGCCGCGGAAACGCCCTCTTCCTTGTGCATGTCCACCGGGATGCCGCGGCCGTTGTCCTCGACCGAGACCGAGCCGTCGGGGTTGAGCTCGATCAGGACGAGATCGCAATGGCCGGCCAGCGCCTCGTCGATCGCGTTGTCCGACACTTCGAACACCATGTGGTGCAGGCCCGATCCGTCGTCGGTATCGCCGATATACATGCCCGGCCGCTTGCGGACCGCGTCCAGCCCCTTGAGGACCTTGATCGAATCGGCGCCGTAGCCGTTGCGCTTCGCCGTTTCCGGCGGGGTGTTTTCGGGGGTGTCTTCCATGGCGATTATATAGGCCGCGGGGGCGCCGATCCCAAGCGAATCGCGCGGTCGCGGGGGATTTTTCCACCGCTTGCCACCCGGTTTCGCGGATACTTCGCCCCTCCCGCGCGTTGACGGGCACGGTTTCGTGCGCGCTGCGAAGGGGAAGGCAAGGGATGCGACGGCTCGTCTGGCTGGCATTCGCCCTGTCGCTCGCGGCATGCGGCCCCTTTCCGCGCGATCCCGATCGGACCGAGGAACTGGTCCGCGAAAGCGGCACGATCCGCCTCGGCTGGGTGCGCGGCACCGCTCCCGAGCGCGAGGCGGCGCAGGCCCTGGCCGCCGTGGCGCGGGCGACCTCGGCCCGCGTCGAGCGCGTGCCGGGCGACAGCGAGACCCTGCTGCGCGACCTGGCCGACGGGCGGATCGACCTGGTCTATGGCACTTTCGCGATGGCCAGCCCGTGGGCGAAGGAGGTCCATTTCGGCCCGGCGATCGGGTGGCGCGCCGCCCCGCCGCGCAACCAGCCGGCCGCGCGCTTCGCCATGCGTAACGGGGAAAACCGCTGGATCATGACGGTCGAGCAGGCAGTGCGGCCATGAACCAGCTGCCGAAGGAAATCCGCCCGGAAATGGCCCGCGCCCGGCGGCTGGAATGGTGGACGCTGGCAGGCATGGGCAGCGTGGTCGCGGCGATGTATTTCGCGATGGGATCGAGCCAGGCGATGAAGACCGCCTTCATCGAGGATCTCCTGGGGCTGGTGCCGGCAGTGACCTTTCTCGTCGCGGCGCGGCTCGAACCCCGCCCGCCGACGCGCAAGTATCCTTACGGCTTCGTGCGGGTGGACAGCCTCGCCTTCATGGCCAGCGCGGTCGTCCTCGCCGCCGTCGGCGCCTGGCTGCTGTTCGACGGGGTCAGCGCGCTGGCCGCGGGCGAGCACCCGACGATCGGGCCGGTGACGATCTTCGGCCACACGGTCTGGCTCGGCTGGATCATGCTCGCCGCGCTCGCCTGGTCGGTCGTCGTGCCCGTCGTGCTCGGCCGGCTCAAGCGCCCGGTGGCCTCGAAACTGTGCGACAAGGTGCTGCACACCGATGCCCTGATGCAGAAGGCGGACTGGCAGACCGGGCTCGCCGGGATGGCCGGGGTGCTGGGCATCGGAATGGGGCTGTGGTGGGCCGATTCGGCAGCGGCGGCGGCGATCGCGCTGTCGATCCTCTACGACGGGGCGCGGAACATCCGCACCGCGGCGGCCGAGCTGCTCGACGGAATGCCGCGGCAGCTGGAAAGCGCGGAGATCTCTCCCGATGCCGAGCGGCTGAAACGGCGGCTGGAGGCGCGCTGGCCCGACGGCCACGTGCGCCTGCGCGAATCGGGGCGCTATATCCTCGCCAATGTCGGCGACACCTGCCCGCCCGGCGACCTGCCGCCGCTGGAGGAATGGATGGGCGACGACGCCGGCTGGCGTCTCGCGCAGCTCAGCTTCACCCCGCCCGGCTGCGCTCGCAGCGACGAAGATTGACGCGCGCGTAAAGTGCGCGCTTGCCGCCGCTGGCCGTGGCGCTAGGATCGCGGCGATGACGAAAGACGATATCGGGGCCCTGGTCGGGGCCGAATGGGGCTCCTTTCCCGCCATGCTGGCGGCCTGGGCCGAGGCGCAGCCCGACGCACTCGCCCTGCGCGACGATCGCGGGGCGCTGACCTGGGGCGAGCTGGCGGACCGGGTGGAACGGATCGCCGCCCGCCTCCAGGCCGACGGGCTGGAGCGGGGGCAGGCCGTGGCCATCCTCGGCACTTCGGGGATCGCCTATGCGCTCGTGTTCCTTGCCGCGGTGCGCGCGGGCGGCGTGGCCGCTCCGCTGACGACCAGCGCGAGCCGCGAACAGCTGGAGGGCATGGCCGGCGACAGCGGCGCGCGGCACCTGTTCGTCGATCGCGCGCGGCGCAGCGAGCTGGGCGACGATTTCCTGCCGGACATGGACCATGTTCTGCTGGACGAGGAGCTGGACGGCTGGATGGCGCCTGCCGGCACCCGCGCCGAGCCTTTCGCGCCGGCGCCGGGCGATCCGTTCAACATCATCTATTCCAGCGGCACGACCGGCGTGCCCAAGGGCATCGTCCATTCGCACCAGATGCGCTGGCGCCAGTTCGCCTCGATCGCGGCGTCCTATCTCGGCAACGGGCTGGAGCCGCGCGCTCTCGCCTCGACCCCGCTCTATTCGAACACGACGATGGTCGCCTTCCTCGCGCCGCTGCTTGCCGGGGGCATGGTGCGCGTGATGGGCAAGTTCGCGGCCGAGGCCTGGCTCGCCCATGCCGAGGCGGACCGCACGACGGTGACGATGCTGGTGCCGGTGCAATACCAGCGGCTGATGGACGAGCCGCGCTTCGACCGGTTCGACTTGTCCTCGCTGGCGCTGAAATACTGCACCTCGGCACCCTTCCCGGCCCCGCTGAAGCGCGAGGTCCTGCGCCGGATGCCCGGGGCTCTGGTGGAAATCTACTCGATGACGGAAGGCGGCGTCGTGTGCCTGCTGCCCTGTCACGAGTTTCCCGACAAGCTCCATACCGTCGGCCGCCCGGCGCCGGGCAGCGAGCTGAAAGTGCTCGACGACGAGGACCGCGAGGTGCCGCCGGGGGTGGCCGGCAACCTCGTCGGCCGCAGCCAGACGATGATGAGCGGGTACAAGAACCGGCCGGACAAGACGCGCGAGGGATACTGGACCGACCCGGAAACGGGCGCGGTGTGGCAACGGATGGGCGATATCGGCCGGGTCGATGCCGACGGCTTCGTCGAACTGGTCGGCCGCGCCAAGGACATGATCATCTCGGGCGGGTTCAACATCTACCCCGCCGACCTCGAGGCGGAGCTGGAGCGCGAGGACGACGTGGCCGAGGCGGCCGTCGTCGGCGTGGCCAGCCGCCGTTGGGGCGAAAGCCCGGTCGGTTTTGCCCGCCTCGCGCCGGGCGCCCGGCCGATGGCCGAGATCCTCGCGGCGGTGAACGCGCGGCTGGGCAAGACCCAGCGCCTGGCGGCGCTGCACCCGGTGGACGAGATGCCGCGCAGCCATATCGGCAAACTGCTCAAGACCGAGCTTCGTGAAAGGGCGGAGGCGATAGGCGGCGTCGAATAGGCACGCCGGGGAAGATCTGCCGGCTGGGGAAAGGCGCGATGGAGACGCGGCCGCCACTATGGGGGGGGGGAGGACTTGGCGGCCGCGCCTCTCTCGCTGTTCTTCCTCCAGGCTCAGGCGATTGCTGCACCGAGCATGAGGCTGCTGATCGAAGCAGCCGCGAGGAAGGCCAGGAACTGCGATGCAGTCGTGCGCATGGCATGGCTCCTGTTTCTGAGAGGCCGGGGGAAGGGGGGAGAGAGGAGAGAGAGGAACCTTCCGCCCGGCTCGAGAGGTGAAATAATCTTTCGCCTTGCTTTTCACAAATGAGAAAACTGCCACTTTCGTTGAGAAATCTGCAACCAAAAACGGTAAAATCGCGCTTTAGTGGTGCAAATTTCTGTTGAATCGGCAGGTGGCGGCGCGGCGCCAAGTGCGTGGCCAGAGGGGAAAAGGCGCGCGGCTGGCCGCGAAAAACGCGGCACCGCACGCGGTGAGGAGAAGCGCTGCCGCGATAGGCGTGCCCAGGGTGCCCGGCGCTTGCGCGAACTGCACGGGGCCAGTCGAAACTACGGGCCCCAACGAAAATCCGGCGCCGCCAGCTTTCGTGGCGACGCCGGATCGTCGAGTTCGGGGAAAGTCGCGCGTCAGCTGGCGCTGGCGAGGCGTGCGGTGCGCTTGCGGGCAATCACCTCCTCGGCCGATTCGACCAGCGAGGCCTTGCACGCCCGGTCGTAGGGCACCGGGTTGAACGACAGCGCGTCGGGATAGGCGCAGGCTTCCTTTGCCGCCGCTTCGACCCGCTTGTGCAGCGCGCGGACCTGGGCCGGGTCGCGCAAGTCGAGATCGTCGAAATGCACCGCGATCGTGACTTTGCGCGGTTCGGCCTGCGCGGGCGCGCCCAGGAGGGCGAGCGAGGCCAGGCCGGCGGCGAGAATGTGGGGGAACTTCATGAGCGTCTCCTTCGACAAGGTGTGGTCGCTCTCAAACATCCGTTTGTTGTTCTCGCCTGCGATTGTGCGCTGCACCATTACCCTTCGCAAGTGCAAAATACGCGATCGAGGGTGAACGCCATGCACGTTTCGCCTTCATCGGCGCACCCGCCCCCGCACCGGCCCGGGTCGCCCGGCGCGGCGAATGCTGGACAGGCACCACGCGCTGGCCTTAACGGATCCCCCCATGCAGCCAGAACACCTCCCCGATTCCATCCTGATCGTCGATTTCGGCAGCCAGGTCACCCAGCTCATCGCGCGCCGAGTGCGCGAGGCCGGCGTCTATTCCGAGATCGCGCCCTTCACCCAGGCGGAGGAGGCGTTCCATCGCCTGAAGCCCCGGGGGATCATTCTCTCGGGCTCGCCCGCCAGCGTTTGCGACGAGGATAGCCCGCGCGCGCCGCAGGTCCTGTTCGACAGCGGCCTGCCGATCCTGGGCATTTGCTATGGCCAGCAGGTCATGACCCAGCAGCTCGGCGGCGAAGTGCGCCCCGGGCACGAGACCGGCGAAGGGGGCGAGTTCGGCCGCGCCTACCTCACGGTGACCGAACCCTGCGCGCTGTTCGACGGCCTCTGGCAGACCGATGAACGCCACCAGGTCTGGATGAGCCACGGCGACAAGGTCACGCGCTTCGCCCCCGGCTTCCGGATCGTCGCGACCAGCGACGGCGCCCCTTTCGCGGTGATCGCCGACGAGGAACGCAAGTATTACGGCACCCAGTTCCATCCCGAGGTGGTCCACACGCCCGACGGCGGCAGGCTGCTGGCCAATTTCGTGCGCCATGTCTGCGGCCTCGCGGGCGACTGGACGATGGCCGAGTTCCGCAAGACCAAGATCGCGGAAATCCGCGAGCAGGTCGGCGACGGGAAAGTGATCTGCGGCCTTTCCGGCGGGGTCGATTCGGCGGTGGCCGCGGTCCTGATCCACGAGGCGATCGGCGACCAGCTGACGTGCGTCTTCGTCGACCACGGGCTGATGCGGATGAACGAGGCGGAGCAGGTCGTGACCCTGTTCCGCGATCACTACAACATCCCGCTGGTCCACGTCGATGCGGAGGACATGTTCCTGTCCGGCCTCGCCGGCGAAACCGATCCGGAGGAGAAACGCAAGTTCATCGGCAAGGCCTTCATCGACCTGTTCGAAGCCGAGGCGAAGAAGATCGGCGGTGCCGATTTCCTCGCCCAGGGCACGCTCTACCCCGACGTCATCGAATCGGTGTCCTTCACCGGCGGGCCAAGCGTCACGATCAAGAGCCACCACAATGTCGGCGGCCTGCCCGAGCGGATGAACATGAAGCTGGTCGAGCCCCTGCGCGAGCTGTTCAAGGACGAGGTCCGCGTGCTCGGCCGCGAACTCGGCCTGCCCGAGGTCTTCGTCGGCCGTCATCCCTTCCCCGGGCCGGGCCTGGCCATCCGCATTCCGGGCGAAGTGACGAAGGAACGGTGCGACATCCTGCGCAAGGCCGACGCCATCTACCTCGAGGAAATCCGCGCCGCCGGCCTCTACGACGCGATCTGGCAGGCCTTTGCCGTGCTGCTGCCGGTCAAGACCGTGGGCGTGATGGGCGACGGGCGCACCTACGACAGCGTCTGCGGGCTCCGCGCGGTGACCAGCACCGACGGGATGACGGCCGATGTCTATCCGTTCGATGCCAGCTTCCTCACCCGAGTCGCGACCCGCATCGTCAACGAGGTGAAGGGCATCAACCGCGTGGTCTACGATTACACGTCCAAGCCGCCCGGCACGATCGAGTGGGAATAGCGCGGCCGCGCCACGGCCCGCGCTGTTCGGCCGGGTCCATCACGGTGGGCGGAATTTGCGATCGAGAAAACGCTTGATCTCAAGTTTGGTTGAAGTTGTATCGACGTGTTCCTCATCGAAGCAATCGAAGGAACGAGGAACATGGCGGATACTTTCCGGATCGGGCTGATCTACGGCAGCACGCGGCGCGGCAGGCTGTGCGACCGGGTCGCGCAATGGGTGGCCGAACGGGTCGCGGCGCATGGCGGAATGGCGATCGAGACGATCGACCCGGCCGCCGGGCACGACGATCGCGAGCTTGCGCGGCGGATCGGTCGGGCCGACGGCTTCATCGTCGTCACCCCCGAATACAACCACAGCTTCCCCGCCCCGCTGAAGGCGCTGATCGACGCGGCCAACGCCGAATGGCATGCCAAGCCGGTGGGCTTCGTCTCCTACGGCGGGATCTCCGGCGGGCTGCGCGCGGTCGAGCACTTGCGCGGCGTCTTTGCCGAGCTGCACGCGGTCGGCCTGCGCGACACGGTCAGCTTCGCCGCGGCGTGGGAACAGTTCGGCGAAAACGCCCGGCTGCACGATCCGGAGCGGTCCGCGCGCGCCATGGCCGCGATGCTGCGCCGGCTTGAATGGTGGACCGGTGCGCTGCGCGACGCGCGCGGTGCCCGCGCCTACGGCGAAGCGGCATGAGCGCGCCGGGCGTGGACCTCGCCGCCTATTGCGCGCGCATCGGCCATTCGGGGCCGCTGCGGCCCGACCTCGACACCCTGCGCGCCCTGCAGGAACGCCACCCGGCGGCAATCGCGTTCGAGGCGATCGATGTCCTGCTCGGGCGCGGGGTGGACCTTTCGCCCGCGGCGGTCGATGCCAAGCTGATCGGCGCGGGCCGCGGCGGCTACTGCTACGAACACAACAGCCTGTTCAAGCGGGTGCTGGAGGCGATCGGGTTCGAGGTCGAAGGGCTGATCGCGCGGGTGAACTGGCAGACGGCGCCCGATGCGCCCCTGTCGCCGCCTTCGCACATGGCGCTGCGGGTCACGGTGGGCGGCGTGCGCTACCTGGTGGACGTGGGCTTCGGAAGCTGCGTGCCGACCGCGCCGCTGCGCCTTGCCGCGCGCGAACCGCAGAGCACCGGGCACGAGATCTTCCGCCTGCGCCCGGCGGGCGGCGAGATGCAACTGGAAGCCTCGATCGCCGGGCGGTGGCAACCGGTCTATCGCCTGCTGCCCGGGCCATTGCTCGACGGCGATTACCGCCTGCACAACTGGTACACCTCGACCCACCCGGATTCGCATTTCCGCCACCGCCTGATCGTGACCCGCACCACGCCGGAGGCTCGCCACGTCCTGGCCGATTCGCGGCTGACCGTTCGCGGTCGCGACGGCACCGTGCAGCAGGAAACGCTCGACGCCGACGCGCTCGAGACGGCGCTGGCCGAACGGTTCGGTCTGCCGGTCGAGGCCGCCTGGCGGCCGGCGATCGAGCGCGCGGCCGGGGCGCCGCCGTCCGGCTGACCTGTCGCCGGGGACGCCTACCCCGCCGCGCCTCCCGCCTTGCCAGCCCGCCCGATTTGCGACAGGTCGGCGCCAGACAGCGCTGTAAAGGGGAGAGACGAATGAAGACCGCGATCACCGAGATGTTCGGTATCGAGCACCCGATCATCCAGGGCGGGATGCACTACGTCGGGCTCGCCGAAATGGCGGCCGCCGTGTCGAACGCCGGCGGGCTGGGGATCATCACCGGGCTGACCCAGAAGACCCCGGCCGACCTCGCCAACGAGATCGCCCGCTGCCGCGACATGACCGACAAGCCTTTCGGCGTGAACCTGACCTTCCTGCCCACGGTCAATGCGCCCGATTACCCCGGCTATGTCCGCGCGATCGTCGAAGGCGGGGTAAAAGTGGTCGAGACCGCGGGCAACAACCCGCAGGCCGTCCTCCCCCACCTGAAGGACGCGGGCATCCGGGTGATCCACAAGTGCACGAGCGTGCGCCACGCGCTGAAGGCGCAGTCGATCGGGTGCGACGCGGTCTCGGTCGACGGGTTCGAATGCGGCGGACACCCGGGGGAGGACGACGTGCCGAACTTCATCCTCCTCCCCCGCGCGGCCGACGAGCTGGAGATTCCCTTCGTTTCCAGTGGCGGCATGGCCGACGGGCGCAGCCTCGTCGCCAGCCTGGCATTCGGCGCCGCGGGCATGAACATGGGCACCCGCTTCATCGCCACGCAGGAGGCCCCGGTTCACGACAACGTCAAGCAGGCGATCCTGGCCGCGAGCGAGCTCGACACCCGGCTGGTCATGCGCCCGCTGCGCAATACCGAGCGGGTCCTGACCAACGACGCGGTCGAGCGCCTGCTGGAGAAGGAACGGGCGCTGGGCGCGGACCTGAAGTTCGAGGACATCATCGAGGAAGTGGCCGGCGTCTATCCGTCGATCATGCGCGAAGGGGAAATGGACCGCGGGGCGTGGAGCTGCGGGATGGTCGCCGGGCTCGTCTACGACATCCCGACCTGCGGCGAACTGATCGATCGCATCATGCAGCAGGCGAGCGACATCATCGACCGGATGGACGGGTTGCGCCGGGCGTGATGCCGGGGCGGCCTGCCGGCTACCAGGCGTAACCGGCGGCCACGGCGCGCCGCTCCGCCGCGCTCGATCGGCGGCCCAGCACGGCATTGCGGTGCGGGAAGCGGCCGAAGCGGGCGATCATGCGATAATGGCTGCGCGCGAAGCCGCGCTGCCCGCTCGACCGGGCGAAATAGGCCAGCGAGGCGCGCTGGTCGGCGATGCGCTCGCTATGCATCAACGGCATGGCCACGAAGGCGCGTTGCCGTTCGGGCAGGGCGCGGTCGGCCCCGCTGGCGATCATGCCCCGGGCGATGTGGCGCGCGAGGCGGTCCGAGGCGAAAGCCCGCGCCTGGCCGCGGAACAGGTTGCGCGGGACCTGGTCGAACAACAGGATCGCCGCCAGCGCGACGCGTGTGTCGCCGAGGAAGTCGCGCGCCGGGCGATGGCGAAGCGCGTGCCATTCGCGCGCGAACCGCTCCTGCAGCAGCGCATCGACCCGCTCGCCGCCGCCGAACCAGTCGCCGGGGCCGAGCCGGTGGAACCAGACATGCAGCAATTCCGCCGCCCAGCGGCGCGGGGCGGCGGTCATGCCGGAATCAGCCTTCGACTTTCTCGTAAGGGACGAAATCGCCCAGGAAGATATTGCCGGTGTAAAAGCCGCCCATCCGGTCGAACGTCGTGATGATGTCCGTCTGGCACAGCTGGCTTCCCGTGCGGCGAATGGCCATGGCATCGCCGTCGTCGAGCGAATCGGCGTCGCGCGGGACATTGACGTAGAGCGTGCGCCCGCGTTCGATCACGATCGCGGTCCCGTCTATGATCCGCATGCGGGTGCTGGGCCCCATGTGGACGCACGATTGCGGTTCGCCCGCGACGCGCCCTTCGATCATTTCCGCCAGCCGCGCCGCGCCTTCGCCGTCATGATCGTCGGCCACGGCCGGGGCGGCCATGCAGGCCGCCGCGAGGGCCGCTGCGGAAAATGCTATCCTGCCAGCCATGGTTCAGCCCTTCCGGTAAGGGACGAAGGCGACCAGATCGAGCGGCCCCTGCCGGCCCGATACCTTGTCGCTGCTGCACAGGCGCTGGCCGAAGGCGGTGAAATCGAACCGGTCCGCCTCGCGAAGGGCGTCGGGGCTGGTGGTCGTGTTGACCCACAAGGTATCGCCGCTGCGGAAGACCAGCGCGGAGTTCTCGACCACGATCAGCCGGCTGACCGGGCGCAGCATGATGCAATCCTCGGCCGGGCCGGCGACTCGCCCCGCCAGCATCTTCGACAGCTCGCCCTGTGCCTCGGCAGGGGCGCTCTGCGCCGCGAGCGTCATGGCCATCGATGCCAGGGCGGCCCCGGCAGCTGCCGCGAACTTGCCAAACTTCATAATCAGACTCCTTCTCATTCCTCTTCGTTGTCGTCCCCCCCAGCCCTCGCATACGGGACGAATTCGTCGAGAATCACCACCGGGCCCGGCACGCCGCCCAGGCGGTCGCGCAGTTCGACGCGGTCGAGGCGGCAGATCCGGGTGCCATACTGGTGGAACACCGGCAGGTCGCCGCTGGAAAGCATGCGTGCGCCGCCGGGGCGGTTGACCCAGAGCGTGTCGCCGTCGCGGAAGACGATCGCGGTCCGATCGACGATCTGCACCGCGTGGCGCTGGCTTTCATGCAGGCAGCGAACCGGCTCGCCGGCCACGCGCCCTTCGAGGATCTCGGCCAGTTGCCGTTCGCCGCGCGAAGGTTCGTCTGCCAGCGCGGGGGCGGCGAGCGCGCCGGTCGAAGCGGCCAGCAAGATGAAGAGGCTGCGCATCATGGCCGGCCTTCTATCACGTCCTGGGTGAACGCGCGATGAGCGGATGGGGGGCCGCCCGTCAGGCCGTGCCGCCGACCGTGAGCCGGTCGACCAGAACGGTGGGCTGGCCGACGCCGGCCGGCACGCCCTGCCCGCCCTTGCCGCACATGCCGACGCCTTCGTCGAGCGCGAGATCGTTGCCGATGCCCGAAACGCGCGTCAGCACGCTCGGCCCGTCGCCGACCAGGGTCGCCCCCTTGATCGGCGCGCCGATGCGCCCGTCCTCGACCAGGTAGGCCTCGGTGCAGGAGAAGACGAACTTGCCCGAGACGATGTCGACCTGCCCGCCGCCGAAGCTGGTCGCGTAGATGCCGCGCTTCATCCGCGCGAGCAATTCGCCCGGATCGTCCTGCCCTGCGCGCATGAAGGTGTTCGTCATGCGCGGCATCGGGGCGTGTTCGAAACTCTCGCGCCGGCCGTTGCCCGTCGGCTCGGCGTCCATCAGGCGGGCGTTGAGGCGATCGTGCATGTATCCTTTCAGGATGCCGTCCTCGATCAGCACGGTCTCGCGCGTGGGGGTGCCCTCGTCGTCGATCGACAGCGACCCGCGGCGGTCGCGGATCGCGCCGTCGTCCACCACGGTCACCCCCGGGGCCGCGACGCGTTCGCCGATGCGCCCGGTGAAGGCGCTGGTCCCCTTGCGGTTGAAATCGCCTTCCAGCCCGTGGCCGACCGCCTCGTGGAGGAGGACCCCGGGCCAGCCAGGGCCCAGAAGCACGGGCATTTCGCCGGCCGGCGCATCGATGCTCTCGAGGTTGACGAGCGCCTGCCGGACCGCCTCGTCCACCGCGCGGTTCCAGGCGGCGGGATCGAACAGGCGATCGTAGAGGTAGCGCCCGCCGAAGCCGAAGCTGCCGCGTTCGCGCCGCCCGTTCGCCTCGGCCACGATCCCGACGTTGAGACGCACCAGCGGGCGAACGTCGGTGGCGACGAAGCCGTCGGGGCGCACGATCTCCACCACGCTCCAGCTCGCCAGCAGGCTCGCGGTGACTTGCGACACGCGCGGGTCGCGCGCGCGGGCGGCGGCGTCGATCTGTTCGAGCAGCGCGACCTTGTCGCCGAAAGGCACGGCGTCGAGCGGGTTGTCGGCGGTGTAGAGATGCCGGTTGCTGCGCCGCGGCGGGGCGGCCGGCGCACGCGCAGCCGGGTCGAGCAACTGCAGTGTCTCGCCGGCGCGCACGATCGCGCCTTCGGCAATCTCGCTGGCATGGGCGAAGCCGGTCGTCTCGCCTGAGACGCCGCGCAGGCCGAAGCCCGAATCGCGCGCGTAGTCGGCGGTCTTCAACCGGCCGTCGTCGAAGGCGAGCGCCTCGCGCGCGGTATATTGCAGGTAGAGCTCGCCGTCGTCGCACCGGTCGAGCAGGCGCGCGGCCAGGCGCGCGGCACCTTCGGGGTCGAGTTTGCCTTCACCGTAGAGGAAGGCGTGCGGATCGGTCGGCTGGGCGGTCATGCCGCGGCATATAGGCATGGCGCGCCGGCAATGTCAGGGGGCGCCGGTCGCGTCAGGGGGCGGGCGGCTCGGCGAATAGTCTGCGCGTCAGCGGTGGCCGGGATCGCTTCCGGCCGAAATGTCTTCCAGCGCGGCCTGGTTGGCACCGTCGGCCGGGCCGCCGCGCAGCACGAACCGCCGGTCGCAATAGCCGCAATCGACGTAGCCGTGTTCGTCGATTTCCAGCCAGACGCGCGGATGGCCCAGCGCGGCGGCGCGATAGCGGTCGCCTGGGCGAATGGCGTCGGCACCGTCGCACTTGACGCGAACGTGGTCGACCAGGGTCGTTTCGGGCGGCGGAATGTCCATGCCGGCCAGATAATGCCATGCGCCCGGCTGCGCAACTGGCCCTTTACGGATCGGCTGCAGGGGGCCAATTGGACCGCCATGACCGATCCCGCCCAGTCCAGCCCGCTGCCCCCGGCCGAAACGCCGCCCGCAATCGCGATCCGCGACCTGACCAAGCGCTATGCCGGCGAGAAGGGCGAACCGGGCAAGCTCGCGCTCGACGGGGTGAGCTTCGACGTGCCGCAAGGCCAGATCTTCGGCCTGCTCGGCCCCAACGGTGCGGGCAAGTCGACGCTGATCAACATTCTCGCCGGGCTGGTCACCAAGACCGCCGGCCGGGCCGAGATCTGGGGGTTCGACATCGACCGCAGCCCCCGCAACGCCAAGCGCATGATCGGGATCGTGCCGCAGGAAATCGTCTTCGACCCGTTCTTCACCCCGTTCGAGGTGCTGGAGAACCAGGGCGGGTTCTACGGCATCGGCAAGGCCGACCGGCGCAGCGAGCAACTGCTTGCCGCGGTCCACCTGGCCGACAAGCGCGATGCCTATGCCCGGACCCTGTCCGGGGGGATGAAGCGGCGCCTGCTGATCGCCAAGGCCATGGTCCATTCGCCGCCGATCCTCGTGCTGGACGAGCCGACCGCCGGCGTGGACGTGGAACTGCGCCGCCAGCTGTGGGACCTCGTGGGCGAACTCAACGCCGAAGGGGTCACCGTCGTGCTCACCACCCATTATCTGGAGGAGGCAGAGCAGCTGTGCGACCGGATCGCGATCATCAACCACGGCAAGCTGATCGCGGACAAGCCGACGCGCGAACTGGTCGGCATGGCGCGCGAGAAGATCGTGCGCGTCACCGTCGATCGCGATCTTGCCGGGCCGCCGATGGAAGAAGGGTTCCTGAAAGCCGAGGCGATCGATCCGCGCACGCTGGAGGTGACTTACGACCGCGACGCGACCAGCGCCGGGCAGGTTCTCGCGCGGGTCCAGGCGCACGGCTACGCGATCGAGGACGTGACCACGCGCGAGGCGGACCTGGAAGACGTGTTCGTTTCGCTGACCAGCGCGCGCGGGCAATAACCGGGAGGCAACAGCGCGCGAGCGGCGCCGAAGCGCGCTAGCGGCCGGCCGCGTGGCGGAACCGGCGCGCGGCCTCCAGCGCCTGGTCCTTGGCCGATTCCTCGCAGTCGGCGTCGGCGAGAGTCTCTATCTCCGCCGCGGCGCGGCCCAGAAGGCGCTTGGCAATCGCTTCCTCGTGCTCGGCCTCGTCGCGTTCGCGCCGCAGCCGGTCTTCCTCGTTCTCTTTTCCGTTTGCCATCCCACCAGTTCCCCGCCAGTCGGGCCGGCCCCGTCCTAGCACATCGCGGCTATCTTGACCATTATATCTCCTCTCTGTTGCCCGCGCCTGCCATGTGCAAGACAGAAGCGATGAACAAATGTGACATCCTCGTGATCGGCTCGGGCGCAGCGGGCCTGACGGCGGCCCTGGCGCTGGCCGAAACGCACCGTGTCACGGTGCTGGCCAAGGGTTCGCTGACCGGCGGCAGCACGGCCTGGGCGCAGGGCGGCATCGCGGCCGTGCTCGACGCCGGCGACACGTTCGAGAACCACGTGCGCGACACGATGATCGCCGGCGCCGGTCTCAACCGCCGCGAGACGGTGGAATTCGTGATCGAGCGCGCGCCGCGTTCGATCGACCGGCTGGTGGAACTGGGCGTGCCGTTCAATACCGAGGGCGCGGACCTGCACCTGACCCGCGAAGGCGGGCATTCGCACCGGCGGATCGTCCACGTCGACGACGCGACCGGTTGGGCGGTGCAGGACGCGCTGCTGAGGGCTGCGCGCGCCCACCCCAACGTGACCCTGCTGCCCGGGCGTGCCTGCATCGACCTGATCACCGGTCGCCATGGCGAGAAGTTCTCCGGCGACGGACGGGTCTGGGGTGCCTATGCGCTCGACGAGGCGAGCGGCCGGGTGGAAGCGCACGTGGCGCGCGCGACCGTGCTCGCCGCCGGCGGGGCGGGGCGCGTCTACCAGTTCTCGACCGCGCCGCGCGGCGCGACGGGCGACGGGATCGCCATGGCCTGGCGCGCCGGGGCGCGGGTTTCAAACATGGAAATGATGCAGTTCCACCCGACCTGCCTCTACAACCTGGAGGTCAAGAATTTCCTCATCACCGAGGCCGTGCGCGGCGAGGGCGGGCACCTGCTGCACCCGGAAACGGGCCATCGCTACATGGCCGATTACGATCCCGAACGGATGGAACTGGCCCCGCGCGATATCGTCGCGCGGGCGAACGACGACCAGATCAAGCGCTATGGCCTCGATTACGTCCATCTCGACATCAGCCACCAGCCGCCCGATTTCGTGCGCCAGCATTTCCCGACGATCCACGAGAAGCTGCAGGGATTGGGGATCGACATGACGCGCGAACCGATCCCGGTCGTGCCGGCGCAGCACTATACCTGCGGCGGCGTCGTGATCGGGCTCGACGCGCGCACCGACCTGCCCGGCCTGTGGGCGGCCGGCGAATGCACCGAAAGCGGGCTGCACGGCGCCAATCGCCTCGCCTCGAACTCGCTGCTCGAGTGTTTCGTGTTCGGCGAAGCGGCCGCGCGCGACATCCTGGCCGGGTGGGACGACCTGCCGCCGCCGCCCGCGATCCGCGAGTGGGACGAGAGCCGGGTGACCGATTCGGACGAAGAAGTCGTCATCAAGCAGAACTGGACCGAGATCCGGCGCATGATGTGGAACTACGTCGGGATCGTGCGCACGACCAAGCGGCTGGAACGCGCGCGCAACCGGATCGACCTGCTGGCGCAGGAGATCGAGGACTATTACGGCTCGTTCCGGGTCACGACCGACCTGGTCGAGCTGCGCAACCTGCACCAGTGCGCCGACCTGATCGTGCGCAGCGCGCTGGCGCGGCACGAGAGCCGCGGCCTGCATTTCACCCTCGATTATCCGGAAACGGACCCGCTCGCCCGCGATACCGTGCTGGTGCCCTGACGCGGCGGCGCGCTTCGCCGGTTGATCCTTTGGCGCGAATGCGCTTCGTTGCAGATCGAAACCGGCAGGCCCCGCCCGGGGCCTCGCGCACGAGGGGGGCAGCGCGTGGCGCAGATTACCGCGAACGGCATTGCGATCGAATATGAAGACCACGGCGATCCGGCCGACCCGCCGATCCTGCTGATCATGGGGCTGGGCGCGCAGCTGACGCTCTGGCCGATCGAACTGGTGGAGGCCCTGGCCGGGCGTGGTTTCCGCGTGATCCGCTACGACAACCGCGACATCGGCCTCAGCCACAAGTTCGACGGGGTGAAGGCACCCGGCATCCTGCCGCTGATGCTGCTCGGCCGGATCGGGCTGGCGCCCCGCGTGCCGTATACGCTGAACGACATGGCCGCCGACGCGGTGGGCCTGCTCGACGCGATCGGAATCGAGCGTGCGCACATCGTCGGCGCCAGCATGGGCGGCATGATCGCGCAACATGTCGCCTTCACCTGGCCGGAGCGGGCGATCTCGCTGACGTCGATCATGTCCACCACCGGCAATCGGCGCCTGCCGCCCGCGCGCAAGGAAGCGCTCGACGTGCTGACCAGGCGGCCCGATTCGACCGACGAGGCGGTTCTCGTCGCCCACGGGATGAAGATCGCGCGCACGATCGGCAGCCCTGCCTACCCGGCGGAGGAAGAGCGGCTGCGGGCCAACGTCACCGCCGGCATTCGCCGCAGCTATTACCCCGCCGGCCTCCAGCGGCAGATCGCAGCGATCATTGCCGACGGCGACCGGCGCAAGCGGCTGCGCGGCGTGGAGGCGCCGACGCTGGTCCTGCACGGGGAAGCGGACCCCCTCGTCCCGCTGGCCGGCGGCGAGGACACGGCGGCCGCGATTCGCGGCGCGCGCCTGCGGACTTTCCCGGGCATGGGCCACGATCTCCCGCTCGAACTGGTGGAGCCGATGGCCGAAGAGATCGCGCAGCACGCCCGCGCTGCCGGCAGGGCCGGGGGCGAGGCCTGACCGGCCGCGGTCCGGGCGCCGGGGCGATGTCGCCGGCAAGGCCGCGGCGGACAGGAAATTGCGCCGCCCGATTCGATTGATTCAAAGGCCTGGCGACCCCACTTTCCGCACATATATTTTTTCACGGAATCATTTTGGGGGTTGCACTTGGGCAGAGCCAAGGAAAACCCGCGCGTCGCAGTGTGCGGCCCGGGTAAGACACCCGCTAAATGGCTGGCCTGCCGTCATTTCGCCCCTTGCGCGCGGAGTCTCTGTGATTCAGTATCTAGTGGTCAGGTCGGGTCGATGACCCACTAGATCGTGTTTTCGCGCCGTTTTCCTCCCATGGGCTGGCAGGCGGCTTGCGGGGATGCCGACGGGGGCGGGCGACAGGGCCGGACGGGGCAGATCGGGGGGACAGTTTGCCCGTTTTGCCGTGATCGATGCCGTGGCGGGGGGCCATCCGCCATGACGAAACAGGATGGAACGACGGGCGCCGCGGCCCCGTTGTTCGCAACGGCGCGAAAGTGGGTGGGCAACGATGGATTTCAGGACCGGAGACGAAGCGGCAATGGGTCTCGACCGGCAGGATGCGGGCGATCTTTCCGAAGAAACGGCGGCCGGCAGCCGGCACGAGGACCAGGCCGGGCATGAGAAGGCAGCAGTGACGATGGAACAGGCAGACAAGGGCAGCGAGCAGCTGGTGGACGCATCCGCCGGCGAGGCAGCGGTCGCCGACAAGGCGAACGCCGCGCTGGCGCAGGCCGTCGCCGCGGCTGCCGAAGCCAATGCCGAAAAGCCCGACAGCAAGAAGATCCTCGACCGGCGGTTCGACATCGTGACCGACGAATCGCGCGATGCGAACCTGACCGAGTTCGGCAAGGAAACGCTGATCGACCGCTACCTGCTGCCGGGCGAGAAGTTCCAGGACCTCTTCGCCCGCGTCGCCGATGCCTACGCCGACGATCAGGACCATGCCCAGCGCCTGTACGACTATATTTCGAAGCTGTGGTTCATGCCCGCAACGCCGGTTCTGTCGAACGGCGGCACCAACCGCGGCCTGCCGATCTCCTGCTACCTCAACAGCGTGGAGGACAGCCTGGAGGGGATCGTCGGCACCTGGAACGAGAACGTCTGGCTTGCCAGCCGGGGCGGCGGCATCGGCACGTACTGGGGCCAGGTGCGCGGCATCGGCGAACCGGTCGGCCTCAACGGCAAGACCAGCGGCATCATCCCCTTCGTGCGGGTGATGGACAGCCTGACGCTCGCGATTTCGCAGGGTTCGCTGCGGCGCGGATCGGCCGCCTGCTACATCGACATCTCGCACCCGGAAATCGAGGAGTTCCTCGAAATCCGCAAGCCGTCGGGCGATTTCAACCGCAAGGCGCTGAACCTGCACCACGGCGTGCTGCTGTCGGATGCCTTCATGGAGGCAGTGCGCGAAGGGGCCGAGTTCGATCTCGTCTCCCCGCGCGACGGGAGCGTGCGCAAGACCGTCGATGCGCGCAGCCTGTTCCAGAAGCTGGTCGAAACGCGGCTGGCGACGGGCGAGCCCTATATCGTCTTCTCCGACACCGTGAACCGCATGATGCCCAAGCATCACCGCGACCTGGGGCTGAAGGTTTCGACCTCCAACCTCTGTTCGGAAATCACCCTGCCCACCGGGCGCGACCACCTGGGCGAAGATCGCACCGCGGTCTGCTGCCTCTCCTCGCTCAACCTCGAGAAGTGGGAGGAGTGGGAAGGCGACAAGCAGTTCATCGAGGACGTGATGCGTTTCCTCGACAACGTGCTGCAGGACTATATCGATCGCGCGCCGCCCGAAATGGCGCGGGCGAAATACTCGGCCATGCGCGAACGCAGCGTCGGCATGGGCGTGATGGGCTTCCACTCCTTCCTGCAGAGCAAGAACATCGGCTTCGAAAGCCCGATGGCCAAGGTGTGGAACCTCAAGATGTTCAAGCACATCAATGCCAAGGCGAACGAGGCATCGATGATGCTGGCCAAGGAACGCGGCCCGTGCCCGGATGCGGAGGAAATGGGCGCGATGGAGCGGTTCAGCTGCAAGATGGCGATTGCGCCCACGGCCTCGATCAGCATCATCTGCGGCGGCACCAGCGCCTGCATCGAACCGATCCCGGCCAATATCTACACGCACAAGACCCTGTCCGGGTCGTTCGTGGTCAAGAACCCCTACCTGGAAAAGCTTCTGCGCGAAAAGTCGAAGGATTCCACCAACGTGTGGAACTCGATCCTCGAACGCGGCGGTTCGGTCCAGCACCTCGATTTCCTGACCCCGGAAGAGAAGGCGACCTTCAAGACCAGCTTCGAGATCGACCAGCGCTGGCTGCTCGAATTCGCGGCGGACCGCACGCCCTATATCGACCAGGCGCAGTCGCTGAACCTGTTCATCCCGGCCGACGTCGACAAGTGGGACCTGATGATGCTCCACTTCCAGGCGTGGGAGAAGGGGATCAAGTCGCTCTATTACCTCCGCTCGAAATCGGTCCAGCGCGCCGGGTTCGCCGGCGGCGTGGAAGCAGACAACACGACCGACGCCGCGAAGTACGAGCTGAGCGCCGGCGGCGAGCAGACCGACTACGAGGAATGCCTCGCCTGCCAATAGCAGGCGCGCGGTGGGAACCGCAGCACGCCCCGCATGAAAAAACCCCGGCCGCGCCGTGATGGCGGGCCGGGGCCTCGCTGTCCGCTGTCGTCGGGGAAACGCAGCGGTTGAGCGTAAGCGGGTCAGATCGCCTGAGGGGTGCCTGCCTGGGTCGCATTGGTCCCAAGGCCATCCGGAATCCGTGCGTCTTCCTTCAGGTAGATGCGGTTGTCGTCGATCTTCTCGACTTCGTCGAGCGAGAGGAAGTGATGCATGTCGTCGGCGCTGTCGGAGCGGGTCAGCTTGATCGCGTCGTCCTTGACTTCGTCGACCGTGCCGACGTGCTGGCCCTTGCAGTCGGCCACTTCCATGTGTTCCTTGATGCGCAGCTTCTCGAACATAAAATCAAATCCTTTCAATTGCTTGTCTACCCTACCAACGGGGCGGGGGCGGGGTTCGTTCCGCGTTTCGGCGCACGCCAGCCACGGCTCGCTGGCCGGCGGGCCGATCGGTCAGAGCGGGCGGTCGGCGTCGGCCCGCGCGCGCCGCGCGGGATCGGTGGAGGTTTCGCCGACCACGGTATCGCCGGCCTGGCGCTCGCCGATCGCCCCGGTGTTGAGATCGTGGACGCCGCCTTCCGGCTCGCGGCCCTCGCCGGCGCCTTCGTTCTTCGTGCCTTCGCGGGTTTCGCCCTCGCGCGGGCCGGTGCGTTCGATGCCGCCCGGTTCGTGGCCCGGCTTCAGCGTGACGTTGCGGCTGTCGTTCGGTTCGTATTCGCCCATGGGGATTCTCCTTTCCCCCGATCAACCGGGCAGGGCGGGCCAACGTTCCGGGCGGTCGCCGCAAGGACGGCCCGGCTTATCCCCGCCGAATCGCTATCGCTTGCCTTCGAAAGCGGCACGTGATTGCCTAATAAGAGTCGCCAAGCGCCAAACCGGAGACCACAAGATGTCGTTGCTCGAAGCCCGCAAGACCTACAAGCCGTTCGAATACCCGTGGGCTTACGACTTCTGGAAACGCCAGCAGCAGATCCACTGGATGCCCGAGGAAGTGCCGCTGGGCGAGGACTGCCGCGACTGGGCGCAGAAGATCTCGGAGCACGAGCGCAACCTGCTGACGCAGATCTTCCGTTTCTTCACCCAGGCCGATGTCGAGGTGCAGGATTGCTACCACGACAAGTACGGGCGCGTGTTCAAGCCGACCGAGGTCAAGATGATGCTGACCGCCTTCTCCAACATGGAGACGGTGCATATCGCGGCCTATTCGCACCTGCTCGACACGATCGGCATGCCCGAGAGCGAATATTCGGCCTTCCTCGAGTACGAGGAGATGAAGGACAAGCACGATTACCTGCAGATCTTCGGGGTCGATACGGACGAGGACATCGCCCGCACCCTGGCCGCTTTCGGCGGTTTCACCGAGGGGATGCAGCTGTTCGCCAGCTTCGCCATGCTGATGAACTTCCCGCGCTTCAACAAGATGAAGGGCATGGGCCAGATCGTCAGCTGGTCGGTGCGCGACGAGAGCCTTCACTGCGAAGGCATCATCCGCCTGTTCCACGAATTCGTGCGCGAGCGCGACTGCTATACCAAGGCGGTGAAAGAAGACATCATCGACATCTGCCAGAAGTCGGTGCGGCTGGAGGATAACTTCATCGATCTCGCGTTCGAGATGGGCCCCGTCAGCGGCATGACGGCGAAGGAGATCAAGAAGTACATCCGCTATATCGCCGACTGGCGCCTGGGCCAGCTCGGCCTCCAGCCGATCTACATGGTGGAGGACCACCCCCTGCCCTGGCTCGCGCCGCTGCTGAACGGCGTGGAGCATGCCAATTTCTTCGAAACCCGCGCGACCGAGTATTCGAAGGGCGCCACGCGCGGCAACTGGCAGGACGTGTGGTCGAGCTTCGACAAGCGGCAGAAGGCGAAGAAGGGCGAAGAGGCGAACGACCAGGGCGACGAGGGCCCCGGGCTGTTCGGCGAAGACGGCGACAGCGGCACCGTCGCGGCGGAGTAAGGCCGGCTTGTCTGCCCGGGGGCGAAGGCGGATCGCAACGGGCGCCATGCGCGCGTGGCCCCTTGCCGCCCTGCTGGCCTGCGCCAGCCCGGCGCTCGCCTGTTCGGTCGTCCCCGGTTACCGCATCCCCACAAACCTCGAACTCGTCGCCGATGCCGACCTGATCGTGCTCGGCCGGGTGGTGGCGGGCGACGAGGCGGCGCAGAAGCATCTCGGGCGCCTGCGCGTCGATCCGATCGAGACGCTCAAGGGCGCAATGCCCGGCGGGCCGATCGCCATCGAAGGCGCGCGGGCGGTCGCGGCCGGGCAAGTGGACCTGTCCAATCCCCACGAACTGGCGCATGCTCACCCGGACAGCTTCACCGGCGCCTGCATCCGCCGGAACTTCGCCCGAGGCACGACCGTGCTGTTCTTCCTCCGCCGCGGGCCCGACGGCCGCTGGCACCCCGCCGGGGGGGCGTTTTCGCGCTGGGCCGAGGATGTCCCGATCGAAGGTGCGCCCTGGCCGCGGCTGGTGCGATTCTACGCCGAGGTCGCGGCCGTGCCCGTGCACCGCCGCCGGGCCATGCTGGAGGCGGAGCGCGACCGGCTGCTCGCCGGCGCCGATGACCCCGCGAACGCCCTCCTCGCGGCGGAGATCGCGCGCCAGATCGCGCGCCAGATCGCGCGCTTGCCCGCCCCCCGCTGACCCACGCGCCCGTTTACCTGCCGGCAAGCGGCGGCCGATATGCTGCGGCCATGGCACGTTACGGGCACCTTGTCGGCTGGATACTGGCCGCTGCCGGCCTGGGCGCCATCGCGGCCCTGCAAAGCGATTCGCTCGCCGGGTTCGGCCTGCTCGATCGCTCCAAGCGCTACAATTCGGGCACCGGGCCGTGGGCGCTGGCCGATCCTTCGCTGGAGGCGGCAAGGGCAACCGAGAACCAGGCCTATTACCCCGATTGCCGTGCCGCGCGCGCAGCGGGTGCGGCGCCTATCGGCATTGGCGAGCCCGGCTACCGGCCGGCGCTGGACGGCGATAGCCACGGCGTGGCGTGCGAGCCCTATCCCCGCCGCCGGTGGTAATGGCCTAGCACCAGGCGATGCGCGCGCCGCCCCAGCGTTCCGCCAGCCCTTCGGCCACCAGCCTCTCCCCCAGGCTCACGCCGCCACGGCGAACCTCGCGCAGTGTTCGGCCGAAGCGATCGGTGTCGCGGCCGACCCGTTCGAGCGAGAAGGCCCCCTGGTTCAGCAGTGCCGTGAGGCGCCGGGTCGCCCGTTCGCCCAGCTGCGCCTCGCGCCGGCAGCCGGGATCGGCGATTTCGGGCGCGTCGATATCGGCCACGCGGATCTTCGTGCCGCGATACCAGAACGTGTCGCCATCGACGACGCAGGTTTCGCGCACCGGGCCGGAACAGCGCGCGAAGCGGGCCTGCAAGGTGTCTTCCGCGCCAGCCGACGGCGCGGGACCGGGCGACGCACCGCCCGATGCCCCGATGGCCGGCTGGTCCGCCTCCAGCCGGGCCGGGGTACCGGGCCAGCGCTGCCGGATCAGCGTTTCGCGATCGGGCGCGTCGGCGATCTCGACCGGCTCCGGTCCCGAACCGATCGGCGCGCGCGGCGCATCGCCTCGCCAGAAGAAGACGGCGAGAAAGGTGACCAGGAAGCAAGCCGCCAGGACGCCGGCGAATTTCCACCCCGGCCCGCCGCCCGGGCGGCGATGATCCGAATAACGACGTCGCCCGGCCACGTGCCCCCCATCCCCTGGCTTGCCTGTCCCCGGTGTAAGGCGACCGGGGCCGACTCGGCAAGCGGCGCGATTGCGGCTAAGCGGCGCGGCGATGACGGCACTCGACACCTTGCAGCGCGACCTCGACACGCTCGAACGGAGCGGGCGCCGGCGGGCTCTCGTGCCGGTGCAGGGGCGCGATTTCGCGTCCAACGACTACCTCGGCCTCGCCGGCAGCACTCGCCTGCGCGAGGCCGTGGCCGAGGCCCTGGCGCGCGGCGTCCCGGTCGGTTCGGGCGGATCGCGGCTGCTGCGCGGCAATGCGCCGGAGCACGAGCGGCTGGAGGACGAAGCCGCGCGATTCTTCGGCAGCGAGGGCGCGGTCTTTCTCGGCTCCGGCTATTGCGCCAATGCCCTGCTCTTCTCCACCCTGCCGCAGCGCGGCGACCTGATCGTTCACGACGAGCTGGTCCATGCCAGCGCGCACGAGGGGATTCGCCTCGCCCGCGCGGACGCGGTGGGTTTCGCGCACAACGACCCCCAGGCCGCGGCCGAGGCGATCGCGCGCTGGCGACAGGCGGGCGGGCGCGGGACCGCGTGGATCGCGGTCGAGAGCCTCTACAGCATGGACGGCGACCGCGCGCCGCTGGCCGACTTCGCCGATCTCGCCGAGCGCACCGGGGCGATGCTGCTGGTGGACGAGGCCCATGCCACCGGCGTTTTCGGCCGCGACGGGCGCGGCCTGGCAGGCCGGCTGGACGGGGCGGAGAACGTGATCACGCTCAAGACCTGCGGCAAGGCCCTGGGCTGCGAGGGCGCGCTGCTCCTCGGCCCCGCACCGATGCGCGAGTTCATCGTCAACCGCGGGCGGCAGTTCATCTTCTCGACCGCGCCTTCGCCGCTGATGGCCGCGGCCGTGCGCGAGAGCCTGCGGATCCTGCGCGACGAACCCTGGCGGCGCGAGCGGCTGCATGCCCTGGTCGGCCGGGCGCAGGCCGCGCTCGCAGGGCTGGGCCTGGAGACGAGCGATAGCCCGATCCAGCGGGTCGTCCTCGGCGACGACCGGAAGACGATGGCCGCGGCCGCCGCGCTGCAGGATCGCGGCTTCGACGTGCGCGGAATCCGGCCCCCCACCGTCCCTGTCGGGACCGCGCGCCTGCGCATATCCCTGACGCTCAACGTGACCGAAAGGGATGTCGACGCGCTTGTCGGCGCCCTGGAGGAAATCCTGTGAAGCGACCCGTGATCGTTACCGGAACCGATACCGATATCGGCAAGACCGTGTTTGCCGCCGGGCTCGCCGCGGCGCTCGGCGCGCACTACTGGAAACCGGTCCAGGCAGGGACCGAAGGCGGCGGCGATGCGCACCGCGTGGCGGCGCTGGGCGTGCCGGAAAGCCGGATCCTGCCCGAAGCCTATCGCCTGGACACCCCCTGTTCCCCGCACCGCGCGGCCGAGCTGGAGGGGATCGAGATCGCGGTCGAGCGGCTGGAAGTGCCCCGGGTGGAAGGGCCGCTGGTGATCGAGGGTGCCGGCGGCGCGCTGGTGCCGGTCACGCGGCAGGTGCTCTACGCCGATCTCTTCGCGCGCTGGGCATATCCGGTGGTGGTCGTCGCGAGCACGCGGCTGGGGACGATCAATCACAGCCTGATGACGCTGGAGGCGCTGCGCGCCCGCCAGGTCGGCGTGCTGGGGATCGCCTTCGTTGGCGAGGCCAACGACGACAGCGAGCGGACGATCTGCGAGATCGGCGGGGTTCGCCGGCTCGGCCGCCTGCCGTGGCTGGAGCCGCTCTCCGCCGAGAGCCTGGCGCAGGCCTTCCGCGACAATTTCGAGCTGAGGGACTTCGCATGAGCGGATCGCCGATCTGGCATCCCTTCACCCAGCACGGGCTGGGCGAGCCGATCCCGCAGGTGGAGCGCGCGGAAGGCGCGATCCTCGTCACGGCCGACGGGCGGCGCGTGATCGACGCGATATCGTCGTGGTGGGTGACGACCCACGGCCATGCCCATCCGCGCATCGCCGCGGCCATTGCGCGCCAGGCGGAGCGGCTGGACCAGATCATCTTCGCCGGCTGGACCCACGAACCGGCAGAGGAGGTCGCGGCCGGCCTGCGCGCGATCATGCCCGGCAACCTCACCCGCGTGTTCTTCTCCGATTCGGGATCGACCAGCGTCGAGGTCGCGCTGAAGATGGCGCTGGGATACTGGCTGCACCGCGGGGAACCGCGCCACCGCATCCTGGTGCTTGAGCACGGCTATCACGGCGACACGATCGGGGCGATGTCGGTCGGCGCGCGCGGGGCCTTCAACCGGGCTTACGAACCCCTGCTGTTCGACGTCGAGACGATCCCGTTCCCGCACGATGCCGCGGCCCGGGCGACGCTTGATGCGCTGGAGCGCGCCTGCCGCCAAGGCGCGGCGGCCTTCATCGTCGAACCGCTGGTGCTGGGGGCCGGGGGAATGCTGACCTACCGGCCCGCCGTCCTGCGCGAAATGCACGCGATCTGCGCCCGCCATGGCGTCCTGTTCATCGCCGACGAGGTGATGACCGGCTGGGGGCGGACGGGGACCTTGCTCGCCTGCGAGCAGGCCGATATCGCGCCCGACATCCTGTGCCTTTCCAAGGGGTTGACCGGCGGCGCGATCCCGCTGGCAGTGACGATGGCGAGCGAGCCGATCTTCGCCGCGCACTACGCCCCGGACCGCGCGCGGATGTTCTTCCATTCCTCCAGCTATACCGCCAACCCGATCGCCTGCGCGGCGGCGGCGGCGAACCTCGCGATCTGGCGCGAGGAGCCGGTGCGCGAGCGGATCGCCGACCTGTGCCGCCGGCAGGGCGAGGCACTGGCCGCGCTGGCCGATCATCCGCGGGCCACCGCGCTGCGCCAGGTGGGCACGATCGCCGCGCTCGATGTCGGCGCGGCGGAAGGCTACCTGTCGGATCTCGCGCCGCGGCTCCTGCGGTTCTTCGCGGAGAACGACGTTCTCCTGCGGCCGCTGGGCAACACGGTCTATGTCATGCCGCCTTATTGTATCGGCGACGACGAGCTGCAGCGCGTCTATCGCGTCATCGCGCGCGCACTCGACGAGGTCTGACGGGGCGATCCACGGCCGGGCGATCGCCGCCGGCGATCCGGTTGGCAGGGATTACTGGCCGGCGACGATCCGGGCGTCGAGTTCGCCGAGCCCGGCGAAGCGCGCGGTCACGCGGTCGCCGGGCGCGACTTCGTGCACCCCGGTCACCGCGCCGCTGGAGATCCACCATCCGGCCTGCGGCGCGATCGAGCGGCGCGCGAGATTGGCGAGGAGGAAACGCGCGGCGCCGAACGGCCCGTCGAGCATCGTCGCCGTGGTCGCCCGGCCGACGGTTTCGCCGTTCACGTCCAGCGCGACCTCGATCGAGGCAAGGTCTTCCCAAGCCTCGCGCGCGACAGGGGCGCCGAGCACCAGCCCGGCATTGTTGCCGTGGTCCGACACGGTGACGCAGGGGCCGTCGCTGTTGATCGCGGGATAGGGCGAGGATGCGATTTCCATGCCGATCCGCACTTCGTCGATCCAGGCCATGGCCTCCTCGTTCGTCTGCGGCGGCGGTGCATCGGGGGCGGGGGGCGCGAGGCGGAGCATGAACTCCGCCTCCGCCGCGGCAAACCCGCCGGCGAACACCGGCATCGCAGCCGGCGCGTCGCCGCCCTCGACGATCGTATCGGCCAGGATCGGGCCGGCGAGGCGGTTGGCGCCGAGCACGCCATCGTCGGGTGGGTTGATCTTGCCGACTTTCCAGCCGCCGACGGGGCGGTCCCACAGGGACAGGGCGGCATCCTGCACGGCATAGGCCTCTTCGAGCGAGGCAGGCGCGGTCCCGCCTGGATAGGCGTCCAATGCGCGGCCCGAACGCCGGGCGTTTACAAATACTTCGGCAACTTCACGCGCGGCGACACCCAAGACGGAACCCTCCCCGAAACTGCATCACGGCCCCCGTTACTGGTCTATTAGGAAACCGGTGTCAAAACTTTTGTGGTACGGGGCCCTTTGGTGGCATCGAAACTTAATCTAAGAGGCCGGGGTGCCCCGGCGGGTGGGAGTTGGAGTGGATGGACAAGTCGGACAAGCAACCGACGATCAACGATGTCGCGCGCGTCGCGGGGGTCTCGAAGAAGACGGTGAGCCGGGTGATCAATCGCTCGCCCCTGCTCAAGATGGATACCCGCGAGAAGGTCGAGGCGGTGATCGCCCAACTGGGCTACGTGCCCAATCCGCAGGCCCGGGCGCTGGCCCTGCGGCGCAATTTCCTGCTCGGCCTGCTGCACGACAACCCGAATGCCCAGACGGTGCTCAACTTCCAGGAAGGGGTGCTCGACGCGATCCGCGAGACCGAGTTCGCGCTGGTCGTGCGGCCGGTCGATCGCCATTCGCCCGAGATGCTGGACGACATTCGCAACTTCCTCGAACTCCAGCGCCTCTACGGCGTGCTGATCCTGCCGCCGATTTCGGAAGACGACGAGCTGGCCGCGCTGTGCCGCGAAATGGGCTGCGGCTATGTCCGCATGGGTTCGGCCGCGCTCGACGAGGCGGAGCACCTGGTCCAGTCGAACGACCGCGAGATGGTCGCCGGCGTGGTCGATTACCTGGTAGGGCAGGGCCATCGCCGGATCGGGCTGATCGAGGGGCCGGCCGGCTTCCGCTCCGCTTTCGAACGGCGCGAGGGCTTTCTCTCGGCCATGCGCCGGCACGGCCTGGCGGTGCCGGACGAGGCGATCGTGCCGGGCAACTACCGGTTCGGTTCGGGTGTCGAGGGTGCCGACCGCCTGTTGCGGGCGGAGCCGCGGATCACCGCGCTTTTCGCGAGCAACGACGAGATGGCGGCGGGGGCCTATCACGCCGCCCGGGAGCGGGGGGTGGACGTGCCGCGCGACCTCTCGATCGTCGGCTTCGACGATTCGCCGATCGCGGCCCATATCTGGCCCCCGATGACGACGGTCGGCTGGCCGATCCGCGAAATGGGCAAGGCCGCCGCGCTCAAGCTGGTCTCCCCCGACCTCGCCGAGGCCCGCCCCTCGTGCTTCCCCGCGCGGCTCGTCACCCGCGCATCGGTCGCCCCGCCCGCTTCGGAAATCTGATCGGCCCGGTTGAAATCACCCCCGCTTTGCGGGTAGAAGCCTTTTTTGACACCGGTTTCCTAAGTCGACTCGAGCGTTCGGCTCGACTTCGACGCAAGAGGCCGGACACCGGAAGATTTCGCACCAGGAGCCCGACCGCGGGCAGGGAGAACCCATGAAGATCGCTCTGATCACCGAGAATAGCCAGGCCGCCAAGAACGGCATCATCCACGAGGCGCTGACGACCGTTGCCGAACCGTTCGGGCACGAGGTCTTCAACTACGGGATGTACACGGCGGAGGATTCGGCCTCGCTGACTTACGTGATGAACGGCCTGCTGGCCGGCATCCTGCTCAATTCGAAGGCGGCCGATTTCGTGGTCACCGGCTGCGGCACGGGCATGGGCTCGATGCTGGCGTGCAATTCGATGCCGGGCGTCTTCTGCGGGCTGGTGATCGACCCGACCGACGCCTTCCTGTTCAACCAGATCAACGCCGGCAACGCGATCTCGATGCCCTATGCCAAGGGCTTTGGCTGGGCGGCCGAACTGAACCTGCAGGACTGCTATCGCAAGCTGTTCGAGAACGAGGCCGGCGCCGGCTACCCGCGCGAACGGGCCGAGGTCATGCGCAAGAACCGCGGCATCCTGTCCGATCTGAAGGACGCGTCGTGCCACGACATGCTGACCGTGCTGAAGAACGTCGATCAGGACCTGCTGCGCGCGGCGATCGCGGGCGAGCGGTTCGCGGAGTATTTCTACGCCAATTCGCAGGACGAGGCGATCAGCGACTACCTGCGCAACCTTTGACGTTTCGGGCCGCGGGCCCTTCGGGAATCGCACGATCCGGGCCAACAGGTCGAACCGCCGGAGCCCGGGCCGGCCGCCGCGCGGGATGGCGTGGCCGCCGGACGCTGCTAGGAAAGGGAGAGTTATGGGAGCCAACCCCTTCGATCTCACGGGGCGCACCGCCGTCGTGACGGGCGCCAATACCGGCATCGGCCAGGGCATTGCCCTGGCCCTGGCGGAGGCGGGCGCCGATATCGCTGCCGTCGGCCGCAGCCGGGCCGACGAGACCGCGGAAAAGGTCCGCGCGCTCGGCCGCCGGTGCGAGCTGGTTTCGGCCGACCTGTCGTCGATCGAACCGGTGGCCGATGTCGTCGATACCGTGGTCGACAAGCTCGGCCGGCTCGACATCCTGGTCAACAACGCAGGGATCATCCGCCGGGAAGACGCGCTGCAGTTCTCCGAAGAGGACTGGGACGCGGTCATGGACACGAACCTGAAGTCGCTGTTCTTCCTCTGCCAGGCGGCCGCGCGGCACATGACGCAGTGGGCTGCGCAGGAGGGCGCGCGCGGCAAGATCGTCAACATCGCCTCGATGCTGACGTTCCAGGGCGGCATCCGGGTCCCCAGCTATACCGCCAGCAAGTCGGGCGTCGGCGGGCTGACCAAGCTGCTGGCCAACGAATGGGCGCCGCTGGGCATCAACGTCAATGCGATCGCGCCCGGCTATATCGCGACCAACAACACCGCCGCATTGCAGGCCGACGAGACGCGCAATCGCCAGATCCTGGAACGCATTCCCGAGCAGCGCTGGGGCGATCCGGCGGATATCGGCGGCGCCGCGGTCTTCCTCGCCAGCCGCGCCGCGGACTATGTCCAGGGCCATATCCTCGCGGTGGACGGCGGCTGGCTGGCACGGTGAGCGGGCCTGTGACGGCACCGGTCGTCTGTTTCGGCGAAATGCTCGTCCGCCTGTCGCCGCCGGCCGGATTGCCGCTGGCGCGCGCGAACGCGCTCGACGTGGCGGTCGGCGGGGCCGAAGCCAATGTCGCCGCGGCGCTGGCCAGCCTCGGCCAGGCAGCGCGAATGCTCACGGTCGTGCCCGACAATCCGCTCGGCCGGATGGCACGGTCCACCCTGGCGGCGGCCGGGGTGGACATCGCGGCGATGGCGACCGGCCCCGGCCGCATGGGCCTCTATTTCCTCGAACCGCCCGCCGGGCCGGTGGCCGGCCGGGTGACGTACGACCGCGGCGGCAGCGCCTTTGCCGAAGCGCGGCCGGACGACCTCGATTTCGCCGGTGCCCTTGGCGGCGCCGGCCTGCTGCACATGTCCGGCATCACCCCTGCTCTCGGCCCCCGCGGGGTCGAGCTTGCCCGGGCGGCCCAGGCCGCGGCCCGCGCGGCGGGCGTGCCGATCTGTTTCGACGGCAACTATCGCGCCAACTTGTGGGAGGCGTGGGATTCGAACCCGCGCGAGATCCTGCGCGAAATGGTGGGCGCGGCGCGGGTGCTGATCGGGAACCACCGGGACATTTCGCTGCTGCTCGGAGAAACCTTTTCCGGCGAAGGGCCCGACCGGCGGCGCGAGGCGGCCGAAGCGGCCTTTGCCGCGTTCCCTTCGCTGGAGCTGATCGCCTCGACCGCGCGCCATGTCGAAACGGGGCAGGTCCACCGGCTCGCGGCCCGGGTCGACCGGCGCCACGATCACTGGCAGACCGAAGAGGTGCGGATCGAGGGCGTGATCGATCGCATCGGAACGGGCGACGCCTTCGCCGCCGGCCTCATCCTGCGTTATCTGGACGGGGCCACGGCGCAGGACATGGCCAGGTCGGCGCTCGCGATGGCGGTGATGAAGCATGGCTTCACCGGCGACATGATCCTCGCCACCCGGACAGAACTCGATGCCTTCGATGCCGGCGGCGGCGATGTCCGGCGCTAGGATCGACCGGCGCGCGTTCGTCGTCGCGGGCATGGCGGCGGGAGCCGGTGCCGCGGCCGCGCCGGCCTGGGCCGCGCGTTCGCCCGCGCGCCCGCAGGCCGGGCCCTATCGCGGACTGCGCACGGGCACCGTCGCGGCTTTCCTCGGCATCCGGTATGCGCGTGCCAGCCGCTTCGCGGCACCCCGGCCGGTGCCCGCGCCGACCGGCCCGGTCGATGCCACCGGGTTCGGCCCGATCGCCCCGCAACTGGGGCTGCAGGATCATTCCCAGAGCGAGGATTGCCTGTTCCTCAACGTCTGGACGCCCGACGCGAACCCGCGCGCGCGGCGGCCGGTCATGGTCTATTTCCACGGTGGGGCCTATACCTCGGGAACAGTCACCGACCCGCTGACCCACGGGCACCGCCTGGCCGAACAAGGCGATGTCGTCGTCGTGACGGTGAACCAGCGGCTGAACGTGTTCGGTTACGGCTGGTTCTCGCCCTGGGGCGACCGGTTCGCCGACAGCGGCAACCTGGGCCAGCTCGACCTGGTCCAGGCGCTCGAATGGGTGCGCGCGAATATCGATGCGTTCGGGGGCGATCCCGCGCGGGTCATGGCATTCGGGCAGTCGGGTGGCGGCGCCAAGATCGCGACCCTCATGGCCATGCCCGCCGCCGACGGCCTTTTCCATGCAGCCGCGACGATGAGCGGCCAGCAGGTAACGGCCAGCGGCCCTGCCAATGCGCGGGAGCGCACGCGCGCGTTCCTGGGCGAGATCGGCGTGCGCGAAGGGGACATGGAGACACTGCTTTCCCTGCCGGCGGAACGGCTGGTGGAAGGCCTCGCGGCGCGCGATCCGATCCTGGGCGGCCGGGTCTATTTCGGGCCGGTGCTCGACATGACCAACCTGCCGCGCCACCCCTTCTGGCCCGACGCAGCCCCCCGGTCGCTGCACGTGCCGATGATCCTCGGCAACACGCGCGACGAGACACGGGCGTTCATCGACCCGCGCGGCCCGGTGCTCACCGGCCTCGACTGGTCGAACATCGCCGAACGGCTGGCACCCCAGATCCGTATCGACCTCGACCCGCGCTGGGTCGTCGCCCGGTATCGCGCGCGCTACCCGGACTGGTCGCCCGCGCGCCTGTTCTATGCCGCCACGACCGCGGGCCGGAGCTGGCCGGGCCAGGTGATAGAGGCCGACGCCCGCGCCCGCGCCCGCGCCGGCGCGCAGGCGACCTGGGTTTACCAGCTCGATCGGCCGTCACCGGTCGATCCGCTGCGCGGGGCGGCTCATACCGACGACATTCCCTATGTCTTCGGGACGCTGGACGCGCCCGGCAGCTATTCGGGCACGGGGGGCGGCGCGGCCGAGACGAGCGCGGCGATGATCGCGGCGTTCACCGGCCTTGCGCGGACGGGGCGGCCGGGCCTGGCGCACTGGGATGCCTACCGCCTGCCCGAGCGCGCCACGCTGGTGATCGGCGACGGGTCCACGGCGATGGTCGCCGATCCGCGCCGCTGGGAGCGCGAGCTCTGGGCGACGGCTCCCTATATCCAGCCCGGGAGCTGAGCCGGCGGGCGCTGTGCCGGTGGCACCGCGGCTAGTCGCGCGGCGCCACGGGATAGGCGATGATGATCGACAGCGGTTCGTCGCCGACCTGCCGGATGCCGACGACGGCCCCTTCGTAGAGGTACGCCGCCATGCCGGGGCGCAATTCCGCCTCCTCCCCATCCGAGATCACGACGCCGCGGCCGGCGGTGACGTAGTAGACTTCGTCGTGCGCGATCGGATGCTCGCCGACCGCCGCACCCGGGTCGAGGACGCGGCGGCGGAACTCCATCGTGCGCGGCTGCGGGGCCGCGTCGCTGATGCGATAGGCGGTGGACATTCCGATCGCGCCATGCGGCGGCGCCTCGCGCACCATCACGTCACTTTCGGAAACGACCACCATCGGCGGGGCCGCGGCGGGGCCCGCCCCGGATGCCGCCACGCAGGCCGGGAGGGTCAACGCCGCGGCCAGGGCCCAGCCGCGCCTCACCGCGCGCCCCCACGCATTTCGCGGTCGCGAGGCGACAGGTGCTCCTGCGCCCCGGCCTTCTGGCCGGGATAGCGGCCGCTGAGCGGCGTCATCGTGTCGAGGTTCCACTCGGCCTCGCGGAAGGGGGCGCGAGTCTCGGCAATCTCGGGATAGCCGCCGACCTCGTCTTCCGAATCGATGATCTCCCCGCGTCCTTCGGCGATGTAGAAGAGCACGCGGATTTCCTCCTCGCCCCGGTCCCAGGGGCGCGCACCGGCGGTGGCGAGCAACGTGGTCTCCACGTCCTGCGAGGGAAGGACATCGAACCCGGAAAGATCGGCCAGCGGGGCGTCTGCGCGAATCAGGCGCGCCCGGGTGTGGCCGTAGCGTCCGAACTCGGGCAGCGCGTTGCCGTGGCGATCGACCGCCACGTTGTCGCGGCCGTAATAGGCGAGGTCGCCCACGCCGCCGAGCATGAGGAAGGGCAGGCCTTCATCCGTGTCGTTGCCCCCGCGCATGACATTGCCGACCGCGGTGATCTCCCCCGTGACGTGGGGCTGGCCGGCCCATTCGAGGTCCATCAGGTTGTAGTGCACGGCGCGCAGCTGCGGATTGTAGATCAGGTTGTTGACCAGCGCGACCTGCGCGCCGCCTTTCACCAGGGGCGAGCGTTCGACATTGTGCGCCCAGATATTGCGGTCGAAGACGATGCCGGTGGCGTTGTCGTGGATCAGCGAGCCTTTCGAATGCTCGCCCTTCGGATGGCTCGAATCGGCAAGCCCCTCGGCCGCGAGGTTGAGGCGGAAGGTCACGTTGTGGCTCGTGCCCTTGCGCCATTCCTCGATCGTATCGCCGGTGAAGCGCGGCCCGCTGGCCGACATGTTCTCGTCGATCGCCCACATGAACGTGTTGTTCTCCACCAGGACGTTCGCCGCCCCGGCCGTGGAGAAGGCATCGGTTTCCCATCCGCTCCGCTTGGCCTGGCCGGCCGCGCCGGTCAGAACCCGCAAGTGGCTGATCTTCACATCGTGCGTCTTCACGTCGATCCCGCCGCGCAGCAGCGTGACGCCGGGGGAGGGGGCCGTCTGCCCGGCAATGGTGACATAAGGTTCGCTGATCCGCAGCGTGGAGCGATCGAGGTCGATCGCGCCGCCCACTTCGAACACGATGATTCGCGGCCCCTTGGCGGCGAGCGCTTCGGCCAGGCTGCCGGGCCCGTCCTTGGCGAGGGTGGTCACCCGGATGATGCGGCCGCCCTTGCCGCCCTCGGTCGGGTCGGGCGGAGCGGCCTGGGCAGGGGCGGCAAGAAGCAGGCCGAAGGCCCCGGCAAGAGCGACCAGGCGGGTTGCAATTTTCGATTTCATGACATCTCCTCTCCGACTTAACTTGACAAGGCTGGCCCGCTTAGGCAATGAAGAATGACACCGGTTACCAAAAAAGGCCGGAGTTGGGAATGATCGGATGTCGGATGGGTGTGGCGCTGAGGCGCCCGCAAGCTCACCCCAAAAAGACACCGGTGCCATTTTGGGAGGAGTTATGAAGTACTCACTCGTTTCGCGTCGTACGAAGGCGGCCCTGCTGGCCGGCGGCGCGCTCGTTCTGCCGCAGGCGCTCCACGCACAGGACGCCGGCACGCTCGATGCCGAGGAAGTCGGTGACGAGGCAGTGGCCGACGTTGCCGACGAAGGCAATGTCATCGTTGTTTCCGGTTTTCGCGAATCGCTGAACGCGGCTGTCGCCGCCAAGCGCGAGGCGGTCGGCCAGGTCGACGTCATCGTCGCGGAAGACATCGCGAAGTTTCCCGACACCAACCTCGCCGAATCGCTTCAGCGCATCCCCGGCGTCGCGATCGAACGCGACGCGGGCGAGGGGCGCCAGATCACGGTTCGCGGCCTTGGCGCACAGTTCACCCGCGTGCGGGTGAACGGGATGGAGACGATCGCGACATCGGTCGACGGCGCATCGTCGAACCGCGACCGCGCGTTCGATTTCAACGTGTTCGCCTCCGAGCTGTTCAACTCGATCGTCGTCAACAAGACGGCCTCGGCCAAGCTGGACGAGGGTTCGTTGGGCGCGGTGATCGATCTGAGCACCGGCAACCCGCTGGCCTATGGCGCGGGCACGAAGCTCGTCGTCACCGCCCAGGGGCGGTATAACGATCTCAACGACGACATCTCGCCGCGCCTCGCCGGCCTTGCCGCCTGGAACAACGCGGACGAGACCTTCGGCGTGTCGGCCTCGGTCGCATGGTCGAAGTACGAGACGGCCGAGCTGGGCAACAACTCGGTCCGCTGGGCCAACAACGCCACGTTCCGTTCGGTCGGCGGAGTCGATTGCGAGGCCAATCCGGCCGACCCGGGCTGCGTCGAAGTGCGCGAAGCCTTCCACCCGCGCATCCCGCGCTACGGCCTCGTCAATCACGAGCGCGAGCGGCTCGGCGCCACGGCGGCGGTCCAGTTCCGCCCGACCGACAGCACCGACATCGAGATCAACGCGCTCTACTCGAACTTCAAGGAAGACCGGGACGAGTACTGGGGCGAAGTGCTCCTGCGTTCGAACGAGGACGAGATCGACGTCGTCGACTACACGATCGACGGCCCCAACCTCGTCAGCGCCGACCTGTCGAACGCCTGGATCCGCAACGAACGCTACCACCGCGAGAGCGAGACCGATTTCTACCAGGTCTCCGGCCGGTTCGAACAGCGTTTCGGCGACTTCACGGCCACGCTTTCGGGCGGCTTCTCGAAGTCGGACGCGACGATCCCCGTCGAGACCACGATCATCTTCGACGATCGCGACGGCGACTACAGCTACGACTATTCCGACATGAAGTTTCCCCGGCTGACGTTCGGCACCGACGTGACCGATCCGGGCAACTTCCAGCTGGCGGAGTTCCGCGACCGGCCGAGCCGGGTCGAGAACAAGTTCAAGACCATCGCGCTCGATCTCGAGTACGAGCCGGTTCACGGCCTGACGCTGTCGGCCGGGCCGTTCTATCGCAAGTTCGAGTTCTTCACCACGAGCGCGCGGCGCGACAGCCAGTATTGCTCGGCCTTCGATTGCGCGCCCGGGGCCTACGGTGCGCCTGTCACGCCCGACCTGGCCGAGCTGTTCGAACTCGGCGACGCCGGGCAGCCTGCGGGCAACACCAATGCCTGGATCGTGCCCGATCTCGACGCGGCGGTCGCGTTCCTCGATCTCTACAACATTCCGGCCGCGACGCGCGAAGGCGATGAGCGGGGCGTGAGCGAGGAAGTGACCGGCGGTTACTTCCAGACCGACTTCGAGATCGACCCGGGCGTGCGGATGACCGGCAACTTCGGCGTGCGCTATGCCCATACCGACCAGTCCTCGCAGGGCTTCGTCTCGGGCCAGTACGTCAACGTCGATCGCAGCTACGACGATTTCCTGCCGGCGGCGAACCTGAACATCTTCCCGGCGGACAACTTCATCGTCCGCGGTGCGATCGCGCAGGTCATCACGCGGCCCACGCTCGGCTCGCTGACGCCGGGCGGCTCGGTGGACGAGTTCAACTTCCGCATCAGCTCGGGCAATCCGTTCATCGAGCCGTACCGGGCGTGGAACTACGACCTCTCGCTCGAATGGTACTTCGCCCCGGGCGCGATCCTGTCGCTGGCGGGCTTCGTGAAGGACATCGAGAGCTTCCCGGTCAGCGCCTCGCGCGAGATCACCTATGCGCAGAGCGGCCTGCCGACTTCGCTCCTCACCTCGGGGACGCCGGCCTACGATGCCGTGGTCAATGGCACCGATCCCGGTCGCCTGTTCGAATCGCGCACCACGCTCAACGGCGAAGGGGCCGTCATCAAGGGGCTGGAACTGGGGCTGAACCTGCCCTTCTCCGCCTTTACCGGCGCAGACTTCGTCAGCGATTTCGGTATCCTCGGCAACGTCACCTACGTCGACAGCAACCGCGACGAGGAATTTGAGGACGAGATCTACGAGATCACCTTCCCGGGCGTGTCGAAGTACTCGGCCAATGGCACGATCTACTACGACAACGGGCGTTTCTCGGTCCGCGTCTCGGGTGCCTATCGCAGCGACTACAACACCGGTGGCAGCGGCAACGGCAACTTCCTCGAAGGCTTCGGTTCGACCTTCAACCTCGATGCCTCGATCCGCTACAAGCTGACCGACAATATCGAGCTGCTGGTGGACGGGAACAACCTGACCGACCAGTACCGCTACCGCTGGACCGACGATCCGACGCGTCGGAACTACGAGAACAATCACTTCGGACGGATCATCATGGTCGGCGCGCGCGTCGAATTCTAGGATCCCGCCCGAGGGAAGCGATTGAGGGGGCTCGCGCATGAACAGTGATCGGAGATCGGTGCTCGGCGCGGGCCTCACGCTTTCCTTCCTGGGGGCGACGGGGCTTTCCGCCCAGACGCCTCCCCCCTCGGCCGGCGGTGCCTTGCCGCCGGGCCTTCCACAGCCGGTCGAGACGATCGATCTCTGGCCGCAAGGCGCCCCGGGCATGCCCGCGCGCGCGCCGGTCGAACAGGTCGCGGAGCGTTCAACCGATCCGCTGGTCACCGACCGCGCGGTGCGCGGCATCGCCGTGCCTCGCCTGTCGGTGTTCCGGCCCGACCGGCCCAACGGCGCCGCCGTACTCCTGATTCCCGGCGGGGGCTATCGCCACGTCGTCGTGGACAAGGAAGGCTACGAGATGGCGCGCTGGCTCGCGGCGCGCGGTTTCACCGCCTTCGTCCTGTTCTATCGTCTGCCCTACGACGGATGGGCCGCGGGGCCGCACGTGTGCCTGGCCGATGCACAACGCGCCATGCGCGTCATCCGCAGTCGCCACGCCGATTTCGCGATCGACCCGGAACGGGTCGCGGCGATGGGCTTTTCGGCCGGCGGCCACTTGTGCGCCGACCTCGCCACCCGCTTTGCAAGGCGCGTCTACGAGCCGGTGGACGCGGCCGATCGCCTGGGGGCGAAGCCGATCTGTGCGGCGCCGGTCTATCCGGTGGTGGCGATGCAGGCCCCGCATGCCCACCCCGGCTCGCGCGAGCGCCTTCTCGGCGCTTCGCCGTCCGCGGCGCTCGAAGCGGCGCACTCACCCGATCGGAACGTGCCGGCCGACGCCCCGCCGTTCTTCCTTCTTCATGCCGAGGACGACGATGTCGTCCCGGTCGAGAACAGCCTGATCCTTCGCGCCGCGTTGAAGGAGAAGGGCATTCCCGTCGAAACCCATCTCTTCCGGCACGGGGGGCACGGCTTCGGCCTGCGCAAGGCGATCGGCAAGCCGGTCGCGGCCTGGCCCGAGCTGTGGCGCGAATGGGCGCGCGGAACAGGATTGAGCTGACGATTATGGACCGTAGAACTCTTCTCGCCAGTGCCGGCGCTGCCGGGCTCGCCGCCCCGCTGGGCCTTTCGCTTCCCGCCGCGGCGCAGGGCGGCCGGGCCGCCGGGCCGCGCACCTACCGGCGCGGGTTCGACAACCAGCGCGTGCCCGACCAGGGCGATGGCACGTTCCTGAACCCGGTCATTTCCGGCGATCGCCCCGACCCGGCGATCCTGAAGGACGGCGACGACTATTACGTCACGTTCTCCACCTTCGATGCCTATCCCGGTCTGACGATCTGGCATTCGCGCGACCTGGTGAACTGGCGCCCGCTCAAGCCCGCGCTGCACCGCAATATAGGGTCCGTCTGGGCGCCCAGCCTGCACAAGGATCGCGGCCGCTACCTCCTCTACATCCCGGTCAAGGCGAGCCCGCGCAACGACATCTTCGTCACCTGGGCCGACGCGATCGAGGGGCCGTGGAGCGACCCGGTGCCGCTGGGCCTGCACGATCATATCGATCCGTGCCATGCCGTCGCCGAAGACGGCAGCCGCTGGCTGTTCCTTTCGGGCGGCGACCGCGTGCGCCTGTCGGACGACAACCTCTCGCTGGCGGGCGAGGTCGAGCATGTCTACGACCCGTGGCGCTATCCTTCCGACTGGATTGTCGAGGGCTTCGCGCCCGAAGGCCCGAAGATCTACCGGATCGGGGGCTGGTTCTACATGCTCACCGCGGTCGGGGGCACGGCGGGGCCGCCGACCGGGCACATGGTCATCGCCGCGCGTTCGCGCTCGCTCCATGGGCCGTGGGAACACCATCCGGGCAACCCGCTCGTGCGCACGACCTCGATCGACGAGGCCTGGTGGTCGCGCGGCCACGCCTCGTTGGTCGAAGCGCCGGATGGCAGCTGGTGGTCGCTCTACCACGGGTACGAGAACGGGTTCTGGACGCTCGGTCGCCAGTGCCTGATGGACCCGGTGCGCTTCACCCCCGATGGCTGGTTCGAAATGACCGGCGGCGACCTGTCGCAGCCGATCGCCAAGCCCGCGGGGGGCGAGGCGCAGCCGCACGGCATGGCGCTGTCCGACGATTTTTCGGGGCCGCTCGCCTTGGGCAGCAAGTGGGCGTTCTTCCGCCCCGCCGCGGACGAGGCGGATCGCGTCCGCGCGGGCGGCGGTGTCCTTCGGCTTGCCGGCAAGGGCGATGCCCCGTCGAGCGGCTCGCCCCTGCTGGTGACGGCCGGCGACCGCAGTTACCGTTTCGAATGCGATATCGAGATCGCGCCCGGCGGCCGGGCGGGGATGGTCCTGTTCTATGACGACAAGCTCTATTGCGGGCTCGGCTTCGACGCAGAACGGTTCGTGACGCACCAGTACGGGATCGAACGGGCGCGCCCGGCCAACCCCCACGGCGGCCGGATGCGGATGCGGGTGACGAACCGCGAACACATCGTCACCTTCGACACCAGCGGCGATGGCGGGCGGACCTGGCACCGCTTCGACCGCGGAATGGAGGTTTCGGGGTACCACCACAATGTCCGCGGGGGCTTCCACATGTTGCGCCCCGGCCTCTATGCAGCCGGGCCGGGCGAGGCGAAGTTCCGCGATTTCCGCTTCACGGCGCTGGACGACTGAGGATGGGGGGCGGCCGTTTCTCGTCCTCCGTCGTTCGCGGCGCGATCTCCCGGCGTCGGCTGCTGGCCGGGGGGCTGGCGCTTTCGGCCGCCTCGGCCCTTCCGGGGTGCAAGCCGCGCATGTCCGGCCTGCTGACCGGGGCGGACGCCCACCCGGCCGATTATCCCACGGTCAAGGCGGTGGAGTTCATGGGCCGCTACCTGTCCGAACGGACCGGCGGGCGGCTGGGGATCAAGGTCTATGCCGGCGGCCAGCTGGGAAGCGAGACCGATACGCTGGAGATTACCAGCTTCGGCGGGCTCGATCTCAACCGCGTCAACTTCGCGCCGCTCAACTCGATCGAGCCGATGACGTTGCCGTTCTCGCTGCCGTTCGTGTTCGAATCGGTGCCGCACATGCGGCGCGTGGTCGATAGCGAGGTGGGTGACGAAGTTCTCGCGGCGATGGAGCCGCATGGCCTGATCGGCCTGTGCATTTACGATTCGGGGGCGCGCAGCTTCTACAACACGCGCCGCGCGATCCGCACGCCCGACGACATGGCGGGGCTGAAGCTGCGCGTGCCGGCGTCCGACCTCTACGTCGCGATGATCAACGCGCTGGGGGCGAACGCGGTGCCGATCCCGTTCGGCGAGGTGTACCAGTCGCTGGCCCAGGGCGTGATCGACGGGGCGGAGAACAACTGGCCCTCTTTCGTCAGCGCCCGCCACTACGAGGTCGCGAGCCATCTGAGCCTGACCGAACATCTGCTGACGCCCGAGGCGCTGGTGATGAGCAAGGCGAGCTGGGACCGCCTCTCGCCCGGCGATCGGGACCTGGTGCGCGAGGCGGCCCGGTTGTCGGTGGCCGAGATGCGGCGCCTGTGGGACCGGCGCGTGACCGAGGCGAAGGCAACGATCGCCGCCTCGTCCGTGGCGGTCAACGAGGTCGAGAAGGAACCGTTCGCCGCGCTGATGCGCCCGGTCTGGGAAGAGTTCATCACCACGCCGCGGCAGAAATCGATCGTCGAACGCATCCTCGCGATGAGGGAGGGTTGATAATGGCTGCGACAATCGCGCGCTGGCTGATCGGCTTCGGCGCCGCGGGGCTGATCGCCATGACGGCGATCATCGCCTGGCAGGTCTTCGGCCGCTTCGTGCTCGATTCGAGCCCGTCCTGGACCGAGCAGGCATCCCTGATCCTGATGATCTGGTACGTCATGTTCGCCTCTGCCGCCGGCGTTTACGAGGGGTTCCACATCCGCATCGCCCTGCTGGAAGAGCGGCTGGGCGAGCGCAGCCGCGGTCTTGCGCGGGCGGTCGCGCTCGTCGTCGCGATCGTCGGAATCGTGCTGCTGATCTACGGCGCGCAGCTGTGCTGGGCCGTGCGCGGCAATGCCGTCCCCTCGCTGGGGATCAGCCGGGCGGCGGCCTATGTACCGCTGCCGATCGCCGGCCTGCTGATGACCGTTTTCGCAATTCCCCGGATCGTGCGCGGCCGCGTTCCGGCAGAGGAGAGCAAGGCCTGATGGAACTCCTGGTCCTCTTCGGCGTGCTGTTCATACTGCTGGCGATCGGCGTGCCGGTGGCCTTTTCGCTGCTGGCGGCGGCGCTGTGCTGCTTCGCGGCGATGGGCATTCCCCCGATCGTCGCGGTCCAGCGGGTCGCGGCGGGCATCAGCGTTTTCACGCTGATGGCGATCCCGTTCTTCATCTTCGCCGGCGACCTGATGTACCGGGCGGGTATTGCCGACCGGCTGGTGCGCGTGGCGGACGCCGCCGTCGGCCGGGTCCGCGGCGGCCTCGGCATCGTCGATGTCGGTGCCTCGATGATGTTCGGCGCGGTCTCGGGTTCGGCCATTGCCAGCGCCTCCGCGATCGGTTCCACGATGGTGCCGCTGATGCGGGACAAGGGCTATCCCGGCGATTACGCGGTCAACGTCACCGTCACCGCGGCGATCGTCGGCCTGCTGATCCCGCCGTCGCACAACATGATCATCTATTCGGCGGCATCGGGGATCGGCGTTTCGATCGGCGACCTGTTCCTGGCCGGCATCGTCCCGGGCCTGCTGACGGGCGCGATGCTGATGCTCGCCGCCTGGCTGGTCGCCCGGCGCCGCGGCCTGCCGGTGGGGCGCTTCCCCGGCTGGCGCGAGTTCATCCGCGCCGCGGCCTACGCCATCCCCGGGCTGATGACGGCGGTGATCATCATGGGCGGCATCCTCAGCGGCTTCTTCACCCCGACCGAGAGCTCGGCCGTGGCGGTCGTCTATACCGTCGCGATCGGCGCGCTCGTCTATCGCAGCCTCGGCTGGCGGGGTACGTGGGAAGCGGCGGCCAAGTCGGTCCGGACCGCCTCGATGGTCCTGTTCATCATCGCCGCGGCGACGGCCTTCGGCTTCGCGCTCGCCCTGCTGGAAGTGCCGGCGGCGCTGGCCTCGCTGATCGCGCTGATGACGGAGAATCCGCTACTGACCCTGCTGATCATCAACCTGATGCTCCTGGCGCTGGGCACGTTCATGGACATGGCGCCGCTGATCGTGATCACCACGCCGATCTTCCTGCCGGTGGCCATGGGCGTCGGGGTGGACCCGGTGCATTTCGGGATCATCATGATGCTGAACCTGGGCATCGGCCTCGTCACGCCGCCCGTGGGATCGGTGCTGTTCGTCGGCTCGGCCGTGGGCAAGGTGCCGGTGACCGCGCTGGTGCGCACGATCTGGCCGTTCTACCTGACGCTGGTCGCCGCCCTGCTGCTGATCACATACGTCCCGGCGCTGTCGCTCTGGCTGCCGCAGGCCATCGGGCAATAGCGCGCTAGAGCGTAACGCCGCGCTTCCAGATCGAGATCACGCGCTGGCCGCTGCGTTCGGCAGCCGTCGGCTCGCCGCTGGCGATGGCGAGCAGCCGGCGGGCGAAATCGCCTGCGACGGTTTCGCGCCCTTCGTCCAGCATTCGCCCGGCGTCGAAATCGATCCACCCCGCCTTGTCGCGCGCAAGGCGCGAGTTGGAGGCGACCTTGACCGTCGGCACCGGGAAGCCGAGCGGCGTCCCCCGGCCTGTGGTGAAGAGGATCATCGTCGCGCCCGCCGCGGCCAGCGCGGTCGAGGATACGGCGTCGTTGCCAGGCGCCTCCAGCAGCGTCAGGCCGGGCCGCGTCGCTTGCCTGCCATAGTCGATCACGTCGACCAGCGGGGCCTGTCCGCCTTTCTGCACCGCGCCCAGCGATTTTTCCTCCAGCGTGGTGATGCCGCCGGCGATATTGCCGGGGGAGGGGTTCTCGGAAACCGGCTGCCCCTGGTCGAGGAAGTAGCGCTTGAACCGGTTGAGCAGGTCGCCCGCGGCCGCGAAGACCTCGGGCGAGGTGGCGCGGGCGAACAGCGCCTGCTCGGCGCCGAAGATCTCTGGAATCTCGGTCAGGATGGCCTTCGAGCCGCTGGCCGCCAGGCGGTCGCTGAACAGGCCCAGCAGCGGGTTCGCGGTAAGACCGGAAAGCGCGTCCGAACCGCCGCACTTGAGACCGACGGCCAGAGCCGATGCGGGCGCCGTCTCACGCTCCACGGGGGCGAGGAGATCGACCAGCTCGTCCACCGCGCGCACGGTTTCCACCCGCTCGTCCCCCGCGTCCTGGGCCCGCACGACGCGCAGCTTGCCGCGGCTGGCGGGATCGACGGCCGCGACCAGTTCGTCGAGCTGGTTGGACTCGCAGCCCAGGCCGACCAGGACCACCCCGCCGGCGTTGGGGTTGGCGCACAGGCCGGCCAGCGCGCGGCGCGTGCCGGCGAGATCGTCGCCCAGTTGCGAGCAGCCGTGGGGATGGCCGAAGCCCGCGATCGCGTCGATCCGCCCGGCATGGCGCGCAGCGCATTCGCGCGCCACGTCTTCCACCAGCGGCGCGACGCAGCCGACCGTGGGCAGGAGCCAGACCTCGTTGCGGGTCGCGAAACGCCCGTCTTCCCGGCGATAGCCCTGCCAGGCGGGCAAGGGTTCCGCCGTTACGGCCGCCTGCGCTGCCCCGGCAGGGCGATAGGCGACTTCGCCTGAAAGCGCGGTGGCGAGGTTGTGCCGGTGCACGTGCTCGCCGGGGGCTGCCGCGCGCGTGGCGTGGCCGATCGCCGCGCCGAAGCGGATCACCGGTTCCCCCTTGGCCAGGCCGGCCAGCGCGAACTTGTGACCGGCCGGCACATCGTCGCGGATACGTATTTCCGCCCCCTCGACCTCGACCGCCGCGCCGGCAGGCAGCGCCTCCAGCGCAGTGGCCACGTTATCGGCCTGGTGGGCCCGGATCGCCTGAATTCGCGCGGTTCGTGTCATGGGGCGGCTGGTTCCAGGTGGTTCGAAAGCGAGGCACTTCGGCCCCGAAAGTGTCTGATTTGCGCCATTGATACCGGTTTCCAAAACCTGCGCCAAGTGGCATATCCCCCGCACCGCGAACCGACATGCGAACCACGCAGGAGAAGACGCCCCGATGCCGCGCCCGCTGACCCTTCACCCCGACCGCCTCCTGCCGGCCGAACCCGCCGTGCGCGGCATTGCGCGCGAGCTCTATGCCTCGGTCGCCGACTTGCCGATCGTCAGCCCCCACGGCCACACCGATCCCGTCTGGTTTGCCACCAATGCGCCGTTCGGCAATGCGACCGAGCTGCTGCTCGTGCCCGATCATTACCTGTTCCGGATGCTCTATTCGCAGGGCGTCAGGCTGGAAGACCTCGGCATCGCCGGGCACGAGGCCGATCCGCGCGCGGCCTGGCGCATCCTGGCGAAAAACTACCACCTGTTCCGCGGAACGCCGTCGCGCATCTGGCTCGACTGGGTCTTTGCAGAGGCTTTCGGGATCGACGTGCGGCTCGATGCCGAAACGGCCGACCACTATTACGACACGATCACCGAGAAGCTCGCGACCGATGCCTTCCGCCCGCGCGCGCTGTTCGACCGCTACAATATCGAGGTGATTGCGACGACCGAGGGGCCGCTCGACACGCTCGACCATCATCGCGCGATCGCGGCAAGCGACTGGGGCGGCCGGGTCATCACCGCCTATCGCCCCGACCCGGTGGTCGATCCGGAGTTCGAGGGGTTCGCCGACAATCTCGCCCGGCTGTCGCAGGTTTCGGGCGAAGACTGTTCGCACTGGGCCGGATACCTTGCCGCCCACCGCGCGATGCGCGCCGCGTTCAAGGCTGCCGGCGCGACATCGACCGACCACGGGCATCCCACCGCGCGGACCGCCGATCTCCCGGCGGAGGAGGCGCAGGCGCTGTTCGACCGGGTCAAGGGCGGCGAGGCCTCGGCCGCAGACGCGGAACTGTTCCGCGCGCAGATGCTGACCGAAATGGCCGCGATGAGCGTGGAGGACGGGCTGGTCATGCAGATCCACCCCGGCAGCTTCCGCAATCACAACGCCGCGCTGTTCGAACGATTCGGGCGCGACAAGGGCGCGGACATCCCCACCCGCACCGACTATGTTCACGCGCTCAAGCCGCTGCTCGACCGGTTCGGGGCGGAGCGCGACCTGTCGATCATCCTCTTCACGCTCGACGAAAGCGCCTATGCCCGCGAACTGGCACCGCTGGCGGGTCATTACCCGTGCCTGCGCCTCGGCCCGGCGTGGTGGTTCCACGACAGCCCGGAGGGGATGCGGCGCTTCCGCCTGATGACGACCGAGACGGCCGGCTTCTACAACACGGTCGGCTTCAACGACGATACGCGGGCCTTCCTGTCGATCCCCGCGCGCCACGATGTCGCCCGGCGGATCGACTGCGGTTTCCTGGCCCAGCTGGTGGCCGAACACCGGATCGAGGACTGGGAAGCGGCCGAACTGGCGCGCGAGCTGGCCTACGACCTCGCCAAGCGGGCCTATCGCCTGTGAGGCTCGGCCCCGCCACGCTGGACCGGCTGCCGGACGAGATCGCGCAGTGCGGCTACGACCGGGCGGCCCAGGCCATCGGCGTGGTCCATTTCGGGATCGGCGCATTCCACCGCGCGCACCAGGCATGGTACATCGACCGCGCGATGGCCGCGGGCGACCGCGACTGGGCGATCGGCGCGCTCACCCTGCGCTCGCCCACGGTCGCCGGGCAACTGGCCCCGCAGGACGGCCTCTATACCCTGACCGAGCGTTCGGGGGCGGACGCGCGGACCCGCGTGATCGGCGCGGTGCGGGAAGTGCTTTTCGCCCGTCCCCATGCCGAGCGTGCGATCGGGCGGATCGCCGCGCCCGAATGCCGGATCGTCAGCTTCACCGTGACCGAGAAGGGCTATTGCCGGGCCGAGGACGGTGGGCTCGACCACGACCGAGCGCAGGAGAGCTTCTACCCCGTCCTGGGCGAAGCGCTGGTGCGTCGCGCGGCCGGGGGGCTGGCGGGGATCACCCTGCTTTCCTGCGACAACCTGGCCGGCAATGGCGCAGTTCTCCATGCGCTGGTGCGCGAATGGCTCGCCGCGCGCGCACCCGATGCGCTGGCCTGGTTCGAGGACAACTGCACGAGTCCGTCGACAATGGTGGACCGGATCGTGCCGCGCACGACCGGCGCCGACCTGGAGGCGCTCGAGGAACGGCTGGGACAGGAAGATCGCGGCGCGGTGTTCACCGAACGCTTCAGCCAATGGGTGATCGAGGACGACTTCGCCGCCGGGCGCCCCCGCTGGGAAGCGCTGGGAGTGCAGATGGTGGCCGACGTCGCCCCGTACGAGGCGGCCAAGCTGCGCATGCTCAACGGTGCCCACTCGCTGCTGGCCTATTGCGGGCTCAGGGCCGGCCACACTTACGTGCACGAGGCCGCGGCCGACCCGGCCCTTCGCCAACTGGCCGAACGGCTGATGGTGGCGGAGGCGATGCCGACGCTCGACCCCGCGCCGGGACAGGACCTGGCCGCCTATGCGCGCGACCTGCTGGCGCGCTTCGCCGACCCGGCCCTGCGCCACCGGCTGGACCAGATCGCGATGGACGGCACGCAGAAGATTCCGCAGCGCTGGCTCGACACGGCCGTCTGGCATTGCGCGCGCGGACAGGTGCCCGGCGCGCTGTGCAAGGCGTTCGATGCCTGGCGCTGGCATCTCGGCGACGCGCGGTTCGTCGACGACCCGGCCGGCGAAAGGTTGGTCGCGGCGGCGGGCGAGGGTAGGCAGGCCGTGCTCGATGCCTGCTTCGGCGGCGACGGGGGCGATCCGCTGTGGCCCGACTACGCGCAGGTTCGCGCGCTTTTCACGGGCGACTGAACCGGCTGCGGCCCGCCCCCGTTAGGCAGGGCCGAGCTTGCCGATGGTCCGCCCGTCCTCCGCGCGCGAGAGCCGGAGCGGGGCGCCGAAGGGCGCGCCGCCTTCGAACAACGCCCGCGTTTCGGAATCGTCCAGGTCGGCATTGGCGGCGATCCGCTCCCCCGCCGCGTTCCGCCCCAGGACGATGGCGCGCGGCCCGGCCTCGGTGCCCGGGGGGCTGTCGACGATCGTGTACGTCTCGACGGTCAGCCGATCCTGCTCCCCGGCGGCCTTGGGCACGGCGGCGGGCTGTCGCGGCAGGTCGATCGTGCGATCGTGCCCCGACCAGTCGGCCGGCTCGGTCGAATAGAGCGCGGCCGAATACTTGCTCATGAACCCGCCGTTGGCGCCGACGAGCGCATAGCTGCCGGGCATGGCGCGGGCGCGGGCGACGGCTTCGGCGATCGCGTGGGTCGAATAGTTGTTCCCGGGCCCGCCGAAGAACGGCAGGCCGCCGGTCAGCGTCAGTCCGCGCGGGTCGCCTGGCGCGAGATCGAAACGATCGGTGAGGTTGAACACCGGGATCGCGAAGCAGGAGTAGAGGTCGATATGGCGAACCTCGTCGAAGCTGCGCCCGCAGCGGCCGAGAGCCGCCTCGACCGCCGCGATCGAGGCGGGGCTGCGGGCGAGGTCGGCGCGTTCCATCGGCGCGGGCTCGCTCGCCGCGGCCACGGCGTGGACATGGACCCAGCGGCTTTCGGCAATGCCCAGCGCGCGCGCCTTGCCGGCCGAGGCGACGATTACCGCCGCCCCCTGGTTCACCTGGTCGCGGGCGACGGTCATCCGCGCATAGGGTTCGGCGACGATCCGGTTGCGATCCGTCACCGCGGCCAGTTCGTGCGCGGTGCGCGCGCGCGGCGCGGCAGCGTGGGGATTGGCCGCGGCGACCCGGGTGAAGGGCGCCAGGAGATCGCCGATCGCCTGGCGATAGGCCTGCGGCGAAAGGCCGCGTTCCGCGCGGCGGGCATTCTCGAACAGGGCGTAGTGCGCCAGCGCGCTGGTCGCGCCGTGGTGCAGCAATTCGGCATCGAACAGGCTTTCCAGCCCGTAGCCGCGATCCTCGATCGAGCCGCCGACGTGTTCGCTCCAGTCGCGCGCCTCGCCCGCGGCGCGCAGGGCGCGCACGGTGGAAATCGCCTCGGCCCCGGCAATCGCCGCGACCTCGCTGCGCCCGGCCGCGATCTCGCCGGCCAGCTCGCCCAGCAGGTTCTGCCCGGTCTGGCCGCCGGTCGTTTCCAGGATCGCCCGCGCCGGATCGGCGCCGATCCGGCGGGCGATCGCGCGCGGCGGGTTGTCGGCCCTGCCGAAGGGCGCGCTGGCGTCGGGTCGCGAGATCTCGAACTGGCGAATGGCGCCGATCGTGTCGATCGACCGCGCGAGCCGCGCCTGCCCGCCGGCGTCGACGCCGCTGTCGGCGATTGCGGCGGCCAGGGCATCGCCCGCCAGGTCCATCGGCGATCGCGCGCGGTAGCCTGCATCGTTCGTCCGTTCCGATACCTGCCCGACGCCGATGATGACCGGTGTATTCTCCGCTGGTTCGCCCATGCTGGATATTCTCTCCCGTCTCCATGCCGGCCATGCCCTGCCGCCGCCGTGCGGCAGGCGGCGCAGCGGGCCATTGCCAGCTTCGGGGATGGACCCTAGTGCAAGCCGAGTGATCGACAAGACCGCCTTTCGCAACGCCCTCGGCAGTTTCGTGACGGGGGTGACGATCGTCACCGCGCGCGATGGCGAAGGCAGGCCCGTCGGGCTGACGGCCAACAGCTTCAATTCCGTCTCGCTCGATCCGCCGATGGTGCTGTGGAGCCTCTCGCTCGGCAGCGCCAGCCTGCCGGCATTTCGCGACGCGACCGCCTGGGCGGTCCATGTCCTCGCCTGCGACCAGCAGGACATGTCCGATCGCTTCGCCCGCCGCGGGGTGGACAAGTTCGCCGGCCTGACGGTGACCGACGGGCCCGAGGGCGCGCCGCTGATCGAAGGCTACGCCGCGCGGTTCGGCTGCCGCGCCCGGTTCGAATATGAAGGTGGCGACCACGCGATCTTCCTCGGCGAAGTGGTGGATTTCGACCGCAGCGAGGCGGACCCGCTGATCTACCACGGCGGCCGCTACGGCCGGATCATGCCGCGGGGGGCGGACGAGGCCGAGGCGCAGGACCATGCCCGGCTCGCCGCGCTCGGGCTCGCGCGGGCCGATGGCGACAGCTGGCGGCTGACCGAACAGGGCCGGGCGCAGCTCGCCCTGCTCCAGCGGATCGCGCGGCAGGAATAGCGCGGACACCGGTTTCGCAAGGCGCTTGCACATATAACAATATCTTTATATGCGTTTCGAACCATGCGTATCGAAACGATCATGCGGGCGCTTGCCGACCCGACCAGGCTGCGGATCATGCGCCTGCTTTCCGCCATGGAACTGGCGGTCGGCGAACTCGCGCAAGTCCTGGGGCAGAGCCAGCCGCGCGTGTCGCGCCATGTCGGCATCCTGTGCGATGCCGGGCTGGCCGAACGCCAGCGCGAGGGGAGCTGGGTGTTCCTGCGCGCCCGCGTCGGCAAGGAACGCGGCAGCCCGGTGGGCGAGGCAGTGGCGCGCCTGCTCGCCACGGCCGAACGCGAAGACCCCGATTTCGCCGCCGCCTACGCCGACGATCGCCGCCAGCTCGCCGCGATCCGCGCCGCCCGCGAAAGCAGTGCCGAAACCTATTTCGCGCGCCATGCCGAGGTGTGGGACGAACTGCGCCGGCTGCACAGTCCGGACGAGCAGGTGGAGGCCGCGCTGGTCGAGGCGCTCGGCGATGCGCCGCTCGGCCGCCTGCTCGACATCGGCACAGGCACCGGCCGGATGGCGGAACTGTTCGCCGAACGCGCAGAGGGGGTCGTCGCCCTCGACAAGAGCCTCGACATGTTGCGCTTCGCCCGCGCCAAGCTGCAGAACCTGCCGTCGGACGCGGTCGAGCTGGTCCAGGGCGATTTCGCCGCCCTGCCTTTTTCCGCGCGCGGGTTCGACACCGTGCTGCTGCACCAGGTGCTCCACTTCGCGCAGGACCCTGCCGCCCCGCTGGCGGAGGCGGCACGGGTCACCCGGCCCGGCGGGCGGATCGCGATCGTAGATTTTGCCGCCCACGACCGCGAGGAACTGCGCGACCGGCACGCGCACGTGCGCCTGGGCTTCACCGACGCCGCGATCGCGTCGCTGCTGGCGGAGGCCGGCTTCGACCCTGCTCCGCCGATCGCGCTCGAAGGCGGGGAACTGGTGGTCAAGATCTGGATCGGCCAGCGCCTCGGCATGCCGGTCGGTACCCGCCAGAAGGCCAGCCGATGAGCCCGACTTTCGATCAGATGCAGGAAGCGCGCACGGCGCTCGACGCGCCGCTTTTCTCCGGCCTTGCGGGCGATATCGACGTGTCGTTCGAATTCTTCCCGCCCAAGACCGAGAAAATGGCCCAGACGCTGTGGGACAGCGTCCAGACGCTTGCGCCGCTGGGGCCGCGCTTCGTCTCGGTGACTTATGGCGCCGGCGGCACGACGCGCGAACGCACGCACGAACAGGTCGTGCGCATCAGCCGGGAAGCGCATATCCCGGCCGCCGCGCACCTGACCTGCGTCGAGGCGACGCGCGAGGAAATCGACGATATCGCGCGGCATTACTGGGACAGCGGGATACGCCACGTCGTCGCCCTGCGCGGCGATCCGCCCGATGGCCAGTCGCACTATGCCCCCCATCCGGGCGGCTATGCCAATGCCGCGGAGCTGACCGCCGGCCTGAAGGCCGTCGCGCCGTTCGAGATCTCGGTCGCCGCCTATCCCGAGGTTCATCCCGACGCGCGCGACGCCGCGGCCGATCTCGACAACCTGAAGCGCAAGTTCGACGCCGGGGCGACCCGCGCGATCACGCAGTTCTTCTTCGAACCGGAATGCTTCTTCCGTTTTCGCGACAGGGCCGTGGCCGCCGGGATCGACGGCGAGATCGTGCCCGGCGTGATGCCGGTGATGAGCTTCGCCAGCGTCCAGCGCATGGCGACACTGTGCGGCACGGCGATCCCGGGTTGGATGGCCGGGCTGTTCGAGGGCCTCGACGAACGGCCCGCCGCGCGCCAGCTGGTGTCGGCCACGATCGCGGCCGAGCTGTGCCGGCGGCTCTATGCCGGCGGGGTGCGCCAGTTCCACTTCTACACCCTCAACCGCGCCGAGCTGAGCTATGCCATCTGCCACATGCTCGGCCTGCGCCCCGGCGGAGGTGGGCGATGAGCGCGCGCGAACGCCTCGCGGCCGAGGCGGCCCGCCGAATCCTGATCTTCGACGGCGCCTTCGGCACCCAGATCCAGGCCCGCTCGCTGGAGGAGGCGGACTATGCCGGCTCGCTCGGCCTCGCTGCCGACCAGAAGGGCAACAACGACATCCTCGCCCTGACCCGGCCCGACGTGATCGCCGACATCACCCGCGCCTATCTCCAGGCCGGGTCGGACATCGTTTCGACCAATACCTTCTCCGCCAACCGCATCAGCCAGGCGGACTACGCGGCCGAATCGCAGGTGGAGGCGATCAACGTCGCCTCCGCCCGCATCGCGCGCGGCCTGGCCGACGAGTTCGAGCAGGCCGACGGCCGGCCGCGCTTCGTCGCCGGCGCGATCGGGCCGACGAACAAGACGCTCTCGCTCAGCCCCGATGTCGAAGACCCGGGCTTTCGCGAGATCGACTTCGATTTCCTGACCGAGGTCTATCGCGAACAGGCCGCCGCGCTGGTCGCGGGCGGGGCCGACTTCATCCTGATCGAGACGATCTTCGACACGCTCAATGCCAAGGCCGGGATCATGGCCGTGCGCCGGCTGGAGCGCGAGCTGGGGCGCGACGTGCCGATCATGCTGTCGATGACGCTGACCGACCTTTCGGGGCGCAACCTGTCGGGGCACACGGTCGAGGCGTTCTGGTATGCGGTGCGCCATGCCAACCCGGCGACGATCGGGCTCAACTGCAGCTTCGGCGCCGAACAGCTGCGGCCGCATGTCCAGTTGCTCTCGGGCATCGCCGATACCCTGCTGATGGCCTATCCCAACGCCGGCCTGCCCAACGAACTGGGCGAATACGACGAGGCGCCCGAGACGACGGCCGCGCTGGTCAGGGGCTGGGCGGAAAACGGGCGGGCCAATATCCTGGGCGGCTGCTGCGGTTCGACGCCCGAGCATATCGCGGCCATTGCCGCCGCGGTGGAAGGGCTTGCCCCGCGCGCGATCCCGGCCCGCGACACGAAGATGCGGCTCGCCGGTCTCGAACCTTTCTCGATCGCGGCATAGAGACCATGCACGACTGTATCATCCGCGAGGCCGGACCGGCCGATATCGAAACCCTGGCGATCGTCGGGGCGGCGACGTTCCTCGAGACCTTCGCCGGCGTCCTCGACGGCGGCGCGCTGATCGAACATTGCCGCACGCGCCATTCGGCCGCGGCCTATCGCGCCTACCTCGATGGCGGCGCGCGCGCCTGGCTGGCGGAGCTGGACGGCGCGCCGGTCGGCTATGCGCTCCTCGCCCGGCCCGAACTCGAGGCGGCGCGCGCCGGCGACGTGGAACTCAAGCGGATCTATCTCCTCTCGCGCTTCCACGGCAGCGGGGTCGCGCGCGACCTGTTCGATGCCGTCCTTGGCGCGGCGCGGGGGCACGAACGGCTCCTGCTGGGGGTCAAGGCGGACAATGCGCGCGCGATCGCCTTCTACGGCGGGCGCGGCTTCGCCCGGATCGGCACGCGCCGGTTCGACGTCGGCGGCAAGCTGTACGACGATGTCGTCATGGCGCGCGAGCTGGAGGGCGCGGGCCAGTGACCGATTCCGGATCGTCCCGCTTCGTCAATATCGGCGAACGCACCAATGTGACCGGCTCCGCCCGGTTCAAGAAACTGATCATGGACGGCGATTACGTCGCCGCGGTCGAGGTCGCCCGGCAGCAGGTCGAGAACGGCGCCCAGGTCATCGACGTCAACATGGACGAGGGGCTGCTCGACGCGGTCGAGGCGATGACCACCTTCCTCAAGCTGATCGCGGCCGAACCCGACATCGCGCGGGTGCCGGTGATGATCGACAGTTCCAAGTGGGAGGTGATCGAGGCCGGGCTCAAGTGCGTTTCGGGCAAGCCGATCGTCAATTCGATCAGCATGAAGGAAGGCGAGGCGCAGTTCCTCGAACAGGCGCGCCTGTGCCTCGATTACGGGGCTGCCGTCGTGGTCATGGCCTTCGACGAGGTCGGCCAGGCCGATACCCGGGACCGCAAGGTCGAGATCTGCACCCGCGCCTACGACCTGCTGACGGGGATCGGCTTCCCGCCGGAAGACATCATCTTCGATCCCAACGTCTTCGCGGTCGCGACCGGGATCGAGGAGCACGACCGCTACGCGCTCGATTTTCTTGAGGCCACGCGCGCGATCAAGGCCGCCTGCCCGCATGTCCATGTCAGCGGGGGCCTGTCGAACCTTTCGTTCAGCTTCCGCGGCAACGAGACCGTGCGCCGGGCGATGCACTCGGTCTTCCTCTATCACGCGATTCCCGCCGGGATGGACATGGCGATCGTCAACGCGGGGCAGCTCGACGTCTACGACGCGATCGATTCGCAGCTGCGCGAGGCCTGCGAGGACGTGATCCTGATGCGGCGGCCGGACGCGACCGAGCGGCTGATCGCGCTCGCCGAAAGCTACAAGGGCAAGGACGCGAAGGCCGAGAAGGCGGCGCAGGAATGGCGCGGCTGGCCGGTCGAGCGGCGGCTCGAACACGCGCTGGTCAAGGGTATCGACGCCCACGTGGTGGAGGATACCGAGGAAGCCCGGCTCGCCTGCGCCGAGGCCGGGGGCCGCCCGATCGAGGTGATCGAAGGTCCGCTGATGGACGGGATGAACGTCGTCGGCGACCTGTTCGGAAGCGGCAAGATGTTCCTGCCGCAGGTGGTGAAGTCCGCCCGCGTGATGAAGAAGGCCGTCGCCCACCTGATCCCCTATATCGAGGCCGAGAAAGCCGAAGGCGCCCGGGCCAAGGGCACGATCGTCATGGCCACGGTAAAGGGGGACGTGCACGATATCGGCAAGAACATCGTCGGCGTCGTCCTCCAGTGCAACGGCTACGAGGTGATCGACCTGGGCGTGATGGTCCCCTGGGCGAAGATCCTCGAAAGCGCGAACGACAACCAGGCGGACATGATCGGGCTGTCGGGCCTGATCACCCCCTCGCTGGACGAGATGGTGACCGTGGCGGAGGAAATGCAGGCCGCCGGCATGTCGATCCCGCTGCTGATCGGCGGCGCGACGACCAGCAAGGTCCATACCGCGCTGCGGATCGACCCGGCCTACGATGGGCCGGTGATCCACGTGCTCGACGCCAGCCGCGCGGTCGGCGTCGCCAGCCGGCTGCTGTCGGACACCCAGCGCGATGCCTTCGTCGGCGATACCGCCGCCGACTACGCGAAAGTGCGCGATGCGCGCGAGGGAAAGAACAAGAGCGTCCTGCTGAGCCTGGAGGAGGCGCGGGCCAATTTCTACGACGCCTATCTCAGCGACAAGCCGGCGCCGCCCGAGATGCCGGGGCTGCATGTCTTCGACGACTGGCCGCTGGCGGACCTGCGCGAATATATCGACTGGACGCCGTTCTTCCGATCGTGGGAACTGCACGGCACCTGGCCGTCGATCATGAACGACGAGGTCGTGGGCGAAACCGCGCGCAGCCTGAAGGAAGACGCCGACCGCCTCCTGGAGCGGATCGTGGAGGAAAAGTGGCTGACGGCGCGCGGCGTCGCCGGGCTGTGGCCCTGCGCGCGCGACGGCGACGACGTGACCGTGCACCTCGGCGACGGGGAGCGGCACGTCGTCCTGCCGTTCCTGCGCCAGCAGGTGAAGAAGTCGCGCGACCGGGCCAACATGTGCCTGGCCGACTTCATCGATCCGGCCGGCGACTGGATCGGCGGCTTCGCGGTCGGCATCCACGGGATCGACCCCTATTCCGCGCGCTTCCGCGAGGAGAAGGACGATTACTCCGACATCCTGCTCAAGGCCCTGGCCGACCGGCTTGCCGAAGCGTTCGCCGAACGGCTGCACCAGCACGTGCGGACCGAGCTGTGGGGCTATGCCCCGGGCGAGCAGCTGACCAACGAGGCGCTGATCAAGGAAGAGTATCGCGGCATCCGGCCCGCGCCCGGCTATCCCGCCTGCCCCGATCACAGCCTGAAACCGATCCTGTTCGATCTGCTCGACGCGCCGGCCAATGCGGGGCTGGAGCTGACGGAGAGCTTCGCCATGTGGCCCACGGCCGCCGTCAGCGGCTTCTATTTCGGCCACCCGGAGGCGCAGTATTTCGGGGTCGCCCGGATCGGGCGCGACCAGCTGGAAGACTATGCGGCGCGCCGCGGGGTCGATCTGTCCACCGCCGAACGCTGGCTGCGGCCCAATCTCGATTGACCGTGGCGCCGGGATCGCGCAGGGAATGATCCGTCGACCGGGGGAGCGATTCCCCGGTAACGTCGCGCGGGAGAGTTCGCGGGCCGGCCGGTCCGCGACGCCGAAGGAGCAACCGCCCCGGAAACTCTCAGGCACCCGGACCGCGCGCCGGACGACACTCTGGAAAGCGCCCTGCCCCGGCAGGGCCACCGAAGGTGTAAGCCGGCGCGCCGGCCAAGCTCTCAGGTTTCCCGACAGAGGGGGCAGGTGAAAGGGCGCGTCGCGGCGAAGCGTCGTCACGCCAGTCGGGGCAAGAGATGAGCGAATCCGAAGACCATACCGATCCGGCGAAGCTGCCGCTCGATGCCTGGCACAGGGCACAGGGCGCACGCATGGTGCCTTTCGCGGGTTACGAGATGCCGATCCAGTACGAAGGGATCGTGGCCGAACACGAATGGACCCGCAGCCATGCCGGCCTGTTCGATGTCAGCCACATGGGCCAGCTCCTCGTCAGCGGCGAGGGGGCGGCCGATGCGCTCGAGGCCTTGCTGCCCGGCGACATCGCCGCGCTGAAGCCCGGGCGCCTGCGCTATTCGCTGCTGCTGGACGCGAACGGCGGCATTCTCGACGACCTGATGGTGACCAACGTTACCGCCGAAGGGGGCGAGCCGACCTATTACCTGGTCGTCAACGGCGCGACCAAGTGGGACGATATCGCCCACTTGCGCGAGCACCTGCCCGACGAGATCACTCTCACCCACCTGGAAGACCAGGCCCTGCTGGCGGTCCAGGGGCCGGAGGCGGAAACCGCGCTGCGCCGCGTGTTTCGCGATGCGATGGGCGATCTGAAGTTCATGCAGGGCACGCGCTTCAGCTTTGGCGACATCGATATCGGCATCAGCCGCTCGGGCTATACCGGCGAAGACGGTTTCGAGCTGTCGCTTCCGGCCGAACATGCCGAGACGCTGGCCGGCCGGCTCTGCGCCGAGATCGAGATCAAGCCGATCGGGCTGGGGGCGCGCGATTCGCTGCGGCTGGAAGCGGGCCTTCCCCTCTACGGCCACGACCTTTCGCCCGAGACCGACCCGGTCAGCGCCGGCCTGGCCTTCGCGATCGGCAAGCGCCGCCGGGCCGAAGGCGGCTTCCCCGGCGCCGAACGGGTGCTCCGCTTGCTCGAGGACGGAACCGATCGCCTGCGCGTCGGGCTGGCGCTGGAAGGCCGGCTCCCCGCGCGCGAGGGGGCCCGCGTCTTCGCGGGCGAGACCCCGGTGGGCGAGGTGACCAGCGGCGGGTTCTCGCCCACGCTCGGCCACCCGGTCGCCATGGCCTACGTCGCGCGCGAACGCGCCGCGCAGGGCGCCGAACTGGAAATCGAAGTCCGGGGCAAGCGGCTGCCGGCGCGCGTTACGGCGATGCCGTTCGTTCCCCACAAGTACTACCGCGGAGACAAATGATGGCCCGATATTTCACCGAAGAACACGAATGGATCGACGTCGAGGGGGATACCGCCACGGTCGGCATCACCGATTACGCGCAAGGCCAGCTGGGCGATATCGTGTTCGTCGAACTGCCCGCGGTCGGTACCCCGGTGGAAAAGGGGAAGGACGCGGCGGTCGTCGAAAGCGTCAAGGCGGCGAGCGACGTCTACGCCCCGATCAGCGGCGAAGTGACCGAGATCAACGATTCGCTCGACGGCGATCCGGCGCTCGTCAACTCCAGCCCCGAGGAAGACGGCTGGTTCTTCAAGCTGACCATCGCCGACAAGGCGCAGCTCGAAGGGCTGATGGACGCTGCCGCCTACAAGAGCTTCGTCGACGGCCTTTGAACGCGACAGGAAACCCCCGCCGCCGCGGGGCGCAGGAAAGCAGGACTATGCGTTACTTACCCCTGACCCAGGCCGATCGATCGGCGATGCTCGACCGAATCGGCGTTTCGTCGATCGACGATCTCTTCGTCGACGTGCCGGAGGAGGCCCGCCTGTCGGGGCCGATCGGGGGCCTGCCGCTCCACGCCGGCGAAATGGCGGTGGAGCGACACATGCAGCGCCTGTCGCGCAGGAACCTCGCGGCCGGCGATGCGCCGTTCTTCCTGGGGGCGGGCGCCTATCGCCACCATGTCCCGGCCAGCGTGGACCACGTGATCCAGCGCGGCGAGTTCCTGACTGCCTATACGCCCTACCAGCCGGAAATCGCGCAGGGCACGCTGCAGATGCTGTTCGAGTTCCAGACGCAGGTCGCGCGGCTTTACGGCTGCGCGGTGGCCAATGCCTCGATGTACGACGGCTCGACCGCCTGCTGGGAAGCGGTCGCGATGGCGGGGCGGGTCACCCGGCGCAAGCGGGTCGTGCTCTCCGGCGCGCTGCACCCGCACTATGCCGAAGTCGTGCGCACGATGGCCAAGTTCACCGACGACGAGATCGCCGATGCGCTCCCCTCGCTCCAGGGCACGCCCGACAACGAGGGGCTGATTGCCCGGATCGACGACGAAACCTCGTGCGTGGTCGTGCAGTACCCCGACATCCTCGGCCGTATTCCCGATCTCGGCGCCATTGCGGAGGCTGCCCATGCCAAGGGCGCGCTGCTGGTCGCGGTCAATACCGAGCCGGTGGCCCTGGGGGCGATCAAGTCGCCGGGCGAACTGGGCGCGGATATCGTCGTCGGCGAAGGGCAGGCGATCGGCGTGGGGCTGCAGTTCGGCGGCCCCTATCTCGGCCTGTTCGCGGTGCGCGATGCCAGGCACGCGCGCCAGATGCCGGGGCGGCTGTGCGGCGAGACCGTCGATGCGGAGGGGAAGCGCGGGTTCGTCCTGACCCTCTCCACCCGCGAACAGCATATCCGCCGGGAGAAGGCGACCAGCAACATCTGCACCAACAGCGGGCTCTGCGCGCTGGCCTTCAGCGTGCACATGACCCTGCTGGGCGAGGAAGGGCTGCGCCGCCTGGCCGCGTGCAACCATTCGCTGGCCTGCGAGGCGGCCGACCGGCTGGCGCAGATCCCCGGCGTGGAGCTCCTGAACGACAGCTTCTTCAACGAATTCACCCTGCGGCTGGGCACCGACGCCCGCCAGGTCGTGCGCCGCCTGGCCGACGACGGGGTGCTGGCCGGCGTCTCGCTGGGCCGGCTCTTCCCCGGGGTCGATGCCCTGGAAGACGGGCTCCTGGTCGCGGTCACCGAAACCACAACGCGCGAGGACATCGAGACGCTGGCCTCCGCCCTGCAGGAGGCGCTGGCATGAACGCCCCGAACAAGTCCGGCTGGAAGCCCGAGATGACCGCTGCCGCCGACGGCATGCACGAAGGCCCGGCCACGGCCACCGGCAACCGCGCGCTGATGCTGGAAGAGCCGCTGATCTTCGAGATCGGCCATGCCGAAACGACCGGAGTCGACCTGCCCGAGATCGCGCCGGGCGGACCGAACCGGCTCGGCGGGATGGAGCGGCGCGACCCGATCGGCCTGCCGGGCCTTTCGGAGCCGGAGACGGTGCGGCACTACACCCGGCTCAGCCGGCAGAACTACGCGATCGACCTCGGCCTCTTCCCGCTCGGCTCGTGCACGATGAAGCACAACCCGCGCCTCAACGAGAAAGTCGCGCGCATACCCGGCTTTGCCGACGTTCACCCGCTCCAGCCGGTATCGACGGTGCGCGGCGCGCTGGAAGTGATCAACGAGCTGGCCCACTGGCTGATCGAGCTGACCGGGATGCACGGCGTGGCGATGAGCCCGAAGGCAGGCGCGCACGGAGAGCTTTGCGGCATTCTGTGCATCCGCGCCGCGCTGGAGGCGCGCGGCGACGCGCGCGAAGTGATCCTGGTGCCCGAAAGCGCGCACGGGACCAACCCGGCCACGGCCGCCTTCGCCGGTTACCGGGTGGAGAACATTCCCGCCAATGCCGATGGCCGGGTGGACCTGGAAGCCCTGAAGGCGCGGCTCGGCCCGGATGTCGCCGGGGTGATGATCACCAATCCGAACACCTGCGGCCTGTTCGAACGCGACATGAAGGCGATTTCCGATGCGGTCCACGCCGCGGGCGGCTTCGTCTATTGCGACGGGGCGAATTTCAACGCGATCGTGGGCAAGGTGCGGCCGGGCGACCTCGGCGTCGATGCCATGCACATCAACCTGCACAAGACGTTTTCCACCCCCCATGGCGGCGGCGGGCCGGGTTCGGGCCCGGTCGTCCTGTCACAGGCGCTTTCGCCGTATGGACCGTTGCCGTTCACCGCGCGCACGGCCGACGGGGTCGTGCACCTGGTGGAGGAAGAGAACGCGGCCGAGTTCGACCATACCAGCGCCTTCGGCCGGATGACGGCCTTCCACGGCCAGATGGGCATGTTCACCCGCGCGCTGGCCTACATTCTCAGCCACGGGGCCGACGGGCTCGCGCAAGTGGCGGAAGACGCGGTTCTCAACGCCAATTACATCCTGCGCAGCCTGGATGACCTGCTCGATGCGCCGTTCGGCGACAGCGGGCCCTGCATGCACGAGGCGCTGTTCGGCGATCGCGGTTTCGCCGAAGGGCTTTCGACGCTCGACCTCGCCAAGTCGCTGATCGACGAGGGCTATCATCCGATGACGATGTATTTCCCGCTCGTCGTCCACGGGGCCATGCTGATCGAACCGACCGAAACCGAGAGCAAGGCCGGCCTCGACCAGTTCATCGAGGCTTTCCGCAGCGTGGCCGAACGGGCGAGGGCAGGCGACGGCGCGATGAAGCAGGCGCCCTACTATGCCCCGCGCCGGCGGCTGGACGAGACGCAGGCCGCGCGCAAGCCGGTCCTCGCGTGGCAGGGGGCGAAAGGGGACTGATCCTGCCGGGGCGCCGCCCTGCCCGCGCGGCTAGCCGATCCCGTCGCTCTTGCGCTCGACTGTGATCTTGATCTGCTGGAGCGAGATGATCGCGACCCAGAATCCGATCACCGCCAGCGCGCTGGAGCCGAGCACGGTGAAGGCCGCCCCTTTCAACCCGTTCCAGCCCATCGCCGTTTCCAGCAGCAGCAGGGCCAGTACCGTGGGCACCGCGCGCACCAGGAAGGCGGTGCCTGCGCGGCCGGCCGAGACGAGCAGCGATTCCAGGCTCGCGCCGACCAGTTCGATCGCGCCGGCAATGGCCAGGATCACCATGGCCCAGTAGACGACGCCGAATTCCGGCCCCGCGATCGCCTCCAGCCCCCAGCGGCCGAAGACCAGCGCGAAGAGCACGGCCAGCGCGCCGCCGATCAGCGCGATATTGGCCATGCGGCGGGCCATGTCGTGCGCCTCGTCCTGCGCGTGGACCAGCTCGGGATAGATCGCCTTCGACACCGTCTGCGCCAGTTGCACCAGCGCCTGGCCCAGTTGCGAGGCGACGCGGAACCCGCCCGCGAAGGCCTCGCCCCCGATCGCGCCGACCAGCAGGATCATCACCTGCTTGCCGCCGACCGTCAGGCTGCCCGACATGTTGGTCGACCATACGAAGCGCCAGGCGCCCGGGTGCTCGCGGGGGAGGCGCCAGAGGCTGATCTGCGAGAAATCGATCTTCTCGCGCCAGGCCGCCGCCGCCCACAGCGCCAGGGCCACGGCCACTTCCGCCGCCGCCCAGGCGAGGATGAAGCCCAGCACACTCGGCATGAACAGCGCGGCCAGGATCGCCCCGAGCGCGCGGATCATCGGCTGCACCGCCTCCGCCGCGGTGGCGCGGCCGAACTGGAAGCGCAGGCGCAATAGCCCGGTCGGGGTCGATCGCATCGAAAGCAGCGAGACGATGCAGTACCCGAACGCCACCCACAGGAGATCGCCGGGCAAGGGCAGCCAGTGCTGCGCGCTCCAGACCAGCGCGGCCGCGATCGCGGTGCCGATCACGACGCTGAGCATGTCGAGCGCGATCGCGAAACCGGTCGCCTCGCCCGCGCCGCGCGGCTCGCTGCCCCAGCGGACGACGAACTGCCAGGTCTGGAAGTTGGCCAGACCGGTGACGGTCTGCCCGATCGCGATGATCAGCGCGAAATAGCCGAATGCCTCCATCCCCAGCGTGCGCGTGGCCAGGGCGAGATAGACGAGGCTGAGCACGGCATTGACCGCGCGGCCGCTCAGCAGCCAGCCGATATTGCGCAACAGCCGACGCATGGCCCGTTACGGCGGCGTCAACCCGCCGCCGCCTCCCGCTTGGCCAGCAGGCGTTCGGTCACTTCGAACGTCCGTTCGTTGTCCACGTCCACCGCGTATTCCCCGCGCGAGAGGACGATGGGGACCAGCTTGAAGCCGAACCGGCGCGATACCTGCGCGAAGAGCTTCTCCTTCGAACCCCAGCCGAGGTAGAAGCGAACGAGGTTGAGCACGCCGAAAGCCTTGGCGATCCGGCGCGGATATTTCACGAACTGCCCGCCGCCCCGCATGATCTCGGCCGCCGAAAGCGCGCGCTCGCTGCCGATCCAGTAGGTGTTGCAGTTGGAATAGCTGCCATCGGAAAACTGGTAGAAGCGCGATTGCCCTTCCGGGTCCGCCGCCTGGACGTCTTCCTTGCGCGCGAGCGCCGCGGCGGCACCGGCATCTTCTGCCAGGGCCTTCTCGATGAATTCGCCGTAGCCTTCGGGGGTGACGAGGCAATTGTCGGCGGTGGTGATAAGGAGCGGGAACCGCGCATCCTCCGCGCCCGAGAACACGCTGTCGACCAGGTTGAAGGCGCCGGGCCGGAATGACAGCCGCCCTTCGTCCACCAGCTTCGCGACCAGCGGAATGGCGGCGATCTCGTCCGGCTCGTGCGCGACGATGCGGATTTCGCCGACTTGCGGGCAGGCAGATACCGCCTCCACCACATGTTCGATCATCGGCTTCCCGCCCACCGGCACGACGCATTTCTGCGCGACGCCGGCCCGCGCGGCCAGGGGATCGAGAACGCCGGAACGCTTGCCGGCCATGATGAGTGCAGTGACGGTCACGCCCCGCTCCCTAGACCCATGGGCCGGATTGGCAACCCTTGCCAGCCTGCGCGCCGCGCGGCAGGGGCGGCGAATGCGCGTGATCTTTAGCCGCAAGGGGTTCGACAGCGCGGCGGGTGGCGGCGCTTCGCCTATCGTCGATGGCCGCCCGGTCAGCCTGCCGATCCCGGCCGGCGGGCCGTCGCGCACGACCTATGGCGCGCTGGGGTTGGGCGAGCACGTGCGCCGCGCCAGCCGGGGGCGCCTCGGGGCCGGGGATCGCTGTCACCACGACCCGATGTTCCTGCCCGGCGGCACCTGCCTGTTCGGACAATGCGGCGCCGCCCAGACCCACCTGGCCAACCGCGGGGTGGGGCCGGGCGACGTGTTCCTGTTCTTCGGCCTGTTCCGGGACGAGCGCACGGGCGAGCCGCACCACCGCATCTTCGGCTATCTCGCGGTGGAGGAGGTCGTCGCCCTCGCCGATTGCGCGCCGGAGCGGCGGGATGCGCTGCTCCGCCACGATCACCCCCACGCGATCGGCATGAGCGCGACGAACGACACGGTCTACTGCGGCCCGGGGCAGGTGGCGGGGCGGGCCGGCGACGCGCTGCGATTGACCGTTCCCGAAGGCCCGCCTTCGCTCTGGCAGCGGCCGGGCTGGCTCCGCCGCGGGGGGCTCAGCTATCACGACCGGGCCGATTGCTGGTTGCGCGCAGGCCGCCTGAAAAGCGTCGCGCGCGGGCAGGAATTCGTCGCCGATATCGGCCGCCGCAAGGCCCCGCGCGAATGGCTCGCGCGGGTGCTGGACGAGATCAGAGCGACTTGATGATCGCGCTGAAGTCGAGCCCGGCATTGTCCTCGGCGAACTGCTCGTAGAGCTCCTTCGCATGGCGGCCCAGCGGGGTCGAGGCATCGGCGGTTTGCGCCGCCTCCATCGCCAGCTTCAGATCCTTGAGCATCAGGCCAGTGGCGAAGCCGCCCTGGTAGCCATTGTCGGCCGGGCTTTCGACACCGACGCCGGGCAGGGGAGTGTAGGCATTCAGGGACCAGCAATAGCCCGAGGACTGCGAGCTGATCTCGTAGAACTTCTGCGGGTCGAGGCCGAGCTTCTCGGCCATTTTCATCGCCTCTGCCGTGCCGATCATCGAAATGGCGAGCAGCATGTTGTTGCAGATCTTGGCGGTCTGGCCGGCGCCTGCGTCGCCCGCGTGGATCACGGCCTTGCCCATCGCGTTCAGCACCTCCTCGGCGCGCGCGAAGGCCTTCTCGGTGCCGCCGACCATGAAAGTCAGCGTCCCGCCATTCGCCGCCGCGATCCCGCCCGAGACGGGGGCATCGACCATGTCGTATCCGGCCGCTTCGGCCTTGGCGTTAATCTCCTTGGCGGTGGCGACATCGATGGTCGAGCAATCGAGCAGCACCGCGCCTTCGGGGGCCTTGCCGATCACGCTGTCGGTATAGACCGATTTCACGATCGCGCCGTTGGGCAGCATCGTCACCACGCCTTCGACGCCGCGGACGGCCTCGGCGGCATCGGTGAATGTCGTGCAGCCGTTGTCGCCGGCCGTCGCCAGCGCCTCTTCCGACAAGTCGAAGGCGCTCACCTCGTGCCCCGCCTTCACGAGGTTCGCGGCCATCCCGCCGCCCATGTTGCCGAGGCCGATGAAGGCGATTTTCATGTTCTCATCCTCTCGCAAATTTCTGCGGATCGTTTTCGGGCGGTTGACGAAGGTGACAGGGCGTCAACCAGATTGTGCCCCACAAGCCATTGATCTGGAGCGCATATTCGCCAAGGTTACACCCGAGCCGTTACCGCAGGTCCTTTCACTATCGCCCGGCCGGTGCCGGACCTATCAGCTGCCCCGCCGCGTAGGAAAGCGCTGGACCCGGCGAAGCTACCTGCCCTTCCACTTGCCCTCGCGCTTTTCGACGAAGGCGGCCATGCCTTCCTTCTTGTCCTCGCTCGCAGCGAGGATCTGGAAGATGCGGCGTTCGATGACGAGGCCCTGATCGAGGCTGGTTTCGAACGCGGCGTTGACCATTTCCTTGTTCGCGATCGCGGCCATCGGCGGCATGGAGGCGATCTGCGCGGCGGTCTTCAGTGCCTCGTCGAGCAGGCTCTCGTGCGGCACGACGCGCGCGACCAGGTTGCTGCGTTCGGCTTCTTCGGCGTCCATCATCCGGCCGGTGAGGCACATTTCCATCGCTTTCGACTTGCCGATGGCCCTGGTCAGGCGCTGCGAACCGCCCATGCCCGGCGCGACGCCCAGCTTGATCTCGGGCTGGCCGAACTTGGCGTTCTCGCTCGCGATGATGAAATCGGCCATCATGGCGAGTTCGCAACCGCCGCCCAGCGCGAAGCCGTTGACCGCCGCGATCCACGGCTTGCGCGTCTTCTTCACGATCTCGCTGGTCCAGGGGCTGAAGAAATCCTCCAGGTAGAAGTCGGCCGCCGCCTTCTCGCTCATTTCCTTGATGTCGGCGCCCGCGGCGAAGGCCTTGTCGCCCGACCCGGTCAGGACCGCGCAGAGCTGTCCCCGGTCCGCCTCGTAGGCGGCGAAGGCGTCGATCAGTTCTTCGAGCACCTTGCTGTTCAGCGCGTTGAGCGCCTTGGGGCGGTTGAGCGTTATCAGCGTGACCGCCCCGTTCGCTTCCGGGCGCTGTTCGACGGTGATGGTTTCGTAGTCGGCCATGCGGCTATCTCCAGTTCGGTCGTCCTGAACCCGCTAGCGGGTCGATGCTTCTATCTTCGCCGCCCCCGCATGGGGCGATGCCGAAAACGCGTTCAGCACGGCGATGTGACTATTGCAGCGGTGTCCACTCCTCGCCCTCGGGAAGCGGGGCGAAAATGCTGTCGAGCAGTTCCTCGCTCACGTCCTCCGGGCGTGCCGGGTTCCATTGCGGGTCGTTCGTCTTGTCGACGATCACCGCGCGCACCCCCTCGGCGAAATCGGGCCGGGTCAGCACGCGGCTGGCGATGCGATATTCCATGCGCATGTTGTCGGCGAAGCTCTCGAGCTTTTCACTCTCGCTCAACTGGCGCAGCGCGACCTTGCAGGTCTGCGGGCTCTTGCCGCGCAGCGTGGCAAGCTCCTTGGCCGCCCATTCGCCCTCGTCCGCTTCGAGGCTGGCGAGGATGTCCTCGTAGCGGTCCGAGGCGAAGTGTTTCTTGATCAGCGCGGCGTTCTCTTCCAGCCGCGCCGGCGGCGGGGTGACCGAAAGTTCGGACAGGATGCCGCCGATCCGGTCGGGATGCTCGATGATGCGCGCTTTCGCCTCGGCGAGTTTCTCGGCCGGCAGGTAATGCGTGGCAATGCCCGCCCAGACGCATTCGGCCCCGTCGAGCCGCGCGCCGGTGAGCGCGAGGAACTGGCCCAGCCGCCCGCCGAGGCGCGAGAGGTGCCAGCCGCCGCCGACGTCGGGGAACAGGCCGATGCCGCTTTCGGGCATGGCGAAGCGCGTGTTCTCGGTCGCGACGCGATACTTGCACGGCAGCGCGATGCCCACGCCGCCGCCCATCGTGATGCCGTCCATGAAGGCGACGATCGGCTTGGCATATTCGAACATCTGGTGATTGAGCCGGTATTCGTCGTGGAAGAATTCGCGGCCGCTTTTCCCGCCGTCGTTCAGCGCCGAGTGGCGCAGCAGGTTGATGTCGCCACCCGCGCAGAAGCCGCGCCCCTCGGCATGGTCGAGGATCACCGCCTCGATCGCATCGTCGCCGGCCCATTCGGCCAGCGCCGCGCTCATCGCGTGGCACATGTCGAGCGTCAGCGCATGCAGCGCCTTGGGCCGGTTGAGCGAGAGATGGCCGGTGCGGCCATGCGCGTGGATGTTGAGGTTCTCGGTCATTGGATTTCTCATGTTGCCGCGGGTCGCGGTTACTGGCGCAGCAGGTCCCGGCCCACGATCATGCGCATGACCTGGTTGGTCCCTTCGAGGATCGAATGGACGCGCAGGTCGCGCCAGAAACGTTCGATCGGGTATTCCTTCAGGTAGCCGTAGCCGCCGAACAATTGCAGCGCGTCGTTCACCACATTGCTGCCGCTGTCGGTCGCGAGCCGTTTCGCCATGGCGGAAAACTTGCTCTTGTCGGGCGCATTGTCGGTCACCTTGGCCGCCGCGAGGTAAAGCAGCGCGCGCGCCGCCTCCAGCTCGGTCGCCATGTCGGCGAGCATGAACTGGGTGTTTTGGAAATCGGCGATCGGCTGGCCGAACTGCTGGCGTTCCCGGGTGTAGTTCACCGCCTCGTCAAGACAGCGCTGCGCTCCGCCGAGCGAACAGGCGCCGATGTTGAGCCGCCCGCCGTCGAGCCCCATCATCGCGAAACGGAACCCTTCGCCTTCGTCGCCGATCCGGTTGGCCACGGGGATCCGCGCGTCCTCGAAGATGACCTGCGCCGTGGGGCTGGCGTTCCAGCCGAGTTTCTTTTCCGGTTTGCCGAAGCTGACGCCGGGCGTATCCTTTTCCACCACCAGGCAGGTAATGCCCCTGGTCTTGTGCTCCCCGGTGCGGACCATGACGACGTAGATATCGTTGAACCCGCCGCCGGAAATGAACTGCTTGGTCCCGTTGAGCACGTAGTCGTCGCCGTCGCGGCGTGCCGTGGTCTTGAGGCCGGCGGCATCCGAACCGCTGCCCGGCTCGGTCAGGGCGTAGCTGGCGATCTTCTCCATCGTCACCAGCTGCGGCAGGTACTTTTCCTTCACCGCCTGCCCGCCGAAGCGGTCGATCATCCAGGTCGCCATGTTGTGGATCGAGACATAGGCGCTCGTCGCCGGGCAGCCATAGGCCATGGCTTCCATGATCAGCGCGGCCTCCAGCCGGCCGAGCGCGATTCCGCCGCTTTCTTCCGAGACGTAGATCGCGCCGAAGCCCAGTTCCCCCGTTTTCTGGATCACGTCGCGCGGGAAGTGGTGGTTCTCGTCCCACTCCGCCGCGAAAGGCGTGATATTGTCCGCGGTGAAGCGCTGCGCCATCTCCTGGATGGCGAGCTGGTCGTCGGTCAGCTGGAATTGTCCGGTCATTGGCAGGCTCTGGCTGCGCGGCGCCCGGGGGCGGCCGCGGCTGGGGAAGAAGGGCGGCGCGGCACCGGCCGGATCGCCGGCCGGGCCGCAGCGCCCCGGTTCGAAACTGCGTCAGCCGCAGGTGACGTCGGTGATCGTCATCGCCTCGTCGTACATCACGTTGACCCGGTCCGGCCGGAAATCCATCGTGAAGGCGGCGCCGGGCGGGCCCCAGCGAAGCTCGCGGGCGCCGGTCGCCTCGACGATCTGCGTGCCGACCCGGCCCGTCGCCTTCTGGCCGACGAACCCGCTCGCGGCATCGGCGTCGCAAGTCCCGGGGGCGCTGCCGGGGTCGCCGGGGGTCGCACAGGCGGCAAGCGCCGCGGCCGGGGCCAGGGCGGCGAGGGGGTAGAGTTTCGACATCATGCGTCTCCTTCGCTCGGGCATTGGGTGTACCGCAGGGGTTCGGGCATCGCGCCTTCGCCATATTCGGTGCGGACCAGTTCGGCGCCGCCCCCGGCGGAAGCGAGCGCCATGTCGCGGGTCCATTCCATTCCCTCGCCGGTAAAGTCGAAGGTGGCGCGAATGGAATCGCCGTCCCGCTCCGCCACCTCGTCCAGCGTGGCGCGCGATTCGTAGAAGGTGACCGACCGGTCATCGACCTCGATCAGGCCCTTGGCATCGCCGCGGGTCGAGGTGCAGTCGGCCGCGACCAGGCCCCAGCGGCCGTGCAGCGCGGCGGGGATGCCGGTGCCGCCGGCCGTATCAAGCGGGGCGGCGCCGTCGCCTATCCCGCCATCGGGTTCGACGGGCATTGCTTCTTCGGAAGCCGGCGGCGCTTCGCCTTCGTTCGCGGGGTTGCCGCAGGCGGCGAGCGCCAGGGCGGGCAGGGCCGCAAGGAATGGAATCGATCGCATCGAATTCTCCTGTCTTCGCTGTTCGGCCGGTGCCCATCGCGCCGGCTGGCCGGCCCGTCAGCCCATCGTCGGGATCACGAAGGCGTTCGATCCGTCGCCCCCGCCGTCGGGCCAGCGCTGGGTGACCGTCTTCACCTTCGTCCAGAACTTCAGGCCTTCGGTGCCGTACTGGTTGGTATCGCCAAAGGCGCTGCGCTTCCAGCCGCCGAAGGAATGGTAGCTGACGGGAACGGGGATCGGCACGTTGATCCCCACCATGCCGACGTTTACCCGCGCGGCGAATTCGCGCGCCGCGTGGCCGTTGCGGGTGAAGATGGCGACGCCGTTGCCATACTGGTGTTCGCTCGGCAGGCGCAGCGCTTCCTCGAAATCGTGCGCGCGCACGATCTGCAGCACGGGGCCGAAGATCTCCTCCTGGTAGGATTCCATCTTCGGGGTGACCCGGTCGAGCAGCGTCGGCCCGACGAAGAACCCGTTCTCGTGGCCCTGCAGCGAGAAGCCGCGCCCGTCGACGACGACTTCGGCGCCTTCGCGTTCGGCCGTGTCGATCCACTGTTCGATCCGGGCCTTGTGCTCGGGGGTGACGACCGGGCCGTAATGCGCGTCGGGATCGTTCGATACCCCCACGCGCAGCCCCTCGATCGCGGGGACCAGCTTCTCGCGCAGGCGATCGGCCGTGTCCTCGCCCACGGGCACGACGACCGGCAGCGCCATGCAGCGCTCCCCCGCCGACCCGAAGGCGGCGCCGGCGAGGTCGTTGACCACCTGGTCGAGGTCCGCGTCGGGCATGACGATGCCGTGGTTCTTCGCCCCGCCCATGGCCTGGACCCGCTTCCCGTTCTCGACCCCGCGCCTGTAGACATAGTGCGCGATGTCGCTGGAGCCGACGAAGCTGACCCCGGCGATGTCGGGATGGTCGAGGATCGCGTCGACCATTTCCTTGTCGCCGTGGACGACCTGCAGCAGCCCTTCGGGCGCGCCGGCCTCCAGGAACAACTCGGCCAGGCGGACCGGCACACTCGGGTCGCGCTCGCTGGGCTTGAGGATGAAGGCATTGCCCGCCGCGATCGCCATCCCGAACATCCACATCGGGATCATCGCGGGGAAATTGAACGGGGTGATCCCGGCCCCGATGCCCAGCGGCTGGCGCATCGAATAGACATCGATGCCCGGGCCCGCGCCGATCGTGTATTCGCCTTTCAGCACCTGCGGGATGCCGCAGGCGTATTCGATCACCTCCAGCCCGCGCTGCACGTCGCCCTTGGCATCGTCGACCACCTTGCCGTGTTCGCTGGAAAGCATCTCGGCCAGGTCCTGCATGTTGGCCTCGATCAGTTCCTTGAAACGGAACATGACGCGCGCGCGCTTCTGCGGATTGGTCATGGCCCAGCCGGGCTGGACGTCCCTGGCCGCCGCGACCGCCCGGTCGAGCAGCGCGGCATCGCCCAGCGCGACCTCGGCCTGGACCTCGCCGGTCGAGGGGTTCCAGACCTGGTGCTTGCGCCCCGAGCCGCCGCCGGCGTCCCCGACTACGAAATGATCCACCTGGCGCATGGCTGTCTCTCCTTCCGGGCTATGGCTGCTGCTCGATCTGGCGCGGATCGTGCCGATTGCAAGCGGGCAGACAACCTTCAATCCTGCAGGTAGAGGCTGCAGGGATGCAGGATATCAACTGGAACGACCTGCGCGTGTTCCTCGCCGTGGCCGAGGCGGGGCAGATCGCGCGCGCCGCGCGGACGCTGCGGCTCGACCCGACCACGCTCGGCCGCCGGCTGCGGCGGCTGGAACGGCAGCTCGAAACCCCGCTGTTCGAACGCACGCGCGAAGGGCAGACGCTGACCAAGGCCGGGGAGGGCCTGCTGGCCAAGGCCGAGGCGATGGCGCGCGCGGTGCGATCGATCGACAGCGTGCGCCAGCGGCGCTCGGGCCTCGGCGGCAACTTGCGCCTCAGCGTGTCGGAGGGGTTCGGCAGCCGCTTCCTCACCCGCTATCTCCCCGCCTTCGCCCGGAGCCACCCGGACCTGTCGATCGAACTCGTCGCCAGCAGCGGGTTCCTCAGCCCGTCGCGGCGCGAGGCGGATCTCGCGGTCATGCTGTCGCGGCCGCAGGCGGGGCCCGTCATCGCGCGCAAGCTGGCCGATTACAGCCTGCGGCTCTACGCCAGCCCGGATTACCTTGCCCGGCACCCGGCTCCCGCGCAGCCGGCCGACCTCGCGCGCGGCCATCGGCTCGTCAGCTATATCCCGGAACTGCTCTATGCGCCCGAGCTCAACTATCTCGACGATTTCCACGCGGGCCTGTCGGCGGATATCCGCTCGACCAGCATCAACGCGCAAAGCCGCCTGATCGAGGAAGGGGCCGGGATCGGCGTGCTCCCGTGCTTCATCGGCGACCAGGCCCCCGGGCTGGTGCCCGTCTGCCCCGACCGCGCGATCGTGCGCAGCTTCTGGATCGTCACCCATCGCGACATGCACGGCTTGCCACGGGTACGCATCGCGCGCGACTGGCTGCTCGAATGCGTGCGCGCGGGCCATTCGCTGCTTATCCCCGATTGACCGGCGCGCCACCTTCAGGCAAATGCGCGCCTTCCCGGAGCGCGGGTGTAGCTCAATGGTAGAGCAGCAGCTTCCCAAGCTGACGACGAGGGTTCGATTCCCTTCACCCGCTCCATCCCTTCCTTCTTCGGGGGGAATGGCACCGTTACGTTTCCTGAGCCCCAACCAGCGCACCCCATCTCCCCGGACCGCGGCGCTGTCTGACAACGTTGACAGACACTGCTCGCTTCCATAAGCCAGGGTCTGTACGGCGCGCGGGGAAGCGGTCGGCGAGGGAGGGTGATGGTGGCGAGCGACACGGCGGCCGTGGCGGCGGAGCATGTTTCGGCGGGCGATACGCGGCCGGCGGAAGGGCAGGGGCAGGTCCATGCGCCGAGCCTGCCGCCTTTCGTCTTCGCGCTGTTCTTCATCTTCGGCGGAATCACCAGCCTCAACGATGTGCTGATTCCCAAGCTGAAGGAGCTGTTTACGCTCAACTACACCCAGGCCATGCTGGTGCAGTTCTGCTTTTTCGCCGCCTACCTGGTGATCGGCATTCCGGGCGCGAAACTGGTCAAGCGGATCGGCTACATGCGCGGGGCGGTCGCGGGGCTGATGACGATGACCGCGGGCTGCCTGCTGTTCATTCCCGCCAGCACCACCGCCCTCTATCCGCTGTTCCTGCTTGCGCTGTTCATCCTGGCAAGCGGGGTGGTGATCGTGCAGGTCGTGGCGAACCCGCTGATCAGCCTGCTCGGCCCGCAGGAAACCGCGCATAGCCGGCTGACGTTCGCCCAGGCGTTCAATTCCTTCGGCACTTTCGTCTTCCCGCTGGTCGGCGCGGGGCTGATCCTCGGCCAGCTGGCCGACGTCTCGGCGGAGGACTTCGAAGGCGCCGCGCTGGCGGCCTATCGCACCGCCGAATCGGCGATGATCGTGAAGACTTACCTCGGCCTCGCGTTGGCGATCACCGTGGTCGCGGGCGCGGTCTGGCTGTTCCGCAACCGGCTGCAGGGCGAAAGGCACGAGGCCTCGAGCGGGCTGGCGGGGCTGGACCTGCTGAAACGCCCGCGCTTCGGCTTCGGGGCGCTGTGCATCTTTCTTTATGTCGGCGCGGAAGTCGCGATCGGCTCGATCGTGATCAACTACCTGATGCTCGACGACGTACTGGGCGAGCCCGAGCACGTCGTCGGCTGGATGGTCGCGCTCTACTGGGGCGGGGCGATGGTCGGCCGGTTCATCGGGTCGGCCCTGCTGCGGGTGATCAGCCCGGGCAAGATCCTCGCCGCGGTGGCGGCCGGCGCGATCGCGCTGATCGCGCTCTCCACCAACAGCAGCGGGACGCTGGCCGCCTACAGCCTGCTGGCGATCGGGCTGATGAACGCGATCATGTTCCCGACCATATTCTCGCTCGCCTGCGAGCGGCTCGGGAGCCGGGCTGCGGACGGGTCGGGCATCATCAACGTCGCGATCTTCGGCGGCGCGGTCATCCCGCTGGCGACCGGCGCGCTGGCCGACCTCAGCGGCAGCCTGGCGTTCTCGCTCGTGCTGCCCGCGGCCTGTTATGCGGTGATCGCGGCTTTCGGGATCTACGCGCGACGACCGGCAGCCGCCTGATCGCGGCGCAACGCCGCGGATTGCCTTGCCGGCCCCGGACCGGCAAGGCTGGCGCGTGATGGTCCCGGCCCAGCCCCGCACGCGCAGCGCGATCCTCCTCCTCGCCGTCGCGCTGGCCAATGCCGGCGGCGTGATCGCCTATCTCCCGCTGTTCAGCCTTCTCCTGCCCATGCGGGTGGAGGTGCTGGACGAAGCGGCCAAGATCGACCTGCTCACCGCGACGGCGATCGTCGGCGGGATCGTTGCCAGCGGGGCCAACGTGTTCTTCGGCTGGCTGAGCGACCTCTCGGCCGCGCGGGGCGGGGGCCGCCGGCGCTGGGTCATGGGCGGGCTGGCGGCGCTCGCGCTGTCCTACGTGGTTCTCGTCCTCGCCCGCACGCCGGCGCAATTGGTGCTGGCGGTCGCCTTCGCGCAGGCGGCGATCAACGCGGTCCTGGCCCCGCTGTTCGCGATCGTCGCCGAAGAAGTCCCCGCCCGCCGCAAGGGACTGGCGGGCGGATTGCTGGCGCTGGGAAACCCGGTGGCGGCGGCCTTCTCGGTCGTTCTCCTGGCCGCGTCCGGCCTGGTCGAGATGGCGCGGTTTGCACTCGTGCCGGCGGCGGCGCTCGTCCTGATACTGCCGCTGCTGGCCCTGCGGCCGGAACGGCAGGCGCTCGCGCCCGAATTCGCCGTGCCGTGGGACCGGCGCGACATCGTGATCGCCTCGATCTCGCGCCTCCTCGTCCAACTGAGCTGCGCCACGCTCACGCTCTACCTGCTCTATTACTTCAAGACGCTGGTGCCGGCGGGCAGCGACGCGGCCGGGCTGGTCGGCACGGTGCTGACGATTTCCTACATCATCCCCCTGCCGGTGGCGCTGGCGCTCGGCCGCTGGTCGGATCTCTCGGGCAGGCGCAAGCCGTTCCTGTGCGGGGCCGCGCTGGTCGGGACGGTGGGCCTGCTCGGCATGGCGGGGGCAGACAATGCCTGGCAGGGCGCAGCGGCGTTCTGCGTCTATGCCACCGGGACCGCGGTGTTCCTGAGCCTCCATGTCACGTTCGCGATGCAACTGCTTCCCCGCCCCGATCGCAGGGGGCGCGACCTGGGGCTGGTCAACCTGACCAACACCGCCCCGGCGATCGTCGGCACGCTGATCGTGTGGCAGCTTGCCGCGCCGCAGGATTTCACGCCGGTCCTGCTGGCGTTCGCGGCGATCAAGGGCATCGGTGCGATCGTCATCCTCGCGGTGCGCGAGCGGCCGCGAATGCCGGCCCGCTAGCCGCGGCCCGCGCGGGCATCAATCGGTGGAGCAGCCCGCCACGACGTCGGCTTCCGACAGGCTGCCGAGCGCGACCCGTGCGAGGCTGAAACGCGCTGCCCCATCGGTCACCAGGCGAAACGGTGCGCTGATGCCGGCCATGTCGGCGCCCGCCGCGCGAAAGCACTTCAACGGCACGCCAAGCGTGCGCCATTCGCCGGTCGGCAGGGCGCTGAACGCGTCGATGGCCACGGGCGTGCCGCATTCCTGCCCCTCGCAACGCACGGCCATGTCCAGCGGCTGCGCCAGCGGCGCATCGAGGCGCACCGTGGCCAGCAGCAGGACGTCGCCATTCGTCTGCCGCGTCAGGTCTATCGCGTCGAACGTTCCCAGTTCGATCGCGGTGCCTGCCGGATCGGCCGCGATGGTGAAGCTTCGCGCGCCTTCCTGCACCTCGTGATCGGTCGCCGCGATCCGCACGCGGCCCGACAGCGCTTCGGCCGGGACGGTCGTGACCCGCAGCGAATCCCCCCCATCGGCGCGGGTGACGGTGAGCGACCAGGCGGAAGCCGGCACGCCGCGCTCGAAGAACACGCCGCCATTGCCCCCGTCGTCGGTGACGCCGCTGTCTTCGGCCAGGGGCGCCCATGGGCGGGGGCCGTCGGCGTAGCGCAGGCCGTATCCGAACGGGAACAGCGTCGGGCCGCCGTGCCGCGCCGTCGCCGGCCAGGCCGCCGGCAGCAGGCCGCGGAAATCGTGCCGGGGCGCGCCGTCCTCGCCCGCGAACAGCACGTCGGCCACGCCCCCGCCCTCGGACCCGGGCAGCCACGCGGTGACGAAGGCGTCGGCGGCATTGAGCGCCTCGTTCACGTAGAGCGGCCGCCCGGTGACCATGACGGCCACGACAGGGATCCCCTGCGCGCGCAGCTTGCGCATCGTCTCGATCGGCCGGCGCAGCTCGGGCCGCAGCTGGAGCGAGGCGATGTCGCCCTGGAACTCGGCATAGGGCGTTTCGCCGAAGACCACGATCGCCGCGTCGGGCCGCTGGCCATAGTCGCCCTCGACCGACAGTTCGGCATGGCCGCCGGCGGACGTCACCGCGCTCTCGATCCCGTCCCAGATCGAGGTCGCGCCGGGGAACAGGCTGTTGTCGAGCCCGGTGCCCTGCCAGCTCAAGGTCCAGCCGCCCGACTGGCGCGCGATATCGTCGGCCGCGTCGCCCGCGACGAGGATGCGCGCATCCGGCTTCAGCGGCAGGACGCCGGTGTTCTTGAGCATGACCAGCGACTTGCGCACCGCCTCGCGCGCGACCGCGCGGTGGTCGGCCGCGCCGAGCAGTTCGTACTGCCCGGAGAGCGGCCGCTGCGAAGGCTTGCCCATCTTGAACAGGCCGAGCCGCTGCTTGACGCGCAGAACGCGGGCCACGGCATCGTCGAGCCGCTCCATCGGTATCGTGCCGTCGCGCACCTGGGCCAGCGTGCTGCGATAGAGGCTGCGCCAGCTGTCGGGCGCCATGAACATGTCGATCCCGGCCGCGACCGCCTTCGGGCAGCTCGCGTTGGTGCAACCGGCGACCTGGCCGTGGGCGTTCCAGTCGGTGACCACCAGCCCGCCGAAGTTCATCCGCCCCTTCAGCACGTCGGTCACCAGCCCGCGATGGGCCGAGAGCTTGACCCCGTTCCAGCTGGAGAAGCTCGTCATCACCGTCGCGACGCCGTTCTCGATCGCCGGGATATAGGGCGCGCCGTGGACCAGCCGCAGCTCCAGCTCGGAGATCGCGGCATCGCCCTGGTCCTTGCCGTCGATGGTCGCGCCGTCGGCGAGGTAGTGCTTGGTGCTGGCGGCGACGTGCGGGCCGGCGAGGATGCGCGCGGTCGAAGGCGGCCCCTGGAGCCCGCGAATCATGCTGCCGACATAAGCGGCGACCAGCGCGGGGTCGGAGGAATAGCCCTCGTAAGCGCGGCCCCAGCGAAAATCCTGCGGCACGGCGACGGTCGGGGCGAACGTCCATTCCTGCCCGGTGACGCGGATCTCGACCGCGGTGACCCGGCCGATCCGCTCGATCAACTCGGGGTCGCGCGCTGCGCCGAGGCCGATGTTGTGGGGAAAGATTGTCGCGCCGACGATATTGCTGTGGCCGTGGACCGCGTCGGTGCCCCAGACGATCGGTATCGCCGGTTCGCCCGCGGGGGCGTCCATCGATGCCTCGTGGAACGCGTCGGCCAGCGCCAGCCAGTCCTGCGGCGGGGCGAGGTCGTTGCCGCCCGGACCCGAGTTGCCGCCGTTGAGGACCGAGCCGAGCCGGTACTCGCGCACTTCGGCGGGGGTGACGCTGGCGATGTCGGCCTGGATGATCTGGCCCACTTTCTGCTCCAGCGTCATCCGGGCGAGCAGGTCCTGGACCTCGGCCTCGTCCTGCGCGGTCAGGACGACGGGGAAGGCCACTTCGGGCCACCGCTCGGGATGGACGGTCGCCTCGGGCGGCAGGGCCTGGGCCGATTCGCCCGCGTCCGCAGCGCCCGTCTCGGCGCCCGTCTCGGCGCCCGTCTCCGCGCCCGGGCCGGTGCCCGGGGCGGTGCCCGGGCCGGCGGTTGCGAGCGCGGCGGCGGCCGCGGTCGATAGAAGCGTCTTCGAAAGCATGTATCCCCATCCCATCCGGCCGCGGCCGCCCGTCGTTCTCCTCGGGTCGAGCCGGGTCTGACAACCTTGACAGAAAATATCGCGGAAGGTCGCGATTTTTCCGCTAGTGACAGGTGCTGTTTGACAACGTTGACAGATTTATGCAACCAGTAAAGTCGCATTGGGTCGCCGGTGCCCGAGTCGGGCCAGGCGATCGGCGCATTACGAGAGAAATCCGCACGCGAAGATGCGGTTTTGGGAGGATACTGAAATGCACAGCCGGAGTTCACGAAACCGTTCCACGTTCCTGGCCGCCGCATCGGTCCTGGCCCTGGGCGTTGCCACCCCGCCGGCCTTCGCCCAGGCGGCGGACGCGGCCGACACCGGCCAGCAGGCGGCCCCCGAAACGGCTGCCCAACCGGCCGCGGAGCCGGGCGGCGACGTCATCGTCGTCACCGGCTTCAGAGCCTCGCTCGAGAGCGCGCTCAACGCCAAGCGCGAATCGAATCTGATCATCGAATCGGTCACGGCCGAGGATATCGGCAAGTTCCCCGACCAGAACGTGGCCGAATCGCTCCAGCGCCTGCCGGGCATCCAGATCGACCGCGAGAACGGCCAGGGATCGAAAGTCCGCATCCGCGGGCTGGAGCAGAACGTGACCCTGCTCAACGGCGAGCTCTTCGTCAGCGGGCTGGAAGTCTACAAGGTCGGCGAAGGCAATTATAACCGCAACGACAGCCTCGAAGGCGTGCCGTCCGAGCTGATCGGCGGGATCGAGGTGTTCAAGTCCCCCAATGCCTCGCTGCTGGCAGGCGGGCTGGGCGGCATCATCAACCTGAAGACGCGCAACCCGCTGAACCTGAAGGACGGGCTGACGCTGGCCGGCAATGCCAAGATGAGCAAGGGCAGCGAGATTTCAGGCTGGGAGCCGGCGGGCGCCGCGGTCCTGGGTTACAATTTCAACGACCGTCTCGGCGTGATCGCCTCTTTCAGCTACGAGAAGACGAACAATCACGTCAACGTGCTGGGCGGCGACAACCGCGGCAACTGGGCCTTCGACGAGGGGCGCCGCGACCGCGACACCGTGCCGACCAACTATTACGCGCCCGAGTACCGCTACGTCACCGATCGCGACCAGTATCGCCGGCGCTGGGGCGCCTCGCTGGGGATCACCTATCGCCCGACCGACACGCTCGAAGTCAGCGCGCAGTATTTCCATTCGGACCTGAAGATCGACACGCGCGAAGCCTCGGTGAAGTTTCCCTTCGGCCAGGGCGAATCGCAGGGCCTCGTCGGCGATTACACGATCAACGACAACGGCGTCCTGCTGGAGGGCACGGTCCGCGCCCAGTCGGCCGAGGCGATTTCGTTCGTCGACGTTTCGAACATCAAGTCCGACAACCTGCAGTTCGCCGTCGATTGGGACAACGACACCAATTTCCGCGCCTCGATCATGGCCAACTACGCCTCGTCGAGCATGGAGCGCGAGGTTGCCAACAACGACGTGCGCTATACCGCCTACGGCGTGCGCGGGCCGGGCACCTCGGGCCCGCAGCCCGGTTTCACGCCCAACGACGCCGCGCCGCCGACGTTCGATTTCACTTACGCCAACGGCGATTTCCCCAGCTTCGGGATCGCGCCGAGCAGCCCGCAAGACCTGTTCAGCAACCCCGAATACGGGTTCTTCAAGTCGCACTGGGCCTTCGGCGACCGGTCGGACATCGACGGGCATTCGCTGCGGGCGGACTTCGCCTACGACGTCGACGACAGCTTCGAGGACACGGTCACGCTCAGCGCCGGCTTCCGCTATGGCCAGCGCACGGTCGATTTCGTTTCCGGCCGCTACCTCGCCGATTACAGCGGCAAGGGCGAGATGGATGCCACCGCGATCCCGGAAGACGAGCGGGTCGAAGGCTATTCGTACAACTGGACGCCCTACGGCTATTTCCAGGACGGCGCGATCGGGTACAAGATCTGCGACCTGCCCGAACCGAACAAGCCGGCCGCTTTTGCCGGGTGCAGCCGCTTCGGCAATTCGCCGGCGCTGATCACCCCCTACCAGACGCCGGTGAGCAATCCCGAGCGGGTCGAGGCGATCGAGAACTTCGCCGGCGGCGGCCGCGTCCAGGGCGACACGGTGCTGGTGGCCGACCGGTCGCAGATGACCAATGCGCTCGAATGGATCCAGGCGCTCTATCCCGACACGCCGTTCACTTTCTTCGAAGACCCGCTGCAGACCTACCGCGTGAAGGAGGAGACCAAGGCCGGCTACGTCATGGCAGACGTGGGCGGGGTGGACGATCCCTATCACGTCAACGTCGGCCTGCGGGTCGTCAACACCAAGCTGACGGTGGACCAGAACCAGCCGGCCAATGCCGATCCCAGTTACTGGGGCACCGACAGCTGGAACGGCGTGCTGCGCGATTTCACGACCAATACCGTCGTGCGCAGCTATACCGATTTCCTGCCCAGCGCGAACGCGGTGTTTGACGTGAGCGAGGGGACCAAGGTGCGGTTTTCGGCCGCGCGCGTGGTCGCCCGCCAGCCGCTCGTCTCGCTGGGCCAGGGTTTCTCGACCCAGTTCACGCGCGACCCGGCGGACGACCTGTTCAAGTTCACCAACGGCTCGCGCGGCAACGCGGAGCTCGATCCGTTCCGCGCCTACCAGTTCGACCTCGGGGTGGAACACTACTTCGGCGACCAGGGCCTGCTGTCGGCGGGGCTGTTCTGGAAGGAAGTGGATAGCTTCATCGTCAACGAAACGGTGGCGGTCTTCGTCAACGACCAGGGCGGCGGCCGCATGGGGCCGGTCTCGCAGCCGGCGAACGGTTCGGGCGGCCGGGTCAAGGGGCTCGAACTGGCGGCGCAGTACGCGTTCGATTTCGGCCTCGGCTTTACCGCGAACTACACGTTCTCGGACACCGAGACAGACTTCAGCACCGATTTCACCGACAGCCTGCCCCTGCCCGGGGTCTCGAAGCACTCGGCCAACGGCCAGATCTATTTCGAACGCTACGGCTTCGCCGCGCGGGCCAGCTACAGCTGGCGTTCGAAGCAGTACATGGGCAACTTCGGCTTCGCCGACGGCTCGGTCACGCGGACGCTGGGCATCTACCAGAAGGCCTATGGCCAGCTCGACGGGCAGATCAGCTACAGCGTGACCGACAATTTCGAGGTCTTTGCCGAGGCGATCAACATCACCAAGGCCGATACCAGCGTCTACCTGCAGTTCCCCGAGCTGCCGTTCCGCTACCAGTCGGGATCGCGCCGGATCTACGGCGGGGTGAAGTTCACTTTCTGAGTTTTCGGTCCTCCCCGAAAACCGGTGGCGGCCCTTGCTTGCAACGGCCGCCATCGCGTTTTTCGGGGGGGGCTCGGCGGGGGGCTCGGCGGGGGGCGACCGGAAGCCCGCCGGGAAAGACGGGACAGGAAAGGCCGGGACGCCAGGGGGCAAGCCATGACGGGGGACGCGACGGGCGGTAGGGCGACGGGCGGTGATGCGACGGGCGGCGCGGGGCCGCTGCGATCGATCTGCATCGTCGGCGGGGGCACGGCGGGCTGGTCCGCCGCGGCCCTGCTGGCCCGGGTGCTGCGCGGCAGCGGCTGCCGGATAACGCTGGTCGAATCCTCGGCCATTCCCACGGTCGGGGTGGGCGAGGCGACGATCCCGCCGATCTTCGATTTCCTGCACAATATCGGCGCGGACGAGGTGGAATTCATCCGCCGCTGCCAGGCGACGTTCAAGCTGGGCATCCGCTTTCGCGACTGGCTGCACCCGGGGCACGAATACTGGCACCCGTTCGGCAGCCTGGGCGTGACGATCAACCGGCGCCCCTTTCACCATTACTACTGCCGCACCCTTGCCGAAGGGCACGGCGAAACGCTGGCCGACCTGTGCCCCGCCGCCGCGCTGGCCGAAGACGGCAAGTTCGCCTTCCCTTCGCCCGACGGGCAGTGGCCCGGCGGCGCCGTCGCCTATGCGCTGCATTTCGACGCCGGGCTGGTCGCGGCCTTCCTGCGCGACCATGCCGAGCGCGCGGGGGTCGAGCGGCTCGACCGGAGGATCGTCGGCGCGCGGCGCGGCGAGGGGGAAACGATCGCGGCGATCGCCTTCGACGACGGCACGGCGCTGTCGGCGGATTTCTACATCGATTGCTCGGGCTTTCGCGGCCTGCTGATCGAGGAAACGCTCGGCGCCGGGTTCGAGGACTGGAAGCACTGGCTGCCCTGCGACCGGGCGATCGCCGCGCCCACCGCGGCGCAGGCCCGGCGCGCGCCGCACACGCTGGCCACCGCGCAAAGCGCGGGCTGGCAATGGTGCATTCCGCTGCAGCACCGCACCGGCAACGGCCTCGTCTATGCCAGCGACTTCATCGACGATGCCGATGCGGAGGCGGAACTGCTGGCCGGGCTGGACGGCGAGCCGCTGGCGCAGCCGCGCGTGCTGCGCTTCACCGCCGGGCTGCGCCGGCGCGCCTGGGTCGGCAACTGCCTCGCGATCGGGCTCGCGGCGGGCTTCCTCGAACCGCTCGAATCGACCAGCATCCACCTGATCCACACCGGGCTCAACCGGCTGCTGGACCTGTTCCCCGATCGCGGTTTCGACCCCGCGCTGCGGGCTGCCTACAACCGCGACGTCCACCGCGAATACGCGCATATCCGCGATTTCCTGCTGCTGCACTATGCCCCCAACCGGCGCGAGGGCGAGCCGTTCTGGGACCACATGCGCGGCCTCGCCCTGCCCGATACGCTGGCCGAGAAGATCGAGCTGTTCGAACGGACCGGGCGGATCGCCGCGCGCCAGCGCGAGCTGTTCGCCGACATCAACTGGTTCTACGTCATGCACGGCATGGGGCTGGTGCCGGCGGCGATCGACCCGCTGGCCGGGGCCGTGCCCGCAGCCGAAGTGCGCGAGGTGATCGGGCAGTTGCGCGGCGCGATGCTGGCCTTCCGCCGCGCGGCGCCGACCCACGATGCAATCCTGGCACGCTTGCTCGACCCGGCGGAAACGCGGCGGCCGGCGTTCGGCGTGGGGGCCGGCTGGGCCGGGCGCTGATCGGGCGCTGACCGGGCGCTGATCGGGCGGGGGGACCGCCGGGGTGCGGGCGGGCCGGGCGCGCGCCGGTCAGGCCGCGGGCGGCGGGGCGACGGTGAGGCGTTCGACCAGGCTGTGCGTGTGGACCACTGTGGGGCCGGGATCTTCGCCCGCCAGTTCGCGCAGCAGCATGTCGGCCGCTGTATGGGCCATCTCGACGACCGGCTGGCGCACCGTGGTCAGCCGCGGCCAGACCACGCGCGCGATTTCCGAATCGTCGAACCCGGCCACGCTCAGGTCTGCCGGCACGTCGAACCCCAGCTCGCGCGCGGCCGACATCGCGCCCACGGCCATGTCGTCGTTCTGCGCCAGGATCGCGGTCGGGCGCAGCTTGCGCGAGAGGATGCGCCTCGTCGCCTCGTACCCCGATTCGAAGCTGAAATCGCCGGTTTCGACCAGTTCGGGCAGGTACGCGACCCCCGCGTCCTCGAACGCGGCGCGATAGGCGGCCAGCCGCTGTTCGCTGACCGGGTGGGCCGGGTCGCCCTTGATGATCGCGATCCGCCGGTGGCCCTGGCCGATCACGTGTTCGGCGATCTCGCGCCCGGCGGCGATGTCGTCCATCGTCGTCGACAGGCCCACGCCTTCGCGCGATTGCGGGGTGATGCGGGCGAAGGGCACGCGCGCCTGAAGCAGCCCGTCGAGCACCTCGGGATGGTCGGCCGCGGGCGGGGCCAGGATCACCCCGTCGAGCGCGGCGGAGCGGATCGTGGCGACGACGTCCTGCGGGTGGTCGCCGACCGATTCGACCGGCAGCACGATCAGGCGGTAGCGTTCGCCGTGCAGCCGCTCGAGCGCGCCGCGCTGCAGCTCGACCACGTAGCTCGGGCTGGGTTTTTCATAGACCAGCCCGATCAGGTAGGATTGCCGGCGCACCAGCCCCTGGGCCATGACATTGGGGTGGTAATTCAGCGTTTCCGCCGCGCGCAGCACCTTCTTGCGCAGCGCCGGCGTGATGTGCGGTTCGTTGTTGAACACGCGCGAGACGCTCTTGGGCGACACTTGCGCCAGCTTGGCGACATCGACGATCGTCGAACGCTTCTTTCCGCGGGCCATCGACGGTTTCGTGGCGCAGTTGTCTCACGCTGTCAACGCGCGGGGCGGGGCCGGGGCCGGGGCTGGTGGTTGGGCCGGTGGCTGGCCGACAGGCGCGCGGCGTCACGGGGCGGCGGGGGGAATCCCGTCGGGCAGCAGGAACAGCGGCAGGATGCGGGTGACGAGATCGCGCATCGCGCGCTCGTCCTGGTCGAGCATCTCGCGCAAGTGGGGGCCGATCACCGCGTCGCCGAACGCGCTGACCGCCATCATCAGCACGGCGGCGCGCACGCGGGCATCGGCGTTGTCGTCGTTCGCCTGGCCCATGATCGCCTCGACCAGGGCGCGGACCGCGTCGCGCACCGGGGCGAGCTGCTCGACGTCGCCCGACAGGATGATCCAGGCGGCGAGCTGCCCGGCGCCGCCCCGGTCGAAGGCGTCGAACACCTTGTCCGTCACCGTGCGCGGGGCAGCTGCGTCGGTCTTGAGCAGCTCGACCACGTTGTCGAGCGCATCGGTGAGATCGCGGATCATCTTGCCCATCAGCGAGGACTGCAGGCTCGCGGCGGAGCCGAAATGGTGCAGGACATTGGCGTGCGACATGCCGATCGCCGCGCCGACATTGGCCACGGTGACGGCCGACGGCCCGCGATCGAGCAGCAGCCTTCGCGCCGCGACGAGGGCCTCCTCGCGCACTTCGTCGCCCATGCGCTTGCGCCGCCGGACCCGCGGAACTTTCGGGTCTGCCATCTGCCCCTCCATGACCAGCCGGCCAAATCCGGCCTAGATGCCTGATAGCACATACAGAAGTGCCCGCGCGCGTCACCCCCTGCCTGCGTCTTGCAGGACTCGTCTTTACATTTACATCAATGTCAATTAAACGGGGTCCCGAAGACAAGGAGGTTTGCAAATGGCCCGTTCACGAACACCCGACGACCTGGCGATCCGCAAGCGCAACTGGAAATTCGGCCGGGGCGAGGCGCAACGGCGCTGGTGGCACGGGGGCGACCCTGGGCGCACGGCGTTCTTCAACGCCCTGTCCTCGACCTTCCCGGTGGGGGAGAAGTTCTTCATGACCGCGGTGCGCCACTATCGCGACGACGCCCCGCCGGCGCTGCGCGAACAGATCGACGACTTCATCTACCAGGAATCGATGCACACGCGCGAACACGTGTTCTTCAACAAGCAGGCACGCGAGGCGGGGTTCGACATCGCCCCGGCGGAAGACCGCGCGGCGCGCACGATCGCCTGGGCCAGGCGGCGCCCGCCGATGATGCAACTGGCCGCGACCTGCGCGCTGGAGCACTTCACCGCCACGCTCGCCAACGCGGTCCTGTCCGACCCGGCGCACCTCGAAGGCGCCGACCCGGAGGCGCAGCGCATGTGGCGCTGGCACGCGATCGAGGAAATCGAGCACAAGGCGGTTGCCTACGACACCTGGCTCCACGCCTCGCGCCATCTGCCGCGCTGGCGGCGCTGGCTGCGGCGATCCTTCGCGATGGGGGCGGCCACCGTCCGCTTCCACTATGTCGTCTTCGCCAATACGGCCGGCCTCCTGGCGCAGGACGGGCGCAACGACTGGCGGACCTGGGCCCGGCTGCTGCGCTATCTCTACGGGAGCGGCGGGGCCATGCGCCTGCTGGTATCGGGCGCGCTGGGATACATGCGCCCCGGCTTCCACCCGTGGCAGCACGACGACCGCGCGCTGGTCGCCCGCGCGCTCGAGACGCTCGCTCCGCCCGCAGACGGAAAGGTGCCCGCATGAAACGCCTCGTTGCGATTGCCGCGCTGCTCGTCGCCGCCGTCCCGGCCGCGGCCAGCGCGAGCCCGATCACCGGCCTGTGGGCCACGGGCAGCGAGGGTGGCAAAGTCGAGATCTACCGCTGCGGCGAGGCGCTGTGCGGCCGGATCGTCGATGCCCGCCGCCTGCGCGCGAACCCCGACTTGCGCGACGTGCGCAATGCCGACCGCTCGCTGCGAAACCGCCGGCTGAAGGGGCTGGTCGTTCTGCGCGATTTCCGCGGCGGCCCGCGCGAGTGGAAGGGCGGCCCGGTCTACGACCCGGAATCGGGCGACGGCGCGGCCACCGGCTACCTGACGCTGCGGGCCGACGGCAAGCTGGAGGTCAAGGGCTGCAAGGCCGCGATCTTCTGCCGCACCAAGACCTGGACCCGCCTGCGCTGAGCACCCCCGCCGGCGCGCCGCCCGGGGCGATGCCGGTCAGCTCTCGCGGCGATAGAGGGTCACGCCCTCCGGCCCGCCGAAGGCATAGGACAGGCGGCAGAAGACATAGGCTTTCTCGACCGCGCCGAGCGAGAACGAGGCCGAATTGGGTACGTCGAGCTTCCAGTTGCCCGAGCGCCGCAGCGCCCCGGGCAGGACGAGCGCCACGTGGCCGGGCGACCCGGTGCTGACGGCGATCACCGCCGCCCCCTCGCCTGCCGCCTCGCTCGCCCGGCGCAGCGCGGCCTGGCTGGCCGCGGGGCCGAGGCTGCGCCAGCGCGACTGCGGCGCGGCCACCTTCGCCGCGATCTCGTTGGCGGTCAGCCAGCCGCCCGTGGGGCGGACGAAGTCGTCCACCCCGAATTCCTCCTGCAGCACCTTGCCGACGAAGTAGTTGCACGCCGCCCGATCGGCGAGCGGTCCGTCGACCGGGTGGTCGGGGCACGAAAGGTATGCGCCGAGCCGCGTATAGAGCGCGCGCTGGGCCGGGGTGTCGAGCCAGGCCTGCGGATCGCCGTCCATGCACGAAGACGCCGCGGCCAGGGCCGGCTGCCCGGCCAGCATGAGCGCGGCCAGCGCGGTGCCGGCGCGCCGCCGGTGCATCACGGCCGGCGACCCAGCGTGACCCACCGGCTGGAAACCGCCGTCTGCATGGGGGTCGATGCGGGCACGTCGATATAGCGGACATTGATGTGATCGCCCGGTTCGCGGGCGGCCAGCAGGTTCTCGATGTCGGAAATGCTGCTGACGGTCTGCCCGTCGAAATCGACGACCCACATGCCCGGCTGGAAACCCGCCTTGTGCAGCGGCCCCTGCGGCTCGATGCACGACAGCACGGTAACCTGGCGCGGCTGCGGCGGCATGTAGGGGCGGAAGATCGGCACCGTCATGTTGCCGGCTTCGCACAGCCCCATCGCGGCCTTCCACTCGCGGCCCGCCTCGATTGCCACGGGCACCGTCGTTTCGCGCTGGACCGTCTGCGTGCGGTAATCCAGCCATTCCTTGTGCTGTTCGATTTCCGCGGTGGTGTTGACCACCCGCCGAAAATTGTCGGTGCGCTGGTGGCTGCTGTTGGAAAAGCGCATGCCGTGGGCGATGAAGCCGGCATAATCCTGCGCGGACAGCGCGGCGGCCGCCTTGTCGATATCGACTTCGGCCATTTCATCGTCGTTGGCGATGGCGGTCGCATAGTCGCGATGCAGCTTGGCCAGGTCGTCCTTGCCCGATGCCTGCGCCTGTTCGGCCGCCTTCATGTGCCGGTCGAACAACTGCTGCTTGCTGAGCGCGGGGAAGAACGCGGCCTCGAAACTGTCTAGCATGTCGTCGGTCGCGTCGTAGGTCACGACGCGGGTGCCTTCCATCTGCTCGACGTTGGCATTGGACGTGAAGTTCTCTTCCAGCGAGGTCTTCAGCCGCGACCGCCGGCTTCCGAAGCCGAGAACCTGCCAGCCCGACGAAGTCCGCTTGGTCTTGGCGCGGCGCGTTTCCTCCACGAACTGGCGCAGGACCTGGCGGACGTCGTAGCGCCCCTCCACCACCGAGGTTTTCGCATCGAGGAAGCGATAGCCGACGTTGACCTCGAAATCGCCGGCCGCGATCTTGTTCTGCTGGTAGAGCGTGGGCGCGGTCACCGTCAGCGAGGGCATCGAATTGCCGAAATTGACCAGCGAGCCGGAATAATCGCGCATGGCGATCACTTCGCCGTCAACCAGCAGTTGCACCCGCACTTCGTTGAGGGTCGCCGCGTGCGGCTGATACCCTTCGTAGGCCTTCGCGTATTGCCCGAGCTTGTCGTAGAACGGCTTGTACTGCTGATAGGCCTGGAACACCAGGTTGCCCACCGCCGGGTTTCCGGCCAGCGGCGGGTGCACGAAGGGCCTGTCGGGGCCGGCCAGCCAGTGCGTGGCCCACCGGTTCAGCGATTCCCCCTTCAGCGCCGCCGCGATCCCGGCGCGTTCGCGCGCATCGGGCATCGAGGCATCGTACCGGATCGGCACCGATATCGAGGCGGCCGTCCTGTCCGAATACTGGCTGGGCGTGAACGGGATGCCCCGCTCGTCGTAAAAGGTCAGCGACTCGGGATCGACCGACATGACCGGCAGGAGCCAGAGCCGCGGCGAAACACCGGTCGCCGCCGGCTGCGCGAAGCCCGCGGCGCGATATTCCTCCAGCTCTCCGCTCCCATCGGGAACGAAGAACTCGCTAACCATAAAGTATTGGGAATTAGGCTGGATTCTTTCCTGGGCAACGACCGGCGTCGCCAGCGATACAGCCATGACGGTCGCCAGCGACCGAAGTGCACGATATGTCATGATCCGTTCCCCCCAAACGCATCGAGGCAACTTGATTACGCCTGTCGGGGCCTGGGTGCAAGTTACGCAAATTTGCGGAACGGCCTGCGAAGAGCTGCTGCGACACGTTGTCAGGAGGAACTGCAGCGCCGACCTGCCGCGCGCCGCCCGGGGCTAGCGTCGGGCGCAGTCCCGGGGTTGCCACTGGTAGGCCTCGACCGTCTCGCCGCGGGGGAGGTAGGTGATCTCGAACCGGCGGCCGTCGCGCTCGACCTGGAGGGTCAGCGTCGCTTCCTGGTCGCCCTGGAGCGAATCCTGCGGGAAGCGGTTCACGATCCGGTCGCCGTTTCGCAACCCGGCCCGCGCGGCCTGCGATCCGGGCTTGAGGCCGGTGACCACGCGCTCCTCTGCAACGAGGACGGCGGGGTCGAAGCCCAGGTCGAAACGGCGCAGCGGCCGCGTGACGCGCGTGAAGCAGGGGCCGAATGCGTCGGGGGAGGGGAGTACGGTGTCCCCGGCCAGCATCGCCTCCAGCCCGGCCAGGCCGTCGTCGCCCAGTTCGGCGTGCAGCAGCCGTTCGAACAGCGCCCGGTCCATCGGCCGGCCCGCGCGCCGCTCGGCCAGCATCGCGCGCACGAGGTCGTCGAGGCTGCGCGCCCCGCCCGACGCCGCGCGAATATCCTCGTCGAGGGCGGCGAAATAGAGCGATCCGCGATCGTAGGGCAGGACGCGGATGCGCGTGTCGCGCCAGAACCCGGCCGGGACCTGTTCGTTCGGCGTCGCGATCAGGGCATTGGTGTAATAACGGCCCGCGGTCGCGTTCAGGTCCGCCAGGAAGGCCTCGTCGTCGATCAGGCCCGCCCGCCACGGCAACATCCGCTGGTAATGCACGGCCAGGCCCTCGCTGAACCAGGATGATGCCAGGCCGCTCGCCCCGTCGCCCCCGTCGCTGAGCGACCGGACCCAGGCGTGGAGCATCTCGTGCGCCAGCAGGCCCTTCAGCTCGTCGGCCGGGGTATGTTCGTCGAAGGTGAAGGCGAAGCTGTCGGTCAGGCCGATCCCGCTGCCCGGGTTGACCGCGTTGGTCCGGCCGAAGACCCCGAACGTCGCCGGCCTGTGGCGGAAGAAGCGGCCGTAGAAGGCGTGGAGATCGGCCGCCCATTGCATCAGTTCGTGCCCCGGGAAGCCGAGCGCCCCCTGCCAGGCGGCGAAGAACCCGTCCGACCGGAAGAGCTCGGGCCGGCCGGCCATGTAGTAGGTGGAGGCGAGATCGCCCGCCGACAGCGCGCGTTCGGAACGGGCATCGCCGACCCCGAGGCTGGAGACGCCGAGCGCCCCCGCGGGCAGGGCGGACAGGTCCCAGGCCACGCGCACGTCGCGCCGCACGTCGTCTTCGGGCAGGACGACGAAGGCCGTCCCCGCCCCGGAAAAGCCCGCCGGCCCGGTCCGCAACTCGTATTGCGGCAGGGCCATGAACGGCCGGTCGGGATCGATCGCGAGGGCATAACGGATCGTCAGCGGCCCTTCGGGCGGCCGCTCCGCGTGCCAGCGCCGGATCGCGTTCGCCGGATCGGGCCGCTCGTCCTCGACCGTCGTGGCCAGCGGCCCGCGCGCGTCGGTGAACGAAAGCTGCGCGATGTCCGCGGCGGACGTTGCGACGGTGTTGAGCACCAGCGGGAGGCGGAAGGTCGCCGGCGCATCGGCCACCGTCGCGGTGACGCCGAGCGTCTCGATCGTCCCGTCGCCGTCGCGGTCGCCGGGCGCCAGCAGCAGGTCGAAGCGGGGCGGCGATCCCTCCCGCGCTGCCTGCGGCGCTTCCTGCGGCGCTTCCCGGGCCGCGACCGGGGCGGCGAAGGCGAGCGCGGCGAGGACTGCCCCGGCGAGGGGCGCGGTGGCGGCGATGGCGGCGGCTTGGCGGGCGAAACTCATGCCCTGCACCCTATCGCAAGCATGCGCGCATGGCCTATGCGAAGCCGCGCGCGCCGGGCGGCGAGGCGCATAAATGATGCATCGGCGCGCGCCGCTCAGAGCGCGGGCAGCGGGATGCGATGCGTGCACTTGAGTTCCGAGAGCGTCGCGGTCGAGCGCACGTCCTCCACCCCCGGCAGGCGGAGCAGCCGGCGGAAGGTGAAGTTCTGGTACCAGGCGATATTGGGCGCCAGCACTTTCAGGATCACGTCCATCTCGCCGAACAGGGTATAGGCCTCGGTCACCTCGTCGATGTCCTGCAGCGCGTTGACGAATCGCTCGCGCTGGTCGTCGGTGAGGCGCGAGACCTTGAGCTGGGCGAAGATATACATGCTCTCGCCGAACTTCTCGCGGTCGAGGATCGCCACCTGCCGCTTGACGTAGCCCTGGTCCTTCAGCCGCTGGATCCGGCGCCAGCAGGGCGATTGCGAAAGGCCGACGTGCTCGGCGATCGCGCTCGATGAATCGGCGGCGTCGATCTGGAGCCGGTCCAGGATCTTGAGGTCGAGGCGATCGAGATCGGCGGACATTTTATGCTCCATCGGGCAAGGGCGGCGAAAATCGATGCTCCCGACTAGGCTGCTCGGGGCGAAAAGACAAATCTGATCGCCCCGCCCCGGCTAGGGTGGCCGCGACCGGCGCGCGAACGAAAGGGGTGGACATGCGCAAATCCGAACTGGCGATCTTCGACGGCGACTACGTCCGCGCGCACCTGGACTACCGCGCCTGCATCGCCGTCGTGCGCGAGGCGATGATGGCGCTTTCGGACGGGCGCACGCGCCAGTTGCTGCGCACGATGTTCCACATGGGCGAAGGGCGCACGTTCGCCCAGATGCCCGGTGCCCTGGGCGACGACGACATGTTCGGGGCCAAGATGATCAGCGTCTTCCCCTCCCCCGGCGAGCCCGGAACGCGCCGCCACCGCGGGGTGATCGCGATGTTCGAACCGGACGAGGGGCGCCCCGTGTGCATCGTCGATGCCGAGGAAGTGACGCATATCCGCACCGCCGCGGCGACGGCCATGGCGACCGACGTTCTCGCCCGCCGCGACGCGCGGTGCCTGCTGATCATGGGCACCGGCGGCCAGGCGCGGACGCACCTGCGCGCCCTGCCGCTGGTCCGCGATTTCGAACGGATCGCGATCTGGGGCCGCAACCCGGACAAGGTGCGCGCGCTGGTGGAGGAGTTTTCCGGCGCGCTGCCCGTCAGGCCGGCCGGCGAGCTGCCGGCGGAAGTGGCCAGCGCCGACGTGGTCTGCACGCTGACCGGCGCGCGCGAGCCGATCCTGGCCGGCCGCTGGCTGCGCCCCGGGTGCCATGTCAACATCGTCGGTTCCAGCGGCCCGGGCCCGGTGGAAGTGGACAGCGAGCTGGTCGCCCGCGCCCGCTATGTCGCCGACAGCCGCGCCTCCGCGCTCGACGCCGCGGCCGAGTTCCTCGTCGCGCGCGACGAAGGGCTGGTGACCGACGACCATATCGTGGCCGAGATCGGCGAGATCCTGCTGGAACGGAAGCCCGGCCGCCGCTCGGACGACGAAATCACCGCCTACAAGTCGCTCGGCCACGCGGTACAGGACCTTGCCGCCGCCGCCCATCTCTACCGGAGCTCCCGCCCATGATCCGCATCCGCCCGTTCCGCGCCGCCTTCGCCCTTGCCATGCTGGCCGGGGCGTCGAGCGCGGCGATCGCCGGCACCGAACGCTATGCCGTGGTGGCGAACGGGGAAAAAGTGGGCTTTCTCGTCGCCGAGACGGACGGGGAACAGGTCTCGGTCACCTACGACGTCAAGAACAACGGGCGCGGCCCGACGATGCGCGAATCGATCGTGCTCGACGACCGCGGCCTGCCGCGGCGCTGGCACCTGGAAGGGACCTCGACCTTCCAGAACGCGATCGACGAACGCTTCGTGCGCGAGGGCGCGCGCGCGCGCTGGACCGATTCGACCGGCAGCGGCTCGGCCACGGTGGAAGGGGAGGCGATCTACGTCGCGCAGGAGGGCAGCCCCTGGGCGCTGGGGCTCTATGCCCGGGCCCTGCTGGCCGATGCGGACCGCGCGATCCCGGCCCTGCCCGGCGGAACGCTGACGCTGAGCGAAGGCGAACCTGTCGAGGTCGGCGGCGTGCGCTATCGCGCGGTGTCGATCCACGGGATCGGCCTGTCGCCCGACACGGTCCTGCTGGACGACGACGGCGAGCTGTTCGCGCGCATTGCCCCCGGATCGGTGACCGTTCGCGAAGGCTTCGAGAACGAGGCCGAGGCGCTTTCCGCGCTCGCCGCGAGCCGCCAGGCCGAACGCTTCGCGCGCATCCAGGACAAGGTCGCGCATCGCTTCGACGCGCCGGTGCGCCTGCGCAACGTGCGGATCTTCGACCCCGAGGGCGGCACGCTGGGCGCGCCGGTCTCGCTCGTTTTCCATGGCGAGGAAATTGCCGCGGTCGAACCGCTCGACAGCCCCGCGACGCCGGGCGAAGTCGTGGTCGACGGGGCCGGCCGCACCGTCCTGCCCGGCCTGCACGACATGCATGCCCACGTCTCGCTGCAGTCGGCGCTGCTCTACATCGCAGCGGGTGTCACCTCGGTCCGCGACATGGGCAACGACAATGCCTTCCTGCTCGACCTGCAGGAACGGATCGCGCGCGGCGAAGTGGCCGGGCCGCGGATCGTGCGCAACGGGTTTCTCGAAGGGCGCAGCGAATATTCGTCGCGCAACGGCTTCATCGTCGACAGCGCGCAGGAAGCGCGCGCCGCCGTGCGCTGGTACGCCGCGCGCGGATACTGGCAGGTCAAGATCTACAACTCGATGAACCCCGACTGGGTGGGCGATATCGTGGACGAGGCGAAGAAGCACGGCCTGGGCGTGACCGGGCACGTCCCGGCCTTCACCGATGCCGATGCCATGATCGCCGCCGGCTACGACGAGCTGACCCATATCAACCAGCTCATGCTCGGCTGGGTGCTGGAACCGGGCGAGGACACGCGCACGATCCTGCGGCTGACCGCGATGAAGCGCACCGCCGGGCTGGACCTGTCGGCCCCGCGGGTGGCCGCGACGCTCGACGCGATGGCGGCGCGCGGGGTCGCGATCGATCCGACCGCGGTGACGCTGGAACTGCTGATGCTGAGCCGCGACGGCGCGATCAGCCCGGCGGTCGCCAGCTATTTCGACCACTTGCCGACCGCGCTGCAACGCCGCCGGCGGCAGGGGATCGCGCGGATCGAGAGCCCGGCCGACGAGGCGGCCTACCTCGGCGCGTTCGAAACGATCAAGCGCCTGCTGGCGCAGATGCACCGGCGCGGGATCGCGATCCTGCCCGGCACCGACGATGCCACCGGCCTTTCGGTCCACCGCGAGCTGCAGATCTATGGCGAGGCGGGCATCGCGCCGGCCGAGGTGCTGCACCTCGCGACGCTGGGGCCCGAGCAATACCTCGGCCGCGACCAGCGGCTCGGCTCGATCGCCCGGGGCAAGCTGGCGGACTTCATCCTGGTGGACGGCAACCCGCTGGAGGACCTCGCCGCGCTGCACCGCATCGCGATGGTGGTGAAGGGCGGCTCGGTCTATTTTCCGGAAGAGATCTGGCGCGAAGTGGGCGTGCGCCCCTTTGCCGCGGCCCCCGCCGTTACGCTGCCGGACGCGGGACAGGGCGGCGATACCGCGCCCTGACCGGCGCCGGGTGCAATCGAAAACAGGCCTCGGCGGCGCCGGGCGTGCGCGGGATCAGGGGCGCGCGGCGGCGGCGCGGCGCGCGTACCAGGCCGCGCCGGCCAGTCCCCAGGCGAGCAGCAGGGCATAGGGGCGCCAGTCCGCCTCCAGCCCGGTGAAGACGAGCGCGCCGGCGCAGATCGCGCCCGCGTTGCCCAGCACGACGACGGTCTTGCGGCGCGGGCGGAACGCCGCCTTCGCGTGGATTTCGGGATGGCGGCGCGCGACCCGGGCCGCGACCAGGCAGATGCTGCCGTATTTCACCAGGTTGGGGATGTTGACCGCCAGGAACAGGAACGTCAGTTCCATCGGCAGGAGCAGGCCCGCGCAGCCGAGGCCGAAGACCGCCAGCAGCGCGACGTGGGGCACGTGCCAGCGCGGATGGACGCGCGCCAGCGCCCGCGGCAGCACCCCGTCGGCCCCCATGGCCATCAGGCTGCGGCTGAACAGGGTGAAGATCGCGTTGAGGCTGGTGCCGATGGCGACGATCGCCGCCAGCACGACCAGCGGGCGCGCGACCGGCCCCATGAACCGTTCGGCGGCCTCGAGGATCGGCGCTTCGCTGGCGGCCAGGGCATCGCTGCCCATGACGCCGACGGCGACGAAGGCGACCGCGAGGTAGAGGACCGTCGCCGAACCGATCGACAGCGCGATGCCCAGCGGGATGCTGCGCCGGCTCCGCCGGATCTCCGCGCCCGCCTCGGTCGCGGCCTCGATCCCGAAGAACAGGCCCATCAGCAGGGGCGCCGCCGCGAGCACGCCCGAGGCGCCCTGCGGGAAGGCCGGGGCGAGGCGCCCGGCCTCGACCGTGCCGGCCCCCCAGGCGACGAACACCGCGAAGAGCACGATCAGCAGGCCGATCATAATCGTCTGGCTGCGCGCGGCGGTGCGCACGCCGAAGAGATTGGCCAGCAGCGCGAGGACGAGGAAGCCGAACATCGCCGGCTTTGTCGGCAGCGGCACGATCATCGAGATATAGCGGGTCAGGACCAGCGCGAGCACGACCATCGCGCCCATGTTGGCCACGATCCGCATCCAGGCGATGAAGAAACCCAGCGCCGGGTGGAGGAACCGTGCGGGCCAGACGAACGACGCGCCCGAAACCGGCAGGGCCGAGCCGAGGAAGGCGTAGCTGACCGCGATCAGGTACATCGGCAGGGCCGCCACCAGCACCGAGAGCAGCATTCCCGGCCCGGCGAGCCCGGCGGCCGGCGAAACGGCCGAGAAGATCGACACCCCGACCGCCGTGCCGAGGCCCAGCGACACCACGCCCCACAGGCCGATGCCCTGGCGCAGGCCGGCTTCGCCGCCGTCGCTCACGCGCAGGGATCCGCGGCGATGAAGGCGCGCATGTCGGCCAGGAAGGCCTCGCGCGCGGCGGCGTCGGAATAGAACATGTGGCCCGCGCCGTATTCTTCCGCGCGGTAGCGCGCGGCCGGGAGCGAGCTCTGCGCGAACAGGTAGTCGGCCGCGCCGATCGTGGTCGTAAGGTCGAACACCCCGGTGCCGACGAAGAGCCGCAGGCAGCGATCGGCCGCGGCCGCGCGCTCGACCGTTTCCATGAACGGCCAGTCGGAAAACGGCGAATCGGCCCCGCCATAGCGCCAGGTGCCCCCGGGCCGCGCGATGACCTTGTAATCCGCGCCCCGCGTGCCGGGCAGCAGGGCGTCGAGATAGGCGGGCATCGCCCGGCGATAGAGGTCGGACACGGCGGAGAAGGCATCGGGCCCGACGACCGGCCCCGCGTCGGCCGGCCGGGGTGCGAGGTAGCGCGCGTCGTAGCGGCCGACGACCTTGCCCTGCGCGCGCAGCAGCTCGACCCGGAACCGTTCCTTGGAAATCCGCAGGTCGTGGGCGAGGTAGAAGGCGGCGGGAATCCCGCTCAGCTCCTCCAGCCGGGCGGCGATCCGCCGGCGCTCCGCCGCGGGCAGCGCGGCTCCGGCGAAGAGCGCCGGGAGATAGTCCTCGTGCGCGAAGCGCGCCGCCTCTTCGGCGATCGCGCCGGGGATGCAGGGCCGCGCGGCCTTGCCGTGATAGCAGGCGATCGCCGCCAGCGAGGGCAGCGAGACGACGTAGCTGATGATGTTGTCGGGCCGCTGCGAGGTCTCGATCATGTTCAGCGCCTGGCCCAGCAGCACGACGCCCCGGATCGACGGCGCACTTTCCAGCGCGGCGAAGGCGTCGAGCATCGCGACCGCGCGGATCGTGCCGTAGCTTTCGCCCAGGATATAGACCGGCGCATCGCGCCGCCCGTTGGCGGCGAGCCAGGCATCGACCGCCTGGGCCACCGCGCGCGCATCGCCGGCCACGCTGTTGTAATACTGCGCGTCGGCGCCGTCGCGCGTGGAAAAGCCGGTGCCCGGCGGGTCGAGGAAGACGATATCGGCCAGGTCGAGCAGCGCGTTCGCGTTCGGCGCCAGCGGCGCGTGCGCGGGCAGGGGAGCGGCCGGGTCCTGCGGCACGTCGAGCCGCGCCGGGCCGAGCACGCCGAGGTGGAGGAAGGTCGAGGATGCGCCCGGCCCGCCGTTGAAGGCGAAGATCACCGGCCGGCCCGATCCTTCGCGGGCGGTATAGGCGATGTAGCCGACGCTCGCGTCCGGCGCGCGGTCCTCGCGAACAGCGGGGCCGTCGCCGGGAACGGGGCCTTCGCTCGAACCGGTCGCTTGGCTCGACACGGGAATCGTGTCGGCCGCGACCGAAATGCCCGGCGGCAGGGGCGGGGCGGGCGAGCGCGGCGCGTGCGCGGCCGCAGGCGCAGGCATCAGCGCCGCGGCGCAGGCGAGCAGGGCCGCACCCCGGCGGGCGATCGTGCGTCGTCTCATGATATCATCCCGGTCTCGCCGGCACGGGTGCGGGCGTCGCGATAGCTGTGCATGGCCCCGGTCATGATTTCCAGCCCCAGCTCGAGCCGGGCGGCGTCGATCCCGAAGCCGATGCGGACATGGCCCGGCGCCCCGAAATAGGCCCCGGGGGCGACGATCACGCCGCGTTCGTCGGCCAGCCAGTCGGCGAAGTCGCGGGTATCCTCGATACCCACCAGCCGGGGGAAGGCGATGCAGCCGTGGGGCGGCAATTCGCCTTCGACCAGTCCTTCGTCCAGCCAGCGCGCGTGATAGGCGTCGATGAACGGGCGGGCGCGGTCGACGATCGCGGCCGTGCGCTCGCGATAGGGGGCCGGGTTTTCCAGGATGCGCGCGGCGACCGCGTGCGAGAGCTTGGAAATGGCGAACTCGACCTCGCGGTTGAGCGTACGGATCGGCTCCATCACTTCGGCGTCGGCCACGATCCAGCCGCACCGCAGGGTTGAAAGGCCGTAGATCTTGGTCAGGCTGTTGATCGAGATGACGCGCGGGGAGATGCCCAGCGTCACCGCCGGCTTCACCGCCTCGCCGGCATAGGGGGCATAGACTTCGTCGACGATGACGTAGATCCCGTGCCGGTCGGCGATCGCGCCCAGTTCGCGCAGCGTTTCCTCGGGCACCATGAAGCCCGACGGGTTGTGCAGGTTCGACAGGACGACCAGCCGCGTCGCGGGCGTCAGCGCGCGTTCCACCGCCGCCGGGTCGATCGTGAAGCGCGGGCCGGTGCGCGCGAAGCTGTCGGCCTCGAACCCGCAGGCCCGGGCCAGCAGGCCGAACAGGTCGAAGCCGGGGCTTTCGACCAGCAGCCGATCGCCCGGGCGCAGCAGCGCGCGATAGACCAGCGAGAGCGCGCCGGTCGCCCCGGTGGTCGTCAGCACCTGTTCGCGCGCCACGCCGTATTCGCGCGCAAGCATCGCGATGACGTGCGGATTGCCGCTGGCGAAGGCGCTTTCGTAATGCGGGGTGATCGATTCGCCGAAGCTGTCGCCGACGAGCTTCGACAGCAGGTCGAGCGGTTCGGAGACCGAGCTTTCGAACAGGCTGACGAGATCGTCCCGCTGCGGCTGCATGCGGGCGAAGACCTGGCGGACCCAGTGCGAATAGGAAGCCGGCGCGGGGATGCCATGGGGGCGGGACGTCATCGGTTTCTCTCTTGCCCGTGGTCGCTTCCGGCGCGGCGAGGAACCGCCGGGCCATGTTTCATGCGGCGCGGGCTCACGAACGTGCGTGGGCCCGCGCCGGACGATCGTTCGTCACATCTGCACCTTGATCCCGGCCCAGAACCGCCGGCCCAGGATGTCGCCATAGGCGATCTGGGGGTACGAGGGCTGCTCGTCGGTCAGGTTGTCGACGCCGAGGCGGAAGGACATGGCCCCCGCGTCGAACTGCGCCGAGAGGCTGTGCGTCAGGTTGCTCGAGAGGATGGGATTGGGGTTGTTCTCGATCGTCGCGTCGAAGGCGGCCCTGGTCTCGTCGAGGTAGTAAGCCTGGTAGCTCAGGCGGACCGGCCCCTTGTTCCAGTCGAGGTTGAAGCGCCCCTCCCACGTCGGCTTGAGGTAGGTGTCGTCGGTACGCACGAAGGTCTCGCCCGTGACCGAGGTGGTCAGCAGCGAATTGTGCGTCGCGTTGATCCCGACGTGGAACCGGCCGAGATCGCCGCCCGCCGGTTCGAAGCGGTAGTCGATCGCGTAGATTTCACCCCGGTACCGGACGACGCCGGCGTTGAACGTGGTCGTCGTCCCGCTGAGAATCGCGCCGCCCGGGTTCAGGCCGTCGGGATTGGCGATCCGGCTGAAGGCGGAGCAGACTTCGGGATCGGGATCGACGTTGTCGTAACAGGCGGCGGCGAAATCCTCGGTGGTGAAGGGCGAGAGGCCGTCCTCGAGGTCGATCTCCACCCGGTCCGCGCTGATCGTCAGGCCGGGGATGAACGCCGGCTGGAGCACCACGCCGTAGGTGAAGGTATCGGAAACCTCGTTGCGCAGATCGGGGTTGCCGCCGGTGGTGATCGTCGCCCGCTGGAAGTTCTCGGCCGGGTTCTGGAAGCCGGCCAGCCGGTCGGCCGCGCTGTCGCCCGCGTTCGATCCGTCGGCCTCGACGCCGTAGCCGGGATTGGCCTCGAACAGGGCGAGGCAGTTGGCATAGCGCACGTCGGGGTTGGGCCCGCTGGAGATCCGGTCGGCATCGCATGGGTCGCGCCCGACCGAGCCGAGCGAGGTGGACGAAGGCGCGAAGAGCTGGGTCAGCGTGGGCGCGCGGAAGTTGCGGCTGCGCGAGGCACGCAGCGTGACCCCGTGGACCGGCTGCCAGCGCGCGCTGAGATCCCAGACTTCTTCCTTGCCCGCGATCGAGTTGTCGACGTAGCGGCCCGCCGCGCCCAGTTCGAGCGTTTCGACCAGCGGCACGTCCATGTCGCTGCTGACGACCGGGACCAGCAGCTCGCCCGAAAATTCGTCGGTGTTGTAGCCGCCCGACTGGGCAAGCTCCATCGTCCCGCCGCCGAACAGGCCGAGGCGGTTCGCCTCCATCGGCATGAAAGAGACCTGTTCGTCGCGGTGCTCGTAGGCGAGGCTGAACTGCACGTTCCCGCCCGGCAGGCGGAAGAGGTCGCCGCCCAGCGTCGCGAGGAAATCGATCTGCTCGTTGGTGTAATCCTGGCCGGCCCGAACGCTGACGTATTCCTGCGCCGCGCGGCTGACGTTTCCGTCGCCGAACGGGTTGATCGGGGCGCAGGCCGGGTCGTCGTTGTCCGGCGTGCCGTCGGCATTGATCGCGCAGACGATCGACCCGCCCGACAGCGCCGCGTCGATGGCGTTGGCGTATTTCGCGTTATCGACCTCCCAGCGGCGCTGCGACCCCTCGACCCGGGCGTAGCTGCCCGAAACGGTCCAGTAGAAATCGCGCCAGCCGGCGGCGAAGTCCCCCTCCAGCCCCACGACGCCGCGATAGGTTTCGGTCTGGTGGTCCTGCCGGTTCGACGGGGTCAGGTCGTGGAAATACTTCGACAGGAAGATCGGCGCGCCGAAGGCGAAGCCGGGGTTCGCCGCCGCCAGCGTGTCGCGCGCCTCGTCGCTGAGGAAGGGGTTGTCGGTGGTGAAGATCACCGGCCCGGCATATGTGCCGAAGTTCAGGATCGTGCGGCTGTGGCCCTGGGGAATCTCTTCCCCTTCGGTCCGGGCATAGAGCAGTTCGGCCCGGGCGGTCACCGCGTTCGACAGCTCGTAGCTGGCGATGAGGTTGCCGGTCAGCCGCTCGACCCCGCTGCGCAGGCCCACGAGGTCGCGATAGGCGAAGCCGTCCCCGCCGCTGGCGAAGGGGATGCCGACCTGCTCGCCCGGATCGAACGAGACGAGGCCGCCGTCGGGCGCGAACTGCAGCGGGGTTCCGTCAAGCTGGGTCAGGAACCGGGTGAAGGGGGCCGGGGTGTTGAACAGGACGCCGTTGGCGTTGAATTCCCAGAAATGGGCGTCGAGCAGCTCGGTGACCGAGGGAATGCCGTCGTCGGGGCCGGTGTCGTCCGGGTTGGAGACGGTCAGGCGGCCGAGCGCCGAGAGCGGCCGGTCGGCGAAGCGCAGCAGGGGCGAGCGGGCATAGCCGATATCGACCGCCACGTTGCCGCGGCCGTCGGCGAAGTTGGTCCCGGCCGTGCCGCGAAGGCTGTAGGTGTGATAGTCCCCGCGCGAGGAAATGCCGCTCTGCGCGTCGAGCTCGATCCCCTCGAAGTCGTCCTTGAGGACGTAGTTGACGACGCCGGCGATCGCGTCGGAGCCATAGACCGCCGCGCCGCCGCCTTGGACCACCTCGACCCGTTCGAGCAGGCCGAGCGGGATGATGTTGGCGTCCACCTGTGCGTCGCCGAGGCCGGAGGACGTGGTGACCATGCGCCGCCCGTTGACCAGCGTCAGCGTGCGCCCCGGGCCGAGGCCGAAGAGATCGGGGAACTGCTGTCCCGACCCGCTGCTCTCGCCGCCGCCGTCGGCCTGGCTCAGCTGGGGCGTATTGGTGGTCAGCTCGTTCAGCGCCTGGGCGGCCGTGGTGTAGCCGCGGCTCTCGATCACTTCCTCGTTCAGTACCGCGCGCGGGGCCGTTTCGTCCGCCGGGTCGCGGCGGATGCGCGAACCGGTGACGACGATCGGCGCGTTCTCCACCGCCGCGGGGGCGGCCGCGGGATCGGCCACGGCGCCGTCCTGCGCGTTCGCCCCGGCCGGCAGCGCGGTCAGCGCGGCGAGTGCGGATGTCGCCAGCAGCGTGGTGCGGGCGGTGGCGCCGGTCCGGCAGGTGCGTCGAATGAACATGTCGATCCCCATAGAATGTGATGTCGTTGCCGAGTCCCCCACGGCGCTTTCAAGGACTAGGCGCGATCGCGGCGCAAATTGTTGCAAATGGCGCGCCGTCGAAATGCGGTGCTGCATGAATTCATGACAGTTGCGTTTCAGAGCGCATAAGTTAGTCGCGATCTCGCGATTTGCCTGAATTGCCGAGGAAGGCGCTGACGTCTGCCCCGAATAGCCGCGCCACGGCCGGATCGTCGTACATCATGTGCCCGCCGGCATAGCAGTGGAGCGCGATCCGGCTCGCCGCGCCGGGCGGCAGGGCGGCCACGGTCGCCTCGTTCGCGGCGCAGCTGTTGAGCGAATCGTACAGGCCCGCGGCGACGAAGACCCGCATCGCCGGCATCTTTCGCAAGGCCCGCAGGGTCCACGGCTGCGACGGGCTGGGCGGCCCCTCGCCGGCCAGCGCGCGGGCCAGCGACTCCTCGGTGATCGGGGCCTGGTCGTACTGCCACCCGGCGCCGACCGGCAGGGCCTCGCCCTCGATCCCGGCATAAGTGCCGCCCTCGACGTCCAGGCTCTCGCGATAGTAGCGCAGGATCGCCGCCTCGGCGCGCGGGTCGTCGTCCGGCGCGCCGGCCTTGCGCATGTCGAACACGTCGAGCGTCTGCCCGCGGTCGGCCAGCAGCGCGGTGCGGAAATCGCGCGGCGACACCCACAGCGTCTGCGGGTCGATCGCCTCCGGGGCAATGCCGTGAAACCGTGCAAGCCCGGCAACGACCCGTGCGCGCTCCGCGTCCGACAGGCCCTGCGGATCGGCCAGGGCCGGGTACCAGGTCGCCCGCGCCCAGCGCTCGGCCGCGGCGATGGCGGCCACCGGGTCGGCCATGAGGTCGCCCGCCAGCTTGCCGTGGGCCGCGGCCGCGGCGGTGCGCCCCGGCAACGACAGCGCCCGCATCAGCGCCCGGTCGTCGCTTTCGCCCAGCGGGATCCCGCCCGAGACGAGCCCGATCCCGGCGACGTCTTCGCCGCTGTCGGCCAGCGCCTCTGCCGCACCGGCCGCGCGCCAGGTGCCGAAGCTTTCGCCGACCAGGAACAGGGGCGAGCCGACCCGGCCGTAAGCCGCGCGAAAGGCGACGATGAAATCGCGCGTGGCGGCGATATCGCCGGTCGTCGAATAGAGGCGCTTGCGCGCCGCGTCGGACCGGGCGCGGCTGAAGCCGGTGTCGGCGGGATCGAGGAAGACGAGGTCGCTGGCGGGCAGCGGCGTGGCCGGGTTGTCGACCAGCGCGCCGTCGCGCAGGACGCGGGGGCCGAGCGCTTCGAAGTGCAGCAGGCGCGAATCGGCGCCCGGCCCGCCGTTCCAGACGAAGGTCAGCGGGCGCGGGACTGCGCGCGTTTCGCCGGGCGCGAAATAGGCGGTGTAGAACAGGTCCGCGAGCGGTTCTCCCGCGTCGTCGCGCAGGGTCAGCGTTCCGGCGCAGGCGGTATAGGCGAGGGTGCGTCCCTCGATCGTCACCCGGTGCTCGCTCCGCACCGCGCCGTCGGCGCAGCCCGTTGCGGCCATCTCCGCCCCCGCCCTCGCGGCGGGGTTCGTCGGGGCGGGGTCCGTCCCGTCAATGCCCGTGGCGCCCGGGCCGGCGCAGCCTGCCAGGACCAGGGCGGCGGCCAGCGTGAATGGCGATCTGTTCATCGTTCGTCCTCCCGCGGCGATCCTAGCGGGGCGCGGCGGCCAAAATTATGCGAAGGGTGCGCGGCACGGCCCGCGGCGCACGCGCGGGCCACCGTCCGCGCGCCGGGGCGACAATTCACCGCGGCGGCAACAAGGGATTATTTATGCGCCGTCTGCCGGATATTCTGCAAGCCATGGATGGGAACGCTTCGAGGGCTGGGCCGGACCTGTCGCGCCGCGCGCTTCTCGCGGGGGCGGCGGCGCTGCCCGTCGCGTCGGGCCCCGTCGCGTCGGGCGTCGCCGCGCAGGCCCGCCCGCCCGCCTCCACCGCCGCCCCCGGCGAGGGGCTGGCGCGGGCGATGTTCGCCCCGATGCCGACGGTCCATCTCGATTCGGGGACCGCGCACCCGGTCCCGCTGGGCGCGCGCGACGCGGTGGAGCGCTACCTGCACAGCCGCGCGACCGGCGAGCGCTGGCCCAGCGGCGAGGTGGAGCGTCGGGTCAAGGAACGGTTCGCCCGGCTGGTCGGCGCTTCCCCGCGCGAACTGGCCTTCGTGCAGAGCACGACGGCGGGCGAACAGCTCGCGATCGATGCGCTCGACCTGCCCGGCCGCGGCGGACGGATCGTCACCGACACGCTGCATTTCTTCGGCTCGTTCTGGATCTACGAACAGCTCGCCCGGCGCGGGATGGAAATCGTCTGGCTCCGGCCCCAGGACGGGCGGATCGATCCTGCCGCCTACGAACGCGCGATCGACGGCGACACCCGGCTGGTGAGCCTGTCGCTGGTATCGACCTACAACGGGTTCGAACACGACCTGGCGCGAATCTGCGACGCCGCGCACGCGCATGGCGCGCGTGTCTATGCCGATATCATCCATGCCGCCGGCACCGTGCCGCTCGATCTTCATGCGACCGGCGTCGATTTCGCCGCCTGTGCCAGTTACAAGTGGCTGATGGGGGATTTCGGCCTGGGGTTCCTCTACGTGCGCGAGGGCCTGCTCGACCAGCTGCGCCGCCCGCGCTTCGGGTACTACCAGCTCGCCCGGTTCCGCTCGCACGTCTATCCGTTCGACCCGCCCGGCGATGGCGTGGCCGACATGGCCGCGCGCGACGACGCCGAAGGGCTGTTCGCGATGGGCACGCGCTCGCACGCGGTCATGGCCCAGCTCGACTGGACGCTCGCCGCGCTGCTCGAACTGGGGGTGGAGCGGATCGCGCAGGCGCGAATGCCCCTGCTCGCGCGGCTTCACGAGGCGCTGCCGGCGAAGGGCTACCGCGTCGTCACCCCGCCGGACAGCCGCACCCCGCTGCTGACCTGCTCGCTCGAGGGCGCGCGCGAACGGCTCGCCCCCGCGCTGGAGCGGGCCGGGGTCACGATCACGCTGTCGCGCAACCGGTTCCGCGTCTGCCCCTCGTTCTTCAACACGATCGACGACGTGGAGCGCCTGATCGATGCGCTTCCGCGCCTGCCGCAAGAGGATATCCGATGATCATCCGACGCCCACTGTCCCTCGCCCTCGCCGCCAGTGCGCTGGCGCTCGGCGCCGCGCCCGCCCAGGCGCAGGAATTCGACCGGCCGATGCCGCCTTCGTTCCTGCGCGCGATGGAGCCGATGGTCCCGCGCGACACGGCCGGCAGCGCGGTCGTCACGACCCGCCATGCCGGCGAATTCGGCGGGCAGCGGGTCGCCTACGACGCGATCGTTACCGAAACGCCGGTGGCCAACGCGGCAGGCGAGGCGGCGGCCGTGGTCGTCACTTACGCCTATGTCGCGCGCGATGCCGACCCGGCGCGGCGGCCGGTCCTGTTCGTCTTCAACGGCGGGCCGGGCGCCTCCTCCTCGCCGCTGCACATGGAGGCATTCGGACCGCGGGTGTTCGGGCCGGACGGGCGCACGCTGGTGAACAATCCGCACAGCCTGCTCGACGTGGCGGACCTCGTCTTCGTCGATCCGCCCGGCACCGGCGCGAGCATGCCGGTTGCCGGGACCGATCCGTCGAGCCTCTTTTCGGTATCGGGCGACGCGCGCGCCGTGGCCGAAGTCGTCCAGGCCTGGCGCGAGGCGAACGGGCGCACCGGCTCCCCCTTTGCCCTCGTCGGCGAAAGCTACGGCTCGGCCCGCGCGCTTGCCATGCTGGGCGCGCAGGCCGACGGCGACCTGCCGCTGCCCGATGGCGTCGCGCTCCTGTCGATGTCGATCGGCGACGCCGGTGGCCCGGTGATCCGCGACGTCGTGCTCCTGCCGACGCTGGCCGCCGTGGCCTGGTATCACGGGGCGATCGAGCGCCGCGGCCGGAGCGTGCAGCAGGTCTACGACGAGGCGCTCCGCTTCGCGCAGGAAGACTATGCCGGCGCGCTCATCCGCGGGCCCTCGCTCGAGCCGCGCGAAAAGGCGGCGATCGCGCGGCGGCTTGCCTCGCTGGTCGGCCTGCCGGTCGCGACCCTGCTCGAAAACGACCTGCGGCTGGACAAGCAGGGCTTCATGCTCGGCCTGCTGGCGGACCGGGGGCTGCGGACCGGCCAGCTCGACGCGCGGGCCACGCGCGCGATCGCCGAATCGAACTTCCAGCCGCCGTTCGACGACCCCTCGATGACGCTGGGCACGTCGACCGGGGAGACGATCGCCGCCTACCTGGCGGACGAGCTCGGCTATACCCTGCCCAGCCCGTACCGGAGCCTGAACCTGGGCATCAATTTCAAGTGGGGCTGGGGCGAAGGGACATCCTATCGCAGCGCGCGCTTCACGCCCTACCTGGCGCGGGCGTTCGAGCTGAAGCCCGATCTCAGCCTCCTCACCGTGGGCGGCCTCTACGACATAACCACCCCGGCCTATGCCGGGCTCTTCGCGCTCGACCAGGCCGGCATCGGCGAGGGACGGCGCACGTCGAAACTCTACCCGGCCGGCCACTCGGTCTTCGAAGACCCGGAACAGCTGGCGGCCATGGCGGCCGACATGCGGCTCTGGGCCAGGGGGCTTTCCGCCGGCGGGCAGTAACCGTCTATCCCCGGGCGCGGCCGACCCTCCGCGCCCACAGGGGCGCATGCGCGGTCTTCGGGCCGCGCATGCGCCTTTGCCTGTGCGTGCCGCCGCGCCGGGCGCCGGCAAATCCGCGAAAGGATGGGAAGGGGATTGGTGCGCGACGCAGTCCGGAGCGAACCCGCCTCATTCTCTTTCCCTGATAATGGCCGAAAACAGGGAGATTTGCAGGAACTGAAGCGAACCGGCTGCTACCTACGCTGTGAAAGGCGCGGTCATCCGCGTCTTGCGCTCGAATTTCCCTATTCCTGATAACAGGGAATCGACCTCGACCGATCAGGGAAGTTTCCTCCGCGAACAGGGATCGTGGGCGCCGTATCAGGGCGGCCCAGCCTATGCTCTTTTCAGCCGTTCAATCAGCTGTTGGCAGAGGCGATCCAGCAGTAGCCGCATACCGGGATCGGGTTCGATCGGCGCAGTTCGCCATCGGCGATGTTCCAGAAACAGGGTCGCCCAGAGCGCCGCGGGCCCGCCTTTCCAGCTGCCTCTTTCGAGCGCGAAGGCGAGTTGCCTTTCGTCGAACTCAAAAGGGTCTCCAAGACCCAGAAGGGCGGCGAGGTCATATCCTTCAACGAGATGTGCGAGTTCGACCGAGTCTTTCCACTGCAGGTCCTCGGGGATGTTATCGAAGTGACCCGCGCAAACCTCCTGCAGCCAGGCGGGCGTAGTGCTTGCAAGCGTGCCGCACATGCTGTGACGCAAGAGTTTGATCTCGTCGGTGTCATCGTAGCCGAAGAGGAAGGGCAGGAGGTCGCCAAGTGTCGGGACCTCGACGAATTTCGATTTGCGGAGAACCCGATGTCCGCCTCGCAGGTTTTTTGACCCGTTTGCATCCCCTTTTGAATGCCTGGCGACCTTGTCGCCAGGATCCGGAAGACCAAGACCCGGAAGTGTACCGAACCATCGGAACGGGCCGAGCTCAAGCGTAGCCGGATTGTAGTCACACCAGATAACGCAGCCCGCCTGCTTCGAAGCAAGGCGCATATTGACTGTCACGCTCCGCTTCTTTCCACCTCTTGCCATCGATTTGAGCTGGATGTGCCGGAGTACGCTCCTGGCCTCGACCACGAGATCGTAGCCGCTGGTGTCGACTTCGGAACGAAGCACTTCAAAATCCCGGCAACCATCAAGCCAGAGGCGGCTGGTCAGCTCAGCGACAAATCGATGTTCGGGGACTTTCTCGAGGTCAGCGGAGCGAAGATAGGCGGGTTCGTCTGGAGCCATGTCTCCACGTTGCTTCCTCCGGCTGCGAAGTCGAGCAAATTGTGACTCATCGTCCGTAGACCGATTGGCATAATGGCGGCCCTGTCGGCGCATGGATGTTCGACAGGTCTTTGGCACGAATGTGCGCCGGCTTCGGCTGGAGAAGGGCCTGTCGCAGGAAGAGTTCGGCTTTGCAGCCGGTATAGACCGGACCTATGTCTCGGGTGTCGAGCGTGGTCTCCGAAACCCGACGCTTTTGCTCGCGGAGAAGTTTGCCCGAGGCCTCGATGTCGAGCTCAGCGAGCTGCTCCGTCGCTCTGAGTGTTGACTTCGAGTGCACGATTCGAACAGCCCCCATTTCCAGTTCGATCCTTCGAGTGTCGGATGGTTGCACAGGCGTGCGAAAAGAGGCGAGCAGATCCTCAACCCGGATCTGATACGCATCATCGAGGCAAATCCCGAGCTCGTGCCAGATGATATACTTCGGGATCATGTGGTCCGCGCACTGGAGAAACCGCTTCCCGCCAAACGAGGTAGAAGGCGAAGACCGTCACAGGAGCTGAAGGAACTCTACATTATCGCGCTCTACGAGCATCTGCTTCCCCGCTTGCAAAAGCGGATGGCACGTGAACGCCGCGGCAAACGAAAGTTACGCGGGAGTTCCGGCCCAGCTGATCGGCTCTGCGAAATGATCGGAAAGCGCTTTGGCATGGAACCGGAGAGCGTCCGCAATCTCATCTCCTCACGAAATAATCCGCGAAATTAATATGAGGGCTTTGCCTGCGGGCAACTGACATCAGGCGCTTTCCATCAGACGAGGAGAGCACCCGGACATGTCCCACTTGCCCATAATCAGCCCGGAGCGGCTCGAAAGCGTCGCCGTCGGCGAGCTCGTTCCGCACGAGCGCAACGCACGCACACACTCGAAGAAGCAGCTGAAGCAGATTGCCGACAGCATCAGGCGCTTTGGCTTCACCAATCCCGTGCTTGTGGACGGCAAGAACTCGGTCGTCGCAGGTCATGGTCGCATCGAGGCGGCAAAGATTCTGGGGATGAGCCATGTACCGGTACTGCGCCTTGAACATATGACCGAGGCCGAGAAGCGAGCCTATGTCATTGCGGACAACCGGCTTGCGGAGCTGGCCGGCTGGGACAATTCGCTGCTGGCGCTGGAATTCGAGACCATCGCCGAACTCGACCAGGAGTTCGAGCTCGCTCTCACCGGCTTCGATGAGGCCGAGATCGAAGCGCTGCTGAGCACGCTCGATCCGGATGCGCCGGAAGAACAGCCGATCGACATCGACAAGAGCCAGCCTGTCGTAACCCGCGCCGGCGACATCTGGCTTCTCGGCGATCATGCGATCATCTGTGGCGATGCGACCGATTCGGAGGTCTATCGCCGACTCCTCGGTGACGAGAAGGCACAGATGGTCTTCACTGATCCGCCCTACAATGTGCCGGTCAACGGTCACATCTGCGGGCTGGGCAAGGTGAAGCATGACGAGTTCGTGATGGCCTCGGGCGAAATGAGCGAGGCTGAATTCACCGGCTTCCTCACGCGTGTTGCCAGCAATCTCGCAGCATTCAGCGCCGATGGTGCCGTTCATTTCATCTGTATGGACTGGCGCCATATGGGCGAACTGCTTGTCGCCGGCCGGGCGGCCTATTCGGAGCTGAAAAACCTCGTCGTCTGGAACAAGGACAACGGCGGCATGGGGGCGTTCTATCGGTCGAAGCACGAGTTGGTGTTCGTCTTCAAAAATGGCAGCGCGGCGCATATCAACAACTTCGGGCTTGGCCAGCACGGGCGCTATCGGACCAACGTCTGGGATTACGCAGGCGTCAATTCCCTCAAGGCGGCACGCGACGAGGAACTCGCCATGCATCCGACGGTAAAGCCCGTTGCGATGGTGGCAGATGCCATACGGGATTGCTCGCGGCGTGGCGGTATTGTTCTCGATGCCTTCTCAGGTTCGGGAACGACCATCATCGCGGCTGAGCAGACCGGCCGCCGTGCGAGGGCAGTCGAGCTCGATCCTCGCTATGTCGATGTCGCCATCCGGCGGTGGCAGGAGGCCACGGGCGGTACGGCGCTTCTCGCCAGCTCCGGAGTGAGCTTTGACGACTGCGCCGCGCTCGCTGCGGATCTGGAAGCGTAGGCATCGAAGCAACACCGGCTTGCCCCGCGTCTGCTCACGGGTTTTCCCGAGAATTGGAATGAGTGTTTTCAGCTCCGCATTTCTCCATCCGGGCGCGGTTCATCATTAGCAATTCGGGAAACACAATGAGCGATGAGGACGACTACACTGTCGGTTATGGCAGACCCCCCAGGCATTCACGCTTTCGGAAGGGGCAGTCGGGTAACCCCGCTGGACGCCCGAAAAAACAAAAGGCGTCGGTCGATCTTCGGTCAATGCTCGAGCGCGTCGCAAGCGAGGAGGTCGACATTTTGGGCAGGTCGGTGACGATGTTGGAACTCGAGCTGATGGCAATTCAGCGAAAGGCTGCCAAGGGCGATATTGCTGCCAGCAAGCATCTCAACGCACTCAGAACGCAGGCGGGCTGTAACCAGCCTCAATCATCAAGGGGTGGGGTGTTGGTCGTGCCAGGCATGATGCCTCTCGACAAATGGAGTGCGGCCGCGGCGCTTCAGCAAGAGAAGTTCCGCGGGAAGCAGGAGACGGATGTAGACTAGGCCATGTTGACAAAAGACTTCAGCCATAGTCGCGTGGCGGCGAGATTGAGGAAGCTTTCGAAGGAGAGAAGTGTTTTGTCATAGCGGGTGGCGATGCGGCGCTGCTGTTTGAGCTTTCCGAACATGCGATCGACGCGGTTGCGGTCCTTGTAGCGGCGATAGTCGGGATGTTGTGGTACCCTGCGGTTGGAGCGGGGCGGGATGATCGGCAGGATGCCCCTGACCAGCAGGCTTTCCCGGAAGCGATCACCATCATAGCCCTTGTCCGCGAGCAGCGCCTTGGGTGTGGCAACGGGGATCGCCATCAGCGGTTCGGCAGCGGTGTAATCGGAGGCCTCGCCGCCAGACAGGATGAAGCCGACAGGCAGTCCTTGATTGTCGCAGTGGGCGTGGATTCTGCTCGTAAAGCCGCCGCGTGATCGACCAAGAGCGTTCGCACAAGCCCCCCTTTTCCGCCCGCTGCCGAGACGTGGCCGCGAACGCTGATGCTGTCGATCATGTGCTGCCAGTCGTCGGTAAGACCCAGATCGACCAGTGTCTGCAGGAGAGCATCCCAGACACCCTGTTCGGCCCAGCGACGGAGGCGCACATAGACCGAGTTCCATTTGCCGTAGCGCTCGTGCATGTCGCGCCAGGGGCAGCCGACCCGCAGCACGTGAAGCATCCCATTGAGAAAGCGCCGGTTATCGCCCGAAGGCCGAGCCCAGCGACCACTTTCAGGCGGCGGCAGTGGCCCGATCAACTCCCACTCCGCGTCCGACAAATCGCCACGGCCCATGACTGCTCCTCAAAAAGCAGCCTTGAATCAGAAGCTGGCCTCCTTGGGAATCCCTTTTGTCAACACGGCCTAGGGTCCGGACCCATAAACGGGATTCACAGCAGCGCCGGGATATGATTCACCTGCCTCCAGTGAGGAGGCATGACAGGTGGCGGATTTCTTCTGGTTTTCGCACGAGCAATGGGCGCGGATCGAACCGCTCCTGCCGCAGGATACTCGTGGGATGCCGCGGGTAGATGATCGGCGGGTGCTCTCCGGCATTGTCCATGCGAAGAGCGGTGGTCGCTGGGCTGATTGCCCAGAGCACATCTATGGCCTGAAGAAGACGCTCTACAACCGCTTCCGGCGCTGGGCCGAGCGAGGCGTGTGGGAGCGCATCTTTGCCGACCTTGCCGGGATCGACGGCGTGCCATCCAGGCTGTTCATCGACAGCTCGTGCATCAAGGTTCACCGCACTGCTGGTGGCGCAAAAGGGGGGCTTGGCTCATGGTATCGGCATCACCAAAGGCGGCAGGAACACCAAGCTCCATGCCATCTGCGACGAGAAGGGCCGACCCCACGTCCTCCTGCTGACGCTAGGTAACACCCACGATGCCAAGGTCGCCATTCTGGCGATCAAGGCTGTCCCGCCTTCAGATCATCTGGTCGCTGACAAAGGTTACGACAACAACGCCTTGCGTTCATGGCTGACCGAACGCGGCACGACGCCGGTCATCCCGTCAGAGTCCAACCGCAAGGTCCCGATCGAACACGATCGGCAAATCTACCGCCCGCGCAACGTCGTCGAGCGCATGTTCTGCCGCTTCAAAGACTGGCGCCGCGTAGCCACCCGGTTCGATCGCAATATCAAAACACTCATGGCAACCATCGCCATTGCCGCCTTCGTCACATGGTGGCTCTAAATGAGTCCGGACCCTAGCATTACAGTTGCGCTTTCGGTGAAACTCTGAATCAATGGGTCTCCATGGCAGGGAGGCCGTGGATGAGTGGTGCACCGATCGAGACGGCGCTGGAGCTATGGGCGTCATCGCTACGGGATGTGAAGGCGCGGATGCGGGGGCTTTTCACGCAAGAGCGCGTGGCGGCGTCCGCCGGAGCGTTCCTGGACGGCTTGCTTGGCGACGAGCGGCGCAAGACCGGATGGATGCGGGCCGAGGCGGCGGGCGATCCGGGGCCGTGGCGGCAGCAGGCAATCAGCGGTGTCCAACTTATGTGTTGCTGACATGGGTTTCGTCAACTATACGCCGCCGCGCACCATCGGCGCGACCTTCGGTATCGAATTCCAGCAAGGCATGCCTGCGTGACGCAAAAGAGCGGTCTTTCTCACAAAGATCGGACCAACGTTAGGGCCAGGTTCAAAGGCCCAATGCACTAACAATCCGACCGGACCACTCGATGGGGGCTGGCAGGATTGCCCCTAGGCTTCAACCTGCCGGGGACGTAATGTCGGCCGCGGGCCGCCGCCTGCAACGGGCACGGCATGGGACGCGCTAAATCAACGAGTGGCATGCGCGCCGCGCGCGCTCACCCGCCATAACGGCCAGCGCTGCGCAATGCGTGTGCGGTCATACGCCAATGGCCGGAGAGTGCCGCTCGGCCGAAGGCTTCAGGGTTGGCGTCGCAAACCTGCGCACGGTTGCTGTTGACACGGCTCTCATTTCTCCACGACAAGGAATTTGTCCGGACATACCCGCCTTGGGTGTGTCTGGTGGACGAAAGGAAGCGACATATGAAACATAAGAATGCTGGGGGAGCGGTATCGCGCCGGATGGTGCTGGGGGCCGCCGCAGGCATTGGTGCGAGCGCGGTGCTCAGTCCCTCGGCCGCGTTGTCGGCCGGCATACAGCCTAGGCAGCCCACCCATGTTCGGGGGGACGGCACATACGCGGTGGTGCCCTTGAGCAAGGACGTGTTCACGCTCGGGGTGGCGCAGTCGCGCGTCATTCCCGTCGATCTCTCGAACCTCAAGCAGACCCGGAAAGCCAATCTCGACCACATGCTCAGGCTGATCGATGGTTCGACGATCGGCTTCGGCCGGCCCGACCTGCTCTTCTTCCACGAGTTCCCGATCACCGGCTGGCACAACTGGGACCGCGCCGAAGCCTTGCGCGTGGCGATCGAGATTCCGGGCGAGGAGACCGAGGCGATTGCGGTCAAGGCGCGGGAATACGGCATGTACATCGTGTTCGGCTCCTACGCCCGCGATCCCGACTGGCAGGATCACGTTCTCTCGATCACGACCGTGATCGACCCCACCGGCCGAATTATCGACAAGCACTGGAAGGCGCGAAACGTCAAAGGCATGTTCGGCGGGGAGCAGGAGCTCTTCACGACCACCATCTACGACGTCCTCGACCGCTATGTCGAAATGTACGGCGCCGACGCGGTCATTCCGGTGACCCGCACGCCGATCGGCAACTTCATGACCAGCTCCACGCAGCGCGAGCCCGAGATCTTTCGCGCGGGGGCGATGAAGGGGGCCGAGGTCATCCTCCGCACGGCAACGGGCGGCTTTTCGCCGATCGACGTTCAGGCGACCGCGCTCTACAACGGCGTCTACACCGCAATCTGCAACAATGCCATTTCGACCGGGAGCCCGTTTTTCGAGGATAGCGGCGCCGGCGGCTCCGCGATCTACGGCCCCGACGGCAATGCGCTGGACGTGGCGGACAGCCCCAACGAGACGCTTGTCCTCGCGCGCATCCCGATCGCGCAGTTCCGGGCGCGGCACCGGCAACCCGTGCTCCACAAGGAGCTCTATATGGCGGAGTACGAACAGTACGTTCCGCCCTATGCGCCCAATCTGTTCCAGGATTACATTCCCAGCGGCCTCGAGGATGCCGGCCGGCACCTGAAGGACAAGCGGCGCTGGAAATAGAAGCCCGCTCGGACGCCGTGCGATCCGCCTACGCCTCCTGAAACATGCTTGTCAACAATTTGTCTGGACAAGTCATAGTTGTCCAGACAAATTACCATCGATCGAGCTTGGTCGATTTGGGAGGGTTCAAGTGAGACAATCTGCATCTTCGCGTCGAATGCTTGCAGGCCTGCTGGCGGGCACTGCGCTTGCCGTCGCCGTGCCGGCGATGGCGCAGTCCACCGAGACGGACGCGCAGGCTCCGACCGGCGAAAGCGCGACTGCTGGAGAGCCGGCGGCGAGCATGATCGTCGTTACCGCGCGCAAGCAGGAGGAAACCCTCCTCGACGTTCCGATCGCGGTGAGCGCGTTCGATTCCGCGCGGATCGAGGACCGGCTGGCGCAGGATGTCGGCGATCTTGCCGCATTCACCCCGGGCTTCCAGATTCAGGAGTCGTTCGGCCGAAGCTTCGACCGCCCGGTCATCCGCGGCGCCTCCAATATCCTGATGGCCGAGGGCAAGGTCGGGGTTTTCCTCGACGGCATCCCCTTCTTCGGCGACTTCTCCTCGCTCGACCTCGCCAACGTCGAGCGGGTCGAGGTGATCAAGGGGCCGCAATCGGCCGTATTCGGGCGTGGAACGCTTTCGGGCGCCATCAACGTCGTTCTGAAGCGCCCTGGTGACGAACTGGAAGGCAAAATCTCCGCCACCGTTGGCGAATACGACCGCCGCGAGCTGAGCGCCTTCGTTTCCACGCCGATCACGCCATGGCTCGGGGTGCAGGCGGGCGCCAAGTTCTACGACATCGACGGGCAGTTCGACAATACGGCGGTGGCGGGCGAAAGGCTCGGCGACCAGAACACGCGGCAGTACATGGCCGGTGTCTATCTCGACCCGTCGCCGGACATGAGCCTGTCGCTGCGCTGGCTGCATCAGCGCGACGACGACAGCCACTATGCCATCGGCCTCCAGCCTGCGAGCGAGAACAACTGCTTCCTCGACACGCGCCCCTACTACTGCGGGGAGGTCGAGGCGCCGGACACCTACGGTATCAACTCGGACCGCCTGCAGCGCCCCGGCATCTATCGCAATGCCGACCGGTTCCTCGGCGACTTTTCGTGGGACATCGCCGGGTCGGGCTACGAGTTCTCGTTCCAGGCGGGGTACAGCGATCTGGTGGAGGTGATCGGCACCGACCAGTCCTACGACGATCGCGACTTCTTCCTGCTCGGTTCGCCGGTGGTCTGCGGGTTCATTCCCATCGGCAATCAGCTCTGCACCCAGTCCGGCTTCAACACGACCACCGGCGTGCACCGCAAGACCGAGACCTACGAAGCGCGCATCACGTCCCCCGGGACCGACCGCTTTCGCTGGAGGCTCGGCGCCTACACCAGTCTCGATCGTTCCACGCCGATGGAGGAATATCTCGAGGCCAGCGAACTCGGCCTCGACATGCTTGGCGATGCCCGCCGGATCCGCAACCGCGCCGTGTTCGGCGGCATCGACTTCGACGTGACCGAGGCGCTGACTCTTGGCGCCGAGCTTCGCCACCAGGTCGACAAGGTGCGCAACACCACGTTGAGCTATCGCGCGGGCGATCTGTTCGCGCCCGAATATCTGGCGGACCTCGCGTTCCCGAATCCCGACCAGATCGTCGGCGAGGCGGGTGTCCGCAGCGCCACCTTCAAGGCGACCCTGCCGCGCTTCACCGCCAATTGGGCCGTGTCGCCCGATCTGGCGCTTTACGCCCAGTATTCGCAAGGCAACTCGCCGGGCGGCTTCAATACCGTCGGCGCTCCGGAGGAGACGTTCGACGAGGAAAAGCTCACCAACTATGAAATCGGGCTCAAGACCAACCGCTGGGGCTTCGACTACCTCAATCTGTCGCTGTTCTGGCAGGATTACAGCGATCAGGTTCTCACCAGCACCTACCAGACCGAGACCCGGATCGACAGCTACAGCGTCAACATCGGGAAGACCCGCATCCGCGGGCTGGAACTGGAAGGCGCCTATCCGCTGATCGGCAGGTCGGTCAGCCTCCAGTTCAACTATACCTATCTCGACGCCGAGATACGGCGCGGCATCGATCCGGACCAGGCCGTCCTGCTGCTGGGGGCCGAATGCAAGACCGACGGGGACACCAACCTCGACCTTCCCGGATGCCGAGAGGCGGCCTCGGTTGCCGGCAACCGGCCACCGCTGGTATCCAAGCACAGCGGCGCGATCGGCCTGCGGACCGAACACGAGATCGCGCCGGGCTGGTCGCTCTTCTCGGGTGCGGACCTCGTCTATCGCAGCAGCTTCTTCGCGCAGGTGCACAACCTTGCGGAGAGCGGCGATTCAACGAGGGTGAACCTGCAGCTCGGCGTGCGCGACGACAACGGCCTGCGGGTGACGCTGTGGGGCAAGAACGTCTTCGGGGACGAAACGCCGGTGGGCATCCTGCGCTACGTCGATCTCGGCGCGGGCGTGCCGAGCGCGCCATCGGGCGACTCTTCGCGCGCCTTCGCCATCACGCCGGCTCGCAAGGCCGAATTCGGCCTGACGGTCAGCAAGGCCTTCTGAACGGGGACGAGACAAAAGAAAGGGCCGGGACCTGTCGGTTCCGGCCCTTTTTTCTCGTGTTCACCCGGTTTGCGGCTACTCGGGCCGGGCGCTTTCCGCGTCGATCTGCTTCTTGAAATAGGTCCAGCTGGTTTCGTTCGGCCGGCGGTCGTCAACGGGCGGCGGCGCGGTAAAGGCCGGATAGTCTGCCTCGATCCGCTCGCGCATGGCGGGCGGAAGGTCCGAGAACCCGCCGAGCATCCGCCCGGTCGCGTTGAGGACCATCATGCCGGGCCGTCCGCCCATCTTCATCCACGGCAGCCAGTCGGCGATCCGCACCCAGGCGACGAAGGCGTCCGCGGTGTCGGTGCTGCCGTCCAGAACCGTCTCGGCTTCGGCGGAGAAATCGAAGATCTCCATCGCGTGGTACTTGTTGCCGACGTAGTCCTGATAGGCGCCGCCGAGCGGGTTGCGGTAGAAGAGCGGCACCTCGATCGGCATGGAGAACCAGCGCCCCTTCACGGCCGCGTTGGGGATGGCGTAGGGTTCGCCCCCGGCGCCCACCGGATAGACGGGGTGCATGTTCACCGGATCGTTGGCGACGTGATAGACTTTCACCGTCTCGTCGCTCCACGGATTGGTCCATCGGTCCAGCACCGCGCCCGTCTCCGGGTCCTGGTAGAACATCAGTTCGCGGCTCACCATTCGGTACCCGGTGCCGCGTTCCGGATCGGTTACCGTTCCGCACTGGCGGATGTTCATCCCCTCGACGTCGAACAGGTGCCGATCGGGTTCGCCCGGCACGCGCGAGTAGGCGCGCCCGGTCCAGTGGAACACGACCGGCACGTTGTCCTTGACGCTGCATCCCATCTTGCGGGACACGGTCACGGCGTCCTGCGGATCGGCGAGATCGAGCGTCCGCGCTCCCGCACCGCTGGCGAGGAGGCCGGAGACCGCGCTCGCCGTAACCAGGGCGCGGATCGTTCCGCGGGCGCTCATCGGTCGAGCTCCACGAGCTCGTACCAGGTCTGCATGTAGCCCGCGACGCCGCCCTGAACGAAGATCGCGTCGTCGTCGGCCGTGACCCAGACCTCGTAGGGCGGATGCGCGCCGTCCTTGCTCGCCATGCCCGCATCCTCGTCGGTGAAGCGGAAGTGGCGGCACTCGAACGTGCCCGCTTCCACCGTCACGGTTTCCTCGCCGACATACTCGAGGAAAAGATTGCCTTCCGCGATCAGCGGCGGCGTCGCGCCACGGTGATCCACGGAGGGGAGGAACACGCGGACGGGCCGCTTGTGAGGCCCCTTCGAAATGTCGACGCAGCGCGTGAGATAGGCGTCGCCGACGATCGGATGCGTCCCGAACCCGTCGTAATCGCCGCCGGTCGAGACCGTCTGCGATACCCGTCCGATCGACGGGCCGTGGCTCTCGCACTCGATCGTCTCGCCGCTCATGCGGAACCAGCCGGACCCCATGAAACGGTCGCCGACGGTGAGCCGCAGCAGGCAGTCCAGCGGCCGTCCGTCGGGCCCCAGCGAGTAGATGACGTCGCGCAGCACTTCCGGGTCGGGATCCTCGAGCTCGCAGAGCGCGCGAATCGTCACGGCGCCGTCGGTGTGATGGGTGAAGGTGAACCGCTCGCGGCCCCGTTCCTGTCCGCGCCGCTCCGGCTTGTTCGAGGTGTAGCGGATCAGACCGGTTATCGTTCTGTGCTTCATGATCTCTCTCCCTTTTTGTCGGCCGTCAGGCCAGTCCCGGTGCCTCGATCAGCAGCGTCTGGCATTCGCAGAGACCTTCGCGCAGCTTCTTGACCTCGGCGTACTCGGGCGAATTCCAGAACCGCCGCGCGGCGTCCTTGTCGGGCCACTCCGAGATGACGATCGAGGCATTGTCGCCGAAGTCCCCTTCCAGGCGCTCCGCCCCGGGACCGCGCAGAAGATATCGACCCCCGAACTTGGTCACCAACTCGGCGGCGGCGCCCGGGTAGCCGGAGGCGAGGAATGCGTCTCTGTCGGCGACGACGGCGGTTACGATCACATAGGCAGGCATCGGGGTCTCCTTAGAATTGTCCGGACAAATTACGGGAATTCGCTTGCAATGCAAAGGGTGGCGAGGGAAAGCGGCCGTGAACGGATTTGACGAGGAGAACGACATGCATGCACGAGTGGCGATCATCCGGCAATGCGGCGGACCCGAGGTCATCGAATGGCAGGACCTCACGTTGCCCGCACCCGCACCGGGCGAGGCGCTGGTCCGGCATAGCGCGGTCGGCCTCAACTTCATCGACACCTACTACCGTGCGGGGATCTATCCGGCCGAACTTCCGACCGGGCTCGGCATCGAGGCGGCCGGCGTCGTCGAGGCGGTGGGGGAGGGGGTGACCCAGGTCGCCCCGGGTGATCGCGTCGCCGTGATGAAGCCGCCGCTCGGCACCTATGCGACCGCGCGCCTCTATCAGGCCGCCGATCTCGTGCGGCTGCCCGACGACATCGACGATGAGACTGCGGCCGCGGTGATGGTGAAGGGCTGCACCGCGGAGTTCCTGATCGAGCGCTGCGCCAAGGTCGAGAGCGGCTGGCCCGTGCTGGTTCACGCGGCGGCCGGGGCAACCGGCCAGTATCTCGTCCAGTGGCTGAAGCACGTCGGGGCAACCGTGATCGGCACGGCCAGCACGGCGGAAAAGGCGGAGATCGCGAGAGCCGCCGGCGCCGACCACGTCATAAGCTCGCGCGATGAGGACATTGCGGCGCGGGTGCGGGAGATCACCGGGGGCGCGGGCGTTCGCGTCGTATTCGACGGCGTGGGCCTGGCGACCTGGGAGGCGTCGCTCGACAGTTGCGGCAAGCGGGGGCTGATCGTCAGCTTCGGCAACGCCGACGCGCCGGTGGGCGGCGTCAACCTCGGCATTCTTGCGACGAAGGGCTCGCTCTACAACACCCGGCCGATGCTGTGGGACTACTATTCCAATCCGGAGGAGGTGCGCGCGGGCACCGAGCGCGTGTTCGAAATGATCCGCAAGGGCGTGCTCACCGTGCACATCGGCCAGCGTTTCCCGCTCGAGGACGCGGCTCGCGCGCACGAGGCGCTTGAAGGGCGGCAGACGGTCGGGGCGACCGTCCTGCTGCCGTGACGGGCTCTACCGGAGCTCGATCAGTTCGGTGAGCTCCCCGGCCGATCCGACGAACGCCGCCACGCGCCGGCCGGCGTAGAGCGGCCCCTCGCGTCGGGTCGGCGGCGCAATGAAGTCGAGCCCGGTCGCGTCGAGATCCTCGACCGCCAAGGTCACCATCGCGTTGCCGGGCGGAAGCATCCCGTCATGCCGCGCGCGGGGCCGGGCCGCGTCCGGATAGTCGTCGACTTCCACGATCGGCATGCGCTGGTGCTGGATCATGGAGATCGTCGTCTCGGTGCCGTCGGCGAGGCCAAAGGCCTTGTTGATCATGGTGTAGTTCACCGAATAGGTGCCGCCTTCCTCGAACCCCAGGCGGGTCTTCAGGTGCTCCATCGTCGCCGCGCGATCGGGCGTCGCCAGAATCACGATGAAGATGTGGTCCACGTCCGATCCCGCCCGCGGCAGGTCCGACGTGGGCATGTCGCTCCGCACCTGGTTGAAGTAGAGCATTTCGCGCCCACGGCCGAGCACCTGCATCGGGATGAACTGCGGCATGCCCGCGATTTCCTTGGGCGGGCCGATCGTCTCGAAGCCGCTCCCTTTCACCCGCTCGGCCAGATCGTACACGTCGCGCACGGTGATTTCGAACGCCGCCCAGCCGTAGGTGCGCATCGGCACGAAGTCGGTGTGCAAGGGGGCCTCCACGAGGCGGATGAAGCCGGCCGCACCGCTTTGCGGACGGAGCAGGGCGTAGCGCTGCCCGGCGACCTTCGGAGTCCCCCAACTGGCGGCGAGATCGGGCTCGATCTCGCCCCGTCCGGCAAGCTCCAGGCCCAGCAGATCGCGATAGTCCGCGAGCGCCGCGTCGAGATCGGGCGTCGATACCGTGCCGCACTTGATGCGACCGTGTCTGTCGAAGGTCATCAATCCGAGCTCCCTCAGCGCGGCCGAAAGCGCGCCTTGCGCTTCGCGAGGAACGCCTCGACACCTTCGTCGAAGTCCTCGCCGTCGAATGCGCCGTTGAACTGGGCGAGCGTTTCCTCGTCGTCCTCGACCTGCCCGTCGAGGATGCGGCGGACGATCCGCTTGCTGGAAACGACGCTGTGCGGCGATGCCTCGGCTACGGCGCTGGCGATCGCGTCGGCCTGGGCCGCGGCATCTTCGCTGACGACATCGACCAGCCCGATGCGCGCGGCTTCCATGCCGTCCACCAGATTCCCGGTGAAGAGGATGCGCTTCGCCTGCGAGGGGCCGACGATGTCCACCAGCAGCTTCGTGTCGTGGAGCGAGTAGACCAGACCGAGCCGCGCGGGCGTGATCCCCAGCTTCGCCGAAGGTGTAGCCACGCGCAGGTCGCAGGCGATCGCGAGGCCGCAGCCGCCGCCCACGCACGCGCCTTCGATCAGCGCGATCGTCGGCTTGTCGGCGCGGGCGAGCTCGTGCTGCGCGCGGCGGATCGCCGCCTGGTTCTTCGCCCTCCATTCGGGATCGCGCGCGCCCGTCGAGAACTCGGCGATGTCGGCGCCGGCGGAGAACGCGCCGGGCGCTGCCGACTGGAGGACCAGCACGCGCACGGCGGCATCCGCCATGGCATCGGCGAGAAGCTCGGGGAAAGCCTCCCACATCTCCTGATTGAAGGCGTTCTTCTTGTCCGCGCGGTCGATCAGGAGCCGTGCGATCGCGCCCTCGCGCTCGTGCCGGAGGGGAGCGGTCATGCCGGCGTCTGCTGTGCGAAGTGGTTGGCGATCTGGCGGCGGCTGGCGATCCACACGCCTTTCTTGGCGGTCACGTGGCGCAGGAATTCCTCGAACGCCCAGATCCGCCCCGGGCGGCCGATGATGCGCAGATGCAGGCCCAGCGACATCATCTTCGGATTGCCTTCCTCGCCCTCTCGGTAGAGCTGGTCGAAGCAGTTCTTCGCATATTCCAGCCACTGGGTCGGCGTCATCGCCGGGTCGATCCACATCTTCATGTCGTTGGAATCGAGCTGATAGGGCACGATCACCAGCGGCTTGCCGGGGACGGTGTCGCGGTCCCAGAAAGGAACGTCGCCCGAGTAGTCGTCCATGTGGTATTCGAACCCCTGCTCGATCAGCAGGCGGCGCGTGTTGTCGGTGTGGAAATAGCGGCTGAGCCAGCCGTACGGGCGCACGCCGACGGTCTTCTCGATGGAGGAGACGGCCTTGGCGATGAACTCCGCCTCCTGCGCCTCGTCCATCTTGAACTGGTGAACCCAGCGCCAGCCGTGGCTGACCGGCTCATGGCCGAGATCGGCAATGGCGCGGGCGATCTCGGGATGGTTCTCGAGGCTGAGGGCCGCAACCGTCCAGCTTGCCATGGCGTCGTAACGCTCGAGCAGCTTCACGATGCGCGGCGCGCCCGCCTTGATCCCGTAGAGATAGTTCGATTCGTTACCGTAATTGCGGATCGGCGACTTGATGTGAATGCCGAGCTCGTCGACCGGCTCCATCCCTCGGTCGCCGCGCGCGACCGTCATCTCGGAGCCTTCTTCCACGTTCACGACGATCGACAGCGCGACCTTGGCGCCGTTCGGCCAGTCGATGCGTTCTTCCTGCATCAATGCATCTCCTCCCCGCCCGAGACGTTGAGCGCCTCGCCGGTGACGTAGAAAGCCTCGTCCGACGCCAGCCAGGCGCAGGCTGCGGCGGTGTCGCTGCCGAGGCCAGGCCGCCCCATCGGGTTCTTCGCTTTCATGTTGTCGAGGTACGCCTCGACGCTGTCGAAGCCGAGCAACTTGGAGAAGTACTCGTTCTGCTTCGCGCCGAGACCCGTGGTGACGTGGTTGGGACACACGGCGTTGACGGTGATCCCGTGCTGACCCAGCTCCACCGCGCTTGCCCGGCTGAGGCCGACCATGCCGTGCTTCGAGCTGACATAGGCGGGGACGTGCGGGAAAGCGGACTTGGCCGCCTGGCTTGCGATATTGATGATGCGTCCCCCGCGCCCGGCGGCGACCATCGCTTTGCCGGCGGCCTGAGTGCAGTAGAAGGCGCCCGACAGGTTGACCGCTATTACCTTGTCCCAGTCTGCCGGATCGACCTCGAGCAGGGGCTGCATCATGAAACCGATGCCGGCGTTGTTCACCATCACGTCGATCGCGCCGAACTGCGCCACGGCCTGATCGACGAGCGCGCGGCATTGGTCGGCCTGGCTGACATCGCAGGCGATCGCCGCGACCTTGGCGCCGCGGCTGCGCAGCTCTTCCGCCACGTCTTCGGCCTCGGCGGTGATCGACTGATCCGACACGACGCAGTTGGCGCCTTCGTCGGCAAACCGCTGCAGGATCGCCTGACCCAGGCCTTTCTCGCGGCCCGAACCGGTGACGACGATCGTCTTCCCCTCGAAGCGGCGCATCACAGGGCCTCAGTCGTCACGAACAGCGGGTTGTCGGCAAACTGCTGGAACTCCGCCGCGACCTTCTGCACCGCCTCGCTGCTGGCGTCGCCCTCGAAAGCGTCGATGCCGGTGATGTCGATCACTTCGAAATAGGCATAGGGGGGCGTCGCATCCGACCCGAACAGGCCGGTCGCGCGATAGACCTGGAAATCCTCGACCGACTTGAGGCCGCGAACTCCGGGAATATCGGTCGTGCGCGCCCATTCCTCGTAAGCGGCGGGATCCACGCCTTCCTTCAGGTTGAACAACACGATGATCCGCATCAATCCTCTCCTTCAAACACGGGCGGTGCGATGAATCCGCCGAGATGGGGTTCAAGCCGGCGGGCGAGCTCGATCAGGCCGAGCTCGTTGCCCGGCGCGCCGACGAGCTGGACGCCCACGGGCATCCCCTCGGCATCGGTCCCGGCGGGAATGGTGAGCGCGGGCAGGCCCGCGACGCTGGCGAGAGCGGTGAAGTCGGCCTGGTTGGCCGGCGCGCGGCCGCCCTGCGCGAACGCCGCCTGCGGCGCGGTTGGCAGCAGCAGGGCACCGCCGCCGACGGCGGCCACCACCGCCTCGCGCGTACGCGCGAGCAGGGCTTCGCCTTCCGCCACCTCGGCCTCGCTGCGCTGACGGCCATAGTCGAGCAGGAACTTGAGGTTGTCGGAAACGCCCTCCGGCTTCTCGACGAGGAGCGGGGCGAGGCGCTCTGCCAGTTCGTGCGAGGCGCGCACGAACCCGGCAAGGCGGACCGGCTTTGCTTCCAGGTCGAGCTTGTCCTGCGGGGCGAGGCCCTCCGCCTCCAGGGCGGCAAGCGCGCGTTCGTAGCCGGCGAGAACGCTTGCCTCGCAGCGCACGCCGCCGAGGCCCGCGAGCAGGGCAACGTGACGGATGGGCCGCGCAGGCTGCGCATCGGCGAGAACACGGAACGATGTCTCGAGCTCGTCCAGTGTGCGGGCGAGGGGACCGATCGTATCGAACTCCGCAACGACAAGTTCCAGCCCCTGCTGCGAGACCGCGCCGCGGGTGGGCTTGAGGCCGTAAACGCCGCAATAGGCCGCGGGAATGCGGACCGAGCCCAGCGTATCCGTGCCGAGTGCGACCGCGCACAGCCCCGCGGCGACCGCCGCGCCGCTTCCGCCCGACGACCCGCCGGGGGTGCGGCCCTGTCCGTGAGGATTGAAGGCCCGGCCGAACCAGGGGTTATCGGTGTCCGCGCCGAGCGCGGCTTCATGCATGTTGAGCGTGCCGAGGATCGCCGCGCCCGCCGCGCGCAGGCGGGCAACCGCCTCCGCGTCCGCTTGCGCGACCATGCCGCGCCGCGCCGCCAGACCCGCGCTGGTTTCCAGCCCGCGCACATCGATATTCGCCTTGACCGCGACCGCCATGCCTTCAAGCGCACGCGGAGACCCGGAGGCGATCCTGCGCGCGGACTCCGCGGCGGCTTCGCGTGCGCCGCCTTCGTCGACCTCGATGAAGGCGCGCAGGCCCGGATCGCGGGCGCGGATCCGATCGAGCAGTCCTTCGATGGGAGCCGCGGTCGTCAAAGCTTCCGCTCGTCGATCAGGCGAATGGGCTTCTGCCGCACGTCGATCTGCGTATCGGCGGCGGTTTCGCCGGGCGCGACGAGGCGCGTCGAGACCTCGACGCCCAGGCCCTGCCGGAGCAGCGTCCCGAGCTGGGCTTCGTCGGTACCGCCCCGGCTCTCCAGCACGACCAGCAGTTCGTCGCGGCCATTCTCATCGCGCGAGACGCGGCAGACGTATTCGCCGGTCAGGTCCGCGCGGTTCTCAATCAGCGATCCGATCGCATGCGGGAAGACGTTGATGCCGCGCAGCTTGACCATGTTGTCGCTGCGGCCCTTGAAGCCGGCAATGCGGCGGAAGACCATGCCGGTCTGGTTGGCGCCCGTCAGTTCGTGCGTGATGTCGTGCGTGTTGAAGCGGATGCAGGGCGCGATGTCGTCCTTGAACAGGCAGGTGACGACCATGTCGCCCGTCTCGCCCGGCGCGACCGGGGCGCCGGTGTCGACATCGAGCAGCTCCAGATACTGCGCGTCCTCCCAGACGTAGAGGCCGTCGCGCTCCGGACCTTCGCCGGCGATCGAGCCTGTGTCGCCCACGCCGTACCAGTCGTAGGCCTTGGCGCCGCCCCACGCCTTCTCCACGCTCGCGCGATCCTCTGTCCCCAGGTGGCCGCAGATCATCCTGATGCCGATCCGGTCGAGCAGTCCTTCGGCTTCGGCGACTTCGGCAAGCTTGCGGATGTAGTCGATGAAGCCGACCAACGCGGTCACGCCGAAGTCCGCCATCAGGTTGACCTGATTGACCGAGCGCGTCTCCACGCCGGTGCCGGCGGAAAGGAAGATCGAGTTGGTGAAATGCGTCACCGCCTCGCGGATGTAGTGGCCGCCGTTGATCATGCCGTGGCCATAGACCGACTGGACCACGTCGGACGGCGAGAGCCCCTGCCAGCGGTACATCCGGCCGACGAGAAGATTGGTGATCTCGCGCCCCTTCGGGCCGAACAGCAGCGCCTGCGGACGCCCGGTCGTGCCCGAGGTGGTATGGAAGATCACCGGCGCGCGGTCCTCGCCGCCGACGCCGGCATAGTCCCCGTAGGGCGGATGGTCCGCGATCGAGGCCATCAGGTCCGACTTGTCGTAGGCCGGCAGCTTCGCGAGGTCATCCAGCCTGCGGATGTCGCCCGGCTCGATGCCCTTCGCTCCCCAGAGGCGCTGGTAGAAGGGAATTTCCCAGCCCCGCTTCATCACCTTCTGGAACTGCCGTTCCTGAATCGCACGAAGCTCGTCGCGGCTCATCCCGGTGTAGCGGCGCACGAAGGCGTCGCCGATGGGATAGTCCTCCAGCATCTGCCGGTGGTCGAGGGCCTCGAAATAGGTGGGAAAGCTCATCTTGGTTCCGTGAAATAGCTGAGAGGATTGTCGAAGATGCGCGGGTCGGCCTCCGGTCCGGCGAGTTCGCGCGCGAGCCCGCGCTTGGCGGCGGTCTGCTCGTCGCTCATCGGCGCTTCCACGCTCCCGAGCGTATGATCGACGCGGCGCTCGATCATGCGGCCGTCGGACAGGGTTATCACCACGCGTTGCGGGTCGAGGGCGTTGGGATCCTCGTTGCCGTCGAGCGTGATCGCGAACTTGGCAGCGAGGGCCCTGATCGCGGGATCCGCGAAAGTGGCAGGCGTGAAGCGGCGCGGGTCGATCCGGCCATCCGCCAGCATCAGCGCGGTGAGGAAGGGAAGCGAAAGGCGCGCGTAGGACGCAGTCATGTCGTCGCTGGCCGGGCGTGCCACCAGCCGATGGATCAGCGGCGGCACGAAAGCCTCGATACGCGTGACGGTCGCAGGCGTGATCTCGCCCGCGCGAAGGAGCGTGTCGAGCGTGCCGAGCACGGCGTGGCTCGCGCGGCCTGAAGGAAAGGGCTTGATCGCCACCTCTTCGATCCGCCACGTCTCGCCGATCGTGTCGGTGTAGCGGGCCAGCTCGCCGTCCTCGACGATGCCGTAGAAGCCGAACGGCCCCTCGAGCGGATCGTGCGGGCCGGTCAGGCCCGCGGCCGCGAGATCGACCGCCGTGATCGCCGCCCGGACCGCAACCGCGATCTGGATCGGCAGGGCGATCGAGCCCTCGAGATGCGCCTGCATCGTGCCCGCTGCCTGGCTGTAGGCGAGGCCGAGGACGTCCTCCAGCCGATCGACTCCCTCGATCCGCGCGACCGCGAGAGCGGCGCCGAGAACGCCCGCGGTGGCGGGTCGGAAGAAGCGCATCGCCCCTGTCGAGGCCACGCCGATGCCGCTGGCGACGTCGACTCCTACGGCGAGCGCGGCCAGCGCCGCTTCGGGGTCGCATCCGCCGCGCCGGTCGATCGCCGCGCCGAGGGCGGCGGTCACTACCGAGAGCGCGTGAACGACGGCTTGCGAGTGCACCGCGTCCCATTCGAGGCAGTGGATGCGAAAGCCGTTGAGGAAGGCCGCCGAGGGTGCGGGGAGACGCTCGCCCGATCCGATCGCGCGCGCCTCCGGTCCTGCGCCCCATCGGCGCGTGGCGTCGGCGAGACCGGTGGTCTCGGAGAACGATCGGCCGGCTGCACCGACCGCGAGGGTGTCGCCCAGGAGGTGCTCGGCCGCGGCGCGCGTGGAGGGGCCGAGCCGATGATCGGCGCGGGCGAAATCGAGAAGCCGCTGCGTCGCGCTCACGTCCAATCCTCCAGCATGACGACGATGTCCGCGACGCTGTCCCCTTCGAGCGCGAGCGCGATCGCGCGATCGGCCTCCCGCTCGGGAAGACCGCCCCAGACGATCAGCGATCGCGCCTTGTTCAGCACGCCCTCTACCGGCAGCGGCCGCTCGGGGTCGCCCCGCGTATCGGCGAGCTCGACCGTTTCGCCGCCGGCAGTGAGGCGGGCGCCGAAATGGGCCGGGTAGCGCGCCGTGATGTCAGGCGCTTCCGCGACCTGGACCGCGGCCCTGAAGGCAGCGAGCTCCGGATCCGCGATCGCGTCGGGCTCGTAGTCCTCGGGCCGCGGCTCGCCGCGCAGCGCGACGACCGCGATCGAGTGCTGAAGCGAGAACTTCGCTTCGATCACTGTCCGCGGTTCCGGCCGGTCGCAGAAGGCGATCGCGTCGGCGTAGGTTTCGAGACTGACGGGGCCGTGCAGCGCGCCGCGGGCTTTCAGCTCCAGGGCGGCGTCGATCGCGGGATGGCTGTGGCGGCAGGCGGCCCAGGGCTTGAAGCTGACCTGATGAAGACGCCAGCCTTCGTCGAGGGCCAGCGGATCCGGTCGTTCGGTCATGGCGGTATAGAAGCCCTGCGCGCCTTCCAGTATGCCGCGCGAACCGGTGAAGCCGTGGCGGGCCAGCCGGGCGATCCAGAGACCCGAGGCCGCCGCTTGCGCCACGTGCAGCTGTTTGGTCATCACCGGCGCGTGCCGCATGTGCCAGAGCCCGCCGGCGATCGAACCGATGTTGCCGAATGCGGCGACCAGACTTCCCGTATCAAGGCCAAATATCGAACCGGCGGCGGCGGCGCTGCCGAAGCCGCCCGCGGTCGAACTGTTGTGCCAGAGCGCATAGTGCCGGGCATCGAGAGTGCAGCCGATCGCGATCACGGCCTCGTAGCCTCTCACCCCCCCGTCGAGCATGGCCGCGAACGGCGCCTCCGCCTCGCGGGCGGCCGAGAGCGCCGCAGGCCATACCACCGGACCGGGGTGCAGAATCGCGGCGCGATGGACGTCGTCCATCTCGAGCACGTTGCCGAGGAACGCGGCGCGGGTCAGCACATCGGGTTCGGCGGCGCGAACCACGGCAGCGACATCGCTCCGCCGCGCGCCCGCCACGCAGCCGAGCCAGTCGAGCAGGTGAAGCCGTGCGCGGTCCTGCACATTTTTTGGCACCGGCCGGCAAAGATGCTTTGCAAGTCGTTCTGTTAGGCTAGGATTGGTGTCAGACACGGCGAGCACCGCCGGGGCAACAAAGTGGGGAGAAGAAGACACCGTGGCCAGCACCGCCGAGAAGGTCGAACGTAAACCGCGCTACCTCGAACTCGCCGATCTGCTGCGCGCGGACATTCTCGCCGGACGTTTCGACGACACCGACGGCTTCCCGACCGAGGCCGTTCTTTGCGAGGAACACGGCGTCAGCCGCTTCACGGTGCGCGAGGCGCTGCGCAAGCTTCAATCGGAAGGTCTGATCAAGCGCCGCCGCGGCTCCGGCACGATGATCCAGCCCGCCTCGGCCCGTGCCGGCGCGCTGCACCAGCCGCTGTCTAACGTGGACGAGATTCTGCAATACGCCCGCGACACGCAGTTCATGTTCAAGGAACGCGGCCGCGTGACGCTGCCGAAGAAATATGCCGAGCAGGCGGGCCTGGAGATTTCGGGCAAGTGGCTGCACTTCAGCGGCATCCGCACGCAGACGCACGACGGCCTGCCGATTGCGCTGACCGACGCCTACGTCCACCCCGAGCTTGCCGAGGCGGCGCAGAAGATCGAAACCGCGCGAAGCACGATCTTTCAGCAGTTGGAGGAGCATGCAGGCGTTTCGGTGTCCCGCGTCACGCAGGATATTCAGGCGGTCGCGGCCACGGCCGCGATAGCGGATCAACTGAAGGTGCCGCGGCGCAGCCCCTGCCTTCGCATCCTTCGCAGCTATCTCGACGATAGCGGGCGCGCGTTCGAGATTTCCGTCAGCCACCATCCCGGGCATCGCTTCGCCTACAGCATGCACATCGACGTGGATAGCTGACGCGCTCATCGAGCTAGTTGTCCTGCCCGAGGGCCGGTGCGGCCCGCGGAGTCCACTGATCGGAGTGCGCGAAGCGGATGGCCGGCGCAATCTGGTGCGCGCCGTCGGCATCGACGAGCAATCCGCGGTCGGCGACGTGGGGCTGCGAGAGCGCCTCGCGGAAGTCGAGCACGGGGGCGAAGGCGACGTCCTTGTCGGCGAACCATGCGATCCATTCGTCGCGCGTGCGCGCGGCGAACTGCTCGGCGAGATAGTCGCGCAACAGCGCCTGCGCCTCCCCGGCGGGCGCTTCGCCCAGCGGGATGAGATCGGGACGGCCGAGCGCGTTAAGCAGGTTGGCCACGAACTTCGGCTCCCGCCCGCCCAGAGCGACGAGGCGACCGTCTTTCGTGGCGTAGACCTGGTAGAAGGCGGCGCCGCCCAACGAGCGCTGGCTCGCCGACACCGGCGGATCGCCGCCTGCGATCGCCTCTCCGGCAATGTGCGCGCACCAGGGGAGGAGGGAATCGAACATAGCGCAGTCGACGTAGTCGCCCCGGCCGCTCTTCTCCCGCCCGATGATCGCCATGAGCACGGCCGAGAGCGCCGTGAGACCCGCGGCCATGTCGGCCGATGGCACGCCGGGAACCGCCGGTCGGGCGCCCGGAACGTCGTTCACCGAAAGAAAGCCGCTCAGCGCCTGTACGACCATATCATGACCCGGATGATGCGCCATCGGTCCGCTCTGCCCGAACGCGGAAATGGAGCAATAGACGATCCGCGGGTTGCGCGCCGCGACCGCTTCGTAGTCGAAGCCAAGGCGCTTCATCGCGCCCGGCCGGAAGCCTTCGACGAACACGTCGGCATCGTCGATGAGGTCCCACAGCCGGTCCCGGCCGCTGTCCGTCTTGAGGTCGAGCGCCAGGCTCGCCTTGCCCCGATTGAGATTGCGGAACCACACGGACTGTCCGGCCTCGATTGGCTCCATAGCCCGCGCCGGATCGCCCGATGGCGGCTCGATCTTGATCACCTGCGCGCCCTGATCGGCCATCATCAGCGTCATCATCGGCCCCGGCAGGAACACGGACAGGTCGATCACCTTGATGCCGTCGAGCTTGCCCATGGCGGTCAGACGACCCCTTCGTGGCGGAGCTGGGCCACCTCGGCATCGTCGTAGCCGAGGCCTGCCAGCACGGCATCCGTGTCGGCGCCGAGAAGCGGGGCGGCGCGGAGCGGGGGGCGTTCGCCGGAGACCCGGAACGGGCTTCCGAGCACCTTCAGGTCCTCGCGGTCGGGATGGGCGACCGTCGCCACCATGCCGGTCGCGTGGGCGAAGGGATTGTCGAGCGCCTGGTCGAGCGAATGCACGGGCGACACGGGCATGTGCCCCTGCAACAATTCCATCCAGTGCGCGGTCGGCTGTGCAGAGAACGTGGCGTCCAGTTCCTCGGTCAGCGCCTCGCGGTTGGCCAGGCGATCGGCTGGCGTTGCGAAGCGGGCGTCCGCCGCAAGGTCCGCGCGTCCGATCCGGTCGGTGAGAATGGTCCAGAACTTGGGAAGCTGCGCCATCACGAAGACCCAGCCGTCCGCGGTGCGGAACATCTGGCTCGGCGTCACCGAGGGGTGGGCGGACCGCGAGGTGCGCGCGGTGACGTCGCCTTCATTCAGATACCAGAGCGCCGGATAGCTCGTCTGGTGCAGCGCGGAGGAGAGAAGATCGACATCGACGTCGCGCCCTTTTCCGCTGCGCTCCGCATCGACCAGCGCGGCGAGCAATCCGATCGTCATCATCGTACCGGTCATGAAGTCGACCATCGAGAGGCCGAAGCGCGTCGGGGGCGCGTCGGGCTCGCCGGTCAGGCTCAGATAGCCGGCCTCGGCCTGCATGAGGTAATCGTAGCCGGGCCAGCGGGCCCGCTCGTTGTCGCGACCGTAGGCGGAGAGATGCGCGCATACCACCGCTGGATTGACGTCTTTCAGCGCATCGTACGTAAGGCCGAGCTTCTCCGGCAGGTCGCCGCGCATGTTGTTGGCGACGACGTGGACCTCGCCGGCCAGCTTGCGGAATATCTCCTGCCCCTTGTCGGAGCGGAGGTCGAGCGTCAGCGACTTCTTGTTGAGGTTGAAGGTCTGGAAATAGACGCTTTCCCCCTCGCGAAGGTAGTGTGGCCCCACCGCCCGGGCGCTGTCGCCGACGCGGGGCGGTTCGATCTTGATCACTTCCGCGCCGAGCTGTGCGAGGAGCATCGTGCCGTAAGGGCCCGCGCCATACTGCTCGGCCGAAAGGATCCGGTAGCCGGTGAGGGGCAGATCGGTCATGCCGGGTTCCGCTTGACCCACTGGCGCGAGATGATGATGCGCTGCATTTCGTTGGTCCCCTCTCCGATGCACATCAGCATCGCATCACGATAGAAGCGTTCGATCTCGTATTCCTTCGAATAGCTGTATCCGCCGTGGATGCGCATGCCTTCCGAAGCGTTGGCGACCGCGGCTTCCGACGCGAAGTACTTCGCCATGCCGGCTTCCATGTCGCAGCGCTCCCCCCGATCGTAGGCGCGCGCGGCATCTTCGACCAGAAGGCGCGCGGCCCGCGCACGCGTCGCCATTTCGCCCAGCTTGAGCTGAATGGCCTGGTGTTCGCAGATCGGCTTGCCCATGGTCCGGCGCGTCTGCGCATATTCGGTCGAGAGGCGCAGCGCCCCATCGGCCATGCCCACGCCGCGTGCGGCGACATTGATCCGCCCGAGCTCGAGGCCGCCCGTCGCCTGATAGAACCCCTGACCTTCGACGCCGCCGATGAGGTTTTCTTTCGGCAGCCGATAGTTGTCGAAGACCAGCTCGGCGCTGTCGATCGCCTTGTAGCCCAGCTTGTCGAACTTCTTGCCGACGCTGAACCCTTCCTGCTTGGGCGCGATGAACAGGCTGATGCCCTTGTGGCGCGGCTCGGCTTTCGGGTCGGTCTTCACCAGCAGAGCGAAGCAGCTTCCCTCGATGCCGTTGGTGATCCACGTCTTGGTGCCGTTGATGACGTAATCGTCGCCGTCCCGGGTGGCGCTGGTGCGGATCGCCTGCAGGTCGGTCCCCGCGTCTGGTTCAGTGAGAGCGAGGCCGCCCCGAATCTCTCCGCTCGCGAACTTCGGCAGCCAGTGCGCCTTCTGCTCGGGCGTTCCGAAGCGCTCGACCGCGGCCGCCATGATGAGGTGCGAATTGAAGATCCCGGTCAGCGCCATCCAGTGCGACGCGATCTTCGAGACGATGCTCGCGTAAGTCGTCGCCGGCAGGCCCAGGCCGCCGTACTCGCGGCCGATGGTTGCGCCGAAAAGACCCATCTCCTTCATCTGCTCGACCAGACCGGCCGGATAGATGTCGCCATGGTCGTGCTTCATCACGATGGGCTGCACTTCGCGCTCGACCCAGCGGTCGATCGCCTCGAGCAGGGCCGCTTCCTCGTCGGGGTCGATGGTGCGCGTCGTCGCTGCAGGGTTGTTTGCCATTGTCGTCTGCCCTCAGCTTTCCATCGGGCCGAAGCCACGCTTCCAGATCAGCATGGAGCGCTTGAAGGTGCAGACCACGTTGCCGTGCTGGTTCTTTCCGATCGTCTCGACCGTCACGATCCCCTGTTCCGGGCGCGACCTGGATTCGCGCTTCTCGATGACCTTGCTCTCGGCATAGAGGGTGTCGCCGGGGAACAGCGGGTGCGTGAGCTTGATGTCCTGCCAGCCGAGATTGGCGACCGCTTTCTGGCTCACGTCGGACACGCTCATGCCCACCATCAGGGCGACTGTCAGCGGCGAGCAGACGAGGGGCTTCTTGAACTCCGTCTTGCTCGCGAACTCGTAATCGAAGTGCGCCGGGTGGGTGTTCATCGTCATCAGCGTGAACGACACGTTGTCCGCATCGGTAATCGTGCGGCCGGGGCGGTGCTCGTAAACGTCGCCTTCGGTGAATTCCTCGAAATAGCGGCCGAAGGTTTCGCGGTACCGCTGCGGGCCCACTTCGATGCTTCCTTCACGCATGTTCTTTAATCCTTGTAAGCGAGAATTTGACGGTATCTCCGCATGATCGGCGCCTCGAGCATCTTGCCCCGGAAGCGGACGGCTGCGCCGTTCCCGGCCGCGAAGGCGGCCTCGGCGGCTTGCGCCTCCTCCAGCTCCTCGGCGGTGGGCCTCATCATGCGGTGAATGGTTGCGATCTGGTCGGGATGGATGGCTGCCTTGGCAGCGAAGCCCAGCGCCTTGGCGCGCCGGGTCTCTTCCTCGAGACCCGCCTCGTCGCCGAGGCGGACGTAAGGGACGTCGATGGCCGGGACGCCGGCTTCGGCGCAGGCAAGGATGAACTGCGATCGCGCGCCGATGAGCGGCTCCCACTCCAGCGCTACGCCCAGCTCCCCGGAAAGATCGCCGCCGCCGAACATCATCGCGCAGACCTGCGGCGCGGCCGCGATCCGGTGGGCGGCGCGCAAGCCCCTGGGGTTCTCCACCAGCGGGACCAGTCCAATGCCGTCACGGCCCAACGCCGAGGCGATCAGCGCCACTTCCGCGTCGCTCTCCACTTTCGGCAGCAGCAGGAGGGGCGGGGGCGCTTCCGCTTCGGCGACGGCGAGCAGGTCGGCAAGCCCGTGCCGGGTCCCAATTCCATTGATCCGTAGCGCCAGCCGGCCGTCGGCGTGATCGGCGATGGCAGCAAGCGCGGCAGCGCGGGCCGGTCCCTTGCCGTCCTCCGGCACCGAGTCCTCGAGGTCGACGCACACGAGGTCTGCACCCGAATCGAGCGCCTTGGCGATTCGGTCCGGACGCGATCCTGGCACGAAGAGCAGGCTCTGCGCGCGCAGCGTGGATGGCGCAGCGGGAAGGGGGGCACCGGTTCGGTTCATGTCCCAACAATTTGTCCGGACAAATGTAAAGTCAACCATCTTGTTGCGTTATCGCAAAAATGATCCGGCGCCCGCGCCTCGGCCACGCACCGCAATCGCGCAGCTTTTTCTCGATCTTGCGATCAACGCTCTTGACAGATTCCCCGAATCAGTGGGAGTTGTCCGGACAAATTAGAGCGCCAATGCGGTGCCGACGCCCCATTCAGGAGATTGGATCAAATGCGCAGAACCCTTCTTTTCACCGCAACCGCGCTCGCGGGCGTCGCCGTCTCTGCACCGCTTCACGCCCAGACGGTCGGGCAGGACGAATCCGCCGGCACCCAGGCCGAAAGCACGGATACCGCCAGCGCCGCGGCCGATCAGGCCCAGGCCGCGTCGGCCGACGATGCTTCGGGCATCGGCGTGATTCTCGTGACTGCCCAGCGACGTTCCGAGAATCTGCAGGACGTGCCGATCGCGGTGTCCGCTTTCTCGCCCGACCAGCTCCAGGCGAAGGGTGTGAGCAGCACGCTCGACGTTGCGCAGTACGTGCCGAACTTCGTGGCGCTCAACAACACCGGCCTCGGTTCGTCGAACGCCTTCTTCATCCGCGGCATGGGCAACACCGAGTCCATCCCGACTTTCGACCCGCCCGTCGGCACCTATGTCGACGACATCTATCTCAGCCGGCAGAACGCCAACAACATCAGCCTGTTCGATGTGGAGCGGGTCGAGGTGCTGCGCGGGCCGCAGGGTACGCTGTTCGGCCGCAATACCACCGGCGGCGCGGTCAACGTCATCCTGCGCGAGCCGGACGACGAGTTTGGTGGATACCTGGAACTCGGCTACGGCCGCTTCAACAAGAAAGTCGTTCGCGGGTCGGTCGACGTGCCGATCGTGGACACGCTTGCGATCAAGGTGAGCGGTTACTGGCAGGACGACGACGGCTACGCGAAGAACATCACCACCGGCGATCGGCTTAATGACGACGACGGATGGGGTGCGCGCCTCGGCATCCGGGGCGAGCTCAGCCCATCCGTACGCTGGAGCGGCTCCTATGCCCATATCGTCGCCAACGGCGAGAACATCCTCAACTACGACTGCAACCCGGCCGATCCGACCGATTGCGATGGCCGTTTCGTCACCACCGGACTGCCGGAGGGCGGAACCGCAGACAGCTCGCCGTATGCGCCGCTGGACATCCGGGGCCGCAAGGCGAACTACCTCCTCGGCAATCGCACTGCGACCGATCTGGTGAGATCGGATTTCGAAGTCGACATCAGCGACAACGTCACGGTCAACCTGATCACCGGCTTCGTCAATCAGACGCAGCAGTACGGGATCGATTTCTACGACGGCCGGACGGCGCCGACGATAGCTAATCCCTATCCGACGGTGACCGGCTACAGCCGCGGCGGCTTCGTGATCCTGAACGACGGCCAGCATGAGCAGTTCAGCCAGGAAGTGAAGTTCTCCGGCAGCTTTGCCGACGGGTTGGTCGACTTCGTGGGCGGTGCGTTCTACCTGATCGAAGAGAACCGCACCGACTTTGCGGACCTGTTCTCCGTGTCGGAAGACGTGCAGCTTCTGCTGGCCGACCGCATCCTGCGCAACAAGGCCGAGGCGCTTGCCGGTTATGCGCAGACCGACTTCAATGTTACCGACCAGCTCAAGCTGACAGCAGGCATCCGCTACACCGACGAGACCAAGACGATCAGCATCAGCGACAATCGCGCGCAGTGCGACGTGTCGGGGCCGCTGCCGGCCAATTGTCTCGACAGTGCCAATCTCGTTGCACCTTCAGGGCTCGCAATCCCCCTCGAACAGTCGGTGGGAATCTGGACGCCGCGTTTCGCCGTCAGCTACGAGCCCAATCCCAGCCTGCTCTTTTTCGCATCCGCCACCCGCGGCTTCAAGTCGGGCGGCTGGAACGCCCGCGGCTCCACGCCGGCCACTCTGCTGCCGTTCGGTCCGGAGAAGGTCTGGAGCTACGAAGCTGGCGTCAAGTCGGACCTCTTCAACCGGATCCTGCGCGCGAACGTGACGTTCTTCTGGATGGACGTGAAGAGCCTGCAGACGCCGTCGGGGCTCGTCGGGCCCACCGGCGCGATCACCTTCCTCACCCGCAACTTCGCCGACTACGAGAACAAGGGCGTCGAGGCGGAGTTCATCCTCGCGCCGATGGACGGTCTCAACCTCTACGCGAACGTCGGCTACCAGGACGACGAGTACGTCATCGATCGCAATGCCCCCGAATTCGACGAATATGGCATTCAGTCGGTGGCGGCGCAGCAGGCGGCCTGTCTGGAGCAGCTCGCGGCGGGCAATGTCCCGGGTGGTCCGGGCGCCGCGGCTTGCGGGGCGGGCATCATCACCGCCGATGGCGAGATCGCCTCGCCGGTCCGCACGCCCGACTGGACTCTGGCGTTCGGCGGAAGCTACGAGGCCGAGCTCGGTTCCTCGGGCATGACCCTGGTGCCTTCGGTCAACGCCACTTACCGTTCGGAACAGTGGGTCTCCACCAGCAACTTCACCATCTATTCCGGCGGCATTTCCGGCGCTAACGGGACCTTCCCGGCAAATCCATACGACGGGAACCTGATCGCCGGCGCGTACAGCGAGCCGCTGTGGACGGTGAACGCCGGTCTGTCGCTCAACGGCCCGGACAATGCCTGGCAGCTCTCGCTCCAGTGCACGAACTGCTTCGACGAGACGTCGTCGCAGACGTCGCTGGCGAACACGACCTACATCAATCCGCCCATGCGGTGGATGGTCCGGGCGCGCCACAGCTTCTGATACCGGCTCCGGCACCGACACGAACGAAAGGCCAGTAATGCACAATCCGGCAGCGACGCCGCGAAGCGAATTCAAGCTTGGCTCCAAGCCCCTCGCGGCGGCGCTGCTGGGTGTAACCTGCGGTGCATCCCCGCTTCCGTTCAACGTGCTCCCGCTCGCGATGGGGCCGATGCACGAGGAGTTCGGATGGGATTTCGCGGCGCTCAGCGCCGGGATGACCATCTTCGGCATCATCGCCTCGCTGATGTCGCCGGTTTATGGCGCCCTGGCCGACAAGCTTGGCGTGCGCCCGGTCGCGCTCTGGTCGCTGTTCATCTTCGGCCTGGTCTTCGGCGCGTTCTGGTTCATGCCGGGATCGCTGACCGGCTACTACATGATGTGGGCAATCCTCGGGATCGTGGGCATCGGCTCGACGCCGGTCACCTGGAGCCGCGCGATCAGCATGTGGTTCGCGCGCAATCGCGGGCTGGCGCTCGGCATCATGCTGCTCGGCACGAGCTTCGCCGGAATGGCGGTTCCCCAGATCGCCCACGCCGCGATCGACGCAGGCGGCTGGCGCCTCGCCTTCCCGGTCCTGGCGCTGCTGCCCCTGCTGATCGCGCTGCCGGTCGGACTGGCGTGGTTCCGCGAGCCCCGGCCCGAGGAGCAGCCGCCCGGTATCTCCGACGCGAGCGGCAAGGTGCTGGGCCTGTCGCTTCGCGAAGCCGCGCGCGGCCGGCGCTTCTGGATTCTGTTCGTCTCGATCGCGCTCGCCTCGTTCGCTTATGCAGGCGCGCACATTCACATGGCGCAGATCGTGCAGGTCCATGGCTTCGACGCGGGCACCGCAGCGACCGTGATGGGCGTCGTCGCGATCGGCATCCTCGCGGGCCGCATCATCGTCGGCCTGCTGTTCGATCGCTTCTGGGCTCCGGGCGTGGCGTTTCCAGCGCTGCTGCTGCCGGCGTTCGCCTGTTTCCTGCTCATGGGCACCGACACCTCGTTGCCGCTCGTCCTCGTCGGTGGCCTGCTGCTCGGCTTCGCTGCGGGCACGGAATCCGACGTCATCGCCTTCCTCACCGCGCGCTATTTCGGGATGGCGTACTACGGCCGCATCTACGGAGTTCTCTACATGCCCTTCGGCATCTTCTCGGCGCTGTCGCCGATGGCGTACGGCGCGGTGCGCGATGCGACCGGCAGCTACGACGCCATCCTGATGGTTTCGATGGGGCTGTTCGCCGTCGGCGGCGCGCTGCTGCTGCTGCTGGGCCGCTATCCCGATCTCTCCCAATCCGCCGGTGTGCAGCGCGGCAACGCCTCTCCGGCGGCCGCGTAACGAGGAAAGTTCGTTCCATGCGACCCGATGGGATTCTCGAAAGCCTCTCCGCAGCGGTCGGACCGGAAGGCCTGATCACCGACCCCGCCGAATGCGACTTCTACGCACAGGACGTCTATTCCAAGGGCCCGCCGCCACTCGCGGTCATTCGCCCCGCGGACAAGGAGGCGCTGGCCCGGGCGGTCGGCGCGGCGACCGCCGCCGGCGTCGCCATCATCCCGCGCGGCGGCGGCATGAGCTACACCGGAGGCTATGTCGCCCCCAAGGCGGGCGCGCTGATCGTCGATCTCGGCCGGATGAACCGGGTGCTCGACATCAACCCGACCGACATGACCGCGACGGTCGAGGCTGGCTGCACCTGGGAAGACTTGCGGCTTGCGCTGAAACCGCATCGTCTGCGCGCGCTGGCCTGGGGAACGCTTTCGGGCATCAAGGCCACCGTCGGCGGCGGGATGAGTCAGAACGGGGTGTTCTGGGGCGCGCGCGACGGTGTTGTCGTCGACGGAGCGCTCCGCTTCGAGGTGGTGCTCGCCAACGGGCGCATCGTAAGCACGGGAAGCGACTTCTTCCGGCCGTTCGGCCCCGACATCACCGGCCTGTTCGCCGCCGACACCGGCGCGTTCGGGATCAAGGCGACCGTCACGCTCCAGCTCGTACGCGAGGGCGCCGCCTTCGCGTACGGCTCCTACGCGTTCGACACGGCTGACGGCTTCTTCAAAGCCATGAGCGGCGTGGCGCGGGAAGGGCTCGCCTCCGAAAGCTTCGGCTTCGATCCCTTCCTCCAGGCACAGCGGATGAAGCGCGAGAGCCTAGCCAAAGATGCCAAGTCGCTCGTCAACATGATGAAGGCGCAAGGGTCCGCGTGGAAGGCACTGAAGGAAGGCGCCAAAGTCGTTGCGGCCGGTCGCTCGTTCCTCGATGACGCAGGCTTTTCGCTGCATCTCATCTGCGAGGGGCGCAACGAGCCTGCGGTCGCAGCCGACTTGGCCGAAATCGAGCGGATCGTCGCCGACGCCGGCGGACGCGTGGTCGAGAACAGCATTCCCAAGATTCTGCGCGCCAACCCGTTCCCGCCGGTCAACTCGATGGTCGGCCCCGCGGGCGAGCGCTGGGTGCCCGTTCACGGCTTCCTCCCCCACAGCCGCCTGCTGGAGGGCTGGAACCGCATCCAGGCGCTGTTCGAGGCGAACGCGGCCGAGATGGAGCGGCTCGGAGTCGGCGCAGGTGCGATGCTTGCGGCGGTGAGCCGTTCGGCGTGCCTGATCGAGCCGGTCTTCTTCTGGCCCGACAACCTCGAGGAACTGCACCGCCGCTCGATCGAGCCCGATCACCTCGCCAAGCTGGAGCAGTTTCCGGCCAACGAGGAATCGCGGGCGCTGGTCGCCCATCTTAGGGGCGGACTGATCGAGACATTCCGCGGGCTCGGGGCGACGCACCTGCAGATCGCCCGCACCTATCCGCTGCAGGAGGCGCTCGATTCATCCGCCTGGGCCATCCTGCGAACGCTGAAGGACGCCGTCGATCCGGACAATCTGATGAATCCGGGTAGTCTTGGGCTATAGAGATGGGGACGCGCCATGTTTCTCGATCGAAGACAGGCGCTTGCCGGGTTGGTCGCGGCGTCGCTGCCCTGGCCCGTGATGGGGAAAGACATGCCCGCTGATAAAACCTACTCCGCGCTTGCTCTCCAGGTCGCGGCCCGCTCCGTCGAGGGCGCGCCCGACCGCGCCGCCGCGCGCGCGCAGATGCTGGCGCAGATCGACGAGGTGGGCGCGAAACTTCGCGCGTCGTCGATCTTCATCAGCCAGTACAGCGGCGCGCCCGTGCGCCTTGCCGTGCTGCCCGAATACCTGCTGACCAGCTATCCGGGCCGCATTTCGATCGGCGACTTCGCGCACAAGGCGGCGCTGGAAATCGACGGGCCCGAATACGAGGCGTTCGGCCGCATCGCCCAGGCGCAGAACCTGTTCCTCGCGGGCAATGCCTATGAAGTCGATCCGCATTTTCCCGGCCTCTACTTCCAGACGAGCTTCGTCGTCGCGCCGTCCGGGGACGTGGTGCTTCGCTACCGGCGGCTGAATTCGATGTTCGCGCCAACGCCGCACGACGTATGGTCCAAGTATCTCGACGTGTACGGCATCGACGGCGTCTTCCCGGTCGCGCGAACCGAGATCGGCAATCTCGCTGCGATCGCGTCGGAGGAGATTCTCTACCCTGAGATCGCGCGCGCCCATGCCCTGCGCGGTGCCGAGGTGTTCGTTCACAGTTCCTCCGAAGTCGGCTCGCCCCTCGCGACGCAGAAAGCGATCGCCAAGCGCGCCCGCGCCTTCGAGAATATCGCCTACGTCGTCTCGGCGAACACCGCCGGCATCGAGGGGTCGGGAATGCCTGCAGCCTCGGCCGACGGCAATTCGATCGTGGTCGATTTCAAGGGCAAGGTGCTCGCGGAATCGAACGCGGGGGAGACCTTCACCGCCTTTGCAGACATCGACATTGGGGCGCTTCGCGCGGCACGGCGCAAGCCGGGCATGATAAACTATCTGGCGCGTCAGCGGACGGAGCTGTTCGCGCCGATCTACGCCGACACGGTCGTGCAGCCGGCCGACAGCCTGATCGAGGATGGCAAGGTCAAAGTGCCCGACCGCGACCATTTCGTTCGGGTTCAGCAGCAGGTGATAGAACGGCTCGACAAGGAAGGCTTGATATGAAACGCGAAGACATCCCGCCGCCCTATACGGCCGTTTCCCGGCACGGCGTGTTTCCGAACCCGCGCCACGACGAGGCGGCGCGCTTCAACTTCCTGACGCACCTCAACAAGTACCTCGCGGGCACGCTCGGTCCCGGCAACGCGATCGCCTACGAGCGGCGCGTCCTGCCCGCTTTCGCCGAGGAGCACGGGCGCGCGCCGAAGGACCGGTTCGAGATCCGCGAGGCGATGAACCGCGACCCCTATCACCGGTTCTGGTCCGCGCTGAAGCGCAACTCGATGGAGATGCGGCAGCAGAACGGCCGCGCGATGGTCCTGCGCCAACTCGACGAGCTCGACGCCAAGGCGCGCCAGTACAACGAAGGGCGCGACACTCTGGAACTTGATCCCTCGATCGAGGTGCCGCACTACCAGGCGCAAGTGGACATCCACTGCATGCCGGGCAGCTATCACGGCGAGGAGCGGCCCGGCGACGTGTCGGCCGGCGCCAACTACGACTGCGGCATCTTCGCCACCACCGGCGGCGGGCTCGGCGCGCTGAACGATGGCGGCGGCCAGGCGCTGGTCGAATGGATCAGGCGCGAGCGGCCGGACTGGACCCCGCGCCGGATCCTCGACGTCGGCTGTACGGTCGGCCATAACGCCGTTCCGCTGGCCGAGGCGTTCCCTGAAACCGAAGTGATCGCGATCGACACCGCCGCGCCGTCGCTGCGCTACGCCCATGCGCGCGCGCAATCGATGGGCGTGCACAACATCCGGTTCGTGCAGGCCAACGCGGAAGACCTGTCGCGCTGGCCCGACGGCCATTTCGACTGGGTGCAGACCACGATGTTCCTGCACGAGCTCTCGGGCAAGGCGCTGCCTCGCATCATGGGCGAGCTCTACCGTGTCCTCGCGCCGGGTGGGCTGATGCTCCACCTCGAGCAACCGCAGTATTCGGAGGACATGCCGCTCTACGAGCAATTCATCCGCGACTGGGACGCGTTCAACAACAATGAACCCTTCTGGTCGGCCATGCACGCGCTCGATCTCAAGACCGTGATGCTGGAGAGCGGCTTCTCGCAGGACGAGCTGTTCACCACCGGGGTGACGGCCGTGGTCGACGAGGCGATCTTTCCCAAGTCGAAGCTCGGCGGAGCCGAGGATCACGGCCGCGCGGCGGCGTGGCACGCCTACGGCGCGTGGAAGAAGGAGCCCGGGCAATGAGCGACGACGCGATCGACTGGATGCTGCGCGCCAATGCCAAGGCCAAGGGCAAGCGCCCGGCCTTTTTCGAGGAGCCCGCGCTCGATCGCATGCTGTCGATCGTGATGGCGCTGGTCGGCGAGGTTTCGGTGCTGCGCGAGCGGCTCGATACCGTGGAGCGGTTGCTGGAGAAGAACGGCAGCCTCGACCGCGCCGATATCGAGGCGTTCGTTCCCGACCGCGACGCGGCGTTCGAACGCGGCTGCCTGACGCGCGAGTACATCGCCCGCATCATGCGCGGGGTTCAGCAGGACCTGGAGGGCATGAAGACTAACGAGCCTTCCATCGACGAGATCCGCCGCGATCTTCTGGAAAGCTGAGCCGGGAAGGGGCGTTCAGCTCCTCCTTTCCGCATAGGCGGCGAGCGGCAGCGCCTCGCCCGACTGCCGGATCAGCACCCGCTTGCGGAGAAAGCGCAGCAGGCCGCTGTCGCCCATGCGCGAGGGGCCGAGGCCGGACTCGCCGAAGCTGGTCTTCTCCGCTTCCCACACGAGGCCCGTCAGGCTCCCGTCGTTGATCGAGACGGCCCCGACCTGGAGCCGCGCGCCGATCGCCTCGGCTTCTTCCACGCTGCCGGCAATGACCGCGGCGGAGAGACCATAAGGGCCTTCGTTCGCGAGCCGCACCGCCTCGTCATCGTTGTCGACGACCGTGACCGGAATGACCGGGCCGAAGGTCTCCTCGGCCATGACGGCCATCTCGGGCGCGACGCCGGTGATCACGGTCGGGCGGAGATAGAGACCGCCGTCGAGCGTCTCGACCGTGCCCCCGGTCAGGATCTCGGCGCCGGCGGCCCGGGCCTGGTCGATCTGCGCCTGGACGACCCGGGCCTGCTTCTCGAAGATGAACGGCCCGATGTCGCCGTCCGAGATGTCGGGATGGTTCAGCCGCACGGCTTCCGCTCCCGCGACGAGCGCCTTGAGGAACGGCTCCGCGATCGCGCGCGCGACGTAGACGCGCTCGATCGACTGGCACGCCTGCCCGGTGTTGACGATGCTGGCGCGCAGCGCGATCGCAGCGGCCCGCTCGGGATCGGCGCTGGCGAGCACGATCATCGGGTCCTTGCCGCCGAGTTCGAGGCTGGCGGGAATGAACGCCCGCGCCGCCGCTTCGGCGACCTTGCGTCCTGTCGGGACCGACCCGGTGAAGCAGACGAAGTCCACCACATCGACCAGTGCGGCGCCGGTCGCGCCGTCGCCCTGCACGAACGCGAGCACCTCGGCGATCTCGGGCACGCTCCGCGTCGCCTCGACCAGCGGGGCGACGAAGCGGGGCGTCACTTCCGACGGCTTCACGAGGGCCGCGCAGCCCGCCGCGAGGGCAGGCACCGCGTCGATCAGCGAGAGCGTGAGCGGGAAGTTCCACGGGCTGATCACGCCCACGAGCGGGAAGGGGACCAGCGTGGTCGAGGTGGTGATCGTCGCGTGCGACGTCGCGCAGCCGCCGCGCTGGTGCTCCGCGATCAGCGCCGGCGCGCGGTCCGCCCAGCGGCGGACGAGCTGGACCATGGCCGACGCCTCGATCCCGGAAATCGTGCTGCGCCCGGTGTCCACCGTCAGCGCGGCGGCGATGGCCGCCTGGTCGCGCTCGATCGCGTCGGCCCAGCGGTGGAGAATACTCGCGCGATCCTCGGGCGTGCGGGCGGCCCAGCGCACCTGCGCCTCGCGCAGCGCGCCTGCCGCCGCCTCGAGCGCCTCGCGGCCGGCGGGCTCGATGCTGTAGTCGAACTGCCCGGTCCGCGGATTCCGCACCTGCAGAGTCATGGGTTCTGCGCGCTCCATTGGTCCACCACGTCGCCGCAGGTCGCGAACCAGCTGCCATCCTGATCGGCGAGCCACGCCAGCAGGCTCTCGAACGCCGCGATCCGGTAGGGGAGGGCGACGATGTAGGGCGTCAGGTGCAGCGGCAACATGCGGCCGCCATGATGCTGCGCTTCGCCGGCCAGCCAGCGGTAGGCGTCCTTGATTTGCTCGACGTAGGAATCGGCCGATTGCTGCTGGACATTGAGGATCTGCCGGTCGGACAACTCGTGGTTGAGCGGCAGGTTGACGATCGAGCCGGCCCCGGTCTCCATGCGGTAGGGCAGTTCGTCGTTGGGCCAGTCGCACATGTAGGCGAGCCCCGCCTCGGCCAGCAGGCGCGGCGTGTTCCAGCTCTGCGAACGCGCGATCGAGAGCCAGCCCTTCGGACGGGTCCCCGATGCGCTCTCCAGCGACGCGAGGGAGCGGGCGATCAGCGCCTTCTCGTCCTCCTCGGGCAGACCGGTCGCGATCGTGCCGTTCATGTCGGTGGAGTGGGCGACGATCTCGTGACCGGCGGCCACGATGTCCTCGATGATCCGCGGATAGCGCTCGGCGATCGCGCCGTTGGTGGCGATCGACGCCCGCACGCCCGCCTTGTCGAACGCGTCGAGCAAGCGGTAGAAGCCCACCCGCGTCCCGTATTCGCGCGCCGTGTAGTGGCGGTAATCGGGGTAGGCGGTCTGCATGTGGCCGGGCGCGCGGAAGGGCTTGTCCTCGGGCACCATCGGGAACCATTCGAGGCTGACGACGCAGGCGATCGCGACCGTCTTCCCCTCCGGCCAATCGACCGGCGGGCGGTCGAAGAGACTGGAATAGCGGTAGAGCCCGTGGTCCATGCCCCGGCCGCGCGCCGCGTATTCGAGATAGGCGGGATCGAGAGTCATCGGCCGTCCTCCCCGGTCTGTGCATTGAAGGCGTCGACGATCTCGCCCGCGCGGGCGATCCAAGCGCGGCCGTCGGCGGCGATATGCTTCAGCACCTCCTCGAACGGGCCGATGCGATGCGGCTGGCCGATGAGGTAGCTGTGAAGCGGGATGCACATGACCGTGCCGGAGCGCGCGCCTTCCTCCGCCAGCCGCTCGTACTGGCGGATCAGCGTGTCGGCATATTCACGCGGGCTCATGTTGTAGATGAAGAAGCCGTAGTGATCGTTGACCTCGAGGCTGTAGGGAATGGCGGTCAGCTTGCCCGACTTGACCTTCACGCGCGTCGGCTGATCGTCGTGATAGAGGTCGCAGGTATAGTCGAGGCCATACTCTGCGATCAGGTCGAGCGTGCGCGGCGTATGCGTCAGCGCGGGCGCCAGCCAGCCGCGGATGCGCTGCCCGGTCGCGGCTTCTACGGTGCGGATCGAATCCTCGATGATCGCGCGTTCCTGCGCCTCGTCCATGCCGTAGCTGTAGCGGGTGTTGTAGATCCCGTGGCTGAAGAACTCCCACCCGCGCTGGCTTGCATCTTCGACCACCTCGGGAATGTGGTCGCATAGCGCGACCGAGAGGCTGACCGAGCCGGGAAAGCCGTGCTTGCTCATCACCTCCGCCATGCGCCAGTGGCCGACGCGGTTGGCGTGGTCGCGGTGCCCGTATCCGACCACGTCGGGATGCGGCTTGGCCCAGCTCTTGCGGTGCGGATTGGCGGGCGGGTCGATTTCGTAGAATTCGAGATTGGGCGCGACCCAGACCGCGCAGGTCTTGCCCTCCGGCCATTCGATCTTCGGCCGGCCGCGATAGGCCTGGAAATCGTAGAGGCCCGGATCGCTCTTCTGCGGTTCGCTCATCGTGCTTCCAACCAGTCGATCACCGTCTGAACGGGCTCCACGTCCGCGTACTTGAGCTGGAGGTCGGTCAGGTTCGCGAAGTGGTAGCTCTCGTGCTTGTCCGCGCAGGTCTCGATCGGAACGATCGTGCGATAGCCGTGGCTCAGCGCATCGACCGCGGTCGCGCGCACGCAGCCCGAGGTGCTGCCTCCGGTGACGACGACCGTATCCACTTTCTGCCCCACGAGATAGCTTGCAAGCGGCGTCTCGAAGAATGCCGAGGGCATGCGCTTGGTGTATTGCAGGTCGTTCGGGTCGATCTCGCAGCGCGGATCGAACGCGTGGCGCTCGCTCTCGTACTTGATGTTCTGCAGCGAATCGGGGGTATCGGTGCGGGTGCCCCAGACGCCCGCGTCGGCGGCGTTGTCCATGTAGGCGACCCGGCTCCAGATCACCGGCATGCCCTTCGCCCGGGCGAGCGCGGATATGCGGTTCACGTACTCGATCTGGCGCGGGTCGGTCTCGTAGGCGGTCTTGAACTTGTCGATCCGGGTGTAGGCCTGCTGGATGTCGACGTTCACGATCGCCAGGCGCTCGCCGAAGCCGAACTTGTTGCGCGCCGGATTGGCCATCACGCTCTCGAAGATCTGCCGGGCCGTCTTTCCGTCCGACACCATTTTCGTCCCAATCGGGTCCATTCGCATCTCCCAAGACTCTTGCCAGAAGGATGAAAGACAAATTAGGGCTTGTCGAGAAGAATTTGTCCGGACAAGTTAGGACCATGACGATCTCACGCCATTTCCTGGATGTCGCCGGGCGCCGCGTCCACTACCGCAAGGCGGGCAGCGGTCCGCCGCTCCTGATGATTCACCAGAGCCCGCGCTCCTCTGCGGAGTACGAGCCGCTGATGGAGCGGTGGTCGGAACACTTCACCTGCATCGCGCCCGACTCGCCGGGGTTCGGCCAGTCGGACCCGCTGCCCGGCGGGCCGACGATCGACGACTTCGCGGACGCGATCGTCGCGTTCGCCGACGCCGCGGGCCTCGAATGTGTGCCGGCCTATGGCTTCCATTCGGGCGGCATCATCCTGGTGACCGCGCTCCGCCGCCATCCGCGCCGCTTCGCCGCGCTCGCGATCGGCGGCTACGGCATCTGGACCGAGGAAGAGCGGGCGATCTTCGGCGAATCCTATCTGCCGCCGTTCCAGCCTTCGGCCTATGGCGAGCATCTCACCTGGCTCTGGAACCGGATGCTCGAGCAGAGCTGGTTCTTCCCGTGGTTCGACGTGCGCCATCAGGCGCGGCTCAGGATGGCCCATGCCGATCCGGTCAAGGTCGATGCTGCGGTCCGTGAGATGCTGGACAGCGGCGATGCCTACCGGGCCGGCTACGGCGCCGTCCTGCGCGCGCCGCGCGACATACCCGCCCCGGGGGAGGCGACCGCCCCTGTGCTCATCACCGCTTACGACGGCGATCCGCTGCAGGCGCATCTCGCGCGGCTGGGCGAACTGCCCGAGAGCTGGGTGGCGCGCCCCGTTGCCACGCCCGCCGCGCATCAGGACGAGAGCTTTGCCTTCCTGAGCATAGCCTCCGGCGAGGGACGCGTGGAGATCGGGGAGGCCGACGACGAGGGCTTCGCGCGCGTCGCTGCCGAGGGGTTCGACGGTCTCGTCCACTGGCGCGGCGATCGCGCGGCGGGGCGGGTCGTGCTCCACGCGCCAGGCGGCTCGGTCGAGCTTCTCGACGCGGGCGATTCCCTGCTGATCGATCTTCCCGGCCACGGCCTTTCGGACCCCTATGACGGCGATGCCGACATTGCCGCCTGGTCGCGGCTGACCGCAGCGGCGATCGAGGCGATCTGCCCCTCCACGCCGCAGGTCGTCGCGGGGGAGGGCGTCTCCGGCCTGCTCGCGCTCGCGGTGGCGGCGCGGCTGGGGGCCGAGGCCGAGGCGTTCGACGCGCATATCCCGCGAGCCGACGCGGCAGGCGAGTGGATCGAGCGGCAGCCCGACCTCGTGCCCGACCGGTTCGGAAACTATCTGACCGAAGCCTGGGGCGCGGTGCGCGCCGCGCGCTTCTTCTGGCCGTGGTTCCGCGCCGATCCGGCGCACGCGATCCCGTTCGATCCCGAAGATGTCGCGCCCGAACGGCTCGCGCTTCGCCATCGCGCTCTCGTGCGCGCTCGCGCGGCGAAGCCCCTGCTGCGCGCGCTGCTGACCGCGGATCGCGCGGCGCTCGTCGCCGGGGTGCCGTCCATCCGGCGGTGGGACCTGGCGGAGTGGGCGCGCGCCAATGCCGAGATCCGGGCCGAAATCTGGCTGCCCGAGGGATAATCAGGAGAGAACCATGGGAATTCGCGAAGACATGCCGCTGCTGGCCCGGCACGAAGGGGTCTGGGACGGCGTTTACACCTACTACAACGCGGCCGGCGACAAGATTGATGAGCACACGTCGCGCCTGTTCTGCCGCTTTCCGGACGGCGAGGGCGAGCATCCCTACCATCAGACCAACTACTACACCTGGGCCGACGGACGCACCGAAACGCGCGATTTCCCCGCGACTTATGCCGACAAGCGCGTCTGGTGGGACAACGATCTGATCAAGGGCTGGGCGGCGGAAGTCGGCCTCGACGACAAGAACCGCACCGTCATGCTCTACTGGCAGCGCCAGGGCGATCCGGAGCTCTACCTCTACGAGATGATCCAGCTCGCCGACGACGGCCAGAGCCGCTGCCGGACCTGGCACTGGATCCGCAGCGGTCAGCTCGAGACGCGCACCGCGATCCAGGAAAAGCTGGTGACGCGTGACTGGCGCGCGGTGGAGAAGGAGATGGAGGCGGCGTCTGGCTGAGCCGCGCACCCTTTTTGCCAAGCTGTGGGACCAGCACCGCGTCGCCGACCTCCCCGGCGGCGCGGCGCTGATCGCGATCGACCGCATCTTCCTGCACGAGCGCACCGGCGCCGCCGCGCTCGGCGGGCTGAAGGCGGCCGGCCGCTCGGTCGCCGATCCCGCGCGCGTGTTCTGCGTGATGGACCATATCGTGGACACCCGCCCCGGCCGGGACGACCGGACGCTGATGCCCGGCGGGCAGGCCTTCATCACCGAAACCCGCGCCGCCGCGCGCGAGGCGGGCCTCACCCTGTTCGACGTGACCGACCCCGACCAGGGCATCGTGCACGTCGTTTCGCCGGAGCTCGGCATCGTTCTGCCCGGCGCGACGCTGGTTGCGCCCGACAGCCACACTTGCACCCAGGGCGCGCTGGGCGCGCTCGCCTGGGGCATCGGGTCCTCCGAGGCGGAGCACGCGATGGCGACGGGCACCCTGCGGGTCGCGACGCCCAGGACGATGCGGGTGACCTACACCGGCAAGCTCGGGCGCGGCGTCACGCCCAAGGACATGATCCTCGCGCTGATCGCGCGGCACGAGGCCGGCGGCGGCAAGGGCCACGTGGTCGAGTTCGCCGGCGAGGCGGTGACCGCGCTCGACATGGAAGGGCGCATGACGCTCTGCAACATGGCGACCGAATTCGCCGCGATGACCGGCGTGATCGCGCCCGACGAGGCGACGTTCGACTACCTCGCCGGCCGGCGCTACGCCCCGCGCGGCGCCGCATGGGACCGCGCCGTCGCGCACTGGCGGACGCTCGCGACCGATCCCGGGGCCAGCTTCGACGCGGAGCTCGAGATCGACGCCGCCGCGCTCGAGCCGATGGTGAGCTGGGGCACCTCGCCCGAGCACAGCGTCGCCATCTCCGGCGCCGTTCCCGGGGACGCCGGCGACCGCCCGCTCGCCTATATGGGCCTGCGCCCGGGCGAGGCGCTGGCAGGGCTTCCGATCGACGCGGCCTTCATCGGAAGCTGCACCAACAGCCGCCTCTCCGACCTGCGCCGCGCGGCCGCGCTGCTGACCGGCCGCCGGGTCGCGCCCGGCGTGAAGGCGCTCTGCGTTCCCGGCTCCTCCGCGGTGAAGCGCGCCGCAGAGGCCGAAGGGCTGGACAAGGTCTTCACCGAGGCGGGGTTCGAATGGCGCGAGAGCGGCTGTTCGATGTGCTTCTACGCCGGGGGCGAGAGCTTTCCCGCCGGCTCGCGGGTGGTCTCCTCCACCAACCGCAACTTCGAGGGGCGCCAGGGCCCGGGCATTCGCACGCATGTCGCGAGCCCGGAAACGGTCGTCGCCAGCGCCATCGCCGGGCGGATCGCCGACCCGCGCGCGATCGGGGAGGGGGCCGATGCCTGAGCCGCTCACCACCCATACCGGGGTCGCCGCGCCGCTGCTGCGCGACAATATCGACACCGACGCGATCATCCCCTCGCGCGAGATGAAGACGACCGGCAAGACGGGGCTCGCCGAGGGGTTGTTCGCCGGCTGGCGCTACCTGGCGCCGGGCACGCGCGATCCCGACCCGTCCTTCGTTCTCAACCAGCCCGCCTACGCCGGCGCGACGATCCTGCTCGGCGGGAGCAACTTCGGCTGCGGTTCCAGCCGCGAGCATGCCGTCTGGGCGCTGGCCGAGTTCGGCATCCGCGCCGTTATCGCGACGAGTTTCGCACCGATCTTCTTCGGCAACTGCGTCCGCAACGGCATCTGCCCGGCGGTGCTCCCGCCCGAGGCGGTGGCGGAAATCGCCGCAGCGGCCGAGGCCGGTTCGCAGGTGTCGCTCGACGTCGAGGCGGGAACGGTCTCGCTGGCGGACGGCCGGACCTGGTCGTTTTCGCTGGAAGCCGAAGCGCGGGCGATGCTGACCGAAGGCCTCGACGCGATCGACCTGACCCTCAAGCTCCGCGACCGGATCGCCGCGTTCCACGCCCGCGATCGGGCGGAGCGGCCCTGGATCTATCTCGAGGAACAAGCATGACGAGCCGCGTCCACATCAGCGAAGTCGGCCCGCGCGACGGGCTCCAGAGCATCGACCGGGTCATGCCGCTGGAAGCGAAAAAGGCCTGGATCAAGGCCGAGGCAGAGGTCGGCGTGCCCGAGATCGAGGTCGGCAGCTTCGTGCCGCCCAAACTGCTTCCGCAGATGGCCGACACGGCGGAACTCGTCGCCTTCGCGCGGACCATTCCCGGCCTCGCCGTCGCCGTGCTCGTGCCGAACTTCAAGGGGGCCGAGCGCGCCATTGCGGCGGGCGCCGAGAAGATCTCGATGCCGTTCTCCATGTCGGAGACGCACAGCCTCAAGAACGTCCGCAAGGACCACGCCGCCGTGATCGAGGAGATCGCCGCGATCGCCGCGCGGGTGGCCGCCGAACCCGCCGAGACGCGCCCCCATTTCGAGGTCGGGCTGGCGACCGCCTTCGGCTGCACGATCGAAGGACCGGTAGACGAGGACCAGGTCGTTCGCCTGGCCGAGCAGGCGATCGCGGCCGGCGCGGCGGAAGTCGGGCTCAGCGACACGACGGGCTACGCGAACCCGGCGCAGGTGAAGCGGCTCGTCCGGCGGGTGAAGGCCGCGGTCGGCGCCGACAGGCTCAACACGCTGCACCTCCACAACACCCGCGGGCTGGGCCTCGCCAATGCGCTCGCGGGGCTGGAGGAGGGGATCACCACGCTCGACAGCTCGCTCGGCGGCCTCGGTGGATGCCCGTTCGCGCCCGGCGCTTCGGGCAATATCGTCACCGAGGACCTCGTCTTCATGCTGGAGGCGATGGGGATCAAGACCGGCATCGATCTCGAGCGCCTTCTCGAAGTCCGCACCATTATCGCCGAGGCTCTGCCGGGCGAGCCGCTCTACGGCTTCACGCCCGACGCGGGCCTGCCGCTCGGCTTCAAGGGAACACAGGAATGACGCATCCGACACCGCTCGCCGGCATCAAGGTCGTCGAGTTCACGCACATGGTCATGGGGCCGGCGGTGGGCGCGATCCTCGCCTCGCTCGGGGCCGAGGTCGTGCGCGTGGAGCCGATCGGCGGCGACCGGACGCGGCGGCTGCTCGGCTCGGGCGCCGGCTATTTCCCGATGTACAACCGGCACAAGGCGAGCATCTGCCTCGACCTCAAGAACCCCGACGGGATCGCGGTCGCGCGCAAGCTGGTCGACCGCGCCGACGTCGTGGTCGAGAACTACCGCCCCGGCGCGATGGACCGCCTCGGCCTCGGCTACGAGGACCTGTCGCGGAGCAATCCGCGCCTCATCTACTGCTCGGAGAAGGGCTTCCTCCCGGGGCCCTACGAGAACCGCACCGCGCTCGACGAAGTCGCGCAGATGATGGGCGGGCTCGCCTACATGACGGGTCCCCCAGGCCAGCCGCTGCGCGCGGGATCGAGCGTCATCGACGTGACCGGCGGGATGTTCGGCGTCATCGCGATTCTCGCCGCGATCGAGGAACGCCACCGCACCGGCCGCGGCCAGAAAGTGCAGAGCTCGCTGTTCGAGACGACCGTCTACCTGATCGGCCAGCACATGGCGCAGAAGGCGGTGACGGGGCAGGCCGCCAGTCCGATGCCCGCGCGCATTTCCGCCTGGGCGATCTACGATGTGTTCGAGACGAAGGACGATCCGATCTTCATCGGCGTCGTCACCGATGCACTGTGGGAGAAGTTCTGCGCGCTGTTCGGGCTCGACGATCTCTGGGCCGACGAGAGCATTCGCGAGAACAACGCCCGCGTGCTCCAGCGCGACCGCATCATGCCGCGCATCCGCGAACTGATCCGCGGCTTCACGCGCGACGAGCTGGTCGCGCGGCTGGAAGGCAGCGGGCTGCCCTTCGCGCCGATCGGGCGGCCGGAGGACATGTTCGACGATCCGCACCTCAACGCCTCGGGCGGGCTGGAGCCCGTCACCATGCCCGACGGCAGCACGGCGCACCTGCCGGCTCTGCCGATCGAAATGGCGGGCGGGCGACCCGGAGCCGCGGCGACGCTGCCTGTGCCGGGAGCGGACACGCGCACGATCCTCGGCGATCTCGGCTTGTCGGAAGAGGAAGCGGAAGCGCTGATCGCAGGCGGCGCGGTGGGCGCTTAGGCCCGGCGCGTCGGACGGGCGGGGACGCTAGAGGCCCAAGACTCCGGGATTCATCGCGCCCTTCGGATCGAGCAGCGCCTTCAGCCGGCGCACCAGTGCCGCCGCATCGGCGTCGAGCGCCTCGACATAGGGATAGGTGCGACCGATCTGGTTCGACGCGGCGCCGAACTCGCGGAACAATTGCACCGTCTCTTCGCGCAGGGTGGCGACGAGAGCGCGGGCGGCGGGGTTCGCCTCGGGCTCCGCATAGGTGGCGATCAGGGCCGGATCGACGGCATGGCTGTGGATCGGCATCCACGCGTCCTTCCAGTGGAACACGGCCTCGAAACTGAAGCTGTGATTGCCGAGCGCGGAAAGCAGGTAAGTGACGCTTACGCCTTGCGCGGCCATTTCGCCCGCGCGCGGTTCCATCAGGCGCCGATGCGCCTCGATCAGGGGCACGCCCTCCGAATGGGCGACCTTGGCATTGAGCGCGGCCCAGCGCGCGCCATCCTTCCCGAGCACGCCATCGAGATTGGGGAAGGGGTCGGCGCGCGCCATGCGGGGGATCGTCGCTGCGATCGATCGTCCGCCGTGCCCCGACGCGATGACCCCCGCTTCATCCATGTCCGCCGACACCGCCGCCTTCGACGAACCCGCCATCACGCAATGGAGAGTAAAGGCGCCTTGCGGAACCACGCCGCGCCCCGCCGCCGCGAGCCCGGCGAGCGCGCGAATGGCGCCAGTTCCGCCGCCGGCGGATCGCGCCACCGCGCGGATCGCCGCCAGCGCCGCGCCGATCCCGCGTTCGCGCTCGATGGTGGCGGCGACCGCGGCGGGGTCGAGCACGTAGGCGTCCTCCGCCAGCCCGGCCCGCGCGATCCCGGACAGCGCGGCTCCGGCGGCTTCGAGCGAGGGGAAGGCGAAGGAAAGATAACCATTCGCGGCCGGCGCCTTGATGAGCCGCAGCGAAGCCTTCGTCTTGATGCCGAACGCGCCGCCGTCGTGGAGGAACAGGCCTGTGGTGTCGGGGCCGAAGTTGCGGAAGACGGGCCTGGCCGATGCCGCGAGCGCCCACTGCCCGGTCGTCAGCAGCTTTCCATCGGCGGTCGCGACTTCGAGCCCCAGGGCCATTTCCGCAGCCGAGCCGTAGCGTGCGCTGCCGAAGAACAGCGCCCCGTGGCTGAGCCCGCCGCCGACCGTTGCGCCCGCGCCGGAGAACGTGCCGAAGAACGGCAGGCGCAGGCCGCGCGGGGCGAGCGCGTCGTAGAGCTGCTTCCAGGTGACGCCCGCTTCGGCCACGACGTACATGTCGCTCTCGGCGATCTCGACAATGCGATCGAGACCCGCGAGGTCGAACAGCACGCTCTTGCCGGGTTCGCAGCGATAGCCGCTCGTATAGCTCAGGCCGCCGCCTCTCGGGATCGCGGCGTAGCCGAGCGCCGTCGCGGCGGCCACGGCGCGGGCCACGGCGGCGGGAGAATCCGGCCGCACGACCGCGACAGGCGCGGGGCCGGCGGAATAGATGTCCGCGGCCGCCAGCGAGAGCGCCGCGTCGTCGGTGCGCACGCGGCCGGCCCCGAGCGCTTCCTCCAGCGCCCGGAGCAGCGCGGCGCGATCGGTCACGCCGGTTTCCACACGCTCATCACCACGATCGCCCCGATGAAGGCCCAGAGCACCAGCAGCACCGAAGTTGCGCGCCAGTATGTGCGGCGAATGATGGCGTTGGTCTCGTCCGTCGGCCCTTCGCGGGCCATGACCGCCCAGGTGCGGAAATGGCTGATGAGAGCCAGGCGGATGCCGACCCCGCTTGCCATGACGCAGGCGAAGAGGCCGAGCTTCACCCGCAGCCAGAAGGGCATGTCCCAGCCGCCGCCGATGAGGCCGACGGCGATCGCGACCAGCAGCGCCATGAAGAGGTAGCGCGAGCCGCGGTCGATGTCGCCCAGCCGCTTGCCGGCGGGGCTGTGGCGCAGGCGGTGGACGATCTCCACGAAGGTCAGCCAGAGCGCCGCGAGAATGCCTGCCGCCCAGGCGGTCGCGGTGCCGCCGGGGACGTAGCCGTAGAGCGCCGCCAGCGCGAAGCCGAGGCCCGCCTGCAGCACCAGCGCGTAGCGGACGTGCTGGTCGACATGCATGACGTGATCCATCAGCCGGTCGCGCTCGGCGAACGGCATCTGGCTGCCGTAGGACACGTAGCGGTAGGTGCTGTTGATCACGAACTCGGAGCCGAGCCAGTAGCCGAGCACCGCGATATGGGCCACGAGCAGGACGGAGATCAGCATTCGCTCAGCGCCCCTGCTGTTCGTAGTGGGTCAGCTCGTAGGCGGTCTGCATGTAGCCGCCGACGGCGGCTTTCAGCAGCACGTAGTCGCCGTCGGCGGTGCACCACAGGTCGTACTCGGGATGCTCGAGCGGCAGTCCGGGAACGTCGACCATCCGGAAGTGCAGCGCGTCGAACGTGCCGGCGGCGACGGTGACCGTCTCTTCGCCCACGAACTCGAGCGCGAGGTCGACTGCGAACAGCATCGGCCCCGTGGCCCCGCGATGGTCGGGGGAGGATAGCAGCAGCCGCTCGATCACCTGCACGCCGGGCCCCTGCGACAGGTCGTAGAGCGACAGCATGAAACCGTCGTTCGCCATCGCGTGGTTGCCGAAGGCGGGGAGCGGCCGGTCGAGCGTCATCGTCTGCCGCACGCGGCCTTCGACCGCCGTGAATGCCTCGCACTCGGCTGTGTCCGGAGCGAAGCGGAACCACGCGGAACCGCGGAACGCGCCGCCCACGGCGATGCGAACGAAGCACTCCTGCGGCGCGCGGTCGGCGTCGACTCTCAGGTTCACGTCGCGCACCACCGCCGGCGCGTCGTCGATCTCGCCATGCGCGGCGATCGTGCGCGATCCGTCGGCATGGACGTCGATGCGGAAGAACTCGCGCCCACGTTCTGCGCCCCGGCGCTCTTCCTGGTTGCTGGTGTAGCGCAGCGTGCCGGTCACCGAGCGGACGATCCCCCCGCTCATGCCTGCGCTCCCTCGGGAAGCGGCTCGATCTGCATCACCCCGACGAGCTGGCCGTCGGGATCGTGGAAGATCATCTCGCGGTAGATGCCCGCCGGCGAGCGCTCGCTGGCCTGGTGTTTGGGATAGCGCAGCGGCGGCGTCAGGAACTCGGTCCCTGCCGCTTCCAGCCGCGCGTGGACGCCGTTGAAGTCGGTGGTGGAGAGCAGCAGCGCGGTCTGGCCGAACGCAGGGCTCCCGCGCGGATAGTCGATCGCGTCGAGGTCGACGCCGCCCACTTCGAACAGGCCCACGACCGGGTCTGCCTCAGCGTCCACCGCGAGCAGCGCGATCCGCATGCGGCACGGCGGAAGCTGGAGCAGCGCGCCGGCGGCCGCGCCCTCGATGACTTTCTCCTCCACCGGCGCCAGCCCGAGAACGTCGCGGTAGAAGCCGAGCGACGCGTCGAGATCGCGGCAGAAGATGGTGAAGCGCTGGAACGCGAGTGTCATGAGCTGTTCCTTTCCCGCGATCAGACCGCGGCGCGCGGGCGGAATTCGTAGTAGCTGGGGTCGTCGTGCGTCCGCCAGTCGTCGCTCACTTTCGTCTCGTTGATGATCGTGCGCTGGAACAGGCGGCCCTTGCGATACCAGTGCCAGGTGCGGTTCTTCGCCTGACCGTCCTCCGCGACGGTGATCATCTCGTAGTAGCGGAAGTCCGGCTCCCCGGCGCGGACCCAGCCGACCATGATCGTGCGCTGCGTCTCGTCGAGCGAGACGGAAGCGGTCCAGCCGGTGATGTTGACGTTGTCGATCCAGACCCGGTCGCCCTTGTAGACGCCGTCGAAATAGCGGATCTCGCGGGTGCCGTCGGCCCAGTCGTAGATGTTGGTCTGCGCCAGCCGGGCCTTGCCGTCCTCGTCGTCGAACAGCCGGCAGACGAGCCGCGAGCGGTGGCGATCGATCTCGTTGTGATCGGCGTCGAGGTGGACGTATTCGCCTTCCCACACGCCGGCCTGGGACGCCACCAGCGGCATGCTGCTCTCAATGATCCCCATTGTTCCCTCTCTTCTGAAGCAAAGGCCTTCACTCAGGCTCATCGGTTGAAGGTGCCGGGCCGCCGGCGCCTGCGGGCGCGGGCGACAGCGTCACCAGATAGTCGATCACGGCCTGCCGACGTGCCGGATCGGTCAGCTTGGTGACCATGCGCGTGCCGGGCACGACCTCGGTCGGTGCGGCGAGGAAGCGGTCGAGCGTCTCGGGTGTCCAGACGAGGCCGTTTTGCTCCATCGCCTTCGAATAGGCGAAGCCCTCCGCCGCGCCCGCGGTCCGGCCGACGATGCCGTGGAGGCTGGGCCCGGCGCCGCGCGTCGGTCCCGGCTCCACCGAATGGCAGCTGGCGCAGGCGGCGAAGGCAGCGGGGGCCGCCGGGCCGCTGCCGCCTCCGCTCCCGTCGCCGCCGCCGCAGGCGGCGAGGGCGAGGAGGGGCACAGCCGCGAGCAGGCGCTTTGCAGGTCGTATCGGTTCGTTCACGGCAGACAATCCGGTCAGAAGGGCTTCACGAGGCCGAGGTAGGCGGTCGCCAGCAGGAGCAGGTAGACGATCCACACCCAGATGCGCGTGCGGTTCATCGTCGCCAGCAGCGGCAGCTCGGTCGCGTCGCTCGACCCTTCCTCGATCAGACGCCCGAGCTGCGGGCCGACGGGCTTGAAGGCAACGTCGATCATGATCGCGGCGGCGAAGATCACGCCGAACATCAGCGCCTTGAGGCCGAGCCAGACGCCCGCGAGCGGCTCGCCCGTGGCGAGCGAGACGGCGCCGAGCCCGAGGTAGAACAGCGCCAGCGCGATCTTCAGCCAGTACTCGATCCGGCGGTTACGTGCCGCGCGCGGCGTCATATCGTGCCGGTGCGCGTCCCACACGAGCCAGATCCACGCGGCGCCGACCGCCCAGGCGAGGACCAGCAGCCAGTCCGGCACCAGCCAGTGCCCGCCCATCGCGACCACCGAAAGCGAAACCGGCACCATCAGGGCCCACGCCGTCCGCGGCACCATGTCGACTTCCACCAGCAGCGTCAGCAATGCGAGCCGCTGATCGAGCGTATATTTCCTGCGCTTGCGGAAATGCTGGCCGAGCACGAACACACCGACGTCGGCGCCGAGCCAGAGCACGAACAGCAGCAGGTGCACGAACACCAGAGTGGGATATGCAAGGTCCGCCAAGGTCCGTCCTCTCGTTGGGGTTCAACTTCAAAGTTGTCCGGACAAACCACATATTGCCCCCCTTGGCAAGGGCCTCCCGAAAGGCCCGGGAGAGTCCGCTTCGGAGGGCTCGCACCGCCGCCGCTTCCGCGCAGGAAGCGGCGTATCCATGCAGACAACTGCACGAGCAAACTGTTTTCGTGCCTACAGCGAAAGGACGGTATTTGAGCACTAGCATATCGTGGCGGAAAGGCGACAGAACGGAGATCAAATTCTCCGCCCGCGCGTTCCTCGATCTGCTCGCCGGGCGGATCACGCCGGAGCAAGCCAAGCGACTCCTCGCCCCGCGCTGTCGTCAAAGCACATCTTCGTGGCGAAACATCGCCGATCTGCGTCCGGAGTCAGGCGGGCCAGATGCCGACGACGACCATATCGTTGTTACCTTCAGTGATGACCCTGCTGCACGCCAGCTTGAGGCGTCCGGATATCGTGAAGGTCGCAATCGAAGAGATCGCTTGCAACCACACTGCTCCTCCAATGGCGACGTAGGCCAACAGGACAAAGGTATACCGCAAGATCACTGAAGGGACCTTTCCGCCCCAGGTGAAGATCGACATTCACGGTGTTGGATGGCACGAGTCCGCGATCAACCGCTGGATCTTGGATCCTGCCGGCTACCGTCCCGAAACTGATACTCCCGCAGTTGGAGTGGTCCATCGTGGCCAAGGATGTTGCGCGGCGGGGCCGGTTTGCGCACGCTGTAAACGACGTGGTCCGGCTTTGGATGAACGGTGTCTTCACGGTCGCGAGTTACGCGCTGGAATCCCTGGAGACCGAAGTCGACGACTCGGATTTCGCCATCGCGATCGCCCACAGCGACGATGTCACCCTTCTCCGAGACTAGGAAACGTAAGCCGGCGGCATCAGCCGAACCTCATGGCCCAGCTTGATCAGCTCCCGAGCCCAGTAATGCAACGTGCCGCAGGCCTTGATGCCGACCAGGCAAGGCGGAAGCTTCTCGAAGAAGGGAAGCATCTGCGAGCGCCGCAATGCCTTGCGAACCACGGCCGTGCCCTGTGCATCTACGCCGTGAACTTGGAAAACGTTCTTGGCCAAATCGAGGCCGATCGTGCTAATCTCCATCTGGGTGGCTCCCATTTTGCTCGTGAATTCCTGACGGTCTTCACACTTTGGCACCTAGATGCCGTGAGCGGGAGCCATCCACATCTGCTATTCCATTTGGGCAGTTGTAACCTGCCATTCCGGACTGTCCGACGATGCTGCCGTTCCAGCGGCCTGCGGCCTGCAATGGACGTCCGCCACTGGATTCGTCGGGTAGGTTCCCGACTGACTGAGACGAGGGGGCACAGCGGCTGCCAGAAGCTCTGACTGGACTTCTTTCGATAACGTCGCTCCATGGGCCGTATGGAATTCGCCACGCAGCACGACTTGGTCCAACATCTTTTACTGAAGGCCGGCCGAATAATGGAAGATGTCTCGCCCGAGTTTGCTCTTCCGATGCCAGAGAATCCAGTGGAAGTCGGGAAGCAAATCGACCAGCTGACGCTGAGCGCAAACGGGCTGTGCGCTCTTGCCGCGGCAGCCCGGATGTTGCTTGAGGCGGTACCCGATCGCAGTTGATCAATTCATAGGTAATCTCGAATTCCATTCGACTTCATCTGCAATCGGAGCATTGCTGTTCATGTGAATCGCGGCCGGCAAGACCTGCTGCTGCCCTGACCGGCTCGCCCGGCAGGGCTTCGGGTCGTGGGGCAGCAATGGTGCTGTCCCGATCCGGAGGATTGCTCATGGCGAACACAAACAGCAGCAAGCGTACGCGCCGGATGGCGCGAGAGCCGATGGCCCGGCCTGCCGCGTCAGCGGAGAGCGGGAGCGCACAAGACGTCGCGGTGAGGGAGCCAGCCGACGACGCTCCCTCAAAGGGGCAAAGCAAGATAGAGGAAGTGCTTTCACTCCTGGAGCGCGCAGAGGGCGCAACGCTGGATGAACTGGTGCAGGCGACCGGCTGGCTTCCGCACACTACCCGAGCGGCGCTGACCGGCCTCAGGAAGAAGGGCCATTCTATCCGGCGAACGAAGCATGACGGCATCAGCCGGTATACGGTCGTGGAGGCGGCAGCGTCTCGATGAGCCGGCTGGATGACGAACTGAATGCGCTGGCGGACCTCGTGCCATCGCAGTTGCGGGAGAAGTGGAGCAATATGGAGGGCACCACCCCGCCATCTGTTCCATCTTCCCTTCTGAGCCGTCTCGTGGCGCAGCGCCTGCAAGAGCGGCGGCGCGGTGCCTTGCCGGCGCTGGTCATGCGGGAACTGACACGGATTGCCGTGGCGAAGCCGAACTCCGCGCCTCTCCGTCGCCGTAGCAAACTCACACCTGGCACCCGGCTGGTTCGCGAGTGGAACGGTCAGACCATTACGGTCGAGGTTCTGGAAGAAGGGTTCGCTTATGCTGACCGCACCTGGAACTCGCTCAGTGAAATCGCCCGGTATGTGACCGGCGCGCACTGGTCCGGGCCGCGTTTCTTCGGTCTCACCGGCAATGGCTGAGAAACTGCTTCGCTGCGCGGTCTACACCCGCAAATCCACTGACGATGGGCTTGAGCAGGAATTCAACTCACTCGATGCGCAGTATGAGGCCTGTGCTGCCTATGCCCTGAGCCAGCACCATGAAGGATGGGTGCTGGCGAAGGACCGCTACGATGACGGCGGGTTCTCGGGCGGTAATATGGAGCGACCGGGGCTTAAGTGCCTGCTTGCCGATGTCGAGGCAGGCAAGGTCGATATTATCCTGCTCTACAAGATCGATCGGCTGACCCGCAGCCTCACAGATTTCGCGAGGATTGTGGAGGTGCTCGACAGGGCCGGCGCGAGCTTCGTCAGCATTACCCAGAGCTTCAACACGACCACCAGCATGGGTCGGCTTACGCTCAACATGCTGCTGAGTTTCGCCCAGTTCGAGCGGGAGGTCACAGGTGAGCGCATCCGGGACAAGATCGCAGCCTCGAAGAAGAAGGGCCTGTGGATGGGAGGTCCGGTGCCGCTCGGGTACGAGGTGTGCGATCGCAAGCTCGTGGTGAAGGACAACGAGGCAGAGCAGGTGCGGCACCTCATGCGCCGCTATCTGGCGCTGGGATCGGTGCCTGCGCTGGCCGAGGAACTGAACCGGGAAGGCTACAGAACCAAGGTTCAGCGCCGGACCAGTGGTCCGCACAGGGGCGGCTGCATCTTCAGGCGAGGCACACTTTATCACCTGCTTTCGAACCGCATCTACCGCGGGTTCATTGTTCACAAAGACAGGGCGTACCCGGGCGAACACCAACCGATCGTCGACGCCGAACTGTGGGATGCGGTGCAGAAGCTCCTTGCCGACAACGCTTCCGGTTCATCGCGGCGTCTGAAACACCAGCATCCAAGCCTGCTGATCGGCAAGCTGGTGGATGGCGAAGGTCGGCAGATGGGCCCGAGTCACGCCACAAAGAACCGGAAACGCTATCGCTACTACGTCACCCGTTTAGATGAGCTCGGCGGCACCCGGGCATGGCGGGTCTCGGCCCATGATCTCGAGCAGATGGTGTGTGCGGCGATCGCTGGGAAGCTGGCTGATCAGCAGTTCGTGCTGGAACTTGCGCGGAAGGCCGAGCACCTTCAGAATGCCACCGCAGAAGCGAACGCTTTGGCTGCGACACTGAGCAGTGGCAACGCCCATGACCGGGCAGAACTGATTGCGGCGCTTGTCCGGCAGGTCAGGCTCTCTGAAGACAGGATCGGAATCGAGCTAGATCACGACGCTGTCCGGGAGCGGCTTGGCGTTGGTGCCGGCTTGGAAACCGGGCGGAGCATTCCGGTGATCACCATCCCGGCCGTGCGCGTCCGCCGGGGCCATCAGCTGCGGCTGATCGTACCGGGCCCGGAGAATTGCCGGCCGACGATTGTCCGGCGAGACGAGAAACTCGTTTCACTCGTCGCCGAGGCTCACCAGGCGAGGCAACTGGTGCTCGCGAGCCCGGCGCGATCGATTGCGAGCATTGCCAGCGAGCATAGTCGATGCAGGACAAGGCTTGGCAAACTCGTTGCTCTGTCCTGTCTGGCGCCCGATATCGTCACGGCGATTGTAGAAGGCAGACAGCCGAAGCATCTCACGGCGAAGCAGCTGATGAGCGGACCCTTGCCACTGTCCTGGACGGAGCAGCGTCGCGAACTGGGCTTCGCCTGAACCGACCACTTGCAGTCACGATTTCGCGAGCTGAGACGCCCCGGCGAATCTAGGTAAAATCCGCCTCACCCCGCCACGTCTCCGGCTGCAGTTCCACGAGATCATATACAGAAAGGCCGCAGAACTGCGCCACTTCGGGCGGGCGTTCCGGGGCCGGTACGATTTTCCAGGACTACTCAGGACTGTTTGGTGCGGTCGAGAAGACTCGAACTTCCACGGGCGTTAGCCCACAACGACCTCAACGTTGCGCGTCTACCAGTTCCGCCACGACCGCACAGTCAGAAGGGCGCTCGCTGCGCCCCCCGGGGGGTAGGCCGGCGCCCCTAGCAACAGGATCGCCGCACCGCAAGCGGTTTGCGAAGCCCCCGGGCCGGGGGCCTCGATCAATCGGGGGATCAGTCGGGTTTCCAGCCGATTTCGGCGAACTTGGCCGACTTGGGAACGTCGGTCACGGCCTCGTTGATGGTAACCGTTTCGCCCGGCGCGAGGCGCGGTTGCGGGGGGGAGACTTCCCAGCTGTAGACGATGCGGTCGCGCGCGTCGCGCATGACGATCAGGATCGAGGGCAGCGTGCGCGTTTCGCGGCCGACGTTGGTGATCGTTCCGCTCGCGCCGAAGAACTCCGTGCCGTTGGGCAGGGTGCGGCGATCCTGCTGGTCGGCGGGAAATTCCAGCACCAGGTCGGGCTGCTCGACCGCGAAGGTCGGGCGGCTGATCGGCACCCAGTCGGGCAGGCCCCAGTAACTGACCGCCGCCACCGTGCCCAGCGCGACCGCGGCAAACCCCGCCGCCGCGAAAGTCCACAGCCGCAGGGGATTGCGGCGCGGCCGGAAAGGCGGTTCGGCCGCGAAGGGCGAAGGCTCGGGCCCTGCCGGCGCGATGCTCTCGCCCGCGGGCGGGGCGGCGGGCTCGGCCGGCGGGGCCGGTTCCGCGACGGGCGGCGGGGGGACCGCGCTCCCCGAAGGCGGAGGGGCAGCGGCGGCTTCGGCTCTTGCCGGCTCGGCATCGGCGGCAGGCTGGGCCGGGGCCGGGGGCGGCGAGGCGGGCCGGGCAGGGGCTGGCGGCGGCGCGGCATCGTTGCCGGCCGGCGCGCTATCGGGCGGGCTGTCGGGCCGGCTCCCGGGCCGATCCAGCGGCCGCTCGGGCACGTCCGGCAGGTTGCCTTCCTGGAACCAGCTGTGGCGGCACTTCGCGCAGCGCACCGTGCGCCCTTCGACACCGATGGCGCTGTCGGGCACGACATAGCGGGTCGAACAGGCGGGACAGGCGATGATCATCGTAACAGCCACCCTTACGGCGCGAGGCGAATCGCAACAAGGCTCCGACCGGGCGGCGACATGCGCGAGCGCCTTTTTTCCACATCGAAGCCTCGCTATAGCCGCGGCCAGATGCCGGCTCACTTCCCCTCGACCGCTTGCGCGACCGCCCGCCAATGAGCGATTCCGACAGCGCGATCGTGTCTTTCGACAATGTCGGCCTGCGCTACGGCACCGACAGCGAGGTCCTGCGCGATATATCGTTCACGCTCTATCCGGGCAGTTTCTACTTCCTCACCGGCGCCAGCGGCGCGGGCAAGACCTCGCTGCTCAAGCTGCTCTATCTCGCGCAGCGCCCGTCGCGCGGGGCGATCCGCATGTTCGGCACCGACGTCATCACCCTGCCGCGCGGCCGCCTGCCGGAATTCCGCCGCCGGCTGGGCGTCGTGTTCCAGGATTTCCGCCTCGTGCCGCACCTTTCGGCCTTCGACAACGTCGCCCTGCCGCTCCGCGTCTCGGGGGTGGACGAGGCGGACGTGGCCAAGCCGGTCGCCGACATGCTCGACTGGGTCGGCCTGTCGCACCGGCACGAGGCCCGCCCGGCCACGCTTTCGGGCGGGGAGCAGCAACGCGTCGCGATCGCGCGCGCGGTGATCGGCCGGCCCGACCTGCTCGTGGCCGACGAGCCGACCGGCAACGTGGACCCGGAAATGGCGCTGAAGCTGCTGCGCCTGTTCGAGGCGCTCAATCGCCTGGGGACCACGGTGGTTGTCGCGACCCACGACGTGCACCTGCTGAAGAAAGTGCCCGAATCGCTGATCATGCGGCTCGACAAGGGGCGCCTGGCCGATCCGACCGGGGTCCTGCGCTATCCGCCGCGCGCGGGCCGCGGAGCCGAAGGGGGCGGGGCATGAGCGCGCGGCCCGGCCTCAACCGCGCGCTGCGTCGGGGCTTCGCGCCCTTCGGCGGCGAGCGCGCCGCGCGCCTCGTGCCCCATGCGCGCCTCGCCGGGCCGATGCCGTGGGTGATCGCGATCATGGTCGCGCTGACGGTGATCGCCGCGGCCGGCGGCCTCGCGCTGCAGAACATGGCGGACAATGCCCGCGCCGAGCTGGCGGGCGGTGCGACCGTGCAGGTGCTGGAGGCGCTGGAGCAAGAACGCGAGCGCCAGGCGGAGGCGGTCGAGCAGGTGCTGAGCGCCGATCCCGATGTTGCGACCTATCGCCGGGTCCCCGAAGCGGAGCTGGAGGCGCTGCTCGAACCCTGGCTGGGCGTCGGCGCGACGGACAGCGCGGTGCCGGTGCCGGCCCTGATCGACGTGCGCCTGCGGGGCGTGGCCGACCTGGCGGCGGTGGAACGGCTCCAGGCGCGCCTGGCCGAAGCCGCCCCGGGCGCGCGGGTCGATGCCCAGTCGAGCTGGCTGGGCCCCGTCTTCGGCGTGATCGCCGCGCTGCAATGGCTGGCGATCGCGCTTGTCGCGCTGCTCGCGCTGACCAGCGCCACGGCCGTCTGGCTCGCCGCCCGCTCGGCGCTGGGCAGCAATCGCAACACGATCGAGATCATTCACCTGCTGGGCGGCACCGACGGCCAGATCGCGCGGATATTCCAGCGCTCGATCGCGCAGGACGCGCTGCTGGGCGGGATCGCCGGGCTGGCGATCGGCCTCGCGGGCATGGTCGTTCTCGCGCGCCAGTTCCGCCAGCTCGGATCGGGCATGGTCGCCGGCGGCGGGCTGGCGCCGGTGGACTGGATCGTGCTCGGCGCGATCCCGCTGGCGGGGGTGGTCATCGCGACGATCACCGCGCGCGTGACGGTGCTCGCGGCCTTGAGGAAGATGCTGTGATCCGGCGCGCGCTGTCGGCCGTCGTCCTCGCCTGGGCGCTCGGGTTCCTGTGGTTCGCGATCGCGCTGCCGGGTCCGGCGGAGGCGGTGGTGACCGATGCGGTGATCGTGCCGACCGGCGCGGCGGGCCGGATCGAGCGCGGGCTGCAGGTCCTGGGCGCGGGCGACGCGCGCGCCCTGCTGGTGACCGGGGTGGACCCCGAAGTCCGCCCGGCCGAGTTCGCCGGCCAGTTCGGCGTCCCGGTGGAAACGATGGCCTGCTGCGTCACGCTCGGCTTCTCGGCCGTCGATACGCGCGGCAACGCGGCCGAGACGGCCGAATGGGTGCGCGCGCGCCGGGTTCGCTCGCTGCGGCTGGTGACGACCGACTGGCACATGCGCCGCGCCGCGGGCGAGCTGGCGCGCACGTTGCCCGGCGATGTCGAGGTCGTGCGCGATGCCGTTCCCTCGCAGCCGTCGCTGCGGATCCTGTTCCTCGAATATCACAAGCTGCTGGCCAGCCTCGTCTCGCGCCTCTGGCGGGGAATGGCGGCATGATCGTGCTGCGCAACCTGGCGTTCTACCCGGCCTTCTATCTCGGCAGCGTCGGCTTCGTCCTCGCCGCGCTGGTGGCGATCGCCGCGCGCGGTCGGGGGCTGGAGCGGATCGTCGAGGGCTGGTGCCGCTGGCACCGCGGTTGCGCGCGCCTGCTGCTGGGCATCCGGGTGCGGATCGAAGGCCCCGCGCCCGAGGGGCCGGCGCTCTACGCGATCCGGCACGAAAGCTTCTTCGAGGCGATCGACCTTCCTTGCCTGTTCGACCGGCCCGCCCCCTTCGCCAAGAGCGAGCTGTTCGCCATCCCCGGCTGGGGCCGGGCCGCGCGCGCCTATGGCTGCGTGCCGGTCGCGCGCGACCAGGGGGCCCGGGCCCTGCGCGCGATGGTCGCTTCCGCGCGCCTGTTCATCGCCGCGGGGCGGCCCCTGGCGATCTTCCCCGAGGGGACCCGTGTTCCCCATGGCCAGCGGGTCAGGCTCCAGGCCGGCTTCGCCGGGCTCTACAAGCTGCTCGGCCTGCCGGTCGTGCCGGTCGCGGTCGACAGCGGGCCGCTCTACCACCGCAGGCTGAAGCGCCCCGGGACGATCACCTATCGCTTTGCCGATCCGATCGCCCCGGGCCTGCCGCGCGCCGAGGTGGAAGCGCGGGTGGGCGATGCGATCAACGCGCTGAACCGGGCCTAGCCGGCGAGGCGTGATCGGCGCGGCCGAAGTCGGGCCGCGCATCGTCCTGCCCCTGTTCGACGATCGAGCGGCGAATCTCGCGCGTGCGGGCGAAGAGGTCGAACAGCGCCTCCCCATCCCCCCGCCGGATCGCGCGCTGCAGCGCGGTCAGGTCCTCGGTAAAGCGGCCGAGCATTTCCAGCACCGCGTCGCGGTTGGAAAGGAACACGTCGCGCCACATCGTCGGGTCGCTGGCGGCGATGCGGGTGAAGTCGCGGAAACCGCCGGCCGAGTACTTGATCACCTCGCTGCGGGTCACCTCTTCGAGGTCGGAGGCGGTGCCGACGATCGTATAGGCGATCAGGTGCGGGATATGGCTGGTGACGGCGAGCACGAGATCGTGGTGCGCGGCCTCCATGATCTCCACCCGCGCGCCCAGCGCCTCCCAGAACTGCCCGAGCGCATCGACCGCCGCCGGATCGGCATCGGCGGGCGGGGTCAGGATGCACCAGCGCTGCCGGAACAGGCTGGCAAAGCCCGCGTCCGGCCCGCTCCGCTCGGTCCCCGCGACCGGGTGCGCGGGGATCACGCGGCGGCCCGGCAGCGCGCGCGCCAGCGCCTCGCCGACAGACGCCTTGGACGATCCCACGTCGGACACGATCGCCGTCGGCGGCAGCGCCTCGGCGCAGGCGCGCGCGGCAGGCTCCATCGCGCCGACCGGCACGCAGAACAGGGCCAGGTCGGCATCGCGCACCGCCTCGGCCGGCGTGGCGCAAACGGTTCCTGCCAGGCCGCGTTCGGCGGCGCGCCGGCGAACGTCGGGATCGGCGTCGTAGCCGGTGGTCGCGACTCCGGGCAGGCACTCGGCAATCGCCAGCCCGACCGAGCCGCCCAGCAGCCCCAGGCCGACGATGGCGACGCGCTCTATCGCCATCACGCTTCGCCCGCCACGTCGCGCAGGACCGCGGCGATCGCGTCCATCTGTTCGCGCGTGCCGACCGTGATCCGCAGCGCGTGATCGAGCCCGGGGGCCGAGAAATGCCGGACCGAATAGCCCGCGCGGGCGATCGCGGCATGGGCTTCGCGCGCGCTCGTCGCCCCTTCGAACAGGACCATGACGAAATTGCCCGCGCTAGGCAGCGCGCGCAGCCCGCGGTTGCCGAGCGCTTCGACCACTTCGACAAAGCGGGCGCGTTCGGCCGCGTTGTGCCTGCGCGAGCGTTCGACGAAGCCCTGATCCTCGACCGCCGCCCGCGCCGCGGCCTGGCCGTGGCCGGTGACGTTGAACGGCCCGCGAATGCGGTTGAGCGTGTCGAGCACGTCCGGCGCGCCGGTCGCCCAGCCGATCCGTTCCCCCGCGAGGCCGTAGATCTTCGAGAACGTGCGGGTGACGAGGACGTTTTCGTGCCGCTGCGCCAGCGCCAGCCCGTTGTCGTCGTCGCGCGGGTCGAGATACTCGGCGTAGGCCTGGTCGAGCACGAACAGCACGTCGCGCGGCAGGCCGGCGTGGAGGCGGGCGATCTCGGCCGCGGGCAGGAAGCTGCCGGTCGGGTTGTTCGGGTTGGCGAGGAAGACGACCCGCGTGCGCGGCGTCACCGCGGCGAGCAGGGCGTCGACGTCGGCGCCGTAGTCGACATCGCTCGCCTCCACCGGCACGGCGCCGCAGCGGCGGGCGGCGATATCGTAGACCGCGAAGCTGAAGCGCGGGAACAGCACCTCGTCTCCCGGCCCGGCGTAGCCTTGCGCGGCGAGGTTGAGCAGTTCGTCGGAGCCGGTGCCGCAGACGATCCGCGCCGGATCGATCGCGTGGACCCGGCCGATCGCCGCGCGCAGGGCGGCGGCATCGGGATCGGGGTAGCGCGCGGGGCCGGCGAGCCCTTCCATCGCGGCAATCGCGGCCGCGCTCGTGCCCAGCGGGTTCTCGTTTGCCGAAAGCTTCACCAGTTCGCGCCCGGCGGCGTCTTTCGACTGGCCCGGCACATAGGCGTGAATGCCCTCGATCCAGGGCTTGCGAGTGGGACTTTCGGCCATGATGGCCGGGCGCATAGCCCGCATGACCTGCAAACCGAAGCAAATCCTGCTTGCCCCGGCTAAGGGCGGATGTGTTGACAGGCGCGCGGCAGCCGCCCAATCCCCGCGCCGCAATGACCGCCGCCGCCCCCTCGCACAGCTACGCGCTGCCCGGCCCGCTGCCGCTCGACGGCGGGCAGGCGCTGGAAGGCGCGGCGATCGCTTACCAGACATATGGCGAGCTGGCGGCGGACAAGGGCAACGCGATCCTCGTCTGCCACGCGCTGACCGGCGACCAGTACCTCGCCAGCGCGCACCCGATGACCGGCAAGCCGGGATGGTGGGAACGCATGGTCGGCCCGGGCAAGCCGATCGATACCGACCGCTATCACGTCATCTGCGCCAACGTGATCGGCAGCTGCATGGGATCGACCGGGCCGGCCAGCCCCGCGCCCGATGGCAAGCCCTGGGGCATGCGCTTCCCCGTCATCACCGTGCGCGACATGGTCCGCGGCCTCGTCGCCCTGCTCGACGGGCTGGGGATAGAGCGGCTCCACGCGGTCGTCGGCGGGTCGATGGGCGGGATGCAGGCGCTGAGCCTGGCGGCCAATTTCCCCGAGCGGGCGGCGCGCGTGCTCGCCATTGCCACGACCGCGCGCCATTCGGCGCAGAACATCGCCTTCCACGAAGTCGGGCGGCAGGCGATCATGGCCGACCCCAACTGGCGCGAAGGCGATTACTACGGCCACGACAGCGCCCCCGATGCCGGGCTGGCCGTGGCGCGCATGGCCGCGCACATCACCTATCTTTCCGAAGCGGGCCTGACCGAGAAGTTCGGCCGCCGGTTGCAGGACCGTTCGGCCAAGAGCTTCGGCTTCGACGCCGATTTCCAGGTCGAAAGCTACCTGCGTTACCAGGGCAGCGGGTTTACCCGGCGTTTCGACGCCAATTCCTACCTCTATATCACCCGCGCGATGGATTACCTCGACATTGCGGAAGAACATGGCGGCAAGCTGGCCGATGCCTTCACCGGCCACGCGATGGGCAGGGGGGCGCGGTTCTGCCTGGTCAGTTTCGACACCGACTGGCTCTATCCCACCGCGGAAAGCCGCCACGTCGTCCACGCGCTCAATGCCGCGGGCGCGCCGGTCAGCTTCGTCGAGCTGTCTTCCCCCTTCGGGCACGACAGCTTCCTGCTCGACGTTCCCGCGCTCGACCGGGTGGTGAAGGGCTTCCTCGATGGCTGAGCTGGCGAGCCTGCGGCCCGATCTCGCGGTCATCGCGCGTCAGGTGCCCCCGGGCGTGCGCGTGCTCGACGTCGGCTGCGGCGACGGCGCGCTGATGGCGGCGCTGCAGCAGAGCCGCAACGTCGATGCGCGCGGGATAGAGATCGATCCCGACCTGGTCGAACGCTGCGTCGCGCGGGGCCTGAGCGTGGTGCAGGGCGATGCCGACCGCGATCTCGCCTTCTATCCCGATGGCGCGTTCGACGTCGCGATCCTCAGCCAGACCTTGCAGACCGCCGCGCGGCCCGACCGGATGCTGGCCGAGCTGCTGCGCGTGGGCCGCCGGGCCTTCGTCTCGTTCCCCAATTTCGCCTACTGGCGGATGCGCTGGGCGCTGATGCGGCGCGGGCGGATGCCGGTGACGCGGCACCTGCCGGTGACCTGGTACGAAACGGCCAATATCCACCACATGACGGTCAAGGATTTCGAGGAGCTGACCGCGCAGCTCGGCATCGCAATCGAAAACCGCTGGTTCTTCACCGCCGACCGCGAAGTGGGCGCGGCAGGCGCGAACTGGCGCGCCGAATATGCCCTGTTCGAAGTCCGCACGGCCCGGGCGCGGCCCGTCCCCTGATTGAAAGGCCGGACAAAGGTGACACCGCGTCACTTTCGCCCGCCCCCGATTTGATCGGCAAAAACAGGCACTTGCGCCGCCACATCGCAGGGTGACGGACAGATGCCCGCGCGCGCCGGCCTGCGGGGCGCAAGCAATCGACTGCCCGCGCAGCGCGCGAGAACGGGATGGACGACCCACGATGCGAAAGAGCGTTCAGCCGCTGCTAGCAGGTCCCGGGGCCTGTAGGAAAACGGTCGTTCGGCGCGGCGCCGCATGGCAGGTAGGTGGCGGGATCGGGCCGTGCTATGCGCGCGTCCGGGCCTGCGGGCGCAACATCATGGAAGGTCGATCATGACGCCGGCAGGTTTTCTCGTTCCCACATATGTGCAGATGCTGACCGCGCTGGCCAGCTGGCTCGACAAGGCACAGGCGCAGGCGCAGGCGCCTGAACAAGCCGACGCGCTGCTTTCGGCGCGGCTGGCGCCGGACATGTTCCCGCTCTCGACTCAGGTCCGCTTCGCTTGCGTCCAGGCGCAGGAGGGCCTGTTCCGCCTGCGGGACGAGGCCTTTCCGCCTGCGCTGACCGAATTGCTCGACGAGGGGCGCAATGCCGGGGAGGCCCCGGGGACGATGGCGCAGGCGCGCACGCGGATCGAGGAAACGCTCTCGCTCGTCCGCTCGCTTTCCGGCGATCTGGACGGCGGCCCCGATCGCGCCGTCGCGCACGAATTGCCCACGGGCATGATCTTCGACCTGACGCTCGACCAGTATGTCCGCGACTGGGCGATCGGCCAGTTCTATTTCCACGTCATGACCGCCTATGCCATCCTGCGCCATCGCGGGATCGAACTGGGCAAGGCCGATTACGTCGCGCACATGTTCGCGTACTTGCGGCCGGGAACGGCGCCGCAGGGCTGAAACGGCGGGGTCGAAGCAGGCGCGCTGCCCCTCATCCCAGCCAGCGGGCGTGCCATTCGACGTGTTCGGCCATGAAGGTCGAGATGAAATAGTACGAGTGGTCGTAACCCGCCTGGAGGCGGATCGTGGCGTCGATGCCGGCGGCCTGGCAGGCTTCCGCCAGGCGGTGGGTGCGCAGCTGTTCGACCAGGAAATCGTCGGCCGTGCCCTGGTCCACCAGCAGGTGCGGATGGCGCCCGCCCGCCTTGGCGAAGCGGTCCTCTATCAGCGCGACGGCGTCGTATTCGCGCCATGCGGCGCGGTCGCCGCCGAGGTAGCGGCCGAGCGCCTTCTCGCCCCACGGCACTTCGCCGGGCGCGACGATCGGGGCGAAGGCGCTGATCGCGCGGAAGCGATCCGGGTTGCGCAGGCCGATGGTCAGCGCGCCGTGCCCGCCCATCGAGTGGCCGGTGATCGACTGGCGCGCCATGTCGGCGGGGAAATGGGCCGCGACGAGTTCGGGCAGTTCGCGCTCGATATAGCTGCGCATCCGGTAGTTCTTCGCCCACGGGTCCTGCGTGGCATCGAGGTAGAACCCCGCGCCCTGGCCGAAATCGTACTCGTCCGCCGCGTCGGGCACGTCCTCGCCGCGCGGACTGGTGTCGGGGGCGACGAAGATCACCCCGTGCCGCGCGCAGGCCGCGCGATATTCGCCCTTCTCGGTCACGTTGGCATGGGTGCAGGTGAGGCCGGAGAGATACCATAGCACCGGCAGGCGCGCGCCCGGCGCATGGTCGGGCACGAAGACCGAGAACGTCATCGGCGTGCCGGTAGCGGCCGAGGCATGGCGATAGACGCCCTGGGTGCCGCCATGGGCGCGATTGGTGCTGGTGGTCTCGATGGTCATGCGCGCCGCTCTATCGCCTTGGCGCCGACTTGTCGAAGGATCGCCGCGCAGTGCGCGGCCGCGGGCGGTCAGGCGGCGACCGGGACCGCGATCACGACCGGTGCGTGCCCCCAGTGGCGCAGGAGGCGCAGCACCCCGGCCCCGGCAAGGCCGATGGTGGCGGTGTTGCGCAGGGGGTGGACGTTGACCCGTTCCGCCCGCGCCAGCCCGGCATCGATCACCGGCGTCACCGTGCCGGGCGCGGCATCGATCATCGCCAGCGGGGTGACCGATCCGGGCGACACGCCGATCAGCCGCTCCATCTCCGCCGCCCGGGCGAAGCTGAGCCGGCGGCATCCGAGCGCGGCGGGCAGGGCCTTGAGGTCCACCCGCGCCGCCGCGGGCACGGTGACCAGCCAGAACGCGCCGCCCGCATCCTTCAGGAACAGGTTCTTGCTGTGCGCGCCGGGAATGCCGGCGTCGAGCGCGCGGCTTTCGGCGACGGTGAAGGTCGCCGGGTGCTCGTGCGCCGCGAACGGGATCGCCAGCGCCCGCAGGTCCGCCAGCAATCCCGCCTCGCCGCGCCGCCCGCCGGCGGCGGCGGTGTCGGTCAGGCCTGCGGCCTGTGGATCGCGCACAGCTTGTTGCCCGCCGGGTCGAGCACGTAGCTGAGATGGACGGTGCCCATCACCCCGCCATCGCGCGGGCCGGGCGGGTCCTCGACCGAGGTGCCGCCGGCGGCGACCCCGGCATCGTGGAACGCCTTCACCTGTTCGGGCGAATCGCACTTGAAGCCGATCGTTCCGCCGTTGGCGCCGGTCGCCGGCTGGTCGTTGATCGGCTCGGTCAGGCACAGCGTGCCGCCGTCGTGGACGTAGAACAGGCGGGTATGCCCGCTCGCCGAGACATTGCGGATCGGCTCCCCTTCGAAGCCGAGCGTGCCGAGCACCGCGTCGTAGAACGCGCGCGATTGCTCGATGTCGTTGGCACCGATCATGACGTGATTGAACATGGCGGATCTCTCCCGAAAAGTAGGTTTCGATTAGCTACCTATATCGGCTTGCCGCGCGAGGTCAATAGACGACGACGCTGCGGATGCTCTCGCCCGAATGCATGAGGTCGAAGCCCTTGTTGATCTCCTCCAGCGACAGGACATGGGTGATCATCGGGTCGATCTCGATCTTGCCGTCCATGTACCAGTCGACGATCTTGGGCACGTCGGTGCGCCCCCTGGCCCCGCCGAAGGCCGTGCCGCGCCAGTTGCGCCCGGTCACGAGCTGGAACGGGCGCGTCGCGATTTCCTTGCCCGCTTCGGCCACGCCGATCACGATCGAGGTGCCCCAGCCGCGATGGCAGGCCTCGAGCGCGGTCCGCATGACCTCGGTATTGCCGGTGCAGTCGAACGTGTAATCGGCGCCGCCGTCGGTCATCTCGACCACTTTGGCGACCACGTCCTCGCGGCTCATGCCCTTGGTGTTGAGGAAGTGGGTCATGCCGAACTTGCGGCCCCATTCCTCGCGGTCGGGGTTGATGTCGATGCCCACGATCATCCCCGCGCCGGCCAGCCGCGCGCCCTGGATCACGTTGAGCCCGATCCCGCCGAGCCCGAAGACCACGACATTGTCGCCCACCTGCACCTTGGCGGTGTTGGTCACCGCGCCGACGCCGGTGGTGACGCCGCAGCCGACGTAGCAACTCGTCTGGAAGGGCGCGTCCTCGCGGATCCTGGCGACCGCGATTTCGGGCAGGACGGTGAAGTTCGAGAAGGTCGAGCAGCCCATGTAGTGGTAGATCGGCTTCCCCTTGTAGGAAAAGCGCGTCGTCCCGTCGGGCATCAGCCCCTGGCCCTGCGTCGCCCTGATCGCGGTGCACAGGTTGGTCTTGCCCGAAAGGCACGACTTACACTGGCGGCACTCGGGGGTGTAGAGCGGGATCACGTGGTCGCCGGGCTTCACACTGGTCACGCCCGCGCCCACCTCGCGCACGATCCCCGCGCCCTCGTGGCCCAGGACCGACGGAAAGATGCCTTCGCTGTCGTGCCCGTCGAGCGTGTAGGCATCGGTGTGGCAGATGCCGGTGGCCATGATCTCGACCAGGACTTCGCCCGCCCTGGGCCCTTCGAGGTCGAGCTCGACGATCTCGAGCGGCTGCTTGGGGGCGAAGGCGACGGCGGCGCGGGTTTTCATCGGGGGATCTCCTGGAACGAAAGGGGGGAGCGGTGACAGCGGGGCCGGTCAGCTTTCGTGCACGGTCTTGGGCACCATGCAGGCCATCACGCCTTCACGCCCGTCCTCGCTGCCATAGCCGGACCACTTGACCCCGCCGAACGGAGCATCGACCGCGGAAACGCCGCCGCCGTTGATCGCGAGCATCCCGGCCTCGACTTCGGCCGCGAGCCGCCGGCGGCGGGCCGGGTCGTCGGTCCAGGCATAGGCCGCCAGGCCATAGGGCAGGCGGTTCGCTTCCTCGATCATCGCCTCTTCGCCCGCCATCGGGTTGATCAGCGCGACCGGGCCGAACGGTTCCTCGTTCATGATCTCGGCATCGAGGGGGACTTCGCTCAGCACGGTCGGCTCGTGGAAATAGCCGCGGTTGCCGATCCGCGATCCGCCCGCGAGCAGCTTCGCGCCTTTCTCCTGCGCGTTGCCGAGCAGCTTCTCCATCGAATCGAGGCCGCGCGAATTGGCCAGCGGCCCCATCTGGGTGCCGTCTTCGAACCCGTTGCCGACGGCGACCTGCTTCGCCCGTTCCACGAAACCGTCGCGGAACTTCTCGAACACCGGTTCTTCCACCAGGAAGCGCGTCGGGCTGACGCAGACCTGCCCGGCGTTGCGGTACTTGGTCGGGACCATCGTATCGAGCGCGGCATCGATGTCGCTGTCGGCGAAGACCAGCACCGGGGCGTGGCCGCCCAGCTCCATCGTCGCCACCTTCAGGTCGTCGGCCGCCAGCCGTGCCAGGTGCTTGCCGACCGCGGTCGAGCCGGTGAAGGTGACCTTGCGGATCACCGGCGAGGCGAGGAGGTGGCGGCTGACCGTGTCGGGCACGCCGAACACGCATTGCACCGCGTCGCCCGGGACCCCGGCGTCGATCAGCGCCTGGACCATCGCGATCCCGCCGGCGGGCGTTTCCTCGCTCGGCTTGACGATCACCGAACAGCCCGCCGCCAGCGCGCCGCCGATCTTGCGCATGACGTTGATCGCGGGGAAGTTCCACGCCGCGAAACCGGCCACCGGGCCGACCGGGTGATACTGCACCTCGACCCGCTGGCCCGACGGGCGCACCAGCGTGCGGCCGTAGATGCGCTTGATCTCCTGCGCGTAGAATTCGAGCAGCATCGCGCAGTAGATCGTCTCGCCGATCGCTTCCTTCACCGGCTTGCCCTGTTCGCGCGTCATCGCGGGGCCGATCTCGCGCGCCCGTTCGCGGATCAGGCCGGCGGCCTTGGTCAGGATCGCCGCGCGCTTGTCGGCCGGGGTGTCGCGCCATTCGCGAAAACCCCGGCGCGCGCCGTCCAGCGCGCGGTCGAGATCGTCGGTGCCGGCATGGGGCAGGGTGCCGATCGTCTCGCCGGTCGCCGGGTCGATCACGTCCTCGCTCTCGCGACCATCGCCCGAAAGCTGTTCCCCGCCGATCAGCAGGTGGAGGGAAGGATAGTCGGCCATAAGCGCAGCTCCTGATGTTCGTCGCCGGGGGGCGTCCCCGGGTGCTCGCAACTCGCGCGGGGGATGGCGGCGCGCGGGGGCCGCGTCAACCGGGCCGCGTTGGCAAGCGTTCATCGCGCGCCCTATAGGGTGGGGCCATGACCGGCCCGATCCGCATCTTCGCCCCGCTCGCTGTTGCATGCGCGCTCCTGCTCCCGCTCGCAGCGTTCGCCCCCGCCCCGGTGCGCGCGCAGGACGCCGCCGGGCGGGACGCGAGCGCTGTGCCGCTGGAGGCCGGGGAGCGGACCGCGCTGCGCTGTTCGGCCGCCTTCGCGCTGGTCGCGCAAGGGCAGGCGGCGGGCGAGCCGGCAATGGCGGCCTATCCCCCGATGGCCGCGCGCGGGCGCGAGTTCTTCGTGCGCAGCGCGGCGCAGATCATGGACCGCGCCGGGCTCGACCGCGCGGCGGTCGCGCAGCTCCTGCTGGGCGAGTACGAGGATCTCGCCCGGGGGGACATGCTCGACGCGGTCATGCCGCCCTGCCTGCTCCTGCTCGACGCCTCGGGGCTCTGACGGCACGGCTCGGCGCATCGTTCACCGCCCGGTCAGCCGCCCGGCGGCACGGCGGGGCGAACGAATCGGAGAGCCACGATGCGCATTCTTGCCCTGCCCGCCGCCCTGCTTGTCGCGCTGCCGGCCGCCGCGCAGGCCCAGCTGCCGCCCGAGCATCCGGCCGAGCATCCGCCCGAGCATCCCGTCGCGCCGGCGGACGGCGCGGTCCACGCCGGCGAGCCGCCCCTGTCGCAGCAGCTGCGCGACCCGGCGATGCAGGAAAGCCTCGCCGCGACCGTCGCGGTGCTGGGCGAAGTCCTGCTCGACCTGCCGCTCGCCCCGATCGTCGAGCCGATGGCCGAGGCCGCGGGCCGCGATCCGGCCAGCGTCGATCCCGACCTCACGCTGCGCAAGATGCGTCCCGAAGCGGGCGAGATCCCGGCCCGCGCGGCGCAGGAACTGCCCCGCGCGCTCGACCGTGCGGCGGCAATGGCCGGCACGGTCGAGACGGTGCGCCCGATCCTGGCCGACATGGCTGGCCGGCTGATGGAAGCGCTGGAGGAAGCGCGCCGCGGCGGGCGCTAGGCCGGTTGGCATCGGGCGGGCTGGCGTCGGGCGGGCTGGCGTCGGGCAGGCTGGCGCGCACGGTCCGCGCCCTGCCGCGCGCCAAGCAGGGGCGGGCTGGACGGCTCCGCGCGCATCCGGCATGAGCGGGGATGCATATGTGGCGCCTCTACCAGTTCCCGCTCTGTCCCTTCAGCCGCAAGGTTCGCCTTCTCCTGAGCGAAAAGGGCGTCGGCTACGAGCTGTGGCGCGAGAACCCGTGGGATGCGAGCGACGAGTTCTGGGCGCTCAACCCCGCCGGGCGGACCCCGGTCCTGCACGATCCCGACCGCCGGATCGCCCTGTCCGACAGCCGCGCGATCTGCGAGTATTTCGAAGAGACGGTGGACAAGGCGCCGATGATCAACGGCACCGCCGCCAACCGGGCGGAGATCCGCCGGCTCGTCGCGCTGTTCGACGAGAACTTCTTCGGCGACGTGACGATGCCGCTGCTGCACGAACGGATGAAGAAGCGGCTCGTCCTGCGCCAGCCGCCCGATTCGCGGATCCTGCGCGAGGCGATGAAGCTGGCCCACGGGCACCTCGACTACATCGACTGGCTGATCGACAACCGCACCTGGCTGGCGGGCGCGACGATGAGCCTTGCGGACCTCGCCGCGGCTGCCCAGATATCGGTTGCCGACTACCTCGGCGGGATCGACTGGACCGGGCACGAGCAGACGCGCGGGTGGTACTCGGTGTTCAAGAGCCGCCCCTCGTTCCGCCCGCTCCTGTCAGAACGCATGGAAGTGATCCAGCCGCCGCGCCACTACGCGGAACTGGATGCCTGATCCCGCCGGGCCACGCCAGCGAGAGGAAGCCTGCACGATGCCCGACAAGATCCAGCTATCGGAAGCCGAGTGGCGCCAGCGGCTGACGCCCGAACAGTACCGCGTCCTGCGCGAAGGCGCGACCGAGCGCGCCTTCACCGGCAAGTACGAGAAGAACGGCCAGGCCGGCGAATATCGCTGTGCCGCCTGCGGCCTGCCCCTGTTCGACAGCGCGGCGAAATACGACAGCGGTTCGGGCTGGCCGAGCTTCACCGCGCCCGCCAGCGGCGAGGCGGTGGAGGCGCACCGCGATACCGGCCACGGCATGGTCCGCACCGAGGTCGTCTGCGCCCGCTGCGACGGGCACCTTGGCCACGTCTTCCCCGACGGGCCGGGGCCGGACGGCCTGCGGTATTGCATCAATTCGGCGGCGCTCGACTTCGCGCCGGAGGAATGACCGCGCCTGCCGGAGGATTAATCGCGCCGGGCCGTTCACGCCGCGTTACAACTCCCCTATGCACCGGGCGGAAAGCGAAAGACCGGGCCGCGCGGCCCGTAAAGAGGTGAACGCAGACTGATGGCGAAGCGGGGCAGCCGGCGGAAAGGCGCCAGGTCCACCGGCCGGACCGGACCGACAGGCTGGAAACGCTGGTTGCGGCGCCTCTTCGTCTGGGGCGGCGCGCTGGCGCTGCTCGGCGCCCTGTTCCTGGGGCTGGCCGTGGCTTTCGCCGCGCGGTCGCTGCCGACTTATTCCGAACTGAGGGCATCGCAGACCGCGCAGACGATCGTCGTGCGCGCGCGCGACGGGACCGAGATCGTCGAACTGGGGCCGAGTTACGGCAAGTGGCTCGACAGCGACGAGATCCCCCAGGTGATGAAGGACGCGATGATCTCGGTCGAGGATCGCCGCTATTACTCGCACCCGGGGATCGACCCTTACGGCCTGGCGCGCGCGTTCTGGGTCGCGATGACCGGCGACGGGCGCATTTCCGCGACCTCGACGATCACCCAGCAGCTGGCGCGCAACATCTTCCTCAATTCCAACCGCACGCTCGACCGCAAGCTGCGCGAGGCGGTCCTCGCGCTCGCGCTCGAATGGAAGTTCTCGAAGGAGCAGATCCTCGAGCTGTACCTGAACAAGGTCTATTTCGGCGGCGGCGCCTATGGCGTGGACAGCGCGAGCCGCAAGTTCTTCAGCCACCCGGCGACCGAGCTTTCGACGGCCGAGGCGGCGATCATCGCCGGGCTGGTCAAGGCGCCGAGCCGCTATTCCCCCACCGCCGACGTCGATGCCGCGGTCGGCCGGGCCAACGTGGTCCTGCGGCTGATGCGCGAACAGGGGCGGATCTCGGCGAGCGAGGCGAGCGTCGATCCTTCCGCCGTCAAGCTGAAGGAGGACCGGGGCCAGAACTCGGTCCGTTACTTCACCGACTGGGCCCTGCCGCAGCTCGACCTGCTGCTGCCCGAGACGTTCGAGCCGATCGAGGTCTGGACCACGATCGACGTCGGGATGCAGCGCGCGGCGACCGCGGCGATAAAGTCGAACACGCCGGGCGGGGCGCAGGGCGCGCTGGTCAGCCTCGACCGCGACGGGGCGATCCTCGCCATGGTCGGCGGCACCGATTACGTCACCACCAATTACAACCGCGCGACCGACGCCGTGCGCCAGCCGGGATCGGCGTGGAAGCTGTTCGTCTATCTCTCCGCGCTCGAAGCCGGCTACACGCCCGAAGACCGGGTGGTCGATGCCCCGGTGACGATCGACGGGTGGAGCCCGCGCAACTCGGGCGGCAATTTCGCCGGCGAGATCGACCTGCGGACCGCCTTCGCCTATTCGAAGAACACGGTCGCCGCGCAGCTCGGCAACGAAGTCGGCTTCGGCACCGTCGCCTCGATGGCGCGGCGGTTCGGGATCACGACCCCGATCTCGACTTACCCGGCGATGGTCCTCGGCAGTTCGGAAGTGCGCGTGATCGACATGACCCGCGCCTTCGCCGCGATCTCGGCCGGGGGCAACTCGGTCGAACCTTACGGGATCGTCAAGGTGACGACCGCCAGCGGGGAAACGCTCTACAGCCACGATCCGCCGCCCTCGACCCCGCTGGTGCCCGATTACGTGACCGCCGGGATCACCGACCTACTGCAGACCACGGTCAACACCGGCACCGGCCGCGCGGCGCAGATCGGCCGCCCGGTGGCGGGCAAGACCGGCACGACCAATTCGAACAAGGACGGGTGGTTCCTGGGCTTTTCCAGCGGCATCACCACCGGCGTGTGGATGGGGCGCGACGATGCCCGGGCCGTGCCGGGCCTCCAGGGCGGGCGCGCGCCGGCGCAGGCGTTCGCCGCCTACATGCGCTACGCGGTCAGGGACCGGCCGGTGGAGCAGTTCGATACCGAGCTCCAGCTGCCCGAATGGCAGCTGGAGCCGGACGACGAGTATTACTACGGCGACCCGGACGACTATTACTACATCGACGAGCAGGGCAACCTGATCGAGCCCGGCCGCCGGCAGGAGCCGGGCGAATTCCCCTTCCCGATCGAGGGCGAGACCCCGCCCGCCGACCGATCGCGCCAGGAAGACGCGGGCGAGCCGGAACGCGAGACGCCGCCCGGCGGCGCGGGGCAGGCGGCGAGCGACGACTTCCTCGACCGTGCGACCGGGCGGGCCGAGCCGCAGGGCCGCGCCGCGCCCCAGCCTTCGCGCGCCACCCCGCGCCCGGCGCCGACCCCGCAGCCCCTCCGCCTGCCGCCCGCACCCACCGCCGACTAGGGCCCGGCTGCCGCGCGCGCCAGCCGCGGCCGGAACACGCCGCCCGCCGGCGCCGAGGGGGAAGAGACGGCCGAACGGGAAAGGGCCCCCTTCCCGCCGGGGAAGGAGGCCCTTGCCTGCGCCGGGCGCCATGTGCCGCGGGGCAGCCCGCGGCCGGGTCAGCGCATCCGGACGCCGACGTAGAACGGGCTTGGCGCCCCGACGCGCTGGATCCGCAGGAGCACCGTGTCGCGCCCGTTGCGCTGGGCTTCGGCCACGATCTGCTCCAGCTCTTCCGGGGAGGAGACCTCGTTGTAATTGGCGCTCAGGATGATGTCGCCGCGGGTCACCTTGCGCCCGGCATCGGCCCGGCGATCGACCGCGGCGATCACCACGCCGCGCGTATCCGCCGGCGCGCGGAGCTGGCGCGCGATCTGCGGGGTCAGCTCTATCACCTGGATGCCGAGCCGTTCGGCGACCGCGCCGGTCTGCGGCCCTTCGCTCATGTCCGGCTCTTCTTCCGGGTCGAAGGTCTGCTGTTCGCGGGCCAGCTCTTCCTCGCTCGGGTACTGGCCGACCGTCACCGTGACCGTGCGCCGCTCTCCGTTGCGATAGAGCGTGATCGGCAGGCGCGTGCCCGGCGCGGTGTTGGCGACGATGTAGGACACGCTGCGTTCGGGGGTCACCGGCCGCCCGTCGACCTCGAGGATGATGTCGCCCGCGCGGATGCCTGCACGCTCTGCCGGGTGCCCCGGGGGAACGCGTTGCACGAACTCGCCGACACTCCGGTCGAGGCCGACCGAATCGGCGATATCGTCGTCCACCGGGCTGAGCTGCACGCCCAGGTAGCCGCGTTCGACAGGCCGGCCTTCGCGCAGCTGCTCGACGATCGGGGCGGCAATGTCCGCCGGGATCGCGAAACCGATGCCGACGCTGCCGCCGGTGGGGGAGATGATCGCGTTGTTGATGCCGATCACGTTGCCGCGCATGTCGAACAGCGGGCCGCCCGAGTTGCCGCGGTTGATGCTGGCGTCGGTCTGGATGTAGCGGTCGTAGGCGCCCACGACCTGCCGGCCGCCGGTCGGCGGCGTGCGATAGACGGCGGAGATGATCCCGCTGGTCACCGTGCCGCCCAGGCCGAAGGGATTGCCGATCGCGATCACCCAGTCGCCCACGCGGGCCTGGTCCGAATCGCCGAACTCGACGAACGGGAAGGGCTCGTCGCGGTCGATCTTGAGCACCGCGAGGTCCGACTGCTGGTCGGTGCCGACCAGTTCCGCCGGGTACTCGGTGCCGTCGGGCATGGTGACGGTGATTTCCTCCACCGTCGCGCTGCCGGGCGGGCTGACCACGTGGTTGTTGGTGACGACGAAACCGTCGGCCGAGATGATGAACCCCGAGCCGAGCGACTGCCCTTCGCGATATTGCGGCTGCTGGCCGCCGCGCCGGCCGAACAGCCCCTCGAACGGGGTGCCGGCGAAGGGGTTCATCGTCTGCACCTCCACCCGCTGCTTGGTCGAGATGTTGACCACGGCGGGCTGGAGCTGCGCGGTCAGGTCGGCGAAGCTTTCGGGCGCACCGGCACGCGGAACGGCGCCGGCAATGCGGCTCTCGTCGTTCTGGGCCACTTGCGCACCCGCGGGATAGCCGGTCGCGAGCGAGATCGCCGCGCCGCCGACAAGGAGTGCCGAAGTCAGGCCATAGGCGTATTTCACGGGCTTCACTTCCTTTGCTTCCTCTTCATGTCCAGTGCGTGTCCTTGCCCCTTGCTGAGAGGCGGCTTGCAGTCCCGGCGCGATTGATGGGCCGCGGTGCTGAATGCGGCTTGAATGCGCGGGGGACGGGTTACCTCCCGCCCTGGAACTGGCGCAGGTACTCGTTGTCCGGCGACAGGATCATCGAGCTGTCGCCGCTGCCCTGCTCGAACGTCCGGCGATAGCTCTCCATCGCGCGGTAGAAGTCGTAGAACTCCGGGTCCTTGCCATAGGCGGCGGCATATGTCGCGGCGGCTTCCGCTTCCGCCTCGGCGCGGATGATCTGGGCGTTCTTGTCCCCCTGCGCACGGATCGTCGCAGCCTCTTCCTGCCGGTCGGTCTGCATCCGGGTGAAGGCGGCGTTGAGCGGCGTGCCGTCGGGCAGGTCGGCGCGCTTGATCCTGACGTCGATCACCTGCGCGCCGTAATTGCGCGCCTCGCGGTCGAGCGCGTCGCGGATATTGGCCATCGCGCTGCCGCGCTCCGCCGTCAGCAGGGCGGCGAACGGCCGGCGGCCCAGTTCCTGCCGCAGCACGGAGGTGAGGATCGGCGAGAGCTGCGTGCGCAGGATCTCTTCCGAACCGGCGTTCTCGACCATCAGCACGGGATTGATGATGCGGAACCGCGCATAGGCATCGACCTGCAGCCGCTGCTGGTCGCTGGACAGGACCTGCTGGCGATCCATGTCGAGATCGAGCACGCGCTTGTCGATCATCTGCACCCGTTCGTAGCCGGGGATGCGGAAGACGATCCCGGCCCCGGTTTCGCCATAGGCGGCGTCGGGCTTGAACTGGTTGGCCACGCGGTCGGGCCGACCGCCCTGGATGATCACCGCCTGGTGGGTTTCGGGGACGATGACCATCGAGGCGAGCAGGGCCAGGAAGGCCACGCCCACCGCGATCACGGCGCCCTTGTGATTGTTCCAGATGCGGGTCATGTCACTGGCCCTCCGGGGCGCTTGCCGGCGGCGGCGCGGGAACCGGTGCCTGGGCCCGGCGGCGAACCTCGGGCAGGGGCAGGTAAGGCGTCACGCCATCGGATTCGATGATCGTCTTGTCGGTCTTGGCCAGCACGCTTTCCATGGTCTCGTAATAGAGCCGCCGGCGCGTGACCTCGGGCGCCAGGCGATATTCCGCGTAGATCTTGTCGAACGCCGCGGCGTCGCCCTGCGCCCGCGCCAGCATCCGCTGGGCATAGGCGCGCGCGCTGTTGACCGCGGTTTCGGCATCCTGCTGCGCGGCCGAAACGTCCTTGAACGCTTCGACCACCTCGGTCGGCGGGTCGGTCTTCTCGATCTCGATACCCTGCACCGCCACGCCGGCGCGATAGGCGTCGAGGATCGACTGCATGCGGGTGCGCACGCGTTCCTCGATCTCCGCACGGCCCTCGCCCGACAGGACCGAGTCCAGCTCCTGCTCCGCGACGGAGGCGCGCATCGCCGCCTCGGCCACTTCGCGGATCGTTTCCTCCGGGTCGGCGAGCTGGAACTTGAACTGCTTCAGGTCCTTGATGTTCCAGCGGATCAGGTATGACAGGTCGACCAGGTTCTGGTCGCCGGTGAGGATCAGCTTCTCCTCGTTCGTGCCCGGGATGCTTTCCGAACGGATCTGGCTGACGTTCTCGATCTCGACCACCTGGAGCGGCCAGGGAAGGGTGAAGTTCAGGCCCGGGGAGAGCGTCTGCGAATACTTGCCGCCGAGCCAGGTGACGATGCCCTGTTCGCGCGGGGCGACCTGGTGGACGCTGGTGACGAACAGCCACAGCGCCGCGATCGCCGCGATCGCGAGGGGGAACCAGTTGCGCCCGCCCGGCCCTTCGGGCAGGCGGAAGCGCGGGCCGCCCCCGCCGCGCCGCGGCCCTTCCGGCCCGCGGTGCTTGAAGATGTCCTCTATGCTCGCCGAACGGCGCGGTTCCTCGCCCCCCGGCAGCCAGGGATTGCGCGGGCCGCGCGCGGGGTCGCCGTCGGGCGCATCGCCCCCGTCGCCGCCCGATCCCCCGGTGGGTTTCCCGCCAGTCGGTTTGCCGCCAGTCGGTTTTCCGCCCCAGGGGCTCTTGCCAGCCATGGCCAGCGCAATACGTGTCCTGAATCCGCCCAAGATGTCCATGCCCACCTTTATAGGTGGCAATATCGGGAAAAACAGGGGCAGCGGGCGGGTTTTGCGCGGCCGATGCTTCCGCCGCCGCCAATCATCCTCTAGGGACCCGGACGATGACCGAAGAGGAGCTGAAAGCCCGCCTGCCCGCGCCGATCGCCGCCCGGGTGCAGTCGCTCAAGCTGGCGGGCGGCCGGGTCACCGCGATTCTCGATGCCGCCGGGCTCGACCCCGCCGCGCGCGAAAGCCTCGAAGGGGCGACGCGCGACACGCTGGGCCAGGCCGAGGGGGTGGACGAAGTCCGCGTGGCGACGATCGCGAGCCGGCCCGAACGGCGGATCGTCGCGATCGGATCGGGCAAGGGCGGGGTCGGCAAGTCCACGCTGACCGCCAACCTCGCGGTCGCGCTGGCGCGCGAAGGGCACAAGGTCGGGGTGGTCGATGCGGATATCTACGGCCCGTCGCAGCCCAGGTTGCTCGACAACGAGGGCGAACGGCCGGTGGCCGAAAACGACAAGCTGGTCCCGGTCGAAAGCCGCTGGGGCGTGCCGGTGCTGTCGATCGGCCACCTGGTCGAACCGGGCCGCGCGATCGCCTGGCGCGGGCCGATGGCCGGGCGCGCGCTGGGCCAGCTGATCGATGCCAACTGGGGCGATACCGAGCTGCTCCTGGTCGATCTTCCCCCCGGCACCGGCGACGTCCAGATCACGATGCTCCAGCGTTTCCGCCCGGCGGGCGCGGTGATCGTCTCGACCCCGCAGGACCTGGCCCTGATCGACGCGACCCGCGCGATGCAGATGTTCGAAGCCGGGCAGATCCCGGTGCTCGGCCTGGTCGAGAACATGGCCGGATACCTGTGCCCGCACTGCGGCGAGGCGAGCGATCCCTTCGGCAGCGGCGGGGCCGAGGCTCAGGCGCTGTCGCGCGAAATCCCCTTCCTCGGCCGGATTCCGCTGGCCCCCGCGATCCGCGAGGCGAGCGACGCCGGCACCCCGCCCGCGGCGGGCGAGGGCGGCCAGGGCGAAGCCTTCCGCGAGATCGCCCGGCGCCTGGCGGCGCGGCTGGAAGAGGGGGCGGCCTGAGCGTGGCGATCAGCCGCCGCGGGGTGCTGGTCGGCGCCGCGGTCGGCGGCGGGCTGGTCGCGGCATGGGCGCTGCGGCCGCGCACTTTCGCCGATCCGCTGGCCCCCGGGCGCAACGAACATGCCTTCGGCGCCTGGCTGAAGATCGCGCGCGACGGGGTCGTTACCGTCGCCGTGCCGCAACTGGAAATGGGGCAGGGGGTCACGACCCTCCTGCCGCAAGTCGTCGCGCAGGAACTGGGCGCGGACTGGCGCCAGGTCGCGGTCGAGCCGGCGCCGGTCAGCGGGGCCTATGCCAATGTCCCGCTCGCCGCGCGCTGGGCGCCGCTGTGGATGCCCTTCCTGCCCGGACTCGCCGATCGGGCCGACGGCCTCTTCGCGCGCCGGTTCGCCGAATCGACCCGCTTCACCGCCACGGCCGACGGGACCACGCTGGCCGCGTTCGAGATGCCCTGCCGCGAGGCGGCGGCCAGCGCCCGCGCGGCGCTGTGCATGGCAGCCGCCGCGCGCTGGGGCGTGGCGTGGGAGGAATGCGAGGCGGCGGCCGGCTTCGTGATCCACGACGACAAGCGGGCCAGCTTCGCCGCGCTCGCGGACGAAGCGGCTGCGATGGCCCCGCCCGATCCCCCGCCGTTGAGGGCGCAGCCGCCGGCCGAGGCGCCGATCCCGGGGGAGGCCGATGCCGCGACCTCGCACCCCCGGCTGGACCTGCCGGCGAAGGTGGACGGCACGTTCCTGTTCGCGGCCGACGTGCGCCTGCCGGGAATGGTCTATGCCGCGATCAAGCACGGCCCCGCAGGCGGGGCGGAGCTGACCGGTTTCGACCCGCGCGCCGCCCGCGCGATCGACGGGCTGGTCCAGGTGGTGGAGGGCAAGCGCTGGCTGGCGGCGGTGGCGACCAACTGGTGGGCCGCCGATCGCGCGCTCGCCGCGATGAAGCCGCGGTTCCGCGTCGCCGCGCCGCTCGAAAGCGCGCGGATCGGGGAACGGCTGGACGATGCCGTGCGGCGCGGGGCCGGCACGATGGTCGCCGTGCGCGGCGAGGCGTTCGACTGGGGCGCCGGGCCCGGCGAGGGGCCGGACCTGGCGCTGCGTTACGACGTCGCGCCGGGGGGCCATGCCACGCCCGAGACGGCCAGCGTCACCGCGCGCTTCGCCGACGGGCGGCTGGAACTGTGGATGGCCAGCCAGGCGCCCGAGCGCGCCCGCCAGGCCGCGGCCGAGGCACTGGACATCGCGGCGTCGAGGGTGATCCTCTACCCGATGGCCGCGGGCGGCAGCTTCGACCGCCGGCTGGAGCATGACCACGCGATCGAGGCCGCGCTGATCGCGCGCGAGGTGGGGCAGGCGCGCGGGCAGCCGGTGCAACTGGTCTGGTCGCGATGGGAAGAACAGCTCGCCGGGCGGCCCCGCGCGCCGGTGGCCGCGATCGTATCCGCGCGCATGGTGCCCGGGGGGGAGGGGCGTCTGGCCGCGCTCAAGGCCCGCGTCGCGGTCCAGCCGGCCGCGCGCGAATTCGGCCGCCGCCTGTTCGACAACCGGACCGCGGCCGCCGCCCTGGCCAACAGCGCGGGCGAAGCCGACGCGCTGGCGGTGGAAGGCGCGATGCCGCCATACGACATCGCGCAGATCGCGGTCGAACACGTGCCGGCCGATACCGGGATGCCGGCCGGCCGCCTGCGCGGCAATGCCCATGGCTATACCGCCTTCTTCGTCGAGAGTTTCATCGACGAGGTGGCGCAGCGCCACGGGCGCGAGCCGCTGTCGTTCCGGATGGAGATGCTGGGCGACGATCCGCGGCTGGCCGAGTGCCTGCAGCGGGTCGCGCGGCTGGCCGAATGGGACGGGGGCCAGGCGCAGAGCGGCAAGGGCCTGGCCTGCCACGCGATGCACGATCCCGCGCGCGACGGGGCGGCGGGCGGCGGGCGGATCGCCTGCATCGCCACGGCCCGGCAGGAAGAAGGCGGCGTGCGCGTCTCGCGCCTGGCCGCCTGCGTCGATATCGGGCGGATCGTCAATCTCGACCTCGCGCGCCAGCAGGTGGAAGGCGGGCTGGTCTTCGGCATGGCGCAGGCGCTGGGGGCCGCGATCTCCTATGCGCGCGGCCTGCCCGACCAGCGGCGGCTGGCGGACATGAACCTGCCGGCCCTGGCCGACGTGCCCGAGATCGCGGTCGATTTCGTGGACAGCGCCGCGCCCCCCTTCGACCCCGGCGAGCTGGGCGTGGCCGTGGCCGCGCCGGCGATCGCCAATGCGCTCCATTCGGCGACCGGGCTTCGCCTGCGGCGTCTTCCCCTGCTATCGGAGGGCCTGTGACCTGGAAGAATCAGCAATTGCCCGGCGACCACGCGCCGGTGAAGAGCGGCGGCATCGGCGTGCTGGTGGTCAACCTCGGCACGCCCGACGCGCCCGATACCGCCTCGGTCCGGCGTTACCTGGCCGAGTTCCTGTCGGATCCGCGGGTGGTCGAGCTGCCGCGCCTCCTGTGGCAGCCGATCCTGCGCGGGGCGATCCTGACCACGCGGCCGAAGGAAAGCGCCCATGCCTACCGCCAGGTCTGGACCGAGGACGGTTCGCCGCTGGCGGCGATCACGCGCGAGCAGGCGCAGGGCCTGCAGCAGCGCCTGGGCGATAGGGTGCAGGTGCGCTGGGCCATGCGTTACGGCCGCCCGGCGATCGGCGACGAGCTGGCGGCGCTGATGGACGCGGGGTGCGAGCGGATCCTGCTCGCCCCGCTCTACCCGCAATATAGCGCGGCGACGACGGCCACGGTTGTGGACAAGGCTGCGGACAAGCTGCGGACAATGCGTTGGCAACCGAGCCTGCGGACCCTGCCCCCTTATCACGACGATCCGCATTACATCGATGCGCTCGCGCGCGATCTCGGCGCGCAGCTCGACGCGCTCGACTTCGTGCCCGAAGTCCTGCTTCTCAGCTTCCACGGAATGCCGGAGCGGACCCTGCGCCTGGGCGATCCCTACCATTGCCATTGCCGCAAGACGGCCCGCCTCGTGGGCGAGGCGCTGGGGCGCGCCGACCTGCGGATCGAAACGACGTTCCAGAGCCGTTTCGGCCGCGCGAAATGGCTGGAGCCGGCGACCGACGCGGTGCTGGAGGAAGAGGCGCGGCGCGGAACCCGGCGGCTGGCGGTGGCGGCGCCGGGGTTTTCCGCCGATTGCCTGGAAACGCTGGAGGAGCTGGCGATCCGCGGGCGCGAGCAGTTTCTCGAGGCGGGGGGAGAGCGGTTCGCCGCGCTCGCCTGCCTCAACGCGCGCGAACGGGGGATGGCCATGCTGGAGGCGATCGTGCGGCGCGAACTTGCGGGGTGGATTTAGCCGGGCGAACTACTTACACTGCGGTAAGTAGGGAGACTCGACAATGGCCACGCTTGCACCCGACGCGCCTGCACCGGACGGCGCATCGCCCGCCGAAGGGGCAGCGCCCCGCCTGCGCCACTGGCGCGAAGGCGTGCTGAGCGAAGCGGACATCGCGCATATCCCCGGCGAAGGCGGCCTGCCCGTGATCGGCAATACCCTGCGGATGCTGGCCGATCCCCATGCCTTCACCCGCCGCATGGTCGACACCTACGGCCCGGTCTATCGCAACAAGGCCTTCGGCGGGTGGAACGTCGCGCTGGTCGGGGCCGACGCGAACGAGCTGGTCCTGTTCGATCGCGACAAGCTGTTTTCCAGCGAACAGGGCTGGGGCCCGATCCTCGATCGCCTGTTCCCGCGCGGGCTGATGCTGATGGATTTCGACCATCACAGGGCCGATCGCCGGGCGCTGTCGATCGCTTTCAAGCCGGGGCCGATGCGGCATTACGCGGGCAGCCTCAACCGCGGCATCGCCCAGGCGGTGAAGCACTGGGGCGGCAAGCCGATGCGGTTCTACCCCGCGATCAAGGCGCTGACGCTCGACCTCGCGGCGGACAGCTTCATCGGCATCCCCTGGGGGCCGGAAGCCGACCGGATCAACGCGGCATTCGTGGACATGGTCCAGGCCTCGGTCGCGCCCGTGCGGCGGCCCCTGCCGTTCACCCTGATGCGGCGGGGCGTGAAAGGGCGGGCGTTCCTGGTCGATTATTTCACCCGCGAGACGCTGCGCCGCCGGGCCGAGGGCGGCGGGCAGGACATGTTCAGCCAGTTCGCCACCGCCACGCGCGAGGACGAGAGCCTCCTGCCGGTGGACGAAGTGGTCGATCACATGAACTTCCTGATGATGGCCGCGCACGACACGATCACGTCCTCCGCGACGACGCTGGTCCAGCTCCTGGCGCGACACCCCGACTGGCAGGAGCGCCTGCGCGCCGAGATCGTCGCGATCACCGGCGGCGGGGGCGACATCGACTATGCCGACCTGGGGAAGCTGGAACTGACCGAAATGGCATTCAAGGAAGCGCTGCGGATGATCCCGCCGGTCCCGTCCACCCCGCGCCGCGCGCTCCGGGCCTTCGAATTCGGCGGCTACCGCATTCCGGCCGGCACCCCGGTGGGGATCAACGCGCAATACGTCCACCACATGGAGGAACACTGGCCCGATCCCCAGCGGTTCGATCCGCTGCGCTTCACGCCCGACCAGGTGAAGGCGCGGCACAAATATGCCTGGGTCCCCTTCGGCGGCGGCGCGCACATGTGCCTGGGGCTGCACTTCGCCTACATGCAGGTGAAGATCCTGATGGCGCAGGTGCTCACGCGGTATCGGATCGAGATCGAGCCCGGCTATGCGCCCGAGTGGCAGGCCTGGCCGATCCCGCGCCCGAAAGACGGGCTGAAGGTGACCTTCCGCTCGCTGTGAATAGGGCAGCTTCCGCCGGCGCCGCCCGGCCGGGAACCGGCCGATCAGAAATCGATCGCGATCCCGTCCTTCACCCAGTCGCCGTAGCGGGTGGGGCTGAGCGTCTCGCGCTCCTGCGCCGCCCGGGGCGCCGGTGCCGGCTCGTTGGTCCAGTGGGCCGGCCGGGTGAACGGGGCCGGCCGTTTCGTCGCGCGCTTGGTCATGGCGCGAAGATGCGCCCACTGGCGCGCGGTTTCAAGCGCAGCTAGGGCGCGGGGCATGGCCCAACCCCCCGGCATCCACGCGCGCCGCGCCGCGCTCCGCCTGCTCGACGCCGTCCTGCGCCGGGGCGAGACGCTCGACCAGGCCTTCCCCGGCGCCACTGCCGACGTGCGCCGTCCGCCGGACAAGGCGCTGGCGCGGGCTATCGCCAGCGAGGCGCTGCGCTGGCTGGTCGATTGCGATGCGCTGATCGACGGGGCGACCCGCCAGGTCCTGCCCGCCGATGCCAAGGCGCGCGCGGTGCTGCGCCTGATGCTGGCCCAGTGGCTGCGCCTCGGCACCCCGCCCCACGCGGTGATCGCGACCGGGCTGCCGCTCCTTTCCGGCGGGCCGCGGCGGCTGGCGCACGGGGTGTTCTCCACCCTCGTGCGCGCGGGCGCGGCGCTGCCCGATGCGCCCGGCCTGCCGCCGGCCGTGGCCGCGCGCTGGGGCGCGCGCGCCGGGGCCATCGCGCAGGGCCTGGCCGAGCCGCCCCCGCTCGACCTCACCCTGCGCGATCCGGCCGCGACGGCGCGCTGGCAGGTGGAACTGGGCGGAGAGAGCCTGATGCCCGGCCACGTGCGGCTGCCGCGCGGCACGGCGGTGGAGGACCTGCCCGGTTTTGGCGACGGCGCCTGGTGGGTCCAGGACCTTTCCGCCTCGCTCCCCGCGCGCCTGCTCGGCCCGGGGGAGGGGCGCCACGCTCTGGACCTGTGCGCCGCGCCGGGCGGAAAGACGCTCCAGCTCGCTGCCGCAGGCTGGCAGGTCACCGCGCTCGACATATCGAAGCGGCGGCTGGAACTGCTGCGCGCCAACCTGAAACGGACCGGGCTGGCGGCGGGCGTGGTGCGGGCGGATGCCCTGGCGTGGGAGCCGAAGCACCGGTTCGACGCGATCCTGCTCGATGCGCCCTGCACCGCGACCGGCACGGCGCGGCGACACCCCGACGTGCTGCATCGCGTGACCGACCGGCAGATCGCGGAAATGGCCGAATTGCAGGCGAAGCTGATCGAGCGCGCGGCCGCCTGGCTCAAGCCCGGTGGCACGCTGGTCTATGCGACCTGTTCGCTAGAGCGCGCGGAAGGGGAGGAGCGCGCCGCGGCGGTCGCGCTGTCCCCCGTGCCGGTCGAGGCAGCCGAACTGCCCGGCCCGCTGGCGCCCGACGCCGACGGGCACGTGCGGACCGACCCCGGCATGATGGCCGGGGCCGGGGGGCTGGACGGGTTCTTCATCGCGCGCTGGCGCAAGCCCGCGGGCGAATAGGGGAGCGGCCTCAGGCCGTCATCTTCGGCGGTTCGACGGCGATCGCGCCGGGTGGCGGCACGCCTTCGGCCGGGTCGTCGGCGGACGCGGCGTCCTCGGCATCGAGGCTCGCGACTTCGACCGTCTCGCGCGGCGGTTCCGCGCGGTTGGCGACGATCCAGATGTTCGCGCCATCGGGATCGATCCGCTCGAGCCGGCAGATGAACCTGTCGCCTTCGAACAGCTGCGCCCAGCGCCCGCGCGCTTCCTTGCCCGCGATGCTGAGCGCGCCGGTCGCGTTGCGCGCTTCGAACTCGATCCGCTTGGCCACGCCGTGGCGATCGTCTTCGTAGACAAGCTTGTAGGTATGCATCGATCCCTCCTTGGGGGAATTCAGGGAGGGGATCAGTGGCTCTTCTTGCCGCCCTTGCGGGAGCTTTCGTTGCTGTCTTCCTTGCCACGGCCGGAGCCGGACTTGTTGCCGCCGCCCGATTCCTTGTTCACCGTGGCCCAGGCGCGGCGTTCGGCCTCGTCTTCCGAGACGCCCCGTTCCTCGTAGCTTTCCTCGATATGCTCGGCCTTGCGCTTCTGCTTGTCGGTATAGCTGCTCTTGTCGCCTTTCGACATCGCGATCCTCCTTGGTTGGCCCCGTCCAAGCAAAGACCCGCGTTCACGGGAATGTCAGCGCGCGGCGCGGAAAATCGTTCCGTTTCCGGAGGCTGCAGACCGGGCAATATTTGATGCCTGTCGCTCGCCGCCGAAATGGAGTATGAAGGTGCCATCGCAGGCACATCGCACGGCCAGCCTGCGGCTGAGAGACGTCCCACCGCGCTCCCGCCACCGGCTCATGGAGCGCCCGATGTCGATTTTCACGATAGTGCTGTTTTGCCTGTTCGTCCTCTTGCTTGCCTGCGTGATCGCGGAATGGCTGGCAGTCGGGTGGACCCCGCTGCGCAGCCTGCGGTCGCGGTTACGCATTCGCCCGCGCCGGCCGTTCCGCCGGCGCAAGATGGACTAGACCGGCCGCCGGCCGCGCCTCAGTCGCGGACCTTGGCGGCGAAGCTCTTGCGCAGCTTCATCAGCTTGGGCGGGATCACCGCGAGGCAATAGGGGTTTCGCTGCCCCTCGCCTTCCCAGTATTCCTGGTGGTAATCCTCGGCCGGGTACCATTCGGCCGGGCCCTCGATCGTCGTCACCGCTTCCTTGCCCGGGTGATCGGCGTTCCAGCGCGCGATCGCGGCCTCGGCCTCGGCCCGCTGGCCGTCGTCGAGCGGGAAGATCGCGCTGCGATACTGCGTGCCGACGTCGTTGCCCTGGCGGTTGAGCTGCGTCGGATCGTGGGTGCCGAGGAAGACGTCGTAGATCTCCGCCAGCGAGATCGCCGCCGGGTCGTAAGTGACCCGCACCGCCTCGGCATGGCCGGTCTCCCCGCTGCAGACCTGCTTGTAGGTCGGATCGGCGACCGTGCCGCCGATATATCCGCTTTCCACTTTCTCCACGCCGATCACGTCGCGGAAAACCGCCTCGGTGCACCAGAAACACCCGCCGGCGACGATTGCCTGCTCGCTGCTTGCCATGTTCGTACCTGCTCCTTTGCCGGGCGAGATAGGGAGCGCGTGGCCGCTTGTCATCGGCGGCGACGGGCCTAGAGTGGCGCAGACCGTCTCTCGGGGGAGATTTTCCGATGCGTTTCCTGCTTGCCGCCGCCGTTCCTTTTGCCGCCGTCTCGCTGGCTGCCATGGCCGCGCCCGCCCAGGCGCAGGAACAGGGGGGCGCCGAGGGCGCCGACCACCGCGCCGCGATCGAGGCCGCGCTCGCCCATCCCGGGCGGGCGGACGATCGCGCGCGCGACGCGCACCGCCACCCGGCCGAAACGATCGCGTTCTTCCGCATCGCCCCCGACATGAAAGTGGGCGAATATGCCCCCGGCGGCGGCTGGTACTCGCGCGTCCTCGGGCATTACCTGGGGCAGGAGGGCGAGCTGGTCGGCCTCTACTTCACGCCCGACGCCGGGCCCTTCGATGCCGAGCGGCAGGCGGGCATCCGCGAGGGCGCGGCCGGCTTCGCGGGGAAGGTCGCCGAATGGACCGGCCGGCCCGAAGCGAACTTCGCCGGCATGACGCTCGACGCGGCGACCGACGCGGATCGCGGCACGTTCGACCGCGTGCTGGTCGTGCGGATGCTGCACAACCTGATGCGCTGGAACAGCGCCGACAGCGAACTGAAGGCCATGCGCGACCTGCTCAAGCCCGGCGGAATGCTCGGCATCGTCCAGCACCGCGCCAAGGCCGACGCCCCGGCGGACTATGCCGACGGCAGCAAGGGATACCTGCGGCAGGAAGACGTCGTCGGCTTCGTCGAGGCGCTCGGCTTCGAGCTCGTCGCGGCGAGCGAGGTCAACGCCAACCCCGCCGACAGCGCCGATCACGCGCGCGGAGTGTGGGAAATGCCCCCGACGCTGGCGACAGAGCGCGCCGAGCTGGAAGGGCTGGGCGAAAGCGACCGGATGACCTTGCTGTTCCGCAAGCGCTGAACGTCGCCGGGCGTGGACTCGACCCCGGCGCCCCGGTAACGGGCGGGGCATGAGCGAAATCGTCGTATCCGCGCTGCAGCTGGATCTCTCGTCGCACGACGAGCGGACCAATATCGATGCCGTGGCCGCCCTGGTGGAACAGGCCGCGGGCGAGGGCGCGCAAGTGATCCTTCCGCCGGAGCTGTTTTCCGGCCCCTATTTCTGCAAGGTCGAGGAAGAGGAACTGTTCGCCGCGGCCCGCCCGACGCGCGAGCATCCTTCGGTCATCGCGATGCAGGCCCTGGCGGGAAAGCTCAACGTGGCCATCCCGACCAGCTTCTTCGAGCGCGACGGGCACCATTACTACAACACGCTCGCCATGATCGGCCCGGACGGCGACATCATGGGGACATACCGCAAGAGCCACATTCCCGACGGGCCGGGGTACGAGGAAAAGTACTATTTCCGCCCGGGGAACGACGGGTTCAAGGTGTGGGACCTGTTCGGCACCCGCATCGGCGTCGGCGTGTGCTGGGACCAGTGGTATCCCGAAAGCGCGCGGGTCATGGCGCTGATGGGGGCGGAACTGCTGTTCTACCCGACCGCGATCGGTTCCGAGCCTTACGATGCCGATCTCGACACCAGCCGCATGTGGCGCCGCGCCATGCTCGGCCACGCGGTGTCGAACTGCATGCCGGTGGTGGCGGCCAACCGGATCGGGAACGAGGACGGTCAGGCCTTCTACGGGCACAGCTTCATCACCGACGAATGGGGCGACATGCTGCAGGAATTCGGCGCCGCGGAAAGCGGGGCCCTGGTCGCGCGGATCGACCTGGCGCGCGCGGCCCGGCATCGCGCGGGGATGGGGTTCTTCCGCGATCGCCGCCCGCAGCTCTACGGTCGCATCTGCGAGGACGTGTGACCGATCGTCCGGCGCGGCATCGCTATATCGTCGCGCTTGGCTCCAACGTCCGCCACAGCGTCCACGGCCCGCCGCGCGCGGTGCTCGCGGCCGCGCTCGAGCGGCTCGCCCGGCGCTTCCGCCTGCTCGCCGCCTCGCCGGTGATCGTCAGCGCGCCGCTGGGGCCCTCGCGCCGGCGCTATGCCAACGGGGCGGCGCTGGTCGCGGCCGACATTCCGCCCCCGGCCATGCTGGCGGCGCTGCAGGACATGGAGCGCGCCTTCGGCCGCCGCCGCCGGGGGCAGCGCTGGGGCGCGCGGGTGCTCGATCTCGATCTCGTCCTGTGGAGCGGGGGGGCGTTCACGGCCCCCGGGCTGGTCGTTCCGCACCGCGCGTTCCGCGGCCGGCCTTTCGTGACCGGCCCCGCCGCCGCTGTCGCCCCGGCCTGGCGCGACCCGGTTACCGGGCTGACGCTGCGCCAGCTGGATGCGCGCTTGACCCGGCCGCGCCCCCTGCCTAGTTGACGCGCCTCGGCACGACGTGTCCGTGGGCCCTTAGCTCAGTCGGTAGAGCAACTGACTTTTAATCAGTAGGTCGCTGGTTCGAACCCAGCAGGGCTCACCACCCCCTCCTTCGCAAAAGCATCGCGGATTTGCCCGGCGGCCGGCGTCCCGGTAGGCGCGGATTGACGCCTCGCGGCATTTTCCCGAAGAGCGGCACGAGCGGGGCTGGCGGAAGGGGGCCGATGGAACTCAAGTGGCTGGAGGATCTCGAGGCGCTTGCGCGGATCGGGCATTTCGCGCGGACGGCGGAAACGCGCCTGATCACCCAGTCGGCGCTGAGCCGACGCATCCAGGCGCTCGAAGGGTGGGTCGGCGTGCAGCTGGTGGACCGGACCAAGCACCCTATCGCGTTGACCACGGCCGGTCGCGAGTTCCTCGATGCCAGCCGGAAGATCGTGGACTGGGCCTACGACGCGCAGGAGCGCGCGGGCAGTTCGGCGCGCATGTCGAAGGATTCGATCACGATCGGATCGATGCACACGCTCTCGCTCTATTTCCTGCCCCGGCTGATCGCCTCGCTGACGCAATCGGTCGGCCGGCTGTCCTCCTCGATCGAGACGGTCCCGCGCAATATCGACGAGTATCTCTACAACCTGCGGACCGGGGTGAGCGATTTCTACGTCGGCTACCTCCACCCCAATATCAACTTCGACGTCGATCCCGACCAGTACCCGCGCCTGCTGATCGGGACCGATCGCCTGGTGCCCTGCGCCAGCGACCCGGCGATGTTCGAACGGCTTTCCGATTCCTGCGACGAGCCGATCCCCTACCTCGCCTTCCACCCCAGTTCGATCACCCACAAGATCGTCAAGGGCTGCCTCGACCGCGCGCCTTTCGGCAAGCGGCTCGACATCGTCTATCGCGCGACCCTGGCCGAGGCGCTGAGCGCGGCCGCCACTCTCGATCTCGGCATCGCCTGGCTGCCCGAATCGCTGCTGATGGGGCCGGGTGCCGCCAGCGCGCTCCATGTCCACGACGGGCCATGGTGCGAGCCGCTCGACATCATCATTGTCCGATCGCGCGCCAACGAACGACCGATCGTGAACCGCATCTGGGCCGAGTTGGAAGAAAATTACGCAACCGGCCATCGGGCCGCTGATGGTTGAAATCGCGGGATAAAGTCGGCCGAGGGCCGGGCGCGCCTGCGCCGGGAGCGATCGTGATGCGAAAATCGCATCACGATGCGCCGATTACGAATTGGCCTAATGCAGGCGCGTGAATAGGGTCCCCGCCCTTGGGATCGGACGGCATTCAAGCACCAAGGGGGGAATATGCGGAACAACTTTGCACTGCTGGGCCTGGGCGTATCGGCCCTGGCCCTCTGCGGCCATGCGGGCGTCGCGGCACAGGAGAGCGCGGGGCAGAGCCTGCCCGCCGGGCAGGAGGCCGAGGCGGCATCGACAGGCAACGAGATCGTGGTGACCGGCACCCGCCTGCGCCGGAGCGCGGCGGACTCCCCCGTCCCGCTGCAGGTTCTCGGGGCCGAGGGGATCGAGGAAACCGGCACCGGCGACCTTTACGAGGCGGTCGAGCTGCTCCCCGGCGTCAGCGGCGGGATCACGCCCGAAGGCAGCGTGTCGAGCGTGCAGTCGAGCGGGCTGTCGACCATCAGCCTGCGCCGCCTGGGCGACAACCGCACGCTGACCCTGATCGACGGGCGGCGCGCGGTGTCCAATTCGGGCAACTCCGACCGCGTGAGCCTTTCGACCATCCCCTCCGGCTTCGTCGAGCGGGTGGAGGTGACCACCGGCGGTGCTTCGGCCATCTACGGTTCGGACGCGGTGGCCGGCGTGGTCAACATCATCCTGAAGGACGACGTGGACGGCCTCGAGCTCAACGGCCGCATCTCGACCCCGGAGGCAAGCGGCGGCGAGGAATACCGGATCGAGGGCCTGTGGGGCACGCGCTTCGCCGACGATCGCGGTTACCTGATGCTGAGCGCCAGCTGGCGGGACGAGAACGGCATCAGGGCCGATGCCACGCGCCCCGAATCGGTCGCCGCGCTGGAGTTCAACAGCCCGGCCTCCCCCGCTTCGGACGCCTGGGCGGGCGAGACCTGCAACAACGATGATCCGGACTTCCACTGCCTGCTGCCCGATGCGTCGATCTCCACCCCCGGCGGCGTGTTCGAAGGCGATGCCTGGTACAAGGACGGGCAGTGGTTCAACGACAAGAGCCTGCGCCCGTCCGACCGGCCCGAGGGGTCGGACTTCCTGTCGGACCACGACGGTTACGATTTCCGCACCGGCCGCACGCTGCGGCCCGAGCGCAAGGTCCTGACGCTGGGGCTTCATTCGACGTTCGAGGTTTCGGACGTGACCGAGTTTACCGTCTCGGCGCTCTATTCCGATGTCTCGTCGCGCTACTACACCGGCTATGAAACGCTGAACGACAACGACTCCTACGGCCTGCTCGATGCCTTCAGCCTCGGCAACCTGCCGAGCGACCATCCGTTCATCCCCCCCGAAGTGGCGGAAACGCGCAGCGGCAGCGTCTCGTTCGACCGCCGCGTGGTCGAACTGGGCGAACAGCAGCGCTACAACGAACGGCGCACCTATCGCCTCGCCGCCGCCTTCGACGGGCAGATGACCGACAATGCCGAGTGGAGCCTCTATGCCACCTACGGCCATTTCTCCCAGGCGCAGGAAAACCCGAACGAGCTGAATTTCCGCCGGGCGAACTGGGCCCTCGACGTCGAGCCCGACGGCAATGGCGGCTTCCAGTGCGCCAGCGCCGAAGCGCGCGCCGACGGCTGCGTGCCGCTCAACATCTTCGGCGAAGGCTCGATCACCCAGGCCGCCGCCGACTATATCCGCTACAACGGCTATGGCGAGCAGACCCGCGACCAGGTCACCGCCGGCGGTTACATCAGCGGCGATTTCGCCAATGTCATGGGCATGGAACTGCTGTGGGCCGCGGGCGCCGAGTTCCGGCACGAGGAACAGGATACCTTCGGCGACCCCGACGGGGACCTGGTCGGCGGGATCGACGGCGATCCGGCGACCGACGACGTGCTGGTGACCTCGCTGTCCTCCTTCCCGTCGATCGCGGCCGATTACCAGGTCTTCGAGTTCTTCGGCGAAGCGGATCTCGAGGTCATTCCCGATCGCCTGCGCCTGCAGGTGGCCGGGCGCTACGGCGATTACACCACCGTGGGCGGCGTCTTCAGCTACAATGTCGGCGGCGTCTTCAACGTCACCGACGACTTCCTCGTCCGCGGGCAATATTCGCGTTCGCAGCGCGCGCCCAACATCACCGAGTTCTTCTCCCCCCCGCGCCCCGACGCGGACGACCTGACCGATCCGTGCGAAGGGCTCCTGCCCGACGGGTCGGGGCTGTCGCAGCCGCGCAGCGTCGGCGGCGAGAACGTGGACCTGGCGGTCGTGCGGGCGAACTGCCTGTCCGAACCGGGCATCCAGGCCTATTTCGCGCACCCCGACTACGAGGCCGGCGATCCGTTCGATCCCGGCGGCTCGGTCCAGGGCCCGAACGCGGGCAACAACACGCTGAAGGAAGAAACCGCCGACACCTGGACCGCCGGCTTCGTCTACCAGCCCAACTGGTCGGGGCGGAACCTCTCGCTCATCGTCGACTACTTCAAGATCTCGATCGACGACGTGATCTCCTCGGTCTCGACGCAGAACACGGTGGACCTGTGCTATGCCTCGGACAGCTTCCCCGACAACAAGTTCTGCGACGTCATCACGCGCAACCCGGTGAGCGGCGAAGTGTCCCAGGTGATCAACCGGGTCGAGAACCTCGTCAGCGAAGTGGTGGAGGGTGTCGATGCCCAGCTGAACTGGCGCCGGATCGACCTCGGCGTCCCCGGGCTGTTCGACATCGACCTGCGCTACTCGCACTATTTCAAGGACGAGCAGTCGTTCCTCGACCTGGTCGGCAACGAGATCACCAACGACTACCTGCCCTATATCGGCAATCCGTCGGACGAACTGCTGCTGAAGATCGGCTATCGCCTCGACGGCTTCCGCCTGTCCTACACGATGACGTACGAGAGCGGGGGCGTGGACGATCCGGTCAACTTCCCCGAGCCGGGCGACCTCGAGTACTACGCGATCGGCGGGCAGGATTTCCACCGGATCTACGCCGCTTACGACTTCGGGCCCGGCGAGCGGTTCCGCGTCTATGGCGGGGTCAACAACCTGTTCGACACGATCGGCAAGATCTACCCGACCGGGACCCTGGGGGGCAGTTCCTACAACATCAACCACTCGCTGGCCGATTCGGTGGGCCGCGAATTCTACCTCGGCCTTCGCGCCCGCTTCTGAGGCGGTAGCCGGGCGTCGCAGGTTTCCGGCGGGTATCGCCGGGGCCTGCGCCGCGCCCCGGCCCGCCCCGCGCGCGTGTGCCCGTGATGGCGCGGCGACGGGTGCGGCTCCGCGGGCGGCCCCGGGGCGCCGGAATGGAGATCACGATGATGCTACCCGCCGTCCGCCTTGCCGGGCTCGCCGTCCTGCTGGCCTGTTCCATCCAGGCCCCGGCGCGTGCGCAGCCGGGCACGGCGGCTGCCGCGGCGACGGACCGGGCGCCGCAGCCCGCGCCGATGACCGCGGTCGACATGGTCGAGATCGCGACCCTGTCGCAGCCCTCGCTGTCGCCCGACGGGAATGTCCTCGCCTATCTGAAGGACGATCTCGACTGGCGGCGCAACCGCGTGGTCGACCGGCTCGTCCTGCGCGAGGCGGCGAGCGGCGAACCGATCGAGCCGTTCGCGCCGGAAAGCTGGCGCGAGGACATCGACGCGATCGCCTGGTCGCCCGATTCGCGCAGTTTCCTGACCTTGTTGGAGCGCGAGGGGGACGAGCACGACCAGGTCTATCGCTTCGATCTCGCGTCCCGCCAGCTCACCCGCCTGACCCGCCATCCGGTCGATATCGACAACGTGACCTGGGCGCCCGACGGGGCGGGGTTCTATTTCGAAAGCGACGAGGCGGTAGACGACGACGACTGGTCGCTCGACCCTTACGAGCATCGCCCGTTCGAGGAGCTGTTCTATTACGACATCGCGCGGGACGCCTATCACCGCGTGGTGAGCGCGGACACGGTCATCCTCGACTACTCGGTCGCGCGGGACGGTGCCTTCCTGCTGGTGACGATGCGCAAGGCGCTGCCCAAGAACGAGAAGGAGACGAACGAGGTCTGGCTCGTCTCGCGCGAGGGGCCGGTCCGCCAGCTGACCGACAACGCCTTCCAGGAACGCGACGCGCAGCTATCGCCCGACAACAGCCGGTTCGCCTTCATCGCCGAAGTCGACGCGGGCGGCCGTCTCTACCACGAGGACAATCTCTTCGTGCAGGACGTGGGATCGGACACCCCGCGCCTGCTGTTCCCCGACATGGCGGTCGAGGTCCTGCAGTTCGCATGGGACGCGAGCGGCGAGGGCCTGTTCTTCCTCGGCAATGTCGGGCTGACGACGCAGCTGTTCCACTGCGACCTGGCGACCGGCGCCGTCCGCCAGGTCACCCGGGGCGAGCACCAGCTGAAATCCTGGCGCTACGATCATCGCAGCGGGCGCCACGTCGCCCTGCGCGCCGATGCGCGGAGCCCGGGCGATGTCGTCTCGATCGATCCCGACAGCGGCGCGATCGCGGTGCTCAGCCCCGAGTTCGCCGACTTTTCCGCCCGGTTCGCGCTGCCGCGGCAGGAAGCCTTCCGCTGGACCGCGCCCGACGGGCGGGAGATCGAGGGCCTGCTCGTCCGTCCGCTGGGGCACCGCGCGGGCGAGCCTTTCCCGCTCGTCACGATCTCGCACGGCGGGCCGCGCAGCTCGGTCAATTTCGGCAGCTGGCAGGTCTCGCGCTATCTCCCGGTCCTGGCGGGGGAGGGCTACGGCGTGTTCCTGCCCAACTATCGCGGCGGGACGGGATACGGCGATGCCTTCATGCGCGACATGGTGGGCAATTACTTCAACAATTCGGACGACGACATCCTTGCCGGGATCGATGCCCTGGTCGAAGCCGGGCTGGCCGATCCCGAGGCGCTGATCGCGATGGGCTGGAGCGCGGGCGGCCACATGACGAACTGGCTGATCGGGCAGACCGACCGCTTCGTCGCCGCTTCGTCCGGCGCCGGCGCGTCGGACTGGGTATCGATGTACGGAGAGAGCGATTTTCGCCGCAACCGGACTTTCCACTTCGGCGGGCCGCCATGGGCCGAGGATGCGCCGTTCGAGGTGTTTCGCCGGACCTCGCCGGTCACCCATGCCTGGCGCGTGAAAACGCCGACGCTGTTCTTCAGCGGGGAGAACGACGAGCGGGTGCCGCCGACGCAGGGCCTGATCATGTATCGCGCGCTGAGCGACCTGGGCGTGGAGACGAAGCTCTACCTGGCGAAAGGCGAGCCGCACAATTTCCGCCGCCCGCGCAACCAGCTGTTCAAGATCAACCGCGAACTGCAATGGTATGCGCGACATCGCGGCGCGGACTATGTACCGGTGCGGCCGGAACTGGCGGCCGGGCCGGTGCCCGAGGACACGGACGCCGGCGACGGGATCGAGGGAGAACCGGCCGGCTAGGCCGCGGGCCCGCCGCGGCCGCGGAGAGAACGAGAGGACGGGGCGCAGATGATTGACAACGACATTGCCATTTTCGGCCTGCTCGCGGCCGTGCTGGCCGCGGTCTTCTACACCCGCGGCCTGGGCGGCGGATGGCAGAAGTTCTACACTTTCGTGCCGATCGTCCTCGTCTGCTACCTCGTCCCCTCGCTGATGGCGACGTTCGGCCTGATCGACATGAGCGATTCCTCGCTCTGGCCGATCGCGCGCGACGCCTTCCTGCCCGCGGCGCTGTTCCTGATGTGCCTGGGGATCGATCTCGGCGGCATCCTGCGCCTGGGGCCGAGGGCGCTGATCATGTTCTTCACCGCCACGATCGGCATCGTCATCGGCGGCCCGATCGCGCTGTGGATCGTCGCCTCGTTCGACCCGGAGATCCTGGGCAGCGGTGCGACCGCGGCCTGGCGCGGCCTCGCGACCGTGGCGGGCAGCTGGATCGGGGGCGGCGCGAACCAGACCGCCATGCTCGAAGTCTACCAGTACGCGCCGGAAAACTACGCCGTGATGGTCGCGGTCGATATCGTGGTGGCCAATATCTGGATGGCCTTCCTGCTCTACGGCGCGGGTCGGCCGCAAGTGTTCGACCGCTGGCTGAAGGCCGACACGTCGGCGATCGACGAGCTGCGATCGCGGATGGAAACCTTCACCGCCTCGGTCGAACGGGTGGCCACGGCCGGCGAGTTCATGGTCCTGCTGGGCATCACCTTCGCGGTGGTCGGCCTGTGTCACGTGCTCGGCGGGGCGGTGGCCGGCGTGTTCGAGGGGGCGCTGGGGGCGGATTCGACGCTGGCCAGCGACTTCCTGTGGATCGTGGTTTTCGCCACCACGCTCGGCCTCGTCGGCAGCTTCACCCCGATGCGCGCGTTCGAGGGGATCGGGGCGTCGAAGTTCGGCACCGTGTTCATCTTCCTGCTGGTCCTCGTCATCGGCACCAAGATGAACCTCCTGCAGCTTTCCGAAGCGCCCGAGTTCATGGCCGTGGGAATCATCTGGATGTTGATCCACACCATCCTGCTGTTCGTGGTGGCCAAGATCATCCGGGCGCCGTTCTTCTTCATCGCGGTGGGCAGCAAGGCCAATGTCGGCGGCGCCGCCTCCGCGCCGGTCGTCGCCGGTGCCTTCCACCCCGCGTTGGCGCCGGTGGGCGTGCTGCTGGCGGTGCTCGGCTATGCCGTGGGCACTTATGGCGCGATCCTGTGTGCGGAACTGATGCGGGCGATCTGATGGCGCCCGGCACGCCGGCCCGCGCGCCAGGGCGCAATTTCCTCGCCATCAGCGATTCGTCGTCGTTCTTCGTTGCCGGCTGGAAAGAACCCGCCTGCCTGCGTTACCTGGTGGAGATGGCCGGCGTGTCGCGGCCCACGATCGTCTTCGTCGGGGCGGCCAACGGCGATTGCGCGAACAAGCAGGCCCAGTTCTTCCGGCTGGCCGAGCGGGCGGCATTCGTCCCGCGCACGCTGAGCCTCTTCGCGCTGGCCGACGACCGGCCGGAAACGTTCTTCGCCGGCGCGGACGCGATCTACGTCGATGGCGGGAGCACGCGCAACCTGATCGCGCTGATGCGCGAATGGGGTGCGGACCGGGCGCTGATCGACGCCTATCGCGCGGGGGTGCCGGTCGCCGGGGCAAGCGCGGGGGCCAACCTGATGTTCGAATGGGGGGCTGACCGATTCCGTCGTGACCCGGATCGATCCGATCCGGGGCCTGGGCGCGATACCGGGAACGGTCTCGGTCCATCATTCCACCCGCCCCGACCGCGCGCGGGCTCTCGCGCGGCACATGGCCTGCCAGCCCGAAGGGGCGGCCGCCTGCCTGCTCGACGACGGCGAGTTCGCCCACTTCCGCAACGAGAAGCTGCTCGCCCGCCACGCGATCTGACCGCGGGCAGGGGCGCGCGTGCGGCGCAAGAGCCTGTCGGACTCCGACACTCCCGACAAAGTTCTGTCCTACCAATTGTGCTAGTCCACCTGTCGTCACGGCAGCGTGCCGTTCCGGATGGGCAAACCGTGACGGAAGTTCTCGGTTGCAAGGGCGCTGCTCCGGTGCAGGCTGCGGATCGAAGGCCGGGAGCCAGCGCGTCCCGTCGTCCGGTCGCAACGCGGCTGCCCCGTCGGTGCAGTGCCCGCCATGCGCGAAGATGGGCGGCGTGCCGGCGCGAAAAGGCAGCACTCGGCAAAGTCTCGCGCCATGGCAGTTCCGCTTCGCGACCCCTCTGGTGCGGCACTATTGGCATGACCAATCTGTCGTATCAGGTTTGAAAAAGTGGTTGACATGATGGGTCCGCCCGTTATCCCGGCTCGCAATAACGAGATGAGGAGGGGAATTTGACGACTTTCACAGCACACCTGCGCGCCCAATCCGGCCAGGGCCTGGCTTCCCGGCTGCTACGCGGCTGCGCCATCTGCGCCCTTGCGCTGCCCGCGGCCGCTCATGCACAGGACGTGGGCGAGCCCGAAGGCCAGGCGGCCGAAGTTGCCGCCGAGGACGAAAACGTCATCGTCGTTTCCGGTCTCCGCCAGACCATTCGCGATTCGATCGAGACCAAGCGCGCCGCGACCGCGATCGTCGATGCCCTTTCGGCCGACGACATCGGCGATATCCCGGCGATCTCGGTCGGCCAGGCCATCCAGACGATCACGGGCGCGACGACCCACCGCGAGAAGGGCGACGCTTCGGAGATCGCGCTGCGCGGTCTCGGGCCCTTCCTCAGCAACGCGACCTTCAACGGGCGCGAGGCGTCCAACGGCAGCGGTGACCGCTCGGTCAATTTCAACCAGTTTCCTTCCGAGCTGATCAACCAGATCACGATCTACAAGTCGCAGCAGGCCAGCCTGGTCGAAGGCGGCGTGGCCGGCACGATCGAGCTGGGCACCCTGCGGCCGCTCGATTTCGGGCGCACCCGCCTGCAGGGCGAGATCAAGGTCAACTACAACCCCTACCAGGACCGGATCGTGGGCGACGGCGGCATGGGGTGGCGCGGCACGCTCAGCTACGTGGACCAGTTCGAGCTGGGCGGCCTCGGTGATTTCGGGGTCTCGATCGGATACCAGCGCCAGCGCACCTCCAATCCCGAGGAGACGATGGCGGGCAGCTCCACCTGGCGGGCCTGCGACGACTCGGTCGATGTTGCGGGCGTCTGCCGGCAGGTGTCCAACGCCGAGGCCAATGCCGGCACGCCCTTCTACATCGTGCCCAACGCCCTCGTCTTCCGCCAGATCAGCGAGGAGGACGAGCGGGACGCCGTGTTCGGCGCGGTGCAGTGGCAGCCTTCGCCGACGGTCGAGGTCAACCTCGATGTCCAGTACTCCGACCGCTACATCAACGAGGACCGGAGCGACTTCAACTTCTCGGAACTTCCGCTGGCGCTGCAGAACCGCGAAGTCGATCCGTCCGGCTACCTGCGCTACGTCGAAGGGGCTTCGTCGCTCGAATCGACCTCGACCTTGCAGGAGCGGACCGAGGAATACCTTGGCGGCGGGCTGGAAATTGCGGTCGACGTGTCGGACCGGCTGCGCCTGGTGGGCGATGTCTCCTATTCGGATACGCGCCGTTTCGACCAGGTTCGCAGCACCCGGCTGCGGACCGATGCCCTCGACATCTACGGCAATCCAACGCCGGTCGGGAACCAGAGGGTTTCCTACACCTACGATGCCCGCGATTCGTTCGCGCCGGTGTTCACCATCGATCCGCGGTTCGATGTCAACGACTGGTCGCTGTTCAGCGACGACGCCCGGCTGCGCCGCGACGAGCGCGAACGGAACAACACGATCTGGGCCGGGCGCCTCGACGCATCCTACGAGCTCGAAGGCTTCCTGTCGGCCTTGCACGCCGGCGTCCGCTACAGCCAGCAGACGTACGCCGACCATACCGACCGGGTGCAGTTCACCCAGGGCGACCGCGCGGTCGATCGCGAAGTCAACCTGGCGTGCCGGACGCAGTTCCCGCAGCGCGATTTCCTCAGCGATGCACCGGGCGACCAGTTCTCGAGCTGGGCGACCTTCGACCCCGTCTGCCTCTTCCGCGAGTACCTGGGCACCGAGGACCCGGGGCCGAGCGACGACCTGCGCAGCATCGGCAACACCGACATTACCGAGGACGTCTGGGCCGGCTACATCATGGCCGAGTACGATCACGAACTCGGTTCGATGCCGGTGCGCGGCAACTTCGGTGTGCGGGTGGTCAACACGGCCGTCACCTCGCGCGGCCTGCGTTCCGGTCTCGACGTGATCGATAACGGCGACGGTTCGATCCGGCTGGAGGAAACGGGCGATTTCGAAGACGTCGTGATCGAGCACGATACCACCCGCATCCTGCCGAGCGTGAATGCGATCTTCGAAGTTTCCCCCGAGGTCCAGGTGCGAGCGGCGGTCTACCGCGCGATGTCGCGTCCGGCGCCCAGCGCGCTGACGGCGGGGCGCTCGATCCAGCTCGAGGACGGAACGTCGTTCACCGACGTGGCCGACGCGATTCGCGGGATCCAGGCATCGGGCAGCCCGCGGCTGGAGCCGCTGATGTCGTGGAACGGCGATCTCGCGGTGGAATGGTATCCCAATGCCGACACGATCCTGGCCGGCACGGTCTATTACAAGAAGTTCTCCGGCGGCTTCCAGCCGGTGATCTTCAACGAGGATTTCACGATCGACGGCCAGACCGTGAACGTTCCGGTCACGCAGACGCGCAACAGCGACGACAAGTCGCGCATCTACGGGCTCGAGGTCACGGCCGCGACGCGTTTCTCGTTCCTGCCGGCCCCGCTCGACGGGCTGGGCACGAAGATCAGCTACAACTACGCGGACTCCAATTTCGAAACGCAGGACGTGCGGCTCGGCGATATCTATGATCCGGTGACCGAAACGGTCGAGCCGGGCATTATCCCGCCCGCCAATATCTCCGGCTATTCCAAGCACGTTCTTTCGGCCCAGGTCTATTACGATCTCGGCCCGGTGAACCTGCAGGGGATCTACAACTACCGCTCGCAGTACTTCCAGGATTTCGTGGGCGGGAACGCGCAGTTGCGCTACGTTGCCGGGAACGAGACGTTCGACCTGCGCGCCTCGATCGACCTGATGCGCGGCGTCTCGCTGCGTCTCGAGGCGCTGAACATCACCAACGAGCCCAAGATCACCTATATGCCGGTGGTGGGCAGCACGCGGCAGTACCACTACTACGGGTCGAAGTACTTCCTCGGCCTGCGGGTCAAGATGTGAGGTCGGCCATGGGCATGCGGCGGGGCGTTTCGGCATGGACGGGGAAGGGCGCCCTTCGGGGACCGGCCCGGACCCGGGGGGTGCTGGGGGCATGTGCGCTCGCGCTGCTGCTGCCCGCCCCGGCCGCCATGCCTGCCGCCGCCCGGGCCGAGACGGCGGCGCGCGCGCAGCCCTCGCAGATCCATCGCGACGTCGTCTACCGCACGGTGGACGACGTGGAACTGCGCCTCGACGTCTATCGCAGCCCGACGGCAGACGAGGGGCCGGCGCCGGTGGTGGTCTATTTCCACGGGGGCGGCTGGGCCCGGGGCCAGCGCCCTGAAAGCTGGAAGGGTTTCAGCCCGTTCCTCGGCGCGGGGTTCTCGGTCGTCGCCGTCCAGTACCGGCTTTCCGGCCAGGCGCGGGCGCCGGCAGCGGTGCAGGACGTGCGCTGCGCGATCCACTGGATCGGCAGCAAAGCGGCCGAATATGGCTTCGATCCGGATCGCATCGTTGCCTATGGCACCTCTGCCGGGGGGCACCTGGCCCTGATGGCGGCTTACCTGCCGCAGGATAGCGCGATCGACGTCCCCGAATGCCGCGGGGCGCCGCGGGTGGCCGCGGTGCTCGACTTCTACGGTCCGGCCGACCTGACGCGGATCGTGCCCGAAGGTTCGCCGCGCCATCCGACGGTCGCGCGCTGGGTCGGCGACTATCCGGGCGCCGCGGCAATGGACGCCGCCATGTCGCCCGCCCGCCATGTGGGCGAGAACACCCCGCCCACGCTGATCGTGCACGGCGATCGGGACAAGGTCGTGCCGATCGCGCAGTCGTTCCTGCTTCTCGAGGCCCTCCAGGGGGCGGGCGTGGCATCCGAACTGCTCACCGTCCCCGGCGGCGGGCACGGAAAGTTCGACACGGCCGCCCGGGCGGAAATCGTCGATCGCGCGCTGGCCTTCCTGCGCGCACAAGGCCTCGCCGACTGAGGCTGCCGATACCCGTTCCGACGGCTGCCGACGGGCCGGGAGGCGTTCCGCCAAGCCCGGCCCGTCCTCGCACTCAGGTATCGAAGACCAGGGTGGACAGGCGGACATAGCAGTCGCCGGGGTCCTGCAGGTAGCAACCGGTCTTGAAGTAGGTCGTCTTCCAGGACTGCGCGTAATAGGCGAAGTTGGTGGACCACGTACGCTTCGGGTTGGTGCCGAGCTGGGCGGTCACCGTGCCATTGTCGTTGTAGACCAGCTTCAGCTCGGTGAAGGCGGTCGGCGCCGGGCCCAGGTCCTGGTATTCATACGACGGCAACGGGCCGGCATTGGTCCGATAGATTCCCCAGAAGCGATTGCTGAGGCCTGACCGGCTTGCGAGGAATTCGACCCGCAGGATCGGCTGCCCGCCCGTCTCGCCATAGATCTGCGCGACGGTGAAGCGATCGGAATAGGTCGATCCGTAGCGGACCTTCATCCGCGAACGGAAGGTCATGTCGGTTCGGGTCCCGGCGAAGGAATCCCCGCGCAGTTCGTTGCGCTGGGAACCGGCGCCGTCGTCGATCTCGAACTGCATGTTCGTGTTGTCGAGATACCAGTTGTCGGGATCGTAGTAGTAGCTGGTGATCTTGGTATTGGTCAGGCACGTGCTCGACGTGGGCAGTTGCAGCTTGGCGTGGTCGAGCGCGGCCTGGAACTTGGCCTCGGAATAAGGCGCGGCGGTGAGGTCCTGGACCTGGTCGCAAGCGAATGCCGCCATCGCCGGACTCGCCTGGACCAGGGCCGATGCTCCCGCGACCGCAAGCCCGTATCGCAGTAATATCATTACAATTCTCCCATCCTTTTTTACTATTATGGTATGCCGAATCAATCATTCCAGAAATACATACCAATGATGGGGTAGCTGGCCGTTGTCCGGCGGTCAAACCGCCGGCGGTTGCGCGATGGCGGCCGATGGCCGAAGGCAGGTGACGCGACGCGCAAGGCCTGGTCGCCCCGGGCCGGCCGCGCCCGAGCGAGGGTTTGTCAGCGACGCGTGGACCTGCTATTGGTTACAAACGAAACCATGATGACGACAGTGACCGAAGAACAGGATTTCACGACCCTTCCGGAAATGCCGGAGGGCGTGTTCACCGCGCCGCTCAAGAAGCCCGCGCATGTGGGCGACGACTGGCTGGAGCCGAAGCAGACCGAGTACTCTTCCGAGGAGGACGGGATCTGGAACGATCTCTTCTCCCGCCAGATGGAAGTCCTGCCCGGGCGCGCGGCGAGCGCGTTCATGCACGGGCTGGACAAGCTCGACCTGGGCCGGGGCGGGGTGCCCGACTTCGGCCGCCTTTCCGAGGAACTCGACCGGCTGACCGGGTGGAGCGTCGTGCCGGTGCCGATGCTGATTCCCGATCACGTGTTCTTCTGGCACCTCGCCAACCGCCGCTTCCCCGCCGGCAACTTCATCCGCACGCGCGAGACCTTCGACTATATCCAGGAGCCGGACGTCTTCCACGACGTGTTCGGCCACGTGCCGATGCTGACCGACCCGGTCTATGCCGATTACATGCAGGAATATGGCAAGGCCGGGTGGAAGGCGATGCGCTACAACCGGCTGAAGGCGCTCGGCGCGCTTTACTGGTACACGGTCGAGTTCGGCCTGCTGCTCGAACAGGGGGAAGTCCGCGCCTACGGCGCGGGGATCCTGTCGGGCCCGACCGAGGTCGTCTTCGCGGTCGAGGCGAAAAGCCCCAATCGCATCATGCTCAGCGTCGATCGCGTGATGCGCACCGATTACGTGATCAGCGACCTCCAGCCGACCTATTTCGTGATCGAGAGCTTCGAGGATCTCTATCGCCAGACGGTGGAGCGCGACTTCGATCGCCTCTATCGCAACCTGCCGCCGGCCTTCACATATGCTAATTCGGCCGCGATCGACGTCGATAACGTCGTCCACCGCGGGACGCAGGAATACCTGCTGCGCGGCGGCAGGGGCAGCGGGGCCCGCCCGGTCTAAAGGGGCCTTTCGCAGGCGCCCGCGCCCCGACGCCGGGCATGAAAAAGCCGGCCCGGATCGCTCCGGGCCGGCTTTTTGCCGTCATTCGGGCGAGCGCTTACTCGACCGGTTCGCCTTCGGCGGCGGCTTCGGCCTGCTCTTCCATGGCGTCGGCGCGCTCTTCGGCGGCTTCGGTCATCTCTTCGGCTTCGGCGTCGGTGATCTGGCCGGCGTCTTCCATCGCCTCGGCCTGCTCCTCGACGTTTTCAGCCATCTGCTCGCCGGCGTCCTCGGCGGCTTCTTCCTGCGCGCTGTCGCAAGCGGCAAGAGTCAGGCCCATGGCTGCAACCGACGCGACCATCGCGCCTTTGAAAATGCTCTTCATCTCAGTGTTCCCCTTTGCTTGTTGGGTGACCGAGCCATACACGTGACTCGACCGGGCGTGAATAGCGTTTACGGATTTCAGGCTCCGTCCCTGCGGCTCCTGATCCACGAGACGATCGCGAGCGTCAGCAGCGCGCCCCCGATCGCGACCGGGATGGACAGCGCGGTGATCCCGTAGAGGACCGATCCGCGGTTCGCGACCCATCCCGCGATGGCCGCGCCCGCGCCGCCCGCGGCCAGGTTCGCGACGACGCGGGGGCCGTCCTCCACCCGCATGACGACCGCGGCCAGCCAGCCGAGGAGCGCCCCGATGACAAGGAAGGTCAGCAACCCCATCGGTTGTTAGTGCCCGCGATCCATCATGGGGATCCAACGGAAGAGGTCTGCCCCTGTTCCAGCATTTGCGGCGAATGGAAGCGGGTGTGCCGGGCCGGCGGATGCCCGCCCCGGCGGCGTCAACCCAGCGTAAACCATCCCAGCGCGAACAGGCCCAGCGCGATCCGGTACCAGCCGAAGGGCGCGAAGCCATGGCGGCTGACATAGGCGACGAAGGCGCGGATCACGACCATGGCCACGAGGAAGGCGGCGACGAAGCCGAGGCCGATCTCGGTCCAGCCGACCGCGGCCTCCCCCGCGAGGAGCGCGGGTTCGTCGAGGATCTTGACCGTCGCAGCCCCGAGCATCGTCGGGACGGCGAGGAAGAAGGAGAATTCCGCCGCGGTCTTGCGGCCGACCCCCATGGCGAGCGCGCCGAGAATCGTCGCGGCCGAACGGCTCGTCCCCGGGATCATCGCCAGGCACTGCGCGAAGCCGACCGCCATCGCCGTTTTCCACGAGAGCGCCGCGACACCCACGTCCTCGCGCGCCGGAATGGTCCGCTCCAGCACCAGTATGGCGACGCCCCCGATCACCAGCGCCACTGCCACGACCAGAGGCGTGCCCAGCATCAGGTCGATCGCGTCCTTCGCGAGCAGGCCGATGACGGCGGCCGGAACGAAGCCGAGCAGGATGTTGCGCACGAAGCGCAGGGCCTCGTCCTCCAGCCGCAGCAGGCCCATGCCCATCGACCAGAAGGTGTTCCAGTACGTGACGACGACGGCCAGGATCGCGCCGAGCTGGATCACGATGTTGAACTGGCGCCACTGCGCCGGGTCGTAACCGAAGAATGCCTGCGCCAGGATCAGGTGTCCGGTCGAGGATACGGGGAGGAACTCGGTCAGCCCTTCGAGGATGCCGAGCAGGATTGCGGTCAGGGTCAGGCTCATCGCGTCCCGCTCATGGCAAGGCTGTGGCGCGTGTCAAATGCAAATGGCCGCAGCGCGCTTAAGGAAAAAAGGGGCCCCCGGCCGCGCGGGCCGGGGGCAGGGTGGAAAAGCGCAAGCTTACCAGATGTGTACGCGTTCCTCGGGCGGGAGGTAGAGCGCGTCGTCGGGCGTCACGCCGAAGGCCTCGTACCAGGCGTCCATCTGGCGCACGACGCCGTTGACGCGATATTCCTCGGGACTGTGGGGATCGGTCCGCAGGCGCTGGCGCGCGTTGTCCTCGCGCTGTTGCGAACGCCAGACCTGCGCCCAGGCGAGGAAGAACCGCTGGTCGCCGGTCAGCCCGTCGATCACCTTGTCCTCCTTGCCGCCCAGCGAGAGCTTGTAGGCGCGATAGGCGAGGCTGAGGCCGCCGACGTCGCCGATGTTCTCGCCCAGCGTCAACCGGCCGTTGACGCAGGTTTCCCCGTCGTCGAGCGGGCAGAACTGGCCATACTGTTCGACCAGCGCATCGCCCAGCTTGTCGAAAGCGGCGCGGTCGGCGTCGGTCCACCAGTTGCGCAGCGCCCCGCTGGCATCGGACTTCGATCCCTGGTCGTCGAAGCCGTGCCCCATCTCGTGGCCGATCACCGCGCCGATCCCGCCGTAGTTCACCGCCGGGTCGGCCGAGATGCCGTAGAAGGGCGGTTGCAGGATCGCGGCGGGGAAGACGATCTCGTTCTTGGTCGAATTGTAATAGGCGTTCACCGTCTGCGGCAGCATGCCCCATTCGGTCCGGTCGATCGGCCCGCCCAGCTTGTCCAGCATGTCCTGCCACTGCCAGCGGGCCGCGGCCATGCGGTTGGCCAGCGGATCGCCCTGCGCGATCGCGAGGCCGGGGTACGTTTCCAGGTTGTCGCGATAGCCGATCTTGGGATCGAAGCTTTGCAGCTTGGCCACGGCCTCCTGCTTGGTCGCCGGGCTCATCCAGTCGTTTTCGGCAATGCTTTCGGCCAGCGCCTTGCGCAGGTTCTCGACCAGCTCTTCCATCGCGGCCTTGTTCTCGGGCGGGAAGTAGCGCTCGACGTAAGAGGCGCCGACCAGTTCGCCCAGCAGCCCCTCGGTCTCGGCAATCGCGCGCTTCCAGCGCGGGCGCTGTTCGGGCGTGCCGGTCAGCGTGCGGCCGAAGAAGTCGAAATCGGCGGCATCGATCGCGCTCGGCAGGACCGCGGCATTGCCTTCGAGGAATTCCTTGATCGTCCAGGCCTGTAGCACCTCCACCGGCGTCTGCGCCAGCAGCGCGGTCATCGCCGGCGTCCCGCCGCCGATCTTGGCCAGCGTTTCCTCGGCCAGGCCCAGCTCGGCCGCTTCTTCGGCGCTCGGCGGCATGTCGTAGACGATGTAGCGGTCGGTATCGCCGAGGCCCATCGCCGCGACCAGCGCGTCGAGCGGGAAGCCGTTGGCCATGGCCGACAGCTCGGCCGGGGTCACGGCGTTGTAGGTCAGGTCGCGGTTGCGGCGCGTCGCCCGGTCCCAGCTGACCGTGCGCGCGATCGCCGCCTCCAGGTCATAGACCTGCTGCGCGGTCGCCGCCGGGTCGGCATAGCCGGCCTGCTGGAACAGGAACGCCATGAACGCGCGATAGCTGGCCTGGATCTCGCGGCCCTTCTCGCTCTCGTCGAGGTAGTAATCGCGATCGGGCAGGCCCAGCCCGCCCGAGGCGACGTAGACCGAGTAACGGGTCGGCTCCTTGCCATCGACGGTGACGAACCCGCCCAGCGGGGAGGCATAGCCGGGCGTGCCCCAAAGCGTCGCCAGCTCGGCATGGCTGTCGGCGGAGCGGATCGCGTCGAGATAGGGCCGCGCCGGGTCCAGCCCGGCGGCGTCGATGGCCTCCTGGTCGAGGAAGGCGTTGTAGGCATCGACGATCCGCTTCTCGTCCGCCGAAAGCGCGGCCGGGGCCTTGGCCACCAGCTCGTCCACCAGCGCCTTCACGTCGCTGGTCGATTTCTCGCGCAAGAGGTTGAACGCGCCGAACCGGCTGAACTCGGCCGGCAGCGGGTTGGCGGCGAGCCACTTGTCATTGGCATAGGCGAAGAAGTCGTCGCCCGGGTCCGCGCTCTCGTCGATATAGGCCGGGTCGAAACCCCATTCGCCGAAGCTCATCGTCGGCAGCGGGGTTTCCTCGCCCGCGGCGGGCGCGCCATCCTGCGCCAGGGCCGGAACGGAAAGTGCGAGCGCGAGCGCGCTGGCGCCCCCGGCGAACAGAGTGCGGATCATTGTCGATATCTCCCGGAGTAATTCGGTCAGTCCCAAGGATCGGCGATCCTTTGGCGCGGACCATAGAGCCTGCCGCCCGCGTGCGGCAGTCGTTCGTCGGTTTCCATTGCAACTTGATAGATTGCCGCGCCTTTTCTGAACCTTGCGGCAGCGGACGCGGCGAACGGCGCGGTGTCAGGCGGCCTCGGCCGAAGCGAACTGGAGCGCGGCGAGGCGCGCGTAGAGCCCGCCCGCCTCGCTCAGCTGCGAATGGGTGCCCTGTTCGACGATCCGCCCTTCGTCCATCACCACGATCCGGTCCGCCGCGCGCACGGTCGCCAGCCGGTGCGCGATGACCAGCGTCGTGCGCGCGCGCATCAGCCGGTCGAGCGCCTGCTGGACCAGTTGCTCGCTCTCGGCATCGAGCGCGCTGGTCGCCTCGTCCAGCAGCAGGATCGGCGCGTCGCGCAGCAGGGCGCGGGCGATCGCGAGGCGTTGCTGCTGCCCGCCCGACAGGCGCGTGCCGCTCTCGCCCAGGAACGTGTCGAGCCCCTCGGGCAGGTCGCGCAGGAAAGCCTCGGCATTGGCGGCGCGCGCCGCTTCCCAGATGGCATCGTCGCTCGCGTCCCAGGCGCCGTAGCGCAAGTTGTCGCGGGCATTGGCCGAAAAGAGCACGCCGTCCTGCGGAACGAGCGCGATCCGGCGGCGGATGTCGGCCGGGTCGGCACTGGTCAGCGGCACCCCGTCGAGCCGGATCGTCCCGGCCTGCGGGTCGTAGAACCGCTCGGCCAGCTGGAACACGGTGGACTTGCCCGCCCCCGAAGGGCCGACGATCGCGACCGTTTCGCCCGGTTCGACCTCGAGCGTGAATTCCTTCAGCGCCGGGGCGTCGAGCCGGGTCGGATAGCGGAAACTGACGTTGCGGAACGACAGGCTGCCGCGCGGCGGCTCGGGCAGGGCGAGCGGCCGGGCGGGCGGGGCGATGTCGGGCCGTTCGGCCAGCAGTTCCTCCAGCCGGCTGGCGACGCCGGCCCCGCGCAGCAGGTCGCCGTAAACCTCGGTCAGCGCGCCGAAGGCCCCTGCCACCAGGCCGCCGGTGAGGACGAAGGCGGCGATCGTGCCGCCGCTGATCTCTCCGCTCGCCACGGCAATCGCCCCGCGCCACATGACCAGCGTGATCCCGCCGAAGACGAGCATGATCACGATCGAGGTCATCGCCGCGCGCAGGGCGATCCGGCGGCGGGCGGTCGCGAACGTGCGCTCCACCGCCTCGGCGAAACGGCCGCCCTCGCGTTCTTCCTGGTTGAACGCCTGGACGATCTTCATCGCGGACAGCACTTCGGTGATCATCGCGCCGACATCGGCCACCCGGTCCTGGCTCGAGCGCGAGACGGTGCGGATGCGGCGGCCGAAATAGACGATCGGCAGGATCACCAGCGGAATGCCGACGATCAGCCCGACCGTCAGCGTCGGGGCGAGGTAGAACAGGATCGCCGTTCCGCCGATCGCGGTCAGCAGGTTGCGCAGCGCGACCGAGACCGTCGTGCCGACGACCTGTTCGATCAGCGCGGTATCCGAGGTCATCCGGCTGGAGATTTCCTTGGGGCTGTTCTCCTCGTAGAAACCGGGGGCGAGGCGCAGGAGGTTGCGCTGCACCTTCAGGCGGATATCGGCGACGACCCGTTCGCCCAGCCAGCTGACGAAATAGAACCGCATCGCCGTGCCGATCGCGAGCACGACGACGATCATCAGCAGGTACTGGAACGCGTGGGCGATCTCTTCCAGGTTGGCGTCGCCGCCGAAAGCCCGGTCGATGATCGCCTTGAACCGCCAGGGAATGGCCAGCGTCGCGGCAGCGGTCACGAACAGCGCGAAGACCGCCAGCGCCACCCGCGCGGGGTAGCGCGCGGCCTCGCGGAAGATCATCCGCAGCGGCGCGAGCGAGCGGGCCGGGCGCGGCTCCCCGTCCTGCGCCGTGCGGCGGCGCAGCAGGCCCCGGCGGGGGCGCGGTCGGGTTTCGCTCTGGTCCGCTTCCATCGCGCGCGGCCTAGCGCTGCCGGCCGGCAAAATCCACTCGCCACTGGCGATCGGCGGCACGAATGCCCAGATGATGCCCGAATGATGCATTGCACAATGACGCGCCTCCCGGCACTGTGCAGTGCACAACGCAGCGGGAAGCGTCCGGCAAGAGACGCCCAGCAGGGGAAACGAATTGCTCTATCACGCTTACGAACTGCAGCGCGCCTGGCTGGGCGGGGCGAGCGCCTGGGCCTCGATGGGGGCGGAAATGCTCGCCAGCCCCTATTCCCCCCTGGGTTACATGGGCCTCGGCCCGGTCACGGCGAGCGCGCTGGAGGTTTTCGCCCACGCCGCCGCGCCGCGCGGCAAGCCCGCGTTCGGGATCGAGACCGTGGAGGCGGGCGGCAAGTCTTTCGCGGTGGAGGAAGCCACCGTGGTCAACCGGCCTTTCGGCGACCTGAAACGGTTCGTGCGCGACGGCCTGCCCGAAGATGCGCCGCGCCTGCTGGTCGTCGCGCCGATGAGCGGGCACTACGCCACCCTGCTGCGCGGCACGGTGCGGCGGATGATCGAATCGTGCGAGGTCTATGTCACCGACTGGGCCGACGCGAAGACCGTCCCGATGTCGGAGGGGCTGTTCGATCTCGACGACTATATCGATTACCTGGTCGGGTTCCTCGAGCATATCGGGCCGGGCGCGCACGTCATGGCCGTGTGCCAGCCATCGGTACCCGCGCTGGCGGCCACCGCGCTGATGAACGCCGAGGGCCATCGCTGCCGCCCCGCCACCCTGACCATGATGGGCGGGCCGATCGACACGCGCGAGAGCCCGACGACGGTCAACGACCTGGCGATGGAACGGCCGATCGAATGGTTCCGCCACACGGTGATCGCCACCGTGCCGATGCAGCACCGCGGGGCAGGGCGCAGGGTCTATCCCGGGTTCCTGCAGCTCGCCGGCTTCATGTCGATGAACCTCGGCCAGCACATACTGAGCCACTACGAGATGTTCAAGCACCTGACGATCGGCGACGAGGACAGCGCCCAGGCGACCAAGGATTTCTACGACGAGTATCGCTCGGTCTGCGACATGACGGCCGAGTTCTACCTCCAGACGGTGGAGGAAGTGTTCCAGAAGCACTCGCTGGCCAACGGGACTTTCGTCCATCGCGGCCAGTCGGTGGACCTCGGCGCCATCCGCGACACCGCGATCCTGGCGATCGAGGGCGAGCGCGACGATATCTCGGGCATCGGGCAGACGCGCGCCGCGCTGGATCTCGCCACCGGGCTGGACGAGGCGAAGAAGCAGTATTTCCTCGCCGAGGGGGCCGGCCACTACGGCATTTTCAACGGCAGCCGCTGGCGCACGAAAATCGCCCCCGCGGTCGAAGCCTTCATCGCCCGGCACGGCCGGTCCGGCCTCGCGGCCGCGGCCTGACGGTCAGGGCGGCGGCGGTCCGGCCGCCCCGCGCCCGGGCCCCTGCGCGCCCCGGCCAAGCAGCCGGCGGATCATCCGGCGGGCGGCGAGGACGAGCCAGATCGTGAGCGCGAGCAGGGCCAGCGCGATCGCCCCGGCGACATAGGGATATTCGAACGCCGCCCACAGCAGGCCGGCCGCCGCGATATCCTCCACCGTCGAGACCGCGACGTTCGATACCGGTTCCGGGCTGGCGTTGACCACGCCCCGGGCCCCGGCCTTGCCGGTATGGGCGGCGAAGGCGGCCCCGCCGCCGAGGACGAAGGCGACGACCTGCCACGCCGGGTCCGACGGATCGACGATCGCCAGCGCCAGCAGCGCACCGCCCACCGGGCGGACGAAGCCGTGCACCGCGTCCCACAGCGAATCGAGCCACATGACCTTGTCGGCCAGGAACTCGGCCAGCGCGGCGAGCCCGGTGACCGCCATGACCCAGGGGTTCGCCAGAACGTCGAGCGCGGCGAGGTGTTCGGGCAGGGGCAGCGCGCCGGCGCGCATCGCGATCCCGGTCGCCAGCAGGCACAGGTAGAGCCGCCAGCCCGCCAGCAGGCTGACGCTGCCCGCGATGCCGATGATTTCCATTATGCCCATCGCCGCTTATCCCCCCCGATGCCGATGGCAAACGGGCGGCGCGCGGGCCGCTTTCCTGTCCGGGACCGGTCAGGGAAGGAACCCGCGCGCCGCCCGTGCGGCAAGGGTTATAGGGCGATCAGAGGACTTCGAACATCCCCGCAGCGCCCATGCCGCCGCCGACGCACATCGTCACGACGACGTACTTCGCGCCGCGGCGCTTGCCTTCGATCAGGGCATGGCCGACGCAGCGCGCGCCCGTCATGCCATAGGGGTGGCCGATCGAGATCGAGCCGCCGTTGACGTTGAGCAGCTCGTCGGGGATGCCCAGCTTGTCGCGGCAATAGAGCACCTGGACGGCGAAGGCCTCGTTCAGTTCCCACAGGCCCACGTCCTCCAGCTTCACGCCGGTGCGTTCGAGCAGCTTGGGAATCGCGAAGACCGGGCCGATCCCCATCTCGTCGGGCTCGGTCCCGGCGACGGCCATGCCGACATAGCGGCCCAGCGGGGTGAGGCCCTTCTTCTCGGCGAGGCTTTCTTCCATCAGGATGCTCGCGGCCGAGCCGTCGGAAAGCTGGCTGGCATTGCCGGCGGTGATCGTCGTGCCCGGGCCCATGACCGGCTGCAGGCCGGCCAGCCCTTCCAGCGTGGTGCCCGGGCGGTTGCCTTCGTCCTTGGCGATCGTCACTTCCCTGTCGGAAATCTCGCCCGTTTCCTTGTCCTGGACCTTCATCGTGGTCGTGACCGGGACGATCTCGTCGTCGAACTTGCCCGCTTCCTGCGCCGCGGCGGTGCGCTGCTGGCTCTTCAGCGCATATTCGTCCTGCTGCTCGCGCGTGATCCCGTAACGCTGGGCGACCGTTTCGGCGGTCTGGAGCATCGGCATGTAGATCGCGCCGTGCATGTTGATCAGCTCCGGATCGGGCATGACCCGCATTTCCTTCGTCTGCACCAAGCTGATCGATTCCTGCCCGCCGCCGGCGACGACATCCATGTTGTCGACCATGATCTGCTTGGCCGCGGTCGCGATCGCCATCAGGCCCGACGAGCACTGGCGGTCGAGCGTCATGCCCGAAACCGAGATCGGGCAGCCGGCGCGCAGCGCGACCTGGCGGGCGAGGTTGCCGGCCTGGGCACCCTGCTGCAGCGCGGCGCCCCACACGACATCGTCGAGATCGCCCGGTTCGATCCCGGCGCGCTCGATCGCCGGAGCGAGCGAGTAGGAGCCGAGCGTGGCCCCCTTGGTGTCGTTGAAGCCGCCCTTGTAGGCGCGCCCGATGGCGGTTCGGGCGGTGGAAACGATAACTGCGTTGCGCATTTCAAACCTCTCGTTACCCGGCCGGGGCCGGGCCTTTCACTGGTGGTGCGGCCGATGCGGCCGGCCGCGACAAGCCCCGCCCTGGCGCGGGGCGGCGTTGTTTCAGACGAAGAGCTGCGTGATCCACTCGGCGATCAGCGCCGGCTTGTCCTCGCCCTCGATCTCGATCGTGATCTCGGTCGTCTGCTGCCACTGGCCGGGACGCTTTTCGACCATCTCGACCAGCTTCCAGTGGCCGCGGATGCGCTTGCCCGAACGGACCGGGTTGATGAACCGCGTCTTGTTGCCGCCGTAGTTGACGCCCATCTTGACCCCTTCGGGCCGGGGAAGATCGGAATTGGCCGCGAGATAGGGGATCATCGACAGGGTCAGGAACCCGTGGGCGATCGTGCCGCCGAACGGCGTCATCTTCGCCTTTTCCTCGTCCACATGGATGAACTGGTGATCCCCGGTCGCGTCGGCGAACTGGTTGATCCGTTCCTGGCTCATCTCGACCCATTCGCTGGTGCCGATGTTTTCGCCGACCTTTTCCGCGATTTCCTGCGGAGTCATACGCCTCTCCTTCGAACCGTCGATTCAACGTGAAACCGCGGCTTCATGGCGCATGCGGAGGGTTAGCGCAACGCGGCCTCCGGTGCCGCTACGGCATCGCCAGCCGGGCGGTGCGGCGCGCGCGGCCAGCCGGCGCGGCGCACCTCGCGTTCCCGCGAATCGAGGCGCTTGCAATAGGCCCAGAGCGCGATCTGCGCGCCGATCAGCATCAGGACGAACGGCTGGTAGGCAATGCCCTGGAACAGCGATCCGACGAGGTAGATGACCTGCGCGACCTGCAACGCGCTGGCCAGGGGCGCCTGCCACTGTGCATCGTGGGCCGCGCGCTGGCGCCAGCGCCGGCGGACCCATTCCATCTGCCACAGGCCCAGCGCGTGGATCCAGACCCACAGGATCAGCCCCGGCCAGCCCTGTTCGCCCAGCATCTCGAAGATCGCGGAGTGATAGGCGCGCGCCTCGTCCACGACCTCGCGGTATTCGATGGCGGTCGTGTTGCCCTGTTCGACCAGCACGGGCAGGCGATAGGTGAAGCGGTTGCCGCGATAGGCGTCGAACCCGCCGCCGAAGGGATTCTCGGCGACGTAGTCGAGCGTCCAGGTCCAGACCGCGACGCGGGTGGAGGCCGACTGGTCCTGGTCGTGGCTGCCGATCGTCGCCATGCGTTCGTAATAGCTTTGCGGAATGAACGGCAGCGCGGCGAGGCCCAGCGCCGCGCCGGCCGCGAGGAAGGCGAACCGGCGCTTCACGTCGCGCAGCGCGACGACGGCGAGGACCGCGATGCACAGCAGCCCGGTGCGCGCCTCGGTCCCGATCGGCACCAGCAGGCAGGCGAAGACCAGCGCGTAGCCGAAAGTCTTCACCCGCCAGTCCGGCGGGAAGATCGTGCCGTGGCGGGTGAACCACAGGATCAGCGGGATGATCGCGATGGCGACGGTCGCGAGGGTCGAGCTTTCGTACATCCCGCTGTTGTCGTTGACGAAGAAATAGAGCGAGGCGTAGCCGCCCCCGCCCAGCGCCGTCTTCATCCCCGCGCTGATGATGATCGCCCCCGCGGTCAGCACCATGATCAGCGCCGTCCCCTCGATCCTCAGGCGGGTGGAAAGCGTCAGCGGCAGGAAGATCGCGAAGACCAGCGCCTTCCACACCCAGTCCCACTTCTCCAGCGCCTCTGCCGGGAAGTCGGCGGTCTGCGTGGTCCAGAAGCAATAGGCGAGCAGCAGGCACAGCAGGAACTGGCGCAGCGTGAAGCGGCTGCCCTTCTTGGCGTCGGTCAGCAGCCAGCCGGCGAAGGCGGCGCAGAAGGCGATGAAGGAGATCGGCAGCGCGGAGGTGATCGACCAGCCGATCTTCTGCGGGGCGAGGATGTCGATGTAGAGATAGGCGAGGACCCAGATGAACGGGCGGCGCAGCCCGATCGCGAGGAAGGCCATGACGAACAGGAAGAGCGCGAGGTCAAGCATCGCGGTTGCCGCCCCGCTCGCCCATCGTGCGGGCACTGGCGCCGCCCGTGTCGCCGGCCGTGTCGCCGCCGGTATCGCCGGCCGTGTCGCGAGCGGTTTCGTCGCCCGCCTTGCCGGCAGCCGCGCGCCGCTGCGCGGTCGGCGTGCGCGGGCCGTCCTCGAACGCGGGGTCGCGGTCGGTTTCGTCGCGCCCGGCGATCCGCAGCAGGGCGATCGCGATCAACGCGTGGATCAGGCCGAGGGCGAAGTAGTCGATCAAACCAGAAGATGCCTTGCAATGCGCACGTCGGGGGCGCTGCCGGGCGGTCTAGCAGCGGGCGGTTGACGCGCCGTTAAGCTTGCTGTGGCAGGGGACCTGGCGATGACACGGGTGCTCCACGTTCTCGACCATTCGCTGCCGCTGCACAGTGGCTACACCTTCCGCACGCGCGCGATCCTGAAGAGCCAGCAAAGGGCCGGCATGACGGTGCGGGCCATTACCGGCCAGCGCCACGCGGCCGAAGGGCCGCCGGTCGAAACGATCGACGGGCTGACCTTCCTGCGCACGCCGGGCCGCCCCTCCGGCCCGCCGGGGCTGCGCGAATGGCGCGAGATCGGCTGCCTGGCCGACGCGATCGACCGCGCGATCGAGGACTGGCAGCCCGACGTGATCCATGCCCATTCGCCGGCGCTGTGCGGGCTGGCCGCGCTGCGTTCGGCGCGCCGCCACGCGATCCCGCTGGTCTACGAAATCCGCGCCTTCTGGGAAGACGCGGCGGTCGGCAACGGCACGGGGCGCGAAGGCTCGCTGAAATATCGCCTGACGCGCGCGCTGGAAGACCGGGCCGTGGCGGGCGCCGACGCGGTCTTCACGATCTGCCGCGGGTTGCGCGACGACCTGGTCGCGCGCGGGGTGCCGGGGGAGAAGATCGCGCTCTCGCCCAACGGGGTGGACCTGTCGCTGTTCGGCGACCCGCCGGTCCGCGACCCGGCGCTGGCCGCGCGGCTGGGGCTGGGCGAAGGCCCGGTGATCGGCTTCGTCGGCAGCTTCTACGATTACGAGGGGCTGGACGATCTTGTCGCGGCCATGCCCCGCCTGCGCGAAAGCGTGCCAGGTGCGCGCCTGCTGCTGGTCGGCGGCGGTCCGATGGACACGGCCCTGCGCGCCCAGGCCGCCCGCAGCCCGGCGGCCGGGGGGATCCGCTTCGCCGGCCGCGTGCCCCACGATGAGGTGGAGCGGTACTACGCGTTGATCGACGTGCTCGCCTATCCGCGCAAGAAAAGCCGGCTGACCGATCTCGTCACCCCGCTCAAGCCGCTGGAGGCGATGGCGCAGGGCCGGCTCGTCGCCGCGTCCGACGTCGGCGGGCACCGCGAACTGATCGACGACGGCGAAACCGGCACCCTGTTTCCACCGGACGACCCGGCCGCCTGCGCCGATGCCCTGGCGGCATTGCTGCGCGACCGGGCCGGGTGGGATGCCATGCGCGAGCGGGCGCGCGAACACGTTGCCGCGCATCACGACTGGGGCCGCAACGTCAGGCGTTATCAAGACGTTTACCATCGGCTGATAGCCCCTGTGCCGAATGGGCAGGTGCCTGCCGCCTGAGGCAGGCCGCCCGCGCAACGGGGAAGTGATACAGTGGCAGCCAAAGACCAGGGCCAGACCGCCAGCCAGGTTCCGATCAGCCAGCACCCGGTTTTCCCGGCCATCGTCGCGCTATGGTTCGCGGCCTTGCTGGGGATCGGCAGCCTCGTCCTCCCGGTGGCCCTGTTCGAAGCACTGGCCGAGGCGACCGGCCTCGCCGCCGCGGTTCCCGCCGCCGCGCCCCCGCTGGGGGTGACGGCGCGCATTCTCATCGCGCTCGTCTTTGCCGCGCTCGGCGTCGTTGCCGGGCTGTACATCGCCCGCAAGGTCGTGGCCGCCCAGGGGGCGACCCGCCCGGCCGCGCGCCGGCGGGCGCAGCCGGCCTCGACGCGCCGCGACGAGGCTGCCAAACGGCCGATCTCCGCGCGCGAGGAACTGGGCGTGGAAAGCTTCGACGAGCCGATCGAGGCCCCGCGCCCCGCGCCTTCCTCGGCGCCTGCCCCGGGCCGCCGCCGCGCCCTGGCCGTGACCGACGAAAGCGGGCCGAGCGAGCTGCTCGACCGGGCGGACCTGCCGGGCGCCGAAGAACCGGTCGCGCTGGCCCCCGAGCTCGCGACCCCGGTGGACGACGTGCCGGCAGAGGAGGCGCCCGACGCGCTCGACCTCGCCGTTTTCGCCGACCAGGATGCCGCGCAGCCCGCGGCGGACATGATGCCGGCTCCCGAACCCGAGCCGGCCGAAGCGCTCGAGGCGGAGCCGCAGCCGGCGGCCGAAGTGCCCGGGCCCTTCGCCGCGATGCCGTCCGAACAGCCGGCCGAAGGGGCGCGCCCCTTCGATGCCCCCCGCGCCGCGCCGCCGGCGTTCCACGCGGATCCGGTCGCCGACGCCGAGGTCGACGTGGCCGAGGCGGACGACGCGGATGAGGCGGACCGGCCGAACCTGGCGGAGCCGGCCGACCAACCGTTCGCAGGCCTGCCCTCTGCCGCGTTCGCGGACGCAGGCGACGATCCTGCCGTGACCGAAGAGATTGCCGCGGCCGAAGATCCGGAAGCGGACGAGGCCCCGCCGGAAGGCGCGCTGGCCGAGCTGTCGATCGCCGAACTGGTGGACCGCTTCGCGCAGTCGCTGCAACGCGCGGCCCGCCGCGAGCAAGAGGCTGCCGCCGCGGCGCGGGCACCGGCCGATGCGCCGGCCGAGAGCCCGAGCCGCTATGTCCCCGACCTGGGCGTGGCCGCCGAGGAAGCGCCGCGCCTCGAGCCCGCCACCGCCCCGGCCACCCGCGTTGCCTTCGCCGCTGACGCGACGACGGACGATCCGGCTGTCGAGGCCGCCCCGGTCGCGGCCGAGGAAGCGCCTGCGCCTGTTACCGCGGCCGAGGAAGCGTCCTCTCCCGAAGGCGCGCGTGAAGAGGATGCCGAGGGAGAGGTGCTGGCCGAGCCGCGGGCTTTCGCCGCACCGCCCTCGGTGCCGGCCGCGCTGCGCCCGCTTGCCTTCGACCCCGAGGCGCACGACGGGGACGAAGGCGACGCCGCCGAGAACGAGGAGGCCGATCTCGCGCTCACCCTGCCGCTCTCGCGCCAGGCGCGCGCGTTCGACCGCCCGGCACCCGGGCCGGAAGCCGCCGCCCCGGTTGCCGGCGACGACGCGATCGACGGAGAGGAAGGCGACGGGGACGCCGGCTTTGCCGGCAACGATGCGATCGCGGCCGAGGACGGCTGCGGTTCGCTGCTCGACATTCGTCGCGGCCCGCGCGAACGGGAATTCGTGCGGATCGAAGACGCGGAGGACAACGACCTGCCCGAACCGGTGGTGGTCTTTCCCGGCCAGGAGGATCGCCGCGCGACCCCGGCCGCCGACGGCCCCGCGCGCGAGCCGGGCGCCCCGCCGGCCCCGCCGCAGCGGCGCCCGTTCGACGCCCCGGCAGGCGATGCCGAAGGGGCCGGGACGGCTCGCCGCGAGCCGCTCGACGAAGCCCAGGCTGAGCGCGCCCTGCGCGAAGCTTTGCAGAAGTTGCAGCGGCTTAGCGGAGCCGCCTGAACCCCCGCCCCACGGGTAAACCGGGCGCGGTCGCTTTCGTAAGCGCAAGAATAACTAATACCTATGCGCGCCCCTGTGCAGTTGCAAAATGCCGTTCCAATCTGCATTAAGCGCCTTCGCGACAATTTTCGTGCGCGTTCGCGTGGCGAAATACGCGCTTCATTGCCGAAGGGGCCAAAGGGGTACGCGCTTCGGCACCTGACAGAACGGGGTTTACTGGATGGGGTTTCCCACGCCGACAGGTCTGTATGATCCGCGCAACGAGCACGATTCGTGCGGCGTCGGGTTCGTCGCCCACATCAAGGGCGAGAAGAGTCATGCGATCGTGGGCCAGGCGCTGGAAATCCTGGCCAACCTCGATCATCGCGGCGCGGTGGGTGCCGATCCGCTGCTGGGCGACGGCGCCGGCATCCTGCTCCAGATCCCCGATCCGCTGATCCGCGAATGGGCCGAGCAGGCGGGCCATGACCTGCCGGCCGAAGGCGACTATGCCGTCGCGCAGTGCTTCCTGCCGCAGGACGACGAGGCCCGGGCCTTCGTGGCCGAGCAGCTGGAGAAGTTCGTCGCCAAGGAAGGCCAGCGCCTGGTCGGCTGGCGCGACGTGCCGGTCACGCTCGACGGGCTGGGCCGGGCGGTCGTCGATTCGATGCCGGTCATGCGCCAGTGCGTGGTTGCGCGCGGGCCCGACTGCGCCGACCGGGACGCGTTCGAGCGCAAGCTGATCGTGATCCGCAAGCAGACGCTCAACCCGCTCGCCAGGCTGGCCGAAAAGCACGCGATGCCGGCCCTGACGCAGACCTATATCCCGAGCTTTTCGAGCCGGACGATCGTCTACAAGGGCCTCCTCCTCGCCAACCAGGTGGGCAGCTTCTACGACGACTTGCGCGATCCGCGCTGCGTTTCCGCGCTGGGGCTGGTGCACCAGAGGTTCAGCACCAACACGTTCCCCAGCTGGCGCCTCGCGCACCCCTATCGCTTCATGGCCCACAACGGCGAGATCAACACCGTTCGCGGCAACGTGAACTGGATGGAGGCCCGTCGGCGCACGATGGAATCGGAGCTGCTGGGGGCCGATCTCGACAAGATGTGGCCGCTGATCCCGCATGGCCAGTCGGACACCGCGTGCCTCGACAACGCGCTCGAGCTGCTGCTGGCGGGCGGGTACAGCCTCGCCCACGCGATGATGATGCTGATGCCGGAGGCATGGGCCAAGAACCCGCTGATGGACCCGGCGCGGCGCGCGTTCTACGAATATCACGCCGCGCTGATGGAGCCGTGGGACGGCCCGGCGGCGGTGGCCTTCACCGACGGGCGGCAGATCGGCGCGACGCTGGACCGCAACGGCCTGAGGCCGGCGCGCTATTGCGTGACGAAGGACGATCTCGTCTGCCTCGCTTCGGAAAGCGGCGTCCTGCCGTTCGCGGAAGAGGACATCGTGCGCAAGTGGCGGCTGCAGCCGGGCAAGATGCTGCTGATCGACCTCGAGCAGGGCCGGATCGTCGAGGACGCCGAGCTGAAGGCCGAGCTGGCGGCCGCGCACCCTTACGAGACGTGGCTGGCGCGCACACAGTACAAGCTGGAGGATCTCGACACGATCGAGCCCGAGCTTGCCGCGATTCCCGACCACACGACGACCCTGCTCGAACGCCAGCAGGCCTTCGGCTACACCCAGGAAGACATCGCGCGCTTCCTCGAGCCGATGGCGCTCGCCGGCGACGACCCGATCGGGTCGATGGGCACCGACACGCCGCTCGCCGTGCTCAGCCAGCGGCCGCGGCTGCTCTACGATTACTTCAAGCAGAACTTCGCCCAGGTCACGAACCCGCCGATCGACCCGATCCGCGAGGAACTGGTGATGAGCCTGCTGTCGATGGTCGGGCCCCGGCCCAACCTGCTGGGCCGCGATGCCGGCACGCACAAGCGGCTCGAAGTCGGCCAGCCGATCCTCACCAACGACGACCTGGCGAAGATCCGCTCGGTCGAGGTCGCGCTCGACGGGGCCTTCCGCACCCACACGCTCGACATCACCTGGGACGCGGCGACCGGGGCCGAAGGGCTGGAGATGGCGCTGAAGGAACTGTGCTGGGCGGCGACCGAGGCGGTCCTGCTCGACCACAATATCCTGATCCTCTCCGACCGCGCGCAGGGGCCCGATCGCATCCCGATCCCCGCCCTGCTCGCTACCGCCGCCGTGCACCACCACCTCGTGCGCCAGGGCCTGCGGATGCAGACGGGCCTGGTGGTCGAAACCGGCGAGGCGCGCGAGGTTCACCATTACTGCGTGCTGGCGGGCTTCGGCGCGGAAGCGATCAACCCCTACGTCGCGTTTGAGACGATCGAGAACCTGCGCGCCGAACGTTTCCCCGAGGTCGCGGCCGAGGACGCGCGGCAGAACTACATCAAGGCGGTCGGCAAGGGGATGCTCAAGGTCATGTCCAAGATGGGCATTTCGACCTACCAGTCCTATTGCGGGGCGCAGATCTTCGACGCGGTCGGCCTGTCGAGCGCCTTCGTGGACAAGTACTTTACCGGCACGGCGACGACGATCGAGGGGGTCGGCCTGCTCGAAGTGGCGGAGGAGGCCGTGCGTCGCCATGCGCTCGCGCACGGGGCGGACCCGCTCTATGCCGGGATGCTCGATGCCGGCGGGATCTACCAGTATCGCCTGCGGGGCGAGGACCACGTCTGGACGCCGGGCAGCGTCGCCAGCCTGCAGCATGCGGTGCGCGGCAACTCGCGCGCGCGGTACGAGGATTTCGCGCGCGCGGTGAACGAACAGTCCGAGCGGCTGCTGACCATTCGCGGGCTGATGGAGCTGAAGCCCGCCGACACCCCCGTCCCGCTGGACGAAGTCGAGCCCGCGGCCGAGATCGTGAAGCGTTTCAGCACCGGCGCGATGAGCTTCGGCTCGATCAGCCGCGAGGCGCACACGACGCTGGCGATCGCGATGAACCGCATCGGCGGCCGTTCGAACACCGGCGAAGGCGGCGAGGAGCCCGATCGGTTCACCCCGATGGACAACGGCGATTCGATGCGCAGCCGGATCAAGCAGGTCGCCTCGGGCCGGTTCGGCGTGACGACCGAGTACCTGGTCAATTCCGACGACATCCAGATCAAGATGGCGCAGGGCGCCAAGCCGGGCGAGGGCGGGCAGCTGCCCGGCCACAAGGTGGACAAGACGATCGGCGCCGTGCGCCACTCCACCCCCGGGGTCGGCCTGATCAGCCCGCCGCCGCACCACGACATCTACTCGATCGAGGATCTCGCCCAGCTGATCCACGACCTGAAAAACGTGCAGCCGACGGCGCGCGTCTCGGTCAAGCTCGTCAGCGAGGTGGGCGTCGGGACCGTCGCCGCCGGCGTTTCGAAGAGCAAGGCGGACCATGTCACGATCTCCGGCTACGAAGGCGGCACCGGCGCAAGCCCGCTGACCAGCCTGACCCATGCGGGCAGCCCGTGGGAGATCGGCCTCGCCGAAACCCAGCAGACGCTGCTCCTGAACGACCTGCGCAGCCGTATCGCGGTGCAGGTGGACGGCGGCCTGCGGACCGGGCGCGACGTTGCCATCGGCGCCCTGCTGGGCGCGGACGAGTTCGGTTTCGCCACCGCCCCGCTGATCGCCGCCGGCTGCATCATGATGCGCAAGTGCCATCTCAACACCTGCCCGGTCGGCGTCGCGACGCAGGACCCGGTGCTGCGCAAGCGCTTCACCGGCACGCCCGAGCACGTGATCAACTATTTCTTCTTCGTGGCCGAGGAAGTGCGCCAGATCATGGCCGAGATGGGCTTCCGCACGCTGGAGGAAATGATCGGCCGGGTGGACCGGATCGATACCCGCCGGGTCGAGCGGCACTGGAAGGCGCACGGGGTGGACCTGAAGCGCATTCTCCACCCGGTGCCGGCGCCCGAAGGCCGCGCGCTGCACCATACCGAGACGCAGGATCACGGGCTCGGCGCGGCAATGGACAACGAGCTGATCGCCGCCTGCCGCGAGGCGATCGACAACGGCACCTCGATCCGGATCGATCGCGAGATCCGCAACGTGAACCGCACGGTCGGGGCGATGCTGTCGGGCGAGATCGCCCGCCGCCACGGCCATGCCGGGCTGGGGCCGGAGACGATCCGCATCAACCTCACCGGCGTGGCCGGTCAGAGCTTCGGCGCCTGGCTGGCGCACGGGGTCACGCTCGACCTGGTGGGCGACGCGAACGACTACGTCGGCAAGGGCCTTTCGGGCGGGCGCATCGTCGTTCGCCAGCCGGCCGGCGTCGCGCGCGACCCGGGGCAGAACATCATCGTCGGCAATACCGTGCTCTACGGCGCGATCTCGGGCGAAGCTTTCTTCGAAGGGGTGGCCGGCGAACGCTTCGCGGTTCGCAACTCGGGCGCTGTCGCGGTGGTCGAGGGGACGGGCGATCACGGCTGCGAATACATGACCGGCGGCGTCGTCTGCGTGCTCGGCCCGACCGGGCGGAACTTCGCTGCGGGGATGAGCGGCGGCGTCGCCTATGTCTATGACGAGAACGGCGATTTCGCGCGCCTGTGCAACCAGGCCCAGGTCGATCTCGTGCCGGTTTCGCCCGAGCCCGATGCCGAGGACGGGCTGGGCCGCCCGCAGGCGCACCCGCGCTCGGTCAACGACCTGGGCATGGGCGACATGCTGCGCCACGACGCGCAGCGCCTGCGCATCCTGGTCGAGCGGCACAAGCTCCACACCGGCTCGGCCAAGGCCGCGGCGCTGCTCGACGACTGGGACGCCGCGCTTGCCCGTTTCGTCAAGGTGATGCCGCGCGACTATGCCCGCGCGCTCGCCCAGCTCGAGGCCGAGCGGCTCGAAGCCGGTCGCGCCCCTTCAACCGACGCGGAGCGCAGCAATCCCGAGAGCGTGGCGGCCGAATGATCGCCCGCGCCGCGCGAAACGCCGCCTCCCACCGAACGAACTGGATGTAACCGCCATGGGTAAGGAAACAGGTTTCCTGGAATTCGAGCGCGAGGACCGTGCGTCGGCCGACCCGGCCGAGCGCCTCGCGCATTACAACGAGTTCGTCCACGCCCTGCCCGAAGGGAAGCTGCGCAACCAGGCGGCGCGCTGCATGAACTGCGGCATCCCCTACTGTCACACCGGCTGCCCGGTGAACAACCTGATCCCCGACTGGAACCACCTCGTCTACGAGGCGGACTGGAAGCGTGCGCTCGACATGCTCCATTCGACCAACAACTTCCCCGAGTTCACCGGGCGCGTCTGCCCGGCCCCGTGCGAGGCCGCCTGCACGCTGAACATCACCGACCAGCCGGTGACGATCAAGTCGATCGAATGCGCGATCGTCGACCGCGGGTGGAAGGAAGGCTGGATCAAGCCGCAAGTGCCCGCGCGGCCCACCGGCAAGTCGGTCGCGGTAATCGGCAGCGGCCCGGCCGGGCTGGCCTGCGCCCAGCAGCTGGCGCGCGCCGGCCACGCGGTGACCGTGTTCGAGAAGGCCGACCGGATCGGCGGCCTGCTGCGTTACGGCATTCCCGACTTCAAGATGGAAAAGCACCTGATCAACCGCCGCGCGGTGCAGATGGAGGCCGAGGGCGTCCAGTTCCGCACGAGCAGCGAGATCGGGGTCGAAGTGTCCTTTTCCGCCCTGCGCGAGAACTTCGATACGGTCGTCCTCGCCGGCGGCGCGGAAGAGGCGCGCAAGCTCGACATTCCCGGGGCGGAGCTGCCCGGCGTGCGGCTGGCGATGGAATTCCTGACCCAGCAGAACAAGCGCAACGCCGGCGACGACGAAGTGCGCGCCGCCCCGCGCGGCACGCTGACCGCGACCGGCAAGCACGTGATCGTGATCGGCGGCGGCGACACCGGCAGTGACTGCGTCGGCACCAGCAACCGCCAGGGCGCCAAGAGCGTCACCCAGCTGGAAATCATGCCCCGCCCGCCGGAAAAGGAAGACAAGGCGCTGACCTGGCCGGACTGGCCGCTCAAGCTGCGCACGTCGTCGAGCCACGAGGAAGGGGTGGAGCGCGACTGGTCGGTCCTCGCCCGCCGGGTCGTGGCCGAGGGGGGCGATGTCGTCGGCCTGGAATGCGTGCGGGTCGAATGGCGCGACGGCCGGATGCAGGAGATCGAAGGCAGCACGTTCACCCTGCCGGCCGATCTCATCCTGCTGGCCATGGGGTTCACCGGGCCGAAGCGGCGCGGCCTGCTCGACCGGGCCGGGGTCGCGCTGGACGATCGCGGCAATGTCGCGGCCGACACGCGCACTTATGCGACCAGCGAGCCGGGCGTGTTCTCGTGCGGCGACATGCGCCGCGGGCAGAGCCTGGTCGTCTGGGCGATCCGCGAGGGGCGCCAGTGCGCCCGCGCGGTGGACGAGGCCCTGATGGGCGCGAGCGACCTGCCCCGCTGACCCGGCGCCGGCGCAGCGCCCGGGGAAGGTGCCGCGCCGCCGGCTGGCGAATAGGTTCCGCCCATGCATAAACGGCGGCAGGGGTTAGCTGCCGCCGTCCGGTCTGTTTCGCGACTGCAGGAACGATCGCGGCCCGCGCGGCGCGGGCGGGCGATCAGCCTTCGTAGTCCGCCCCGATCGAGGTCGAGCGGGCGGGGGCCGACGCGGTGATCCGCAGCGCCTCGGCCGACTGGCTGAGCGAGCCGACCTCGTCCGCCTCGTCCTCGTCGTCCGGCAGGATCTTCTGCAGGTTCAGGACCAGCGATTCGTTGAGGTCTTTCGGCTTGATCGTCTGTTCGGCGATCTCGCGCAGGGCGACGACCGGGTTCTTGTCGCGGTCGCGGTCGACGGTCAGCTCCGCCCCGCCGGAGATTTCACGCGCGCGCTGCGCGGAAAGCAGGACGAGATCGAAACGGTTGGGAACCTTGTCGACGCAATCTTCGACGGTAACGCGCGCCATATGGCACTCCGGTAGCAAACGGGTTTACGGAAAGGGCGCCAGCTAGGCGTTCGGGGCGCGAGAGTCAAGGATTTGCGCCGCGGACCGGGCACGCCTACATGCCGGTCATGCCCGGTGCGGACCCCAGTTGCAGCGATGCAGATCGCCCCGGCTTCACCCCGCCGGACCCGTTCACCGCCCGGGCCGGCGGCCAGGCGCTGACGTTCTACCCGGCTGGCCCCGCCCGGCGCGAGGCCCTGCTGGCGATGATCCGGCAGGCGCAGGCCTCGGTCAAGCTGTCGTTCTACATCTACGAGGAAGACGCGATCGGCACCGCCTTGCGCGATGCCCTGGTCGATGCGGCGGGCCGGGGCGTGGCCGTGACGCTCCTGCTCGATTCGTTCGGGGCCGACGCGGGGGAGGGCTTCTTCGCGCCCTTGAGCGCGGCCGGCGGCCGTGTCCGCTGGTTCAGCCCGCGCTGGAGCCACCGCTACCTGATCCGCAACCACCAGAAGATCGTGATCGCCGACGACGCGCGCGCGATGTTCGGCGGGTTCAACATCGCCGATTCCTATTTCGCCGCGACCGGCGAGGACGGGTGGAACGATCTCGCGATCGGTATCGAGGGGGACGCGGTCGGCGGGCTTGTGGACTGGTTCGCGCGGCTGGCCGACTGGAGCGAGCTGGACGACGGCACGTTCCGCAGCATCCGCCGCGCGGTGAAGAGCTGGGACTGGTCGAACGGCGCGGCCCGCTGGCTGGTCGGCGGGCCGACGCGCGGCCTTTCGACCTGGGCGCGGCAGGTCGGCGAAGACCTGCTGCAGGCGCAGAAGCTCGACATGCTGATGGCCTATTTCTCCCCCCCGCCGCACCTGCTGCGACGTATCGGGCGGATCGCGGCGCGGGGCGAGACGCGGCTCGTCATGGCCGGGCGCAGCGACAACGGGGCGACCATCGGCGCCTCGCGCTCGCTCTACGACTACCTGCTGCGCAAGCGCGCGCGAATCTGGGAATTCGACGCCTGCCGCCTGCACACCAAGCTGATCGTCCTCGACGACGTGGTCTATGTCGGCAGCGCCAATTTCGACATGCGCAGCCTCTACCTGAACCTCGAGCTGATGCTGCAGATCCGCGATGCCGCCCTGGCGGAGCGGATGCGCGAGTTCGTGTCGCTGCATATCGCCGGCTCGCAGCCGATCACGCCTGCGCTGCACAAGTCGCGCGCGACCCTGTTCAACCGGGTCCGCTGGAACCTCGGCTGGCTGCTGGTCTCGGTGGTGGACTACACGGTGACCCGGCGGCTCAACCTCGGCCTCTAGGCGGGCGGCGCGACGGGCCTCGCGATCCGCGCGGTCAGTCGTATTCGCCGGTCCGCCGGTCCTCTTCCGCGAGGTCGGAGAAGCGCGTGATCCGCGGTTCGAAGCGCAGCCGGACCTTGCCGGTCGCGCCGTGCCGCTGCTTCGCCACGATCAGCTCGGCCAGGCCGAAGACCCGCTCCATCTCGCTGGCCCAGGCGGCATGGGCCTCGTGGACTTTGGCATCGTCGCTTTCGACCGGGCGCTTCGGCTCGCGCGCGGCGACGTAATAGTCCTCGCGGTAGATGAACCAGACCATGTCGGCGTCCTGCTCGATCGAGCCCGATTCGCGCAGGTCCGACAGCATCGGGCGCTTGTCGTCGCGCTGTTCGACCGCGCGGCTGAGCTGCGAGAGCGCGATCACCGGCACGTCGAGTTCCTTGGCCAGGGTCTTGAGCCCGCGGCTGATCTCGGAAATCTCGTTCACGCGGTTGTCGTTCGCCCGCCCGCTGCCCTGCAACAGCTGCAGGTAGTCGACGATCACCAGGCCGATATCGTGCTTGCGCTTCAGCCGCCGCGCGCGGGTCCGCAGCGCGGCGATGGTCAGCGCCGGCGTGTCGTCGATGAACAGCGGCAGCTCGGCCAGGCGCTGGCTGGCGAAGCTCAGCTTCTGGAAATCGTCGCGGCTGATCTTGCCCATGCGCAGCGCTTCGGAACTGATGCCGGCCTGTTCGGCGAGGATACGCGTGGCGAGCTGGTCCGCGCTCATCTCCAGCGAGAACAGCGCCACGCCCGCGCCGACCGACTTGCCTTCCTCGATCTGGTCGCGCCGGTCGCGCAGCAGGCGGTCGGCGCAGTTGAAGGCGATGTTCGTCGCCAGCGACGACTTGCCCATGCCCGGCCGCCCGGCGAGGATGATGAGGTCGGAATTGTGCAGGCCGCCGCACTTGTCGTTGATCGAGGTGAAGCCGGTCGTCTTGCCCGAGACGTGGCCGCCGGAATTGATCGCCAGCTCGATCATGCCCAGCGCCTTGTTGGTCGCCACGCCGAAGCTGGCGGCCTCGCTGGTCGAAGAGGCGCCTTCGGCGACCTTGAACAGGTCCGCCTCCGCCTGGGCGATCCGGTCCATCGGCGCGACGTCCTCGCTGGTATCGAGCGCGCCCTCGACCAGCGTGCGGCCCACGCTGACCAGTTCGCGCAGCAGCGCCAGGTCGTAGATCTGCTGCGCCAGCTCGCGCGGGGCGAGCAGGCCCTGCCCGTCGGCGGTGAGCTGGGCGAGATAGGTGATCCCGCCCAGTTCCTTCAGCGCCTCGTCCCCTTCGAAATAGGGTTTCAGCGTGACCGGCGTGACCACCGCGTTGCGATCGAGCAGCGTCAGTATCCGCTCGTAGACGCGCTGGTGGACGGGTTCGAAGAAATGCTCGGGGCGCACCGCGACCGGCAGTTCCTCGATCACCCGGTTGTCGATCAGGACGGCGCCGAGAAAGGCGGCCTCCGCCTCGATATTGGCGGGCAGCGCGCGGCCCGGTGCGGCATCGGTTTCGGGGCGGATGAGGAGGTCTTGGTCGGCCATCGCCGGCCTTGTGCGCAGGCCCGCGCATGGAAGGCAAGAGGGGGCGGGGCGCGGCACCTTGTGGATAGCGGGGACAGGCCGGCGGGAGAACCGGCCGGCGCGCGTTCAACAAGGCTTGCCCCGGCCCCTTCGCATCTGCGAAAGCGGCTGAACAATGTCCGCCCCGGCTGAATCATGGCGTATCGCCCACATCGCGCTCGACCAGGACACGATCCTGTGGCGCAACCCGGACGTGGAGCAGGAACGGCGGGTCGCGATCTACGACCTGATAGAGGACAACACGTTCAAGCCCCTGCGCGCGGTGGAGAAAGGCCATTCGGGGCCCTGGCGGCTCTCGCTGTCGGTCCAGGACGGCCGCCTCGCCATGGCGATCGCGACGATGGACGGGCAGGCGGTGGAAACGCTGGTCCTGGGGCTGGCTCGGTTCCGGCGCCCGATCCGCGAATACTTCGCGATCTGCGACAGCTATTACCAGGCGATCCGCAAGGCGACCCCGGCCGAGATCGAGACGATCGACATGGCGCGGCGCGGCATTCACAACAACGCGGCCGAGCTCCTGCTCGAACGGCTGGAAGGCAAGGTCGAAACCGATTTCGCCACTGCACGGCGCCTGTTCACGCTGATCTGCGTGCTTCACATCAAGGGCTGAGGGGCAGGGCATGGCGCGAGGCAGGGGCAGGCGGGGACGGGCCGGCTGGCGGGCGCGGGCAGCGGCCGCGGTCCTGCTCGCGGTGCTGGCCGGCGGGCTGTGGCTGTGGTGGGACATGCGCCACTGGCGGCCGGACGAGGCCGCCTATCCCGACCAGGGGGTGGAAGTCGCGGCCGCGGACGGGATCGTCAATTTCCGCACCCTGCGCGCGCTGGGGGCGAGCTTCGCCTATCTCGACGCCAGCGACGGGGCATCGGGACAGGACCCGGCGCTGGGCGGCAACCTGGCCGCCGCGCGCGCCGCGGGCCTGCAGGTGGGGGCGGTGCACCGGTTCGATCCCTGCACGATGGCCGACGGGCAATCGGCCAATTTCGTGACCATGGTGCCGCGCGACCCGACCCTGCTGCCGCCGGCGATCGAGCTGGCCCGCACCGCCGGCGACTGCCCCGAGCGGGTCGGCGATGCCGCGGTCGAGAGCGAGCTGATGACGCTGATCAACCAGATCGAGATGCATGCCGGCAAGCCCGTCATCCTGAAGATCGACCCGGGGTTCGAGGATCGCTATCGCCTGGCCGGGACGCTCGAACGCAACCTGTGGCTGACGCGCACGCGGTTCGAGCCGACATATGCCGGGCGCCCCTGGCTGCTGTGGACCGCCAACACGGCCCTGCAGACCGAGGCGGCCGAGCAGCCGCTGCGCTGGATCGTCGCGCGCCCGTGAACCGCCTTGTCCGCGTCAAACGGCTCGCAAGCCCGCGCCGGAGGGTGTAGCGCACCCGGATGATTACCGATGACGACGCGCTGATCGCGGCCGCGCGCGAGGCCGCGACCCGATCCTATTCCCCCTATTCCCGCTTCCCGGTCGGGGCCGCGCTGCGTTTCGCCGATGGCCGCGTGGTGACGGGCACCAATGTCGAGAACGCCAGCTACGGCCTTGCGCTCTGCGCCGAAACGGTGGCCGCGGCCCGGGCCATGGCCGATGGGCTGCGCGGCGGGCTGGAAGCGGTCGCCGTGACCGGCCCCGGCGCGCAGCCGATCACGCCCTGCGGGCGCTGTCGCCAGGTCCTGAACGAGCTGGCGGCGCTGGGCGGAACCGATCCGCTGATCCTGTGCGTGGGCGAGAGCGAGGTGCGGCGCATGCGGCTGAGCGCGCTCCTGCCCGAAGCTTTCGGCCCCGCCAGCCTGGACTAGCAGGCGGCGGCGGGGCGCCGCCTGCGAAAGGCCGCCCGGTCAGCCCGCGCCGTCGAGCCACTCCAGCAGGGCGCCGAGGCAGTCGCGGCCGAGCTGGCGGCAGCGTTCGGGCGACCAGTTCTGCTCCGGGTCGGGCAGGTCGTCGTTGTCCTTGTACGGCATTTCCAGCGTCATCGCCGTCGCGCCGAAGCGGTGGGCGACCTGGGTCGTGCTCATCGACAGATTGGCCTGCCCCGGCTGCGCGGGGACATAGCCTTTCTCGGTCTGGAAATCGGGTGTGCGCCGGTCGAGGATCGCGCGATAGCGGGTGAAGCCGGCGTAGTGATCGTCGGTCAGCCCCGGAAGCCCCTCGTACCCGGCAAGAAAGACGGCCGGGATCGCCTCGTCGCCGTGCACGTCCATCGCGAAATCGACGCCGGTTTCGTCCATCGCGTTGCGCAGCGCCAGGACCTCGGGCGAATTCTCCGCCGTCGGGTTGTCCCACTCGCGGTTCAGGTTCACGCCCCTGGCGTTGGTCCGCAAGTGTCCGCGGCGCGAGCCGTCGGGGTTGCAGTTGGGCACGATGTGGAACCGGCACCGGGCGCGCAGCGCGCGGGCGATGGGGTCGGCCGGGTCGGTCAGCCGTTCCAGCGCCCCTTCCATCCACCATTCGGCCTGCGTCTCGCCCGGGTGCTGGCGGGCATAGAGCCAGACCTGCTTGTCCCCTTCGCCCATTTCGAGGCAATCGATCGGCTGCCCGTCGAGCGTCGTGCCCAGGCAGCGACAGGAAACCCCTTCGCTCGCCGCGCATTCGGCGACGAGATCGTGATGGCGTTCCATCGAGTAGGGCGCGAAATAGGCAAACCAGGCCAGGTCGCTGGCGGGGGTGTAGCGCACGGTCAGCGTGCCGCCGTCGGCGTCCTTGTCATAGCTCGACGCGGCGGTCGCCCAGTATTCGCGATCCTCGCTGACGCGGCAGTTGTATCCCGGCCAGCCGAGCGGATAGGCGGAGGTTTCCAGGTCGGTGATACGCAGCACCAGCTCGCGCCCGGCGGCCCCGCTGACCCGGAAATGGAACCACTGCTTGAATTCCGACATGTGGTCCGCCCGGATGGCGAGCGTGGCGCCCGCGCCATCGACCGACAGCACTTCTATGTTGCCGCCGTCGAAATTGCTGTCGATCTGGATATTCTGCCCCGTCACTCGCGAACCCTTACTTCTATCGTTTCACCGTTGTTGCCGGGGAAATCCCGGAACAGCGCCTCCGCCACTGCCGCGGCGCTGGCGGTCGTATCGGCATATCGTGAATTGTCGCTTACCGAAAATTGCGCGCGACCCTCCCAATATGTCGCGCCGGACCGTTTGTCACGGATCATCACGCCGATCCGGGTGCCGATCATCTCGCGCGGGCCGCCGCCCAGGTTGATGCCGATTCCCACGCCCGCGCTCGAACCGTAGCTGCCGGTCGATCCGCCGACGCCCACGCTCACCGGCCCGCGCCGCCGCCCCTCGGGCCCGGTGGCGAAGCGTTCGACCCGCACTTGCGCGACCTGGTCGGCGCTGGCGCGCGGCGCCTCGCGATAGCCGAGCCGGACCAGCTCGCGCGCGACCGCCTGCTTGTAAGGGGCGAGGGCAAGCGAATCGGGCTGGCTGCCGGGCGCGGTCTCGACGAAGACGGTCCCGCGGGCGAGGCGGTCGCTCGCCGCGGGGGCCACGAACCGGGTCACTTCGACCGGCCCGGTCACGGCCGGGTTCGCGCATCCGGCAAGGGCGGCGAGCATCGCGGTCGCCGCGACGAGCGAAAGCTTCCTGGGCTGGGCATGCATGGCACGTTTCCTCCTGGCTGTGCCCCGCCAACGCGCGAGGGGGGCGGTCCGTGCCCGGCGGGGCGCGCCGGCAAACGGTTCCTTTACCATCGCGGGCCTAGCACGTTTTCATGGACAGCAAGCCCCCCGTACTGGTGACCGGCGGTGCCGGGTACATCGGCAGCCATGCCGTGCTCGCCCTGCTCGATGCCGGGTGGCCGGTGGCGGTGGTGGACGACCTTTCGACCGGCTTCCGCTTCGCCGTGCCGCCCACCGTGCCCTTCTACCGCGGCGACGTGGGGGACGAGGCGCTGCTGGCGCGGATCTTCGCCGAGCAGGGGACCGGGGCGATCATGCATTTCGCCGGGTCGGTCGTCGTGCCCGATTCGGTCGCCGACCCGCTTGGATATTACGACAACAACACGGTGAAGAGCCGCGCGCTGATCGCCGCGGCCGTTCGCGCCGGGGTGCCGCACGTCATCTTCTCCAGCACCGCGGCCACTTACGGCACGCCGGGCGGCGGCCCGATCACGGAGGATACGCCGCAACAGCCGATCAACCCCTACGGCTGGTCGAAGCTGATGACCGAACGGATGCTGGCCGACGCGGCGGCCGCTCACCCGATCACATATGGCGTGCTGCGCTATTTCAACGTCGCGGGGGCCGATCCGCAGGCGCGCACCGGCCAGTCGACCGCCGGGGCGACCCACCTGGTCAAGGTCGCCTGCGAGGCGGCGACAGGCCAGCGCAGCCATGTCGATGTCTATGGCACCGATTACGACACGCCGGACGGCACCGGGGTGCGCGATTTCATCCACGTCAGCGACCTGGTCGCGGCCCACGTCCTCGCGCTGGAGGCGCTGATCGAACGGCCCGGCCGCTCGCTCACGCTCAATTGCGGTTACGGGCGCGGCTTCTCGGTTCTCGAGGTGCTCGACGCGGTCGACCGGGCGACGGGCGGCCGGATAGAGCGGCGCCTCTGCCCGCGCCGCGCGGGCGACCCGGCCTCGGTCGTCTCGGACCCGGCGCGGATTCGCGCCACCCTGCCGTGGCGGCCGCAATATGCCGACCTCGAACAGATCGTGTTCCATGCCCTGCAATGGGAAAGGGTGCGGGCCGAGCTGCAGCAGGCCGGCGAAGAGCGCCGGCGGGTCGGGTCGGCGGCCTGAGCCGCCAGCCTGAACGCTTGACTTTGCCCCCGCCCGCCCCTAGGCGCGCGGCTTGATTTTTCCGGCATCGGGGGCCATCTCCGGTGCCGATTTCGTTCCCGGGAAAGACCAATGAAGATCCGCAACAGCCTCAAGTCGCTCAAGAACCGTCATCGCGATTGCCGGGTTATCCGTCGTCGCGGGCGCACTTACGTCATCAACAAGACCAACCGCCGTTTCAAGGCCCGCCAGGGCTGATGCCGGTCGCGCCGCGGCCCGTTGACGGGCGCGACGCAGATCGAACGACGGGAAGCCTCCGCGAAAGCGGGGGCTTTTTGCATGTCTGGCGCCGGCATGTCTGATACAGGCGTGTCTGGCGCAGGCATGGCCGGCGGGGGAACTTCCCGAATCGACGCGGTCGTGTTCGATGTGGGCCGCGTGATCGTGCAGTGGGAACTGCGCGCCCTGTTCGCCAAGCTGATCGACGATCCGGCGGAACTGGACCGGTTCCTGGCCGAAGTCGTGACCGAGCAATGGCATTTCCAGTGCGACGCCGGGCGCCCCCTGGCCGAGATGGTGCGCGAGCGGCAGGCGCAGTTTCCGCAGCACGCGGCGCTGATCGATGCCTATGCCCGGCGGTTCCTCGAAACGATCCCGGGGCCGGTGCCCGGCACGGCCGCGCTTATAGAGCGGCTCGCGGCGCGCGGCGTGCCGCTGTTCGCGATTACCAATTTCGGGGCCGAGTTCTGGGACATGTTCCGCCCGACACAGCCGCTGTTCGACCTGTTCGGGGCGATCGTCGTGTCGGGGCGCGAGAAAGTGATGAAGCCCGACCCGGCGATCTTCGCGCTGGCGGCCGAGCGGTTCGGCCACGCCCCGCGCGCGATGCTGTTCATCGACGACAACCAGGCCAACGTGGAGGCGGCGGCCGCCCTCGGCTGGCAGGTCCACCATTTCCGCGATGCCGAAACGCTCGAGCGCGACCTGGCCGGGCGCGGGCTGATCTGAACCGGCAATGGAAAAAGGGCCCCCGGCATCGCGCCGGAGGCCCTGGAGTGCCACCCTGTTCGGAGAGGACGGGTGGGGTTCAGGAAATCACTTGCGGTTGCAGCGGGCGAGGTCCTTTTCCGCCAGGGCCTTGCCCTTGGCGGTGAAGGCGGTCACTTCGCCCAGTTCGCGGGCAACGCGCTGGCACACGACGACCGGGCGCGAATTGCTCTTCGCCGCGACGCAGGCCGTGCCCTGGCACTGCCAGGCGACGCCGCCGATGATGCTGGTCCGCTCGGTCGCCGGGGTGGCGAGCTCGGCGGTATAGAAAGCCGCGCCGTTGGCGTGCGCGGGGGCCGGGGCGACCAGCGCGCCGAGCGACAGGGCGCTGATGGCGACCGCCAGCGTCGCCGCGCCGGCGGAGCGGAAGGGGGAGGAGAAGGTCATCGCACTGATCCTTTTTCGCAGAGGGCTTACATTCCGAACGAGTTTCGAATAACAACCCGTCGCGAATCGCTGCCTACCGCACTGCACAATAGGTTGCAAGCAGAAACTCAATTTCAATTTTGTGACGACGCGGCTTCGGGTTACACAAGCCGCGGGAGAATGATCCGATGGGTGACGTGAGAGAACCGCTGCGCGAACTGACCAATTGCGGTCTTCCCGAAGCGCTCGAGGTCATGGGAGAGCGCTGGAGCTTCATGATCCTGCGCGCCAGCTTCAACGGGCTGCACCATTTCGAAGAGTTCCTGAGCGAGTTGGGCATTGCCCGCAACATCCTTTCCAACCGCCTGGCCAAGCTGGTCGAACACGGCATCCTCGATCGCCAGCCATGCCCCGACGACCGGCGGCGGATCGAATACCGGCTGACCGCCAAGGGTTCCGACCTGCTGCCGGCGATGGTGGCGCTGCGCCAGTGGGGGCAGAAATACGGCACCGAGGTGGTGGAGGACCCGGTCCTCGTCGACGACCGCGACCGCCTGCCGATCGGCCCGACCGCGATCCTCGCCCACGACGGGCGGATCCTGGCACACAAGGATCTGCGCCTGGTCAAGCCGGACCGGGTGGGCCTGCGCGAAGACGGGTCGCGCGCCGAACCGGGGGAACCCCTGGCGAGCGGCGACATGGCCTATTACGGCCGGGCCCAGGCCGCCGAGTAAGCCCCGAGGCCTTTGCCAGGTTGCGCGATGTCCGCCGGCTGAGGGCCGGCCCGGCTAGGCGCGCGGCGGCTGGCGGCGATAGGACAGCGCCTCCGCCACGTGGATCCGCCCCGTCCGGGGCGCGCCGGCGAGGTCCGCGATCGTGCGCGCGACGCGCAACATGCGGGTATAGCCGCGGGCCGAAAGCCGCATTGCCTCCGCCGCCTGCAGGAGGAGCGCGCGACCCGCCTCGTCCGGCGCGGCGAAGCGTTCGAGCGCGTCGCCGTCCAGCTCCGCATTGGTGCGTACGCCGGTTTCGGCCTGCCGGCCCGCCTGGATCGCGCGGGCCCGGGCCACGCGCGCGGCGACTTCGGCCGATCCTTCCGCCGGCGGCGGCAGGGCGAGGTCGGCCGCGCTGACCGGATCGACTTCGACGTGCAGGTCGATCCGATCGAGCATCGGGCCTGAGACCTTGCCCTGGTAATCGGCCGCGCAGCGCGGCGCGCGGCTGCAGGCCAGCGCCGCGTCGCCGAGATGCCCGCAGCGGCACGGGTTCATCGCCGCGACCAGCTGGACGCGCGCCGGATAGCTGACGTGGGCGTTGGCGCGCGCGACATCGACCCGCCCCGTTTCCAGCGGCTGCCGCAGCGAATCGAGCACCGCGCGCTGGAACTCGGGCAATTCGTCGAGGAACAGCACGCCGAGGTGTGCCAGGCTCACTTCGCCCGGGCGCACTTTCAGCCCGCCGCCGGTCAGCGCGGCCATGCTGGCCGAATGGTGCGGCGCACGAAAGGGGCGCGCGCGACTGATCCGGCCGCCTTCCAGCATCCCGGCGACCGACTGGACCATCGACACCTCCAGAGCCTCGGCACTGCTCAGTTCGGGCAGGATCCCGGGCAGGCACGAGGCGAGCAGGCTCTTGCCCGCGCCGGGCGGGCCGATCATCAGCAGGTTAGATACACCTACACTCGCCCACAAAAGAGCTGTGGAAGACTGCCGGAATGGCTGGAAATGGGCCGCTTGCTGCCTGTCCGCTTTAGCGCAAACTTGCGGACATAGCGGACATAGCAATAGGCGATCCGGGTCTACCTCGTTATCGCGCACAGCATGCTCAAGGATATGAACTTCAAAGGGAACTGGCGCGACTATCAGGCGCGGGTCCTTGAAGAGATGGACGAGCATTTTGCTACGCGCTATGTCATCGCCTTTCCCGGCAATGGCGTACTTGAGCGACTCGTGATTGAGGCAAAATCACGCCGGGTCAGCGTAGTTGACCGTCGTGGACCTCTTGGGACAAATCCTCGCGAGAGGTGAAACTCTCTGTCAGCAAATCCATGTACCGGCCACTCCAAACCAAGCGAGTAAATGAGCAATCTTCTCATTCATCTGCAGAAGTCTTGGTCGCTCCGTAGATCGATATCAAGCCAGTGATGGTTTGATATCTCTTGCATTCTGTGATGCTGAGAAATCCAGCTTGTTCCATAAGCGGTACAAGCGCGCCGTCCGCGTTTGGCTGCGTGTCCGAAACACCGTCGAGCTGCTGTATCGTTGCTCTGAACAGGACACGCATGAGGCGTGATTGCTGCTCGCCGTAGTCTGCTATGAACAGGCGTCCACCTGGCTTAAGTGCTTCGTAAATCTCGCAAAGCAAGCGGAGCTTCTCATCATAAGGAACTTGATGGAGAACGAGGCAGAGTGTGGCGATGTTCGGCGCTGGCCATTTGGCAACAGTGGCCACCGAGAATAATCCATGTTTGAATTCAGCATCTATTCCAGCTCGCCCCGCTTTCTTTCGTGCGATCTGGATCGCATCTTCGTCTGGATCGATCCCGAAGTACGTCGTGGCTGGGTTTTTCGTGGCCAGTAGTGGCGCCAGGCTGCCGGTACCCGCCCCAATGTCGAGCAGGACCTCGTTACACTTGGGCTCAATCAGGTCCACAAGGTCTCTACGCCACCTTTTTTCGCGGGTCGAAAGTCGGACCCCGATATCGTAGAGTGGCGTGAGAATAGGATAACCGGCTGGCGGCGTATAGACTGCATGTTGATCGGTCATGCCTGTCTCTCGCTTTGTGGGCCGAGTGACGTGACCCCCAGCTTTCCCCCAGCTGGGATTAGAGCCGGGCGGTTGTTTCGCGCATGAGCGCGGTTGAAGCAATGGGCTGCGTAGCGGAGCCCGTAGGGCGTAGTGAAGCAGGCCATTGCTTATCCAGTTCGGCGGCGAACGCCGCCGGTGTTGCGTAGCCAAGCGATGAGTGCGGTCGCTCCCGGTTGTAATCGTCCACCCAGGCGGCGATCTCGACACGGGCATGGGCCATGCTCAAGAACAGCGTCTCGTTGAGCAGTTCGTCCCGCATGCGACCGTTGAAGCTCTCGACATAGCCATTCTGCATCGGCCTTCCGGGCGCGATATAATGCCACTCGACGCCGATCTCGCCGCACCATGCCAGCACGGCGTTGCTGGTGAGCTCGGTTCCGTAGCACATTGGGAAGCTGGCTCTCGAAGGCAGCGCTCGCCTTGATGGAGACAAGGGCGCGT
>NZ_WTYO01000004.1 GCF_009827515.1 Pelagerythrobacter marinus | reverse complement strand
GTGCGGACGGTTACGCCGGGAGGAAAGGCAAGCGGACGGAACCGGCCGGTGCCGCCTGGGCATCACAGGATTGCCACCTGGGCGTCACAGGGTTGCCTTGGCAACATCCTTGCGAGTGGCGGGAGGGGTTGCCTTCAACCTCCCGCTCGGCCCTTCGAGGGGTGCGAGGCGCGGACAGGGCCAGGGCTCGCGCTTGCCCCGTCCGTTGGAACCAGCGTCCGTTGGAACCAGGGTTCGTGTCGTTCGCGGCGTTGAGGGCCACCGCGAAGAGCGAACCCGGGTTCCCATGTCCTCGCATCCCGGCACAGGGGTGCTTTATCGAGCGGTCACTAGCCCCCCGAGGCACCGGCCGTATGGACGAAGCGGCCAGACGTGACGCGTACACGCTTTGCCCCCGTCGCTGTAGCCAGCCTGGACTGGCCCTCACCACATAACCAAAACGGTTATAAATGTCAAGGAAAATGTGCCAGAGGCGGGTGTCGCCGCCGCGCTCCGCGCGCTAGTTCATCAGTTCGCGGACGAAGCCGATCAGCCCGGTCTGGCGGGCGCGTTTCATGCGCTCGGCGTGGAGGATCTCGCGCACCTTGGCAAAGCACTGGTCCACGTCGTCGTTGACCACGACGTAGTCATAGCCGTCCCAGTGGCTGATTTCCGCCCGGGCGCGTTCCATCCGCCCGTCGATCACTTCGTCGCTGTCGGTCGCGCGGGCCTTGAGCCGGCGGTGCAGCTCGTCGAGGCTGGGCGGCAGGATGAAGACGCGCACGACGTCCTGCTGGTCTTTCTGGTAAAGTTGCTGCGTGCCCTGCCAGTCGATGTCGAACAGGAAATCCTGCCCTTCCTTCAGCCCGGCGCGGATATGGCCCTTGGGCGTGCCGTAGCGGTGATCGAAGACATGTGCCCACTCGTAGAAGTCGTCTTCCTCGATCATGCGATCGAACGCGGCATCGGACACGAAGTGGTAATGGACCCCGTCGATCTCCCCCGGGCGCATCGGCCGCGTGGTGGCGGAGACCGAGAGGCGGATCTCGTCGTCGGCTTCCAGCAGCATGCGCGATATCGTCGTCTTCCCCGCGCCCGAGGGGGAGGAGAGGATGAACATGAGTCCGCGGCGGTGGAGCGTGTCGTGATCGGCCATGCGCGCTCATGCGCCGAGCGATGGCGCGAAATCAAGCCCGCGGGGGGAGATCAGTCCTCTTTCGCCTGTTCGCGCAGCGCCCGGTCGCCCTTGCGCCGCGCGCCGTGGCGCGACTGGCGCCGATCGAGCAGGGTCTTGGCGACGAGGCCCCCGCCGACGACGATGGCCCCGGGAATCGAACGGGTCGCGAGCCGCGCGATCGCGAATGTCGCCAGGGTCTGCGCCATCGTGCGGTTTTCGACCATCTGCTTGGCCTGCGATCCGCCGTAACGGTTGCTGAGCAGGCCCTTCTCCAGCCCGAGCCGCAGGAGGCGGCCGCCGCTGCGCAGCAGGACATCGTGGATGAGGAGGTTGGTCGCGGGGTTGGGGCTGGGGCCGGCCACTTCGCGGTTGCCGGGATTCATCCGGTCGCCGGCCGCGTCGATCGCCGCGCCCAGCCGGTCGGTCGCGTGCTTCCCGCCCGACCCTTTCGTACCAGATCCGTTGGTTCTTGCCATGTCCTTGCGCCCTTTCACCGCGGCCGGGTGGAAGGTGGCCCGGTCGCCTTACTTCTTGCGGCCGAAATCGACCGTGACGACGTTGGAGCCGTCCTCGCTACCGGTAACGGCCGGCTCGTCGCGCTGTTCCGGGCCGTCGTTCTCGGCATCGTCGTGCGCCTCGGGCGCCATGTCGGCCACGCTGGCCTGGAACTGGAGGCCGAAATCGACCGCCGGATCGACGAAGGCCGTGATCGCGGAGAAGGGAATGTCGAGCTTGGCCGGGACCTGATTGAAGCTGAGCCCGACGGTAAAGCCGGCCTCGTCCACCGCGAGATCCCAGAACTTGTTCTGCAGGACGATCGTCATCTCGTCGGGGAACCGTTCGCGCAAGTGGGCCGGGATCGTCACGCCCGGCGCATGGGTCTTGAACGTGATGTAGAAATGGTGGTTGCCGGGCAGCTCGCCGCCGCCGGCCTGGATCTCGCCCAGCACGCGGCCGACCACGGCACGCAGCGCCTCCTGGACGATCTCGTCGTAAGGGATCAGGCTGTCGGGTGTTTCGTCGGTCATCTTGCCCGCTTGGTGGCGGCCCTCGGCCCGCCGGTCAAGCGCCAATGCTTGCGCCGTGCCCAGCCTTGCGTATAGCGCCGCTGGCATGCGTACTGGCAGGATCGAGCGGAAGACGGCGGAAACCGCCATCGAGATCGAGGTGAACCTCGACGGGACGGGCACCTATGCGGTGTCCACGGGGATCGGGTTCCTCGATCACATGGTCGAACAGTTCGCCAAGCATTCGCTGATCGACGTGACGATGAAGGTCGCCGGCGACCTGCACGTGGACCAGCACCACACGACCGAGGACAGCGCGATCGCGCTGGGCCAGGCGCTCGCCCAGGCGCTGGGCGACAAGGCGGGGATCGCGCGATACGGCCATGCCTATTCGCCGATGGACGAGACGCTGGCGCGGGTCGCGCTCGACATTTCCGGGCGGCCCTACCTCGCCTGGCGGGCCGGTTTCACCCAGCAGCGGCTGGGCGAATGGGATACCGAGCTGATCGAACACTGGTTCCAGTCGGTCGCCCAGGCGGCGGGCATCACCCTGCATGTCGAGCTGCTCTACGGCCAGAACAACCACCATATCTGCGAGGCGATCTACAAGGGCTTCGCCCGGGCCATGCGCGCCGCGGTCGAGGTCGATCCGCGCAAGGGCGGGGCGGTCCCCAGCACCAAGGGCATTCTCGGTGGCTGAATCGGTCGCGCTGATCGATTACGGCGCCGGCAACCTGCACTCGGTCGAAAACGCGCTGCGCACCGTCGGCGCGCGGGTCCGGGTGACGGCGGAGCCGGACGCGGTGCGTGCAGCGGACCGGGTGGTCCTGCCCGGCGTCGGCTCGTTCGCCGCCTGCGCCGGCGGGCTGCGCGCGATCCCCGGCCTGGTCGACGCGCTGGAAGAGCGCGTCCGGGCGGGCGGCGTGCCGTTCCTGGGGGTCTGCGTCGGGATGCAGCTGCTGGCCGATCGCGGGCTGGAACACGGCACGACCGCGGGGCTGGGCTGGATCGCGGGCGAAGTGCGCGCGATCGAGCAGACCGACCCGGCGATCAAGGTCCCGCACATGGGCTGGAACGACGTCGCCCCCACGGCCCATGCAGGCCCGGCGATCGAGGCGGGCGAGGCCTATTTCCTCCATTCCTATCACTTCGCCGCCGACGATCCGCAAGCGATTGCCGCGATGACCGACCACGGCGGCGGGATCGTCGCCGCGGTCGCGCGCGACAACCTGCTGGGCGTGCAGTTCCATCCCGAAAAGAGCCAGGCCTACGGGCTGGCCCTGCTGACCCGTTTCCTGGAGTGGCGCCCGTGATCGTATTTCCCGCAATCGACCTCAAGGCCGGCCAGGTCGTGCGCCTGGCCGAAGGCGACATGGACCGCGCCACCGTCTACGGCGACGATCCGGCCGCGCAGGCCATGCTGTTCGCCGAGGCGGGGGCGCAGCATCTCCACGTCGTCGACCTCGACGGGTCGTTCGCCGGCCGGGCCGAAAACCGCGAGGCGGTGGAAGCGATCGTCGCCGCCTTTCCCGGCTACGTCCAGCTCGGCGGCGGCATCCGCACGCGCGAGGCGGTCGCGGGCTGGTTCGATCTCGGCGTGGCGCGCATCGTCATGGGCACGGCCGCGCTGAAAGACCCGCAGTTCGTGAAGGACATGGCGGCCGAATTTCCCGGCGGGATCGTGGTCGCGGTCGACGCGCGCGACGGCATGGTCGCGACCGAGGGCTGGGCCGCGGTGTCGGACGTGCCGATGGTCGATCTCGCCCGCCGGTTCGAGGATGCCGGGGTCGCGAGCCTGCTGTTCACCGACATCGGGCGCGACGGGCTGCTGAAAGGCTGCAACATCGATGCCACGGTCGATCTGGCGCGCCGGGTCGATATCCCGGTGATCGCCAGCGGCGGGGTCAAGGGGCTCGACGATATCCACCTCCTCGCGCTCCACGCGCACGAGGGGATCGAGGGCGTGATCACCGGCCGCGCGCTTTACGACGGGCGGCTGGACCTCGCCGCCGCGATCGCGATGGCGAACCGCGCATGACCGTTCGCGTGCGCGTGATCCCCTGCCTCGACGTGGCCGACGGCCGCGTGGTCAAGGGCGTGAACTTCGTCGACCTGAAGGATGCGGGCGACCCGGTCGAGCAGGCCCAGGCCTACGACGCGGCGGGCGCGGACGAGCTGTGCTTCCTCGACATCTCCGCCAGCCACGAAGGGCGCGGGACCCTGCTCGACATCGTGCGCCGCACGGCGCAGGTGTGCTTCATGCCCTTCACCGTCGGCGGCGGGGTCCGCACGGTGGAGGATGCCCGCGCGCTCCTGCTCGCGGGCGCGGACAAGGTCGCGGTCAACTCGGCCGCGGTCGCCCGGCCCGAGCTGGTCGGGGAAATCGCCGCGCGGTTCGGCAGCCAGTGCTGCGTCGCCTCGGTCGATGCGCGCCGCGTGGGCGAGGGGGCGACCGAATCCGGCTGGGAAGTCTTCACCCACGGCGGCCGCCGGGCGACCGGGATCGATGCCGTCGCCCATGCCCGCCGCCTGGCCGAACTGGGCGCGGGCGAGCTGCTCGTCACCTCGATGGACGGCGACGGGACGCAGGCCGGATACGACCTCGCGCTGACCCGCGCGATCGCCGATTCGGTCAGCGTGCCGGTCGTCGCCAGCGGCGGGGTCGGCACGCTCGACCACCTGGTCGAAGGGGTGAGGCAGGGCCATGCCAGCGCGGTCCTGGCGGCCTCTATCTTCCATTTCGGCACGCACTCGATCGCGGAAGCCCAGGCCGCCTTGCGCGCCGCCGGGATTCCCGCCCGCGGGCAGTCGGGCGAAGGCTGGCGCCGGCCGCGGTAGGGGCCAGCCCCGAACCGGCCAGTTCCGAACCGGCCAGTTCCACTTCGGGACGCGGCCGATCGCGCGCTTGCCAGCCGGTGCGGGGCGGGCAAGGGGCAGGATCGATGCGCCTTCCCGCCGCCTTCCTGCTGTTCCTTACCGCGCCGGCCGCCGCGGCGGAGGCCGTCGCGCTGCCCGAACCTTCCGGCCTGTCGCTCTTCGGCCTGGGCCTGGCCGGCCTCGCCATGGGCCGCTGGCTGGGAATGCGCGCGCGCGGCAGGGGTTCGCGCGACTGATAAAAGTCGGCCGGCGGAACCCGGCGCGCGTCTTGCGAGTAGTTGGGGCATGTCCCTGACCCTCGATTTCGATCGACCCCTCATCCCGCTGGACGCCGCGCGCCTCGAAGATTCGCTCCGCGAACATGTCGCGGCATCGGACTTCCCCTGCGTCGGCGCGAAGTCGGCGCTGGCCAAGGGCACCTTGCAAATCGAGCCGGCCTGGTCGCTCGTCAGCGCCTGGGATGACTTGCGCATTCACCGCAAGCTGCTGGAATGGAGCGCCGACTACAGCCGCGATCCGCAGGGGCTGCGCAGTTTCGCGGTCGTCTTTTCCGAACCCGGCGACCTCAGCGAACGGGCGTTCGAGCGGGCGATGTGGGAACGGCTCCAGTCGCTTTCCGACAAGGACGGCTGGATCGGGCACCCTTACGACGACAGCGTCAGCAGCGATCCCGACGATCCGCACTTCTCGCTCTCGTTCGGCAAGCAGGCCTATTTCGTGGTCGGGATGCATCCCAATGCCTCGCGGCCCGCGCGCCGTACCCCGCACCCGACGCTGGTGTTCAACCTCCACGACCAGTTCGAGCAGTTGCGTGCCGCCAACCGCTATGAACGGATGCGCGAGCGGATCCTCGCCCGCGACGAGGAACTGGCCGGGTCGATCAACCCGATGCTCGCGCGGCACGGCGAAGGCAGCGAGGCGCGCCAGTATTCGGGCCGCCAGGTGGACGAGGACTGGCAGTGCCCGTTCCGCGATCCGCGCTCGGCATGACGGAGCGTATCGCACCCCGCAGCGGCACGGCCTTCGTCCTCGACCAGGGGGACGAACTGGTCGTTATCGACCCCGATGGCGGCCAGGTCAGCGACCTGCTCGCCTATGCCCGCGACGACGTGCGCGAGGCGATCTCGAACGGTCGCACTTTCGATTACGAGGAAACGATCAGCCTGACGACCGGCAATGTCCTGTGGTCCAACCGGTCGCGCAGGATGCTGGAGATCGTCGAGGACACCGCCGGGCGGCACGATTTCCTCCTCACCCCCTGTTCGGTCGATACCTTCCGGCATTTCTATCCCGACAAGCCCGAACATCGCGGGTGCTTCGGCAACCTGGCCGAGGCGCTGGCCCCTTACGGGATCGACGAAGAGGCGATCCCGACCGCGTTCAACGTGTTCATGAACGTGCCGGTGGAGCCCGAAAGCGGGCGCATCGCCGTCCTGCCGCCGACGACCGAGCGGGGCGATCGCATCCGGCTGCGCGCGCTGATGCCGCTGGTGATCGGGCTGACCGCCTGTTCGGCCTATGCCTCCAACGGGGGGACGTTCAAGCCGATCGACTACCGGATCGAGAAGCCTTCGGGGCTGGCGCGGTGATCGGCCGGTATTGCCCCGCCCGCGGCGCGCGGAGATAGGGCGCGTGTTCGTCCAGTTGCAGACCCCGCTGCCCGTCCACGTGATCGAACGCGGGCCGGGCCTGGCCTTCGCGGTGATCGATTACGGCCCGGAACACGACCTGATCTGGGTCACCGCGCTCGACGAGTCGGGGGAGATCTGGTGCGCGCCGAACCCGAAAGTGCGCCTGGCCCGCAACTGGACGATGGGGCGCGGGACGGACCCGGCAGCGGCCAACGGGGCCGGACGGGATGGGGCCGGGCGGGATGGGACTGGCGGGAACGGGACCGAGCGGCCCGGTCCGCATCACGCGTCGTCGAGCGCGCCCGGGGCAAGGTCCCCTTCGCCGTAGAGATAGGACGCGTCGAACTGCGCCACTTCGCGCAGGCCCGCCTCGTCGTGGATGTCGAGCTGGCCGTCGCCCAGCGGGGAGAGGAGCCCGCGGTCCTTGAGGATGCGGAAACTGCGATTGGCGTGGACCGGGGTGATGCCGCATGCCTCGGCATAGTCGCGCTGGAGCAGGGGCACCGTCAGCACCCGGCCGTCGAACAGGTCCACGAAGCGCAACCGGTCGAGCAGCTCGCAGATCAGGTGCGCGATCCGCCCTTCGGCATTGAGCCGCCCGAGGCGGAAGATCCATTCGCGGTGCATCGCCGCGTCGAGCAGGGTGGAAAACCACAGCGCGCGCGCCAGGTGCGGATGGGCGGCCACCAGCGCGGTGATCGCCGCGTGCGGCACGGTCGCCAGCGTCGTCGCGGTCAGCGTCGAGATGCTGTGGTCGAGCCGCTTCATCGGATAACCGTGCAGGTCCACGAAATCGCCCGCGATGTTGACCCCGACCAGCTGCCGTTCGCCGCGCCGGTCGTCGAGATGGCGCAGCACCGCGCCTTCGACGACATAGTAACTGCGATCCAGCCGGTCGCCGCGCGCGACGATCCGCGTGCGCGCCGGCACCTCGATCGTGCCGGAAACCGCCTCGTCCAGCGCCCGCTTCTCGGCATCGTCGAGGTCGTGCCGCAGGCGGCCTTTCAGGAACAGGTCGGTCAGCAAGAACAATCCCCCTTCGCAAGCCGGGGGGGTACCGCCTTCGCCGCCCCCGGTCAAAGCCGAGGGCGGGGGCGCACGAGCCGGGCGGGCGCTAGGCCGGGCGGCGGGCGAAAATGCCGAAGCCGGCGATGATCGCGTAGCACGCGGCCGGCAGGGCCAGGGCCATGGCGAGGCTGCCGGTCAGGTCGGCCAGCGCGCCGAAGGCCACCGGCACGACCGCGCCGCCGAAGATCGCGACGTTGATGATCCCCGACCCGTCGGCCGCGCGCGGGCCCAGCTTCTCGCAGGCGAGCGAGAAGATCGTCGGGAACATGATCGAGTTCATCAGGCCGACGGCGAGCAGGCTGTAGCCGGCGAGCGCGCCGTCGGTATTGGCCGAGACCAGGATCAGCAGGATCGCGCCGGTGGCGTTGAAGGCGAGGATCTTGCCCGGGCTGAACACGCGCAGCGCGGCCGAGCCGATGAAGCGGCCGACCATCGCGCCGAACCAGTAGATGCCGACCATCCAGCCGATCGCGCTTTCCGGCTGGCCGAGCACGCGTTCCTGCGCGAGATAGTTGATGACGATCGACCCGATCGCGACTTCGGCGCCGACGTAGAGGAAGATCGACAGCGCGCCATATCCGAAGCGCGGCCGCTTGAGCAGGTCGAACCCGCCGAGGCCCGAGGACGGGGCGTGTTCTTCCCCCTTCAGCCGGTTGCGGAACAGCCACACGGCGAGCGCGACCAGCGCGATCAGCGCGGCGACGCCGAGGTAACCCTGCCAGATCGCCTCGCTTTCCGCCTGGCGATAGGCGAGCAGTTCGGCGCCCGAAAGCTCGTCCGCCGTGACATTGGCCAGGCTGCCGAGGATCACGATCGAGCCGACGATCGGGAAGACGGTCGTGCCCAGCGAGTTGAAGGCCTGGGCGAAAGTCAGCCGGCTGTGCGCGGTGCGCGGCGGGCCGAGCAGGCTGATCAGCGGATTGGCCACGACCTGGACGATCACCACCCCGCTCGCCAGGATGAACAGCGCGAACAGGAACAGCGCGTATGTCGCGGTCTGGCTGGCCGGAATGAACAGCAGGCAGCCGACCATCATCGTCAGCAGGCCCGCGACGGCCCCGCGCATGTAGCCGATCCGCTTGACCAGCTTGGCCCCGGGAATGCCGACCAGCAGGTAGGCGGTGAAGAAGCAGAACTGGACCAGCATGGCCTGGGTGTAGTTGAGCGTGAACAGCTCCTTCAGCTTGGGGATGATCACGTCGTTGAGGCTGGTGATCCCGCCGAAGATGAAGAACAGGCCGAAGACGAAGTACTGCAGGCCCGGCGCATCCACCGGCGGCGCGTTGTCTTCCACCGGGTTCGGATCGGTGCTCGATGCGGTTTCGGGTACCACGGCCATGTCTCTCTCACTCCCCAGGGTCCAAGCGGTTTTGCGGCGGCTTAACCGATCATGTAACCGGTTGCACGAGGTTTCTTCTTCGCGCACAAGCCATGCCACGGAATCGGCCCGGCGGCGACCCGCAACGGTCGCGCGGCGGGCAGGGAGAGATGAGGACCATGGACCACGACAGCCCCCGCCATCCGTTCGCGCGCCTCGCCATCCTCGCGCTGGGCCTCGCGCTGGGCCTCGCGCTCGGGCTCGCGCTGCCGCTCGCCGCGGCGCGGGCGCAGGAACCGGTCGCGCACCGCGTCTGTTCGCCCGACGCGCGCACCTGCTTCGCGCTGACCACCCGCGACGGCGTGCCGACCTACAGCGTGACGCGCGACGGGCAGCCGGTGATCGCGCCGTCCACGTTCGGCTTCATGCTGCGCGGCGCGGGCAAGTGGCAGCACGGCGTCGAACTGGGCGAAGCCAGCCGCGCCAGCCACAGCGACACCTGGGAACAGCCGTGGGGCGAAAGCCGGCTGGTCGCCAACGATTACAACGAACTGCGCGTGCCGATGGTCGAGCGGGTGCGCGATCGCCGCACGATCGAGCTGGTCGCGCGGGTCTTCGACGCGGGCGTCGGCTTCCGGTTCGTCTTTCCCCGGCAGGAAAGCCTTGCCGATGTCAGGATCGACGAGGAACTGACCGAGTTCAACCTCGCCGCCGCGGGGGGCGAGGTCGAGGCATGGTGGATTCCGGGCGGCGAGTGGAACCGCTACGAATACCTCTATCGCCGCACGCCCGCGCGCGAGGTCGGCACGGCGCACAGCCCGATCACCTTCCGCCGCGCCGACGGGCTGCACGTCGCGATCCACGAGGCGGCCCTGGTCGATTACGCGGCCTTCTGGCTCCAGCGGATCGAGGGGCAGCGCTTCCGCACCCGGCTCGCCCCTTCGTCGCAGCCGTGGAAGGTGCGGCGCACAGCGCCATTCGCGACCCCCTGGCGCACGATCCTGATCGGGGAAGACGCGCCCGCGCTCCATGCCGCGTCGGACCTGATCCTCAACCTCAACGCGCCGAGCCGGATCGCCGACATGAGCTGGTTCACCCCGCACAAGTACATCGGGATCTGGTGGGGGATGCACCTCGACACCTGGAGCTGGAACGACGGGCCGAAGCACGGCGCGACGACCGAGAACGCGCTGCGCTACATCGACTTCGCGGCCGAACACGGTTTCGGATCGGTCCTGGTCGAAGGCTGGAACAAGGGGTGGTGGAGCGAGAGCGGCCGCAATTTCCGCTTCGCCGAGGCCTATCCCGATTTCGACATCGAACGGGTCGCCGCTTACGCCCGGGCGCGCGGGGTCGAGATCATGGGCCACCACGAGACCGCGGGCAACGCCGGCCTCTACGAACGCCAGCTCGAGGAAGCGCTCGATTACTACGCGCGCCACGGCATCCACGCGGTCAAGACCGGCTATGTCGCCGATGCCGGCATGGTCCTGCGCGAGGATGCGGACGGCAGCGAGCAGTGGGAATACCACGACGGGCAATTCATGGTGCGCCACCACGCGCTGGTCGCCGAGCGGGCGGCCGCGCACCGGATCGCGATCAACGCGCACGAACCGGTCAAGGACACCGGCCTGCGCCGCACCTGGCCCAACCTCGTCACGCGCGAGGGGGCGCGGGGCAGCGAGTACATGGCCTGGGGCGAGCCGCCCAACCCGCCCGAGCACGAGCCGACCCTGCTGTTCACCCGGATGCTGTCGGGTCCGTTCGACCTGACGCCCGGCATCGTGAGCCTCGAGGGGCGCGACGGGCGGCCGCTGCCCAATACGCTGGCGCGGCAGCTTGCCCTCTATGTCGTGATCTATTCGCCGCTGCAGATGGCGGCCGACCTGCCGGAGAACTACGCCCGGTTCCCCGATGCGCTGGCCTTCATCGAACAGGTCCCGGTGGACTGGGAGCGGACCCGCGTCCTCGCCGGCGAGATCGGCGAATACGCGGTCGTCGCGCGCCAGCGCCGCGACGGGCAGGACTGGTGGATCGGCGGGGTGACCGACAGCGCGCGGCGTACGATCGCGATCGACCTCGGCTTCCTGCCCGCCGGACGCAGCTACCGCGCGGAGATCTGGCGCGACGGCGAAGGCGGGGGGATCGACGGCGACCGCTTCGCCATGGTGCGCGAGACGCGGACCGTCCGCGCGGGCGACCGCCTCTCGCTGACGATGGAGGCCGGGGGCGGCTTCGCCCTGTCGCTGCGCCCGGTCGAGGCCCGGTGACAGGGCCGCGACCGGGCCCGTAACCGGGCCGGCGGCCGCCCCCCCTGCGCGAAGGCAGGGAGCCGCTAGGCCGTCGGTTCGCGCTCGGCGCACTGGCCGGGCAGGGTGCCCATGCGCCGGTCGAACCGCCGCGCCAGTTCGGCCAGGCTGACTTGCGCCAGCCGCGCGGTCAGCAGGGCCTCGGCCTGGCGCATGGCATCGTCGAGCGTCTCGTTGACGACTTTCTCCACCAGGCAATCGGGGTGCGGATGCTCGTTGCCCATCGCGAAGACGCGCGGGCCGCCGACCGCGCGGTGGACATCGAGCAGCGAGATCGTCGCCAGGTCCACCGCGATCGACCAGCCGCCGCCGTGGCCCTTGGCCGATCGGACGTAGCCAGCCTCGCGCAGGCCGGCCATCGTGCGGCGCACGACGACGGCATTGGTGCCCAGCATCCGCGCGATCGCTTCCGACGTCATCGGCTCGTCGCGCCGTGCCATGTGGAGCAGGACGTGGAGCATACGGGAAAGGCGGCTGTCGTTGCGCACGGCGGCCATCTTCGGCCGCGCGGAAGCGATTGGCAACAGCCGCGCTTCATGTAATATACAAAGTTACATGATTCGTGGAGAGCCTCATCGTGTCCGCTTTCGAACAGCCCGCCCACTGGGACGATGCCGCGTTGCAATACGAGCGCACCGCGCACCGTTTCACCTCGCTCTATGCCGAAGATGCCGCCGCCATGGTGCCGCTGGGGCCGCGGTCCAGCGTGCTCGATGTGGCCGCGGGCACCGGGGCGCTGGCCTTCGTCGCGGCGCGGAAGGGCGCGCGCGTGCTCGCGACCGATTTCGCGCCGGGAATGGTCGCGCGGATCGCCGCCGCCGCCGTTCCCGGGGTCGAGGCGCGCGTGATGGACGGCCAGGCGCTCGACCTGCCCGACGCGCATTACGATGCGGTCTTCTCGCTCTTCGGCGTCATCATGTTCGCCGACTGGCGCAAGGGGCTGGCGGAGATGGCGCGCGTCACGCGGCCGGGCGGACACGGCGTCGTGGGCACGTGGGCGGACCGCGGGGCGGCGACGTTCCTCCTCCTCGGCGAGGTGCGGCGCAAGCTGTTCCCCGGGCGCGCGGAGATGACGATGCCCCCGGCGATCGCGGCGCTTTCCACGCCCGAGGGCTTCGTGCGCGAACTGCGCGCCGCCGGCTACCGCAGCGCGGAGGTGCGCGAGGTGACCCACGATTTCGCACTGGAAACCGCGGCCCTCGACCAGCCGGACACGCTGTTCGGCATGTCGCCCGACTGGAAGGACTTGTCCGCCGCCGAACAGGCGGCCGTGATCGCGGAGGTGCGCCGCATGGCCGCCGGGCGGCCGGTCCTGCCGGTCCCTTCGACCGCGCTGATCGGCCTCGCCCGGCGCTGATCGCGGCCGCGCCCGCTCAGTCGCGCGACGCGCGCGGCTGACTGCCGGCGTGGCGGTGAGCGAAGGCGGCCATCCGCTCCAGCGCCTCGGCCCCGGCGGGGTCGTCGAGGTTGAACTGGTACTCGTGCGGCAGTTCGGGCCGGCGGCCGGCGGCGAAGAACAGCGTTTCCACCGCCACGCCCTCGCCGCGCAGGCGCTGTGCCAGGCGGCGCGCCTGCGGCTCCAGCGGGTCGCCGTTTCCCGAGGAGACGAAGCTCGGCGGAAAGGCCGGGCCGACATGGTCGGTGACCGAGGCGAGGGCGAAGCGTTCGTCCTCCAGGAAATCGCGGCTGCCCGAATAGGCCCAGAGCACGCTGCGCACGAACCAGCCGTAGTCGCCTTCGAGATCGACCGAGCCGAGATCGTAGGCGCCGGAGAGCAGCAGCAGCGCCCGGATCGCCCCGCGATCGACCTGCGGCGCAATGCCCAGCGCACGGGCATAGCGATCGTCGGTGGTCAGCAGCGCAACCTGGGCGGCGATCTGCGCCCCGGCCGAATCGCCGGCGAGGACGATCCCGTCCGGATCGATCCCCAGCGCGCCGGCATTGGCGACAATGTGGCCGAGCGCGCGGTTCACCTGTTCCACCGGGCGGGGATAGCGCGATCCGCGCCCGGTCGAATATTCCACCGCGACGGTCGTGAACCCGCGGCCCGCCAGCACTTTCATGTAATTGGCGATCCCGTCCTTGCTCCCGGCGATCCAGGCCCCGCCATGGACCCACACGATCGCCGGCTGCGGCCCCGGGGCCTGCGCCCTGCGATTGATATCGAAGCGCTCGTCGCGCCCCGGACCGTAGGCGAGGTCGCGGCGGGTCTCGATCCCCGGCGGGACGTGGCGGGCCAGCGCGGCCTCGGACACGCGCTCCCCGTCGGAGAAGGCATAGGCGATCACCGCGACCGAGGGCCACGGGCTGAACCGGAAGGCGAGGAAGGTCGCGAGCGCCAGCAGCGCCAGGGCGATCGCGATGCGTTTCAGCCAGCGCATCGCGCCTGCCGCCCTGCCGTGCCCTTCGCTCGCCGGTGCTGCCATTCGTCCCCCGCTCGCGCGCCGTGGCGCCTTCGGTGCCGTCCCGGCGCGCATCCTATCGCGGGCGCCGCGGGCGAGGAAGGGCTGAGGGGCCGAACGCTTGAAACGGGCGGGCGCTCGTGTTTTCCTGCGCCCCGCAGCGGCAAGCGCAACGGCAGGGAGTAAACGGCCTATATCCGGCGATCGCGACCAGGCACGGCAGCGGGGGTGCACGGCCCGCGGCGCGGCGCGCCTCGGGCTGGCGGCGGCATCGGCGCTGGCGCTCGCCGCCTGCGGCACCGCGCCGCCGCTGCGGATCGCGAGCTGCGAGGCGAGCCCGCGCCCGGCGATCGAGCTGTCGGAAGACGGCCGGACCGCGCGGATGGAGCTATCCGTCCTCACCTACAATATCGAGGGGCTGGGCTGGCCGGCGCGGGTTTCGCGCGCGGGCGACCTGGCCGCGATCGGGGAGACGCTGGCCCGGATGCGCGCGGCGGGGACGGCGCCCGACGTGGTCCTGTTCCAGGAAATGTTCAGCGGCCCGGCCAAGCGGGCAGTGCTCGCCAGCGGCTACCCGGCCGTCGTCAGCGGGCCGCGCCGCACGACCCGCCCGCAGGGCTCGACGCGCAGCGCGCTGCCGGGCAAGTCCAATATCCGGCGCGGCGAGATCGGGATGCACCTGACGGGCAGCGGCATCGCGGTCGCCTCGCGCTATCCGGTCACCCATGTCGATCACCGCGCCTTCGGGCGCCGTTCCTGCGCCGGGATCGACTGCCTTGCCAACAAGGGCGTGATGCTGGCCAGGATCGCCATTCCCGGCGTCCCCGTGCCGGTCGATCTCTACAATACGCACATGAACTCGCGCCGCGCGGCGAAGGTACCGGAAGAACGCAGCCTCGTCGCCCATGGCCGGCAGGCGCTCGAAGCGTCCGAGTTCGTCGATCGCACGCACGACGATCGCTTCCCGGTCGTGTTCGGGGGCGATTTCAACATGCGCCACTCGGAAGATCGCTGGGCCCATTTCTCGCGCTACCAGCCGCTGACGCTGGTTCACCGGGTCTGCGCCGATCCGGCTTCGGGCTGCGAGGTGCGGATGTCGTGGGACGGCGACGAGCCCTGGGTCGATACGCAGGACCTGCAGTTCTTCGCCGACGGCGGGCTGGTCAAGATCCGCCCGATCCGGGTGGAGGCGATGTTCGACGGCAGCCACGCGATGCCGCGGCTGTCCGATCACGATGGCTTCGCGGTCACCTACGAGCTGCGCTGGCCGGCAGGCACGGTGCGCGACGGCGGCTGCCCCTGACCGGCGCCCGGTGCGGCCCGCTGGGCGGCCGGCCGGCCCGCTTGCACCCCGCCGGGCGGCCGCAGCCGCCGGCAGGGCGCTCGCGGGCAGCGCGGCGAGGGCGGCGCAGGCGGCCGGCGGCCGGCCCGTCGCCTCACTCGGTCAGCGTGAAGGTGACCGGCGTGCTCGCCTTCGCGCCCGAGGACGGGGCGATCCACAGCTGGAATTCGCCCGGCTCCCACCCGTGCGACATGTCGGCGCGGGTGAACGCCAGGTCCCGCGGGGTCAGGGTGAAGCTGACCGTGCGCGATTCGCCGGGTTCGAGCATGATCTTCTCGAACCCCTTCAGTTCCTGCACCGGGCGGGTGACCGAGCCGACGAGGTCGCGGACGTAGAGCTGGACGACTTCCTCGCCCGCGCGGTCGCCGGTATTGGTGATCGTCGCGCTGGCGGTGATCGATCCGCCCGGCCCCATCGAAGCGGCCGAGAGCGTCGCCGGCGAATAGGCGAAAGTCGTGTAGCTGAGGCCGTAACCGAAGCGGTAGAGCGGGTCGTTCGGCGTGTTGAGATAGCGCGAGACGTACTTCGCGCCCGGCGCGCCCAGTTCGATCGGGCGCCCGGTGTTCTTCATGTCGTAATGGATCGGCACCTGGCCGACATTGCGCGGGAAGGTGACCGGCAGCTTGCCCGAGGGATTGTAGTCGCCGAACAGCACGTCGGCCACCGCGTGGCCGCCCTGCGTGCCCGGGTACCAGGCGTGGAGGATCGCCGGAACGTTCTCGTCCGCCCAGGCAATCGCGTTCGGCCGCCCGCTGAGCAGGACGAGGACGACCGGCTTGCCGGTCGCCACCAGCGCCTCGAGCAGGGCCTGCTGGTTTCCGGGCAGGTCGAGGGTGGTGCGGCTGGCGGCCTCGCCGGTCATGTCCCATTTCTCGCCCATCGCCGCGACGATGACGTCGGAGCGTTCGGCCAGGGCCAGCGCCTCGGCGAAGCCGTCGGTCTTGCCGGCGTCGGCGAACTCGTAGCTGGCGCCCTTCGCGTGTTCGACGCTGACCCCGTCGCCCGCGCGCGCCGCGATCCCTTCGAACACGGTGACCGGGCGCGTCTCGCGGTCGCCGCCGGCGGCCCAGCTGCCGATCATGTCGGCCTTGCTGTCGGCCAGCGGGCCGATCACGGCGATCCGCCCGGCGTCGGCGGCAAGCGGCAGGACATTGCCCTCGTTCTTGAGCAGGACCATCGACTTGCGCGCCACGTCGCGCGCGGCCTCGAGGAACTCGGGCTTGTAGAGCGTGGCCTTCTCGCGCGCCGCGTCGACGTAGCGATAGGGATCGTCGAACAGGCCGAGGCGGTATTTCATTTCCAGCACCCGGCGCACGGCCCGGTCGATCTTCGCGGTGTCCACCCGCCCTTCCTCGACCGAGCGCGCCAGGTTCTCCATGAAGACAGCGCCCTGCATGTCCATGTCCACGCCCGCGTTCAGCGCCTGCTCGCCCGCCTGCGCGAGGTCGCGGGAATAGCCGTGGGGCACCATCTCGTTGATCGACGTGTAATCGGTTACCACGAACCCGTCGAAGCCCCATTCGTGCCGCAGCACGTCGGTCAGCAGGAACTTGCTGCCGCTGGCGGGTACGCCGTCGTACTCGTTGAACGCGGTCATGAAGGTCGCCACGCCCTCGTCCACCGCGGCCTTGAACGGCGGCAGGTAGACGTCGCGCAGCGTGCGTTCGGAAATGTCCACCGTGTGATAGTCGCGCCCGGCCTGGGCCGCGCCATAGGCGGCGAAGTGCTTGGCGGTGGCGAGCATCGTGTCGACCGCCCCGAGGTCTTCGCCCTGGTAACCGCGCACCCGCGCGCGGGCGATCTCGCTGCCGAGAAACACGTCCTCGCCCGCGCCTTCGGACATGCGGCCCCAGCGGGCATCGCGCGAGACGTCGACCATCGGCGAGAAGGTCCAGTGAATCCCCTCGGCCGTCGCCTCCTGCGCGGAAACGCGGGCCGACGTCTCGATCGCGTCGAGATCCCAGCTCGCCGCTTCGCCGAGCGAGATCGGGAAGATCGTGCGATGGCCGTGGATCACGTCATAGCCGAAAAGGAGCGGGATCTTCAGCCGCGTCCCCTCGACCGCCATCTCCTGCAGCTCGCGCGTGTAGGCGGCGGTATAGGCGTTGAAGATCGCGCCGACGCGGCCCGCGGCGATATCCTGCTTGTAGCCTTCGCGCATCGTCGGGCCGGTCGATTCCCAGTCGCTGGTGAGCAGGGTGAGCTGGCCGATCTTCTCCTGCAGCGTCATGCGCGCCAACAGGTCGTCGATGAAGGCGTCCATCTGCGAGTCGGGGCGGGCCCAGTCGGGCTCGGCCGGGGCAACCGGGACCTGCGTCTGCGGGCTGGTCTGCGCGGCGGCGGCGGAAGCATGGGCGGTGCCGCTCGCGAAGGCGAGCGCGGCAGCGCCGGCGAGCAGGACTCTGGCGGATCTGGTCATGTTTCTCTCCCTGCGCCCGGCCGCGGTGCGGCGCGGGCAGTAAAACGGCTGTGCCGGATTCGGCAACGTGGTGCAGGCTATACAGGCCATATGAAACCGGTTACAAGACCCCAGATCGAGTTGATTCGGCGGTTCGGGCGACAAGGCCCGCCGTCACGCAGGTAGCTTTTCGGATCGACCCTCAAGGGGCGGCCGACGTGGGGAGGAAACCATGACCAAGTTCGAATCTCGCAATCCGTTCACCCAGACCCGCCTGGCCCGCAGGCTCGCCGCCGCGCTGGCGATCGGCGTTGCCGGCGGGGCCATGTCGGTCGCGCTCGTCGCGCCTGCACACGCGCAGGAATCGACCGCCTCGCTGCGCGGGCAGGTGACCGGCGCGCAGGGCATCAGCCAGGTGACCGCGGTGGAAGTGAACACCGGGGTGCGCCGCACCGTCGCCGCCGGGGCCGGGGGCAATTACAACTTCGCCTCGCTGCGCCCGGGCACCTATCGGCTGGAAGTGACCACGGCCGACGGCGTGCGCACGACCGATTCCTTCACCTTGCGCGTGGCGCAGAATGCCGTGCTCGATTTCGACCTCGGCCCGCAGCAGGCCGGCGCCGGGCAGCCGCCGGCCGGCGCGCCGGCCGGCGGAAACGAGATCGTCGTCGTCGCCGATCGCATCCGCACGATGGAAGGGGGCGAAGTCGGTGCCAATATCTCGCTGCGCCAGATCGAGACGCTGCCGCAGAACAACCGCAACTTCCTCGCCTTCGCCGATCTCGCGCCCGGCGTGCAGTTCGTCACCGGGGCGAACGGCCAGTCGCGCCTGCAGGGTGGCGCGCAGGACAGCCGCACGGTCAACATCTTCATCGATGGCGTCGGCCAGAAGGACTATGTCCTCAAGAACGGCGTGACCGGGCAGGATTCGACCCAGGGCAACCCGTTCCCGCAGATGGCGATCGGCGAATACCGGGTGATCTCGTCGAACTACAAGGCGGAGTTCGACCAGGTCAGCTCGGTCGCGATCACCGCGGTCACCCGTTCGGGGACCAACGAGTTCCACGGCCAGGGCTTCATCGACTATACCGACCAGAGCATGCGCGCGGCCACTCCGCTCGAGCTTTACGGCAGCAATCCGGGCAAGGTGGAAACGAAGGACTTCCAGTTCGGCGGCGCGCTGGGCGGGCCGATCATCAAGGACGTGATGCATTTCTTCGTCACGTACGAAGGGAAGCGCCAGGAACGCCCGGTCGAGATCACGCCCGGCCTGGCGCTGCCGGTCTCGTTCTTCCCGGCCGAGTACCAGGACGAGTTCGGGCCGACCAATTCGACTTTCAATGAAGACCTCTATTTCGGGAAGATCGATTTCGTCCCGAGCAACAGCGACCTGTTCGAGGTCTCGGCCAAGTACCGCGACGAAAGCGGCGAGTTCCTGGGCAGCGGGATCAACGCCCGCTCCACGATCAGCTCGCAGGATGTCGAGGAACTGCGCCTGACGGGCCGGTGGGAGCACACGACCGACAACTGGATCAACGATCTCAAGCTCACTTACGAAGACGTGAAGTGGGCGCCGACCCCGGTCGAGTTCTCCAACGCCTCGCTCTTCGCCTATGCCGGCCCCTCGCCGACCGATCCCCAGCCGGGCGAGGTCGTGCGCGACAACCTGCTGCGGATCGGCGGGGGCGGCAATTACCAGGACAAGGGCCAGAAGGGCTGGGCGATCCAGAACGATTTCACCTGGACCGGCTTCGAAGGCCACACGATCAAGCTGGGGGTGAAGAGCAAGTGGGTGGAGCTGAACACGCTCGAGCTCAACAACTTCAACCCGGTCTATACCTATAACGTCGCCTACAACCCGGGCGGCGGCACGTTCAACGACACGATCCCCTATCGCGTGCAGTTCGGCGCCCAGACCGGGACCGGCAGCCCGATCGTCAATTCGAAGAACTGGCAGTTCGGGATCTACGCCCAGGACGACTGGGAAGTGACCGACCGGCTGACGTTGAACATTGGCGTGCGCTGGGATTACGAGGAAACGCCGGCCTTCTTCGATTTCGTCCACCCGCAGGACGCGGTCGAGGCGGTTTCGCCCGAGAACTATCCCAACCTCGTCAACGCGAACTACGACATCAACGACTACATCTCGACCGGGACCGAGCGGAAGGCCTTCACCGGCGCGATCCAGCCGCGTCTCGGCTTCACCTACGAACTCGACGAGGACGGCCGTTTCGCCCTGTTCGGCGGCTATGGCCGGTCCTACGATCGCAACCAGTTCGATTTCCTCCAGCAGGAAATCAGCGTCGGGTCCTACACCACGCGCACGTTCAACTTCATCACCGGCGATCCGAACAACACCTGCGACCCGAGCCCGACCTGCGTGCCGTGGGACCCGGTCTACCTGACCGAGGAAGGGCGCCAGCAGCTCCTGGCCCAGGCCGGGACCGGCGGCGGGCGCGAGTTGCGCTTCATCGATAACGACCTGAAGATGCCCTATTCGGACCAGTTCAGCCTGGGCCTGCGCGGGCGGCTGACGTCGAACTTCGACGCCGAAGTCGGCTTCAGCCATATCGAGAGCAAGGACGGTTTCGCCTACCTGCTCGGCAACCGGCGCCCCGACGGTTCGTTCTTCGAGCCGGCACCGGCCGCGCCCAATTCGCCCTGGGGCTTTGCGCCGGCGGGCTATGGCTCGATCATCATCGGGACCAACGGGCTCGAGACGAGCGCCGATTCGGCCTACCTCAAGCTGAACAAGAACTACACGCCCGCCTCGCCCTGGAGCCTCTCGGCGACCTATACCTACACCGAGGCGGAGGAGAACCGGAACTTCGGCGAAGTCTTCGCGCTCGACTTCCCCTCGCTGGAGGATTACCCGGTCACCCGTTCGAGCGGGGTGCGCAAGCATCGCCTGGTGATGACCGGCTCGGTCGACCTGCCGATCGACATGGTCCTTTCGGGCAAGTTCCAGATCGCCTCGCCGCCCTATCTCAAGAGCTTCATTTCCACCGGCGGGCCGAACCCCTCGCGTGACGTGATTGCGAACGAGGCGAATGCGAACGGCGATCGCTGGGGCTTCCGCCAGATGGACCTGGCGGTGACCAAGTACCTCTCGCTGCCGTTCGTCACCGACGAAACGCGCATCTGGATCCGCGCGGACGTGATCAACCTGTTCAACGATCGCAACTACGTCGATTATAACGCCGATCCCGCTTCGCCCGATTACCTGACCATCTCGGGGCTGGGCGTGGGCGGGAATCCGCCGCGCACCATCAAGGTGTCGGCCGGTTTCGAATTCTGACCGGTCACGATCGGGCACCTGGCCACCCCATCTCCCCCCTCCCCCGGGGTGGCCAGGCGTCCTTTGCCCTGGGAGCTGAAATGTCCGTCCGCTTCGCCGCTTTCACCCTGCCGCTGCTCGCGCTGGCCGCCTGCACGGCCGGGTCGCCGCCGCCTGCGCCCGCCGGCCAGGCCGGCCATTCGCCCGCCGCGCAGGCCGCCTTCGCCGAAGACCTGTCGCAGCGCACCTTCCGCTATTTCTGGGAAACCACCGATACCCGGCGCTGCCTCGCGCCCGACCGGTGGCCCAGCAACCCGTTCTCCTCGATCGCGGCGACCGGCTTTGCGCTCACCGCCTACGGCATCGGGGCGGAGCGTGGCTACGTCTCGCGCGCCGAGGCTGCCGCGCGCACGCGCGACTGCCTGGACTTCTACTGGAACGCGCCGCAAGGGCCGGCGGTGTCGGGCACGGCCGGGCACAAGGGCTTCTTCTACCACTTCCTCAACAACGAGGACGGCACCCGCCGCGGCCGGACCGAGCTGTCGACGGTCGATACCGCGCTGCTGCTGGGCGGCGTGCTGTTCGCGCAAAGCTACTTCGATCGCGACGACGCGGTCGAGGCGGAAATCCGAGCGCTGGCGGAGAAGATCTACCGCCGCGTGGACTGGACTTTCGTCCAGCGCGAAAACAGCACGATCCCGTCGGCCAACGGCGGCAGCGGCAAGGCGATCGCGATGGGCTGGTATCCCGAGCGGGGCGAGGGGGGCGATTTCGGCACCCACGACTGGGTCGGCTACAACGAGGCGATGCTGGTCTACGTCCTCGCCGCCGGCTCGCCCACGCACCCGGTCGGCAAGGATGCCTGGGACACCGGCTGGGCCGCCCACCTCGAGGAGGACTGGGGCGACTACTACGGTTACGAGCACCTGCAGTTCGAGCCGCTCTTCGGCCACCAGTACAGCCATGTCTGGATCGATTTCCGCGGCATTCGCGACGATTTCATGCGCGCCAAGAGCATCGACTATTTCGAAAACAGCCGCCGCGCGACCTTGAGCCAGCGCGCCTATGGCGCGGACAATCCGAACGACTGGACCGGCTATTCCGCCGATATCTGGGGCTGGACCGCTTCCGACGGGCCGACCGGCGCGGCCAGCGGGCGCGAGGTGAACGGCCGCCCGCGCGAATTCATGGGCTATTCGGCGCGCGGCGTCAGCGCCGAACGGGTGGTGGACGACGGCACGATCGTGCCGACCGCGGCCGGCGGGTCGATTCCCTTCGCCCCCGAGGTAACGATCCCCGCGCTGATGAACATGCGCGCCGCCTACGGCGAAGCGCTCTATACCCGTTACGGGTTCAAGGACGCGTTCAACCCCAGCTACACCTTCACCGATGCCGGCAGCGATACCGGCACGGTCGATCCCGAACGCGGCTGGATCGCGGGCGACCACCTGGGCATCGACCAGGGCCCGATCCTCGCGATGCTGGAAAACCACCGCAGCGGCCTCGTCTGGCGCACGATGCGCAAGAACCCGCATGTCCGGCGCGGGCTGGAACGGCTCGGCTTCGCCGGGGGCTGGCTGGACGAGGGCGAGTAACGGCCTGCCGGCCCGGCGCCGGTGCGCGCCGGGCCGCCGTCAACCCGCCCCGGATATTTTCGACGCGCTGCTCGATACGTCGCCGATCGCCGCTCCGTTGCTCTCGACGATGCGGCGATAGAGATCGGCCGATTTCTTCGGCGTGCGTGCCAGCGTGTCGTAATCGACGTGAACGATCCCGAAGCGCTTGGCATAGCCGAGCGCCCATTCGAGGTTGTCGAACAGCGACCATACCATGTAGCCGCGCACGTCCACGCCGGCCGCGATCGCATCGTGGACGGCGCCGATGTGCGCGGCGAGATAGCGGCACCGGTCCTCGTCGGCGATCGGGCCGTCGGCGCTGCTCGCCGGGTCGGCGAAGGCCGCGCCGTTTTCCATGATGTAGAGCGGGATCTCGCCGTAGCGTTCGCGGAACCAGAGCAGGGTGCGCGTCATCGCCGGGGGGAAGACTTCCCAGCCGGTTTCGGTGTGCTGCGCCCCTTCCTGCACCACCGCCTCCGCCCGCAGCGGCCAGGCGCTCTCGCTGGCCCGCACGACCGAGCGGGTGTAGTAGTTGATGCCGACGAAATCGACCGGCTGGCACGCCAGGGCAAGGTCGTCGGCGGACCAGTCCTCCCACGCCTCGCCATAGACGTCGCGCAGTTCGGGCGGGCAAGCGCCCAGCAGGGCCGGGTCGGCATACTGGCGGTTCATGTAGGCATCGGCGCGCGCGGCGGCGGCGACGTCTTCCGGCCGGTCGCTGGCCGGGAACTTGGGCTCGATATTGAAGACCACGCCGACTTCGTGCCGCCCCGTTTCGCGATAGGCCTGCACCGCCCGGCCGTGGGCGCGCATCAGGTTGCGGCTGGCGATCGCGCATTCGAAGATGCTGCGATGGCCCGGCGCGAGCACGCCGTTGAGATAGCCGCCGTCGGCCACGACCCACGGTTCGTTCAGCGTCGCCCAGCGGCGGACCTCGCCGTCGAGCGCGCGGTACATGACGGCGGCATATTCGCCGAACCATTCGGCCACGTCGCGGTTGAGCCAGCCCCCGCGGTCGTCGAGCGCGGCGGGAAGATCCCAGTGGTAGAGCGTGGGCAGCGGCACGATCCCCGCATCGTTCAGCCGATCGACCAGGCGGCGATAGAAGTCGAGCCCGGCCTGGTTCACCCGCCCCGTGCCCTCGGGCAGAATCCGGCTCCACGAAATGCTGAAGCGATAGGCCTGCAGGCCCAGCTGCTTCATCAGTTCGACGTCGCCTTCCATCCGGTTGTAGTGGTCGCAGGCGACGTCCCCGGTGTCGCCGCTGGCGATCATCAGGCGCGGATCGTGGGTGAAGCGGTGCCAGATGCTGGCCCCGGCCCCGTCGGCCAGCGGCGAGCCCTCGACCTGGTAAGCGGCGGTTGCCGCGCCCCACAGGAACCGGTCGGGAAAGGTCCGGCTCATCGTGCGCCTCCCTCGATCCGATGGGACAGGAGCCAGAGATAGAGCGCCGGGTCGTCGTAGGCCGGGTCCCAGGCGTTGTGCCCCAGGTCGGGGTAGATCGTCAGGCGGCTGCTGCGCCCGCCGCAGGCGCGGATCGCACGGGCCATGGCGAAGCTGCCTTCGGGCGTGACGACATCGTCGCGGTCGCCGTGGAAGGCCCAGGTGGGGATATCCGTCAAGGCGCAGGCGCTGGCGGGATCGCCGCGCCCGGCAACCGGGGCAATCGCGGCGAAACGCCCCGGCTCCGCCGCGGCCCAACGCCACGTGGCATGGCCGCCGCGGCTGAGGCCGGTGAGGTAGATCCGCGCCGGATCGACCGGCAGCGTGGCCAGGGCATGATCCAGCAGCGCGTCGAGCCGGGCGAGGTCCCAGTCCTCCCCGGCCGGGAGCTGGGGGGACACCAGGATGAAGGGGAAGGCAGGGTCGCGCTCGGCGATCCTGGGCGGGCCATGGACCTTGACCCGGGCGATGTCGCTGCCCCGTTCGCCCGAGCCGTGGAGGAAGATCATCAGCGGCCAGCGCGGGCCCCCGTCCTCGTCCGCGCGCGCAGCGCCCGGCGGCAGGTGGAGCTGGTATTCGTAGCCGCCCGGCGCGACCGGGGGCCGGGGATGCTGCCCGGCCTGCAATGCCGGCGCGCGCGCATGAAGGGGGCCGGGCGCGGTGCAGGCCGCGGCGCAACAGGCAAGGGCGAAAGGGATCAGTCGTTTCATCGTCATCCTTTGACACTTCCGGCCAGGAGGCCGCCGACGAACTGGCGCTGAAGCGCCAGGAACAGGACGAGGACGGGGACGGTGGTGACCACCGATCCGGCCATCATCAGCTCGATATCCTGCGAACGTTCGCGCCCGAGCGCGGCGAGCGCGACCGGCAGGGTGTAGAGGTCGTGATCGGACAGGACGATCAGCGGCCAGAGAAAGTCGTTCCAGCTGCCGAGGAACACGAACAGCGCGAGCGTCGCGATCGCCGGGCGCATGACGGGCAGGGCGACGTGGCGGAAGATGCGCCACTCGCTCGCGCCGTCGATCCGCGCGGCCTCGACCAGGTCGAGCGGGATGGCGAGGGCATATTGCCGCACGAGGAATATGCCGACGATCCCCGCCAGCCAGGGCACCAGGACCCCGGCGTAGGAGTTGACCAGCCCCAGCGCCTTGAGTTCCAGGAACAGCGGCAGCATCCCGATCTGCCCGGGAACCAGCAGCAGCGCGAGAAGCACCCGCACCGTCGTGTCGCGACCCGGGTAGCGCAGGCGGGCGAAGGCATAGCCGGCCGGCAGCGTGAAGATCAGCGCGAGGACGGTGGCGAGGGTAGAGATCGCGAGGCTGTTGAGCAGGAACAGGCCCATGCCCTGGTTCGCGAACAGCGCGCGGTAATGGGCGAGAGTCGGATCGGCGGGCACCAGCGGCGGCGGGAACCGGCCCGCCTCGCCTGGCTGCATCAGGCTGACCGCCACCATCCACAGCAGCGGCGCGAGGGTGATCGCGGCGAACAGCGCAGCGAGCGCGGTCATGGCAAGGCGCGCCTTCATCCGCCGCGCCCGCGAAAGAGCCGCAGCGCGGCCGCCGGGGCGAGCGCGGCGACGAGGATGCAGCCGAACAGGACCACGGCCACTGCCGCCCCCAGGCCCAGGTTCCACCACTGGAACCCCTGGTCGAACATCAGGTAGAGCACGGTGATCGTCGATTGCGCCGGCCCGCCTTCGGTCATCACGTATGGCTCTGCGAAAAGCTGGAACATCGACACCACGGCGAGCACGGCGACGAGGCCCGCCGCCGGGGCGATCGCGGGCAGGGTGACGTGGCGCAGGCGCGACCACCAGCCGGCGCCGTCGATCCGGGCGGCTTCCTCCAGCTCGCGCGGGACGGTCTGCAGCGCGGCGAGGAAGATCAGCATCGAGTAGCCGAAGCTCTTCCACACGACGAACAGGGTGATCGCGGGAATCGCCCAGCGCGGGTCGCCCAGCCAGTCCACCGGCGGCAGGCCGATGGCCGCCAGCGCGTGGTTGAGCAGGCCGTAGCGCGCGTGGAGCAGGTATTTCCACACGACCGCCGCGGCGACCAGGGTGGCGACATAGGGGGCGAAGAAGACCGCGCGCCAGAGCGGCCGCCAGGCGACGAGCCGCTCGTTCACCAGCACCGCGGCGGCGAAGGCGACGAGCATGATCGCCGGGACGCCGAGGGCGACGAACCACAGCGTGTTGCGCAGCGCGGTCCAGAACAGCGGATCGCCCAGGAGGGCGGAATAGTTGGCCAGCCCGACGAAACGCAGGTTGCCGATGTCGGCCAGGGCATAGATGTCGAAATCGGTCAGGCTGAGCGCGAGCGAGGCGATCGTCGGCAGGACGAAGAACAGCGCGATCGCGAGCAGCGCGGGCGCGCTGAACAGCCAGCCGGCGCGCCGCTCCGCCCGCGTCGCCGCGGCGACGGTCGTGGCAGCGGCAGTGCCTGGCCCCGCGCCTGCGCTCACGCCTTGCCCCTCTCGGCCATCCAGCGGCGCTTGGCCAGGATGCGATCGACCCGCCGGTCCATCTCGCGCGCCGCGCCGCGAACGGTGAACTCTCCGCGCACCATGCGCTCTGCGACGACCTGCATCTCGGTGACGATCCGTTCCCACTCCGGCACCTTGGGCAGGGGCCGCGCGTGGTCGATCTGGCGGGCGAAGGGGGCGACAACCGGGTCCGCCGCGAGCGCGCCGCCGGTCCAGGCCGAACGCATTGCCGGCAGGTCGCCGGTCGCGCGGTGCAGGGCGAGCTGGGCATCGGGGCGCAGCAGGCGGCGCACGACGTCCCATGCCTCGCGCTGGCGCGCGCCGCCGGCGAAGACGACCAGGCTCGATCCGCCCGGGGCCGAGGCGCCGATCCCATCGGGGCCGGGATGGGGGGCGGTCGCCCACTTGCCCTGGATGGCCGGCGGCAGCCGTTCGCGCATCTCGCCGATCATCCACGGGCCGGAGGGATAGACCGCGAACCAGCCGCGGGCGAACTCGGCCCAGCGGTTGGCGATCTGCGCGCCGGTGACGACGGGGGCGAGACCATCGTCGAACAGCGACTTGTAGAAACCCAGCGCCTCGACGAACTCGGGCGCGCCGAAGGCCCCGCGCGTGCCCCCCTCGCGCAGGAAGCCGGCACCGGCGGAGAGCGCGAAAGTCTGCAGGTGCTCGAACTCGTCGAGCGGGAGGAGGACGCCGAACGCCTCGCCCCCGGCCAGCGCGCGGACCCGGGCGAGCGCGCGCTTCCAGGCCGCCCATTCCAGCGGCGGGGCCGCGTAGCCGGCGCGCGCGAACAGGTCGCTGCGATAGAACTGCACGCGGGTATCGACATACCACGGCACTGCGATCAGCCGCCCGGCAATGCGATTGCTGCCGATCACAGCGGGGAAGGGGTCGCTGCCGCCGGTGACATCGCCGGGGGCAGGGGCGAGCGCGCCGATCGCGTCGAGTTCGCCCAGCCAGCTGTTTCCCACCTGGGCCAGGTCGGGCAGGGATTTGCCCACGAAGCCGGTCAACAGCTTCTGGTGCGCGCCCGACCAGGGAAGGGGTTGCACCCGGACGGTGCCGAGGCCGTGGCGATCGAGCAGCGCGGGCAGCGCGGCGGCCTCGTTGCCGATGGCCCAGAAGGTCAGCGCATCGGACCGTCCGCAGCCGCCCAGCGCGAGCGCGGCCGACCCGGCGGCGGCCGAGACGAGCAGGCGGCGGCGCGAAAGCCCGGGGCCCATTACCCGCGTCCGGCGGGCGATCTGGCGGTGCCCGTTTCGGGGCCGAGGGTCGATTCGCGGCCGGCGAGGCTGGGCGACAGGACGACCCCGTGCGCCATGCCCAGCTGTTCGCCGCGCAACATGCGCAGGAGCAGCATGGCCGCGGTGGAGCCGAGCTGCGCCATGTTCGATTGCATCGTGGTCAGCCGCGGCGTGATATGGCGGGCGAGCGGGATGTCGTCGAAACCGGCGACGAGCATGTCGCGCCCGATCGCCACGCCCGCTTCGTCGAGCACGGAGATCAGGCCCACCGCCATGACGTCGTTCGACGCGAAGACCGCGTCGGCCGGCACCTGCCCCGCCAGCAGCAGGCGCGCCGCCTCGCGCCCCGCGCCCTCGGTGAAATCGCCGGGCAGGACGACCGGCTGCGTTTCACCCGCCTTTTCGCGCATGGCATCGGTGAAGCCGCGCAGCCGCTCGCGCGCGTCGCGGTTGTGCTTGGGCCCGGCGATGTGGACGATCCGCCTGCGCCCGCAATCGATCAGGTGTTCGGTGATCGTGCGCGCGCCGTGATAGTTGTCGACCGCGACGAAGGGCACGTCGCTGCCGCCCGCCTGGGCGTTGAGGAGCACGGTCGGCATCCCCGGGTCGAGGTGATCGGTCAGCAGCTCGGCCGTCGAATCGGGCGGCATCAGCAGCAGCCCGTCGACCCGCCCGCGCATGGCCCGGATCGCGCTGGTCGTTTCGTGCGAGCTGCCGTGCATGTTGCCCAGCAGCAGGTGCTTGCCCGCGCCGTGGGCGATCATGTCGATCCCCCGGATGATCTCGGAGAAGAATTCCCCGAACAGGTCGGGCAGGATCACGCCGATCGTGTCGGTCTGGCGGATCGTCAGGCTGCGCGCGCCCGAATGGGGCACGAAGTTGAGCGCCTTGGCCGCGGCCTCGATCGCCTCGCGCGTTTCCTTGGTAACGTTGGTATGGCCGTTGAGCGCGCGGGAAACGGTGGCAACCGAAACGCCCGCTTCTTTCGCAACATCCCGAATCGTGACCATGCCACCCCTCTCCGGCACCAACCCTCTCCGGCGCCAAGTGTAACCGTTTTCACACACGGGGCAATGGCGCGCTCGCCATTGCCTGCCCGTCGGGCGCGAAGACCAGGACGTCGTGCGCCTCGGCCCAGAGGGTGACGGCGGCCCCGGTTTCGGGCGCCGGGCCGCCCATCGCGCGCCACGTGAGCGCGCCGTCGCCCGTGCCCAGGCCCACGTGTCGTTCTCCCCCGAACCACTCGGCATAGGCGACGGCGCGCGGGGCGAAGCGGACCCGGCCGCCCCCCGGCGCGGCGGCCAGTGCCTCGGGCCGGACGGCCAGGGTCACGCGGCTGCCGGCCGGCAGGGGGCCGGCGGCGCGCGGCGGCAGGACCAGGCGTTCCCCCTCGTGCCCGGTCGCCACTTCCATCCCCTCCGCGTCCGCCTGCACGACGCGCGCAGGCAGGGCGTTGATCGCCGGCTGGCCGAAGAACCGCGCGGCGAAGAGCGATGCCGGGCGATGATAGAGCTCCTCCGGCGTGCCGTGCTGTTCGATCCCCCCGTCGCGCAGCAGGACGATCCGGTCGGCCAGCGCCATCGCCTCGGCCTGGTCGTGGGTGACGTAGATCGTGGTCGTGCCCAGGCGCGCGTGAAGTTCGGCGAATTCGCGCCGCATCCGCGCGCGCAGGCCGGCATCGAGGTTGGAAAGCGGCTCGTCGAACAGGAACAGGTCCGGCTCGCGCACGATCGCGCGGCCGATCGCCACCCGTTGCCGCTGGCCGCCCGAAAGCTGGGCCGGGCGCCGCCCGGCGAGGTCGGACAGGCCGAGCATGTCGCAGGCGCGTGCGACCGCGCGCTCGATCGCCGCGCGCGGCCGGCCCGCCATGCGCAGGGGGAAGCCGATGTTCTGGGCCACCGTCATCTGCGGGTAGAGGGCGTAGGACTGGAACACCATCGCCACTCCCCGCTCGCCGGGAGGCAGCCGGTCGATCCGCCGCGCGCCGATGTGGATCGTGCCCTCGTCCGGGCTTTCCAGCCCGGCGACCAGGCGCAGGAGGGTGGACTTGCCGCAGCCCGACGGCCCGACGACGACCACGAATTCGCCGTCGCCGACCGAGAGGTCGAAGCCATCGAACAGCTGCACCGCGCCGAAACGCTTGCCGATCCGGGTTAGGGTTGCCCCCGGCACGTCTCTCTCCCCGTCCGCGGGCATCGCCGTGCCCGGTCGGGGTCACATAGCGCCGCGATGCGCGCGGCAGCAATCTCTAGTTGCGGCCGGCCTTTGCCGGCGGGGTGGGCGGCGCGTCAGTTGCGCTTCTGCACCGCATCGAGCACGCGGGCGACCTGTTCGCGCAAGGTCGAGGCCTGGCCTTCGAGCTCGGTCGCGGAACTGAGCACCTGCGAGGCGGCGGCCCCGGTCGAGAGCGCGGTTTCGCGGATCTGCTCGACATTGGAGCGCACTTCGCTGGTCCCGCGCGCGGCGAGATCGATATTGCGCGCCAGTTCCTGCCCGGCGACCGATTGCTGGTCCACGGCCGAGGCGATCGAGATCGCCGTCGATTCGAGCTGCTGGACCTGTTCGGCGACCGCGTGGAGCGCGCCCACGCTGGCCCCGGTCGAATCCTGGATCGCCTGGATCTGCCGGGCGACCTGCTCGGTCGCGCGCCCGGTCTGGGCGGCCAGTTCCTTCACTTCGGAAGCGACGACGGCGAACCCGCGCCCCGCCTCGCCCCCGCGGGCCGCCTCGATCGAGGCGTTGAGCGCCAGCAGGTTGGTGCGCTGCGCGATGGTGGAGATCAGTTCCACGACCTGGCCGATTTCCTCCGCGGTCTTCGACAGGGCGGAAATCGTGTCGTTGGCCTTCTGCGTGGAGCCCGTGGCCTCGCGCGCCAGCTCGGCCGACTGGGCCGCCTGGCGGCTGATCTCGCCGATCGACATTGCGAATTCGTCCGACGCGGCCGCGGCGGCGGTGACGCCGGAGGACGCCTCGGCCATGGCCTGGGCCACGCGCGAGGTCTGCCCCGCGCCGCGCTCCGCGGCCTCGGCCATCGAGCTGGCCGTCTGCTTCAGTTGCACCGATGCGGTGGAGACGCCGTTGACGACGTGGCCGACGTTCGATTCGAACGACCGGATGAGCGCGCGCATCTCCTCGCGCCGGCGCTTGCGTTCGCCGCGGCGGGTTTCGAACATTTCGTCGAGCTTGCGGCCCGACTTGACGAAGACCTCGAACGCGCGGGCGATCTCGCCCACTTCGTCCTGCCGCTCGGTGCCCTTGATGGTGAAGTCGCGGTGGCCGGCGGCGAGCGCGGTCATGTCGCCCGCCAGCTTGCGCAATGCGTTCGACGTGCCCGCCAGGACCAGGCGTATCGCGACGATGCCCAGCACGATCAGCACGGCCGTGACCGCGACGATGACCCACCGCAGGCTGGCCGCGGTCCCGGGATCGTTCGTGCCCAGCGCCACCCAGGCCAGCCCCGCGATAGCGGCGAGCGCGGCCAGCGGCACGCCGCTGAGCAGCGCGAGCTTGCGGCCCAGCGACTGGTCGTTGAGCCGCCGGAAGAGGGCCGAGCGCACAGGCCGCGCCGGGCCCGCGTGATCGAGCACGACCTGCTCGATCTCCTCGCGCATTTCGTCGGGGACGATGATCTTTGTCTGGGCGGTCATGCTACTTTCCTTCCCGGCCTTTTCCGGGCGCCGTTTGCTGAAGCTGGGCGTGAGAGATGGGGCGCGATGTCGCGCGCGGGCATCGGCGCGAAGTAGAGCCAGCCCTGCAGGTGGTCGCAGCCCGCGCTGCGGACCATGGTTGCCTGGTCTTCGGTCTCGACCCCCTCGGCCGTGACGCGCATGGCGAGCGCGCGCGCCATCGAGATGGAGGAGAGCATCATCGCGCGCGAGCTTTCGTCGCTGGCGGCATCGACCACCAGCGACCTGTCGAGCTTGAGCTTTTCGAACCGGAACTGGCGCAGGAACCCGATCGACGCATAGCCGGTGCCGAAATCGTCGAGCACGACATCGACGCCGAGCCCGCGCACGAGGTCGAGCGTGCGCTCCGCCACCACCGGGTCGAGCACGAGGCAGGTCTCGGTGATCTCCAGTTCCAGCCGCTCGGGCGGCAGGCCCGTTTCCTCCAGGATCTGGCCGAGCTGGAAGGGGAATTCCGGGTTGCGCAGCTGCGCGGCGGATATGTTGACCGACAGCTGGATGTCCCACGACAGCGCATCGGTGCAGGCCCGGCGCAGGACCCACTGGCCGATCGAGTTGATCAGCCCCGATTCTTCCGCCACCGGCACGAAGACGTCGGGGCCGATCTCGCGCCCGTCGGGCCGCGCCCAGCGCAGCAGCGCCTCGGCCGCCACGATCTCGTGCGTGCGCGCATCGACCAGCGGCTGGTAATGAACCTCGAACTCGTTGTTGAGCAGGCCGGCGCGCAGCTCGTTGTCGAGATCGCGCAGGGCCTCCAGGCTATGGTCGAACTCGGGCTTGAACCAGGTGCAGCGCATCTTCCCGTCGCGCTTCGAAACGTACATCGCGACGTCGGCGCGGCGCAGGAGCTCGGACGAATCGAGCGGCTCCGCGGCGGTGCAGCGGGCCAGCCCGACGCTCGCCCCCACCGGGATCTTCTTGCCTGCCACCCCGACCGGGTGGGTCAGCGTTTCGAGGAACCCGCGGCAGATCCCCTCCAGCAGCGTGCCGGCGAGCGGGCCGATCAGGCTGATCGCGAACTCGTCTCCGCCCAGGCGATAGGCGACCGCGTCCTCGCCGCACAGCTGGCGCAGGTTGGCGGCCACTTCCTTGATCAGCTGGTCGCCCATCCCGTGGCCATAGAGGTCGTTGATCGTCTTGAACCCGTCGAGATCGATCAGGGCGACGGCGATTTCCTGGTTCGGCCCCGAACCCGAGGCGATGTTGCGGTGGAGCGCGCGGCGATTGGGCAGCTGGCTGAGGCTGTCGGTGATCCCCAGCCGTTCGAGCCGGGCGACATGCGCGAAGCCGAACCGCAGCAGCAGGAGCACGGCGATCGCGTAGATCGCGCTGCCGCCCAGGATCAGGTGCGATGTCCGGGCAAAGCCGTAGTCGTCGCCGAGCAGGAGGGCGAGGCAGATCGCGGCGTAGATCGCGGTCAGCACCACCAGGGGCACGATGACCAGCAAACGCGGTGCGAAGCCGTGCTGTTCTGCCTCCAGTGTCACCGCCTGTGCCCCAACCCCTCTTATCGCGAACCGTTTAGCCGCGCTGCACTAACGAAGCGTTAAACGCGGGTTTACCTTGCTGTTCGGCGGCCAGGTGCCCGGCGCGGCGATAGAGGCCCTGGACCTCGGTCGCGGATTCGAACAGGTCGGACCGGCCGCCCACGCTTTCGCCGGAACCGAGCATCAGCCACCCGTCGCCGCGCAGGCTCGAAGCCAGCCGGGCGAACGCGGTGTCGCGCGTCGCGTGGTCGAAATAGAGCAGGACGTTGCGGCACAGGACCAGGTCGAAGCGTTCCGGCCGGGCCTGCTCGTCGAGGATATTGCCGACGCGGTAGCGGATCGGCGCGAGCAGCGCCGGGTCCGGTTCCCACCCGTGGGCGGTTTCGCGGAAATGCTTGAGCATCTGCACGACGCCGAGCCCGCGCTGGATCTCGAACTGGCTGTAGCGCGCGCGGCGGGCGGCGGAAATCGCCTGGGCGGAGATGTCGGTGCCGAGGATGTCGATCGTCCAGCCGCGCCAGGCCTGGGGCCGCTCGGCGAAGATCATCGCCAGCGACAGCGCCTCCTGCCCGGTCGAGCAGCCGGCGGACCAGATCGACAGGCGGCGCGTGGCGGCCCGCGACCGGGCGAGATCGGGCAGGACCGTCTCGGTCAGCTGCTGGAACAGCTGGCGGTCGCGAAAGAAATAAGTCTCGTTGTTGAGCAGGGCCTCGACCACGCGCCGGGCCAGCCCGTCGGCGTCGGGGCCGTCGAGCAGGCAGACCAGCTGGTCGGCATTGGCGATCCCGTATTCGCGGAACAGGCCGGCCAGCGCGCTCTCGATCCGCCATTCGCGGCCGCTCGTCAGCTGCTGGCCCGTCCGCCGCATCAGCAGCTCCGCGATGATCCGGTGCGATGCCCGCGTCACTTCCACGCCGCATCTCCGGCATGGACCGCGATCCTGAGGGCGATCTTGTCGGGCGGCAGGATGGCCGAGGCCAGCCCGCTTTCCGCGACCGCGCGCGGCATGCCCCAGACGGAGGAGCTGGCTTCGTCCTGGGCGATGATATTGCCCCCCGCATCGACCAGGCTTCGCGCGCCCAGCGCGCCGTCGCGGCCCATGCCCGACAGGACGATCCCGAGCGCGCCGGCCCCCGTCGTTTCGGCCATGCTCTCGAACATCGGGTCGACCGAGGGCAGGCAGCCGCTGGGGGCGCGGAAGCTGGCCGGGTCTGCGACCAGCCGGTCCTCCTCCCGCCGCAGGACGAGATGGGCATCGCCCGGGGCGATCACGATGCAGCCCGGCCGCAAGGCCATCGGGCCGGCGAGGACCCGCGCGCTGCGGCCGCTGGCCAGTTCCAGCTGGTGTGCGAAAACGGCCATGAAATTGGCCGGCAGGTGCTGCGTCACCAGGATCGGGGCCGCCAGCTGCCGCGGCAGGTTGCGCAGCAGGACGCAGAGCGCGTGGATGCCCCCGGTGGAGGCGCCGATGCCGATCACTTCGAGCGGCCCCGCGCGGTTGCGCGAACGCAGCGTTGGCGGCGCCGGCCGCGGTGCTTCCGCACCGGGATGGCCGCGCCGGCCCAGGACGCGGATGCGCTGGAGCAGCGCCTGGCGATAGGCCTCGTCGAATTCGCCGCTGCGCGGCTTCAGCATTGTGTCCGCCGCGCCGGTGGAAAGCGCGGCCAGCGTGTGTTCGGCCCCCGCCCTGGTCAGCGAGGAGACGACCAGCACCCGGCAGCCCGGGCAGATCGAGAGGATCCGCGGCAGGGCGTGGAGACCGCCCATTCCCGGCATTTCCAGGTCCAGCAGCACGACGTCGGCAGGCGTGCGGGCGAGGCTTGCCAGCGCGGTTTCCGCGCTGCCCGTCTTGCCCACCACGGCCATGTCGCGTTCGGCCGAGATGATCTTGGAAAGGACGGTGCGCACGATCAGCGAATCGTCGACGATCATCACCCTGGTGGGCGATGCCGCGCCGTCCGCGCCCCCGTGCGGGGAGGCCGTGATCGTGCCCTGCGCCGTCATGGCCCCGTCAGGCCATGCCGACGAGCTGGAGCTTGATCTGCAGCGTTTCGTGGTCGAACGGCTTCATCACGTATTCGTCCGCACCCGCACCGATCGCCTCGCGGATATGTGCGACGTCGTTCTCGGTCGTGCAGAAAACCACCTTCGGCTTGTCGCCCCCCGGCATCTGGCGCAGGTGGTTGATGAACTCGATGCCGTTCATGATCGGCATGTTCCAGTCGAGCAGGATCAGGTCCGGCATGCCCGATTCGCACTGGGCGGCCGCCGCCTGGCCGTTTTCGGCTTCCTCGACGGCGAAGCCCAGCGATTCCAGGATATGGCGCGATACCTTTCGGATCACGCGGGAATCGTCGACGATCAGGCAGGTCTTCATTGGTGCGATCCTTAGTTTGCGGTTTGCCGGTTATACCGTCCGGGTAACCATGAGTTTAAGCGGCGGCCTTCTGCGGGCCGGTTATCAGGGCGGGCACGTCCATCACGATCGCGGGCCCGGCGGCAGTTTCGATCATGCCCTGGGCGCAGGCGCTCCAGCGCGGGCCGAGGGTGGGGCCGACCGGCGAGAGCGCGCCGACCCCGGCGACCACGTCGGCCACCTTGTCGACCAGGAGGGCGTAGGAATGGCCGGCGATGTCCACCACCGGGCTGCGGTCGTCGGCGCTGTCGCGACCGCCCCGGGCGCCGAGGATCCGGCGCGCGTCGATCACGGTCAGCGCGCGGCTGCGCAGGGCGGTGATCCCGGCGACGAAATCGGGCGCGCGCGGCACCGGGGTGATCGTGCCGAGTTCGATGATCGAGCGCACGTCCACCGCGCGAAAGGCGGCCGGGCGCCCGGCGATCCGGGTGAGGAGGAGGAGATCGTCCATCAGGCGCCTTTCGCATGCGTGCCGGCGAGGGCGGAGAGCAGGCCGTCGCGGTCGTATCGATAGATGCTGTCGGGCGCGTCGTTCGACGGTTCCGGGCGCGAACGCAGCCGCAGGATGCGGCCCGCGGCGGCCCCCGGCGCGCTCTCGTCGAGAACCACCGCGACATCGGCCGGTCGCGGATCGCCGTCGCCCAGGACATCGTAGCCCGCGCCCTGCAGCAGCGGGGCGAGGAAGCCGGTCGCCCAGGCATCGCCGGCGGGAATGCGGCAGGTCGGTCGCCGCGTGGTGACGGCCCTGCGCCCGTGGCGGGCGAAGAGCCGGTGGGTATCGACGAGGCCGACGATCCGGCCTTCCACCAGCACGCTGCCTTCGAGCGCGTCGTCGCCGTCGAGCGGGACGACGTCTTCGCCCAGTTCCACCGTGTCGACGATCGCGCGCGCGGCGTGGAGCAATTCCGCCTCTCCGTCGCTCAGGCGAAGCGCGATGATGGTCTCGCGCTCCTGCGGAACGGCGTCGATCCCGGTCAGCGGCAGGATCGCCCCGTCCACGTTGGCCAGCATGGCCGAACCGGTGCGCTCGATCGCCGACACCGGGACCGTGTGGATGTGCCGGATCGGCTGCATCCGCAGGCCGAGACGGCGCCCGTCGAACCCTTCGAACACGACGATGTGCTGCGCCTGCGCCTGGATCGGCGCCTGCGCCGGTTCCTCCACTTTCGCGCGCACCCGCCCGGGGCCCGCCAATCCGTGCCGTTCGGCCAGGGCGGGCACGTCGAGCTTCAGGATCGGCTGCCCGTCGTCGAGCAGGGCGGTTCCCCCGAACAGCCCGATTTCCTCCAGCGCGGGGGGCAGGGGCTTGAGAACGAAATCCTCGTTGTCGAGCACCCGGTCCACCGCCAGCGCGAACAGGTCGCCGCTGACGAGCCGCAGGAAGACGAACGTCGCACGTTCGAGGTCCACCGGCGCATCGAGGTCGAGCACTTCGGCGAGGTCGAGGCACGGCACGCGCTGGTCGCGGAAGGTCAGGAAGATCCCGTCGCCCAGGCGATCGACCGAGATCGCGCGCGAGACGCTGCGCGCGATCTCGACGATATAGGATCGCGGCAGGCCCAGCGTGTGCTCGCCGACGCGGACCGTCAGCCCCTCGACGATGCTGAGCGTCAGCGGGACGTAGAGATAGACGATCGTGCCCTGGCCGGCCTTGCTGGACACGGTGACCGAGCCCCCGATCCGTTCGATATTGGCGCGCACCACGTCCATGCCCACGCCGCGGCCGGACACCTGGCTGACCGCGTCGGCGGTGGAGAAACCCGGCGCGAAGATGAGGTCGAGCGTGGCCTCCTCGCCCAGGGCCGCGGCCTCGGCCTGGCCAAGGATGCCGGCGGCCACCGCCTTCTCGCGCAGCCGGTCGAGCGCGATGCCCCGGCCGTCGTCGCTGACGGCGACGACGATCCGGTTGCCCGTGCGGCGCGCGGAAACGGTGATCGTGCCGATCTCGCGCTTGCCGGCGGCGATCCGTTCGGACGGCGGCTCTATCCCGTGGTCGATGGCATTGCGCAGGATGTGGGTCAGCGGATCGCGGACCGATTCGATCATCTCGCGGTCCAGCTCGACGTCGCCGCCGTCGAGATCGATCATCACCTGCTTGCCCAGTTCGGCCGAGAGGTCGCGCACCATGCGCGGCAGCGTGCCGAAGAGATGCTCCAGCCGCTGCATCCGCATCCGCGTGGCGCCTTCGCGCACGCTGTCGAGGATCGAGGACAGGCGTTCGAAGGGCGCCTCCAGCGCGGGATCGGCCCCCTGTTCGCGCAGCCTGCGCGCCAGCTCGTTGCGGGCCAGGACCATGTCCGAAACCCCCACCATCATCCGGTCGAGCAATTCCACCGGCAGGCGGATCGAGCGGGTTCCGCTGGCCGCGCGGGCCGTGCGCTGGCCGGTTTCCCCCTCGCTGCGCAGGGCCTCGCTGTCCGGTTCCTCGCCGTTCGGCTCCAGCGCGGCGACCAGCAGTTCGTCACCCCCTTCGGGCAGGGGCTCGCCGGCATCGATCGCCTCCACCATGTCGCCAATGCGATCGATGACCGCCAGGACGCCGCTGACCAGGCCGGAACTGGCCTTGCGCTGGCCCGCGCGCACTTCGGAAAGCGCGCTTTCGGCCGCGTGGCTGAGTTTTTCCAGGCGCGGAAAGTCGAAGAAGCCGCAGTTTCCCTTGACCGTGTGGACGAATCGGAAAATCGCGTCGAGCCGCTCGCGGTCCGCGGGATCGGCTTCCCACGCCACGATCTCGCCCTCGATCGCTTGAAGCATCTCGCGGGTTTCGGCCACGAAATCTGCCAGCAGGTCGTCCATCTAAGTCCATGCCCCCGATATCGCCCGGGGGTATGGCCAATGATGGTTAACGAAGCGTCACCCGCGGCCGCTAAAGTTCCGCAGGGCGTGCATGACGACGAGCGCGGCGATCGCGCCGCCGATCACGTTCGCGGCCAGCTCCGCGGCATAGATCGCCGGCGCGCCCCAGGCCGGCCGCAGCAGCCAGCCGAACGGCAGCATGATCAGGAACACCCGGGCGAAGCTCTGCGCCATCGCCCAGCTCGCCCGGTCCACGGCGTTGAGCGCGCCGTTGGCCACGATCAGCAGGCCGAACCCGGCAAAGCCCCAGGCGGCGATCCGCAAGTAGCGATCGAACTCGGCCACCACCGCCGGATCGTCGGTGAAGAACCCGGCGAACCATTGCCCCGCGGCAAACAGGACCAGCGCCAGCGCGAGGCCGTAGAGCAGGCAGAAGGCCCCCGCCTCGCGCATGGCGCGGCGGGCCCGGTCGGGCCGCCCGGCGCCCCAGTTCTGGCCCACGATGGCGCCGATCGAACCCGACAGGCCCAGCAGCGGAACGACCGCGAAGCTCTGCAGCCGGCCCGCGGCGCCGAACCCGGCGACCGCCGCTTCCCCCTGCGAGGCGAGCAGGGCGGTCAGGATCGACAGGCCGATCGGGTTGATCGCGTTGGAAAAGGCGGCCGGCGCGGCTACGCGCGAAATGGCGCGCGCCGATTCGGCGAAGCGGCACTGGCGGATCAGCCCCGGGCGGATCGGCAGGACGGTGCGCCCGATCAGGCCCAGCGCGACGACGATCGCCAGGCCGTAACCCGCCAGCGAGGCATAGGCCGCACCCGCAATGCCGAAGCCGGCAAACCCGAAAGCGCCCGAGATCAGCGGCGGATCGAGCGCCCAGTTCGCGGCGGCATAAGTCAGCGAGACGAGGAAGGTCTTGCGCGCTTCCCCCTGGCCGCGCAGCACCCCGTTGAGCGCCATCTGCAGCAGCAGGACCGGCATCCCGAGCGAGAACGGCGCCATGTAGGCGCGGATCAGGGGCAGCAGCCGGTCGCTCGCCTGCATCAGGCGGAACAGCGGGTCGAGCAGGGCGAAGAGCGCCAGCCCGAGCGCGAGGCCCAGCGCCACCGCGAAGACGACGCCGAAATTCGCTCGCCGCGCCGCCCGCTCGACATCGCCTTCGCCCAGCGCGCGGGCGATCACGGCGTTGACGCCGACCATGACCCCGACGCCGAGGCTGGAAAGCGCGATCGTGACCGGGAATACGAAGGCGACGGCCGCCAGCTGCGCGCTGCCGAGCTGCCCGATGAAATAGGCATCGACCAGCCCGACCGACATGATCGCCGCCACGCCCACCGTCATCGGCAATGTCTGGTGCACGAGATGGCCGCGGATCGAACCGCGCGTCAGCTTTGCCGCCTCGCTCATGCCCCGGCCGATAGCCGCCCGATCGCGATCTGCCTAGCGCCAAGCTTGTGCCCGTGGCCCGCTGTGCGATAACGGCGGGCGATGGACCTGGCCCCGGACACCGAATGACTGCGCTTACCGTCAACGACCGGCCCGTCGAATTCGCGATGGACCCCGAAACCCCGCTGCTGTGGGCCCTGCGCGACGCGGCCAACCTGACGGGGACCAAGTACGGCTGCGGCGTGGGCGACTGCGGGGCCTGCATGGTGATCGTCGACGGGGAGGCGCTGCGAAGCTGCCTGATCACGCTGGCCGAGGCGGAAGGCCGCTTCGTGACCACGATCGAGGGGCTCAGCCGCGATCGCTCGCACCCGGTGCAGCAGGCGCTGGTCGCCGAACAGGCGATCCAGTGCGGGTTCTGCACCCCGGGGATCGCGATGGCCGCCGCCGCGCTGATCGGGCGCAACCCGGATCCTTCGGACGAAGAGATCGCGGCCGCCGTTCCCAACTTGTGCCGCTGCGGCGTCCAGCCGCGCCTCGTCCGCGCGATCCGGCGGGCCGGCCGGGTCGCGCGGCGGGTCGAACGGATCAGCGCCGCCCCGGCGCCCGGGATCAGCGCCGAAGACGCGGCGAAGGACGTGCCGGCCCTGGCCGCGCCCGGCCCCCCGGAAGGGGACTGAGCGCCGCCCGGCGGCCCGGCCGCCCCCGGCCTAGAACGCGAAGCGCAGGCCGATCCGCGCGCTGAACGGCTCGGCTGGCTGGATGTTGTTGTTGCCGTGGGCGCTGGGGTAGTAAGCCTCGTCGAACAGGTTTTCGACGTTCAGCTGGACGGAGAGATTGTCGCTGACCGTGTAGTAGGCCGCGGCATCGACGCGCCAGTAGGCGGGCAGCACGACCGTGTTCGAGAAGCTGGCATACTGCTTCGACTGGTGGACGACGCCCAGCCCGAAACCGAGGCTGGGGTTGATGTCGAAGCGGTTCCAGGCGGCGACCTGGTGGCGCGGAAGCTGTTGCAGCCGCGCGCCCGCCGGGCCGAAGCTGGACGTCGTCAGCAGTTCGCCGTCGAGATAGGTATAGCCCAGGTTCGCCTGCCAGAAATCGGTCACCGCGCCGGCGGCGCCGATCTCGAACCCTTCGACCCGGCTTTCGCCCGCGAGGACGACGAGGCCCGGCTGGTCGGGATCGGGCGCGCGGGTGTTCGTCCGGTCGAGGCGGAACGCCGCCGCGGTGACCAGCACGTCCTCCACCGGCGCCCACTTAAGGCCGATCTCGTAATTGGTGAACTTTTCCGGCTCGAACTCGCTGTCGCCCGGGCTCAGGATCAGGAACTGGTCGCCGGCCTGGGGCAGGAAGCTTTCGGCAAAGCTGGCATAGAGCGACAGGCCGGTGACCGGCTTGACGATCAGGCCCAGGCGGGGGCTGACTTTCTCGTCCACCCGGCCGCCCGGGGTGCCGCCGATCAGGTCGCGCGTGTCGAGGTCGAACCGGTCCCAGCGCAGCCCGGCGACCAGTTCCACGTGATCGCCGATGCGCAGCTGTTCCTGCAGGTAGGCGGACAGCGTTTCGAGCTGGCTGTCGCGCGAGCGGCTGGCAGGGGCGAGGGTGTAGGGCGGCACGACGATGCGGTCGGCCAGCGGGGTCTCGTTCGTGTCGTCGAAGGCCACCGTGCGGCGGGCGTTCTGCGTGTCCTGCCGGACCGCCTCGACGCCGATCAGCAGGGTCGAGCCGATGCCCTCGCCGCCGGCCTGCCAGACGAGGTTGGCCTGGCCGATCACGTTCTCGCGCGCGGTCGTGTCCTGGTATCCGCCGAGGGTGACCGTCTCGCCGTCGGTCCCCGAGGGGACGATATTGGCGTAGATCTTGTCGTAATCGGCATATTGCACCGTGGCATTGGCGGTGAGACCGGCGCCGAACGCGTGGTCCAGCCGCAGCTTCGCGATGTGGACTTTCGCCCGCGCACGGTTGAAGTCCGGATCGCCGAAGAACGTCTCGTCATGGCCGCGCAGCGGGCCGCCCTGGAACGAGGGGACGCCGCGGTCGGTCACGCGCCGGTCGTCGTCGTAGCTGTAGCTGGCGGTCACCCGCGTCTGCGGCCCCAGCTGCGCGGTCAGGGTGGGGGCGATGCCGATGAAGCGCCCTTCGTAGAAGTCGCGGTGGCTGTCGAATTCCTCGTAAGTGCCGTTGATCCGCAGCGCGACGTCGCCCGAAAGCGGCTGGTTCAGATCGCCGAGGAGGGCGAAGGCGCCGAACGTATCGACCGAGGCCTGTCCGCGCGCGAAGACCTCGTCCGGGCGGGCGGTCTTGCTGACGCGGTTGATCGCGCCGCCGCCCGCGCCGCGCCCGAAGATCAGGGCATTGGCGCCCTTGAGCACCTCGACCCGCTCGATGTTGTAGAGCGAGCGATAGTACTGCGCATCGTCGCGCAGGCCGTCGAGGTAGAAGTCGGCCGTCGTCTCCTGGCCGCGGATGAAGACCTCGTCGCGGTGCCCTTCGCCCGTTTCCATGCTCACGCCCGGGACATAGCGCAGGGCCTCGTTCAGCTGGCGGATCGACTGGTCTTCCAGCTGGTCGGCGGTGAGGAAGCTCACGCCCTGGGGCACGTCGATCAGCGGGGTCGGCGTCCTGGTCGCGCTCGACCCGTCTTCGAGGCCGTAGCCGTCGGCCGCGCCGGTCACGACGATTTCGCGGGGCAGATAGTCGCGCTCGCCCGCGGGGTCGCCGTCGGCGGAATCGGAGGCGAGGGCGGGGGCGGCCATGCCCGCTGCGCCGGCCAGGAGCGCGATGCGCAGTGTCAGGTGGGTCATCGATCGGTTGTCCTGTGCTGAATAATTCCGGCCGCGCCGCTATTGCAACAAACTCGCATTTGCAATGAGCCTGGTTCGGCGAACCGGTCGGAAAGGGCAGTGCTGTGGCTTTTCGGCCACCCCTCAGCACGTTAGAGGCAGGGCGAACCGACCGAAGCGGAGACGAGAACGATGAAGGCGACGATCTGGCACAACCCCAAGTGCGGCACTTCGCGCAACACGCTGGCCATCCTCGAGGCGCGCGACGGCGTCGAGGTGAGGGTCGTCGAATACCTGAAGGAGCCGCCTTCGCGCGAGAAGCTGGCGCAGCTCTATCGCGATGCCGGTATCTCCCCGCGCGAGGGCCTGCGCCTGCGCGGCACCGACGCGGCCGAGCGCGGCCTGACCGAGGCGAGCGACGATGAGGTGCTCGATGCCATGGCCGCCGAGCCGAAGCTGATCGAGCGGCCCCTGGTCGAGACCGCCAAAGGCGTCAGGCTTTGCCGCCCGAAGGAGAAAGTCGAGGAAATCCTCTAGCCATCGTCGAGCGCGCGCCCTTCCAGCACGGCGTCGGCATCGAGCGAGCGCCAGCCGAGGACGAAGACGGCCGCGCAGAGCAGGCAGATCGCGGCGAAGCCGATCCACTGGTGGTGGCCGTAGAGCCAGACGCCCACCGCCGGCGCGATGACATAGGCCGCGCCGTTGATCGAGGCGACGATGCCGCCGATCTGCCCCTGTTCCTTGCGCGTCACGGCGAGCGAGGCCCCGGCGGTGAACCCGGGGCGGTAGAGCCCGAAGCCGAGCGAGGCGACCGCGAAGCCCAGGGCGATCGCGTGAAGATCCTGCGCCAGCGAGAAGCCGAGCACGCCGACGATCGCCAGCGCCATGCCCCACAGCGTGGACGCGCGCGGCCCCAGCCTGAGCATCGGGATCAGGCCCCATTGCGCGAGCAGGGTGGCGATCGCGCCGCACATCAGGATCAGCCCGATCGGGCCGGTGCCGGCCGCCGGGTCGCTGCGCAGGCCCAGCCGGTCGAGGATGAAGAAGCCGATGATCCCCAGCGTCGCGGCCTGGGCGTGCCCGCCCAGAAGCCCGGCGATGACCCAGGGGCGAAGCCGCCGGTCGCGCCAGGTGAGGTCGGGGATCGTCTCCGGGTCGATCGCCTCTTCGCCGGCCGCGCCGGCGGCTTCGCCCTCGTCGCTCTCGTCCCGCTCGACGCTGGGATTGGAATTGGCGCTGAACGGCGCGGCCACGACGTCGCCGCGCGCGGCGAAGCTGGGCGCATCGTTGGGCAGGCGCAGGCGCAGGGCGACGAGCACCGCAACCCCGACCGCGGCGAAGGCGAAGAACGGGCCGACCAGGCCGGTCGCGGGGAAGATCAGCAGCGGGGCCAGCGCCGGCCCGATAACGGTGCCGAGGCCGAAGCTGGAGGCGATCAGGGCCATCGCCTTGGTCCGCTCGCTGCGCGGGGTCCGGCTGGCGACATAGGCCTGGACCGCGGGCGGCGCGGCCGAGCCGAACCCGCCGTAGAGGCTGCGCGCGGCGGCGAAGAAGATCAGCGTGGCCGCCGCGGGGATCAGCCCGGCCAGCCCGAACATCAGCACGAGACCGCAGAGCGCGAACGAGGCGATGAAACCGGCAAGCCCGATGGCCATCATCGCCTTGCGCCCGCGCCGGTCGGACCGGCGGGCCCAGATCGGCGCGCAGATCACCCACAAGAGCGCCGACCAGGTATAGGCGATGGAGATCCACACGTCGGCCACGCCCAGCGCCGTCCCGATCGAGGGCATGACCGATTGCATCGCGGTATTGCCGGCGGCCGTCACCAGCATGACCAGGAACAGCAGCACCATCCGCCCGCGCGAAATGCCGAGCGGCGGGGCCGGCTGGAACATCTGCGGGGCGGGATCGGGTTCGCGGTCGGCCATCGCGACTTGCGCTAGGCCGGGCGCGCGACGCTTGCAATATCGCGGTCGATTTGCAAACGGCGCGCGATTGCGGCAGCTTGGCACCAACGCAATCGAGCGAGGCACTTTTCTTGTCGAACAGTAACGATCTGGCGGTTACCCGCCGCACCCGGCTCCGCGACCACGTCGGCCGCCTGCTCGGGCAATGGGGCGTGTTCTTTCGGGGCTTTGTCGAACATCCCAGGATGGTCGGGTCGATCATCCCCTCTTCGCGCTTCACCATCCGCAAGATGCTGGCCCCGGTGAAATGGGAAGAATGCAAGTTGTTCGTCGAATACGGCCCCGGCGTCGGCACGTTCTGCCGCCCGGTGCTGGAGCGCCTCCCGCGCGACGGCAAGCTGCTGGTGATCGATACCAACCCGCTTTACATCGATTACCTGAAGCGCACGATCACCGACAGCCGCTTCGTCGCGGTCCACGGCTCGGCCGCCGACGTGGAGGAAATCGTCCGCGCGATCGGGTATGAAGAGGCGGACTACGTCCTTTCGGGCCTGCCCTTTTCCACCCTGCCCGAAGGGGTCGGGCCGGCGATCGCGAAGGCGACGCACGATGTCCTGCGGCCCGGCGGCGCTTTCCTGGTCTACCAGTTCAGCGCCAGGGCGCGCGATTACATGGCGCCGCACTTCGCGCGCATAGAGCAGGGGTTCGAGCTGTGGAACGTCCTGCCCTGCCAGCTCTTCTGGGGCTGGAAGGACGAAGCGGCCTGATCCCGCCGGGGGGCCGGGCCGCTCCGCATTCGCGATCGGGCGCCCCCCGCCCTTTCGGGGCAGATCCCTACTCGAAAGTCTCGCTGACCGCCTCGGTCGAGGGGCCGGACAGCTGCCGGTAAACGGCCGCCAGCACGCAGACGAATACGACGCTCCAGATCGTTGTGAGAATGCCGTTCAGCACGCCCCCGACCAGCAGGCCGGCCGTGGTCTCGCCCAGCATGGCGACGAACAGGCCGATCACCATGGTGATCACCATCGCCGCGATGACGATCGCGATCAGCAGCAGCAGGTAGAAGGCGAAAAGCCGCAGGCTGTTGCCCTTGGTCAGCTGCCACGAATCGCGCAGGGCCCGCACGGGATTGAGCGTATTGCCAAGGACCATGACCGGCGAAACGAGCGACACCTTGACCATGACGTAGATCGCCACGACGACCGCGAGAAGGCTCAGCACCACGGCTGCGGTCGTGCCGCCCAGGAGGCCCGCGACGCCGACCGGAACGCCCAGCGCGATCGCGAGACCGATGACCAGCAGCACCTGCGCCGCGAAATAGGGCAGCAGGACGATCAGGCCGGTGCGGATCGCCTCGCCCACCGTGGGCCGCCTATCGTGCAGCAGCGCCAGCAGCGACAGCGTGCCGATCGACTGGACGATCGCGACGAGGAAGAACCACAGGCCATTGGCGGCATAGAAACCCTGGACCGCCGCCATCGGGTCTTCCGGGTCGAGCGCGGCCGGGCCCTCCATCGCTTCCGGCACGAACAGGGCCAGGGCAAGGTTGGGCAGGAAGATGAAGATCCCGGCGATGACCGCGAGGAGTTCCTTGTTCGCGCTCAGCAGCGAAACGGCTTCGCTCCAGGCGCGCCCCATGTCGAATTTCATTGATCTGCCCCTCTCGTTTTACGCTGCCCCCTTGATAAGCCCGGCAAGGCGCGCCACGCAATCGGCAATGTCGGGAAATCTGGACCACGATATCGAATGGCGCCGCGAAGGGGGGCAGGTCCCCTATCGCGCCGCGCTGGCCGAGATGGAGGCGCGCAACCGGGCCATTGCCGCGGGCGAGGCGCGCGAACTCGTCTGGTCGCTCGAACATCCGCCGGTCTATACGGCGGGGACGAGCGCCGCCCCGGCCGAGATGCTCGACCCCCGGTTCGAAGTGGTCGAAACGGGGCGCGGCGGGCGCTACACCTATCACGGCCCGGGCCAGCGGATCGGCTACGTCCTGCTCGATCTCAACCGGCGGGGCAGGGACGTGCGCTGTTTCGTCCATGCGATCGAGGGGTGGGTGATCGACACCCTGGCCGATTTCGGGGTCGAGGCCTGGCGCGCGGAAGGCCGCATCGGCATCTGGACGCGCGATATCGACGGGACCGAGGCGAAGATCGGCGCGATCGGCGTGCGGGTGCGCCGCTGGGTGACGATGCACGGCTTCGCGGTCAACCTCGCGCCCGACCTGTCGCATTTTGCAGGGATCGTTCCCTGCGGGATTTCCGAATATGGGGTGACGAGCCTCGACCGGCTCGGCGTCGCGGTGGCGCCGGCCGAATGGGACGAGGCGCTGGAACGGCGCGCGGAGGGCTTTCTCGATGGCCTGTCGCGCGCCTGCAAAGCGAAGCGATGAAGCGGAAGGACGCGAACATGAAGATCACGGCGCGGCGGGGCGCACTTGCGGTACGGGTGAAAGGCCAGGCTCGGGGCCCGGCGCTGGCCGGCGCGCTGGCAATCGCGCTGGCCGCCTGCGGCGGGGAACCGGCGGGCGAGGCCGAGAGCGATGCCGCGCGCGGGGAAGTGCTGGGCGGCACGATCAGCGACGAGATGCTGCCGCTCGACACGGTCCGTTCGCAGTCGCCGCCGCTGGAAGAGCGCGGGGGAAGCGCCGGCGCAGGGCAGGCGGCAACCGCCGCCGCCCCGGCCGGGCCCGCCGCGCGGGAGGCCCCGGCCGGCGATGCGGAAGCGGGCGAGGCGGGCGGCGACGAAACTCCGCCCGCCGCGTCGCCCACCACCGGCGAGGCCGGCGACGGGCCGGACTGACCTCAGGCGTCGATGCTTGCCTCTTCGAGGGCGGGATAGTCGATATAGCCTTCGGGACCGCGCCCGTACCAGCTGTGCGGCACGTTGACGTTGGGCGCCAGTTCGGCGCCGCGCGCGATGCGGGCGGGAAGGTCGGGGTTGGAAATGAACGGCCGGCCGAAGCTGACCGCGTCGCACCGCCCGCTGGCGACATCGCGCGCCGCCTCTTCGGGCGTATAGTCCGAATTGAGGATCAGCGGCCCCTTGTAGATCCGGCGGATCAGCGCGTCCTGCTGCGGCACCTCGGTGCTGCCGAAAGTGCCCTCGGGCCCCGGCTGGCGCAGTTCGAGGAAGGCAATGCCCAGCGCCTGGGCGACTTCGGCCGCGGCGCCGAACGTCGCCGCCGGGTCGCTGTCGTCGCAGCCCTGCGTTTCGCCGTTGGGGCTGAGGCGCAGGCCGACGCGTTCCGGGCCCCAGACGTCGACCAGCGCGGTCAGCACTTCGCGCAGGAAACGGACGCGGTTCTCGGGCGGGCCGCCGTATTCGTCGTCGCGGTGGTTGGTCCCGTCGCGCAGGAACTGGTCCACCAGGTAGCCATTGGCGCCGTGGAGCTGGACCCCGTCGAACCCGGCTTCCTTCGCGTTCTGCGCGGCCTTGCGATAATCCTCCACCACGCGGGCGATCTCCTCGACCGACAGCGCGCGGGCGGGCTCGTAATCCTTGCGCCCTTCGTAGGTATGGGCGTGGCCCGGGGCCGTGGTCGCGCTGGCCGAGACCGGGGCCTCGCCGCCGAGGAAGTCGGGGTGGACCAGCCGTCCCATGTGCCAGAGCTGGAGGACGATCTGCCCGCCTTCCTCGTGCACCGCGCGGGTCACGGCCTTCCAGCCTTCGACTTGTTCCCGGCTCCAGATCCCGGGCGCGGCGGGCCAGCCGGCCCCTTCGACGCTGATGCCGGTCGCCTCGCTGATGATCAGCCCGGCGCTCGCGCGCTGGCGGTAGTAAGTCACCATCATCTCGTTCGGCACGAGGCTGGGAATGTCGGCCCGCGCGCGGGTGAGCGGGGCCATGTGGATCCGGTTGCGCGTCTCGATGGCGCCCATCGTCAGCGGTTCGAACAGGTTTTCGTGCATCTGGGGTAGCCTTTTTGCTGTGGCTTGGAGCGATTGGAGCTAGGGGCGGCCCATGGCGGTGACAACCGAATCGGTGGCAGAGAAAAACTTTCAGGCCAGGGCCTGGCACTTCGCCGCGCTGATGGCGGGGAACTTCGTGCTGGCGCTGGGGCCGTGGCTCGTGCGGCTGGCCGACACCGGCCCGGTCGCGGCCGGCTTCTGGCGCATGGTCCTGCCGCTGCCGCTGCTCGCCATACTGGCGTGGCACGGGCGCACCCCCGGGCCGCTCGACCGCAAGAGCGCGCTGCTGGTTATCGCCGCCGGCCTGTTCTTCGCCTTCGATCTTGCCAGCTGGCACATCGGGATCGAGCGCACGCGGCTTGCCAATGCGACCCTGTTCGGCAACGCGGGCAGCGTGATCCTGATGATCTGGGGGTTGCTCGCGCTTCGCCGCGCGCCCCGGGGCCGCGAATGGCTGGCGCTGTCGGCCGCGCTGGGCGGGGCGGCGATCCTGATGGGGCGCAGCCTCGAGATATCGACGGCCACGCTGGTCGGCGACCTTCTGTGCCTGCTGGCCGGCGTTTTCTATGCCTTCTACCTCCTCCCCGCGCAGCGCGCGCGGGCGACGCTGGGGCAGTGGAGCGTGCTCCTGCTCGTCGCCCTCGTTTCGGCGCCCGTCCTGCTGGCTTTCGCGCTGCTCATGGGCGAGCCGGTCTGGCCGGGGGAGGCCGGGTGGGGGCCGGTGGTCGCGCTGGCGATATCGAGCCAGCTGATCGGGCAGGGGCTGCTGGTCTTTTCGCTGCGCCATTTCCCGCCGCTGGTGATCGGGGTGGCCCTGCTGACCCAGCCGGCCGTGGCCGCGCTGGTCGGCTGGCTCGCCTTCGACGAGGTGCTGGGCCTGCCGGACATGGCCGGGATGGTCCTCGTCGCCTGCGCGCTCCTGCTCGCCAAGATGGCCGAACCGCGGGTGACCGGCGCGATCCGCACCAGGTAACGCCGGTCAGCCGGCGAAATCGCGGCGGAAGGCGGTATAGCGTTCCTCCACCCTGTGCAGGTCGGGCCCGTCGAGCCGGTTGCACGCCTGTTCGTACAGCATCCGGCCCTGTTCGCGCAGCATGTCCTTGCGCCGGCGGTCGGGCAGCGGGATCGCGGCGTCGCGCAGCGCGTCGAACATGACCAGCGCCGCGACCGGGCTGGCAGCCACGCCGCCGCGGATCGCGTCGAAGCTGCGCTCGATGAACTGGCCGAACGTCTCGGGCAGGGGGGTGACCCGGTTTCCGTCGGGATGGTCCTCCCGCCGCCGCTCGAGGTCGCGCAGACCGAGATCGGCGATGGCCGCGCCGAGCCAGTGGATCGCGGTGATCGCGGTGAAGGGATCGTTGATCCCCGGCGACAGCGCCCGCAGGCCGATCTCCACCAGTTCGTCGAGCAGGAAGCGCGGGTCCTGCGTCGGCGTGCGGGTGGAGCCGAGCGTGAAGGCCCCGCGCAGCCGCTTTTCCTGCCGTTCGTCCATCTCGCCTTCGCAGATGCGGACCAGCGGCATCCCCGGGTGGACGAAATCGCCGGTGCGCACGTCCAGCGCGAGGCGGCAATCGGCCTCGCGCGCGACCTCTTCGAGGTCGTCGAACTCGATCAGCTGGACATAGCCGGTGGCCTGCGCGGCCAGCGGGCTGCCCTGCGGGGCCGGGGGGCTTTCACCGCCGCGGTGATCCTGCGGATAGTTCTCGTCGATATCGCCCAGCAGCCGCCGGCCGATCCCTTCCAGCACCGAATTGATGCGGATCGAGGAAGGAACGTGGTTGAGGAAATAGACCAGCACCGCGATCGACAGCGCCATCAGGAAATAGGCGACCAGCAGCGAGAGCTGGGGCACGAAGCCGGGCAGGGCGGTGGCGATCGCGTCGTCGGTGCCCGCAGGCGGTTCCTCGTCCAGCCGGACCGAGCGCAGGACCGTGATCGCGTAGACGAAGGTGCCGATGAAGGTCGCCAGCGAGAGCTGGTTGCCCTTGTCCTCCATGAAATTGGTCAGGAGGCGCGGGCCATAGGTGCCGCTGGCATAGGCGACCGCGGCGATCGTGATCGAGAAGACGGTCGATGCCACGCCGATCATCGAGCCGGCGATCACCGTCAGCATGTTGGCCGCCCCGTCGGGCCGCGCCGGGACGATCGCCTCCACCCGGTTGAGCCATTCGGCCGCCCCCATCCGGTCCGCCTGGATGAGCCCGAAGGCGAGCAGGACGGCCCCCAGCGCGAACAGCGCCGGATAGAACCAGTAATTGGCGTTGAGCCGCGCCAGCAGCCAGCGAATATCCACCCTCATGGCCGGTCAACGCCGGGAAGGGGGATCGGTTGCATGGCGCGCGCCGGCCGGCTGCCGCTCAGACTTTGCCCAGGTCGCCCTTGCCGATCGTGCCGCTGGCCATTTCCAGCATCCGGTCGAGGCTCTGCTTGGCCTTCAGCCGCAGGCCTTCCTCGATCTCGATTCGCGGTTCGAGATCGCGCAGGCAGGCGTAGAGCTTCTCCAGCGTGTTCAGCGCCATGTAGGGGCAGATGTTGCACGAACAGTTGCCGTCCGCCCCCGGCGCGCCGATGAAGTTCTTTTCGGGCAGGGCCTTTTCCATCTGGTGGATGATGTGCGGTTCGGTCGCCACGATCAGCGTGTCGCCTTCGAACGTGCGCGCGAACTGCAGGATGCCGCTGGTCGAACCGACGTAGTCGGCATGGTCGATGATCGTCGGCGGGCATTCCGGGTGCGCGGCGATCGGGGCGCCGGGATGCTGTTCCTTCAGCTTCAGCAGCTCGGTCTCGCTGAAGGCCTCGTGCACGATGCACACGCCGGGCCAGAGCAGCATGTCGCGGTTGAACTTTCGGCTGAGATAGCCGCCCAGGTGCCGGTCGGGGCCGAAGATGATCGGCTGGTCCTCGGGAATCTGGCTGATGATCGTCTCGGCAGAGGAACTGGTGACGATCACGTCCGACAGCGCCTTAACCTCGGTCGAGCAGTTGATGTAGGTCAGCGCGATGTGATCGGGATGCGCCTCGCGGAAGGCGGCGAACTTGTCCGGCGGGCAGGAATCCTCCAGCGAGCAGCCCGCGTCGAGATCGGGCAGGACGACGATCTTCTCGGGGCTGAGGATCTTGGCCGTATCGGCCATGAACTTGACCCCGCAGAACGCGATCACGTCGGCGTCGGTCTCGGCCGCCTTGCGGCTCAGTTCCAGCGAATCGCCGACGAAATCGGCCAGGTCCTGGATCTCCGGCTTCTGGTAATAGTGCGCCAGGATGATCGCGTTGCGCTCCTTGCGCAGGCGATCGATCTCTGCAAGCAGGTCGGTGCCGGAGGGGATATTGTTTTCAAACGACATGCCGGTCTCCTATGCCGGGCGATATAGGAAGCGTTCGGGCGATTGTCGCGGAGTTATTCTTCGACATCGCGTGGCCCCGCTATCCGCCCGCGGCCGTGCAGAACCTTCCCCGTGCAGGTGAACGAGATGGAGAAAGGCGTGAACGACCCAGTCCTAAAGGAAGCGGCGGCGATAGAGCAGAGCGCGCGGATCAAGGTCAATCCCCCGGTCTTCTTCACCTCGGCCGCGCTGATCCTGGCCTTCGCCCTGTTCGGGGCGCTGTTCTCGGAACGGGCCGGCGCCCTGTTCAGCCAGGTCCAGGCGCTGATCGTGGTCGACTTCGGCTGGTTCTACGTCGCGGCGGTGGCCGGCTTCCTCGTCTTCGCGGTGTTCCTCATGGTCAGCCGCTACGGCGACATCAGGCTGGGACCCGACGATTGCGAGCCCGAATACAGCTATCTGTCCTGGTTCGCGATGCTGTTCAGCGCGGGAATGGGCATCGGCCTCGTGTTCTTCGGGGTGGCGGAACCGATCCAGCACTATGCCGCCCCGCCGGTGGGCGAGGGGCAGACGATCGACTCGGCGCGCCAGGCCATGGCGCTGACGTTCTTCCACTGGGGCTTCCACGCCTGGGGCATCTACGTCGTGGTCGGGCTGGCGCTGGCCTATTTCTCGTTCCGCCGCGGCCTGCCGCTGACCGTGCGCTCGGCGCTGTTCCCGCTGATCGGGCGGCGCATCCACGGCCCCATCGGCCACGCGGTCGACGTTTTCGCCGTGCTGGGCACGATGTTCGGCGTCGCCACATCGCTGGGGGTCGGGGTGCTCCAGGTCAATGCCGGGTTCGCCTACCTCTTCGGGCTGCCGATCGGCACGCCGACCCAGCTGATCCTGATCGCGGTGATCACGGGCCTTGCCGCGATGTCGGTCTTCCTCGGCCTCGACCGGGGGGTCAAGCGCCTTTCCGAGATGAACATCGTGCTGGCCGTCCTGCTGCTGCTGTTCGTCCTGTTTGCCGGTTCGACCGTGTTCCTGCTGGAGGCGCTGATGCAGAACATCGGGGCCTACCTCTCCTCCTTCGTCCAGCGCACGTTCCGCATGTACGCCTACGAGCCGAACCCGTGGCTGGGCGACTGGACGCTGTTCTACTGGGGCTGGTGGATCGCCTGGTCGCCGTTCGTCGGCATGTTCATCGCGCGCATTTCGCGCGGGCGGACGATACGCCAGTTCGTCGCCGGCGTCCTGCTGGTGCCGGTCCTGTTCACCTGCCTGTGGATGACGGTCTTCGGCAATACCGCGATCAACCTCGACATGACCGGGGTGGCGCCGATCGCCGACACGGTGGCCGACAACCTGCCGATCGCGCTGTTCGAAATGCTCAACCAACTGCCGTTCTCGGCGATCACCTCGCTGATCGCGACGCTCCTGGTCATCACCTTCTTCGTGACATCGGCCGACTCGGGCGCGCTGGTGATCGACATGATCACCTCGGGCGGGGCGGACAACCCGCCGGTGTGGCAGCGTATCTTCTGGGCCGCGAGCGCCGGCGGGATCGCCGCGGTCCTGCTGGTCGCGGGCGGGCTGGAGGCGCTGCAGACCGCGGCCATTGCCAGCGCCTTGCCCTTCGCGGTGATCATGGTGTTCATCTGCTTCGGCCTGCTGCGCGCGCTGCAGATGGAGGAACTGGGATCGGCCGCCGACCTGTCGCAGCCGATCAGCGCGCCGGCCGACCCGGAACTGAGTTGGAAGCAGCGGCTCGCCTCGATCACGCATTTCTTCCACCGCGACGAGATCGAGCACTTCCTGGCCGACACCGCGCGCCCTGCGATCGACGAGGTCGCGACCGAGCTGCGCCGGCGCGGGCTCGCGCCCGAACTGGTCCAGGAAGGCGACCGGCTGGAATTGACGGTGCCGCACGGGGAGCGGGGCGCCTTCCGCTACACGATACGCAGCCGCGCCTTCCTCGCCCCCAGTTTCGTCTGGGCCGAAACGCGCAAGGCGCACGAGGAGGAACGGCGGCATTACCGCGCGATGGCCCACAGTTCCGAGGGCGAACATACCCACGACGTGACCGGCTATACCGCGGCGCAGCTGATCCACGACCTGCTGAACCGCTATGCCCATTTCCGCCATGCGCGGCGGCTGGCCTGAGGGCGTGCCGGGGGGGTGTGCCTGAGCGCAGCGACGCGCGCGCGCCGCGCCCGCTATGCCGGGGTGCCGCGGGCTAGGGCGCGGGGGGCGCGTCCTCGCCGTCGAACGTGACGCGGACGCTGGCCCGTTCGTAGCCGGCGACCTGCAGCGGGATGGCCAGGTTCTGGCGCACGGCCTCGCGCGCGGCGGTCCGCGCCAGCGCGAGCACTTCGGGGTTCCTGGCGAATTCGCCCGCCTTGCGTTCGGCCTGTTCGGAATTGTTGCGGCTGAGATCGCGCGAGGCGTCGCGGGTGATGAAGACGCCGTCCTGGAACACACGCGCGCGCGCTTCGTCGAGGTTGGGCCGGCTCGTGCGCAGCGGGGGCAGGCGCACGGTCAGCCGCTGGGCCTCTGCATCCCATTCCATCCGCTCGCGATCGACTTGCGACAGGTCCACCCGGTATTCGACCGTCGCCGGGATGATCATCGCCTGGCGCGATCGCAGCACCGGCACGCCCAGGACGCCGCGCGTATCCTCGCTCTCCGCGACGACTTCGAAACGGGAAGAGAAGACGATGAGCGAGTTCTGCTTCTCGAACGCCAGCATCGCGCTGCCGACCGGGTCGCCCTCTTCCTGGTAGAAGAACGCGCGCCAGCCGAGCCAGGCCGCGAGCGCGAGCAGCGCGATGACGATCATCCACGGCACCGCCTGGACCAGCGCGAGCGGGCGTTCCTCGCGCAGCTCGGGGGCGGGGGTGGGGGTGGCGCTCCCGCGCTCGCGTTCGCGTTCGTCGGTCTTCATCCGGTTTTCCATCGATCACCCGAACGGGCCACGCGCCCGCGGCGTTCCAGGTCGAGCAGGTGGGCCGTCACGCTCATCTCCGCCGCGCCGTGCAGGCGCGGATCGAGGCCCTTGTACATCCGCGGCACGAAGTCGGCCGCGGCCAGCGGCCCTTCGCCCAGCAGGCGCAGGATCTGGTTCTCGCGCTGGCGGCGATGGCCGATCATTCCGCGCACGAGCTGGCGCGGCTTCTCGATCGCGGGGCCGTGCGCGGGATAATAGACGCGGTCGTCGCGTTCGTGCAGCCGCTCCAGGCTGGCCATGTATTCGCCCATGTCGCCATCGGGCGGGACGACGACGCTGGTGGACCAGCCCATCACGTGGTCGCCGGTGAACAGGGCGCCCGTTTCCTCCAGCGCGAAGCACAAGTGGTTCGACGTGTGGCCCGGGGTATGGACCGCGCGCAGGGTCCAGCCCGGCCCGGTCATCGCCTCGCCGTCCTCCATCACCCGGTCGGGGGCATAGGCATCGTCGAAGGCGGCGTCGGCGCGCGGCCCCCATGCGTCCAGCACCTCCCGGTCGAAGGCGAGCGGGGCGCAGCCGACCACCGGCGCACCGGTCGCCGCGGCAAGCGGGCGCGCGCCCGGCGAATGGTCGCGGTGGGTATGGGTGCACATGATGGCGACGACTTCCGCCGTGCCCAGCGCGCCGCGAATGGCGGCGATATGCGCCTCGTCCGCGGGGCCCGGGTCGATCACCGCGACCCGGCCTGCGTCGCCCACGATGTAGGTCTGCGTGCCGGTATAGGTATAGGGGGAGGGATTGGGGGCGAGCACCCGGCGCACCAGCGGTTCGGGCTGCTCGGCCAGGCCGGTCGGCCAGGGCTTGGGGGGCGGTCCTGCCATGCGCCCCCATATGGGGGCGCGCCGCGCGCCTGTCGAGTTCCGGGCGACAGGCTCTGGCGCGGCGGGCGATTGGCGCTAGGGTGCAGGGCATGGGAGAAAGGATCCTCGTCCTCGACGCGGGCACGACCTCGACGCGCGCCATGGTCTTCGGCGCCGACGGGGCGCTGCACCACATGGCCCAGCGGCCGCTGACGCAGCACTATCCCCGGCCGGGGTGGGTCGAACACGACGCGGACGAGATCTGGCAGCGCACGCTGGCCTGCGCGCGGGAGGTCATGGCCAGTGCCGGCGGCGCCGGGGCGATCGCGGCGATCGGGATCACCAACCAGCGCGAGACGGTCGTCGCCTGGGACCGCAACAGCGGGGAGCCGCTGGCACGCGCGATCGTGTGGCAGGATCGCCGCACGGCCCCGCTTTGCGCGCAGCTGAAGGACGAAGGGCACGAGCGCGCCGTCCAGCGCCGCACCGGGCTCCTGCTCGATCCCTATTTCTCGGCCACCAAGATGCGCTGGCTGCTCGACAACGAGGCCGCCGTGCGCGCGGCGGCGGAACGTCGCGCGCTGGCGCTGGGCACGGTCGAAAGCTGGCTGGTCCACAAGCTTTCCGGCGGGGCCTTCGTCACCGATGCCAGCAATGCCAGCCGCACCCTGCTCCTGCCGCTCGACGGGGCCGGGTTCGATCCCGGTCTCTGTGCGCTCTTCGACATTCCGCCGCCCGCCCTGGCCGACGTGGTCGATACGCACGGCACCCTGGCGGTCGCTTCGGCCGACGTGCTCGGCGCGGCGATCCCGGTCTGCGGGCTGGCCGGCGACCAGCAGGCCGCGACCGTCGGGCAGGGGTGCCTGGCGCCGGGGGAGACGAAGGCGACCTATGGCACCGGCGCGTTCATCCTGACGAACCAGGGCGACCGCGTGCCCGCCTCCGGCCACCGCCTGCTCGGCACGGTCCTGACCCAGCGCGAGGGGCGGCGGCGATATGCGCTGGAAGGATCGGTTTTCGTCGCCGGCAGTCTGGTCCAGTGGATACGCGATTCGCTGGGCCTGATCGGCTCCGCGGCGGAGACCGAGGCCCTGGCCCGCTCCATCCCCGACAGCGGCGGCGTCACGATCGTGCCCGCTCTTTCCGGGCTGGGCGCGCCGCACTGGCAGGCCGATGCCCGGGGCGTGATCGCGGGGCTCAGCTTCGCCAGCGGCCGGGCCCAGATCGCCCGCGCCGCGCTGGAGGCGATGGCCCACCAGACCCACGATCTCGCCGCCGCCTTCGCCGCGGACGGGGAAAGCTGGCAGGCCCTGCGGATCGACGGGGGGATGAGCGCCAACGACTGGATGGCGCAGGATCTGGCCAACATGCTGGGCATCGCGGTCGAGCGGCCCGATTTCGTGGAAACGACGGCTTTCGGCGCGGCCATCCTCGCCGCCGTGGGCGCCGGGTTCCACGCCAGCCTGGACGACGCCGTCGGCGCGATGCGCGGCGCCGTTCGCCGGTTCGAGCCCGCGATGGCGGGCGACGTGCGCGAGGAACGGCTGGCCCGCTGGCGCCGGGCGCTGGCCGCCGCGGTGCCCGCGGACTAGATCTCGCCCACCGCCCGGCCGAGCCGTTCGCGCAGGCGCAGGACGGCCGCCGGGCGCATTTCAAAACTGTCGCGCCAGGCCCGGTCGAGCCGGGTAATGCGCGCGTGCAGCAGCTCGCTGGCGCGGACCAGCTCGCCGATGTCCCCCGGCAGCAGGGCGAGATTGTCCGGGTCGGACGGGCGATCGGGCGGCAGGGCGCCGTGGCGGCGCAGCTGGAACTCGCTCATCTCGCCGTGGAAATGGGCCCGGCGGTTGAGCAGCCAGGCCAGTGCATGCATGACGCGGGTGGTCGTGCGCAGCCCCTCCACCGACAGGGCGATGCGCGCGAAATCGTCCTCGTCCGCCGGCAGGCTGGCCTGCGACAGGTCGAACGCGGCGCGCACTTCGTCGGCCAGGGCCAGCGCCTCGTGATAGAGCGCCTCGATAATCGCCCGGCTGATATCCGCGTGCGTTCCCATCGCGGCCACAGCGCTACCCCAGCGCGCGCGCGCCCGCCAGATGCGCGGGGCCTGTTTTCCCACGCCGAATGCGCGTGTTCCGTTGCGGGACGATGCGTTTCCGGTCTGCTCAGGCGATGATGTCGGGAAGCAGCTCGTCCTCGATCGCGGCGATCCGGTCGCGCAGGCGCAGCTTGTGCTTCTTGAGCCGGGCGAGCTGGAGCTGGTCGGTCGAGCCGGCAGCGCGCAGCGCCTCGATCGCCGCGTCGAGATCGCGGTGCTCGACCCGCAGCGTCGCCAGTCGCTTGCGCAATTCCTGCTCGTTCATCCGGGGCCGATTCCACGCCGTTTCGTTTCACCGCGCCTCTGCCCGGTCCCGTCGAAATGCGCAATCGGGGGACTTCGCAAGCGGGCGCGCTTGTGGTTCTATAGCTGCACGCGGCTCGACCGCGAAGGCGAGTCGCTGTCCTAACGGTGTTCAACCAAAGGAGAGCACACAATGGTATCGTCCCACGCCAATGCCCTGCAGAGCAAGCACGCCGGCCTCGAGGAGCGTCTTCGCGACGAGTTGAACCGGCCCGTGCCCGACGCGGCGACGATCCAGGCCATCAAGCGGCAGAAGCTCAGGATCAAGGAAGAGCTTTCCACGATCTGAAGCGCCTGTTCCAGCACGTGCGCGGCCCGGCCGGCCCATCGGTCGGGACGCCCCGCCCCGCGCGGGGCGATCGCGCGTTCCTCGCGCCGGCGCATGGCAACGGCGCCTCTCGCCATCGGGCCGTGCGGGTGCGGATCGGCCCGGTTCGCGGCCACGGCGGTGCAATTTCGTAGCGTAAGCGCCGTTCCCCAGCGCGCGCTTTTGGTATAGGCGGCTTTGCATGAGCGCCGCAGTCGCAGCCCGCCAGATCCTGACCCGCCTGCACGAAGTGATGGCCTCGCGCCTTCACGCGCAGGGCAAGCTCGACCAGGTCGTCGACATCATCGCCGAATGCCTCGATAGCGAGGTCTGCTCGATCTACCTCCTGCGCGAGGGGATGCTGGAGCTGGTCGCCACGCACGGCCTGAACGCAGAGGCGGTCCACGTCACCCGCATGGCGATCGGCGAGGGGCTGGTCGGCACGATCGCCGACAATGTCGAGACGCTGAACCTGGCCGAGGCGAAGGCCCATCCCGATTTCCAGTACCGGCCCGAGACGGGGGAGGAGAAGTTCCATTCCTTCGCCGGGGTGCCGATCGTCTATCGCGAGCGGGCGGTGGGCGTGCTGTGCGTGCAGCATCTCGACCCGCGCCGGTACGAGGATGTCGAGATCGAGGCGCTGCAGACCACCGCCATGGTCCTGTCGGAACTGATTTCGAACAACGAGCTGATCGACGAGGAGGAAGCGCGCGGCCTCGCCCCGGCCGACACCGGGCCGGCGACCGTGGCGGGCCTGCCGCTGGTCAAGGGGCTGGGCAGCGGGGTCGCCGTCTATCACCAGCCGCGGATCACGATCGACCAGGTCATGGCCGACGACATCGAGGCCGAGCGCCAGCGCGTCTATCGCGCGTTCGATCGGATGCGCGACCAGATCGACAACCTGGCCGACCGGGCCGAGTTCGGCGTCGGCGGCGAACACGAAGAGGTTCTCAAGACCTACAAGATGTTCGCCTACGACGAAGGATGGAGCCGGCGCATCAACGAGGCGATCGATTCCGGCCTGACGGCGGAAGCCGCGATCGAGCGGGTCCAGCAACGCACCCGGATGCGCATGCGCGAAATCGACGATCCCCTGCTGCAGGACCGGATGCACGACCTGGAGGATCTCGCCAACCGGCTGCTGCGGATCGTCTCGGGCCAGATCGGCACCGCCGCCAGCCAGGGCCTGCGGGGGGACGCGATCCTGATCGCCAAGAACCTCGGCCCGGCCGAACTGCTCGAATACGACCGCCGCCGCCTGAAGGGCGTGATCCTCGAAGAAGGCTCGCTGACCGCGCACGTGGTGATCGTCGCGCGGGCCATGGGCGTGCCGGTGCTCGGCCGCGTGCGGGGGCTGCGCGGCATGGTGCAGGAAGGGGATCTCGTCCTGCTCGATGCCGATAACGGCAATGCCGTCGCCCGCCCGGCGCAGCAGGTCGTCGATGCCTTCGCCGCCCGCTTCGCCAAGTCGCGCGAGCGGCAGGCGCACTATGCCGAACTGCGCGACGTGGAGCCCTTCACCCGCTGCGGGACGCGGATCGAGGTGATGATAAACGCCGGCCTGCGCGACGACATCTCCGCCCTGCCGCTGGTCGGGGCCGACGGGATCGGCCTGTTCCGGACCGAGTTCCAGTTCCTCGTTTCCGCGACCCTGCCCCAGCGCGAGCGGCAATTCCGCCTCTACCGCGATGTCCTCGACGCCGCGGGCGACCGGCCGGTGATCTTCCGCACCGTCGATATCGGGGGCGACAAGGCCCTGCCGTACTTGCGCGAAAGCGAGTTCGAGAACGACGAGAATCCCGCCATGGGCTGGCGCGCCCTGCGCCTGGCGCTCGAACGCGAAGGGCTGCTGAAAGTCCAGGCCCGCGCGCTGCTGGAGGCGGCGGCCGGGCGTTCGCTGCACGTCATGTTCCCGATGGTCAGCGAACCGTGGGAATTCGATGCCGCCAAGGCCGTGTTCGACAGCCAGCTGGCGCACTTGCGGCGCAAGAAGAAGATCCTGCCCGAAGCGATCCGTTACGGTGCAATGCTGGAAGTGCCGGCGCTGGCCGAAGTGCTCGACCAGATGGTGCCGCGCCTGTCCTTCCTCTCGGTCGGGACCAACGACCTGACGCAGTTCCTCTTCGCCGCCGATCGCGCCAACCCCAAGCTGGCAGAGCGCTACGACTGGTTGAGCCCGGCGATCCTGCGTTTCCTGCGCCGGATCGCCCAGGCCACCGCGGGCAGCGGGGTGGACCTTGGCGTCTGCGGCGAGATGGGCGGCCGGCGGCTGGAGGCCCTGGCCCTCCTCGGGCTGGGATTCCGGCGGCTTTCGATCACCCCGGTCGCGGTCGGGCCGATCAAGGCGCTGGTGCGCCAGGTGGACCTGGCCGAACTGGAAAAGGCGATGCAGGGCTGGCTCGCCGCCCCGCCGCAGGACATGCGCGGCGCGCTCACCGCCTGGGCGCAGGAACGCGGCATCGAAACCGACTGAACCGTCGCTCCCCTGCGCCCTTCCGTCGCAAAGCCCGGCAGGGGCCCGGCGATCGGCTTGACAGGGTGGCGCGCCCGCTATTGTCCGGTTACTATCAATCGGGCCGTATTATTTCGGGTACGCTAGGGACGGCATGTCAGACGAAACAAGTGAAACTCCTGGCGAGCTGCCACTGGAGGGCGCGGGCCAGCGTTTGCGCCGGGCGCGCGAGGAAGCGGGCCTGACGGTCGAGCAGGTCGCGGCCGAGACGCGCATTCCGCAACGGCACCTCGAAGTGATCGAGGCGGGCGATTTCGCCGCCCTTCCGGCGCGCACTTACGCGATCGGCTTCTCGCGCACTTACGCCAAGGCCGTGGGCCTCGACGAAGGCGAGATCGCGCGCCAGGTGCGCGAGGAAACGGGCGCGGTGCAGGAGCGCGAGCAGCCGCACGGCGCCAGCTTCGAACCGGGCGACCCGGCCCGCGTCCCGTCGCGCGGGCTCGCCTGGCTCAGCGCGCTGGCGGTGGTCCTCCTGGTCGCGGGCGGCTTCGCCTATTTCAAGGACTACTTCTTTCCCGGCGCGGGGCCCGGGCCGATCACCGCGCCGGAAGCCGAGGTGGCCGCGGCCGGCGAGGGCGCGGCCGATGCGCGCGCCGATGCCGCGCCGCCGCCGGCCGGCGGCCCGGTCGTCTTCACCGCGCTGGAAGACAATACCTGGGTCAAGTTCTACGACGCCAATGGCGAACAGCTGATGCAGAAGCAGATGGCGCGCGGCGAGACCTATACCGTTCCCGCCGATGCCGATGGTCCGCTGGTCTGGACCGGGCGCCCCTATGCCCTGGCGATAACCGTCGGCGGCCGCAGCGTGCCCAAGCTTTCGGAAGAGGACGAGATCGTGCGCGACGTGCCGGTCAGCGCGGAGGCCCTGCTGGCCCGGGCCGATGCCGGCGCGGCGGATGAGGCGCCGTCCGCGGGGCAGGCCGAAGCCGGCGCGGGCGGGGCGTAAACCGGGTTAGATTTCCCCCGCTTTACCGCCCGAACGCCTCGACAGGGGCGATCGTTTGAGGCAAAAAATCGCCGCCATTCAGGCGCAGTTCGGCAAACGTGGTGCCTTCAAGGGGGCGCAGCGCCGGGCGGCGCGGATCGAGGGACAGGAGCGAACTTGACATGAGCAGCCGCACGGGCCGTGCACTTCTTGGCGTACTGGCAATCGTATCGGTCGGGGCCGTTCCGGCACCGGCCCTGGCCCAGGACGGCAGTGCCGAGGCGCGCCTGCGCAAGCTGGAGGCCGAAGTGCGCGCCTTGCAGCGCACCGTCTTCCCCGGGCCCGAAGGGCGTTTCTTCCAGCCGGAGATCACCGGCCCGGCGCAGCAGGGCAGCACCGCGGCGGCACCGTCCACGACCGCGGTGACCGACATTCTCGCCCGTCTCGACGCGCTGGAGGGCCAGATCCAGTCGCTCACCGCGCAGACCGAGAACAACACCAATGCCCTGGGGCAGCTCGAAAGCCGTCTCGCCGCGCTGGAGGTGACGCGCGGCGCGGCGCCTGCCACCGGCGCGCCCGCCGCCGACGCTACCGGCAATGGCAGCGGCAATGGCGGCGCGGCGCAGGAAAACCTTTCCGCGATGACCGGCGGCGCTTCGTCCGCCGGCGCGCAGCAGCCGGCGACCGGCCCCACGGCGGCGCGGCTGGCGGCGGTGCAGGAAATCGCCAAGCCGCAGACCGACGATCCGGGCGACGACGAGTATTCCTACGGCTACCGCCTGTGGAACGCCGGCTTCTACCCCGAGGCGCAGCAGCAACTGACGCTGTTCGTCGAGAAATATCCCGATCACTGGCGCACGACCTATGGCCGCAACCTGCTCGGCCGGGCCTACCTCGATGCGGGCAAGCCGGCCGAGGCCGCGCCCTGGTTCCTGCGGAACTACCAGGCGGACAAGCAGGCCGCGCGCGCCCCCGACAGCCTGCTCTACCTGGCCGAGGCGATGATCGCGTCGAACGACACCAGTCGCGCCTGCATCGCGCTGGCCGAATTCGCCGAGACTTATCCGGCGATCGCGGCCGGCCGCCTTTCCGACCAGTACGAGGCCAATCGCCGCAAGGTGACCTGCAATTGACGGCCCGCCCGATCCCGACAGCCTAGAGCGCTTTCGCGCCGATCTCGCGCGGGTCTGGCCGGCGGAGGGCGAAAGGCTCGGCATCGCGGTTTCGGGCGGCCCCGACAGCCTGGCCCTGCTCCTGCTCGCCCACGCGGCCCTGCCCGGACGGGTCGAGGCTGCGACGGTCGATCACGGTCTGCGCGATGAAAGCGCGGCCGAAGCGGCGATGGTCGCCGGCCTCTGTCACCGCCTGGGCATCGAGCACGCGACCCTGCCGGTCGCGCTGGACGATGGCAACGTGCAGGACCGCGCCCGCGCCGCGCGCTATGCCGCGCTGGGCGCGTGGGTGGAGCGCCGCTCGCTCGACGCGCTGGCGACCGCCCATCATGCCGACGACCAGGCCGAAACGCTGCTGATGCGGCTCAACCGCGGCAGCGGTCTGTCGGGGCTGGCCGGGATCCGCGAATGCGCGCCGCTGCCGTGCGGGCGGCCGGTCGTGCGGCCCCTGCTGGCCTGGCGCCGGGCGGAATTGTCCGCGGTGGTGGAAGCCGCCGGGATCACCCCCGTGGACGATCCTTCGAACCGCGATCCGGCCTATGACCGGGCGCGGATCAGGCAGGCGATGGCCGCGGCGGACTGGCTCGACCCGGTGGCCATCGCCACGAGCGCGCGCCTCCTGGCAGAGGCGGAAGTGACGATCGCCGCCATTGCCGACGACGCGTTCGCGCGCGGCGTTTCGCGCGAGGCGGGCGGTTTCCGCTATCGGCCGGAGGGGCCGCGCCTCGTCAGGTACCGCGTGGTGCAACGCATCCTGCAGGCGCTGTCCGCGCGGCCGCGGGGCGGACAGGTCGCCGCGCTGGTCGAAAGGCTGGAAGGCGGGGGCGCGGCGAACCTGGCCGGCGTGATGGCGCGGGCCGAGGGCGAGGCATGGCTCTTCGCGCGCGAGGCCCCGCGCCGCAGCGGCTGATCAGATGATCGAATCGCCCAGCTGCATCGTTTCGCCGCGGGTGATGATGACCTTGTCGCCCTTCTTCGCGATCGCGAACAGGCGGCTGGCAAGCGGGTCGGGGATCGCGATGCACCCGTGGCTGGCATAGCCGTTCTCGACTTCCGATCCGCCGTGAATGGCAATTCCGTCCAGCGTCAGGCGCAAGGTCCAGGGCATCGGCGCATTGCCGTATTTCTCCGAGACGTTGTGCCGTTCCTTGGAAATGATCGGGAACGTGCCGACCGGGGTGGGGTGAGCCTCGGTGCCCAGCATGGCCGCGGCCGCGCCGATTTCATACCCGCCGCGGAAGATCGAGATCACCCGCGCTTCCAGGTCCACCGTGATGACCAGCGGACCGGGGGGAACGCCCTCGTCGTCCCAGTGCCACTCGCCGTACTTGATCGGCCCGTCGATCGGCAGGATGCGCTTGACCACAAAGTCGTCGCCCGTCCCGGCAGAGGCGGGCTTCGGCTCCGGCGCCGCGCTCTGCCTGTCGGCGGTGCGGGCCAGGGCGGGGCCATCGTCCTTGCCCGCGGCAGCGTCTTCGGCGCGGGTCGTGCCCTTGCCTTCGGCGTCGCCATCGCCATCGCCGGCCGCCAGCGCCGCCTCGTCCACCGGTATCGCGGTCGCGCCCGGTGCAGCGGCCGCCCCGGTCGCTTCGCCGCGGGGCCACATTCCGCTCGCCAGCGTGGCGCCGCCGAACAGGAGAACACATGCGGCGGTCGCGCCGCCAATCCATTTCAGCATCGGGTCCATGCCCGGCACTATGCGCCCGGCGCGCCCGGCGTTCCAGTGCGAAGCGCGAGGCGTCCCGCGGGGGGACGCGGTCCGGGCAAAAGTTAACGCCGCGCGCGGGGAGCGTCAGCGCGCCAGCGCGGCAGCCTGCCGGGCGAGATCCTCGATCGCGGGCTTGTCGGGCGTGCCGCGCGGGGCGACCCAGCTGCCCCCGACGCACAGGACCGACTCGAAGGCGAGCCATTCGGCCGCGTTGTCCGGCCCGATCCCGCCGGTGGGGCAGAAACGGCACAGGCCGAAGGGCGCGGCCAGCGCCTTCAGCGCGGGAAGCCCGCCGGCGGCCATCGCCGGGAAGAACTTGAAATGGGTCAGCCCCAGGTCGAGGCCGCGCATCACGTCGCCCGCGCTGGCGACGCCGGGCAGGAACGGCACGTTGCGGTCGATTGCCGCCCGGCCGAGCGGCTCGGTCAGCCCGGGCGAGACGATGAAGCTGCTGCCGGCTTCCATGGCCTGGTCCAGCTCGTGTTCGTTGGTGACCGTGCCCGCGCCGACGATCGCGCCGGGAACCTGCTTCATCTCCGCGATCGCTTCCAGCGCCGCCGGGGTGCGCATCGTCACCTCCAGCACCGGCAGCCCCCCTGCGACCAGCGCCTGGGCCAGCGGCACCGCGTCGGCCACCTCGTCGATCACGATCACCGGGATCACGGGGGCGGTATTCATCAGGGTGGCAATATCGGTCATCGGTTCAAAGTCCTGCTGTGGCGAGCATGGCCGATCCGCCCTTCTCGGCGCTGTCGGCGAAGTTGCGGAACATGGCGAAAAGCTCGCGCCCGGTGCCGCCCTCGGGCCGCGGTTCGGGCGCCGGGTCGCGGCTGGCGAGGTCGGCCGTGGTCGACAGCTCGCCGCTGGCCGCGCAGAGGCGGATCGTGTCGCCATCGCGCAATCGCGCGAGCGGGCCGCCGCCGAGCGCCTCGGGCGTGCAGTGGATCGCCGCCGGCACCTTGCCGCTGGCGCCGGACATGCGCCCGTCGGTGATCAGCGCGACGCGATAGCCGCGATCCTGCAGCACGCCGAGGGGCGGCGTCAGCTTGTGCAATTCGGGCATCCCGTTCGCGCGCGGCCCCTGGAAACGGACGACCACGATCACGTCGCGGTCGAGCTCGCCGGCCTTGAACGCCTCGGCCACCTGGTGCTGGGTCTCGAACACGCGGCAGGGGGCCTCGATCGTCCAGCGGTCGCGCTCGACCGCCGAGGACTTGAAGCAGGCGCGGCCCAGGTTGCCTTCGACCAGCCGCATCCCGCCATCGGGCTGGAACGGATCGGACACCGGGCGCAGCATCTCGGCGTCGCCGCTCGGCCCCGGCTCGCGCCAGGTCAGCCGGTCTTCGTCGAGGCCCGGCTCCAGCGCGTAGTCCGACAGGTCGCCCCGGCCGACGGTCAGCACGTCGCGGTGGGCCAGCCCGGCTTCCAGCAGCTCGCCGACGACATAACCCATGCCGCCCGCCGCGTGGAACTGGTTCACGTCGCCCGCGCCGTTGGGATAGACATGGGCGAGCAGCGGCACGGCCGAGGACAACTCGGCCAGGTCGTTCCAGTCGAACACGATCCCCGCGGCGCGCGCCATCGCCGGCAGGTGGATCGCGTGGTTGGTCGAACCCCCGGTCGCCAGCAGGCCGACGGCGGCGTTGACGATCGACTTCTCGTCGACGCAGCGGGCGAGGGGGCGATAGTCGTCGCCGTCCTGCCCGATGGCCGCGACGCGGTGCACCGCCTCCCGGTCGAGGGCCTGGCGCAGCTTCGTCCCCGGCTGCACGAAGGCGGCGCCGGGAATGTGCAGGCCCATGAGCTCCATCATCATCTGGTTGGAATTGGCCGTGCCGTAGAACGTGCAGGTGCCCGGCGAATGGTAGGAACCGAGCTCGCTCTCGAGCAGCTCCGCGCGCCCGACCTTGCCTTCCGCATAGAGCTGGCGGACGCGCTGCTTTTCCTTGTTCGGGATGCCGCTGGGCATCGGGCCGGAAGGGACGAAGATGCACGGCAGGTGGCCGAAGCGCAGCGCGCCGATCAGCAGGCCGGGCACGATCTTGTCGCAGATGCCGAGCGTGAGCACGCCGTCGAACATCGCGTGGCTCAGCGCGACGCCGGTGGACAGCGCGATCACGTCGCGGCTGAACAGGCTCAGTTCCATGCCCGTTTCGCCCTGGGTCACCCCGTCGCACATGGCCGGCGTGCCCCCGGCGACTTGCGCGGTGGCGCCGACCTCGCGGGCGTAGATCTTCAGCCGTTCGGGATAGCGGCCATAGGGCTGGTGGGCCGAAAGCATGTCGTTGTAGGCGCTGACGATGCCGAGGTTCGGCCCGCGGTTCGCCTTCAGCGCCTCCTGGTCCTCGAGCGAGCCGGCATAGGCGTGCGCGAGGTTGGAGCACGAGACCGTGCTGCGATCGGGCCGGTTGTCGGCCTCGCGCTGCATCAGGTCGAGATAGGCCGCGCGCGTCGGGCGCGAGTTGGCGATCACGCGCCGGGTCACGCGGTGGATCGTGTCGTGGAGGGTCATGCGAACCTCCTTTCGCTGGGTTGCGGGGGCAGGGCGGCGGGGCGGAGGCTATTCATGCCAGGTCACCCCGTCGCGTTCGGCGAGGGCGATGGCGGCGCTGGGGCCCCAGCTGCCCGACATGTAGGTGCGCGGCTGCAGGCCCTGGGCGGCCCAGCCGGCGCGGATCGCGTCGATCCATTCCCACTGCGCCTCCACCTCGTCGCGGCGGACGAACAGGGTCTGGTCGCCTTCGAGCAGGTCGAGCAGCAGGCGTTCGTAGGCGATCCGGCGGACCGCGCCGGAAAAGGCGTGCGGCATGGCGATGTTCAGCGGCACGCTGCGCAGCCGGATCCCCTCGCGGTCGAGCCCGGGCACTTTCGCCATCAGCGAGAGCGTGATGTTCTCTTCCGGCTGGATGCCGATGACCAGCTTGTTCGCCTGAACTTTCGCGCCCTTGCCTTCGAAGATCGAATGGGGGATCGGGCGGAACTGGACGACGATCTCGGTCACGCGTTCGGGCATCCGCTTGCCCGTGCGCAAGTAGAAGGGCACGCCCTTCCAGCGCCAGTTGTCGACGTGGGCCTTGATCGCCACGAAGGTCTCGGTGTCGGAAACCCTGCCCAGTTCCTCGTCGTAGCCGGGCACGGCCTCGCCCTGGATCGCCCCGGCGCGGTACTGGCCGGTCACGGTCTCGCCCTCGACCACGCGGCGCAGGCTGCGCAGGACCTTGACCTTCTCGTCGCGGACGGCGGTCGCGTCGAAGCTGCCCGGCGGTTCCATCGCGACCAGCGCCAGCAGTTGCAGCATGTGGTTCTGCACCATGTCGCGCAGCGCACCGGCGTCGTCGTAGAAGGCGACGCGCCCTTCGAGGCCGACCGTTTCCGCCACGGTGATCTGAACGTGTTCGATATGCGCGGCGTTCCACAGCGGTTCGAACAGGATGTTGGCGAAGCGCAGGGCAAGCAGGTTCTGCACCGTTTCCTTGCCCAGGTAGTGATCGATCCGGAAAATCCGCTCTTCGGGAAAGGCGGCGGCGACCGCGTCGTTGATCTCGCAACTGGTGGCAAGGTCGGTGCCGAGCGGCTTTTCGAGGCACATGCGCACGTTGGGGCCGTCCAGCCCGGCGTGCTGCAGCCCGCGGATCGTCGGTTCGAACAGGCTGGGCGCGGTGGACAGGAAGATCGCCAGCCCGCGCGCCGGCTCGCCCACGCGGGCGGCAAGGTCGTTGTACCCTTCCAGCGTCGTCGCATCGAGCGGCTGGTAGGTGAGGCGGTTGAGGAAATCGGCCATGCCGCCGCGCCGGTTGGCCGGCAGGTAGGTTTCCAGCGCCTCGCGCGCGAAGTTGCGGAACCCGCCTTCGTCGAGGTCCGACCGCGCGGTGCCCACGATCTTCAGGTCGGGCGCGAGGAGGCCGTCGTGGTCGAGCGCGCAGAGCGACGGCAGCAACATGCGCTGCGCGAGGTCGCCCGTGGCGCCGAACAGGACCAGCCGATCTGCGGTAAAGCTCATGCGTCGATGCCTTTCGCTCGTCGCCTGACTACCTAGGCAGGCATCCCCCCGGGCGCCAGTGCATCGCATACATATTCAGCCTCGCTTGCGCTTTGGCCTGCACTTGCCGATAGGGGGCGACATATGGGCGAGAGGTCAATGGATACGCGAACGAAAAGGCGGCCGACGTCGATCGACGTCGCGGAACGGGCGGGCGTGAGCCAGTCCACGGTCTCGCGCGCCCTCGCCGGGTCGGAAGTGATTACCGAGGCGACGCGCGCCCGCGTCCTGCGCGCGGCGGAGGAAATCGGCTATTTCGTCGACGAGCGCGCGGCGCGGCTGCGGCGCGGATCGACCGGCACGATCGCGGTGGTCGTGATCTGCCGCCCGGGGCAGGGCGCGGCCGACATCAACCCGTTTTCCTACATGCTGCTGGGCAGCGTCTGCCTGGCCGCCTCGGAACGCGGGTTCGAGACGCTGGTGTCGTTCCAGGCGCGGGAAGAGGATCTTTTCGGCCATTACGAGGAACGCGGCTGGGCCGACGGGCTGGTCGTTATCGGCACGACGACCAACCGCGCGGCCTGGGACTATTTCCGCAAGCTGGAGAGCGCCGATCGCAACGTCGCCTACTGGGGATCGCCGTTCGAGGACCTCGAGTGGGTGCGGTCGGACAACCGCGCCGCCGGGCGCCTCGCGGTCGAACACCTGCTGGCGCGCGGATACCGGGCGCCGTGCTTCCTGGGCGCGATCGATTCCGCCCAGCACCAGTTCGCCGAGCGGTACGAGGGGTATTGCGAGGCGATGCGCGCCGCCGGCCTCAACCCCAGCCTGATCGCGACGCGCGAAGGCGCCACGCGCGAGGAGGAAGGGGCGGAAGCCTGCGCCCGCTACCTGGCGGGCGGCGGCAGGGGAGACGCGATCTTCGCCGCCTGCGACGCGATGGCGCTCGGCGCGCTGGAGGAACTGGCGCGGCGCGGGGTGTCGGTGCCCGGCGAAGTGGGGCTGGTGGGTTTCGACGACTTGCCCGCCACCCGCTACAGCCGGCCGCCGCTGACGACGATCGCGCCCGATGCCGCCGCGGCGGGCGGGCTGCTGATCGATGCCGTGCTGGGCAACGGCGAGCAGGAGGCCGAGGGCCGCCGCCGGGTGCCGGTCTCGCTCGTCGCCAGGGGCAGCACGGCGCGCTAGCGCCGGCCCGGGTGCCGTTTCCCGCAGGTGCCGTTTTCCCGGGGGCGGCGCGGGCCGCCTAGCCGTGGGCGCCGAACTCGTTGGCAATCGCGGTCGCGATCCGCAGGTTCAGCGCGTGCGCGCGCTCGATCGGGGCGATGAACTCCGCCTCGATCGCCGCGTAGCCGCCGGCGCCGTGATCCGGGTAGTCGGACGGTTCGTCGAGAACGTAGTCGGACGGCCCCGGGAAACGCGTCGGGAAGGCGCGGCGCAACTGGGCCAGCGCGTCTTCGACCCGCAGGGTCAGGACCATCTCGATCACGTCGCGCCGGCTGATGTCGTTGGCGCGGCTGAAGGCCGGCACCGAGACGGCGCGCAGGAACATGTGCTGCAGCAGGGCGAGGCGCAGGGCCTGGAGCACGCCGATCCGGCGGCGCACGTCCTCGCGGTTCTCGATCGGCGCCTCGTCGGGCAGGAGATCGAGCAGCTGGTGCAGTTTCAGCGCATCGATCCGCAGGCGCGAGGCCAGCCGCCGGAACACGCCGGCGCGATCGTCCTTGACCAGGTATTCGGCGAGCGCCGCGCACGGCTCGGCCAGGTCGCGCTCGGTCCCGCGATAGGTCCGGCTGGCCCAGTAGGCGGAGTTGTACAGCTCGCCGAAGGCGGCGACCGTCTTGATGCTGGCCAGCGCGTTCGATGCGCGCACCAGCCGGACCATCTGCCGCCCCCGCGCGCTGTCGGCCAGGAGCGCGGCGATTTCCTCGCGGTTGCCTTCCGCCGCGCTGCCGAAGCCGGCGATCACGTTGACCGGATAGCCAAGCTGCTGGAGGATCGCGTTGTGCGGGATCGCGCGGATCTGGCGCAGGCTCATCTCGCGGTCGGACGAGAGATCGGACTGGCGGCGCGAGACCCGGCTGCCGGTGGCGTTCAGCAGGCCGAGGCCGAAGGCGGTGACCGCGCGCGAATACGTCGCGCTTTCCAGGTGCTCGTTCTGGTGATCGCGGATCGCGCGGTAGAAATCGAGGCTGAGGTCGGTCCGGCGATAGAACGGGTCCGCCGGGGCCCCGGCCGCGGTCTCGGCCGGGCGCAGCTGGGCGATCCGGGTCAGGGTCGCCAGCGCCAGTTCGGGATTGGCGAAGAACAGGTACCCGTCGCCGCCCTGGAAGCTCACCTCGGGCTCCAGCCGGATGCCCGCGCGCGCGAAGCGGCGCCGGGCCCAGGGGCTCAGCGGCCATTCGAGCCGGTCGGCGAACCCGCCCGGGTGGGCGCCGCGGCCCATCGATTCGCCGTGCGTGTCGAAGATCAGCGCGGCGACATCGGTCAGGCCATTGGCGGCCATCGCTTCTGCCAGCCGGCCCTGGAGCCGCTCGATCGCGAGGCTGGCGGGGATCTGGCCGACGAACCGGCCGGCATCGGAAAAGCCGGTCTGGATGCACACGCGCCCGCGGCGGCGGGCATAGTCGCGGTAGATATCGTCCGCCAGCAGGGCGTCGAGGAAGCGCCCGCCGTGTTCCAGCGCGGTCTCGGTCTCGAACAGGGGCGATACGTCGACTTTGTCCTCGACCCCGAAAAGGCGCGCGAAATAGACCGCGGCGAGCACGGTGGCCGGCTGCTCGCACTCGGCGATCAACATGCGGATCGGCGCGTCGGCGTCGATGTGGCGCAGGATCTGGGCCATGGCCAGGAACTGGCGGATCGCGGTCGAGCTCTCGATCGCGAGGGCGGCGAAATTGCTGCGCAGTGGCTCCGCCCCGGCGATCAGGTCGCGCAGCGTGCCGAGCGCGCCCTGGCTGGCGAGGTCCACCGTCAGGCCGGCTTCGTCGAGGCGCCGGCGGATCGCGTTGTGCAGCTGCTTGGCATTGACCCGGAAATGGATGCCGCCCATGCCCAGCCCGTCGGCGCGCATTGCCGCGGCGAGGGTCTTCAGCGCGACCGCGCGTTCGCCGCCCGCTTCGCGTGCCTCGCTCTCCAGCCGCTCGACCAGCGGTTCGAGCGACAGCAGCTTGGCCGGATCGTCCGCCGTCAGGCGGTTGGCCGCGGCCGAAAGCGCGGCCGGATCGTCGAGCGGCTCGGCGAACAGGCCCGCGCACTCGGCCGTGTGATCGCGCGCGGCGCGCAGCGTTTCGAGCAGCGCGTGCCCGTCGTCGATCGCGGCGAGGCTTTCGGCATAGCGGGCCAGGCGCTCGGCCTTTTCCGCGAGGCGGAAGCCGATCGAGGTGTGCCAGCCGATGTCGGTCCGCCCGTCCATGTCGTAGCCGACCCAGGTCGCGAAGCGGAACGGCAGCGGGGCGAATTCGTGCCACCGGTCGGGCCAGCGTTCGCGCGCCGCGTCCAGCAGCCGCGCGACGATCCGGTCGCGCGCGTCCTGCCCGCGGGCCATCGCGGCCATGGCCTGGCGATGTTCGAAGGCGAGCGTGATCGCCGGGCGCTCGGCCGGGATCGCGCAGGCGGTTTCGTCGATCTCGCCCTCCGACGCGGCGGCCGTCGCCACGGCTTCGGACTGGGCCGGGGGGAGGAGGAAGGTCGGGTGGGCGGTGAAGACCGCGTGGAGCTGCGGGTTTTCCCAGGCCGCGCGGAAGGCGTCGAAATCGCCGCTGTCCAGGCAGCCTTCGATCGCCGCCTCGTTCTCGGCCGGCGCGACCGGGGCGACCAACCGGCGCAGGCGCCCGGCGCGGGTCATCAGCGCCTCGCACTCGAGCTCGGCGATCATGCCCTCTATCGCGGCGAGATCGATCTCGCCCGCTTCGAGCGAGCGCGAGAGATCGAGCGCGAGCTGGAATACCGGGTTGAACAGCGGCGTTTCCTGCGTCTGCCGGTGCAGCGCGCCAAGGCGTTCGGTCAGTTCGGCCACGGTCTTCATGCCGTTTCTCCATGTTCCGCGACGAACGCTGCCGCCGCGCCGTAAAGCCCCGGTTGGGGGTGAACGATGAGTTTGACGGGAATCTCGGCCATCAGCCCGGCGAACCGGCCTTTGGCCCGGAATCGCTCGGCAAAGCCGGATGCGGGCAGGGTGTCGCGGATGCGGTACCCCAGCCCGCCGGCGATCACCACGCCGGCAAAACCGCCCTGGGCCAGCGCCATGTCGCCGGCGACCGAGCCGAGCGAGAGGCAGAACCGGTCCACCGCCGCGGCGGCGAGGCTGTCGTCGCCCTGCATCCCGCGGGTCCAGATCTCGACGTCGTCGTATTCGGGCACCGTCCGCCGCTCCATCGCCGCGAGCGTCTGGTAGATGTCCACGATCGCGGGGCCCGAGACCACCCGTTCCACCGAGACGCGGCGATGGCGCCGGCGCAGGCGGGCCAGGATCGCGTCCTCGATCGAATCGAGCGGGGCGAAGTCGATGTGCCCCCCTTCGGTCGCCTGGACGCGGTAGCCGTCGCCCGAGCGCCACAGGTGCGCCACGCCGAGGCCGGTGCCGGGGCCGAGCACGGTGATCGTGCCTTCGCCGCCCAGCGGCCCGTCGGGGCCGGTGAGGTGGAGGAACTGGTCGTCCGGCGCGCGCGCGACGGCATGGGCGACCGCGGCGAAATCGTTGACGATCGTGTAGCGTCCGACGCCCAGCTTCGATTTCACCAGCGGCGGGCGGATGATCCACGGGTTGTTGGTGAAGCGGATGATGTCGTCGCTCACCGGGCCGGCGATCGCCATGCTGACCGCATCGGGCAGGGTGCCGCCGCGCCGTTCGCGGAAATCCTCCCACGCGGTCTGGAAGCTGGCGTGGTCTTCGGTGTGCAGCGTTTCCGGCTCGCTCAGCGCGATCGCACCGTTCGCCTCTACGGTCGCGATCGCGAACCGCGCATGCGTGCCGCCGATGTCCACTACGACGAGTTCCATCGCTATCCTCCCGGAGCTTCCCCTCGCCGGCCTGCTAGCAGCACGATCGCGCCCTGCCCACGCATCGCATACATATTCACTCGCCCCCGGCCGTGCGCCCTACCTGCACGGCCTTGTCGATGAACTCGGTCGGGCCGAAGCTGGTCATGAAGCTGACGTCGGCCGCGTCGCGCCCGACCCCGATCTTCACGATCTCGTCCGCGCGGGCCATGTCGGTCGCGTCGACCAGGTACCAGGCCCCGCCGCCCGGGGTGGTCGGATCGGTCAGGAACACTTCGGCCACGGCGTGGAAATCCTGCGGCGTCACGCCGGGCGCGAAACAGCTGACGAAGCGCGCGGGAACGCCCGAGGCGCGCGCCAGCATGATCGTGACATGGGCATAGTCGCGGCAGATCCCGCGCCGTTCGATGAAGCTGTCCAGCCCGGTCGTGTTCGACGTGCTGGAACCGGGCGCATAGGCGAAGTTGCCGGCGATCCAGTCGCGGATCGCCGCGATCCGCGCGCCGCCGCGGCTGCGGCCGAACTCCGCCTCCACGAACGACTGGAACCGGTCGGCCGGGCAATAGCGCGAATCGAACAGGTACTGCACCGTTTCGCCCGGCAGCTCGTGCGGGGGCAGGCGTTCGAGCCCGGCGATGTCCGCCTGCATCCGCTCGACCGCGACCGTCGCGCGATAGGTCACCTCGTACCGCCCCTCGGCCCGGATCCAGACCCGTTCGCCGATCGCGTCCTGCGCCGGAATGCGCGCGAAATGGGCGCCTTTCGTCGCCCGGGTGTCGGTTTCGAGCAGCCTCTGCTCGGGAATGGGCGCCGCCTCGAACTGGAGCAGGACGTCGGTCGGCTGCTCCATGCGGAAGGCGAAGGAAAGGTCGATCGAAATGGCCATGCCCAAGATACGCCGGACCGGCCGGTATGTTTCGCCTAGTCGCCGGCGAGGTGCAGGGCGACGTGGCGCCGGTGGGGCCGCGCGCGGTGTTCGACGAGGAAAAGGCCCTGCCAGGTACCCAGCGCCAGCCGCCCCTCGATCACCGGGATCGCGTGGCTGGCCCCGGTGAGCGCGGTCTTCAGGTGGGCCGGCATGTCGTCGGGCCCCTCGTCGTCGTGATCGTAGTGCGCGCCTTGCGGGGCGAGCCGGTCGAGCCATCGCAGGATGTCGCCCTGCACCGCCCGCGCGGCGTTCTCGTTGATCAGGAGCGAGGCCGAGGTATGGCGGCAGAAGGCCGTGAGCAGGCCGGTCGTCACCCCGGTGCCGGCGAGCCAGTCGGCCACAGGCGCGGTGATGTCGCGCATCCCGGGCCCTTCCGTATCGAAAGCGAACGTGGTGGCGTGGTGCCGCATGGGCCCCATATAGGGCCGATGCCGCGGCAGATCGACCTCTTCGCCTCCTCTCCGGCCGTGCCCGGGCTGCGCCTGGTCGAAGACGCGGTGGACCGCGCGGCCGAACGGGCGCTGGAACGGCGGATCGACGCCGCGCCGCTCGAACCCTTCCGCTTCGGCCAGTGGCGCGGCAAGCGGCTGACCGCGAGTTATGGATCGGGCTACGATTACCAGCGCGGCCGGCTGGCGCCCGCGCCGCCATTGCCCGGCTGGCTGACCGACGCGCGCGACGCGCTCGCCCCGCAGGTCGGGCGCGCGGCGGGCGATTTCGTGCAGGGGCTGGTGATCCGGTACGACCCCGGCGCGGGGATCGGCTGGCACCGCGACCGGCCGCAATACGGCGAGGTGATCGGCCTGTCGCTGTCGGCGCCCGCGGTCCTGCGCCTGCGCCGCCGCACCGCGCAGGGTTTCGAACGGCGCAGGGTCGAACTGCCGCCGCGCTCGCTCTACCTCCTGTCGGGGGAAGTGCGCGCGCAGTGGGAGCATTCGATCGCCCCCATGGAGGCGACGCGCCGTTCGGTCACCCTGCGCACCCTGCGCTAGAAATCGACCGAGACGGAGGCGTTGACCGTGCGCGGCCGCCCTTGCAGCAGCGACGGGCTGAAGCTGTCGTAGCCCGAGGCCCAGTACCGCGTGTCGGCCACGTTATCGACCGTCAGGCGCAAGGTCACCGGGCGATCGCCGGCCACGACGACGTAACGCGCGCCGAGATCGAACACGGTCCAGTCGTCGAGGCGCAGGGTGTTCGCGGCATCGGCCCACTGCTTGCCGGTATGCGTCATGCGCCCGGTCAGCGTCAGGCCGGGCAGGAAGGGCGTGTCCCATTCCAGGTTGGCATTGGCCGCGAAGCCGGGCACGCCCGTCGCCTCGCCGCCGTCGCCGCGCTCGGCGTCGATCGTCGAAAGGCCCGCGATCAGGCGCAGTCCCTCTACCGGTTCGCCGTTGACGGTGAACTCGATCCCGCGATGGCGCTGGCGGCCGACATAGCCGTAGCGCAGCGTTCCGCCGGGCCCGGTCACCGCGCCGTCGCCCGGGCGCTCGACCTCGTAGAACGCCAGCCCGGCGTAAAGGAACCGGCCCAGCGCCAGCTTGGCGCCCGCCTCGTACTGCGTGGACTTGCGCGGGGCGAGCATCTCGCCCGGGTTTTCCAGCCCGGGTTCGAGTGGTGCGGTCGGGCCCTGTTCCAGCGCCTCGATGCGGTTGGCGTAGAGCGAGACGAAGGGGATCGGCTTGACCACGATTCCCGCGACCGGGGTGACGGCGCTGTCGTCGTAGACCGTTTCCAGCCCCCCGCCGAAGTAGCTGTAGGCGCGGCTGTGGATCGTCTGCAGGCGCAGCCCGCCGGTGATCAGCACGCGGTCATCCCACAGGCCGATCGTGTCGGAGGCAAAGGCGCTCCACAACCGGCTTTTCGCGATCGGGTAAGGATCGTCGAGATCGCCGCCGACGAGGCTGGACGCGGGCACGGCGACCTGCGGCGTGTCATAGAGATTGGTGGCATAGCCGGCGAAGCCCGGTCCGTAGCGGAAATCATAGGCATTGCGGTTCGTCTGCCAGCTCGCGCTGGCGCCGAACACGATCTCGTGCGTCACCGTCTCGCCCAGGTCGACGCGGATGCCGGCTTCCGCCGCCTCGTTGTTGTCCGTGCGGGGGACGTAGAGCGCGGTGCCATTGGCATCGCCCGTCGCCGCGTCGACGATCGTCAGCCCGGCGTAGAGCCCTTCCTCCCGCCCGTCGCGCGCGCCCGCCTTCGCGTAGAGCAGGGCGTTGTCGGCAATGTCCCATTCGAGCGACAGCGTGCCGAAGACGTCGCGCATCTCGGTATAGGCAAAGTCCTGGGCATAGTTCGCGTTGGCTTCGGGCACCGCGGGCAGGGCGGCGAGGCCCGCGCCGAGCGTGACCTTGGGGCGCAGCGAGTCGACGCGGACCTGCTGGTAGGCAAGGTCGAGCGCGGCGCGGAAGCTGCCGCCGTCGTAATCGAGCGCGCCGCCGATCACCTGCGTGCGCCGGTCCTCGCGCTCGACCGCGGTTTCCCCGTCGCGATGGGCGCCGTTGACGCGCAGGCCCCACTGGCCGTTCGCGCCGAACCGGCGGGCGAGGTCGAAGCTGCCGCCGAAGTGGGCATCCGCGTTGTAGCCGATCGTCGCGCGCGTCAGCGGGTCGTACCCGGCGCGCTTGAGCTTGAGGTTGACCGATCCGCCGATCGTCGATCCCCCCGGCGCCGCGCCGTTGAGGAACGCGCTCGCCCCGTTCAGCACCTGCACGCTGCCATAGAGTTCCGGCGCGACGATCTGGCGCGGGGCGACGCCGTAGAGGCCGTTCACGCCGACATCGTCGCCGTTGAGCGCGAACCCGCGGATCACGAACAGTTCCGAAGCATTGCCGAAGCCGTAGCCGGTCCGCACGGTCGGGTCGTTCTCCAGCACTTCGCCCAGGGTCAGCGGCTGCTGGTTGAGGATCAGCGATTCTTCGAAGCTGCGGATAGAGAAGGCAAGGTCGGCCGCGTGCTTGTTGCCCAGCACACCGGCGTCGCCGCCGTTGGTCACCTCGGTCGCGTTCTCGCGCTGGGCGGTGACGACGATCTCCTGCGCGTTCTGCCGGGCGCTTTCCTGGGCGAGCGCGGGCGTGGCGGCTGCGGCGAGCGCAAGGGCGGAGGCCGTGAGGGCGGGGCGAAACGTCATGTCAGGTCTTTCTGTATCGGGAAGGCAATCCGCGCCGGCGCCAGGCGACGCCGATCGCGAGGAGGGGGAGCGAGAGTAGCAGCCAGGCGAGGGCATCGCGCAGGCCGTCGCCGGTCAGGCCGAGGACGAGGCCGGCAAGGCTGGCGGCGAAAAGGATCGCGGGAATCGCGAAGACGCGCAGCACGCTGCGCCGGCCGCGGCGCCGGAGGGGGGAGCCGCGCGCTTTCACGCCAGGCGCCCTTCCGCCCCGCCGGCGATCTCGGACACGCGGCGCTCGACCGCGCCCGGGCTGCGGCGCCACCACAGCAGCACCCCGGTCCACAGCACCCAGATCGTGACGAGCGTCAGCAGGGCCCAGACGATCTTGAGCGGCAAGCCGCCGTAGTCGCCGAAGTGCAGCGGCTTGGACATCATCAGCGCCTGGTTGAGCGCGGGCATGGCGCGCGCGTCGACCAGTTCGCCGCCGCGGGCGTCGATCAGGGCGGGGGTGAGCAGGTGCTGGGTCAGCGGCCGGTCGCCCTGGAAGAAGACCGCGTAATGGCGCGCGGTGCTCCATTCGCCGCCGGGGAAGGCGATGAACTGCGGCGATCGGCCGGGCAGGGCGGCGCGCGCGCTGGCCATCGCCCGGTCGAGCGAGCCGTAGTCCTCCGGCGCGACCGGATCGGCCCCGCCGTGCCGTGCGGTCATCGCCGCCAGTTCGCCTTCGCGCCACGCGTCGGTCAGCGGGTCGGCGAAGGCGTTGATCATGCCGGTGCCGCCGACGACGAGCGCCCAGGCGAGGACGACGATGCCGGCGAGGTTGTGCTGGTCGAGCCGCCCGACGCGGCGGCTGCGGTCGAGCCGCAGCTTGCCGAACCGCAGCCGCCGCATGAACGGCGCGTAGAGCACCGTGCCGGAAACCAGCGCGACCACGAAGAGCGCGCCCATCGCGCCCAGGAGCCACATGCCCGGCTGGCCGAGAAACATGTCGGTGTGGAGTTGCAGGAGGAAGTCCATCACGCCGCCGCCCGGTGCAGGGCCGAGCGATCGCCCGGTCGCGCGGTCGAAGAACAGCAGGGTCATGTCCTCCCCCGCGGCGTCGGGCGTGGGGCCGGTGGTAACGGTCAGCAGCGGGCTTTCCTGGCTGAAGGCCATGAACAGCGGAACTTCGCCCGGCCGCTCGGCCAGCGCGGTTTCCACCATCGTATCGAGCGCAACGCCGCCTTCCGCCGAAGGCGCGCCGGGCAGGGCGGTTTCGTAATCGACCCCCTCCAGCGCCTCGATCTCGTCATGGAAGATCAGCGGCAGCCCGGTCACGCACAGCATGAGGAGGAACACCGTGGGCACGATGCTGCTCCATTTGTGGACCAGATACCAGGCACGGATGGTGCTGCGCTGCATGGCCCGCGCTTATGTCGGGGCACGAGCAAGGTCAATGATAGGCATTTGCAATAACGGCGTCCGCCCCAAATGCGTCTGCATCAAGGGCAGCAACCAGCAGCGCCGAAGGATTTTCCTACACGCCGATCGCTCGATAGCGTCTGCGCGATTGCCGATTCGCCCGGTCTACAGGCTCTTTCCCAGCGTCGATAGCCGCCCCTGAGATGGGCGCTAGTGCCAATGCGGGCGCATTTTCCCGGCGCGAATCCCTGTCCGTCCGCTTGCTCAAAAGGGCCGAATAACGAGGATTAACAATCGGCTGGCGGAGAAAGACGAAAGTGACACGGTGTCGCCTTTGTCACCCCGATCGGGATGATTCAGGCCGGTACGGCGTAGAGATCGTGCGCGTCGGCGTCTTCCACCACGACGTCGATGATGTCGCCCGCCCGAAGATCGGCGGAGACGTTGCGAAGGAAGACCTGCCCGTCGATCTCCGGCGCGTCCGCCTCGCTGCGCGCGGTCGCCCCGATATCGCCGTCTTCGTCCGGCTCGCCGACTTCGTCCACGATCACGGGCAAGGTGCGACCGACCTTCGCCGCCAGGCGCGCCGCGCTGATCCGCTCGGTCACTTCCATCAGCCGGGCGTAGCGTTCTTCCTTCACCGCCTCGGGCACCGGATCGGGCAGGGCATTGGCCGCGGCCCCTTCGACCGGTTCGAAGCGGAACGCGCCGACCCGGTCGAGCTGCGCCTCCTCCAGCCAGTCGAGCAGGTAGCGGAAATCCTCCTCCGTCTCGCCCGGGAAGCCGACGACGAAGCTCGACCGGATGGTGAGATCCGGCGCGATCCGGCGCCATTCGCGGATCCGCTCCAGAACGCGGGCCTCGTTCGCCGGGCGCTTCATCGCCTTCAGGACTTTCGGCGCGGCGTGCTGGAAGGGGATGTCGAGATAGGGGGTCAGCAGGCCCTCGGCCATCAGCGGGATGACCGCGTCGACGTGCGGGTAGGGATAGACGTAGTGCAGCCGCACCCAGGGCACCCGGCCTTCGGGCGTGCGCAGGGTGCCAAGCTCGCGCGCGAGGTCGGTCATGTGCGCGCGCACCTCGCGCCCGTGCCACTGCCGCGCCTCGTGGCGCGTGTCGACGCCGTAGGCTGAGGTGTCCTGGCTGATGACCAGCAGTTCCTTCGTGCCCGCGGCGACCAGCTTTTCCGCCTCGCGCAGGACCGCGTCCACGCGCCGGCTGGCCAGCTTGCCGCGCAGCTGCGGGATGATGCAGAAGGCGCAGGAATGGTTGCACCCTTCGGAGATCTTCAGATAGCCGTAATGCCGCGGGGTCAGCTTCAGCCCCGCCTCGTCGAAGGCGGCCTGGGGGATCAGGTCGACGTAAGGGCCCTGCGAGGGCGGGGCGGCCTCGTGGACTGCCTCGACCACGTCCTCGTACTGGTGGGCGCCGGTCACCGCCAGGACGGCGGGGTGCGCGGCGCGGATCGCCTCGGCATCCTCGCCCATGCAGCCGGTCACGATCACGCGGCCGTTCTCGGCGATGGCTTCGCCGATCGCGGCCAGGCTTTCTTCCTTCGCACTGTCGAGGAAGCCGCAGGTATTGACCAGGACGACATCGGCCCCGGCGTAGTCGGCGCTCATCGCGTAGCCGTCGGCGCGCAGGCGGGTGAGGATGCGCTCGCTGTCGACGAGCGCCTTGGGGCAGCCGAGGCTGACCATCCCGATCTTCTTCTGATCGGGGATCGGGGACGTGGATCGGGCGGACATTGCGCCGCGCCCCTACACCCGTGCGCGCCAATGCGCTAGCAGTGAGTCGAACGAAGGAGAAGGCATCCTTGGGTCCGATCGACTGGACAGGAGCTATCGCGGCGACGCTGGCCGCCGGGCTGATCGCGCTGGCCTGGTACGGGCCGATCTTCGGGATGGCGAAGGCGCGCAAGGTCGCGCCGGGCAAGATCGCGGTGCGCCGCCGGCCCGAACACGTCGTCGCGATTACCGGCGGGCTCCTGTTCCTCAGCGCGGCGATGATGGGCCACATGTTCGCCCGCGTCGGCGGCGAGACGCTGGCCGCGAAGCCGTGGCTCTATTTCATGATGTCGGGCGGGCTCGCAGGGGCCTTCGTGATTCCCGCGCTGCTGATCAGCTACAGCCACATCCGGGTGGCGACGCGCGTCGCGCTGATCGATGCCGGTTACTGGCTGACCGCCTATCTCGCGATGGGCGGCGTCTTCTGGCTCCTGGCGTAAAGATCGGCTAGCCTTCCCGGGGGGTCGCGGCTCTCGAGGGGAGGGAATTGCGATGCTGTGGGAAGTCAACTGGCTGGCGATCGTGCTGGCCGCGCTGGCCGGGTTCGTGGTCGGCGGGATATGGTACGGCCCGATCATGGGCAAGCGCTGGATGGGCGCGGTCGGGATCACCGAAGACGAGATCCGGCAGGGCAACATGACGCTGATCTACGGCGGGGCCTTCGCCTTCGCCCTGCTCGCGAGCTGGACCCTCGCGCATACTTTCGCGACCTACGGGCGCGAACTGTCGGTTTTCGTCAAGGTGCTGACGGCGTTCGGCGTGGCGCTGGGCTTCATCATCCCGGCGATCGGGACCAATTACCTGTTCTCGCAGAAATCGAAGGTCCTGTTCTTCATCGATGCCGGGTACTGGCTGCTGTTCTACATCGCGATGGGGCTGGTCCACGCCTACATGCCGTGAGGCGGGCGGGGACGCGGCGGCCTCACGCGCCGGCGCGTTCCCCGCGGCCCGCGGCATTGCCCGTGCCGTTGCCCCGGCCATTGTCGTCGCAATCGCTCGACGGGCGGATCTCGACGATGACGTCGCCCGCGCGCAGCGTGCCCGCCTCGTCTTCCCAGAAGCCGCAGGCCCCGCCGTTGCGATAGATGCGCAGGCCCCGCCCGCCCGTCGCCAGCTGGTCCAGCGGCTTGCCGATCTCCTCGGGCAGGACCGGCCGCTCCACCAGGTGGACCCGCCCGGTGACCGAGGCGAGGTCGGCCATGTACTCGGCGATATGCGTACCCTGCGCGCTGCCGGCGAGGAGGAGGCCGGTGAAGCGGACCGGGTTGATGACGTTGTCCGCCCCGGCCTGCCGCGCGAGCAACTCGTTGTCCGCCGCGCGCACGACCACGCTGATCGGCAACTTGGGCGCCAGGTGGCGCACGGTCAGCACGATCAGGATCGAGGCATCGTCGCGCCCCGCCGATACGAGCACGGTCTGCGCCTCGGTAATGCGCACCGCCATCAGGCTTTCGTCGCGCGTCGCGTCGGCGGCCATGACGTTGCAACCCAGCGCCTCCGCCTCGGCGAGGCGTTCCTCGCGCGTGTCCATGACGACGATGTCCCTCGGGTCGGTGCCGCGCTCGATCAACTCGGCCACGGCTTCGGAGCCGGATACGCCGAAGCCGAGGACGACGACGTGATCGGACAGCTTTTCCTGGATGCGGGCCATGCGCCATTTCTCCCAGCTGCGCCTGATGATGAAGTGATAGGCCGCGCCGACGAAGATGAAGATGACGGCGAAGCGGATCGGGGTCACGATCACCGCCTCGACCAGGCGCGCGCGGTCGCTGATCGGCGCGATGTCGCCGAAGCCGGTCGTGGTGATGGAGATCATGGTGAAATAGACGACGTCGAGGAAGGAAACCTCGCCGTCGAGGTTGTCGACAAGCCCCTCGCGATCCCACCAGTGGATCATGATGACGATGAAGACGAGCGTGAGGGCAAGGCCGATGCGAATGCCGAGATCGGCCCAGACCGGGACCTTCAGCCTGCGCCGCAGGGGCTGGAAGCGCTGCGCGCGCGCGCCGCGGTCGCGGCGTTGCCCCTGGCTGCGCGGCATCCGGCTCCAGATCACGATCCGGGCTTTCTGCCGAAATGGTCCTGCGGATCGACTTTCGCGTCGCCGCGGCGAATCTCGAAGTGGAGCTCGGGCGCCTCTGCATCGCCCGAACTGCCCGCGATCCCGACCCGCTCCCCGCTCTTCACCACATCGCCCGGCTTCACCGTGATGCGGCCGAGGTGGCCGTAGGCACTGCGCCAGCCATTGCCGTGGTCGATCACGACCAGCCTGCCGAAGCGAGGGGCATCCTCGCGCGCGACGGCGACCGTGCCGCTGGCCGCGGCGCGGACCATGTCGCCCGGGCGCACGGCATAGTCGATCCCGTCGTGGCCGCCGCCGTCGGGCCGCAGGGCGAAGCCGAGCCGCACCTCGCCGTCGTGCGGGGGGCGGAAATAGGGGCGGGCCGGGGCCGGCCGCGCGGGCACGGGGGCGCTGATCACGGCGGGGATGATGAGCCGCTGGCCCGGACGGATGCGATAGGGCGGCTCCAGCCCGTTGGCGACCGCGATCGTGTCGAACGCGACGCCGTATCGCACGGCGATGGCGAAGCCGGTTTCCCCCGGCTTCACCACGTGGGTCCGCTGGCGCGGGATGACCAGTTTCTGCCCCTCGCGGACGATATAGGGTTCGGCCAGACCGTTGGCCGCGGCGATCACCGCCGCCGGCACGCCGGCGCGGTTCGCGATCCCGTTCAGCGTCTCACCCGCGGCCACCACGTGTTCGGTTTCGCTCGCCGGGTCGGTGGCGGCGAGCAGGAACGGCAAGGCGGCGATCAGGGCGCGGCGTTTCATTCGCTGTACCGCTCGCCCAGTTCGCCCAGCGAGGCATGGTGCGTCAGGTCGAGCTGCAGCGGGGTCACCGCAACGTATCCCTCGTCGATCGCTTCCAGGTCTGTCCCATGGTCTAGCGTGTGCTCGATCGCCTCCAGCCCGAACCAGTAATACTTGTAGCCGCGCGGGTCACGCCCTTCGACCACGGTGCCGCGCGAATAGTCGTGGAAACCCTGGCGCACGACGCGGATGCCGCGCACCTGGCCCGGCGGGAGCGGGGGGAAGTTGACGTTGACCAGCGTGCGCTTGGGCAGCGGCGCGTCGAGCAGCGGGGCGAGCACCCGCGCGCCCCATTCGCGCGCCGCGCCGAACGGCACGTCGTCGCCCATGCCCTCGCGCGCGTAGACCTGGCTCAGCGCGATCGAGCGGACGCCCGCCAGCGCCCCTTCGATCGCGGCGGAGACGGTGCCCGAATACGTGATGTCGTCGCCCAGGTTGGCCCCGCGGTTGACGCCCGAGAGGATCACGTCGGGGGCGGCGTCCATCACCGTGCGCAGGCCCATCGTCACCGCGTCGGTCGGCGTCCCGGTTACCGAGAAGCGCCGGTCGTCGTGGCGGCGCAGGCGCACGGGGCGGGTCAGGGTCAGCGAATGGCCGGTGCCCGACTGCTCTTCGTGCGGGGAGCAGATCCAGATATCGTCGGAGAACTCGCGCGCGATCTCTTCGAGGATCTTCAGGCCCGGTGCGTAGATGCCGTCGTCGTTGGTGAGGAGAATGCGCATCGTGTCGTCCCGCTCCGGCTTCTCGGCAAGTGAGGCTTGATAACCAATTAGGTTACGAAAGTCAAGAAAATATTACGCAAAAGGTTCTTAGGGCTACCGGCTTTCGGGCCGGAGTCGTTCGACCCCGCCCATCCACGGCCGCAGCGCCTCCGGCACGTCGACCGAACCGTCTTCGCGCTGGTAGTTCTCGAGCACCGCGACGAGCGTGCGGCCGACCGCGAGGCCGGAGCCGTTCAGGGTGTGGACGAACTCGGTTTTCTTCGAGCCTTCGGGGCGATGGCGCGCGTTCATCCGCCGCGCCTGGAAATCGCCGGTGTTCGAGCACGAGGAGATCTCGCGCCAGGCGCCCTGGCCGGGCAGCCAGACCTCCAGGTCGTAGGTCTTGCGCGCGCCGAAGCCCATGTCGCCGGTGCACAGCAGCATCCGGCGATAAGGCAGGTCGAGCGCTTCCAGGATGCCCTCGGCGCAGCGGGTCATGCGTTCGTGCTCGCCCTCGCTGTCTTCCGGGCGGCAAATGCTGACCAGCTCGACCTTCTCGAACTGGTGCTGGCGGATGAAACCGCGCGTGTCCCGGCCCGCCGCGCCGGCTTCGGAGCGGAAGCACAGCGTATGCGCCGCCAGGCGGATCGGATCGGCCAGATCGGGCAGGATCTCGCCCGCGACCGAGGCCGTCAAGCTGACTTCGGAAGTGGGGATCAGCCAGCGATCGTCGGTCGTGCGGAAGCTGTCCTCGGCAAATTTGGGCAGCTTGTCGGTGCCGTACATGGCATCGTCGCCGACCAGCACCGGCGGGTTGCACTCGGTATAGCCGTTCTCGCGCGTTTGCGTGTCGAGCATGAACTGCGCCAGCGCGCGGTGCAGGCGGGCCATGTCGCCGCGCAGGAAGGTGAAGCGCGCGCCCGACAGCCTGGTGCCGGTCTCGAAATCCATCCCCAGCGCCGGGGCCAGGTCGGCGTGTTCCTTCGGCTCGAACGCGAAATCGCGCGGATCGCCCCATTGCGACTGTGCGACGTTGTCGCTCTCGTCCGCGCCGTCGGGCACGTCGTCGGCAGGCAGGTTGGGCAGGCGTGCCAGCGCGTCGTTCAACTCGGCGGAGAGCGCGCGGTCTTCCTCCTCCAGCGCGGGGAGCGCCTTTTTCAGTTCCGCCACTTCGGCCTTCAGGGCCTCCGCCCGGTCCCGGTCGCCCTGCGCCATGGCCTGGCCGATCGCCTTGGACGCCTCGTTGCGGCGGCTCTGCGCTTCCTGCATCCGGGTCGTCACCGCCCGGCGTTTCGCGTCGAGTTCGACCAGGGTTTCGGCGGCCGGTTCGGCCCCGCGCCGGGCGAGGGCGGCGTCGAAGGCTTGCGGATCGTCGCGGATCAGGCGGATGTCGTGCATGGCCGGGCCTATGCCCGAGCGCCGCGCCCATTTCCAGTGGGCTTCGGGGAACGCGATCGGCCCCGGGGGGTAGACAATCCACGGATCGATTGGCAGCGATGGGCGCGCCAAGTCCGCAGCCGGGCGAGAGAATTGAACAATCCAGCTATCCGTCCCCCGCGGCGCACGCCTTTCATCGACATCGTGGATTTCGGCATTCGGGCCGGCCGCCGGCTGGGCGCGGTGGCCCCCGCGCGGCTGGAGAAGGCGCACCTGCTGGAACAGGCGGCCGAGGCGACCGGGCTCGACGATTTCGGCGATCGCTGGTTCGAACGGCCGATGGACGTGCTGCTCGACGCGGTCGCGGGCGAGGCGCGGCTGAACGCGGCGGGCGATTTTTCCGCCATGCAGCAGTTTCACCACGTGCTGCGCGACCGGCTGCTGGCGCAGATGTGGTTCCGGCGCCACCCGGAAATCCTCTCGCGCCCGATGCCGCGCCCGGTCGTGATCGTCGGGCCGATGCGTTCGGGAACGACGCGGATGCACCGCCTCCTGGCGAGCGATCGGCGGTTCACCCACATGCGCAGCTTCGAAACGATCAGCCCGGTTCCCCGGCCCGGTTTCGAGGAAGTGATGGAGGGCCGGCGCGAGGATTTCCGGCCGGTCCTGGCCCGGCGGATCATGAAAGTCGCGCGGCTGGCCAATCCGCGGACCCTGTCGATCCACCCGACCGGCCCTTACGAGCCGGAAGAGGAACTGGGCCTGCTGGTCGCCAGCATGTGGGGCATGAAGCACGAGGCGCAGTGGCACGTCCCCAGCTATGGCCGCTGGTGCGAGGGCGAGAGCGCGGTTCCGGCCTATCGCCACATGGCCGACCTGCTGCGGCTGGTCGGATGGTCGCAACAGGCATCGAGCCTGCGCCCGTGGATTCTCAAGACCCCGCAGCACATGCTCGACCTGCCCGCGCTGCTGGAGGTGTTCCCCGACGCGCGGCTGATCTTCACCCATCGCGACCCGCTGAAGGTCGTCGGCAGCGCGGCCTCGCTCGCCTGGAACCAGACGATCATCTATTCCGACCACGCCGATCCGGCGCGCATGGGGCGCGAATGGCTGCACAAGACGGCGTTGCAGGTCGAACGGATGCGCGCCGCGCGCGAGACGATCCCGCAGGAACGGATGATCGACGTCCAGTACGAGGACATGGAAAGCGACTGGCGCGGGACGATGGAGCGAGTCTATCGCTTCCTGGGCCTCGACATGGCGCCGGCCCTTCCGGGGATGGAAGACTACATGCGCCGCGCCAGCGCGCTCAAGCGGCGCCCCCATGCCTACAGCCTCGACGAATTCGGCCTGACGAGCGGCGACGTGCTCGACCGGCTGGGCGACTATGTCCGCGCCTTCGACGTGCCGATCGAGGGGGCCGCCCCGGCCAGGCAGGCGCGGCGCGGCATGCGCGCATCCTGACCGGCCGGCGCCAACAGGCCGGGGCGCGCGACCCCGGCCTGTCCCGATCGGCGTCGCTGGCGGCGATCAGTACTTGAACGTCGCGGTGACGAAGACCTGCCGCGGGTTGCCGTAGAACGCCGTCAGCGTGCCTTCCGGCCCCAGCGTGGGGATCGGCTGGCCATTGGCCGTCAGGATCTCGCCGGTCGTGGGATCGGTCGCGACGAACGTGTAACCGGACGTCTTGTACTGCTTGTCGAACAGGTTCTTGCCGTAGAGGCCGATGCTCCACCGGTCGCCCGGCGCGGTATAGACCACGCTGGCATCGACCAGCGCATAGCCGTCCTGGTCGAGATAGGGATTGGGAATCTCGAACTGGTAGGTCTTGCTGCGATAGGAGACCGTGGTGCCGAGATAGAGATCGCCGGCGCCCAGCGGGGCGGTGTAGCTCGCCGTGCCGCTGGCGGTCCACTTCGGCGTGTTCTGCACCTTGCGGTGTTCGGCCACGTCGGTCGGGGTATTGTTGATATTGGTGATGTACTCGTCGTACTCGGCATCGATATAGCCGAGCGAGCCCGACAGGTTGAACCCGCCGCCCAGCCGGGCGCTCGCTTCCAGTTCCACCCCCTTGAAGGTCGCCTTGCCGGCATTCGACACGACCCCGCAGAAGCTGGGCAGGCCATTGGCCTCGCAGGCGACCGATCCGGGGACCTGCACGTCGGTATAGTCGGCGTAGAAGCCCGCGACGGCGAGGTTGAGTCGCCCGCCCGCGAGGCTGCCCTTGTAGCCGATCTCGTAGCTGTCGACTTTCTCCGGCGCGAAGCTGAGGAAGGCGGCGATCTCCTCGTCCGAACGGTTGCCGTCCTCGTCGAGGTCGGGCGCATTGCTGCCGACCCCGCGCGGATCGAAGCCGCCGCCCTTGAACCCCTGCGAATAGGAGGCGTAGAGGTTGTGATCGGGCGTCGGCATGAAGCTGAGCGAGGCGCGCGGCGTGAACTTCTTGAACTCGCGGCTGCCGGTGAAGTCCGTCGCCGCGTCGCCGAACGGGATGCCCGCGCCGCCGAAGTAGGGCGATCCGCCGCCGAGGTAGTTCTGCCGCAGGATCGAGGCGGTCCGTTCGTCCCAGGTGTAGCGCCCGCCGAGCGACAGGCTCAGCCGGTCGCTGATGTCGTAAGTGAAATCGCCGAATATCGCGTAAGTCTCGGTATCGACTTCGGCCTGGGTATAGGCGGTCAGCCCGGCGAAGGTGGTGAAGATCCGCACGTCGAACAGGGTATCGGCCCTGGCGTCGAGGTAATAGAGGCCGAGGAGGCCGGTCAGCGGCCCGCCGTCGTCCCACATCAGCTGGAGTTCCTGGCTGATCTGTTCGTTGAAATAGACCCCGGGGACGTCGAGATCGACCGCCGGAAGCGCGTCGAAATCGATCGGGGTATAGCTGTCGTCCTTGCGCCAGGCGGAGATCGAGCGCAGCGTCAGCGCATCGCTCAGCATGACTTCGGCATTGATCGCCATGCCGTAGGATTCGACGTCCTGTTCCGGGTCGTCCAGCGCGCCGCGCGTGTCGTAGACATTGTCCAGCACCGGCGCGCCCGAGGCGAGCCCCGGGATCAGGCGGTGGCCGCCGCGCGGATTGCTCTTGTCGCGCGTGTAGTCGCCCGAAACGCGCACGAAGACCGGTTCGCCATAGCCGCCCATCTCGAGCGACAGGCGGCCGGCCCAGACGTCCTTGTTGTAGTTCTCGATCCCGAGGGTGAGGTTGTCGCCGAATCCCCCGCGCGAGAGGCGGGCGATCGATCCGCCGACGCGCACGATGTCGCCGAGCGGGGCCGAGGCGGTGACGACGGCTTCGGCCTGGTCGTAAGTGCCATAGGTCGCGCGCGCCTTGAGCGAGAATTCCTGCGGCAGGCGCCGGCTGACGTATTTCACCGCGCCGCCGATCGTGTTGCGGCCGTAGAGCGTGCCCTGGGGGCCGCGCAGGACCTCGATCCGCTCGACGTCGTAGATGTCGAGCACGGCGGCCTGGGGGCGGTTGAGGTAGACGTCGTCGAGGTAGATGCCGACGCCCTGCTCGAACCCGGAGACCGGGTCCTGCTGGCCGATGCCGCGAATGAAGGCGGAGAGGGTCGAATTGGTCGCGCGCGAGCTTTCCAGCGTCACGTTGGGCACGGCCTGGGCGACATCGGTGATGTCGAGCGCGCCGCGTTCCGCCAGCTGCTCGCCGGAAAAAGAGGAAACGGCCACCGGCACGTCGATCAGGCGTTCCTCGCGCCGGCGCGCGGTCACCACGATCACGCCCGCATCGCCCGCCGGGGCGGCCTCCTCGGGCTGCGCCTGGCTTTCCGGGGCCGGCGCCTCCTGGGCCGCGGCCGGCTGCGCGGCCAGGGCGATGGCCGCCGCACTTCCCAGGAGCGCGGCCGCGATACCGGTATCGAAAGTCTTCATGATCCTCTCCTGTCCTTGTTTGCTCCTTCAATATTGAAAGGTGAACCGGGTTTCAAGTTTTCTCTTGCCCTTGCCCGCCACGGGCCCTAGCCCTTGCCGGGGGATGGACATGGAAAAACACGAAAGCGCGCCCCTCGATGCCAAGCGCCCGCGTACCGAGCGCGGCCGGCGCACCTTGCGCAAGCTGCTCGATGCCGCGGCGATCGAGTTCGGCGAAAAGGGATTCCACGAGGCGTCGATCAGCACGATCACCGCGCGGGCGGGCACGGCGCTGGGCAGTTTCTACACCTACTTCGATTCGAAGGAGGCGATCTTCCAGGCGCTGGTTCGCGACATGAGCGAGGCGGTCAAGCTCGCCGCGCGCGAGGCGCTCGACGCACCGGCCCCGGCGCTGGAGCGCGAACGGCAGGCGCTCGCCGCGTTCCTGCGCTTCGCCGCCGAGCACAAGGAAGTCTATCGCATCATCGACGAGGCCGAGTTCGTCGACCCGGACAGCTATCGCCAGCATTACGAGACGACCGGCGCGCGCATCCTCGAACGCCTTCGCGAGGGCGCGCGCAAGGGCGAACTGCGCGGCGACCTGGAGGAAGCCCATGCCTGGGCAATCATGGGCATGAACGTCTTCCTCGGCCTGCGCTACGCCGTGTGGGACGACGGGGCCATGCCCCCCGAACGGGTGGCGGCGCTGGCCAACGACCTGCTCGCGCGCGGGATCGCGCGCATGGCCCCGCAGGGCGACTGACCGGCCGCCGGGCCTGCGCCTGGCCGGCCCCGGCGTCGCGTTCCACGTTCCGCGCCAGTGCGCTTGCCCCTTCGATCACGAGGGGGCGCACCGTTTCGGCCCGCTCGGCGGGCAGGAAATCGCTGGTCCACACGAACCGGCAGCTGTCCGCGTCCAGCGGAAGGATCTCCATCGAGGCGGCGTGACGCTCGAACATGTCGCCCAGGACGCTGTAGGCCAGGCGGCGCCCAGCGTCGTCCACGGTCACCACCTGTTCGCGCACGACCATGCCATTGGCGAACGTGACGGTACGAACGTCGCCTTCCATCGTGCAACCGGTCAGGACCGGCGCGAACAGGCGGTCGGCCCGGTCCACGCGGCGAAGCATGGCCCAGGCCCGCTCTGCGGGGACGGCGATATCGTGCTGATGTCGGATCGTGGCCATTGAAGGGTCTCCTGGGCTGGTGCGGGCCCGTTTCACCCGGCATCCGCTTCGCCCCGGTGCGCGTCGATCCCCGGCTGCAACAGCTTGAGCACGCGGTCGGGCGCTTCGCCCGCCCCGACCGGCAGCCGCCCGCTCATCGACAGCAGGGCCAGCCCGTGGACCAGCGCCCAGGCCGCGACCGGGCCCGGATCGCCGGGGCCTTCGTCGCCCGGATGCGCGCTGCTCCGGGCAAGGATCGCGAAGGCTTCGCGCCCGGCCTGCGCGAGCACGGGATCGGCGGGATCGACTTCGGTTTCGGGCCCGAACATCAGGCCGTAGAGCCCCGGGTTGTCGTGCGCGAAGGCGAGGTAGGCCTTGCCCAGTTCGGTCAGGTTTTCGCAGCCCGCGCGTTCCGCCTCGCGCAGCCGGTCGCGCAGCCTCTCGAAGCCGAGCGCGGCGATCGCCGACATCAGCGCGCGCTTGTCCCTGAAATGGGCATAGGGCGCGGCTTGGCTGACGCCGACCTCGCGCGCGACCGCACGCAGGCTGACCGAGGGCGGGCCGCCGCGCTCGACGAGGCGCAGCGCGGCCTCGATCAGCGCGCTGCGAAGGTTCCCGTGGTGATAGGCATCGTTGGACATTTCGGTTCCTGGCGGCTTGACGCCTCCGCGCGGGTGCGTATCTTAACGGTGTATAGATTGCTGGCGCTCCGACCGAAAGGGGGCATGGGATGTTTTTTCTGGCTCTGATGGCGACGCTTTCCGGCGTGGCGCTGGTCTGGAGTGTCGTGCGCGCCGCGCCGCTCTGTTGGCGGTCGGTCATGCGATATGGAATGGCCGGTGCTTTCCTGTTTACCGGCTTCGATCATTTCCTGAGCCTCGAGACGCGCTACCTGCCGATGATCCCGCCCTATCTCGGCCCGTTCGGGCGCGAGCTGGTGATCGCGTCGGGCGTGGCGGAACTGGCGGGCGCGATCGGCCTCCTGCTCCCCCGCGCGGCGTGGAGCCGCTTGCGGCTGCCCGACATGCGGCCCGTGGCGGGTGTCGGCCTGGCCCTGCTGCTGTCGGTCACCGTGCTCGCCAACGCGCACGTGGCCGAGGCAGGGCTGGAGGTGCAGGGACTGTCCGCCGGGCAGACTTACGCCGCGATCCGCCCCCTGCTGCAGCCGATTTTCATCCTCTGGGCGCTGGTCTGTTCGGAAGCGATCTTTCCCCCGCGCCGAAGCGCGCGAACCAGCTGATCCGCTGCGCCGCATTCCCATTTCCCCGGAAAAAGACAGGACCTATCGACCCATGAGAACCGCCGTCGCCAGGCCCCTGCGACCCGCTCTTCGCATGTTCGCGGTCGCTGCGAGCCTCGTCGCCCTCGCCGGGTGCGAGGCCCATCGGCCATCGTTCCTCGCGCTCCAGCCCCGGCAGGCCGCCGGCTGCGAGGCACTGCCCGGCCGGGAGCGGTCCACGGTGGTCGTGTTCGATCCCGAGCGGCGCCTGCTGCTCGCCTGCAACCCGCAGCGTGCCGGGGAGCGCTTCGTCCCCGCCTCCACGTTCAAGATCCCCCATGCCCTCATCGCGCTGGACCTGGGGGTGACCGACCCTTCGGAGACTTTCGCCTGGGACGGGCGGGACCGCGGCGTCGCCGCGTGGAACGCCGATCGCACGCTGGGGCAGGCGATCTCGACGTCGGCGGTGTGGGTCTTCCAGGCGCTGGCGGAACGGATCGGCCGGGCGCGGGAGAAGGCCGGGGTCGAACGGCTCGGTTACGGCAACCGCGAGATCGGCGCGGCGGAAGACCTGGGGCATTTCTGGCTCGGCGGCCCGCTGAAGATCAGCGCGCTCGAACAGGTCGACTTCCTGCGGCGGCTGCGCGAAGGCGACCTGCCCGTCTCGGCAGCCGCGCTGCGCGAGGTGCGCGCCATGGCCAGGCTGGAGGCGGACGGGCAGGGCAACGTGGTCCACGGCAAGACCGGGGCCATGCTGCCGATCGACGACGAGGGTTTCCTGCGCGCCGGGGCGGACGACCTGCTGCCCGCCGGTGAAGAGCGGACCGGGTGGTTCGTCGGCTGGCTGGAGCGCGGCGACGGGGAGGGGGAGCCGGTCTATTTCGCGACCAACCTCGATCTCGCGCTGCCGGGGGCCATGGCGGCGCGGCGCAATGCCACCTATGCCGTGCTGGCGGCGAACGGATACCCGGTGCCGGCGCCCTAGATCAGCCTGCCGGCGCAGCCGACCGGGCCTTCCGCGCCCCCGCTGCTCAGGCCCCGGCCGGCGTCAGCCGGATGGCGAAGCCGCCGCCGGGGGCCATGCGCAGGTCCAGGCTGTCGGCCGCGGTCACCTCGCGTCGCTCGATCGCGATGTCGAAGCGCGTCGGCCCCTCGAAATGGGTACTCCCGGCGTCGCGGTAGATCTCCGCCCGATAGGTCCTGCCGGGATCGAGGAAGTCGAGCGCGATCGCCATCTCGCGCGCATCGGCATCGGTGGCCCCGCCCAGGTACCAGTCCTCGCTGTTGCGGTCCTTGCGCGCGGTCACGACGTAGTCGCCGACTTCCGCGGCCAGAACGCGGCTTTCGGACCAGTCGACCGGAACGTCCTTGATGAACCGGAACGGCTCGGGATGCTCGGCATAGTGTTCGGGCAGGTCGGCGACCATCTGGATCGGGGAATAGACCAGGACATATTCGGCCAGGGCCCGCGCCATCGTCATCTGCAGGGGCTGGCCGCGCCCCTCGAGGCTGAGGATACCGGGGGTGTAGTCCATCGGGCCCGAAAGCAGACGGGTGAAGACCATCGTCGGGACATGGTCGGGGCCATTGGGCGGGGTGCCCCAGGCGCTGAACTCCATCCCGCGCGCGCCCTCGCGCGATACCCAGTTGGGATATGTGCGCCGCAGCCCGGTGTCCTTGACCGGCTCGTGCGGGTTGACCGCGATCTGCCGCTTCGCCGCTTCGGTCACGACTTTCAGGTGGTGGCGCTGCATCACCTGGCTTTCGGTGCACTCGCGGGTCTCGCGCCCGTCGGGATGGACGTAGCGCAAGTTGCAGGCATCGGTGACATAGCCGGACTTGATCGTCTTCACCCCGCGCGCGGCCATCAGGTCCAGCCCGGCCTCGAGCTGGCGCTCGTAATTGCCGACATCGCCGCTCGTCTCGTGGTGGCCGACGATCGCCACGCCCTTCGCGGCGGCATGGCGGGCGACGTCCTCGAAATCGTAATCGGGATAGCTGCGGGTGAAATCGAATTCCGCCCCGTTGAAGAACCAGTTGCCGTCCCAGCCGAGGTTCCAGCCTTCGACCAGCACGCCGTCGAAGCCGTGCTCGGCGGCGAAATCGATGTAGCGCTTGACGTTCGCGGTCGTCGCCCCGTGGCGCGGGCCCGAGCCCCAGGTTTCCTCGTCGAGGTGAAGCGACCACCATACGCCGACGTACTTGTGCGGCTTGAACCAGCCGACGTCGCCGAGCCTGTTCGGTTCGTTGAGGTTCAGTTCGACCAGACTCTCCGCCAGGCCGGCCGCGTCGGGCGAGACGCGGATCGTGCGCCAGGGCGTTGCGAAGGGCACCGCGCGCGTCGCCCGGGCCGCACCGGAGCCGGTCGGCGCCAGCGTCGCGCGAAACCGCGTGCCCGTGGTGCGCTTCACCCACATCCCCGCGAAATCGACCAGGGCGGCCTCGTGGATCGCGACGTGGGTGCCGCCCTCCATGCGGAACGTCAGCGGCGTATGGGCCAGCGAAACGCCATCGATCGGCGTTTCCTCGTACAGGTATTCGTACCGGTTCCACTCGCCGCCCGGTATCCACCAGGCGGTGCCGTTGCGGGCGAGGTTGAACTCGGTCAGCTCGTCGGCGATCCGCAGCGTCCCGCCCATGCTCGGATCGTCGAAGACATAGCGGAAGGCGACCGCGTCGTCGAAGACGCGGAACGTGACGCCGAACCGGCGCTGCTCTTCGCTGTCTTCCTGGAAGCGGACGGTCAGTTCCTCGTGGTGATCGCGCACGAAGCGCTGCTCGCCCCAGGGTTGCTCCCAGGTCTCGTCGTGGCTCGCCCGGGTGCTGCCGGTGATCTGCAGGCGGCGCTCCAGCTTGTCCTGGTCGGTCAGCAGGAAGCCGAGCCGGCTGTCGGTCAGGACGGCCTCGCCGTGCCGGTCCACGCGGTAGAACGGGCGCCCCTCGCCATCGACGTCGACGGTGACGGTGATCGTCCCATCGGGCGAGGCGACGACTTCTTCCGCCGCGGCGGGCGCGGCGGGCAGGAGGGCGAGGGCGGCGAAAACGGGGGCAAGTCTCATGGTTCGATCACCAGGGCGCTATAGGAAGGGAGGGTGGCGGGCGTCGCCGCGTTGGCCGCGGCGAGAACGGTGCCCGCCGCGAGGTCGGCGGGCGGCGCGACGTCCGACGGGCCGAGATTGAACAGGCAGAGCACCCGCTGGCCGGGCGCGGTGCGCTCGATCACGAACAGGTCGCCTACGCATTCGCACCGGCTCACCGCGCCGTGATGCAGGGCCGGGTTGGCGCGGCGCAGCGCGAGCATGGCGCGCGTGTGGTGGAGCAGGGAGCCCGGGTCGGCTTCCTGCCGGTCGACGGCGCGGGCGGCATTGTCCTCGCCCACCGGCAGCCAGGGATCGCCCGCGGTGAACCCGCAATGGGGGGCGCCGGCTTCCCACGGCATCGGCGTGCGCGCGCCGTCGCGGCTCAGCGTCAGCGGCCAGTTGGCGATCGCTTCCGGGTCGTGGAGTTGGTCGAAGGGAATGTCGACCTGCGCCAGGCCCAGTTCCTCGCCGTAATAGAGGATCACGTTGCCGCGCAGGCAGGTGAGCAGCGTGATCTTCATGCGCGCCGCGCGATCGCGCGCTTCCGGCGGCCACCAGCGGCTGACCGCGCGGGGGGCGTCGTGGTTCTCGAACGCCCAGCTGGGCCAGCCCATCCCGTCTTCATCGGGCCATTCGGCCAGCGCGGCCCGGATCGCCCCCGGCGTCAGCCGGTCGGCATAGAGGAAGTTGAAGCCATAGGCGGAATTGAGGTGCGTCTCCCCCGCGGTGAAGCTTTTCATCTCGGCCTCGGCCCCGTCTCCGCCGACTTCGGCGACGGTGAAGATACCGTCGTACTCGTCGGTCAGCGCCCGGATGCGCTCGATGAAGGCCGGGATGCCGGGGTGCGACATGTTGTATTTCTTGACCTGGAAGTCGAACGGGCGCGTTCGCGGCCGGTCGGTCGGCGGGGCGGCCGGATTGTCGCGCAGCTGCGGGTCGTGCATCGCGAAGTTGAGTGCATCGATGCGAAACCCGTCCACGCCCCTCTCGAGCCAGAACCGCATGACGTCCAGCACCGCGTCCTGCACCGCGCGGTTGTGCATGTTGACCTGCGGCTGCGAGCTCAGGAAATTGTGCAGGTAGTACTGGCCGCGGCGGGCGTCCCAGGTCCAGGCGGGGCCGCCGAACACCGATTGCCAGTTGGTGGGTGGCGACCCGTCGGGCCGGGCATCCGCCCAGACGTACCAGTCGCTTTTCGGGTTGGTCCTGTCGCGGCGGCTTTCGGCGAACCACGGGTGTTCGTCCGAGGTGTGCGAATAGACCTGGTCGATCAGCACCCTGAGGCCGAGTTCGTGTGCGCGCGCGACCAGCGCGTCGAAATCGTCGAGCGTGCCGAAAATCGGGTCGACGTCGCGATAGTCGGCAACGTCGTAGCCGAAATCCTTCATCGGCGAGGTGAAGAAGGGCGAAATCCAGACCGCATCGACGCCGAGCGACGCGACATGGGGCAGGCGGCGGGTAATGCCCGGCAGGTCGCCGATCCCGTCGCCGTTCGAATCCTGGAAGCTGCGCGGATAGATCTGGTAGATCGCCGCGCCTTTCCACCACGGAAGGTCGGCCGTGGTCGCCGCCATGCCTTCCAGCCTTTCGACGCGGTTCATTCGGCGATCTCCGACACGCGGCAGACGGCCCAGCCGAAGGCGGGGAGGGCCACGGTCGCGCTGCCCGGGGCAGCCACGCCGCCCGGGCACTGGCCGGCAAGCGTTTCGAAGTCGCGCGCGTCGTAGCCGACGACCACGTTCGCGCGGCGCGCCTGTGCGGCCGTGTTGAACGCCGCCACGTATTCGGTGCCGCTATCCGGATCGAACCGGCTGACCGCGAAGATGCCGGCCTCCTGCCCGTAATGGCGCACGACCTGGCGCCCGCGCGAGAGCGCCGGGTGGGCGCGGCGCAGGGCGGAAAGATCCGCGACGAGTTCGAACAGCGGATGCGTTTCGTCGAAATTGTCCTCAGCCGTGGTGGCCGCGGTGCCGATCAGATCGTTGTCGTTGTAGCTGGCTGTCTGCGAGGGGAACATGTCCTCGCGCGCGGCCTGGTCGTTGCCGTCGCCGACGAAGCCCTGTTCGTCGCCGTAGTAGATCACGGGGCTTCCGCGCAGCGTCAGCAGCATCGCGTGGGCGAGCTTGACCCGGGCCAGCAGCTCTTCCTGCCCGATGCCGGGCCGGTCGGCCTTCACCAGGGTCGCGAACCGCCCCATGTCGTGGTTGCCGAGGAAGGTCGGCATGGCCAGCGCGGCTTCCTCGCCGCCTTCGTAGAGCACGTCGCCGTCGAACAGCGCGTTCAGGACGTGGGTGCCCTTGCCTTGCCCCACGGTCTCGCGCATTGCCTGGGCGAAGGCGAAGTCGAGCACGGCGGGGAAGCCGTCGCGCCGGGTGTACTGCGCGATGTAGCCGTTGTCGGCGCTGTCGCGATAGACTTCGCCGAAGATGTGGAAGTTGGGAATCCCTGCTTCGCGCGCGGTTTCCAGCATCGCGGGCACGAAGGCCTGCCAGAATTCCGGGTTCACGTGACGCGCGGTATCGACGCGGAAGCCGTCGATGCCGAAATCGCGAATCCACGCGGCATAGATATCGATCATGCCCTCGACCACGCGCGGGTGCTCGGTGAACAGGTCGTCGAGGCCGGCGAAATCGCCGAAGCGGCTGCTTTCGCCGCTGAAGGTCGTGTCGCCGCGGTTGTGGTAGTAGATCGGGTCGTTCAGCCAGGCGGGCACTTTCACGTCGGCTTCGTCGGCCGGGACCACCGGGGTATAGGCATATGCCGGGTCGGTCAGGCGCGCAAAGTTGGCTTGGCTGCGATCCTCGTCCCCCTGGAAGCCGGGATTGATCGGCTCCCCGTCGATCCCGCCCTTGCGCGAATAGGGATAGTCGCCGCGGCTGCGATAGGCATAGCCCGTCTCCTCCCCCTCGGCATAGCGGATGACGTCGGCGGTGTGGTTGGTGATGATGTCCATGTAGACCTTCATCCCGCGGGCATGTGCCGCGTCGACGAAAGCCTTGAACTCGGCGCGCGTGCCGAAATGACTGTCGGGCCGGGTGAAATCGGTCACCCAGTAACCGTGATAGCCGGCGCTCTCGGCGCCGGGATCGCCCTGGACCGGCTTGTTCTGGAAGATCGGGGCGAACCAGATCGCGGTCACGCCCAGGCGTTCGAGATAGTCGAGACGGCGGGTCAGCCCCGCGAGGTCGCCGCCATGGAAGAAGCCCTTGTGCGCAGGGTCGAAGCCGTGCGCCAGGCGATCGCCCGCGAAGCCGCCCCTGTCGTTCGTGCGGTCGCCGTTCTCGAACCGGTCGGGCAGGACGAAATAGACGATCTCCTCGCTCGGCAGCCGGTCGCGGAAAGCGACCCGGGTTTCGGCCGTCTCGGCACGCGCCGTCGTGGCGAGGCCGAGCGCGAGAAGGGGGAGGGCGTAACGGATCATGCGGCGGCTTCCAGTTTGCGGCGGCCCTGTTCGGCGAGCCGGCTGACGTAGTCTTGGTGATCGGGCATGCGCGCGACATCGCGGGCATAGGCGTGGCGGACGGTGTCGAGGAACTGGCCGAGCTGTTCGCGTGAAAGCTGGTCGGCCAGCGGGTGCCAGGCTTGCGGCTCGATCCCCTGGCCGAGCATGACCTGGACCCAGCCGGGCACGTCGAACAGTTCGTCGTGGTCGCGAACGACCTTCCCGCCGGCGCGGAACATGGCCAGCTTCTCGGCCAGCGTGTCGGGGATCGCCATGTGCCGCAGCGCGTCCCAGAACGGCTGCCCCTCGCGCCCGTTGGCGTGGTAGTGGAGGATGATGAAGTCGCGGATACGCTCCATCTCCCACGCCGCGCGGCGATTGAAGTTCTCGCGGTCGGCCGCGCCGAAACCGGACACCGGCAGGTAGTCGAGCAGGCGATCGATGCCGGTCTGGATCAGGTGAATGCTGGTCGATTCGAGCGGTTCGAGAAAGCCCGACGACAGGCCGATCGCCACGACGTTGCGGTTCCATGCCTGCCGGCGCATCCCGGTCGTGAAGCGCAGCAGGCGCGGTTCGGCGGTCGGCGCGCCGTCGAGACTGGCCAGCAGCACGTCGCGCGCGGCGTCTTCGTCGATGTGCGTGGAGCAGAAGACATGCCCGTTGCCGAGCCGGTTCTGCAGCGGGATGCGCCATTGCCACCCCGCCTCGCGCGCGGTCGCGCGGGTATAGGGCAGCCACGGTTCGCCCGGCTCGCAGGGAACCGCGATCGCGCGGTCGCAGGGCAGCCAGTGCGACCAGTCGGTCCAGCCGGTCCGCAGCGTCTCCGCGATCAGCAGCCCGCGAAACCCCGAGCAATCGACGAACAGGTCGCCCGCGACGCTCTGCCCGTTCTCCAGCCGGACCGCGGCGACGTGGCCCGTCTCGCCCTGCGTTTCGACGCGATCGATCCTGCCTTCCACGCGCACGACGCCGCGCGCTTCGGCATAGCGCCGGAGATAGGCGGCATAGAGCCCGGCGTCGAAATGGTAGGCGAAGGGCAGGGGAGGCAGCGGGCTGCCGGCCTGGCGCTCGACATGGGCGAAGCGGTTTTCGCGGCAGGCGACGGCGTTGAGGACATAGTCGCCGATCGGCCCGGCCAGCCCCTCGGCCCGGGCGCGCAGCCAGTAATGCTGGAACGGGAGCAGGCCGAGCCCGCGGCCGACCAGGCCGAAGGCATGGAGATAGCGGCTGTCGGGCGCGCCCCAGCCGACGAACTCGATCCCCAGCTTGTAGGTGCCATTGGTCGCGGCGATGAATTCGGCCTCGTCGATGCCCAGCGCCGCGTTGAAATTGCGGATCATGGGAATGGTCGCCTCGCCCACGCCCACCGTGCCGATCGCGTCGGATTCGACCAGCGTGATCGACCAGTCCGTATCGCAGAAGCGCGACAGCGCGGCTGCGGTCATCCAGCCGGCGGTGCCCCCGCCGACGATGACGATCCGGCGCCCGGGGCGCGGCTGGCGCGCGCGGTGCGGTCCAGGCTGGCTTGTCATCACGCCTCCCCCAAGAAACGGCGGCGATTCCCCGGTACCCGAAGATACCGGGGAATGGCGCCCTGACGATCAGAACTTGTAGGTGAAGCCGCCCATGAAGCGGCGCCCGTAGTTCTGGTAGTTCATCACCTGCAGCGGCTCGCCCGGGTTGATCGCGACGAAGGGCTCGTTCGTCAGGTTGAAGCCCTGGAGGAAGAGCGACAGCCCCTCCAGCGTGCTGCCCGGCTGGAAGTCGTAGCCGATCTGCGCGTCCACGATCGTCTCTGCCTTGGCGCGGCGACGGACGCGATTGGCGCCGAAGCCGGAGAAATCGCCGAGGAAGGTCGAGCGGTAGCGCATCGAGCCGCGGACCGAGAAGCCGCCCTTCTCGAAATAGGCGGTGCCGTTGGCGACCCAGCGCGAATAGCCGGGAATGTCCGACGGGGGCGAATCCGGGTCGGGCTGGATCTTGGACTTGGTGTAGCTGACCCCGCCGGTGACGCCGAAGCCTTCCAGCGCGGAAACGAATGTGTCGAACGGCAGCGTGCCCGCCAGCTCGACGCCGTAGATCTCGCCCCCGTCGCCGTTGATCGGCGCGCTGATGCGCCCCTGGTAGCTGAACGGATACCCCGGATCGACGACAGGGAAGCTGCTGTAATCGAACGGCCTTTCCGCCGTGTAGATGTAGTTGTGCAGCTTCTTGTAGAACAGCTGGGCGGCGAGGTAGCCGGCATTGCCGAAGTATTTCTCGAAATTCAGGTCGAACGCGGTCGCGCGGTAGGGGCGCAGGTAGGGATTGCCGCCCGAACCGGTCACGATCGCCTCGATCGGGTCCACGCCGTAGCTGAAGTTGACCCGCATGTCGTCGAGCCGCGGGCGCTGGATTTCGCGCGCGGCGGCGACGCGGATGATGAAATCGCTGTCGAAACGCAGCGACAGGTTGATGCTGGGCAGGACGTCCCAGTAATTGTCGCCCAGCGTGCGCTCGATGATGCCCTGCGCGGCCCCGGTGTTGACGAAGCCGGTCGAGCTCTGGTCGGTATGGATCGCCTGGACGCCGAAGTTGCCGGTGAGAAGGGCGGAGCCGAGGTCGCTCTCGATATTGCCCTGGGCGTAGAACGTCATGATGTCTTCGTTGATCGCGAAGCTCTTGAACAGGACGTCTTCCGCCTCGTTCGGGACGATCGCGTATTCGCCGCCGTTGAGCAGGTCGAGCGGGTTGTAGCTGACCATCGGGCCGAGGCCGAGATAGTCGAGGTTGGTCGGCTCGAGCAGGTACTGGTCGGGCACCTGCGCCTGAAGGCGATCGCCGGAAAGATGCAGGAAGTACTCGTCGGGCACGAGCGTCTTCTGGCGCGTCACGAAGTTGAACCCGGCCTCGATCGAGCGGAGGAAGCCGCCGGCCAGCTCCTTCTCGATATCGGCCTGGAACTGCCACAGCTCGTCCTCGACGATGCGGTCGTTGTAATAGCCGTGCTGGCGGCCGCCCGGCGCTCCGCCGCCCCAGCCGAGGGGGTCGGTCAGCTGGATCAGCGCCGGATCGCTGTAGTCGATCACCTGGTCGGTGAAGAAAGTCCCGCTGGTGGTCGAGCGGAAGGTCAGCGTGTCGGTTGCCCCGGTGCCGCCGCCGGGCGCGGTGCCGGCGTTCGATTCGAGGATCAGCTCGTTGCGGTCGGTGCGCGAGAAGCTGACGTCGGCGTTGACGTTCCAGCCGTCGTCGCCTTCGTGCGCGATGTTGAAGCCGCCGGAATAGAGCTTGGCCTTGCGGACGTAGTTGTGGTTGTTCACGACCGCTTCGACGCCCGAGAACGTGCCGCCGGTGACCAGGCCGTCGGTCACTTCCAGCCCGGTGGGCGAAAGCTGCGCGCCCGACCATGCGAGCGGAATCTCGATCCCGCGCTTGATGTTGGTATCGTCGAAGTCGGAATAGAACCCGTCGAGCGTCAGCATCGTGGTCGGCGACGCCTGGTACTGGACCGTGCCGTTGACGCCGAGCCGCTTGAGGTTGGACGAGGTGACGAAAGGCTTCACGCCGCCGATGACCTGGTTGCCGTCAGGCCCGTCGGCGTAGCCCCAGGCTTCGAATTCTTCGGTCTGGTACGGCTCCTTCGAATAGGCGACCGACAGGGCCAGGCCGAGGGTGTCGTTGGCGAACTGGTCGACGTAAGTGCCGAACGCCCGGTAGCCGAAATCGTCGGACCCGCTGTTGAGCTTGCCGAGATCGGCGTGGACGCCGCGCGCGCCGACGGCGATGACCTGCTCGCCCTTGTCGAGCGGGCGGATCGTGCGGATGTCGATCGTGCCGACCAGGCCCTGGCCGACGAGGTTGGCCGAAGGCGACTTGTAGACATCGACCGAGCTGACGATCTCCGACGGATACTGGTCGAACTCGATCCCGCGGTTGTCGCTGGTCGAGGTCTGCTGGCGGCCGTTGAGCAGCGTGCTCGAGAAATCCGGGCCGAAGCCGCGCACCGAGATATAGCCGGCGCGGCCCGAGATGCGCTGCGAGGTGAGACCGGGCAGGCGTGCGATCGATTCGCCGATCGAGGCATCGGGCAGCTTGCCGATGTCCTCGCTCGAAACCGATTCGATGATCTGGTCCTTCTCGCGCTTTTCGGCGATCGCGCTTTCCAGCGAGGCGCGATAGCCGGACACGATGATGACATCCTCGTCGCCGCCCTCGGCGCTTTCCACCGGGTCCTGCGCCGCGGCCGGGCTGGCCAGTCCTGCCAGCGCGGCGGCGCAGGCCGGCAGGCTGACGGTTGCAGTAAGCTTGCTGCGAATTGCCATTTCGATGCACTCCCCAAACGGCCCGGAACCTATGCTGGTTGCCTGGGCGAAAATCTTCAGTCCCACGCGGGCAGCGCGTCACCGCGGCGCCCGGTCGATGCCCCGCATAGGTCCGGTGCGATCGGGGGCGGAAGACAGCATACGTATGTTGTTGCGGCGCACGCGAGGCCGGCCGGTGCCGCCCGCGCGGGGTTTCGGCGCCCCGCCGTTGCCCGTTCTGCGCGGCTTTTCTATGCAGGCTGGCGGGGGCCATGCGGCACCCCTGCCAGAGGAGAGGAGCGATGGGGCGCAAGCCGACCGGCCGTCCGACCAGCTTCGACATCGCCTATGCCGCGGGGGTCTCGCAGCCGACGGTCAGCCGGGCGCTGCGCGGCGACAAGGCCGTCAGCGCCAAGACCCGCGCGAAGATCGAACGGATCGCGCGCGAACTCAACTACACCGTCGACAAGAACGCGTCCTCGCTCCGCAGCCAGCGCTCGAACACGATCGCGCTTCTGTTCTTCGAGGACCCGACGCCCGATGACAGCATGATCAACCCGTTCTTCCTCGCGATGCTGGGATCGATCACCCGGGCCTGCGCCGACCGCGGGCTGGACCTGCTGATCTCCTTCCAGCGCATGGAGGACGACTGGCACGTCCAGTACCAGGACAGCCACCGGGCCGACGGACTGATCCTGCTCGGCTATGGCGATTACACCCGCTACCGCGAACGCATGGAGCAGCTGACCCGGCAGGGCACGCATTTCGCCCGCTGGGGATCGGTTTCCAGCGACACCAGCGGCGTGACCGTGGGGACCGACAATGTCGCCGCGGGCCGCCTGGCGGGCGAGCACCTGATCGCCCGGGGCCGCCGCCGGATCGCCTTCCTCGGCCATGCCGACGACCATTATCCCGAGTTTGCCGGCCGCTATCGCGGGCTGGGCGATGCGTTGGAAGCGGCCGGCCTCGCCTTCGATCGCTCGCTGCAGTTCGACGCGCTGACCACGGAGGAGGAAGGGCGCGCCGCGGCGCAGGCGCTGCTCGACAGCGGGCAGGCGTTCGACGCGATCTTCGCCGCGAGCGACCTGATCGCGATCGGCGCGATGCGCGCCCTGGCCGATGCCGGGCGCGCCGTGCCCGAAGATGTCGCGGTGGTCGGCTTCGACGACATCCCGGCCGCCAGCCTCACGACCCCGCCGCTGACCACGGTGATGCAGGACATCCGGGGTGCCGGCCAGGCCCTGGTCCAGACCCTGCTGGCCCAGATCGAGGGGCGCGACCTGCCCCCGCGCAAGCTGCCGGGCAAGCTGGTCGTCCGCGGCAGCAGCGGCGCCGCCTGACCGGCCAACGTATTCGTATACGCACTTGGCGGCCGGTCGCTGCCGTGCAAGCGATCGGGGAAGCGAGGATTGCACGCGGACGAAGATCCGCGGGACAGGGACGAGGGACAGGGCATGGACCAGGTGCTGCGGCAGAAGCCGCGCCAGAGCTTCGCCGGGCTGTGGAACATCAGCTTCGGATTCTTCGGCATCCAGATCGGTTTCGCCCTGCAGAACGCGAACATGAGCCGCGTCTTCCAGACCCTGGGATCGAGCATCGACGACTTGCCCGCGCTGTGGGTCGCCGCGCCGCTGACCGGGCTGCTGGTCCAGCCGATCATCGGCCACTTGTCCGATCGGACCTGGAACCGACTGGGGCGCCGCCGCCCCTATTTCCTCGCCGGGGCGATCCTGTCGGCCCTCGCGCTGTTCCTCATGCCGCTCAGCCCGGCGTTCGGCGCGCCCCTGCTGTTCGCCGCGGCGATGCTGTGGCTGCTCGACGCCTCGCTCAACATCTCGATGGAACCCTTCCGCGCCTTCGTGGGCGACATGCTACATGCCGATCAGCACGCGGCGGGCTACGCCGTGCAGACCGCGTTCATCGGCGCGGGCGCGGTGGTCGGTTCGATCTTCCCCTGGTTCCTCGAACAGGCCGGCGTCAGCAACCTCGCCGCCGACGGGGGCCTGCCGGGGACGGTGAAGTGGAGCTTCTGGGCCGGCGGCATCGCGCTGTTCACCGCGGTCATGTGGACGGTTTTCACGACGCGCGAATACAGCCCCGAACAGCAGGCGGCCTTTGCCGAAGAGCAGGCGCGCGCGCCGGCCCCGCCGGTCGATGCGCTGGCGGGCAAGAGCTATCGCGCCAGCGCGCTCTGGATCGCCGCGGGGGTCGCGGTGCTCCTGTCGGTCGACTGGGCCGGCTTCGAAAAGGAAGTCCTGCTGCTCGGCGCGCTCCTGGTCGCCTACGGCATTCTCAGCGCGCTCGGCATAGGGCTGGCCCGGCGCGGGCGAACGACGAACATGCTTTCCAGCATCGTCGGGGATTTCTCCGGAATGCCCCCGGTGATGAAGCGGCTCGCGCTGGTCCAGTTCTTCAGCTGGTCGGCGCTGTTCATCATGTGGATCAACACCACGCCGGTCGTGACCCAGTACGTGTTCGGCAGCAACGATACGACCAGCGTCGCCTATAACGAGGGGGCGAACTGGGTCACCGTGCTGTTCACCGTCTACAACGGGGTTGCGGCGGTGGCCGCGCTCCTCCTGCTACCCTGGCTCAGCCGAAAGGTCGGGCAGGTGATGACCCACTCGATCTGCCTCACGCTGGGCGCGGCGGGTTTCCTGATGTTCTTCGCGGTGCGCGACGCGACGATGCTGCTGGTGGCGGAAGTGGGCATCGGGATCGCCTGGGCCAGCATCCTGGCGATGCCTTACGCGATCCTCGCCAGCAACCTGCCGCAGGCCAAGCTCGGCATCTACATGGGGCTGTTCAACGTCTTCATCGTGATCCCGCAGCTGCTGGTGGCCACGGTGACCGGAAGCATCATGCAGGCCCTGTTCCCGGGGGAGCCGGTGTGGACGATGCTCTTCGCGGCAGCCAGCTGGCTCGTCGCCGCGATCGCCATGCTGCGGGTGAAGGCGACGCTGCCGCACGCCGGCCAGGGGTAGGCGGCGCAGCCCGCGCGGGACCGCCCGGCCGCCGGCGCGGCCGTGCCGATGGCACCACGAATCCGGTCATCCACGGAGAGATCGTGGTGGGCGCGGCAAGGATTGAACTTGCGACCCCACCCGTGTGAAGGGTGTGCTCTACCACTGAGCTACGCGCCCGCCCGACGGCCTTGCAAAAGGCTGCCTCTGCGGCAGGGGCGCGCCTTTGCCATGGGGACGGGCGAATGGCAAGCGGTCTCTGCCTGCAGGCGAACCGCTTGCCCGTCGGTCAGTCGAGCAGGGCCGCCAGCCGCGCCAGCCAGCCGCCCCGGCCGGTATCTTCCGCCCGGGCGGCCGCCGGCGGCGGGCATTCGAGGCAGTAGGCCTGCATCCCCCGCGCGCCGAGAAGCCGCTCGAACGTCCGGACAGCCTGGCCGATCCGGGCCTGTTCGCCGCGAGCGACGACGGCGAAGAGATCCCCGCCCCCGCCATCCAGCCCCCGGCCGGCTTCGCCGGTCACCATCTGGCGGACCAGCGATTCGTAAGGCTGCGCGTCGTCGCCGAGGTATTCGACGTGCCAGTCGTCTTCTTCCAGCTCGGCCTGGGCGGCGGCCCATGCGATCGCATCCTGGAGGCCGCCGTACTGGTCGACCAGGCCCAGCTGGCGCGCGGTGCCGCCGTCCCACACGCGCCCCTGGCCGATCTCGTCCACCCGCTCGGGCGTGAGATTGCGCGATTCGGCGACGCGGACGAGGAAATCGCGGTAACCGTCCTCGATCGAGCTTTGCAGGATCGCATCGACCTCGGGCGTGAAGCCGCCGATCAGGTCGGGCTGGCCGGAAAGCGGCGTCGTGCGGACGCCGTCGGCATGGATGCCCCATTGCGCCGCCGCATCCTCGAACGTCGGGATCACGGCAAAGATGCCGATCGACCCGGTGATCGATTCGGGCTCGGCAAAGATCCGGTCGGCCGGGGTCGAGACCCAGTATCCCCCGCTGGCCGCGACATTGGCCATCGACACGGCGACCGGGATGTCGTTCGCCTTGTGTCGCAGGATCGCGCGCCGGATTTCCTCCGATGCGGTGACGGATCCGCCCGGCGAATCGACCCGCACGACAAGCGCGGCGAGGTCTTCGTCGAGCGCGTCGAGAAGCAGGTCGCGGATGCGATCGCCGCCGGCGGTGCCGGGGCCGGCATCGCCGTCCACGATCTGTCCGGCGATCGTGACGACCCCGATCTTGCTGCCCGTTTCGTCGGGCTCGATCTCGGCCAGCCAGGGTTCCAGCTCGCTATGCGCGAAGGTGCCCGGCGTGTCGTCCCAGGTGTCGGCCCCGGCAATCTCGGCCACGCGTTCGCCGAACTCGGTCTTGCTGCCCAGCTCGTCCACCAGCCCGGCCGCCACCGCGGCGGTCGCCAGGTCGCCGTCGCTCTCGGCAATCCATTCGGCCGGCTGCGCGGTGATGCGGTCGAGCTGGATCTGGGGGCGGGCCTTCTTCACGTTGGCCTGCCACTCTTCCCACAGCGCGCCGTAGAGCGCCTGGTAGTTCTCGCGCGCCTCGGGCGACATGTCGTTGCGCGAATAGGGTTCGACCGCCGACTTGTACTCGCCCACCTTGTACACCCGGGCGCGGACGTTCAGGTTTTCCAGCAGTTCGCCGAAATAGAGGTTCGACCCGCCCGGCCCGGCGACGAGCGCGCCGCCCATCGGATCGACCCAGACCTCGCTCGCGTGGGAGGCCAGCATCATCGCGTCGTCGCCATAGACGACGGCATAGCTGAGCACCGGCTTTTCCGCGGCGCGCACGCGGTCGAGCGCGGCGCCGATTTCCTGCAGGTGGACTTGCCCGCCGCCGAGGAACGAGGTGAGGTCGAGCACGACCGCCTTCACCCGCTCGTCCGTCGCGGCCTCGTCGATCGCGCGCACCAGGTCGCGTGCCTGGAACTCGCCGATCGGCGGTTCGCCCGAAAGCAGGACGCCGATCGGGTCGATCGGGCTGCTTTCTTCCACCACCACGCCGTCGAGTTCGAGCAGGAGGGCCCCTTCGCGGACCTGGGCCGGGCTGGGGCGGGCCGTCAGTATGGCGTAGAGCGCCATGAAGAACAGGAGGAGGAAGACGAGGCTCAGCCCGTCCTTGATCCCCACCAGCAGCCGCCAGACCTTGCCTGCAAAACTCATCTTCGGAAAAACCCCTGAAATCGCGCGATTGCCGGCAACCTAGTGCGGTCGGGGCACGGGTTCCAGCCGAAAGGGTGCGAGCGACCGATGCCGCTCGACAAGGGGCTTTGCGCATCGCCCGGGCGGCGGGGGGTGGATCGCCGTTCGGTCGTATCGCCGGGCGGGTACGGGGCTGGGTGGGTAGGGGGCCGGGCGGGTAGGGGACTGGGCGGGTAGGGGGCTGGGCGGCAGGGCATTGCCAGCGCCACCGGTGCCCCCTAAGGGGCTGGCTTCGATGGCATCGACGGGCACCCCCAATCCTCCCGGCCGCTTCCCAGCGGGGGCGCGGGCATTTCCACATCGCGACCTGACCGGTATCGCGCAGCTGGAACGGCACGAGATCCTGTTCCTCCTGGCCGAAGCCGAACAGTGGGTGGAATTCAACCGGCGCGCGGACAAGCATTGCGACGCGCTGTCGGGCCAGACGATCATCAACGCCTTCTTCGAGAACTCGACCCGCACGCTGCTCAGCTTCGAGATTGCCGGCAAGCGGCTGGGCGCGGACGTGGTGAACATGCACGCGGCGCAGTCGAGCGTGAAGAAGGGCGAGACGCTGATCGACACCGCGGTCACGCTCAACGCCATGCGGGCCGACGCGATCGTCATCCGGCACGGTTCCAGCGGCGCGGTGGACCTGATCGCGAGCAAGGTCGACTGCCCGGTCCTCAATGCCGGGGACGGTCAGCACGAACATCCGACGCAGGCCTTGCTCGATGCGCTGGCGCTGCGCCACGCTCTGGAAGCCCGCGGCGAGGGGAGCGAGGATTTCACCGGCCTGACGGTCACGATCTGCGGCGACATCCTGCACAGCCGGGTCGCGCGCTCGAACATTCTCTGCCTCCAGGCGCTCGGCGCGTCGGTTCGCCTCTGCGCGCCCCCGGCGTTGATGCCGGCGGGCGTGGAGGCGATGGGGGCCGCGACCTTCGCCGATTTCGACGCCGCGCTGGACGGGGCGGACGTGGCGATGATGCTGCGGCTGCAGACCGAGCGGATGAGCGGGCAATTCATTCCCTCCGCGCGCGAATACCACCATCTCTACGGGCTGACGCGCGCGCGGCTGGATCGCTGCGCGCCCGACGCACTGGTCATGCATCCGGGGCCGATGAACCGCGGGGTGGAGATCGACAGCGACGTGGCCGACATGCTCGACCGGTCGATCATCACCCGCCAGGTCGAAATGGGGGTCGCCGTGCGCATGGCCTGCCTCGACGTGCTGACGCGCCGGGGCAGGGCCGTTCCCGGCTGGAACGACGGGCAATGGACATGAAACAGGAACGCGCGATCACCGTCACGGGCGGGCGGCTGGTCCTGCCCGACGGCGTGAAGGCGGGGAGCCTGCGGCTCGTCGATGGCAGGATCGCCGCCCTCGGCGACGTCGCGCCGCAGGACGGCGACGAGACGATCGATGCCCGTGGCGGCCTGGTGGCGCCGGCGCTGGTGGACCTGGGGGTCTTCGCGGTCGACAAGCCCGCGTTCCATTTCGGCGGGATCGTGCGCGCGGCGCTGATGCCCGACCAGGCGCCGCCGCTCGACCTGCCCAGCCGCGTCTCGCACCTGGCCAAGAGCGGGAAGCCCGATGTCTGGGTCCACCCGCTGGCGGCGGCCACGCGCGCGCTCGAAGGGCGCGAACTGGCAGAGATCGCGCTGATGAAGGCGGCCGGTGCGCGGGGCATCGCCACCGGCCGGCAATGGATCGGCGATTCGGGGGTCATGCTGCGCCTGCTGCAATACGCGGCGATGCTCGACCTCGTGGTCGTGACCCATGCCGAAGATGCCGCGCTGGCCGGTTCGGCCGCGGCGACGGCGGGGGAAATCGCCACCCGGCTGGGCCTGCCCGCCGCCCCGGCCGAGGCCGAGGCCCTGGCCGTCGCGCGCGATGTCGCGCTGGCGGAAATGAGCGGCGCGCGCGTCCATTTCCGGCAGCTGACGACCCGCGCGGCGATCGGCATCGTGCGCGAGGCGAAGGCGCGCGGGGTGCGCGTTACCGCCGGCGTCACCCCGGCGCATTTCATGCTCTCGGACCTGGCGACGGCCGATTTCCGGACCTTTGCCCGCCTTTCCCCGCCGCTGCGCTGCGAATCCGACCGGCAGGCGGTGATCGAGGCGATCGGTGACGGGACGATCGACGTCGTCTGCTCGGGCCACGACCCGCGCGGGCCGGAGGACAAGCGCCTGCCGTTCGCCGACGCCGCGCCGGGCATGGCAGGGGCCGAAACCCTGCTGGCGATGACGCTGACGCTGGTGCGCGACGGGGTGATCGATTTCGCCCGCGCGTTCGACCTGCTGGCGGGCGCGCCGGCGCGCCTGCTCGGCGCTGAGGCGGGCGCTCTGCGCGAAGGGTTCGAGGGCGACGTGGCGCTGATCGATCCCGAGAGGCCGTGGGTCGTCGATCGGCGGAAAATGGAGGCGATGGCCGGCAACACGCCGTTCGACGGTCAGCCCGCGCAGGGGCGCGTACTCGCGCTGTTCAAGGGTGGGGTGCGGCTCTAGGCCGCGCAGCCCGGCCGGCGCACGCGATCAGCGGCGCGCCATGCGCACGCCGCTGTCCACCGCGCCGGGCAGCGGGCGTCCCTCGGCCCACTGGATGCAGCCTTCGCCGCGCGCCTTGACCGTCGAGCAGACGGAGCGCGCCTCGGCCGATTGCAGGCCGCCGGCCGACACGCGGTAATACGTCTTCCCGCGCACGCGCGCTTCGGTGATGACCATGCGATAACGGTCGAGATCGGGATATGTCCGGGCATAGATGCCCCAGGCGCGGCGAGCGCCCTCGCGGCTGGAGAACGATCCCAGCTGCACCAGGTGCTTGCCGTCGGCGCGTTCGAAACGCGGCGCGTCCGTGCCGGCCGCGGCCACGCGGGCCCTGGCCGGCCTGGGCGCTTCCGCGCCGTAGCGGGCGGGCATCTTCTGCACGACCGGCTCGGAAATGAACGCGACGACGCTCTTGGTGATCTGGGCCGGTGTCGCGCCCGAAGGGGCCGGCGCCGCGAAGGCGCTTTCGACGTCGGCCGGCTTCTCCACCCGCGGGTTGGCGACCGCAAGCTGCGGCGCCGGTTCGACCGGCGGCAGTTCGGCGCCCTGGCGGGCATCGGCTAGCGCCGGAGCCGGGGCGGCGGCGGGCGCCGCGGCCGGCGGGCTCGCCGGCTGGGCCAGCGCCGCGGCCTCGGCCGCGAGTTGTTCCGAACCGGGATTGTTGGCGAGGGCGAGGGCCACCGGCTGGCCCGGATCGCGCACCACCGGCGCGCCGAGCAGGCGGGCGACGCGGGCCTGGTACATTTCCGGTCGCACGGCCTGGGCCCATTCGCCGATGCGTTCGTCGAGCTGGTCCGAAGGCACGTCCTCGGCCGCCATCAGGCGGGCGGCGCGCCAGTTGCCCTGCAGGGCATAGGCATAGGCGAGGTTCTGGCGGACCTTGGGCGTGTTCTGGCCGCCGCGCAGGGCATTGGCCAGGACCTGCGCCCCGCGATCGGGCTGGCCGGCCAGCGCCAGGGCCAGGCCGAGATCGGCCGGATCGAGATCGTCGCGCCAGTCGTCGAGCACGGCCAGCGCCTTGGGGTAATTGCCCACGGCCGTCTGGGCCAGCGAATAGCTGAGCGCGGTGCGCGGCGAGTTGTCGCCCAGCGCCATCGCGTCCTGGAAACTGGTGGCGGCCGACTGGAACCGGCCCGCCTTCAGATAGGCTGCGCCGAGCATCGCGCGATAGCCGGCATTGCGCGGTTCGGCGTGAACGGCGGCCTCGGCATGGGCGACGGCCGCGTCCTCGTTGCCTTTCGCCAGCGCCGTCTGGGCCTTGTTCGCCGAGAGATCGGCGCGCGGCGCGGCCTGGGTCGTGCAGCCGGTAAGGGCGGTCGTCGCAAGGGCGCTGGTCAGGGCCACTGCCACGAGGCGGTTGGTCGTGGTGGTCCGGGTCATCGGTTCTTCCCCATGTTCCCCGCCGGCCGTTCGATCTGGGCCGCGAGATTGTCGAGCTCGGGCATTGTCCCGAGCAGCGTGTCGAGCGCTTCGGTTACGATCTGTTGCGCGCTGCGATTGCGGACGGTGCAGGCGAGCCGCAGCTTCAGGTGGCGGTCGCCGTCGAGCCGCAGCGTGAAGGCCGCGCGCTTGCCGCGTGCCAGGGCCGAGCGGCGGGCGGGCGGGGCCGCGCGCTCGATCTCGGCGCCCATCCGCTGCGCGATTTCGGCCTGCTGGCGGCGGACGGCCGGTTCGGCCGGCGTTTCGTCAGCCGTGTCTTCACCCGGTTGCGATTCTTCGCTGCGCGACTGCGGGGCGGGCGCTTCGGCCTGCCAGGCGGCCGCTTCGGGTTCGTCGGAGCCGACGCCGAGCTGGTCCTTCGCCTCGTGATCGATCTCGCGCGCCTCGGCCGCGGTGGCCGGGTTCGCGGGCGACGGGGTCAGTTGCAGGACATCGGCCTCGCGCGGGGGCTCGGGCTCCTCGCCCATGTCGTTCCAGCCCAGGTCCTCGATCCCCTCGGCCGGCATCTGCCCGCCGACCAGGGCCGACTGGGGGCGCATGGCCGGGCGCGCGCCGCCCTTGCGTGCGAGCAGCGAGGAATTGAGGGAGGCGAAGTTGGCGTCGCTCATGGCCGGTTCGCGGTCCTACTGCGCCACGCGGCGGCCGAAGCCGCCTGCCGGGCGATAGACCCCTGGGGCCGGAGAGACCGCGTTGGGCGCGGCAAAGACGGTGCGGCGGAAATTCTTCTCCAGCCGGTCGGCGACATAGTTCCACAGCGCCGTGACCTCGGCCGCGCTGCGGCTGTCGGGATCGACCTCCATCACCGTCCGGCCGTCGATCATCGAGGCGGCATAATCGGTTCGCTGGTGCAGGGTGATCGGGGCCACGGTGCCGTGCTGGCTCAGCGCGACGGCGGCCTCCGACGTGATCTTGGCCTTGGGTGTCGCCGCGTTGACGACGAAGACGAGAGGCTTGCCCGCCCGTTCGCACAAGTCGACGGTCGCGCCCACGGCGCGCAGGTCGTGCGGGCTGGGGCGGGTGGGGACGACGATCAGTTCCGCCACGCCGATCACCGACTGGATCGCCATGGTGATGGCCGGCGGGGTGTCGATCACCGCCAGCTTGAAGCCCTGCTGGCGCAGGATCTGCAGGTCGCTGGCCAGGCGGGCCACGGTGGTCTGGGCGAAGGCGGGATATTCAGCCTCGCGCTCGTTCCACCAGTCGGCGAGCGAACCTTGCGGGTCGATGTCGATAAGCACGACCGGCCCCGCGCCGGCGCGCTGGGCCTGCACGGCCAGGTGGCCCGAAAGCGTGGTCTTGCCCGAACCCCCTTTTTGTGACGCCAATGCCAATACTCGCACAGGCTGGTCCCCCTGCTGTTCCTGTCCTGTCCACCGCATGAAAGCGGGCCGGGTATGCAGATCGCAGGATACCCCTAATTTTGGGTTAACGAGCGGCCTGCGGAGGGCGGCGCGCCGGGGGCTGATCGTTAGAAACCCTTTGCTAACGGAGTGTTCACTATGTCAGGCTTCCGTCGAGGAAACCGAGGACGCGCCCGATCATGAGGTTCGCACGAAGATTGCCGCTGTTCACCGCGCTGGCCGCGCTTGTCGCAAGCCCCGCGCTCGCCGACGTCAAGGCGGGGGTCGATGCGTGGAGCCGCGGGGACTATGCCGCCGCCGTACGCGAATGGCGCGCCCCGGCCGAAGAGGGCGACCCCGACGCGCAGTTCAACATGGCCCAGGCCTATCGCCTCGGCCGCGGGGTCGAGCGCGATCCCGCCCGGGCGGAGGTGTTCTATGCCCGCGCCGCGGCGCAGGGGCACATCAAGGCGGCGGACAATTATGGCCTGATGCTGTTCCAGGCCGGGCGCCGCGAAGAGGCGCTGCCCTATGTCACCGCGGCCGCCGAACGCGGCGATCCGCGCGCGCAGTACCTGCTGGGCATTGCCCATTTCAACGGCGACCTGGTGGCGAAGGACTGGGTCCGCGCCTATGCGCTGCTGACGCTGGCCAATGCCGCCGGCCTGCCGCAGGCCGCGCCTGCGATCCGGCAGATGGACGATTACGTCCCGCTGGCCCAGAGGCAGGAGGCGCAAGTCATGGCGCAGTCGCTGAAGCGCGAGAGCGACGCGACGCGCGCGCAGCAACTCGCCGCGGCCGACCTCGCGCTGGGCGGGGGCACGGGGGCGGCCACCGCCCCGCCGCCCGCGGCCAGCGCGCCGCCGGCCGTTCCGGCGACTTCGGGCCGCGTGCCCGGCCCGATCGCCAGCGCCGGTATCTCCCCCTCGGTCGCCGCGGCGCGTGCCGCGATCGCGGAGGCAAGCCGCGTGACGGGCACGGGCAGCCCGGCCGAGGCAGGGGCCGACTATGCCCGCCCCGCCACGGCGAGCGCGCCGGCCGAGCCGCCGGCAGCTTCCACGCCGGCCGCCGCACGGCCTGCAGGCGCCGCGCCGCCCGCTGCGCCGGAACCGCCGCGCGAGGCCGGGGGCCCGTGGCGGGTGCAGTTGGGCGCGTTCTCGGTCCGCGGCAATGCCGACCGTCTCTGGCGCCGGCTGGGCGGGCTGCCGGCCCTCGCCGGGGCGTCGAAGATGCTCGTCCCCGCCGGCCGCCTGACAAAGCTCCAGGCGGGCGGATTTGCCACCCGGGCGGCGGCGCAGGAAGCCTGCAACCGGCTGAAGGCGGCCGGCCATGCCTGTCTCGTGACCCGCTAGCCCGCGCCCCCGCTGGCGTTGCCGCGCGGGCTAGTCGCCACCTGCGGGCTTTCCACCGCCCGCCGCGGTGCTATGACCGGAGCGGACGAAGGGGAACGGACATGACGGCGGCCAACGACGGGGCAGGCGCGGGGCATACTCCGGACCAGCCGGCGAGCGCGCCGGTGGGCCGGCAGGAGCGGATCGGCAGCCTCGATTTCATTCGCGGGATCGCCGTCCTGGGCATCCTGGCCGCGAACATCGTGGCCTTCGGCCAGCCCCTTGCCGCCTACATGTATCCGGGCGCCTTCACCGTGCCCCACGGGCCGGTGTCGGACTGGTCGTGGGTGGCCCAGTTCATCCTGGTCGACGGCAAGATGCGCGGGCTGTTCACGCTGCTTTTCGGTGCCGGGCTGGTCCTTTTCATGGACAGGGCCTGGGCCCGGGGGGCGAGCCGGTGGCTCCAGGTGCGGCGGCTGCTGTGGCTGGGCCTGTTCGGCCTCGCGCACTTCTTCCTCGTCTGGCGGGGGGATATCCTCTTTTCCTACGCCGTGTGCGGTCTGGTCGCGGTGCTGTGCCTGCGCTGGTCGGCCAAGGCGCAGCTCGTGACCGGCCTGCTCGGCTATGTCACCGGGGCCCTGCTCTATGCCGCGATGATCGGGCCCAGCTATTTCGTCGTCGACACGCCGATGGGCGAGCAGGCTCCCTATACCGAGATGCGCGAGGCGCTGAACGGCGAGATGGCCCGCGAACTGGCCGACGCCGAGGCCGAAACCGCGATCATCGCAGAGGGTTCCTACGGCGACTTCGTGGCCCACAACGTCGGCAGCCATGCCGGGGACCTGGGATTCTACGTCATGCTCTGGCTGCTGGAGACGCTTCCGCTGATGCTGGTGGGCATGGGGCTGTTCCGCCTCGGCCTGTTCAGCGGCGGCTTCGACCCGGCGCGGCAACGCAGGTGGGGCTGGATCGGCCTTCTCGGCGGCGGGCTGCTGACGGCGCTGATCGCACTCTGGGTGAAGGGGGCCGGGTTCACGTATTACGCCACGCTCACGGCTTTCCTCGGCCTTTCGCCCCTGCCGCGCCTCGCGATGACGCTCGGCCTCGCGGCGCTGCTCGCGCTCTGGGGCGCGCGGGCGAACGGATGGCTGGCGGCGCGCCTGTCCGCCGCCGGGCGGGCGGCCTTCACCAATTACCTCGGCACCTCGATCGTCATGCTGTTCGTGTTCCATGGCTGGGCGGGGGGATTGTTCGGCGAGCTGGGCCGTCCCGCGCTCTACGGGATCGTGCTTCTTGCCTGGATCGCCATGCTCGCCTGGTCGCAGCCCTGGCTCCGGCGGTATCGCTACGGCCCGCTCGAATGGCTGTGGCGCTGCCTGACCTACTGGCGGCTGTTTCCGATCGCCCGCTGACAGGACTTGCTATTGCGAAGACTTTGCATAAATTGGCGACTGCGAATCACTCGCAGGAGCTGAAATGTACGTCTGCATCTGCAATGCCATCAGGGAAAGCGACCTGCGCCGCACGGCGCGGCGGTGCCCCGGGGACGCGGAGGCGGTCTATGCCGCGCTGGGCAAGCGGCCCAACTGCGGCCAGTGCCTGGACGATGCCGAGGATATCCTGGCCGAAGAACGTGAAATGGCGTTCCTCCCGGCCTGTGCGGCCTGACTTTCGCGGCTAACGCTAATCGCTCGCAAATGGCGGAATTCCGCCATTTTTTAGCCCTCGTGCCCTTGCCAGCGCGGGTCTCGGGGCGCATATTCGCGGCCCTGTTCCCGACCCATGGAGGCGCCCGGTGAAAGGCGATGCGAAAGTCATAGAGTTCCTGAACAAGGCGCTCACCAACGAACTTACCGCCATCAACCAGTACTGGCTGCACTATCGCGTCCTCAAGGACTGGGGGGTCGAGCGGCTTGCCGAGTACGAGCGGCACGAATCGATCGACGAGATGAAGCACGCCGACATTCTGGCGGAGCGTATCCTGTTCCTGAACGGGCTTCCCAACTTCCAGGCGATCCACAAGCTCAAGGTCGGCGAGACGGTCGAGGAAATCCTCAAGGCCGACTTGGCGATGGAGCAGGAGGCGATTCCCCTGCTGCGCGACGCGATCGAACATTGCGAAAGCGTGCGCGACTATGTCAGCCGCGAGATCTTCGAACGCATCCTCGAAAGCGAGGAAGAGCACGTGGATTTCCTCGAAACCCAGTTCGACATGATCGAACGGATGGGTCTGCAGAACTACGTCCAATTGCAGAGCAAGCCCGCCGGCGAAGAGGACTGACCGCGGCCGGCTTCAAGTCGTTGGCCTCAGGTGCGGTGGTCGCGGGGGCCGCGCTTGGTGCCGCGCGCCGGGCGCACCCCCCTTGCCGCGAGGCGGGTTTCCAGCAGGAAGAAGCCCAGCCCGATAATCAGCAGCACCATCGTGAGGACCCAGGCGATCGCCGTGATCGTGCCGATCTGCGGTTCGATATAGGCGCTGATGAACAGCAGCGCGATGACCACGCTGATCACCGCGGCCGACGCGGTCGAGAACACGACCGCCTTCTGCGCGTGGCGGCGGCGCTGGCCGAGCCACGGCAGCTCGCGCACTTCGCCATCGCCGGCCTTGCCATCTTCGATTCGCCGTTCGATCCGCTCGATCCGTTCGGCGATCCAGATCATCCGCGCCATCATCACGTTCATGATCGCGCCGATGCCGCCCAGCAGGAAGGCGGGGGCGAGCGAAAGCTGCACCATCTGCTGCACGCGCGGGGTGCTGGCGGTGCGTTCCAGCATCTCGATGGCGAGGCTGCCGCCGGAAGAGAGCAAGTCGAACATCAGCCGGCCTTGTAAGGGTTCTTGGGGCTCTTGAGCACCACCCGCACGGGAACCGCCTCGAACCCCAGTTCGCGGCGGATGCCGTTGACGAGGTAGCGTTCATAGCTCTTGGGCAGCATGTCGAGCCGCGTCCCGAAGACGACGAACCGCGGCGGGCGGGTGCTCGACTGGGTGATGTAGCGCAGCTTGATCCGCTTGCCGCCGGGGGCGGGCGGCGGATTGGCCGCCAGGGCATCGTCGAACCAGCGGTTGAGCGCGGCGGTGGGGACTCGCTTCGACCAGGATTGGCGGATTTCGAAGGCGGCCCCCAGCATCGTGTCGAGGCCCTTGCCGGTGCGCGCGCTGACCGCGAACAGGGGCAGGCCCTTGACCTGCGAGAGCCCTTCGTCGAGCGCGGCGCGAATGCCGTTGAACAGCGAAGACGCGTTCTCGGCCACGTCCCACTTGTTGATCGCCACCATCAGCGCGCGGCCTTCCTGCAGCGCCATGTCGGCGATCTTCAGGTCCTGGTGTTCGAGCCCCTTCGTCGCATCGAGCAGCAGGACGACGACTTCGGCGAAATCGACCGCCCGGCGGGCGTCGGCGACGCTCAGCTTTTCCAGCTTCTCGGTCACGCGGGCCTTCTTGCGCATCCCGGCCGTGTCGATCAGGCGAATGTCGCGCACGGTGCCGCTGGACGGATCGGTCCACTGCCAGTCCACCGCGATCGAATCGCGCGTAATCCCCGCTTCGGGCCCGGTCAGCAGGCGGTCTTCGCCCAGGAGGCGGTTGATCAGGGTGGACTTGCCGGCGTTCGGTCGCCCGACGATCGCCAGCTTCAACGGGCCGAGGTCACCGTCCCCGTCTTCCTCGCCGTCCTTGCTATCCTCGGCATCGGGCACGGCAACGCCCTCGCTCACGCCTTCGGCCTTCTCGCCGATGATCGGCCAGAGCGCGCCGAACAGGTCGGCGATGCCTTCGCCGTGTTCGGCCGACAGGGGCACGGGCTCGCCGAAGCCCAGCGACCAGGCTTCCAGCACGCCGGCTTCGCCGGCCTTGCCTTCCGCCTTGTTGGCCACCGGCACGACCGGCACCGTCTGGCTCCGCAGCCAGCGGGCGATTTCCTCGTCCAGCGGGGTCAGGCCCGCGCGGGCATCGACGACGAACAGCGCCGCGTCGGCCCCTTCCAGGCTCACCTCGGTCTGGCGCCGCATGCGGCCGGGCAGGGTCTCGGGATCGTCGTCCTCCCACCCCGCGGTATCCACCACTGTGAATTCCAGCCCCGCGATCGTGGCATCGCCGAACCTCCGGTCGCGCGTGACGCCGGGCTGGTCGTCCACCAGCGCCAGCTTCTTGCCGACGAGGCGGTTGAACAGCGTCGACTTGCCGACGTTGGGCCGGCCGATGATGATGACGTTGGGCTTGCGGGTCATGGTCATGGCAGGTGGCCGCTATCGCCCCGCTTGGCAAGCGGCGCGCGCGATCCTTAACACGCGTTAACCATGACGGGCAGGGCCCCTTTAAGGACAAGGCGGCAAATCCTTGCCGCATGAGGACAATTGCCCTGATCGCCGCGGCTGCCGGCATTTGCGCGCTCCAGGCGCCGGCGCTCGCGGATGCAAGCGCCTCTTTCGATCCCGGTCGTGGGGCGCAGGCCGGCAACGAATTGCCGCCCTACCTGCAATGCGTTCCCTATGCGCGGCAGCTTTCGGGGGTGCAGATCTACGGCGATGCCCATACCTGGTGGGACCAGGCGGCCGGGCGGTACGAACGCGGGAACGAGCCGCGGGTGGGCGCGGTCATGGCCTTCATGCCCCACCGCTCCATGCGGCTGGGCCATGTGGCGACCGTGAGCCGCGTGATCGACAGCCGCACCGTCCTGCTCGATCATGCCAACTGGTCGCCGATCAACGGCCGGCGCGGGCAGATCGAACGCAACGTGAAGGCGGTGGACGTCTCCCCGGCCAACGACTGGAGCCAGGTGCGGGTCTGGTATCACCCGATCGGCGATCTCGGCACGACGCCGTGGCCGGTGCACGGTTTCATCTATTCCGAAAAGCCCAACCTGCCGCAGGTGCGCCTGGCCGATGCGCGCAGCGAGAGCCCGGCCAGCCGGCCGAGCGTGCCGCAGCGCCGTGCGAGCGGCCCCGATAGCCGCGTCGCCGACAGCGGCCCGTCGCGCGCCTTCCTCTCGGCATTCTCCGACATCGCGCCGGCACCGGGCGGCATGGCCGCCGGCCGGGGCGCGGTCCAGGCCGCGCCGCAGCGCAAGGCCCTGCCGCGCCGCAAGCAGGCCGCGGTTCGCGCGGGGAGCCCGGGCGATCCGATCGCTGCCGCGCTCGCCCGTTACGGAAGCTGATCGCCCTCAGGCGCGGGCGACGGGGGGATCTTCGCCCAGGTCTTCGTACCAGGCTTCGACCGGGCCGCTCAGCTTCAGCGTCAGCGGCTGGCCCTTGCGGTCCACCGTCTTGCCGGCCTGAACCCGCACCCAGCCGCCGGAGATCGAGTATTCCTCGATATCGGTGCGCACCCGCCCCTTGAAGCGGATACCGACGCCGCGCTGCAGCTTCTCGGCATCGAAGAACTCGCTGCGCGGGTTGACCGAGAGCCGGTCGGGCGGGGTGTCGGTGCTGGTCTCGTCGCTCATGCTGCGCGCCCTAGTGCGCGGCGCGGGGCCCTGCAATATCGAAATGCCGGCCCGAGGCGTCGGGCGGGCGGGTTTACGGTGACGGGCCGCGGGGCGGCCGGTGCAGGGGCGACTCAGTCGGGCGGGGGCGGCGTTTCCAGCGGGCTGCGGTCGGGCACGTCGGTATCCGGGCCGGGCGGATCGATCTCCCCCGGTTCGCGGATCGGCTGTTCGGGCACCGGCGTCTCGGGCGGGGCCTCGGGGGGCGCCCCGGGCTCGATCGTGTCGGGTGCCGGATCGGGTTGTGTCGCCATGGGATCGTTCCTTTCTGCTCGCCATCGAAACGCGGGCCGCCCCGCCGCCGTTCCGTCGCGGTGCTTCGGATGATCGCGGCGCTTGCCCTTTTCGGCCCGCCCTTCTAAGGGCGCTCCCCTGTTCGTGTGGGTTTCCACGCGCGGCTTCGTTCGGGTTGCGGGCGTGGCGGAACTGGTAGACGCGCTGGTTTTAGGTACCAGTATCGAAAGATGTGGGGGTTCGAGTCCCTTCGCCCGCACCAGTTCTCCGGCCCGGTGTCCCTTCGACAAAACGCGATTTCGAAAAGGCTTAAGTTCGCATCATGCAGATCAAAGAGACCACCAGCAAAGGCCTCAAGCGCGGTTACCAGGTGACCATTCCGGCCAAGGATATCGAGGCGCGGGTCGATGCCGAGGTGAAGAAGATCGCCCCGCAGGTGCGCATGCCCGGGTTCCGCCCCGGCAAGGTGCCGGCCAACCTGATCCGCAAGATGCACGGCGAAAGCGTCCATGCCCAGGTCGTCAACGACACGATCCGCGAATCGGTCGACGGGCTGATTCGCGACAAGAACCTGCGCCCGGCGATGCAGCCGAAGGTTGAACTGGGCGAAGGGTACGAGGAAGGCAAGGACGCCGTGCTCGACGTCGAGCTGGAAGTCCTGCCCGAGATCGAGGCGCCCGAAACCGACAACCTCGCGCTCGAACGCCTGACCGTGCCGGTCAGCGACGAGGCGGTGGACGAGGCGATGGAACGGATCGCCGGCCAGCAGAAGAGCTACAAGGACGCGGCCAAGACGAAGAAGGCGGCCGAGGGCGACCAGCTGATCATCGACTTCACCGGCTCGATCGACGGGGTCGAGTTCGAGGGCGGCAAGGCCGAAGACGCGCCGCTGGTGATCGGTTCGGGCCAGTTCATCCCCGGCTTCGAGGAACAGCTGACCGGTGCCAAGGCGGGCGACGAGAAGACCGTCACCGTCACGTTCCCCGAAGATTATCCGGCCGAGCACCTGGCGGGCAAGGAAGCGCAGTTCGCCGTCACCGTGAAGCAGGTGAAGGTCGAGGACGAGACGAAGATCGACGACGAGTTCGCCAAGAACCTCGGCCTCGAGAGCCTCGACAAGCTGAAGGAACTTCTGCGCGGCCAGCTCGAGCAGGAAACCGCCGGCCTGACGCGCACCCAGATGAAGCGCCAGCTGCTCGACCAGCTGGCTGCTGGCCACGATTTCGAGGTGCCCGAGGGCATGGTCGATGCCGAGTTCGAACAGATCTGGGCCCAGCTCCAGCAGGAAGCCTCGCGCGACGAGGACCCGGCCAAGGCGCTGAAGGAAATCGAGGGCGAGAAGGACGATTACCGCCGCATTGCCGAGCGCCGCGTGCGCCTGGGCCTGCTGCTTAGCGAAATCGGCCAGAAGAACGGCGTCGAGGTGAGCCAGCAGGAAATGAGCATGCTGATCCAGCAGGCCGCCCAGCAGTACCGCGCCGAGGACCGCGAGCGGTTCATGCAGTATATCCAGTCCGAGCCGATGGCCGCCGCCCAGCTGCGCGCGCCGCTCTACGAGGACAAGGTGGTCGATTTCCTGTTCGAGAAAGCGGAGATCACCGATCGCGAAGTGACTCGCGAGGAACTGGAGGCCGCGATCGAGGCCGAGGAAGACGAAGCGGCGGCGAAACCCGCGGCGAAGAAGAAGGCCCCGGCCAAGAAGGGCGCGACGAAGAAGGCGCCTGCCAAGAAGGCCGACGATGCCGAGGGCGAGGCGAAGAAGCCCGCCGCCAGGAAGGCGCCTGCGAAGAAAGCCCCGGCCAAGAAAGCCCCCGCGAAGAAGGCTGACGCGGACAAGGCCGCCGACGAGAAGCCGGCGGCGAAGAAGAAGGCTCCTGCCAAGAAGGCGCCGGCGAAGAAGGCACCGGCCAAGAAGGCGGCGACCAAGTCCTGACCGCGCCCCGGCGACGGTATCGAGAGGGCGGCGAACGACCGGGTTCGCCGCCCTTTTTCATGCCCGCTCGCCGGCCTGTGCGGTCAGGGCACCCGCGCGGGCGTGGATCAGTCGTCCGGGTCCTTCGTCGGCTCCTCGTCGTCGCGCGGGGGCGGCGAGAGGGCGAGCATCTCCGCCGCGCTGCCGACATGGATGTGGTCGCCGCGCCGCTCTATCAGGGTGATGATCGGGCCCGACACGACGCCGTGGACGAGGATCGAGACCAGGATCACGAAGCTGGCCGTGGCCCATAGCGTGCTGAGGCCGGTGAACGACGCGTGCGACTGGCCATAGGCCATGTAGTAGATCGAACCGATCCCCCGCACGCCGAGGAAGGCCACCGCGAGCTTGCCCGCCAGCGGCAGGCTGGACAGGCTTTCCGCGCAGAGCCCGGCCAGCGGGCGGATGACGAAGATCAGGGCCAGCCCGACGAGCGCCGCCGGCCAGGTCAGCGCGTCGAGCACGCCGCTGGCCAGCATGGCGCCGAAACCGAACAGGACGACGACCAGCACGATCTGTTCGATCTGGTCGATGAAATGGTGGCTGATCTTGTGATAGCGGCTGGCGTTTTCCCGCTGGCGCGCGGTCACCGCGCCGACGAACACGGCCAGGAACCCGTATCCGCCCACCAGTTCCGCGGCGCCATAGGCGAGCAGCAGCGTGCCGAGCACGATCAGCCCTTCGCTGGTCGAATAATAGGGCCGGTCGCTGTCGATATCGGCGAGCGGCGCGTCGGCTTCGCGTTCGAAGACGTACCAGGCGCCGCCGCGCCCGACCGCCCAGCCGACCGCGACCCCCGCCGCGATCCGCCAGACGAGATCGAGCGCGGCCCATTCCAGCGTCCAGCTGCCCAGCGCGGTCATCCCGACCGCGGCGATGGCGAGGTAGGTGAAGGGGAAGGCCAGCCCGTCGTTCAGCCCCGCCTCTGCCGTCAGGCTGAAGCGCAAGTCGTGCCGCTGGTTCTCGCCCGGCGGGCCGACCTGGACGCTGCGCGCCAGCACCGGGTCGGTCGGCGCCAGGGCCGCGCCGAGCAGGATCGCGCTGGCGGGGGCCAGGCCGAGGGCCCACCAGCCGAGGAAGGCGACCGCGGCGATCGTCAGCGGCATGGCAATGCCCAGCAGCGGCCAGATCTGGCGCCAGTTGATCCAGCTCACCGGCCTGTCGATCGCGATCCCCGCGGCCATCAGCGAGGCGATCACGATGAACTCGGTCACGTATTCCAGCGTCAGCGCGTCGAACCCGTCGCGCGCCGGATTGATCGCGGGCAGGCCGAGCGGGAGCGACCACAGGAGATAGCCGGCCGCGACGTAGACGATCGGCACCGAGAGCCAATATCGGCCCAGCTTGCGTTCAAGCGGGACCGCCGCGATCAGCGCCAGGCCGAACACCGCGAACAGGAAGATCCGCGGATCGAGCTCGATCATGCCGGGCGCGCTCCCGCCGCCGGGCGGGGGACTCGGCCCGCGCGGTGGCGGTGCATATGGGGGCCGTGGCTCATCCGCCCACCCTGCCACTGCGCCCGGGCAAAGCAAGCGGTAGCATGCATCGGCGGACAAATCGCGCCGCGAAGGTTAATCCCCTTGAACATCGCGCCCGCTATCGCGACATAGCCCGTCGCACTTCTGACGAGAGGAACTTTTGCATGATCGACCTGTTCGGCACTGATGCCCACGCTTCGCAGGGACAGTTCACCCGCGATCCGGTGACGGGCGCGCTGGTGCCGGTGGTGGTCGAGCAGACCAGCCGCGGCGAGCGCAGCTTCGACATTTTCAGCCGCCTCCTGCGCGAGCGGATCGTTTTCGTGACCGGCCAGGTGGAAGACAACATGGCCAGCCTGATCGTGGCCCAGCTGCTCTTCCTCGAAAGCGAGAACCCGTCCAAGCCGATCAGCATGTACATCAACTCGCCCGGCGGTGTGGTGACGGCGGGCATGGCGATCCACGACACCATGCAGTACATCAAGCCGCGCGTTTCGACCGTCTGCGTGGGGCAGGCGGCCTCGATGGGCAGCTTCCTCCTGGCCGCGGGCGAACCGGGCATGCGGATTGCGCTGCCGAACGCGCGGATCATGGTTCACCAGCCTTCGGGCGGCGCGCGCGGCATGGCGAGCGACATCGAGATCCAGGCGCGCGAGATCCTGCGCATCCGGCAGCGGATGAACGATCTTTACGTCAAGTATACCGGCCAGAGCCTTTCCGACATCGAGAAGGCAATGGACCGCGACACCTTCCTCGAGGCCGACGAGGCGATGAAGTTCGGCATCGTGGACAAGGTGTTCGAAACCCGGCCCGAGAACGAGGAGCCGGCCGAGGATTCGGGCTCCGGCGGCGCGCCGGAGTAACGCCCCGCGGGCAAGCCGCCCCGCCATGGGACGTTAACCGTAGCATTTGGGCAACCCTGCCGCTTCAGGCTGTGGCAACGTGCAAATGCTAGGACCCGATGTGTTGATTAATGACCAACCGGCTTTAGAGTCGGCCGAATCCGGCGCGGATTGCGCGCGGGGTTCGGGAACTACGGGAAATGACCAAGTTGAGCGGAACCGATAGCAAGTCCACGCTGTACTGCAGCTTCTGCGGCAAGTCGCAGCACGAGGTGAGGAAACTCATCGCCGGACCCACCGTGTTCATCTGCGACGAATGCGTCGAGCTGTGCAACGACATCATTCGCGAAGAGACGAAGGCCGGGCTGACCGGCCGCAAGGAAGGGGAAGTTCCGACCCCGAACGACATCTTCGAAACGCTGAACGATTACGTGATCGGACAGGACCGCGCCAAGCGCGTGCTCTCCGTCGCGGTGCACAACCACTACAAGCGGCTCAAGCATTCGGGCAAGGCCGGCGATGTCGAGCTGGCGAAATCGAACATCCTGCTGGTCGGCCCGACCGGTTCGGGCAAGACGCTGCTGGCCCAGACGCTGGCGCGCACGTTCGACGTGCCGTTCACGATGGCCGACGCGACCACCCTGACCGAGGCCGGCTATGTCGGCGAGGATGTCGAGAACATCATCCTCAAGCTGTTGCAGTCGAGCGATTACAACGTCGACAAGGCCCAGCACGGCATCGTCTACATCGACGAGATCGACAAGATCACGCGCAAGGCCGAAAACCCCTCGATCACCCGCGACGTCTCGGGCGAGGGGGTGCAGCAGGCGCTGCTGAAGCTGATGGAAGGCACGACCGCCAGCGTTCCCCCGCAGGGCGGGCGCAAGCATCCGCAGCAGGAATTCCTGCAGGTCGACACGACGAACATCCTGTTCATCTGCGGCGGGGCCTTCGCCGGGCTGGAAAAGGTCATCGCCGACCGCCTTCAGAAGCGCTCGATCGGTTTCGGCGCCCACGTCGCCGACCCGGACAAGCGCCGTGTCGGCGAGCTGCTGGAAAAGTGCGAGCCGGAAGACCTCCTGAAATTCGGGCTGATCCCCGAATTCGTCGGCCGCCTGCCGGTGATCGCCACGCTGCGCGATCTCGACATCGACGCGCTGGTGCAGATCCTCAGCGAGCCGAAGAACGCGCTGGTCAAGCAGTATCGCAAGCTGTTCGAGCTGGAAGAGGTCGAGCTGACCTTCACCGAGGACGCGCTGCGCACGATCGCCGAGAAGGCGATCCAGCGCAAGACCGGCGCCCGTGGGCTGCGCTCGATCGTGGAAGGCATCCTGCTCGACACGATGTTCGACCTGCCCGACATGGAAGGCGTCAGCGAGATCGTGATCGACCGCGAAGTGGTCGAAGGCCGCAAGGACCCGATCCGCGTCCTGGGCGGCGAGGAAAAGGAAGAAGCAGCCTGACGAACGGGCTGCCGGGCGCAGGCCAGGTGGCCTGGCGCCTGCATGGATCGGCCCACTGGCGGCCGACATAGCCTTTAGCAGAGGCGTTCGATGCGCGGCACACGGTCGCGCGACGGGCCGGGGGCATCATCCGCCGGCCCGCCTGTTGATGCGAATACGAGGAATTTCCACCCATGGCCACCAACGCACATCTCGCCGCGAAGCTTCTGCGCGACGCGAGCGGTTTCTTCCGCAACGTCGGCGAGCAGAATCCCCCGCTGCAGCAGCAGATGGAAGACAACGCCCAGGTCTACGACCAGGTCGCCGAACTGGTCGAGAGCGACCCGAACGGCGAACTGCCGACCCAGGACGAAGCTGCCGCGGGCGACGCCCAGCCGCAGTAACCGGCGCACCTGCCGCCACCCGGCCAGCGGGCAGCAAGCGCTGCCCGCGCGCACGGGTGGCGGTAAGGGGCGGCGCGGGCCGTCCCCGAAGGCGACGGAAGCGGACTCAGGTGCAGGTGGCGCAATGGGCGTCGGCGGCCTGCTCGATCTGCACCGTCGTGTGATCGATGCCGAACCGTTCGCGCAGGTCGCGCCCGATCTGCCGCAGCAGGGCATCGCCCGCGTGGCCGCCGGGCATGACGAGGTGAGCCGTCAGCGCGGTCTCGGTCGTGCTCATCGGCCAGATGTGCAGGTCGTGGACGGCCTCCACACCCGGCAGTCCGGCCAGGTAGGCCCGCACTTCCCCCTCGTCGATCTCCTCGGGGACGGCGAGCAGGCTCATTTTCACGCTGTCCTTCAGCAGGCCCCAGGTCCCCCACGCGATGACGGCCACGATCACCAGGCTGGTCAGGGGATCGATCCAGGTTGCCCCGGTCAGCAGGATCGCCGCGCCGGCGATCACCACCCCCAGCGAAACCAGCGCATCCGCCGCCATGTGCAGGTAGGCGCCGCGGATGTTCAGATCGTGGTGGCGGCCGCGCATGAACATCAGCGCGGTCGCGCTGTTGATGACGATGCCGATGCCGGCGATCACGATCATCGTCGCGCCTTCCACCACGACCGGATCGGCCAGGCGGCGGATCGTTTCGAACAGGATGGCCCCGATCGCGACCAGCAGCAGCCCGGCATTGCCGAGCGCGGCGAGAATCGTCGAGCTCTTGAAACCGTAGGTGAACCGCTCGGTCGCCGGGCGCCGGGCGGCGGTGGCCGCGGCCCAGGCGAGCAGCAGACTCAGCACGTCTGACAGGTTGTGCCCGGCGTCGGCGACGAGCGCCATCGACCCCGACAGGAAACCATACGCGGCCTCCACCACGACGAAGGCGGTATTGAGCGCGACCCCGATGGCAAAGGCGCGGCCGAAATCCGCCGGCGCATGGTGGTGGCCCCCGTGATGGTGGACCCCGTGATGGTGGACCCCGTGGTTACCGCTCACGATCCGCCTCCGCGCTCGCGGTGCATCGCGGTACCGGGCAGGCGCATCGGGGCGTCGAGGCGCGGCCGCCCGTCATGGATAGACGCAGGCGTCGAGCCCTTCGCGCCGCACGACCGCCATGCGCGCGGCGATCGTGTTGCCGTAGCGGCGGGTGAAACCCGTCGGGTTCACCACCGCGCGCCGCTTGGGCTGGGGGAGGGCGGCGGCCATGCGCGCGGCCTCGATGCGGGTGAGGCGCGCGGCCGAATGCTGGAAATAGCGCTGGGCACCGGCCTCGGCGCCGTAAGTGCCGATCCCCGTTTCCGCCACGTTCAGATAGACTTCCATGATCCGGCGCTTGCCCCAGACCTGCTCGATCAGGAAAGTGAACCAGGCCTCGAACCCCTTGCGAACATATCCGCCGCCCTGCCACAGGAACACGTTCTTGGCCGTCTGCTGGCTGATCGTCGAGCCGCCCCGAATGCGCCCCCCCTTGGCATTGTGGGCCATGGCGTCCTCGATCGCTTCGCGGTCGAACCCGTCGTGGCTGCAGAACTTGCCATCCTCCGCCGCGATCACCGCGGTCACCAGGTTGCGGTCGATACCCGCCAGCGGCTGCCAGTCCTTCGTATAGCCGTTCTCGTCCATCAGCATCGTCGCCGTGACCGGCGGCGGGACGAACTTGAACAGGAGGACGAGCGCGAGGCTGAGGGCCGCGAAACCCACGACGATCTTGGCCAGGAGCGTGAGAAGCCAGCGCATCGACCGTGCGGATAGGCGTCTGCGCGCCGCGGCGCAACGCCATGTCGCCAGGGCCGGTTCTGGCGCAGCGGGCAGGGGCGGCCAGGCGGAAACGACACGGGGCCGCCCGGTCCGTGACCGCGCGGCCCCGCATTCGGGTATCAGGCCTTCGCCGGGATCAGGCGACCCCGGGCAGCAGCCTTTCGCCGGCGATGCGCTGCATCGCCTTCTGCAGTTTCTCGAACGCGCGCACCTCGATCTGGCGGATACGCTCGCGGCTGACGTTGTAGACCTGGCTCAGCTCTTCCAGCGTCTGCGGGTTCTCGGTCAGCCGCCGTTCGGTGAGAATGTGCTTCTCACGCTCGTTCAGGCTGTCCATCGCCTCGACCAGCATTTCATGCCGGACGTCGGCTTCTTCCGCCTCGGCGACGGTTTCGTCCTGCAGCGGCCGCTCGTCGGTCAGCCAGTCCTGCCATTCGCCCGAACCTTCCTCGCCGCCGCGCATCGGGGAGTTGAGCGACCCGTCGCCGCCCATCATCATCCGGCGGTTCATGTTGATCACTTCCTGCTCGGGCACGCCGAGATCGGTTGCGATCTTCGCCACGTCGTCGGGATGAAGGTCCGAATCCTCGTAGGCGTCGAGGTTGCGCTTCATCCGCCGCAGGTTGAAGAACAGTTTCTTCTGGGCCGCGGTCGTGCCCATCTTCACCAGCGACCACGAGCGCAGGATGAATTCCTGGATCGAGGCCTTGATCCACCACATGGCGTAAGTCGCCAGGCGGAACCCGCGATCGGCCTCGAACTTCTTGACGCCCTGCATCAGCCCTACGTTGCCTTCGGAGATGAGGTCGCTGACCGGCAGGCCGTAGCCGCGGTATCCCATGGCGATCTTGGCCACCAGGCGCAGGTGGCTGGTCACCAGTTGCGCGGCTGCCTCGGGATCGTCGTGTTCCTCGTAACGCTTGGCGAGCATGTATTCCTGCTCGGCCGTCAGCACGGGGAATTTCTTGATTTCGGAAAGATAGCGGTTGAGGCTCTGCTCACCGCCGAGCGTCGGAACGCTCAATGCCTTGTTGTTGCTCACTTTACCCTGACCTTTCTCATGTCGACCGCGCGTGCCGGGACCCCTGCTGGGCACCCCGTGGTGCGGGCCACACGTTCACATATAGGACGCAAGGTGCGCGGGTTGAACCGCATTTCATCGATTTCAACGAGTGGTTTGGTCGATGAGTTCCCGCATGTCGGCGGGCAGTTCGGCCCGGAATTCCACCCGCTCGCCGGTGACCGGATGATCGAAACCGAGCGACGCGGCATGGAGCGCCTGCCGTGCAAAGCCGATCTGCCTGAGAAGCGGGCGCAGGGCCGCGGGTGTGCGTCCATAGACAGGATCACCCAATAGCGGATGGCCGATTGACGAACAATGAACGCGCACCTGGTGGGTCCGCCCCGTTTCGAGCCTGCATTCGATCAGCGCGCAGCCGTCCAGCAGCTTGACGGTGCGGTAATGGGTGACGGCGTGCTTGCCGCGCTGCGAATCGGGGGGGAGGACGGCCATCTTCTTGCGGTTCGCGTCCGACCGCCCGATGCGCCCGGACACGGTGCCGGCCGCCGGGTTCGGGTGCCCGGCGCAGACGGCGAGATAGCTGCGATCGATCGAATGGTCGGCGAACTGCCGGGCCAGCCCCTCGTGCGCGGTATCGGTCTTCGCCACGACCAGCAGGCCCGACGTGTCCTTGTCGATCCGGTGGACGATCCCGGGCCGCACGACCCCGTTGATGCCCGACAGGCGCCCGCGGCAATGATGCAGCAGGGCGTTGACGAGCGTGCCGTCGCGATTTCCCGCCGCCGGGTGCACGACCATGCCCGCCGGCTTGTCGACGATCACGAGGTGTTCGTCCTCGAACACGATGTCGAGAGGGATCGCCTGGGGTTCGGCGGCGAGCGGCTCGGGCGGCGGGACCTCGATCGCGAACGCGGCCCCCGCACCAACCCGCGCCGAGGCGCTGCGTACGACCGCGCCCGCCACGGCCACCTTTCCCTGCGCGATCAGGGTCTTGATCCGCTCGCGCGAGAGGCCGGAGGCCTTTGCCAGCGCCCGATCGGCCCGGTCGCTCTCGTCGAGCGTGCCCGTGAGTGTCCCGGGAACGCTTGTGCCGGTGAATTCGCTGCCAGCCATGCTAAGGGCCATGCGTGATGACGATCGAAGTCACAAGGGGCGTGCTCGCCCGGATACTGGACGAAGCCGCGCGGGCGCATCCGCGCGAATGCTGCGGCATCCTGCTGGGCGGGGGCGACGCGATCCGCGCGCTCGCGCCCGCCGCCAATGTCCATCCAGCGCCCGAACGCCATTTCGAGATCGACCCGCAGGCGCTGATCGACGCGCACCGCGCGGCGCGGGCCGGCGGGCCGGGGGTGACCGGTTATTACCACTCGCACCCCGCCGGACCCGCTTCGCCATCCGCGGTCGATCGCGCCCTGGCGGCCCACGACGGCCGCATCTGGGCGATCGCCGCCGATGGCGAGGTGCGCTTCTGGCGCGACCGGGAAGCCGGCTTCGAACCGCTTTCCCTGCGAGTCATAGAACGGTAAGGCTGCCCGCGACGGGAATTAACCACGCGAAACCGGCAGGGCCATTCAACCGATGAACAATTCCGACGCCATCGATCTTGCCAGCATGCTCTGTTCGCGGCTGTGCCACGACATGCTCAGCCCCGTCGGGGCGCTGTCCAACGGGCTCGAGCTGCTGGCGGAAGAGAAGGACCCGGAAATGCGCCAGCGGTGCTTCGAACTGCTGGAACAGAGCGCCCGGATCAGTGCCGACAAACTGAAGTTCTTCCGTCTCGCCTATGGCGCGGCCGGCGGCTTCGGCGACGCGGTGGACGTGTCGGAAGCGAAGGCGGTGGTCGATGCACTGGCCGGCGATGCCAAGCGGGTCGAGGTCAACTGGGCGCTTTCCGAAAGCCACCTGCCGAAGCCCGCGGTCAAGGTCCTGCTGAACTTCGCCCACATCGGCATCGATTCGCTGGTGCGCGGCGGGACGCTGGATATCGGGGCCGAGATCCGCGACGGGGCGAGCGAGATCGTGGTCCGCGCGGCGGGCGCGAAAGTCGCTTTCGACGAATCGATCGGTGCCGCGCTGGAAGGGAACCTGCCGCGGGAAAAACTGTCCAGCCGCACCGCGGCCGCGCACCTGCTCTATCTCCTGGCCGACCATGCCGGGGGCGGGCTGCAGTACAAGCTGACCGGTGACGCCCTCGTGCTCGGCGCCGTCCTGCCCAACGGCTGACATGGACGAACTCGTCCACCACGAGCGGCCTTCGCCCAACTGGAACGAGCGCACGCTGCCCGTGTCCATGGTGGTCATCCATTACACCGAGATGGAAAACGCGCAGGCCGCGCTCGATCGCCTGTGCGATCCCGAGGCGGGTGTCAGCGCGCATTACCTCGTTTCCGACGCGGGCGAGGTCACCCGCCTCGTGCCCGAAGAAAAGCGCGCCTGGCACGCCGGCGTTTCTTACTGGCGCGGGCACAAGGACGTGAATTCCGCCAGCATCGGGATAGAGCTCGATCACCCGGGCCACGCGCTCGGCTATCGCGCCTTTCCCGAGGCGCAGATCGCCGCTCTCGTGCCGCTGGTCGCGCGGATCGTGAAGCAGTACGACATTCCCCGCGCCAACGTCGTCGGCCATTCCGACGTGGCGCCTGCGCGCAAGATCGACCCCGGCGAACTGTTTCCGTGGGAACGGCTGGCCGGATACGGCCTGTGCCTGCCGCGCCCGGCCAGGCTGGAACGCGGCGACCCGTTCGACAACGATGCCGCCTTCTACCTCGCGCTCGAACGCTTCGGCTACGACGTCACCGACGGGCGCAAGGCGGTGGAGGCCTTCCAGCGCCGCTGGCGCCCGGAGCGGATCGACGGCCGGATCGACGGACAGGTCCGGGCGATCCTGTTCCAGTTGCTCTTGGATCGCGACCGCGGAATCGCTAGATAGGCGGGGCCAGGGGGCCGGGCAGCCGCGGACGCGCAAGCGTGCGAGGAAAGTCCGGGCTCCACGAAACGAGGGTGGCGGGTAACGCCCGCCGGGCCGGCTTCGCGCCGGTTCAGGGAAAGTGCCACAGAGAGAATACCGCCGACGGCCCGGCAACGGGCCGGGCAAGGGTGAAAGGGTGCGGTAAGAGCGCACCGGGGTTCCGGCAACGGCGCCCGCACGGCAAACCCCACCCGGAGCAAGGCCGAATAGGGGCGGCGCGCCCTCGCAAGAGGGCAGGGGTGTTTCGCCCCCGACCGCCCGGGTTGGCTGCTCGAGCGCACGGAGCAATCCGTCGCCAAGATGAATGGCTGCCCTCGCGGGGGCCGGTCTCTCCCGAGGAAACGAGGGCGGGATACCGCCCGCGAGACAGAACCCGGCTTACAGGCCCCCTGGCATTATCAGCAACGACCGACGCTGACGTACTCGAACCCCGCGGCCCGCATGTCGTCGGGCTTGTAGATGTTCCTCAGGTCCACCATCACCGGCGCATTGGCGAGCGACTTGACCCGTGTCAGGTCGAGCGCGCGGAAGGCGTCCCACTCGGTGACGATGGCCACTGCGTCGGCACCTTCGATCGCCTCGTAGGGGCTGTCGCACATCCGCACTTCGGGCATCAGCGGCGCGGCCTGTTCCATCCCTTCGGGATCGTAGCCGGAGACATCGACCCCTGCGTCCGCCAGCGCCTGGGCGATCGCGATGGCCGGGCTGTCGCGCATGTCGTCGGTGTTCGGCTTGAAAGTCAGGCCCAGCAGCGCGACTTTCCTGCCGCGCGCGGCCTCCAGCCCGCCGAGCGCCTCGATCACCTTGCGGCCCATGGCCCGCTTGCGGCTGTCGTTGGTCTTGACCACGGCCTCGACGATCCGCACCGGGCTGTCGTAATCCTCCGCCGTCTTCAGCAGGGCCAGCGTGTCCTTGGGGAAGCACGACCCGCCATAACCGGGGCCGGCGTGGAGGAACTTGGGCCCGATCCGGTTGTCCATGCCGATGCCGCGGCTGACGTCCTGGACATTGGCGCCGACCTTCTCGCACAGGTCCGCCATCTCGTTGATGAAGGTGATCTTCGTCGCGAGGAAAGCGTTCGCGGCATACTTGATCAGCTCGGCGCTGCGCCGGCTGACGAAGAGGATCGGCGATTCGTTGAGGAACAGCGGCCGATAGACTTCGCGCATGACCTCGCGGCCGAAATCGTCCTCCGCGCCGATGACGATCCGGTCGGGGCGCTTGAAATCGCCGATGGCGGCGCCTTCGCGCAGGAACTCGGGGTTGGAGACGACCGAGACCCGGTGGGTGCAGCCGGTTTCGGCGATGATCCGCTCGACCTCGTCTCCGGTCCCGACCGGGACGGTGGACTTGGTGACGACGACCGCCTCGCCGGCCAGGTTCTCGCCCACTTCGCGCGCCACGGCGTGGACGAAGGAAAGGTCGGCGTGGCCGTCGCCGCGGCGGCTGGGCGTGCCGACCGCGATGAAGATCGCCTGGGCCCCTGCAATGCCTTCGGCAAGGTCGGTGGTGAACGAGAGACGGCCTGCCTTCACGTTGTTTTCCACCAGCGCGTCGAGCCCGGGTTCGTAGATCGGCATTTCGCCTTCGCGCAGCCGGTCGATCTTGGACTGGTCCTTGTCGATGCAGACGACCTCGTGGCCGAAGTCCGCAAAACATGCGCCGGACACCAGGCCGACATAGCCCGAGCCGACCATCGCGATTTTCATTGTGCAGTCTCCAGATGGCTTACCGACAGGCTGCCGGCGTCTTCACTCGCCTGAATATAGCGGCGCGACTGGCCTTCAAGGACCAGCGCCGTCAAGCGCCCGGTGCGATAGGCACCGGTGTCGATGCCGATGCGGTTCCCGCGCTCTTCCACCGACGGGCAGATCGTATGCCCGTGGACGACGACATGCGGATGACGGCCGGGGTACTTGAGGAAACGGTCGCGGATCCACAGCATGTCGTGGCGCGACTGTTCCTCCAGCGGAACCTCGGGCTGGATACCGGCGTGCACGAACAGGTAGTCGCCGATGACGACGAATTCCTCGGCAGCGCGCAGGAAGGCGCGGTCTTCCTCGGGCACGACTTCGTTCATCAGCGCCTGCAGTTCGTCGAGCGTGCTGTCGTTGTAGCGCTTGCGCGGGACGCCATAGCTCAACAGTGTTTCACGCCCGCCGTGTTTCAGGAAATGACGCAGGAGACGCCGGTCCCCGAACGAGTCGAGGAACATTTCCTCGTGGTTGCCGGCCAGGACGCGGGTCGGGCGCCTCTGTTGCAGCTCGCGGGCGCGGCGGACGACGCCGGCACTGTCGGGGCCGCGATCGACCAGGTCGCCCAGCAGCACGATCGTGGTTTCCGCGGGGCCTGCCGCGCCATCGTCGCGCTCGATCGCCGCGATCAGTTCGTCGAACAGGTCGAGCCGGCCGTGGATGTCGCCGATCACGTAGACGCGCTGCCCCTCCGGCACCGCGGGGGCCGGGTGGTGCGCGCGTTTGCGGAAGATCTTGCGTAGTGGTTCGAGCATTGTCGTGTTCCGGCACCGGACGGCACGCCCGATAGGCCAGCGGCCGAAGCGCGGCAACCGGTGTCTGCATGCGCCCCCGCCACAGGGGTGGTGCATGAAATCAACAGTAAGATGACTGATTCATGATTGAGGAAATATTTCTTGTGCGCTGCAACACGATGCTGCACGATTGTTTCGTGCCTGCAAGAGCGTGCTCGACAAAACGAAGCACCCGGCGGGCCGGCAGGTGGGACGAAGCACAACTGCAAACGCAAGGAAGTTTGTCATGCTCACGTCCATCCGCGGCCTTGCGGCCGCAACTTTCCTATCATCCGCTGTCCTCCTGGCCGCGCCGGCACAGGCGCAGGACGAGACCGATCCGCCCGCCGCGGTGGAAGTTTCGGGCAATGTCGCGATCACCAGCGACTATCGCTTTCGCGGGGTATCGCTTTCGGGCGGCGACCTGGCGATCCAGGGGGGCATCGACCTTGCCCACGAAAGCGGCTTCTACGTCGGCACCTGGGGCAGCTCGATCGACGACGGCGGCACCGATCTGCTCGGCGACGTCGAACTCGATCTCTACGGCGGCTGGAGCGGCGAGGTGGCCGAGGGCGTAACGCTCGACGTCGGCCTGCTCTACTACATGTACCCGACCGAGGACCTGGGCGCCGACACCGATTATTTCGAGCCTTACGCCTCGCTCGGCTTCACGCTGGGCCCGGCAGAGGCGACCGTCGGTGCCGCCTATGCCTTCGACCAGAGCGCGCTGGGCGACAGCGACAATCTCTATCTCTACACCGATTTCGGGGTCGGCATTCCGAATTCGCCGATCAGCCTCAGCGCGCACCTCGGCTATACCGACGGCGTCCTGGCGCCGCCCGCGCTGGCGGGTTCGACCGACGACAGCGGGCTGGACTGGGCCCTGGGCGCCAGCGCGACCGTGCTGGGCGGGCTGGAGTTCAGCGTCGCCTATGTCGGGACCGAGGGGCCTTCGGTCGACGGGCTGACCGACGACGCCGTCGTCGCGACTCTGGGGATGAGCTTCTGACGGGGGGGACCGGGTCGTCCGCTGGGGGGTGGACGACCCGCTTTCGCAGCCGCGTCGCTCCCTGCCCGCGCGCGGGTTAAGCGCGCGCTGCCGGGTCAGTCGAGCGAGAAATCGATCGTCGTGACTACGCGGACTTTCTTGTACGGGGTATCGGAAACGCCCCAGCCGCCCGCTTCGCCGTCGCGCGCCTCGATCGAGAAGTACCCTTGCGTCGCGCGGCGGATCGCGCCGACATCGGCGCCGCTGTCCTTCGCGAACTGTTCTGCCGCCGCGCGCGCATCGCGCGTCGCATCGGCGACCATTTCCGGCTTGATCGCGTCGAGCCCGGTGAAGGTATAGGCCATGGCCGAGCCGTCCTCCAGCACGACGCCGCGGCGCACCAGTTCGACCTGGCGCCGGGCCGCCGCCTGCGCGCGCTCGACGTCATCGGTGCGCAGCGACAGGCGCTGGCGCACGGTATAGCGGCCGACACCTTCGCTATCGGTATAGTGGTTCACGTTGACGCCGGTGGGCTGGAGCGCCTCCGCCGCGAAGCCGAGATCGTCGAAGAAGGCCTCGATCGAGGCAGTGTCCCGGTCCACCGCGGCCTGGGCGCTGGCAAGGTCCGTCGCCGTGGCGGAGTAGGAAATCGTCCAGGTGGCGAGGTTGGCGACCACTTCGCGCTCGGCCAGCCCGCGAACGGTCACCGAGCGGTCGGCATGCTTCGCGCGGACCAGCCCGTCGCCGAGGAGAAATCCGCCGAGGACCAGGCCCGCCGCGACGATCGCCGACCCCGCCAGCCAGGATCGCGCGCGCCGGTCGGGCAGAACGGGGGTGGATGGGGAAACGGCAGGGGCGCTATTGTCGGCCATGGCAATCCTTCCCAAATGCGCGCGGGCCCAAATGCGCGCGGGCCCAAATGCGCGCGGGCCCAAATGCGCGCGGGCCCAAATGCGCGCGGGCCCAAATGCGCGCGGGCAATGGCGCCACCGATAATGTGCGCGCGATGAACCGTGCTTTAATAGCGATAAATGGAGCTTCCCTTCCGATGACCAAGTATCTTCACACGATGATCCGCGTTTCCGACATCGATGAAACCGTCGCCTTCTTCCGCCTGATCGGGCTGGAGGAAGTGCGCCGGTTCGATCACGAGAAGGGGCGTTTCACGCTGGTCTTCCTCGCCGCCCCGGGAGAAGAAGGCGTGGCGGAGGTCGAGCTGACCTACAACTGGCCGGCGGAAGACGGCAGCGCGCCGGAAGAATACACCGGCGGGCGCAACTTCGGCCATCTCGCCTACCGGGTCGAGAACATCTACGAGACCTGCCAGCGGCTGATGGACGCGGGCGTGACGATCAACCGGCCCCCGCGCGACGGGCACATGGCCTTCGTCCGCTCGCCCGACGGGATCTCGGTCGAGCTGCTGCAGGACGGCCACCTGCCGCCGCAGGAACCGTGGGCGAGCATGGAGAACACCGGGACCTGGTGATCCCGGCGGCGAAACGGCGCCTCAGCCTTCGTTGGCCAGGCCCCTGGTGTCGCCAGGGTGCCTGGTCGTCATCCGCAGGATCGTATAGCCGAGGATCGCCGAGCAGGCCGATCCCAGCAGGATGCCGATCTTGGCCTCGTCGATCAGCAGGCGATAGCCCGGGAACGCCAGTTCGCCGATGAACAGCGACATCGTGAAGCCGATGCCGCACAGGATCGACACGCCCCAGATCTCCGCCCAGCTGGCGCCGTGGGGCCGCGGGGCGAACCCGACCTTGTCGGCGGCGAAGATCGCGGCGACGATGCCCACCTGCTTGCCCAGGAACAGGCCGGCGGCGATCGCCAGCGGCAGCGGCGCAAAGATGCCGGCCAGGCCCAGGTCCGACAGGTCCACCCCGGCATTGGCAAAGCCGAAGACCGGCACGATCAGGTAGGCGCTCCACGGCGCCAGGCCGTGTTCGAGCTTCTCCAGCATCGTGTTGTCGTCCTTGCCGACCATCGGGATCATCAGCGCGGCGACGACGCCCGCGATCGTCGCGTGGACGCCCGAATTGAGCACGAAGAACCACAGGGCCACGGCCAGCAGCAGGAAGGGCACGACGGTCTTCACCTTCATGCGGTTGAGCGCGAGCATGATCCCGGCGACGACGATCGCGCCGATCAGCCAGCCCAGCTTGATCCCGGCGGTGTAGGCGATTGCGATGATCAGCACCGCGCCGATGTCGTCCACGATCGCGACCGTCAGCAGGAACAGGCGCAGCGAGCCCGGCACGCGGTTGCCCAGCAGCCCGAGCACGCCCATCGCGAAGGCGATGTCGGTCGCGGCCGGGATCGCCCAGCCCTGGGCCAGCTGGGGCGCTTCGCCCTGGACGAAGAAGAGATAGACGACGGCCGGAATCACCATGCCGGCGACCGCGGCGAGCACGGGCAGGCGGCGCTGGTCGGCGGAGCTCAGCTGCCCCTCGATCCATTCGCGCTTCACCTCCAGCCCGACGACGAAGAAGAAGATCGCCATCAGCCCGTCGTTGACCCACAGGTGCAGCGTATCGAGCTTGGGCACCGGCGTGAACGGCAGCGTGCCGTGGAACAGCTCGTGATATTCGTGCGCCAGTGTCGAATTGGCGAGCAGCATGGCAGCCGCGGCGACGAGGATGAGCAGGATGCCTGCGGATGCGTCGCCGACGAACAGGGCACGAACGGGGGCGAACAGGGCTCGGATCGGTTGCGGTGCTTTTGCCATCGGAAGGCTCCATTTCGGATTTCGTCGCGCGTTGCAAGGGCGGCGGTGGTTAGTTAGGTAAGTTGGCCGGGGGGAAAGGGGATGGGACCGGCGGATTTCGCGCTGTTCGACTGGCTCGTGCTGCTTGAGCGCGAGCTGCTGCTGTTCGCCGGGGTGTTCTTCCTCATCGGCGCGCTCGACGAGTTCGCGGTCGATCTCGCGTGGATCTGGCTGCGGCTGAGCGGGTGTGCGCGGACGCGGGTGTTCGATCCGGGTGCCGGCGGTGCCGGCGGCGGTGCCGTCGATGGCGATGGCATCGGCACGAGCATGGACACTGGCACTGGCGATATCCGGGGCGGTGTCGGTGGTGGCGTAGCGGTGGCGCGGCAGACGGGCGGTAACGCCGCGCGCCCGGGGACCGCCGCGGTCTTCGTGCCCGTCTGGCGCGAAGAGGCCGTGATCGGCGCCACGATCGGCCACATGCTGCGCGCCTGGCCGGACCGGGCGCTGCGGATCTACGTCGGCTGTTACGCCAACGATCCGGCGACGATCGCCGCCGCTGCCCGGGCGGCCGGCAACGACGGGCGCGTGCGAATCGTCGTGCACGAGGCGCTGGGCCCGACGACCAAGGCCGATTGCCTGAACCGCCTCTATCGCGCGCTGGAAGACGATGAGCGGCGCAGCGGCGCGCGCGCCGCCATGGTCGTGCTTCACGATGCGGAGGACATGGCCGATCCCGACGCGCTGCACCTGATACGCCGGGCGATGGCCCGTGCCGACCTGGTGCAGTTGCCCGTCCTGCCGCTGCCGCAGCCGCGCTCGCGCTGGGTCGGCAGCCATTATTGCGAGGAATTCGCCGAAGCCCACGGCAAGGCGCTGGTCGTGCGAGACGCGTTGAAGGCGGCCATCCCGCTGGCGGGGGTCGGCTGCGCGATCGGGCGCGAGGCGCTGGCGAGCCTGGCCGCGCTGCGCGGCGGCAATGCGCCCTTCGCGGCCGAATCGCTGACGGAGGATTACGAGATCGGTCTCGGCATCGCGGCGATGGGCGGGCGAACGCGGTTCGTGCGGCGGCGCGCGCGCGACGGGCGCCTGATCGCCACGCGCGCCTATTTCCCTTCGCACCTCGGCCCCGCGGTCCGGCAGAAGACGCGCTGGGTCTTCGGAATCGCCTTCCAGGGCTGGGAACGGCTCGGCTGGAAAGGCTCCGCGGCCGAAGTCTGGATGCGCCTGCGCGACCGGCGCGGGCCGTTCAACGCACTGATCCTCGCGATCGCCTATCTCGTGCTGCTGCTCTTCGCGGTCGGGCTGGCCGCCGAACTGGCCGGGCTGGCCCGGCGGCCCGCGCTTTCGCCGCCGCTCGTCGCGATCGTCTGGGCCAACTTCGCCTTCCTCTTCTGGCGCTGCGCCTTTCGCTTCGCCTTCACCGCGCGCGAATACGGGCTGCGCGAAGGGGGCCGCGCGGTCCTGCGGCTGCCGCTGGCGAACATCGTCGCGATCATGGCCGCGCGCCGCGCGCTCTTCGCCTATGTCCGCAGCCTCGGCGGGGAGACGCCCCGGTGGGACAAGACCGAACATCGCCTCCATCCCGCGATGACGCGGACGGAAACGGCGTGATCGCCCCGGGCGGACAGCGCCGGGGGCAGCCGCTCGTCGTCCTGGCCGTGCTGCTCGCCTGCTGGGTGGGCGGTCGCGCGGTGACCTGGCAATCGCCGTTCGCCGTGCCGGTGGCGGCGCTGGGCAGCCTCGGCCAGGCCGCGGCCGGGGTCGCGGCGGCCGGGTCCCTGCCGCTTGCCGCGGGCGGTGGAGCGTCCGAGGGCGCGCGCGCCGCACTCTCGCCGGCCCCCGCGGCCTGGCACCGGGCAATCCTGCCGAAAGCGCGTTCACGCCCGGGCATCGGCGCACGGCCGGCGCAGGGCGGGGGCGCCGAGGGGGCGGCACCCGGAGCGCCCGGAATGCCGGGTTCGGTCATGGCCAGCCACCAGCTCCTCTGGCTGGCGGCGATGGGCAGCCTGCCCGTTCCCGACGACGTGGCCGGCATGTTTGGCCAGAACGCCGCCGCCCGCCCGCCCTGGGCCGGGCTGGAGCGCGCGGAAGCGGGCGGGCCGTGGGTGCAGGAAGTGGGGCCCGACCGCCCGGATCGCTGGTCGTTCGATTCGTGGCTTCTCCTCCGGCCCGGGGCCGGGGGTGCGCAGGGGACGGGCGCCGCGCCGGGCAGCACTTATGGGGGGAGCCAGGCGGGGGCAGTGGTCCGCTACCGCCTCGATCCCGGCGCACCGCGCGGGCCCGCCGTCTACTTGCGCGCGAGCCGCGCGCTCGCCGCGGGCCGCGAAGGCGAACTGGCCGCCGGGCTGGCCGCCCGGCCGCTGCCGGCAGTGCCCCTGGCAATCCAGCCCGAACTGCGCCTGGCGCGTCATGCCGACGGGCGGACCGAAGTGCGGCCCGCCGTCGTGGCGGTGACCGCGCTGCCGCCGGCCGATCTGCCGGCGGGGCTGCGCGGCGAAGCCTATGCCCAGGCCGGTTATGTCGGCGGCACGTTCGCGGCCCCCTTCGTCGACGGCCAGGCGCGGATCGACCGCGAGCTTGCGCGGTTCGATCTCGGCACGGTCAGCGCCGGCGCCGCGGCCTGGGGCGGGGCGCAGGAAGGCGCGGCGCGGCTGGACCTGGGGCCGAGCGCGCGCTTCGATCTCGCGGTGGGGCCGGTGCCTGCGCGCCTCGCGGTCGATTACCGCCTGCGCGTGGCCGGCGACAGCGCGCCGGGTTCGGGCGTGGCGATCACCCTCTCGGCGGGGTTCTGAACCGCCCGCTCCGCCGCCGCGGCAGCGCCCCTGCGGGCCGGCGCGACGGCTATGGCATTGCAGGTTCCTTGCCCGGGGCTTAGTGCGTCAGCATGGACGTCTACCTCCCCATTGCGAACCTCTCGGTCAACGGGCTGGTCATCATCGCACTGGGGGCGCTGACGGGCGTGCTGTCGGGCCTGTTCGGGGTGGGCGGGGGCTTTCTCACCACGCCGCTGCTGATCTTCTACGGCGTTCCGCCGACCGTGGCGGCCGCCTCCGCCTCCACCCAGGTCACAGGCGCGAGCGTCTCGGGCGTGCTCGCCCACGGGCGGCGCGGCGGGGTGGACTACCGCATGGGCGCGGTCACCGTCGGCGGGGGCGTGATCGGGGCGGGCATCGGCGCGCTCCTGTTCCGCTTCTTCCAGGCGATCGGCCAGATCGATACGGTCATCAGCATCCTTTACGTCGTGATGCTGGGAACGATCGGCTCGCTGATGGCGCGCGAGGCGTGGGAAGCCGTCCGCCCGGGCGAGGCGAGCGAGAAGCCGCCAGCGCGCAAGCGGCGGCATCACCGGCTGATCGCCGTCCTGCCGCTGCGCTGGCGCTTCTACGGCTCGGGCCTCTACATTTCGCCGATCGCGCCCCTGCTGCTGGGCGTGGCGGTCGGCGCGCTGACGATGCTGATGGGCGTGGGCGGCGGGTTCATCCTCGTCCCCGCCATGCTCTATATCCTCGGCATGAGCGCGAACGTCGTCGTCGGCACTTCGCTGTTCAACATCCTGTTCGTGACGATGGCGACGACGATGATGCACGCGCTGACCACCCACGCGGTCGATATCGTGCTGGTCGCGCTGCTCCTCATCGGGTCGGTCACCGGGGCCCAGTTCGGCACGCAGATCGCGCAGAAGTTCAAGCCCGAGTACCTGCGCCTCGTGCTCGCCGCGATCGTGCTGCTGGTGGCGCTGCGCATGTTCTTCGGCCTCTTCGTCCGGCCGGACGAGATCTACACGGTGGTGCCGCTGTGAAGCGGGTGTTCCTCCTCTTCGCCCTGCTGATGCTGTCGGCCCAGCGCGACCCGATCCTCGTGCCCGAGGTCTCGCAGGACGATATCCAGGTCCAGCAGGGTTTCACCGGGACCGAGCTGCTGCTGTTCGGCGCGATCCTGGACCCGACCGGGGCGCGGGCGGGGCAGGACTACGATATCGTCGTGGTCCTGAAGGGCCCGACCGAGCCGATCACCGTGCGCGAGAAGGCGCGCGTCGGCGGGATCTGGGTCAATGCCGACAGCTCGGCGTTCCAGTCCGCGCCCTCGTTCTTCGCGATCGCCTCTTCGCGCCCGATCGACGACCTCGTCGACGAGCGCACGGCCGTGATCTACGAACTGGGCCTCGATCATCTCCAGCTCTCCCCCAGCGGCACGATCGATCCCGAAGAACAGGCGCGCTTCACCGCCGGGCTGGTCGACCTGCGCCGCCGGCAGGGGCTCTACAAGGAAGTGACCGACGGGGTGCAGATCAGCGAACAGGTGCTCTACCAGGCGCGGATCAGCCTGCCGTCCAACGTGCAGACGGGCACCTACACGGCGGAGACGTTTGCCATCACCCGCGGGCGCGTGATCGCCTCGGCCATTGCCGAGGTGGAAGTGCGCAAGGTCGGCTTCGAGCGCTTCGTCGAAGTCTTCGCGGAGCGCCAGTCGCTGCTCTACGGCCTGCTCGCCGTGCTGATGTCGGTCGGCACGGGCTGGATCGCGGGCCGCCTCTTCGCGATGATCTGACGCGCCCTTTCGCCGCCCGTTCGCCGCCCGTTCGCCACCCTCTTCACGCCCCGGCGTTGACCCGATCTTAACCTAGCGCGGGCTAGCCACGCGGGCGGGGAAGAGCGAAGGAAACGACCATTCCATGACCGATCTTGGCCACGGCAGTCCCGCCCGGCGCCGGCCGTCCACCCACGCGGACGCCGGCAGTCCCACCGCCGCGCCGCTGCGCGCGGTCGGCCAGGCGCAGCCGGCGGCACCGCAAAGGCCCGCGTCCCCTCCGCCCGACTCGCCCCGGCCCGCCCGGTGCGCCGACGACAACGCGGCGCTGCCCATCGGGGTAGTGACCGAGGTCGCCGGTGCGGGGGCGCAGGTCGCGCTCGATATCGGGCGCCTCAACCAGTGCATGTCGGACGAGGACCCCTCGGTCGCGCTGGCCGGCCAGGTCGGCAGCCAGATCAAGATCCGCATCGGCAACGCCTGGCTGCTCGCCAGCGTGCGCAACCAGCGGCAGGATCGCCGTTCGGGCGGGGGCATCCTGGCCGATGTCGATTTCCTGGGCGAAGGGACCGAGGAGAAGCTGACCGGCCGCGTCCGGGGCTTCCGCCGCGGCGTCACCCGCTTTCCCGTCCCGGGGGCTAAGATCTACCCGGCCAGCACCGCCGACTTGCGCCAGATCTACTCCAGCGACGGCCGCGCCAGCATCGAGATCGGCACCGTCTATCCCACGCGCGACATCCGCGCCGGGCTCTATGTCGATGCCCTGCTGGGCAAGCACTTCGCGCTGCTCGGCTCGACCGGGACCGGCAAGTCCACCGCCGCCGCGCTGATCCTCCACCGGATCTGCGAATCGGCGCCCGACGGGCATGTCGTGATGATCGATCCCCACGGCGAATATGCCGCGGCGTTCGGGCAGGGCGGCCTGATCCTCGACGTCTCGAACCTCCAGCTGCCCTACTGGCTGATGAACTTCGAGGAACACTGCGAGGCGTTGCTGACGTCGAGCGGGAACGAGCGCCAGGTGGACATGGACATCCTGGCCAAGTGCCTGCTGGCCGCGCGGTCGAAGAACCGCATGGCCGAAGCGATGGGCAAGATCACCGTCGATTCGCCGATCCCCTATCTCCTGTCCGACCTCGCCGCCGAGCTGCAGAACGAGATGGGCCGGCTCGACAAGGCGACGTCTTCCGCGCCCTACATGCGGATCAAGACCAAGCTGGAGGAACTGCGCGGCGATCCGCGGTACCAGTTCATGTTCTCCGGGATGCTGGTGGGCGACACGATGGCGGAATTCATCGGCAAGATCTTCCGCATGCCGGGGGAGGGGAAGCCGATCTCGATCATCGACGTGTCCGGCGTCCCGTCCGACATCACCGCGACGGTGGTGGCGGTGCTCAGCCGGCTGGTGTTCGATTTCGCGATCTGGGCCCGCGACGAGGAGACCCGGCCGATCCTGCTGGTGTGCGAGGAAGCGCACCGATACGTGCCGAGCGAGGCCAATGCCGAAGGGTCGTCGGTGGGCAACATCCTGGGGCGGATCGCGAAGGAAGGGCGCAAGTACGGCATCAGCCTGGGCCTGATCACGCAGCGCCCGTCGGACCTTGCCGAAGGGGTCCTGTCGCAATGCGGCACGATCCTGTCGATGCGCCTCAACAACGAGCGCGACCAGGCCTTCGTCAAGGCCGCCATGCCCGAGGGCGCGCGCGGGTTCCTCGATTCGATCCCGGCGCTGCGCAACCGCGAATGCATCATCTGCGGCGAAGGCGTGGCGATCCCGATGCGGGTCAACTTCGACGCGCTGGAAGACGCTAAGCGCCCCGCTTCCGAAGACCCGAGCTTCGTCGAGCTGTGGCGCAGGGGCGGCGGCGAGGACGAAGTGGTCGAGCGGGTCGTGCGCCGCTGGCGTTCGCAGGGGCGCTAGCCCGCTCACGTCCCCCGCGTATCGCCGTAGAGGTGGATATGCAGGCGGTCGCTCATCCGGAAACCGTGTTCGAGGCATAACGGCGCGAGCCATTCGGCGCGCGCGCGCAAGGTCGCACTGTCGGTCCCCTCGGGCATCAGGAACACGCGGCCCGGGCGGAAGCGATAGCGCGCCTGGAGGGCGAGCACCTCGTCCACGTCGCCCGGCGCGGCGATCACGAACTTGAACCAGGCTCGCGGATCGGTGGCATAGGCATCCAGCCGTTCGGGCAGCAGGGCGAGGTCCGCCGGGTTGCCGCTATGCGCCAGCTTGGGGCTGACGTTGTACTGATCGATCCTGACGTCGAGCCGGGGCGGCGCGGCGACCGTGCCGTTGGTTTCCACTTCCACCGCGATATCGGGCAGGTGTTCGAGCATCCGCGCCAGCGCGCCGCCCTGGAGCAGCGGCTCGCCCCCGGTGATCACCAGGCGCCCCTGGCCCAGCGCGGCGATCCGGCTCGCGACGTCCGCTTCCCCCAGCACGAGCTGGTTCGCCTTGCGGTCGAACGTCTCGCCCGAGCGATGCGGGCGCTCGTCGCCGGCGAAGTGCCAGGTATAGGCGGTGTCGCACCACTGGCAGGCAAGGTTGCAGCGCGACAGCCGCAGGAACGCCACCGGCATCCCCGCGCTCGGCCCTTCGCCCTGCAGCGAGGCGAAGATCTCCGGCTCCCCCGGCGATTGCGTCGCCAGCGTCAGCGGCATCGCCCGCGCCGATGATATGTTGAGACATGGACCGCATGGACCACTGTCCTGGGGCAAAAAAATCCACCCTGCGCGCGCCCGGCAGAACCGGCGGCGGGGAAGGGGATGGGGCGAGTCATGCCCACCCCATTGCACAATCCGCCGATGTAGGAAAATCCTCGCTGCCCGGCAGGGAGGAAGCCGCTGCGGCGCGGTCGGCGCCACGAGCGCCGTCACACTGAACTTGTTTGGCCTTGGGCCAGCTTCGCCCCAGGGTCCATTCCTCCTCCGGCACCGACGGTACACGGAGGCGCGATGGATGCTGAAACGAGTTCAGCATGACGGTGGGTTGGGTGGTGCGTTCTGACCGGTGCGCCGCCTAGCCCAGCCGTTCGAGTGCCGCCTTCAGCCGCGCGGCCTCGGCGGTGTGGTGGGCGTGGTCGGCGCGGGCTTTTTCGACCGCTTCGGGCTTGGCGCGTTCGACGAAATTGGCGTTGTTCAGCCGCCCTTCGAGCGACTTCGCCTCTTTCTCCGCCGCGGCGAGCGCCTTTGCGAGGCGCGCCTTTTCCGCGGCGATGTCGATCAGCCCTTCCAGCGGGATCACCAGCGCGTCGCGCCCTGCACCGACCTGCAGCGCCGCGCCGTCGGGGGCGGGCCGGGTGTGGACCGCGGAAAGGCGCGCCACGCGTTCGAGCGCGGCGGCATTGCCCGAAAGGACCTTGCCCGCCACGTCCGACGGTTCGGGCAGCCAGGCTTCCAGCTTCGCCCCCGGCGCAATGCCGACTTCGTTCTTCGCCCCGCGCAAGTTGCGCGTCAGGTCGATCAGCCATTCGACTTCCGCCTTGGCCGCGGCATCGCACTGCGCTTCGGGCGCGGGCCACTTGGCGAGGATCAGTTCGTAGGGGCGCGGCTGGCCCGCGGGGGCCAGTTCGTGCCACAGCTCCTCGGTAATGAAGGGCATGAACGGGTGCAGCATGACGAGGATCTGGTCGAGCGCCCAGCCGGCGACGGTGCGCGTTTCCTCGTCCACCTGGCCCTTGATCAGTTCCAGGTACCAGTCGCAGAACGTGTCCCACACGAAGTGATAGATCGCATTGGCCGCCGCGTCGAAGCGCAAGTCGGCCATCGCCTTGTCGAGCAGGGCCAGCGTTTCGACCACTTCGCCGACGATCCAGCGGTTGACCGCTAGCTTCGCTTCTGGCGCGGCGATCGTGGCGCTGCCGCCGATGCCGTTGGCCTGGCAGAAGCGGGCCGCGTTCCACAGCTTGGTGGCGAAGTTGCGATAGCCCTCCACCCGGCTTTCATCCATCTTGATATCGCGGCCCTGGCTTTCCATCGCCGCCATGAAGAAGCGCAGGGCATCGGCGCCGTACTTGTCGATCAGGCCGAGGGGATCGACCGTGTTCCCCTTGGATTTCGACATCTTCGAACCGTCCGCCGCGCGGACGAGCCCGTGGAGATAGAGCCGCTTCCACGGCGCTTCGCCCAGGAAATGCATCCCCTGCATGGCCATCCGCGCATCCCAGAAGAACAGGATGTCGAAGCCGGAAATCAGCAGGTCGTTCGGATAGTGCTTGGCGAGCAGGTCGGTCTCTTCCGGCCAGCCGAGCGTGGCGAAAGGCCACAGCGCGGAGGAGAACCAGGTGTCGAGCACGTCGGGGTCGCGCGTCAGGCCGACGCCCTCGCCGGCCTGGGCCTGGGCTTCCTCTTCGCTGGTGGCGACGTAGGCCCGGCCTTCGGCATCGTACCAAGCCGGGATTCGGTGGCCCCACCAGAGCTGGCGGCTGACGCACCAGGGCTGGATGTTCTCCATCCAGTTGAAGAATGTCTTTTCCCAGCTTTTCGGCACGATCTCGATCGCGCCCGAACGCACCGCCTCGATCGGGGCCTGGGCCAGCTTCTCGGCATCGACATACCACTGGTCGGTCAGCCAGGGTTCGATCACCACGCCGCCGCGGTCGCCGAAGGGGGTGGCGATCACGCGCGGTTCGGCATCGTGTTCGACCGCGTTGCCGTCCTTGTCCTTCGCGACGTGCGGGATCAGGCAGCCCAGTTCCTTCAGCCGGCGGACCACCAGTTCGCGCGCGCCGTCCTCGCCATCCTTGCGGAAGCGGTGGAGGCCGAGGAATTCGTCGGGCACGCGGCCGTCCGCCGTCTGGCACACGTTGCCTTCGGCATCGAGCATGTTGAGCATGTCGGCAGGCGCGATCCCGGCGCGCTTGCCGACTTCGAAATCGTTGAAATCGTGCCCCGGCGTGATCTTCACCGCGCCGCTGCCCAGTTCGGGATCGGCGTGTTCGTCCGCCACCACCGGCACGCGGCGGCCGGTGATCGGCAGGATCACGTGCTTGCCGACCACGCCCTTGTAGCGTTCATCGTCGGGGTGGACGGCCACGGCCATGTCGGCCAGCATGGTTTCGGGGCGCGTGGTCGCGACCTCGATGAAATCCCGCCCGTCGTCGAGCGTGACCCCGTCGGCCAGCGGATACCTGAAATGCCAGAAATGGCCCTTCACGTCGCGCGTTTCGACTTCCAGGTCGCTGATCGCGGTCTTCAGCTTCGGGTCCCAGTTCACCAGCCGCTTGTCGCGGTAGATCAGGCCCTTCCGGTGCAGGTCCACGAAGACTTTCGTGACCGCGCGGCTGAACTCGGGGTTCATGGTAAACTGTTCGCGGCTCCAGTCCATCGAACAGCCCAGGCGGCGCAGCTGGCGCGTGATCGTGCCGCCGCTTTCCTCCTTCCATTCCCAGACTTTCTTCACGAAGTCTTCGCGCGAATAGTTGGTCCGCTTGTCCTGCTGCGCCTCCAGCTGGCGTTCGACCACCATCTGGGTGGCGATGCCGGCATGGTCGGTGCCCACGACCCACAGCGCGTCCTTGCCGCGCAGCCGCTCGTACCGCACGACGATGTCCTGCAGCGTGTTGTCGAGCGCGTGGCCGATATGCAGGCTGCCCGTGACGTTGGGCGGCGGGTTGACGATCGTGAACGGCTCCGCATCCGGGCGCTCTGGCCGGAACAGGCCGCCCTTTTCCCAGTGCGCGTACCAGCGCGCCTCGATGTCGGCCGGGTCGAATGTCTTGGGAAGCTCGGTGCTCATAGGCCCGGGCCTTTGCCAGCGGGTGCGCGGCGGCGCAACATGTCACGAATGGCGGCTTGTAGTGGCCCGCGTTTGCCCGCATAGGTCGCTGACGATGCACGAAGGGGCGCTCTACGAGGTCGAAGACAGGGGCGGCGAGGGCGCGCGCCTCGTCCTTTCGGGGCCTTACCTGGTGTCCACGATCGGCGCGGTGGACCAGGACTTGCGCGGGATAGAGCGCGAGCTTGCCGTGATCGACCTTTCCGGGGTGAGCGAGATCGACACCGTCGGGGCCTGGATCGCCAGCAGCCTCGCCGCGCGCCACGGCGCGCAGATCACCGGCGCCAGCGAACGCGCGCAGCGCCTGCTCAAGGCCGTCGGCCAACTGGGCGAAGGGGCCGAGATCCGGCCCGAGCGGGTGCCGGTGTACCTGCGCTTCCCGTCCGAAGTGGGCGCGATCGTGCGCGAACTGGGCAGCGGCTTCGTCGGCATCGTCGGCTTCCTGGGCCAGATCCTGGTCGCGGCGCTGGGCATCGTGCGGCACCCGTCGCGCTTTCGCGGGCGCGCGCTGGTGCGCCAGATGGAGCTGGTCGGCGTGTCGTCGCTGCCGATCATCGGGCTGATGAGCTTCCTGATCGGGATCGTCATCGCGCAGCAGGGCGCGGTCCAGCTGGCGCAGTTCGGGGCCGAGACGCTGACCATCAACCTCGTCGGCCGGATCACCTTGCGCGAACTGGGCGTGCTGATGACGGCGATCATGGTCGCCGGCCGTTCGGGCAGCGCCTTCGCCGCGCAGCTGGGCACGATGAAACTGACCGAGGAAGTCGATGCCATGCGCACGATCGGCATTTCGCCGATAGAGGCGCTGGTGATCCCGCGCATCCTGGCCGCCGTGGTGATGATGCCGCTGCTCGGCTTCTTCGCTTCGTGCATCGCGATCGTCGGCGGGGCGGTGATCGGCGACCTGATGCTGGGCATCCCGTTCTTCACCTTCCTCAGCCGGATCCAGGAAGTCGTGCCGCTCTACGATCTCTACGTCGGGCTGGCCAAGGCGCCGGTCTTCGGCCTGATCGTCGCGCTGACCGGCTGTTACCAGGGCCTGCAGGTCCAGGGGAATTCGGAACAGGTCGGGCTGAAGACGACCAAGGCCGTCGTCCAGGCGATCTTCATGGTCATCGTGCTCGATGCCTTCTTCGCGGTATTCTTCACCGAGATCGGATGGGGATGAGCGAGGACGAAAGCGAACGGGAGGCCCGGGGCCTCGGCCGGTACGAGCGGTTTCGCGGCGATCACCCGATCGTGGTGGAAGGGCTGGTGAACCGGTTCGGCGAGCAGACGATCCACGAGGATCTCTCGCTCACCGTCAACCGGGGGGAAATCCTCGGCGTGGTCGGCGGATCGGGCACCGGCAAGTCGGTCCTCATGCGGTCGATCATCGGGCTGCAGACGCCCGATGCGGGCGATATCGAGGTCTTCGGACGATCGATCACCGATGCCGAGCCGGACGAGAACCTGGGCCTGCGTAACCGCTGGGGCGTCCTGTTCCAGGGCGGCGCGCTGTTCTCCACCCTCACCGTGGGGGAGAACGTCGAGGTCCCGCTCAAGCAGTTCTATCCCGAGATAGAGCCCGACCTGCTGCACGAGATCGCGCGGTACAAGGTCGTGCTCTCCGGCCTGCCGGAAGACGCGGTGAGCAAGTACCCGTCGGAGCTTTCGGGCGGGATGCGCAAGCGCGCCGGGCTCGCGCGCGCACTGGCGCTGGACCCGGAACTGCTGTTCCTCGACGAGCCGACCGCCGGGCTGGACCCGATCGGCGCGGCCAAGTTCGACCGCCTGACCCGCGAACTGCAGCAGACGCTGGGGCTGACGGTGTTCCTGATCACGCACGATCTCGATACGCTTTACGAGATCTGCGACCGGGTGGCGGTGCTCGCCGATCGCCGGGTGATCGCGGTCGGCACGATTCCCGAGCTGCTCGAAACCGACCACCCGTGGATCGACGAATACTTCAACGGCCCGCGCGGCCGCGCCGCGCGCGACAGCAAGCAGCGCCAGTCGGACGCCGAAACGATGGACAATCCCCCGCCAGGCGGGGCATAGGGGCGCGAGGTAGCTTGCTTACATGGAAACACGCGCAAATCATGTCTGGGTAGGGGCCGTGACGCTGGCGTTGCTGGCCGGTGCCGCGCTGTTCTTCGTCTGGCTCGCCCGCCTGGGGCAGGGCGCGCAGGACGAATACGACATCTTCTTCAAGCAATCGGTGGCCGGGCTGGCAAACGGCTCGCAAGTCTCCTTCGCCGGCGTCCCGGTGGGGCAGGTGAGCCAGATCGCGCTGTGGGAAACCGATCCCCAGTTCGTGCGCGTGCGCGTCAAGGTGAAGGACGAGGTGCCGATCCGCGTCGGCACGACCGCGACGATCCAGGGCTCGTTCACCGGGGTTTCGACGATCCTGCTCGACGGCGCGCGGCGCGATGCCCCGGCGCTGACCTGTGCCGAGGGGGCGGGCCATACTGCCTGCCCCGAAGGCGTGCCGGTGATCCCGACCAAGCCGGGCGGCCTGGGCGAACTGCTCGCCAATGCGCCCCTGCTGCTCGAACGGCTCGCCACGCTGACCGAGCGGCTGACAATGCTCCTCTCGGACGAGAACCAGGGCGAGATCGCGGGCATCCTGCGCAACACCAACCGGATGACGGCCGACCTCGCGCAGACCGCGCCGCAGATCGAACGCACGATGGCCGAACTGCAAGTGACCTTGCGCGAATCGAGCGAGGCGCTGGACGCGTTCGAGAAAGTCATGGGATCGACCGACCGCCTGCTGAACCAGGAAGGGCAATCGCTGGCGACGCAGCTGCGCTCCACCCTCACTTCGGCCGAGACGGCGGCCAATGCCCTGACCCAGACGATGGAACAGGCGCAGCCCGCCACGCGCCAGCTGAGCGAAAGCACGCTGCCCGCGGCGGAGGCCGCGTTGCAGGACTTGCGGGCGACCAGCAAGGCGCTGCGCAAGGTGACCGAGAAGATCGAAACCCAGGGCGCCGGCTCGCTGATCGAGGGGCAGAAGCTGCCCGATTACGAACCATGACCGGCGCCGGACGACAGGGGAAGGCCATGCGCGCGACAACCAGGACCTTTCCGGCGCTCGCGGCGCTCGCCGCGCTGGCCGGGTGCGTCAGCTTCGGCAGCGAACCGCCCGAAAGCCTGCTGACGCTGACGCCGACGGCGCAGGCCCCGGCGGGATCGGGCGCGGCGGGCACGGCCGCGGGCTCGCTCGCGATCATCGTGCCCGATGCGCCCGCGCGGCTGGACGTCGTGCGCGTGCCGGTGCGGGTGGACGATGCCAGCCTCGCCTATCTGAAAGACGCGGTCTGGGTGGACAAGCCGGCCCGGCTGTTCCGCACGCTCCTGGCCGAAACGATCCGCACCCGCACCGCGCGCGTGGTGATCGATTCGGACGATCCGGCGCTGACGCCGAGCACCCAGCTGCGCGGCGTGCTGCGCGATTTCGGCTACGATGCGGCCACGTCCTCGGTCGTCGTGCGCTTCGACGCGATCCGCGACACCGCCGACCGGGGAATAGAGACGCGCCGGTTCGAAAGCGTGATCCCCGCCGTCGCGCCCGAGGCGGCCGAGGTCGGCCCCGCGCTCAACCGCGCGGCCAACGACGTCGCCGGCCAGGTCGCCGACTGGCTGGGCTAGCAACGCGCGCGTTTCGGCTTCGGGCTGCTGCGTTTGCTCCGTCCTGGAGATGGCGCGTTACATCTCGGTCTGCGTCGGCTCGAACACATGCTTGACCGGGGGCCTTCCCACCCATCTCTGGGCAATCCAATCGCCCCAGGACTGTGTTCGACGCGCAACCATGCGACGAGGGTCTTCTCGTCCGTCGGCTTCACGCCGTTCACGCGGTGGCCCTGGCCCCGGGCGATCAGGTGTTCGAGAGCCTGCGGCCATGAGCGCGGCTGACTGCCGAAGTACCAGGCCGCTTGCCAGTCGAACAGAAGGACATTGCCCTTCATGTCCTTGGCCTGCTGGTCGTGTTCGGGGTGATACCATGGGGCTCGCCCGGGAATACGCTCCAGCAAGCCGGTGTCACCCAAGCGGTAGAGGGCGTCCTCCCGCTTCGGGTGCCGGCGTGAGTAGTCGGCAATAGGTAAGATCTCGGAAATCCTGCCAGCCCAGACGACCTGGTCGTTGTGAGGCGATCCGCGGTTGGCCACGACCCAGTCGCCTTCCTTCGCAGATTTGCGGATTGCCGGCTTGCAGGTAGCAAGGGACAGAAACTCTCCCCGCGGATTGGGAGCCATTCCGCCATCGACCACCATGACATACCTATAGATCTTGGTCGCCCGTACCATGGACGAACAATCTATGCGGAAACCAATAAACAGTGGTAAAACGTCACTGCGCCTTGGGCAGGTCAGGCGTTATCGCGTATTCCATTCGCGCCGCGCCAGTGCGGCGAACTCGCTGGCGGCCAGGAAGCGGGTGCGGCGCTGGTCGCGGCGGGCGGCGGCTTCCTCGTCGCGGCCCCACAGCTCGGCCTGCCAGTCTTCTTCCAGGTTGGCCGCGTTCCACAGCGCCTCGGCATCGGCATCGTCGTGCAGCGCGGCCAGCGCGACGCAGAGCGAGGCGGCGAGCGATGCCATCGCGTGGACGCCCGACAGGGCGAAGTCGTCCGCCCCCTCCAGCCGGGCGCGCAGGGCGGCCAGTGTCGGGGCCGGCTGCGGACGGTGGATCACCCCGCTGACCCGTTCGAGGCGCACCCCCTCGCGCGCCTCCAGCGCGGTCACCAGCGGTTCCCAGACCTCGTGCTGGCGGCGATAGAGCGCGTCCTCGGGATCGGCGCGGTAGCACAGCGTATCGGTTTGCGCGAAAGCGAGCAGGCCGTCGATCGCGGCCGCGCGATCGCCCCGGACGACGTCGATCGCGTAATCGGCCAGGTCGCGCAGGACGAAGCCGGCGGTATCGATCGTTTCCCCCTGCCGGCGCCATTCGTCCGCCATCGCCTCCGCCAGGGCCCGCGTGGGCACGACCTGCGGGGCGCCGAGCGGGGTCCTGATCGCCCGCCCGTCGAGCGCGACGCGCCAGCCGTCCGCATGCGGCGCGACCGAGACTTCGCGGTAGAAACGCTTCATTGCCGCGGCGTCCTCCACCGGCGGACGAGGATCATCGGCACGAGGAAGACCTCGAGCAGGCCGACCGCGATCAGGACGTAGCCGGCCCCGTCGGCAAGATCGATCGCCCCGCGCAGCGCGAGAATGCCGAGGAGGATGAAGGCAATGCCGGTGAAACGGACCGCGACGATCGCGAAATGGCGCCCCATGGCGGGATCGTTCATGGCAGCAGCTCCTCCAGTTCGGCGGGGTGGGAGGCGACCAGCGCGGCCCCCGCCTCGCGCAGTTCGTCTTCGCTGTGGTATCCCCAGGCGACCCCGACCGCGCGCACGCCCGCGGCGCGGGCCATTTCCATGTCGAACGTCGTGTCGCCGATCATCACCGCGTCGTCTGCCAGCGCGCCGGCTTCGGCCAGGGCGGCTTCCAGCATGGCAGGGTGGGGCTTGGAGGGGTGCCGGTCGGCGGTCTGGAGAGTCACGAAACGTTCGGCCAGGCCATGGGTGGCAAGGCAGCTCGTCAGCCCCCGGTCGGACTTGCCGGTCGCGACCCCCAGCGTCCACCCGCGCCCGGCCAGGCCGGCGATCGCTTCGGCAATGCCGTCGAACAGCGGCTCTTCCAGCGTGCCGTCGAGCCGGCAGGCGCGAAACGCCTCCTTGTAAGCCTCGACCGCGTGGCGGCGGCGCTCTTCCTCCGCCTCGGGCGCGAGCAGGCGCACCGCCTGCGGCAGGCTGAGGCCGACGATCCGCCGGATCGTGTGCCGTTCGGGCGCGGGCAGGCCGGCGCTGGCGAAGGCGGTTTCCATCGAGTTGCAGATCGGTGCCTGCCCGTCGACCAGCGTGCCGTCGCAATCGAATACCGCGAGCCGCACCGTCACTTGCGCCGCCCCTTTCCGCCGCCGGGCCGCTTAGGCCTGCCGCCCGCGTCGCCGCGCTGGCGCCGCTCGCCGCGCCGGGCCTTGCGATATTGCTTGGCGTGCTGGCGGGCGGCCTGCTTCTTCTCGGCGCGCGAGCGTTCGGGCGGTGCCTCGCGCAGCGGCTCGGCCGGGCTCGCCGCGGGATCGAAGCCGAGCTGTTCCATCGAGGCGGCGAAGTGTTCGGGCAGTTCGGCGGTCACGTCCAGCTTGCCGCCGGGTTTCCCGCCGCTGGCGGGCTGATCGATGATCAGGCGGCGCGCGTGCAGGTGCATCTTGCGGCTGACGCTGCCGGTCAGGAAGGCTTCCTGACCGCCGTACTTGCCGTCGCCGACGATCGGGTGGCCGATCGCGGCCATGTGCACGCGCAGCTGGTGGGTGCGCCCGGTCAGCGGCTCCAGCTCCACCCAGGCCGCCTTCTTGCCCGCCCGGTCCACCACGCGATAGCGGGTGACCGCGCGCTGGCCGCCTTCCTCGTCGACATGCATCTTCTCGCCCCCGGTGCCCGGCTGCTTGGCCAGGGGGGCGTCGATCGTTCCTTCGGCCACGTCGGGCACGCCGACGACGAGCGCCCAGTAGACTTTCTTCGCGCTGCGCCCTGCGAACCGCTTGGAGTAAGACGCCGCGCTGCCCGGGGTGCGCGCGACCAGCAGGACGCCGCTGGTATCCTTGTCCAGCCGGTGGACGAGGCGCGGGCGCGGATCGTCCTCCCCCGGGGCGAAGGCGTCGAGCAGGCCGTCGACGTGGCGGTGGGTCTTGCTGCCGCCCTGGGTGGCGAGGCCGGGCGGCTTGTTGAGCACGATCGCCGATTTCGTCTCGGCGATGACCATGGCCTGCGCCTCGGCAATCTCGGCCTCGGTCAGCGGGCGCCGGGCGCGCGGCCTGCGATGCGGCGCCTCGCCTCCCGGGGGCACGCGCACCGTCTGCCCGGCGGCCAGGCGATCTTCGGGCCGGGCGCGGCCGCCGTCGACGCGGACCTGCCCGGTGCGCGCCCACTTCGAAATCGTCGCGAAGCCGACTTGCGGCAGGTGCCGCTTGAACCACCGGTCCAGCCGGATGCCGTCGTCGTCGGGATCGACGGTGAACTGGCGGACCTTGTGCGATTCGGCGCGCGCGCCCGAACGCGGGGGAGAGCGCCGATCGGGGGCGTCGCGCTCGCTCATGCCGCGATCCGCATCGCGATCAGGCCGATGTAGAGCGCGGTCAGCCCGGCGAGGACCGAGACCAGCGCGTAAGTCGCCGCCAGCCAGGGCTGGCCCCGCTCGATCAGCAGCATCAGCTCCAGGCTGAAGGCGGAAAAGGTGGTGAAGCCGCCCAGCAGGCCGACCCCGGCGAGCAGGCGCCACTGTTCGCCCGCCGAGCCGCCGCCGTGGCGCGCCAGCCATCCGGCGAGCAGGCCCATCGCGCAGCCGCCGATGACGTTGACCGCCAGCGTGGCCCAGGGGAAGGCGGTCACGGCCTGGGGGCCGAGCAGGTGGGTCAGCAAGCGGCCGGCCTGGTAACGCAGGATCGCCCCGGCGCCGCCGCCGACGAAGACGTAGAGGCTGGCCGCGATCGGTGAAACGCTTGTCATGCGCCGCCCTTAGGGTCAAAACGGGGCGAGGTCGAGGATCGAGATGGCCGCGGGCGCGGCTTTCGCCGCGCCGGCCGGGGGCCTTCGCCGCCGCGTGCGCGCACCACCTGCCATGGGGGGTGCCATGGGGCCTGCCATGGGGGTTGCCGCGCCGATCACGCGGGCGGCTTGCCAATTCGCGCGGATTTGCCTATGTGCCCGCTGGTTCGAGCCGGTCCGGAACGGATTCGGCGCGTTTTTCGTTCGATTCGTAAAGGCGCATCCCCCGCGCTGTGCGGGCTCTGCGCCGTTGCTGTGAGGTGTTTGAATTCATGCAGATCATCGTTCGCGATAACAACGTCGACCAGGCCCTGCGCGCGCTCAAGAAGAAGCTGCAGCGCGAAGGCGTCTATCGCGAGATGAAGCTGCGCCGCCATTACGAGAAGCCCAGCGAAAAGCGCGCGCGCGAAAAGGCCGCCGCCGTGCGCCGCGCGCGCAAGCTGGAACGCAAGCGGGCGGAGCGTGACGGCGCCAAGTAAGGTGCGGCCCGCGCCCCCGGCGGGGCGCGCGGCGATGCTTCGCGCTTGAACCCACAGCAGCGTTAAGCCTACAGGGCGCGGGAAGCGATTCCCGCGCCCTTTCGCATTTCAGGAACCTTGCATGACCGAAGTAACCCGCGTTCCGATCCAGCCCATCGCCAGGGGCAGCCTGATCAAGCTGTGGCTGGGCGTCCTCGTCGCGATCCTGCTCGCCGGCGGGCTCGCCTGGGCGGCGGTGCCGCAAGGCGTCTCGGTCGAGGTGGTCGAGGCGGGCGAAGGCGCGAGCCCCGCGCCCGACGACGTCGTCCTGGTCAACTATACCGGCAAGCTGGCCGACGGCACGGTCTTCGACGAAGGCCAGGCGACCCCGCTGCCGCTGGAAGGGATGATCGAGGGGTTCCGCGAAGGCGCGGTGAAGATGCAGAAGGGCGGCAAGTACCTGGTCGAGATCCCGGCCGAGAAAGCCTATGGCGGGGACGAGAAGGTCAACCCGATGACCGGCGAAGTCGCCATTCCGGCGAACAGCGACCTGGTGTTCGAGGTGGAGCTGCTCGACTTCATGCCGTTCGAGCAGTTCCAGCAGCGGATGCAGGCCATGCAGCAGATGATGCAGATGCAGCAGCAGGGCCAGGGCGCCGGCGCGCCGCAACCGGGCGAGTAACCGCCGCCCGGCGCTGCGCCGCGGTGCCGCCCCCGGCACCGGCATGCCAGCTTGAATGCCGCCCGGCGCGCTGCTAGCGCCCCGGCTATCCGCAATCCTTTCCAGCACGAAGGGCAAATCCGCATGTCCGTCGACCAGACCACCGTGGCGAAGATCGCCTCGCTGGCCCGCATCAAGATGAGCGAGGACGAGCTGGCGCGCATGGCGCCCGAGCTGTCGCAGATTCTCGACTGGGTCGAACAGCTCGGCGAAGTCGATACGTCGGAGGTCGAGCCGATGACCGCCGTGATCCCCAACAGCCTGCGCCTGCGCGCGGACGAGGTCGACGCGGACCCGCTGACCGGGGGCAACCGGCGCGACGACGTGCTGGCCAATGCCCCGGCGGCGGAACACGGTTTCTTCGGCGTGCCGAAGGTGATCGAGTGACGATGCCGGCGCTTGCCCCCGATCGTCCCGCGCCGCGGTTCAACCGCGAGCGTTTCGGGAACCGCCAAGTCCAGGACCACGCATCATGACCGAACTGACCGAACTCGGCGTCAAGGCGATCCGCGACGGGGTCGCGGCCGGCGATTTCACCGCCCGCGAAGTGGCGGAAGCCTTCAACGCGGCGGTCGCGGGCGCGGGCGCGCTCAATGCCTTCATCGTCGCCACGCCGGACAAGGCGATCGAAGCGGCCGAGCGGGTCGATGCCGATCGCGCGGCGGGCCGCGAGCTGGGGCCGATGGCCGGCGTGCCCATCGGGATGAAGGACCTGTTCGCGACCGAGGGGGTGCAGACCACCGCCGCGAGCCACATCCTCGAAGGCTTCGTCCCCCGCTACGAAAGCACGGTGTCGCAGAACCTGTGGAATGCCGGCGCGGGGATGCTGGGCAAGCTCAACCTCGACCAGTTCGCGATGGGCTCGTCCAACGAAACGAGCTATTTCGGCAACGTGGTCAGCCCCTGGCGGCGCAAGGACGGCGGGAACAGCCCGCTCGCGCCGGGCGGCTCGTCGGGCGGCTCCTCGGCCGCGGTCGCAGCCCGCATCGCGGCCGCGGCGACCGGCACCGACACCGGCGGCTCGATCCGCCAGCCGGCGGCCTTTACCGGGATCTGCGGGATCAAGCCGACTTATGGCCGGTGCAGCCGCTGGGGCGTGGTCGCCTTCGCCTCCAGCCTCGACCAGGCCGGGCCGATGGCGCGCGACGTGGCCGATTGCGCGATCATGCTGGGCGCGATGGCGGGTTTCGACCCGAAGGATTCGACCAGCCTCGACCTGCCGGTGCCCGCGTGGGAAGCCGGCCTGTCGGACGATCTGCGCGGCAGGAAAGTCGGCATCCCGCGCGAATACCGGATGGAGGGGACCGACCCGGAAATCCTCGACAGCTGGGAACGCGGCAAGCAGTGGCTGCGCGATGCCGGGGCGGAGATCGTCGATATCTCGCTGCCGCACACCAAGTATGCGCTGCCCGCCTATTACATCATCGCCCCGGCCGAAGCCTCCAGCAACCTCGCCCGCTATGACGGCGTGCGGTACGGACTGCGCGAGCTGCCGGCAGACGCAGCGGGCAAGGCCGCGGGCCTGCAGGACATGTACGCCGCGACCCGTGCCGAAGGGTTCGGCGACGAGGTGAAGCGGCGCATCCTGATCGGGACTTACGTGCTCTCGGCCGGGTTCTACGACGCTTATTACAACCAGGCGCAGAAGATCCGCACGCTGATCGCGCGCGATTTCGAACGGGCCTGGGCCGAATGCGACGTGATCCTGGCGCCGACGACGCCGACCGCCAGCTTCCCGCTGGGCGAAAAGGCCGACGATCCGCTGGCGATGTACCTGAACGATGTCTTCGCCGTGCCCGCCAGCCTCGCCGGCCTGCCGGCGATGAGCGTGCCCGCCATGCTCAACCGCGACGGCCTGCCGCTGGGCCTGCAGCTTGTCGGCAAGCCGTTCGACGAACAGGGCGTGCTCAACGCCGGCCTCGCGATCGAACGGCGCGCGGGCTTCGCCGCGAAGCCGGAGAAGTGGTGGTGACGATGGACCTGGCGACCCCGGGCGAGTGGATCGCATGGGGCGGCGTGGTTGTGCCCCTGATCGCGCTGGCCTGGTCGGCCGTGACATATGCCCTCGCCAAGCGGCGCGAGGTGCGCCACCAGCAGTATCAGCGGTTCTTCCAGATCATGGATCACCTTGGCCGGGCGGACAGTTCCATCGCGTCCAAGATGGCGGCAGCTTACGAGCTGCGGAAGTATCCCGAATATGCCGAAGTCATTATCAACGTGTGCGAAAAGGCGGAAGTCGAAGGCCCCGCCACGCAGATGCTGAAAGAGGAAATGGCGGCGACCGCCGCCCACATGCGCGGAATCACATGATGAGCACTTATCGCATCCAGGGCGCAACCGGCGAATGGGAGGTCGTGATCGGCCTCGAAGTCCACGCGCAGGTGACCTCCAACGCCAAGCTCTTTTCCGGCTCCTCCACCGCCTTCGGGGCGGAGCCGAACACGCAGGTCAGCCTGATCGACGCGGCAATGCCGGGGATGCTGCCGGTGCCGAACCGCGAATGCATCCGCCAGGCGGTCCGCACCGGCATGGCGATCGAGGCGCAGATCAACGCATGGAGCCGGTTCGACCGCAAGAACTACTTCTACGCCGACCTGCCGCAGGGATACCAGATCTCGCAGCTCTACCACCCGCTTGTCGGCGAAGGTTCGCTGACGATCGAGGCGGACGAGAAGGCCGGTATCGGCGAAGACAAGGTGATCGGGATCGAGCGTATCCATGTCGAGCAGGATGCGGGCAAGCTGATGCACGACCAGCATCCGACGATGTCCTACGTCGATCTCAACCGCTGCGGCGTGGCGCTGATGGAAATCGTCAGCCGCCCCGACATGCGCAGCCCGGCCGAAGCGGGCGCCTATCTTCGCAAGCTGCGCACGATCCTGCGCTATGTCGGGTCGTGCGACGGGAACATGGAAGAAGGATCGATGCGCGCCGACGTGAACGTCAGCGTGCGCAAGCCGGGCGAGGAGTTCGGCACCCGGACCGAGACGAAGAACGTCAACTCGGTCCGCTTCGTCATGCAGGCGATCGAGCACGAGGCGCGCCGACAGGTGGACCTGATCGAGGATGGCGGCACGGTGGTGCAGGAAACGCGGCTGTTCGATCCGAACAGCGGCACGACCCGCTCCATGCGCAGCAAGGAAGACGCGCACGATTACCGCTATTTCCCCGATCCCGATCTCCTGCCGCTCGAGCTGGACGAGGATTTCCTGGCCGAGTGCCGGGCCTCGCTGCCCGAATTGCCCGATGCCAAGCGCCGCCGGTACGTCGAGGAACTCGGCCTCAGCGATTACAACGCGCGCGAACTGACGGCCGAGGTGGAAACCTTCGCCCGTTTCGAAACCCTGCTGGCGGCGACCGCCCGGGGCATAGGAAAGGGGGAGAAGGACGTCGCGACCCAGGTTGCCAACTGGTCGCTTTCGGTCGCGCCGGGGGTGATGAACGCGCTGGGCGACGAGGCGAACCCCGCCCATGCCACGGCCGAGGCCCAGGCCGCGATCCTGGCCATGCAGGCCGGCGGCGAGATTTCGGGCGGACAGGCGAAGGAGATCTTCGAAATCGTCCTCAGGACCGGCCGCGAACCGGGCGAGATCGCGGAGAGCGAGGGCCTGAAGCAGGTCAGCGACACCGGCGCGATCGAGGCCGCGATCGACGAGATCCTGGCGAAGAACGCCGACAAGGTGGAGGAATACCGCGGCGGCAAGGACAAGCTCTTCGGCTTCTTCGTCGGCCAGACGATGAAGGCCATGCAGGGCAAGGCCAATCCGGCGGTCGTCAACCAGCTGCTGAAGGCGAAGCTGGGGTAAGGGTAGCCGGGGCCCGCCGGCCCCGCGCCGGCCCCGCGACGCAATCCGATGCAACGAAAAAGGGCCGCCGGAAACGCTCCGGCGGCCCTTCGGTTTTCGGTGATCGTGCGGATCAGCCGGTGCGCTGGCCGGTCATCGGCATGGCGCCGAACGCGCCGGCGTTGACGGTGCCGGTCAGCTGGTCGCCTTCGACCGTCGCCTTGCCTTCCAGCGTCATCGGCATCGGCACCGTCATGTCCATCTTCCAGGTCAGCGTGTTGCCGTCGATCTTGCCGTCCTTCACGTCCATCGAGCCGAGCGTGCCGGCGTTCTGGCCGGTGAAGGTCGTGCCGTCGTCGCTCGGGACCACGGTGAACGTGCTCTTCTGTTCCCCCATCGGGGTCTTGGTTACGCAGTCGTAAGTGCCGCCAACAGACATTGTCATCTCCTCGGTTGAAATCGAACCTAGCAATCGCCCCTGCTTACATCAATGTCAACAAGGTCATTCGCCCTCGGCGGTCTCGGCCCGGCGCACCTCGACCGGCAGGCCGACCGCCTCGAGCTGGGGCTCGACCACCGAGGCGTCGCCGACGACCACGAAGACCAGGTCCTCGCCCAGGAAGGCCGCCCGGGCCTGCTCGTCGAGCTGGGGCGCGGTCAGGCCGGCGTATTTCTCGGCCAGCGTCTCGTAATAGTCGTCCGGCCGGCCGTAGGTCACGATGTTGACCATGCCGCCCAGCACCGCGCGCGAGGTTTCGAACCGGCCCGGCAGCTCGCGCACGTTGCCATTGACGAGGCGGGTCAGCTCGGCCGCGGTCACGCCCTGGTCGTCGGTATAGGCCGACAGGTCCTTGCGCAGCTCGGCGATCGAATCCGCCGTGCGGTCGGCCTGGACCGGGGCGTAGATCAGGAAGCTCGACCGGTCGAGCGGCTGCTGCAGCAGGCTGCGCACGCCGTAGGACCAGCCTTTCGTCTCGCGCAGGTTCATGTTGATCCGGCTGAGGAAGCTGCCGCCGAACACCTCGTTGGCGGCGCCCAGCACGACCAGGTCGTCGGTCCCCTTCTGCTCGAGCACGCGCCCGGCGAGGATCACCGACTGCGGCGAATTGGGCCGGTCGATCAGGATCACGCGCGATTCCTGCTGCGGGATCGGCGCGTCGAAGTTCTTCTCCGGCGCGGGTTCGGCCGGGGCCTGCCAGTCGCCGAAGCTCGCCTCCAGCAGGCGGGTGACTTCGCCCAGCGTGGTGTCGCCCACGACGAAGACGCGCGCCTTGTCGGGCCGCAGCCAGGTGCGGTGGAAATCGCGGATCTCGTCGACGGTGAGCGTCTCGATCACCTCGGCGTGGCCGGTGCCGGAGGGCGGGATGCCATAGGGATGGCGCTCGCCGAACAGGATCGGGGCGAGCGCGCGCTGGGCGATCGCGCCGGGATTGTTCAGCTCGTTCTGGATCCGCGTCAGCTGCCGGGCGCGAACCCGCTCCAGCTCCTGCGGGTCGAAGGCGGGGTGGCGGATATATTCGGCCATCAGCTCCAGCGAGGGCGCGAGGTTGGGGGCCAGCGCGTCGAGCCCGACCGAGGTCGTGTCGGCATCGGCCGAGGCATAGAGGCTGGCGCCGAGCCGTTCCCTGGCGATCGCCAGCGCGGTCGAATCGAGCCGCCGCGTCCCTTCGTCCATCAGCGAGAGCATCAGCGACTGGGTGCCCAGCCGGTCCTTCGGATCAGCCGAATAGCCGGCGTCGAAGTTCACCCGCACGGAAACGGTCGGCACCGCGTCGCGGCGGGCGAAGAAGACTTCCATCCCGTTCGACAGGGTCGCGCGCTCGATATCGGGGAAGTCGAGCGGCTTCAGCTCGCCCACTTCGGGCAGGCTCGACCGGTCCGCCTCGGCCGCCGCGGCGGCGGCCTGCATGGCGAAGGGGCCGGAATAGAACGCCGGGCCGGCCAGGCCGCCGCTGCCCGCCTCGGCCCCTGTGAAGAAGCCGCCGCGATGCTCGCCGCCTTCCTGCCGGTCGCCCGGCTCCACCGTCAGCGCGAAGACCGGCCGCGAGAGCCAGCGCGCCGTCACCTCGCGCACGCGCTCGGGCGTCATCGCGGCGGCCGCCTGCAGCACTTCGCGGTATTCGGCCGGGTTGCCCGAATAGAGCAGGCCCTGGGCCAGCGTCGGCGCCTTGCCATTGAACCCGCCGACCTGCTCCAGCCCGCGGATCTCGCCGGCGGCATAGGTCGTGGTCGCGCGCTGCAACTCGTCGGCGGTCGGCCCTTCGGCGATGAAGCGGGCGATCTCCGCGTCCAGCGCGGCGGCCAGCTCGTCCTGGTCCACCCCGGGGCGGGCGTCGGCATAGACCATGAACTGGCCCGCCTGGGCGAAGATCTGCGCGCTCGCGACGACCCGCACGGCCAGCTGCTTTTCGCGCACCAGCACGTTGTCGAGCCGCGAACTGGCGAGGCCGCCCAGGACCGTCGCCCCCATGCTCAGCGGCAGGTAGTCGGGGTTGTCGAGGCCGGGCACGGCCCAGGTGCGGTAGAGGCGCGGGCTGGCGATGCGATCGTAGATCGTCTTCGCCTTGGGTTCGGCCAGGGTCGGCACCGGCGCCTCGACCGGCTCGATCGCCGGGCCGGCGGGGATCGCGCCGAACCACTTCGTCACTTTCTCGCGCGCGGTCGCGGTGTCGATGTCGCCCGCCAGCACCAGGATCGCGTTGTTCGGCCCGTAGTGGTCGCGGAACCATTTGCGCACGTCCTCCAGCGTCGCGCTCGACAGGTCTTCCATCGAGCCGATCGTGGAATGGTGGTAGGGATGGCCGGAGGGGTAGAGGTTCTCCAGCTGCTCGTACTGGACGAGGCCGTAGGGCTGGTTGTCGCCCTGCCGCTTCTCGTTCTGGACCACGCCGATCTGGTTATCGAGCTTCTCCTGCGTCACCGCGCCCAGGAGATGGCCCATGCGGTCGCTTTCCAGCATCAGCGCCAGGTCGAGCGCGCCGGTCGGCACCGTCTGGAAATAGTTGGTCCGGTCGAACCAGGTCGTGCCGTTGAAATCGGTCGCGCCGACTTGCTGCAGCGGCTCGAAGAAATCCCCTGGCGCGTTCTCGCTGCCGTTGAACATCAGGTGTTCGAACAAGTGGGCGAAGCCGGTCTTGCCCTCCGGCTCGTGCTTGGAGCCGACACCGTACCACACCGAGACCCCGACCACGGGGGCCTTGCGGTCCTCGTGCACCAGGACGGTCAGCCCGTTGTCGAGCTGGAACTGCTCGTAAGGGATCGAAACGCTTTCGATCAGCTCGGCGACCGGTGCCGGCTCCCCGATCACGGCGGCGGCTGCGGCGGCGGGATCGGCGGCGGCCGGTTCGGCGACGGTGCGGGCCTGGGCCGCGGTGCCGGCGGCCAGCGCGAGCGCGGCGAGGCTGACTGTGGCGAGCTTGAATTTCATGGCTTTCCCCCGGAAGCGATTCGAAAAAGATCGCGCGATCCTAGGCCCGGGCCCGCGATTCGACACGTTTTTTCGGCCAACTGCATGACCGGGCGGACCGGTGCCTGCCGCCCGGGCGCGCGACCGGGGAAGGGGCGGCAACTTGCCTCGGGATAACTCGGCCTGCCCCCTTCCGGCGCGGGGATTCGGCCCGCTACCCCCGGGGGCGTGAAAGCGACGATCACCATCGGCCATGATGCGGGCGGGGCGCCGGTCGACTTCGACGTCGAGGAGCTTCTCGCCACGCGCCTGCTCGTCCAGGGCAATTCGGGCAGCGGCAAGTCGCACCTGCTGCGCCGCCTGCTGGAAGAAAGCGCGCAGATGGTGCAGCAGGTGGTGATCGATCCGGAAGGGGACTTCGTCTCGCTGGCCGAGCCGTTCGGCCATGTCGTGATCGACGGCGCGGCCTATTCGCCGGCGGAGATCGAGGCACTCGCCCGCCGCATCCGCGCGCACCGCGCCTCGGTCGTCCTCGCGCTCGAAGGGCTGGAGGTCGAACAGCAGATCCGCTGCGCCGCCCAGTTCCTGACCGCGCTGTTCGATGCCCCGCGCGAGCACTGGTACCCGGCGCTGGTGGTGGTGGACGAGGCGCAGATGTTCGCCCCCTCGGTGGCGGGCGAGATCGCCGAGGATACCCGCCGGATGACGCTGGGCGCGATGACCAACCTCATGTGCCGCGGGCGCAAGCGCGGGCTGGCCGGGATCGTCGCGACCCAGCGCCTGGCAAAGCTGGCCAAGAACGTCGCGGCCGAGGCGTCCAATTTCCTCATGGGCCGCACGTTCCTCGACATCGACATGGTCCGCGCGGCGGACCTGCTGGGGATGGAGCGGCGCCAGGCCGAACGTATCCGCGAGCTGGAACGCGGCCATTTCCTCGCCCTCGGCCCGGCGATCAGCCGCCGGCCGCTGGCGGTGAAGATCGGCCCGGTCAAGTCGGGCAGCGCGGCGCGCAAGGACGGGCTGATGCCATTGCCCGATGCCGCGCCGGAGGAGATGGAATCGCTCCTCCTCGGCGATCTCGCGAGCGAGGCGGCAAAGCCCGTTCCCGCCCCGCCGCCGCCGCCCCCGGCCCCCGCGCCCGAACAGCTGGTGGAGGCGATGGCGGCGGCCGGGCAGCAGGGCGCGTCCCCTGCCGGCGAAGGCAGCGGCGAAGGTGCCGGCACCCGGGGCGGGGAGGGTGACGGCGCGCCCGCGCCCGATGCGGGCGGCACGTCGGAAGACATTGAGGGCGTGATTGCCGCGATGGCACGCGAGGACGGGGCGACGTTCCAATCCGCCTCCGCCCTCTACCAGGGCTTCCTGCTGCGGTGCCGCAAGCTGCGGCTGGTCGGCCCCCTGCCGGACATGACTGCCTTCCGCCGCCGTTTCGCCATTGCCAGCGCCGGGCTCGACCGGCTCGACGAGGAGATGCGCGCGCGCATCCTCGGGCTCGCGCAGAACGTGCCCGACGACGTGCTCGCCCCCTATCTCGCGATCGCCGCCGCCGCGGCGGAGGGGCTGGCTGCGCCCGAGGACGAGGAACTGGCGCGGGTCTACGGCTCGCGTTCGCCGGGCCGCATTCGCCGCCTGCTCGAACACATGGAGCGGTTGGGCCTCGTCGTCGTGCGGCAGGATTTCGGCGGTGGGCGCAGCCTCCTGGTCCCGGGGATCGAGAGCGTCGCCAGCGACTGAGCGCGCGCCGCCGCCGCCGGCCCGGCGCGCCATCGGCCCGCGGGCGGCAAGATTTTCGCCTTTTCCCTCGCCACGCGCCCCGGCGGTCCTATATCTGGGTAACACACCTTTCCGCGCTGGTGCGGGGAGGGCTTGTGTTGCAAACGGGCAACACCATATCGAGCCGGTACTCAGGACAAGGGATCCGTGATGAATCTCGAAAAATTCACCGATCGCGCCAAGGGCTTCCTCCAGTCGGCGCAGACTATCGCCATCCGCATGAACCATCAGCGGATCAGCCCCGAACACCTGCTCAAGGCCCTGCTGGAAGACAGCCAGGGCATGGCCTGGCAGTTGATCGAACGGGCCGGCGGCAATCCGCGGCTGGCGGTGGACGAGGTCGATGCAGCACTGGCGAAAGTGCCCGCGGTTTCCGGGTCGGGCGCGCAGCAGACGCCGGGGCTGGACAACAATGCGGTTCGCCTGCTCGACCAGGCGGAAAAGCTGGCCGACAAGGCCGGCGACAGCTTCGTGCCGGTGCAGCGTATCCTCCAGGCGCTGGCGCTTTCCGCCGACAGTGCGGCGGGCCGCGCGCTCAAGGCCGCCAATGTCGATGCCAAGGCGCTCGAGGCCGCGATCCAGGACGTTACCGGCGGCCGCACGGCAGACAGCGCCGGGGCGGAAGAAAGCTACGACGCGATGAAGAAATATGCCCGCGACCTGACCCAGGCCGCGCGCGACGGCAAGCTCGACCCCGTGATCGGGCGGGACGAGGAAATCCGCCGCACCGTGCAGATCCTTGCCCGGCGGACCAAGAACAACCCCGCGCTGATCGGCGAGCCCGGTACCGGCAAGACCGCGATCGCCGAAGGGCTGGCGCTGCGCATCGCCAACGGCGACGTGCCCGACAGCCTGAAGGGCCGCACGCTGATGGCGCTCGACATGGGCGCGCTGATCGCGGGGGCGAAGTATCGCGGCGAGTTCGAGGAACGGCTGAAGGCCGTGCTGGACGAAGTGAAGGGGGCCGAAGGGCAGATCATCCTGTTCATCGACGAGATGCACACGCTGATCGGGGCCGGCGCGTCGGAAGGCGCGATGGATGCCTCCAACCTGCTCAAGCCCGCGCTCAGCCGGGGCGAACTGCACTGCATCGGCGCGACCACGCTCGACGAATACCAGAAGTACGTCGAGAAGGACCCGGCGCTTCAGCGGCGGTTCCAGTCGGTCTATATCGACGAGCCGACGGTGGAAGACACGATCTCGATCCTGCGCGGGATCAAGGACAAGTACGAGCTTCACCACGGCGTGCGCATCACCGACAGCGCGATCGTCGCCGCGGCGCAGCTTTCCAACCGCTATATCCAGAACCGCTTCCTGCCCGACAAGGCGATCGACCTGATGGACGAGGCCGCGAGCCGCATCCGCATGGAAGTGGAAAGCAAGCCGGAAGAGATCGAGGCGCTCGACCGCCGGATCATCCAGCTCAAGATCGAGGAACAGGCGCTAGGCAAGGAAAGCGACCAGGCCTCGCGCGATCGCCTCGCCGCGCTGCGCGAGGAGCTGGCCAACCTCGAACAGCAGTCGGGCGAACTGACCGCGCGCTGGCAGAACGAGCGTGACAAGATCCACGCCGAGAGCCGGCTGAAGGAAGAGCTGGACCAGGCGCGGATCGAGCTGGAGCAGGCGCAGCGCGCGGGCGACCTCGCGAAGGCGGGCGAGCTGTCGTACGGCCGCATCCCCGAGCTGGAGAAGCAGCTGGCCGATGCCCAGGGCCATACCGAGAACGCGCTCCTGCGGGAGGAAGTGACGGAGGAAGACATCGCCTCGGTCGTCAGCCGCTGGACCGGGGTGCCGATCGACAAGATGATGGAAGGCGAGCGGGAAAAGCTGCTCCAGATGGAATCGATCCTCGGCCAGCGGGTGATCGGGCAGGAACAGGCGGTGCAGGCCGTGTCCAAGGCCGTGCGCCGTGCGCGCGCCGGGTTGCAGGACCCGAACCGGCCGCTCGGCAGCTTCCTTTTCCTCGGCCCCACGGGCGTGGGCAAGACCGAGCTGACCAAGGCGCTCGCCGGCTTCCTGTTCGACGACGACGATGCTCTCGTACGCATCGACATGAGCGAGTTCATGGAGAAGCACGCGGTCGCCCGGCTGATCGGGGCGCCGCCGGGCTATGTCGGTTACGAGGAAGGCGGCGTGCTGACCGAGGCGGTGCGGCGCCGCCCTTACCAGGTCGTGCTGTTCGACGAGGTCGAGAAGGCCCACAACGACGTGTTCAACGTCCTGCTCCAGGTGCTCGACGACGGGCGGCTGACCGACGGGCAGGGCCGGGTGGTCGATTTCTCGAACACGCTGATCATCCTGACCAGCAACCTCGGCAGCCAGTTCCTGACCCAGATCGAGGACGGCGAAGGGGTGGAAAGCGTCGAAAACCAGGTGATGGACGTCGTGCGCGGCCATTTCCGGCCCGAGTTCCTCAACCGGCTGGACGAGATCATCCTGTTCCACCGCCTGGCGGCCGAGCACATGGCGCCGATCGTCGACATCCAGGTCGCGCGGGTGCAGAAGCTGCTGGCCGATCGCAAGATCACGCTCGACCTGACCGACGCCGCCCGCCGCTGGCTGGGCCGGGTCGGCTACGATCCCGTCTACGGCGCCCGCCCGCTCAAGCGCGCGGTCCAGCGCTACCTCCAGGACCCCTTGGCCGAGCGCCTCCTGGCCGGCGAAGTGCCCGACGGCAGCACGGTCGAGGTCGACGAAGGCGACGGCGAACTGGCGATATCGGTCGCCTGAGGACGGAGGCGGGGCGCCGCGTCGCCGCCACCGGCGCCGCCATTTCGCGGACAAACGAAAAAGGGCCCCGGTTTCCCGGGGCCCTTTCTCTTGTCCGTTCGGGCCGAGGCCCGGTGCAACGGCCGATCAGAGATCGAGCGTGAAGCCCGCGTAGTAGTAGCGGCCGAACGTGTCGTACGGGTCGCCACCGGCGGTGCCCAGCTGCCCGAAGGGCGGCTGCTTGTCGAACAGGTTATCGACGCCAATGAAGAAATTGAAGTCGTTGCCCGGCAGCTCGTAGTTCAGTCGGATGTTGTGATACGTCCGCCAGCTGAACGTGTGCTTCTCGAACTGATCCGGGTTGGCCGGATCGAGCGTCGTCAGCTCGCCCGGGGTGCAGGTGCCACCCGAGGAACCGGTCGAACCCGAGGACGGGCAGATGCCGGTGTAGGGGTTCGAGTTCTCGTACGCGCTCTTGTACATCGAGTCGAGGAACCGCATCGACCAGGTGATGTCGAACTCGCCGAAGTCGTAGTTGAAGTTCGCCGAAGCGGCCCAGTCCGGATCGCCGAGTTCGCTCTTGATGCGGTTCGGATTGACCGGGCTGGTCGGGTCCTCGAAGAAGTTCAGCGTGAGCAGGTGGGTCGCGATGGCCCGGAAGCTCAGCCGGTGGCCGTTGTCGAACGTGCGACGATAGGCAAGGTCGAAATCGATGCCTTCGGTCTTGCGCGAGGCGAAGTTGATGCCCCCCGCGATAACCGCCACGTCCGGGTCGAACAGGCCCGTGGTCGGATCACGCTGCACGGTCGCGCAGTAGGGGTTATCGATACCTTGCGGCGCGTCGTAGCAGTTGTTGATGATCGTCTGGGCACCGAGAACCGCGATCTGGTCCTCGATTTCGATGTTGTAGTAATCGACCGTGAAGTTGAGGCCCGGGATGAACCGCGGCTCGACCACGACGCCGAGCGTCAGCGACTTGCCCTTCTCCTCGGTCAGGGTGGGGTTGCCGCCCTGCGTGAACGAGGTCGAGGAAGTCCGTGCCGTGCAGTTCAGGAACGGATCGCCCAGCGCCAGCGGGAACGACGTGCCGTCGCAGGCGGCAACGAGCGCCGCGTTTGCCGTCGTCGGAACGCCTGCTGCAGCACAGTTGTCGGCCCGGTTCGGGTTGTTCCCGATATTCTGCTGGTCGCAGGGATCGGAAATGAACGCGAAGTTCTGCGAAGCCGGCGAGTAGAGATCGCTCTGCGTCGGCGCACGGACCGAGGTCGCGTAAGCCGCGCGGAAGCGGATGTCCGGGACCGGGGCATAGATGCCCTGGATGTTGTAGGCCCAGACCGTGCCGGTCGCCGAGTTGTAATCGGAAACGCGGGCCGCACCGCTGATCGTCAGCTCTTCGGCGAAGGGCATGTTGGCCAGGATGGGCAGGCTGAGTTCGCCGAACGCTTCCTTGACCGTCAGCTTGGGCGGATCGAACGGCTGGATGGCGTTGAGGAACGTGCCCCCGCTCGCCGTCAGGTCGTCGAACGCGCTGTAGGCTTTCTCTTCACGATACTCGGCACCCAGGGCGAAAGCGACCGGGCCGCCCGGCAGTTCGAAGACCTGCGACAGGTCGCCGCTCACCGAGGCGAGCGCCACGAACTGCTCCGCCTGTTCCTGGCGGAACGCGGTCGTGTTGACGTATTCCAGCGCTTCCTTGCTCGGTGCGCCATAGCCGAAGACGTTGATCGGAACACAGGCCGGGTCGTCATTGGTCGGATCGGCGTCGACGTTGATGCGGCAGACGATATTGCCCGTCCCGTCGTCAACGGCATCGATCGCGACGTTGAAACCGGTCGGGTTGCCGTCGATGTCGAACAGCAGCAGGTTGTTCAGCGAACGCATCTCGGTTTCGAGACGGCCGTAGTTCAGCGAGACTTCGTAGTTCCAGTCGTCGTTGAACGTGCCTTCGACACCGCCGACGATGCGATAGGTATCGCGATCGTGCAGTTCGCCCCGGCCGCCGAAGTCGACGTTGAAGCGCGAGAGCGGGAACGTGCCCGTGGCAGGATCGGTGCAGAGGCCGAAACCCTGCAGCACGCCCAGCGCCTGCGCGCTGAGGAACCCGTTGTCGCAGCGCATGTCGGGGCCGCCGACAAAGCCGGGACCGCCGACGAAGAAGCTCGGCTGCCCTTCCTGGATGGCGTCGATGTGAACGTACTTCGCCTCGACGAAGGGGCGGAACGCGTCGCTGACGTCGTAGCGCGCCAGCAGGTTGAGCGTGTAGCGCTCGAGGCCGGCAGCGAGCTGACCGGTGTTGCGCAGGGTCGAGCCGTTGCCGCCGATGACGTTGCCGGTGAACGGGCCGATATAGCCGCCGTTGTCGATCACGAGGTCGCCGTCGGGGGTGAAGATCAGCGCGTCGCCGTCACCCAGGCCGCCGATCGTGCCGCCGTCGGAAACCGAGCGGTTGCGGATGCCGCAAACCGGCTCGTTGTCGAACCCGTTGTAGAGCGGGCCGCCTTCGACGTTGTTGAACTGGCAGCGCCCGCTGTAGGCACCGGTCAGCTCGTCCCGTTCGTTGAAGTAAAGCGGATCGGTCTTGGCCCACTCGGCCGCGACCGAGACGTTGCCCCGGCCATCGGCGAAGTTCTTGCCGTAGACGCCGGACAGGAACCGCGTCGCACGATCGCCGCGCTCGGAGATGCCGGCCTGGCCCTTGATCGAGAGCCCGTCGAAATCGCGCTTGAGAATGAAGTTGACGACACCGGCGACGGCATCCGAGCCGTAGACCGCCGAATTGCCGCCCGTCACCACGTCGACGCGTTCGAGCAGGTCGACCGGGATCGTGTTGATGTCGACCAGGTAATCGCCCGGCGATGCGGTGATGTGGCGCTTGCCGTTGACGAGAACGAGCGTCCGGCTGGTGCCGAGACCGCGAAGGTCGAGCAGGTTCAGGCCGGCGGTGCCGATGAAGCGGGTCGAGTTGCCCTGGCTGAAGGTCGAGCGCAGCGACGGCAGGTCGTTCAGCGCGTCACCCAGCGAGATGTCGCCGGTATTGGTCAGCTCTTCGGGCGTGACCGAGGTGATCGGCGTGGGCGAGCTCAGCGTCGGGCGCGAGATGCGCGTGCCGGTGACGACGATGGCCGAGCTTTCGATAACGGCATTGTCGGCTTCGTCGGCGTCGCAGACGCCGTTGCCGTCTGCATCGACGCAGTCGGCTGCCGCCTGGTCCTGCGCGAATGCGGGCGTTGCGAACGCGGCGAGCGACAGGGCTGCCACGCCGGCGCCGGCGAACAGACGTGCCTTGCCGCCGGTGAGTCGTGAATGTTTCATGCTGTTCAGTCCCCCTGAAGCGCCGAAGGAACGGCGCGCAAGTTAGGTCGTCAAACACGCCGGGAACACGAAGCCCCCGGCCTGTTCAGAGACAACCGATGCGACAGCAAGGGATTGGTCGCAAATGAAAACAGATTGTCCCGAAACGTTCGCGTCGCGATGTAGCGGAAATGCAACAGTCGGGCGCCACTGGGCGCAGGTTTCGCCGGCGTTAACCGTCGCGATTCGCAGCGGGCGGGGCGGGGGCGATGTCGAAGGCGATCGTCAGCCGCTCGCCGCTCCCGATGGGGCGCGTGCCGTGCCAGGTCGTGGACGGGAACAGCACGAGCTTGCCGGGGGCGGGTTCCACCTCGCGCAAGGGATCGATCGCGACGTTCAGCTCTGCCGGCGGCTGCCCCAGGGCGAGCCAGCCGGCTCGCGGGTCCTCGGGCGGGCTTTCCGGCGCGGCGAAGTAGAGCGCCGCGCTGATCCACCCCTCCGGGTGGACGTGGTTCGCGTGGTGCCCCCCTCCGGTCAGGCGGACCGACCATGCCCCGGCGATGCGCGGACGATCGGGCCGACGGGCGGGGAGGGGGTGCCGCTCGTCGCTGGGCAGATCCGCCATGTATTGCGCGACCTGGCTGCTGATCGCGCGGCGCAGGGCGATCAGTTCCGGTTCGATCCGCGCGAAGAGCGGGCCGTCGGTCTGGGTTCCCTTGCGTACCGACTGGCCGAGGCACTCGGCGCGCGACCGGTGCAGGCCGCGCAGGAAGCGCGCCATGGCTGCCGCCTCCTCGTGGCCGAGCAGTTGGAATGTTCGTACGAATTCGGGGCGATGGAGCCATTGCGCCCGCTGGTCGCCGAGCAGGCGCCAGGCTGTTCCCAGCCAGGGCCAGACATGGTTGGCGCCGGGCGCCTCCGCCAGCGGCTCGCCGATGGCGGCTGCACGATCCGGGCGCCCGGCGCGCACGTGATGGCGCATGACGTGGCTCGCAAGCTCGGGCGAACCGACCGGCAGGAGCGGTGCGAAGGCCGCGTCGGCCGCTGCGATCCGGCCCAGTTCCGACAGGGCGATCGCCTTGTAGATGGAAAGCCCCGCACTCGCGCCCAGGGCTTGCTCGCAGTCGTCGGCGAAGGCTGCCAGTTCGGCGAAGTCCTGGCCGCGGTAGAGAATATCGAGCTTGGTCGCGCGCAGTTGCGCGTCCTGCCGATGGCTGGCGATCGCGTGGTCGAGCGTGGCGAGCTTTTCTTCGGCGTGGCCCTGGGCGGCCAGCATTTCGGCCAGGTGCCGGTGTCCGTCCGCCCATTGGGGACTCGTGCGCAGCAGGGCGCGCAACTCGTCGATCGCCCGGGTGGCGTGCCCCTCGGCCACGAGGGCGGAAGCGCGCCCGACGAGCAGCGCGCCGTCGCCCGGGGCAAGGGCGAGCGCCGCGTCGTAGCGATCGACCGCGGGCAGCCCGGCCTCCAGCGTCGCGCGGGCGAGCGCGTGCGCGGTAACGGCGCTCGCCGGATCGAGCGTGGCGGCCTGCACGAAGGCGGCGATCGCGCGCTCGGTCTCCAGCTCCGCGCGCCACAGCGTGCCGAGCGTGTGCCAGAGACGGGAATTATCGGGCGTATCGCGGAGGCGCTCCTCCAGCCGGGGGATCCACGCATGGCCCTTGCCGGCCTTGCGCGCGGCGATCGCGCCGCGGATCAGGCTGTCGTCGTCCAGCGCCAACTCGTTATCGTGGCAGGGGCCTGGGCGCGGATCACATCCCGGTTTCGCCCGCCGCGTCGAGCGTGCCGGCATCCTGCATCCCGGTCGCCATGGCGCGCCCCGACCGGCCCTGCGCTTCCCACTGGGCGAGCGTCATGCAGATGCGCTTGCGCTTGACCCGCGAGCCGGTGACCTTGACGCGGCGGCATTCCACCGTGTCGGGGCCCGGCTTTTCCTTGTCGGCTTCCTCGGTCGCGGCAGGGGCCGCCTGGGTGAGGATGACGGGCGCGGCCACCGAGGCCGATGCAGGGGTGGCCAGCACTGCGGCGGCGGCTGCGGCTGCGGCGAGACAAGTCGAAATTCGCACGAAGTCCTCCCTCGAAAAGAATGGAGCAAGACATATCGGCGCGCCTTGCACTTGTCACCCCGCCAAAAAAAGAAACGGCGGGCACGAGGCCCGCCGTTTCCGTTCTTCGTCGATCTGTATTCGATCAGAAGCGCAGGCGCGCAGTGACCGAGTAACGGCGACCGAGGACGTCGTAGGTCGACGGATAGGTGTTGCCCGAGTTCTGGGCGGTCGTGCCGATGTACGAGCTGACGTTCGGCGGGCTCTTGTCGAACAGATTGAACACACCGAAGGTGACGTCCATGTTGTCGTTCACGTCGGCCCGCACGTTCAGGTCGAAGTAGTGAGCGGACGGGATCTCAAGGTAATCCTCGAGGATGCCGTCGGTCGACAGGATTTCCTCGTAGACGACCTTGTCGATCCAGCGCCACCGCAGCGAGATCGCGCCGAAATCGTCCAAGTTGGCGGTAACGCGCGCGTTGGCCGCCCACTCGGGAACGATTTCGCCGTTGAAGAAGCTGCAGTTCGAGCTGTACTGGCCCACGCACTCGCGGTTGATCGACGCCGGGCTGGCCTTGAACTTGATCTCGTCGACCCAGTTGAGGCCGAGATCGAAGTCCAGACCGCCGAAGCCGGTCGGCATGCCGTAAGTGATACGGGCGTCGACACCGCTCGTCTCGATCGTGCCCTGGTTGGTAAGACCAAGGAACAGGCCGGTCGTTTCACCGCCACCGTTGAGCGAGCCGTTGAGCGGGTTACGCCCGACGAGCGCGCATTCCGGAGCCGACGGGTTCGGCGAATTGCCGTCGGGGCCGAAGCACGGATCGAGGATGTCGTTCGTGGTCGGCGTGGTGATCGCGTCGGTGATCTTGATGTTGTAGTAGTCGGCCGTGATCACCAGGCGCGGAACGAAGCTCGGCGTGAGGACGACGCCGAGCGTGTAGCTCTTGGCCGTTTCGACGTCGAGATCGGGGTTGCCGCCGCTGGTCGCGTTGACCTGGCCCGCGGACGGGGCCGGGATCGAACCGATCGAACCGGCCGGCGCGCCCTGGGCGAGACAGATGCTGCGCAGGGTGGCGTCGTTGGCCGGCGCCGCGCCCTGGCAGGGGTCGGTCGCCAGCGTTGCCAGACCGGTCGTGACCGGCAGGAACAGCTCGGCGATGTTCGGCGAGCGGACCGCCTTCTGGTAGATGCCGCGGAACTTGAACCCGTCGACGGGCTCGATCGAACCGCCGGCCTTCCAGGTCAGGCTGGTGCCCGTGTTCGAGTAGTCCGAGTAACGCAGACCGGCCTCGATCGTGGCGTTGCGGATGAAGGAATCCTCAATCAGCGGGATGATGATCTCGCCGAAGACTTCCTTCACGTCGTAGCCGCCCGAGTAGCTCGGCGACGGCGCGCCGGTGCCGAGGACTTCGTCCTGCGTGCCGAACGAGACGTCCGAGATCTGCGACGCGGAATAGTCGCGGTACTCGGCGCCGATGGCGATGCCGATCGGCGTCTGGGCGCCCAGGAAGCCTTCTTCCGTCAGGTCGCCGCTGATGCTGCCGCTGACCACGGCGAGCGAGGTCGACACGGTGTTGCCGGCCGGCTGGTTGATGAACGCCACGGTTTCGGGCGAGATCGACTGGCCGTCGCCGAACAGGTTGATCGGGACGCAGCCGTTCGACGGATCCGCGCAGGTATTGGCGTCGGTCGCGCGCAGCGCCTGCTGAACGCGGGACTTGAGGCCCCAGTTCATGTTGCGCTGGTTACGATCGGATTCGCCGTAGGTCCCGTAGACGTCGTACTCGAGCAGCGAGGTCAGGTTGCCGCGAACGCCGGCCCAGACCTGGAACTGGTTGGTCGTGTAGTCGGTCTGACGCGGACCCATCTCGACGAGACGGCGATTGATCGTCGTCGGCACTTCCATGTAGTCCGGATCGTTCGGATCCGCGGCCGCGCCGGCCGCCGCACAGGTCGCCGCGTCGATGTCGTTTTCGGCGCAGATGCTGTTGCGGATCGAGTCGGTCAGGAACGGGTTGTTCAGCGGGAACTGGTAGGCATCGCCGAACAGGCCCGACGGCGCGAGCTGCAGCTGGACCGTCGCCTTGGTGAACATGCCCTTGGTGTAGAGCTCGACACCGTCGGTCACTTCGTAGTTCGCCGTCGCGAAGACGTTGAAACGCTCCAGCGGGGTCTGGAAGTAGTTGAACGGCGCGAAGTTGAACGTGTTGTAGGTATCGACCAGGTCGCCGGAAGCGGGATCGTACTGGTCGCCGTTGATCCGGGTCGGGACCGAGGTGCCCGAACCGATTTCCTGGCCGCCGACGAACAGGGTCTTGCGCGAAATCTCGCGGTCGCCCTGCAGGACGGGGTTCACGTTCTGGTAGCCGAGGCTGAGGGCAACGTTGCCGCGGCCGTCATCGAAGCCGGCGCCCAGCGTCACGTCGGTGCGGAAACGACGGCCGTCGCCGCGTTCCGTGATGCCCATGGTGCTGGAGACTTCGGCACCCTGGAAATCGTTCTTCAGGACGAAGTTGGCCACGCCCGCGATCGCGTCCGCGCCGTAGACCGACGAGGCACCGCCGGTGACGACTTCGACACGCTCGACCAGGGCAACGGGGATGATGTTGAGGTCGGTCGTGCTGGTCAGCGTGCTGGGCACGACGCGCGTGCCGTCGAGCAGGACGAGGTTGCGGTTGGTGCCGAGGCCGCGCAGGTTCAGCGCCGCGAAGCCGCCGCTGCCGTTGTTGACGTTGTTGCCGAAGCCGGGAACCACGCCGGGCAGGTCGACCAGCAGTTCTTCCGCGTTGGTCGCCTGGTCGATCGCGATGTCGTCGGCCGAAACGACCTGGACCGGGCTCGACTGTTCGAGGTTCGGGTTGGCAATGCGCGAACCGGTGACGACGATCGTCGGCCCGGTGACGGCCGCGGAGGCCGTGCCTTCGCCCTCGGCGTCCTGCGCGAACGCCGGGGCGCTCGCCAGGGCAAGACCGAGCGCCACGGGCGCTGCACTGGCCTTGAGAATGGTTGAATTCTTCATGAGATCTCTATCCCCTTTGGATCCGCCCTCTATCGAGGGCTTCATTTTGTGCCGGGGCGAGGATGCAGGCTGCACGCCCGCCCCGCTGCGGCTAGGGATGCGCCAGCTTGCCCTTCCCCGCAAATCCAAATGGTCGCGCCTGTCAAAGATTGGCCACGCATGTCGCCATTTTGCAACAATCGGAAAGTCGCGCTTTTCCGCGCGTGTCCGGGGCGGCGGCGGGGCGGGTCCGCTTGACCGTGTCCTTTTTGCTGCGTAACCGGTGGCAAAACGAAACCTGAGAGGAAGAGCCATGGCAGCAGCCTATATCGTCGATGCGGTGCGAACGGCCGGGGGGCGGCGCGGCGGGCGACTCGCCGGGGTCCATCCGGTGGACCTGGCGGCGAAATCGCTCGATGCGCTGGTTTCGCGCACCGGGATCGATCCGGCCAGCGTGGACGATGTCGTCATGGGGTGCGTCAGCCAGGCGGGCGAACAGTCGATGCACGTCGGCCGCAACGCGGTGCTGGCATCGAAGACCCTGCCGCAATCGACCCCGGCGGTGACGATCGACCGCCAGTGCGGGTCGAGCCAGCAGGCGATCCAGTTCGCCGCCCAGGCGGTGATGAGCGGGACGCAGGATGTCGTGATCGCCAGCGGTGTGGAAAGCATGAGCCGGGTGCCGATGGGCTCGACCGCGACGTTTCACATGAAGGAAGGGCTGGGCACCTACAAGTCGCCGGGGCTGGAAGAGAAGTATCCCGGTGTGATGTGGTCGCAGTTCATGGGCGCCGAGATGATCGTGAACAAGCACGGTCTGACCAAGGACGATCTCGACCGTTTCGCGCTCGGAAGCCATCGCAAGGCGATCGCCGCGACCGAGGGCGGCGCGTTCGAGGCGGAGATCGTCCCGGTCGAGATCGAGACGGCCGAGGGCACCGAGATGCACACGGTGGACGAGGGCATCCGGTTCGACGCGACGCTGGAAAGCATCGCCTCGGTCAAGCTGCTGAGCGAGAAGGGCACGATCACCGCCGCGACCTCCAGCCAGATCTGCGACGGGTCGAGCGCGGCCCTGATCGTTTCGGAAAAGGTGCTGAAGGAACAGGGCCTGACCCCGCTGGCGCGGATCGTGAACCTGACCGTCACCGCCGGCGACCCCGTGATCATGCTGGAAGAACCGCTGTTCGCGACCGACAGGGCGCTGCAGCGCGCCGGGATGACGATCGATCAGATCGACCTGTTCGAGGTGAACGAGGCCTTCGCCCCGGTGCCGCTCGCCTGGCTGAAGCATACCGGGGCCGACCCGGAAAGGCTCAACGTCAACGGCGGCGCGATCGCCCTCGGCCACCCGCTGGGCGCCAGCGGGACAAAGCTGATGGCGACGCTGGTCCACGCGCTGAAGGCGCGGGGCAAGCGTTACGGCCTGCAGACGATGTGCGAAGGCGGCGGCGTCGCCAACGTCACGATCGTCGAGGCGCTTTGACCCTGGCGCCGGCCGCGGCATAAGCGCGGCGGGTTTTCGGACACTATCGCACGATGCCCCTGCCTCCCGCGGGGGATCAGGAAGAGGATGAAGCAATGGAAGTCAGCAGCAATACCCCCGCAGTCGTGACCGGCGGCGCATCGGGCCTGGGCGAGGCGACCGCGCGCGCGCTCGCCGCGAAAGGCGCCAAGGTCGCGATCTTCGACTTGCAGGAGGAGAAGGGGAAGAAAGTGGCCGAGGAAATCGGCGGCGTCTTCTGCGAATGCAACGTCACCGACGAAGCCTCTGTCGATGCGGCGTTCGCCAAGGCGCGCGAGGCACACGGCCAGGAACGCATCCTGGTCAACTGCGCCGGGGTGGGCAACGCGATCAAGACCGCCAAGCGCGACAAGCAGACGGGCGAGATCAGCCACTTCCCGCTCGACGCCTTCAACTGGGTGATCCAGATCAACCTGGTCGGGACGTTCCGCTGCATCGCGAAGTCGGCGGCCGGGATGATGACACTCGACCCGCTCGGCGAAGACGGCGATCGCGGCGCGATCGTCAACACCGCCAGCGTCGCGGGTGAAGACGGGCAGATCGGCCAGGCGGCCTATTCCGCGTCGAAGGGCGGGGTGATCGGCATGACCTTGCCGATCGCGCGCGACCTGATGGGCGAGGGCATTCGCGTCAACACGATCCTGCCGGGCATCTTCAACACCCCGTTGATGAACGCCGCGCCGCCGCAGGTGAAGGAAGCCCTGGCGGCCTCGGTCCCGTTCCCCAAGCGGCTCGGCTACCCGGAAGAATATGCCACGCTGGCGATGTGCATGATCGAGAACGGCTATTTCAACGGCGAGGACGTGCGCCTCGACGGGGCGATCCGCATGGCCCCGCGTTGACCGCTTTCCTACAGCGTCCCTGCTGCGTTATAGTGGCGGGATGACCACAATTGGCGCCCCCGACCCGGTTCGTATTTGCGCCGGTTCGGGGGCGCCCGTTTTTTTGGGCCAGGACAGTGTAACATGTGGTCCATGTCTCGCGGGGGAAGGGGGAAAGAGGATGAGCGGCTATAGCCAGATCGTGCTCGACATCGACGAGGGGATCGCGACGATCACGCTCGACCGGCCGGCGCGATTGAACGCCTTCACGCGCACGATGATGGGCGAGATCATCGACGCGATGGACGCGATCGACGCCGACGACGCGGTGCGGGCGGTGATCTTCACCGGCGCGGGCGATCGCGCGTTCTGCGCCGGGGCGGACCTCGCGCCCGAGGACGGGGCGAAGCCCTTCGCCGCCGAACAGGCGGTGGAAGACCTTTCGGACCCGGTCGTGCGCGACGGGGGCGGGCGCCTCGCGCTGCGCCTGTTCAACGCGACCAAGCCGCTGATCGCCGCCTGCAACGGGGCCGCGGTGGGCGTGGGGGCGACGATGCAGCTGCCGATGGACATCCGCCTCGCCGCCGAGACCGCGCGCTACGGCTTCGTCTTCGCGCGGCGCGGGATCGTGCCCGAAGCCTGTTCGAGCTGGTTCCTGCCCCGGCTGGTGGGGATGCAGCAGGCGCTCGAATGGACTTATACCGGGCGCATCTTCGACGCGCAGGAGGCGCTGGCCGCGGGCCTGGTGCGCTCGGTCCACCCGGCGGACAAGCTGCTGGGCGAGGCGCGTGCGCTGGCGCACGAGATCGCGCGCGGCACCTCGGCCGTCTCGGTCGCGCTGACCCGGGCGATGATGTGGCGCCTCTCGGCCGCGGAGCACCCGATGCACGCGCACCGGGTGGACAGCCGGGCGATCTACTCGATGGCCCGCACCGCCGACGCGGCCGAAGGCGTGGCGAGCTTCCTCGGAAAACGGCCGCCGGAGTTCCCGCTCAAGCCGTCGCGCGACATGCCGGCGTTCTACCCGTGGTGGGACGAACCCGAATATCGCTAGCCGGCTTGCCAAGGCGACCGGTTGCCTTAGAAACCATCCGATGACTTCCACGGCCCGCCCGACCAAGCTCGACGAGTTCCTGCCCTACCAGCTTTCGATCGCCTCGAACGCGGCCAGCAACCGCATCGCGGAGGTCTATCGCAACCAGTTCGACCTGCGGATTCCCGAATGGCGGATCATGGCGGTTCTGGGCGATGCCGGTTCGGCGACGCAGCGCGACCTGGCGGAGCGCACGGTGATGGACAAGGTGGCCGTCAACCGCGCCTGCCGCAGCCTGGAAGAACGCGGGCTGCTGGAACGCGAGCCGAACGCGACCGACGGCCGCTCGCACCACCTCGCGCTGACCGGGGAAGGGCGGGCCACCTACGACCGGATCATGCCGCTGGCGCGGGAGATGGAACAGCGCCTCTTCGCCGCCTTCACGGCCGAAGAGCGCGCGACATTCAGCCGGATGCTCTCGCGCGTGCGCGACCGGGCGGGACAGCTCGATCCCGATACCGACTTCGGCGATCCGGGCGCCGGCTGACCGCCGCCCGCGCGCCGCCAGCCGGCCGCGCGCTCAGCGCCCGGGGTTGGAGGCGAAGGCGTCGCTGATCGAGCAGGCCGCCGGACCCAGGATCACGATGAACAGCACCGGCAGGATGAACATGATCAGCGGAACCGTCATGATCGCCGGCAGGCGCGCCGCCTTCTCTTCCGCCCGCATCATGCGCTCGTTGCGGAACTCCGCCGACAGCACGCGCAGGGCGGAGGCGAGCGGGGTGCCGTACCGTTCGGTCTGCACCATCGTCGTCACCACGCCGCGCATCGATTCCAGATCCACGCGATAGGCGAGGTTCTCGAACGCCATCTTGCGCTCGGTCAGGAACGACAGCTCGATCGCGGTCAGCGCGAACTCGTCGCCCAGCTCGGGATAGGCCCGGCCCAGTTCCTTGGCCACGCGGTTGAAGGCCGTGTCCACCGTCAGCCCGGCCTCGGCGCAGATGACCAGCAGGTCGAGCGCGTCGGGCAGGCCCTTGCGGATCGCGTCGGTGCGCTTGGTGGCCTTGTTCTTCAGGAAGATTTCCGGCCCCTTGTACCCCAGGATCAGCAGGGCGGCCATCGCGCCGAAGCGCTGCATCGGGCCCCAGTCGGGGAAGTAGTTGACGAGGTAGATCGTCAGGAAACCGAGCCCGCCCAGCACGAGCGGCAGGATGATGCGCCCGGCGATGACGTAGACGGCCAGTTCCTTGTTGCGATAGCCGGCGTGGGCCAGCAGCTGCTGGATCCCCTCGATCTGGCTCTGCTGGAGGACCTTCATCCCCTCCAGCGTGTCCTTGACCCGCTCGGTCCCCTCGGACTTGCGGACCAGGCTCTGGCGCTTGCGCGCGTTGGCCTTGACGATGCCCGCTTTCAGCTCGTCGCGCCGCGCGTTGAGCGCGCGCACGCGGCGCACCATCGGGTCCTTCACGGTGACGGCGGCATAGATCGCGAACATCATCGCGACGGCGGCGATCCCGGCGAGGATTGAGCCGACGAGGATGACGTCGACGCCGAGGAGCGTGGGGCCGGGAGGCGTATCGGGCATGTCCTGTCGTCCTCGCTCAGATCTCGAAGCTGACCATCTTGGCCATGATGAACCCGCCGATCGACATCCACACCAGGCCGCCCAGGCCGGTGACGATCAGGCGCTCGTCTTCGAAGAAGCCGCCGACATAGCCGGGGTTGATCCACCAGATCATGGCGAAGACGAGAAACGGAAGCGCGCCGACGATATAGGCCGAAGCCTTCGATTCAGAGCTCATCGCGCGGATCTTGAGCTTCATCTGCGCCCGCTTGCGCAGCACGTCGGCGAGGTTGGAAAGCGTTTCGGCGAGATTGCCGCCGGTCTCGCGCTGGATCGCGAGCGCGATGCAGAAGAAGTTGAACTCTGGGATCGCCAGCCGGTCGGCGGTGTCCTGCAGCGCGTCTTCCATCGTCCGGCCGATCTTGATCCGCTCGACGACGCCCTTGAACTCGACGCCGACCGGGCCGGGGACCTCCTGCGCCACGACCTGCAGCGTCTCGGTGACCGGCAGGCCCGACCGCAACCCGCGAACGAGCAGTTCGATCGCGTCGGGGAAGCGGGCGTTGAAGGCATTTGTGCGCCGCTTGATGAAATGGCCGACGACGAGGTGCGGCAGGCCCGCGCCCACGAGCAGGCCGAGGCCGAGCGAGAGGAGCGGGGCGCCCGAGCGGAGATAGACGATCACCGCCACTGCCAGCGCCAGGCCGAACGAGGCGTAGAAGTACTGGGCGACCGACCATTTCTGGCCCGTGCGGTCGAGCCGCAGGGCCAGGGCCTCGATCCGCGACGTCGAGCCGGCGACCTTGTGGACGGTCGGCTTGCGCGCGGCGATGGCCTTCTTCAGCTGCGATTCGACCTTGGTGTCGGTGCTTTCCGAATGGCGGAACCGCAGCGCCTCCATGCGCCGCTGCGCCTCTTTCGCGGCCGAGGGACCGGACACCAGCATATAGCCGATGACCATCAAGGCCATGAGCCCGCATCCGACCAGCAGAAGCTGGATGATATTCATGCGCCTGTCCTGCCTTTCCCTGCCACTCGCGCCGGCCGCGGCCGGCGCACCGGGCAGCCCCGGATCATTCGGCCGGGGCCGCGACCTTCCTGTCCTTCTTCGCCAACAGCGACTTGAGGTCGAAGCTGCCGAGGAGCGACTTCTTCGCCGGCTCGTCGTCCAGCGCGCTCTCGTCGCTCGCGCCGATCACCTGGTCGGCCACGCGGCGCAGGGTCGCGCCGGCCTTGCTCGAGCGGTTCGCGTCGACGAACGTCTGGCCCAGCTTGGCCGCATTGGCCGCACCCTTCGCGTCGAAGGGGACGGTGAAGTCGATCGCGCGTTCGATCGAGGCCTCGAAATCGGCCTTGCTGATCTCCGTAACGCCCGGCTGGACCTTGTTCGCCACGACGATCGTCTGCGCGTGCGCGGCATTGGTCTTCAGCCACGAGAGGATGCGGATCGTGTCGCGGGCGGAGGCCAGCGTCATCTCGGTCGCCAGGACGACGACGTTCACTTCCGCCAGCAGGTGGGGGAAGTTGATCAACATGTTGCGCGGCAGGTCGATCACCGTCATCTCGAACGCCTGGCGGAACTCTTCCTCCAGCTGGACGAAGGCCGATCCGTCGGTCATCAGCGGCGCGTTGATCGGCGCCTCTGCCGAAAGGATCGCGAGGTTGTCGTTCGCGCGGATCATCGCGCGTTCGATGAACAGGCCGTCGATCCGGCTCGGGCTGTCGATCGCGTCGGTCAGGCCGCGACCGGGTTCCAGGTCGAGTGCGAGCGCGCCGGTCCCGAAATGCACGTCGAGGTCGAACAGCGCGGTCGGCAGGGCGTGGTCGGTGCTGAACAGCCAGGCGAGCGAGGTCGCGAGGGTCGATGCCCCGACGCCGCCGCGCGTGCCGACGACCGCGGTCGAGATATGGCGCTTGGCCGCCGCCGGGTCGCTCGTGCGCGGGGCGGCGAACACCGCCTGGGCATGGTTGAGCGCATCGCGCAGCTGCCCGGCGGAGAGCGGCTTGAGCAGGTAGTCGTGGATGCCGCTGGCCAGCAGGTCGCGGTAAAGCCGCACGTCGTTGACCTGGCCAATCGCGATCACGACCGTGCCCGGCTCGCACACTTCGGCCAGGGCGTTGATGTCGTTCAGCGGGTCGCCGCTTTCCGACAGGTCCACCATCAGGATGTTCGGGCTGGCCGTTACCGACAGCGACTGCACGGCGTTGCGAAGGCCGCCGCGCGCGCATTTTTCCGGCTGCCAGCCCATTTCGACCACGATCGGGCGCAGGACGTCGAGCGCGGCCTCGTCGCACAGGAATGCAGCGAAGGGGTCGCGGTTGCCGCTGGGTTTCCAGGGTGCATTCATCGTCAGTTTCCTCCGTTCCCGGCGCCGGTGCCCGCGGCCGGCAGCCCGCCTTCGCCGGTCGGGGCCTTCTCGCGGTAGCTGCTGATCGCCTTGCTCGAGCTCATGACCACCGTTTCCCCGGTGCCGGTCTGGCCGCTGATCAGGTCTTCGGGATTGGCGACCATGGCGGCCATGTTGCTGTTGACCGCGCAGCCGTAGTTCGGGTGCGTCGCGTTGGTGTAGTTCATGTCCGACTTGGCCGACCAGTCCGGGCATCCCGGGACTTCGGCGATCGAGCGGGTTACGACCACGCGCACGCTGCCGGGGGCGACGTGGCCCACCGTCACCGGCGCGCCTTCGCTCAGCAGGATGCCGTGGCGCGCGGCGAGGTTGGCAATCGCCTCGCGCGTGGCGCCGCCGGCCGAAGGACCGTCGATCGCGACCCGGTCGCCGTAGCGCAGGTCGACGGTCTCGAACCAGTCGGCCAGGCGCTGCTGCTCGGAAATCGGCAGGCCGCCGGGGCCGGCATGGACGTCGAGCGTGTAGTTCGTGCGCTCCACCACCGCCTGCTTGGTCGAATAGAGGCTCGCGTTGCGGGGCATTCCGCCGCAGGCCGCGAGCGACAGGCCCAGCGAGATGGCGAGCGCGCCCGCGAATGTACGATTGATGGCCTTGGGCATCGTGTTCACCTTTCTCACTTCAGGCTGAAGCCGGGCGCCGCGCCGCCGGCGCTGCGCTGGCGGTTGCCGGACGCGCCGGGCAGGACCGCCTGCGGATCGATCCGCGACACGTCGGGCTGCGGCGCATCGCGTTCGACCGTGGTCGGCGCGGGGCGGCGCTGGCCGCTGACGCCGGCGTTTTCCTGGTACCCGAACAGGCCCGCGGCCTCGTTCGGCGCGTGGAACCCGTCGGTCGGCAGGCGGATGTCGTTCGCGTCGACCGGGTTCACGAGGTAGGGGGTAACCACGATGACCAGCTCGGTCTCGCCCTTGCGGAACGAGCGCGAGCGGAACAGGTTGCCCAGGATCGGCACGTCGCCGAGGCCGGGGGCCTTGTCGATCGTGCTGTTCGCGCTGTTGCTCATCAGGCCGGCGATCATGAAGCTCTGGCCGGAGCCGAGTTCCACCGTCGTTTCGGCGCGGCGGATGGTCAGCGCGGGGATCTGGAACCCTTCCAGCGTCACCGCGCCCTGGCTCGACAGCTCGGACACCTCGGGCCGCACCCGGATCGATATCCGGCCATTGGCGAGCACCGTCGGCGTATAGGCCAGGCTGACGCCGAACTTGCGGAATTCGACCGCGGTCGTGCCCAGCCCCTGGCTGATCGGGATCGGGAACTCGCCGCCGGCGAGGAACTCGGCCGTTTCGCCCGAGAGCGCGGTCAGGTTGGGCTGCGACAGGGTGGTCAGCAGGCCGTTGCGTTCGGCGAGGTCGAGCGCACCGGCGAGATCGAGGCCGAGGAACTGGCCCATCCCGGCGATCGTGGTCCCGCCGTCGATCCCGGTGACGACGCTGGTGCCCTCGGTCGCCTCGGTCACGCCGGTGAAGACCCCGCCGCCCGGCGCATATTGCGGGAAGGGCGAACGGCCGGTGGTCACGCCGAACTTGAACCCGCTCGAACCGTCGAACGAGGCCAGGTTGGCGCCGATCGCCCGCACGAGCGAACGGCTGACTTCGGCAAAGCGGACCTGCAGGTTGACCTGCAGCGGCGTTGCCATCTTCAGCCGGCTGATCACGTTCATTTCCTCGCCCACGAAAGCCTGGACGAGGCGCTCGGCCTCGGCCGCGTCTTCGGGCGCGGCGACGGTGCCGGTCAGCAGCACGGTATTGGTGCCCATCGTGGCGACCGAGATCTGCGCCTCGGGCATCGCCAGGGTCAGCATCTGCGGAATCGAGTCGATGTTCGATCCCACGCGCACGTTGGCCGACCAGATGATGTCGCCGGCCGCGTTGCTGGCGTAGATCGTGGTCTCGCCGCCGGCCTTGCCGAAGACGTAGAGCTGGCGGCGCGACTTGACCTGGACGTCGGCGATCGATTCGTCGGCGACGAAGACGTCGGCCATCGCGCCGGGCACGCTGATCAGCTCGCCCCGGCCGATCGACAGCACGACCGTCTGGGTCGGGCGGGCGACGACCTGGGCCTGGGCCGCGGGGATGGAAAGGGCGCCCACCGGGGCCAGTGCGGCCCCGGCGAACAGGGCAGTTGCGAAAAGGCGGCGTTTCATGGTCTTGCCTTTCGATTGCGTGCCGCGGAAACGGCAGGCGGAACGGGTGCTGGGCCGGCGCATGGTCACTTCGTCCCCACCGGGACTTCGACCGTGTCCTTGCCGCGGGTCACGCGGACCACGGGGCCGCTCGGCGCCGGGGCGCGATCGGCGCGGTTGTCGCCGATGGCGCGCGGGACCGCGGCGACCGTCGGGGCGGAGGGGCGCGTGCTGGGCATCGAGGACCGCTGGAAGCGCGATACGTCGCCGCCGGTCACGTAAGTGCTGCCCTGGTCGATCGGCCGGGCCATCGCCTCGGCCAGCAGCTTTTCCTCTTCCTCCGGCGTCGCGTCGTCGGGCACCTTGATGTCGCCCGCGGCGATCGCGCGTTCGAGTTCGGACTGGCTGTCGGCGATCGAGCGCAGCGAGAGGCTGAGCGTGCCGATCGTCTGCGCGACGGCGACTTTCTCGGCGATCTTGGGCGTCACCTCGAGGGTGACGGTGCGGAAGGCGCGCACGACCGTCTTGCCGTCGACCGTTTCCTGGGTCGTGGACTGGTCGGTCGCGAGGACGCGCAGGTTGCGCAGGATCGTTTCGGATGCCTTGAGCGACTGGCCGTCGTCGCCCTTGACCGCCTGGGTCAGGACGAGGTCCACCCGGTCGCCCGGGAAGACGAAGCCGGCCACGCCGGTCTTGGCCGAGACGGGGACGGTCACCGCCCGCATCCCGGGGCCGAGCGCGGCGGCGAGGAAGCCGCTGTCGCCCGGGCTGACCAGCGAGCCCTGGGTCACCGGCTCGCCGGCCGTGATCGGGTGCCGCACGACCGTGCCGAGCAGCTTGGTAATGTCCGATTCGCCATCGAGGAAATAGGCGTCCTGCACCAGCTCTTCGGGCCACATCTGGAAGCCGAGAGCATCGGCGGTAATGATCGTGCCGGTCGGCAGCGCGCGCTGGGCGACCAGGACCTTGGGCCCCTGCGGCACGGGCTGTGCCGCCTCGGCACGGGGCGCGGAGGCCCCGGCAAACATGCTGCGCGCCGCAAGCGCAGTGGCGATCGCGATGACCAGCGCGCCGAGCAGCAGAACCAGCTTCTTCCTATCCATGGCTTACCAAGCCCCCTCGTATTGCCCGCGGAAAGTGCGGGCGGATGTGCCGGTCGGCTCTAGCGGCCGACTGGTTAAGATCGGGTTCACCCCAAAATTCCCGTGAAATCAGTCCGCGGCAGGTAATGGGTGCACAGGACCCAGAGGCCGCCGAACGAGATCGCGACGCCATAGGGCACGGCCAGGCGGTCGCGCTGGCGCCGCATGACGTGCCATGCGCCCATGGCCACGGTGAGCACCCCGCCGGCCAGGGCCATGACGATCAGCAACTGGACGAAGATGCCCGGCTCTATCCACAGCGCCAGCGCGGTCAGCAGCTTCACGTCGCCGCCGCCCATCCATCCCAGCGCGAACAGGCCGGCGAGAACGGCGAAAACGGCCAGCGCGACGCCCAGCTGGATCGCGACGCCGGGCCACAGCGAGACGCCGCCGGCCCACCAGAACAGGGGCGCGGCCAGCGCGATTCCCAGGGTCAGCCAGTTGTCGATCTGGCGCCGGCGAATATCGGTGAACGCGGCGATAACCAGCGCGATTGCCAAGCCGGCAAGCAGTACGTAGTGGAAATGGCCTTCCGGCATCGAACCCCCCGATGGTGCCCCTTCGGCCTCGATGCTAGGGCCTAGCGCTTACCAAATAGTAACCACCCCCAGGAGGACGGCATTAGCCACGCTGACGAGGCCTCTTCCCACAGTGCCGGGATCGATCGCCGCGCCATTCCGGCCCACGCGGCCGAGGGGCGCTGGATGGCGCCCGACGAACATGCCATTCGCCGGATCGACTGGCCCGGCGCAGCCGGCGGGAAGCGCGGATCGATCCTGTTCCTTCCCGGGCGCGGCGACTGTTACGAGAAATATCTCGAGGCGCTGGAACAGTGGCACCGTGCCGGCTGGCGTGTGACGGCATCCGACTGGCGCGGCCAGGCAGGTTCGGGCCGCCTGGGCAACGACGCGGTGACGGGCCACGTCGACGACTTTTCCCGCTGGGTGGACGATCTCGCGCACTTGTGGCGGCTCTGGCGGGCGGAGACTCCCGGCCCCCATGTCCTGATCGGCCATTCGATGGGCGGCCACCTGGTCCTCCGCGCGCTGGCCGAAGGGCGGGTCGGGCCGGACGCGGTGGTGCTTTCGGCCCCGATGCTGGGCTTCTACGGCAGCGTGCTGCCGGTCAGCTGGATGCACCGCATTGCCGGCGCGATGAAGCGCTTCGGCGATCCGGCGCGGCCGGCCTGGAAATGGAGCGAGAAGCCGGGCGAAGTGCCCGTCACCCGGATCAACCTGCTGACCCACGACGCGGATCGTTACGCCGACGAGCTGTGGTGGCGCGAACGGCGGCCGGAGCTTGTCATGGGGCCGGGCAGCTGGGGCTGGGTCGAGCGCGCTTACGAATCGATGCGCGGGCTGGACGCGCCCGACGTGCTGGAAGCGATCGGCCAGCCGGTCCTCCTGCTCGGCACGACCAACGACAAGCTGGTGGACATGATCGCGATCGAGGCTGCCGCGCGGCGCCTGCCGGCAGGCGAACTGGTCCGGTTCGGCAACGAGGCGCGGCACGAGATCCTGCGCGAGGTCGATCCCGTTCGCGACCGCGCGATGGAAGCGATCGCCGCGTTCCTCGACCGCGCCGCACCGGCCGCGCGCGAAGGGTAGGGCAATGTCCGAACGGTTCGACATCGCCATTGTCGGCGGGGGAATGGCCGGGGCCAGCCTGGGGGCCGAACTCGCCCCCCACGCGCGGGTCGTGGTGCTGGAGGCGGAAGACCGGCCCGGGTACCACGCCACCGGCCGCTCCGCCGCGTTCTGGGAAGAATGCTATGGCGGCCGCGGTATCGTCCCGCTGACGCTCGCATCCGGCGCGTACTTGCGCGAACGGGGCTTTCTCGCGCGGCGCGGCGCGCTCTACATCGGGCGCGAGGGGCAGCGCGGCGAACTCGACGCTTTCATGGCGCGCTTCACCGACAGCGGGGCCACGCTGGAGCGGCTCGGGCGCGAAGGGGTCGCGGCGCAGGTGCCCGGCCTGCGCGACGGCTGGACCGGCGGCGTGTGGGAAGAAGCCTGCGCCGATATCGACGTGGCCGGGCTCCACGCCCATTACCTCGCCGAACTGCGGCGGGCAGGCGGCACGGTGGAACTGCGCGCGCGGGTGTCGCAGGTCGTTCGCCGGGCGGGCGGCTGGACCGTCGCGACCGAGCGCGGCGCCCGGTTCGAAGCGGACCTGCTGATCGATGCGGCCGGGGCCTGGGCCGACGAAGTGGCGGAAATGGCGGGCGTCGCCGCGCTGGGCATCGCGCCGCTGCAACGCACCGTGGCGCAAGTGCGGGTCGATCCGCAGCCTTCGCCGGACCTGCCGTTGGTGCTCGACATCGGCGGCGCGTTCTACTTCAAGCCGGAGAACGGCCGCCTGTGGCTGAGCCCGCAGGACGAAACGCCATCGGCGCCGTGCGACACGGCGCCCGGAGAACTGGCCGTGGCCCAGGCCGTGGCCGCCTTGCAGGAGGTGGTCGACTGGCGGGTCGAGGCGGTCGAGCGCAAGTGGGCCGGGCTGCGCAGCTTCGCCCCCGACCGGCGGCCGGTCTACGGGTTCGACCCGGGCGACGGCGCGTTCTTCTGGTTCGCCGGGCAGGGCGGCTTCGGCATCCAGACCGCGCCGGCGGCGGCGCGCCTGGGCGCGCAACTCGTGCTGGGGCGCCCGCGCGACGCGATGACCGAGCGGCTGGACGCCGATCTCTATGCCCCCGCGCGTTTCGCGGCCGGCAGCGGGTAGCAATCGGGCTGACATTTGTTAGGGTGCCGGCCGGTTTTCACGGTTCGGGAGAATTTTCTGCGATGGCCCACCACTTCAAGATCAAGAAGAACAAGGCCGGCGAATTCGTCGCCTACTTCATGTACAATTCCGAAGCGATCTTCTGGACCGAAGGCTATTCCAGCAAGGCCAACGCCAAGAACGCGATCGAATCGATCAAGAAGAACGGGCCCGGCGCGGAAACCGTCGACGAAAGCTGACCGGCCGGCAGGCTATTCGCCTTCGCGGGCGATCCGGTCCGCCTCGTCGCTGGCGAGGCGGTCCACCCGCTCGTTTTCCGGATGGCCGTCGTGGCCCTTGACCCAGCGCCATTGCATGTCGTGGCGGGCCGCGGCCTCGATCAGCTCGTGCCACAGGTCGGCATTGCGGACGGGCTTCTTGCTGGCCGTCTTCCACCCGCGCCGCTGCCATCCCTCCACCCAGCGCGTGATCCCGTCGAGCACGTACTTGCTGTCGGAATAGAGCGTGACCCGGCACGGCTCGGTCAGGGCCTGAAGGCCGCGTATCGCCGCGGTCAGTTCCATCCGGTTGTTGGTCGTGTCGCTTTCGGCGCCGGCCAGCTCCTTTTCGTGCCGTCCCATGCGCAGCAAGGCAGCCCAGCCCCCGGGGCCGGGATTGCCCTTGCACGCGCCGTCGGTGAAGATCTCGACCTGTTTCATCGCCGCCGTCAATTGCCCGATCGGCCCTGCAGGTCAAAGGGGGCCATGCCCGCTTCGGCGTAAAACTGCACGCGCCGGGCGAAATCCATCGGGTCCTTGCGCGTCACCAGGGCATCGTCGGGCGTGTCCAGCCAGTCGAAGGCGCGCGTCGCGACGAAGCGCATGGCAGCTCCCCTGGCCAGCAGCGGCAGGGCGGCCCGTTCCTCTTCCGAGAGCGGGCGCACCCGTTCGTATCCGGCGATCAGCGCCCGCCCGATCTCCTCCCGGTAATGCGCGCCGGTGGGATCGAACGCCCACGCCGCGTGGGTCACCGCGACATCGTAGGCGGCGAAGTCGCGGCAGGCGAAATAGAAATCGATCAACCCGCCGACCCGATCGCCCAGCATCAGGACATTGTCGGGAAACAGGTCGGCGTGGATCACCGTTTCCGGCAGCCCCTGCGGCCAGCGGTCGAGCAGGTCGGGCATGTGCCGGGCGGTCAGCCCTGCCAGTTCCGGGTCGATCCGCGCGAGGTCCGCCCCGCACCTGTCGAACAGGGCCTGCCAGTCGCGCGGCCGCAAGTCGTTGGCGCGCGATCCGCGATAGCTTGCCGAGGCGATGTGCAACTGCCCCAGCGCCATGCCGACGGCGTGGGCCTGCTGCGCGGTCGGGTGATCGACCGAGACGCCGGGCAGGAACTCGATCAGGGCGATCGCCTTGCCGTCGAGCATGCGCCAGCCGCGCCCCTCGCGGTCGTGGATCGTGCGCGGCACCGGGCAGCCCGCGGCCGACAGGTGATCGAGCAGGCCGAGGAAGAACGGCAGGTCGTCCAGCTCGATCCGCCGTTCATACATCGTCAGGATATAGCGCGCGCGATCGGTTTCGATCAGCCAGTTGCTGTTGGAAACGCCCTCGGCGATCCCCTTGGCCGAAACCAGCGTACCGACGTCGTAATGGGCGATCAGCGCGGCCAGGTCTTCCGCGCCGAGGTGCGTGTAAACCGCCACGCGGGGCCTCAGTCCGCCAGCTGGCGCGGGAGCTTGAACACCATTTTCTCTTCCGCCGTCACGAGCGTGTGTTCTTCCACCGTGCGCCACTGCGACAGGCGGTCCACCACTTCGCGAACCAGGGTTTCGGGGGCGGAGGCACCGGCGGTCAGGCCGACGGTGCCGATGCCTTCCAGCCATTCGGGTTCGATGTCGCTGGCACGCTGGATCAGGCGGGCAGCGGTCCCGCATCGTTCGGCGACTTCGACCAGGCGGAGCGAATTGGACGAATTGGGCGCCCCGATCACCAGCACGAGATCGCTGTCGGGCGCGATCGCCTTGACCGCGGCCTGGCGGTTCGAGGTGGCGTAGCAGATATCTTCCGCGCGCGGGCCGACGATCTGGGGAAAGCGTTCCTGCAGCGCCGCGACGATGTTGCGCGTGTCCTCCACCGAAAGGGTGGTCTGCGTCAGGTAGGCAAGCGGTTCCTCGGTCGAGAAGGCCAGCCCGGCGACGTCGTCGATCGTTTCGACCAGCGTCATCGTGCCTTGAGGCACCTGGCCCATCGTTCCCACGACTTCGGGATGCCCCTTGTGGCCGATGAAGAGGATATGGCGCCCGGCCTCGATCTGGCGTTCCGCCTGCCGGTGCACCTTGCTGACCAGCGGACAGGTGGCGTCGAGATAGTCGAGCCCGCGCCGTTCGGCCTCCGCCGGGACGGCCTTGGGCACGCCGTGCGCGCTGAACACCACCGGTGCGCCGTCGGGCACGGCGTCCAGCTCTTCCACGAACACGGCGCCCTTGGCCTTCAGGCCATCGACGACATAGCGGTTGTGGACGATCTCGTGCCGCACGTAGACCGGCGGGCCGTACCGCTCCAGCGCGCGTTCGACGATCTCGATCGCGCGGTCCACCCCGGCGCAGAACCCGCGCGGCGCGGCGATCAGCAGGGTCAGCGCCGGCCGTTCGTCGGGGCGCGCAGCGGTCTGCAATGGGGCATTCATGTCCGCGCCTCTAGCGCTTTGCCGCTCGCGCCGCTAGGGCGGCGTCACTGGAATTCGAAGGAAGCCTTGCATGATCCCGAGCCGCCGCGCCCTAGCCCCCGTAGCTCTCGCCGCAGCCCTGGCGGCCTGTGCGGGGGAGGGTGACCTCGTCATCGACCAGGGCGTGGGCATTACCGCCGTGCGCACCCCGTGCCCCGCCGTCGGCGTGCCCGACTATACCGGCGACATCACGACCTTCCGCACGCCGGGCAGCCGCAACGCGGCCGACATCGACGTCACCGCCTCGATCACCAACTTGCGTTCCACCTGCAACGAGCAGGGGGGCGAGCGCATCTATAGCGAGGCGACGTTCGACGTTCTCGCCCGCCGTAGCGACACGCGCGAGGCGCGCCGGGTGGAATTGCCCTATTTCGCCACCGTCCTGCGCGGCGGTTCGGCGGTCCAGTCGAAGCGGCTGGGCACGGTGGTGATTGATTTCGCGCCGGGGCAGGAACGGGCGCAGGCCCGCGCCGTCGCGGGCGCCTTCGTCGATCGCGCGGCGGCCACGCTGCCCGACGACATCCGCGAACGCATCACGCGCCGCCGTCGCGCGGGCGATCCCGACGCTGCGCTCGACCCGCTGGCCAACCCCGAAGTGCGCGCCGCGCTGAACCGGGCGACGTTCGAACTGCTCGTCGGCTTCCAGCTGACCGAGGAACAACTGGCCTACAACGCCACGCGCTAGCGGCGCCGTCATGGCGGCCGGGCAGGCGGCGCATGCTTGCGCTTCGCCCCATTTCGTCTAACCGCGCGGGCCATGTCGGATAGAAAGACCCTCCACGCCGCCTTCGCGGCGAAAGTCGATGCCGTTCTCGCCGCGCTGGAAGCCGAGGGGGTGCTGCCCGCCGGCGTTTCGCGCGCCAATGTCACCGTTGAGCCGCCGCGCGATGCGAGCCACGGCGACCTGGCGACCAATGCCGCGATGGTCCTGGCCAAACAGGCCGCGACGAACCCGCGCGCCCTTGCCGAAAGGATCGTCGAGCACCTGGGCCGGGACGCCCAAATCGAAAGCGCCGGCATCGCCGGCCCCGGTTTCATCAACATGCGGCTGGCCGATTCCGCGTGGCGGCGCGAGATCGGCGCGATCGCAGGGCTTGGCAGCGATTATGGCCGGTCCGCGATGGGCGCGGGCCAGCGGGTCAATATCGAATATGTCTCGGCCAACCCGACCGGCCCCATGCACATGGGGCATTGCCGCGGGGCCGTGGTCGGCGATGCCCTGGCGGCCCTGCTGGAATTCGCCGGGCACGAGGTCGTCCGCGAATACTACGTCAACGATGCTGGCGGGCAGGTGGACGTGCTCGCCCGTTCCGCCCACTTGCGCTATCGCGAGGCGCTGGGCGAGGATATCGGCGCGATCCCCGAAGGCCTCTATCCCGGCGACTACCTGAAGCCGGTGGGCGAGGCGCTGGCCGCCGAGTTCGGCGATGCCCACCGCGACCGGCCCGAAGGCGACTGGCTGCCGCTGTTCCGCGAGCGCGCGGTTGCCGAGATGATGGCGCTGATCCGCGCGGACCTCGCGCTGCTGGGCATTCATCACGACGTCTTCGCCTCGGAAGCCGAGCTGCAGCGTGCGGGGAAGCCCGAAGCGGCCGAGGCCTGGCTGCGCGAGCACGATCTCGTCTATGACGGCCTGCTCGAAGCGCCCAAGGGCAAAACGCCGGAAGACTGGGAGCCGGTCGAGCTGCCGCTGTTCCGTTCCACCCGGTTCGGCGACGACCAGGACCGCCCGATCCGCAAGAGCGACGGCAGCTGGACCTATTTCGGGGCGGACCTCGCCTATCACATGCAGAAGGCCGAAGGGGCCGACGCCCTGATCGACATCTGGGGCGCGGACCACGCGGGCACGGTCAAGCGGATCAAGGCGGCCGTCGCCGCGCTGAGCGAAGGCGCGGGCGGCAGGACGATCCCGTTCGACGTGAAGCTGGTCCAGATGGTCCAGCTCCTGCGCGGCGGCGAACCGGTGAAGATGTCGAAGCGCGCCGGCACTTTCGTCACGCTCGCCGACGTCGTGCGCGAAGTGGGCAAGGACGTCGTGCGTTTCACGATGCTGACGCGCAAGCCCGAGGCGCAGATGGACTTCGACTTCGCCAAGGTGGTCGAGGCGTCGAAGGACAACCCCGTCTTCTACGTGCAGTATGCCCATGCCCGGATCAGCTCGACCTTGCGCAAGGGGGCGGCGGAGGGCGTGGCGCCCGCCCCGGACGCGCTCGACCGGCTGGGCGGCGAGGAGCTTGCCCTGGTCAAGCAGGCGGCCCAGTTCCCGCGCGTGGTCGAGGCCGCGGCCCAGGCGCGCGAGCCGCACCGGATCGCGTTCTTCCTCTACGACCTCGCGGCGGCGTTCCATGCCTACTGGAACCTCGGCAACGACGACCCGGCGAAGCGCTTCATCGTGGCACATGACAACGAGCTGACCGCGGCGAGGCTTTTCCTCGCCGCGCAGATCGGGCAGGTAATACGCAATGGCCTGGCCCTGCTGGGGGTGGAGGCCGTGGAGGAGATGTGAGCATGGCGGGGCGCGACGGGGAATACGAGGGCGAAGAGCCGGCGGAAGAGACCTGGGAAGAGGGCGAGGCCACCGACGACGGGCGGCTCGAACTCGACGAGGACGAACGCCTGCCCTGGCTCGAATCGGCCGATTACGAGGACGAGGAGCCGGGCGTCGATACCGGCCGTATCGTCGGTTTCGTCCTGGTGGCCCTGGTGGTGCTCGCCGCGCTCCTGGGGGGCGGGTGGTACCTGCTCAACCGCGACTCCGCGGGCGAAGCGGTCGCCGACGGCAGCACGATCGAGGCGCCCGAAGGGCCGTACAAGGAACGGCCCGAGAATCCCGGCGGCCGGATCGCGGAAGGCACCGGCGACATCGCGCCCGCGATCGGCGAAGGCGAAACCCGCGAAGGCCGCCTGGCCGAGAGCGAGCCTGCGCCCGCGGCGGCCGACGGCGAAGACGGCGATGGCGATGGCGGCGAGACGAACCAGGCCCCCGCCGGCGTCGGCGTGCAGGTCGGCGCGTTTTCCACCCGCGAGCTGGCGCAGCGGGGCTGGACCACGCTGACGCGCCAGACCAACGCGCTGAGCGGCGTGCGCCACCGGGTGGTGGAAGGGCAGGCCGATATCGGCAAGGTCTATCGCCTCCAGGCCGTCGCCGACGATGTCGCCGCCGCGAAGCGGCTGTGCGACGCCTTGCAGTCCGACGGGGTCGCCTGCCAGGTCAAGCGCTGACCGGGCAGGTCCGCCTCGGGACAGCGGGCGCTGACAGCCGGCTTCGGCGACAGGGCCGCGCGGGGGACGCGCGTTTTGCACATCGCAAGCGCAGGGCGCGCTTGCGGTCGGCGGCGATAGCTGCGAACCCCGGGCCATGACGCCCGCCATTTTCGGATTGTCCGGGACTGCGCTGACAACGGAAGAGCGTGCCTTTTTCCGCGAGGCCGATCCGGCCGGCTACATCCTTTTCGGCCGCAATTGCGAAACGCCGCAACAGTTGCGCGCGCTGACCGACAGCCTGCGCGATCTCCACGGGCGCGAGCGGCTGTTCATCTGCATCGACCAGGAAGGGGGGCGCGTCGCCCGGCTGCGCCCGCCGCACTGGGGCGACTATCCCACAGGCGAGGCGTTCGACCGCCTCTATCGCCTGGCCCCGGCGAGCGCGATCGAGGCGGCCCGCGTCAATGCGGAGGCGATGGCGCTGGAGCTTTCGGCAATGGGCATTACCGTGGACTGCCATCCGCCGCTCGACGTCCGGCAGGAAGGCGCGCACGACGTGATCGGCGACCGCGCGCTGGGCGATACGCCGATGCAGGTCGCCGCGCTGGGGCGGGCGATCCTCGACGGGCTGGCTCGGGGCGGGGTGGCCGGCTGCATCAAGCACATGCCGGGCCACGGCCGTTCGAGCACCGACACGCACAAGGAGCTGCCCACCGTCACCGCCAGCGCGGAAGAGCTGGAAACCGATCTCGCGCCGTTCGCGGCGCTGTCGCACGCCCCGGTCGGGATGACCGGGCACTTGCTGTTCGCCGCCTGGGACGGGGAGAACCCGGCCACGCTCTCGCCCAAGGTGATCGGTGACGTGATCCGGGGCCGGATCGGGTTCGACGGCCTCCTGCTCACCGACGACATCGACATGGAGGCCCTGTCCGGATCGGTCTTCGAACGCGCCGAACGGGCGATTGCGGCCGGTTGCGACCTGGTGCTGAACTGCTGGGCGAGGATGAACGACATGGCGGCCATGGCAAACGGCCTCCCGCCGGCCGGCCCGCGCACGCGCGAGCGGCTGGCCCGCGCTCTCGAAGGGACGGCGCTCGAAAGTACAGCGCCGGTGGACGACGCGGAGAGGCGGCGCGCGCTTATTGCCAAGCGCGACGCGCTGCTTTCGCAAGCCGGGAAGGCCGCGTGAACGAGGCCGGCTCCGTCGTCGGCGAAACGCCGTCGCAAAGGCCGGAAAGCGGCTGGGACGGCCCCGGCACGCGCGAGGGCGAGGAAACCGCGCTCTACCTCGAGCTCGACGGGTGGGAAGGGCCCCTCGATCTCCTGCTCGATCTCGCGCGGCGGCAGAAGGTGGACTTGCGCTCGATCTCGATCCTCGCGCTGGTCGACCAGTACCTCGACTATATCGAGCGGGCCGAGGCGTTGCGGCTGGAACTGGCGGCCGATTACCTGGTGATGGCGGCCTGGCTCGCCTACCTCAAGTCCGCCTTGCTGCTGCCCAGGGAGGAGCAGGAGGACCCGAGCCCGGAAGAGCTGGCCCTGCGCCTGCAACTGCGCCTCCAGCGGCTGGGCGCCATGCGCGAGGCGGCGGCGCGGCTGATGGCGCGCGACCGCATCGGGCGCGACGTCTTCCTGCGGCCGGCGCCCGAAGGCCTGCGGATCGACCGGACGACGCGCTGGACGTGCGACTGGTACGCGCTCGTCCAGGCCTATGGCCGCGTCAAGGCCCGCACGGCACCGGCGATCCACATGGTGCGCGAACGGCCGGTGATGACGCTCGAATCGGCGCTGGACCGGGTTTCGGCCATGCTTGGCGTGACTCTGGACTGGATGGAACTGCGCGACTTCCTGCCGCCGCACGCCGAACCGCGCCTGCGCCGTTCCGCCCTGGCATCGAGCTTCGTCGCCGCGCTCGAACTCGCCCGGCTCGGCAAGGCGGAGCTGGACCAGCAGGAAACCTTCGGCCCCCTGCGTTTGCGGCGGGCGCCGGGATGAGCGGGGCGGTGGACGATCTCCAGCGCGCGGTGGAAGCCACGCTGTTCGCGGCCGAAGAACCGATGACGGTGGAAGCGCTCGCGGGCCACCTCGGCGATGCGGAGCCGGCCGCGGTCCGCCGGGCGTTGCGCGAACTGGCGGGGCACTATGCAGGCCGGGGGATCGAACTGGTGGAGCGCGGCAAGCGGTGGCATTTCCAGACCGCGCCCGATCTTGCCCACCTGCTGCGGCGGGAGCGCGAACAGGTCCGCCGACTCAGCCGCGCGGCGACCGAGGTCCTGGCGATCGTGGCCTATCACGAGCCGGTCAGCCGGGCGGAAATCGAATCGATTCGCGGCGTCCAGACCTCCTCAGGCACGCTCGACGTGCTGATGGAGGCGGGCTGGGTGCGCGCGGCCGGCCGGCGCGAGGTGCCGGGAAGGCCGGTGATCTATGCAACAACGCCCGAGTTCCTCCAGCACTTCGGCCTCGAATCGCGCCGCGACCTGCCCGGCATCGACGAGTTGCGCGCCGCCGGCCTGCTCGACCCGGTCGATGACGCCTACGATGCCATCGTCTCGCAGGAACGGGCCGCGGGGGACGGGGAGCCCGAAGGCGGGGTGCCTGACGATCAGGCGCCGGATGATCAGGTGCCGGACGAGCTGGGCCCGGACGATTGCGGCGCGGACGAGAGCCGGGCCGGCAGCGGGGCCGCCGCGCCGCAGCGTTCGCCGGAACACTGATCGCTGCCTTCGCCGCTGGCAACGGGCGGGGCGAGCGCCTATAATGGGCCAAAGCAATCGGAAAGGTTACCCATGTCGCTCGGCCCCTGGCAGCTTATCATCATCGCGCTCGTCATCCTCGTGCTGTTCGGGCGCGGCCGCATTTCCGAGATGATGGGGGATTTCGGCAAGGGAATCAAAAGCTTCAAGCAGGGCATGAACGAAGAGGACGGGCAGGAAAACAAGCCCGCACCGCGGATCGAAGGCCCCGCGCACGAGGCCAAGCCCGCGTCCGACGCCGCGGCGGATACCAAGGCGGCGGAATCGCGCGACAAGGGCCGCTGATGCGGCTGCGCCGCGCCGCCTGATCCCATGTTCGATATCGGCGCAACCGAGCTCCTGGTGATTGCGATCGTGGCGATCCTCGTGATCGGCCCGAAGGACATGCCGCTCGCCCTGCGCACGGCCGGGCGCTGGATCGGCAAGGTGCGCCGGGTGTCGGCCCATTTCCGCACCGGCATCGACGCGATGGTCCGCGAGGCGGAGATGGAGGACATGGAGAAGAAATGGCGCGAGCAGAACGCCCGGATCATGGCCCAGCATCCCCCGCAGGACATGGAAGCGCCGGATATCGACGGCTCGCACGCGGCCCCCTCGGGCGGCGCGACGCCCGCCTCGGCGGAGGCGCGCGGCGAACCGCCCGCGGCCGGCATTGGCGAAGCGGATCGCGAAAGCGGCGGCCAGGATCAACCCGGCCTGCCGCTCGGCAAGCCGCCGGTGGGGTAGGGCGGACATGGCACTGAAACTGCGCGATCTCGACGAGACGCAGGCGCCGCTCCTCGACCACCTGATCGAGCTGCGCACGCGCCTGCTGCGCTGCGTCCTCGCGCTCGCGGTCGCTTTCGCGGTCTGCCTCTATTTCGCCGACGACATCTTCGGATTCCTGGTCCGCCCGCTGACCGCCGCTTTCCCCCAGGGGCAGGGGCGGCTCATCTACACCCAGCTCTACGAGGCGTTCTTCGTCGAACTGAAGGTGGCGCTCTTCGCGGCATTCTTCATCAGTTTCCCGATCATTGCCAACCAGCTCTGGGCCTTCGTCGCCCCCGGCCTCTACGCGCGGGAGAAACGTGCCTTCCTGCCGTTCCTGGTCGCGACCCCGATCCTGTTCGTGTGCGGGGCCGCGCTTGCCTACTACGTCGTCATGCCGACGGCGTTTCGCTGGTTCCTCGGCTTCGAAGGGACCGTCGGCGGCCTCGATATCGAGGCGCTGCCCGGCACCGGCAATTACCTGTCGCTGGTGATGCAGTTCATCCTGGCCTTCGGCATCAGCTTCCTGCTGCCGGTCCTGCTGCTGCTGCTCAACCGCGCGGGCATCGTCTCGCGCGCCCAGCTGGTTTCGGCGCGGCGCTATGTCGTCGTGCTGGTCGTCGCCGTCTCGGCCATCGTCACGCCGCCCGATCCCGGCTCGCAGCTCATCCTCGCCCTGCCGCTGCTGCTGCTGTTCGAAGGATCGCTGGCGCTGATGCGGATTACCGAGCGGCGGCGGGAGACGGAGGGTGAGGAAATCGGCGCGGAGGCCGGGGCAGCCCCGCCGAAAGCGCCGGGCGAGGAAGTCTGATTCCGCCTGCCGTCCAGCCTGCGCGGACATGACGGAACGAGGGCGGGCCGCCGTGAAGTGGGCCGCAAGGTCGCCCGGGCAGAGATGGGTCCGTGGCCGGGCATCTGCCGCGCATGGGGCATCGCACCGCGCCATCCCGGTTTTGCCGGGTCGTTGTCCTCGCGAAGCCCTGATCGTCCGCAATGGCCGGTGCGCTACCGGCGGTTGGTCCCGCGCGGCCGCGCGTGCGGAGGGGAGATCGCGTCAGCCGTGGAAAGCGGGCACAAAAAAACGGGGCCCGAAAGCCCCGTTTTCCTGAACCGTGTTCTGATTCGGTCGAATTAGACGCTGACGGGATCGTCGTCGCCGTCGACGGCGATCACGATGCCGGCCACGATGGCGGCCGCCGCCAGGATGGCGAGAATGATGCTGGAGCTGCCGCCAGCGATCTCGCTCTCACCTTCGACGGGAGCGGTCGCACGATCGGCAACCGGGGCCGACTGAGCGAGGGCCGGCGACGCGGCGAGGGACAGAGCTGCCGTCGCGGCAAGAACGTTGCGGAATTTCATCGATACGTCTCCTGAGCACTCAAACACTTCGAAACTCGTCGCCCCCACTAAGGCAGGCGCATTGGGCTGACAACCCAAAATTCCCGACGAAAAACAATAAAGGCACCACTGTGGCTCAAAAGTCTCGCCGTATCGGCGCAATCACCGAATAAGGTTGCAAAAGCACTAAGAGTATCGCGGCCGAAGCACTTTTCGACCAATCGTGCAGCCGGGGCGGCGGCAGGATCAGTCGTCGGCCGCTTCCCCGGCGAGGAAAAGCCGTTCCCCCCCGACCCAAGTCTGCAGGACCCGGGTGGCGCGCAGTTCCTCGGGCGTGGCGAGCAGCGGGTCGGTGTCGATCACGACGAAATCCGCCCACTCCCCTTCGGCGATCCGGCCGAATCGCCCTTCGGCGAAGCCGGCATAGGCGCCGAGGCTGGTGAACGAGGCGAGCGCCTGTTCGCGGCCGACCGCCTCGGCCGGGTACCAGCCGCCGAAGGGCTGCCCGTCGGCCCCGCGCCGCGTGATCGCGGCGGCCAGGCCGGCGAAGGGATCGGCCGATTCGACCGGCGCGTCCGATCCGAAGACCAGCGGAGTGCCGCCCCCGGTCATCGATTTCCATGCATAGGCACCCGCGAGACGCGGCGGATCGAGCCGCAACTCCGCCATCTGCCGGTCGGAGGTCTGGTGCACCGGCTGCATCGAGGCGATCGTGCCGTGCCGCGCGAAGCGGGGGATATCGGCCGGATCGACGACCTGAGCATGTTCGATTCGCCAGCGGCGGTCGCCCTCATAGGTTTCCGAAAGCTCGTCGATCGCGGTCAGCACCTCGGCATTGGCGGCATCGCCGATGGCGTGGACGGCGACCTGGAACCGGTCGAGCGCGGCGCGGCTCATCAGGTTGCGAAGCTGCGACCCGGTCAGCAGCGGCAGCCCGGTATTGTCCGGGTCGTCGGCATAGGGCCGCTTGAGCCAGGCCCCGCGCGAGCCGAGCGCCCCGTCGAGGTAGATCTTCACACCGTTCAGCCGCAGCCTGTCGTCATAGAGCCACGGGGTCGGGCCGGGGCCGCCGATCAGTTCCATCGCCCCGGTGCCCGCGGCATAGGCCATGATCCGGATCTTCAGCCAGCCGCCGTCGCCCGCGCGGCGATAGGATTGCCAGTCCTCGATCGTCGTGCCCATGTCTGCAACGGCCGTGACGCCCTGGCGCAGGAGCGCGTCCTGCGCCTTCTGCAGCGCGAGGTCGCGGTCCTCGGGGCGCAGCGCGGGCAGCCTGGCCGCGACCAGTTCGCTCGCCGCATCGACAAACACGCCCGCCGGGCGGCGCGTGCCGGCAACGCGCTCGATCCGCCCGCCCGCGGGGTCGGGCGTGTCCGCGTCCACCCCCGCGATGCGCATGGCCGCGGTGTTGGCCCAGCCGGCGTGGCCGTCCACCCGCTCCAGCCAGACGGGGCGGTCGGCCACCGCGGCATCGAGCTCCTCGGCGGTCGGGAACCGGCCCAGGCCCCATTTCTCCTGGTTCCAGCCGCGCCCGATGATCCAGCGGCGGCCGGGATTGGCCGCGGCATAGGCGGCGATCTTCTGCTGCGCATCGGCCAGCGAGGTCGTGTCCGACAGGTCGAGCGTGAGCGCCGCGAGTCCGATACCCATGACGTGAAGATGCGAATCGACGATCCCCGGGATCACGAAGCGCCCTTCGCCATCGACGTGGAAATCGGTATCGCGCGGCCGCTTGTCGCGCCGGCCCAGGACTTTCGCGATCCGCCCGTCGTCGCCGATGACCAGCCCGGTAAAGGTTTCCACCTCGCCATCGGTGTCGATCGTGATGCCCTGGATATTGTCCACCAGGGTATCGGCCGCGGCGGGGGCGGCCCAGGCACAGGCGAGGGCGGCAGCGGAAAGGGCGATCGCGGAGCGGGCGGGGGCGGAAAGGGCGGGGCGGATCATCGTCTCTCCTTAGCTTCGCAGGCACGGCTTCGGCCGTCGGCCCGGCAGTTACGGCAAGTGGCGGGGGATGCAATAGGGGCCGGGATCGGCGCCGGCGGAGCGAGCGGGCGCTCGCCGGGGCCGTCACGTCGCATATTTCCTGCTTGGCCGTTTTGCCCTAGGGCGCTCGGCCATGACCGAGCCAGCCACCGTTTCCGCAGCGGAATCCTCCGCCGACAGCCTCACCGTCGATCACGTCCGCGCCGCGGCCGAGAGGATCGCCGGCGCCGTCGTGCGCACGCCGACGATGCACAGCAAGACGCTGTCGGAAATCGCGGGGGCGGACATCTGGCTCAAGTTCGAGAACCTGCAGTTCACCGCCGCCTACAAGGAACGCGGCGCGCTCAACGCGCTGCTCCTCCTCTCGCCCGAGCAGCGCGAGCGCGGCGTTATCGCCGCTTCGGCCGGCAACCACTCGCAGGGGCTCAGCTATCACGGCACCCGACTCGGCGTGCCGGTCACGATCGTCATGCCGCGCCCGACCCCGACGGTGAAGGTCATGCAGACCGAGAGCGTGGGCGGACAGGTCGTGCTGGAAGGCGAGACTTTCGACGAAGCCTATGCCCACGCGCGCAAGCTGGAGGAGGAGCTGGGCCTCACGTTCGTGCACCCGTTCGACGATCCCAACGTCGCGGCGGGCGCGGGCACCGTGGCGCTCGAGATGCTGGAGGACGCGCCCGAGATCGATTGTCTGGTGACGCCGATCGGCGGCGGGGGCCTGATTTCCGGCATGTCCACCGTGGCGCGGGCCCTGCGGCCCGAGATCGAGGTCGTCGGCGTGCAGGCGGCCCTGTTCCCGTCGATGTATGCGAAAGTGAAGGGCGAAGACCGCGATTGCGGCGGCGACACGCTGGCCGAAGGGATCGCGGTCAAGGCGCCGGGTGCATTCACCTCCAGGGTCATCGCCGACCGGGTGGACGACATCATGCTGGTCAGCGAGGAATCGCTGGAAAAGGCGGTGTCGCTGCTGCTCCAGATCGAGAAGACCGTGGTCGAAGGGGCCGGCTCGGCCGGGCTCGCAGCGGTGCTGGAGCATTCGCAGCGCTTCGCCGGGCGCAAGATCGGCCTCGTCCTGTGCGGCGGCAATATCGATACCCGCCTGCTGGCGAACGTCCTCTTGCGCGATCTCGCGCGGTCGGGCCGCCTGGCGCGCCTGCGGGTCACGCTGCAGGACCGGCCCGGCGCGCTCTACCGCGTAATGCGCGAGTTCGAGGCGCACAACGTCAACATCATCGAGATCTATCACCAGCGGATCTTCACCAGCCTCCCGGCGAAGGGGCTGATCACGGATATCGAGTGCGAGGCGCGCGACCGCGAGCAGATCGACGCCCTCGTCGCGGCGCTGCGCGAACAGGGATACTCGGTCAGCCAGGTGGAACTGGCCTGACGGTCCGGCCCCGCCCGGCCGCGAGGCTGCGAGCGGCCGAGGTCCGTTCGAGGGCGCGGCGTTCGAAGGGGGCTGTTCAAAAATGCGCCATTCGGCGCGGATCTATGGTTAAGGGACTTTTACCCGGCCGCACATGTCGGCATAGTCGGTTCGTGCTCGCAAAGCGTCCGTTCCAGCCGAGAGAGGTAAAGCCCCAGTCGTGACGGCCCCCGTTCGTTTCCCCCGCTTCTTCGTGACCAGCCCGGCGCCGTGCCCCTACCTCCCGGGGCGCAGCGAGCGGAAGGTCTTCACGGAGCTGAAGGGCCCGAACGCGGACGAGCTGAACGAGGCGCTCGGCCGGATCGGGTTCCGCCGCAGCCAGACGGTGGCCTATCGCCCCAGCTGCCTCGACTGCCAGGCCTGCGTCTCGGTGCGCGTGGTGGCCGACGCGTTCGCCCCCTCGTCCTCGCAGAAGCGGATCGCGCGGCGCAACCGCGACCTCGAAGTGACAGAGTGCCGCCCCTGGGCGACCGATGAACAGTTCGAACTGCTCCAGCGCTACCTCGGCGTGCGCCACCCGGGCGGCGGGATGGCGTCGATGGACGAACTCGATTTTGCAGACATGGTGGAACACACCCCGGTTAGCAGTTATGTTGCTGAATATCGGGAACCATCCGACGGCTCGGGGCCGGGTCGCCTTGTCGGAGCGTGCCTGACCGATCGCCAGGGCGACGGATTGTCGATGATCTACAGTTTCTACGACCCGGAGCATGAGGCGCGGTCTGGACTTGGTACGTACATCATTCTCGATCACATTCGCCGCGCTGCCGAGGAAGGCCTGCCCTATGTCTACCTCGGGTACTGGGTCGAGGGATCGCAAAGCATGCAGTACAAGGTCCGCTTCCGCCCGCTGGAGCGCCTCGGCACCGACGGCTGGCGCCGCCTCGGCCGGGAAGAGCAGGACGCTCTCATCGCCGCCGCCGTCGGCGGGCGCCGCGATTCGCCCGCCGCGGCCCGGCCGGCCAAGGATGGCACCGCCAGCCAGTATCGCATGGCCGACTAGGGTCGCCGCCGCGATCGCGGCGCTCGGCCTCGCCACCGCTCCCCACGCGCTGCTCGCGCAGGATCGCCAGGCCCCGCCGGGGCTGGAGGACCTGATCCCCGATTCGGCGGTGGACGACCCGGAAGGCTGGGCGCGCGAGGGGGTGGAGCCCGAAGCGCGCGCCAGCGCGGAGCAGGCGCCCGCGATCGATCCCGCCTCCCCGCTGGTGGACGATCCCGCGATCGAGGTCGCCTGGCCCGACCAGGCGCCGATCCCCCGGCCCGAACCGCTCGCCGGGGACGAGGAGATCGAGTTCGCGCAGATCGACCGCGAGTTCTTCCGCGGCGGGCCGGAAATGGAGGTCGTCTCGCTCGGGCCGGAGCTCGCGCTCGGCTTCCCGACCGACGAGGACGCCTTCCCGATGCGCGACGCCTTCGCCGACCGGTTCGAGGCGCTGTCCACCGTCGAGGAGCTGCAGGACGACGACGTGGACGACAATATCGCCCAGCTCGCGGCCCGCGCGCGGGAAGACGAGGAACTGCTGGGCCAGTTGCTGCAGGTCTATGGCTATTACGATGCCGAGGTGATCCGCATCGTCGGCGCGCCCGGCCGGCGCGGCGGGGCGGACGATGCAGGCGCGCAGGTCCGCTTCGATATCGTGCCGGGCGAGCGCTATAGCTTCGGCGCGATCGACCTGGGCGAACTGGCCCGGGCGCCCGATGCCGCCGCGCTGCGCGACGCCTTCGACATTGCCACCGGCGACCCGCTGTCGAGCGACGCGATCGTGGAGGAGCAGTTCGACCTCGATCGGGCCCTGGGCGAAACCGGCTATCCCTTCGCCGAGATCGACGCGCCCGAGCTGCTGATCGACCATGCCCGCGCGCAGGGAGACCTGACGATGCCGGTGCGGCCGAACGGCAAGTACGCGTTCGGCGAGGTGGTCAGCGGTTCGCCCGATTTCCTCTCCAGCCGGCACCTGGAAACGATCGCCCGCTTCGACCGCGGCGATGTCTACCAGCGCAGCCTGGAGCAGGACCTGCGCCGCGCGATCGTGGCCACGGGCCTCGTTTCGTCGGTCACGATCACCAAGCGCGAAGTCGCCCCGCCGGGGCCGGAAACGCCGGGCGAAGTCGCCCTCGACGTCGAGATGACCAAGGCCAAACTGCGCACGATCGCCGGCGCGATCGGCTACGGTTCGGAAGAGGGCTTCCGGCTGGAGGGGAGCTGGGAACACCGCAACTTCTTCCCGCCCGAAGGGGCGGTGCGGGTGCGCGGGATCGCCGGTACGCAGGAACAGCTGGCCGGGATCACCTTCCGGCGCAACAACTTCGGCGGGCGCGACCGCATCCTCAACGTCGATGCCTATGCCAGCACGATCGACAGCCCGGCCTTCGACGCGCGGACCGTCGCCTTCGTCGCCAGCTACGAGCGGTCCTCCACCCTCCTGTTCCAGAAGCCGATCAGCTGGAGCGTCGGGTTCGAGGCAGTGGCCACCGGGGAACGCCCGGCGACCGCGGGCAATGCGCCGCAGCAGGCGCGCCAGACCTATTTCGTCGGCGCGATCCCGCTGTTCCTCCAGCTCGACACGACCGACGACCTGCTCGATCCGAAAGAGGGCTTCCGCGTCGCGGGGCGCCTCTCGCCCGAGGTTTCGCGCAGCAACGGGGTCGAAAGCTTCTACCTGCGCAGCCAGTTCGACGCGAGCTATTACCAGCAGGTGAGCGATAGCGTGGTGGTCGCCGGCCGGGCGCGCTTCGGCACGATCCAGGGGACCGCGATCGCCAATATCGCGCCGTCGCGCAGGCTCTATGCCGGCGGGGGCGGATCGGTGCGCGGCTACGGCTATCGCGAGATCGGCCCGCACGACGACCTGGGCGATCCGACCGGCGGGCGCTCGCTGGCCGAAGTCGCGCTGGAGGCGCGGATCAGGACCGGCATGTTCGACGGCGCGCTGTCGGTCGTGCCGTTCATCGACGCGGGGACGGTCAGCACCAGCACGTTCCCCGATTTCGAGACGTTCCGCGTCGGCGCGGGCCTGGGCGTGCGCTATCACACCGGCTTCGGGCCGATCCGGGTGGACGTGGGCGTGCCGCTGAACCCGGGGCCGGACCATAGTGCCGTGGCCGTCTACGTTTCGCTGGGGCAGGCTTTCTGATGGCGGAGGAGGATCTGCCGGACACCGCCGCCGACGATGCACCCGCGCGCGAAGAGGGCGCGGCAGGCCCTTCGCGGCTGGGCCGGGCCGGGCGCTGGGCCGCCGGCATCCTGGTGGGTCTGGTCGCGCTCGTCGTCCTCGCGCTGGCGGCGCTCAACAGCCCGATCGGCAAGCGCTTCATCGTCGATCGGATCGCCGAAGTGGCGCCCGCGTCCGGCCTGCGGATCGCGATCGGCCGGATCGAAGGGGACATATACGGCCAGGCGACGCTGCACGACCTCGTCCTCTCCGACCCCGAAGGCCGCTTCCTCACCGTGCCGGTGGCGGAGCTGGACTGGCGGCCGCTGAACTGGCTGTGGAGCGGGCTCGACGTGCGCCACCTCGTCGCGCGCCGCGGGACCCTGCTGCGTGCGCCGGAGCTGCTGCCGGGCGATCCCGACGCGCCGATCCTGCCCGATTTCGACATTCGCGTGGACCGGCTGGAGCTGGACAACTTCCGCGTTGCGCGCGGGGTGGTGGACGATGCCGAGCACCGGGTGGACCTGTCTGCCCAGGCGGACATTCGCGATGGCCGCGTGTTCCTCGACGCCGCGGGGCGGCTGGGCCAGCGCGACACGCTGCGCCTGCTGGTCGATGCCGAGCCGGACGGCGACCGGTTCGACCTCGAGCTCGACTATCGCGCGCCGCGCGACGGGGTCATCGCCGGGCTGGCGGGGGCCGACGCCGGCTATCGCGCGCGCATTACCGGCGACGGCACCTGGAGCCAGTGGCGCGGCGCGCTGCTGGTGGAGCGGGACGACGACCGCCTCGCCGCCTTCCGCCTGACCAACCGCGCCGGCCGCTATGGCGCGGTCGGGCAGGCAAGCCCCGCGCCATTGCTGGACGGGCCGCTGGCCGATCTCCTTCCAGGCCCGGTCTCGCTGGCCGCGTTCGGCACGCTGGAGGACAGCGTGCTCGACGGCGACCTCGCGCTGCGCGCCCGCGGGCTGGTGGGCGACGCGCAGGGGGCGGTGGACCTGGCCGGCAATGCCTTCGACGATTTCGCGCTCGACCTGCGCCTGGCACAGGCCGCGCCGGCGGCGGACATGCGGGTGGAAGGCGCGCGGATCGTCGCCACGCTCGATGGCGCCTTCCGCGACCTGACGATCGCGCACCGCCTGGTCGTCGATCGGTTCGTTTCCGGCACGACCCAGGTGCGCGGGCTGGTGCAGGACGGCACGGCGACTTACGACGGGGTCCGCTGGACCCTGCCCCTGGACCTGCGCGTCCAGCAGGTCGTCGCCGGCAACGACCTGCTCGATCCGCGGCTGGTGCGCGGGCGCCTGTCGGGCGAAGTGGCCTATAGCGGCACCCGCATCGTGGCCGACGACCTGCGGCTGGTCTTTCCCGATGCCAGCGCCCGGTTCTCGCTGCGTGGAGAGACGCGCACCGGCGCCTATGCGCTGGCCGGCCCGGTCGCCCTGCGCGGGCTGCCGCTCGACAACGTCGGTTCCGCCAGCGGCACGGCCAAGGTCCTGTTCCGCGTCGCCGACGGCGTGCCCTGGCGGCTGCGCGCCAACTTCGCGGGACGGATCGGTAGCGTGACCAACGCCACGCTGGCCAACCTCGCCGGCCCGACGATCGCCGTGCGCGGCGGCGTGGGGCTGAGCGCCGACGGCCCGGTCGTCTTCCGCGATCTCACGGTTGATTCGCAGAAGCTGCAACTGGCGCTCGACGGGCGGGTCCAGGGCGGGACGACGACGATCGCCGGGCGCGGCACGCACACCGATTATGGCCCGTTCACGGTCGAGGCCGGGCTGGACGGCGCCGGGCCGCGCGCCGCGCTGGTCTTCGCCGATCCGCTGCCGGCGGCCGGGCTGGAGGACGTGCGGGTCGCGATCGCGCCGAGCGAAGACGGGTTCCTGATCGATACCGAGGGCGGATCGATGCTCGGCCCGTTCGACGGCCGGCTGGAACTGCTGATGCCGGCCGGCGGACCGACGCGGATCGCGGTCGAGCGGCTCGACCTCTGGGAGACGAGCGTGCGGGGCGACCTCGTGCTCGGCGACGCGGGCGTTTCGGGCGACCTCGCGCTGGCGGGCGGCGGGCTCGACGGCACGATCGCGCTTGCCCCGCGGGGCGGGGGGCAGGCGTTCGACGTCGATATCGATGCGCGCAATGCCAGCTTCGGCGGCGCGACCCCGATCGCGATCGGCCGGGCGGACATCGTCGCCAGCGGTCTCCTGGCCGAAGGCAGCACGACGATCGAGGGCGAGATGACCGCGCAGGGGCTGCAATACGGCAGCCTGTTCCTCGGCCGCCTGATGGCCGATGCGCAGCTGCGCGACGGGCAGGGGGACGTCAACGTCGCCTTCACCGGCCGTCGCGGCAGCCGGCTGGGGATGCAGATCGACGCCGAGATCGCCTCGCAGCGCATCGCCGTGGCCGCGCGCGGGTTCTTCGCCGGGCGCCGCATCACGATGCCGCGGCGCGCGGTCCTCCTCGCCAGCGAGGGCGGCGGGTGGGCGTTGCAACCGACGCAGGTGAGCTATGGCGACGGGATCGCGATCGCCTCCGGCCGGTTCGGCGGCACCGGCCCGACGGCGCTGGAGCTGAAGATGGCGGAAATGCCGCTTTCGCTGGTGGACGCGGTGACCGACGATCTCGGCCTCGGCGGGACGATCTCCGGGGTGGTCGATTTCAGCGCCGGGGCAGGCGGCGTGCCGACCGGCACCGCGCGCGTCCAGGTCGAAGGGCTCACGCGTTCCGGGCTCGTCCTCACCTCGCGCCCGGTGGACCTGTCGCTGGTCGCGCGGCTGGGCGCGAGCCAGCTGGAAACGCGCGCCGTGATCGACGAGGGCGGCGAGCGGCGCGGCCGCCTGCAGGGGCGGATCTCCGGCATGCCGGCAGCGGGGGCGCTGTTCGATCGCCTGCGCGCGGGCAGCCTGGCCGCGCAACTGCGCTTCGCCGGCCCGGCCGACGCGCTCTGGCGCCTGGCCGCGATCGACACCTTCGACCTGACCGGGCCGCTTTCGGTCGCCGCCAACGTCAGCGGCACGCTGGCCGACCCGCAAGTGCGCGGATCGCTGGCGAGCGACAACCTGCGGCTGCGCAGCGGCCTGTCGGGCACCGATATCACCGGGGTCAGCGCGCGGGGCGACTTTGCCGGCGCGCGCCTGCGCCTGACCCGCTTTTCCGGCACGGCGCCGGGCGGCGGCGCGGTTTCGGGCAGCGGCACGGTGACCTTGCGCGACCTGGGCCAGCGCGGCCCGCAGATGGACATCCGCATTGCCGCGCGCAACGCGCGCCTCCTCGACGCCAACGGCCTGTCCGCCACGGTCACCGGTCCCTTGCGGATCGTGTCCGACGGGATCGGCGGGACGATCGCCGGCCGCCTGCTGGTCAACCGCGCGAGCTGGTCGCTCGGCACGATGGACGAGGCGCAGGACCTGCCGCAGATCCGCACGCGCGAGGTCAATGCCCCGGCCGACATCGCGCCGCGCGCCGCCCCCAGCGCCCCCTGGCGATACCTGATCGATGCCCGGGCCCCGTCGCGCGTCGATGTCGACGGCATGGGGCTGGACAGCGAATGGCGCGCCGACGTGCGCGTGCGCGGGACGACCGACGATCCGCGGATCGGCGGCGAGGCCGAGGTCGTGCGCGGCGAGTACACGTTCGCCGGGGCCAGTTTCGAGCTGACCCGCGGCCAGATCGAGTTCGACGAGACCGGCCCGATCGATCCGCGGCTGGACATCCGCGCCGAGACCGAGCGCGACGGCCTCGACGTCACCGTCCAGGTCCAGGGCAATGCCATGCAGCCCGAGATCAGCTTCAGTTCCACGCCCGCGCTGCCGGAGGAGGAGATCCTCGCCCGCCTGCTGTTCGGCGGGTCGATCGCCGACCTCTCGGCCACCGATGCGCTCCAGCTCGGCGCGGCGGTCGCCTCGCTGCGCGGGGGCGGGGGGCTGGACCCGATCAACCAGCTGCGCTCCGCCATCGGGCTCGACCGGCTGCGGATCGTCGGGCCCGACCCGGCGCTGGACCGCGGGACGGCAGTGGCCGTGGGCAAGAACTTCGGCCGCCGCTTCTATGCCGAGATCATCACCGACGGGCAGGGCTACAGCGCGACCGAGGTCGAGTTCCGCGTCACCTCCTGGCTCTCGCTGCTCGCCAGCGTCTCGACCATCGGGCGCGAGAGCGTGCGGGCCGAGGTCAGCCGCGATTACTGACCGCGGCCGGGCGGCCCGGCCCGGTCACGGCCGCTCGCCGGCATAGAGGCGCGCCTCGGCCCGGCGCCGGCGCACGAGGCCGCGCAGCACCCGCCCGCCGGCGCGGTTCCAGCGCGCGAACTCGCGGGCGGCCGCGGCATGATCGCCGGCGACGTGGCGGCGCGTCAGGGTGGCGCGGGCGATGGCCCCGGTGTTGTAGTGGAAGGAGACGAGGGCATCGAACTGCCCCTGCGTGGTCGGCGCATCGCCGATCGCGGCGGCGACGTCGGCGGCATGGCGCTCGAGGTCGCGCAGCAGGCGTGCATCGCACTGCTCCTGCGTCCAGACGGTCCCGGGGCCGATCCCGGGCCCGGTCGCGCCCCAGCCGATCGTCCACGGCGCCCCGCCGGTGCCGGGATCGGGGTAGGCTTCCACCAGCCCGTCGAGCCGTTTGCGGGCGCACCCCTCGAACCGCCTGACCAGTGCGATCCCCTCGGCGCCGATCGTCCGCGGCGGGCGGTCCGGGGGGAGACATGGACCGGGTGTTACACTGTCCTGGGGTAAGAATTCCGCGCCGCTTTCGCGCCCTCCGCCGGCCCGGCGGGGCGCGGTCTCGGGCGCGGTACCGGCCGCGGCATCGATCGCGGCGTCGAGCGCCTCGACCTCGCGCTGGCGGAAGCCGCGGCCGAGCATCTGCCGGACCGCGTGGAATATCGTCTTGCGTTGCATCGGGGCACCTCGTCGATTGCGATTCGAGGCGGAACAACTAGGCAACAAATGGCCATGTAGGAAAATGGTTTGTGGCCCGGCTCCGGCGCCCCCGTTCGCAATCGGGCGTTCGCAATCGGCCGTTCGCAACCGGCCGTTCGCCGCCCGCCGGTTGCCGTCCCGCCGTTCGCGACCCGGCGAAAGGGCGCGCAATGCAAAAGGGCGCCCGGACTCGCGTCCGGACGCCCCCCTCGGTGATCGGGTCCCGTGGTGATCGGGTCCAGCGCCTCAGGCGCTGTAGTACATGTCGAATTCGACCGGGCAGGGCGTGGTCTCGAGGCGCATGACCTCTTCCCACTTCAGCTCGATATAGGCTTCGATCTGGTCCTTGGTGAACACGTCCCCCTTCAGCAGGAAGTCGTGGTCGGCCGAAAGCGCCTCCAGCGCCTCGCGCAGCGAACCGCACACGGTCGGCACGTCGGCCAGCTCGGCCGGCGGCAGGTCGTAGAGGTTCTTGTCCATCGCCTCGCCCGGGTGGATCTTGTTCTGGATCCCGTCCAGCCCGGCCATCAGCAGGGCGGAATAGGTGAGGTAGGGGTTGGCCATCGCATCGGGGAAGCGGAATTCCACCCGCTTCGCCTTGTCGCCCGCGCCATAGGGGATGCGGCACGATGCCGAGCGGTTGCGCGCCGAATAGGCGAGCAGGACCGGCGCCTCGAACCCGGGGACCAGCCGCTTGTAGCTGTTGGTGGTCGGGTTGGTGAAGGCGTTCAGCGCCTTGGCATGCTTGATCACGCCGCCGATGTAATAGAGGCAGTTGTCCGACAGGCCGGCATAGCCGTTGCCCGCAAACGTCGGCTTGCCTTCGTTCCAGATCGACATGTGGGTGTGCATGCCGCTGCCGTTATCGTCCTTGATCGGCTTGGGCATGAAAGTCGCCGTCTTGCCGTAGGCATGGGCGACCTGGTGCACGACGTACTTGTAGATCTGCATGTTGTCGGCGGTTTCGACCAGGGTCGAGAACAACAGGCCCAGTTCGTGCTGCGCGGCGGCCACCTCGTGGTGGTGCTTGTCGCACTTGAGGCCCATCTCGGTCATCGTGGCGACCATCTCGCCGCGGATGTCCACCGCGCTGTCCACCGGGGCGACGGGGAAATAGCCGCCCTTGGCACGCGGGCGATGGGCGAGGTTGCCCGCCTCGTATTCCTTGCCGCTGTTGGTCGGCAGCTCGACGTCGTCGATCGCGTAGCCCGAACCGGCATAGCCGTCTTCGAAGCGCACGTCGTCGAACATGAAGAACTCCGCCTCCGGCCCGACGTAGACGGTGTCGCCGATGCCGGTGCTCTTGAGGTAATTCTCCGCCCGCTTGGCGGTCGAGCGCGGATCGCGCGCGTACCAGTCGCCGGTCGAAGGCTCGACGATGTCGCAGAACAGGATCAGCATCGGCGTGGCGCTGAACGGATCGATGTAAGTCCGCTCGAGATCCGGCTTCAGGATCATGTCGCTTTCGTTGATGACCTTCCACCCGGCGATGGAGGAGCCGTCGAACATCAGCCCGTCTTCCAGCTCGTCCTCGCCCAGCATGGCGGCGGTCATGGTCAGGTGCTGCCACTTGCCCTTGGGGTCGGTGAAGCGCAGGTCGACCCACTCGATCTCGTGCTCCTCGATCTGCTTGAGGACATCTTTGGCCTTGGACATGTGGTTCCCTCTTGGTTGCCCGGGTTCGGGCGGTGAACGGGTGCGCGCGGGGCGCAGCTCAGATGGCGTCGTCGTCCTTCTCGCCGGTGCGGATCCGCAGCGCCGACTCGATGGTGGAAACGAAGATCTTGCCGTCGCCGATGCGGCCGGTCTGCGCGGCGGCTGCGATCGCCTCCACCACGCGTTCGGCGATCTCGTCGCCCACGACCACTTCCAGCTTAACCTTGGGCAGGAAATCGACGACGTATTCGGCCCCGCGATAGAGCTCGGTATGGCCCTTCTGGCGGCCGAAGCCCTTCGCCTCGGTCACGGTGATGCCGGACACGCCGATTTCGTGCAGCGCCTCCTTCACCTCGTCGAGCTTGAAGGGTTTGATGATCGCTTCGATCTTTTTCATGTGGCCTTCGATCCCTGCGCAATGTGCCGATCCGTGCGGAGTTCCTTGCCCGCCCGGTCCGGCTCATCGCTTACCCGGGCACGCAAATCAAGAAGCGTGCCAGATGGCAAAAAGTGCCCGCCGCGCAGGGAAAGGGCGCGATCGCGCCGGCCCCGGAGCAGGCCGGTTTGCCCAATCGGAATCCAGTCGCTGCCTAAAAATCAGGCACCGAGGCGCAGGCCGGCGGTCTCGGGAAGGCCGCACATCAGGTTGAGGTTCTCGATCGCCGCGCCGCTGGCGCCCTTGCCGAGGTTGTCGAGAACGGCGACGAGCCGCGCGTTCCACCCGCCCGCATTGCCGAAAACGTGCAGCGTCATGCCGTCGCCCGGCTCGGCCTCGCGCTCGAGCAGCAGCTCGCCCGTGTCCCGCGCCGGGGCGACCGCGACCACCTCGGAGCCGGCGTAGAACCGCGCCAGGGCATCGCGCAGCCGGTCGGCCGTCGGCTCGCCCTCCATCGCGCCCAGGTGCAGCGGGACCTCGACGATCATGCCGCGATAGGCGGGCACGACCGAAGGGGCGAAGATCACGTCGTGCGCCAGCCCGGCGTGGGCCTTCATCTCGGGCAGGTGCTTGTGCGCCAGGTCGTAGCCATAGGCGCGGAAGGCGGGCGCCCCGTCGGCGCGAAAACGTTCGATCAGGGCCTTGCCACCGCCCGAATATCCGCTCACCGCGTTGACCGTGTAAGGCCAGTCGGCGGGCAGCAGCCCCTCGCGCACGAGCGGCGCGACGAGCGCGAGGAAGCCGGTCGGATAGCAGCCGGGGTTGCTGACCCTGGCGGCGGCGGCGATGGTGTCGCGGCCGACCAGTTCGGGGAAGCCGTAAGCCCACCCCGCGGCGGTGCGGTGGGCGCTGGAAGCATCGATCACGCGCGTGCCCGAAGCCGGATCGATCAGGGCCACCGCCTCGCGCGCGGCATCGTCGGGCAGGCACAGGATCGCGATGTCGGCATCGTTCAGCGCCTCGCGCCGGGCCGCCGGGTCCTTGCGCCGGCCGCCCTCCAGCACATGGAGCGCGAACTCGTCGCGGCCGCGCAGCCGCTCGACGATCTCCAGCCCGGTGGTCCCGGCCGCGCCATCGACGAAGACCGCGGTGGTCATTGCGCCAGCCGCCCGATCGGCAGGTAGCCGCTCGGCCCGTCCGGGCCGCAGGTGGCCCAGCACCAGTCGCCGGCATAGTCGAGCGCCTCGATCGCGGCCCCGGCCTCGAGCTCGGCCAGGATCTCGCTGTCGTCGCGCGGGGCCAGGTGCAGGGCCGCCCCCTGCGGGCCGACGGTCCGCGGCTGGGGCACGACGTAATGGGCGGCGAGGAAGCGTCCCGCCAGGGCGACATGGGCCAGGTCGCCGCGCAGCGGCAGGGTGCCGGGCGCGGGGCGCGCGACCGGGCCCTTCAGGCCGATCGGGCCTTCGGGCAACGGGTATTGTTCTTGCGGCGTCACGGGAGTTTCTTTTGCGGACCTCGAAAGTCTGGGTGCGGCGCGCTTACCCCCTGCGGGGCCGCTGGGCAAGCGCGGCGCCCGCGGGTCATCCGCCGGCGTAGCGCGCGCGCAGCATGTGCCACGCGGCCCTGAGGCCATAGGCCTCGCCGCCCTTGGGCCGGCCGGGCTTGGGCGTCGGGCGCCAGGCGAACGTGTCGAAATGGGCCCAGTCGATCGGCGTGCCGTCGTCCAGCGTGCCGACGAACTTGTCGAGGAACAGGCCCGCGACGCTGGCCCCGGCGAAGGCATTGCCATGGGCATTGTTGGTATCGGCGATGTCCGATTTCAGCCACTCGGCATAGGCTTCGGGCAGCGGCAGGCGCCAGGGTTCGTCGTCGTGCGCCTTGCCCGCTTCGATCAGCGCGGCGGCCGTTTCGTCGCGCCGCGCCATCAGCGCCGGGTATTCGGGCCCGAGGGCGACCCGGGCGGCGCCGGTCAGGGTGGCGAAATCGATCACCAGGTCGGGGCCGTGCTCGCTCGCCAGCGTCAGCGCGTCGCCCAGGATCAGGCGCCCTTCGGCATCGGTATTGCCGATTTCCACCGTCAGTCCCTTGCGGCTGGAAAGCACGTCCCCCGGGCGGAAGGAATGGGCCGAGATCGCGTTCTCGACCGCGGGAACGATCAGGTGGAGCCGCACCGGCAGGTTCGCCCCCATGACCAGCCCGGCCAGCGCGATCGCGTGGGCCGCGCCGCCCATGTCCTTCTTCATCAGCAACATGCCCGATGACGACTTCACGTCCAGCCCGCCCGAATCGAAGCAGACCCCCTTGCCGACCAGCGCCAGCACGGGATCGCTTTCCTTGCCCCAGGTCAGGTGCATCAGGCGCGGCGCGTGGTGGCGCGCGGCGGCGCGCCCGACCGCGTGGACCATGGGAAATCCCTGCTCCAGCGCGTCGCCGCGGGTGGTGGACAGCTTCGCCCCGTGCGCCCGGGCCAGCCGCTCGCACTCTTCCTCCAGCGCGGCGGGGCCCATGTCCTCGGCCGGGGTATTGACCAGGTCGCGCACCAGGCACACGGCCTGCGCCTCGGCCAGGGCCGGTTCGATGTCGCGCACTTGCGCGCTCAGCAGCACGCGCGGGCCGGTCGGCTCCTCTTCCTTGCGATAGCGTTCGAACCGGTACTGCGCGGTCTGCCAGCCGTGGACCGCGGGGCCGGGATCGCCCCCGGCAAGGCGATAAGTGCCCGCGGGCAGGGTCTCGGCCAGGCGGGCCATGCACCAGCTCGACAGCGAATCGGGGTCGGCCACGCCGCCCACCGCGAACCAGCCGTCGCCATCGGGCACGATGCCGACCTGGAACCCGCTGCCGTCGAAACGCTGCGCGGCGAGCGCGGCGCGCTGCCCGGCGGAAAGCCTGCGCGACCAGTCCTCGAAGCCGTCCTTGCCGACGAGGTGGATCGGGATCGCGTCCTGGCCGCGATCGTCTTGAATGAGAGTAGCGTTCTGGCCCATACTCGCCCGATAGCGCCTTTCGCGGGAGAAAATCCAATGTCGTTTCGCACAATTGCCGCCATCCCGGTTGCACTCGCATTGGCCGCCTGTTCCTCGCCCGACGAGGTGAGCGAGGAACTGGGCGTCTCGCAGGAGGGTGCTGGCGCGCAAGCTGTCGGCGCCCAGGGCGCCGCGACGGCCAATGCCACTGCCACCGGCGGCGGCGCGAGCGCGGTGGAGGAAGAGAACGATACCTACAGCTTCGACTATGCCTACCCCGCCGCGGCCGGGGCGATCCCCGATCTCGCCGCGATGCTCGACCGCAAGCGCGAAGACGCCCGCAGCGCGCTGGAGGAGCAGGCGGGGGACGACCGCGCCCAGGCGGAGGCGAACGACTATCCCTATCGCCCGCACAGCTATTCGCAGGAATGGAAAGTGGTCGCCGAAACGCCCGGCTTCCTCTCGCTTTCGGGCGAGTTCGCGACCTATTCGGGCGGGGCGCACGGGATGTACGGCCTCGAATCGCTGGTCTGGGACAAGCGGGCCGGGCGGGCGAGGGACGGGGTGGACATGTTCCGCTCCGCCGAGGCGCTCGACGATGCGCTGGGCGAGAAGCTGTGCGAGGCGCTCGACGCGCAGCGGGCGCAGCGGCGGGGCGAGCCGCTGCCCGCCGGCCCGGGCGGCGACGATTTCGGCTTCGACAGCTGCCAGCACGTGAAGGATGCCACCGTCCTCGTCGGGTCGTCGAACGGCCGCGCGTTCGACCGGATCGGGATCTGGTTCGGCCCCTATGTCGCCGGTCCTTATGCCGAAGGTGCCTACGAGCTGAACTTCCCGGTGGACGCGGCGGTGCTCGACGCGGTGAAGAGCGAATACCGCGCGGCCTTCGCCGCCCGATAGTACGGCTCCCACAAGCTGGCACGCGTTAAACTGGCAATTGCGCGCCGGTGCGCCTACATCGCCGGGCATGACCGAATACCAGGTGATCGACAGCCGCGACACGGTGATCCGCGACGGCACCATCAAGCTCCACGACGAAGCGGGCTTCGAAGGGATGCGCCGCGCCGGCCGGCTGGCGGCCAGCATCCTCGACGCGATCGTCCCGCTGATGCAGCCGGGCGTGACGACGGCCGAGATCGACGACAAGGTGCGCGAACTCATGCTCGCGGGCGGCGCGGTCCCGGCGACGCTGGGCTATCGCGGCTATACCCATTCCTGCTGCATCTCGATCAACCACGTCGTCTGCCACGGCATCCCGGGGGAAAAGGCGCTGAAGGACGGGGACATCGTCAATGTCGACGTCACCCCGCTGCTCGACGGCTGGCACGGCGACACCAGCCGCATGTACCTGGTGGGCGACGTTCCGCTGAAGGCGCGGCGCCTGGTGGACGTGACCCACGAATGCCTGATGATCGGGATCGAGAAGGCCCAGCCCGGCGCACGCCTGGGCGACATCGGTGCCGCAATCGAAGCCCATGCCCGCCAGTTCCGTTACGGCGTCGTGCGCGAGTTCTGCGGCCACGGCCTCGGCCGCCTGTTCCACGATGCGCCCGAAGTCGTCCACGCGGCGACCGCGGGCACCGGGCCCGAACTGCGCCCGGGCATGTTCTTCACGATCGAACCGATGATCAACCTCGGCCGACCGTGGGTGAAACTGCTGAAGGACGGCTGGACCGCCGTGACCCGCGACAAGAGCCTTTCGGCCCAGTTCGAACACTCGATCGGCATTACCGAAACCGGCAACGAGATCTTCACGCTGAGCGAGAAGGGCCTGCACAAGCCCCCTTACGACTGAAGGGGGCTTTGGCATTTCTGCGTGGGTTGACGCGCGGGGCGTGACTATTCCTCGCGCGCGGCGCGGATCGCGGCGCCGCCGGCGAAAGGCGCGATGGCCACGAGCAGGAGGCTGATCGCGCCGGTCAGCGCCAGCCCGCCTTCGCCCGGCGCCGAAAGCGCCCCCGCGCCGAACACCAGCAGGGGCACGGCCAGCGGGATCGCCAGCAGCCCGGCCAGCGCCGCGCTGCCCCGCAGGCCGATCGTCAGCGAGGCGATCAGGATGCCGATCGCCGCCAGCCCGGGAGTCCCCGCGAGCAGCCCCAGTTCCACCAGAAGCAGCGTTTCCCCGTCGATCCCGACGAGCGCGCTGGCGGGCACCGCCGCCAGCATCAGGAACGGGCCGAAGCCGAGCCAGTGGGCGAACAGGCGAACGGCGATTACCAGTTCTTCCGAAATGCCGCGCAGCGCCCACTGGTCGAACAGGCCCTGTTCGACGTCGCCCGCCAGAAGCCGGTCGAGCGGCAGGATCGCGGCGAGCAGCGCGGCGACCCAGATCACGCCCCCGCCGGTGGCGGCCAGCAATTGCGCGTCCGGCCCCACGGCGAAGGGATAGACCATGGCCACGGCGAGGAAGAACAGCAGCGGCAGCATCATCCCGCCTCCGCGCCCGCCGGGCAGCAGACGGGCCAGGTCGCGGCGCAGGAGGGCGGCGATCGTCCTCACGCGGCCGTCTCCCCCTGGCGGGAGCCGGCCGGGCCGGGCAGGGCGAAGTCGGCCAGCGCCAGCGTGGCCGGGGCCGGCATCGCCATCACCTGGTGGCTGGCGACCACGGCGATGCCGCCTTCGGCGCAGTGTTCGGCGACCAGCGCCTCGCACAGCAAGGCACCTTCGGCATCGAGGCCGTTGAGCGGTTCGTCGAGCAGCCAGACCGGCGCGCCCTGCGCGGCCAGGCGGGCGAGTGCAGCGCGCTTCTTCTGCCCGGTCGAGAGATAGCGGACCGGCACGTCCTCCAGCCCCGCCAGGCCCAGGCGCCGGGCCTGCCGGCCCACGTCCGCGCGGTCGAGCCGGGCCCAGAAGGCCAGCGCGCGGCCGAGGGGGAGCTGCGCGTCCAGCGCATGGCGGTCGTCGAGCAGGGCGACCATGCCGCGCCGTTCGACCGTGCCGGCGAGCGGGCGCAGCAGGCCGGCGAGAATGCGGATCAGGCTGGTCTTGCCGATCCCGTTGGGCCCGGCGATGCGACAGGCCGCGCCGGGGCCGAGCGCGAGCGAGACGCCGCGGAACAGGACCCGCTCGCCCCTGCGGCAGGCGAGATCGGTCGCGGCGAGGTGCGCTTGCATGGTCGCGCGGGTTAGGCGAAAGCGCCCGGCCTAACAAGGAGACACGAAATGGCCGTTGCCCGCCTGACCGATTCCGAACGCGAAGAGCTGCTGCGCCGGCACCCCGAATGGTCGCTGGCACGCGACGGCGACGCGATCGAGCGGACGTTCGCGTTCGCCGATTTCAACGAGGCTTTCGGCTTCATGACGCGCGTCGCCCTGCTCGCCGACAAGGCCGACCATCATCCGGAGTGGTCGAACGTCTACAACCGGGTGCAGATCGCCCTGACCACGCACGATGCAGGCGGCCTGTCGCAGCGCGATGCCGACATGGCGAAGGCGATCGACGCGCTCTGAGGCGGCGGCTTACTGCCCCAGCGGGCGCGCGGTGGCGCGGGCCATCCTGCGCACCCGGCCGGGCATCCAGCGCGCGCCGAAGGCCAGCCGCCGCGCGGTCTGGCCGACGAGGGTGTGAAGCCGCTCGCCATGGACGGCCGCCCAGGCCGCTTCGGCCACCTGTTCGACCGGGGTGATCTCCAGCCCCGCGGCGCGCACGCGGTCGCGGATCGCCTCGTTGCTCTGCTGGTTCGGGGCATGTTCGAGCAGGGGCGTGTCGATGAAGCCGGGGCACAGGCTGCGGACCCTGACGCCCAGCTCGGCCCATTCGGCGTCGAGCGCCTCGGTCGCGCCGCGCACGCCGAACTTGGTCGCCGAATAGACCGAGGCCCCGCTCGTCCCGTAGATACCCGCCGCGCTGGCCGTGTTGAGCAGGCAGCTGCCCGGCGCGGTCTTCTCCAGCCAGGGCAGGGCGGCCTGCGCGCCGTAGAGCACGCCCTTCAGGTTGATGTCGATGCAGCGGTCGATTTCCTCGGTGCTGTTTTCCGACAGCGATCCGCCCAGCGGAATGCCGGCGTTGTTCGCGACCACGTCGATCCGGCCGCCCGCCGCGGTCGCGAAAGCGTCCAGCGCCGTGTCCCAGGCGGCGCGGTCGCGCACGTCGAACTTGTGGGCGTAAGTGTACCCGTTGCCGATGGCCGACAGCGTCTGGTCCATCCCGGCGGTGTCGATGTCGCCCACGCCCACGAACCAGCCGCGCTGGCCGAACAGGTGGGCAATGGCCCGCCCGATGCCCGAACCGCCGCCGGTGATGAAGATCGCCTTGCGATCGCCCATTGTGCCTCTCCCGCAAAAAATGGCCGCGCGGGGATGGGTACCCCCGCGCGGCCGCTTTTGCCAGCACTTTACGTAAGCGTCAGTCGGCGAGCGCTTCGGCCAGGCCCTGGACGAATTCCTCGCCCTCGACGATCTGCGCCGAGGACGCGGCGACGGTGTCACCGATCGGCTCGGCCCGGCCGCCCAGGCAGGTGGCGAGGAAATTCTCGCTGATCGCGGTGAAGGCGATGTTGTTCGCCGGGCGGGCGAACCCGTGGCCCTCGTCGGGGAAGAGCACGTACGTGACCGGGATCCCGTGTTCCTGCATCGCAGCGACGATCTGGTCGCTTTCCGCCTGCTTGACCCGCGGATCGTTGGCGCCCTGCCCGATCAGCAGCGGCTTGGTGATCCGGTCCGCCGAATGGAGCGGGCTGCGTTCCTTCAGCAGGGCCAGCCCTTCGGGCGTGTCGGGATCGCCCATGCGCTGGTGGAACTGTTCGACCAGCGGCGCCCAGTAGGGCGGGATCGTCTCCAGCAGGGTCTCGAGGTTGGACGGGCCCACGATGTCCACGCCGCAGGCGAATTTCTCCGGCGTGAAGGTCAGCCCGGCGAGCGTGGCATAGCCGCCGTAGGAACCGCCCATGATCGCGACCTTGTCGGGCGCGGTCACGCCGCTTTCGATTGCCCAGTCCACCGCGTCGATCAGGTCGTCGTGCATCTTGCGGCCCCATTCGAGGTCGCCGGCGGAGATGAATTCCTTGCCGAAGCCGGTCGAGCCGCGGAAATTGACGCTGAGAACGGCGTAGCCGCGGTTGGCCAGCCACTGGTGCTGCGAATCGTAGCCATAGCCGTCGCGCGCCCAGGGGCCGCCGTGGACCAGCAGGACCATCGGCACCGGCGCCTCGGGAACGCCGTCGCCATCGGCGTCGGAGCCCGGCGGCAGCGTGAGGTAGGACGGCAGGGTCAGCCCGTCGCGCGCGGTCAGCTCCAGCGGGTGCATCGGCTGCAGCGGCGCGCCTTCCAGCTCGGGCCGGCTGACGTAGAATTCCTCCAGCGTGCCCGCCTCGCGGTCGTAGATGAACGTCCGCACCGGCGCGGTCAGCGGGTCGTTCCAGACCACCCACTTGCTGTCGTCCTCGGTCCGCGACTGGATTCCGAACTCGCCCTCCAGCCGCTGGTCGAGCCAGTCGAGCGCGCTCCCGATCTCGGGATCGATCGCGGTCCATTCGGTGGTCAGGTAGGTGAAGCTGTAGGCCTCGATCTCGCCGGTCCTCGGATCGGTCAGCGCGCCGCCGATATCGGCCTTGTCGTTCTGCGCGATCACGGTCTTTTCGCCGGTTGCGACGTCCTGCGCGATCAGCGCGGCGGTGTTCCGGCCGCGGCTGTCGATCCAGTACATCGTCTTGCCGTCGGTGGTGAAACCGGCCGGCTGGGTCGTCAGCGAATCTTCCAGCCCGGTGCTTTCGGCCGGCTCGTCGGCGATCTCGCCATCGACGATCGGGAAGAAATCCATCCCGCCCGCCGCGTTGGGGCGCAGCGCCATGCGCAAGTCGAGATTGTCGTCCGCCAGGAAGCCGGCATAGGCGTCGTTCTGCAGCACCAGGGTCAGTTGGCCGGTGTTGAGATCGAGCATGTGGACGTCGTGGTAGCGCGGATCGCGATTGTTGAGGCCGACCAGGATCCGGTCGCGGATATTCTCCGACGTGCCGACGATCTGGACCCGGGTATCTTCGAACGGGGTCAGGGTGGTTTCCTTCCCGCTGGCGATGTCGATGCCGTAGAGCAGGAAGTTCTCGTCCCCGCCCTTGTCCTGGATATAGAGCAGGCTGCGGCTGTCCGGGGCCCAGAAATAGGAACGGATCGGGCGCTCGGTCGCGCTCGTCATCGCGCGGGCGGCGGCGGGATCGTCGACGGGCGCGAGCCAGACGTTCATCACCCCGTCCTTCGGCGCGAGCCAGCTCAGCCACCGGCCGTCGGGGCTCAGGCGCCCGGCGCTGCGGGTCGGGTTGCCGAAAAGATCCTCGCGCGGGATCAGCGGTGCGGCGTGGGCCGGGTTGGTCATTCCCGAGGTGGTCTCCGTTTCCTGGGCCGTGGCGGTGGTGGGCAAGGTCATTGCCAGCGCGGTGAGCGCGGCGCCTGCGGCGAGCATGTTCGAAAGCGAACGCATGGTCTTTGTCTCCCCTGTTCCTGCGTCGGCACGCTACTGCAAACAGGGGAGGGATTGCATCCGTAAACCGACGAACGGTTCACAGGGCTGGATTGTTGTAACAGTGCCAGGTCAGGATCGCGACGGCGCCGCGATGGGGCCGCCAGTCTTCGGCAAGCGCGCGCGTTTCCTTCTCCGATGGGCGTTCCGGCAGGTCCAGAATGCGGCCGATGCCGGCCTGAACGGCCAGATCGCCGGCCGGCCAGATATCGGGCCGCCCCTCCGCAAACAGCAGGTAGATTTCGGCCGACCACCGGCCGATGCCCTTGATCTGCGTCAGTTCGGCAATCGCCTCCTCGTCGTCGGCCGGAAGGTTGTCGAGGTCGAGCGCACCGCTGACCACCCTTTCGCAGAGCGAACGGGCATAACCCTGCTTCTGGCGCGAGAGGCCGCAGGCGCGCAGAGTGTCGAAATCCCGCGCCAACAGGGCATCGGGGGCAATGTCTTCGCCCAGTTCGGCTTCCAGCTTGTTCCACATCGACGTGGCCGCCGCGACCGAAACCTGCTGCCCCACGATCGTGCGCAACAACGTGCGGTAACCCCGCTCGCGGATGCGGGTATCGGGGTAGCCGACACGGCCCAGCGCCGCGCCAAGCCGCGCTTCACGCGCCGCAACGAAATCGATCCCTTCGCGCAACTGGTCGGCTGTCAGTCCCATCCGCCCGGCTTGCCTTCCCCACTGCGATTGCCTAGCAGGCCGGCGCATCCGGCCCGTTCACGGCCGCACGCCATAAGGGAAACACGCGCAATGCCCAAGCTGATCGTCGTCAATCGCAGTGGGGAAGAATCGTCGATCGACGTCGAGGATGGCCTGACCGTGATGGAAGCGATCCGCGACAACGGCTTCGACGAACTGCTGGCCCTGTGCGGCGGGTGCTGTTCGTGCGCCACCTGCCACGTCCACGTCGATCCGTCCTTCCGCGACAAGCTGCCGCAGATGAGCGAGGACGAGGACGACCTGCTGGAATCGAGCGACCACCGCGACGACAATTCGCGCCTGGGCTGCCAGATCCCGTTCACGCCCGACCTCGACGGGCTGAAAGTCGCGATCGCGCAGGAAGACTGAGCCGACACCGCGGCCCGCGGCGGGTGCGCCCGGCGCGCCCGGCCGGGCATTAGGCGCGGTATGCAGTCGCAAACCGCAAATGCGTTGCGCCGATGGGCAAGCGATCCTAGCTCGGTCACCATGACACCACCTGCATCCCGCACCGACACGCTCGATCTCATCGGTAACACGCCGCTCGTCCTGCTCAAGGGGCCGAGCGAGGCGGCCGGTTGCGAGATCTGGGGCAAGTGCGAATTCGCCAATCCAGGCGCCAGCGTGAAGGACCGGGCGGCCCTGGGCATCGTCCGCGATGCCGAGGCGCGCGGCGAGCTGAAGCCGGGCGGCTGCGTGGTCGAGGGGACGGCCGGCAATACCGGGATCGGCATCGCGCTGGTCGCCAATGCCCTGGGCTATCGCACGATCATCGTCATGCCCGACAACCAGAGCCGCGAGAAGATGGCGACCCTGCGCGCGCTGGGCGCGGAACTGGTCCTGGTGCCGCCGACCAAGTATTCGGACTGCAACCACTTCGTCCACACCAGCCGCCGCCTGGCGGAGGAGACCGAAGGCGCGATCTGGGCCAACCAGTTCGACAATACCGCCAACCGCAAGGCGCACCTGGAAAGCACGGCGCCCGAATTGTGGGACCAGATGGACGGGCGGATCGACGGTTTCACCTGCGCGGCGGGCACCGGCGGCACGATCGCCGGCGTCGGCATGGGCCTGAAGGAGCGGGACGAGAACGTCACGATCGCGCTGACCGATCCGCACGGCGCCGCGCTGTTCAACTTCTACGCCAATGGCGAGCTGAAGGCCGAAGGCAGTTCGGTCGCGGAAGGGATCGGGCAGGGCCGGATCACCGCCAACCTGGAAGGCGCGCCGATCGACACGCAGTTCCGCATCTCGGACGAGGAAGGGCTCGAATGGGTTGCCCGGCTCCTGCGCGAGGAGGGGCTGTGCCTGGGCCTGTCGTCGGGGATCAACGTCGCCGGGGCCGTCGCGCTGGGCCGGCAACTGGGCAAGGGCGCGCGGGTGGCGACGATCCTTTGCGACACCGGCTTTCGCTATCTCTCCACCCTCTACAACCGCGAATGGCTGGAATCGAAGGGCCTGCCGCCCTTCGACTGGCTCGAACGCGATTGACTGGCGGCCGCGTTGGTCTAGCCTCGGGACATGCGCGGTATCGGCGGCATCATCGGTGAAAGGCGCCCGGACCCGGCGCGGCAGCCCGTCGAGCGATCGGGCCGCGGGCGGTCGGATTCGTTCCAGCGGCTGCAGGTCGGCCTGTCGGGCCTGATCGGGATCGTCCTGGTCCTGGCCCTGGCCGATGTCATCACCGATCGGGCCAACCGCACCGAAGCGGGCAGCGTGCCCGAGGCCGCGGCCACCGTCTCGGCCGGCCCGGTGGTGCACAGCCAGCAGAACGATCCCCTCGCCGAAGCCGGCGTCGTTCCCGACCCGAAGGCGAGCGCAACGGCAACCCCGGGACCGGTCGTGCCCATGCCGCCGATGCCCGAAGCGGACGATGCGATCCCGCCGCAGTAAGCTGGCGTGGCTGGGCGGGGCCTGCGCCCTGGCGCTGGCCGTGGCGGCCTGGGCCCTGTCCGGCGGCACCCGCGCGCGGGCGGAACTGGGCCTGTTCACCACGCTGCCGATCTACTGGGCCGAAGCGGCCGGAATGTCCGAGATGCTCAGCCTGGAAACGCGCACCGGCTGGACCCGCAGCGCGCTCGAACGGCGTTTCGACCTGATGCCGATCGACACGCTTGCGGGCGGGGACGGGGCGGCCAGCCCGGCGCTCGCCGATCTCGACCTGCTCCTGCTCGCGCAGCCGCGCGCGCTCTCCCCGCACGAGAACGTCGCGCTCGACCGGTGGGTGCGCGCGGGCGGGCACGCGCTGCTCTTCGCCGATCCGATGCTGACGGCGCATTCGCGCTTCGCGATCGGGGACCGTCGGCGGCCGCAGGACGTCGCGCTCCTCTCCCCCATCCTCGGCCGCTGGGGGCTCGAAATGCGGTACGACCCCGCGCAGGACGCGGCCGAGCGCATGATCGCGACCGATCACGCCGCGCTGCCGGTGCGGCTGGCCGGCACGCTTCACCCGGTGGACGGGTATCCGACGGCGCAGGAAAAGTGCTGGATCGCCTATGACCGGGTCTTCGCCCGGTGCGAGATCGGCCGGGGGCGTGTGACGGTGATCGCCGATGCCGCGGTGTTGGAAGAGGCCGCGGGCGCGGCCCTCGATGCGCGCAAGGACGCGCTCGACTGGCTGCTCGAGAGCGCGCTCGACACCGACCGCTAGGCACGACCGGGGATTTTCGGGGAACGGGCCGCACCGGCGGCGCAACTGCGTGAAATCGCGGGGCTTTTCGCGTGGTCTGTGTGAGCCTTTGCGTCAAAAATACTTAGGAAAATCAATATATTGCAGATCAATCCCCTGTAATCCCCGAATTTTCCCTTCCTTCCCGCCCTTCTCCGCGGTAGAAATGCCTTCCATCGGACAGGCTTCCCTGTGTCGCGCCCGCGATTCGCGAGGCGATCCGCTCTCGTTTGCGCGATTGCGGCGGCGCAGAAGGCATGCCCGGAACGGAGCAAACCCTGGGGTGATTGGGGGCGGGCCTGGTGCCGGAGGCGCAGAACTTCACAGGATTTAGCGGCCAGGCCTTTTCGCTGCTCGGCGAAAAGGGGCGCTACGTCCTGCCGCCCGCGTTCCGCAACCTGGTGAAGGAATCGAGCGGCGGGCGCACCTTGTGCATCGACAAGCATCCCAAGCTCGACTGCCTGGTCGGTTTCGGCCTCTCGCGCCACGACGAGCTGGAAGCGCAGCTCGACCGCGAGGAGGACCTCGCCTGGAAGCGCCAGCAGGATTTCGATCGCGACACCCGCGCCGCCCAGCTGTTCGGTTACCTGCGCGTGCCGTTCGACGACAGCGGCCGCTTCATCATGCCGCCGCACCTGATCCGCCTGGGCAAGATCGAGGACCAGCTCTACTTCCACGGCCTCGGCCGCTTCTTCACGATCTGGAACCCGACCGAGCTTGCCCGCATGAGCGACGACTGGGCCGGGGCGAAGGAAGCCTGCGCCGATTTCGTCGCCGAGCACAAGGCGAAGGCGAAGCGCAAATGAGCGGGCCGGAGCAATCCCCGCACGTCCCCGTGCTGCTGGACGAAGTCCTGGCCGCGCTCGCCCCGCGGCCCGGCGACGTGATCGTCGATGCCACGTTCGGCGCCGGCGGCTATACCCGCGCCCTGCTCGATGCAGGCGCGACGGTCCATGCCTTCGACCGCGATCCCGACGCGATCGCCGCCGGCCGCGCTTGGCCCGAAGCCGCCGAGCAGCCGCCGCGCCTCGTGCTCCACCCGCGGCGCTTCTCCGAAATGGTCGCCGCGCTCGCCGATGCCGGCGTGGCGCAGGTGGACGGGGTGGCGATGGATATCGGCGTGTCCTCGATGCAGCTCGACCAGGCGGACCGCGGGTTCGCCTTTTCCGCCGAAGGGCCGCTCGACATGACGATGGGCCGCACCCGTCCCAATGCGGCCGATTTCCTGAACGAGGCGGACGAACAGGCGATCGCCGACGTGCTCTATCGCTATGGCGAGGAGCGCCAGTCGCGCAAGGTGGCGCGGGCGATCGTCGCTGCGCGGCCGCTGGCGACCACCGGCGACCTCGCGCGCGTGGTCCGCAAGGCGCTCGGCTATCGTCCCGGTGCCCCCAGGGACCCGGCGACGCGCAGTTTCCAGGCCGTCCGCATCCACGTGAACGCCGAGCTGGACGAGCTTTCGGCCGGGCTGTCGGCGGCCGAGGCCCTGCTGCGCGAAGGCGGGCGGCTGGCGGTGGTATCGTTCCACAGCCTGGAGGACCGGATCGTCAAGCGGTTCCTGCGCGAAGCTGCCGCCCGCACCGGCGGCGGTTCGCGCCACTTGCCGATGGAAGAACCCGCGCCCGCGCTGTTCACCGCGGTTTCGCGCGCGGTCCGCCCCTCGGAAGCGGAGATCGCGCGCAACCCGCGGGCGCGCTCCGCCACCTTGCGCCACGCGGTGCGGACCGCCGCTCCGGCGCGGGAGGCGGCATGATGATCGGGGGCAGCCGCCTGCGCCAGATCGGCTGGGCCGTGGTTCTCGCGGTGTGCCTGGCCGTGTTCATGGTGCTGACCTTCCGCGTCAACGCGGTGAAGAGCCAGGTGCGCCTGGCCGAACGGCAGATCGTCGCGCTCGAGCGCGAGAAGCTGATGCTGGAAACCGAATTCGAAACCCGTGCCAACCAGCGCCAGCTGGCCGACTGGAACCGGGTGGAATTCGGCTATCAGGCGCCGCGCGCCGACCAGTACCTGGAGAACGAGCGCCAGCTTGCCGCGCTCGGCCTGCCGCGGGCGGTCGATGCGCCCGAACCGATCCGCGTCGCTCGCGCCCCCGCGCCCGAGGAGATGGACCTGCCATCGATCATCTCCCCCCTCGTCGGCCGGGACGAGGGCGATGGCGAGGCGGACGGGCGGCGCGACTTGTCCGCGCCGCGTTCGCTGGCCGAGCGGCTTTCCGGCGGGGCGCGGCTGGGTACCGGCCTGGCGGAGGTCGCCGAATGAACGCGCTGAGCATCAGCACCGCGATTTCGACCGGCCGCGTCAACCTGATCACCACCCGCCAGCGCTCGCTCACCGTCGCGCGCTGGCGTGCGCTGTGGCTGGCGCTGGTCTTCGCCGCGATCGCCGCCGCGGCCCTGGTGCGGATCGCCGTGCTCGGCGTCAGCGACCGCACGACGACGATCGCCTCGCTGGAAGAGGCGCTGCTCCCGCCGCGCGGCGAGATCACCGATCGCAACGGCGTGCCGCTCGCGCGGGCCTTCCCCGCCTATGCCCTGTGGTACAACCCGCGCGCGCTGGGCGAGGGCGGATCGCCGCTGGTCAAGAGCGCGGAGGAAGTCGCCGCCGAGCTTGCCGCGATCTTCCCCGACCTCGACCAGGCGAAAGTCGCGCGCCAGCTGGCGGCCGGCCGGCCCGGCTACATCCGCCGTCGCGTGCTTCCCGAAGATGCCAACCGGGTCCAGGCGATCGGCGAACTGGCGCTCGAGATGCCGCAGGAAACCGACCGCTATTACCCGCAGGGTTCGATGGGGGCCCACGTGCTCGGCTATGTCGATGCCGAGGGGCGGGGGCAGGTCGGGATGGAGCAGGTGCTCGACCGGCACCTGACCGATCCCGCGCTGCGCGACCAGCCGGTCGCCCTGTCGATCGACATGCGCGTCCAGGGCGCGCTGGAGGACGAGCTGCGCCGCGGGATGCTGGCGGTCAACGCGCTGGGCGCGGCGGGGATCGTGCTCGACGTCGATACCGGCGAGGTCATGGCGCTCGCCTCCCTGCCCGAGTTCAATCCGAACAAGATCGACGCCGAGGGCGAGAAGTACATGTTCAACCGGGTGACCAACCAGGTCTACGAACTCGGTTCGACGTTCAAGCCCCTGACCGTCGCCGCCGCGATCGACGCCGGGGTGGTGCGCGATTTCGGGCGCCGCTACAACGCGGAACCGGTCGCCATCGGCGGGTTCACGATCAGGGACAGCCACCCGCTCGGCGCGACGCTGAACGTGCCGGAAAGCTTGATCCATTCGTCCAACACGGTCACGGCGCGGATCGCCGACGAGCTCGGCCCCGAAAAGCTGCGGCAGACGATGATCGACCTGGGAATGAACGAGCGCCCCTATATCGAACTGCCCGCGCGCGGCCACCCGATCTGGCCGGGCGACGACTGGCCGCGCCTGCGCAACATGACCGTCAGCTACGGCCACGGGATTGCCGTCACCCCGCTGCACCTCGCCAGCGCCTATGCCGCGATGGTCAACGGCGGCGTCTGGCGCCCGGCGACGCTGCGCAAGCTCGAACCGGGCGCGGCGCCGCGCGGCCGGCGGGTGTTCAAGGCTTCCACCAGCGCGCGGATGCGCCAGCTGCTGCGGATGATCGCGGTCTACGGCACCGGGCGCAACGCCAATGCGGCGGGGTATCGCGTCGGCGGCAAGACCGGTTCGGCCGAGAAGCCCGGCGCCGGGGGCTATCGCCGGTCCACCCTGGTCTCGACTTTCGCCGCCGCCTTCCCGATGGATCGCCCGCGCTACGTCGTGATCGCCATGCTCGACGAGCCCAAGGGCACGACGGCCAGCTCGTTCCAGCGCACTGCGGCGTGGAACGCGGCCCCGATCGTGGGCAACCTTGTTCCCCGGATCGGCCCGCTGCTGGGCGTCAGGCCCGACGACGCGCGCGACGTCGACATCAGCGACTTGCGCCCGCTGATCCGTGGAGACGGCGAATGAGGCTGGGCAGGCTGGCCGCCGCCGCGGGCATCGCGCTCGACAGCGACCCCGACCGGCAGGTCACCGGGTTCGCGATCGATCACCGCAAGGTCGCCCCCGGCACCGTGTTCGGTGCCTTCCGCGGGGCATCGTTCAATGGCGAGGGCTTCATTCCCGCGGCTGTCGCCGCCGGTGCGGTCGCTGTCGTCGCCCGGCCCGAAGTGCGGGTGGAGGGCGCGCTCCACATCGCCGATGCGGAGCCGCGCCGGGCCTTCGCGCGGCTGGCGGCGGGCTTCTTCGCGCCGGTGCCCCCCACGATCGTTGCGGTCACGGGCACCAACGGCAAGACCTCGACCGTCGAGATGACGCGCCAGCTCTGGCGCATGGCCGGCGAACGGGCGGCCTCGATCGGGACGCTGGGGGTCACGACCTCGGACGAAAGCGTTTCGACCGGGCTGACCACGCCCGACATCGTGACCTTCCTTTCGAACATGAGCGGCCTTGCGCGCGAGGGGATAACCCACGTCGCCTACGAGGCGTCGAGCCACGGCCTGTCGCAATACCGCAACGAGGGGCTGCGCGTGTCGGCCGCCGCCTTCACCAATTTCAGCCGCGACCACCTCGACTATCACGGGACGATGGAGGAATACTTCGCGGCCAAGATGCGGCTGATCGACGAGGTCGTGGCCGACGATGCCACCCTGGTGGCCTGGACCGGCGCAGGCGAGTGGGCCGGCCGGGCCATCGAGCACGCGCGCAGGCGGCAGCTGCGCGTGCTGACGGTGGGCGAGCAGGGCGAGGACATTCGCCTGCTCGCCCATAGGCCGACCCAGCTGGGGCAGGACCTGACGATCGCTCACGACGGGGCGGAGCGGACGGTCCGCCTGCCGCTGATCGGGGCTTACCAGGTCGCGAACGCCCTGGTCGCCGCGGGGCTGGTGATCGCGACCGGCGGCGCGGCGCAGGCGACGTTCGACGCGCTCGGCCGCTTGCAGCCGGTGCGCGGGCGGCTGGAACGCGCGGCCATCGCGCCCGGCGGCGCGCCGGTCTACGTCGATTACGCGCACACGCCCGACGCGCTGGAGGCGGCCATTACCGCGCTGCGGCCCCACGTAAACGGCCGGCTGATCGCGGTCTTCGGCGCGGGCGGCGACCGGGACGAGGGCAAGCGGGCCGCGATGGGCCGTGTCGCGGCGGACAAAGCCGACTTGGTCATCGTCACCGACGACAATCCGCGCGGGGAAGACCCGGCCGCGATCCGCCGGGCCGTGCTGGAAGGCGCGCCGGGCGCGCGCGAGATCGGCGACCGGCGGGCCGCGATTGCCGAGGCGATCGCGATGGCCGGTGCCCACGACATCGTCCTGGTGGCGGGCAAGGGGCACGAACAGGGGCAGATCATCGGTTCGGGAGAGACAATGCGGGTATTGCCGTTCGACGACGTGGCGGTGGCGCGCGAATGCGCCGGGTCCGGGCGGGACCGGCCGTGAACGCCCATCGCGCCTTGCGCCCCTGGCCGGTCCGGCCGCGCGACCGCCTGCCGCTGGCCCTGTGGGACGCGGAAAGCCTGGCCGCGGCCATGGGCGGCACGGCGAGCGAGCCGTTCCAGGCCTCCGGCGTCGAGATCGATTCGCGCGACGTCCGGTCCGGCGACCTGTTCTTCGCCCTGGGCGGGGAGAACACCGACGGGCACCGGTTCGTGGACAAGGCCTTTGCCGCAGGCGCGGCCGCCGCGGTGGTGGAGCGCCCGATCGACTGGCCGCATATCCTGGTCGACGACACCGGCGCCGCGCTGCGCGCGCTGGCCGCCGCGGCCCGCCGGCGCAGCGCCGCGGTGCGGATCGGGGTGACCGGATCGGTCGGCAAGACCGGCGTGAAAGAGGCGATCTTCGTCGCGCTCGACCGGGCCAGCCGCGGGCAGGCCCATCGCTCGGTCCGCAGTTACAACAACCACGTCGGCGTCCCGCTCAGCCTCGCGCGGATGCCGGCGCGCAGCCGTTTCGGGGTGTTCGAAATGGGCATGAACCACGCGGGCGAGATCGCGGCGCTGACCGACCAGGTGCGCCCCGATGTCGCAGTGATCACCACGATCGCGCCCGCCCATATCGAGAACCTCGGCAGCGAAGAGGCGATCGCCGATGCCAAGGCGGAGATCTTCGCCGGGCTCGAGCCGGGCGGCTGGGCCGTCATCCCCGCCGATTCCCCGCATTTCGAGCGCCTGGCCGGCCATGCGCGGGCCGCGGGTGCGCGCATCCTCTCGTTCGGGCGCGCGGCCCATGCCGACGTGCGCCTGCTCGACGCGATTCCGTCTGCCAATGGCGGGGCGCTGGTGACGGCCGACCTCGGCGACCGGCGGGTCTGTTACTCGGTCGCCGAGCCGGGCGAACACTGGATCGCCAATTCGCTCTGCGTCATGGCGGCCGTGCGCGCGGCCGAGGGGGACCTCGCCGCCGCGGGGCTCGCGCTCGCCGAAATGGGCGGGCTCAAGGGTCGCGGCGCGCGCCACCGGGTCCCGGCCAGCGGCGGCCATGCCCTGTTGATCGACGAAAGCTACAACGCCAATCCCGCCTCGATGCGGGCGACGCTGCACCAGCTGGGGCAGACGCCGGCCACCCGGCGGATCGCGGTGCTGGGCAGCATGAAGGAACTGGGCGATTTCGCCCCCTCGTTCCACGCCCGCCTGGCCGAACCGCTGGCGGCGGCGAAAGTCGATCACGCGGTGCTGGTGGGCGACGAGATGCGCGCGCTCGCGCGGGACTTGGGGAAAGGCGGTGCCAATGCGCTTGCGGGCGGGATGAGCTTCGCCCATTGCGATGGGCCTGCCGAAGCGATCGCGGCGCTCGAGGAATACGGTATCGCCGCCGGCGATGCGATCCTGGTCAAGGGTTCCAACTCGGTCGGCCTGGGCAGGCTGGTGACACATTTCGCCTCCAGGAATGGTGGAGGCCGGGAAGGCTGAATGCTTTACCTTATCGCCGAATGGCTGGGCTTCGAAGGCGCTCTCAATCTCGTCCGCTACCAGACGTTCCGCGCCGGCGCGACGCTGATGACCGCGCTGCTGATCGGCCTGCTGATCGGCCCGCGGTTCATCAACATGCTGCGCGTGCGCCAGGGCAAGGGGCAGCCGATCCGCGAAGACGGGCCGCAGACCCACCTGGCCAAGCGCGGCACCCCGACGATGGGCGGGCTGATGATCCTCGTCTCGCTGCTGGTCGCGATGCTGCTGTGGATGGACTTGCGCAATCCCTTCGTCTGGGCCTGCCTTGCCGTAACCGCGGGCTTCGGCATGATCGGCTTCCTCGACGATTACGACAAGGTATCGAAGGCGAGCCACCGCGGCGTTTCGGGCAAGGTCCGCCTGCTGCTCGAATTCGCGGTCGCAGGCGTCGCGTCGTGGATCGTCGTCGGGCAGATCAACACGTTTCTCTACGTCCCCTTCTTCAACGACCTGGGGTTCGAACTCGGCTGGTTCTATTACGTCTTCGCCGCGATCGTGATCGTGGGGGCGGGCAATGCGGTGAACCTGACCGACGGGCTGGACGGGCTGGCGATCATGCCGGTGATCATCGCGGCGGGCACTTTCGCGATCATCGCCTACCTCGTCGGGCGGGTCGATTACTCCGAATACCTCGGCATTCCGCACGTGGCGGGGGCCGGCGAACTGGCGATATTCTGCGCCGCGATCATGGGCGGGGGCCTGGCCTTCCTGTGGTTCAACGCCCCGCCGGCGGCCGTGTTCATGGGCGATACCGGCAGCCTCGCCCTGGGCGGCGCACTGGGGGCGATCGCGGTCGCCAGCCATCACGAGATCGTGCTCGCCATCGTCGGCGGCCTGTTCGTGGCCGAAGCGCTGTCGGTCATCATCCAGGTCTTCTGGTTCAAGCGCACGGGCAAGCGGATCTTCCGCATGGCGCCGATCCACCACCACTTCGAACAGCTCGGCTGGAGCGAGAGCAAGGTCGTGATCCGGTTCTGGATCATCTCGATCGTCCTCGCGCTGATGGGGCTGGCCACGCTGAAGCTGCGATGATCGTTTCGCCCGCCTTCGCCGGCAAGCGCTACGCCGTGCTCGGCCTCGCCCGGTCGGGGCTGGCCGCGGCGGAGACGCTGCTGGCAAGCGGCGCCGAGGTGACCGCCTGGGACCGGCAGGACGTGGCGCGCGACAAGCTGGAGGGGCGGGCCCGCCTGGCCGACCCGCTGGAAATCGACCTGACCGGCTTCGACGGGGTGGTCGTGTCGCCCGGCGTGCCGCTCAACACCCACCCGATCGCCGCCCGCGCGCGCGATTTCGGCGTGCCCGTGATCGGCGACGTGGAACTGTTCGCCCAGGCGCGCGCGGCCTTGCCGCCGCACCGCGTGGTCGGCATCACCGGCACCAACGGCAAGTCGACCACGACCGCACTGGTCCACCATGTCCTCGACAGCGCCGGGGTCCCGGCGCGCATGGGGGGCAATATCGGCCTGCCGATCCTGGCGCAGGATGCCCTGCCGGCGGGCGGGGTCTACGTGCTGGAGCTGTCCAGTTACCAGGTGGACCTGACCCGCACGCTGGCCTGCGAGGCGGCGGCCCTGACCAATATCACCCCCGACCACCTCGACCGCTATGCCGACTTCGCGGCCTATGCCGCATCGAAGGCACGGCTGTTCGCAATGCAGGCGCCCGACCAGTTCGCGGTGTTCGGCTGTGCCGACGGGCCGAGCGAGGCGGTCCGGGCGACGGAGGCCGCGCGCCGCGGCCCCGGGCGCGCGGTCTGCGCCGATCGCGCTTCGCTCGCCGCGGGCCAGCGCGACTGGCCTGCCCTGCAGGGGCCGCACAACCTCGAGAACGCGGCCATCGCCGCGGCGCTCTGCGCCGAGCTGGGGGTGGAAGAGGACGCGATCCGCGCGGCCATGGCGACCTTCCGCGGGTTGCCTCACCGGATGGAGATCGTAGCCGAACATCGCGGCGTCCTGTTCGTCAACGACAGCAAGGCGACCAACCAGGCCTCCACCGCGCCGGCGCTCGCGGCCTTTCCGCCCGATCGCGCCGGCACGCCCGCGCGCCCGCGCGTTCACTGGATCGTGGGCGGCCTGCCGAAGGAAGACGGCCTGGGCGAGTGCGAGGCGCACCTGGGCAACGTCGCCGCCGCCTACACGATCGGGGAGGCGGGCCCGCGCTTTGCCGAACTGCTCGAAGGCCGCGTGAGGGTGGAGCGGGCCGAGCTGATGTGCCAGGCCCTGCGCCTGGCCTTCGCCGCGGCGGGGCCGGGGGACGTCGTCCTCCTTTCCCCCGCCTGCGCCAGCTTCGACCAGTTCCGCGACTACGAGAAGCGGGGCGAGTACTTCCGCGAGATCGTGGCCATGATGATTGGGGAACCGGCGCCGCCTGCCGATGCCTTCCCGGGGCGGTCCGCGGCATGAGCGCGACCCAGCCCTATATCCCCCGCGCCGGCGAGCGGGCCCCGCGGCCCGACCGGTTCCGCACCTCGCGCCGGGCGGAGCTGAAGATCTGGTGGCGCGAGATCGATCGCGTTCTCTTGTTCCTGATCCTGGCGCTGATGGCGATCGGCGCGGCGGCGGTGGCGGCCGCTTCGCCGGCGAGCGCCAGCCGCCTGTCTACGTCCGACCAGCAATTGCCCGATCTCTATTTCTACTGGGCGCACTTGCGCTGGCAGCTGCTCGGCCTTGCCGCGATGTTCGGCGCGGCCATACTCTCACGCGAGAACGCGCGGCGCGCGGGCATCGTGCTGTTCGCGGGGATGTTCGCGATGCTCGTCCTGGTGCCGATCGCCGGGTACGAGGTGAACGGCGCGCGGCGCTGGATCGACCTGGGCGTATCGTTCCAGCCGTCGGAATTCCTCAAGCCCGCTTTCGTCATCACGCTCGCCTGGATCATCGCCTGGCGCGCGCGCGATCCGAACATTCCGGTGGTCGCCATCGCCACCGCGATCATGGGCGCGGTCGGCGTGCTGCTGATGATGCAGCCGAACCTGGGCGACACGGTCCTGTTCGCCGGGGTCTGGTTCGCGCTGGTCGTGCTCTCGGGCGTTTCGACCCGGCGGCTGGGCGCGGTGATCGGCGGGGGGCTGGTCGCCGGGGTGCTGGTCTACCTGTTCTACGAGAACGGCCGGAACCGCATCAACGACTTCCTCGGCGGGGGGACGGCCTTCGACCAGGTGGACCTGGCCCAGCGCACGCTGCTGGCCGGCGGCTGGACCGGCAGCGGCCTGTGGCTGGGCATTCGCAAGATGAGCCTGCCCGAAGCCCATACCGATTACATCTTCTCGGTCATCGGGGAGGAATTCGGCCTGCTCGTCTGCGCGGTCATCGTCCTGCTCTACCTCGCCATCGTCGTGCGCGTCCTCGTGCGCCTGGCGGACGAGGAAGACTTGTTCACCCTGCTCGCCGGGGCCGGGCTGGCCGTGCTGATCGGGGGGCAGGCCTTCATCAACATCCTGGTGAACCTGCAGCTCGCCCCGTCGAAGGGGATGACCCTTCCGCTCGTCTCCTACGGCGGATCGTCGACGATCGCGGTGTGCCTGACGGTCGGCCTGCTCTTGGCCATCACCCGGCGAAATCCCTTTCTCAAGCGCGGCAGGCCCGGTGTATGGCAGCGTCTTTTCGGGCGGGAGTCACGGCAATGACTGGCGGAGCGAACCGGCACTATGTCCTCGCGGCAGGCGGCACGGGCGGGCATCTCCTGCCCGCTTTCGCCCTGGCGGCCGAGCTGGAGCGGCGCGGCCACCACGTCGCCCTGATCACCGATCGCCGCGGGGCCGAGATTCCCGGCAAGCCCGACTTCCTGCCCGCCCACGTCCTGCCGGCCGGGCGGTTCGGCAAGAACCCGCTGCGCTGGCCAGGCGCGCTGCGGGCGGTGCTGGAAGGGCGCAAGATGGCCCTGCGCCTGTTCGAAAGCTTCGAACCGAGCGCGGTGGTCGGCTTCGGCGGCTATCCGGCGCTGCCGGCACTTCTGGCGGCGACGTCCGCCGGCGTCCCCAGCATCGTTCACGAGCAGAACGCGGTCCTGGGCCGGGTCAACCGCCTCCTGGCCGGCCGGGTCGAGGCGATCGCCACCGCCTATCCCGAGATCACGCGCCTCAAGGGCCGCCACGCGGACAAGGTCCACCTCGTCGGCAACCCGGTGCGCCCGGCGGTCCTCGCCCTGCGGGAGGCGGAGTTTCCGCCGCTGGCCGAAGACGGCGTGCTCAAGGTCCTGGTGACCGGCGGCAGCCAGGGCGCGCGGGTCTTGAGCGAAGTCGTGCCCGACGGCCTCGCCATGCTGCCCCCCGCCTTGCGCCAGCGGCTGCAGGTGACGCAGCAGTGCCGGGCCGAGGATATCGAGGCCGTGCGCGAACGCTATCGCGGGCACGACATCCCGGCCGAGCTGGGCACTTATTTCGAGGACATGGCCGCCCGCCTTGCCGGCGCCCATCTGTTCATCGGGCGCGCGGGCGCCTCCACGATCGCCGAGCTTACCGCCGTGGGCCGGCCGGCGATCCTCGTGCCCCTGCCGATCGCGACCGACGATCACCAGGCGGCGAACACGCGCGAGGTGACGAAGGCGGGCGGGGCCCGGATGATCCGGCAGGACAAGTTCACGCCGAAGGAACTGGCCAAGCAGATCCAGGTCCTGGCGCAGGATCCCCGGGCGCTGGCCAATGCCGCCCACGCAGCGTGGAATTGCGGCCGGCCCGACGCGGCGAAGGACCTGGCCGACCTGGTCGAAAGCTTCGGCGGGGCGGAAATGATGGACGTTATCCGCGTCGGCGCCGGTTCGGCCCGGGCCGGCGCGCAGACGGCGGCCGCCGGGCAGGGCACGGCGCGTGGCAGCCTGGGGAAATCGACGGCATGAAGGGCGTGGCAACCGATATCGGGACGATCCACTTCGTCGGCATCGGCGGGATCGGCATGTCCGGCATTGCCGAGGTCATGCACAACCTGGGCTATAGCGTCCAGGGATCGGACCTCGCCGAAAGCGCGACGGTGGAGCGCCTGCGCGCGCGCGGGATCAGGGTCGCCATCGGCCAGGCGGCCGAGAACGTCGAAGGGGCCGCGGTCGTCGTCATCTCGACCGCGGTGAAGCGGACCAATCCGGAAGTCGTCGCGGCGCTGGAAAACCGCATCCCCGTCGTCCGCCGGGCGGAAATGCTGGCCGAGCTGATGCGGCTGAAGAACACCGTCGCCGTGGCCGGGACGCACGGCAAGACGACGACGACCAGCATGGTCGCGGCGCTGCTCGACGCCGGCGGGATCGACCCGACGGTGATCAACGGCGGGATCATCGAACAGTACGGATCGAACGCGCGGCTGGGCGACAGCGACTGGATGGTGGTCGAGGCCGACGAGAGCGACGGCAGCTTCCTGCGCCTCGACGGGACGATCGCGGTCGTGACCAATATCGATCCCGAGCACCTCGATCACTACGGCGATTTCGACGGGGTGAAGGACGCTTTCGTCGAATTCATCCACAACGTGCCGTTCTACGGCGCGGCGATCCTGTGCATCGACCATCCCGAGGTCCAGGCCGTGACCGGCAAGGTGCGCGACCGGCGGGTTGTCACCTACGGCTTCTCGCTCCAGGCCGATGTCTGCGCGGTCAATGTCGAGCCCGATCGCGGGGGCAACCGCTTCGACGTGGTCGTGCGCCAGCGCAGCGGGGAAGCCCGGCGGATCGAGGGGGTCCACCTGCCGATGCCGGGGCGGCACAACGTGCAGAACGCGCTCGCCGCGATTGCCGTGGCGATCGAGATGGGCTGCGACGACGAGACGATCTGCAACGGTTTCGGCCAGTTCGGCGGCGTGCGACGGCGCTTCACCCGCGTGGGCGACGTGGCCGGCGCGACGGTGATCGACGATTACGCGCACCACCCGGTCGAAATCCGCGCCGTCCTGTCGGCCGCGCGCGAAAGCGTGGCGAGCCAGTCCGCGGGCCGAGTGATCGCGGTTATGCAGCCGCACCGCTATTCGCGCCTCGGCGACCTGATGGACGACTTCCAGAACTGCTTCAACGATGCCGACAGGGTCTATGTCACCCCGGTCTATGCCGCGGGAGAGGAGCCGGTGCCGGGCGTGGATTCGCAGGCGCTGGTCGCCGGCCTGAAATCGCGCGGCCACCGCGCAGCGACGACGGTCGCCGACGCGCACGAACTGGCCCGCGTGCTCGCGGGCGAGATCGGCGAGGGCGACCTCGTGGTCTGTCTTGGTGCGGGCGACATCACCCGCTGGGCGGCGGACCTGCCCGAGGCGATCGCGCGGGAGCGCGGCGAATGAGCGACCGCGCCCCCGACTGGCCCGAACCGGATACCGGCATGGCGCCCGATTGCGCGGTCGAAGGGGGCGTGTCCGCCCCCGTGCCGGCTGGCAGCGTGCGCGGCAGCCTGACCGCGCAGGCGCCGCTGGCCAAGCTGGTCTGGTTCAAGACCGGCGGGCCGGCGGACTGGCTGTTCGAACCGGCCGACCTCGACGACTTGCGCGAGTTCCTCGGCCGCCTGGGCGGCGAGCTGCCGGTCATGGCGCTCGGCCTCGGGTCCAACCTGATCGTGCGCGACGGCGGCGTGCCCGGGGTCGTGGTGCGCCTGGGCAAGCCTTTCGCCGGGGTCGCGGAAGAAGGCGATTCGATCCTGCGCTGCGGCGGCGGGGCAAGCGGCATCCTCGTCTCCTCCACCGCGCGCGATGCGGGGATCGCGGGGCTGGAGTTCCTGCGCGGCATCCCGGGCACCGTCGGCGGCTTCGTGCGGATGAACGGGGGCGCCTATGGCCGGGAAGTGGCCGACATCCTGCTCGATTGCGACGTGATCCTGCCCGGCGGGGAGCTCGTGCGTCTGCCGGTGGCGGACTTGCGCTACAGCTATCGCCACTCGGCCCTGCCCGAAGGGGCCGTGGTCGTCTCCGCCCGGCTTCAGGGCGTCCCCGGCGATCCCGCGGCGATCGGGGCGGAGATGGACCGGATCGCGCAGGCGCGCGAGGATTCGCAGCCGCTGCGAACCAAGACCGGCGGCTCGACCTTCAAGAACCCCGATGGCGACAAGGCCTGGCGGCTGGTCGATGCCGCCGGTTGCCGCGGCCTGCGCATGGGCGGTGCGCAAGTGAGCGAGAAACATGCCAATTTCCTGATCAACACCGGCGATGCGACCAGCGCCGATATCGAGGGGCTGGGCGAGGAAGTGCGCCGCCGCGTCTATGCCGACAGCGCGATCATGCTCGAGTGGGAAATCCAGCGGGTGGGCCGGCCATGAGCGGCAGTACGACCACCGGGCGCGCGCTGCACGTCGCCGTGCTGATGGGCGGCTGGGCCAACGAACGGCCGGTCTCGCTGATGTCGGGCGAGGGCGTGGCCGAGGCGCTTGAAGCGCGCGGCCACCGGGTGACGCGGATCGACATGGACCGCCAGGTGGCCGCGCGGATCGCCCAGGCCGCGCCCGACGTGGTCTTCAACGCGCTGCACGGCGTACCGGGGGAAGACGGCACGGTCCAGGGGATGCTGGACCTGATGGGCATTCCCTATACCCATTCGGGCCTCGCCACCTCGGTCATCGCGATCGACAAGGAACTGACCAAGCAGGCGCTCGTGCCGCACGGCATCCCGATGCCCGGCGGGCGGATCGTCGAAAGCGCCAGCCTGTTCGAACAGGACCCGCTGCCGCGCCCCTATGTCCTCAAGCCGGTGAACGAGGGCAGCTCGGTCGGCGTCGCCATCGTCACGCAGGAAGGCAATCACGGCAACCCGATCGCGCGCGATGCGAAAGGCCCCTGGCAGGAGTTCGAGCGGCTCCTGGCCGAACCCTATATCCGCGGGCGGGAGCTGACGGTGGCGGTGATCGACGGTGCGGCCGGGCCGCGCGCGCTGACGGTGACCGAGCTGGTGCCCAAGTCGGGCTTCTACGATTTTGACGCCAAGTACACCGACGGCATGACCGAACACGTCTGTCCGGCCGAGGTGCCGGACGAGATCGCCCGGCTGTGCATGGACCTGGCCCTGCGCGCGCACCGCGTGCTGGGCTGCCGCGGGTGCAGCCGGACGGATTTCCGCTGGGACGACGAACATGGCGAGGATGGCCTGTTCGTGCTGGAAACCAATACCCAGCCGGGCATGACCCCGCTGAGCCTGGTGCCCGAGCAGGCGCGCCAGTGCGGCATGAGTTACGAAGACCTGGTGGAGGCGATCGTGGCGGAGGCGATGGACCGCGCGGCCCGGGGGGGCGGCAGTGGCGACGGTTAACCGCAAGGCCAAGGGGGTGCGCCGCTCGACCGCGGCCAAGGGACGCGCGCGGACCGCGCGGGCGGCGCGGGCCAGGACCGGATCGGTCCTCGATTCGCTGGTCTCCGCCCTGCCTTTCACCGAGGAGCAGCTGCATCGCATCTTCCTCGCCATCATCCTGGGCGGCGCTGTCGCGCTGACGCTGTTCGTCGCCAGCCTCGCCGGGGTTCCGGCAATGGCGCAGCAACAGGTCGCGCTGCTGGCGGCCGATGCCGGCTTCGAAGTCCGCAAGGTCCGCGTCACCGGGGTCGAGCGGATGAACGAGATGAAGGTTTACGAGCGCGCGCTGGCGCGGCGCGACCGGCCGATGCCGCTGGTGGACCTGGAGGCGCTGCGCGCCGAACTGCTCGAGCTGTCGTGGGTGAAGGACGCCCGCGTCTCGCGCCAGCTGCCCGATAGCCTGGTGATCGACATCGTGGAGCGCAGGCCCCATGCCGTCCTGCGCAAGCCCGACCGGCTGATGCTGATCGACGACAGCGGGGTCGAGCTGGAGCCGATCGCGGCCGACAAGGCGCAAGGCATGCTGATCGTCGCCGGGCCGGGCGCCGGCCGGCAGGTGGGCGCGCTGGCCGACCTGCTGGCGGCGGCCCCGGCGCTCGGCCCCCAGGTGGCGGAGGCGGAGTGGATCGGCAACCGCCGCTGGAACCTGACGTTCGACACCGGCCAGGTGCTCGCCCTGCCGCAGGGGGAGGACGAATCCGCCGGCGCGCTGGTCGCCTTCGCGCGGCTCGACGGGGTCAACCGCCTGCTGGGCGGCAAGGTCGCGACATTCGACATGCGCGCGCCCGATCGGATCTACATGCGCGTGCCCGGGCGCGCGGCGCAGGCCATGGCAACGCAGGAGGGGGAATAGATGGGGCTGCCGCGCATCACCCGCGTCTTCGGGGCGGTCAACATCGGCTCGTTCCGCATCTCGGCCATGATCATGGGGCTTTCCGAAACCGGCGAGATGATCGTCCTGGGGTCGGGGCACCGGGCCAGCCAGGGGATCAAGCGCGGTTACGTGACCGACATGGCCGCCGCGACATATGCCATTCGCGACGCGGTGGAACGGGCGGAGAAGAACGCGGGGACGAGCGTTTCCAGCGTGTGGATCGGCTGCGCCGGGGCGGGGCTGGCGAGCCAGGTCGCGAAAGTGGAAATCGACATCGGCGGGCGCCGGATCGAGGAGGAGGACATCGAGCTCCTGCTCGTCACCGCGCGCGATTCGATCGAGCCGGACGGGCGCATGGTCCTCCACGCCCAGCCCGCGCATTACACGCTCGACGGGGCGCACGGGGTCGCCAACCCCAAGGGCCTCCATGCCGAGCAGCTGGGCGTCGACGTCCACGTCATGCTGGCCGACGGGGCGCCGGTCCGCAACCTGATCGAGGCGGTGCAGAACGCGCACCTCGACGTGGAGGCGGTCGTCGCCGCGCCGATCGCGGCCGGTTACTCGTGCCTCACGCACGAGGAGCGCGAACTGGGCACCGCGCTGATCGAGATCGGGGGGGAGGTGACGAACGTCTCGCTCTATGCCGGCGGGATGCTGCTCGGCCTGGCCGCGATCCCCTACGGCAGCGCCGACATCACCGACGCGATCGCCTCCAGCTTCGGCATTCGTCGGTTCCAGGCCGAACGGCTGAAGTGCGTGGCAGGCTCGGCCATCGCCAGCCCGACCGACCACCGCGAGATGGTGCCGGTCAACGGGCCGGACGACGGATCGGTCCAGCCGGCCGCGCGCGGCGCGGACGACCGCAACCGCATCCCCCGGGCGGAGCTGGTTTCGGTAGTGACCGAGCAGCTGGCCAAGCTGACGGGCGAGATCGCCCGGTCGCTGAAGGCGATGGGCTTTTCCGGGTCGAGCGGGAGCCAGGTCGTCCTCACCGGCGGGGGCGCGGAACTGGCGGGCATTGCCGAATTCACCCAGAGCGCGCTCGGCCGCCCGGTCCGGATCGGCAAGCCGCCGGCGCTGCGCGGCTTGCCCGAGGCACATTCCACCGCAGGTTTCGCGACGCTGGCCGGATTGTGCCTCTATGCGGCCGACGACCCGGTTGACATTCGCTCGGTCGGTCCGAGCTACCAGCCGACGATGCGATATTCCGGCCTCGGCCTGGTCAACCGCGTCGTTCGCGCGGTGCGCGAGTATTTCTGACGCGATGGCCCGGAGGTTTAACCACTGTGGATAAGCGGTTGCGCCCTATGCAACGCCGATTCCGTTTGTGCCAGACTGTGTGGCCAGTAACCAAAGCGCATACCATCCCTTGGAGCGACACCCCATGAGTATCAATATCGGCCCCGCAGCATCCGACGATCCGCGCCCCCGCATCGCGGTGATCGGCGTGGGTGGCGCCGGCGGAAATGCCATTGCCAACATGATGGCGGCGAAGATCGAGGGGGTCGAATTCATCGTCGCCAACACCGATGCCCAGGCGCTCAGCAATTCGCCCGCGCCTACGCGGATCCAGCTCGGGCCCGACATTACCGGCGGCCTGGGCGCGGGCGCGCGCGCCGAAGTGGGCAAGGCCGCGGCCGAAGAAACGGTGGCCGAGATCGAGGAGGCGCTGGAAGGCGCCAACATGTGCTTCATCGCCGCCGGGATGGGCGGGGGCACCGGTACGGGCGCCGCGCCTGTCATCGCCGAGGCCGCACGGCGCAAGGGCGTGCTGACGGTCGGCGTCGTGACCAAGCCGTTCCTGTTCGAGGGGACGCGCCGGATGCGCGCGGCCGAATCCGGGATCGTCGAACTGCAGAAGCACGTCGATACCCTGATCGTCATCCCCAACCAGAACCTCTTCCTGATCGCCAAGGCGGAAACGACCTTCAAGGAAGCGTTCCAGCTGGCGGACGAGGTCCTGCAGCAGGGCGTCCGCTCGATCACCGACCTGATGGTCATGCCCGGCCTCATCAACCTCGACTTCGCCGATATCGAATCGGTCATGCAGGAAGCCGGCAAGGCGATGATGGGCACGGGCGAGGGCGAGGGCGAGAACCGCGCGCTCGAGGCGGCGGAGCGCGCGATCGCCAACCCCCTGCTCGACGGTGTCTCGATGCAGGGCGCGAAGGGCGTGATCATCTCGATCATCGGCGGCGAGGACATGAAGCTGCTCGAAGTGGACGAGGCGGCGAACCATATCCGCGAACTGGTGGACGAGGACGCGAACATCATCTGGGGTTCGGCCTTCAACGCCGAACTGGAAGGCAAGATCAGGGTTTCGGTGGTGGCCACCGGGATCGACGCCGCGGCCGAGGCCAGCCAGCCGGAAAACCGCTCGATGTCGCTCGGCGCGGCACGCGCGCCCAAGCGCCCGGTGCTCGAACTGCCGAGCGAGGACGAATTCGGCGACGGCGATGGCGACGGCGGCGCGCCCGCGCCTTCCGCTCCGCCCCCTGCGCCGCAGGGCGATCGCTTCGCGGCCCCGGCCGATGCCCCTTCGGCAGACCATGACGAGGAAGGCGAGGACGACGACGTTGACGGGATCGTCGATCCGCTCGCCGGCCTGCGCAACGAGATGGCCGAGGCGCAGCGCGCCGGCCAGGGCGACACCGACACCGGCGTGGCCGAGCCGGCCGACGATTCCGGCCACGCCGTGGTCGGCGAGGATGGCGGCTTCGCGTCCGACGAGGGCGCCCAGCGCGCCGAGCCGGCCGGGCGGAAGGAACCGCTCGACCTCGGTGCCGGTGCCGGGGCCGGGGCGGATTCCGGGGCGGGCGACCGGGGCGCGCAGTCGCGGCAGGACGAGCTGCTTCTCGATGCCGATCGCCTGGCGGAAGAAGACGGCCCGGTCCAGCCGCGCGTCGGCCCCGGGCGCCGCCGCGGGCTCGTCTCGGGTGAAGAGGGCGGCTCCGGTGGCGGATCGACCCTGTTCGAGCGGATGGCCAATCTTTCCCGCGGTTCGGGCGACAAGGGGGGCGGCAAGCCCGCTCCGCGCGATGCGGAGGACGACGGCGACGACGATGGCGGTTCGCTGAACATCCCGCGTTTCCTGGGGCGCCAGAACAACCAGTAACGCCGCCCGGCGTTGCTGGGCCACGCCTTGCCGGTCATTTCCGCCCGCGGCCCTATGAAGGCGTGGCGTCACGGGCTAAGTGCTGCTTCACGGCAATGCGAAACCGACCTCTCCAGATCCCGTTTGGCCGCCGCGCGCCCGGCTCCTCCCCGATCGGGCCACGTGTGATCGGGGCCGCCCTGCTCGGCCTCGCCGGGCTGGGTTTCGCCGCGCCGGTCGCGGCGCAGTCCGGCGATGCGGTGTCGCGTCCGGTGGTCCAGCCGCTGCCGCCCGCGGGGGTCAGCGATCTGACGTCCGCGCTCCAGCGGCTGGCGCGCGATTCGCGCGATGTCGATGCGCTGATCGATGCCGGCAACGCCTCGCTCGCGCTCGACGACATCGACGCCGCGATCGGCTTCTTCGGCCGCGCGCAGGAACTTTCGCCGCAAAATCCCCGGATCAAGCTGGGGCTGGCAGGCGCTTTCGTCCGCTCCGAGCGGCCGCTGGAGGCGCTGCGCCTGTTCGAGGAGGCGGAGCGTGCCGGCGTGTCCACCCGCGCCTTTGCCAGCGAGCGCGGTCTCGCCTACGACCTCGTCGGCGATTCCGCCGCCGCCCAGGCGCAATATCGCCTCGCGCTGGCCAGCGGCGCGGACGACGAGACCACGCGGCGGCTGGCGATCAGCCAAGCGATCGCCGGCGACAGGGAAGGGTTCGAAGAGACGCTCTACCCGCTCCTCGAAAGCCAGGACTTCGCCTCGTTCCGCGCCCGCGCCTTCGGCCTCGCGATCCTGGGCGAAGAGGACGAGGCGGTCGCCATTGCCGAGGCGGTCATGCCGCGCGACCTTTCGGCGCGGATCGCGCCTTACCTGCAGTACATGGGCCGCCTGACCCGGGCGCAGCAGGCGGCTGCCGCCAATCTCGGCATGTTCCCGCGCGCGGCGCAGATCGGGCGCGACGATCCGCGCATCGCGCAATATGCCGCGCGGCGCGGGTCGCCCGCCGCGGCCCCCGATGCCCGGCTGGCCCCGCAGGGCGAGCCGCTGGGGCCGCGCGCGCAGCGCCGGGCGGAGGAACGGCGCGAAGCGGCCACCACGCGCGAGAGCCGCCGTGCCGCGCGCAATCGCGGCCGCGCCGCCGCGGCGGCCCCCACCGAACCGCCGGCAGACGGCCCGGCACCGGGGCGGGTGGCCGCGACCTCGCAGGCGTCGCCGGGGGCGGGGCCCGAGCCGGCCGAACTGCCGCCGGCCGCGCAAGCGCAGGCGCCGGTTCCCGTCGTCTCGCAGCCCGTGGTCCAGCAAATCGCGGCGTCCACCGACGACGCGGGCGAGGGCGGCGCACCGGGCGCCGGGGCCAATGCGGCATCACCGGCCATGCCCGACGCGGCTCCGGCGGCGCTGGCCGCAGCCAGCGGCATCCCCGCCGCGCCCGGTTTCGACCTGGCGGCCGTGCCGGGCGCCGTGGCGGCTGGAGCCGAGCGAGGCGGGGCCGAACAAGGCGCTGCGACCGGCAGCCCGACCGCCCGTCCAGCCTCCGGCGCGACTCCGGGGCCCGCGGCGCGGGTGGAGGATGCCTTCGCCGATTTCCGCCTGCTCCCGCGCGCGAATGCGCCGCAGTCGCCCGACGTGGTCGATATCCGAACGATCGAGCCGCCGCGCGAAGTCGAGGAAAAGCCGGCCGCCGAACCCGCGCCGCCGGCCCATCCGCGGCGTTTCTGGGTCCAGGTGGCGACTGGCCGCGACCTCGAGGCGTTCCGTTTCGACTGGCGCCGGATCAGCCGCAAGGCACCTGAAATCCTGGGCGAATTCAAGCCGATGACCGCGCCCTGGGGCCAGGCGAACCGCCTGCTGGCCGGGCCTTTCCCCAGCGCCAAAGCCGCCGCGGACGCCGTCACCGCGCTGCGCGAGGCGGGGCTGGACAGCTTCCCCTTCACCAGCGCGCAAGGCGAGGAAATCTCCCCGCTCTAGGCCTGGCGGCGGGCCGCCGGCGCGTTCTTTTTTACACAAGCTTTGAACAGTCTTGTTCGGTTCTCCCCAGCAGCCGCACGGCGCGCGATTGCAACGCTGCCCCGTCTCACTGCATCCAGCGCATCGTAATTGCTAACCGGGATTTAACGGCGATGGGACGTGGCGCGAAAAGCATGCAGTTGAGCGACGACGCCGCACCGGTGGACATGCTGGCGGCCCTGTTCGAGGCGCGCGGCTGGCCCTGCCAGTCGGTTTCCGAGGAAGAGATGCTGGGCGAGATCCAGGGCAGCTGGGGCACGTACCAGCTGCGCGGGGTCTGGCGCCCGGAAGACCGCGTCCTCCAGCTTATCAGCCTGCCCGACATCCGCCTTTCGCGCGACAAGCTGCGCGACGCCTACGAATTGCTGGCGCTGGTCAACGAACAGCTCTGGCTCGGGCATTTCGACATCTGGTCGCAGGGCGACATGCTCGTCTATCGCCACGGCGTCATGCTCGGCGACGACGGGCTGCTCAGCCTCGACCAGGCGCAGGCGCTGGTGGAAATCGCGATCGACGAATGCGACCGGTTCTACCCCGCGTTCCAGTTCGTGCTCTGGAGCGACAAGTCGCCGCGCGATGCCCTGGCCGCCGCGCTGGTCGATGCCGCGGGCGAGGCCTGAGCGTCGCGGCGCAGCGATCCCTTGAAAAACCGGGCCCGGCAAGCGATATTGGCCGGTGAGCCGGCGGCCATTCCGCCGCCGGGAATGGAGAGCTGATTACAATGGCTGACTGGAACGAACCCCGCCGATCTCAGACGGGATTCGGCGCCTCCCCCGCCTACGGCGGCCAGGTTGCCGCCGGCGAGACCTTCGATGCGGGTCTGCGGCAGCACATGCTGTCGATCTACAACTACATGACCTCGGGCATCCTGCTGACGGGGATCGTGGCCCTGCTTACGTTCATGAGCGGGCTGGCCTACGATCTCTTCTCTGGCCCGATGCGCTGGATCGTCGCGCTGTCGCCGCTGGCGATCGTCTTCGCGATGAGCTTCGGCGCGAACCGCTTCGGCAAGACCACGCTTCAGGCGATGTTCTGGGCCTTCGCCGTGCTGATGGGCCTGTCGCTGTCGTCGGTCTTCGTGGTCTACACCGGCCCGTCGATCGCGGTGACCTTCTTTGCCACCGCGGCGGCCTTCGCCGGGCTGAGCCTCTGGGGCTACACCACGAAGAAGGATCTCAGCGGCTGGGGCAGCTTCCTGATCATGGGCGTCATCGGCCTGATCGTGGCGAGCCTGCTCAACCTGTGGCTGCAATCGCCCGCGCTGCATTACGCGGTGGGCGCGATCGGCGTGCTGATCTTCGCCGGCCTCACCGCCTACGACACGCAGCGCCTGAAATCGCAGTACTTCCAGGTCCGCGGGACGGACTGGGCCGGCAAGGCGGTCGTCCTCGGCGCGCTGAGCCTGTACCTCGATTTCATCAATATGTTCATGTTCCTGCTGCAGTTTCTCGGCAACCGCGAGTAATCGCACACAGGACTCGATTCATCGTGCCCGGGGCGCCTCGTGCGTCTCGGGCATTTTCTTTGCCCGTGCCTGCGACTAGGGTCGCGCGCTTAATGTTGCCGCAAGCCGCGATGGCGCACCGGTGCCGCGCGGGCGAAGGAGGATCTGCAATAATGTTCGGACTGACCACCGGTCGGATTCAGCTACTGGCGATTGCCGGCGGCATGGCCATGCTGGCGGGTTGCGCCACCCCGCCGCCGCCGCCCCCGCCGCCGCCCCCGCCGGTCAAGGTCGTTCCGCCGCGCCCGACCCCGCCCGACGGCGCGACCGCCTCGATGGCGATCCCCCCGGTCGGCCCGGACGGCGTGCGGCGCACGGTCAATTACGGCCTGTCCACCGCGCAGACGATCTGGAACGTGCGCTCCGCGCTCAACGTGGCCGCGCTCAATTGCCTCGAGCCCGAACACGCGGAAATCCTCCCCGCGTACAAGTCGCTGCTCGAACGGGGCGAGAAGGCGCTGGCGCGGACCAATCGCAATCTCCTGGCCCAGTACCGCGAGAGCTACGGCTCCGAAGGGCGCGCGGCCTACGACCGCTACATGACGCAGGTCTACAACTACTTCGCCCTGCCGCCCGCGCTGGACGAGTTCTGCGACGTCTCGCAGCAGGTGGCGCGCGAATCGCTGCTGGTCGCGCCGGACGAGATCGACAGCTTCGCGCTGCGCAGCCTCCCGGTGCTCGAGGCCGTTTTCGAGGATTTCTTCAGCTCGTACGAACAGTATCGCACCGCCGTGGCTTCGTGGGATGCCGAATATGGCCCGCCGCAGCCCGCGGCCACGCTGGTCTCGGGTCCCGGTGCGGCCGACACGGGCACCGCCGCCACAGGCTCGATCGGCACGGCCTCGATCGGAGCGGGCGTCGCGAGCGCGGACGGCACCGCGCAGGCCGCCGGTGGGACCGATGCGGCCACCGTCCAGGCGATCCCCACGTTCGACCCGTCCCCCAGCCAGGTGGCCCAGCCGGCCGCGCCGACCGTGCCCGCCCCCGGGCAGCCCGGCGCGGTGCAGCAGGCCGCGATCCCGCCGGCGGGCGAGGCGGTTCAGGCCGTGTCGCAGCCCGTCGTCCAGGGGGAGGCGAACGTCGCGGCGCAGCCTGGTTTCGGCGCCGACCTGACCGGCACGGTTGCCGAGGAGCCTGCCGAGACGCCGACGATCGTTCTGACCCCGGAGCCCGAGGGCGCCGATGACGACGCCGAGGACAAGGCCGGCGACCGCGCGAACGACAGCGCCGGCGGCACCGGCGCCTGACCGGCGCGACCGGCCACCGCCGGCACAGGGGCCGGGCCGCGCGGGATGCGAATTTGCCCTTTGCACCGCGCGCCGGTTTCGCTAAGGGGCGCGCTCGCCGGCGCGAACCGCAGCCCGGCAAGAGACCTGGAACGGGGCCGTAGCTCAGTTGGGAGAGCGCGTCGTTCGCAATGACGAGGTCAGGGGTTCGATTCCCCTCGGCTCCACCAGGCACAGCGCCGCCCGATCGATCGCGGCGCCAGGCACCGGCATGGATAGCGCGGCGCACCGCTTGCTTTCGCGGCCGAATGCGCAAGGATAGCCACGGGCACTGGGCTCAACGGCGCTTGAGGCTGAAAAGACTATGCATTTCCTCGACCAGGCCAAGATCTTCCTCAAGTCCGGCGCGGGCGGCCCCGGGGCGGTGAGCTTCCGGCGCGAGAAGTATATCGAATATGGCGGGCCCGACGGCGGCAATGGCGGCCGCGGGGGCGACATCGTGTTCGAGGCGGTGGCCGGCCTCAATACCCTGATCGATTTCCGCTATACCCAGCATTTCAAGGCCCAGCGCGGCGGGCACGGCATGGGCAAGGACCGGACCGGGGCGGGCGCGCCCGACCTGGTGATCGAAGTCCCCGTGGGTACGCAGATCCTGTCGGAAGACAAGGAGGAGATCCTGGCCGATTTCACCGAGGTCGGCCAGCGCATCGTGTTCCTCGAAGGCGGAATGGGTGGCCGGGGCAATGCCAGTTACAAGACCAGCACCAACCGCGCCCCGCGCCAGCACCAGCCGGGCGAGCCGGGGCAGGAAATGTGGGTCTGGCTGCGGCTGAAGCTGCTCGCCGACGTGGGCCTGCTGGGCCTGCCCAATGCCGGCAAGTCCACCTTCATCAACCAGGTGACCAATGCCCGGGCCAAGGTCGGCGACTATGCCTTCACCACGCTGATCCCCAAGCTGGGCGTCGTGCGGCACAAGGGGCGCGAATTCGTGCTGGCCGACATTCCCGGCCTGATCGCCGGCGCGGCCGAAGGCGCGGGGATCGGCGACCGGTTTCTCGGCCATATCGAACGCTGCCGCGTGCTGATCCACCTGGTCGATATCGCGGGGCAGGACCCGGCCGGGGCGATGCAGACCGTGCGGGCGGAACTGGCCGCCTATGGCGAAGGCCTGGCCGAGAAACCGCAGCTGGTGGCGCTGAACAAGGTGGACCTTGCCGATGCCGAGCTGGTGGCCGGCTTTGCCGAGGAACTTCGCGCTGCCGGAGCGGACGAGGTCTTCGGCGTTTCGGGCGCGACGGGCGAAGGGATCGAGCCGCTGCTCGACGCCGTCCTGGCCTACCTGCCCGATCGCACGGCGACCGAGACCAAGGGCAGCGAGGTCGAGGATGATCCGGGCGCCGAAGGCGACTGGTCGCCGCTCGGCTAGGGCCCCGGCCGCGCGGTCGCGGCGCAGGCAGGTAGTGGATGACGGAATCGAACCGCTCGGCTAAGCGCGCCGCATGGCCATTGCCGCGCTCCAGCACCTGACCGATCCCCGGCTTGCCGGGCGAATCGTGCTCAAGATCGGCTCCTCCCTCCTGGTCGACGGGGCCGGCTGCGCGCGTGCCGACTGGCTGCGTTCGATCGCCGGCGAAATCGCGGACTTGCGCGCCGGCGGGCAGGAGGTGGTCATCGTCAGTTCGGGTGCGATTGCCCTCGGCGCGGCGAAGCTGGGGCTGGACAAGGGCGGCCGGGCGACGCTGGCCGATGCCCAGGCGGCGGCCTCGGTCGGGCAGATCGCGCTCGCTTCGCTCTGGTCCCGATCCCTCGGCACGCACGGGCTCACCGCCGCCCAGCTGCTCCTGACGCTGGAGGACCTCGAGGATCGGCGGCGCTACCTCAATGCCGCGTCCACGCTGGCCCGCCTGCTCGAAAACGGCGCGGTGCCGGTGATCAACGAGAACGATTCGGTCGCGACCCAGGAAATCCGCTTCGGCGACAACGACAGGCTCGCCGCGCGCGTCGCCCAGGCCGCGCGGGCGGACGCGGTTCTGCTGCTGTCCGACGTCGACGGGCTGTTCGATCGCAACCCGGCAGAGGCCGGCGCGCGGCTCGTCCCGGTGGTCCAGGGGATCGACCAGTCGATCCGCGCCATGGCCGATGGCGGCTCCGCCTCCGGCCTCGGTTCGGGCGGGATGGTGTCCAAGCTCCAGGCGGCCGAGATCGCCGAGCGGGCCGGCATTGCGCTTGCGATCGTGAACGGCACCCACCGGGCGCCGATCGCGCGCGCGGCGGGGGAAGGGCAGGGCACGCTCTTCCTGCCGCGGCGTCGCGACGGTGCGCGCAAGGCATGGCTGGGCGGGCGCCTGCGGGTGAAGGGCGTGGTGCGCGTCGACGGGGGCTGTGCCGCCGCCCTGGCGGAAGGCGGCAGCGTGCTCGCCGCCGGGATCACCGCGGTCGAAGGCGCGTTCGAGCGTGGCGACCTGGTCGAGATCCGCGACCCGGCGGACGGGGCCCTGGCCCGCGGGCTGGCCGAATACCGGGCGGAGGAATGCCGCGCGCTGATCGGCCGGCGCAGCGCCGAACAGGCGGCGGTGCTGGGCTATGCCCCGCGGGCGGCCGTCGTCCACCGCGATCACATGGTGATGCTATGACCCGCAATGCAGCGACCCTGGCACTGACCGGAGGGACCGGGTTCGTCGGGCAGGCGACGCTGGACGCGATCGCGCAAGGCGGGCTGGCCGCGCGCGCGCTGGCGCGCAAGGTTCCCGCCGAATCGCGGCCCGGGATCGACTGGGTCCGCGGCAGCCTGTCCGACCGCGAGGCCCTGGACCGGCTGGTCGAAGGGGCCGAGGCGGTGATCCACATCGCCGGGCTGACCAGCACGCTCGTTCCCGAAGAGTTCGAGGCGGCCAACGTCGCCGGCACGCTGGCCCTCGTCGAGGCGGCCAAGGCCGCCGGCGTGCGTCGTTTCGTGTTCGTATCCTCGCTCGCCGCGCGCCGGCCCGACCTTTCGGCCTACGGCGCGTCGAAGGCGCGGGCGGAGAAGATCGTCGCGGCCAGCGGCCTCGACTGGACGACCGTGCGCCCGCCGGCCGTTTACGGCCCGCGCGATCGCGACATGTTCGAACTGTTCCGCGCCGCCCGCCGCGGGGTCGTGCCGATGCCGCCGCCGGGCCGCGCCTCGATGATCCATGTCGAGGACCTGGCCCGGCTCCTCCTCGCGCTCGTGCCGGGGGGCGAGGACGTGAGCGGGGCGACGTTCGAGCCCGACGACGGGCGCGAAGGCGGCTGGCCGCATCGCGCGCTGGCGCTGGCGATCGGCCAGGCCGTGGGGCGGCGCCCGTGGGTGCCGCACCTCTCGCGCCCGGTGCTCGACTGGGCATCGCGGATCGATTGCAGCGTGCGCCGGGCCAGGGCGCGCCTGACGCCCGACCGGGTCGGCTACATGTGCCACCCCGACTGGGTGGCGGACCCCGCGCGGGCGGTTCCGCGCGATCGCTGGCAGCCGCGCATCGCCACTGTCGAGGGGCTGGCCGCCACGGCGCGCTGGTATCGCGAGCAAGGGTGGCTCTAGGCCGCGCCTGCCCGGGTCGTCTCATCGCGCCGGGCCCGGCGTGCGCGCGGGCGCGGGACCGCTAGAACGCGGGATCGTATCCGGGCGGCAGCTCGCCGTCGGGGGTCAGCGGGGTGTGAATGCCGCACTCGGTCTTGTCCCAGCCTTTCCACCGGCCGGACCGTGGGTCTTCCCCGGGGGCGACCTTATGGGTGCAGGGGCTGCATCCGATCGACGGGTAGCCTTCGGCCACCAGCGGGTGCGGCGGCAGGTCGTGCTCTGCGATATAGGCGGCCAGGTCCTCTGCGCTCCAGTCGATCAGCGGGTTGATCTTGAGCCGCCCCTGCGCGTCGGAGCTGTCGACCTCGAACCGGGGCAGGTTGGCGCGGGTGGCGGACTGGAACGCCTTGCGCCCCGTCAGCGTGGCATCGAAACCGGCCAGCGCCGCGGCGAGCGGCAGGACCTTGCGGATCTCGCAGCAGCCATCGGGGTCGTAGGACCAGCGCAGCCCGCTCTCGTCGCGCTTGGCCAGCAGCGCGGGATCGGGCGTCAGGTTCACCAGCCCGGTCAGGCCGAGCTGTTCGACCAGCTGGTCACGGTAGGCCAGCGTCTCGGGAAAATGCTTGCCCGTTTCGAGGAACAGGACCGGCAGCGAGGGATCGACCTGGGCCACGAGGTGAAGCAGGACAGCGCTTTCCGCGCCGAAGCTCGAAACCGTGGCAAGACGGCCGACCAGCCCTTCGTCGATGACGGCGCGCAGCATCTCGGCCGTGTCGGCGCCGCGGAACCGGCGGTTCAGCCGGATCGCGTCGGCATCGGTGAACCGCGGCCCCGTCTCGATCCGGTCGCGCAGGCGGATCGGGTCGGCGTCAGCCATTGTCCGTCCCGTGGCGCAGGTTCCAGATCGGCACGCGCCCGTCGGCAGCCGGCTGGTAGACATGGGGCCAGTGGCGGAAGGCGGCGTCGGCATCGGCCGGGTCGAACGGACGATCGGGGGCGAAGGAATCGAACCCGCACCGGCGCATGGCCGAAAGCTGGTCCACCAGCACGTCGCCCACCGCGCGCAGTTCGCCGGCATAGCCCGCTTCGCGCAGCACGCGCGCCGCGGAATAGCCGCGCCCGTCGGTGAAGGCGGGGAAGTTCACTTCGACCAGGCGGACATGGTCGAGGTGCGGGATCAGCGCGCGCGCGTCGTCGCCCGGCTCGATCCGCACGGCCGCGGCGTTCGACTGGTCGAGGAAGGCATCGACGGTCACCGCCGGGTGATCGACCGGCTCGTCGTCGCGAAAACGCAGCAGCTCAGCCATAGAGCGCCTCCTTGAACGGTTCCATGCCGATCCGGCGATAGGTGTCGAGGAAGCGTTCCCCGTCCTGGCGCCGCGCGAGATAGACGTCGGTGGCCTTTTCCACCGCGTCGACGATCCCGGCCTCGTCGAAGCCCGGGCCGGTGATCTTGCCGAGCGAGGTATCGTCCGCCTCGCTCCCGCCCAGCAGGAGCTGGTAGTTCTCGACCCCCTTGCGATCGACCCCCAGGATGCCGATGTGCCCGGCATGGTGATGGCCGCATGCGTTGATGCAGCCGGAGATCTTCAGTTTCAGCTCGCCCAGGATCTTGCCCTTGCCGTTCGCTGCGAAGCGTTCGGAAATCTGCTGCGCCACCGGGATCGAGCGGGCATTGGCGAGGCTGCAGTAATCGAGGCCGGGGCAGGCGATGATGTCGTCCACCTGGTCGAGGTTGGGCGCGGCAAGCCCGGCCTCGTCCAGCGCGCTCCACAGCGCATGGAGATCGGCCTTGCGGACATGGGGCAGAACGATGTTCTGCGTGTGCATCACGCGCAGCTCGTCGAAGCTGTAGCGCTTCGCCAGGTCGGCGATCAGGCGCATCTGTTCGGCGCTGGCATCGCCCGGGATGCCGCCCACCGGCTTGAGGCTGATGACCGCCGAGACATAGCCGGGCGCCTTGTGCGCCACGCAGTTGCGATCGACCCAGAGCGCGAATTCCGGGTCCGACCGGTCGATGTCTTCCGGCAGGTCGGTTTCGAAAGCGGGATCGGCGAAGAAGGTCTTGATCCGCTCCAGCTCCGCCCGGGGCGGCTCGATGCCCTGGTCGAGGAGGTGGGCGAATTCCTCTTCCACCTGGCGCGTATATTCGTCCGCGCCGAGTTCGTGGACCAGGATCTTGATCCGCGCCTTGAACTTGTTGTCGCGGCGGCCGTGGCGGTTGTAGACCCGCAGGCACGCCTCGGCATATGTCACCAGCTGGTCGAGCGGCACGAATTCGCGGATGCACGGGGCGATCATCGGCGTGCGGCCCATCCCGCCGCCGACGTAGAACGCAGCGCCCAGTTCGCCCGCGTCGTTCTTCACGATGCGAATGCCGATATCGTGCAGCTTCATCGCCGCGCGGTCGGCCTCGCTGGCGATCACCGCGATCTTGAACTTGCGCGGCAGGGCCAGGAACTCGGGGTGGAAGCTCGACCACTGGCGCAGCAGCTCGGCATAGGGCCGCGGATCGACCAGCTCGTCGGCCGTGGCACCGGCGAAGTGATCGGAACTGATGTTGCGGATGCAATTGCCGCTGGTCTGGATGGCGTGCATTTCCACCGCGGCCAGGTCGGCCAGGATGTCGCCGGCATCCTCCAGCTTGATCCAGTTGTACTGGATGTTCTGGCGGGTGGTGAAATGGCCGTAACCGCGATCGTACTTCTCCGCGATATCGGCCAGCGCGCGCATCTGCCGCGAATTGAGCGTGCCGTAGGGCACGGCGACCCGCAGCATGTAGGCGTGGAGCTGGAGATAGAGGCCGTTCATCAGCCGCAGCGGCTTGAACTGGTCCTCGCTCAGCTTGCCTTCGAGCCGGCGACGCACCTGGTCGCGGAACTCGGCGACGCGGGCATCGACCATGGCCTGGTCGTATTGGTCGTACTTGTACATCAAATCACCCAGTTGCCGGCCGTCGGATCGGCGGGTTTGAGCGTGAGGTCGGGGCGAACGGTCGGGCCCAGCGCGCGGATCCGGTCCTTGATATGGGCCGGGCGAACGCCCTCGGCGGTCTTCTCCCCCTCGATCACGTAAGGGGCGTTGACGCGGCGGGCGGCCTCTTCGCGGGTGGCGATGTCTTCAGCCTGTTCGCCGGCATCGACCGCGTCCTCGACATGGATCGACCAGTCGACGCCGGTCCACCACACGACGGCCCCGGTCTTGAGGTCGTTTCCGGTAACGATCTTCATTCTGCTGCCTCCGCCGCCAGCGCGGCCACCTGTGCATCGTCGCGTGCCGTGACCTCGCCGATCACGATCAGCGCCGGGCTCTTCACGCTTTCGCGCGCGACCAGTTCGGGGAGCGCGGCGAGCGGGCCGCGCAGGACCCGCATCGCGGGCCGGCATGCGTTCTCGATCACCGCCAGCGGCATGTCGGGCGCGAGCCCGTCCGCCATCAGCTTTTCCGCGATCCGCGGCGCGGTCTTCACGCCCATGTAGATCACCAGCGTCCGCCCCTTGCCCGCCAGGCCGGCCCAGTCCTGGTCGGACAGGCCCTTGCACTGGCCGGCGACGAAACTGACCACGCTGGCCGCGTCGCGGTGGGTCAGGGCGATGCCGGTGGCCGCGGCCGCGCCGTTCGCGGCGCTGATCCCGGGCACGATCTCGACCGGGACGCCGGCCGCGCGGCAGGCTTCCGCTTCTTCCCCGCCGCGACCGAAGATGAACGGGTCGCCACCCTTCAGCCGCACGACGGCGCGGCCCTTGCGCGCCTCGCGCACCAGGAGCTCGCAGATCGCCTCCTGCGGCAGGGTGTGGTGGGCCCGGCGCTTGGCGACCGAGATCATCTGCGCGTCGCGCGCGGCCAGCGCGAGCACGGCGCGGTCGACCAGGCCGTCGTGGACGACCACTTCGGCCCGTTCCAGCAGGCGCGCCGCGCGCAGGGTCAGCAGGTCCGGGTCGCCCGGGCCGGCGCCGACCAGGTAAACGGTTCCGACAGTATCCATGCGGCGCAAGATGCGCGGCCGCGCCGCGCCGCGCCAACGAGAATGCATGTCAGTGCCGCTAGGATTGGTTTTGATAGCCGCGGTAGCGGCCTCGCAAGCCTAGCTTTCGCGGGTTTCCAGGCGTTGTGAGATGGCCGCGATAAGCTGTTCGAACTGCTCGTTTCCGCGCAAGTTGATGTCGCGCTGGGGGAAGGGGATCTCGATCCCTTCGCGCTGGAACAGGTTCCACAGGTTCTTCAGCACCTGCGATCGCACGTTGCCGATCCCGGCTTCCGGGTCGGTGATCCAGCAGTGGATGACGAAATCGACCGAGCTTGCGCCGTACTGGTCCAGCCAGACCGTCGGCGGCGGGGTGTCGAGCACCCGCGGGGCGGCGCGCGCGGCCTCCAGCATCAGCTTCTCGGCCAGGTCGAGATCGCAGTTGTACGACACGCCCACCGGCACCTGGACCCTGACGTTGCGCGAGGAATAGGACCAGTTTTCAACCTGGTTGATCATCAGGTTCTCGTTCGGGATCAGGTATTCCTTCTGGTCGCGCGTGGTCAGCGAGACCGCGCGAATGCCGATCTTGCGGATCTGCCCGAAGGTCGAATTGCCTGCCTGGTCGGCGATCGCGATCACGTCCCCCGGCTTGATCGACCGGTCCATCAGCAGGATGATCCCGGCGATCAGGTTGCCGAAGGTCTTCTGCAGGCCGAAACCGATCGCGAGGCCGAACGCGCCGGAGAAGACGGCAAGCGCGGTGAGGTCGATCCCGAGAACGTCGATGCCGAGCAGGACGGCGATGGTCCAGACCGTGATCGAGACCAGCTTTTCCGCCAGGAGCTGCTGCGTCGAATCGAAGCGCGAGATCCGGCGCAGCACGGCGCGCGCCAGCTTGCTGCCGAACAGCGCGAGCAGGTAGATGCCGACGATCACCGCGGTCACCACCAGCGCGTCCCACAGCGAGATGCGCATGTCGCCCACGCTGAGGGCGAGCGCATCGAGCGTCTCGACCACGCCGCCGACCGTCTCGCTCTTCGACGCCACGGCCTGCGCGAGATCCTCGGCCGCGCCGACCGGCTCGGCGGGGGCCGGGCTCGGGACGGGCGCCGCGGCAGCCGCGGTGGCGGGCGCATCCGCCGCGGCGGTGCCCCCGGCGGGGTCGGGCAGGGCGGCGCCGTCGGTCGCGGCTTCGGCCTCGGGCGATGCGGTGGGAAGGGGCTGGGTCATGCTTGCCTCGTGCCGGTAAATGCCTGCTCCATGTCCGCGACGAGGTCCGCCGGGTCCTCCAGCCCCACCGACAGGCGCACGCCGCGGCGGTGGCCGGGCGCCCAGCCGGCGGGCGGCCAGGCGCTGGCGGTGCGGACTTTCGCGGGGTCGATCGGCAGGGCGAGACTTTCGAACCCGCCCCAGCTGAACCCGATCCCGAACAGCGAAAGCGCATCGACGAAACGGTCGGCCGCTTCCGCGTCGTCGGACGCGAAGATGAAACTGAACAGGCCGCAGCCTCCGGCGAAGTCGCGCCGCCACAGCTCGTGGCCGGGTGAGCCGGGCAGCATCGGGCAGAGCACGTGGGCCACTTCGTCCCGGCCTTCGAGCCATTCGGCAAGCGCCAGCGCGGTGGCGGCGGAGCGTTCGAGCCGCAGGCCCATCGTGCGCAGCCCGCGCAGCGCGAGCGCGGCGTCGTCGGGCGAGACGACCTGGCCGAGGGCCTGCGCGGTCTGGCGCAGGCGGCGATACCACCGCTCCCCGCCGCTGGCCGCGCCCATCATCAGGTCCGAATGGCCGCCGACATGCTTGGTCAGGCTGGTGATCGCGATGTCGCATCCCCGTTCGAGCGCGGGAAAGCCGAGGGGGGAGGCCCAGGTGTTGTCGATCAGGCTGACCGCGCCTTTCTCGCGCGCGATGGCGGCCAGTGCCGGAACGTCGCAGACTTCCATCGTCAGGCTGCCCGGGCTTTCCAGCAGCACCGCTTTCGTCCGCTCGCAGAACTGCGCGGCGAAGCCGTCGACGTCGCGCGGGTCGAAGAAGCGTGCCTCCACCCCCATGCGGCGAAGCAGGCCATTGGCCATGACCCGGCTGGGTTCATAGGCATTGTCGGTCACTAGCAGGACGTCGCCGGGCTTGAGCACGGCCAGAAGCGCGCCGGCAATCGCGGCGACCCCGCTGGGATAGAGAACCGTGCCCGCCGCGCCCGGTTCGATCGCGGTCAGCGCCTCTGCCAGGGCCCACTGGGTGGGCGCGCCGCGCCGGCCGTAGAAGAACCGGCCGTCCTCGTTCGTCCTGCCGCCTTCCTTCAACGCCGCGGTGTCGGGATAGAGGTGCGTGCTCGCGCGCCAGACGGGCGGGTTGACCACCGGGCCGGTCCATTCCGGCCGCCGCCCGGCCGCCGCGAGGCGGGTGTGCGGCCCGCCCTTGCCGCTCGCGCCGCTGTCGTTCTTCGCGCTCATGCCGGGGCCCCCGTTTCGCGCGGCAGATCGGGATCGGCCGCCCATTCGCTCCAGCTGCCATCGTAGAGCGCGGCGTCCTCCTTGCCCAGCAGGGCGAGGGCGAAAAGCACGACCGCCGCGGTCACCCCGCTGCCGCAGCTGGCCGTGACCGGGCGATCGAGATCGACGCCTGCCGCATCGAAGGCGGCGCGTAGATCGTCGCGCGGGCGGAATGTCCCGTCGTCGTTCAGCAGGTCGCGGTAGTGCAGGTGGCGCGCGCCGGGGATGTGGCCGCCGGGCAGGCCGTGGACGGTGTCCTGCGCCGCCCCGGTGAAGCGGTCCGCGTCGCGCGCGTCGACGATCTGCTCGCGCGGGTCGGCCAGGCTGGCGAGGACTTGCGCCCGCGTTCGCAGGCGGGCGGCATCGGGATCGCGCGGTGCGCCGGCGGGGCAGGGCGCATGGTTCGCCTCGCCGGTTTCCAGCGCGCGCCCTTCGGCCCGCCATTTCGCCAGCCCGCCATCGAGGATCGCGACCTCGGCGCATCCGAAGAGGCGGAACAGGAACCAGGCCCGCGCCGCGCTGCGCAGGGCGCTGTCGTCGTACAGGACGACCGGGCACCCGCTTTCCACCCCCAGCGCGGCCAGCCGCTGCGCGAACTGCGCCCCCCGGGGCACGGCGGCCGGCACGGGGGAGCTATCGTCCTGCAGGCTCGCGAGGTCGAGGAAGCGCGCGCCGGGAATGTGCCCTGCGGCGAATTCCGCCCGGGCATTGCGTCCGGCCGCGGGGAGGTGCTTGCTGGCGTCGATCACGGCCACGCGGGCGAGGTTGTCCGCCAGCCAGCCGGTCGAAACGAGAATATCCATGGCAGCGGTGGGTAGCCTTGCCGGCCGGCCCCGTCGAGAGGGGGCGGGCCGGGGCGCGATGTCAGAACGCGTCGGCCGCGTCGATCAGGCCGGTGAGCGACCTGGGCGCCACCGCGCGCCAGCTGCGCCGGATCCAGCCGTCGACCGCGTCCCAGTCGGTATCGCCCAGGTCCAGCCGGATCCCGATCCAGCCGTCGCCGAAATAGGGCGGCCGGTAATAGCGTCGCGGATCGTTCTCGATCAGCTGCTCCTGCTCGTCGGCGCCGCTGATCTTCGCCAGCAGCGCGGTCGCCGCGTCGCCGTGGCGATCGACGCTGACCCAGGCGAATTTCTTGCCCTTCTCGATCCCGAAACAGGGCATTCCGTGGCTCACCGTCTCCTCCGCGCGGGGCAGGGCCATCGCGCGTTCGCGCACTTGCGCCACCAGCCATTCCGGGTCGAACGGGCGCGCGACATAGTCGCCCAGGACGCGGGGATAGAGCTGGTGTTCGGCGAGCTTGACCCGCTCGGCCAGGGTTTCCGCCGTGTCGCCGGGCAGGATCGCGACTTCGGCCCGGCCCAGGACTTCGCCCATGTCGAGATCGTCGGTCACGAGATGGACCGAGGCGCCGGCGTGGCTGTCGCCCGCCGCGATCGCGCGGGCATGGGTGTCGAGCCCGGGATAGCGGGGCAGGAGCGAGGGGTGGATGTTGAGCATCTTCCCCTCCCACGCGGCGACGATGGCCGGGCCAAGGATGCGCATGTACCCGGCCAGGACGACATATTCGGCCCCGGCTTCGCGGATCGCCGCGTCCATCGCCGCGTCGTGCTCGGCGCGTTTCATGCCGCGGTGGGCGAGGGCGAAAGTCGGCACGCCCTCCGCCTCGGCCAGGGCAAGCGCTTCCGCCGCCGGGTCGTTGCTGGCGACGAGGACGATCTCGTAGGCTGCCCCCGGCAGGCGCGAGGCGTAGAGCAGGGCGGCCATGTTGGTCCCCTTGCCCGATACGAGCACGGCGACCCGGGCGCGGGGGCGCGTGTCGTCAGGCAATGTGGCGCGCCTCCCACGCCTCGTCCGCCTGCCAGGTCCCCGCGCTGCCGCGCACGGTGCAGCCGCGTTCGCCCGCCTCGATCGTGCCGACCCGCACGACGCGTTCCCCCGCATCGGCGAGTTCGCGGGCGACCTGGTCGGCCGCGCCTTCTTCCACGACCAGGACCATGCCGACGCCGCAGTTGAACGTGCGCGCCATCTCCGCCGGGGCGATCGCGCCTTCGGCCTGGAGGAAGGCCATGACCGGCGGCTGTTCCCAGCCATCGGCATCGACCGCCGCATGGGCGCCCGCGGGCAGGACGCGGGGAATGTTCTCCAGCAGGCCGCCGCCGGTGACATGCGCGAGCGCGGCGATCTTCCCCGCGCGGATCGCGGGCAGCAGCGCCTTCACGTAGATCCGGGTCGGCGCGATCAGCGTTTCGACCAGCGTGCGCTGCGCGTCGAAGGGCGCGGGGGCGTCGAGCTTCCACTGCTTGTCGGCCGCCAGCCGGCGGACGAGCGAATAGCCGTTGGAATGGACGCCCGAACTGGCCAGCCCCAGCAGGACCTGGCCCGGGCGCACGCCTTCGCCGGTCAGCTGTTCGCCGCGCTCGACCGCGCCGACGCAGAAACCTGCCAGGTCGTAATCGCCGGGGGCGTACATGCCCGGCATTTCGGCGGTCTCGCCGCCGATCAGCGCGCAGCCAGCTTCGCGGCAGCCCGCGGCAATGCCGGCGATGACCCGCTCCGCCACGCCGGTCTCCAGCTTGCCGGTCGCGAAATAGTCGAGGAAGAACAGCGGCTCCGCGCCCTGGACGATCAGGTCGTTGACGCACATGGCCACCAGGTCGATGCCGACCGTGTCGTGCAGGTCGTGATCGATCGCCAGTTTCAGCTTCGTGCCGACGCCGTCGTTCGCGGCGACCAGCAGGGGATCGCGATAGCCGGCCGCGCGGGGATCGAAGAACCCGCCGAAGCCGCCGATCTCGCCATCGGCGCCGGGGCGCGCGGTCGCCTTGACCAGCGGGCCGATAGCCTTGACGAGGGCATTGCCCGCGTCGATCGAGACACCGGCCTGGGCATAGGTGTAGCCGCCGGACGTGTTTTCTTGCTCTGACATCGGCTAAGCGCTTTAGACTTTCGCGCTTGGATTTCCATGCCCGTTTCGGCAAAAGGCCGCGAGTTTTCCCCTATGGCCCATACCCTTTCGCTCTCCCGCCTCCCGCGCCCTTCGCTGATCTTCGCGGCCGTTCTCGCCTGCGCGGCGGGCGGCGCGGCGCTGTGGGCGCAGGTCGAGGGGGAACGCGGCATCGCGCCGATCGCCAGCACCGGCGATATCGACATTGGCGGGATCGAGGTGGACGTGCGCGGCGACAATGCCGAGGACGCGCGCGAGAAAGGCTGGCGCGAGGCCCAGCGCAAGGCCTGGGAAAAGCTGGGCGGGCCGAGCATTTCGGACAGCCAGCTGCAGGGCCTGGTCGTCGCCATGGTGATCGAAGACGAGAAGATCGGCCCGCGCCGCTATATCGCGCGGCTCGGCGTCACGTTCGACCGTGGCCGGGCCGGATCGATGCTGGGGGCGAGCGGGCGCGGCCCGGGATCGGCGCCGATGCTGCTGGTCCCCGTCACGCGTTCGGCCGGGGCCTACACCGTTTACGAGGCGCGCAACCCGTGGCAGCGCGCCTGGGCCGAGTACCAGACCGGGTCGAGCCGGATCAATTACGTCCGCCCGTCCGGGGCAGGGGGCGATTCGCTGCTGATCAACTTTGGCCAGACGGGGCGGCGCAGCCGCCTGTGGTGGCGCAACGTGCTCGACCAGTTCAGCGCCGCCGACGTCCTGGTGCCGGTCGCGCATCTCGAATACCAATGGCCCGGTGGCCCGGTGGAGGGGACCTTCACCGCCCGTTACGGCCCCGACAATACATATCTCGACAGCTTCGCCATGCGGGCCGAGAGCCCCGAGGAACTGCAACCGATGCTGGAGCGCGCGGTCGCGCGGTTCAACACGATCTTCGAACGCGCGCTGGCCGAAGGCAAGCTGAAGCCCGACCCGACGCTGGACCTCGGATCGGTGGAGGCGGAGCCTGCCCTGCAGCGCCTGATCGAGATCGGCCGCACGGCCCTCGCGCGCGAGCGGGCCGCGGCCGCCGCGCGCGAACAGGCCGCGACGCAGGAAGCCGCGGGCGAGACGCCGGCCGCCCCCGACCAGCCGGAACAGCCGGTCCAGGCGACGACTTACTCGGTCCAGTTCGCCACGCCCGACGCGGGCGCCTTCGACGCCTCGCTGGCCGGTGTTCGCGCGGCGCCGGGCGTGCGCGGAACGGCGGTCACCAGCACCGCGATCGGGGGCAGTTCGGTCATGGCGGTCACTTTCACGGGCACCCTCGACCAGCTCGCCGCCGCGCTGCGCGCGCGGGGCTTTGCCGTGCGCCAGTCGGGCAATTCGCTGGCCATCAGCCGCTAGGCCCGGGGCATGTCGCAGATTGCCCTGCCCCTGGTGGTGCGCAGGCGCGGCGATCCCGCGCGGATCGTGCTGGGCAATGCCAACCGCCACGTGGCCGACGCCTTGCAGGAACCGGCCGGCTGGCCGTTCGGCACCGCGGTCCTGCTCGGCCCGCCGCGCGCGGGCAAGTCGCTGTTCGCGCGCTGGTTCGCCGCCAGCGGGCAGGGCGAGGCGATCGACGATGCCGACCGGCTCGACGAGACCGCCCTGTTCCACCGCTGGAACCGCGCGCAGGAGGAAGGCCGGCCCTTGTTGCTGACGGCGCGGGCGCCGGCATGGACCATTGCCCTGCCCGACTTGCGCAGCCGCATCGGTGCCGCGCTGACGCTGGAGATCGGCGTGCCCGACGATGCCATGGTCGCCGACCTGATAGAGGCCCATGCCGCCCAGCGCGGCCTTGCGCTGGGCGAAGGCGCGCTTACCTATCTCGTGCCCCGGGCCGAACGCGGCTTCGCGGGTATCGAGCGGCTGGTCGCGGCGATCGACCGGCTTAGCCTCGAGCGCAAGGCGCCGGCGACGATGTCGATCTGGCGCGATGCGCTCGCGGCGGTAATGGGGCCGGAGCAGCAAAAGCTCGACTTTGACCCCCCGAACTAGCCCCGGCTTGCCTCGCCGGGCCGGAAATGGGACTATCGGGCCGATGTTCGACCGCCTGCTTGCCTATCTCGACTCGATCCAGGCGCGCGATCCCGCGCCGCGATCGCGCTGGGAGGTGCTGCTCTATCCCGGCGTCCTGGCCGTGGGCCTGCACCGCCTGGCGCACTGGCTGTTCCAGGCGCGGCTCTATTTCCTCGCCCGGCTGGTCAACCACTTCTCGCGCTGGCTGACCGCGATCGACATCCATCCCGGCGCCAGGATCGGCCGCAACCTGTTCATCGACCACGGCTTTACCGTGATCGGCGAAACGGCGGAAATCGGCGATGACGTGACGATTTACCAATGCGTGACGCTGGGCGGGACGAACCCTGCCAACGGCAAGGGGGGCAAGCGCCACCCGACCGTGCGCGACGGGGTGATCATCGGATCGGGCGCGCAGATCATCGGCCCGATCACGCTGGGCGAACGCGCGCGCATCGGCGCCAATGCCGTGGTTACCGACGACGTGCCCGACGGGGCGACGATGATCGGCCTGAAAGCCCGCTCCACCCTCGTCCCGGCGGAGGAATGGCTGCGCGAGTTCATCCCCTACGGCACCCCGTGCGACGAACCTTGCGAGGAAATCGGCGCGAACGGCGCCGGCCGCATGGCCGAACTGGAACGCCAGGTGGCTGACCTGCGGGCCGAGCTGGACCAGCTGCGCGCAGGCGGGGGCGAGCCTGCCCGGCGCAGCGGGACGGACAGCTGATGGCGCCGCCGGGGGCAGGGGGCGCGGCCCCTGCCAATATCGTCGCCTTTCCCGGGCGCCAGCCGAACCAGGTGGCGTTCCACCGCGACGAGCTGCAGCGGATACTCGACCTCTATGGCCGCATGGTCGCCGCCGGCCAGTGGCGCGACTACGCGATGGATTTCGCGCGCGATGCCGCGACCTTCGCAGCCTTTCGCCGCGCGACCGAGCGCCCGCAGGCGCGGATCGAGAAACGCCCCGCGCTGCGTAACCGGCAGGGGATGTGGACCCTGTTCGGCGAACACGGCCAGGTGCTGAAGCGCGGTCACGAGCTGGCCGGCGTGCTCGCGCCGATCGAGCGCAAGCTGCTCAAGCCCGTTTCCGGCTGACCTGCGCCCGCGCAGCGGCGCGGGCGGCGAAAGTCGCGGCGACGGGCGCACCTGCCGGCCAGCGCCCGTCGCCGATCTTCGCGAGAAGCGGTTACCCGCGGGCGGAGGAGGGGGCCGCGTCGCCGCCCAGAACGCCCTGCATCGCCTTGAGGATCGCGCCCGACTGTTCGGAGCCGGACTGCGGGGCCTGGAGGTTGTTCATGCCCGAGATCCTGTCCCAGTTTGCGGCGAAACCTTCGACGGTCCGCTCGTCTTCCTTCAGCCAGACGGCGTCGTTCATCACGACCCAGGCCGAGTGGAACCCGCCGGCGCCCGCGCCGACGATGGCATTGGTCGGGGCATCCTCGCTCACCAGGAAGAGCGCGGCGGGGACCACGTTGACCGGGTCGAACAGCTTGAACGCCTCTTCGGGGAAGAGATCTTCGGTCATGCGCGTCCCGGCAACCGGGCTGAGCGTGTTGACCTTGATGTTGTACTTCGCGCCTTCGAGCTGAAGCGTCTTGGTGAGGCCGGCCAGGCCCAGCTTGGCCGCGCCGTAGTTGGCCTGGCCGAAGTTGCCGAACAGGCCGGTGGAGGACGCGGTCATCAGCACGCGGCCATAGGCCTGCTCGCGGAAGGTTTCCCAGCAGGCCTTGGTCGCGAAGGCGGAACCGGTCAGGTGGACCTTGACCACGAATTCGAAATCGGCCGGGTCCATCTTGGCGAAGGTCTTGTCGCGCAGGACGCCCGCGTTGTTGATCAGCACGTGCACGCCGCCCCACTTCTGCTTGGCGTCGGCGACCATCTTTTCCATCTGTTCGTATTCGGTCACCGATCCGCCGTTCGCCATCGCGGTGCCGCCGGCCTTCTCGATTTCCTCGACCACCTGGGCTGCCGCGTCGGACGACCCGGTGCCGTCGCGCGATCCGCCCAGGTCGTTGACGACGACTTTCGCCCCGCGCCGCGCCAGCTCCAGCGCATATTCGCGGCCCAGCCCGCCGCCGGCGCCGGTGACGATCGCGACCTTGTCCTTGAAATCGATGCTCATGAGCTCTCTCTCCTGTGCAACAGCCCTCGCGGGCCTTACGTTTGCGTCAATCTGGCGCGGGGTGGCAGGTTCCGCGCGGCGATGCAACCGTGTCCGCGGCAGAGCGTGTTGCCGTAGGGTCACCGGCCGCAGCGGGCCGCCGGCGCGGCCGGGTCAGAGCGCTTCCAGCGCCGGGATCAGCTCCGCGAACGAATCGATCATCGCGTCTGCGCCCAGTTCCTCGCGCGGGAGATCGCAATAGCCGTAACAGGCCGCGACCACCGGCACCCCCGCCGCGCGCGCCGCGCGCACGTCGTAGGAACTGTCGCCGACGTAGGCCATGCGCCCGCCGCCGCAGCACGCGCGCGCTTCCAGAATCGGGTCGGGCGCGGGCTTGGCCCGCCGCCGCCCCGCCGCATCGCGGCCCAGGCTGTCGCCCCCGATCACGCAGTCGAACCGGTCGGCAAGGCCCAGCGCCCCCAGGATATCGCGGGCGAAGCCTCCGAACTTGTTGGTCACCACCCCCACGCGCACGCCGCGCGCGGCCAGTTCGTCCAGCACCTCGACCGCGCCGGGATAGGGGCGCGTGTGGACCGCGCTGTTGGCACCGTAGAAGGCCAGCATCTTCTTGTAGAGCGCGTGAAAATCGTCGTCCGCCATGCCGCCCTGGTCGTCGATCGCGCGCCGTAGCATGATCTTGGCGCCGCCGCCGATCAGGTCCTTCGCGCTGTCCGCCGGGGCGACTTCGAACCCGCCCAGCGCCAGCGCGTGGTTCACCGCCGCGCCGAGATCGCGATGCGTTTCGAGGAGCGTGCCGTCGAGATCGAAGCCGACGACGTCGAAAGGAAAATCCGCCATGGCGGGCGGGGTGGCGCAAGGTTCTTCAAACCGCAAGCGTTTGCTGGCAAGGGGCAGGGCATGAGAGAGTTTGCAACGGTCATCCTTGCCGCGGGCAAGGGCACGCGCATGAAGTCGGGCCTGCACAAGGTCCTCCACCCGATCGCCGGGCGGCCGATGATCGATCACCTGATGGCCTCCGCGGCGGAGCTGGGGCCGGCGCGCACGGTCGTCGTCGTCGGCAGCGGGCGCGACCAGCTGGAAAGCGCGCTGGCCGGGCGGGCCGAGACCTGCCTGCAGGAACCGCAGCTGGGCACCGGCCACGCGGTGCAGCAGGCGCAGGGTAGCCTCGACGGGTTCGAGGGCGATGTCCTGATCCTTTACGGCGACGTGCCTTTCGTGCGGGCGGAGACGATGCGCGCCATGCTCGACCGGCTCCATGCCGACGATGCGCCGGCGGTCGTCGTCCTCGGGTTCGAACCCGTCGATGCCCTGCAATACGGCCGCGTGATCGCCGACGCGGATGGCCGGATCGAGAAGATGGTCGAGCACAAGGACGCGACCGAGGCGGAGCGGGCCTGCCGCCTGTGCAATTCGGGCCTGATGGCCGCGCGGGCCGCCGACATGTTCGACCTGCTCGGGCGGGTCGGCAACGACAACAGCCAGGGCGAATACTACCTGGTCGACGTGGTCAACGTCGCCCGCGAGGACGGGCGCCACAGCGCGGTGGTCGTGACCGACCGGCCGGACGAAGTGGCCGGCATCAACAGCCGCGCCGAGCTGGCGCGGGCCGAGGCGCAGTGGCAGGAAATGAAGCGCGAGGAGGCAATGGCGAACGGCGCCTCGCTCCGCGCGCCCGAAACGGTGTTCTTCAGCTACGATACCGAGATCGGCCGCGACGTGACGATCGAACCCAACGTCGTGTTCGGCCCGGGCGCGAAAGTCGCCGACGGCACCACGATCCGCGCCTTCAGCCATATCGAGGGGGCGGAGATCGGCCCCGGCTGCGAGGTCGGCCCCTATGCCCGCCTGCGCCCCGGCGCGGTGATGGAAAGGGGGAGCAAGGTCGGCAACTTCGTCGAGATGAAGAAGGCCGTGCTGGGCGAAGGGGCCAAGGCCAATCACCTGACCTACCTTGGCGATGCCGAAGTGGGGGCGGGCGCCAATATCGGCGCCGGCACGATCACCTGCAATTACGACGGCTATTTCAAGTACAAGACCGTGATCGGCCCGCGCGCCTTCATCGGCAGCAACAGCGCGCTGATTGCCCCGGTGCGGATCGGGGCCGACGCGATCGTCGCCGCCGGCAGCGCGGTGAGCCGCGACGTCGACGACGGTGAACTGCGCATGGTGCGCGCCGAACAGCTGGTGAAGCCGGGCTGGGCCGACCGCTTCCACGATACGATGAAGAAGAAGAAGAAGGCAGGCGAGGGCAAGTGATCCGCCTGCCGGCCCTGCTCGCGCTGCCGGCCCTCGCGGCCTGTGGCGGCGCGGGCCAGGGCGAGCGGGTCGAACCGGCCCCGGCGCTGGCCGCGCGCTGCGGGGCGCAGGCCGAACCGATATTCCACTGCACGGTGGCGGACGGGCGCGTGCTCTCCGTCTGCGTGGCCACCGGCGACGGCGGCGTGCCCCGGGTCCGCTATTCCTTCGGGCGGGGCGCCGCGCACCTCGTCCTTCCCACGCCCGAGGGGCCGCCCCCGCGCTTTGCCACCGTGCCCTATTCGGGGGGCGGGGAGGCGCAGATCGCGTTCGACGACGGCCCCTGGCGCCATGTCGTCTTCAGCCGCATGGTGCGGACCAATTTCACCGCGGGGGAGCCCAATTATCCCGCGATCCGCGACGGCCTCGTCGTCCTGCGCGAAGGGCGGTTCGCGCAGATGCATGTGTGCCAGGGGGGCGCGGCCGACCTGCCCATCCAGTACGAGGCGGCCGGGCGCGCGATGACGCGCGAGGACGAGCTGTTCACCGAAGAGACGGCGCGCGCCGATGCCGGGGGATGACGAGGGCGCGACCTGCTGGCTTTGCCACCGTGCGATCGCGAGCCGCGTCCAGTGGCATCACCCGGTGCCCAGGGCCAGGAAAGGGCGGGCGACCGTTCCCGTCCACCCGATCTGCCACCGCACGATCCATGCCCATTTCACCAATGCCCAGCTGGCCCGCATCGGCGACGACCGCGACCGGCTGGTGCGCGAGCCGGCCGTGGCGCGGTTCCTCGAATGGATTGCCGACAAGCCGCCCGACTTCCATGCCCCGACGCGCGGCGGCCCGGTGCGTGGCGGACGCCGGCGTTGATGGGGCGCGCCAGGGCGTTTCGCTGCAACCTCGCTTGAAAGCTCTCAATCGACCCCGCCGAAGCCGGGGATGAAGGTTTCGGGCACGGTCCACTTGTAGACCGGCCGGTTGGCCACGATCCGTTTCTCGTCCGGGGGCCAGTCGCCCATGGCGAAATCGTGGCTGACCACGCGGTCGCCGGGCTCCAGTTGTTCGAGCAACTGCGGGCGCAGGCGCAGGTTCAGCGTGTCGCCGAGATAGAGCGTGACGACGTCCGCGTCGGAAAAGTCGGTTGCGAACAGGTCCGCCTCGCGAAACTCGACGAGGTGCGCGACACCCGCGGCCTTCGCATTGGCGCGCGCCTCGCGCACCAGGCGCGGATCGATCTCGATCCCCACCGCGCGCACGCCGAACTGGCGCGCGGCGGCGATCGGGATGCGCCCGTCGCCGGACCCGAGATCGTAGAGCACGTCCCCTTCCTCGATCGCGGCCATGTCCAGCATGGCATCGACCACCGGCTCGGGCGTGGGCACGTAATGGATATCAACCCGCGGCCCGCAGCCCGCCAGCACGGCGGCGGCCACGGCCAGCAGCGCGGCGACGACCGGGGCCAGGGCCCGGCGCGCGCGGAGGGCAGGGAATCGGGCGATCATCGGCCCCTGGGATGACGGGTTCGAAGTGACGTCACGCTGAATGGCCGCCTCAGGGTGCAATACGGCCGGGCCGGCCCCCGGCCACGAAAAAGGGCGGCCCTCGCGAGCCGCCCCTCCATCTCGCGCCGGTGCGACGGGCTCAGCCCTCGACATGCTCGGCAAGGACGGTGAGGCCGTTCTCGCCCACTTCGGCAAAGCCGCCGCGCACCTGGATTTCCTCGGGCGCGGCGCCTTCGGTCTTGTAGACCTGGACCGCGCCGTCGCGGATCGTGGACATGAAGGGGGCATGCCCTTCAAGCACGCCGAATTCCCCCTCCGCGCCGGGGACGACGACCATGTGGACGTCTTCGCTGCGGACGAGCTTGGCGGGAGTCACGAGTTCGAAATGCAGTGCCATCGTTCAACTTTCTTTCACACGGACGACCAGGGTGCCGCCATTCGCCTCGGCGGTCGCCACTGTCTCGCCCTTTTCCACGCTCCGGTAAACCGCGACCGGGGCCGGGCCCTTGCCGGCGGCTTCGGCCCGTTCGCGCGCGCCGCCTTTCCGCACGCCGACCTTGGCGTAATAATCACCCACCGCGTCCAGCGCGTCGTCGGCGTCCATTTCGGGCAGCATGACGCGGCAGCGCGGCGTTCCGGCCTCCTCGTCCAGCTCGACCGCGACCAGACGGGCGCCGTCGTGCTGCATCCGGATCAGGTAGTCGCCGGGGGCGGGGGACACGACGAAACCGTGATCGGTCCAGTAACGCAGGAAGGCGGGATCGACCGCGCCGTCCTGCCCCAGGGCTTCGCCCGCCAGGAAAGTCGGGCAAAGCTCGCTCAACGCGGGGCCGAGCGCGTCGGGCTTGGCCGCCTGTGCCGTGCCCGCCACGCCTGCGCCCGTTGCCACGAAGAGGGCGAACGGAAGAAGGCGGAAGGCGGGCATGGCGGTCGGTCCGGCGATCGGGCGATCAGGCCTCGTCGGCCAGCTTCTTCGCCTTGGCGACCGCCTGGTCGATGCCGCCGACCATGTAGAAGGCGGCTTCGGGCAGGTGGTCGTACTCGCCTTCGACGACGGCCTTGAACGACTTGATCGTGTCTTCCAGCTGCACGAACTCGCCCGGGATGTTGGTGAACACCTCGGCCACGTGGAACGGCTGCGACAGGAAGCGCTGGATCTTGCGCGCGCGGGCGACGGTCAGCTTGTCCTCTTCCGACAGCTCGTCCATGCCCAGGATGGCGATGATGTCCTGCAGGCTCTTGTACTTCTGCAGCGTTTCCTGGACCTTGCGCGCCGTTTCGTAGTGCTCCTGGCCCACGACGCGCGGTTCGAGAACACGCGAAGTCGAATCGAGCGGGTCCACCGCCGGGTAGATGCCCAGTTCGGAAATCGCGCGGCTCAGCGTGGTGGTCGCGTCGAGGTGGGCGAACGAGGTGGCCGGGGCCGGGTCGGTAAGGTCGTCGGCGGGAACGTAGATCGCCTGGACCGAGGTGATCGAGCCCTTGGTGGTCGAGGTGATGCGTTCCTGCAGGTTGCCCATGTCGGTCGACAGCGTCGGCTGGTAGCCCACGGCCGAGGGAATGCGGCCGAGCAGCGCCGACACTTCCGAACCCGCCTGGGTGAAGCGGAAGATGTTGTCGACGAAGAACAGCACGTCCTGCCCTTCCTGGTCGCGGAAGTATTCCGCCATCGTCAGGCCGGAGAGGGCGACGCGGGCACGGGCGCCCGGCGGCTCGTTCATCTGGCCGAAGACGAGCGCCACCTTCGATCCGTCCGAAGTGGCATTGCCTTCGGCGTCCTTGGCGATGACGCCGGCGTCGAGGAACTCGTGATAGAGGTCGTTGCCTTCGCGGGTACGCTCACCCACGCCGGCGAAGACCGACACGCCGCCGTGGCCCTTCGCGATGTTGTTGATCAGTTCCTGGATCAGCACGGTCTTGCCCACGCCGGCGCCGCCGAACAGGCCGATCTTGCCGCCCTTGGCGTAAGGGGCGAGAAGGTCGATGACCTTGATCCCGGTGACGAGGATGGCCGCCTCGGTCGACTGGTCGACGAACTCGGGGGCCTCGGCGTGGATCGGCGCGGTCTGCTCGGCACCGATGGGGCCGCGCTCGTCGATCGGTTCGCCGACGACGTTCATGATGCGGCCGAGCGTCTTCGGGCCGACCGGGACCGAGATCTGCGCGCCGGTGCTGATCACTTCCTGCCCGCGGACGAGACCGTCGGTGCCGTCCATCGCGATCGTGCGGACGGTGTTCTCGCCGAGGTGCTGCGCGACCTCCAGCACCAGCGTGCTGTCGCCGTTCTTCGTTTCGAGCGCGGTGAGAATCGCCGGCAGTTCGCCTTCGAAGGTCACGTCGACGACGGCGCCGATGACCTGGCTGATCGTGCCGTTGGTTGCCTGGTTGAGTACGGGTGCGGTGGCCATGATGCTATGTCCTGCCTTGCAGTTATTCGGCGCCGGGAGCGCAGATCGAAGCGGGGTCGGCGAGCGTCCATTCCCCGTCGCCGGGGGTCAGGGTCGCCTTGTTGCGGAGGTACGAATCTTCGCCGAGGCCATATTCGCAGATGACGTCGCTGGAGCCGAAGCCCGCGCGCTTGCACACGGCGGTGTTGACCGGCTTCAGTTCGGGGCACGCCTCTGCCAGCAGGCCGGAGAACAGTTCCTGGTCCGGGGCCGGGAGCGAGGGTTCCGGGGCCGGTTCGGGCGTCTGCACCGGTGCGGGCTCGGGCGCAGGCTCTTCGCCGCAGGCGGCGAGGGAGAGGGCGAGGGCGGGGACGAAAAGTGCGATCTTCTTCACGATTGATATTCCGGTAGCTGGGGGCTCAGAGCGCTTCCGCGCCGGCGATGATTTCGATGAGCTCGGTGGTGATGGCGGCCTGGCGGCTGCGGTTGTACTGGATGGTGAGCTTGTTGATCAGCTCGCCCGCGTTGCGCGTCGCGTTGTCCATCGCGGTCATCGACGCGCCCTGCTCGGAAGCGGCGATTTCCAGCAGCGCGCCGAACACCTGCGTCTTCACGTAACGCGGCAGCAGTTCCTCGAGGATCGCTTCCTCGTCGGGCTCGTACTCGACGACCGCGTCGCCGCCGGTGCCCGCTTCGCCCTGGGGGGCGGGGACGGGGATCAGCTGCTGCACCGTCGGGTCCTGCGCCAGCGCGGACTTGAAGATCGGGTAGACGAGGTGCGCGACGTCGAACTTGCCCGCTTCGAACAGCTCGACCAGTTCGTCCGCGATCGCCTCGGCTTCCTCGAAGCCGGGGTTGCGCACGGTGCTGGTGTCGAACTGCTGCCCGATCCGGTCGGCATGGTCGCGCTTGATCGGGGCGCGGCCTTTCTTGCCGACGAGGTAGAACTGCACGTCCTTGCCCTCGGCGATCAGCGCGCGCGCCTTGGCCTTGGCAGCCTTGACGATATTGGCGTTGAGGCCGCCGCACAGGCCCTTGTCGGTATTGACCACGACCAGCAGGTGCCGCTGGTCCGAGCCGGTGCCCGCCAGGAGACGGGGCGCGCTGTCGCCGCCGACTTTGCCGGCGAGCGATGCCATGACCGCGGAAAGACGCTCGGCATAAGGGCGCGCAGCCTCGGCCGCGGCCTGTGCCTTGCGCAGCTTCGCCGCGGCGACCATCTGCTTGGCCTTGGTGATCTTCTGGGTCGACTTGACCGAGTTGATCCGGCCCTTGAGTTCTTTCAGCGAGGCCATTTCGGCTCCCTAGCTAGTGTCTCGCGGGGCTCAGGCGAACTGCTTGGCGAACGTGTCGAGCGCGGCGACCGTGCGGGCCTTCACGTCGTCTTCGAACTTGCCGCTTTCGCGGATGTCCTTGAGCACGTCGGCGTGTTCGCTGCGCATGTAGCTGAGCATGGCCGCCTCGTACTCGGTCACGCGTTCGACCGCGACGCTGTCGAGATAGCCGTTGGTGCCGGCGAAGATCGACACGGTCTGCTCCTCGAACGGCATCGGCGAGAACTGCGGCTGCTTGAGCAGCTCGGTCAGGCGCGCGCCGCGGTTGAGCAGCTTCTGCGTGGCGGCGTCGAGGTCCGAGCCGAACTGCGCGAAGGCCGCCATCTCGCGGTACTGCGCCAGCTCCAGCTTGATCGAGCCGGAGACCTTCTTCATCGCCTTCGTCTGGGCGGCGCCGCCGACGCGGCTGACCGAGAGGCCGACGTTGATGGCCGGGCGGATGCCCTGGTAGAACAGGCCGGTTTCGAGGAAGATCTGCCCGTCGGTGATCGAGATCACGTTGGTCGGGATATAGGCCGAAACGTCGCCCGCCTGGGTTTCGATGATCGGCAGCGCGGTCAGCGATCCGCCGCCGTTCGCCTGGCTCATCTTGGCCGCGCGCTCGAGCAGGCGGCTGTGGAGGTAGAACACGTCGCCCGGATAGGCTTCGCGGCCCGGCGGGCGGCGCAGGAGGAGCGACATCTGGCGATAGGCGACGGCCTGCTTCGAAAGGTCGTCGTAAACGATCACGGCGTGCATGCCGTTGTCGCGGAAGAACTCGCCCATCGCGCAGCCGGTGTAGGGCGCGAGGTACTGCAGCGGGGCCGGCTCGGACGCGGTCGCGGCGACCACGATCGAGTATTCCATCGCGCCGTTTTCTTCGAGCTGGCGGACGATCTGCGCCACGGTCGAGCGCTTCTGGCCCACGGCGACGTAGATGCAGTAGAGCTTCTTCGATTCGTCGTCGCCGGCGTTGACTTCCTTCTGGTTGATGAAGGTGTCGATCGCGACGGCGGACTTGCCGGTCTGGCGGTCGCCGATGATCAGCTCGCGCTGGCCGCGGCCGACGGGCACGAGCGCGTCGATCGCCTTGAGGCCGGTCTGCACCGGTTCGGAAACCGATTCGCGCGGGATGATGCCCGGGGCCTTCACCTCGACCCGGCGGCGCTCGGTCGTCTCGATCGGGCCCTTGCCGTCGATCGGGTTGCCCAGCGCGTCGACCACGCGGCCCAGCAGGCCCTTGCCGACCGGAACGTCCACGATCGTCTCGGTCCGCTTGACGCTGTCGCCTTCCTTGATCTCCGCGTCGGAGCCGAAGATCACGACGCCGACGTTGTCGGCTTCGAGGTTCAGGGCCATGCCCTGCACGCCGTTGGCGAATTCGACCATCTCGCCGGCCTGGACCTTGTCGAGGCCGTGGATGCGGGCGATGCCGTCACCGACCGAAAGGACGGAGCCGACTTCGCTGACTTCGGCCTCGGTGCCGAAGTTGGCGATCTGGTCCTTGATGACCTTGGAGATTTCTGCGGCGCGGATTTCCATGTGCGTGTCTTCCTTCGAGCCTTGTGGCGTCAGCCCTTCATGGCGTGGGCGAGAGAATTGAGGCGGGTGCGGATCGAACCGTCGATGCGCTTCGAACCGATGGTGACGACGAGCCCGCCCAGGAGATCGGGATCGACCTTCGCGTCGAGCTTGACCGTGCGGCCTTCGCGCGCGGTCAGTTTTTCCTTGAGCGCGGCGAGCTGCGCGTCGGTGAGCGCGTGGGCGCTGGCGACTTCGGCCGATACCTCGCCCCGCTGGGCGGCGGCGATGGCGCGGAAGGCGCGGACGATCGCGGGAAGGGCGCCCAGCCGGCGATTGGCGGCGAGCACGCCGAGGAAATTGCCGGTCAGGTCGGACAGGCCGAGCAACCGGGCCACGCCCTCCATGGCCGCGCCCTGCGCCTTGCGGCTCAGTTCGGGATTGGTCGTCACGGCGCGCATGTCGGCCGATTCGGCCAGGGCGGCGGAAAGCTTCTCCAGGTCCGATTCGACCGCAGTGACCGTGCCCTTTTCGGCGGCCAGATCGAACAGGGCCGAAGCATAGCGCCCTGGCAGGCTAGCCTGAATACCGGCGGAAATCTCCACGCGTCTCTCGTCCTTTGAAGGTCCGGAAAATAGCGGTGCATCGCCCATGCCGATGCGGGCGGAACGAGCCACCCCGGCAAGGCTGGCGCGCGACTAGCACCCGGTTTCCTACTATGCAACCCGCCCGATGCAGCGCGCGCGGCCCGGGGGGGGCGGATTTGCCCCTGTCGCGCCGGTGCGATGCACGGGCATCGGCCCGGCCGCGTGCGATCGCGCGCAACCGCCGCCGGGCGCCCGTCACTCGGCGGCCTTGCAGGAATAGACCAGCCGCTCGTTCGGCGCCTGGGGGAGGAGCGCGACGACGCCCGATTGCAGGTCGCCGAGCCGCGCGGCCGCCCCCACGGCATCGCAGGCGGGCGGCGAATATTCGCCCCGTGCGGCGCGGGCCGCGGCCATTTCCGCCCGGCCGAGCAGGTAGCGGTCGGTGCGGAAGGTGCCGCTCGCGGGGTCGAAGCGGTTGACGGACACGGCCTGTTCCTCGTTCGGCACGAAGACGCGCGACCACTCGCCGCCGGCAAAGCCGTATTGCGTGCGGCCGTTGACGCAGCCGTCCTCGCGCCAGGCGAACTCCAGCTCGCGGTCGGGCGCGCCGACCACGCGGCTGCGGGCCAGGTCCAGGGTGCAGGTGAGCAGGCCCTCGCCGGTGCCGCCGGCCCCAGGCGCCTCGGGGTCCGCCTCGGCCTCGCCCATGGCGGCGGCGACGCGGCGTTCCACTTCGTCGAGCCCGGGGCGGGTGAGCCACAGCGCCAGTGCGGCGATCGCGGCCACGAGCGCGACCGTGCCGGCGATCATCATGCGCCGTTCGCCGCCTTCGCCCGCCTGCCGGGCCTGCCAGGCGAGGGCCAGGCCGCCCGCCGCGACGAGGGCGAGGACGAAGGCCAGCGCCATCGCGTTCTCGCGGTCGATCCGGACCGATTCGCGCGCCTCGTCCTCCGCCCGCTCGCGGCGTTCGCGCGCTTCCTGCGCGCGGGCGGCCATTTCGCGGCGCGCCTGGGCCTGCTGCCGTTCCAGTCGCGCGCGTTCGGCCGCGTCGAGTTCCTCCAGGCTGCGGCAGGGCAGGTCGGCGACGCGGGCATCGACATCGTTCGCGCGCAGGAACGGCAGCAGCTCGCGGGTCGAAACGGCGAAGTAGAACTCGCCGTCCGAACCGCCCGAATCGGTGCCGAAGCTGTTGACCCCGATAACCCGCCCGCACCCGTCGAGCAGCGGCCCGCCGGAATTGCCGCGCGCGATCGGCGCGGTGTGCAGGATCGTGTCGAACAGGCGGCTGGGCCGCTGGCCGGACAGGAAGCCGCGGCTCTTCACCGGTGGCTGCGAACGGAAGATGTCGCCCATGTCGAGCCCCTGGGCGCGATCGACGTTCATCGGGTAACCGACGGCGGAAACCTGCCCGTCGCGCATCGGCCCGGCCGCTATCGTCAGCGGGGGCAGGCGAAGCGTGCCGGTGATTTCCACCAGGGCAAGGTCGTTGGCCGGGCTGACCGCGACCGCGCGGGCATAGTCGGCCGCCTCGCCGCCTTCGCTGGGCACGATCCCGATTCGCAGCGTGTCGTCCTGCAGCGCCTCGCGCACGACGTGGGCGTTGGTGACGATCCGGCGCGGCGCGACGGCAAACCCCGTCCCGTGGCTGACGGGGAAGACTTCCTGCCCGTCGGTGCCCATGATCACCACCCGCACGACCCCGCGCGCGGCGGCGTCGATGTCGGCTGGGTCGGCCTGCGCCGCCGGGGGCAGGACCAGCGCGAACAGCGCGGCGAGAAGGCAGGACAGGCGCGTCATCGGGCGACATCTAGGCGAGGGCCGCTTTTGACCGCAAGCGGCGGGATGCGGCTGTCCGCGAGCCGATGCATAGCGAGCGGGCAATCGAACAGGAGCGGTTTCTCATGACATATCGCATTCGCGGGCTCGACCCCGCACAGTTTGCGGATCGTTTCGCAATGGATGGGGACGCGCTGGCCGCAACGCTTTCGCAGCGGCTGACCGCGCGGCCCGAAGGCTACTATGCCTGCCGGGTGAGCCTGCAGGAAGCGGCACCGGGCGAGGAGGTGCTGCTGACCAATTTCACCCATCACGATCCGGCCAACCCCTATCGCAGCGCCTTTGCCATCTACGTGCGCAGGGATGCCGATGAACCGGCGGAGTTCGTGGACAGCCTCCCCCCGGTGCTGCGCCGCCGCCCGATCGCGCTGCGCGGCTATACCGCGGACGGGTGCCTGCACCGGGCCTCGCTGGCGCTGGCGGACGACGTCGACGCCGCGATACGCGCTTTGCTCGAAGACCCGGACATCGCCTATATCGATGCCCACAACGCCGCGCATGGCTGTTTCGCAGCGCGTGTCGAACGGTATCGAGGGCTGTGAGATGGTGAGCGACGATCATGCCTGGGCCGCGGTCAAGCGGCGCGACAGGAGCTTCGACGGTCGCTTCGTGACCGGGGTGCTTTCGACCGGCATCTATTGCCGCCCGTCCTGCGCCGCGCGCCATCCCCGGCGCGAGAACGTCCGCTTCTTCGCCAGCGGGGCGGAGGCGCGCCGGGCCGGCCTGCGCGCCTGCAAGCGCTGCCTGCCCGACGACGTCGCGCGCGACGAAGCGGCGGTGGCTGCCGCGATCGACGAGATCCGGCAGGCCGTCGGCGATGCCGCGGGCCCGCCCTCGCTCGATAGCCTGGCGCAGCTCACCGGCTATTCGCCGGGCCACTTCCAGCGGGTGTTCAAGCGCGCGATCGGCCTGTCGCCGGCTGCTTACGCCCGCGCCTTGCGCGACGAGCGCGTCCGCGACGCCTTGAGCGAGGGGGAAAGCGTGACCGGCGCGATTTACGACGCGGGCTTTTCCGCCCCTTCGCGGTTCTACGATTCGACCGGGGGGAGACTGGGCATGACGGCGAGCGCGTGGGTCAACGGCGGGGCGGGGGTGACGATCCGCTGGGCCCTGGTCGAAACGACGCTGGGGCCGATGCTGGTCGCCGCGACGGACAAGGGCGTGTGCCGCCTGTCGTTCGGCGAAGGCGAGGACGACTTGCGCCGGCGTTTCCCCAATGCCGACCTGGTCGAAGGCGGCGGGGCTTTCGCCGGGCTGCTGGCGGATGTCGTGGCGACGGTCGAATCGCCCGGCGATTTCGCCCACATCCCGCTCGACGTGAAAGGCACCGCCTTCCAGGAAGCGTGCTGGAAGGCGCTGCGCGAGATCCCGCCGGGGGAAACGCGCACTTACGCCGATATCGCCGCGGCGGCGGGCAATCCGAAGGCCGTGCGCGCCGCGGGCAGCGCCAATGCGCGCAACAATGTCGCCATCCTGATCCCCTGCCACCGCGTGGTCCGGTCCGATGGCGACCTGGGCGGCTATGCCTATGGGCAGGACATCAAGCGGGAACTGCTCAAACGCGAAGGAGCGAAGACATGAGCAAGATCGACGAACTGCGCGGCCTGCATGTTCCCGGCGATCCGCTGGTGCTGTTCAACGTCTGGGATGCCGGGTCCGCCCGCGTCGTGGCAAGGGCCGGGGCAGGACGCGCTCGTACCCGTCGCGCAGCAGGCCGAGCGCCTGGCCGCCGCCGCATCCAGCGGCGTCTTCGTCAATGCCCGCTGCGACGTGTTCCGGGGCCGGGACGTGGCCAGCGAAGGGGATGCGCTGGTCGCCGCAACGCTCAACCGTGCGCGCGCTTACGCCGATGCCGGCGCGGGCGGCCTGTTCGTGCCCTTCCTTTCCGATGCCGGCTGCATTGCCGCGATCTGCGAGGCATCGCCGCTCCCGGTCAATATCCTGTGGTCACCGGCCTGCGGCGACCGGGCCGCGCTGGCCCGGCTCGGCGTGGCGCGGATCAGCCACGGGCACCAGCCCTGGGAAGCCGCGATGGCCATGCTGGAGCGCGAGGCGCAGACCGTCCTTGCCGGGGGAACGCCCGGCTACGCGGCCTAGGGCCGGCGTTACTGAAGCGGCCCTAGTCCAGCCGCGGCGCCATGCCCGGTTCGCACTTCTCCATCGCGCGGCGATAGGCCTCGCGCCGGCCGATGCGCTGGAGGTAACCGGCGATATTGGGATAGGGGTCGAGGCTCGTCCCGCCGAACGTGCGCGCGGTGGTGAGGTTGAAACCCATCATGATGTCGGCCGTGGTCAGCTGCGACCCACCGAAGAACTCCGCCTCTCCCAGCCGCGCCTCGGCCAGGGCCCAGGCCTTCGCCGTCCGGCCGGTCACGAACTCGGGCACTTCGCCCATGCGCCCGGTGACGAGCGCCATCATGCCGTTGGTCATGAACGTGGCATTGGCGAAGTGGAACCAGAACAGGTGCTCGGCAAAGTCCGGGTGGTCGGGGCCCGGCGACAGCTTCGCCCCGCCGTACTTGCGGTCGAGGTAGTCGCAGATCGCCCCGCTTTCGCCCAGCGCCAGGTCGCCATCGGTGATGACCGGGGCAATGCCCATCGGGTGCAGCGCCTTGTACTCGTCGGGCGCGAGGTTGTTGTCTTCGCGCCGGGCATAGAGGCGCAGCGCATAGTCCAGCCCCAGCTCCTCGCACAGCCAGGCGACCCGCTCCGACTGCGAGATGCGAAGGTGATGAACGGTCAGCATGGGGCTTCTCCTCGCGGCACGGGGTTCACGGCGCGGTCGGTTCTGTCTGCTGGCCGGTGCCGGTCTCGGCCGAAGTGCGCTCGGCGAGATGGTCTTCCAGTTCCTCCAGGAACTCCAGGGCTCCGCCCCCGCCGTGGGGGTTGTAGGCGAGAGCCTTCAGCAGGGCGATGGCCCGTGGGATCTCGTCGTGTGCAACCAGATCGTTGACATAGGCCATGCGCAGGCGGGACGATTCCGGAGCGAGCGTGAACGCCTGTCCGATCGCCGTGCGGGCGATGTCGGGCGCGGCCAGGCCGGTTTGGCGGAAGCTGTCATAGAACACGAACAACGGTTGCGGATCGCGCGGATCGGTTCGGTGCGCCTCCAGCAAGGCCTGGCGCAACGGGCTCCACGACCGGGTGGTCAGGTCGTCGGCCCGGGTAAGATCGCGCATCTGGAAGCGCACTTGTTCGACCCTTGCGCGCACATGCTGCGGGTCGGCGGCGAGCGCCTTCTCGATAGCCTGGCGGGCGGCCGCCTCGTGGACAAGCTGCTGGGGCGACGGGGCGTCGGGATCGTCGCCAACCTCTTCGCTCTCGCTTCGCTCGTCTCCGCCCTCCTTGTTCCCGTCCGCCGCGTCGACCGAGCGGGACAGCGCCAGTTCGGTCAGTGCCAGTTCGTACCAGACACCGGCATGGGCAGGCGACTCGGCGGCGAGTTCGAGCAGCTCCTCGCGCGTTCGCTCCAGGTCGGTTTCCATCAGCCGCTCCAGCCTCAGATCGACCAGGTCGCCTTCGGGACCCGACAGCGTCCGGATGTCCAGCCGTCCTTCATAGGGCAGCGGGGTCGAGGACGACCGGAAGCGCAGCGACTCGTTGACGTAGTTCTCCAGCGTCTCTTCCAGTTCGTCGAGCGAGCCGAAATTGCGCTCGGCCGCTACGCGCGGCTCCACGCCATTGGCGAAATCGCGCAAGTAGCCCTGCAACTGGCGGCCTCTTTCCGGGTCGCTCATCGCCATGTGCACGAGCATCCAGGCCCGGCCGTAGTAGAGATCCACCTCGATGCGGGTCATCCCCTCGGTCGTTCCGAACAGGAGCTGGTCCAGATCGAGGCGATGGTTGCCCAGCAGCGAACGTGCGCGGTGGTAGGCGGGCTTGCCGAGATCCCAGCGGCCCTGCTTGTCGAACTCGACGGTCGAAAAGTACTCGGCGAAGCCTTCCACGTACCAGGCGGGATAGGCGGCCGTCAGATGCCGGAACATGAAGTGGTGGGCATATTCGTGGAACAGCGTGGTCTGGCCCGACAAGGCGAACTTGGTGTTGGTCCGTTCGCGGTTGGTGACCGCAAAGCTGCCCTCGCCGCGGCTACGGTAGAAGCCGGCGATCGACGTTTCCCCCCGCCCCATCAGCCGGGCGATCTCGTCGGTCGAGCGCACCGCATAGATCGTCAGGCGGTTCTCTCCGCCGGCCGATGCGGGAAGGCGAAAGAACTGCCGTAACAGCGCATCGAACCGCTCGGTGTCCTGGGCAAAGCGTTCGAGTTCGCGCGCCGAACCGTCGGAAAAGATGACGAAGTGATCGGTATCGGCGCGGTGCCAGTCTGCCCGGGCGCCGGCGGCTGCAAGACCGGCCAGGGCCAGGGTAACGGCGATGCGCAGGCATCTTGCGAACACGACTTGTCTCCCCCCGTTGCGCGTGTTTCGTCCATCATGCCCGAAACGCATGATCGCGCAAGTCGATCGGTCAGACGAACGAATAGGGGTCGATGTCGATCGATACGCGCACGCCGCGGGGGAAGGCGAGGGCGTCCAGCCAGCTGCGGATCGTTTCCTGCAGACGCGCGCTGCGGCGGGCGTTGATCAGCAGGCGGTAGCGATAGCGGCCGCGCAGCAGCGACAGCGGGGCGGGCGCCGGGCCGTAGATTGCGATGTCGGCCAGGTCGGGGCGCGTGCCGCCGATCGCGCGGGCGGCCTCTTTCGCTTCCGCCTCGTCCTCGCTCGACACGATGATCGCGGCCCAGCGGCCGAAGGGCGGGGCGCCGGCGTGGCGCCGTGCCTCCGTCTCCGCGGCATAGAAGGCATCGCGGTCGCCGGCGGCCAGCGCCGCGATCACCGGCGCTTCGGGATGGCGGGTCTGGATCAGCACCTGGCCCGGCTTCTCCCCGCGCCCCGCGCGCCCGGCGACCTGGGCGACCTGCTGGTAGGTCCGCTCCGCCGCGCGCAAGTCGCCCCCCTCGAGCCCCAGGTCCGCATCGACCACGCCGACCAGCGTCAGCTCGGGGAAATGGAAGCCCTTGGTCACCAGCTGGGTGCCGACGATCACGTCGATCGCCCGTTCCTCGACCTGCGCGACGAATTCGGCCGCGCGTTCGGGCGAATTGAGCGTGTCGCTGGTGGCCACGGCCACGCGCGCGCCGGGCAGGATCTCGGCCACTTCGTCGGCGATCCGCTCCACCCCGGGGCCGCAGGCGACGAGGCAGTCGGGCTCCCCGCATTCGGGGCAGGTCGCGGGCGGCGCGGTCTCGTGGCCGCAATGGTGGCAGGCGAGGCGGCGGGTGAAGCGATGCTCGACCAGCCAGGCCGTGCAATTGGGGCATTCGAAGCGGAACCCGCAGTTGCGGCACAACGTCAGCGGGGCATAGCCGCGCCGGTTGAGGAACAGCAGCGACTGTTCCCCCTTGTCCAGCCGCTCGGCCAATTCCCGCGCCAGCCGCGGGGCCAGCCAGCGGCCGCGTTCGGGCGGGTCCTCGGTCAGATCCACGGTGTCGATCGCGGGCAGTTCCGCCGCGCCGAAGCGGCTGGGCAGCTCGAGCCGTTCGTAGATCCCGCTTTCGGCCATCTGCAGGCTTTCGAGCGCGGGGGTCGCGCTGGCGAGAACCACGGCCAGCCGTTCGAAATGCGCGCGCATCACCGCCACGTCGCGCGCGTTGTAGCGCACGCCGTCGTCCTGCTTGAAACTGACCTCGTGCGCTTCGTCGACCACGATCAGGCCCAGCCGGGCATAGGGCAGGAAGAGGGCGGAGCGCGCGCCGACGACGACTTGCGCCTCCCCGCTGGCGATCGCGCGCCAGGCGCGGCGGCGCTCGGTCGACTTGAGCGAGGAATGCCAGACGACCGGCGGCGCGCCGAAGCGATCCTCGAACCGGCGGAGGAAGGCCTGGGTCAGCGCGATCTCGGGCAGGAGGACGAGGACCTGCCGATCCGCGTCGAGCGCGGCGGCAACCGCTTCGAAATAGGTTTCGGTCTTGCCCGATCCGGTCACGCCGTCGAGCAGGAAGGGCGCGAAGGCCCCTTCGTTCACGGCCTCCACCAGCCGCGCCGCGACCGCGGCCTGTTCCGGGTTGAGGTCCACCGTCGCGTGACCGGGCCGGGCGCGGGGATAGGGGCGGTCGCAATCGACGGTGACCGCTTCCATCGCGCCCTGGTTGACCAGCCCGCGCAGCACGCCTTCGGAAACGCCGGCGATCTCCGCCAGCTCGCGGATCGTCGCCTGTTCGCCCTCCAGCCGCTCCATCGCGCGTTCGCGCTGCGAGGTCATGCGTTCGGGCATTCCGCCGCTCAGCCGGTACTCGGTCATCGTCGCCGGGCCGCGCAGCGCGCCGCCGCTGGAGATCACCATCCGCGCGACCGCCGACAGCGGGGCGCAGTAATAGTCGGCGGTCCATTCGATCAGGCGGCGCAGCTCGGCGCGCAGCGGGGGCACCGGGAGCACTTCGGCCAGCGGCCGCAGGCGCGCGTCGGGCACCGATTCGCCCGGCAGCCGCTCTTCCTCCCACACGATGCCGACGATCTGGCGCGGGCCGAGCGGCGCGACCACGACCGATCCCGCTTCCACCGCCATGCCTTCGGGCACGCGGTAGTCGAGCGCGCCGAGCGCGGCGTTGAAGACGAGGAGACGGACACGGTTCATCGGCCCCGCCATATGAGAGCGCGCCCCCGCGCCCGGCAAGGCGCGGGCCGAGAAATCCTGCGAATTGTGCCGCCGCGCGCGTGCGATGGCCTAGCTCCGCCGGCCTGCCTTCGTTAGAGCGGGACGGGAATCGCCAATCGGAGCCGACCCATGAAATTCTTCGCCGACACTGCCGACACTGCCGAGATCGAGGAACTGGCTGCGACCGGCCTGCTCGACGGGGTCACCACCAATCCCTCGCTGATCGCCAAGTCCGGGCGCGACTTCATGGAAGTGACGAGGGAAATCTGCGCCCTCGTGGACGGGCCGGTGAGCGCCGAGGTCGTCGCGCTCGACCACGAGACGATGATGAAAGAGGCCGAGACGCTGCGCAAGATCGCGGACAACGTCTGCATCAAGGTGCCGCTGACGATCGACGGGCTGAAGACCTGCAAGGCGCTGACGGGCGACGGCACGATGGTCAACGTCACGCTGTGCTTTTCCGCCAACCAGGCGCTGCTGGCGGCCAAGGCGGGCGCGACGTTCGTTTCCCCCTTCGTCGGCCGGCACGACGACAACGGGTTCGACGGGATGGAGCTTATCCGCGATATCCGCCTGATCTACGACAATTACCTGTTCGATACCGAGATCCTCGTCGCCTCTGTCCGCCACGCCACCCACGTGCTCGAAAGCGCGCGGATCGGGGCCGACGTGGCAACGATGCCGCCCGCGGTGATCAAGGGGCTGGTCAAGCATGTCCTGACCGACAAGGGCATCGAAGGCTTCCTGGCCGACTGGGCGAAGACCGGGCAAAAGATCGTATGATGATCTTTTGTCCGTCTCCCCGCGCAAGCGGGGACCTCGCGCCACTGGCGCTCCGCCTGTGGCCTGAGGCCCCTGCCTTCGCGGGGGCAACGAAGGGATAGCATTGGCCGACCAGACCCCCCTCGATCGTTTCAAGCGCGCGCTGACCGGCACGGCGCGCGCGCTTGCGCGCGAGAGCGAGGTGGAAGTGGCGTGGAGCGCCGATGCCCCGTCGGCATCGGGTCGCAACTTCCGCGTCCCGCTGCCGGGCCGCGACCTCCCGCCCGAACAGGCGCGCGAGGCGCGCGGCTTCGCCGACAGCTTCGCGCTCCGCCTGCGGCACCACGACAGTGCGCTCCATGCCCGCAACGCCCCGGCGGAACCGGTCGCGCGCGCCTGTTACGACATGGCGGAACAGGTCCGTTACGAGGCGCTGGGCGCCAATGGCTACGGCGGCATTCGCGAAAACCTCGACGCGGCGGTCGAGCTTCGCACCGCGGCCGACCCGATCGCGCGGGCGCAGGGGGAGAACGAGGTCCCGCTGCAGACCGCGCTCGGCCTGATCCTGCGCGAGCGGCTGACCGGGGCCCCGGTGCCCGAACGCGCGCGGGCCGGCGTGGACATGGTGCGCGAGTTCATCGAGGCGCGGGCCGAACCCGATTTCGAGGCCCTGGCGCTCTCGCTCGACGACCAGAAGGCGTTCCAGTCGCTCGCGCTCGACATGTTGCGCCACCTCGAACTCGTCCGCCCGGAGGAGAACGAGGGCGGCGAGGACGAAGAGGGCGACGACGAGGACGGCGGCGAGCAGGACGAGGACGAGAGCGAGGGCGACGAAGGCGGCGAGGCGGAGCCGCAGGCGACCCAGATCACCGGCGAGCCGGGCGAGGGCGAAACCGACGGCGAGACCGAGAGCGAGGCCGAAGCGAGCGAGGAGACGGCCGACGGCGAGGCGGCCGACGACGGGGAGGAGGGCATGTTGCCAGTCCGCCCCAACCGCCCGTGGACCGACATCCCCGGCGATTTCGAGTACAAGCATTTCACCGACCGTTTCGACGAGGTGATCGAGGCGCCTGAGCTGTGCGACGCGGAGGAGCTGGACCGGCTGCGCAGCTATCTCGACAGCCAGCTGGCCGGGTTGCAGTCGGTCGTCACCAAGCTTGCCAACCGGCTCCAGCGGCGGCTGATGGCGCAGCAGAACCGCAGCTGGGATTTCGACCAGGAAGAGGGGCTGCTCGATGCCGCGCGGCTGGCCCGCGTTGTCATCAGCCCCGGGCACTCGCTCAGCTACAAGGTCGAACGCGATACCGAGTTCAAGGACACGGTCGTCACCCTGCTGATCGACAATTCGGGCTCGATGCGCGGGCGGCCGATCTCGATCGCCGCGATCAGCGCGGACATCCTCGCGCGCACGCTGGAACGCTGCGGGGTGAAGACCGAGATCCTCGGCTTCACCACCCGCGCGTGGAAGGGCGGGCAGAGCCGCGAGGCCTGGCTGGCCGACGGCAAGCCGCCGCATCCCGGGCGGCTCAACGACTTGCGCCACATCGTCTACAAGAAGGCGGACGAGCCCTGGCGCCGTGCGCGCCGCAACCTCGGCCTGATGATGCGCGAGGGGCTGCTGAAGGAGAACATCGACGGCGAGGCGCTGCTGTGGGCGCACCAGCGCCTGCTCGGCCGGCCGGAAGACCGCCGCATCCTGATGGTGATTTCCGACGGCGCGCCGGTGGACGATTCGACCCTGAGCGTGAACAGCGCCGGCTACCTCGAAAGCCACTTGCGCCGGGTGATCGACTGGATCGAGAAGCAGTCCCCCGTCCAGCTGGCGGCGATCGGCATCGGCCACGACGTCACGCGCTACTACCGGCGCTCGGTCACGATCATGGACGTCGAGCAGCTGGGCGGCACGATCATCGAGCAACTCGCCGACTTGTTCGAGGTGGAGTGACCCGGGCGAGGGGGCCGGCAAAGGGGGGAGCCGAATGACCATGACCGAAGCCGTCCGCTCGCGCCGCTCGGTGCGTGCGTTTCTCGACAAGCCGGTCGATCGCGAGACGCTCACCCGCATTCTTGAAAAAGCGCAGCGCGCGCCGTCGGGCGGGAACACGCAGCCGTGGCACGGGATCGTGCTGACGGGCGCGCCGATGCAGCGCCTGTTCGACCGGATCGCGCGGGAGTTTCCCAAGGGGCGCGCCGCCCATGCGCCCGAGTACCACATCTATCCGCCCGGACTCGACGGCCCCTACGAAGCGCGCCGCCGCGGGGTGGGGGAGGACATGTACGGCGCGCTCGAGATCGCGCGCGAGGACAAGGCGCAGCGCCTGGCCTGGTTCGCCAACAATTTCCGCGCTTTCGGGGCGCCGGTGCTGATGCTGGTCCACACCCCGCGATACATGGGCCCGCCGCAATGGAGCGATATCGGCATGTGGCTGCAGACGATCATGCTGCTCCTGCGCGAAGAAGGGCTCGATTCCTGCGCGCAGGAAGCCTGGGCGGTCTATTCCCCGCAGATCCGCGAGGTGGTCGATATCCCCGCCGATCACACGTTCTTCTGCGGTCTTGCCGTCGGCTATCGCGACCCGGATGCGCCGGTGAACCGTTTCCCGGTCGCCCGCGCGCCGCTGGAAGAGAGCTTGCGCTGGGAAGGCTGGTAATCCCCGCCCCCCCGCTCGCGGCTTGCGCTGCGGTGACGCGACTGTATCAGGCTCGCCATGACCGAAACGCCGCTCATGCTGTTCAACTCGCTCACCCGCGAGCTTGAGGAATTCGTTCCCGTCCATCCCGGCGAGGCGCGCGTCTATTCCTGCGGGCCGACGGTCTACAATTACCCGCATATCGGCAACATGCGCGCCTATGTCTTCGCCGACGTGCTCGGCCGCACGCTCTCGTGGAAGGGTTACGACCTGACCCACGTGATCAACATCACCGATGTCGGCCACCTGACCGACGACGGCGACGCGGGCGAGGACAAGATGGAGAAGATGGCCGCGGAAAAGGCCCAGTCCATCTGGGACATCGCGAAGCACTATACCGAGGCCTACTGGGCCGACGTGAAGGCGCTCAACATCCGCGAACCTGCCAAGTGGTCGGTGGCGACCGACTATATCGACGAGATGATCGATTTCGCGAAGTCGATCGCCGACCGGCACTGCTACGAGCTCGACAGCGGGCTCTACTTCGACGTGTCGACCGTCGAGGATTATGGAAGGCTGGCCCGCGCGGTCACCGAAGAAGGCGAAGGCCGGATCGAGACGGTCGAGGGCAAGCGCAATCCGGCCGATTTCGCGATCTGGCGCAAGACGCCGCCGGGCGAAAGGCGGCAGATGGAATGGGATTCGCCGTGGGGCAGGGGCGCGCCGGGCTGGCATCTCGAATGCTCGGTCATGGGCGAAAAGCTGCTCGGCTTCCCGTTCGACATCCACACCGGCGGGATCGATCACCGCGAGATCCACCACCCGAACGAAATCGCGCAGAACCAGGCCTTCTGCGGCTGCGGCGGGCTGTCGCAGGCGACCAATTCGGGCGCGAAGATCTGGATGCACAACAACTTCCTGGTCGAGCGCAGCGGCAAGATGAGCAAGTCGTCGGGCGAGTTCCTGCGGCTGCAACTGCTGATCGACAGGGGCTACCACCCGCTCGCCTACCGGATGATGTGCCTCCAGGCGCATTACCGCAGCGAGCTGGAATTCAGCTGGGAAGGGCTGGGCGCCGCAATGACGCGCCTGAAGCGGATCGTCATGGCGGTCGAGCGGCTGAAGGATGCCGCCCCGGGCGCTCCCGACCATCCCAGGTTCGCCCCGATGCGCGAGAAATTCGCCGCCGCCATGGCCGATGACCTGAACACCCCGATCGCGCTCGTCGCGCTGGAAGAGGCGCTCGCGGTCAAGAAAGTCGATGCCGGCGCGAAGCGCGCGGTGATCGAGGAGATGGACGCGGTGCTCGGCCTCGGCCTGCTCGACCTCTCGCGCGACGACTTGCGGCTGCGGCCGCAGGGCGCGACCATCACCGAAGAGGAAATCGAGGCCGAACTGATCCGCCGCAAGGAAGCGCGCGCGGCCAAGGATTTCACGACTTCCGACGCGATCCGCGACGAACTGTCCGCGAAAGGCGTGGAGGTAATGGACGGCGATCCGCTCGGCTGGGACTGGAAGCTGTGAGGGAAGGCCCCTCCGTCAGCCGCTTGGGCGGCTGTCACCTCCCCAACGCAAGTCGTTGGGGAGGAACGATCGAGGCCGGGACCAGTCCTCCCCATCGTCTTGCGATGGGGAGGGGGACCGCTCGCGAAGCGAGTGGTGGAGGGGGCCTTGAACCGCCCCGCCAAACCCAAACGCACCGTCGCGCGCGCGAAACGCCTGCGCCGTGAAATGTCGCTGCCGGAAATACTCCTGTGGCAGCAGTTACGCGGCTCGCCGCGCGGCATTCGTTTCCGCAAGCAGCACGCCGCCGGTCCATATGCTCTCGATTTCTTCTGCGCGCGGGCCAACCTTGCGATCGAAATCGACGGCCTGGCGCACGACATGGGCGACAGGCCTGCTCGCGACGAAGATCGCGACGCTTGGCTGCGCGAGCGCCGGGTCGAAACGCTTCGCATTCCTGCCAGAGAGGTGATGACCGACGCGGTGCAGGTTGCCGAAGGAATTCTGGCCTTGGTGGAGGAACGGCTGATGGCGATGGGGAAGAAGGCCCCTCCGTCATCGCTGCGCGATGCCACCTCCCCATCGCAAGTCGATGGGGAGGACTTGAGCGCCGGTCCACCCGCAAACGAACCGAAGGAGCGAAGCCGATGACCGTTGCCGTGCTATCCGGGCTTGTCCGGCCGTTGGTGGAGGGCAAGTTGCCGGCGGGGATCGAGCCGCGCTGGTACACCTCGGTCGAGGAGCTTCACGCGCTTGCGCCCGAGGCGGAGATCGGCTGGTTCGACCTCGACGCGAAAGAGCCGATGGCCGAGGCGGTCCGGCGGGCGGAGAAGCTGCGCTGGCTCAGCTCGATCTACGCCGGGCTCGATTTCCTGCCGCTCGACCTGCTGCAGCGGCGCGGGGTCACGATCACCAATGGCGCGGGGATCAACGCGATCACGATCGCCGAATATGTCGCGATGGGGATGCTGACCATGGCCAAGGGCTACCGCGAGGTCGTGCGCGCGCAGGACCGGCGCGAATGGCTGGCCGATTCGCCGGGCAAGCGCGAACTGGCGGGCAGCCGGGCGCTGCTGCTGGGCTATGGCGCGATCGGCCGGTTGATCAGGCCACGGCTGGAAGCCTTCGGGGTCGAGGTATCGGTCGTCCGCCGTTCGGGTGGGGAAGGGGTGCTGGGCCCCGACGAATGGCGCGCGCGGCTGGGCGAGTTCGACTGGGTGATCCTGGCCGTGCCCGCGACGCCGGAAACCGACGCGATGATCGGCGCGACCGAACTCGCCGCGATGAAGGCGGATGCCGTCCTGGTGAACATCGCGCGCGGCGCGGTGGTGGACCAGGACGCGCTTGTCGCCGCGCTGGAGGAACGGCGGATCGGCGGCGCCTTCCTCGACGTGACGACGCCCGAGCCGCTGCCCGCCGATCACCCGCTGTGGCGGCTCGACAATGCCCATGTGACGATGCACCTTTCCGGGCGGGCGCAATCGAAGATGTTCGCCCGTTCGGCCGAGCGCTTCCTGGCCAATTGCCACCGGTTCGTCGCCGGCGAGCCGCTGGAGCCGATCTTCGACCCCGCGCGCGGATACTGACGGGCGGCAGGGCCGGACCTTTCGCCCGCCGGCGGGATTGTTGGGGGAGGAGGACCCGATTCCCATGCCCACGCCCACGCTCCACGAGACTTACCCGCTCTACCTGAACAACCGGCCGCAGCAGCCGAACGCCGATCTCGCCGTGACCGACAAGTACTCCGGCGAGGTCGCCTTTCGCACCGCGCTCGCCACGCCGGAGATCATCGATGCGGCGATTGCCGGGGCGGTGCGCGCGGCGGGGCCGATGGCGCGCCTCGCCGCGTTCGAGCGCCAGGCCGTGCTGCAGCACTGCGTCGATCGCTTCCGCGAACGTTTCGACGAACTCGCCCATGCCCTGTGCGTCGAAGCCGGCAAGCCGATCCGCGACAGCGAGGGCGAAGTCACCCGCCTGATCGACACGTTCCGCATCGCGGCGGAGGAAGCGGTCCGAAATTACGGCGAAGTCATGCCGCTCGACATCTCGGAGCGGGCCCGCGGCTACCAGTCGATGTGGAAACGATACCCGATCGGGCCGTGCAGCTTCATCTCGCCGTTCAACTTCCCGCTGAACCTCGCCGCGCACAAGATCGCCCCGGCCATCGCCATCGGCTGCCCTTTCGTGATGAAGCCGGCGAGCAAGACCCCGCTCGGCGCGCTGATCGTCGGCGAAGTCCTGGCCGAATGCGACATGCTGCCCGAAGGGGCGTTCTCGATCCTTCCCGCCAGCCGCGACGGGGCGGACCTGTTCACCGAGGACGAGCGGCTGAAACTGCTCAGCTTCACCGGTTCGCCCAAGGTCGGCTGGGCGCTGAAGGCGCGCGCGGGGAAGAAGAAGGTCGTGCTCGAACTCGGCGGCAATGCCGCGGTGGTGGTCGATCGCGACGCCGATCTCGACGATGCGCTGGAACGGATCGTCTTCGGCGCCTTCTACCAGTCGGGGCAGAGCTGCATCGGGGTGCAGCGTATCCTGATCCACGAGGACATCTACGGCCGCTTTCGCGACATGCTGGTAGCGAAGACCCGCACGCTCAGGGCCGGCGACCCGAAGGACCGGGAAACCTTTATCGGCCCGATGATCTCCGAGGACGAGGCCTGCCGGCTGAAAGGCTGGATCGACGAAGCGGTCGAGGGCGGCGCGCGGCTGCTGTGCGGCGGCGGGCGCGAAGGCAACATGCTGGAGGCGACCCTGCTCGAGAACGTCGATCGCGACGCGCGCGCGCTGAACGAGGAAGCCTTCGGCCCGCTCGCGATCCTGCAGCCGTTTTCCGATTTCGATGCCGCGCTGGACGAGGTGAACCGCAGCGAGTTCGGCCTCCAGGCCGGGGTCTTCACCCGCGACCTTTTCAGGATGTTCGACGCCTGGGACCGGCTGGAAGTCGGCGGGGTGATCGTCAACGACGTGCCCAGCTACCGCGTGGACAACATGCCTTACGGCGGGGTCAAGGATTCGGGCCTCGGGCGCGAGGGGATCCGCTTCGCGATCGAGGACATGAGCGAGATCCGCAACCTCGTCGTCCGGCGCGGCGGCTGATCGCGCCGGGGCCGGGACCCGGGGCTGGGCGCACGCCGGCGCGCGGGCGGGAATCCACCCGCGGGGCGCCCGGCGGCGCGGATAGAGCGTGATCATGCATCCTCCAGCAGCAGGAGCTCGCATTCCAGCGACAGGCGCGGATGCGGCAGCAGGGCGTGATCGACCCGCGTCACGCGGGCCTCGGCGACGATCTGGCCGGGAATGGCGAACTCGTGCTCGGGCAACTCGGCGATGAAATGCTCGGCCGCGGCGACCGCCCCGGCCCCGTCGAAGTCGATTTCCAGCGTGTGGCGCGCACCCTCGAAAGTGATGCTGGCCCAGGCTTTCTCCGCGTGGCGGCGGACCTGGCCCTGCTCGGCGGCCAGCGCGCGCAGCGCGGCGCGCAGGCGGTCGGCGTTCGTGCGCCGGACCGGGCGCGGGGCCGGACGCGGGGCCGGGCGCGGGGTTTCGGGCGGGCGCGATCGCCGCGGGGGATGGCGATCATGCAGCACGGCCGGTCTCCCGCGCGGCCTCGTACCCGGCCATGAAGCCGCGGATGCGCGCCTCCATGACGCCGCGCGGCTCGCGCCCGTTCCTCAGGTCGAGGACGAGGCGCGGGTCCTGCGCGGCGAGGCGGCCGAAGCTGGTGGGCGCGATGGCATGGGCGCGAAGGAACTTCTCGACGGATCGGATCAGCATGGCTCTCCCCGTGGCTGGTGTGGCGAATCGGGCGGTGTTCCCGATTCGTTCCATTTCAAATCCTACTTGTCTAGGAAAAATACATCGTCTAGGAAGGAAAAATGTCACCGGGGCGATCATCAGCATGAGCGACGCGCGCCAGCGCCTGCTGGAGCTTGCCCGCGAAGGCGGGGCGAGCCTGGCCGGCCTGTCCCACCTGATCGGCCGCAATCCCACCTACCTCCAGCAATTCGTGCGCAAGGGCAGCCCGCGCAAGCTGGAGGAACGCGACCGGCGGACCCTGGCCGAATTCTTCGGCGTACCCGAATCGGACCTCGGCGCGCCGGAGGATAAATCCTATCCGCAAGTTTCCGCGCCGGTCCGGGGCGACTGGATCGAGGTGCCGCGGCTGTCGCTCGACGCCTCGGCCGGGTCCGGGGCGCTCGGCGCGCGCGAAATCCCGTTCGACGCCTTCCGCTTCTCGCGCCGCTGGCTGCGCGAGATGGGGCTGGAAGGCGCCGATCTCACCGCGATCCGGGTCGAGGGCGATTCGATGGAGCCGCTCCTGCGCTCGGGCGACGAGATCTTCGTCGACCGGCACAAGCGCGGGGGGGAGGGGATCCACGTCGTGCGGATCGGCGACGCGCTCCACGTCAAGCGGCTCCAGGCGGCCGCGCCGGGCCGGGTCAAGCTGGTCAGCGAGAACGAGGCCTATCCCCCGATCGACCTCGCGCGCGAGGAGATCGAGGTGATCGGCCGCGTCGTGTGGAAGGGCGGGCGGGTGTGAGCCGGCCCCTCCCCGGCGACTCGCGGTGGGGAGGTGGCAGCGGCGCCAGCGGCTGCCGGAGGGGCCGGCCGCCGGGCGCCGGGCAGGATGGAACCGCGCCGACGCGCCGCTTGCAACCGGCCCTGTTCCCCGCCATCTCGCGCAGATGACCGATAGTGATACCCAGCCGCCGATGCGGGCCGCGATCATGCCCGTCACGCCCCTGCAGCAGAACTGTTCGCTGATCTGGTGCACCAGGACGATGCGCGGGGCGCTGGTCGATCCGGGCGGCGATCTCGACAAGCTCAAGGCCGGGGTGGCCAGGGCCGGGGTGACGCTGGAAAAGCTGCTGATCACGCACGGCCACCTCGATCACTGCGGGCAGGCCGGGGTCCTGGCACAGGAACTGGGCCTGCCGATCGAGGGCCCGCACGAGGAAGACCGGTTCTGGATCGCCCGGCTCGACGACGACGGGCGGCAATGGGGCATGGAGGCAAGGAGCTTCGAGCCCGACCGGTGGCTCGACGATGGCGACACGGTGACCGTGGGCGACCTCACGCTGGACGTGATTCACTGCCCCGGCCACACGCCGGGGCACGTCGTGTTCCACCACGCGCCGAGCCGCTTCGCGATCGTCGGCGATGTCCTGTTCAAGGGTTCGATCGGGCGGACCGATTTCCCGCGCGGCAACCACCAGGACCTGATCGACGCGATCACCGGCAAGCTCTGGCCGCTGGGCGACGAGGTGACCTTCATTCCCGGCCACGGCCCGACGAGCACCTTCGGCCACGAACGGCGCACCAATGCCTTCGTCGGCGACGCCGCCCTGGCCTGAGCCGCACCAGGCGGCAGGCGCCCGGCCGGGCCTGGGCGCCCCGCCGCCCGGCTAGAACTGGCGCAGCATCACGCCCACGGCGACGCCGGCCAGAAGCAGCTGGACCGCGATCGTCACCAGCACGCCGACGACGCGCCCGGCCTGGGCCTTGCCCCCGTCCATCCCGAAGCCGTGGGCGACCCGCGCGAGGATGAAGGCGCCGGCGACATAGGCCAGCCAGCCCCCGCCGATCCCCGCGATTTCCAGCACCGCGATCAGCAGCAGCGTGATCGGCACGTTCTCCGCGAAGTTGAGCTGCGCGCGCATCCGGCGTGAAAGCGGCTCGTTCCCGCCGTCGCCGATCGAGACCTTGAATGCGCGCCGCAGCGCGGCGACGCGCAGGCCCAGCCAGATATTGACGATCACCGCGGCGGCCACCGCGCTCAAGGTTACCGGAAGTATCATCGTGGCGTCTCCCCCTTCGTGTCCTGTCGCCCGGCCGGCACCCGCGGCATGGGCTGGCCCCGGCCTTGCCGCGGTGTTACGGACGCCGCGCGGGGCGGGCAACGGCCAATCGCCGGGCCGCGGCCCGCGACGCCGCTTGCAACCGCGCGAATATGCGCTATAGGGCGCGCCTTCCCGCCATGGCCGGGTCCACGATTACGCGCGCGCTTGTGCGTTGCCGGACCTTGGCCTAGAGCGGCCCGCAACACACGGATTTTACTGGAACAGGTGCCGCAATGGCTGTCCCGAAGAGAAAAGTATCGCCCCATCGCCGCGGCAACCGTCGCGCGCACGATTCGCTGAAGGTCGAGGCATTCCACGAATGCTCGAACTGCGGCGAGCTGAAGCGTCCGCACAACCTCTGCCCGCACTGCGGGCACTACAACGGCCGCGAAGTCATCGCCGTCGGCCTCTGACGGCCGGCCGGGGAACGTCATGAGCCTGCCGCGTATCGCCGTCGACGCGATGGGCGGCGACGAGGGCGTGCGCGTCATGGTCGAAGGCGCGGCGCTCGCCCGCCGCCGCCATGACCGGTTCAAGTTCCTGCTGGTGGGGGACGAGGCGCGGATCAAGGCCGCGCTCGATACCCACCCGGGGATGCGCGACGCATCCGAGATCCTGCATTGCGACGATGTCGTGGGCGGCGAGGAAAAGCCGACCCAGGCGCTTCGCCGTGCCCGCACGACCTCGATGGGCCTCGCGGTCAACGCGGTGAAGGCCGGCGATGCCGGGGCCGCGGTCAGCGCGGGCAATACCGGCGCGCTGATGGCGATGAGCAAGCTGGCCCTGCGCACCCTGCCCGGGATCGACCGCCCGGCGCTGGCCGCGCTGATGCCGACGCTGGGCGACAACGACGTGATCATGCTCGATCTCGGCGCCAATACCGAGGCCGATGCCCGCAACCTGGTCCAGTTCGCGATCATGGGCGCGGCCTATTCGCGCATCGTCACCGGGCTTGCCGAACCGCGCGTGCGCCTGCTGAACATCGGGACCGAGGAAACCAAGGGCACCGACGCGCTGCGCGTCGCCGCGGCGCAGCTCCAGGCCGCGACCGGCCTCGCCCTCTCGTTCGACGGCTTCGTGGAAAGCGACAAGATCAACCGCGGCGAAGTGGACGTGGTCGTCACCGACGGCTTTTCCGGCAATATCGCGCTGAAGGCGATCGAGGGGGCGGCGCGCTTCGTCACCGACCTGCTGCGCAGCGCGTTCACCAGCTCGCTGCGCTCGAAGATCGGCTTCCTCGTCTCGCGCCCGGCGACCGAACTGCTCAAGCACCATCTCGACCCCAACAATCACAACGGCGCGGTTTTCCTCGGCCTCAACGGGGTCGTCGTGAAAAGCCACGGCAGCGCCAATGCCGCCGGGGTGGCCAATGCCGTGACCGTGGCCGCGCGCCTGCTGGAGGACGACCTGACCAACCGCATCAGCACCGATCTCGCGGCGCTCGGCGAAGCGCGCCTGCGCACCGGCGGGCAGCCGGGGGATGCCAAGTGATCCGTTCGCAGATCAGGGGCAGCGGGTCGGCGCTTCCGCGCACGGCAGTGACCAACGCCGAACTGGCCGAGCGCGTCGATACCAGCGACGAATGGATCGTCGAGCGGACGGGCATTCGCCAGCGCTACATCGCCGAAGACGACGAGACGACGTCGTCCCTCGCGATCGAGGCTTCGCGCAAGGCGCTCGAGGCGGCGGGGATCGAGGCGAAGGATATCGACCTGATCGTGCTGGCCACCGCCACGCCCGACCAGACTTTCCCCGCCACGGCCACGATCGTCCAGCACGCGCTGGGCTGCAACGGCGGGATCGCGTTCGATGTCGGGGCGGTCTGCTCCGGCTTCCTCTACGCGCTGGCGACCGCCGATTCGATGCTGCGCAGCGGCATGGCGAAGCGCGCGCTGGTGATCGGGTCCGAAACGTTCAGCCGCATCCTCGACTGGGAAGACCGCGCGACGTGCGTCCTGTTCGGCGACGGGGCCGGCGCGATCGTGCTGGAGGCGCAGGACGTGGCCGAAGACGGTCCCGGCGTCCTCGCCTGCAAGCTCCACGCCGATGGGGAGCACAACCAGCTGCTCTACGTCGATGGCGGCCCCTCGACCACGCAGACCGTGGGCCACTTGCGGATGCGCGGGCGCGAGGTGTTCCGCCACGCGGTCGTCAACCTCGCCGCGGTGCTGGAGGAAACGCTGGCCGCGACCGGTTTCGTCCCCGCCGATATCGACTGGGTCGTGCCGCACCAGGCCAATGCCCGCATTCTCGACGCGACGGCGCGCAAGCTGGGCCTGCCGTCGGAAAAGGTGATCGTGACGGTCGATCGCCACGCGAACACCTCGGCCGCCTCGGTCCCGCTGGCGTTCGACGCCGGGGTGCGCGACGGGCGGATCAGGCCGGGCGACCTGGTGATGTTCGAGGCGATGGGCGGCGGCTTCACCTGGGGGGCCAGCCTGGTCAGGCTGTAATGCCCGACGCCGGTCGGCCAATTTCGTCGTTTGGCCTGCAACACGTTGCGAAGGCGCGATATCATCGTTAGGGCGCGCAGAGTCCGAAATCGGGTCGCGATGGAGGAGAATGCCGCATGATGCGTTCGGTGGGCACGCTGACACGCGCCGATCTCGCGGAAACGATCAATCGCAAGATGGGATTGTCGCGCGCAGAGTCGCTCGATCTCGTCGAATCGATCCTCGCGCACATGTGCGGGGCGATGGCCGATGGCGAAAACGTGAAGATTTCGGGCTTTGGCAGCTTCGTGCTACGCGACAAGAAGGAACGGATCGGGCGCAACCCCAAGACGGGGGTGGAAGTGCCGATCACGCCGCGGCGCGTGATCACATTCCGCGCAAGCCAGCTCCTCAAGGACAGGATCGCGAAAGGCTGAAACGATGGCGGCGGAATTCGACGATGGCAAGGATGCGGGCGCGCTCAGGACCATCGGCGAGGTCGGCCAGGCGCTGGGCATAAAGCCGCACGTCCTGCGATATTGGGAACAGCAGTTTCCCATGCTCCGCCCGCTCAAGCGCAGCGGGGGGCGCCGCTATTACCGGCCGGAAGACGTCGCGCTGGTCGAACGGATCGACCGGCTGGTCAACCGCGAAGGCTATACGCTGAAAGGCGCGCTGGCCGCGCTGAAGGGTGGCGATCGCGAGGCGGCTGGCAAGGCCCCGCCCGCCCGGGGCGAAACCGCGCCGCCGCCGGCCGAACTGGCCGCGCGCCTGCGCGCCGTGCGCGACGACCTGGCCGCGGCCCTGTCGGACTGACCGCCGGCCGCCCCGCGCGCGCCCGGTTCAGGCGCGCAAGTCCTTGGGCGAACCCATGACGACATAGGACGTGATCGACTGGACCTGCTCGACGGTTCCCAGCGTCTCGGTGTGGAACCGCTTGTAGGCCGCGAGATCGGCCGCCTCGACGCGGAGGAAATATTCCACCGCGCCGGCGACGTTGTGGCATTCCTTCACTTCCGGGGCCGCGGCCATCTTGCGCTCGAAATCCTCCTGCGCGGCCTTGGTATGGCGGTTCAGCCCGACCGCGACGATCGCGGTGAAGCCGATGCCGAGCTTGCGCGGATCGAGCACCGCGCGATAGCCGCGGATCACGCCCGACTGCTCGAGCTCCTGGACCCGCCGCAGGCAGGCGGAAGGCGACAGGCCGACCCGCGCGGCCAGCTCGATATTGCTGATTCGCCCGTCCTGCGACAGCTCGTGCAATATCCGTTCGTTGATGCGGTCCATCTTCGGCATATGTTGCATATCGTCGGGCCGGCGGCGGATATTTGCAACCCCGTGCGGCGGGGAATCGAATATTCCTGGACCATGTCCAGCGATCTTCTCCTCGCCCTCGTCGCCTTTGCCTTCGCCGCCTCGATCACCCCGGGGCCGAACAACCTGATGGTCATGGCGTCGGGCGCCAATTTCGGCCTGCGCCGGACGGTGCCCCACCTCGCCGGGATCCTGGTCGGCTTCGTGGTCATGGTGGTGCTGGTCGGCCTCGGCCTGTCGCGCGTGTTCGAGGCCTGGCCCGCGGTGCGCCAGGCGCTGGTGGCGGCGAGCGCGCTCTACCTCGCCTGGCTGGCGTGGAAGATCGCCACCGCCGCGCCGCCGGCGGAGGGGGAGCAGGCGGGGCAGCCGATCACCTTCCTCCAGGCGGCGCTGTTCCAGTGGGTCAATCCCAAGGCGTGGATGATGGCGCTGACCGCGGTGACGCTCTACGCCGCCGACCGCTCGATGGCGGCGGTCGCGCTGGTCGCGCTGGTGTTCGGCGCGGTCAACGTGCCGTGCGTTTCGGCCTGGGCCGTCCTCGGCCGCCAGGCGCGCCGCTGGCTGGCGACCGGCGCGCGGCTGCGGCTGTTCAACCGCGCGATGGCCGTGTTCCTGCTCGCATCGCTGGCCCCCGCGATCGCGGGCGAGCTTGCCTGAGCGCGCCCGCGCTCACTCCGCCGCCAGCAGTTCTTCCGCCGCGCCTAGATCCACGCTGACGAGGCGGCTGACGCCCTTTTCGATCATTGTCACCCCGAACAGGCGGTGCATCCGGCTCATCGTCACGGCGTTGTGGGTGACGATCAGGTAACGGGTGTCGGTCTCGCGCACCATGGCGTCGAGCAGGTCGCAGAAGCGGTCGATATTGGCATCGTCGAGCGGGGCATCGACTTCGTCGAGCACGCAGATCGGTGCGGGATTGGTCAGGAACAGGGCGAAGATCAGCGCGATCGCGGTCAGCGCCTGTTCGCCGCCCGAAAGCAGGGTCAGCGATTGCAGCCGCTTGCCCGGCGGCTGGGCGAAGATTTCCAGCCCGGCTTCCAGCGGGTCGTCGCTGTCGACCAGCGCGAGGTGCGCCTGCCCCCCTTCGAACAGGCGGGTGAACAGGCGCCGGAAATGGGTATCGACCTGCTCGAAGGCGGTGCGCAGCCGTTCGCGCCCCTCGCGGTTGAGGTTGCCGATCGAACCGCGCAGGCGGGCGACCGCCTCGGCCAGCTCGGCCTGTTCGGCCGCGCTGTTGCCGTGTTCTTCCTCGATCTTCGCCAGTTCCTCGGCCGCGACGAGGTTGACCGGGCCGATCCGCTCGCGGCTGGCGGTCAGGCGTTCGAGCGCCTCGGCCTCGGCCGGCGAATCGCCGACATCGTCCTCGTCGAAGTCGAACCGGCCGGCGAGCAGGGGCGGCGGGCACTGGAAACGCTCGCCCGACAGGCGCGCCATCTCGCCGCGGCGGGCTTCCTCGTTCTCCGCCCGGGCGGCCAGGGCGGCGCGGTTCTCGCGCGCGGCGGCGAGCGCCTCGTTCGCTTCGGCAAAGGCGCGGTCGGCGGCTTCGGCCGCTTCCTGCGCCGTGGCCACGGCCGATTCCGCCGCCGCCAGCGCCTTCCCCAGCCGTTCGCGCACGACATCGCCCTGTTCGATCTCGCGCATAAGCCCTTCGGGTCTGGCCGCGGTAACGGCGCGTTCCTGGGCGATCTCCTCGAACCGCTGCTCCATGCCCGAAAGGCGCTGCGCCGCCTCGCCCGCGCGCGCCTGCCAGCCGGCCATGTCGCTGCGCTGGGCGGCGGTTCGTTCGCGTGCGACCGCCAGGGACTGGTCGTGCGCGGCGAGTTCGGCCGCGGCGGCCTGCTGGGCGGAGCGGGCGGCCTCGTTCTTCGCCTGGGCCGCCTCCAGCGTGGCCCGGCCGGTCGCCGGGTCGGGCAGGGCGTCCTTGCGCTCCTGTGCGCCGGCCAGCTCGGCGGCTGCCTGGGCGCGCTGTTCGGCCAGTTCGCCGGCGGCTTCCTCCAGCTCGGCGCGCCGCGCGGCGAGCCGCTCGCGCTCCCCTTCCGCCTGGTCGAGTGCGCGCAAGGCCTGCCGCTCGCGCTCGCCCGCCTCGGCGATTTCGCGCTCGGCGGCGACGAGTTCGCGCTGGAGCGTGGCCAGCTCGTCCTGCGCCGCGGCTTGCGCGGCTTCGGCCTTTTCGACCGCGGCGCGCAAGCCGGGGAGCTGGCTTTCCAGCTCGGCGAAGCGGTTCTCAGCCTCCAGCCGGGCGGCTTCGGCGGCCCCTTCGCCGCGCGCGACGAACCCGTCCCAGCGGCGCAAGTGGCCGGCCGTGGTCACCAGCCATTCGCCCGGGCCCAGCGCGCGGCCGTCGTCGGCCTCGGCGACATGGACCAGCGCGAGGCGGGCGGCCAGTTCGGGCGGGCAATCGGGAACGTGGCGCGCGAGGGTGCCCGCCACCGGGTCGGGGGGCGCGCCGCCGGTCCAGAAGCGGCCGTCGCCTTCCGCCTCCCCCAGCGGGGCCCGGGCATCGCGCCCGAGCACTGCCGCCAGCGCCCGTTCGTAGCCGCGGGCCGCGCGCACCTTGTCGAGCGCGGCCGGCCGTCCCTTGCGCCCGGCGGTCTGGCGCTCGCGCGCTTCGCGGTCGCGCTTGAGCGCGGTCCATTCGCGCTCCGTCCCCGCCAGCTCCGCCCGGGCGGAGGCAAGCGCGCTCGCCGCCTCGTCGCGCGCGCCCTGAAGGCTCTCTTTCCGCGCACGCCGCTCGTCGAGCGCCGCGCGGAGGGCGGCCAGTTCCTGCCCGGCGCGTTCCGCCGCCGCGCGCGCGTTTTCCACTGCGGCTTCCGGATCGCCTGCCTCGGCCAGCGCGGCGCGCGCCGCCTCCTGCCGCCGGGCCTCCCCGTCGAGCCGATCGAGCCGTCCGCGCGCCTGTTCGATCGCCGCCTCGGCCACGCGCCACTCGGCCTCCACCCCGGCGTGGTCGGCGGTCGCGCGCGCCAGCGCGAGTTCGGCCGCGCGCCCTGCGCTTTCGCTGTCCTCCAGCCGGCGGGCGAGCGCGGGGCGCGCTTCCTCCGCCCCGGCCAGGGCTGTCTCGTTGGCGGCCAGTTCCTTCTCCAGCCGGGCGAGCGCCTCGGCCGCGTCGCGCGTCAGGCGGTCGGCATCGGCCCGGTCTTCCTCCAGCCGCGCCTTCTGCCGGTCGAGGTCGGCCAGCCGCTGCTCGGCCGCTTCCAGCTGGCTGGCGAGCGCGGCCATGCGGTGCCCGTGGGCGGAGGCGTCGTCGCGCCGGTCGGCCAGTTCGTCGCGCGCCTCGGCCAGCGTGCGGGCGGCGGCATGTTGCGCCTTCTGCGCCGCATCGCTCGCCGCCTGGGCCTCGGCCACGCGCGTCTCTGCGGCCCGGGCCTCGCCGCGCGCCGCCTCCGCCGCGGCGGCGGCATCGCGCCAGCGCGCGAAGAGCAGGCGCGCCTCCGCCACGCGGATCTCGTCCGAAAGGCGGGTATAGCGCTCCGCCTGCCGGGCCTGCCGGCGCAGCGACGCGATCTGCGAATCGAGCCCCGCCATCAGGTCTTCCAGCCGGGCGAGGTTTGCCTCGGTCTGGCGCAGCTTGCTTTCCGCGTCGCGGCGGCGGACGTGGAGCCCGGCAATGCCGGCCGCTTCCTCCAGCATCATGCGCCGCTCGGCCGGCTTGGCCGCGATCACCTGGGCGATCTTGCCCTGGCTGACCAGCGCCGGGCTGTGCGCCCCGGTGGCCGCGTCGGCGAAAGTCAGCGCGACATCCTTGGCCCGCACATCCTTGCCGTTGACGCGATAGGCGCTGCCTGCGCCGCGTTCGATCCGGCGCATGACCTCGAAATCGCTGCCGTCGTCGGCTTCTGCCTGGAGAGAGACTTCGGCGAAGTCGCGCGGCGGGCGGCTGGCGGTGCCGGCGAAGATCACGTCTTCCATCCCGCCCGAACGCATCGATCGGGGCGAGTTCTCGCCCATGACCCAGCGGATCGCCTCGAGCAGGTTGGACTTGCCGCAGCCGTTGGGGCCGACGACGCCGGTCAGGCCGGGCTCGATGGTCAGGGTCGCAGGCTCGACGAAGCTCTTGAAACCGCTGAGCCGGAGCCGCCTGATCTGCATCGCCGTTCCCTTGCTCCCCCTCCCGCGCGGCGGCTTACCTCGCGCCGGCGTTCTGCAGCATGGGTTCCAGCGTCGCCCAGCTCTGCGTGCCGACGTTGCGGCCGTTGATGATGAAGGTCGGCGTCCCGGTCACGTTCAGTTCCTGCGACTGGGTGTCGGAATTGGTCACGATCGCCTCCACCGAATCGGCATCGGACAGGCACTGGCGCGCCTGGTCGCGGCTGACCCCGCGGGCGGCGAAGAAATCGAGGAACCCGGCGGCTTCGGCGACCGCCACGAAGCGCTGGTCTTCCGGCTGCTGCATCGCCGCGTCGAGCGCCTGCGGATCGGCCTGCGCCCCTTCCATCAGGCTGGGCAGGTTGAGCCAGACCTGTTCGGACAGCGGGTGATAGCTTTCCGGCGCGCCGCACCGCACGAGGCGGGCGAGGGTGAGGTCGAAGGCGTTGTGGATCTGGTTGCGCAATTCGTAGCTGACGCGGCCGGTGGCGACGTATTCTTCCTTCAGCGGCTCGATCCCGGTGGCCGCGAAATTGGCGCAGGCGCCGCAAGTGAGCGAGCCGTATTCGATCAGCTTGATCGGCGCGTCGGGGTTGCCCATCAGGTAGCCGTCGGCCTCGGTCACGGTGACCGTGTCGACCCATTCGGTGCCTTCGGGCGGGGCCACGTTCTCGACCGGCTCGCCTTCGGGCGCTTCCCCGTCGGCCGGCTGCGATCCGCACGCGGCAAGGCCGAGCGCGAGCGGCGCGGTGAACGAGGCGAGGGCGATCTGGCGAAGCGTGGTCATGGCAATCCTGGTCCTTTGGGCCTGGTCCTGGGCGGAATTGAACGAAGCTATACCAAGCGGGGGCGGGATTGAAGCGGGCCGGGCCCCTTTCCACAGGTTCCCGGCATCGCGCGCGCGGCTAGAAACGGGCCGCGAGCTGGGGGGACAGCATCGACCAGTCGTGCGTGCCGGCCAGGGTCACCCCGTCCACCACGAAACTGGGCGTGCCGTGCACGTCGTGCTTCAGCGCCGCAGCCTGGCTGCTGGCGATCAGCGCCCGGGCGGCCGCGTCGTCGGCCAGGCAGCGATCGATCTCGACCCGCGAATAGCCTCGGCTTTCCATCAGCTTGTAGAAGCCCAGGTCGGAAGCGATCGCGCGCCGGCGCGAAGGCTGGCTGCCGCTCTGCCAGCGGGCGCGCTGGGCATCGGTCGCGCCGACGTAGCGATCGAGCCATTCGCCCTGCTTGTGCATGATCAGCGTGTGGTTGCGCATGAATTTCGACGGGGCTCCGCACCCGGCCAGCATCGTCGCCACGAGGTCGGCCGAATTGCGGATCATCGGCTGGACTTCGAGCTCGACCCGCCCCGGGCCGACATAGGCGAGCTGGAGCGCGGGATCGCCCTCGGTCGCGAAGCGCGCGCAGGCCGGGCAGGTATAGCTGACGAAGGCGATCATGTGGATCTTGGCATCGGGGTTGCCGATCCGGTGCGCGCCGTCTTCTTCCACCACGCGGGTGTTCCAGTTGCCCGCATTGCCCAGCGCCAGCAGGGCGGCGGCCGCGACCATGCCCGAACGGGCGAGGCGTGAAAGCTTCATGATTCCTCTTCCTCCTTGCCGCCCAGGCTGCGGGCGAGCGATTCGAGCACGGTCCGCAGCTCCGGGTCGCCGATGTCGCGCAGGCTGTCGCCCAGTTCCATCGGGATCGGCTTGAGCGAAGGCGGCGCCTTGGCCCGCTCGTGGCCACGCGGCGGCCTGACCTCCCCCTGCCGCAGCTTGACCCGCGATACCGCCTTGTAGCCGAAGAAACGGTTCACCCGCTCCATGATCTCGGGGATCACGTGCTGGATCAGCGGGGCATGGGCCGGCAGGACCACGAGTTGCAGGATCCCTTCCGCTTTCTCCCCCGGGGGAAACCGGATCGCTTCCGGCATGCACACGCGGGCGTGCTGCTCCCCGACGATTTCGGGCCAGCGGGTGACCACGCTCGACTGGACGAACCCGAAGCGGCGGAAGGCGGTGCGGCCGATCTGCGGCATGAGGTCCGCGATCTGGCGCGCGGGTCCGCCCCGCGGCCGTTCGTAAGTGCGCGGCCTGGCGCGCGAGGTTGCTGGCTTGCCGTCCCGTTCCATTGCGCCCATGCCCATGCCATAGGCGGGGCGTGACTGCCAGCGGGGAGAGATCGGAAACGGACGTGGCGAGCCTCCTGCTCGCCTGGTACGACCGCCATGCTCGCGCGCTCCCCTGGCGCGCCCCGCCGGGCGAGCCGCCGCCGGCACCCTATCGCGTGTGGCTGTCCGAAGTGATGCTGCAGCAGACGACGGTCGCCGCGGTAAAGCCCTATTTCGCCGAATTCACCCGCCGCTGGCCGACCGTGGAGGCGCTCGCCGATGCGCCGGAGGAGGAGGTCATGGCCGCCTGGGCGGGGCTGGGCTATTACTCGCGGGCGCGCAACCTGGTGAAATGCGCCCGCGCCGTCGCCGAACGGGGCGGCTTTCCCGATACCGAGGCGGGCCTGCGCGCCCTGCCGGGGATCGGCGACTATACCGCGGCGGCGATCGCCGCGATCGCCTTCGGCCGGCGCGCGGTGGTGGTCGATGCCAATGTCGAGCGGGTGGTCGCCCGGCTCTTCGCGGTGGAGGAGGCCCTGCCCGGCGCGCGCAAGGCGATCCGCGCGGCGACCGGGGCAATCGCGCCCGCGGCGCGGGCCGGCGATTTCGCGCAGGCGATGATGGATCTCGGCGCCGGTGTCTGCACCGCGCGCGAGCCCCGCTGCCCGCTCTGCCCGCTGGCGGCGCTATGTGCCGGCCGGCGCACCGGCGATCCGGCGCGCTTTCCGCGCAAGGCACCGAAGAAGGCGAAGCCTGCGCGCACCGGCACGGCCTGGTGGATCGAGCGCGACGGACACGTCTGGCTGGTGCGCCGGCCGGGCCGGGGCATGCTCGGCGGGATGCGCGCGCTGCCCGATGACGGCTGGTCCGCGCGGGCCAGCGGCGACGGCACACCGCCGGTGGCGGGCGCGTGGCGTCCGGCGGGCGCGGTGCGCCACGGCTTCACCCATTTCGATCTCGAGCTGCAGGTCATGGTGCTGGAAGGCGGCGCGCCGCCGCCGGGGGAGGGGGAATGGTGGCCGCTCGACGCGCTGGACGCGGCGGGCCTGCCGACCCTCTTCGCCAAGGCCGCGCGCCGCGCCAGAGCGGGCTGAGCGGCGCTTTTCCGGAGCAGGGCGGGGCAGGCGATCGCGCGCGACCGCAAGGCCTCGTGCCGGAAAAACTCAACCGTGGTTGAGGGTTCTCGGCGGGAAATACATCAATCTCACTTGAAGTTTCACTTGGCGCCAGAGCTCACTTGGCGCCAGAGCCGCGTTCCCGGGCGCGCGCGCGCACCGCCGCGATCGCGAACGGCCGGACGGCCCGGTCAGATAATGCCGCCGCCCAGCATCAGGCGGATCACCGCTATGGCGAAGACGATCAGGCAGAAATTGCGCCCGCCGTTGGACGAAGAGAGCGCGCCCACCCCGATGCCGACCACGACGATCGGCAGGGCGAACCAGTTGCCCCAGCCGAGCAGGGGGATCGTGGAGGGGATCACGATCACGAGCGCGACGATCCCGAAGAGGATGGAAAGCAGGTTCAGCATGTGTCCTATATTGGCAATACAGCGCGGTGCCGCAAGGGGCAATTGACCGTTCAGGCGCGATGCCGCACACCGGCGGGCAACCGATTGCGAAAAGGGACCGTTCGATGGGATCGAGGACGATCGAGACTGCGGCGCTGTCGCGGCGTGCGCTGCTGCGGGGCGGGGCGATGCTGGGCGCGGGCGCGACGCTGGCCGGCCTGCCGTTCGGGCGCGCCGCCCTGGCCCATGCCGGGCACTGGCCGTCGGTCATCGCGCTGGCGGAAGAGCACGTATCCGCCCGCAAGGTGGCGAACATGGTCGCCGTGCTCGGCTGGCAGCAGCGCGCGCCCGACGTGATCGCGCGCGGCACGCTGGCGATCGGCCAGGCGGCGCCGGCGGGGATCGACAGCCTTTACCGGATCTATTCGATGACCAAGCCGATCACCGGCATGGCGGCGATGGCGCTGATCGAGGACGACCGGCTGGCCCTCGACCAGCCGCTGGCGGAGATCCTGCCCGCTTTTGCCGACATGAAGGTGCAGAAGACCTACGACGGGTCGATCACCGACCTCGAACCGGCCGAACGGCCGATCACGATCCGCCACCTGCTCACCCATACCGCCGGGCTCGGCTACTCGATCGTCCAGAAAGGGCCGATCAGGGCCGCTTACGAGCGCGCGGGCGCGGTTCCCGGGCAGGTGACCCGGCTGCCGCTGGGCGCGGTCTTCGGCCGGGGCGAGCCGGCCGCGAGCCTCGAAGCCTTCGCCGACAACCTCGCCCGCCTGCCGCTGGTCGCGCAGCCGGGCACGCGCTGGAGCTACTCGGTCTCGCTCGACCTGCTCGGCCGCGTGATCGAGGTCGTCGCGGGCAAGCCCTTCGACGTGTTCCTGAAGGAACGCCTGTTCGATCCGCTGGGGATGACGAGCACCTGGTTCCGCGTGCCGCCGGGCGAAGCGGGGCGGCTGACGACCAACTACGGCGTGATGAACGGGCGCCTCGTGCCGCTCGACCCGGCGCGCGTCTCGGTCTTCCTCGATGCGCCTGCCTTCCCCTTCGGCGGGGCCGGGCTGGTCTCGAGCCCGCGCGATTACGACCGGTTCCTGCAGATGCTGGTCGGATATGGCCAGGTCGGCGGCAAGCGCGTGCTGAGCGAGGCGGCGGTGCGGCTCGGCACCTCGAACCTCCTGCCCGACGGGGTCAGCACCCGCGGCACGTTCGCCGACGGGTCGGGCTTTGGCGCCGGCGGGCGCGTCGGGCTGGGCGACCAGGCGGGCACGTTCGGCTGGGGCGGGGCCGCGGGCACGGTCGCCTTCGCCGACTTGCGCCGGGGCCTGCGCGCCGCGCTGTTCACGCAGTACATGCCGTCGGAAGCCTATCCGATCCACGGCGCCTTCCCCGCTGCGGTGGTGAAGGACCTCGCGGCCATGGCGACGGCCCAGGGATGAGGGCGCAGGGGTGAGGGTTCAGGCGGCAGACAAGGTGCTGGCCTTCACCGGCTGCGCGCTCGACCGGGCGGACAACGTGCGTGCCGACCGGGAGGCGCTGGCCGGCCACATGAACTGGCGCGCGCGGCTCCTCGCGCTCGACGGGATGATGCCCGCGCTGGACGGAGACGGGCGGCTCGCCTGGGGCACGCTGGCCGATGCGCCCGAGGATGCGGAGCTGGTCTTCCTCGGCTTCGACCGGGGGGAAGGCGGGGGCACGGGCCGCGCCTGCTTCGCCGCCGTGCCGCCGCAGGGCGATCCGCGCCCGCGCATGGCGAACCCGCAGCTGTGGAACCTGATGGCCGCGCTCTCGCCCGAGGACCTGGCGCTCTACGGCGGCGCGCGCAGCCTGGTCGACTGGCACGCGCGGCACCGGTTCTGCCCGGCCTGCGGCGGGCCGACGCGGATCGCCAAGGGCGGCTGGCAGCGCGACTGCGTGGCGGACAGCGGCGGCTGCGGCGCCCCGCAGTTCCCGCGGACCGACCCGGTCACGATCATGCTGGTCGAACATTCCGGGCGGCTGATGCTGGGCCGCGGGCTGGGCTGGCCGGAGGGACGCTATTCGGCGCTGGCCGGGTTCGTCGAGCCGGGCGAGAGCATCGAGGAGGCCGTGGCGCGCGAAGTGCTGGAGGAATCGGGGGTGCGCGTGCGCGACGTGACTTATATCGCCAGCCAGCCCTGGCCTTTTCCCAGCCAGCTGATGATCGGTTGCCACGCCCATGCCGACGACGACGCGGTGACGATCGACGAGACCGAGCTGGCCGACGTGCGCTGGTTCACGCGCGAACAGGTCGCCGCGGCGCTCGACGGGGCGGCCGACGCGCCCTTCGGCGCGCCGCCGCCGCACGCGATCGCGCATCATCTCCTCGAATGGTGGATTTCCCGATGAAGACGCTGACGATCGATATCTGGTCCGATGTCATGTGCCCGTGGTGCCTGGTCGGCTGGGGCAACCTGCGCCAGGCGCTGGACCGGCTCGACGGCGAGATTGCCGCCGAGATCCGCTGGCGCCCGTTCGAGCTCAACCCCGACATGCCGCCCGGGGGCGAGGAACAGGAAGCGCACTTGCGTCGCAAGTACGGGCGCAGCGCGGCCGAGGGGCAGGCCGTGCGCGAGCAGATGCGCGCGATGGCGCAGGAGGCCGGCGTCTCGCTCGAGTGGCAGGGGGACGGGGAACCGCCCCCGGCGATGATGTGGAACACCTATGCCGCGCACCGCCTGCTCGCCTGGGCGCTCGACAGCGCCGGGCCGGAACGCCAGGGCGCGCTCAAGCTCGCGCTGTTCGCCGCGCACTTCCATCACCGCCGGCCGATCGGCGACGAGGACGTCCTGCTCGACGTGGCGGAGGAAGCCGGGTTCGACCGCGCGGCCGCCCGCGCCGCGCTGGACGACGCGGCACTGGCCGCGCGGGTGCGCGCGGAACAGCGCCAGGCGCTCGACCTCAACATCACCGGGGTGCCGGCGATGGTGATCGCGGGCAAGTTCCTGGTCCCCGGCGCGCAGCCGGTGGACAGTTACGTCAACGCGCTGCGCCGGGTGGCGGCGAAGGCCTGAGCGCGCGCCGCGCCGGCCCGCGTCAGCTCTCGCGGTCCTGCTGGATCGCGGCCCGCGTCTTCGGGCCCTTCTTCGCGTCTTCGCCCGGGTTGTCCGAGCCGACGACCGGCTCGCGGTTCTCGGGATCGGTCGCGCGGGCTTCCTCGCCCCGCTTGCCGACCCGGCGATTGACCTCGCCCCCGGCGGAGCTTTGCTGCGAGGGGGTTTCGCCCTCGGTCAGTTCGTCGATCAGGTCGTTGTCGGGATGGCGCGACTGGCGCTCGGTCATGGTCGATCTCCTTCTTGCCCCGCCAGCGGCGGGGGCTCCTGTTACCCCACCAACGGCGGGGGGCGCCCCGGCGTTCCGGGATCAGGCGCGGCGCACGTAGGCGAGGAAATCGTCGACCTGCGCGCGCAGCCGCTCCGCCTGGCGGTGCAGGTCGCCGGCGGCGGCGAGCATCTGTTCGGCCGAGCGGTCGGTCGTGCGGACCATGCCGCGCACGCGGTCGAGGCTGACCCGGATCGAATCGGTGCCGCTGGCGGCGAGGTCGAGGCTGTGCGCCAGGTCGCGGCTGGCGATCCCCTGTTCCTCCACCGACCGGGCGATCGCGCTGGCATTGCCTTCCACGTTGCGGACATGTTCGCCGATCTCGCGCAGGGCGCCGATATTGGCGGTGCTCGCCTGCTGCACCGCGGATACCTGGCCGGCGATCTCGCCGGTCGATTCGCGAGTCCGCCGGGCGAGGTCCTTGATCTCGTTGGCGACCACCGCGAAGCCCGCGCCGACCTGGCCTGCGCGGCTCGCCTCGATCGTGGCGTTGAGCGCTAGGATATTGGTCTGTTCGGCGATCGAATCGATCAGGCTGACGATCTCGCCGATCTGCGTCGCGGCCTGCGACAGCTCGCCGGTCGTCGCATCGACCGCGTCGACCGATCCGAGCGAGTGGCGCGCGCGTTCGGCCGAGCCGGCGGCCTGTTCGCCGATCTCGCGGATCGAGGCGGCGAACTGCTCGCCCGTCGCGGCCGCCATCGCGACCCCGCGGCTGACCTCCTCCATCGAACCGGCCACGCCATCGACGTGGCTCGCCGCCTGTTCGGCGGAGCGGGCCATTTCGCCGGCCGCGCCCTCGAGCTGTTTCGAGGCGGCGGCGATCCCGCCGACGACTTCGCCCACCGTGCGTTCGAACCGGCTCGCGAGATCGCGCAGCACCTCGGCCTGGCGGTCGCGCGCGGCGAGCTTCTCTTCCGACCGGCGGGCCGATTCCTCCTGCAGCGCGGCGAGTTCGCGCGCGTCCTCGCGGAAGACGACCAGCGCGCGGGCCATTTCGCCGATCTCGTCGCCGCGGGTCGTGCCCGGGATCGGCACCGTCTGGTCGCCCGCGGCCAGCCCGCTCATCGAGGCGGTGAACTCGCGGATCGCCCCGGCCACCTGGCGCACCAGGAAACGGGCGGCGAGAAGCGCGGCGACGACGCAGGCCGCGATCAGCACGATCACCGCCCCGGTCAGCGTGCGGTTGAGGTCGGCCAGGCGGGCATGGGCCTCGCGCGTGCGCCGCGCCAGCGTGCTTTCGACCTCGCGCGCCTGGCCGGCCAGCAATTCGCCGCTGACGTCGATCGCCGCGGCGAGCCCGACCGCGCTGTCCGACGGGCCATAGGCGGCGATCGAGCTTTCCAGCGCGTCGAGCTCCGCCTCGAACCCGTCGACCTGGACATCGAGCCAGGAAATCGCCTCGATCGCCTCGGCGCCGATGTCCCCCGCGCCGTCGCGCGTCTCGGTCAGGCGCTGGCGCGCGTTGGCCAAGGTCTGCCGCGCGCGGGCGATCTCCTCCGGCGCGCCGGTCACGGCATAGCGGGCGGAGTGATAGCGGCTTTCGGCGATCGCCGTGGTCAGCTCGGACGCGGCGAGCGAGCCGCGGGCATAGACGGAGGCGGCGTGGTTGCTCGCGGTCAGCTGGTAGAAGGCGGCGCCGAGGACGAGGCCGAGCGCGACCAGCAGGGCGACGAAGAACATCGCGAAGAGGCGAATGCGCCCGGCGATCGTGGCGGTCGCGCGTTCCCACGCCCCGCGCAAGGCGGTCGCCAGCTGCGAGGGCCGGGAAACGGCGGTGTCGGAGGCCCAGAGGCCTGGGGTCTTGAGCAAGGCGGGCGGTCCTGGTTCTGCGGCCCGGTTCGGGCAACCGGCTGCGGCGCCATGGCCGCCCATCTTTGCCGCAGTGTGACGCCGGCGTTAACCATTCGGTCACGCCTGGCCCGTCCGGCGCGCCAGGCGGCCCGGGGGAACCCGGTTACACGAGGCCCAGGCGGATCAGCTTGTTCATCATCTTGCCGGGCAGGACGTCGCCGTGGTCCTCCCCCTCGGGCAGGTCGCGCGGGGCATCTTCGTCGGCCAGGTAGCGCCAGCCCTGGTGCGCCCGCTTCGGCCGCGGCTCGACCCGGACCAGCCGCGGCGCGAGGCGGATCGTCCAGCGCCCGTCGTCGCGCTTCTCGAAGCCGAGGATCTCGCTGCGCGCGACGAGCGCGTGGTCCATGATCCAGTAGAGCGATCCGCCGACCATCTCCTCGTGCCGCTTGGGCAGGTAACGGGTCGTCATGTGCGCTTCCGGCCCCTTCTCCACCCAGGCGCGCAGGGTGTCGAGGTTCTTCGAGCGGAAGGCGATCTTGGTCATGTGCAGCGGCATGGGCCGTGCGATATGGGCGCTGGGGCCGCCCGGCTCAAGCCGTCATCCGGCGACCCCGCTGGCGACCGCGAGGCCGAGGAAGGCGAGGAAGCCGATCGAATCGGTGATCATCGTGACGAAGACCGAGCTGGCGACGGCCGGGTCCTGCCGCAGCCGTTCGAACATCACCGGGACCAGGACCCCGGCCAGCCCGGCCACCGCGACGTTGACCACCATGGCCGCCGCGATCACCGCCCCCAGCGGGGGGCCGAAGATCGCCGCCGTGGCCGCGCCGAGGACGAGCGCGACGGTGGCGCCGTTGAGCAGGGCGACGCGCATCTCGCGCCACAATATCCGCCCGGTATTGGCGCGGGTGAGCTGGTTGATCGCGATCGCGCGGACGGTGACGGCCATCGTCTGGGTCCCGGCATTGCCGCCGATGCTGGCGACGATCGGCATCAGCACTGCCAGCGCGACGAGTTCCTCGATCGCGGCGCCGAACATGGCGATGATGAAGCTGGCGACGAGCGCCGTGCCGAGGTTCGCGATCAGCCAGCGCACGCGCGCGGTATAGGCGTCGCGGATCGGTTCGTTGATGTCGCCTTCGCCGGCGCCCGAGAGCAGGAGCACGTCCTCGCCCGCTTCTTCGGAGATGATGTGGACCACGTCGTCCACCGTCATCTGGCCGACCAGGCGCCCGCTGGCATCGACCACCGCGGCCGAGATCAGCGCGTATTTCTGGAACATCAGCGCGACTTCTTCCTGGTCCATCGTGACCGGGATCAGCGTCTGGTCGCGCTTCATCACGTCGGTCAGCGCGACCGAGCGCGGGGTCCGCAGGATCCAGCTGAGCATGCAGGTGCCGACCGGGTGGTGGGCATGGTCGACGACGAAGATTTCCCAGAAATCGTTCGCCAGGTTGCCTTCCTCGCGCAGGAAATCGATCAGGTCGCCCACGGTCATGTGCTCGGGCACGGCCACGAAATCGCGGCTCATCAGGCGCCCGGCGGTTTCTTCCGGGTAGGCGAGCGCGCTCTCGATCGCCGCGCGGTCCTCGGCGTCGAGCGCGTCGAGCACGGCGCGCTGTTCGGCCGGCTCGAGATCCTCGATCAGCTGGACCGCGTCGTCGGTCTCCAGCTGTTCGGCAATGGCGGCGACCGCGCCCGGGGGCAGGGCCTCCATCATGTCGTCGCGGACGTAGTCGTTGAGCTCGGCGATCACGTCCGAGCTGACGAGGTCGGCGATCGCGGCGGCCAGTTCGCGCCGCTCGTCGCGTTCGAGCAGCTCGAGCAGGTCGGCGATGTCGGCCGGGTGGAGCGGTTCGACGAGGTCGTGGGCGGCCCCGTCATCGCCGCGTTCCAGCGCGTCGCGCACGGCCCGCACGAAGTCGGGTTTCAGCCGGTTTTCCTCGTCGTGGCGCTCGTCGTCGACCCGGTCGTCGGGGTGCGCGCCATCCTCCGCCGGCAGCGGATCGGCCAGAATGGTCTCGTCCTCGCGCGTGTCCTGCGGCATCGGCCTTGCTCTACGGCCCGGGCAGGCAAAAGCAAGCGCGCGCCGGGGTGACATTGCGCGCCAGCGGCCTATACCGGCGCTGAATTCGAACAGGAGACAGTTTCGCCATGACCGATCAGACGCTTACCTTCACGCTCGACACCGGCGACGGGGAGGGCGGCGATGTCGTGATCAAGCTGCGCCCCGACCTGGCACCGGGACATGTCGAACGCATTACCGAGCTGGCGAAGGAAGGGTTCTACGACGGGGTCGTGTTCCACCGCGTGATCCCCGGCTTCATGGCGCAGGGCGGCGATCCGACCGGCACCGGCATGGGCGGCAGCGACCGGCCCGACCTGAAGGCGGAGTTCAACAGCGAACCGCACGTGCGCGGAACCTGCTCGATGGCGCGGACCCAGGTGCCCGACAGCGCGAACAGCCAGTTCTTCATCTGCTTCGACGATGCCCATTTCCTCGACGGGCAATATACCGTCTGGGGCCAGGTCGAGAGCGGGATGGAACACGTCGATGCCCTGCCCAAGGGCGAGCCGCCGCGCGCGCCGGGCAAGATCGTCAAGGCCACGGTGAGCTGACCGCGGTGGCCCGTTTCCTGCGGGCCCTGGTGGCCGTGGGCGCGGCGGCGATGCTGCCCGCCTGCGCCACCGACCTGACGCAGGCCCGCGCGCCCTGCGTCTACGAGCCGGGCGGCTGGTGCGGCTTCACCCGCGCCATGGCGGAAGAAAGCTGGGCCTATGCCCAGCTCGCCAACAACAGCTACAAGGACGACGAGGAATTTCCCCGGCCCCCCGCCGGGTTCCGGCAGGCCGGCCCCGCGCACGAGGGGGAGGCCGGATATGCCTATGTCGTCTACGACCGGTTCGGCCCCGAAGACGACCCCGAAGACGGCCCTGAAGACGGCGGGCACGGCGGGGACGCCGGGGGGCAGCGCACCCTGGTCGAGCGGGTGATCGCCTTCCGCGGGACCGAGATGGACAGCTTCGACGACTGGGTCTTCGGCAATATCCGCGCCCAGCACAACGATCGCGGCTGGGACACTTATGCCGAACAGCGCAAGACGCTCGACGCGCAAGGGCTGGACGCGGTGCCGATCACGCTGACCGGCCATTCGCTGGGCGGGGCGATCGCCACTTACGTCGCCCTGCGCGAAGAGCGGGCGCGATCCTACGCCTTCAATCCTTCCCCGCGCTTTTCCGCGCCCGAGACGCCGGCGGGCAACCGGCGGCTGGCGGTTGCCGAGCGGGGGGAGGCGCTGCGCGGCTTGCCGACGGGCAGCGCGATGTTCCTGCAGGACATGCTGGTCGTGAACTGCCGCCCGCGCGGCGCGCCGTGGAAAGACCACTCGGTCCGCAAGCTGGCCGAATGCCTGACCTGGATCGCCGCCTATGGCGACCCGGACGCCCTGGCCTCGCTGGACGCGAACGCGATTGCCAAGCCGGCGGTCGAATGCGGCCCGCCGGGCAAGGGCCACCCGGGGGTGGACCCGCCGCCGCAGGGCGTCTGCCGGCACAAGCGGCGGATCGACGAGGACTGAGGCAGCCAGCGGCCCGCCGGCCGCCTTTGTGCAGGGCCGGCCTGCGCGCAGGAAGCCGGCCGGCCGAGGGGCCTAGAGCTCGGCCTTGACCAGCCAGTCGTGGAACAGGCGCACCGGGCGTTCTTCCAGCGCGGCGGGCTTGCACACGAACCAGTAGCTGTACGGGCTTTCGACTTCGGCCCCGAAGAGGTTGGTCAGCCGCCGGTCGGTCGCGCGGCGATAGTGATCGTCGTGCATGATCGCGATGCCCAGCCCCTGGGCCGCCGCCTCGAGGATCAGCTGGCCCGAATCGTAATGGTCGATCGCCGCCGGCTCGAGGTCGTCGAGGTCGAGCGCGCGCTTCCACGCCTCGAAGCTCGCCGGCAGCTCGGTGTGGACGAGGAAGGTCTGCTTCGCCAGCCGTTCGATATCGGGCTCCGCCCCCAGGGTATCGGCCAGTTCCTGGCGGCAGATCGCGTGGACCCGGTTGTAGTCGAGCCGCACCGCGTGGAGCGAACGGTCCGGCCCGCGCGAGAGGATGATCGCCGCGTCGAGCGTGTCGCCCACGCGCGTTTCGAGATGGGGCCCGGTGTCGATGTCGATATGCAGCCGCGGGTGCAGTTCGCGCAGCTCGGTCAGCCGCGGGAACAGCCGCTGGGTGCCGAACAGCGGCAGCACGCCGAGGTGCAGGCGCAGGAGCGAGAGGTTTTCCGACTGCCCTTCGACCGCGCGGGCCAGCGCCTCGAAATGGGGGCTGACCGCCTCGTAGAACTGATGCCCTTCGTCGGTCAGCTGCATCGCCTGGCGGGCGCGGGTGAACAGCTTCTTGCCGACGAATTCCTCCAGGTTGCCGATCCTGCGCGAGAGGGCCGAGGGGCTGAGGCCGATTTCCTCGGCCGCCGCGCGCGCGGAGCCCAGGCGCACCGTGCGCATGAAGGCTTCCAGCGCGCGCAGTGGCGGCAGGCGGCGGATGGGCTTGGGCATCAGGCTTCGACCGGCATGTCTTCGGGCGGGTGCAGGCGCAGGCGCGTGACATGGGTGGCGTCGCCCGCGGTCACCTCGATCCGCCAGCCGCTGGGATGGCTGACGACCGTCCCCACCGGCGGCACCTGTTCGGCGAGGATGAAGGTCAGCCCGCCCAGGGTATCGACCGATTCCTCGACTTCGGCGAGGCGCGGATCGACCTGTTTGGCCACGTCCTCCAGCTCGGCCCGGGCGTCGCAGTCCCACATGCCTTCGCCGATCGGCACGATCCACTGTTCGGGCGTCTCGTCGTGCTCGTCCTCGATCTCGCCGACGATTTCCTCGACCAGGTCCTCGATCGTGATGATCCCGTCGGTGCCCGAAAACTCGTCCACCACCACCGCGAGGTGGGTGCGCTGCGCGCGCATGTCGGCCAGGACGTCGAGCGCGCCGCGCGCCTGGGGCACGTAGAGCGGCTGGCGCATCAGCACGGTCCAGTCGTCTGGCGGGGGCTTGCCCTGCGCGAGATAGGGGAAGACGTCCTTGATGTGGATCATCCCGATCACGTCGTCGAGCGTGTCGCGATAGACCGGCATGCGCGAATGGCCGTTCTCGGAAAAGGTCGCGACCAGCGCGTCCCAGCCGATCGTCGCCTCGACCGCGACGATTTCCCCCCGCGGCACGGCCATGTCGTCGGCATCGTGTTCGCTGAAGTGCAGGATGTTGCGCAGCATCTGGCGTTCGACGAGCGACAGGTCGCCATCGGTGCGGGTATCGTCCCCCCCGTTGGCGGTTTCCTCGTCCTCGTGCTCGTCGATCGCCTCTTCCAGCTGCGCACGCAGCGAACGGTCGCCCTCGCTATCGAAGAACCTGCGGATCGCGAGCCACAGCCCGCTTCTACTGTCCACATCTCCGGCTGAATTTTCGGAATCGGGCATGGCCCTCAAGCGTGCTCCTGGTTGTCCCGGTCGCCATATGGGTCCGGGAGGCCCAGAATCGCAAGCGCCTTTATTTCCAGCGCCTCCATCGCGTCGGCATCGCGGTCGGAAATCTCGTGGTCGTACCCGGCGAGATGCAGGAACCCGTGGACCAGCAGGTGCGCGGTGTGGTCCTCGGTCGCGATTCCCTTTTCCGCTGCCTCGCGCCGGCAGGTTTCCCAGGCAAGTGCCAGATCGCCCAGCATTTCCGGGCCGCCTTCGGGCGCGAGGCCGGTCAGCTCGTCGCGCAGGAGCATGGGAAAGGACAGGACATTGGTCGGCTTGTCCTTCGTGCGCCATTCGCGGTTCAGGCGGCGCACGTCCTCGTCCACGGTGAACAGGACGCTCGCGGTCAGGCGGCGGTTGGCCAGTTCGGGGGCGACCTTTTCCGCCGCCTCGGCCGCGCGGTAGGCCAGCTCGGCCCAGTCGTGGGTGCCGGGCCAGCCGTCGATCTCTATGTCGAGGTCCATCAGCGTGCCGCCTTTCCCGCGCGCCGCCCGGTCGCCGGGCCCGGTTGCCGCGCGCTCATTCGGCCGGGCCCTCGTAAGCCTCGACGATCCGGCCCACGATCGGGTGGCGCACGACATCGGCGGCGGTGAAGCGGCTGACGGCGACCCCTTCGACCCCTTCGAGCCGCGAGACCGCGTCGGCAAGGCCGCTGGTCGCGTCGCCGCCGGGGATGTCCACCTGCCGGGGATCGCCGCACACGACCATGCGGCTGTTCTGCCCGAAGCGGGTGAGGAACATCTTCATCTGTTCGCGCGTGGTGTTCTGCGCCTCGTCCAGGATCACGAAGGCGTCGGCCAGCGTGCGCCCGCGCATGAAGGCGATCGGGGCGACCTCGATCACGCCCGACATCAGGTGCCGCTCGACCTGTTCGGGGGGCATGCAATCGTACAGCGCGTCGTAGAGCGGGCGCAGGTAGGGATCGACTTTCTCCTTCATGTCGCCGGGCAGGAAGCCGATCCGCTCGCCCGCCTCGACCGCCGGGCGGCTGAGGATCAGGCGCTGGACATTGCCGGTGATCAGCTGGCTGACGGCCTGGGCCACGGCGAGGTAGGTCTTGCCCGTCCCCGCCGGGCCGAGCGCGAAGATGATCTCGTCCCGCGCGAGCTGGCGCATATAGGGGATCTGCCCGGCGGAACGCGGCACGATCGTCTTGCGCCGGGTGCGGATCATGATCGGCGGGCCGTCGCTGTCGCCCGAGATGATCCCCTCCAGCGTCGGTTCGTTCGACATCGCGACGAGCGATTCGATCGCCCCGCTGTCGAGCTCCTCCCCGCGGGCGAGGCGGCTGTACATGGCCTGGAGCACGTCGCGCGCGCGGGCGACCGAATCCTCCGGCCCTTCGACCAAGACCTTGTCGCCGCGCGCCGAAATGAACACGCCCAGCCGGTTCTCCACCTGCACGAGGTTGGCGTCGAACTGGCCGAACAGGGGAACGAGCAGCGACTGGTCGTCGAAGCTCAGCTCGGTCCTCGCCCGCCGGATCTCCCGCTGCGGGCTGGGCGGCGGGGAGATCGGCCTGTCGGCGCTATGCGGTTTGCGTCCCATGCAATCCTTTCGTCGCTGCCCCGAATCTAGATGGCAACGCGCGGGAGGCAAGCTCGGTCCCTGCACGCGGCAGTGGATTGTTATCGAACTGTCGCCAAAGTGGCGCGATTATGCCGCGCGGCGGTGGCGCCGGGCGGCCAGCGGCGGTAGAACGGCGCACGGCTGGCCGGCTGTCCAGGCCGGATGCTGTTCAGGCCGGATGCTTTTCAGGCCGGATAGAAGGAAAGGGACCGGGCATGGTCATCGCAAGGTGGGGGCAGGGTGCAGTGGCGGGGATCGTCGCGATCCTGCTGGCAGGCGGCGACGCCCGGGCGCAGGAAGGGACCGCGTCGTCTCCGCCGTCCGGGGAGATCGTGGTCGAGGCCCAGCTGGAGGAGGTGGAGCGCAAGGTCGAGACGCTGACTCGCCGGATCACGCGCCGCCCGCGTACCGACAAGCCGATATCGCGCCGCTATTCCGCCATCTGCGTGGGGGTTCACGGGCTGACCGAAAGCTTCGCCCATGTCCTGATCGATCGGGTGGAGGACAATGCGCGCGAGCTGGGCATCCCGGTGCTGGGGCCGGGATGCCAGGTGAACACCCTGATCGCGTTCACCAGCGATAGCCGGGCGGAGATCGAGCGCCTGCGCAAGGCCGAGCCCTGGCTGTTCGATACCCTGCTCGATTACGAGTACGATCGGATCATGCGCGGCAACGGCGCGGTGCAGGCCTGGCAGGCGACCGAGGTGAAGGGCGCCGACGGCAAGGAATTCGCGACGATGGTGGTCGGGAATCCCCCGCGCGAGGTGCAGATGAACAAGCAGCCGTTCGCGAGCAATATTTCGCAGCAGCTACGGGTGGACATCGAGGGGTCGATCGTCGTTTTCGACAATGCCCACGTGCCCGGCAAGTCGCTGCAGCAACTGGCCGATTACGCCACGATGCGCCTCTTCGCGCCGACCGACGACGTCTCGGAAGGCGGTGGGGCGGGCGTGCCGACGATCCTTTCGCTCTTTGCCGAAGCGGGCGACGCGCCCGACGGGCTGACGTCGTTCGACCGGGCCTATCTCGGCGCGCTCTACAAGCTGCCGCCCACCGCGCGCGGGGCGGCGATCCACGACGCGACCTGGTCGGCCTATCGCTCGGCCAATTACGAGGTGGCGGAAACCGCCGACTGAGGCAGCCTGCCGGCGAGCGAGTTGGGGCCCGCTTCGGCGAGTTCGAGGGTCACGAGGTCGCCGATCGCCGCCTCGCCTTCGAACCAGACCGATTGCAGCCAGGGGGACTTGCCCAGCCACTGGCCCGGGTGCTTGCCCCTGCGTTCGACGAGGACCGCGCAGGTCCGGCCGACCGAGGCGCGGTTGAAGGCGAGCTGGTCGCGGTTGAGCGCGGCCTGGAGCCGCTGCAGCCGCTCGTCCATCACCTCGCGCGGGACCTGGCCTTCCATCGCCGCCGCGGGGGTGCCGGGGCGCGGCGAATACTTGAAGCTGAAGGCCTGGGCATAGCCGACCGCGTCGACCAGGTGCAGCGTCTCCTCGAACTCGGCATCGGTTTCGCCCGGGAAGCCGACGATGAAGTCGCCCGACAGCGCCAGGTCGGGCCGCGCGGCGCGGAAGCGTTCGAGCAGGCGGAGGTAGCTTTCGGCCGTGTGGCTGCGGTTCATCGCCTTGAGCACGCGGTCGCTGCCCGCCTGGACCGGCAGGTGGAGAAACGGCATCAGCTTGTCGATCTCGCCATGGGCGGCGATCAGCGCGTCGTCCATGTCGGCCGGGTGGCTGGTGGTGTAGCGGATGCGGGCGAGGCCGTCGATTTCGGCGAGGTCGCGGATCAACCCGGCCAGCCCGATCGCGCGGCCGCGCGCATCCTCCCCGCTCCAGGCCGAAACGTTCTGGCCGAGCAGGGTGATTTCGCGCGCGCCGGCCTCGACCAGGCGGTGCGCTTCGGCCACCAGGTCGCCGTAGGGGCGGGAAATTTCCGCGCCGCGGGTATAGGGCACGACGCAGTAGGTGCAGAACTTGTCGCACCCTTCCTGCACCGTCAGGAACGCGGCCGGCGGGCTGGTGCGCCGGGCGGGAAGGGCATCGAACTTGGCGATCGGCGGCATGTCGGTATCGGTCGCGCGCTCGCCGGCGACCGCGCGGTCGATCATCGCGGGCAGGCGGTGGTAGGCCTGGGGGCCGACGACCATGCTCACCGCCGGGGCGCGGGCCATGATCTCCTCGCCTTCGGCCTGGGCGACGCAGCCGGCGACCGCGATCATCGGCTTGCGCCCGCGCGCCTCGCCCGCCTTGGCCAGGCGGCCGATGTCGGAATAGACCTTCTCCGCCGCCTTCTCGCGGATATGGCAGGTGTTGAGCACGACGAGGTCCGCCTCCTCGCCCTCGGGCGCGGGGGCGATCCCTTTCGCGGCCAGCAGCTCGGCCATGCGCTCGCCGTCGTAGACGTTCATCTGGCAGCCGAAGCTCTTGACCCTGTAGGTCCGGGGAGGGGCACTCTGTCGCATGGCGCGCGCCTATAGCCGAGGTGAGGGCGGTTTGAAACTCCCGCGCGGGAAGGGGCGGGCGGCAGGGCGCCTAGTCGCGCGGCGCGTGGTAGCGCACGGGCACGACGTCGTGGGCAAAGGGGCGCAGCGGCTCGCCCAGCGTGGTCAGCAGCGCGGCCTCGATCGCGGCCCGGGCGCGCGCGCCGATCGCCTTGCGGCCGCGGAATTCCTCGGGGCTGAAGGGTTCGAGGAAATGGAGCCGGACCGTGAAGGTCCCCTTGCGCGCGAGCACGCGGCGCGCATTGTTCAGCCCGCCTTCGTCGCCGATCCAGCCGATCTCTTCCGCCACCGGGCCGTAATCGACCAGGACCGGCTGGACGAGGACGCCGGGCGGCGGCGGTTCGAGGACCGAGAGCATCGAGGTCTTGAACGGCAGGAGCGAGCGCCCGTCGGTGGTGGTCCCTTCGGGAAAGACGGTGATCGACCAGTTGTCCTGCAGCGCCTCGCGCAGGGCGTTGATCTGTTCGGCGACGCCGAGCCGGTTCTCGCGCTCCACGAAGACGGTGCGGTTGAGCCGGCTGAGCCAGCCGACCACCGGGGCGCGGCCAAGTTCCGCCTTGGCGACGAAGGCCGTCCCGCTCGCGCCCGCCAGCGCGAGGATGTCGATCCACGATACGTGGTTGGCGACGAAGAACACGTCGCGGCGCAGCGGGACGCCGATCCGTTCGACCCGCGCGCCGGCGATCCGCGCGGCGAGGCCCAGGAACAGGCGCGGGAAGGGGGAGCCATAGGCGAACAGGCGGTAGAGGTAATGCAGTGGGACGCAAACGAGCAGCGCCACCAGCAGCGCCGCCAGCCGCAGCGCAAAGCGCAGCCAGCCGGCGAGCGAGATCGGTGTGCTTTCCCCGCGTGCCGCCGCCTCGCGCAGCGCGCGGTCCATCAGTCGGCCTTGTCGCCGCGGTCCAGCTTGACGCCGTAGAGTTCCATCCGGTGATCGACGAGGCGATAGCCCAGCCGTTCGGCGATGACTTTCTGCAGCGCCTCCAGCTCGGGATCGACGAATTCGACCACCTTGCCGCTTTCCACGTCGATCAAGTGATCGTGGTGCGCCTCGGGCGCGGCCTCGTAGCGGGCGCGCCCGTCGCCGAAATCGTGCCGGTCGAGGATGCCGGCTTCCTCGAACAGGCGCACGGTGCGATAGACGGTGGCGATCGAGATCTTCGGATCGATTGCCGAGGCGCGCTGGTGCAGCTGCTCCACGTCGGGGTGGTCGTCGCTCTCGGAAAGGACGCGCGCGATGACGCGGCGCTGTTCGGTGATGCGCAGCCCGCGGTCGGCGCACAGTTGTTCGAGGTCGATCCGCTGGGACACTGGCTACCCTATGACAGAAAACAAGAAACGCCCGGTTGCCTTAACGGCACCGGGCGTTCTTCTCAAGCTCCCGCTCGGGCGCCCTTACGAGCGTCTGTCCGGGCGCCTGGCGCAGGGCCTTATTCGGCGTCCTTCTTGCGCCGGCCGCGCTTCTGGCCGGGCTTGCGGCCGAGGCCGATCTTCTTCGCCAGTTCGCGCCGCTTCTCGGCATAGTTGGGCGCGACCATCGGGTAGTCGGCGGGCAGGTTCCAGCGCGCGCGGTATTCTTCCGGCGACATGTCGTAATTCGTCCGCAAGTAACGCTTGAGCATTTTCAGCTTCTTGCCGTCTTCGAGGCAGACGATGTAATCCGGCTTGACCGAGGCGCGCACCGACACCGCCGGTTCGGGCGGGGTCTCTTCCTGCGTCTCGCCGCCGCCGAGCCCGGCCAGCGCGCCGTAGACGTTGGAGATCAGCGAGGGCACTTCGTCCACGGATACGCTGTTGTTGCTGACATGCGCTGCGACGATGTCCGACGTCAGCGTGATGAGCGTTTCCGCCATGTCGTTTTCGATGTTGTCCATATTTTCCTCACACAGGCCAGTTGGCCGAAATTGTATTTCTACAACCCGTGGACTTTTACCACGGTGCGCCCTTGAACGAGCAAGTGCAACATTTCAATAACATTTCAAAGGGCCTGCTGCACGTGCCCATAACAAATCTTGGGTCGTCCTGAATCAAAGGTTATAGTTTACAGCCGAACGTAATCGCATCGAGAAACCGCCCGTCGGGCAGGCGGTAATAGGATGAACGCCGCCCGATCGGCTCGAACCCCATCTGCCTGTAAAGCCCCTCCGCCGGGTTGTTGTGCCGCATTTCGAGAAACATCCTTTCCGCCCCGCGTTCCCGCGCGGCGTCGAGCGCGCGGCGCAGCAGCGCCCGGCCGACCCCGCGCCCGCGCCATTCGGGGCGCACCGCGATCAGCAGCAGTTCTTCCTCCCCCGGCGCGTGGCGGGTGAGGGTGAAGCCCGCCGCCGGCGCGCCCGGCGCGGGCAGGCCGCCGCGCGCGTCGGCCAGGGCATAATGGGTCGAGGGCAGGGCCAGCGAGTCGCCGACCTGGCGCCGCGTCCAGGCCTCCGCCCAGGCCGGGTCGAAGGCGGCGTCCATCACCGCCATGATCCGGTCCAGATCGTCGTTCATCCGCGCGCTCCTGCATGGCCGCCCTTTCCTGTCGGTGCGGGGCGCGCGTCGGGCGGGCGGCCATAGGCGGGGCGAATGGTCGCCTCGAGCGCGGCCGGCGGGATCGCCAGCGCATGGCGCGCATCGGGGTGGAGCGGCAGGGCCTGGCCGTGCCCGCGCAGGGCGACGAGTTCCTCGGCCCGCGTCCCGCCGACCAGATCGGCGTCCAGCGCGCGCGCGGCTTCGTCCGGCACCAGCGAGCGCGCCTCGCCGCGCGGCAGGCCGTCGGGGCCGAAGGACTGGACGAACCATTCGCCGTGCCCGCCGACCGTGCAGGCGCCGACCGCGCGGCCGGGGTGCTGCGCGCGGACCATGGCCGCGACCAGCGCGAGCGTGGGATAGCCGGCGATCGCGGCGCCCCAGGCATAGGCGAGCGCGCGGGCGGTGGCGATGCCGATCCGCACCCCGGTAAAGCTGCCGGGGCCGAGCGAGACGAGGATCCGCGCCGCCTTGCCCCGATCGGGCAGGTCGGCGATCATCGGCACCAGCCGTTCGGCATGGCCGCGCCCGAGCACGCGGTGATCGTGCGCGAGCAGGTCGTCGCCTGCGAAAAGCGCGACCGAACAGGCTTCGGTCGCGCATTCGATCGCCAGGGTCCGCATGGCCGGCCGTCAGGCGATGGTGCAGAACGTCTCGAAATCGGGGCGCGGGCTGCGGTCGAAGATCGTCGACGCATCGCCATAGCCGATTCCGCAGATGAAGTTGCTGCGAACGCGCGGGCCGAACTTGGGATCGTCGGCGAAGAAGGCCTTGTCCACCGCCGCGTTGTCGAACCCCGACATCGGCCCGCAGTCGAGGCCCAGCGCCCGCGCGGCAAGCATCAGGTAGGCCCCCTGGAGCGAGGAATTGCGGAAGGCGTGGCTGCGCCGCCCGTCCTCGTCGTCCGCAAACCAGCTTTTCGCATCGGTATGCGGGAACAGCCAGGGCAGGTTCTCGTGGAAATCGATGTCGTAACCGACGATCGCGACGACCGGCGCGGTCTCGATCTTCTCGCGGTTGCCTTCCATCGCCAGCGCCGAAAGCTTCTCGCGCGCTTCGGCCGACCTGGCCCAGACGATCCGCGCGGGCTGCATGTTGGCCGAAGTCGGCCCCATCTTCATCAGCGCGTGGATCGCCTCGATCTGCTCGTCGGACACCGGCTTGTCGAGCCAGCCGTTGTAGCTGCGCGCTTCGCGGAAGAGCTGGTCCAGCGCCTCTTCGGACAGGGCGTGGCCGTGGAATTGCTTGGTCATCGTCATTCCCCCGTGGTTGCGGTCAGGCCGCGCGAACCTCGGTCACTTCGGGCACGTAGTGCTTCAGCAGGCCCTCGATCCCGTGCTTGAGCGTCGCGGTCGAGCTGGGGCAGCCCGAACAGGCGCCCTGGAGCTGGAGATAGACGACCCCGTCGCGGAACCCGCGATACTGGATGTCGCCCCCGTCGCCCGCGACCGCGGGGCGGACGCGGGTTTCGAGCAGCTCGTTGATCTGCGCGACGACGTCGGCGTCGGCCGGGTCTTCCTCCACCAGCATGTCCGCCTCGCCCGGCACGGCGATGCCGCTGGCGTCGCCGCCGGCGAACAGCGGCGCCTCGGACACGAAGTGGTCGAGCAGGATCGAGACGACCTGCGGCTTCAGCGTGCTCCATTCCACCCCGGGGGCGGCGGTCACGGCCACGAAGTCGCTGCCGAAGAAGACATTGGTCACTTCGCCGGTGTCGAAGATCGCCTGGGCCAGCGGGCTCGCCTCGGCCGCCTCGGGCGAGGCGAACTCGCGCGTGCCGGTGGGCATGACCTGCCGGCCGGGCAAGAACTTCAGGCTGGCCGGGTTCGGCGTGGTTTCGGTCTCGATGAACATGGGGGCGATGTAGGGGCGGGGCCGGGCATGAACAAGGCCGCCGGGCCGCGCCGCGCGCATTCACTATCCCTTCAGGCCCCCGGCCCCTATAAGCCGGGCATGATTCATCTCCCGCGCGCCGTCCGGCCCCTCGCGCTCCTCCTCCCCCTGGCCCTGTTCGCGCCCGCTGCCTCGGCGCAGGCGCCGGTACCGGCATCGGTGCCGACAGGGGCCCCGCTGGAACGCGAGATCCCCGAATCGCTGCAGACCGGGGACGAGGTGCCGTGGATCTATCGCGGCAGCGACGTCCCGCGCGACGAGGAATGGCTGTTCGGCGAAATGGACAACGGCCTGCGCTACGCCGTGCGCCGCAACGGCGTGCCGCCGCGCCAGGTCTCGATCCGCATCCGCATCGACGCCGGATCGCTGCACGAGCGCGACGACGAGCGCGGCTTTGCCCACCTGATGGAGCACCTGAGCTTCCGCGAGAGCAAGTATCTCGGCCCGGCCATGGCGATCCCGACCTGGCAGCGGCTGGGCGCGACCTTCGGCAGCGACACCAATGCCGAGACGACGCCGACCCACACGGTCTACAAGCTCGACCTGCCCAACGCCACGCCGGAAGCGCTGGAGGAAAGCTTCAAGCTGCTTTCGGGCATGATGCGCGAGCCGGTGCTGACCGAGGCGAACCTCGCCGCCGAAGTGCCGATCGTCCTCGCCGAGAAGCGCGAGCGCGGCGGCGCGGCCGAGCGGGTGGTCGAGGGGACGCGCAAGACGCTGTTCGCCGGCCAGCCGCTGGCGGAACGGATGCCGATCGGGACCGAGGCGACGCTGACCGGCGCCACGGCCGAGGCGATGCAGGCCTTCCACGCGCGCTGGTACCGGCCCGAAAACACCGTGATCGTCGCCGCTGGCGACGTCGATCCGATCCGCCTGGCGCAGCTGGTGGAAGAATGGTTCGGCGACTGGCAGGGCAAGGGTCCGCACGTCGAGGCGCCGAGCTTCGGCGACCCGGTCCCGCCGCCCGGCGCGACGGGGAAGAACCCGGTCGGCGAAACCGCGGTCCTGGTCGAACCCGACATGCCGCGCACGCTGACGTACGCGATCATGCGCCCCTGGCGCCAGGTCGACGACACGATCGTCTACAACGAAGGGCTGCTGACCGACGCGCTGGCCCAGGCCCTGATCAACCGCCGGCTGGAGGCGCGGGCGCGCGCCGGCGGGTCCTATCTCTACGCCCAGGTCCAGCAGGACGACGTCAGCCGCTCGACCGACGCGACGTTCGTCACCGTCGCGCCGCTTTCGGGCGACTGGCAGGCGGCGGTGGCCGACGTTCGCGCGGTGATCGCTGACGCGCTCGCCACGCCGCCTTCGGAAGAGGAGATCGCGCGCGAAGTGGCCGAGTTCGACGTGGTCTTCGCCAGCATGGTGGAACAGCGCGCGGTCATGGCCGGTTCCAAGCTGGCCGACGACATCGTCAACGCGGTCGATATCCGCGAGACGGTGGCCGCGCCCGAAACCGTGCTGACCGTGTTTCGCGGGATGCGCGACAAGCTGACCCCGGCCGCGGTGCTCGAACACACCCGCGCGCTGTTCGACGGCGATGTCGTGCGCGCCGTCTATGTCACCCCGGCCCGGGGGGAAGCCGACGCCGCGGCCATCCGCGCCGCGCTGGCGCGCGATGTCGCGCCCGATTCCAGCGCGCGGCTCGACGCGACGCCGATCGCGTTCGAGGACATGCCCGCGATCGGCGATCCGGGGCAGGTCGCCAGCGTCGAGCCGCTCGGCCTGCTGGGGATCGAGCGGGTCGAGCTCGACAACGGCGTCACCGCGATCCTGTGGGCGAACGAGGCCGAACCGGGCCGCGTCGCCGTGCGGGTGCGCTTCGGCGCCGGGATGCGCGCCTTCGACGCAGGCGACGCGGTCTATCGCGAGCTGGGCGAGCGGGCGCTGGTCCAGTCGGGCCTCGCCGATCTGGGGCAGGAGGAGCTGGACCGCATTTCCACCGGGCGCAAGATGGCGTTCGATTTCGGGATCGAGGAATCGGTGTTCACCTTCGCCGCGCAGACGCGCAAGGCGGACCTCGACGACCAGCTCTATCTCTTCGCCGCCAAGCTGGCGATGCCGCGGTGGGACGAGAACCCGGTGATGCGGGCCAAGGCGGCCGCGCGGCTGGCCTATGAAAGCCTCGCCACCAGCCCGGGCTCCGTGCTCGGCCGCGACCTCGAGTATTACCTGCGCGACCGCGATCCGCGCTATGCCACGCCGGACCTCGCGACGCTGGAACAGGCGACGCCCGAAGGCTTCCGCGCGGTGTGGGAGCCGCTGCTGGCCCAGGGGCCGGTCGAAGTCGCGATCTTCGGCGAGTTCGACCGCGAGGCGACGCTGGAAGCGCTGCGGCGCACGTTCGGCGCGCTGCCGCCGCGCACCCCGATCCCGGCCGAGGTTGCCGCGCGCACGCCCGATTTCCCCGCCCCTTCGGCGGATACGGTCGTGCTGCACCATCGCGGCGATGCCAACCAGGCGGCGGCGGTAATCGCCTGGCCGACCGGCGGCGGGGTCGAGCGGCTGCCCGAATCGCGCCAGCTCGAAATCCTCGCCAACCTGTTCAGCAACCGCCTGATCGATGCGATGCGCGAACGCGCCGGGGCCAGCTATGCCCCGCAGGTGACCAATTCCTGGCCCACCGACCTTGCCGACGGCGGCCGCATCGCCGCGATCGCGCAGCTTCGGCCGGAAGACGTGCCCGCCTTCTTCGCCGCGGCGGACGAGATCGCGAGCGACCTCGTCGCCAACCCGCCGACCGCGGACGAGCTGGCCCGGGTGACCGAGCCGCTGCGCCAGCTGATCAACCGGGCATCGACCGGAAACACGTTCTGGATGTACCAGCTCGAAGGCGCGACCCGCGATCCGCGCCGGGTCGCGCTCGTGCGGTCGCTGCTCAACGATTACACGGTCACCACGCCCGAGGCGATGCAGGCGCTGGCGCGCAAGTATCTCGCCGTGCGGCCCGGTTTCCGCCTCGCGGTGATCCCCGAAGGGCAGGAACTCGTGCGCGGCCCGGCGGCCGCCCCGGCGCAGGCCCCGGCGGGCCGGTAGGGGGCGCGCTGCGTAGCGCAACCATCACCGCCCGAAAGTTATTTGCCCTTGCCGCGCGGCCCGCTGTCGCGTTCAATGGCGCTTTCCCTCGATTACGAAAGAGTACGATCACGTGGCGCGCAACTGGACACCCGATAGCTGGAAGTCGCACGAGGCCCGGCACCTGCCGGCCTATGACGACGGGCAGGCGCTCGAATCGGTCGAGGCCACGCTGCGCAGCTATCCCCCGCTCGTCTTCGCCGGCGAAGCGCGCGCGCTGAAGGCGGAACTGGCCGAAGTTGCCCGGGGGCAGGGGTTCCTGATCCAGGGCGGCGACTGCGCGGAAAGCTTTGCCGAGTTCCACCCGAACAACATTCGCGACACCTTCCGCGTGCTGTTGCAGATGGCGGTCGTACTGACGTTCGCGGGCAAGCTGCCGGTGGTGAAAGTGGGCCGCATGGCGGGCCAGTTCGCCAAGCCGCGCAGCGCGCCGACCGAGACCAAGGACGGGCTGACCCTGCCGAGTTACTTCGGCGACAACGTCAACGGGATCGAGTTCACGCCCGAATCGCGGCGCAACGATCCGCAGCGCATGGTGCGCGCCTATTCGCAGGCGGCGGCGACGCTGAACCTGCTGCGCGCCTTCGCCGGCGGCGGCTATGCCAACTTGCGCCAGGTTCACCAGTGGACGCTCGATTTCATGGGCCGCAGCCCGTGGGCGGAAAAGTTCGCCGAAACCGCCGACCGGATCGGCGAGGCGCTCGATTTCATGGAAGCCTGCGGGGTCGATCCGGCCACCGTGCCGCAGCTGCAGGGCACCAGCTTCTACACCAGTCACGAGGCGCTGCTCCTGCCCTACGAGCAGGCGATGACGCGGCAGGATTCACTGACCGGCGAATGGTACGACACCAGCGCGCACATGGTCTGGGTCGGCGACCGGACGCGCTTCGAAGGCAGCGCCCACGTCGAGTTTGCGCGCGGGATCGGCAACCCGCTGGGCCTGAAATGCGGCCCCAGCCTCGAACCCGACGTGCTGCTGGGCCTGCTCGACACGCTCAACCCCGCGCGCGAGCCGGGGCGGATCACGCTGATCAGCCGCTTCGGACACGAGAAGGTCGAATCGGGCCTGCCGCGGCTGGTGCGCGCGGTGGCGCGCGAAGGGCACCCGGTGGTGTGGAGCTGCGACCCGATGCACGGCAACGTGATCAAGTCCGAAAGCGGGTTCAAGACGCGCCCGTTCGACCGGATCCTGAGCGAGGTGAGGGGCTTCTTCGCGGTCCACCGGGCCGAGGGGACCCATGCCGGCGGCATCCATATCGAGATGACCGGGCAGGACGTGACCGAGTGCACCGGCGGCGCGATCGCGATCACCGACGAGGCGCTGGGCGACCGCTACCACACCCATTGCGACCCGCGCCTCAACGCCGCGCAATCGCTCGAACTGGCCTTCCTCCTCGCCGACATGATCCGCATGGAAACCACCGACCGCCAGGCCGACGCCGCCTGAGAGCGATCCGTTCCACCTTCCCGGCAACGTGCGCTCCTGCGAAAAGCAGGAGCCCAGGCCGGCGGGCGCTGGGGCTGTGTCTGGGTTCCTGCTTTCGCAGGAACTCGGGAGGGTCGAGACATCCTCCCAGCAGGCAGGGAGCGGCACCCCGTTCCCCTCTCCCCGCAACGCGAGCTCCTGCGAAAGCAGGAGCCCAGGATAGCGGGCGCTGTGGCTGCCTCTGGGTTCCTGCTTTCGCAGGAACTCACGGGTGAAGTATCGTCCCCTTTGGAGGGTGCCCACGCCCGGTCATCCGCTGGCGCGTGCGGACGGTTACGCCGGGAGGAAAGGCAAGCGGACGGAACCGGCCGGTGCCGCCTGGGCATCACAGGATTGCCACCTGGGCGTCACAGGGTTGCCTTGGCAACATCCTTGCGAGTGGCGGGAGGGGTTGCCTTCAACCTCCCGCTCGGCCCTTCGAGGAATGCGAGGCGCGGACAGGGCCAGGGCTCGCGCTTGCCCTGTCCGCCAGAGGCTATCGCGGGAGCGGGCCCTTGAAAGGCTCGCGGCGTTGAGGTCCGCCGCGGGCCGGGCAAGGGAAGCGCCTTAGATAGTCCTCGCATCCCGGCACAGGGGTGCTTTATCGAGCGGTCACTAGCCCCCCGAGGCACCGGCCGTATGGACGAAGCGGCCAGACGTGACGCGTACACGCTTTGCCCCCGTCGCTG
>NZ_WTYO01000003.1 GCF_009827515.1 Pelagerythrobacter marinus | reverse complement strand
GCACCCATCTCATTGAGGTAAGCTCGAGCGGGACATTGGTGTGAGACAGTTTCGGCGTCCCAAATGATTTGCTGACAGATTCGAAACATCTGCGATGTCGTGGCCTAGAGCCATACGAGACAGGAGACGCGGATGCTGGTCGGATACGCACGGGTGAGTTCGTCGGGACAGTCGCTCGACATCCAGAACGAAGCTTTGTCCCAAGCTGGATGCGAAAAGGTCTTCGCCGAGAAGATGTCGGGTCGTTCTGCCAAGGACCGCATTGAACTCGCGAATGCACTCGACTTCGTTCGGGAAGGCGACACGCTCATCGTCACGAGGCTCGACAGGTTGGCAAGGTCGGTTGGTGACCTGCACCGCATCATCGAAACGCTGACCAGCAAGGGTGTCGAGTTCCGCTGCATCAACCAAAGTGGCGTCGATACCGACACCTCGACGGGCAAGCTGATGTTGAGCATCCTCGGTGCGGTTGCCCAGTTCGAGAACGACATCCGTCGCGAACGACAGATGGAAGGCATCGCGAAGGCCAAAGCCGAAGGGCGCTATAAAGGCCGTCCAGCGACCATCGACCCCGACGAGGTAAAGACCCTCCACCAACAAGGCATGGGAGCCTCTGCAATCGCCCGTGAGATGAACATCGGTCGAGCCAGCGTCTATCGAGCACTGGCAGCCTGAAGCCCCCTCAGAATGGCTCTACAGCCATCCCAGCACCATCATCGCCCCACGGGTGAAACCTTACAATGTCAATCCACGAACTCTCTGGAACGTGACCACGCTCGCGTCGGCGTGGGCTTTCGAATCGACAATAAGCTCTCGCCCATGGCGCGCGCATTATTAATCTGCACGGTCGCCCGTCATCCGCGCGCAGCGACCCGATATCGTTGACGGAAAGACGAACTGTGGCACGCTCGGTGGATGACCGAACCGACCGTTGCCGACCACGCCGATACCATCGTCATCACTACCATGGCCGAAACCGCTTCTGCCGATGTCACCGATGGTCACAATGACGATGACCAACGTTGGGTCGCAGCCGTCATCGCCAGCCTGCCAGCACGCTCACGCGAAGCGCGGCAAGCGTTGGCCGAGGCTTTGTGGAACGGTGATGCTGCCTTGTCCGCTCCTGTCGGGTGCGCCAATCTCCCAAAACCGTCGAGAAACGAGCATCTTGCCGACGCTGGTGGCGAAGCGTGTAGCACATCGGTGTCGCACACCGACCATTTCCCACATGTTGCAACTGCTTGTTCCAGCGGACAGTCTTCATCAGTCGCTTGTGGCACAACTGTCGGGAGTCGAGGAACTCGACTCCCCCAGCAAGGGCCGCAATGCATCGACATCATAAGACACGCGGGAAATTGCGTCCTGCAAAGCCGCGATGGGGTAGCCGCTGCCATATAGGTCACCAATCGACACAGTTCCCGAGCGCGACCCGCTCCATCCGCCGAGGGCGAATGCGAGTTCACGCTCGACACCACCAGCGCGGAGAGAATCACGGAAGCAATGGCGGAAGCTGTGGAAGCTTGTGCGGTCCAGCTTCGCGCCCGCCTGCGCGAGGTAGCGTGCGAACCATTTCGAAAAATAGGCGGATGCGTAGCCGAATCTGTCCAGTGCCAAATCTGGCCACATCCTCGAGCCTCCTGACGAGCACCTCTTGCGGTGATGGTCCAGCAAGCCCGCGCGAACCAGTGCTGGATGCACGGGCACGACCCGCTCGGAGGAGGCAGTCTTGACGCGCTTTCCACACGTCGGGTCGCTCTTCACGATGAAGCACGGGACACCATCGATGTCCGCGATGTCATCAGTCGTCTGCTGACAGATTTCGTTCTGCCGCAACCCGCTGAACAACGCGATGAGCGGCACGTAAAATCTCGATGGGCAAGGGGGATTGAAACGTGTTGTGGTGGGATTCCTGAGCGCCTCGAACGGTGGGCCTGTGAAGATGCGCTGAAGCTGGCCTGTCGAGAACGGGCGACGCTTGTCTCGGACGGGCACAGGGTCCGCGACGCGCAACCCGACACAGGGGTTTCGGTCAGCAAGTTCTTCCTTCACCAGCCAGTTCATCATGCCCGCCCAGCGCGTCATGTATCCATTGCAGTTTGCAGCGGCCATTGGCCGCAGGCCGTCGCGGACCGCCATCGCAGCGATGGCGGGTGGTGTCATGTCGGGCCACTTCTTCCCATAGTTCGGCGGCAGGTGACGCAGCGTGTCCAGCACTCGTCGGCAGTCTTGCCGACCGACATCGGCCACCAGCGTTTCCGCTCCGAGCACCGACACCACCACGTTTCTGACCGTCTCATAGGCGAGCGTCGTCTTGTGCGTTCGAGTGCTGCTCGGGTCGGTGAGATAGCGGTCCCACGCCTCGGCCAATGTGATGCGGTGTTGGTCGGACATCGGACGTCGTGGCGCTTGGGTCGAAGGTAGAGCGGTTGAAGGGCGGAATGATGTCGAACCGCCAGCCCGCAAAGCCTCGAACCAGTCGGTTACTTCCAACGCGACAGTTCGGCACCGTGAAAGAGCATCGGGATATGCTGCCGTCCCGAGCGTGCGATTGATGTGACTCTTGCCAATGACCGCAACAAGGTCGGCGGGGACTCGAACGCGAAATTGCCAGATTCCCCCTCGACGCCAAATGCCTCGAAGCCGCTTGTGATACACAGTTGTGCCACAAGCGACTGATGAAGACTGTCCGCTGGAACAAGCAGTTGCAACATGTGGGAAATGGTCGGTGTGCGACACCGATGTGCTACACGCTTCGCCACCAGCGTCGGCAAGATGCTCGTTTCTCGACGGTTTTGGGAGATTGGCGCGCCTAGAAGGTGAAACTTCGAACGCGCTATTCGACACTCTATCAGAGTGGAACGACCATCTCAAACATTCTGACCTGAAAGGATACGATGAGCCGACCCCATGAGGATGTCGGCTCAAGCGCCATTTTTGAATGCGGCGGACCGCCCGACCGAGGCTGCGAAGAAGGAATACCCCAAGCCAGTGTCCGTTCGCTTCACTGACGAAGAGCGGGCCGAACTTGAGCGTAAGGCAGGCGATCTGACCTTAAGCGCCTATGTCCGTTCGCGCTGCGTTGGTGATTCCGCACCCGCCCATCGAACCAAGGGCAAGCGGCCTGTGAAGGATGAGGAAGCCCTGGGGCGCGTGCTGGGAGCCTTGGGCCGTTCGCAACTGTCCAACAATCTCAATCAGCTTGCCAAGGCCGCAAATAGCGGAACGCTTGGGCTGCAAGAGGACACCGAGGCTGCCCTTCAAAAGGCAGCTTACGATATCGCATACATCCGTATGACTCTCATCAAGGCGCTTGGCTTGCAGGATGCTGAGCCATGATCTTTGTTGGCAATGTTCGCGGCAACGGCCAGAATCTGGCTCGCCATCTGATGAGTTCCGAGAACGAGCATGTCACCGTGCATGAAGTCTCGGGATTCGTGGGCGACGATCTGGCGGGTGCATTCAAGGAGGCCGAAGCAACAGCGCGCGGCACCAGATGTCAGAAATACCTCTATTCGCTCAGCCTGAATCCGCCTTCGACCGAGAACATTCGAACTGAAATCTTCCTGGAAGCCATCTCACGTGTTGAAGATCGGTTGGGCTTGGCCGGTCAGCCCCGCGCGGTAGTCTTCCATGAGAAGGACAACCGTCGGCACTGCCATGTCGTCTGGAGCCGCATTGACAGCCAGGAGATGAAGGCGATCCCTGTCTCATTCCCCAAGCTCAAGCTGATGGAGTTGTCGAAAGAGCTCTATCTTGAGCATGGATGGGACATGCCCGATGGCTTTCTCCAACCACGCTTCCGTGATCCCAAAAACTTCACGCTCGCCGAATGGCAGCAGGCGAAACGCATCGGTGAAGATGCTCGTGAGCTCAAAGCGATATTTCAGTCATGCTGGCGCCAATCTGACGATCCCAAGTCGCTTGCCAACTCCCTTCAGGAACATGGTCTCATGCTCGCCAAGGGCGATCGGCGCGGCTTTGTAGCGACCGACATCAATGGCGAGGTCTATGCGGTCGCGAGGTGGTGCGGCGTGAAAACAAAGGAGGTTGGGGCTCGGCTCGGCGATCCTGAACAGCTTCCCTCCATCGCGGAAGCACAGCGACAACTCGCCAATAGGGCCCTGCCTGGCGTGCAAAGGCTTGAACAACGGGAGGCAGCCAAACTCAACCAACTCACTGGACAGCAGGAAAAGCTTCTTTGGAAGCTCGCCGACAAACACGCGGAGGAACGTAAGGCTCTGTCAGTGAGGCAGGACATCCGCACATCCAAGGAACTGGCGCTCCGCCAGGAACGCTTCAACACGGGGTTGCGTGGCCTGTTCGATCGGATCACGGGAGCCTACACCAAACTGAAACGCCAGAACGAACTTGAAACCTTCGAGGCTGCCAAACGAGATCAGAAAGAGCGCGACGCGCTCATATTTCGGCAAATGGATCAGAAGCGAGAAATGGCTCGCAACAGTCAGAGACTGCTTGAGAAATCGCAACGTGCCACGAGAGAACTACGTCAGGATTTGGCACGCCTAAGCAAGGGGCCCGACGAGTCTCCTAGGGCTCGCGATGGGCCAAGCCGCTGAAAACTGCCAACACCCTTTCTTTTGCCCGCCCTCACTCTAGAGGCCATGGGCTACAAAGCGGTGGAAGTCTCGTTCATCAAGCTTTCGCAGCCAGCCAAATAGCGGTGACCGCTTCCAGCGGCGGAATGCTTCCGCGCACAATCCGCGCAGGGTTGATTGTGGGTTTCCAAAGGGGGCGACGATACGCTCTTTCGGTCATGGGGTTCAGCCACGCAGGAACCCGTAGCCTGATCTAAAGGGTTCAGGCCTGAACTTATTCCCCTTTTGTTCTATGCGTGGTAACGTCCCCGATACAGGCCTCAAGAATCGTGGGATGACTCGTATATGGTGCTTTGTGGCATGCACCACACTGGTGTAAGGTGGTGCAAAGAAGGATTCGAACGCCATGCCGCGATCACCCCAAAGAAAGAAAAAAATGGACAAGTCCGCCCATCGACTGTCGGTAAGCCTGACGCCGGAGCAGCACGCCGAGCTGCTGGAAATCGCCAACAAGAACAAAGTCTCGGTCGCCTGGGTTGTGCGTGAGGCGATCGAGCGCCTGCTTCGCGATGAACAACCGCTTTTTCACGTGAGGCAGCCAAGATGACCGAACTGTCTCGCATTTCCACGCAACGAAGTCCGGTAAGCAGCGCCGAACGGACCAACAGCGGACGTTTCAGCGAACTCGATCCCGACAAGCTGCGCGGGGGCTACTACACGTCCGATAGTCTGGCGCGGTGGCTGTGCGATTGGGCGATCCGGGACGCCAATGACTTGATTCTGGAACCGAGCTGCGGTGACGGCGAGTTCCTGCTCGCAGCCACGGACAGGCTTGCGACGCTGGGAGCCAAGGGACCTTCGCGGGCGAACCACCTGTTCGGAGTAGAGATATTGTCGGACGAAGCCGACAAGGCGCGCCAACGGCTCCGCAGCCAGCTGGGCCATCGCGCTGCGGACGTTGTGGAGACGAGCGATTTCTTCGCTTGGTGGAGCCGTCGCAATAGGCCTCTGTTTGATGCTGTGGTCGGCAATCCTCCATTCATCCGGTACCAGAGTTTTCCTGAGCCGCATCGAAGCCGCGCCATGGATATTATGGTGGGCCAAGGCCTCTCCCCTAATCGTCTGACGAACATCTGGGTGCCGTTCGTTGTGGCCGCCGCGGCCTCGTTGAAAGCCGGAGGACGCATGGCACTGGTATTGCCAGCCGAACTTTTACAAGTCAGCTATGCGGCTCAACTACGCTCATTCCTTACCGACAGGTTCGGCAAGATCGATTTGATCGCCTGCAATGAGTTGTTTTTTGAGAAGGCGGAACAGGAAGTGTTGCTACTTCTTGCCGACGACGCACGTGAAGCGCCTTGTGAAACTAATCCCTGCCAGGTGACGCTGACGGAAAGCGCTTCGGTCGCCCACATCGTCAAGCGCAAGCCGGCCTCAGTGCTCAAGGGGGCGTCGCCCAAGACCATCTGCCACGATAGCGAAAAGTGGCTTAAGTACTTCCTGAGCGCTGAAGAAATCGCGTTCATGCGCAAGTTGCGCACGTCGGGAGTGGCGACGCCGCTGAGTACCTATGCGTCGGTGAATGTGGGCGTCGTGACGGGCAAGAACCAGTTTTTCGTGCTGCGGCAGAGCGAAATCGAGAAGCGCGGCCTGCAAGGCCATACCATGCCCCTAGTCTCCCGTTCAGCGCACCTGCACGGAGCATCCATCGGGAAGCGTGACTGGAAGGAGCTGTCGGCGCAGGATCAGCGCGTCCACATGCTGCACCTTGCTCCGATCAACGGCTCAAAACCTAAAGGCGCCCTCGAGAGCTATATCCGCCTCGGCGAGGAAGAGAAGGTTCATAAGGGATATAAATGCTCTATCCGCACGCCTTGGTATGCGGTCCCGTCAGTGTGGGTGCCCGATGCATTCGTGTTCCGGCAGATATATGATTTCCCGCGCGTTGTTCTCAATACCACAGAAGCGACATCCACCGATACGATCCACCGGATGCGCTGTAAGACCGAGAATCCGCGCGCGGTGATTGCCAACACATATACCTATCTGACGGCGGCCTCGGCTGAGATCGAAGGACGGAGCTATGGCGGCGGCGTGCTTGAGCTTGAGCCGACTGAAGCCGAAAAGCTATTGATGCCTGCCAAACTTGGCCCCGCCATGTCGATACCGGAAGCTGATCGGCTGGTGCGGGACGGTCGTCTCGCCGATGTCCTCGAAGAAAACAACCGGCTGGTGCTAATGGGTCAGATGGGGCTTTCCAGAAACGATTGCCGTTTGTTGCAAGCGATCTGGGAGAAGATGCGTGACCGGCGGCTGGGACGTAGACGGGCCAAAAGGACGGCGAGTAAGTGACCGGCGGCGACCCAAAGGACCGCGCACGAGCGCAAGTGGCCGAACTTGTCAAACGGTTCAAGCATAACGAAGCAGACCACTTGCGGTCCACTTACAACGAAACGCAGGCACGTACCGAATTCATCACGCCGTTGCTTGAGGCGTTCGGCTGGGACGTTCACAACATGGCCGGACATCCGTTGACGTTTCGGGAGGTGATTGAAGAGGCCACCGTGGAAGTCGGCGATGAGCGTTTATCCAAACGTCCGGACTATGAGTTGCGGCTCGCTCGCCAGCGCAAACTTTTTGTAGAAGCAAAGAAACCGAGTGTCCGCATCGACAAGGAGCGCGCTCCCGCGTTCCAGACCCGACGCTATGGATATTCCGCGAGCCTGCCGATTTCGGTTGTCACCAACTTCCATCAACTGGCGGTATACGATTGCCAGCCTGTACCCACAGAGACGGATGAGGCACACGTCGCGCGGCTTTGTCTTGTGGGATACGAAGAGTTTGAAGAGCGGTTCGATGAACTCTGGCTCCTTCTCTCCCGTGAGGCTGTTTATTCGGGGAATTTCGACCGGCATTTTGCCATCGATGCGACCAGACACGGCGCAGAGCAATTCGACGACTATTTTCTCTCGCAGGTACGTGACTGGCGCGAGCGCCTTGCCGTGGACATTCATGCCAACACCCCCGGCCTTACATCGGAAGAACTCACCTACGCGGTGCAGCTCTTCTTGTCCCGCATCGTTTTTCTTCGAATCTGCGAAGACCGCGAGATTGAAAAATACGAGACTCTCAAGAACCTCGGCGGAAGTGCAACCTTCGATGCGCTGATGGAAGTGCTACGGCGCGCTGACGAATTTTACGATTCCGGTCTGTTCAGCCTTCTTGATGATGAACGGCTGGGCATCCGGATCAGCGATGCAACACTCAGCAGCATCATTTCCGAGCTGTATTATCCACAAAGTCCTTATACCTTCGCAGTCGTCGAGACCGAAGTGCTCGGCGAAATCTACGAACAGTTCCTAGGCGAAGTGATCACCGTCGGTGGCGGCGCAGTCGAGATCGTCAGCAAGCCGGAAGTCAGGGAAAGCGGCGGAGTTGTCCCTACACCGAGTTTCATCGCCGACACCATTGTCGAGCGCACGATCGGGCCGGCCATTGCAGGGAAGTCTCCGCAGGAGCTTGAAGGCTTTACCGTCGCCGATACGTGTTGCGGGTCGGGCATATTCTTGCTGTCCTCCTACGACTTCATGCTGGGCCACTATTTGGACTGGTATGTGAGCCATGATCCCCAGGCACATGCAGGCCGGGAAATCTATGAGGCCGGGGCAGGTCAGTGGAAACTAACCTTCGGCGAAAAGCGGCGCATCCTTCTCGGTCACTTGCGCGGCGTAGATATCGATCCGAATGCCGTTGAGGTCGCGCAATTCAGCCTGTTGCTCAAGCTGATCGAAGACGAGAGCGAAGCTGCGCTCAAGGACTATGTGACCACCCATAAGCACCCGGCGCTTCCCTCGTTGAGCGGTACGATCCGGTGCGGCAATTCCCTTGTCAGCACATCTGAATGGCAAATCGCATGCGGGGAGATGCCTGGGGAAGTCCGCGACAAGGTCAACCCCTTTAGCTGGGAGGAAGAATTTCCGGCGGAAATGGTAAGCGGTGGCTTTGATGTCGTTGTCGGCAACCCTCCCTATGTCCGCATTCAAAATATGGTGGCTTTTTCGCCTGAAGAGATCGCCTATTATCATGCGGAAAATTCACCCTACACGACGGCCCGACAGGATAATTACGACAAATATGCCCTGTTCATAGAGCGCTCGCTTGCGCTCGCGAAGAATGGAGGGCGCATCGGTGTCATCGTTCCTCATAAATTCATGACGATTCAGGCAGGCCGCGCGCTGCGCAGCCTTCTCGGCGGTAAGTCCGTTCTTCGTGAAATCGTACATTTCGGGGTCAAGCAGGTCTTCGGGCGAGGGACCGCGAACTACACCTGCATTCTGATTCTCGATTGCGCGGGCTCTCAATCCGTTGCGGTAGAAAAAGCCGGACCACTAGAAGCATGGCGTTATGGCCAAAAGGGGCCGGTGACCACCTATGATACCGATGCGTTCGGCGAAGCGCCATGGGAGTTCGCGGACGAAGAGGTGCGAGCTTTGTTCGAACGCATCAGAGCGACATACCCTGAACGACTTTCGGCGGTGGCGGACGTCGAAGTTGGCGTGCAAACCAGCGCGGACAAAATCTACATTGTGCGCGAGACCGCCTCAGACGCCGATACGATCACCTTCCGCTGGGACAATCAGGACTGGAGGCTCGAGCGCGACATTCTGCGTCCCTGCCTGCTCGATGCACCGCTTTATGCATATACTCGCCCCGAGGCGAACGCGTGGATGATCTTTCCGTATGAACTGATCGCCAACGAGAATGGACGGACGCGTGCGCGACTGATCCAGCCTGGTGAGATGGCTGACCGCTACCCCTTATGCTGGGCGTATCTAAATGCTCGCCGGGAGGACCTTGAGCGGCGCAACATTGTCGGTGGTTCTGCGGATGAGCGCCAGTGGTACCAATATGGCCGTTCCCAAAGCCTCACCAAGTTTGACCGGCCAAAGATCATATTGCCGGTTCTGTCTGTGGAACCGCGTTACGCCTTTGACGAGACCAACATCCTGTTCACAGGCGGCGGAAATGGCCCCTATTACATGATCCGTGCAAAGGGCGATGGTCCGGTTTCCACTCTTTATCTACTGGCGGTGCTGAATCATCCACTGTGTGAAGCGATGATACGGACGAACACCAGCCCCTTCAGGGGCGGCTACTATTCACACGGCAAACAGTTCATTCAAAGCCTTCCTGTGCCGATCCCGGATGACGCGCACAGAGCCGAGATTGAAGCGCTGGCGCGCCGCGTGGTGACGGCCACTGATGAACTGGCTGCGGCTCGAACGCCGCATGAAATCCGGCGACGCGAACGCGCGTTGGCGGACATGCGGACGCGGCTGGAAAGGCGTATTGGTGAGATTTTCAATCTGTCAGAAACGGATTGGGACACTGTGAAATCAGTGCCTATTCCGGAGTAGTCGACATCGATTTTGCGGGGCAAGAAGGAATGACAACAGATGTACGAGAACAAATTACTGAGTGGCTGACGGGTAACGACACCTGCTTCTTGCTGGGGGCCGGATGCAGCATGTGCGCAGGCAAACCGCTGATCGGCAAACTGACCGAGAACGTCCTCCAAAACGCCGACGCGAAACTCAATGAGCATTTTGGCGCGCTCAAGACCTCCGGTGACCGTGCGGCGACCATCGAAGATCTGATCAACTACCTGGTCCGCTACCGGGATATTCTGGACACCATTTCCAGCGCCGACGGTCACAGCCTTAGTGTCGATGAGATTGATATCTGGCTCACCGACATCAAGAAGAAGATCGTGAATGAAGTCGCTGACGACTGGAAGGCCGGTTCATACCACGAACGTTTCTTGCAGCGCCTGCGAGGTCCCCGTGATCGCGGGCCGCGCGACATTTTCAGTCTGAATTACGATACGTTGCTGGAAGCCAGTCTGGATTCCCTGAGACTGCCGTACACAGACGGATTCCGGGGCACCAATCGGGGCTGGTTCGATGCAGGAACATTTGATGAAGCCAGTACCGGGATAGCATACCGGATATTCAAGCTGCACGGCTCGATCAACTGGACACGCGATGCAAGCGGTTGTGTGCGGCGCGGACGTAACGCGAATGAAGACGCAGCGGACGAGCCTATCGTCGTCTATCCTTCCGAGCAGAAATATCTTCAGACCCAGTACGGCGTCTACGAAACGCTGATCGGCAGGTTCAGAAACCGGCTACGGATTGTGGGCGTCAACAACTGCCTGATCGTGCTCGGTTACAGCTTTAATGATGAGCATATCAATGAAGCGATCTGCGATGCCGTCAATGCCAGTAACAGCAATCTAACCGTAATCGCCTTTATCGGCCCCGAACAGGATCGCGGCAAGCAGGATGAGAGGCTAAAAGCCTATAGCGAGCGGTGCGATTCCCGGTTTAATGCCTTCATAGGCGACGACCAGACCGGCACATTTATCGGTCACGCCCTTGATGCCGATGCCGCCAAGGCAGTTCTCAAAGCGGACCTTTGGAAGTTTGAGAACCTGGTCGATTTCATCGCGGGGAAAGCGGCATGAGCGATCCAATTCTAAAAATCGGCCGCGTCGTCGAGGTTTCCGGATCGAAAGTCATCGGCGAACTTGAAGGCACTGTGGAAGACCTACACCGTACGTACAGGAGCCGACGCTACACGGTGGGCCAAGTGGGCTCCATCGTGAAAATCGAAGCCGGAGACAAGCTTGTATTCGGCGTGGTGACCGCGCTGCGTATGACAGAGACATTACTCGAAGGTAATAGCACCGCTCATCCTGAATCAGCTTCCAATGCCAAATGGCTGGAGATCGAACTGTTCGGCGAAGCAGTCCGCACCGGCCTTGGCGAAAGTGAGTTTGCCTTTCAGCGCGGCGTAGTGACTTATCCTCTTCCCGGCCAGGGTATATTTGTCGCCAGCGTGGCGGAGCTGGCCCGCATCTATCATCGCCCGGATAAGCCCAGCATCCATGTTGGCAGTCTTTCTCAGGCGGCTTCACTGCCCGTCTATCTGCTCACGGACGAGCTTCTGGGTAAGCACTTCGCCGTGCTGGGCACGACCGGGTCGGGAAAATCATGCTCCGTCACCGTGCTGCTTCGTTCAATTCTGGATGTCGCGCCAAAAGCGCACATGATCCTTCTCGATCCGCATAACGAGTACCGGCGTGCGTTTCCTGACAACGCAGAGATCATCGATCCGACAAGCCTGAACCTGCCGCACTGGATGTTGAACTTCGAAGAGAGCGTCGCGCTGTTTATCGGTAAAACGGAGTTCGTGGCGACGAGCCAGACCAATATTCTCAAGGACGCCATCTTAGCTGCGCGGCGGGATTTCGGAACGCAGGGGATCGATGCGGATAAGATCACCGTTGATACGCCGGTTCCATACAAGCTCAGCAAGCTGCTTGAACATGTCGATGCGAACATGCCGCCGCAGGATTCGAAAAAGGACCCCTACCTGAAGATCAAGAACAAGGTGCAAACCTTGCAGCAGGACAGCCGGTTTTCGTTTCTGATCAGACCGGATGTGAGTGTTCAGGACGACCTGAAGGATATCGTCGGGCAATATCTGCGCATACCGGTCTCCGAGAAGCCGCTCTCGATCATCGACCTGTCGGGCGTGCCGTCGGATGTCGTTGATGTCGTGGTTTCGGTGCTATGCCGGATGATATTCGATTTTGCGGTGTGGAGCCCGAGGCCAGTGCAGGTGCCTATCGTGCTGGTCTGCGAGGAAGCCCATCGCTATGCGCCGCGCCGCGATGACGCCGCCTTCCAGCCGACAAAGCAGGCCTTGTCGCGCATCGCCAAAGAAGGCCGCAAATACGGCGTGGGCCTGGGACTGATTTCGCAGCGGCCTTCCGAGCTGGCCGAGTCCATTCTCTCACAGTGCAACACATTGGTGGCCTTGCGCATGAGTAACGAGCAGGATCAGAATTTCGTTCAACGGGCGCTGCCGGATTCGGTGCGCAGTCTCGTCAACGTGCTGCCGACATTGCGCACTCAGGAGGCCTTGGTCGTGGGCGAAGGGAGCGTGGTGCCTGTCCGGTTGCGCTTCAACGATCTGGCCGAAGAGCATCAACCGCAAAGTGCCGATGTACCATTTGCTGCACGCTGGGCTGCGACCGATCACAACGGCGAGTATGTCGAGAGCGTCGTTCGGAGATGGCGTCTACAGGAACGTCCTCCGGTCCTTCAGGGGGAGACGGAAGCCTCCGCTGGATAGCTGCTCCGAGTGACGCGCACCGAACCGGGGGTTAGTCGCCACGGTATGGTCATGGGGTTCAGGGGAGCAGGAACGCTCCCTTGATGGTGGTGCAGCTTCCATGAGATGCGAGTGGGTTTCAAGGGCGGCGCGATAGCCCCCTTGATCGATGGGTGCAGGGAGAGCGAAGTCTCCATGCGAGTGATTGAACGGCGGCACGTTCACTTGGCACGGGGATGGCCCCAACATCTGACGGTTCAGTCAGATCCTTGGCGGCCTAACCCCCGCGCCAACAGCGAGAGGGATGCAACGGGAGAGCGCAGCGTCTCCCTTGCCAAGGTAGTTTTGTAATACAAAACACACCTTGCGTTTCTTCCTATTGCTGTTGCTCTGAACCTAGACCGTGCGGAAATCCTTGTCGCTGGCACCAATGCTATTTGCGAGCGTACCAGGTGCCCTTACCCTTGCCGTGCTGCTCCAGATGGCCTGCTTCCACCAGAGAGGCGAGATGCTTTTTGACCGTGTTGCGATTGGCGCGGGTCATTTCGACAATCTGGGCATTGGTCAGACGGCCATGTTCGCGCGCCAGCTCCAGGATGGTCAGAGAGAGTTCGGGAAGCGTCTCGATGATGATCTTCTCACGCGCGATCTTCTTTTCCAGCCTGCGCTTCTGCTGCTGGAGAGCGCTCAGGAAGAACCTGATCCAGGGCTGCCAGTCCGGCGTGTCGGTGCGGATCGTGCCCTGTGTCTGACGCAGGGCGAGGTAATAGCCTTCCTTGGACTGTTCGATCACGCTTTCGAGCGAACTGTAAGGCACATAAGCGTAGCCTGCCTGCAAGAGTAGTAAAGTCGTGAGAATGCGCGAGAGGCGTCCGTTGCCGTCCTGAAACGGATGAATTTCGAGGAACACCACCACGAAGATGGCGATAACCAACAGCGGGTGGAGGTCGCCCTCCTCCGTGCGCTCATTCGTCCACCGTACCAGTTCTTCCATGAGGCGCGGCGTGTCGAACGGCGTGGCCGTCTCGAACACGACGCCGATCTCGCGACCGTCCTGGTCGAAGGCGCTGACACTGTTGGGATGGGTCTTGAATTCGCCCCGATGCCTTTCGTCCTTCTGGCTGTGCACGAGAAGGTCGCGGTGAAGCTGCCGGATATGATTTTCGGTGAGCGCAATCGCCTCTGCATCGGCAAAGACTGTCTCCATGACGGCAGCGTAGCCTGCGACCTCCTGCTCGTCGCGCGTATCGAAGCGATTGATCTCGATGTCCGAGAGCAGCCGCTCGACCTCGCGGTCGGTCAATTTGCTGCCTTCGATACGGGTCGAAGAACCGATGCTCTCGATCGTCGCCACACGGCGCAATGCGGAAAGACGCTCGGGCGCAAGCGTGCCCAGCGCTTTCCACGCACCCTTGAACTCATCTATCTCGGCAATGAGAGAGAGAATTTCAGGCGTTATGGACAGTGAGTCTGTGCGAATGGGCATATCCATAAATATACCCATAAATATCCAAAAAGCAACTGATATCCAAAAATCTATCCATAAATACCCAAAGCGCGCTCAGGCAGATGCCGCTCAAAAGAGCAGCATCTGCGTATCAGCAGGGTCACGTATCTCGTAGATATGCCGCGCCATCTCAATCGTCGCGCTTCCCTCGAAAACCGGCTTTTCGAGGACATGGTTGGGGCAAGAGCGTGCGGCCCAGATTTTCAAACCTGCTCCCTGATAGCTGACATCGATGCAGTGGGGACCTCCGCTGCCGCCAAAGATGCCCAGGCATTCTTTCAAGGCGGCGGCCAATTCAGCATCGCTCATGCCTCGCGAAATCTGTTCGGCGAAGCGCTTCTCGAAGCCGGAAGTGGCCCGACGGAAGGCTTGCGCCTTTTCGTCGGGCGTAAGTGGCTTGGAGCCGGTCATTGACCAGCTCCAGCCTGTGCCGGCTTCTCCTCGATGGGGAAGAGATAGAGGCCACCGCTGATGACCTGCTGTCCGGTCAGCTTTAGATAGAAGCCTTTGCCCTCCTCCCGAGAGAAACCAATTCCGAGCTGCTCGAAATAGGCTTCCTTGCTGCCGGCCTTGCGAAGAGCCTTCAGCACATGGGTTGGGCGGTTTTTGGTTTTGGTGTTTTCGTTTGCGTTCGACATTTTCGTCTCCTCTTCGCTTTGGTTTGTCGGCCGGACCTTCCAGCCGATGAGGAGTCGATGAGCCTGTGCCGTCCGCTGATTTGCCAACAGGCAACACGGTGACCGCCTGGGCGGTCAGTGGCGCGGGCAGCCTGTTGCAAACCGAAGGGTATCGGCGGCGGTCAGCTAGAGACATGAAGCGAATGGCAGGAAGAACGGTCGATCATCAACGCGTGACCTAGAGAGACGCGGAGAAGCGCAAATAGGCACTACCCAAAAAAGAAGCCCCGCCAGGAGCTGGCGGGGCAGGCAAAGACTGGAGGAACAAGGCCTACGCCATGAGGTGCGAAGCAGACGGGTCCTCGGTGACAATCTGGCAGAACGCGTCAATCAACTGGACACGCGCGTCATGAGTGCGCCTCCCTTCACAAAAGCCATATAGCGCCTTGGTATCCAGCTGGTCCAAGTTCAGGCCGAACGATCCGTCTGGTTTACGAATGCGCCTGTTGTTTGCACCGACCACTGTAAGCAGTTCGGCAAGGAACAGCGGCATACCGATGTTCAGAAACGTCCGGGTCGCCATGACGGTTTCTCTCAATTCAAGCCGTGGTTCAGGACTATAAACCGAACGAACGAATATCAGCGGAACAGATGCGCCGATTGGATCGATCCTCGCGCCTTCGTAGTATGGGAAACGAAAAAGATCAGGCACAGCACCCTCCTTGAAATTTGGGTGGGGAGCCTCGCCTCCCCATGCGACTTGATCGACATGACCAGTGGAGGCACAAAAGCAGGAGCTGTGCCCTAGGAGCGGGGCAAAAATGAGGATTTCATGCCCCAATTTGATATTAATTTGCGACCAGACCGGGAAAGGCTACTCAGGAAGCTGTGTGAGTATGCCAAGCGCTGGGAAGGCGGACTCCGCATCAGAGAGCTAACAGATGATCTCAATCATTTCGCGAAACACGATTATGAACCACTACAGGGGGACTTCCAATGTCCCGAGCGTGAAACAGTAAAGAACTGGATGGACGGGACTTCAAAGTCCATAAGTCCCAAGCACGCACATTTCATTGGCAATTATCTGGAACTGGTTGATCAAACCGTTTTTACGATTGATCTCGGCGAACATGGGCGGCTGGCAGAGCTTCTTAGGTTTTTTGGAAGTGACCCTAAAAAGATCGACAAGATCGGCCACGAAATCGACGGGGACTGGTTGATGTATCGCAGGTGGCGGGAGCCACTGGGTCGATACATCGTATCACCAGTCAACTTTGAATTTATCGCTGAGAAACGAGTCATCACATCTGTAGATTGCGTACATTTGCGCCAGCCGGGAGCGCATTTCCATGACGCCGAGGAAAAGTGGGAAGGCGTGGCTATCCCGATGGGGCGATATACCTATTTCATTCACCGATGTTCGGATAGTGATAACGCTTTGGTAAATAACGTGAAATTTACAGTTATTGATGAGCACAGTTACTCATCTGATCTCACCGTACACGAGACGAATAGGCTTCATATCATGTCCGGTTTCACAACCATTGGCGTGAACATGCACCCCGGCGGGAATTCCTTCGTTACCGTGTTGGAGCGCGTAGCTCACCCGCGCGAATTTTCAGAAAATCCAATACCATGGAGCGAAATACCTCCACATATCCAAGATCACCTAGAGAGGCTAGAGAATAAAACATAAGTGCAATTGATTTATTATGTAATATTTATGTTGACTTATGTAATATAATTATGATTTATTTCGCCTCAACCTAGTGAGGAGAAATGAGTGATTTAGAAAAATTGAATAGATTAAGGCATCTGATGCAAATCAGAGATGTCATTCGCGCCCGAACAAGCAGCTATGGTATTGCAAGAACGCACAGTGCGAGTCTGCAGTTGTCATCGAGTTCAGGCCGATCACATTATCTTGAGTATGCTGGCGATCCTGCAAGGAACGATCACCATCTCTCTGCACCCACAAAGCAGTATAAAGGGCACGATGACGCAGTCGAATACAGGCACAGCAGAGAAGACGCCCAAAAAGACTTGGACCTTCTGGTAAGTGCTCTGGATGTGCCGGAGTTGCGCGATGAATTTGTAAGCGCTGTCGCAAAAATTGCGCGGAAAGCAAGCCAGATCAAACATGCAGCTTCGAATGCCCGAAACAATTCAAAGCCTGATGGCGTTACAGCATCCAGATTGAGAGAACGATGGGCGGGAAATGCCCTATTCGAGCTTGAGGTCAGGGGATATGAATTTACCGATCAGGAAAAGCGCGAAATTTCGCGAGAAGTGAGAGAGATCGTCGATGAACTCGGCCTGCGAGAGAAATTCGGCTATACGGGTGGGATGGACTTCCAGCTGCCATCTTACCATGAGATCAACAAGCTCTACCACCAAATGAAGAAGGCTAGCCGGATAGGCGAAACTGACGCACCCAATCCATAGGTTTTTCCAGCACACTACCTAGGTTTTGAACTGCGGCTCAGCGGAAGCTCCGCCTGACATCAAGTCAGACAGGAGCTTTCAAATGTCACAGCAATCAAACAACATTCAACCGATGGGTTCAGGTGGTGGGAACTCTCGTCCCGCGTCCCGCCCTCAACTTCAGCCCATGCAGCCTGTAGTTCAACCGCGTGGCTGGCTGCGGACGCTAGCCACGCTGAGTATGCCGGGCCTGGTGATCGTGTTCTTCCTCGGGCTGATGCAACTCTTTGCGCCACCCCAATGGAAGCCCGCCTATCTGCTCGCGGCCGCGATGTCACAATATGAAGTGACTGTCATTCGCGAGACACTGGTCGACAGGGCGGAAGCGGAACGCATGGTCGCCGAAGCCCGTGCCGAAGGCGAGCGCGAGGCCGAAATCGAATTTCAGGCCCAGCTCAAGGAGCTGGAATTCACCTATCAGGCGAAGTTCGCAACGGTGCAGGCGCAGCTTCAATCGGGAATGGAAGCTTACAAATCGCTCTATGACCGTGCGAACCTGATTCAGCAGGCCGTCTACCAGATGGAAGGCACCGTCCTCCAGCATAAGCAGCAGGCCGTCCGCGATTCCCAGGCCGGCAAGGCGTTGGTTGCCAATGCCGCCGATATCGGATGTGCATTCGTGCCCGAACTTTGCAAGATCGGGGACAACATCCGCGATGACATGGCCGATGAACTGGTCGATGCGGGCCGTCGCGGCGCAGGCCAGGTCTCGCAAGACTATCTGCGCGGGCTTCCCGACCCTGCCCAGTTGCAATCACAGCTCATGCTGCCGGAGCCTGCCCCAGTTCAATAATTACCAGACCGACTTCACCAGCCCTGCCGTTCTTCGGCAGGGCATTTTTTTGGAGAGTAGCCATGTCTACCCGCAACGGTTCCTATGCGCGTCAGGTTGACGCACAGACCGCCAACAGGGCCACATCAAAGAAGGTGGAACCCGTAAAGGCTTCGCCTTCTCCTGACTCGGCACGTCCGGCCTTTAATGACAGCAAAGCCGCGAAACTTGCCAGTAAGGCAAAGTCGGCACGGCAACAGTTCGCGCCTGTTCCTACACGGGCACCGCAACCGCGCGGCATGGGTGAGACCGGCGTCAACCGACAGGCGCATATCAATCGTGCCAATGCACTGCACGAGCAGGTGAAAGGCCCGAAGGCAGCGATGGCCAAACTGCCACCCAAGATCGCGGACAAAGCAAAAAGGACGGCACGGATGCACCGTGCCGCCCCAGGGCCGAGCAGGGATCAATCCCCCTCTCGCTAATCTTTGCTCCAAAGATCTGCGAATTCCTCATCCTCGAAATAGGGCGTGCGCCGGATGGCGTACGGCCCTTTGCCGCTGATGAAGGCGAGCATCATGCCGCTTTCGCGCGCAAAATGCGTGGCGATTTCATCGGGCGTCATAAGGTGGGTCTTGATGATCTGCTCGGACTTCGAGCGTCCCTTGGTTGTCGAATTGCTCTCGCTCGTCGATTGCGAGCGCGATTCCTGGCTGGAGCCGCCTTCGGTCCGGCTGTTCGAACTGCTCTGCGAAGTCGATTGCTGGAAGCGGCGAGTGAACACATCGAAGATGGAATGGCCGCCCTGGATGGTCGCCGTCTGACTGAGCGGCGCCATATCGGAGACAGACTGCGATGCGCTGTCGGAGTAGCTCTGTCCTTCCTGCTGACTCTCACCACTCGTTGTGCTCGTACCAGCGGTTTCGGATTCCGAGCTGCCCTTGTTCTCGCGGATGACCTCGGTTTCACCTGCACGCTTGGACAGCCATTCGAGCGTCGTGAGATCGCTGTTGGCGAAGAAAGTCATTGCACCTGCGTTCGCGAGGAAGGTCTCCCAACTCTCGCGGTAATGCTTCTTCATCTGCGTAAGGTCTTGAACTATAGGCCATAATTTGACGCCGTAGCCTGCCATCAGGCCTGCAGCCTTTTCCAGCATGTCCATGTGGCCGAGGCTCGCGAACTCATCGAGAATGAAGAGCACGGGATGACCACTGGCGGGCTTCTCGAGGCCGATTTCCTCCATGCGAAACAGCAGGAGACTGATAATCAGCCGCAGAAATCGGGCGTGGGTAGGAAAGAGCCTGGCGGGAAGGCAGAGATAGATCGACAGTCCGCCCTTGGAGGTTTTCAAGGCATCGATATCGAAATTGGTTTCTTCCAGCATCCGACTTATGCGCGGTGTACCGAGAAAGCGGATATTGCGGCGAACGGTGCTGAGCACGCCGCCGCGCTCATTGTGGCCCATTGCTCTCAAAGTCTCCGCAATGCCGATAATGGCATCGCGGACAGTCTCGTTTGCGGCGTCTGATTCCGCCATGTGTGCCCACAGCGCATCGAATGCATTCATGCTTCCCTCGCCTTCGGACGCGGCCATGACCGCGTCCCGAAACTCGGCATCTCCCTTGGTGAGAAGTTGGCGCACTCGTCCCAGGTTTCGGCGCTCCGGCATTTCCGTATCGCAAACCTGCAAGATCACGGCCCCCAAGACGTCCCTCGCTGTTTCATCCCAATGCGTGTCGCGGTCGTTGGTGCGAACGATGATCGCATCGGCAATCATGCCGGCAATATCGATCGCCTCGTCGCTCTCGATGTCGATCATGTCGAGCGGATTGAAGGTGCCAATGAAATCGGGCGGCAATCCTGCCTCATCGAAGGGGTCGAGCGCGACTACCTGATGCCCCTCGAACTTCGCCCGATGCCTCGCGGTGATGGCGGCATTCTCGCCTTTGGGGTCAATGACGACCGTGCTGCCCGGCCATTTGTGGAGGTTCGGGATAATAAGGGCCGTGCCCTTGCCGCCGCGATTAGCCGCTCCGGTGAACACATGCCTGTCATCATCGACGCCAACGGGGTTGCCATCGGCATCGCGGCCAAGCCAGATCATGCCTGGCTCGAAGGGTTGGAGATCATGCCGCCAAGCGGCTGTGGCCAAAAGTTCGGTTTTCCTGCTCTCGCGATCCCCACGGGGAAAGCGGAATTTGTTCGGATTGTCTGACATAGGATTTTGTCCTTCCAATTGTTGGAAGGACAGGCTGGAGGGGAGGCTCTCGCTATCTCAATTGAACGGGAGAGAAAGTGGTGCCCCGCAGGAGCGAAACAAGCATCTAACGCCTGCGTCAGCGCTCTCGTTCTGGGTCTTTCCCTGCATCCTTCGATAGCGCAAAGCGCTCCGCCGCCCGCTTCGCTTTTTGCTGCAACTCGGGTGAATCCTGCGATTTTCCCTTTCCTCGGTCATACAGCCGCGCAGCAATCAGCTCGGTCATTGGCTGATCCGTTCGATGGAAACCTATAAATGAGGCACGCTGCCAGTCGTCCTTATCGGCTGATCGCAGTTCAAACTGGAATCCGGCGCGATCGGCCATCAGCCTGAGCCAAGCCCGTTGCGTCCTGCCGTTGCCATCCACGAACGGATGCCCCGCATTGATGTTGTTGACGAAATGAGCGGCGCGCTCGGCAAACCGTTCCTTCGACAACCCCTCAAGATGATTCTCCGCTTTCAGGGATTTGAAGATGCTCTCCATATAGGGCTTCAGCACCTCCACCCGAGTGAAGACAGTGCCGCCCTTCTCCGGTGTGTACAGCCTTTCTTTCCCTGCCCATGAGTAGATGTCCTGGAAGAGATGGTGATGAATGGACTTGTAGCCGTCATAAGTCAGGCCATGCGCGTTTGGCGGAAACCCTTCAGCAGCTCGTTCAGCCGTTACATCCCGCTCATGCAGCTCCAGCCGTGCTGGATTCAAGATTTTGGGCTTGTTGATATAGGTGCGCGTGAGGGGATCTGTGTTTCCTGAATAGAACAACCGTGCAAATGCGGTGTGCTCTCCAGCTTTGTCTTTGTAGCTCACTCGCTTCCTTGATCAGGCGATTGCTCCTCACGCTGTTGGTGGAACGCGGTTATTCGCGCGATCCGCTCCTCGGTCGTGAGGTTGAGCTTATCCAATTCGGCGACAAATGCCCGTGCCTCAGAACTCGTGGCCATGCCCTCAATATCCGCATCGACATTGGCCTGTTCGCGCCGCCATGCCCGCGCTTCGGGTGTGTTGTCGGTCATCATCGAAGGGGTATTTTCGGGGTCATCACTCATGCACCAACTATAACGGAAATCGGCCATTTTTGCCATGAAAATCACCCGCAACGATAGACGTAGCGGGTGCCGGCAATCTCGGTCTCGGCATAATCCATGCCGAGGTCACGGGCGATCAGGTCCATGTCGAGATAGAAGCGCAAACGATCGGGAATCTCCCCGAACAGGCCTTCCTCGATGAACTGCTCGGCCAGCTCGCGCAGAGAATCCATCTGGTACACATCAAGATCGATATCGTTGATGTTGCAGGAACTGTCATAGCCGCATTCGCCAATCGCGATGATGAGAGCAATCTTCTCGTGCTCTTCGGCCATGTCGATGAAATCGATGACCTCCGACAGATTGGCCTGATTGATGTCATAGGCCCTCGCCAGTGCGGCATCGATGGTTTCGCCGTCGATGAACTGGATTTCGTATTCCTCGACCTGCTGTCCCCAGCGGTCGCGGTTGGCTTTCGCCGCTTCCTGAAAATCGTGGGCGGTCTCGAAATAGAAGCCCGTTGCATCGATGCTGTAGGGCTGTGCAAAGAATGTAGTCATGTCCTGCTCCTTTCCCGTCTTTGAGGACGCGATGGTCACAGGCGGAGGGATGAGGTCGGCTAAGTCAGCGCAGCGAAACGGGCCACACGGGGCGAAGCCGGTGCGGGCAGCCCGTTGACGTGCCACCGCCTCCGCCACATTCGCGGGCAAATCTCAAAGGGAACGGAAGGCAGGCGATGTCACTCGGCATGCCAATGGCAGGTGGATAAGGGGCACGTTTTCATCGCCGCCCCTTCAGGAATCACATAAAATTCCACTCAATGGCCGCAAACAGGATTGAGATAACCGACGAGATAAGAGCGAAGCTGGAAGCCGAGAAAGAGCGCTCCGGCATCGGCGTAAGACAGCTCATGCGTGGCCGACGAGGCGAGTACCCTGAAGGTCTCCGTGCAGACATGGTCGATGGCTGGATTGCAGGCAGGACAGCCACAGCGAGGCGTGATCATCTCGATTGGGTCTTGCGGGCTTGGGCGAGCTACACCCCTTCCGAACCGAAGAAGGATCCCGGGCCTGCACGAATTGAGCTTTCAGATAGTCAGATTGCCACCCTGCAAGCGGAAGTCGAACGCACGGGGCTTGGCGCAATCAACATCCTCAAACATGCTCCCACCCCGCTTCCGAAGGGACTCAACCACCAGAAAGTGCAGCGATGGATTTCAGGGGAGACCCGAACGGCCATTGCGGATCATTGGGAGTTGGTGTTGTCGCTCTACGCCTCTTTTCCGCAAGACACTGAAAATTAGATACAATTTTATCTAATTTTCATAATCTCTTCAGATATTTCCCATAAAATCAGGAACATCCACGAGAACAAAAGATAAGGGGTGGGACAAGATGGCGGGTGAGCCGATTACATCCGAGATGGTCCAGGAGGCAGGGATTGCAGCGCATTTGGCGGCTGATCCTGACGCGCTTCCGCCTGAAGTTTCGGAACTAAGCGACCAAGCTGCGATCTTCGCCAGCAACAGCACCAATGCCTTCATGTTTACGGGCGCAGCAGATGCTGATTCCGCTGCCACGAATTTCGGGACATCACTGGCCACCAAGGCCGTGGAGCGCATGATCGAGCTCGAAGCCGAACGCCGCAAAGAAGATGACCCTGCCTCGGACGCGAGCATGATAGCCGAAGCGGGCGCACGTCAACGTGATGCGATCGCGGAGATGCAATCCGTCACCTACTCCAATGGCCAGTTCCACATGTTCGGCATGGATATTGACGAAGAGGATATGGACGCGGTTGTCGATGAGACACTTGAGAATATTGACGAGATTGCAGCCCGTCACGGCCTCGATGCACAACAGACATCACAGCTGACCACATGGCTTATGGCATACCGAAATGCGGAAACGCCGGAGCAAAAGGCAGAGATTCTCGGACAGATTGCGGAGGAGCATCCGGAAATCGCACGGGAGATGGCCGACCAAACACAAATTGACCCAGAAATGCGCGCTCAAAACGAGTTATCTGCCGACGAAACCCAGAACGCCGAAATCAATAATATCGAGGGTGAAGTAGAATTCAGACAAGCCGCCCTGCAGACAGCAAACGAGACGGAAGTAGAACGCGCAGAGCTCGCACGAAGCGGTATGTCAAATGCTGGCAACCCCTTTGCCGATACGCGCAGCCCAAACGCAGAATTCAACGCCCAAGCACTAGACAGTGTCAGAGTCGCAGATGCTGACCGTGTTCAATCCGAACCAGGCCAGTCACAATCGCAATCTGTTCAGGAATTTAGAGTCTAAGCGCCGCAAGCTGCCGTGGGAATGCCTCGCGGTAGGCGGCAATACCAGCTTCACGCATGTTCGGACGAACTTGATCGGCAAAATCTCTACCATAAGCCGCGTCTGCCCTCGGAGTTGAAGCTGCGTAGACCTGCATGACCGCGTCCCCGTCTAGTCCATTATGGTCAGGAGCCAACACGAATGCTGTCGGTATTCCCATATCCACCAGATCCAGAGCAGCATTGTAGGCTTCCTGTTGGATGGTGCGGTTACCGCCCCAGACGACGATGGCAATCTTATCTCGTGATGCACTTGCGGCAACCAAACGTGCGCCATCATCCGAAAGGTCTTGGGCAGTCAAATACTGCACCTGAAGTTGCTGAACGGATGCAGCGACTGGCGTGGTGTTCTGATTGGCGGGAGCCGCCTGTGAGAATGCGGCGACAGGCGTCAAGGCCAATGCCCCTGCGGCAATGCTTCCGAATATCGTTTTTGCTGTTCCGTTTTTCATCGTTTCGCCCCTCTTTCAGGCTCTCGCGACAAAAGGGTTCCTTTCTGTCAAGGCAGACCAGCAACGAAACGTGGCGATTCCAAAATTTGTTGAATTTCCGCAGGAATTGCAGTAGGATGCGACACGCGCAGTGCAGAAATGAACTGCCTGAAAGTTGAGAACAAGCCGCCCAAAAGGCTTCGCCATAAACGAACCCTTTTGTCATTGCGGGCACGGCTCAAAGCCTTCTCTTTTTACGATAACCTGCGCGATTTCGACATGGCACGGATTGGATATGCGCGGGTCTCCACGCACGATCAGACGCTCGATTTACAACTCGATGCTTTGGAAGCGGCGGGGTGCGATCACGTCTTTACCGACAAAGGCATCTCCGCGATCGCCAAGTCCAGGCCTGGCTTTGCCAAGGCCATAGGTTGCCTTCGTTCAGGCGACACACTGGTGCTGTGGAAGATGGACAGGGCGTTTCGCAGCCTGCGCCACGCGCTCGATACGCTGGAGAAATTTGAACAGCAGGGCGTCCATCTGAACGTTCTTACTGAGGGCATCGACACCACCACTCCGATGGGGCGGTGCTTCTTTCAGATACGCAACGCTTTCTCCGAATTGGAGCGTTCGCTCATTTCGGAGAGGACAAAGGCGGGCATGGAAGCCGCCCGCAAGCGCGGCAGGCGCATTGGCCGTCCGCGCGTTCTATCTGCAGCGCAGATATCAAGCGCACGGGCAAGGTGTTCGGCTGGCGAAGATATGGCGGTTATCGCCGCGCAGAGCGGGGTCAGCGAGCGGACACTCTATCGGGCGGTGAACGGGTGCTAGAAATCGAACAGGTCGCCCTGCTTGTTCAGCAGGTCATCCAGCACAATGAGATGCGCGAACTCGTTATAGATATGGTTGTGCTTGAGGCTGATGCTCACATGAACGTCAGCGCATTCGCGGTCAGGGCCTGAATCCTCGCCTGCGACTCTGTGCCTTGCCAATTTCCGCGCAAATTCGCGGTATAGGGAAACATCGTTGTTCAGTTCTCTCATGGCCTGTTCACGGATTTCGCGAAGCACTTGTGACCTGCGAGGCTCATGCAGGTTATCGGCCTTGGCGATGGCATCCGCCCGATAACCTTTATAACCGCTTGCCCGCGCGGATTCCCGTATTTCCTTGAGACTCAATCGCTTGCCTCCCAGCAGGTAATACCAAGGGTGTCCCGACTTATATCCTTCGTGTGAATGCTCCATTTTCCTTCTCGACTTTCTCCCCAATGGGGTCTGGTTTGCTCATGCAAACCTGGCTCTTCGCCGAGAAGTGGGGGTAGCAAGTGCAAGGAGGCTCCGACCGAGGTTCCGCCGTCAGGTGGATGCGGTTGGATGCCTTGCACGCGCGAGGGGCAAAGCCCCTTAGGTAAATCCGTTAGCGATCGTCACCTGAATGGGCCGAGACCATCGGGCTCGGTGCGCCGCAGGCGCATAGAGCGCGGGCCGAAGGCAACGGCGAAAAATCCATGACCTCAAACAGAACGAGAGAAATGCAGTTTACCGGCGGTATTGAGGGCTCTCGGCCAGACACGCGATGTCCAAAAAGAACCTTCTAGGCTTCGCGAGGAGCTATCGTACTTCAGACACGCCGCGCCAGCGAAGCGAACATCATCAGCGATGTTGTCTGTGTCGTTTTGCTGGTCAAAGAAATAGCACAGTTGAGCAGGAGCAAACCCCTTTGCCCTTATGGGCCGGGCATCAATAGTTTCGGAGGACTTGATCGGTGTATCGCCCTGCGGGTTCCACAATTTGAGTTCGATCTTCCACCAACTCTGCTCGATCTCAGCCTTCAGGTTTACAACCAGCAAGTCTTCCAGTTCGGCTGGATCACAGTGCTTAATGTCAAAGCTGGGCGTCTCTCCTTTGGCCGCGAGAAAAAGCTGTTCCTGGCGTGACCAGTTGGACTCTAGCTTCACGTCCCAAGCCCCATTCAAGTCTGGATATATCCACTTCTCCAGAACCGGGAATCGGCGCCACAAGAACCTCCAGACCGGCTTGGCTGCTAGCAAATTCACAAACACCCAGGCCACCATCGGAATTGCAGTCCAGCGCAAATGGACCCCGGTTGCGTCGACGGCTTCGAGCAGACCATCCACGAGATCATAAAGGAACACGAAGCCAAGCGAGAGCCAGGCAATCGCTAAGAAAATGACCTTGGAATCGAAGATTCTGTACATATCTTCTTTACCATACTTGATTTTGCGGCCCTGCACACGCAAAATGAACAAAACGGGATCAAACCAAGGTTCGGGAAATGACGCTTGCTAACGCCCATGCGCTTTTTAACGGCTTGAGGACCTCCCCAAGCTACCTCGCTAATCTCGAGATTAGCAAGCAGGATAGAGTTGCGCTGATGGAGGCCCGACGGCTCATTCGCGCCACTCTGAAGGAAGCGGCCAGCGCGATTAAGACGGAAAGCGCATACTGGCAGGACAGCTACGTACGCAAAGTGAGTTGGCGGGATCGACCCGTCGTGACCGTCAAGTTTATGACGCAGGGTAGCTTCGCCTACCAGACCCTCAACAATCCTGCCCAGGTGCCAGTCCAGCAAATCGATCTGGACGACGGCATGTATGTGCCGGTGACTTTTCTGGACAATGGTGAGCCGGCTCTCGCAGCACTGGGACTTTTCAATTTCGTAGAAGCGGCGTTGGCTCCGCTCTGCGAAGAGAAAGGATGGGAACTCAATCCGGGCGAGCCCAAGAGCAGTTGCGTTCGCATCGAAATCAATTCGCGCGCGCATATTGATATCCCCATATACTCGATACCTGATGAGCAGTTTGAAGAGCTGCGAGAGGCGATGGCTAAGTCCATCGATGCAGGAATTCTTGACCGTGCGCACGCCACCTACATGGCCCGCATTCCTTCGGACAAAGTGATGCTCGCCAAGCGTAATGGACAGTGGGAGCAATCCGACCCCCAAAAGCTCCATGACTGGGTAGAAGGTCGGAGCGAGCGCTATGGAGCCGTCTATCGGCGTTTATGCCGGTTCTTTAAAGGCTGGCGGGATTACACGTGGGAAGAGAGCAAGCTCTCTTCGATCTGCATCATGCATGCGGTCGACCTTGCCCTGCAGGACGAAAACGGACGGCCGCCGGACAATCGGGACGACGAACTGATCCTGAAGGTTGCGCGCAAGCTACCGGACATCTTTCGCGGACGTGTGTGCAATCCCGTTATTGAGGAAGCATGCCTGAACGAATGGGATGCAGATACTCGAAGCGATATCGTCGGTCACGCCCAAGACCTCGCGGATGAAATGGCAACTGCGCTTGAGCGGACAGGTGATGCTGAAAGGGTCGTCCAAAAGCTGCGTAATCGCTTCGGCGAGCGGATTCCTTACCGGCCTGACGCTGTAAGAATGTCCTCCACCGAGATTGAGAGTATTAGAAAGGCTACGCCCGCGAAGGTGGCGGCCCCTCTCATCGTTCCATCGACCTCTGGGTAGATGGATCCCGATGAAGCACTAGACGTAATCGATGCCACTCTCAGGGAACGAGGTTTCCGGGAGGTTGGGCCAGGCAGGGCCGATTACGAAGGAGCAATTCGGGTTCACGGAGCGCAGGTCGATGTGCGACTGCATATTCCCGATGTTCGTTTTATCGAGCTGCCGGAAGTCCACCTAAAGGACAGGTCGCAGGTCTCACCCGAACTGCTTGCTCATGTCGAAACCAGGACGGGCATTTGCTATGCATCGCAAACAGGTTTGCCGATCGATATGTTCGAGCCGGGAGAAGCAATTCTTCTCATTCTCTCTCTTGCTTCCCGGACGCTGGAAACCTCATATGCGGGCGGCGCCTTGCGCGATGTTATAGATGAATATCAGGCCTATTGGCGGGAAAAAGGGGGCGTACGTTTCCTTGCCCCGCTCAGCCAGGAAACGGAAAAGCTCCAGCTATCGAAGATCGAGCTTGAGAGCGGTCAGCCAAACTTTGTTGTTCATACCCAAGGATCGCTCGCGCACTATAAACCTGTAAAGCTGCAGGATGTCACCGTTCGGCAATCAAGTACGCCCCTCGGACCAACGCAGGGAGTGCGTGTCCCGAGCACGCTCGCTGAATTGGAGCAATGGTACTGTCAACAAGTGGGACTGAACGGTTCGGGATGGCCCGGCGTTTTGCGGGACTTAGCCAATCAGGCATTGGTCTTTTTTGACGCTCCCAATGCATTGATCGGTGCGTCTCTCTGCATGCCGACGGAGATTCTGGCAGGGGTGAAGAAAGGGTCAATCCGTCACTCCAAATTGCCGCAACTTGTTGAGGCACGAAAGGCCACCATCGCGATTGATCGCTACGAGGGAACCCGTTCTGACCTGGACAGCATCACTTCGAGAAACATTGGGATGAGTTCGCCGATATTGGAATTGGACATCGCGCTGGTCGGTGGAGGAACGATTGGCGGATATCTTGCAAAGTTCATCGTACAGAGTGGCGGGGGTGCGAAAGGACGCCTTCGCATCTACGATGACGATATTCTGAAAGAGGGAAATCTCGGGCGGCACCTTCTGCCTTACGGTTTTCTTGGAATGAACAAAGCCAAGGCGCTGAAAGCGGAACTGGAGCGCTTCCACCCAGACCTCGAAATAGAGGCAGTGCCCAAGAATGCTCTGCGCGATTGGACAGAGCTAAGAAAATTCAACCTCATCGTCGATGCAACCGGTGACTGGAATGTGCAAAATGCGCTGAATGCTGAATTTCTGAATGCACGCGGCGATACGCTGTCAGCTATGTTGCACTGCTGGGTTTTCATGAATGGTGCCGGTGCTCAAAGCTTTCTAAATCTGGCCGATGATTTCGCCTGTTTCAGGTGCTTGAGGCCAAAGCTCTCAGGCGGTTGGAGATACCCCGCGGGTGACGAGAGGGACGAACTCAATACTGTCCCAGCGACCTGTGGCGAGGGCTCGTACATTCCGTTCTCCGTGGACGCATCGGTTACGGCGGCGGCGCTCGCAAACAAAGCATTGCTAGATTGGGCAAATGGCCAGCCTGGCCCGAGACTGCGATCTGCCATTACAGATCACACGCGTGGGAGGTATCAAAAGTACAGATCGCCGGAACCGTCGAAACACTGTCCTGCATGTGCTCATCAGCGGGGGGAAGGTGAATAGGGTTCTCATAGCTCATGATGTGATCGAGCAAATTCAGAGTTCATGTCGAAAATGCGCCCCCAGCGAGGCCGGCGGGCTGCTGCTTGGTTACAGGAAGGGCATCGACTTTGAGGTGATAGCAGCCACCCTTCCAAATCAATGGGACAGAGCCAGCTCGGCGAGATTCGTTCGTTCCGTCCGTGGCCATAGAATCCGCGCCTTAAGGGAGTGGAAGAAATCCCAAGGCTCGGTCGATTGGATTGGGGAATGGCATAGCCACCCACACGGTGCCCTGAGACCTTCCTACATCGATTTAACGAACTGGAAAAAGCTGCGCACGCAGACCGGTAAGGAAATGGTCTTCGCGATCGTCGGCTTCAACGACTTAGGTCTGTGGCTCCAATCCAGACCACTCGGAAGAGCTGTTCATCTTGATCTTAAGCTTGGCGATGATGCGGGGTCTCTCTTCGAAGTGAAGAAATAGCATGCATTTTGTCAGCATCGTCCTCCTTCGCGATTAGCAATCGGTCGCGGCGCTTTCCAAGCGACTCGACGGAAACCGAGATGCGGGGTTCAACCCTGCCAGGGTTCTCCATGTTGTTACGACCGTATGCGGTGAATCCCGCCCTGCCTGTTCCCGTAATTTGCCTCCTGAAAGGCCGCGACAAACGCGGTCTCCAAACCAAAGGAGGACGATATGCTAGATCATTTCAACACCGCTTCACTGGTAACGCTGTCGAAGGCTGAGCTGGAAACCCTGCTAGCCAGCCTGCAAGCTAAGCTCTCAGCCACACAGGCCGAGGCAGACAAGGCTTCGTTGGAGGCAGATATCGCAACAGTTCGTCGATACCTGCACAGCCTCTCGCCCAAACCCTAGGTTGCGCAGTCCACAGCGGCTTCAGCACTCAATAGTTGAGAAAGTTCAACTTTTTAAGACTTCGTTAACCATCTGATGTTGTAATAAAATTATACGCAGCTTTGTGTAAATATCTGTTTCGCCAAGAGAGCCGCTAAGAGCTATATTCATGCAAACAGGTTGTGGGGATCGCGGACCGCTGCTGGGCAAAGAAACCAGATATCCGCATGCAGTGCCGCCAGATGGCCGGCCAGTTCGAAGAACATCCGTTTCTTCTACGTTTCCTCGAAAATGCTCTGCTGTGCGTCGTACCAGAAATTGTGGCGCGCGATCCGCTCGGTGGAAACCGACCGAATTGTCGCCTGGGAAACGAGCACAGGAGTATTGGGTATGGAACGGGACGGCTTCGACATCACCACTCACAGCGAGCCCTGTCCGGCGGACTATATGGCGGACCTTGAGGATGACGGCCTGACCGACGCGCAGCGTCTCCAGCTTGTCGAAGTGCTCTTCCAGATCATGAAATCTTTTGTGCTGATGGGGTACGGCATGGAGCCTGTGAATAAGCTCATCGAAGAGTTCCAAAATTGTGCAAAGACGCAAGCCAATCTGTTAGAATTCGAAGATGACGATGAGAGCGATGGCCATGACTGAACGGCCTCCCAGACCTGCAATTATCTATGCCCGCGTTTCCTCCCGCAAACAGGTGAAGGAAGGCGGGGGCATTGAATCCCAAGCGACACGCTGCCGCTCCTACGCCTCTGCGCGCGACTATGAAGTGGTCGCCATGTTCACCGACGACATGACGGGTAGCCAGGCAAGGCGCCCCGGCATGGATGCGATGCTCTCCTTCCTGAAGCAGCATAAGGCCAACCCGCATATCGTGCTGATTGACGACATCTCGCGATTAGCGCGGGGACTGAAAGCGCACATTGCCTTGCGCGATGAACTGGCTCGTGCGGGCGGTATCCTTGAAAGCCCTTCGGTCGTGTTTGGCGACGATTCGGATTCCCAGTTTTTGGAGAATGTGCTGGCCAGCTCGGCACAGCACTTCGCCCAAAAGAACAGAGAGCAGACCATCAACCGCATGAAAGCGCGGTTGATGAACGGCTACTACGTCAATGCAAGACCACCGCTCGGCTACAGATACATCAAGGGGCACGGTAAAGAGCTTGTACGCGATGAGCCTATGGCCTCGATCGTTCAGGAAGCCTTGGAGGGATTCGCTTCGGGCCGCTTCGCCTCAAAGGGAGAAGTCAGACAGTTTCTCGAAGACCAGCCCGAGTTCCCGAAGAACGGAAAAGGCGGCGTGACCCACGAGCGGGCTCATGTGCTTCTGACCCAGCCTGTCTATGCTGGAAGGATAGAAGCTCCGGCTTGGGGCATCTCGCTACGCGAAGGAAAGCACGAGGGCCTCATCTCATGGGAGACGTTCTGCAAGATTCAGGATCGCCTCAATGGCGGTGCCCGCGTTCAGAATCGAATCGATCTGCACGAGGACTTCGTGTTGCGAGGTGCGGTTGACTGCGCCGACTGCGACAAACCGCTCACGGCCTGCTGGAGCAAGGGCAAGAACCGAAAATACCCCTACTATCTCTGCTTCAACAAGGACTGCGAGAGTTACCGCAAGTCCATTGCCCGCGATCAGCTTGAAAGTGAATTCGAGGTGCTGCTGGAGCAGCTCCAGCCCACGCGGAGCCTGTTCACGGTTGCCTCAAAGATGTTCCGTGACCTTTGGGATCACATGGCCGCAACCAACACCGAGCGCGCAGCACGGCTCAAATCCGATCTCGCGCGTCTAGAGGCCGGCATGACCAAGCTGGTCGATAAGATGCTGGAGACGGAGAATCCTATTGTCTCTGAGCAAATCGAGAAGCGCATCACTGCGCTCGAAAGTGAAAAGCAACTGGCCGCGGAAAAGATCGAGAAACTGGCAGAGCCTGCGAGGGGCTATGACGAAATGTTCGAACACGCCCTGACGTTTCTCTCAAACCCTTATAAAATATGGCAAAAAGGCACATTTGCCGACCGCAGAAATGTGCTGAAACTGGCCTTCACAGACAGGCTGAAATACAGCCGTATTGAAGGACTTCGAACACCCCAAACCTCTATACCTTTCAAGGTCTTAGGTGGATTTTGGGATGGTGGAAGAGAATTGGCGCACCCGACAGGATTCGAACCTGTGGCCTCTGCCTTCGGAGGGCAGCGCTCTATCCAGCTGAGCTACGGGTGCCGGTGCGAGCGCGGCGCTTAGCAAAGGGTTGCGCGCGGTGCCAGCCGAATTTGCCCGCCCCGGCCCGCCGCCACCGGGCGATTAGCGATTTGGCAAGCGAATCAGCGCTATGCCCTGCCTCATGAACGCGCCGATTCCCCAGGAAACGATGCCCGCGCCAGCGCGCGCGGGCGAAGCTTCGCTGAGCGCGCAGTGGTCCGCCATGCGCGAGGCGGGTGCCGCGATCGGCCAGCTTGCCGGGGTGGCGCCGCAGCGGCCCGAAGCTGCCGAGCGCAACTTTGCCGCGACGATTCGCGATGCCGGCGAATGGCGCCTGGCCCTGGCGCGCGACGGCCTGGCGGACATGGCGGCGATGCTGCGGCCGGGGCTGTCGGCGCTGCTCGCGGTCAAGGCGCGCGGCCACGACGCGAGTGCCCCGGCACGCGCCTTGTGGGAAGAATACTGCGCGCGGCGCGACGCCCTGCTCGCGCTCGCGCCGCAGGAAGGGACGATGGGCCCGCGGCGCAGCGCCTGACGTCCGCCCCCGGGGCGACCGCAGGCCGCCATCGCGGCGCTTGACTGAGTTCGCCATTTGTTCCAACGCTGCGGCCATGATCGACGCCCCGGCCTCCCTCGCCCCGGCACCCGGCGGCGCAACGGCACAGAACGTTGCGCGCGGCATCTGCCGGCTGTTCGCCCGCAACGACATCTGGTGCCTGGGCGAAATGCCGCTGCGCAACGGGCGGCGGGCGGACCTGATGGGGATCGATGCCAAGGGCCGGATCGTGATCGTCGAGATCAAGGTCAGCCGGGCCGACCTGCTGGGCGACGGCAAGTGGCCCGACTATCTCGATTTCTGCGACCGGTTCTACTGGGGCCTGCCGCTTTCGCTCGACCGTGCGCCGCTCGAACTCGCCGATTTCCGGCCCGATTGCTGCGGGATCATCGTCGCCGACGGCTACGACGCGGAAATCGTCAGGCCCGCCCCCTCGCACCCGCTCGCCCCGGCGCGGCGGAAGGTCGAGGTGGAGCGGCTTGCGCGCACGGCCCTGCGGCGGGCGGTCACGGCGCTCGATCCGCAATGCGCCCCGCCGGGCCCGGCCTAGCGCACTGCGCGACCGGGCACGGCGTGGAGGCGGAATTCCTCCACCGGCTCGCCGCCGATCAGGTGTTCCTGGATGATCCGTTCGAGCACCGGCTCGCTGCACGAATGGTACCAGACGCGGTCGGGCCAGACCACCGCGATCGGCCCCGCTTCGCAGACCTGGAGGCAATCGGCCTTGGTCCGCTGGACCACCGATCCCGCCAGGCCAAGCGCCTTCAGCCGTTTCTTCAGGTATTTCCAGGCCCGTTCGCCCTCTTCGCGGCGGCAGCATTTCTGCTTGTCCGACACCGCGCAGAGGAAGATGTGGCGCGCGATCGTCTCGCCGCCGATCGCCGCGAGTGCCCGCTGCGCCCTGGCCAGTTCCTTCGTCGAGGTCATTCCTCGCCCAGCCAGCGATCGAGCCAGGCGAACACCGTTTCATGCCACTGGAGCGAGTTCTTCGCGCCCAGGACCCAGTGGTTCTCCTCCGGGAACACCAGGAGTTGCGCCGGGACCTCGCGCTCCTGCAGCGCGGTGAACGCGCCGAGCGCCTGGGTATAGGGGACGCGGAAGTCCTTCTGCCCGGTGACGACCAGCATCGGCGTCTTCCACTTGTCGACATGGTGGACGGGGTTCCAGCGCTCGTAGAGCTCGGCATTCTCGGCGTAGGAACCGCCGAAATCCCACCGGGGGAACCACAGTTCCTCGGTCGTGTAATAGAAGCTGCGCAGGTCGAACAGGCCATCGTGCTGCACGAGGCAGTCGAACCGGTCGGGCCACTGGCCGGCGATCCAGTTCATCATGTAGCCGCCGTAGCTGGCGCCCATCGCGCAGGCGCGGGTGCCGTCGATCTGGGGATCGAGCTCGAGCGCGGCCGCCAGCCCTTTCTGCAGGTCCACCAGCGGCTTGCCGCCCCAGTCGCGGTTGATCGCGTCGGTGAAGGCCTGCCCGTAGCCGGTCGATCCGTGGAAATCGACCGAGATCACGGCATAGCCGCGGCTCGCCACGACGCGCGGGTTCCAGCGGGTGGACCAGCCATCGTTGAACGATCCCTGCGGGCCGCCGTGGACGTAGAGAACCGCCGGCATCGGCCCCTCGTGCCCTTCGAGCTTGGTGATCTGGCCCCAGACCGTCGCCCCGTCGGCGCCCGCGAAGCTGAAACGCCGCGTCACGATCGGCGCGAGCCGGCCGAGGTGGTCGCCGGCCACCTTGGTCAGCGGCACGGCCTGCTGCCAGCCGCGCGACAGGAACAGTTCGGGCGGCGCGCCGATCGAATCGCGGGTGAACAGCAGGCGCTCGCCCGGCAGGGAGACGACGTTGCCGATATGCGCCTCGTTCCCCGCCATCAGGTCGAGTTCCTCGACCGCGCCTGTCAGCGGGTCGATGCGGAATGCCGGGGTGTCGAGCACGTCCTGCGCCGTGGCGACGATCCAGCGCGAATCGGCGGTCCAGGCAAGCGACCCGAACGAACGGTCGAAGCCGTCGGTCAGCGCCCGGGTCTCGCCGCTGGCAAGATCGCGCAAGTGGACCACGAGGCGATCGGATTCGTACCCGGGCCGCTCCATCGCCGCCCAGGCCAGCCACCTGCCGTCGGGCGACGGGGCCGGGAGCGTGTCGGTCGCGGCATTGCCGGCGGTGAGATTGACCGGCGCCGCGCCCGACAGATCGTTCCACCAGATATCGACATTGGTCGATGCCGGTTCGGCCGCGTCGGAACGGCGCGCGGCGAAATAGACGCCCGAACCGTCGGGCGCCCAGGCGATTTCCTCCCCGCCGCCGAAGGGCCGCGTGGGCACGTCGCCGACCAGCGCGTCGGGCCCGGCCGGGCCGTCGAGCGGAACCCCCGCGCCCCGCGTGCGGCCATCGACCAGCTCGAAGGCGAAGACGCGGCCGAACGTGCCCGGCGTTTCCCAGCTGTCCCAGTGGCGGACGAAGCCATCCCGCGCATCGTAGAGGCGCCCGTCGCCCGGCCCCGGAAGGTGGGCGGTGCCGTCGTCTTCGCAGCCCAGCGTCGGGCAATCGCGTGCGGCATCGCCGAACAGCGCGATCCGTCCGCCGTCGGGCGCGAGGGCGAAGCCCGCCACCGGCGCGGCGACGTGGCTCACCTGCGTCGGCGCGCCGGCGGCTCCATCGGCGCCGATCGCGACCCGCCAGACGCGGCTGCGCGCCTCGCCGTCGGCGCCCGGCCGATCGGACAGGAAATAGAGATGGCCGTCCGGCCCGAAGGCGGCGGCGGAAGCCGAACCGCCGAGGTCGAGTGCAACGGCGCGGCCATCGGCATTGTCGAGATCGCGCAAGTGCAGCCGCGTCGTGCGCGCCAGCGTCTCGGGATCGGTCCGGGTCACCGGATAGACGACCAGCCGCCCGTCGGCCGAGGCGGCCGGCGCGCCGAGGCGCGGCATTGTCACCAGGTCCTGCGCCGTCATCGGGGCGCTTTCGCTGGACGCGGCGGGCGCGGCATGAGCCAGCGCGGCGAAGGAGGCGGCTAGGCCTGCGACGATCCTGATCATGCCTCCGGGCCTAGCGCCCGGCGGGAAATGCTGCAACGATCTCGCCCGCGCCCGCCGGCGAGGCGAGCGGCACCGGCAAGGCTCAGCCGCGCTTGCCGGCGATCCGCGCGATCTCCGCCTTCACAAGCCGTTCCACCATCGGCGGCAGGTTGCGGTCGAGCCATTCGGCCAGCATCGGACGCAGCATGTCGCGCACGAGCCCTTCGAGCGACGTCTCGCCCGAACGGACGATCTGCGGCGGCGCGCCGGGTTCGGCCAGCATGGCCAGCGCGGCCAGGTTCTCGCGCAGCGAATCGCGCACGGCGTCGGTCGTCAGCGGCGAATCGCCGTCGTCGTCGCCCGAATCGCCCTCGTCCGCGCGAGCCCCATCCGAACGGGTCCCATCCGCGCGGGCCCCATCTGCACGGACCTGGTCGGCACGCGCTTCTTCCACGAAAGAGGCGGCGCCGAGGTCGAGCACTTCGTCGTCCTGCCGCGAATCCTGGGTTGCGGACCCGGCCCCGGCAACGCCGGCCTCCTCGCGCCGGCGACGCGTTTCGAGCGCGCTCGCGCGGTTGTCGCGCGCGATCACCTTCTTGATCGATTCGAGGATTTCCTCGACCGATGCCTCGCCTTGATGGTGCATATTCCTGGCCCCCCGTCTGGCCCTTCTCGCGCCGGCTCAGTCGGTGTCCCGGGCCGGCAGGTTCGCTTGGCCGCGAATGTCCGCGTCCTGTGCCGGGATGTCAACGGTGCTCGTCGACTGGACCGACGGATCGGGATCGCGGTCCCAGTCGAACCACTTGCCTTCGACCCGCTCGAAATTGAGCTGCGGATCGTAGAGCAGGCCGTGGCCGTCGAGGCCGAGATCCCGCGCCTCGGCCCGGCCCATCGCGGCCAGCAGGCTGAAGCCGGCGACATAGGCATTGCGCCGCGCGGTCACGAGTTCGACCTGGGCGTTGAGCAGTTCCTGTTCGGCATTGAGCACGTCGAGGATCGTGCGGTTGCCGATCGAGTTCTCGGCCCGCACCCCTTCGAGGCTCAGCTCCGCGGCGGCGACCGCGGTCTGCGAGCTCTCGATGATCGCGAGCGCGGCCTGCCAGCTCGAATAGGCGGCGCGCACTTGCGCGATCACGTCGCGCTCGGTCGCGATGATCGCTTCCAGCGCGGCCGAGGCGCGCGCCTGCGCCTGGCGCTGCAAGGCGGCGGGGCGGCCGCCCTGGAAGATCGGGATGCTGATGGCGACCCCCGCGCTGACGCTGGCCGAAGTCTGCGGCACGCTCGTGTCGGGCAGGGTCGGATCGTCGGTGACCGCGCCGCCCAGGGTGCCGAGGAAGTTCTCGTAGCCGTAGCCGGTGAAGAGCGAGACGCGCGGCAGGCGCCCCGCCCCGGCCACGTCGATGTCGTAGCCGGCGGCTTCGGCCCGTTCGCGCGCGGCGATCAGGTCGGGGTTGTTTTCCAGCGCGGCGGCCACGGCCTCTTCCGGGCTGCCGGGCAGGCCGGGCAGGGGCGGCGGAGGCTGGAGCGCGACGGGCGCGTCCCCGACGAGGGCGATATAATCCTCGCGCGCGGCGATCAGGTTGGCCTGGGCCGAGCGAAGGTCGCTCTGCGCCGCCGCCAGCCGGGCCTGCGACTGCGCGACGTCGGTGCGGGTGAGGTCGCCGATCTCGAACCGGTCGCTGGTCGCCTGGAGATTGGTCGAAAGCACGTCGACCTGGTTGGCGGCCAGACCGACGATCGCCTCGTTGCGGATCACGTCCATGTAGGCGGCGACGACCTGGCTGAAGATCGCCGATTCGGTCGCGCGCAGATCGGCCTGGCCCGCCTGGACGCGTTCTTCCGCCGCGCGCACGGCATTGCGGACCGCCCCGCCCGAATAGATCGGCACGCCGAGATCGACGTTGGCGGTGATCGCGCGTTCGGGCGCGGTGAAGCTGGTCGAGCTCTTGTTCAGGAACTCGGCATAGCGGCCGGTGGCATCGATGCTCGGCCGGCCGGCCGATTTCTCGATCGGAACGCCTTCGTCCACCGCCCGCTGTTCGGCGCGCGCCGCCTGGAGCGCGGGATTGGTCCGATAGGCATCGGCCAGCGCCTCGCGCAGGGTATCGGCACTGGCGGGGGCGGCAACCAGCCCGGCACCGGCCATCAGGGCCGGCAAGGCCCGCCACGCGCCCCGGCGCACCATGTCAGAAGGTCCACCGCTTCGGCGCGTCGAAGACCGCGAGGCGCGGAATGCCCATTTCGGCCAGTCGCAGCCAGCCGATCCCGCCGCCCGCCGGGCGGCCCGCGGCAAGGCGCGTCACGCCGTTTTCGATCAGCCCGGTCAGCACCCGGCCATCGTCGGCCAGGCGGCGGGTCAGCGTGGCCGGGAAGACTTCCACCGCGCCGTCGACCAGGATCAGCGAATAGGTGCCACGCAGCGTCCCCTGCGCGCTTTCGGGCGTGATCGCCTTGACCGAGGCAACCAGCGGCTCGATCAGCGCGGGCAGGTAACCGCTGCCGCCATCGACGATCAGCACGCTGTCTTCGGCGACGGGGCGCGCCTCGCGCAGCAGGGCGCCGTAGAACACCGGGGCGGCGATGTGGCCACCCTCGTCGAACGCGATCGCGCGGTCCATGTAGGCGACGCCGCGGGCCGATTCAGGCACGTGATCCTCGCGCGGGACGGCGTTCATCCGTTCGAGCACGAACAGGTCGTTGACGCCGCTGGTGCGCAGCTGGCTGTCGATCATCGCGCGCCGGGCGGCGGCGAAGTCGCTGGTGGAGGGGCGGGTTTCAGCAAGGGTCATTCGAAAAGCCTCGGCGCGCTGTATTACACGCTTAACACAGTTGGTCAATCGGGCAAGGCTTTAGGCGTATCGCCCCGCCCGGCCAAGCGCTTTGACGCTAGGCCCGCGACGCGACTATGGGATTCGCCAATCGATGGGAAGGAACTTGGCTTCGATGAGCGACTTTGAAGGACGGCCCCTGGTGACGATCCGCGAGGCGGACCTGATCGAAAGCGTGGCCGACGCACTGCAATATATCTCCTACTACCACCCGATGGACTATATCCGCGCGCTCGGCGCGGCTTACGAGGCGGAGCGGGGCGCGGCCGCGAAAGACGCGATCGCGCAGATCCTGACCAACAGCCGGATGTGCGCGGAAGGCCACCGGCCGATCTGCCAGGACACGGGGATCGTCAACGTCTTCGTCAAGTGGGGGCAGGACTGCCGGCTCGATTCGGCGCGCAGCCTGCAGGACGTCGTCGATGAAGGGGTCCGCCGCGCCTATACCCATCCCGACAACAAGCTGCGCGCCTCGATCCTGGCCGATCCCGCCTTCACCCGCCGCAACACGCGCGACAACACGCCCTGCGTCCTGTCGGTCGAGATGGTGCCCGGCAACAAGGTGGAGATCGACGTCGCGGCCAAGGGCGGCGGCAGCGAGAACAAGTCCAAGTTCAAGATGATGAATCCCAGCGACAACATCGTCGACTGGGTGCTGGAACAGATCCCCTCGATGGGGGCCGGGTGGTGCCCGCCGGGGATGCTGGGCATCGGCATCGGGGGCACGGCCGAACACTGCGTGAAGCTGGCCAAGCAAAGCCTGATGGAGCCGATCGACATGGCCCAGCTGAAGGCGCGCGGGCCGCAGAGCGATATCGAGAAGCTGCGGATCGACATCTACGACGCGGTCAACGCCCAGGGCGTCGGCGCACAGGGACTGGGCGGCCTTTCGACCGTGCTCGACGTCAAGATCCTCGACGCGCCCTGCCACGCGGCGGGCAAGCCGGTGGCGATGATCCCCAATTGCGCTGCCACACGCCACGCGCACTTCACCCTCGACGGATCGGGCCCGACCTATCTCGAGCCGCCCCGGCTCGACGAATGGCCGGACGTCCACTGGCAGCCCGATTCCTCCGCCCGGCGGGTCGATCTCGACAACCTGACGAAAGAGGAAGTCGAAAGCTGGCAGCACGGCGACCGGCTGCTGCTCTCGGGCAGGATGCTGACCGGTCGCGATGCCGCGCACAAGCGGATCCAGGACATGCTGGCCCGGGGCGAGGAGCTGCCGGTCGATTTCCGCGGGCGGGCGATCTACTACGTCGGCCCGGTCGATCCGGTCATGGGCGAAGTCGTCGGCCCCGCCGGCCCGACCACGGCCACCCGGATGGACAAGTTCACCGGGATGATGCTCGACCTCGGCCTCCTGGCCATGATCGGCAAGGCCGAACGCGGCGCCGACGCGGTCGAGGTGATCAGCCGTTTCAAGACTGCCTATCTCATGGCGACCGGGGGCGCGGCATACCTGGTCGCGCGGGCGATCAAGCAGGCCGAAGTCGTCGCCTTCGAAGACCTCGGGATGGAGGCGATCTACGAGTTCACGGTGGAAGACATGCCGGTGACCGTCGCGGTCGATGCGGCGGGCAACAACGTGCACAAGCTCGCGCCCGCGCAATGGAAGGAGCGGATCGCGCGCGAGAAGCTGCTCGAGGGGGCGTGACGGCGTTCGACGAAGCGCAAAGGCGCTCCGACGACCGCGCTGGCGGCCCCGCCCCCGCCGCGGCTAGACCGGTATCCTGAACATGGCCGAAACCGTTCCTGCAGACGAGCGCGCCCGCGTGCCGGTCGTCACCGTCCTCGCCTCGATGGCGGGGCTGTGGCTGTGCTATTTCCTGCTCACCACCCTGCGCGCCGCGATCGTCGGCTTCGAACCGCAGGTGGAGCTGCTCTGGCGCCGCGGGCTGGTGACCCTGGTCGGCATCGGCATGACGGTCCTGCTGTGGATCATCCTGCGGCTGTTCGACAATCGCCCGCTGTGGGCCAAGATCCTCGCCGCGGTCCTCGTCGCGGTCCCGATCGCGGTCCCGATCGCGCAGACCAACCAGTGGATCTTCGCCGACATGCAGCGCAAGGTCGAAGAGAACTTCGGCCGCGATCGCGGGATCAACATCCGGCGCGACGAGGCGGGCAACCTGCTGGTCGACATCCCGCCCGAACGCTTCCGCGACCTGACCGGGCTCGGCGTCAGCAAGGACGCGGCGGGCGCGCCGGCGAGCGTGATGATCGCGCCGGCCCCCTCGCGGCTCGACCAGTGGCTGCAAGTGGTGGATATCGCGCTCGGGCGCTATTTCCTGCTGCTCGCCTGGGCCTCGCTCTACTTCGCTATGCTCGCGGGCGCCCAGGCGCGCGCGGCCGAACGGCGCGAGGAACGCTTCCGCAGCGCGGCCAAGGCGGCCGAGCTGCGATCGCTGCGCTACCAGGTGAACCCGCATTTCCTGTTCAATACGCTCAACTCGCTGTCCTCGCTGGTCATGACGGGCAAGGCCGACCGGGCCGAGACGATGATCCAGTCGATCGCCAGCTTCTATCGCCACAGCCTGGCCGAAGACCCGACCAGCGACGTGCCGCTGGAGGACGAGTTCGAGCTGCAACGCCAGTACCTGGCGATCGAATCGGTCCGGTTCCCCGACCGGCTGGAGGCGGTGTTCGATCTTCCGACCGACCTCGCCGAGGCGCGCGTGCCGGGCATGATCCTGCAGCCGCTGGTCGAAAACTCGGTGCGCTACGCGGTCGCCCCGCACAAGGTGCCGGTGACGATCCGCATCGCCGCGCGCGAGGACTACGGCCGGCTCGCGATAACGGTGGAGGACGACGGGCCGGGCGCGCCGTCTTCGGCCGGGCAGGGCTTCGGCATCGGCCTCGCCAACGTGCGCGACCGGCTCCAGGCCCGCTTCGGGCGCGAGGCCTCGGTCACCTCGGGCCCGGTCGAGGGCGGCTATCTCACGGAAATCCGCATCCCGCTGGTGAAACATGGCTGATCACGAAGACCAACCGCTGCGCACTCTGATCGTGGACGACGAACCGCTCGCGGTCGAACGAATGCAGGTGATCTGCGCCAAGCTGCCCGAACTGGCCGTGGTCGGCACCGCCAGCGACGGCGCGGCCGCGCTGCGCCTGGTCGAGGCGCTGGAGCCCGATCTCGTCCTGCTCGACATGACGATGCCCGAGGCCGACGGGCTCTCGGTCGCCCGCGCCCTCGCCCGGCGATCGCGCCGGCCGGCGGTGATCTTCGTCACCGCGCACGATCATTTCGCAGTCGAGGCGTTCGATCTCGACGCGGTCGATTACGTGCTCAAGCCGGTCGCCCACGAACGCCTGTCGCGGGCGATCGAGCGCGCGATCTCGCGCCGCACGCAGCCGGCGCGGGCGGAAAGCCGCTGGCTGACCGAGCTGTGGGTTCCGCACCGTTCCGAACTGCTGCGGATCGAGGTGGACCAGATCGACCGGGTGGACGCCGAACGCGATTATGTCCGCCTGCATCTCGGCGATCGCAGTTACCTGCTGCTGCAGACGATCGCGGGGCTCGAGGAAAGGCTGGACCCGGCCGCGTTCATCCGCGTCCACCGGTCCACGATCCTGCGCAAGGACCGCATCAGGGGCCTGCGCCACGACGGGCTGGGCGTGTGGTCGGCCGAACTGGAAGGCGGTGAGGCCGTGCGCATCGGGCGCACCTACCTGCCCAAGGTGAAAGCCATGGCCGGGCGCTGACGGCGGCGCGGCGGCGCCGCCGGGGGGGGGAGGCGGCGCGGGCATTGTCCGGGGCACCGATGAAAAACGGCCCGGACCGGGGGACTGAACCGGTCCGGGCCGAGGTGACAGCCGAGGAGTGATCAGCCGCCGACCCGCTGCTCGTCTATGATGGCAGCGAAGTGCCTGGTCGCCTGGCGCTTCGTTTCGGCATAGCACCGGCGCGAGGCGTTGGACGCGATGCGCGTGCCGGTGCGCTGCTGGTCGAGCGCGCAGAATTCGCGAACCGCGACGTCGATCCGCCGGTCGAGCGCCTTCTGGCCCTCGGCCGTGGACAGGTCGAGATCGCGATAGGGAATGGACAGCGTATCGGCGTGGGCGGGGGTGGCCAGCGCGCCGAAAGTGGCCAGGGCGGCAAGGGCAACAAGGGGGCGTTTCATGTGCATTCCTCCGTCTGCGGGCTGCCCCGGGGGTTGAAGTGGGGGGAAGAGGCATCCCGCAGCCCCTGTATTAGGGCGCGCGCGCCCCTGCGGCACCGAAGTCTCGACCACGGATCACGCGGTGTCGACGGACGCGCCGCCTTCCTGACGGACGGATCGAACCGCCCGACGAACCGCGTTTGGCAAACGACCGGCGGGGGTGCATGATGGCGCGCGTGGCCGTGATCTTCGTCTTCCTCATGGGCATCGGCAACTTCGCGATGCACAAGGCCGTGCTGGAAAGCGGCCACCCGCTGCTCGGCCGGATGCCGTGGTTCGTGCACATGCTGGGCGGACGGATTACGCTGGTGACCGAGTTCCTCGTCCTGCTGGCGGCTCTGCTCCTGGTCGCGAACGGCTGGCCCGCGATCGTCTGGGCCTATTGCGGCTATACCGCGCTCAACATCGCCTCCGCCTGGCTGATCCTGAGCGGCCGGGTCTAGGTGCGGGAACCGCGCCCCGCCTGCGGCGCTTCCCTCGCATGAGCCACGATCGCGCCCTCTGGATGGTCGTCAACGCGGCGAGCGGCAGCAACAGCCCCGCCGCGATCGAGGCGCTGGAAGGCGGCTGCGCCCGGCATGGCCTGTCGCTCGACCGGCGGATCGCCTTCCCGGCCGATCCCCTGCCCGATGCCGCCGCGCTCGACGCGGCCGGGATCGGAACGCTCGCGGTCTATGCCGGCGACGGGACGGCCAATGCCGTGGTGACCGCGCTCTACGGCTGGGACGGCGCGGTCCTGGTCCTTCCCGGCGGCACGATGAACCTCCTGGCGCAGCGGCTCCACGGCGAGGCGGAGGCCGACGAGATCCTGGGCCGCGTCGGCGCCGGGGCGGCGCGCCGGGTGCGCCCGGGGATTATCCGCACGGCCCACGGCGACGCCTTGGCCGGCCTCCTCGCCGGCCCCGGGACGAGCTGGTACGCGGTGCGCGAGGCCATGCGCGAGGCCGATATCGCCGCCATGGCCGACAGCGCGGGCGAGGCGATCGCCGAAACGACCGGCGGATCGATGCTGCGCTGCCGCGAGCCGCGGGTCGGCCGGGCCGACGGCTATCCGCTGGTCGAGCTGACGCCCGGCCCCTGGGGGCTGCAGGTCGATGCCTACCACGCGGAGAACGCGGGCGAGTTCCTGCAACAGGGCTGGGCGCTGCTGCGGCGCCAGTTCCGCGAAGGGCCGCACGACCGGCTCGGCCTGCTCGACCGGCTGATCGTGGAGGGGACCGAGGGCGACGCGGTCGGCCTCCTGCTCGACGGCGAGCCGGCCCGCGGCGGGGCGACGGAGGAATTCGCCATGGCCGCGTGCGAGGTCGATCTGCTAGCGACCGGGCATGGCGGCTGAACAGACACTCCTCTTCCATGTCAGCGACATCCACTTCGGGCTGGAAGACAATCGCGCGCTCGACTGGGTGAAGCAGGAAATCGCCGAGCGACGCCCCGCTGCGGTCGCGATCACCGGCGACCTGACGATGCGCGCGCGGCACCGCGAATTCGATGCCGCCTGCCGCTGGATCCGCTCGCTCGACGTTCCGGTGACGGTGGAGGTCGGCAACCACGACCTGCCCTATTTCAACCTGGTGGAGCGGTTCTTCCAGCCCTATCGCCGCTTCCGCGGGATCGCCGACCGGGTGGAGCGGGAGATCGACCTGCCGGGCCTCGCGATCGTGCCGCTCAAGACCGCGGTCCGCGCCCAGCCGCGGCTCAACTGGTCGAAAGGCTGGGTCAGTGCGCGCGCGCTGGAGAAATGCCTGGCCGCGATCGACGCCCTGCCCGACGGGGTCCGCGCGCTCGTCGCCTGCCACCACCCGCTGCGCGAAGTCGGCACGGCGGGCACCGCGCTGACCCGCGGCGGCAGCAAGGCCCTGGCCGAACTGGCCTGCCGGCCCAGCGTTCTCGCCGTGCTGAGCGGCCATGTCCACGACGCCTTCGATATCGTCGAGGAAACCGCCAATGGCCCGGTACGCATGATCGGCGCGGGCACGCTGTCCAAACGCACCCGGTCGACGCCGCCCAGCTTCAACGAGCTTGCCTGGGACGGGGAGAGCCTGCGCGTGCGCGTCCGCAACCTGGAAAGCGTGCGCACCCCCGACATGCAGATCGACGACGTGCCCGAAGACGCGCGGCCCCCGCGCCAGCCGGGCGAGCCGGTGGCCCCGGTGCGGCAGGTCCCCCGCACCGATCCGCCGGTGCACTAGCGCGCCCTAGCCGGCGGCCGCCCCCCGCTCGGCGACGAGGGCGAGCAGCGTCCGGGCAATCTCGCGCTCGCCCATGACGACGTGATCGATCCCCAGCCGCTCGAGGTGTTCGACTTCCTCGTCCGAATGGGCGCGGGCGAAGACCAGGATGCCGGGATTGAGCGCGCGCGCATGTTCGGCGATCGCCCCGCCCTCGAACCCTTCGGGAATGGCGATGACCAGCTTGGCCGCCTGGCGGATCCCGGCCTCTTCCAGCACGTGCGGGCTGGTCGCGTTGCCGATCACGACCTCGCGGCCGGCTGCCTGCGCGGCTTGCGCGAAATCGGGCTGGTCCTCGATCACCACCAGCGCCCGGCCGCGCCGTTCCGCGCCTTCGGCGACCAGGCGCCCGACCCGTCCGTGCCCGACCAGGATCACGTGTTCGCGCCGCTCGCGCTGGCGCTCGCGTTCGCGCTCCGCCGCGTCGGCCCGGGCGCGGCGCTCCACGTCGCCCAGGCGCCCGGCGACGAGCGCGAAGATCACCGGGTTGGCGAGGATCGAGAAGATCGCCCCGGCCAGGACCAGGTCGCGCCCCTCCGGCGGCAGCACCCCGAGCTGCGTCCCCAGCCCGGCGAGGATGAAGGAGAACTCCCCGATCTGCGCCAGGCTGGCGGCGATCGTCAGGGCCGAGGCATTGTCGCGCCCGAAAGCGCGGACGATGCCATAGGCCGCAAGCGACTTGCCGACGACGATGATCAGCACGGTCGCCAGCAGCGGGCCGGGCTGCTCAACCACGACCGCGGGATCGAACAGCATCCCGACCGAGACGAAGAACAGCACCGCGAAGGCATCGCGCAGGGGCAGGGTTTCTTCCGCCGCGCGGCGGCTGAGCTGCGTTTCGCCGAGGATCATGCCCGCGAAGAAGGCGCCGAGCGCGAACGAGACGTCGAAGACATAGGCCGCGCCGAGCGCCACGCCGAGCGCGATCGAGAGGACGGCGAGGCGGAACAGCTCGCGCGATCCGGTGTGCGCCGTCCAGTGCAGGGCCGCGGGGATCGCCCGCCGCGCGACGAGCAGCATGAAGGCGACGAACCCGCCGACCTTGAGCACGGTGATCCCGAGGATCGCGGGCAGGCTGGCACCGTCCGTCTCCCCCGCCAGCATCCCCGCGAAGGCGGGCAGGAGGACGAGCGCGAGGATCATCGCGAGGTCTTCCACGATCAGCCATCCGACCGCGATCCGACCGCGCTCGGTCTCCACCAGGTTGCGCGCCTCCAGCGCGCGCAGGAGGACGACCGTGCTGGCAACCGAGAGCGCGAGGCCGAAGACCAGCCCGGCCGCGATCGACCAGCCGAGCCAGGTGGCGAGGGCGAGGCCCAGCCCGGTCGCGACCGCGATCTGCAGCACCGCGCCGGGCAAGGCGATCCGCCGCACCGAGAGGAGATCGCGGAAGGAGAAATGGAGCCCGACGCCGAACATCAGCAGCATGACGCCGATTTCCGCCAGTTCGTTGGCGAGCGCGGTATCGGCGACGAAGCCTGGGGTGAAAGGCCCGACCAGCACGCCCGCGAACAGGTAGCCGGCGACCGGGGAAACGCGCAGCTTGTGCGCCAGCGCCCCCATCAGGAATGCGGCAACGAACCCGGCGACTATCGTTCCGATCAACGGGGTGTGGTGCGGCATCGCGTTCTCCGTGGCTGCGCGCGCTTTCTCGGGCACGCGCAGCCACGGGTCAACTCGTTGCCGGGCGGTGCGCGCCCTAGTTGCCGTCGGCCGTGGCTTCGGGGCCGACGCCGCGCGCCAAGGCCTCGCGGATCGCGTCCCACCGCACGAGCTTGAAGTTCTGCGCCGCCGCGCCGTTCATGCCGTCCTGCGCGACGAACAGGCCGCGGGGGAAGGCGGGCCCGAAATCGCCGAGGACGAGATCGATGCCGTCAGTTTCCTCCGCGCCGCCGAGCGCGCCGTCGACGATGCGGAACCGGCCGACCGGTTCCATCCCCGGCAGGCGGAACGCGGCATAGGCATTGTCGCCCTGGCTCGAAGCGACGAGCAGGCCGCCCTCGCGCCCTTCCGGCGCGATCGCGAGCCCCTCGACATCGGCGACCAGCATCGCGTTGTCCACCGGCGCGACCAGTTCGCCGGGGGTGCCATCCATGCGGAAGCGCCAGATCCCGGCCGTCTCTTCCCCGACGTAGAGCGTGCCGTTGCGCGGATCGACCACGCACCCTTCGGGCTGGGTCGCCAGCTTGTGGCGGAAGACCGTTTCCACCGCCGGGCGGCCGCCGTTCCAGCGCAGCGCCTGGCCGTGCAGCGAACCGTCCTTGACCGGCGAATAGAGCATCGCGTCGGCGCCGTCGCGGCCCGGCCCCATGCAGAAGCCGTAGCCTTCGCCCGGGCCGACATCGAACGTCTCGACCCGGTTGAGCCGGCCGCGCGCGGTATCGAGCGTGAACAGCGCGACCCGGGCCAGCGCCGGGTCGGTCCGGTCGCTCGCGCCCACCAGCACCGTGCCGTCGGCCAGTTCGACCAGATCCACGTTGTTGAGCCGCCCGCCGGCAAGGAAGTGGCGCGCCTTCCCGTCGAGGCCATAGACGTAGAGCCCGGCCTTCTTGTCGGTCGCGACCACCAGGCTCGCGGCCGGGTCCGCGGCGTTGCGCCAGATCGCGGGATCGTCCGCCGCGTCGGCATTGGCCGTGCCGACCGGATCGGTTTCTGCCGTCGCGGTCACCGCGACCGCGGGATCGCCCACGATCGGCGTGGTCGTGCATCCTGCCGCGAGCATTGCGGCCAGCGTCGCGGAAATCACTGCGCCCCGCATCAGAAGGTCACCCGTGCGCCGAGTTTCATGGTCCAGCTATATTCCTCGAACTGGTAGAGGTTCTTGCGCGCGCCGACCGTGTTGTAGGCGAAGTACTTCGCGTTGTTGATGTTCACCCATTCGTAGAACAGCTGGATATTGTCGTTCACGCGGTACTTCGCGCTCAGGTCCAGCTGGAAATGGTCGTCCACCAGGCGGTCTTCCGCCGCCTCGTCGCCCAGCTCGTCGAGGTACTTGTCGCGGTATGTGCCGGCGAGGCGCAGGCTGACCGGGCCCTTCTCGTAACCGAGCGCGATATTGGCCGTGTGCTTCGAGGTCGTCGGCAGCATGATCTCGCGCAGGTCGTCGGGGTCACCGTCGATCGGGACGCGGCCGGTCGCGTCGGTATAGGTATAGTTCGCCTGGGCGATCAGGCCGTCGAAGGGCGATGGCAGCATGTCGAACTTCTGCGCGATCGAGAACTCGGCGCCGAAGACTTCGGCGCTCGGACCGTTGATCGGGATCTCGGCCTCGTCGAAGGCGATGCCCCGGTACTCCCCGTCCTCGCGCACGGTATCGACGATGAAGTTCTTGATATCCTTGTAGAACACCGCGGCCGTGATCGCCCCGTTGCCGGAAAAGTAGTATTCGGCCGAGGCATCGAAGTTCCATGCCTCGTAAGGCAGCAGGTCGGGGTTGCCGAATTCGCCCTCGCGCTCGCCCTCGTCGTTTTCCTCGACCACGAAGCGCGGCGGCAGCTTCGACAGCTTGGGCCGCACGAGGCTGCGGTAGGCGGCCGCGCGCAGGACCAGGTCCGCCTGCGGCTGGTAGCGGACGGTGAGGCTGGGCAGCCAGTGATCGTAATCGCGCTCGCTGGCGGTCGGCGTCACCAGGACGGTGTCGTCCTCCGCCTCGCCCCCGCCCGGCAACTGGCCGCCTTCTTCGACCAGCAGGACATCGTTGCCGACGATGTCGTTCTTCGTGTGCTCGTAGCGCACGCCGCCGATGACGCGCAGCGCGGCGCTGTCCCACCGGCCGAGCAGGTAACCGGCCATGACGTCTTCGGAGATCGCGTAGTCCTCAACCGCCGAATCGAAGGCCGTGTCCACCGCGTTGAGATCGAAGGCGTCGCGATTGGCGTGGAAATAGTCGCGCGCGCCGGTGAAGTTGGGGACCGGTGAGATGTCGGTCAGGCGGTAATCCTGCGTGCCCAGAACGTCGGCCACCGTGAAGGCGTCGTTCTCCCAGTACTCGGCCTCCATGTCGTACGACTTGTCGCGCCAGCGCCCCTTGAAGCCCGCCTGGACGGTGAAGGTCCCCGCGCCTGAAACGAACGCGCGGCCGAGATCGAACCTGGCGGCATATTCCTCGTCCACCGAATCCGACAGCGCGGTGATCGTGATATCGTCGAGGGCATAGCCTGCCGGATCGAAGAAGTCGTCCGCCGCGGCACCCGAGATCGCGTAGAGCGGCACGCGCGGATCGGAGAAGTCGAACCCGGCGACGAGGCCTGTATCCTCGAACGCCTGTTCGAAATTGGCCGGATCGACCGAGCCGTCTTCGCGTTCCGAGCTCTTCGCCCAGCTGACCGAGTAATCGGCTTTCCAGGTGCCGGTGTCGGTTTCGCCGCCGAACACGACCGAGCGGATCTTCTGCGTCTCGAAGCGGTCCTTGATCGACCGCTGGAGCGCCAGTTCGCCCCCCGCATCGGAGAACTCGACCGTGGTGCCGCCGCCGTCGATCTCGCCGGCGTCTTCCAGCTTGAAGCTCACCTCGCGGCGATATTCCTGGTCCTCGAACTGGCTGTAGAGGCCGCGCAGGTAAAGCGCGGTGCTGTCGCCGAGGCGGACGTCGAAGTTGAGGTTGGCGCTGATCCGCTCGCGCTCGACGTTGTAATCGCGGTAATTGACCTCTTCGGGGAAGATCAGCCCGTCATCGTCACTCCAGCCGTCGGCCTCGACATTGTCGGTTTCGAACTTGCGCTGGTAATAGGATGCGCCGCCCGAGATGCCGAAATTGTCGCTGATCCGCGCCGCGAAATCGACGCTGCCCTTGGGCGAGACGTGATCGGCGAGATCGTTGTAGCTGCCTTCCGCCTTGGCGGTCAGCAGGTTCCGGCGCCGGTCGAAGGCGCTGGTCGTCTCGATCTCGATCGAGGCGCCGATGGTGTCGGCATCCATGTCGGGCGTCAGCGACTTCTTGATCTCGATCGATTCGATGATGTCGCTGGAAATGACGTCGAGCGCGACCGAGCGCACGTCGGATTCGGGCGCCGGCAGGCGCACGCCGTTGAGCGACGTGGCGTTAAGCTCGGGATCGAGGCCGCGCACCGACACGAAGCGCCCTTCGCCCTGGTCGTTCAGCACGTTGACGCCGGGCATGCGGCGCATCGATTCGGCGACGTTCTGGTCGGGGAACTGGCCGATCGCGTCGCGCGTCAGCACGTCGCTGATCCCGTCGTTCGCCCGCTTGCGCGACAGCGCGCTGGCGAGGTTTGCGCTCTGGCCAAGGACCAGGATCTCGCGCGAGTTGTCGCCCCCCACCAGGATGTCGGCCCGCACGAAGCGGTCGGCCGGGACGACGACGGTGCGGCGCACGGCCGGCGCGCCGACATATGTGACCTCCAGCGTGTATTCGCCGGCCGGCACGTCGGCGAACAGGAAGCTCCCGTCGCGCTCGGTCGTGGCGACCCGGTCGAGCTCCACGATCCGGACCTGCGCGGCCTGGAGCGTGATCGTTTCGCTCGCATCGAGGACCGTGCCGACGACGTCGCCCGCCAGGGCCGGGGTCGCGATGCTGGCCGCGAGGGCCGCACCGGCGGATGAAACGAGACAGCGCTTGCGAATTTTCATTGGAACTTGCCCTCCAGAACCGATCTGGAGCGGCCGCTAGTCCCGCGGCGTTACCGCTGCATGGCGATTGCGTGACGTGGCGATGACAGGGCCGGCTGGCGCCGCCGCCGCCGCGGCGGATCGCCTGCCGCTTGCGAGCCTGCCGCCATGCGAAACCTGCCCCATGCGAAAAGGGCGGCCCCTTGCAGGACCGCCCTTCGCGTTGTCTTTCCCGGCGCTCCTGCCGAAGCGGATCGCCGAAGCGGGTCAGCGCTTCGAGAACTGGAAGCTGCGGCGAGCCTTGGCCCGGCCGTACTTCTTGCGCTCCACCACGCGGCTGTCGCGGGTGAGGAAACCGGCGGCCTTGACCGTCGAGCGCAGCGCCGGCTCGTACTTGGCGAGCGCCTGCGAGATGCCGTGCTTGACCGCGCCGGCCTGGCCCGAAAGGCCGCCGCCCTTGACGGTGGCGATCACGTCGAACTGGCCCGCGCGATCGGTGATCGCGAACGGCTGGTTGATGATCAGGCGCAGCGTCGGACGCGCGAAATAGGTTTCCTGGTCCTTGCCGTTGACCGTGATCGTGCCCTTGCCCGGCTTGATCCAGACGCGCGCGACGGCGTCCTTGCGACGGCCGGTGGCATAGGCGCGGCCATGCTGGTCCAGCTCCTGCTCGCGCAGGGGGGCGGTGCTTTCCGCGATCGTCGCGGCGTCACCTTCGGGCGCGTCGCCGGCGATGTCCTTGAGGTCCGACAGGTCGGACACGGTGTTCTTCTCGTCAGCCATTATGCGGACACCTTGTTCTTGCGGTTCATCGAGGCGACGTCGAGCACTTCGGGCTTCTGCCCGTCGTGGGGATGCTCGGTGCCGGCATAGAGGTGCAGCGCCTTCATCTGCTGGCGACCCAGCGGACCGCGCGGGATCATCCGTTCGACCGCCTTTTCCAGCACGCGTTCGGGGAAACGGCCTTCGAGCACCTTGGCCGGGGTCGTTTCCTTGATCCCGCCGGCATAGCCGGTGTGCTTGTAATAGACCTTGTCACCCAGCTTGTTGCCGGTGAAACGCACCTTGTCGGCATTGATCACGATCACGTGATCGCCGCAATCGACGTGCGGGGTGTAGCTCGGCTTGTGCTTGCCGCGCAGGATATTGGCGATGATCGAGGCGAGGCGGCCGACGACCAGGCCCTCGGCGTCGATCAGGTGCCATTTCTTCTCGACCTCGGTCGGCTTGATCGACCGGGTGCTCTTGTGGAGCGCCTTCATGGCTGGAATTCCTTCGAAATGTTGCCGCCGCGAATCTGCCCAGGCAGCCGCGGGAGCGGCGCATTTGTCGTTTCGGGCCGCCAAAGTCAAGCAAATGCGCGCGTTACGGGAGAGGTAAAATGGTACCTTGGCCTAATCGAAGGCTTCGAGGCGCCATGTTTCGAGCGAGATCCGCTCGCTTCCCCCGACCCGGGTGACGATCCGGCGGCGTGCACTGGCGAGGTGCCCGTCGGCCGGGTCCAGCGTCCCTTCGAACCGCACGCTCACTTCCCCCGCCTCGGCCCCCGGGACCGGCACGGCGGCGGTCCTCTCGCGCGCCGGGCCGGGAAAGAACAGGTCGCCGGGCCAGCGGCTGGCCATGCGCGCGCCGGCCCGCTGGACGTCGGCGACATAGTCCATCGCCTCCGCCTGCCGGTCCGGGCTGCGCCGGGCGACATAGGCCCGCGCGGCCTCCGTCAGCCCGGGGACCGGCCCCGCCGCGCCCGGCCCGCCCTCGACGATCCGCCCCTGGCGGTCGAGCGCGATCGGAAACGGCCCAGCCTGCGGGTTCCTTCGCTCCACCTCCGCCAGCGGCTCGAGCGCCGGCGGGACCTCGACCGCGACCTCCAGTGGCTCGCCGTCCACGAGGTAGCCGGCCCCCTGGCGATGGAAGCGGACCCGCCAGCTGCGCGTGACCACCACGCTTTTCCCGTCGCCCAGGCGGCGTTCGAGCACGCGGGTCAGCTTCATCGGCCCGGCCGGCGGATCGAACTGGCGGGCCTGCGCGGCCATTGTCGTTGCCGGCGCTGCCGCGCTGCCGGCGACCAGCAGCACGATCGCCAGTGCGGACAGGGCGGCGCGCACGATCACCCGCGCCCCCCGCCGCCAGCCCCTGGCAGCGCGCCGAGCCAGGCCGCGGTGGCCGCACCCGCGGCATCGCAGCGCCAGCCGAGCACGGCCGGCTCGTCATAGGGATGGAGCGCCTCCAGCCGGGCCACCGCGGCATCGAGGAGGCCGGCATCGGTCTTGACCAGCAGGCCGCATTCCTCGGCCTCGTCCAGCCCGTCCTTCCACGCGAAGACCGAGTGGACCGGGCCGATCGCGTTGCCGCAGCCGGCCAGCCCTTCGGTGACCAGCTGGCGGGCCAGCGCCAGCGCCGTCTCCCGATCGGGGCACGGGCACCAGGCCAGCGCGCTCAAGGCCGCCTCCCCAGGACATGCATGCCCCAGGCCGCCGCCATGACCAGCAGCGCGCCGACCGCCTGGTGCGCGGTCGCCACCCACAGCGACACCCCGGTCCACACGGTCGCGATGCCGAGGACGATCTGGAGGCCGAAGGCGGCGTGGATCGCGATCGACGCGCGCCGATCGAACGGGCGGACCTTGCGCGCGAGCACGACCAGCGCCGCCACCGCCGCCCAGGCCCACCAGCGGTGGAGGAAGTGGATCAGGAAGGGATCGTGCGTCAGCGCCCAGCCCAGCCCGCGCGACAGGTCGAATTCGGGCACCAGGCGCCCCTGCATCAGCGGCCAGGTGTCCGACGCGTGGCCGGCGTTGAGCCCGGCGACCCAGGCGCCGAGCAGGAGCTGGACGAACACGACCAGCGCGATCGCCGCGCTCGCGCCGCCCAGGCGGGCCGGGCGCGCCCCGGGAACGCGGGCGAGCCGCCGCAGATCGAGCGCGGTCCAGACCACGGCGGCCAGCGTGAAGAGCGCGGTGAGGAGATGGATCGAGAGCCAGAAATGGCTGACGTCGGTCATCTCCCCCGACAGGCCCGAGCGCACCATGAACCACCCGAACGCGCCCTGCAGTCCGCCCAGCGCGAGCAGGCCGACCAGCCGCGGCTTGAACCCGGCGGGGATCGCGCCCCTGATCCAGAACCAGGCCAGCGGCAGCGCGAAGGCGAGGCCGATGAGCCGCCCGATCAGCCGGTGCGCCCATTCCCAGAAATAGATGAACTTGTAATCGGCCAGCGTCATCCCGGCCGGCCCGGTGACGTGCTTGTACTCGCCGATCTGCTGATAGGCCTGAAACTCCGCCTGCCACTGTGCCTCGTTGAGCGGGGGGATGGCCCCGGTGACCGGCTTCCACTCGGTGATCGAGAGGCCGGATTCGGTCAGCCGCGTGATCCCCCCGACAATCACGATCGCGACGATCAGCCAGGCAACGACCCAGAGCCAGCGGGCCAGCGCGGCCGGTCGGGCCGAAGCGGGAAGGGTCGCCGATGCGGCGGGCGGGGAAGAAGCGGGCGTGGCCATGGGCACGCCTGATGCGACGACGGGGGCCGAATCTCAAGACTTTCCATCGCCGCCCCTGCGCCCCTGCGCCCTCCGCCCCGGTGGCGGCAACCAGCCCGCAGCGCGCGGGGCAATTAGCCCTTGCATCATGTTACACCGTCTCATACATGGCGGGCTTCCATGGATGCGCCTCATTCCTCGATTCGCGGACGGCTGGACCGCGCCGGCATCATGCTGTCGGGCCTGTGCATCGTGCACTGCATCGCCTCGATCGTGGTCGTTTCCGCGCTCGGCATCGGGGCCGAGTTCCTGCTGTCGCCCGCCTTCCACAGGGTCGGGCTGGCCGTGGCCCTGGTGATCGCCGCGATCGCGATCGGCTGGGGCGCGCTGACGCACCGGCGGCGCGTGCCCTTCGTCACCGCGATGACGGGCCTGACGTTCATGGGCGGCGCGCTGGCCATGCCGCACGGGGCGGGCGAGGTGATCCTGACCGTGATCGGCGTGGTGCTGGTGTCGATCGGGCACCTGCTGAACTTGCGCCGCGCGGATTGAACGCTATCTCGCCGGGCATGTCTGCCCCGCTCACCCTCACCGTCAACGGCGAAACCCGCCGCACCCATGCCAACACGATCGCCGCCCTCGTGCGCGAGCTCGATCTCGCGCCCGAGAAAGTCGCGGTCGAGCGCAACGGCGAGATCGTGCCGCGCTCCACGCTGGGCGAGGCCCCGCTGGCCGAGGGCGACAAGCTGGAAATCGTCCACTTCGTGGGCGGCGGCAGCGGCGACGACGACAGCTGGACCGTCGCCGGCCGCACGTTCCGTTCGCGCCTGATCGTGGGCACCGGCAAGTACAAGGATTTCGCCCAGAACGCCGCCGCGGTGGAGGCGTCGGGCGCCGACATCGTCACCGTCGCGGTGCGCCGCGTCAACGTCAGCGATCCGAAGGCGCCGATGCTGACCGACTTCATCGATCCGAAGAAGGTCACCTACCTGCCCAACACCGCCGGGTGCTTCACCGCCGAAGACGCGATCCGCACCCTGCGCCTGGCGCGCGAAGCGGGCGGCTGGGACCTGGTGAAGCTGGAAGTGCTGGGCGAAGCGCGCACGCTCTATCCCGACATGCGCGAAACGCTGAAGGCGACCGAGACGCTGGCGAAGGAAGGGTTCCTGCCGATGGTCTACTGCGTCGACGACCCGATTGCCGCCAAGCAGCTGGAAGAGGCCGGCGCGGTGGCGGTCATGCCGCTGGGCGCGCCGATCGGGTCCGGGCTGGGGATTCAGAACCGCGTCACCATCCGCCTGATCGTGGAAGGGGCCAGCGTCCCGGTCCTGGTCGATGCCGGGGTCGGCACCGCCAGCGATGCCGCGGTGGCGATGGAACTGGGTTGCGACGGCGTGCTGATGAACACCGCGATCGCCGAGGCGAAGGACCCGGTGCGCATGGCCCGCGCGATGAAGCTGTCGGTGGAGGCCGGGCGCGAGGCCTATCGCGCCGGGCGGATGGCGACGCGCAAGTATGCCGACCCGTCCAGCCCGCTGGCCGGGCTGATCTAGCGCTTGCGGAGCCGCGCGCAGGCGCGGGCTAACGCCAAATTAACCAAGTCGGGCGATGGTGGCCCTGCAACAGGGAACCGCCACCATGCCCAAGGCCGCCACAGCATCGCTCACCATCGCCGAAATGCGCGAATTCGCGAGCTTCACCCCTGCCGAACAGCGTTATATCCGCCGCAGCCTCGACATCGGGCTGGGCCGCCAGGACGCCTTCAAGCGCTGGGCCCGCGACGCCGGGGAAAGCGCGGCGATCCGCAGCCAGTACGTCGCCTACCAGGAACTGAAGGTCCTGCGCGAAACCGTGCCGGCCGAAAGCCGGCCAGACATTGCCGAAAGCTTCATCGGCAAGCTGACCCGCGTGGCCGCCTTCGACCTGGCGCAGGAACGGATCGAGTGCTTCTCGGCCTTCCGGTTCCTCTACGAACGCCTGCTGGGCGCCGCCGTGCGCCCCTGGCTGCCGAGCGCATTCTGCGCCGCCAGCGCGCTGCCGCAGATCCGCCCCCACCGGCGCAAGCTCCTGCTCCAGTCGCTCAGCGAGGCGGCGGCAACGGCACCGGGCTGGTCCGACCGCGCGCCGGCCTTCTATCCCGAGTACATCGAGCGCGAAGCCGCCTGACACCGCCGGCGGCCGGTGCGAAAGACTGTCGCCCGGCGGGCCGGGTTCGGGCATACTGGCCGCCGTCATGGTCGTGGCCATCATCCTGTCCGCGCTGGCGATGACCGCCATCGTCGCGCTGCGCTATCTCGCCGCCAGCGGGCTGTTCGCCTGGGCCACCGAGCGCGTCCGGCCCGGGCTCTACGCCGGCCTCGCCCCGCAGATCCGGCGCGAGATCGGCTGGTCGCTGCTCTCGGCCGCGATCTACGGCGTGCCCGCCGGTATCGTCGCCTGGGGCTGGCACGAGCGCGGCTGGACGCTGATCTACAGCGATCCGCAGGCCTACCCCCTGTGGGCCATGCCCCTCTCGCTCTTCGCCTATCTCTTCGCGCACGATACCTGGTTCTACTGGACGCACCGCTGGATGCACCGGCCGCGCCCGTTCCGCCTCGCCCACGCGGTCCACCACGCCAGCCGCCCGCCGACCGCCTGGGCGGCGATGAGCTTCCACCCGCTGGAGGCGATTACCGGCGCGGTGGTGATCCCGGCGCTGGTCTTCCTCATCCCGATCCACGTCGGCGTGCTCGCGCTCGTCCTCGCGATCATGACCGTCATGGGGGTGACCAACCACATGGGATGGGAGATCTTTCCCCGCGCGCTCGTCCGGTCGCGGATCGGCGGATGGCTGATCACCGCGAGCCACCACCAGCGCCACCACGACCACTATCGCTGCAACTACGGGCTCTATTTCCGCTTCTGGGATCGCCTCTGCGGCACCGATCGCGGGCTGTCCGACCGCTTCGTGCGCCCCTGACGCGGCCCTATCGCCGCGCGAAGAGCGCCCGCCAGCCGCGGCCCGGCTTCGCCGGTGCGGGGCCCGATTTCATCACCCGCCGGCGGAACAGGCGCGCGCCGAAGCGGACGAAGACCACGACCGACAGGACCTGCCAGGCAAGCGCGACGAGATGCGGCCAGAGCGCCGGCTCCTGCGCCGCCCGCGCCACCATCGCGTAAGGCGAACTGAGCGGGAAGGCCACCGCCGCCAGTTCCACCGGCGACCCGATGTCGGTCATCGCGAAGCTGGCGAGGAAGAACACGAGGAGTTGCAGGATCGTCGCCGGCATCGACATCGTCTGCACGTCGCGCACGGTCGGCGCCATCGATCCGATCGTGAGGAAGATCGACCCGATCAGCAGGTAGGCCATCGCGAAATAAGCGAGGAACAGCGCGGCGAAGGCGGGCCAGCCCACGGCGGGCGGGGAGAAATCGTCCAGAACCCCGGTCGCGACGACGATCGCCCCGGCGGCGCTGCCCCAGATCGCGATCCCGACGAAGCTGACCGCCAGCATGGCGAAGAGCTTGCCGAAGAAGACCGCGTCCATCGGGATGGCCGCCGCCAGGATCTCGATGATCTTGTTGCCCTTTTCCTCCACCAGGTTCGACATGACCATGCCCGCCAGCAGCATCGTGAGCAGGAACAGCAGGATCAGGCCGGCGGTCGCTGTCGCGGCATTGGCGCTGCGCTTGCTGGCGACCGTGGCCGCTGTCGGCTCGAGCGCGACCGCGGGATAGCCTGCCGCCGCCCCGCCCTGCGCCTCTGCCGCGAGCAGGGCCACGCGCCCGCTCCAGCTCTCGATCCGTTCGGCCGTGCCGGTCAGCCTCGGCGCGGCCAGCGTGCCGCCCAGCACGGCGCCGAAATTGCGCGCGTCATCGGCGAGGAGCCGCGCGGCGTCGTTCGCCTCGCCAGCCTCCACCACCTCGATCTCGGGCAGGTTCAGCAGCGCGTCCAGCCCGGCATGGGCCGCGGCGAAGGCGCGCCCTTCCGCCGGCGGGAGGGCGACCGCCAGGCGCGGGCTGTCCACGCTGCCCACGGCCTGCGCGCTGAGCGCGCCCGCAGCGCCGCTGATGCCGATGAAGAACAGGGGCCCGACGAGGAAGAACAGGAACGCCTTCGACAGCAGGATCGCGGTGAAATCGCGCCGCGCGATCACCCAGGCCGCGCGCCACAGCGGCAGGCGCGCCCTTGCGCCGGCGGGGGAAGCGTCGCTCATCGGCCGGCCTCCGCCGTGCTGTCTTCCTCCAGCGCGCGGGCCGCCGCCTCGCCCGCGATATGGACGAAGGCATCGTGCAGTCCCGCCCGCTCGATCGAAAGCGAGAGAATGCCCGCCTCCCCCTCGATCAGCGCGCGCAGCAGGGGCTCGATCCCCGTCGCGGGGAGCGAGAAATACCAGAAATCGCCTTCGCGCCTGGCATCGCCCGGCAGGGCGTCGCGCCAGCGCCCCTCGCGCGCGCGCGTCTCCAGCCGGACCTGCGCCGGGATGCGGTCGCGCGCGGCATCGACCGATCCGGCATAGGGCACCTTGCCCCCGGCGATGATGGCGACGCCTTCGCACAACCGCTCCGCATGGGCGATCACGTGGGTCGAGAAGATCACCGTCGTCCCGCGCGCCGCGAGGCCGCGGATCAGCACTTCCAGCTTGCCCTGGTTGATCGCGTCGAGGCCCGAAAACGGCTCGTCGAGGATGACGAGGCGCGGGTCGTGGACCAGGGTGCCGAGCAATTGCACCGTCTGGGCCATGCCCTTCGAAAGCTGGCGGATCTGTTTGTCCGCCGCGTGGCCCAGGCCGTGTTCCTCCAGCAAGGCGCGCCCGCGCTCGCGCGCGTCGGCCAGCGCCATGCCGCGCAAGGCGCCCATGAAGGCGATCGCGTCGCAGGCCTTCATCGCCGGGTAGAGCCCGCGTTCTTCGGGCAGGTAGCCGATCAGACCGGCGATATCGTGCGGATCGTCGTGCCCGAACAGGCGCCGCACGCCCCGGTCGGGATCGATGATCCCCAGCAGCATCCGCAGCGTCGTCGTCTTGCCTGCGCCGTTGGGGCCAAGCACGCCGTAGATCGCGCCTTCGGGCACGGCCAGGTCCACGCCGTCCACCGCCGTCGTCGCGCCGAAGCGCTTGACCAGCCCGCGCGCCTCGATCGCCAGCGGGTGCGATGGTGCGGTATCGTTGCCCGCGCGGGGCGGATCGCTTAGCGCGGTTTCCATGTTTCGCGCGGTAGCCTCCGCGCCTTGCAGGGAGCAACCCCCGTTCGCATGTCCGGCGACAGAGAAGATGCCACGCTGCGCGACGAGCTGCTTGCCGAGGCGGCGCGGCTGGGCTTCGTCGCGGTGGGCATCGCCCCGGCGGCGGACGACCCGGAGCGGGCGCGGCGGCTGCGCGAATGGATCGCGGCCGGCCACCACGCGACGATGGAATGGATGGAGGACCGGGCCGACGTGCGCCAGGGCCCGCAGGCGATGTGGCCCGAGGCGAAGAGCGTCATCGCCCTGGGCATGAGCTATGCCCCCGCGCACGACCCGCTGGCGCTGGAGGGCGACCGGGAACGCGCTCGCATCTCGGTCTATGCCCAGGGGCGCGATTACCACGACACGGTGAAGAAGGCGGCGAAGGCGCTGGCGCGCTGGCTGGTCGAACGCGCGCCGGGCACCGAGCTGAAGGTCTTCGTCGATACCGCGCCGGTGATGGAAAAACCGCTGGGCGAGGCGGCGGGGATCGGCTGGCAGGGCAAGCACACCAACCTGGTCAGCCGCGAGCATGGATCGTGGCTGTTCCTGGCCGCGATCTACACCACGCTGGAGCTGGAGCCGGCGGCGCCCCATCGCGACAATTGCGGATCGTGCCGCGCCTGCCAGGACGCCTGCCCCACCGACGCCTTCCCCGCGCCCTATCGCCTCGATGCGCGCAAGTGCATTTCCTACCTCACGATCGAGCACAAGGGCCCGATCCCGCACGCGTTCCGCAAGGCGATCGGCAACCGGATCTACGGCTGCGACGATTGCCTGGCGGTGTGCCCGTGGAACAAGTTCGCCGCCACCGCCGCGCGCAACCGGGCCTTCCTCCCGCGCGCCGAACTCGTCGCGCCGCGCCTCGCCGAACTGCTCGCGCTCGACGATCCCGGCTTCCGACGGCTCTTTTCCGGCTCCCCGATCAAGCGGATCGGACGCGACCGTTTCGTGCGCAATTGCCTGATCGCGGCGGGCAACAGCGGCAACCGCGCGCTCGAAGGGCCGGTACGCGCGCTGCTGGACGATCCCGACCCGGTCGTGGCCGAAGCGGCCCGGTGGGCCCTGGGCGAGCTCAGACCAGCGCCTTGAGCGATATCTCCGGGTCGGCGAGCGCCTCGCGGTCCGGGCGCGCACCAGCCTCCACCAGCTTGCGCCCCTGGGCATAGTCCTTGGTCGCATTGACGCAATCGAGCGCGATCACCCGCCCTTCGCTGAGGTAGACGACCGAGAACTTGCGCGCATCGGGGTCGCCGCGCAGCACCGTCTCGTCGTGGTCGAGCGAGAGGCCCACGGTCTGCAGGCGCAGGTCGTACTGGTTCGACCAGAACCAGGGCACGGCGTTGTAGGGGCGCGCCTCGCCGCAGATGGACCGGGCCGCGACATTGGCCATGTCGTTCGCGTTCTGCACCGATTCCAGCCGGATCACCGCGCCGCCGGCATAGGGATTGGCATGGGCCGCGCAATCGCCGATGGCATAGACGTCGTCGAGCGAAGTGCGGCAGAACTCGTCCACGTCGACCCCGTTCGCCCCGGCGGCCCCGGCCGCGATCAGCGGGCCGACCGAAGGGACGATCCCGATACCCACGACCACGAGGTCCGCCGGGATGGTCTCGCCCCCGTTCAGGGCGACGCCGGTGACCTTGTCTTCCCCAACGATCCGCTCGACCGCGGCCTCCAGCCGGACGTCCACGCCCTGCCGGCGATGCTCGGCCTCGTAGAAGCGCGAGAGTTCTTCCCCCGCCACCCGGGCCAGCACGCGGGGCAGCGCCTCCAGCAAGGTGACCTCGCAGCCGACCTTGCGCAGGACCGCCGCCGCCTCCAGCCCGATATAGCCGCCGCCGATCACCACCGCGCGGCGCGCGCCGGCCTCCAGCTCGGCCATCATCCGGTCAACGTCGCCCCGGTTGCGAACCGAGTGCACGCCCGGCAGGTCGGCACCCGGGCGATCCAGCCGACGCGGATCGCCTCCGGCGGCCCAGACCAGCTTGCCGTAAGCCATGCGGCTTTCGTCGGACAGGACGACTTCGCGGGCCTGCGGGTCGATCGCGACCACCGAAGTCCTCAACCGCAGGGCCACGTCCTTGTCGGTCCAGAACTGCGGCGGGCGGATATAGATCCGCTCGAACGGCTTTTCGCCGGCAAGGTATTCCTTCGACAGCGGCGGCCGTTCGTACGGCGGCTCGCGGTCGCGGCCGATCATCGCGATCGATCCGGCAAACCCGTTCTGGCGCAGGGCGATGGCGGCCTGTGCGCCGCCATGCCCCGTGCCGACGATAACGATATCGGCGCTCTGCATCCCGCCGGGTTTGGACAAATCCGGCGCCGGGTCAAGCCCGCCGGCCGGCCCCGCCCGTCAGCGCCCGAGCAGGTTGCGCGCCTGGCTGGCGATCTGCGCCAGCATCGCGGGGGCCACCGGCGAATGTGCCTGCGCCCGCCCGATCATCGCGCGGAATTGCCGGATCGCGGTCTCGTTCTCCTCCGCCCACGCGGCGACCGCCCCGGCCGGGTCGGACCTGGCATCCTTGCGCCGCGAGAGCCGCCGCAGGAAATCGAGCCGCATCTGCTGGAAATCGCGGGCAAGCCCGGCCACCAGCAGGCGCTCCCACACGTCGGACGGGTCCATCAGAGCGGCGGTTCCCTGCGCCCAGTCGAGCCCCAGCCGGGCCCCGAGATCGGTGAAGGCGCAAGTGAGGTTCCGCGCCCCGATCTCGGCATCGCGGGCGAGGCGGGCGAGGCCGACCGCGCCGTCCATGTCGAACAGGTGGGCGACATCGGCGGCAATGTCGGCCGGCGCGCCCATCTCGGCAAAGGCGGCGCGCATCTTGGCCGATTGCTGGCGCGATTCGGCCGCAAGCAGCCCCTCGGTGTCCGAGGCCAGTTCGCCCACGCCGCGCGACAGTTCCTCGACGATGCGCGAGGGGCCGGCGCGGCCGACGCCGGCGCGCAGGAGGTCGGCCATCTGGCTGCGCATCGCGGTCGCGACCCGGTCGAACAGCATGATCCGCGCCGATTCGGGCATGGCGGCCCGGTCGAGCCGGTCCCACAACGCCTCGATCCCGAACAGCTTCTCCGCGGCGACGAAAGCCGCGGCGACCTGCGCCAGCTCGACCCCTTCCTCTTCCGCCAGTTCGAACGGGTTGACGAGGCCGAGGCGGTTGACGATCCGGTTCGCAAGGCTGGTCGCAATGATCTCGCGGCGGAGCCGGTGATCGAGGATCTGCGCCTTGAACTTCGCCCGCATCGGCGCGGGGAAATACCCGAACAGGTCGGGCTCCAGCGCCGGCTCGTCGGGCAGGGGCGACTGCTCGATCGCGTCCTGCAGGACCAGCTTGGTGGAAGACAGGAGCACCGCCAGCTCGGGCCGGGCCAGGCCCGCGCCGTCGCTCGCCCGGCGCGCCAGGGCTTCGCCGTCGGCCAGCCCCTCTGTCCGCCGGTCGAGGTACCCGCGATCTTCCAGCGTCTCGATCAGGCGCAGCTGCGAGGCGGTCGCCTTCGCGCCGCCCAGCTCGGCGATCGAGAGTGCCAGGGCCTGGAGCCGGTTGTCTTCCAGCACCAGTTCCGCGACCTCGTCGGTCATCTCGGTCAGCAGCTTGTTGCGCCGCGGTTCCGACAGGCGGCCGGCCCGGCGGGCGCCGGCCAGCGCGATCTTGATGTTCACCTCGTTGTCCGAACAGTCGACCCCGGCCGAGTTGTCGATGAAATCGGTGTTGATCCGCCCGCCGCGCAGCGCGAACTCGATCCGCCCGGCTTGGGTCACGCCCAGGTTGGCGCCTTCGCCGATCACCCGCGCCCGCAGGTCCGCGGCATCGACGCGCAGGACATCGTTCGCCGGGTCGCCGACCTGGACGTTGTTCTCCGAACGGCTCTTTACATAAGTGCCGATGCCGCCGAACCAGATCAGGTCCACTTGCGCCTTCAGGATCGCGGAAATCAGCGCCTCGGGCTCCAGCTCCCTGGCATCGACCCCCAGCAGGCGGCGCATCGGGGCGGAGATCGGGATCCGCTTGGTCGTGCGCGACCAGACCCCGCCGCCCTTGGAGATCAGCGCCTTGTCATAGTCTTCCCAGCTCGAGGCCGGGAGGTCGAACAGGCGCTTGCGTTCCTGCCAGCTTTTCGCCGGATCGGGATCGGGGTCGATGAAGATGTGGCGATGGTCGAAGGCGGCGACCAGCTTGATCGCCTTCGACAGCAGCATGCCGTTGCCGAAGACGTCGCCCGACATGTCGCCGCAGCCGGCCACGCGCACCGGCTCGCTCTGCACGTCGATCCCCATTTCGAGGAAGTGCCGCTGGACCGAGACCCAGGCCCCGCGGGCGGTAATGCCCATGGCCTTGTGATCGTAGCCGTTGGACCCGCCGCTGGCGAAGGCATCGCCGAGCCAGAAATCGCGTTTCTCGGCGATCGCGTTGGCGACGTCGGAAAAGCGCGCCGTGCCCTTGTCGGCCGCGACCACGAAATAGGGATCTTCCCCGTCGCGGATCACCACCCGCGGCGGGTGGACGACCTTGTCGCCTTCGAGGTTGTCGGTCACCGACAGCAGGGTGCGGATGAAGATCTCGTAGCTCGCCTGCCCTTCGGCGGCCCAGGCGGCGCGGTCCTTGTCCGGGGCGGGCAATTGCTTGGGATAGAACCCGCCTTTCGCGCCGGTCGGCACGATCACCGCGTTCTTGACCCGCTGGGCCTTCATCAGGCCGAGGATCTCGGTCCTGAAGTCGTCCCGCCGGTCGGACCAGCGCAGGCCCCCGCGCGCGACCGGGCCGGCGCGCAGGTGAATGCCCTCGACCCGCCGCGAATAGACGAAGATCTCGCGCCAGGGGATCGGCCGCGGCAGGTTGGGCACGAGCTGCGAATCGATCTTGAAGGCCAGCGCCTCCTGCCCCGCCGGGGCAAAGGCGTTGGTCCGCAAAATCGCGCCGATGACGGCGTGATAGAGGCGCAGCAGCCTGTCGTCGTTGATCGCCGCGACCCGGGCGAGGCCCTGCTTGATCGCCGCCTCGCACTCGCGCGTGGCCGCTTCCCGGTCGCCCTCGAAATCGGGATCGTGGCGGGCGGCGAACAGGCGCACCAGCGCGCGGGTGACGCCGGGCGCGCGGTCGAGCGCATCGACGACGGTATAGATCGTGAAGCTGACCCCCGCCTGCCGCAGGTAGCGATAGAACGCGCGCAGCCAGTTCGCCTCGTCCGCGCTCAGGGCGGCGCCGATCACCAGCCGGTTGAACGGGTCGTCCTCCGCCCAGCCGTTGAGGACCGCGGCAATCGCCTGCTCGATCGCGTCGGCCCGCTCCAGCAGCGGGTCGATCGCATCGCCTTCGGGCAGGGCGAGCGTGAAATCGTGGACCGTGCCCAGCCGTCCGTCCTCGAGCGGGGTCGGGATCTCGGCCAGGACGCGGAAACCGAAGTTCTCCAGCGCCGGCACGGCGTCGGAAAGCGGCAGGGCGCCTTCGTGCTCGTAGATCTTGAGCCGCAATTCGGCCGCGCCGTCGCGCTCGAACGCATAGAGACGCGCATCGCGCTGCAGGGGGGCCTCGCCCGGGGTTTCCGATTCGAGCGCCGAGAGATGGCGCATCCGGGCAATGTCGCGCGCGGCCTCTGCCGGGCCGTAGTCCGCGCGATAGGCGGCGGGAAAAGCCTCGGCGAACCGGGTCGCGATGGCGGCCGCGCGGCCGGCTTCCATCTGTTCGGCCAGTTCGCCCTCGACCGCCTCGGCCCAGCCGCGCAGCATCTTCTGCAACCGCGCTTCCAGCTCCGCCTCGGGCGTGGCGACCTGGCCGCCGCGCAAGTCGAGCACGAAGCGCAGCATGGCGAGGTTGCCGCCTTCGACCTGCAGGCTCCAGTCGAGCATCGTCGCCCCGGCGCCCTGCTCCAGCAGGTCCACGATCTGGTGGCGCACCTGGGTCGAGAGCATGTCGCGCGGCATCCACACGAAGGCGAAGAGGTGCCGGGCGAGCGGCGCCTCGACCAGCGCGAGGCGCGGGCGCGGGCGATCGACCAGGCTCATCATCGCGGTCGCCACCCGCTCGATATCCTCGTCCGAAAAGCCGATCACGAGATCGTGCGGCAGCGCGGTCAGCGCATGGACCAGCGCCTTGCCCGCATGGCCGCCGGCGTCGAACTCGAATTTCTCCATCAGGCTGGAAACCCGCGCGCGCAGGCGCGGCACCTGGGTCGGGGTGGCCGCGAGGGCCGCGCTCGTCCACACGCCGGCATGGATCGACAGCGCGGTGACCTTCCCGCCCTCGCGGATCGGGGCGATGAACAGGTCGAGCGGGACCCGGCGATGGACGTTGGAAAGGCGGTTGGCCTTGATGATCAGCAGTTCGCGCCCTTCCTCGGCCGCGCCGAACCAGTCGAACGCGCGTTCGTAGGACGCATCGGCCAGGATCTGGCGCGCGCTCTTGCGGCAGATCCCCAGGAGATCGGAATGGCTGCCGTCGCGGTGGCGGCGCAAGTGGCCGAGCTGCGTCAGCATCCCGCCTTCGAGCCAGCGCAGCAGCTCCGCCCCTTCGGCATCGTCGATCCGCGCGGCGTCGGCGCGCATCGCCTCGCGCATTTTCGGCCAGTCGGCCACGGCGGCATGAACGTCGGCCAGGGTCGTGCGCAGCTCGCGCTCCAGCCCCCGCCGCTGGCGCGCGTCGATCCGCACGGTCTCGACGTAGACCATCGATTCGCGCCGCGTGTCCTCGCCCCGCTGGGAAGCGATCTCGCGCAGCGTGCCGTCCGCGTCGCGGCGGGTATGGATCACCGGGTGGACCAGCCGGTCGATCGCCAGCCCCTGCGCCGCGATCGTCGCCGCGATCGAATCGACCAGGAACGGCATGTCGTCGTTGATCAGCGCGATGCGCATGAAGCGCCGCTCGTCGGTGGCGGAAGCGAGCGCGATCGCCGCTTCACCCGGTTCCCGCCGGGCCGCCGCCTCGAGCATGAAACCGGCCGCGTCGCGCACCTTCTCGGTCGCGAAAGGCGTATCGCCGGGCAGGAGCGAATCGCAGATCCGTTCGGTCAGCGCGCCGACGAGAGAGGAGGGAACGGCCTGTTCGCGTTGAGACTTGCCGGAAGGCGCAGCTGCTCGGGAACCCATCGAAATCGCTCCATCGGGCGCTCGAACGCCCGCCCAAAGACGCCGACGACGCGGCAATAATATTGCGCGCCTACGCCCAAGTCGTTCGCGCTGCAAGCCACGTTTCCGGCCCGCCTTTCCGCTACGGCGGGGGCGGGCGAAAACCCGCCCGCCCGGCCGCCGGGGGGCCGGCTCAGGCCAGGGCCTCGGCCACCAGTTCGAGCGTCCGGGCCCGCGCTTCGGGGGCATATGTCGCGCCCGAGAGCATGATCTCGTCCGCCCCCGTGCGCGCGACGAAGGCCTCTATCCGGTCCTTCACTTGCGCCGGGGTCCCGATGGCCGAGGCTTCGCCGATGTGGTCGAGGATCGCGCGCGCCTGTGGCGGCAGGGAGTCGCGATAGCCGGGAACGGGCGGCGGCAGGCGCCCCGGGTTGCCGGTGCGCAGCCGGACGAAGCTCTGCGCCTGCGACGAGGCGATCAGCTCCGCCTCTTCCTCGCTCGGCGCCGCGAACACCGTCATCGCCGCCATGACATGCGGCCGGCCGAGGTGTTCCGAAGGCTGGAAGTCGCGGCGATAGAGCGCCAGGGCGGCATCGAGGTGGGTCGGCGCGAAATGGCTGGCGAAGGCGTAGGGCAGGCCCAGCCGCGCCGCGAGCTGTGCGCCGAAGAGGCTGGAGCCGAGCATCCACATTTCCACTTGCGCGCCGTGGCCCGGCGTCGGCCGGACCGCCAGGTCCGGATCGCCCGACAGCATGGCGCGCAGCTCGGCCACGTCCTGCGGGAAGAGCTCGGCGGCGCGGTGAAGATCCTTGCGCAAGGCGCGCTGCAGTTCGGGCCCGGCGCCGGGGGCACGGCCGAGGCCGAGATCGATGCGCCCGGGGAAAAGCGCGGCGAGCGTGCCGAACTGCTCGGCGATCACGAAGGGGTTGTGGTTGGGCAGCATGATCCCGCCCGCGCCGATGCGAATGGTCGAGGTCGCCTGGCCGACATGGCCGATCACGACCGCGGTCGCGGCCCCGCCGATCCCCTCCATCGCGTGGTGTTCGGCGATCCAGAAACGCTTGTAACCGGCAGCCTCCGCCGTGCGGGCGAGCGCGGCGCTGGCGGCATAGGCTTCTTCCAGCGTGCCGCCTTCGCGCACCGGGACAAGATCGAGAACGGAAAGGTCGGTCATGCAGGCTCCAGTCGGTCGATATAGGCCTGGGCGCGCGCCGCGGCCGGGCTGTCGGGTGCCATTTCGATTACCGAGAGCCAGCTGCGCCGCGCGGCCTCGTCGCGGCCGGCCATGGCGGCGATGACGCCCGCCTCCAGCCCCACCGCCGGATCGCGGGGCGCCAGTTCGGCCGCGCGTTCGATCCGCGCTTGGGCCTCGGCCAGGTCGCCGGTGCGGCGCGAGAGGGTCGCCGAAAGCAACCAGGCCTGGGCATTGTCGGGCAGGGCGGCGCGCGCCGCCGCCAGGGCCTGTGCCGCCTCGTCCGCCCGGTCGAGCGCGACGAGCGCGATCGCCCGGTCGAGCGCGATCTGCCCGGCAATCGTTCCTTCCCCGGCCGCGCGCGCATCCTCGCGCGCGACATCGAGCAGCGCGAGCGCGCCGGCGGGATCGCCTTCGCCCAGCAGGGCGCCCCCGGCGAGCGCGCCGCGCAGGGCCCGCAGGCGCAAGTCGCCTTCCGGGGTCGCGTCGCGCGCGGCCAGGAACGTCTCGGCCGAAGCGGCCCCCTGCCCCAGCTGCGCCTGGGCGACGCCGAGGCACTGGCCCGCGTCGCCCCGCTGCGCTCCGCGCGCGCTTTCCAGCCAGGCCTCCGCCTCCTCCACCGCGCCGCCTGGGTCGCGGCGGGTGCGGGCAAGGCACTGGGCCAGCCTGCTGGGCGCCACGACGTCTTCCGCGGCCGCGGCCCGCCGCGCGCGGTCGGCGCGCTGCTGCTCCATCTCCGGCGGAAGCGCGGGGATCGGCTCGGAGGTCGGCGCGGGGCCGACCTGGAGCATGAGGGCAAGAAGCAGGGTCATCGGGGCAGGCTCCTGATCGTTTGCTGCCTGCTATGGGATGGGGAGCGCGGCCAGCGTCCGCAACAGCAGGGCGATATCCTGTTCGCGCGAGAGGCGATGATCGCCGTCTTTCACGAAAGTCACCTGTACGTCGTCCGAACGCAGGGCAGCGGCGGTGCGCAGGCTGGTCCCCCACGGGACGTCGGGATCGGCCTGGCCATGCAGCAGGCGCACCGGGCAATCGATCGCGATCTCGCGCGAAAGCAGGCGCTGGCGCTGCGCGTCCTGCCAGAAACCCGGGTGGGTCGGGGTCGGCTCGGGCCCGTAGGGATTGTCTTCGAACACCGTGTGCCCGGCCGCCAGCTGGGCCTTCTGGTCATCGTCGTACCCCCAGTCGGAGAAATCCGGCGCGGCCGCGATCCCGACCATTCCGGCCAGCCGGCGGCCGAGCGCCTCCCCGGCCAGCAGCATCAGCCATCCGCCCATCGAGGAGCCGACCAGGACGACGGCGCCCGCGACCTGCGCCTCGACCAGCGACAGCACTTCCTCGCGCCAGCGCGACAGCGTGCCCTGGGCAAAATCGCCCGTGCTGCGCCCGCATCCGGAATAATCGAGCAGGAGGCACGGCTGCCCCCGGGCCACGGCCCAGCCATGGATCGCCGTGGCCTTTCCCCCGGCCATGTCGGACATGTAGCCGGGCAGGAAAACCAGCGTCGGCCGCGCCGCGCCCTCGCCCTCGCCCGGGTGGTGACGGAAGGCGATACGGCGGCCATCGCCCGGTTCGTGGAAATCGATTTCGTCGGTCATGCCCCGGCCATGCCCGCCGGGCGGGGCCCAAGGCAACCCGCGTCAGTAGAGCGGCGGCGCGTATTCGAAGTACGACGGCTCCTCCGTCCGCCCGTTGCACCCGGCAACCAGCAGGCAGGCGAGCAGCAGTGCAGCGACGTGCTTCATGGCTCCCTCTCAGTCGGGGATGAATATATCCTCGATCGGCATTTCGAACAATGCCGCAATACGGAAGGCCAGCGGGAGGGAGGGATCGTAACGCCCCGTCTCGATCGCGTTGACGCTCTGGCGCGAAACTTCCAGCCGCCGCGCCAGGTCCTGCTGGCTCCAGTCGCGTTCGGCGCGAAGCACCTTGAGGCGGTTCTTCACTCTTCGCCACCCGCGCGATCGCGCCAGGCCATCCAGCCCTGCGACACGCCCATGCCGATCGCCCAGACCGGGAAGGTCCACCAGGCCCAGATATGCGGAACCACGCCGAAAGTCTCCAGGAACCCCCAGAAACTGCCCAGCGCGAGCACGACGCCCAGCCCGAACAGCGAAGCGAGCGTCGCACGGTGACGCAGGAACTCGTCGTCCTCCTCGACAAGATAGCGCCCCATCGCCCAGATCATGGCGAAAACCGGCAGCACCGGCAGCAATGCGATGGCGAAGGCTTCCGGACCGCTCAGCCCCATCCGCTCGTGCAGCATCACAGCCAGGCCCATTCCCAGGACATAGCCGAACGTCGCACCCATGAAGCGCCGGGTGTAGCGCAGGACGGCCGGGCTGAGATGTCCGGTTTCGCGCTGGTGCGCCAGTCCGGCGCGAACGAGAGGGATCATCTGCAACATGGCCAGAGCGAGCAGGATGAAGCCGGTCGGTTCATTGATCGCCCCGCTCGAGCGCAGACCTGCGATCACGGCGAAAGATGCAACCATCAGGCCGCCCCACAGCCAGCGGGCGCGACCGGCCGGCGGTCGGCCGGAAACGGAACGGTCGGATGTCACTGGTCGATCCCCTTCGCAGGCCGGCAGTGCATTCCCGAGAGCGTAGCCATGAACGGCAGCGTCAGGATCGCAGCGATCGTCGCCCAGTCGGGCAGCACATCAGCGATGTTGAGCAGCGCCACGGTGACAACGGCAATCGCCCAGAGAAAGGGCCGGATAGAGGGCATAAGGTCAAGCTCCCTTGATTCGATGTAAAGGAACATGGACACAATAACACTCCATGTCAAGGACGCTGGACATTTTGACGGGCTGGCTTGTCGTTCCTCCTGCCTTGATCCGCCACCCGCCACCGGCTATCGCGCCCGGCATGAACGCGACACGCTTCTTCGCGGCGACTACCACCACTACCCGGCCCCGCCGGGTGCGGTCGGTCGCGCGCTGACGCGATCCGCCGCCGCCCGGTTTCGGGTGGTGCGGCGTTCCTCCCCGAAATCGCCAATCAGCCAACGCCGCTCTTCAAGCGCGCGCGCGCCTGTGCCATGGCACCTGCGACCGGTGCCGACGGGGGCGCCGCACGCGAAAAACGGTAACGGGAAACGATGACGGAACTGCTCAAGATCAGCCTGCCCGACGGATCGGTGCGCGAGGTCGAGCCGGGGACGACCCCGGCCGACGTCGCCGCCGCGATCGGCCCGGGCCTGGCCAAGGCCGCGCTGGCGGCTCGGGTCGATCACGGCACGGGGGGCGAGGTGCGCGACCTCAACCGCCCGTTCGAGGGCGATGCCGAGTTGGCGCTGATCACCGCGCGCGACGAGGACGAGGCGCTGGAGCTGGTCCGCCACGATTACGCCCACGTCCTGGCGGAGGCGGTCCAGGCCCTGTGGCCGGGCACGCAGATCACGTTCGGCCCGGCGACCGACGACGGGTTCTATTACGACGTGAAGGCCCCCGACAGCCGCGATCCGTTCTCGATGGACGACCTGCCGGCGATCGAGGAGAAGATGCGCGAGATCATCAGGGCCGACAAGCCGCTGGTGCGCGAGGTCTGGAGCCGCGAGCAGCTGATCGCCAAGTGGGAGGCCGAGGGCGAGACGTTCAAGGCCGAATGGGCGAAGGAACTGCCGGAAGACGAGGAGCTGACCGTCTACTGGTCGGGCGAGCCGGGCAGCGAGGGCGCCTGGCTCGACATGTGCCGCGGGCCGCACCTCGCCAGCACCGGCAAGCTCGACCCCCAGGCGTTCAAGCTGATGCGGGTGGCCGGAGCCTACTGGCGCGGCGACCAGAAGAACGCGCAGCTCACGCGGATATACGGCACCGGCTGGCTCAACAAGAAGCAGCTCAACGCCCACCTGACCCGGCTGGAGGAGGCCGCCAAGCGCGACCACCGCAAGCTGGGCCGCGAGATGGACCTGTTCCACCTGCAGGAAGAGGCTCACGGCAGCGTGTTCTGGCACCCGCAGGGCTATCGCATCTGGCGCGCGCTCGAATCCTACATGCGCCGGGCGATCGACGATGCCGGCTATCGCGAGATCAAGACGCCGCAGGTGATGGACGCGCGCCAGTGGGAACAGTCCGGCCACTGGGGCAAGTATCGCGAGAACATGTTCGTGATCCCGGACGAGGTTCCCAATGTCGAGGACGAGGGGCCACTGGTGTCCGACGCGGCCGAATGGATGGCGCTCAAGCCGATGAACTGCCCGGCCCACGTGCTCGTCTTCAAGCAGGGCATTACCAGCTATCGCGACCTGCCGCTGCGCCTCTACGAGAACGGCTGCTGCCATCGCAACGAGCCGCACGGGGCGCTGCACGGCCTGATGCGGGTGCGCCAGTTCACGCAGGACGATGCCCACATCTTCTGCACCGAGGGCCAGATCGTCGACGAAGTGCGCAAGTTCTGCGAGCTGGCTGACCGGATCTACAAGGATTTCGGCTTCACCTACGAGATCAAGCTCGCCCTGCGGCCCGAGCAGCGTTTCGGCAGCGACGCCGACTGGGACAAGGCGGAAGCGGAACTGCGCCAGGCGGTGATCGATGCCGGCATGGCGACCGCGGAATACGGGTGGGAGGAACTGCCCGGCGAAGGCGCGTTCTACGCCCCCAAGCTCGAATGGCACCTGACCGATGCGATCGGCCGCACCTGGCAGGTCGGCACGATCCAGTCCGACCGGGTCCTGCCCGAACGGCTCGACGCGACCTATGTCGGCGAAGACGGCGAGAAGCATCGCCCCGTCATGCTGCACCGGGCGATCTTCGGCTCCTACGAACGCTTCATCGGCATCCTGATCGAGCATTACGCCGGTCGCCTGCCGGTCTGGCTCGCCCCGACGCAGGCCGTCGTCGCGACGATCGTTTCGGATGCAGACGGTTATGCGGGGGAGGTGTTGCAGAAGCTGGCCGACGCCGGGATCCGGGCAGAAAGCGACCTGAGGAACGAGAAGATCAACTACAAGGTGCGCGAACACTCGCTGGCCAAGGTCCCGCACCTGCTGGTCGTGGGCAAGCGCGAAGCGGAGGAAGGCACGGTCGCCGTGCGCACCCTGGGCCAGCAGCAGCAGAAGATCGTGCCGCTGGACGAAGCGATCGCGATGCTGGCGGAGGAAGCCACGCCGCCCGACTTGCGCTAGCCCGCGGCGGTGGAACTCGTCGCAGGGTTTACCTGGCCGGCGATCGCGATCGCGCTGGCAATCACGTTCGCCGGCGCGTTCGTGCGCGGGGTGGCCGGCTTCGGCATGGCGATCATCCTCGTGCCCGTCCTCGCGCTGGCGCTGACGCCGGTCGAGGCGGTGCTGGTCACCAATGTCGTCGCCCTGCTGGTCGGCCTGGCCGAACTGCGGCGCCTGCTGCGCGAGGCGGATCGCTCCGCCCTTGCCATATCGGCGCTGGTCGCGGTGGCGACCGCTCCCGGCCTCGCGCTGCTGGCCGTCACGCCCGCGCCCCTGGCGCGAATGCTGATCGCGCTGGTCGCCATTTCCGCCTTCGTCGCCGTTCTGCGCCCGGTGCGCGCCGCGAACCGCCCGGGCCGGGTCGCGACCGTGGCGACCGGCCTTTCGAGCGGGCTCCTGACAGGCTTCGCGGGGATGCCGGGGCCGCCGGTCGTGCCCTATTACGTCGGCCGCGCGATCGCGCGCCGCACGGCCAAGGCCTCGATGCTGCTGATCTTCACCGTCGCCGCGCTCGCGGGGCTGCTCTCGGGCGCGGCGCTGGGCGTCATGCACTGGCGCCTGGCGCTGCTCGGCGTTCTGCTCTTCCCGATGGTCGTGCTCGGCAACTGGCTCGGCAACCTCGCGTCCGACCGGATCGACGACCGCGCCTGGCGGGGGTTCGTCGCGCTGGTCCTCGCCGCCTCGGCCGTGGCCGCGCTGGTCAAGCTCCTATAGCGGCAGCGCGGGGGCCAGCGGCCCTGCGCCGATCAGCGCGCCCGCGCAGGCGCATACCAGCCCGGTGCGAAGCCATGCGACGGCCCGCGGTTCGGGCGCGGGGGCAAGGGCGCGTTGCAGGTCCATGCCGCCCGCTATGCGCCGAGGTGGCTAACGAAGGGTTAAGCGCGCGGGCCCAGGGCCGGCATCTGCTGGCTGGCGCAGTGGAACCCGCCGCCGCCGGCCAGGACCGCGTCGGCGGGAAGGCCGATCGTCGCCCGATCGGGGAATAGCGAGGCGATGGCCGCGACCCCGTCCTCGTCGTGGATCGAGCCGAACGTCGGCACGACCACCAGGTTCGTCGTGATCGCGAAGTTGGCGTAGCTTGCCGGCTCGACGATATCGCCCCGCGTCACCAGGCCGGGGGACGGGATCTCGCACACGTCCACCCCGAACGCCTCGGCCCGGTCCCGCGCATCGGCATAGATCGCGGCATTGGGATCGTCCGGCCCGGTCGCGCGCGGCAGGGCCAGCCGGCCGGGGCCGACGAAGCGGGCGAGGTTGTCGACGTGCCCGTCGGTATGGTCGTTGACCAGCCCGTCGCCCAGCCACAGCACGCGGGTGAAGCCGAGGTCGCGCGCCAGCCGCGCCTCGATCTCCGCCCGCGAGAGAGCGGGGTTGCGATTGGGGTTGAGCAGGCACTGCTCGGTCGTCACGACCAGGCCGGTCCCGTCCCCGTCGATCGCCCCGCCTTCGAGGATCCAGTCCGACACGGCGAGCGGCAGGCCGGCATCGCGCGCCAGATCCGCCCCGATCTCGCGGTCGCCGGGCATCTCGTACTTGCCGCCCCAGCCGTTGAAAGCGCAGCGCAGGGCAGAGCCGTCGTCGCGGACCAGCGGGCCGGTGTCGCGCAGCCAGATGTCGCCGAAGGTGCGCCGTTCCAGCCGGACGCCGGCGGAGACGAGCGACCGCGCGCGCGCCTCGTTCGCGGCATCGCGCACCAGCAGCCGCACGTCCTGCCCGCTTTCGGCCACGGCATTGGCGAAAGCGGCCACCTGCTCCTGCGCCCGTTCCAGATAGCCGGGCCATTCGTCGGCATCGTGCGGGAAGCCGATCCACAGCCACGCCTGAGGCGCCCATTCGGGGGGCATCGTCGGCATCTGCCGGACCCCTGCGATCAACGGCCGGGCGTCAACACCCGCCCTCCGCGGCGCAGGACTCGTCGCGGGTGCGGCGGAACTCGTCGCCTTCGCGCCAGTTCGGCCAGGCGGTGGACATCGCCAGCATCCGGCCGAGCCGGTAATAGAGGCGCAGGTCCTGGGCGACGCCCGACCAGTCCCAGTTCTCGTCGAACTCGTCGCCGACCGCGTGATAGGCGGTTTCGCGATAGCGGTCTTCATAGGCCTTGCCGGCTTCGGTGCCGCCTTCGACCAGGTCCTGCCCGCCATCGACGTAGAGCATCGGCAGCCCGCGCTTGGCCATCGAGAAGTGGTCGGAACGATAGTAATAGCCCGCCTCGGGCGAGGGGTTGGGCGTACCCACGCGGCCTTCGGCTTCCAGCGCGGCGGCAAGGAAATCGTCGAGCTGCGACTTGCCCGGGCCGACGACGGTCACGTCGTTGGCCGGCCCGGCGAGCGAGAGCGCATCCATGTTGACCCCGCCCACCGTCCGTTCGAACGGGAAGACCGGGTTCGCGCCGTAGTATTCGGAGCCCAGCAGCCCCTGTTCCTCCGCCGTCACGGCGAGGAACACCAGCGTCCGGTCGGGCGCCCCGGCCTTGGCGTGGGCTTCGGCCAGCGCGATCAGCGCCGCCGTGCCGGTGGCGTTGTCGATCGCGCCGTTGCAGATCTCGTCCTCCTCCCCGGGCGCACACCGGCCGAGGTGGTCCCAGTGCGCGGTGTGAAGCACGTATTCATCAGGGCGCTCGGCCCCGGGAAGGATGCCGACCACGTTCTTCGAGGAGAAACTGCGGGTGTCGTTCGCGAACGATGTCGAGACCGTGGCCCCGAGCGGCACGGGCTCGAACCCCTTTTGCTTCGCCGCGGCCGACAGGTCGGCCAGGCTGTGCCCCGTGGCATCGAGGATCCGTTCGGCCACTGCCTTCTGGACCCAGCCGTTCATCACCGTCTGGTCTGCCCCGCCGTCCTCGCGCTGGGCATAGGCCTGCGGGCCGGACCACGAGTTGCGCACCGTCGTCCACCCGTAGGAGGCGGGATAGGTGTCGTGAACGATGATCGCGCCGGTCGCGCCCTGGCGCGCGGCCTCTTCGTACTTGTAGGTCCAGCGACCGTAATAGGTCATCGCCTTGCCGTTGAACGGCCCGTCGAGCGTCTCGGCCTCGTAATCGGGGTCGTTGACCAGGATGACCGCGGTCTTGCCGGTCATGTCCACGCCCTCGTAATCGTTCCAGCCTTTCTCCGGCGCGTTGATGCCGTAGCCGACGAAGACGAGTTCGCTGTCTTCCACCGTGGTCCGCGGCGTTTCGCGGTAGGACACGCCGACCCAGTCGTCGGCATAGTCGAACGTCATCGTCTGTTCGCCGGCCTCGACCGTCAGCGGCGCGAAGTCGCGGCCGGTGATCTCCACCAGCGGCACGTCCTGGAACCAGCTGCCGTCGTTGCCCGGCTGCAGGCCGGCCTGCTCGAACTGCTCGACCAGGTAGGCGAGCGTCTTCTCCTCGCCCGCCGTGCCGGGCAGGCGGCCCTCGAACTCGTCGGACGAGAGGACCCGCGTCGCCTCGCGGATCGTGTCGACCGGGATTTCGGGCACTTCGACCTCGGGGATGTCGAGCGCGGCATCGGCCTGCGATTCTTCCATGGCGGCATTGCAGGCGGCGACCGACAGCGCCGCGGTGGCGGCGAGGACGTGGCGGATCATGGCAACTCTCTCTCAAGGTTCTGCGATGGACCCTGCTTGGCAGGTCGCGCGCGCGCCCGCAAGCCGTGCGGCAAGCCGCTTGTGCCGATCGCGGCGAGTGGGCAGGGAGCGTGCATGGACTTCGACTGGCCAGACGCGATCGCCCGCGCCCGCGCCCATGCGCCGTTCCTCGCGCGCGCGCTCGACCGCCAGCCGGACTTGGAATCCCTCCTGCGCGAGGGGCAGGGGGAGGACGCGCTCGCCTGGGCGCGCGCCGCGGGCGACGGGGCGCCGGGCTGCGAGGCGGCGCTGCGGCGCGAGCGGCTCGCGCTGGCGACGGCGCTGGCGATCGGCGACCTCGCCGGCGCCTTCCCGCTGGCGCGCGTGATGGCCGAGCTGTCCGACCTGGCCGACCGCGCGCTCGACGACGCGATCCGCGAGGCCATCGGCCGCCGCGTGGACGGGGCCGCCAGCGACGGGTTCGCCGCGCTGGCGCTGGGCAAGCACGGCGCGGGCGAGCTGAACTACAGCTCCGACATCGATCCGATCCTGCTCTACGATCCCGAAACGCTGCCGCGCCGTGCGCGCGACGAGCCGGGCGAAGCGGCCCAGCGCTATGCCCGCGACGTGGTTCAGCTGATCTCGGCCAACACGGCCGAAGGTTACGTTTTCCGGGTGGACCTGCGGCTGCGCCCGGCGTCGGAGGTCAGCCCGCTCGCGATCTCCTTCGATGCTGCGTTGAGCCACTACGAAAGCTCCGCCCTGGCGTGGGAGCGCGCGGCCTATATCCGCGCGCGGCCGGCGGCGGGCGATCGGGCCGCGGGGGAAGAGTTCCTCGCCGCCATCCGCCCCTTCGTCTGGCGGCGCAGCCTCGATTTCGGGGCGATCGAGGACATCGGCCGGCTGACGTCGCGGATCCGCGAACAGTATTCGGGCCCGCTCGAGCCCGGGCCGGGGTTCAACCTGAAACAGGGCCGCGGCGGCATTCGCGAGATCGAGTTCTTCGCCCAGGCGCACCAGCTGATCCACGGCGGGCGCGACCACGGCCTGCGCGAACGCGGGACGCGCGCCGCGCTCGACGCCCTGGCCGCGGCCGGGCACGTCTCGGCCGAGGATGCGGCCCGCCTCGGCGACGCCTACGACCGGCTGCGCACGATCGAACACAGGCTGCAGATGATCGAGGATCACCAGACGCACAGCCTGCCCGAGGGCGAGGCGCTCGACCGCGTGGCCCGGCTCGACGGCCTTTCCGGCGGGGCGGCCCTGCTCGACGAGCTGCGCCCGCTCTGCGCCGATGTCGCGGCCCGCTACGCCCGCCTGCTGGGCAAGGACGATCCCGCGGGCGGCACCGCGACGGCGGGCGCGGCGGCGGAGGAAAGCCTGCCCGCCCGCCTCGAGCGGCTCGGCTTTCCCGACCCCGCCGCGCTGGCCGAGCGCATCGCCGGGTGGAGCGACGGGCGCATCCGCTCGCTTCGGAGCGAGGCGGCGCGGACATCGTTCGAAGCGCTCCTGCCGCGCCTGCTCGACGCGCTCGCCGAGGCGCCCGATCCCCGCCGCGCGCTGATCCTGTGGGAAGACCTGATCACCAAGGCATCGAGCGCGATCAACCTGTTCCGCCTGCTCGACGCCCGGCCCGCCCTGCTCGACCAGTTGATCGGCGTGCTGACCCTCGCCCCGCCGCTGGCCGAGGAACTTGCGCGCCGCCCCGACCTGCTCGACGCGCTGATCGATCGCAGCGCGCTCGACCTGCCGGGTGACGTGCCCGAACTGGCCGCGCGCATGGCCCGCGGCGAGGCGGGCGACGATTACGAGGCCGCGCTCGACCGCATTCGCATCGTCACCGGCGAAACGCGCTTCGCCCTCGGCGTCCAGCTGATCGAGCGGGTCCACGATCCGCTGGACATCGCCGCCGCGCTCTCGCGCACGGCGGAGGCCGCGCTCGACATCGCGGTCCGCACGACCGAGCGGGACTTCGCCGTCCGCCACGGCGTCGTGCCCGGGTCGGAACTGCTGGTCCTCGGCCTCGGCCGGCTCGGCGGCGGGGCGCTGACCCATGCCTCGGACCTCGACATCATCTACCTCTTCACCGGCGACCACGGCGCCGAATCGGACGGCGAGCGGCCGCTCGGGGCCACGCTCTACTTCAACCGCCTGGCGCAGCGGGTCAGCGGCGCGCTCAGCGTGCCGACCGCGCAGGGCGCGCTCTACGAGGTCGATACGCGGCTGCGGCCGCAGGGCGCGCAGGGCCCGCTTGCCGTCAGCCTCGACAGTTTCGCCCGCTACCAGCGGGAAGACGCCTGGACCTGGGAACACATGGCGCTGACCCGGGCGCGGCCGCTCAACGGCTCGCCCGATGCGCGCGCCGCGCTGGAGAGCGCGATTGCCGACGTCCTCCTGCGCCCGCGCGAGGCGGACGCGCTGCGCCACGACGTCCTGCGGATGCGCGCGGAGATGGCGGCGAACAAGCCCCCGCGCGGCCCGCTCGATGCCAAGCTGCTGCGCGGCGGCCTGGTGGACCTGGAATTCCTGGTCCATTTCCTGCAACTGCGCGACAGCACCCACCGGGGGGGCTGCATCGTCCCCGACCTCGCGCAGGCCGTCGCCTGCCTGGTCGAGCGGGGCCACCTGCCCCCCGCCATGCGCGAGGCGGAAGCGACGATGACCCGCCTGCTGGTGGCCGCGCGGCTGCTGGCGCCCGATCTCGTCGCCCCGCCGCCCGCGGCGGCCCGCGCGCTCGCCGGTGCCTGCGGTTGCGACGGCCTGGACGACCTGCTGGATCGCCTGGCCGCCGCGCGCCGGTGCGTCGCAGGCGCCTGGCACGCAATATTCGACGAACCACTGGAGACCGACCGATGAGCCAACCTGCCCAAGCCGGCGACATGATGCCCGACGTGGCGATGGAAACCCCCGATGGCGGCACCGTGCGCCCGTCCGATTTCCGCGGGCGCAAGCTCGCGCTGTTCTTCTACCCGAAAGACAACACGCCCGGCTGCACGACCGAGGCAAAGGACTTCACCGCGCTCGCCGCCGAGTTCGAGAAGGCCGGCACCGCGATCCTCGGGGTGAGCAAGGATTCGCCGCAGAAACACCGCAACTTCATCGCCAAGCACGATCTCGGCATTCCCCTCGCCACCGATGCGCAGGAAGGCGGCCTGTCCGATGCACTCGGGGCCTGGGGCGAGAAGAAGATGTACGGCAAGACCTTCATGGGCATGATCCGCACGACCTACCTCGTCGACGCCGATGGGCGGATCGCGCAGGTGTGGAACAAGGTGAAGGTGAAAGGGCACGCGCAGGACGTGCTCGACGCCGCCCGCGCGCTTTGACCGGCGCGCGCACGCAGACGGGCGAATCGGTCGCGGCGGCGATTCGCCGCGCGCTTCTGACCCCCGAACCGCGGGCGAAAGTCTTCGCCGCGCGCGAAGTGGCCCGCAACTGGCGCCTCGGCCGGCTGGCCTGGCGGTTCGACGTCGCCATGCCCGACCGCCCCGCCTGGCCCGACCGGCCCGAGCTGCTCGCCCCGAACCGGATGCCCAAGCGGGGCAAGGCCGGCTCGGAGCGGGGGCGGATCGCGCTATGGCACGCGCTCGCGCATATAGAGTTCGTCGCGATCGACCTCGCGCTCGACATGGCGGGGCGCTTCGGGGCGGCGGCAGGCCGCGCGCTGGTGGACGATTTCCTCTCGGTCGCGGCGGACGAGGCGATGCATTTCGCGCTGCTCGAACGCAAGCTGCGCCGCCTCGGCAGCCATTACGGCGCGCTGCCGGCGCACGGCGGCCTGTGGCAGGCCGCGCACGAGACGCGTCACGACGTTCGCGCGCGCCTGGCCGTGGTGCCGATGGTGCTGGAAGCCCGCGGGCTCGACGTGACCCCGGCGACCCGCGACCGCGTGCGCGCGCAGGGGGACGAGGACGGCGCGCGAATCCTTCAACGAATCCTTGACGACGAAATCCGCCACGTCCGTTTCGGCACAAGGCATTTCGTCCAGGGCTGCGAAAAGGCGGGCGAAAACCCGCCGGAATGCTGGAAAACGCTGGTGAAAAGGCATTTTCGCGGGGCGTTGAAGCCGCCATTCAACGACTCGGCGCGTTCGGCAGCCGGTTTGTCGCGAGAGTTCTACGCTGCGGTTGCGTCCGGGGCGAATGCCCGGTTACCCCACAATACCTGAGACGGCGGGGGGTTCCCAAGTCTCGCATAAAAATGTCGCGCCGGCCGCTCGGCCGGGTGCGAATACGGATCGCTGCGGCCCTTGCGCCGCGAACAAAGAGGACGGGACTTTGGTCGCAACTCCTTTCATTCGGCAGATCGCCCGTGCGCTGGCGATGGCCGTCGCCGGCGCCGCCACGCTCGCCGCCACGCCCACGCTTGCCAATTCCAGCGCCGCCGCCGTCGACATGGCCGCCCCGGTGCAGGATGCCCAGGCCGGGCCGGCCGGCGGCGACGCGCAGTTCCGCGAACTCTTCGCCAGCTGGCGCTCGCTCGACGGGGCCGACGAACAGCCGGTCGCCACCCCGGGGATCTCGATCCCCTCGCGCATGCCGCTCGACGATTCGCGGCTGACGAGCGGTTACGGGATGCGCAACCACCCGGTGCTCGGCGGACGCCGCGCGCACAGCGGGGTCGATCTTGCCGCGCCGACCGGCACCCCGGTCTATGCCACGGCCGACGGCATCGTGGGCCGCGCCAACTGGTTCAGCAGCTACGGCCTGTTCATCCAGATCGAACACGGCGCCAACCTGCAGACGCGCTATGCCCACTTGTCCAAGCTCGCGGTGGCCGATGGCCAGCGGGTGAAGAAGGGCGACCTGATCGGCTATGTCGGCTCGACCGGCCGCTCCACCGGGCCGCACCTTCACTACGAAGTGCGGGTGGACGGCAAGGCGGTGAACCCGATGCCCTACATGATCGAGAGCGAGGCGCAGCAGGCCTTCGCGCTCGCCACCGGCGAAGGTGGCATGGGCGGGGGCGACGAAGCGGCCGAGTAACCCGGCCGGCACCGTGCGCCCCGCGGACGGGGCACCTTGCGGGCACAAGTCCTTCCATAAAGGCGGCGGGTTTCGACCTGCCGCCTTTTTGCTTGCCGCGCGGGCAGGGCAAGCTAGGTTTCTAATCACAACCAGACGCCCCTGGCGGTACCGGGCAAAGCCGGGCCGGCGCGAAATGCAAAGGGGCGCAGCGAGTGGAGAGAGACCGCCGATGCACCCGATAACCCATGCCCGGACGCGCCCCGACCGCCCCGCCATCGTGATGGCCGGTTCGGGGGAGAGCGTCACTTATGCCGAGCTGGACGATACCGCCAACCGCTTCGCCCACTTCCTGCGCGAGCAGGGCCTCGGCCGCGACGACGCCTTCGCCCTGCTGATGGAGAACAACGCGCTCTATCTCCAGCTCGTCTGGGGATCGCAGCGCGCGGGCACGATGATGGTGCCCGTTTCCACCCGCCTCACCGCGCCCGAGATCGCCTATATCCTCGAAGACAGCGGCGCGAAGTTCCTCGTCGCCTCCACCCGCTATGCCGAGGTGGTCGAGACGCTGCGGCGCGAGCGGCCCGATCTCGCCGTGCACATGGTCGGCACGGGGGAGGAAGGCTCGCTCGAGGACGCGCTGGCGCGCCAGCCGGCGGGCCCGATCGACGATCCCTGGCCCGGCCTCTACATGCTCTATTCCTCCGGCACGACCGGCCGGCCCAAGGGCATTCGCCCGGCCCCGCCGAAGGAGCCGGACGTCGAGGCGAGCAATCCGCTGGTCATGCTCGCCACGATGGGCGCGGGAATGCCAGCGGACGGCGAGATGGTCTATCTCTCGCCCGCCCCGCTCTACCACGCCGCTCCGCTCGGCTGGTGCTGCACGGTCCACCGGCTCGGCGGCACGGTGGTGGTGATGGAGAAGTTCGATCCCGAAGGCGCGCTCGCCGCGATCGAGCGCTACCGCGTGACCGACAGCCAGTGGGTCCCGACCCATTTCGTCCGCATGCTCAAGCTCGACGAGGCGGCGCGCAGCCGGCACGACCTCTCCAGCCACCAGCGCGCCATCCACGCCGCCGCGCCGTGCCCGATCCCGGTCAAGCAGGCGATGATCGACTGGTGGGGGCCGATCGTCACCGAGTACTACGCCGGCTCCGAAGGCGTGGGGATGACCCTGATCCGCAGCGACCAGTGGCTGACCCACCCGGGCTCGGTCGGCCCGGCGATCCACGGCAAGGTCCACGTCTGCGGGCCCGACGGGGAGGAGCTGCCCGCGGGCGCCGACGGGCTGATCTACTTCGAGAACGACACGATCCCCACCTATCACAACGATCCGGCCAAGACGGCGGAGGCGATGCATCCGCAAGGCTGGATGACGCTGGGCGACATCGGCCACGTGGACGAGGACGGCTTCCTCTACCTGACCGACCGCAAGAGCCACATGATCATCTCCGGCGGGGTCAACATCTACCCGCAGGAGATCGAGAACCTCCTGATAACGCACGAGAAGGTGATGGACGCGGCGGTGATCGGCGCGCCCGAGCCGGACCTGGGCGAACAGGTCGTCGCGGTCGTCCAGCCGCGCGACATGGACGCGGCACGGGGCGAGGGCGCCGCCGCGCTGGAGCAGGAGCTGCGCGATTTCCTCGCCCCCCAGCTCGCGCGGATCAAGATGCCGCGCCTGTTCGACTTCCGCCCCGAGCTGCCGCGCGAGGCGAACGGCAAGCTGTACAAGCGCGAGTTGCGCGAGGAGTTCGCCGCCCGCGCCCGGGCCGAGGCCTGACCGCCGCCGCCCCACCCGCCGCTCCGCCGAAGGTCACGCCCACCCGTTACGCTCGTTGCACGAGTTGAAAGCGTGACCTTCCGCGCCCCCGCTCCGCGGGCGGGCACGCCGCAAGTGCCGGCGCATGGGCGCAACCCACTGAAACCACTCCACCAATCCGCACACCCACGCCCGCCACACCATCGCCCGGCGCACCGGAACCACGCGGCCCCGCACCGCGCGAGTGTGACCTTCCACCGCCAACGCCCCTCGTGACCTTCCACGCACGCCCGCGCCCCCATAGGCCCGAAACCCGCCGCCCAGGCCGCCAACAATGCCCCGCAAATCCGCGCATGGCGGACATTGAAGCACACCGGGGCAGCTGTAGGAAAACCATTTGCGCAACCGCGCCCCGCCGGGCGATAGGAAGCGGGCGACAGGGGGAACCGGCACGACGATGGATATCGCCGCTTATCTGGAAGAAGTTCGCAAGGTTCACGCCACCGGCGTGGCAAGCGAGCACAGCTATCGCCCCGCCTTGCGCGATCTGTTCGCCAGCATCGATCCCGATCTGGACGTGATCAACGAGCCGCGCCGGGTCGAGGTGGGTGCGCCCGATTTCATCTTTCAGCGCGATGGCGTGGCGCGCGGCTGGTGCGAGCACAAGGACATCGACAAGGATGTCATCAAGCTCAAAGGCTACAGCAAGGAGCAGAAGGAGCGGTATCGCAGCGGCCTGCCCAACCTGATCTATACCAACGGGCTGGATTTCGAGTTTCTGCGCGATGGCGAACAGACCGCCTTCATCACCATCGCCGACATTACCAGCCCCGCACTGCCCGCCCGGCCGGAAGAGTTCGAACGTCTGGAAACGCACTTGCGCGCTTTCGCGGCGGAAAAGCCGATCAGCATCCGCAGCGCACGGCGACTGGCCGACCTGATGGCGGGCAAGGCCAAGCTGATAAAAGACGTGCTGGGCAATGTGCTGAAGGAAGACGCCGACCTGCAATCGGACCTTGCGGGGCAGTACAAGAGCTTCAAGGCGAACCTGCTGCCCAACCTGACGCCGGGCGAATTCGCCGACATCTACGCCGAAACGATCACTTACGGCATGTTCGCGGCGCGGTTTCACGACCAGACGCCGCAGACGTTCGACCGGCGCGAGGCGCTGGAGCTGCTGCCCAAGTCCAACCCCTTCCTGCGCAGCCTGTTCCAGTTCGTTGCCGGGTACGATCTGGACGACCGGATCGCATGGATCGTGGACGATCTGGCCGAGGTGCTGCGCGCCAGCAACCCGCACGACCTGTTCGAGGATTTCGGCCGCTTCACCGCGCGCAACGACCCCTTCATCCATTTCTACGAAGACTTCCTGGCCGCCTACAATCCGAAGAAGCGCAAGAGCCGGGGCGTCTGGTACACGCCCGAACCGGTGGTGGATTTCATCGTCCGCGCGGTGGACGACGTTCTGAAGACCGAATTCGGCCTGGCCGACGGGCTGGCCGACACCGGCAAGGTGACGGTGGACTGGGACACCGGGCAAACCGACAGGAACGGCAAACCTGTCACGATCAAAAAGGATGTTCACCGGGTCCAGATTCTCGACCCGGCGACGGGCACGGGCACGTTTCTGGCCAAGGCGGTGCAGACAATTGCCGACCGGGTGAAGGCGCGGGCGCCGGGCATGTGGTCAAGCTATGTCGAAAACGACCTGCTGCCGCGCCTGCACGGGTTCGAACTGCTGATGGCCAGCTACGCCATGTGCCACATGAAGCTGGACATGCAGTTGACCGAAAGCGGCTATGTGCCGAGCAAGGACCCGCCGCGCCTTTCCGTCTGGCTGACCAATGCGCTGGAACCGGCGGACCGCGACATCGCCGATCTGTTCATGCCGGCCCTGGCGAAGGAGGCGAAGGGCGCGAGCGAGGTCAAGCGCCAGACCCCGATCATGTGCGTGATCGGTAACCCGCCTTATTCGGGCGAGAGCGCCAACAAGGGCGATCACATCATGGGCCTGATGGAAGCCTACAAGATGGAGCCGGGCGGCAAAGAAAAGCTAAGGGAGAAACAGCCGCGTTGGCTGCTTGATGACTACGTCAAATTCATCCGCATGAGCGAAGATCTGATCGCCAAGAACCGTTCAGGCGGCGTGCTTGGATTCATCACCAACCACAGTTACTTGGACAACCCGACCTTTCGAGGCATGCGTTGGCATTTGCTCAAGACTTTTGACAAAATTTGGGTCCTGGATCTGCACGGAAATTCCAAAAAGAAGGAGATCAGTCCCGACGGTACAAGTGACAAAAATGTGTTCGATATCCAGCAGGGCGTCGCGCTCATAATTGCCGTGCGAAAAGCCGCAGATAGCACAAGCCTCGCAGAAGTTCGGCATGGCGATCTATGGGGAAGTCGGACCGACAAGTACCACCGTCTTGCAGAAGAGAATCTCAGCAGTGCTTTTTTGCAACCCCTTGAAACTCAGCACCCCAACTATCCATTCGAGGTGCGGGATTACAGAATGTTATCAAGCTACGATAGAGGGGTGCCTCTCTCTCAGCTATTTCCGACTAATTCTGGTGGCATACTCACGGCGAGGGATGCTTTGTCGATTGATTTCGAAGCTGATCAACTTTGGGAGCGTATCGACGCTTTAGTGCATTCCAACACCGAGGATTTCCGTTCGCAGTTTTCTATCGGGAAAGATAGTAAGAGCTGGACTCTGGAAGCTGCAAAAAGCGATGCTCTAAACAATTTCGCTCGATCGTTCATCAAGAACGTAACTCTCCGCCCATTTGAAATTCGAAAAACCTATTTTACAGGCAATCCAAGCGGGATCCAGTTCGCGCCTGCACCTAAAACTATGAAGCCCATCGCTTTTCATAAAAATCTGGCGCTACTTTCGTGTCGTCAAACAAAGGAGCAGGGAGGTGCGTTCGTAACCAATAATATTTCAATGCATAAATCATTCAGTGCTTATGATATCAGCTCATGCTTCCCCCTCTACCTCTATCCCGACGACACCGCCGACCAAGCTGACGCGCTCGCCCCTACCGAACGCACGCTCAACCTCGACCCCAAGCTCTACACCGCCATCTGCGAAGCCGCCGGGATCGACCCTGCCGACACGGCCGGGCCGGAGGATGATTTCCGCGCGCCGACCGGCGATGCGCGGCCGAGCGAGATCAAGGTTTTCGACTATATCTACGGCGTGCTGCACAGCCCCGATTATCGCGAGACGTTCGCCGAATTCCTCAAGATCGACTTCCCGCGCATTCCCTATCCACCCTCGCCCGAGGTCTTCCGCCATGTCAGCGAAAAGGGGGAACAGCTACGCCGCCTCCACCTGATGGAACCGGCGGCGATTGGCGACACGCCCTATCCCTTCGACGGAGAAGGCGACAATGTCGTCGCGCCCCGGCACCCGAGGTTCGAGAAGGGGCGGGTCTATATCAACGGCAAGGGGGCCGAAGGGCAGTATTTCGACGGGGTGCCGGACATCTCCTGGGGCTTCTACATCGGCGGTTACCAGCCGGCGCAGAAATGGCTAAAGGACCGCAAGGGCCGGGCGCTGAGCTGGGACGATATCGGCCACTATCAGAAGATCGTGAAAATCCTGGCGGAAACCGACCGGATCATGCGCGAGATCGTCCTGCCGCTCGATACGGGCGAGGCGTAAGGCGGCCCCCTCTCCTTCCGGCGCTGGCGCGCCTTCTTCCTCTCCCCTGAAGGGGAGGGGGCGTTATGGCTGCCCCGGCGGCCGCCCCTACCCCAGCAACCTTTCCGCCATCGCGCGCACTTCTTCGCCCATGTCCTCGCGCTCCAGCGCCAGGGCCAGGGTGGCTTCGACGAAGCCGGTCTTGCTGCCGCAGTCGAAGCGGCGGCCATTGAAGGTTACGGCGTGGAACGGCTGGGTGCCGATCATGCGCGCCATGGCGTCGGTCAACTGGATTTCGCCGCCCGCGCCTTTTTCCTGCCCTTCCAGCGTGCGCATGACTTCGGGCTGGAGGATGTAGCGGCCCGAGACGATCTTGTTCGACGGCGCTTGTTCCACCGGCGGTTTTTCCACCAGGCCGCGCACTTCGGTCAGCGCGCCGCGGCTTTCGCCCGGGGTGATCACGCCGTAGCTCGACACGTCTTCGCGCGGAACCTCGAGCACGGAGACGAGGTTGCCGCCCACTTCCTCGTAAGCTTCCACCATCTGCTTCATGCAGCCGGTGCCGCCGGTGCCCGCCCCTTCTCCCCGGTTGCCGACCATCAGTTCGTCGGGCAGGAGGATGGCGAAAGGTTCGTCGCCGACGATCGCGCGCGCGCACCAGATCGCGTGGCCAAGGCCGAGCGGGACCTGCTGGCGCACGGTGATGATGTCGCCCGGGGTGGCGCGCGTGGGATCGAGGATCGAGAGATCCTTCCCCCGTTCCGCCATCGTCGATTCCAGTTCGTAGGCGACGTCGAAATGTTCGACGATCGCCGACTTTCCGCGCCCGGTGACGAAGATCATCTGTTCGATCCCCGCCTCGCGCGCCTCGTCCACCGCGTACTGGATCAGCGGGCGATCGACGATCGGCAGCAATTCCTTGGGGATCGCCTTGGTGGCGGGGAGGAAACGGGTGCCGAGCCCGGCGACGGGGAACACGGCCTTGCGGATCGGTTTGCGTTCGCTCATCCACCATGGATAGGTAGCGGCCCGCGCCGGTGCAAGCGGTGACGCGGGCGAACGCGAACTTGCCGCGACCTCGATTCCGGCTAAAGCGCGCGGATGGACAAGATCATCATCGAAGGCGGCAAGCGCCTTTCCGGCACGATCCCGATCTCGGGCGCGAAGAACGCCGCGCTCACCCTGATCCCCTGCGCCCTGCTGACCGAAGAGCCGCTGACGCTGCGCAACCTGCCGCGGCTGGCCGATATCGACGGGTTCCAGCACCTGGTGAACCAGTTCGGGGTCACGACCTCGATCCAGGGTTCGCGGCCGGAGGATTTCGGCCGGGTCATGACGCTGGAGGCGCCGCGGATCACCGGCACCGTCGCCCCTTACGAGCTGGTGCGCAAGATGCGCGCATCGATCCTCGTGCTCGGCCCGATGCTGGCGCGCATGGGGGAGGCGACCGTCTCGCTGCCCGGCGGCTGCGCGATCGGCAACCGCCCGATCGACCTGCACCTGAAGGCGCTGGAAGCCTTCGGCGCGGAGATCGAGCTGGCCCAGGGCTACGTCCGCGCCCATGCGCCCGACGGCGGGCTGCCGGGCGGGGAGTTCGACTTCCCCGTCGTCTCGGTCGGCGCGACCGAGAACGCGCTGATGGCCGCGGTGCTGGCGAACGGGACCTGCCGCCTCTACAACGCCGCGCGCGAGCCGGAGATCGTGGACCTGTGCAACCTGCTCGTGGCGATGGGGGCGGAGATCGAGGGGATCGGCACCTCCGACCTAACCGTCCACGGGGTCAGGCGGCTGCACGGCGCGACCTACCGCGTCATGCCCGACCGGATCGAGGCCGGTTCCTATGCCTGCGCGGCCGCGATCACCGGCGGCGAAGTCCTGCTCGACGGGGCGAAGGCGGACGAGATGCAGGCCACGCTCCACGCGCTGCGCACGATCGGCGTCCACGCCGAAGGCGAAGGCAAGGGCGTGCGCGTCGCGGCCGACGGCACGCTGCGCGCGGCGAACCTTTCGACCGCGCCCTACCCCGGCCTCGCCACCGACATGCAGGCGCAGCTGATGGCCCTGCTGACCCGGGCCGAGGGGACGAGCGTGCTGACCGAGACGATCTTCGAGAACCGTTACATGCACGTGCCCGAGCTGAACCGCATGGGCGCGCATATCGAGACATCGGGCCGCACCGCGATCGTCCACGGCGTCGGCCGCCTGACCGGGGCCGAAGTGATGGCGACCGACCTGCGCGCCTCGATGAGCCTGGTGATCGCGGGCCTCGCGGCCGAGGGGCAGACCCAGGTGCGCCGCCTCTACCACCTCGACCGCGGGTACGAGCGGCTGGAGGAGAAGCTGGCGCTGGTCGGCGCGCAGGTGGAACGGGTGGGCGACGAGTAGGCCCGCCCGCGCCCGCCGCCGCGGACCTTTCCGCCCCGTCCGGCGTTGACCGGGCAAACGCGTGAAAGGAGACCGTTTCGATGGCACTGATCAAACTCGCCGCGCTCGGCGCGCTCGGCTACGCCGGGTACAAGTTCTACGAGAAGCAGAAGGCCGACCACGCCGCTTTCGCGGGCAACCAGGGCGAGGCGGACGTGCGCGACGCCGGCCCGGAATCGATGCGCGACAAGCCCAAGCGCGGGTGGAGCAAGGCCGACGAGGCCAGCGACCAGAGCTTCCCCGCCAGCGACCCGCCGGCCAATTACTGAACGCGCGCGCCGGACCCGGCATGGAAGGCGGGCGGAACCGATCGCGGTTTCGCCCGCTTTTTCGTGCATGGCAGACACATCGCAGCATTCCGGCATGGGCTACACCCGCTTCCTCGCCATGATCGCAACGGGGACAGTGGTCATGTACGGCCTCATGTACCTCAACACCTATGAATGGGACCACGTTCGCTTCAGCCAGACGCGCGTCTGGATGGCGCTGCTGATGGGCGCGACGATGGCGGTGATCATGCTCGGCTTCATGTGGCGCATGTATGGCCGGCTGCAGCTCAACCTCGCGATCCTGGGCCTCGCCATAGCGGGCTTCGCCGGCTCGCTCTGGCTCGTGCGGAGCCAGGAGACGGTGGGCGACGTCAGTTACATGAAGGCGATGATCCCGCACCATTCGATCGCGATCATGACCAGCCGCCGGGCCGAGATCTCCGACCCGCGGGTGCGCGACCTCGCCAACCGCATCATCGAGGCGCAGGTGAAGGAAATCGACGAGATGAACACGCTGATCGCCGATATCGAGGCGAACGGCGACGCCGCGGGCGAACCGGCGCCAGTGCGCTAGATTCGTTCCCTGCGGAGGGTGAAGCGGCGCCGGCCCGCGCCGGCTCGATCGAGAGCGACGCTAGCCGTCCGGCGCGGGGGCATTGGCGACCAGCCACAGGCGGATCGCGCCGGCCAGCCCGGGCGGCACCTCGGCCCGGATGCGCTCCTCGTCGATCCGCGCGACCAGCGCGTTGACCGGCACGCCCTCGCGCGCGGCGGCCGCGCGCAGCATGTCCCAGAACAGCGGCTCGAGGCTGATCGAGGTCTTGTGCCCGGCGATCTCGACCGAGCGCTTCACCGGCGGATGATAGGGGGCGGGCAGCGATCGTTCCCGGTCAGTACATGTGCTGGCCGCCGTTGATGCTCATCGTCGAGCCGGTGACGAAGCCGCCCTCGTCGCTGGTGAGGAAGGCCACGCCGCGCGCGATCTCCTCCGCCTGGCCCAGCCGCCCGACGGGGATCTTCGCGACGATCTTCTCCAGCACCGGCGCGGGCACGGCGGCGACCATGTCGGTATCGACATAGCCGGGCGCGATCGCGTTCACCGTCACCCCGAACCGCGCGCCTTCCTGCGCCAGCGCCTTGGTGAAGCCGTGGATGCCGCTCTTGGCCGCGGCGTAGTTGACCTGGCCGTACTGGCCCGCCTGGCCGTTGATCGAACCGATGTTGACGATCCGGCCCCAGCCGCGCTCGCGCATGCCGGGAAAGCAGGCCTTGGCCATGTTGAAACAGCCGCCGAGATTGATCCGCATGACCTCGTTCCAGTCGTCGAAGGTCATCTTGTGCAAGGTGCCGTCGCGGGTGATCCCCGCGTTGTTCACCACGATGTCGATCTCGCCCACTTCGGCCTCGACCCGCCGGCACCCGTCCAGGCACGCCTCGTGGTCGCCCACGTCCCACTTGTAGGCGGGGATGCCGTGGGCTTCGGAAAAGCGCCGCGCCTTTTCCTCGTTGCCGGCATAGCTGGCGACGACGGTGCGGCCCTGGGCCTTCAGCGCCAGGCTGATCGCCTCGCCGATGCCGCGCGTTCCGCCGGTAACGATTGCAACCCGTGCCATGCGAAGGATTCTCCCGTCAAAAGGCGCCCCCGATGCCGCGCCTGCCGGGCGGAGTTTATGCCCCGCGCGCCCAGATACAACGAAAAACCCCGCCGCGAAGCATTCGGGCGGGGCGGATCGTGCCGTGCCTGCGCGCGGCCGCGCGCGCGGCGCGTCAGAAGCGGAACTGGGTGCCGACGTAGACGGCCTGGCTGTCGTCTTCCATGTCGGTCAGCGGGGCGAGCCGGTTGCGATCCTGCGACAGGCGCACGCCGGCGGTCACGTCGAGGTTGCGCGTCACCCGGTAGGCGCCGCCGAGGTCCACCGACTGGTCGCTCATCCCCTCGAGCGTGCGCGGCGAGCGGCCGAGCGCGCGATCGCGTTCGAACGAGATGCGCGGCTGCAGGCGGGCCGGCTTGTCCTTCACCCCTTCGGAAGGCTTGAACGTGGCAAGGTCGGGCACGTCCATCTCGCGCACGCCGGCCGGGAGGGCGGGCGTCTTGGCGAAGCTCTGGTACCCGCGGGCAATGCCGAGGTTGTAGCGCGTGGCGGCCAGCGCCGGGGCCTTGCCCGGTTCACCCGAGGCGGCGGCGAGCGCCGAACGGAACGAGATGGCGCGCGCGGTTTCGCCGTCCACGCGGACCGCCACGGTGACCGTGCGGTCGAGCGGCCGCGCCGGGCCGGCCGGCGTGAAGCGCAGCGCCTGGCCGCGCGCGGCGACCCGCTGCGCCAGTTCGGGATCGACCGAGGCGGGGGTGAACGGGGCGATGCGGGCCGGATCGGCGAAGGCATCGCCGGCATCGATCCCGGCAAGCGCCATCCCGGCCGAGGGAATCGCCAGCGCCAGGCAGGCAGCCGACAGCAGCACGGGTGCGAACCCGCCCTTGCCCGTCTTGTTGCCTGGCCGTGCCATAACCTTCTTCCAGCCCTTTCCCCGTCTATCCAGACGCGCCTGCGCCTGAACGGTTCCTGTCTGCTCGCTGCGTGCCCCGCTGCCAGGAGTGGGAATCGCTCTCCACTCGGTCGCCAAACTAGGTGCAAATGCGCGCTTTGGCCAGCTTTTCCACAAGCCGCCGCGCGCGAATGCGCGGCGACTGTTGCGCCGGGCACACAGGCCCGGCCGGCGATTAAGGCGTTGTTCAAGCGCGGGAAGGCCAACCGGGCGCACCGGCAGCGTTTGCCACGCTGCGCTTGCCGCCCGCGCGCGGGGGGTTATAGAGGCCGACGAGCATAGCGACAGGACATCACCGGATCATCATGAACGTCACCCGCTTTTCACCGACCGCATCCCGCGCCCTTCTCGCGACGCTGGCCCTCGCGGGCCTCGCCGCCTGCGGCGGTCGCGACCGCCCGGCGGCCGATCTCGCCGCCAGCCAGGTGACGACGATCGGCGTCAATTCCTATCTCTGGCGCGCGGCGCTGGAAACGGTCAGCTTCGCCCCCCTGCTCCAGGCCGACAGCGCCGGCGGGGTGATCGTGACCGACTGGTATGCCAACCCCGACAACCCGGCCGAGCGGGTCAAGCTGACCGTCTCGATCCTCGACCAGGACCTGCGGGCCGACGCGGTGCGCGTCGCCGCCAGCCGCCAGGTCAACCGCGGCGGCGCCTGGGTCGATGCCCCGGTCCAGGCCGCGACCGTGCAGAAACTGGAAAGCATCATCCTGACCAAGGCGCGCGACCTGCGCCGCCAGACGGTCAGCTGATCGCCGGCCCCCGCCGGCGAGCTGCCGGCGCGCGGGCCCTGGGGGCCGATCCCGCCTGCAACTCGCGCCTTCCAATAGCGCGCAAATCGCCTAACAGGGCGTGCGATGACCGATAACCGTTTCAATCCCGCCGAAGCCGATGCGCGCTGGCAGCGCGCGTGGGACGAAGCCTGCTGCTTCGAAGCCGACAGCCATTCGGACAAGCCGAAGAGCTACGTGCTCGAGATGTTTCCCTATCCTTCGGGGCGCATCCATATCGGCCATGTCCGCAACTACACGATGGGCGACGTGCTGGCCCGCTACAAGCGGATGACCGGGCACGAGGTGCTCCACCCGATGGGCTGGGACGCCTTCGGAATGCCGGCGGAAAACGCGGCGATGGAAAAGGGCGTCCACCCCGGCGGCTGGACGCGCGACAATATCGCCAACATGAAGGCGCAGCTCAGGCGGATCGGCTTCGCGCTCGACTGGAGCCGCGAGGTCGCGACCTGCGATCCCGAGTATTACGGCCACGAGCAGGCGCTGTTCATCGATCTCTACGAAGCCGGCCTCGTCTATCGCAAGGAGAGCGAGGTAAACTGGGACCCGGTCGACATGACCGTGCTCGCCAACGAGCAGGTGATCGACGGCAAGGGCTGGCGCTCGGGCGCCGAGGTCGAGAAGCGCAAGCTCAACCAGTGGTTCCTCAAGATCACCGACTTTGCCGAGGATCTGCTCGAAGGGCTCGGCAAGCTCGACGACTGGCCCGAGAAAGTCCGCCTGATGCAGGAAAACTGGATCGGCAAATCGCGCGGGCTGCAGTTCGCCTTCGACCTTTCGAACGGCGAGACGCTGCCCGTCTATACCACCCGGCCCGACACGATCTTCGGCGCGACATTCGTCGCCGTCGCGCCCGATCACCCGCTGGCCCAGGCGGTCGCCGCGCAGAATTGCGACGCGGCGAAGTTCATCGAACGCTGCAAGCGCGGCGGCACGACCGCAGCGGAGCTGGAAACGGCGGAAAAGCTCGGCTTCGACACCGGGATCGGCGCCCGGCACCCGTTCACCGGCGAGAACCTGCCCGTCTTCATCGCCAACTTCGTGCTGATGGATTACGGCACCGGCGCGATCATGGCCGTGCCCGGCCACGACCAGCGCGATTTCGAATTCGCGACCAAGTATGGCCTGCCGATCCCGCGCGTCGTCGCCCCGAGCGTGGAAGATGCCGGCAAGCCCTTCGACGGCGAGGCCGAGTCGGGCGAAGGCGTGATCGTCAATTCCGACTTCCTCGACGGGATGGACGTCGAAAGCGCGAAGCGCGAGGTGATCCGCCGGATCGAGGGCGAAGGGCGCGGCGAGGGCAAGACCGTCTGGCGCCTGCGCGACTGGGGCGTGTCGCGCCAGCGATACTGGGGCACGCCGATCCCCTTCATCCATTGCCCGACCTGCGGCGTCGTGCCCGCGCCCAAGGACAGCCTGCCGATCACCCTGCCCGAAGACGTCGATTTCCAGACCCCGGGCAACCCGCTGGTGCGGCACCCGACCTGGAAGCACGTCGATTGCCCGAAATGCGGCGGCAAGGCGGAGCGGGAGACCGACACGCTCGACACGTTCGTGGATTCGAGTTGGTATTTCCTGCGCTTCGCCAGCCAGCCGGCAGACCGGCCCTTCGACCGCGAGGAAGTGGCCGCGTGGCTGCCGGTGGAACAGTACATCGGGGGGATCGAACACGCGATCCTGCACCTGCTCTATGCCCGGTTCTGGACCCGCGCGCTGCAGCGCATGGGCCATCTCGACTTCGCCGAACCGTTCGCCAGCCTGTTCACGCAGGGCATGGTGACGCATGAGACCTACAGCCGCGAGGAAGGCGGCAAGACCGTCTATTACGCGCCGGACGAGATCAGCCGCGAGGCCGATCGCGCCCTGTCGAAGGCCGACGGGGGCGAAGTGTCGATCGGCCGCGTGATCAAGATGTCCAAGTCGAAGAAGAACACCGTCGACCCGGACGAGATCATCGCGAAATACGGCGCCGACGCGGTCCGCTGGTTCATGCTGTCGGACAGCCCGCCCGAACGCGACCTGCCGTGGTCCGAAGCGGGGATCGAGGGTTGCTGGCGCTTCGTCCAGCGCCTCTGGCGCCTGTTCGGCCGGCACGAACGCGATGCCGCGGGCGAGGACAAGGCGCTGCTGCGCAAGACCCACCAGACGATCGCCGCCGTGGCCGAGGACATCGAATCGCTTTCGTTCAACAAGGCCGTGGCGCGCCTTTACGAACTGGCCGGCGCGATCGAGAAGGCCGAGCCCTCGGCCACGCGCAGCGAGGCGATCCGCACGATCCTGCTGCTTTCCAGCCCGATGATGCCGCACCTGGCCGAAGAAGGCTGGGCCGCGATCGGGGGCGAGGGGCTGGTCGCCGACGCGCCCTGGCCCGCCTTCGACCCGGCCCTGCTGGTGGAGGACGAGGTGACCATCGCCGTCCAGCACAAGGGCAAGCTGCGCGATACGCTGACGGTCGCCAAGGGGCTGCCGAAAGAGGAGCTGGAGACGCTTGCCCTCGCCAGCGAGAAAGTGCAGCGTTCGATCGACGGCGCAAGCGTGCGCAAGGTGATCGTGGTGCCCGACCGGCTGGTGAACATCGTTACATGATCCGCGCGCTCGCCCTTGCCGCGGCGCTCCTCGCGCTGGCCGGCTGCGGGCTGCAGCCGATGTACGCCGGCGGGGGCAGCGGCACGGTCGCGCGCGGCCTGGCGGCGGTGGACGTCCCCCCGATCGAGGGGCGCGCGGGATGGCTGGTGCGCAACGCGCTGCGCGACCGGCTGGGCGCGGCCGGGGCGGAAACCCCGCGCTACCGGCTCGACGTGCGGCTCGACGACCAGCTCGAAGGTCTCGGCGTGCTGAGCGACGACACGGTCGGCCGCGAACGGCGCACGCTGCGCGCGCGCTACCAGCTGGTCGACACGGCGGACGGGACGATCCTGCTCGACGCCACGGCCGGTTCCGACGCGGGGATCGACGTCGTCTCCAGCGAATATGCAACCATCGCGGCCGAACAGACCGCGCTGGAAAACCTGGCGCAGGAAGTGGCCGAGCGCATCGTCACCCAGCTTTCGCTGACCTTGCGCCAGCAGGACCGGTGAAGGCGACCCAGCGCGATTTCGCCGGCGCCGCGCAACGGGCGGCGCGGCAGTGCCGGGTGTTCTTCTTCTGCGGCCCGGACGAGGCCGGCGCCTCGGCCGCCGCCGACCGCATCGTGGAACTGCTCGACGATCCGGGCGAGCGGGTCGAGCTGGCCGGCGCGGCCCTGCGCAAGGACCCGGTCCTGCTGGGCGACGAGGCCCGATCCAGCTCGCTGTTCGGCGGCGCGCGCCATATCTACGTGCGCGCCACAGGCGACGAGGCGCACGATGCCGTCGCCAACCTGGTCCCGGGCACCGGCGATGCCTGCCCGGTCCTGATCGTCGCCACTTCCGCCACCGACAAGTCGCGCACGGCCAAGCTTCTGGAGAAGCGCGACGATGCGCTGGTGGCGATGTTCTGGCCGCCGGACCTGCCCTCGGTCACCGCCAGCGTGCGGACGATGGCCGATGCCGCCGGGCTGCGGCTCAACGGCGACATCGCCGAACGGATCGCACGCGCCGCCGGGCTCGACGTGCGGCTGGCGCGTTCGGAGGTGGAGAAGCTGGCGCTCTATCTCGATGCCTCGCCCGCCGCCCCGCGCAACGCCGATGCCGAGGCGCTGGAGGCGATCGGCGCGACGGCCGAGGAAGACGGCTTCGCCGCGCTCGTCAACGCCGTGCTGGGGGGCGAGGTGCGCAAGATCCCGGCAGAGATCCAGCGCATGCGAACGCTCTCGCTGAACCCGGTCGGCGTGCTGCTGGCGATAGAGCGGCGCGCGGCGCAGCTCGCCCGGCTTGCCGCGACCCTGGGCGGGCGGCGGCTGGGCGACCTCGACCGCGGGGCCAAGGCGCGGCTGGGCATCTTCTGGAAGGAAGAACGCGACATCGCCGCCCAGCTCCAGCGCTGGCGCGGGCGCGACCTCGACCGGCTGGTGGCGAAAGTCGTCGCGCTCCACCGCGCGCTGCTGGCCAACAGCCAGTCGGCCGAGCTGCTGCTGGCGCAGGGGCTGGCGGAGATCGCCCGCCACGCGGCGCGCCGCTGACGGCGGCTAGTTCTGCGGCACTTGGAACGTGCCCGACACGCGCCCGTCCGAACCGCGGGTCTGCCCGGTCACCCCGGAAGAGCCGGCCGCGCTGCCGTCCACGCTGGAAACCCCGCTGGCGAGATCGATCACCAGGCGGCCGCCGTTCAGCGTGTCGTTGCCGCGCCGCAGGCGGACATTGCCCGCCATCGTGATGATGCGGCGGTTGAAATCGTAAACCGCGACGTCGCCGGTCGCCGATTCGCTGCCGCGCGTCACCCGCACCCCGCCGGTCGCGGTGATGCGCTGGATCCTGAGCGTCCCGGCATCGGAGTAATTGACCAGCGTGCGCGCCGCGCGCACGCGCAGCCCGGCCTGGGTAATATCGACGTTGCCCGACAGGACGACGCGGTTCTGCCGGTCCTGCAGCTCGATCCGGTCGGCGGCATAGTTCACCGGCGCGTTCGAATTGTGCCCGGCGATCGCCTGCGCGCCCGCCTGGATGCCGGCGAAGATCGCCAGGGCGCCGACGAAGCCGCCAAGGCCCCAACGCGACACGGTGGACCGGCGCGATGCAGTGGAAAGGTGCGAAGTCATCAGGGCATCCTCAATTCACCGGGAACCATGCGCAAGCGGGCATTGCCGTCAAGCGCCACCGTGCGGGCCTCCAGGTCGGCCTCGAGCCGGTCGGAGGAGAACGTGCCGGCCGGGATTGCCCCCTCGATCCCGCCGGTGCCGACCATGCGCTTGGCCGCGAGATCGACAGAAACCCCGCGCGCGACCATGCGGTAACCGTCGGCCGCGGTCAGCCGGACCGGGCCGAACACGGTCACCAGGTCCGCGCTGATGTCGTAGGCTCCGGCCTGCGCGGTCAGCCGCGCGGGCCCCTCGGTCATCGCGAGGCGCGCGACGAGGTCGTTCATCCGCACCACCCCTTCCGCGCTGGAACGCTGGACCGCCTCCCCCGCGGTCAGCGAGAACGGGCGGCCGCGGTCGTCCTGGCCGCGGTACATCGCGTTATCGACCCGCAGCCGCTCGTCGATCATCGCGACCTTGTTGCGATCGAGCAGGAAGCTGACTTCGCCGCGCGGGCTGAGCGGGGTGATCACCATCAGCGCCGCGACCACGCCGACACCCATCGGCAGGGCCCGGGCGAGAAACCCGACCAGCCGGTCGTGCGAGCCGCCGGGCGCGGCGAAATGCTGGCGCTTGCTGCGCAGCTGCGCCGCTTCGCGGGTTTCTATGCGTCGCTTGATAACCATCGACCGGGCCTGCCGCTGCGCCCCCTAGGCATGGCTGAATATGTCCTGTTCAGCCCATCCTGCAAGGTCCAGCCGGGCGCGGGTGGGCAGGAAATCGAAACAGGCCTGCGCCATTTCGCTGCGCCCCTCGCGCGCGAGCCGCTCGACGAAGACCTCGTGCAGGCGGTGGAGGAAGCGCACGTCGGACGCGGCATAGTCGCGCTGCGCCTCGTTGATTTCTTCCGCTCCCCAGTCGGAGCTCTGCTGCGCCTTCGAAATCTCGCCGCCGAGCAGTTCCTGGACGAGGTTCTTCAGGCCGTGGCGATCGGTGTAGGTCCGGGTCAGCTTGCTCGCGATCTTGGTGCAGAACACCGGGGCGGCGGTGACGCCGAGGTAATATTCGATCGCCGCCAGGTCGAACCGGGCGAAATGGAACAGCTTGAGGCGCGCGGGATCGGCGAGCACGGCCTTGAGGTTGGGCGCGTCGAACCGGCTGCCGACCGCGAAACGCACGAGGTGTTCGTCGCCCCCGCCGTCGCTGATCTGCACCAGGCACAGCCGGTCGCGGGGGGTGACGAGACCCATCGTCTCGGTATCGACGGCGACCGGCCCGGGCGCGAGAACGCCTTCGGGCAGGTCTTCTTCGTGAAAATGCACTGCCATATGGCCCGCCCTTAGGCCGATTGGGGATTGAGGGGAAGGGCTGCTGGCGGGCGGCGGCGACCGGCCCTATCGTCGCGCGCGATGAGCGAGGCGATCCCCGAGAGCTGGCAGGCGGCGCTGGAGCCGGTGCTTTCCGCGCCCGAGGCACGGCGGCTGGGCGGCTGGCTGCAGGCCGAGGAAGCGGCCGGGCGCACGATCTACCCGCCGCGCGGCACGCGCCTCGCCGCGCTCGACCTGACCCCGCTCGACCGGGTGCGCGTGGTGATCCTGGGGCAGGACCCCTATCACGGGCCGGGGCAGGCGATGGGCCTGTGCTTCGCCGTGCCCGAGGGGGTCCGCGTTCCGCCGAGCCTGCTCAACATCTACAAGGAACTGGAAAGCGATCTCGGCCTGCCGCGGCCCGGCCACGGCGATCTCAGCGCCTGGGCGCGGCAAGGGGTCCTGCTGCTCAACAATGCCCTGACGGTGGAGGCCGGGCGCGCCGGCAGCCACGCGGGCAAGGGGTGGGAAGCGATCACCGACGCCTGCGTCGCGGCGGTCGCGGCGCGGCCGGAACCGAGCGTGTTCATCCTCTGGGGCAGCCACGCCCAGGCCAAGGCCGCGCGGATACCCGACCTCGCCGGCACGCAGCGCCACCTCGTCCTGCGCTCGCCACATCCCAGCCCGCTGTCGGCCCATCGCGGCTTCTTCGGCTCGCGCCCGTTCAGCCGGGCCAATGCCTTCCTCGAGACGCAGGGCCGCGGCGCGATCGACTGGCGGCTCAGAAGCTAGTCGTCAGCCGCAGGCTCCCGATCACGCCCAGGTCGCGCGCGGAGATCGCCGGGTCGACCGCCTGGAGATCGATCGTCAGGCGCAGCCGCTCGGCCAGCGCGAGGGTGTAGAACGCCTCCACCCCCTCCTCGTCTTCCAGCGCGACCCGGCCCGCGAGGGCGGAGACGAGCCGGTCGGTCAGCGAATAGCGGAAATAGGTCAGCCCGAACCGGTCGCGCGGGCGCGGGCGCGGGTTCCCGGCAATGCCGATGAAGCCGCTGCGGTCGAGGAACGTCGGGTCGCCGTTGGACAGGTAGACCTGGCCGAACAGGCCGATCCCCGCGCCCGGGTGCTCCGGGTATTCGGCGATGTACTGGTAGGCCGCGATCACGGCGCTGATTTCGCCCCGGCGGCCGCCGAAAGGCGCGCCGGGCGGGGGCACGAGCACGGCGGGCAGGGCATCGTCGGCAATGCTGTCGCGCGTCGAACCGGCCAGCTTGACGGCATAGTATCCGCGCCGCCCGCCCAGCCTGGCCGGGACCGTGACCGAGCCGAGGAAGCCGACCCCGTCGGCGAAGGGGCTTTCCAGCCCGCTGCGCTGCGATTGCAGCTCGGGATCGAAGACCCAGAGGCGCAGCAGCGCCTTGTCGGTCGGCACGCTGAGCATCGCCCCGGTCAGCGAACCGGGCACGATCGCGCTGGGCGGCAGGGCCAGCGCGAGGTTCTGGAACCCCTCGTGCCCGCCCCCGCCCACGATCGGCAGGTCGGCGGCGAGGTCGAGCACGTTGATCTTGCCGACCGTCAGGCTGGTGCCGCTGTCCCAGCGCCGGGTGACGTCGATCGAGAGATCGAAGGCCGTCCCCTCGCTGTCGGGATAATAGAGCGCCGTGTTCGACGGTATCAGGCCCAGCGCGCCGTTGGCGCTGCGGCCATAGCGCAGCTCGGGGTGCAGGTTCAGCGTCCAGCCCCCCTGCGCCCCGAAGGCATCGCCCGCGATCGCGACATGGGCATCGACCTTGCCGCCGTGGCGCAGCACCGCGTCGGCATCGCCGGCCAGCGGGAGATCGGCGAACTGCGACCAGACCGCGCGCACCTCGATCCTCTCCGCCGGGGCAGCGGCCGCGGCGGGCGCTTCGGGCGAGGGGGTGTCGGCCTCCGCGGGCATGGCCGGGGCGGTCGGCAGGGGGGCGGGCAGGGGTGCGAATGGCGCAGGGGCGGCGGGCGCCTCCTCTGCCGCTTCCCGGGCCTGCGCCGGCGCGGCGAGGGCGAGCAGGCAGGCGCCGAGGGGCGCGGCCGCCGCGCGCAGGGATCGCCGCCGATGAACGTGCCTGCCCATTTGCCCCGGGGCCTGCCGCCGGCGCGGCCTGCCCGATCCCCTCCCTGCTATGCGCCGGGCACAGTAAACGCGCCCGCGCGCGCTGTCACGGCCATTGCCGCCCGGCCGATCGCGCCGTAGAACGGCGCCATGGCGGGAGACATCGGGGAAAGCGTGGCCGACATGGCCACCGGCGGCCTGGCAGCGCGGGCGCTGGAGCCGCGCGCGGAAGGCGCGAAGGCCGCCGGTGCCACCCCCGGCTCCGCACCCGGCCCGGGCGGGCATACCCGCGAGGAGGCCTGCCTCAACTGCGGCACGCGCCTGGTCGGATCGCATTGCCACGCCTGCGGCCAGCGCGCCCACGTCCACCGCACGCTGAGCGCGTTCGTCCACGACCTCGTCCACGGCGTGCTCCATTTCGAGGGCAAGACCTGGCGCACGCTGCCGCTGCTCGCCTGGCGGCCGGGGCGGCTGACGCGCGAATATATCGACGGGCGCCGGGCGAGCTACGTCAGCCCGATCGCGCTGTTCCTCTTCGTGGTCTTCCTCAGCTACGCGACGTTCAGCATGCTCGGCGGCGGCAGCGCGCTGGGGACCGAGGTCACCGGGATGGAACGGGTGCGCGAGGTTCACGCGGCCAACGCGGAACGGCTGGCCGAGCTGGAGGAGGAACGCGCCGCCGTGCCCGACGAGGGCGAGCGCGCGGCCGAGATCGACACGCGCATCGCCGCGCTGGAGGACGACCAGGCCGGGCTGGAGCTGGTGCTGGGCGAACCCGACAACGACTTCGCCACGCGCTTCGCCTCGGGCTTCGAACGCACGCCCCTGCCCTCGGGCAGCGCGGTGGCGAAAGCGTGGGAAAAGGCATCGGCCAATCCGCAGCTCACGATCTACAAGCTGCAGACCAACGCCTACAAGTTCAGCTGGATGCTGATCCCGCTCTCGGTGCCCTTCGTCTGGCTGCTGTTCCCGTTCAGCCGGCGCTTCCGCGGCTACGACCACACGGTCTTCGCGACTTATTCGATCACCTTCATGATCGCGCTGGCCGCGGTGTCGAGCCTGCTGTTCTTCTTCGGCTACCCGTCGATCGGCGGGCTCGTGCTGCTCTACGCGCCATGGCACATGTACCGCCAGCTGCGCGAGGCCTACGGCCTCGGGCGGTTCGGCGCATTCTGGCGGATGCTCGCGCTGAGCCTGTTCGCGTGGATCGCGATCAGCCTGTTCGTCACCGGGATCGCGATGATGGCGGGCGGCTGACGGGCCGCCGCCGGGGCGCGGTTCAGGCGCCCTGGGGGGCGCCCTCGCCGCTGGACCCGAAACGCTTGCCCGCCTTGGGAATGGCCGAACCGGTCACCGGCCGCACCGCCGGGCCCTTCGGCTCGTCCGGGCGGTCGATCTTGCCGTTGTCGAGCAGTTCCCTGATCTCGTCGCCGGTCAGCGTCTCGTACTCGAGCATGGCCTGGGCGAGCAGGTGGAGCTTGTCCTCCTGCTCCTTCAGGATATCGGTCGCACGCTTGTGCGCGCCCTCCACCAGCTTGCGGATCTCGGCATCGATCAGCTTGTTGGTATCGCCCGAACCCATCGTGCGCGCGGTCTGGCCCATGCCGAGATAGCCTTCCTGGCTTTCCTCGTACTGCAGCGGGCCGAGCTTGTCGCTCATCCCCCACTTGGTGACCATGTTGCGCGCCAGCTTGGTCGCGTACTGGATATCGGACGAGGCGCCGCTCGACACCTTGTCGTGGCCGAAGATGATCTCTTCCGCCACGCGCCCGCCCATCGCCACGGCGAGATCGGCATGCATCTTGTCGCGGTGGTACGAGTAGTTGTCGCGTTCCGGCAGGCGCATGACCATGCCCAGCGCGCGCCCGCGCGGGATGATCGTGGCCTTGTGGATCGGGTCCGACGCGGGCTCGTTCAGCGACACCAGGGCATGGCCCGCCTCGTGATAGGCGGTCATCTTCTTCTCGTCGTCGGTCATGACCATCGAACGGCGTTCGCTGCCCATCATGACCTTGTCTTTCGCGTCCTCGAACTCCTGCATCGCGACGAGGCGCTTGTTGCGCCGCGCGGCCAGCAGGGCCGCCTCGTTGACGAGGTTGGCGAGGTCCGCGCCCGAAAAGCCCGGCGTGCCGCGCGCGATCGTGCGCGGGTTGACGTCGGGCGCCAGCGGCACTTTCTTCATGTGCACGCCCAGGATCTTCTCGCGCCCCTCGATGTCGGGCACGGGCACGACGACCTGCCGGTCGAACCGGCCGGGGCGCAGCAGCGCGGGGTCGAGCACGTCGGGGCGGTTGGTCGCGGCGATGATGATGATGCCCTCGTTCGCCTCGAACCCGTCCATCTCGACCAGGAGCTGGTTCAATGTCTGCTCGCGCTCGTCGTTCGAATTGCCGAGGCCGTGGCCGCGATGGCGGCCGACCGCGTCGATCTCGTCGATGAAGACGATGCACGGCGCGTTCTTCTTCGCCTGTTCGAACATGTCGCGCACGCGGCTGGCGCCGACGCCGACGAACATCTCGACGAAGTCGGAGCCCGAGATGGTGAAGAAGGGCACGCCCGCCTCGCCCGCGATCGCGCGTGCGAGCAGGGTCTTGCCGGTGCCGGGCGAGCCGACCAGCAGCGCGCCCTTGGGAATCTGGCCGCCAAGCTTGGAGAAGCGCTGCGGATCCTTGAGAAACTCGACGATTTCCTCCAGCTCCTCGCGCGCTTCGTCGATCCCGGCGACGTCGTCGAAGGTGACCTTGCCCTGTTTCTCGGTCAGCATCTTGGCCTTGGACTTGCCGAAGCCCATGGCCCCGCCGCCGCCGCCCTTCTGCACCTGGCGCAGCGCGAAGAAGGCAATGCCGAGGATCAGGATGAACGGCAGCGACTGGACGAGAATCGCCATCAGCAGGCTCATGCGCTCGGGCGCGCTGCCGGTATATTCGACGCCATTGGCCTCGAGCAGCTCGGTCAGGCGCGTGTCGCTGGTGACCGGGACGGTCGAGAAGGCCTCCCCGTTCTTCATCGTGCCGGTGATCTGCTCGGGCGAGATGGTCACGTCCTTGACCATCCCGGCCTCCACGTTCTCGCGGAAGGTGGAATAGCCGATCTCGTTGCCCGCCGGTTGCCCGGCATTGCCGAACATCGAGACGAGCAGGACCAGCGCGAGGAAGATCCCGCCCCAGACCATCAGGCTCTTCATCCAGGGGTTGGGACCGCCGCCGTTCTCGGGGCCGTCGGGCTGCCTATCGTCGTTCATCGCTGAAACAGTGATCCTTTCGCGTGCCAATGTAGGGGCGGCGAGGTGAATGGCAAGATAACGGCCGGCGCCCCTTCCGGCCGGACGGGGCGCCGGCGGCGCCTAGCCCGAGCCGCCCGAGGTCAGCACCCCGGCGACGACCGCGACCGCGCCGGTCGAAATGGCGAAGGCAATCACCATCAGCAGCCCGTCGCGCACCATGAGCGCGAGGCCGAAGGCGGCGATCGCGATCATCGGCGCGGAACTGGCGAAAGGCAGGAATTCCAGCGGCGGCACGGCGCAGCACAGCAGGACCACCACCAGCGCCGCCACCCGCGGCCAGATGCCGCGGGTAAGCCACTTGAGGCGCCCGTGGAACCAGCCGTCGATCGTCGCCGCCACCTTGTCCAGCCGATGCGCCCCGCGCGCCAGCCGGTCGCCGTCGATCGCGCGGCGTTCGACGAAATCGGGCAGCCAGACATGTTCGCGCCCGAACAGCAGCTGGCCCGCGATCAGCGCGATCATCACCGCGAGGAACGTCGGCACGCCGGGAATCCCGCCGATCGGCGAAAGCTCTATCAGCGGCAGGAACAGCAGGATCGGCCCGAAACTGCGACGGCCGAATTCGTCCAGCGCGTCGCCGACGCAGACCTTGTCGCGCCGTTCGCCAAGGTCCTCGATCCCGTCGAGGACGTCCCCGATGCTGTGCGGGTCTTCCTTCATGCCTGCCCGGGCAACGCCCGGCGGGCCGATAGGCTCCCGCCCGACGGGGCGAGGCGGACGGGAGGGAGAGAGGGCGGGCGGCGAAAAGGGCCCTAGGCCGGCTTGCGACGAACCAGGGCCGAGCGCTCGCAGCGGCAGACGACCTCGTCGCGCTGGTTCAGCATCTGGTGGGTGAACGTGACGATCCCGGCCCCGGGCCGCGATTTCGATTCGCGCAGGGCCGCGACTTCGCTGGTCGCGCGCAGGGTATCGCCGATCGCGACCGGCGCCGGCATGGCGACCTTGTCGTACCCGAGGTTGGCGATAAGCGTGCCGAGCGTCGTGTCGCCCACGCTCAGCCCCACCATCAGCGCAAACGTGAAAGTGCCGTTGACGAGGATCTGCCCGAATTCGGATTCGCGCGCCGCCTCCGCATCGAGGTGCAGCGGCTGGGGATTGTGGGTCATCGTCGTGAACAGCAGGTTGTCGGTCTCGGTCACCGTGCGGCGGATCTCGTGCTCGATCCGGTCGCCCACCTGCCATTCGTCGAAATAGCGGCCTGCCATGTCTGCATTTCCCGTTACTGCCAGTTCCCGCCCGCCATAGACGGGGGCGCAGGCGGTGCAAATGGCTCGCCATGCGGGGCGCGAACCGATAGGGCTGCGCGCCATGTACGATCTCCTGGTGATCGGCGGGGGCATCAACGGCGCAGGCATCGCCCGCGACGCGGCGGGCCGCGGGCTGTCGGTCGCCCTGGCGGAGAAAGACGACCTCGCCAGCCACACGTCGTCGGCCAGCACCAAGCTGGTGCATGGCGGGCTGCGCTATCTCGAACACTACGAGTTCCGGCTGGTCCGCGAATCGCTGCGCGAGCGCGAGGTCCTGCTGCGGATCGCGCCGCACCTCGTGCGCCCGCTGCGCTTCGTCCTGCCGCACCACGAGGGGCTGCGCCCGCGCTGGATGCTGCGCCTGGGCCTGTTCCTCTACGACCACCTGGGCGGCAACCGGTCGCTGCCGGGCAGCGAGGCGGTGGACCTGTCTGCGCCGCCCCACGCGGCCGTGCTGAAGGACCGCTTCGCCCGGGGCTTCGCCTATTCGGATTGCTGGGTGGACGACGCGCGGCTGGTCGTTCTCAACGCGATCGACGCGCGCGAACGCGGCGCGCGGATCATGACGCGCACCCGCTGCAGCGCGCTCGCCCGCGCGGGCGACCACTGGCGCGCCGCGCTGGTTTCGCCCCGGGGGCGAGCAGACCGTCCGCGCGCGCGCCGTGATCAACGCCGCGGGGCCGTGGGTGGACGACATCGCCGCACTCGCCACCGCCGGCCGGGCCAAAGCGCACTTGCGCCTGGTGCAAGGCAGCCACGTCGTCGTGCGCCGCAAGTTCGAAGGCGCGCACGCCTATATCTTCCAGAACGGCGACGGGCGGATCGTCTTCGCGATCCCCTACGAGGACGACTTCACCCTGATCGGCACGACCGACCGGCCCTTCGCCGGCGATCGCGACGCGGTGGCGATTTCGGGTGAGGAGCGCGACTACCTCTGCGCGGCGGCCAGCGCCTATTTCTCGGAACCGGTTGGCCCCGCAGACGTCGTTTCGTCCTATGCAGGAATCAGGCCGCTTTACGAAGACAATGCCGCGAGTGACGCAACCGTGACCCGCGACTACGTCTTTGCCGTCGATGCGCCGGACGGCGCACCGCCCCTGTTGAGCATCTTCGGGGGCAAGATCACCACTTATCGCCGCCTGGCCGAACACGCGATGGAGCGGCTGGCGCGCCATCTCGCGGTGCCCGCCCGGCCCTGGACCGGCGATGCGCCGCTGCCGGGCGGCGATTTTGCCGGCGGCTTCGATGCCTTCCTGGCCGAAGTCCGCGCGCTCTGGCCCTGGCTGCCGGCGGCAACCGCGCGGCGCATGGCGCGCGCCTACGGCACCCGGATCGAACGGGTGATCGGCGAAGCGCGCGCGCCGGACGGCCTGGGCCGCGACCTGGGCGGCGGGCTGAGCGAGGCGGAAGTCGATTACATGCGCCGCGAAGAAATGGCGCAGACGAGCGAAGACGTTCTCTGGCGGCGGAGCAAACTGGGGCTCCACCTGCCCCAAGAAGCCCACGAAAACGTAGCGGCCAGCCTCGCTGCCGACTTCGCTTGATTGCCGCCCGAAGCGCGTCCAAGGGCGCCGAATTCACCGCAACTTTCACCCCGAGTCGCACTATGCCCGTTTCCGCTCCGCTCGACCGAACCGCTATCCGCCTCGCCTATCGCCAGGACGAGGAAGCCTGCGTGGCCGAACGGCTGCGACAGGCCGCCCCTGCCGGCGCCGTCCATCCGCAGGCCGCGTCGATCGCCGGGAAGCTGATTTCCGGTGCGCGCGAACGCAAGGCGAGCGGGATCGATGCCTTCCTCCAGCAGTTCGGCCTCGCGACCGAGGAAGGCATCGCGCTGATGTGCCTGGCCGAGGCGCTGCTGCGCGTGCCCGACAGCCGCACCGCCGATGCCCTGATCCGCGACAAGATCGGCGACATCGACTGGTCCGAACACCTGGGCGAAAGCAGTTCCACTTTCGTCAACGCCGCGACCTTCTCGCTGATGCTCACCGGCGAAGTGCTCGAGCGCCCCGAAGAGCACCAGCGCGGCATGGGCCGCACGTTGCGCAACGCGATGAACCGCCTCGGCGAACCGGTGATCCGCCGGGCGACGCTGCAGGCCATGCGGATCCTGGGCGGGCAGTTCGTTTTCGGCCGGACGATCGAGGAGGCGCTGAAGCGCGCCGCCCCCGAACGCGCGCGCGGCCTGACGCACAGCTTCGACATGCTGGGCGAAGCGGCGATGACGTTCCCCGATGCCGAACGCTATCGCCAGGCCTACGAGCACGCGATCGAGCGGCTCGCGCGCGAAGTCGACGGCGGGATCGCCCGCTCGCCCGGCATATCGGTCAAGCTTTCCGCGCTCTATCCGCGCTACGACCATTTCCACGCGGCCGCCGCGACCAAGGCGCTCGTCCCCGTGCTCAAGGGGCTCGCGATCAAGGCGCGCGACGCCAACATGCATTTCACCATCGACGCCGAAGAGGCCGAGCGGCTGGAGCTGTCGCTCGACATCATCGAGGCGCTGGTGGCCGACGACGAGATCTTCGCCCGGCCCGGCGGGCAGCCGTGGGAAGGCTTCGGCCTCGCCATCCAGGCCTACCAGAAGCGCGGCGTGCCGCTGTGCGACTGGATCGCCAAGCTGGCACGGCGCCACGGCCGCCGGCTGATGGTGCGCCTGGTCAAGGGCGCGTACTGGGATACCGAGATCAAGATCAGCCACGTCGGCGGTTACAAGGATTTCCCCGTCTTCACCCGCAAGGTCGGGACCGACGTGTCCTACCTCGCCTGCGCGGCGCGCCTGCTGGAGGCGCGCGACGCGATCTACCCCGCCTTCGCCACGCACAACGCCTATACGATCGGCGCGGTCAAGGCGCTGGCGGAGCAGGGCGAGCCGGCCGATCGGCAGGGGCCGTCCTACGAGTTCCAGCGGCTGCACGGCATGGGCGAGGAAGTCTATGCCGAGCTGGGCGAACTGGAAGGCAACCGCAAGACGCCGGTGCGGATCTACGCCCCGGTGGGCACGCACAAGGACCTGCTGGCCTATCTCGTGCGGCGCCTGCTCGAGAACGGCGCCAATTCCAGCTTCGTCAACCGCATGGCCGATGCCGAAGTGCCGGTGGCGGCGCTGACCGGCGACCCGGTGGCCGAGCTGGCGGCGATGGAGCCGCGGCGCAACCCGCAGATCCCGCTGCCGGCCGACATCTTCCCGGGCCGCCGCAACAGCGCGGGGATCGACCTGGCCGATCCGCTGGTGGTCGAACCCCTGCTCGAACGCCTGCACGTGCTCGACGCCCGCCGCTGGCATGCCGAGCCGACGCTGCGTTCGCCCGAACAGGGGGAAGTCGCGCCGATCACCCAGCCGCAGGATCTCACCCACGAGGTCGGCACGCGGCGCGATGCCCTGCCCGAGGAGATCGACGTCGCGATCACCCGGGCGATCGCGATCCAGCCCGGCTGGGATTCGCTCGGCGGGGAAAAGCGCGCGCTCCTGCTCGAAGCCGCGGCCGACATGTTCGAGGCCCATACCGACGAGATCCTCAGCCTGTGCCAGCGCGAAGCGGGCAAGACGCTGATGGACGCGGTTCTCGAACTGCGCGAGGCGGTCGATTTCCTGCGCTATTACGCCAACGAGGCGCGGCGCCTGTTCACCGCCCCCCTGCCCCTGCCCGGCCCGACGGGCGAGGAGAACCGGCTGAGCCTGCACGGCCGCGGCGTCTTCGCGACGATCAGCCCGTGGAACTTCCCGCTGGCGATCTTCATCGGCCCGGCTGCGGCGGCGCTCGCGGCGGGCAATACCGTCGTCGCCAAGCCGGCGGAGCAGACCCCGCTGATCGCCGCGCTGGCGGTGAAGTTGTGCCACGAAGCGGGCATTCCCGAAGACGTGTTCCAGCTCCTGCCCGGGGCCGGCGAGGTGGGACAGCTGATCACCTCCGACCCGCGGATCGCGGGGGTCGCCTTCACCGGATCGACCCAGACGGCCCAGGCGATCAACCGCAGCCTCGCCGCGCGCGAGGGGCCGATCGCGACGCTGATCGCCGAGACCGGCGGCCAGAACGCGATGATCGTGGACAGCTCCGCCCTGCCCGAACAGGTCACCCGCGATGTCGTCAACAGCGCGTTCCAGAGCGCGGGCCAGCGGTGCAGCGCGCTGCGCGTGCTCTACCTGCAGGACGACGTGGCCGACGAGATGCTGGAAATGATCAAGGGCGCGTTCGAGGCGCTGGTGATCGGCGATCCGGAGGACCTGGCGACGGACGTCGGCCCGGTGATCGACCCCGACGCCAAGGCCGCGCTCGAACGGCACGTCGCGCGGCGCAAGAAGCACGGGCGCAAGGTCTGGCGGCGCAAGCTGCCGCGCGGGGCGGCCCAGGGCTGCTTCGTCGCGCCGACGATCATCGAGATGGATTCGATCCTCGACCTGCGGCGCGAGAACTTCGGCCCGATCCTGCACGTCGTGCGCTACAAGGCAAGCGAGCTGGAACGGGTGATCGAGGACATCAATGCCACCGGCTACGGCCTCACGCTTGGCCTCCACAGCCGGATCGAGGCGACCCGCCGCTTCGTCGAGGCGCGCGCCCGGGTCGGCAATTTCTACGTCAACCGCAACCAGATCGGGGCGGTCGTGGAAAGCCAGCCGTTCGGCGGCGAGGGCCTGTCGGGTACCGGCCCCAAGGCCGGCGGCCCGCACTACGTCGCGCGCTTCGCGACCGAGCGGGTCGTGTGCATCGACACGACGGCGGCGGGCGGCAACGCCACGCTGCTGGCGAGCTGACCGGGGCTTTCCTCCGCGCCGCGATTTGCTAGTCAGGCGGGCAATGGGCCGCTTTCTCGCAATGCTTCTCGCGCTCGTCGCGCTGGCCTGCTCGGCCGGCGCGGCGGCCGAGGTGCGGATGAGCTTCCACAGCTTCAACGGCTCGGTCCTGTTCGGCCGCTATCCCCATGCCTTCATCGTGCTCGAAGGGACGCTGGAGGAAACCGGCGCCCCGGTGCAGGAAAACTACGGCTTCACGGCGAAGACGATCTCCACCCGCATCCTGAGCGGCCCGGTCGAACACGCGATCATGACCGAGGAGGAGAAATACCTGCGCAAGACCAACCGCCATTTCACCGTCACCCTCACCGACGCGCAGTACTGGCGCGTGCGCGCCGAAGTGGCGAAATGGCGCGATGCGCCGGGCAAGTACTACGACCTCGACCGGCGCAACTGCATCCATTTCGTCGGCGCGATGGCCCGGATCGCCGGGCTGAAGGTCGAATACCCCAAGGACATGCTGCGCCGCCCGAAGAAGTGGCTGAACCATGTGACCCGGCTCAACCCGCAGCTGGGTGCGCGCCCGATCGACTGACGCGCGGGGCGGCCGGCGGAAGGGGATAACGCCGGCGCGCGGCTTGCCCTGTCCGCGAGGCTGGGGAATGACCGGGCCATGGCGATTCTTTCCGACCGGTGGATCCGCACCCAGGCGCAGGAGAAAGGCATGATCGAGCCTTTCGTCGAGGCGCAGCGGCGCGAGGGATGCATTTCCTACGGCCTTTCCAGCTACGGCTACGACGCGCGCGTGGCGGACGAGTTCAAGATCTTCACCAATGTCGACAGCGCGGTGGTCGATCCGAAGGACTTCGCCGCCAATTCCTTCGTCGACCGCAAGACCGACGTCTGCGTGATCCCGCCCAATTCTTTCGCCCTGGCGCGCACGGTCGAATATTTCCGCGTACCGGAAGACGTGCTGGTGATCTGCCTGGGCAAGAGCACTTATGCGCGCTGCGGGATCATCGTGAACGTCACCCCGCTCGAGCCGGGGTGGGAAGGGCACGTCACGCTCGAATTCTCGAATACGACCCCGCTGCCGGCCCGGATCTACGCCAACGAGGGGGCATGCCAGTTCCTGTTCCTGCAGGGCAACGAGCGGTGCGAGACGAGCTATCGCGACCGCGCGGGCAAGTACATGGGGCAGCGCGGGGTAACCCTGCCCCGGCTGTGACCGCGCGCCGGTTGTAAGGCGGCGCGCGCTGTTCCATTCTCCCGCCCGCAAGGGAGAATCGCTTTGATGGCAAACCGTGAATTCGACATCGTGGTCTATGGCGCGACCGGCTATACCGGGCGCCTGGTGGCCGAGCATTTCGTGCGCGAATACGGCGACCGGCAGGATGGGCCGAAGTGGGCAATGGCCGGCCGCAGCCTGACCAAGCTGCAGGACGTGCGCGACGCGATCGGCGCGCCGGCGGAAACGCCGCTGGTCGTGGCCGACGCCGACGACACCGCCGCGCTGGAGGCCATGTGCCGCCGCACACGCGTGGTCCTGACGACTGTCGGCCCGTACCAGCTCTACGGCGAGGCGCTGGTCGCGGCCTGCGTCGCGACCGGTACCGACTATGCCGACTTGTGCGGGGAACCGGGCTGGATGCGCGAGCAGATCGACCGGCACCACGCGGCGGCGAAGGAAAGCGGGGCGCGCATCTGCTTTTCGAGCGGTTTCGATTCGATCCCCTTCGACCTGGGCGTGCTGATGCTGCAGAAAGAGGCGCAGCGGCGCTTCGGCGCGCCCGCCCCGCGCGTGCGCGGCCGGGTCCGCTCGATGCAGGGCACGTTCTCCGGCGGGACCGCCGCCAGCCTGGGCGCGACGATGAAGGCCGTGGCGAAGAACCCGAAGCTGATCCCGATCCTGCAGAGCCCCTTCGGCCTGACCCCGGGTTTCGAGGGGCCCGAACAGCCCGGCGGCATGGTCCCGCGTTACGAGGAAGACCTGGGCAAGTGGGCGGCGCCGTTCATCATGGCCACGATCAACATCAAGAACGTCCACCGGACCAATTTCCTCGGCGGTTTCCCCTATGGCGAGGATTTCCGTTACGACGAGATGATGCTGACCAGCCCCGGCGAAGCGGGCAAGGCGGCGGCCGACGCGGTAACCGAGATGCTCAAGAACCCCTTCGGCGCCAAGCCGCCCAAGCCCGGCGAGGGGCCGAGCAAGGCCGAGCGCGAGGCGGGTTCCTACGACCTGCTGTTCGTCGGCGAGATGCCGGGCGGCGAGCGCCTGCATTACGCGGTGAAGGGCCGTTACGATCCCGGCTACGGATCGACCAGCCGGATGCTGGGCGAAACCGGCATGGCCCTGCTGTCGTGCGAGGCGCCCGGCGGTGTCGGCACGCCGGGGCACTTCCTGGGCGAGGCCCTGGTCGCGCGGCTGGAGGAACGCGCCGAGCTGCGCTTCGCCCCCGAAGAGGGGTGAGGCGCCCCCCGGTCGGCCGCCCGCCCCGCTGCGGGAACGGGCGGCCGGGGAGGAAAATCAGAAGCTCGTGCGCAGGCCGATCTTGAAGTTGCGCCCGGCGAGCGGGACGAAATCCTTGGTGAAGCTCGCATGGCGGCGCCCCTCGGCGTCGAACAGGTTGTTCGCCTGGAGCAGGACGGTCACGTTGTCGTTGCCGCGCAGCGGCTTCCACGCGATCGAGGCGTTGACGAAAGTGAACGCATCGGTCGCGCTTTCGAACGGCGCGACGCGGTCCTGCCCGTCGAACCACTGCACTTCCACCCGCGCATCGACCGGCCCGGTCTGCGCCTCGAGCGCGCCGAGCAGGCGCAGCGGGGGAATGCGCGGCAGCGGGGTGCCGTCGTCCAGCTCCGCGCGGACGTAGTCGCCGCGCAGGTCCGCCATCAGGGTGAAGCCGTCGGCCTGGTAGAGCGGATAGGTGACCTGGCCTTCGACCCCGAAATAGCGGGCATCGCCCTGCAGGTACTGGAACACCGGCAGTTCGTCTTCCTCCTCCCCGGTTTCGGCGAGGTAGATGTAGTCGTCGAACCAGTTGCGATAGACCGCGAGGCTGACCGTCCCGTCGCCCAGCGCGCCGCGGACGAAGGCTTCCAGCCCCCAGGCGCCCTCGACCTCCAGGTCGCGGTCGCCGATCTCGTAGGCCTGCGTCGCGATATGGGGGCCGTCGGACAGCAGCTCTTCCGCGCTCGGCGCGCGTTCGGCGCGGCTGCCGGTCACGCCGAAGCGCAGCCCGCCGGCCGTCTCGTAGATCAGGCCCAGCGCGCCCGAGAAAGTGTCGAACGACCGGTCGAAACCGGCGACCTGCGATTCGACGTCGGTCGCCTCGTAACGTGCGGCGAGCTCGACCTGGAACGGGTCGAAATCGATTTCCTGCAGGGTGAACACGGCCACCTGGTCGGTGTGGTTCTTCGGCACGTAGGCTTCCGCGCCATAGGCGTCGAAATCGCGGTAATAGTACTGGATGCCGGTCGAACCGCCCCAGTTGCCGCGGCGGTTCTGCTCCAGCTCGGCGCGCGCCTCGATCCCCTTGACCTCGAACACGGTGCCGACTTCGTCGCCCTCGAACTCGGTGTGGGTATAGTCGCTGAAGCCGACCCGGGTGTTGAGCGCGGCGAGGAACCCGTCGCCCAGTGCCAGGCGGCCGCGCAAGTCGGCGCGGTACTGGCGCAGGGCGATCGTCACGTCCTCGTGGCCGTGCTCCTCCTCGCCCTCGTGATCCTCGTGATCGTCGTGGTCGTCGTCGTGTTCATGATCGTGGTCGTCGTCGTGGTCTTCCTCGCCGTGGTGATGGCTCGTGCCGGGGCGCAGCGGGACGCCATAAGTGGTGTCGTAGATCCCGAACGAGGCGCCCAGGTTGCTGTCGCCTTCGAAGAACGCGAAGCCGGCGTTGGCGCTCCAGGTCTCGGTCGCGCTGCCGGGCAGCGTGCCGCGGTGATTGGCCGCCTCGCGCAGTTCCTCGGCCTCTTCCAGGTGGCCTTCTTCCTCTTCCTCCGCCGCGTCGGCGAGGAGATCCGCGCGCAGTTCCGGCACGACGACATAGCCCGGGATCTCCAGGTCGCCGGTCTTGCGATAGGCGCCGTCGACGTGGACCACGAAGCGCTCGCCCAGCGGCACGTCGAGCGAGGCCCCGCCCTCGCGCAGGTCGGAAGCGGTATCGACCCCGGCCAGCGCGTCGAGATGGAACGGCTCGTTCAGCCGGCGCAGCGGGATGCGCTTGTCGATCACGTTGACCGCGCCGCCGATCGCCTGGCTGCCGTAGAGCAGGACCGCGGGGCCGCGCAGAACCTCGATCCGCTCGGCCGTCAGCGGGTCGATCGCGGTCGCGTGGTCGGCAGAGGTGTTCGAGGCGTCGATCGCGCCGATCCCGTCGATCAGGACCTTGACCCGCTCGCCCGAGAAGCCGCGCAGGACGGGGCGCGAGGCGCCGGGCGCGAAACCGGTTGCCGAAACGCCCGGAACCTTGATCAGGACTTCGCCGATCTGCCCGTCGAGGTTGCGCTGCAGTTCCGCGCCCTCGACCACCGTGGTCCCGGCCAGCACGTCGAGCTGTTCGAGCCCGGTCGCGGTGACCACGATCTCGCCCGTCGGGGCGATCCGGCGATCGTGAAAATCGTCGGTTTCCGGAGCGGCAGGGGCCGCGCCCGGGTCCGAAGAGCGATCCTGGGCCCGGGCATCCTGGGCGTGGGCGGGTGCCGCCACTGCACAAAGGGCAAGGGCGACGGGAAGGGCGAGCGAGCGATTCGCTATAGCATGACGATACAACATATCGACGGCCTAATAGCGATTCGCCGGGCCATGTCCAGCCGCGCGATCCGCTGGCCGAGAGGCTTCGACCAGGCCTCCCGCGAGGCAAGACGAACGCCTTGTCACGACATTGTCATGGACAGTATCGAGCGATCCCAACTTGCCTATTCTGTTCGTTGTTCCTGCGACAACTTCGGCCGATATCAAGTATCTTCAATATAATGCCCCAACGCGTTTTGACTTTTGGTTCCCGGCGCCCACCACGGCCAGCTTGAACAGTCGCCTGTTGCGATTATGCAACGCGCCGTGATCCTTTTGGCACCCTGCGTCGCCCGGTCGGTGGTGGCCACCCCTTTGCTTTGCTAGCGGGCCCCCGGCGACCGGCCCGTGGACAATCGGGCCGCCCGGCTACTCGTGCATTTCTTTTCACGACCGCGCCGCTGGCCGATGCATCCCCCCGCATCGGTTCGCCCCGAGACCGACCAAAGAACAACGACGCAGGAAAGAACCATGCTCACATTCCGCAGCAGCGGCAGCCTCGGCGCACTCGCCGCAGCCCTCGCCGCCAGCCCCGCCATCGCCCAGGACGCGGCGCCCGCCGACGCCCAGCAGGGCGGCCTGAAGGAAATCATCGTCACCGCGACCAAGAACAGCGAGAGCATGCAGGACGTGCCGATCGCGCTCCAGGCGATGGACAGCGAAGGGCTGGAACAGCTCAGCATCGACACGTTCGACGATTACCTGGAACAGCTGCCCAACGTGACCGCGGGCGGCAGCGGGCCGTCGCAGAGCACCATCTATATCCGCGGCCTCGCCTCGACCACGCCCAACCTCACCACCGCGGGCGTCGCCGGGCTCGCGCCCAACGTCGCGCTCTATCTCGACGAGCAGCCGCTGGCCCAGCCGGGCCGCAACCTCGACGTCTATGCCGCCGACCTCGAGCGGATCGAGGTGCTCGCCGGGCCGCAGGGCACGCTGTTCGGCGCCAGCTCGCAGGCCGGCGTCGTCCGCCTGATCACCAACAAGCCCGATCTCACCGGCTTCTACGGCTCGGGCAAGGCCGGGGTCTCGTTCACCAAGGGCGGCGAAACGAGCTACAACGCCGAAGTCATGCTCAACGTCCCGGTCACCGACCGGCTGGCGCTGCGCGGGGTGGCCTACCTCGACGACCAGGGCGGCTATATCGACAATGTCCACGGCACGCGCTCGATGCGCGAAAGCGCGCGCTATCGCCCGGCGGGCACGGTGCGCGACAACGGCGTCGTGGTCAGCGACAAGCGCGCCGGCTTCCAGTCCGACCCCGCCTCGCTCGCCTATATCGACAGCGAAGTGACCTTCCAGGAAGCCGACAACGCGCGGCTGGTGGAAGACAACTTCAACGACACGCAATACGCCGGCTTCCGCGTCAGCGCGCTCTACGAGTTCTCGCCCGACTGGCGCCTGACGGTCGCGCACAGCCGGCAGAGCCTCGAATCCGACGGCGTGTTCTTCGCCGATCCGGAGCTGGACCTCGACGAGCTCGATATCCAGCGCTTCTCCGACGACCGGCTGGAAGACGATTTCTCGAACACGAGCTGGACGCTGGAAGGCCGCCTGGCCGCGCTCGACGTCGTCTATACCGGTGCCTATACCGACCGCGAGACGCAGCAGGCAGTCGGCTATTCCGACTATCTCTTCGTCGGCCAGTACATCCCCTATTACATGTGCGACACGGCGGTTTCCTATCCCGGCAGCGTCGCCCAGGCGCCGGCCGACCCGACCTGTTACGCGCCGAACCTCTCGGTCACCTCGGATACCGACACGAGCGTGTTCACGCAGGAACTGCGGATCAACACGCCGCAGCAGGAACGCATCCGCGCGACGGTCGGCGGGTTCTATTCGAACCTCGTGCTGAAGGAACGCAACGACTACTACTACGCGTCGGAGCTGGTGCGCGGTTCGGACGGGGAAACGCGCGGCTTCTCGCCCATCTACCCGTTCACCAATACCGAGGTGACGGGCATCGTCGGCAACGCCGCGCCCGGGTACTACAGCGATCCGGGCCCCCTGCCCGAGAACGTCGGTTTCCGTAACGACGTGAAGCGGACCGACAAGCAGTTCGGCCTGTTCGGCGAAGTCTCGTTCGACATCGTGCCCGACCTGCTGACGGTGACCGGCGGCGCGCGCTATTACGATATCGAGGTCGATATCGAGGGCGCGGCGACCTCCGCCTTCTGCAAGCTCAACGCGCCGATCTTCGGCGCCAATGCCGGCGTCCCGGTCGAGGACCAGGTCAACATCCCCGGCTGCGGCGGCACGAACCTGTCGGACAAGTACGGGCCCGACAACCCCTACGGCAATCCCGACAAGGCGAAGACCGACGGGACGATCTTCAAGGGCACCGTCACGCTGACTCCGACGCGCGACCTGCTGTTCTACGCCACCTATTCGGAAGGTTTCCGGCCCGGCCTGCTCAACCGCCCGGGCGGCGCGCAGGGCCCCGGCGACTACGTCGTGCCCTTCGCGCTCGATACCGACGAAGTGCAGAACTACGAGATCGGCTGGAAGACCGAGCTGTTCGACCGCCAGCTGCGGCTGAACGGCAGCGCCTTCTTCGTCGACGTGAGCCGCCTGCAGACGACGATCTTCGACCCGTCGATCACCAACCTGTTCTTCTCCGACAACGCGGCGAACGCGGAAATCAAGGGGATCGAGGGCGACTTCGTCTACCAGCCCTACGGCGTGCCGGGCCTGACCGTGGCCGGGGCCTTCTCTGTCCTCGACACCGAGATCACCGAGGTCCTGACCCCGACGGAAGACGTCGTGGAAGGCGGGCCGCTGGCCTATGCGCCCGAGTTCCAGGGCAACCTGCGGGTGCGCTACGAATGGGCCCTGTCGGACGAGCTCGACGCCTACGTCATGCCGCAGGTGATCCATTCCTCCTCGAAGTACACCGACATCATCGAGATCAACAAGCTCAAGCTCGATGGCTACACCACCTTCAGCCTCTCGGCCGGGGTGGAGAAGGACCGCTGGTCGTTCGAGGTCTTCGGCGAGAACCTGACCGACGAACGGGCCCAGGTCGCCGGCAGCTTCAACTTCGACCGCGCGCGGGTGACGGTGAACCGTCCGCTGACCGTCGGCCTGCGCGTCTCGGTCGACTACTGACGCGCCGGCCGGACGGCGGCCCCGGGGGCAGGCGGCAGCGCTTGTCCCCGGGGCCCGCCTTCTGGCAGGGAGCCGGGATGACCGGGGCCGGAAACGATCGCGCGGCGCAGCTGGAACAGGCGCAGGACGCCTTGCGCGCCGGCCGTCATGCGCAGGCCGTCGCGCTGGCCGAAGGCCTGCTGGCGGCCGACGCCGACGATACCGACGCGCTCTACGTCGCGGCGGTCGGCGCCCGCTACCGGAAGGACTACGCGCAGGCGGAAGATTTCCTCCGCCGGCTTCACGCCGCCTCGCCCGAATATGGCCGCGCCTGGCAGGAAAGCGGCCACCTCGCACGCGCGCGCGGCGATGCGGCGGCGGCGCTCGACGCCTATGTCCGCGCCACACGCCACAATCCCGCGCTCGCGGCGAGCTGGCGCGCCCAGGGCGAGATCCTGGCCGCGCAGGGCCAGCCGGCCGCGGCCCGGGCGGCCCTGGCCCAGGCGCAGCGGATCGCCGACCTCCCGCGCGAGCTGGTCGCCGTTACCAACCACCTCCACGAAGGGCGCCTGGCGCGGGCAGAGGAAATCTGCCGCCACTACCTGCGGCGCCACCCGCGCGACGTCGAGGGGATGCGGCTCCTGGCCGAGATCGGCAAGCGGCTGGGCATTCTCGACGACGCGGAGTTCCTGCTCGAAAGCGCACTCGCCTTCGCGCCCGACAACGTGCAGGTACGGCTCGACTACATCGACGCACTGCGCCGCCGCCAGCGCTTCGCCAGGGCGCGCGAGCAGGCCGAGGCGCTTTATCGCAGCGATCCCGGCAATGTCCTGTTCCAGTCGCACCTCGCGATCGAATCGATGCAGACCGGCGATTACGATCGCGCCTTCGAGCTGTTCGATGCCGTCCTGGCGAAAGTGCCCGGCGATCCGGCGACGCTGACGAGCAAGGGGCACGCGCTGAAGACGATGGGCCGGCAGGACGACGCGATCGACGCCTATCGCGCCGCCTTCGCCGCCCGCCCGGACCACGGCGATGCCTATTACGCCCTCGCCAACCTCAAGACCTATCGCTTCACCGGGGGCGAGATCGCCGCCATGCACGCCGCGCTCGCGCGGCCCGGGCTCGCCTTCATGGACCGGGTCCACATCTGCTTCGCGCTCGGCAAGGCGCACGAGGACCGCGGCGAATATGCCGACAGCTTCCGTTTCTACGAACAGGGCAACACGCTCAAGCGCCGCCAGATGCGCTACGATGCCGACCGGATGACGGCCGAGCTGCGCGCCCAGGCCGAACATTGCACCCCCGCCCTCTTCGAACGGCACCGCGGCGCCGGGCACGATGCGCGCGACCCGATCTTCATCCTCGGCCTGCCGCGCGCGGGATCGACCCTGCTCGAACAGATCCTGGCCAGCCACAGCCAGGTGGACGGGACGCTGGAACTGCCCGACATCCTGGCCCTGGCCCACCGGCTGCGCGGGCGCCAGCCGGGCGCGTCCCGCTACCCGCAGGTCCTCCACGAGCTGACGGCCGAACAGCTCGCGCAGATGGGCCGCGACTATATCGTCAACACCCGGATTCACCGGCAGGGCGCGCCGTTCTTCATCGACAAGATGCCCAACAATTTCCGCCACATCGGACTGATCCACCTGATCCTGCCCAATGCGAAGATCATCGACGCCCGCCGCGCGCCGATGGATTGCTGCTTCTCGGGCTTTCGCCAGCTTTTCGCCGAAGGGCAGGAGTTCACTTACGGCCTTCGCGAGATCGGCCGCTACTACGCCGATTACGTCGCGCTGATGGACCACTGGGACAGCGTCCTGCCGGGCAAGGTCCTGCGCGTGCAGCACGAGGACGTGCTCGACGACCTGGAGGGGCAGGTCCGCCGGATGCTCGATTTCCTCGGCCTGCCGTTCGAGCCGGCCTGTCTCGATTTCCACAAGACGCGGCGCGCGGTACGCACGGCCAGTTCGGAACAGGTGCGCCGGCCGATCAACCGGGCCGGCCAGGGCACGTGGGTCCCGTTCGATCCCTGGCTCGGCGAATTGCGCGACGCCCTCGGGCCGCTGGCGGCCCCCGCGCGCGAGGCCGGCTAGGCGAAGCCGCGTTCAAGAAAGCGCAGCGCGCAGCCGGCCAGCATCGCGGTGCCGTGGGGCAGAGCGCTTTCATCGACCGTCATGCGCGGGCTGTGGATGCCGCAGCACTGGCGCCAGTCCTCGCCCTCGTGCGCGACGCCGAGGAAGAACATCGCGCCGGGGACTTTCTCGATCACGTAGGCGAAATCCTCCGCCCCCATGATCGGCGCGGGCAGTTCGCGCCAGGCGCCGTCGCCGAACGCCTCGGTCGCGACCGCGCGCTCGTCGCACACGGTGACCGGGAAGCCTTCGGTGATCGTCACGTCGGCGGCGACCCCGTGGGCGGCGGCCACGCCGCTGGCGACGCCCTCCATCGCCGCGTGGACCGCGGCGCGGTTCTTCGCCGAGAGCGTGCGGATCGTGCCGCGCAGGCGCGCGCTGTCGGGGATGATGTTGTGCGCGGTTCCGGCATCGAGCCGCGTCACGGTGACGACGACCGCGTCGGCGGCGTCGAAGCGGCGCGTTACCATCGCCTGCAAGGCGGTGACGATCGCGCAGGCGGCAGGCACCGGGTCGCGCGTCTCGTGCGGCAGGGAGGCATGGCCGCCCTGGCCCTTCACCACGATATCGAACTGGTCGGCCGCCGCCATCAGCGGCCCGGCCCGCCCGGCGAAGACGCCGTGCGGCGCATTGGGCATGACGTGCAGCGCGAAGGCGGCATCGGGCAGCGGGCCGAACCGGTCGCCGCCCAGCAACCCGTCTTCGAGCATGAAGCGCGCGCCGTGGAACCCCTCCTCCCCCGGTTGGAACATGAACAGGATCTCGCCCGCGAAGTCCCCGCGCCGGGCGGCGAGGAGTTCGGCCGCGCCGGCCAGCATCGCGGTGTGCGTGTCGTGGCCGCAGGCGTGCATCCGCCCCGGGATGGTCGAGGCGAAGTCCAGGCCGGTTTCTTCGGCCATCGGCAGGGCGTCCATGTCCCTGCGCAGGAGGACGCGCCGCCCCGCCCGCTCGCCGCGCATCACCGCGACCTGGCCGGTGGTCGAGCTGCCTTCGCGCCAATCGAGCGGCAGGTGCGCCAGCGCCTCGCGCACCTTGGCCATCGTCAGCGGGGTGTGCAGGCCCAGTTCCGGCTCCGCATGGATCGCACGGCGCAGGGCAACGATGCGATCGGAGAGCGAACGGGCGGAATCGAGCAGGTCGGGGTGCAGCATGGCGCCAGGATAGGCGAGCGGCCCACGCGCATGAAGCGAAAAGACCTGTATTCCACCCGCCCCGAGCGGCTAAGGGCTGCCGGATGACCCCCGCCGACGCCAGCCCGCCCGCGACCGAGCCCCCCTCGGTCGGGGTGATCTACAATCCGCGCAGCCACCGCAATCGCGGGCAGGACCTGAACCTGGGGGTGCGCGCGAACATCTTCGTCGCCCAGCCGGCCGACATTGCCAGCCTGCGCGAGGCCCTGGCCCGCTTCGCCGCGCGCGGGATCGATTACCTGGTGATCAACGGCGGCGACGGCACGGTGCGCGACGTCCTGACCGCGGGCCTGCCGGTGTTCGGCCGGGCCTGGCCCGATCTCGCCGTCCTGCCCAAGGGCAAGACCAACGCGCTCAATGTCGATCTCGGCGCGCCGCCGGGCTGGACGATCGGCGAGGCGATCGCGGCCTGGCCGCGCGCGCGGCGGATCGCACGGCGGCCGCTGCTGGTCGAACCGCTCGACCGCGAAGGCGCCCCGATGCTCGGCTTCATCTTCGGCGCCGGGGCCTATACCCTGGGCATTCGCGCGGGGCAGGATGCCCATCGCCTGGGCGCGTTCGACAGCCTCGCGGTCGGCGTCACCGCCGCCTGGGGCATGTTGCAGGCGCTGCTGGGGACCGATCGCAACGCCTGGCGGCGCGGCGTGGACATGGCCATTGCGCTCGGGCCCGAACGGCAGCCGATGCCGCGCACCGCGGTCGGCGACCCGGCCCGGCGGCATTTCATGCTAGCTTCCACGCTCGAGCGTTTTCCCGCGGGCCTGAAGGTCTTCGGCGAACTGGTCGAGGGGCTGAAGCTGCTCGTGGTCGATCATCCCCGCCGGCGCCTGCTGCTGTCGATGCCGGCGGCGCTGACCGGGCGCGGGCCGGCGCGGCTCGAGCAGTGGGGCCTCCACCGCCTGGGCGCCGACCCGGCCGAGATCGCCGTGGCGGACGAGATCATCCTCGACGGGGAAGCCTTCCCGGCCGGGCGCTATCGCCTGTCCTCGGGCCCCGAATTGCGGTTCCTCGTGCCGTGAGCTTCCGCCTGCCCCAGCGGATCGATCGCCAGCTCGATGCCCCGGTCCATCCTGCGGTGGGCGCCTTCGCGGCGCGCCTGGCGCGGGAAGCGGGGGCCTGCGCCGCGCTGTTCTACGGCTCCAACCTGCGGACCGGGGAACTGGAGGGGGTGCTCGATTTCTACCTCCTCCTGCCGGGCGACCAGCAGGAGCGGATCTGGCCGCGCGTCAGCTACCACGAGTGGGAGCACGAGGGGCGGACGCTGCGGGCCAAGGTCGCGCGCATGGCGCTGTCGACTTTCGCCCGCGCCGCGCGCGGCGACAGCCGCGACACGACGATCTGGGCACGCTTCGTCCAGCCGAGCGCGCTGGTCTGGATCGCCGAGGATCGCCTGCGCGCGCCAGTGGCCGAGGCCGTGGCCGACGCGGCGCAGACGGCCGCGCGGCTGGCGGCGGCGCTGGGGCCGGAAAGCGGGACCGCGGCCGATTTCTGGCGCGCGCTGTTCCGGGCGACCTACCGGGCGGAGTTCCGCGTGGAAAAGCCGGGGCGCGAGGATTCGATCCTGGCCGTCAACGCCGCCCATTTCGACGGCCTGCTGCCGCTGGCGTGGGAAGCGCAGGGGATCGATTTCGCCCGCGAGGGGGAGCGCCTGGTCCCCCGGCTCGACCCCGCGCGCCGGCGCGAGGTGCTGCGCTGGTGGGCGCGGCGGCGGCGCCTGGGCAAGCCGCTCAACCTGGTCCGCCTGCTGAAGGCGAGCACGACGTTCGACGGTGCGGCGCGCTATGCCGCGTGGAAGATCGAGCGCCATACCGGGGTCGCCGTGGCGCTGACGCCCTGGCGCGAGCGGCACCCGGTCCTGGCCGCGCCGGGCGTCCTGCTGCGGGTGTGGCGCGAGCGGCACCGCCAGTCCCGCTAGCCGCCGGCCTCAGCCCCAGTAACGCATGGTGATCGTGATCGGCTTGACCTCGCCGCCGACGGAAAAGGCGGTCTTCTTGTAGCTCGGCCGGCCGAGGTTGAAGATATTGATGCTGGGATTGTTCGACATCCCGCCGCCGTCTTCGCGCAAGTCGGTGCTGCCATTGCCGTTGACGTCATGGCGCACCGCCACGGCGTATGTCCCCGCCTCGGGAACGGGCAGGCAGAACGTCATCGTGCCGCGCCGGGCCGGCGCCTCCACCCGGTGGAGCCACTTGCCCTTGGCCAGCCATTCGCTGCTGGTCCCGCGGTAGGTCTGGACCCGCATCGTCCCGCGCGAGGTCTTGATCCCGGTCACCGTCACTTTCACCGCGGGGCCACTGCCCGCGGCACAGCGGCCCATGTCGTTCGGGATCGCCTGGCGATAGGCGCCGGCGGGGAAGCTGGCCACGAGGCCCGCGGCAAGCGCGGCGCCGGCGGCAAGGCGAAGGGTCGTCTTCAGGATCATGGTCTGCGTCGGTCCTGTCGTGCTGGCCTGTAAATGGCTGGAAAAACGGCGGCATCGAATCGCCGGCGATCGTAACACGCCGGCGCGAATTTCCGCGCCTTGTGCGCTGCAACTAGGCGATCGGCCCTGAATTGCCGCTGAATTGCGCGCCCGCGCGGCCTGCCGCACCCGCGGCGCGGCCCGCAGGCGCGGTGTGGAAAAGCCTGCCCGGGGCGCTTGTCGCGATTCGGCCGGCCATCTAGGCGGAACGGCAACCACCGCCGCTACGCGATCGAAAATGACCGTTCCGCTCGTATCCCCATCCATCCTTTCGGCCGACTTCGCCCGGCTGGGCGAGGAAGTGCGCGCGATCGACGCGGCCGGCGCCGACTGGATCCATATCGACGTGATGGACGGGCATTACGTGCCCAATATCACGATCGGCCCGGCGGTGGTGAAAGCACTGCGCCCGCACACCGAAAAACCGTTCGACGTGCACCTGATGATCGCCCCGGTCGATCCCTACCTCGAAGCTTTCGCCGAGGCCGGGGCCGACATCATCACCGTCCACCCGGAAGCCGGGGCCCACGTCCACCGCACGCTCCAGGCCATTCGCGCGCTCGATTGCAAGGCGGGCGTGGTCCTGAACCCCGGCACCCCGGCATCGGCGCTCGAATACCTGCTCGACCTCGCCGACCTGGTCCTGGTGATGAGCGTCAATCCCGGGTTCGGCGGGCAAAGCTTCATCGACAGCCAGCTGCGCAAGATCGAGGCGATCCGCGGGATGATCGACGCCACCGGGCGCGACATCCACCTGGAGGTGGACGGCGGGGTCAACCCGCAGACGGCGCGCCTGTGCGTCGATGCCGGGGCCGACGTGCTCGTCGCCGGCTCCGCCACCTTCAAGGGCGGGCCGGAGCGCTACGCGGACAATATCGCCGCGCTGAAGGAGGCGCGCTGATGGCGGAGGCGGCGTCGCTGGTGGAACCCGGCGCTCGCCGCCCCGGCGCCGATGCCGCCCCCACGCCGCCCCCCACGCCGGCGGGCGCGCCGACCGCCGAACCGGCGCTGCCGCTCGACAACGCGGCTGGCGAGCCGCTGGTGACCGCGCGCGACGAGCGGCAGGAACTGCTCGAGCCCGGCCGCGCCCTCGTCCTGTCCGATCTCGCCCCGCCGCGCCTGGGCGCGGGCGAGGCGCTGATCCGGCTTGCCTATCGCATGGGCGTTCCCGGATCGACCCTGGCCGCGCCCTTCGCCAAGGCCGCGCGGCCGCGCCTGCTCGGCACGGTCGAAACCCCGCTGGAGGGGGACCGCGCCGCCGGCGTCGCCTTGCGCGCGGGCCATTTCCTCGTCCACGGCGTCAAGGCGCCGATCGCGCAGATGGAGTTCGAATCGAGCACCCGGCTGACGCCGCCGTTCGAACGGGTGATCCACGGTTTCGGCTGGCTGCGCGACCTCGCCGCCAGCGCCCCGCGCGAACAGTGCCTGGCCACCGCCGAGCGCGTCCTGCGCGCCTGGATCGAGGCCAATCCCGCCCCGGGCAAGGGCCCGGCGTGGGAGATCGAGCACGTCGGCAACCGCCTGCGGCACTGGCTCGTCTTCGCCCCGTGGATCCTTTCGGGCGAGGGCACGCAGCTGCGCGCCGCCACGCTCGACGCGATCGCCGCCACCGCCCGCTGGCTCGACCGCAAGGTGGGCAAGGCCTCGGACGGGCTCGGCGCGGTCATGGGCTGGACCGCGCTCGTCGCCGCCGGCCTCCTCCTGCCGGAAGGCAAGCCGCGCCGGCTCTATGCCGAGGCGGGGCTGGCCCGCGCGCTGGGCGAACTGGTCGCCGAAGACGGCGGCACGCTGTCGCGCAGCCCGCTGGCGCAGGTCGACGCGATTGCCGCGCTGGTGGACCTGCGCGCCTGCTATGCCGCGGTGAAGCGCGATCCCCCGCCGTTCGTCGGCACGATGCTGGAGCTGCTCGTGCCGCCGCTGCTCTCGCTGCTCCACGGCGACGGTGGGCTCGGCAACTGGCAGGGCGCCGGCGCGGTGCGCGCCGAGCGCATCGCCGCCCTGGTCGAGGCGAGCGGCGTGCGCACGCGGCCGCTCAAGGACGCGCGCCAGTGGGGGTACCAGCGGGTGGCCGCGCGCAAGTCCGTCCTCGTGCTCGACGCCGCGCCGCCGCCGCTGCCGCGCCACGCGCGGGCCGGCTGCGCATCGACGCTGGCGTTCGAATTTTCCGCCGACGGGCAGCGTATCGTCGTCAATTGCGGCGGCGCCGCCTTTGCCGGCGGCCAGGTGCCGGCGCGCATCGAGCAGGGCCTGCGCGCGACGGCCGCGCATTCGACCCTGGTGCTGGACGAGACCAATTCCACCGCGGTCCTGATGCACGGAAAGCTCGGCACCGGGGTGAACGAGGTCGAGATCGACCGCCGCACGCTCGACCTCACCGGCGGCAGCGCGACCCGGATCGAGGCGAGCCACGACGGCTATGCCGCCCGCCACGGCCTCGTCCACCGCCGCATCCTGATCCTGCGCGACACCGGGCACGAACTGCGCGGCGAGGACGTGTTGCTTCCGGCGGGCAAGACGGGCAAGCGCGGCAAGATCGGCTACGCGATTCGCTTCCACCTCGGCCGCGGGGTCGAGGCGCGCCTGTCGGACGACAGGCGCGGCGCGGGGCTGGCCCTGCCGGACGGCAGTTACTGGCAGTTCCGCATGGCCGGCGGCGACGACGGCGGCGAGCTGTCGATCGAGGAAAGCCTGTGGGTCGACGGGCAGGGCAGGGCCCATCCGGTCGAGCAACTGGTCATCCAGGGAATGACATCGCGCAGCGGGGGGACGTTCTCCTGGCTGCTCAAGAAAATGGGATAGATTCGATTGTGAGCGACGTGACCATCAGGCGGGCACTGCTTTCGGTGTCCGACAAGGACGGCCTCGTGGATCTCGGCACCCGGCTCGCGCAGGGCGGGGTGGAACTGGTTTCCACCGGCGGCACCGCGCGGGCCCTGCGCGAAGCCGGGCTCGACGTGCGCGACGTGTCGGACCTGACCGGCTTTCCCGAGATGATGGATGGCCGGGTCAAGACGCTGCACCCGATGGTCCACGGCGGCCTGCTGGCGGTGCGCGACAATCCCGATCATGCCGCGGCGATGGAAGCGCACGGCATCGGCGCGATCGACCTGGTCGTGGTGAACCTCTATCCGTTCGAGGCGACCGTCGCCCGCGGCGCCGGGCGCGACGACATCATCGAGAACATCGACATCGGCGGGCCGAGCATGGTCCGTTCCGCGGCCAAGAACCACCGAGACGTGACGATCGTGACCGACCCGGCCGACTATGCCGGGCTGATCGAGGAACTGGCCGCCAACGACGGCGCGACATCGCTCGCCTTCCGGCGCAGGATGGCGGCCAAGGCCTTTGCCGCCACCGCGGCTTACGATTCGATGATCAGCCAGTGGTTCGCCTTCGCCGACCAGGGAGAGGCCTTTCCCGGGTTCCTGGCTCTCAACGGGCGCGCGCCGACCATGCTGCGTTACGGGGAGAACCCGCACCAGGAGGCCGCGCTCTACACCCCGGTCGGCCCTCACGCGCGCGGCATCGCCCAGGCCGAGCAGCTCCAGGGCAAGGAGCTGAGCTACAACAACTACAACGATGCCGACGCCGCGCTCGAGCTGTGCGCGGAGTTCCGCGGCCAGGACCCGGCGGTGGTGATCGTCAAGCATGCCAATCCCTGCGGCGTGGCCCAGCGCGCGAGCCTGCGCGAGGCATGGGACGCGGCGCTCGCCTGCGACAGCGTGTCGGCCTTCGGCGGCATCGTGTGCGTCAATACCGAGCTGGACGGCGCGACGGCCGAGGCGATCTGCGAGATCTTCACCGAAGTCGTCATCGCCCCTTCGGTGAGCGAGGCCGCGCGCGAGGCCTTCGCGCGCAAGAAGAACCTGCGCCTGCTGGTGACCGGCGAACTGCCCGATCCGCGCCGCGACGGGCTGGCGGTCAAGCCGATCACAGGCGGCCTGCTGGTCCAGGGGCGCGACAAGGGCGCGATCGCCGCCGAAGACCTGAAAGTCGTGACCGAACGCGCCCCGACCGAGCAGGAACTGAAGGATTGCCTGTTCGCCTGGACGGTGGCCCGCCACGTCAAGTCGAACGCGATCGTCTATGCCCGCGACGGCGCGACCGCCGGGATCGGCGCGGGCCAGATGAACCGCCGCGATTCCAGCCGCATCGCGGCGATGAAAGCGGCCGAGGCGGCCGAGAAATACGGCTGGGAAGCCCCGCGAACGGTCGGCAGCGCGGTCGCGTCCGATGCCTTCTTCCCCTTTGCCGACGGCCTTCTGGCCGCGGTCGAGGCGGGCGCCAGCGCGGTGATCCAGCCGGGCGGATCGATCCGCGACGAGGAAGTGATCGCCGCCGCGAACGAAGCCGGCCTGGCCATGGTCTTTACCGGCATGCGCCACTTCCGCCACTAGCCGCCCCGCCCCCGGTTTACCCCCTGATAGAATCGCTGGCCCGGCGATCCCTTACGTAAACGGGGGGCGAACCCCATGTTCACCTTGTCGCAAGCGCGGCCTGCTAGACCGCGACCGCACCAGATTCGCACGAAGACGCAACGCCCATGAAACTGTTCAAGACCGACCTGTTCCGCAATTTCGCCATCGGCTTCGCCGCCGGGGCGCTGCTTGTCGGCCTGCAGGCCGGTCCCGACATCGTCGGTGCGATCGCCCCGTCGGCCGAGGCCGCGCAGGTGCAGTGAGGGCGCTGCTTGTCCTCGCGGGCGCGCTGGCGATCGTCGCCTGCCAGCCCGCGCCGGACCCCGGTGAAACGATCGTCGCGGGCCCTGCCGCCGAGCGCGTGGCCCGCGAAACGGGCCCGCTGAAGACCGCGATCTTCGCCGGCGGCTGCTTCTGGGGCGTGGAGGGCGTGTTCAGCCACGTGAGGGGCGTGAAGAGCGCGGTTTCCGGCTATCACGGCGGAACCGAGCGCCAGGCCCGCTACGAGCTCGTCGCCTCCGGCGTGACCGACCACGCAGAGGCGGTCCGCGTGACTTACGACCCCGCTCTCGTGCGCTACGACGAACTGGTCCGCATCTTCTTTTCCGTCGTCGCCGATCCCACGCAGAGGAACCGCCAGGGGCCCGATGTCGGCGCGCACTATCGCACCGCGCTGATCCCGACGAGCGCCGAACAGCTCGAGGTCGCGCGCGCCTACCTCGCCCAGATGGAGCGGTCGGGCCTGTGGCAGCGGCCGATCGTCGCCGGGATCGAGCGCGCCCAGGCCTTCTTCCCGGCCGAAAGCCGCCACCAGGACTTCGTCGCGCGCAATCCGGGCCATTCCTATGTCGAGCGGTGGGACGCGCCCAAGGTCGCGGCGCTCGCGCGTCTCTATCCCGCGCACTACAGCGCCGCCTTCCAGCGCGGCTGACGGGCGCGGGCGCCGCCGCGCTGGCACAGCGCGCGGTCAATCGCTATATCCGAACGATGGCAACCGTGGACAAGCATGCGCACCGCGAACACAGCGGCGAAGCGCTGGTGAAGGCCGCGCGCGACGCGCTGGTGGCGGCGGGGGAGCAATGGACCGACATGCGCGGTTCGGTGTTCGAGGAACTGGCCCGGCACGACCGGCCCGCCTCCGCCTATGACATTGCCGACAACCTTTCCGCCGCCCGGGGGAAACGTGTCGCACCCAACAGCGTCTATCGCATCCTCGACCTGTTCGTGGCCAACAATCTCGCCATGCGGGTGGAGAGCGCCAATGCCTACCTGGCCAATACCCACCCCGGCTGCGCGCACGACTGCATCTTCCTGGTCTGCGACGAATGCGGCGAGGCGACGCATGTCGATGACGAGGCGGTGTCGGACCGGGTCCGCGCGGTCGCGGGGGAAAGCGCGTTCAGCACCCGGCGCCCGATCATCGAGGTGCGCGGGCTGTGCAGCGCCTGCGCCGAGTGACCGCCGAGCCGGGCTTTGCGGCGCTTGATCGACAGCCTGCTTTCATCGGTGTAAGGCCGATGGGATGAGCCAAGCCCCTGAAACCCCTCTCCTCGACACGGTCGATACGCCGGGCGACCTGCGCCGGCTCGACAAGAGCCAGCTGCGCCAGCTTTCGGACGAACTGCGGACCGAGATGATCGATGCCGTCGGCAGCACCGGCGGGCATCTCGGCTCCGGCCTCGGCGTGGTCGAGCTGACGGTGGCGATCCACTACGTCTTCGCCACCCCGGAAGACAAGCTGATCTGGGACGTGGGGCACCAGGCCTACCCGCACAAGATCCTGACCGGCCGGCGCGACCGCATCCGCACGCTGCGCCAGGGCGGCGGGCTGAGCGGCTTCACCAAGCGGGCGGAAAGCGAATACGACCCGTTCGGCGCGGCGCACTCCTCGACCTCGATCTCCGCCGGGCTGGGCTTTGCCATCGCCAACAAGCTCAACGACCGGCCGGGCAAGGCGATCGCGGTAATCGGCGATGGCGCGATGAGCGCGGGCATGGCCTACGAGGCGATGAACAACGCCGAACAGGCGGGCAACCGCCTGGTCGTGATCCTCAACGACAACGACATGTCGATCGCGCCCCCCGTCGGCGGGCTCTCGGCCTATCTCGCGCGGATGGTCTCCTCCAGCGAGTACCTCGGCCTGCGCAGCCTCGCCTCCCGCTTCGCGCGCAAGCTGTCGCGCAGGGTCCATTCGAGCCTCGAGAAGGCGGAGGAATATACCCGCGGCATGGTCACCGGCGGTACCCTGTTCGAGGAGCTGGGGTTCTATTACGTCGGCCCGATCGACGGCCACAACCTCGATCACCTCGTGCCCGTGCTGGAAAACGTGCGCGACAGCGAACAGGGCCCGGTCCTGGTCCACGTCGTGACCAAGAAGGGCAAGGGTTACGCCCCGGCGGAAAACAGCGCCGACAAGTACCACGGCGTCGCCCGGTTCGACGTCATCACCGGCAAGCAGAAGAAATCGAGCGGCGGACCGCCCAATTACCAGAACGTCTTCGGCGAGACGCTGGCCCGCCTGGCCGAGAGCGACAAGCGCATTTGCGCGATCACCGCGGCCATGCCCAGCGGCACCGGGGTGGACAAGTTCGCGAAGGCGCACCCCGACCGCGCTTTCGACGTCGGGATCGCCGAACAGCATGGCGTCACTTTCGCCGCCGGGCTCGCGGCACAGGGCATGCGGCCTTTCGCGGCGATCTATTCGACTTTCCTCCAGCGCGCCTACGACCAGGTGGTTCACGACGTCGCGATCCAGAACCTGCCGGTCCGCTTCGCGATCGACCGCGCCGGGCTGGTCGGCGCGGACGGCGCGACCCATGCCGGATCGTTCGACGTCACCTATCTCGCCACCCTGCCCAATTTCGTCGTCATGGCCGCGGCGGACGAGGCGGAGCTTGTCCACATGACCTATACCGCCGCCGAACACGACGACGGGCCGATCGCCTTTCGCTATCCGCGCGGCGCCGGCGTGGGCGTGCCCCTGCCCGAAACGCCGGAGAAGCTCGCAATCGGCAAGGGCCGGATCGTGCGCGGCAAGGCGAGCGGCGGCAAGGTCGCGATCCTCTCGCTCGGCACCCGCCTGCACGAGGCGCTCAAGGCCGCCGACCAGCTGGAGGCGAAGGGCCTGCCCGCGACCGTGGCCGACATGCGCTTCGCCAAGCCGCTCGACACCGCGCTGATCGAACAGCTGACCGCCAGCCACGACGTGGTCGTCACGATCGAGGAAGGCGCGATCGGCGGGCTCGGCGCCCACGTGCTGACATATGCCAGCGACCAGGGGCTGCTCGACGCCGGGCTGAAGATCCGCACGATGCGCCTGCCCGACCTGTTCCAGGACCACGACGCGCCGGAAAAGCAGTACGACGAAGCCGGGCTGAACGCGCCGCATATCGTCGAGACCGTGCTCAAGGCGCTGCGCCATAACAGCGCCGGGGTGGAAGAGGCGCGGGCCTGACCGGGATCGCGGGATGCGCGCGCGGACGCGGCGGCGCTTGCTGATCGCGCTCGCGGCCCTCGCCGCCGGCTACCTCGCGCTCGCCGGCGGGCTTTTCCTCGCCCAGCGCGCGCTGATCTATCCCGCTCCGCACGGCCCCGGCGGCCGGCCGGCCGGCTTCGCGCCGGTGACTTACGAAACCGCCGACGGCCTTGCGCTCACGGCCGGCTACAGGCCGGCGCAGGCCGGGCGGCCGACGATCCTCTATTTCCACGGCAACGGCGCCGACTGGCAATCGAGCGCGGTCGCGACCGGCCGGCTGGTTCCGCAAGGTTACGGCGTGCTCGCGGCCGAATACCGCGGCTATCGCGGCAACCCGGGGCGGCCGAGCGAGCACGGCCTCTATGCCGACGGGCGCGCGGCGCTGGCTTTCCTCCGCCGACGCGGGGTCGAACCTTCGGCGGTGGTGATCGTCGGCAACTCGATCGGCTCGGGCGTGGCGGTGCAGATGGCGCGCGAGCACCCCGTGGGCGCGCTGGTGCTGGTTTCACCCTTCGCCAGCCTCTCGCAAGTCGTGGCCGAACAGTTTCCCTGGCTGCCCACGGCCCTCCTGCTGCGCGACCGGTTCGAGAACATCGACAAGATCGGCGCGATCGATGCGCCCGTGCTGATCCTGCACGGCGATGCCGACCGGCTGATCCCGCCGGCCCATGCCCGCGCCCTGGCCGCGCGGCAACCGGCGGCCGAGCTTGCGATCGTCGCCGGGGCCGGGCACGAGCTGGCCTGGCGCGCGGAGGCGGAGGAGCGGATGCTGGCGTTCCTGGACCGCTTGCCCGCCGCGCCTTCAGCCGATCCAGAGCCACGGGCCGGCGGGAATGCCGGCGGCGGGGACATGCGCCCAGGTGACGAGCAGCCATAGGGCCAACGCAACCAGCCACAGCACCGGCCCGGCGCGGGGCAAGGCGCTCCAGCGCGGCCAGTAGCGGGTGCGCGCTTGCCAGCCGGCCCAGGCCGCGCCCATCAAGGCGCGCTTCTTGCGGTCCTGCATGTGCGCGCCCACCAGCGCGAGGAACAGGACGGCGCCGGCGACGATCAGCGTCCGCACGCTCCACCACAGGGCGATGCGCGACGGCCCAGAGGGCGAAGCTCCACATCATCGGGTGCCGGGTAACCGCGAAAACCCCCGCGGGATCGCGCGCGGCGAGCGTTTCGGCGCGCGGATCGGGCAGGGCGGGGTTCTTCGACAGCGAGCCGAGGAAGAGGACCAGCGCCGGAAGGGTCAGCACGCTGGCGACGATCCAGCCCGCCTGGCCCGATCCGCCGAGGTCGGCGGGCGGCGCGGCGCGGAACGCCGCGACCATCCAGGCGAAGGTGGCCAGCGCCACCAGCGAATAGAGGCCGAGGAAGGGCTTCTCGCCCACCGTCGCCACCAGCGGGGCCCGCAAGGGATGGGACATGGCGAAATGGCTGCCGACGAAGGCCGCGCTTGCCGCAGCCAGGGAAACCAACGGGTCCATTGCCGACACCCCCTCTCTTCCGGGCGGCGCTAGCGTCCTTCGATCGCGATAAGCTCGATCGTGAACAGCAGGGTCGCGTTGCCCGGTATCGTGCGCTTGCCCTGCGGACCATAGGCGAGATCGGCGGGCACCGCGATCTCTATCGTGTCGCCCACCGCCATGCGCGGCACGGCCATCTGCCAGGCGGGGATCAGCCGGCCGAGCGGGAACGTCGCCGGCTCCCCGCGATCCCACGAACTGTCGAACGTCGTGCCGTCGGTCAGCGTCCCGGCGTAGTGGATCGTGACCCGGTCCTCCACCGTCGGGCGCGGGCCGATACCGTCGCCCGCGATCCGCCTGATCCGCAGACCGCCGTCGAGCGTGCGCCAGCCGTCCTCGGGCCTCAGGCGGGCGAGCGCCGCCTGCTGTTCGTTGTGCCAGGCCGCGTCCTGCGTTCGGGGCGGCGCGGCGTCCTGCGCGGTTGCCGGCACGAGAGCGAAGATCGCGACCGCCATCGCCGCCGCGCCGAGCGCGGCGAGGGTCGGAAGCGCGCCGACGGGGCGCTGGGCCTTTGCGCGCCGCATCGCCTTACCAGTCGTAGGCCTTGGGCAGCCGGCTTTCGTCGAGGTCGCGGTAACGCTCCTTCAGCCGGCTCTGGTGATTGTCGAGCGGCTGCTCGACCCCGTCGATGAAGACCCGTACCGGCATCGAGCCGACTTCGAGCGGATCGTTGTCCCAGATCACCAGGTCGCCCGCCGCGCCGGGCGCGAGGACGCCGGCGCGCCCGCCCAGCCCGCTGATCTCTGCCGGGACCGAGGTGATCGCCGCCAGCGCCTGCCCCCAGCTCAGCCCCGCGGCCCGCGGAACGCGGGTGAGGGCGACGAGGTTGCCGGCGAACTGGTTGAGATTGCGCGGGTTTTCCATTGCCGAGGCGTTGATTGCGACTTTCACCCCCGCGCGCGCCATGCGGCCGATGTTCGACTGGGTCGAGGCCAGTTCCTCGAACCGTTCGGGCAGGTCGTCGAGCCCGTCGGCGATCACCGGGACCCCGGCGGCGGCGATCTCGTCGGCCACCAGCCAGCCTTCGCTCGCGCCCACGAGGACGATGTCGAGCCGCGGAAACTCGCGCTTGAGGTCGAGCACGCTGCGAATGTCCGAAGCGCGCTCCACCAGGACGTAGAGGCGCTGCTCCCCGCGCACGACCGGCACCAGCGCGGCGGCATCGAAGCGCGTCAGCAGCACGTCGTCGCCCCGCTCGGCATTGCCGGCCGCGAGCCGCGGGTCGAGCGGCATGTCGTCGCCCGTGTCGCTTTCGGCCGGGCGCGACTGGCGCCCGGGGATGCGGGCGTCGCGCCCGAACCGGTCCGCCTCGCGCAGGGCATTGCGGAACAGCGCGTGGGCCGACGCGCGGCTGCCGCCGGCAAGGCGCGCGCCGCTCTCGCCCAGCGCGACGATCTGGAACGCGCGGGCGCGCGTGACCGGCTCGCCATCGGCGCCCAGGTCGATGATCGCGCCCTGCCCGCCGAAGATCGAGCTGGACGGCATCGTCACCGTCGCGGCGCGGGTGATCCCCGCCGCGCGGTGGATCATCACGTGCTGCGAATTGGGATTGATCGCCGGCGCGACGTCGAGCGCGGCGCTGAACGGCGAACGGCCGGCGCGCGTATCGTTCGATTCGCCCACCGCGCCCACGTCCCACAGGCCGAGCGAGGTCACCGTCGCGACCAGCCCGGGGGTGACCCAACCACCCCCTGCGTCGATCGCCGGGTAGCCGACCGGCGCGGCCCCGCTGCCGACTTCGGCCACCTGCCCGTCGCGCACGACGACGTGGCCGTTCTCGATCGGCTCGCTGCCGTCGCCGGTGGCGACGGTGGCATTGGTGACGACGAAGCTCTGCGCCGCAGCCGGGGCCGCCAGCGCGAATACGGAGGCGATGGCGCCCGCAAGAATGCCTGCGCGGATCATTTCACGTCTCCTTCGCCCGGCTGGCCGAGTTCGAAATCGCTGACCGGCCGCCGCTTGGGATCGAGCGCGTCGTACATCAGCGCGCCGTCGATCCATACTTTCTCCGGCCGCGAATAGACCGACAGCGGATCGCCGTTCCACAGCACGACGTCGGCCATCTTGCCGGGTTCAAGGCTGCCGGTCATGTCCGCGATGCCCATCGCCTTCGCGGCGTTGAGCGTGAACCAGCCGACCACTTCGGCATCGGGAATGTCGATCCCCATGCGCGCACCGGCCGCCTGGGCCTTGGCCGCTTCCTGGTTGAGCCGCTGGATCCCCTGGTCGCTGTCCGAATGGATCACCACGCAGGCACCCGCCTGGCGCAGCAGGGCGGCGTTCTCCAGGATGCCGTCGTAAGCTTCCATCTTGAACCCGTACCAGTCGGCCCAGATCGCGCTGCAGACGTCGTTTTCGCGCAGGAGATCGCCGATCTTGTACGCCTCCACCGCGTGGTGGAACGCGGTGACGCGGTATCCCATTTCCTTCGCCATATCCATCACCAGCGCCATCTCGTCGGCGCGGTAGCAATGGTTGTGGATCAGGATCTCGCCGTCGAGCACGCCGGCGAGGGTTTCCTTGGCGAGATCGCGATCCTTGCGGTCGCCGGCCGCGTATTCCTTCGCCTCGTACCAGGTCTGCCGGTTGACCGCGAAATTGCCCATGCGGGTCGAGGGCTTGCGCCCCTTGCCGCCATAGACGCGCTTCGGATTCTCGCCGCAGGCCATCTTGAACCCGTAGGGCGCGCCGGGAAACTTCATCCCCTGGACCGTGCGGCTGGGCACGTTCTTCAGCGTGACCGAGCGCCCGCCCATCAGGTTGGCCGAACCGGGCAGGATCTGCAGCGCGGTGACCCCGCCGTTGGCCAGGGCCCGGGTAAAGCCGGGGTCCTGCGGCCAGACCGAGTGTTCGGCCCAGACGTCGGGCGTGGTCGGGGCGGTCGCCTCGTTACCGTCCGAATGGGCATCGACCGAAGGAGTCGGATAGTCGCCCAGGTGACTGTGGATGTCGATGACGCCGGGGGTGACGAACTTTCCAGTGCCGTCGATGCGGGTATAGCCCTCGGTCGAAAGGCCCGCATCGCCAACCGCGACCACTTCCCCGTCGCGGAACAGCACGGTGCCCTTGTCGATCCGGCCGCCTGCGCCATCGTAGATCGTGGCTCCGACCAGCGCGGTCGGCACCCCGGGATAGGGGCGATAGGTCGAAGGATAGGGCACCTCGGGATAGTCGCGCGCGCTGGCCGAGGCGACCGGCGCCTTGCCCGAACCGCCGCCGGCGGAACAGGCCGCCAGCAGTGTCCCGGCCGCGGCCGCGAAGAGCAGGCGAGTGTTCACATTCATGTCTTGCCCCCGAAAGAACGGGGGCGCGACCCTGCCGCGCCCCCTGCCTGTTGCCATTCCTCAGTCGCGCTGACGCGTGGCCGGATGGATGCCGGCCGCCTGCGGCTCGCCCACTTCCTCGCCGCCCAGCAGGTCGTCGTCGACCGTGTCGTCGGCCAGCGTGTCGAGATGCATCAGCCGCTTGACGAGCGGGCTGATGACCATGACCACGATCCCGATGCCCACGGCGTAGAGGCCCACCGTCTCGTAGACGCCCAGCACGACCTCGCGCCCGGCCTCCTCGCCCACGTTCTCGCCCCCGGTCGCCGAAGCGATCAGGCCGGCAGCAAAGTTGCCGGTGGCCGAGGCGAAGAACCAGGTCCCCATGATCAGCGAGGCCATGTGCACGGGGCTGAGGCGGTTCATCGCGCTCAGGCCCACCGGCGACAGGCACAGTTCGCCGGTCGTGTGGAGGAGGTAAATCAGGAAGATGAACAGGACCGGCGTCGCGTTCTGGACGCCGGCGGCCTGCGCGCCCCAGACCAGCACCAGGAAGCCCAGGCCGACCTGGATGACGGCAAGGCCGAACTTCATCGGCGTCGAGGGTTCCCACCCGCGGCGGCCGAGCCAGGTCCAGACGATCGCGAAGATCGGCGCGAGCAGGACGATGTAGATCGCGTTGAGCGACTGGAACTGGGCCGCAGTCGGCTCGATCCCGAAGAACGAACGGTCCACGTGACGGTCGGTGAACAGGTTCAGCGACGACCCAGCCTGTTCGAACAGGGCCCAGAACACGATCGAGACGAAGATCAGGAACAGCGCCGCGAAAATCCGGTCGCGGTCTTCCGATGCCAGCCGCTTGATCGCGATGAAGACGACGTAAGCGACAAGGCCGAGTCCGAAGATGGCGAGAACCCAGCCGACGAGGTCCTGGTACTGGATCGCGAGCCAGCAGAGCGCGACCATCGCGAGACCGGCGATATAGGTCCACCATTCGAGGTTGAGGCCCGCCCGGCGCTGCTTGAGCTTGGCCGGTTCCTTCGGTTCGCCGCGACCGAGCAGCAGCGGCTTGCCCCAGACGAACACGACCAGGCCCAGGAGCATGCCGATGCCCGCCGCGCCGAAGCCGTAGGACCAGCCGTAGTCGGGATGCATCCCCAGATAGCCGCAGATCAGCGAGCCGAGCGCCGCGCCGAGGTTAATGCCCATGTAGAAGATCGTGTAGGCCGGGTCGCGCCGGATGTCGGTGCGCGGATAGAGCTGGCCGACCATGACCGAGATATTGGCCTTGAGGAAACCCGAGCCGACGATGATCAGCGCCAGCGCCAGCCAGAACACGTTGATGATGACGCTCGATTGCCCGCCATCGCCCTCGAACGCCATGAAGAAGTGGCCCAGCGTCAGCAGCACCGCGCCGAACAGGACCGCCTTTCGCTGCCCGAGGTAGCGATCGGCCAGGTATCCGCCGACCACCGGCGCGATATAGACCAGCGCGGTATAGGCCCCGTAGATGATCGAGGCCTGGGAATCGGAAAACAGCCAGTGCTGGACCAGGTAGAAGATCAGCAGCGCGCGCATGCCGTAGTAGGAGAAGCGTTCCCACATCTCGGCGAAGAAAAGGACGAAGAGCCCCTTGGGGTGGCCGAGGATCGTTCCCGCGGAATCCCCGTGCGGCATGGACTGCGTTGCCATTAAGAATGCGCCTCCCTTGACGGATCAAAGCCGTTTCCCGGACCCCCCGAGGCCCGATTCAGCCCGCGCACCCTAACGCCAGATTTTCCCATGTGAAGTATTAGTTACAGGCGAAACCGGCGTTTCGCGGCCAGATACCGCAAGCGGCGGGAACCTTGCGCGCCGCGCTGTATTATGTCACTGAAGCACCAGGTGGCGCGCCAGGCCCGCGCCGGGGACGAAACCGATGATCCAGCAGACATGACCCAGCAGAGCCGCCCCGTCTATCTCAGGCTGCGCGACCAGATCGCCGCGGCCATTATCGAGGGCGAGTACCCGGAAGGCGAGATGCTGCCCTCCGTCCGCGCGTTCGCCGCCGAACAGGGGGCCAACCCGCTGACGGTGGCCAAGGCATACCAGCAGTTCCAGGCCGACGGCCTGGTCGAGGTCCAGCGCGGGGTCGGTATGTACGTGGTCGCCGGTGCGGCCGAGCGGCTGCGCCGGGCCGAGCGCGAGCATTTCCTGGCCGAGGAGTGGCCCGAGCTGCGCGCGCGCATGGCGCGCCTGGGGATCGAGCCGGCCGACCTGTTCGAACGCGGCTGACCGGCGGCGCCGCGCCCGGCGCGCGGCGATTGCGCCCGCCGGGGACATCTGGCATTGCAACGGGAACGCAGCGGACTGCCGGTTCCCCTACGGCGCCGGGGCCTGCCTGGTTCGAACCTCCGCAACGGGACGGTGGCGGTTCGGCCGACAGCGGGAGGAAACGAATGATACGATCCGAACTGCTCAGCGCGCTTGCCCGGGACAACCCGGAACTGCGCGCGGAGGAAGTCGAACAGGTGGTGGACATCTTCTTCGACGAGATCGCCACGCGCCTTGCCGAAGGCGGCCGGGTGGAACTGCGCGGTTTCGGCGCCTTCTCCACCCGCGAGCGCAAGGCCCGCGTCGGCCGCAATCCGCGGACCGGCGAGCCGGTGGACGTGCCGGCCAAGCGGGTGCCCTATTTCAAGCCGGGCAAGGAAATGCGCGAGCGGCTGAACGCCGACTGATCCCGCGCCGCCCGCCCGCACCGGGCGGCGTGACGTCAAGGCACCGCGGGCGTGGCGGAATGGTAGACGCCGGGGACTTAAAATCCCCTGAGGTTTCCCTCGTGCGGGTTCGAGTCCCGCCGCCCGCACCACAGGCGCGCCCGGCATTCCGGCCCGGCGACACCTGTGGTATGAAGTCACCCTTAGAACTTTGACAACCAATCGCTGATAGATTCATGCGATCCCGACGGGTGGGCGAAGATTACGAACCGCCGCTGGCGAAAGGCTTTCGATGGAGCAGGCTCCCGGCCAGGGAACGATCAACGACAACGGCGCCGCCGATGCACGGGCGGCGCCGCGTTTCACGCTGCTGCTGCGGGCGGCCAAGCTGCTCGCGCCGCAGGGCCAGTTCCTGTGCGTGATCCGCGACGTGTCGGCGACCGGGGTCAGCCTGCGCGGGTTCCACGCCCTGCCCGAAGGTGAAGGCCTGCAGCTGGAACTGCAGAGCGGCGCGCGATACGCGCTGGAGCAGGTCTGGAACCGGGGGACGGAAGCCGGATACCGTTTCGGCGAAGCGGTCGAGGTGGCCGAGCTGCTGGCCGAGCCGAGCGATTATCCCAAGCGCCCGCTGCGGCTCGATATCGGCCTGCCGCTGCGCGTCGAGCTGACCGGCCAGGTCCTCGAAGGCGAGCTGGTCAACATCTCGCAGCAGGGCGCCTGCATCGAGTGCGCGACTTTCCTCGCGATCGACCAGCCGCTGCGCCTCGTCTCGCGCCGCCTGCCGGAAATCCACGCCAAGGTGCGCTGGCGCGACCACCATCACTACGGCCTGGCGTTCGACACGACGTTCGACTTGCGCCGGCTGGCACAGGTTTCCGCGCGGGTGCAGTGCCCGTCGCTGCTCGCGGTCCAGCCCGACAGGGACTGAGCGCGGGGCGCCGCCCGCTCGCTAGGCCGGGCGGAACCGCATTGCCGTGCCGTTCATGCAATAGCGCTTGCCGGTCGGGCGCGGCCCGTCGCCGAAGACATGCCCCAGGTGGCCGCCGCAGTCGGCGCAGAGCACCTCGGTGCGCGGATAGCCGAGCTTGAAATCGGTTGCCGTCGCGATCGCCGCCGGCAGGGGCTGCCGGAAGCTGGGCCAGCCGGTCCCGCTGTCGTACTTCGCGCGCGAGGAATAGAGGGCGTTGCCGCATCCCGCGCACAGAAACGTGCCGGCGCGCGTTTCCCTGTCGAGCGGCGACGAGAAGGCCCGCTCGGTCCCGGCTTCGCGCAGCACGCGGTATTGCGCCTTCGTCAGCCGCCGGCGCCACTCGGCCTCGCTGTGCCCGACTTTCCATTGCCGCCCCTCGGCCCGCCCGCTGCCGCAGGCGCCGAGCAGCAGGGCGCCGCCACCCAGCGCGAAAAGCCGCAGGACGGCGCGCCGCCCGGCCGGGCGGCCGGGAACCGGATGATCGAGGTCGGACAAGCGAGGCATCGCCGCCACGATGGGCCCCGACGCGTGAGCGGGGTGTGAACGCCGCCGACCCCGCGTCACGCCATGGCTGGCCCTCTTGTCCTCCGGGCCGGGTTCAGAAAGTCGTGACCTCGACTTCCAGCTTGCGGAACCCGTGGACGAAGTTGGCCCGTACGCGCTCCACGTCGCCGGCGACATGGACCCGCATGCGCCGCGCGTGCATTTCCTCGAGCAGCACGCGCAACTGCAACTCGGCCAGCCGGGCGCCGACGCAGCGGTGGATGCCGTAGCCGAACGAGAGGTGGCGGCGGGCGTTCTCGCGCGTGATGTCGAGCTTGTCCGGGTTTTCGAACACCTCCGCGTCGCGGTTGGCCGATAGGTACCACAGCACGAGCTTGTCGCCCGCCTTGACCTGCTGGCCGAACAGCTCGGTATCCTCGGTGCAGGTCCGGCGCATGTGCGCCAGCGGGGTCTGGTAACGGATGCATTCCTGCACCGCGTTGGGGATCAGATCGGGGTTCTCCTCGAACAGCTTGCGCTGGTCGGGGAACTTGTCGAACCCGTGGATGATCCCGCTCATCGTGTTGCGCGTGGTATCGTTGCCGCCGACGATCAGCAGGACCAGGTTGCCCATGAATTCCTGCGGGCTCATCTGGTTCATCGCCGGCGAATGAATCATCATCGAGATCAGGTCCGGCCCCGGCTCGCGGTTCGCCCGCTCGGCCCAGAGCTGCTGGAAATAGGCCGCCATCTCGCGCAGGATGCCCTGCCGCATCTCGTCGAGGTCGCGGACCATGGCGATCTCGGTATCGCCGGCCCAGTCGGACCAGAAGGTCAGCAGGCGGCGATCCTCCCACGGGAAATCGAACAGGATCGCCAGCATCCCCGTCGTCAGCTCGATCGAGACCTTGTCGACCCAGTCGAAGACCTCGCCGCGCGGCAGCGAATCGAGCAGTTCGCCGGTGCGGTGCCGGATGTCGTCTTCCAGCCGCTTCATCTCCGCCGGGGTGAAGGCCGGCGCGACGGTGCGCCTCTGCCCGGTGTGCTTGGGCCGGTCCATCGCGATGAACATCGGCAGCTCGAACCGCTCGCGGCCCTGCGCGGCAAGCTCGTCCTCGTCCAGCCGGTTGAGGATCGTGATCCCGCCGTGTTCCCAGCTGGAGGAGAACAGCTCGGGCAGGGCCTCGACGTGGCCGATCGCCTTGTGGCCGACGACGTTCCAGTAAGGCCCGACCGGGCTTTCATCGACCCAGTGGAGCGGCCCCTTGGCGCGCATCTCGGCGAAGATCGGCTGCCACCGGTCCTCGTAATAGATGTCGCTCCGGCTGACGTCATAAGGGTGGGTGTGGACCCACTTTTCCTCCGGGTGACGGGACAGGTGCTCCTTCAGCGCGTCGACCGCGCTGGGCGACGAACGATAGGTGCCGGGCTGCTCGGCAATCTGGGTGGCCATGGCTTCTCTCTCCTCGCCCGCACCGTTTCTGATTTGTTGGACCGGGTGCGTGGCACGACCATCCTGCCCCCGCTTACCCGCATGTCAATAGTGCGTTTCTTTTTGCGACTTATATCCGGCGCCGACCCGGCGGCGTGACGTCATCGTCGCCCCCTGGAGAGGCCGCCCGGCGCGACTTAACGGTAACTTTACCACGTCGCGCCAGAACGGGCAGGGCAGACCGCATCCGGGGGCTACGAAACGGCAATGGACACACTTCGCGGAAACTTCGATTCGCCCGACTACGGCGAAGACGATCGCGACTTCGACACCGGCGAGGACGAGGGCGGGCGCGAACCCCCGCCTGCGGGAATCGGCACCGACGAACGCCGGATGCAGGTGCGCGCCTACAACCACTGGGCCGGCCTGCTCGACGAACGGACATACCCCTCGATCGAGGATCTCGATCCGGAGAACCTGCCCGACTTCGGCCCCTACTCGGTCCTGCTCGATTTCTCCTGCGGGGTGGAAAACCCCGCGGTCCCCTACCTCGGCGCGGAACTTGCGCGCGAATGCGGGGCGCAGGACGCGATCAGGTCGCTGGCCGACGTGCCGCCGCGCTCGCTGCTCAGCCGCATCACCGACCATTACCTGCAGATCCTCGCCAACCAGGCCCCGATCGGGTTCGAGGCCGAGTTCGTGAACCAGCGCGGGGCGACGATCCTCTACCGCGGCATCCTGCTGCCGTTCTCGAGCGACGACGACACGATCGACTTCATCTACGGCGTCATCAACTGGAAGGAACTGGCCGACCAGCTGACCACCGACGAGCTGATGCTCGAGATCGACCAGGCCCTCGACGGCGACGAGGCGGCGGAAGGCCGCCCGCGCGAACCCGATCCCGTGACCGACTGGGCCGACGGCCCGGCAGGCGCCGCGGCCGAGGATGGCTGGAACGATGGCCGGGACGATGCCGATCCGGCGGGCGCGGCGGAACCGGCCGCCCCCGCCCCGATCCCCGAGGGTCCCTGGCGCATGGCCGAGATGATCGCGCGCCAGTCCACCCCGCGCAAGGCCTATGCGATCCCGCTCGACCCGCTCGATCCGGCCGGCGCGGCCGAGGCCGTCCCCACCGGCGATCCCGACCCGGCATCAGTGGCCGGGCAAGCGCACCATGCCGCGCCCGAAGCCGAAGGCCTCGCCGGGCTGCTCTCGGCCGCGCGCGAATGCGCCGAAGCGGCAGGCAACAGCGAGGATCGCACCCGCGGCGCGCTCTACGCGGCGGTTTCGCGCGCTTACGACTTCAGCGTCGCGGCCGGGCAAGCGCCGCAGGAATTCGCGCGCCTGGTCGAGGAAGCCGGGCTGAAGGTGCAGCAGCGCGCCCCGATGACCCCGGTGGTGAAGCTCGTCTTCGGCGCCGATTACGACAAGACGCGCCTGACCGAATATGCCGCCGTTCTCGCCCATGCCCATCGCCGCCAGCTCGCCCCGGGCGCGCTCGCGGGCTTCCTGGCCGAGGCCGATGGCGGGCTGAAGGGCGTGGTCAGGGAAGAGCGCAGGCTGCGCCGCGAGGAAAGCGGGCGCACCGCGCGCGAACGCAAGCCGCGCGCGGCCTTGCAGCGCAAGCTGCGCGCGATCGAGCCGCAGGGGCTGGAGGCGATCGCCCCCGAGGGCGACGAATTCGGCCTGGTCGTGATTCGCCGCCTCGACACCGGCGACGTGGCCGTGCTGGGCGAAGTCTCCGGCGACGAGGCGCTGGTCGACCGCGCGGCGCGGCGACTGGTCGCCTGACGCCGCTTACCCGCCTCGCCGAGACGGCGGGACGGGCCGATCTTCATTGGCGGTTCAGGCCGCAAGCGGCTAGCAAGGCGGCGATGCGCCTCCTTGCCCGAATCCTCGCGCTCGTCGCGGCCTTGTCGCTTGCGGCCCAGCCGGCGGCGGCCCAGTCGATCCTGCGCGATGCCGAGACCGAGGCCCTGCTCGACGACATGGCCGCCCCCCTGGTCGAGGCGTCCGGGCTGCAGCCCGGCAATGTCGAGATCGTCCTCATCAACGACAGCTCGATCAATGCCTTCGTCGCCGGCGGGCAGGCGGTCTATATCCACACCGGCCTGATCGACGCGGCCGACACGGCGAACGAGGTCCAGGGCGTGATCGCGCACGAACTGGGCCATATCACCGGCGGACACATCATCCGCCATGCCGAGGGTGCCGGGGCGGCGACCAATATCTCGCTGCTCTCCCTCCTGCTCGGCGTCGGTGCCGCGCTGGCCGGCGCGGGCGAGGCGGCGATGGGCGTGATGATGGCCGGCCAGCAGGCCGCGCTGGGCAAGTATCTCGCCTTCAGCCGGGTCCAGGAATCCTCTGCCGATGCCGCCGGCGCCGAATACCTTTCGAAGGCGGGCATATCGGGCCGCGGCTCGCTGGCATTCTTCGCCAAGTTGCAGAACCAGGAATTCCGCTACGGCTACAGCCAGAGCGACGACGCGGCCTTTGCCCGCACCCACCCCCTCTCGGGCGACCGGATCGCCCACTTGCGCGAGGTTTACCAGGCCGATCCGGCATGGGACGCGCCCGATGATCCCGCGCTCCAGCGGCGGTTCGAACGGGTCAAGGCCAAGCTGTTCGGATACCAGCAGAAACCGCAGCGCACGCTGCAGGTCTATCCCGAGACGATGAGCGGCATTCCCGCGCGCTATGCCCGCGCCTATGCCTGGCACAAGGACGCGCAGATGGACCGCGCGCTGGCGGAAACCGACGCCTTGCTCGCGGCCGCGCCGGACGATCCCTATTTCCTCGAGCTCAAGGGCCAGATCCTGCTCGAATCGGGGCAGCCGGAGGCCGCGCTCGGCCCGCTGCGCCGTGCGAGCGAGCTTACCCGGCACCAGCCGCTGATCGCCTCGATGTTCGGGCACGCCCTGATCGCGACCGAAAACCGGGACCATTTCGAGGAAGCCGAGCAGGTCCTGCGCGCGGCGGTGGCGCGCGACCGGCTGAACCCCTTCGCCTGGTACCAGCTGGGCGTGGTCTATGCCGCGCGCGGCGACATGCCCCGCGCCCGCTTGGCCAGCGCCGAACAGCAGGTGATGAGCCGCCAGTACGCGATGGCGATCCGCAGCGCGCAGGCGGCCGAGGCCGGCCTGCCCGAGGGATCGGCGGACTGGATACGCGCGCAGGATATCGCGCTCCAGGCGCGCGCCGCGCTTGAACGCGAGCAGGACCGGCGATAGCGCCCGGCCGATGACAAGACGCGATCACATCCTCGTCGCGATCGTCGCGCTCGTATTCGGCTTTGCCGGTGCCGCGCTGTGGTCGTTCAGCGGCCTCGGCGACGCGCGCACGCGCGCCTACCTGCTCGACAACCCGGAAATCCTGCCCGAAATGGCCGAGCGGTACCAGGCGCGCGAGGCGCAGGGCCGCCTTGCCGACCTCGCGGGCGAAGTGACCGCGCCGTTCCCCGGCGCCGTGCTCGGCAACCCCGAAGGCACGGTGACGCTGGTCGAATTCACCGACTACGGCTGCACCTACTGCCGCATGAGCCAGCCCGATGTCGCCCGGCTGGTGGAGGCCCATCCCGACTTGCGCGTCGTGGTCCGCGAATGGCCGATCTTCCAGGGGAGCGAGGCGGCCGCGCGCATGGCCCTGGCCGCCGCCGACCAGGGCAAGTTCGCCGCCTTCCACGAGGCCATGTTCGAACATGGCCCGCCCGACGCGGCCAGCATCGAGCGGGCCGCCCGCGCGGCCGGGCTCGACCTCGAGGCCGCCCGCGCCTTCGCCGCGTCGGACGAGGTTTCTTTCGAACTGGCCAAGAACGCGGGTTTCGCCGAGCGGCTGGGCTTCTCGGGCACGCCGAGCTGGGTGATCGGCGACCGCGTGCTCGAAGGGGCCGTCGGGTACGAGGGGCTGGCGCAAGCCCTGGTCGAAGCCCGCGGATCGTGATGTCGCGCGCGGCCGCCCTCGCGCTGCTGCCCGCCCTTCTCGCGCCCTTGCCCGGCCCGGCCGCCGCAATGCCGGCAAGCGCCCGCGCGCCGGGCGAAGGCGCTGCTACGGCGCCCGACAGCCGCGCGGGCGCGCTGGCCGCGGACCTCGCCGCCCTGCGCGCAGCCGATCATCGCCTGCTCGCGATCGGCTGGCGGCTGGTCACCGGGAACGCCCCCTATTGCGAGCAGACGTGGCCTTCGATCGGCCTCCTCCTGCAGGACACGGCGGCCTTTGCCGAGCCGGCGGCGGTGAGCGCCGCGCTGGGGATCGAGGGGCCCGTCGCCGTCCAGGCCGTCGCGCCCGGCTCCCCCGCGGCCGCGGCGGGCCTTGCGCCGGGCGACGAGATCGTCGCCATCGGCGACTTGCCCGTCGCGGCGATCGAGGCCGCGCCCGCCCGCGACTGGCGGCGGCTGGCCCGCCTTCACGAAGCGATCGAACGGGCGCTGGTGCGCGACGGCAGCGTGGCGCTGACCCTGCGCGACGGCACCGTGCTCGACCTCGCCGGCGTGCCCGCCTGCCGCAGCCGGTTCGAGGTGATCGCGGGCAAGCGCGCGGTGGCCGATGGCCGGCGGGTCATCGTGGGCCGCGATTTTCCCGCCTTCGGTTACGACGAGGAAGAACTGGCCGCGGTCGTCGCGCACGAGCTGGCGCACAACCTGCTCGCCCACCGGGTCTGGCTGGATTCGCGCGGGCGCAAGCGGCGCGACGTGCGCCTGAGCGAGCGCGAGGCCGACCGGCTGATCCCCTGGCTGCTCGCCAACGCGGGATACGATCCGCGGGCCGGGGTCCGGTTCATGCAGCGCTGGGGCCCACGGCACGGCGGCGGGCTCTTTCGCAAGCGCACCCATGACGGGTGGGACGAAAGGGTCGAGGCGATCGAGGCCGAGGCCGCCCTGCTGGATCGCCTCGCCGCGGCCCCGGGGGCGGCCGACTGGTCGCGCCACTTCCGCCGCGACACGACCAGCGGCGGCGGCGGTATCTACGCCGCAGCTTCGGCCGATTCGTCGAGCCGGTAGAGGCTCGCCAGCGGCCGGGCCATCACGCGGCGCACCATCGGTTCGAAGAACGACAGCGGCTCGCTCTCGTAATCGGGATCGAACGCCGCCTGGTCGTACTTCTCGCAGAATTCGGCGCAGGCATCGAAATGTTCGTGCCCGCGAAAGGCCTCGCGAGCATCGCGGTCCATGCCGAGGAAGTGGAAGAAGTAATACCCCTGGAAATGGCCGTGGTGCTGGCAGATCCAGTGCACTTCCTCGCGCACGAAGGGCGCGATGATCGATGCCGCCACGTCGGGGTGGTTGTAGCTGCCCAGCGTGTCCCCGATGTCGTGGAGCAGGGCCATGACCACGTATTGCTCGTCGCGCCCGTCGCGGTGGGCGCGGGTCGCCGTCTGCAGCGAATGCTCCAGCCGGCACACGGGGAAACCGCCGAAATCCCCTTCCAGCAGGCGCAAGTGGTCGAGCACGCGATCGGGCAGGCCGCGGGCGAAGGCCCGGTATTCGCCCCCGATAATGGCCCAGTCTTCGGCCGTGCCCTGCTTCATTTCGCGAAATTGCGCGCGCTCGGCGCTGGCGGTGCTGTCCATCGTCTTCTCTCCCACGCGGGCAGCCTAGCCGCCCCGGGCGCGGGCGGTCAAAACAATCTGACGAAGCCACGCCAAATCGGCTAAAGACCCTGGCCATGGCCATGCTGCCCTTCAGACCGACGCCCTTTTTCGAGGACAAGAGCCGCGCGTTCTGGAACCTCCAGTTCGCCGGGTGGGGCGGCGCGCTGCTGCTGCGCGCCGTTTCGGGGGCGATCAACGCGCTCGATTTCTCGTTCTTCGTGATCGTGGTGATCGAAACGATCACCGGCTTTTCGATCAGCCTCGTCCTGTCCGTGCTCTACCGCGAACTGATCAGCCGCCGCCCGCTTCTGACCTGGAGCCTTTCGACCCTGGCGCTGGCGGTTGCCGTGCTGGCCTTCGCGGCGATCGGCGTCTGGGCCAAGAGCCTGACCCTGCCCGAGAGCGAGGCCGGCTTCACCGCTCTGCTGATCGCCTACCTGATCTATCCGCTGACGCTGCTCGGCACCTGGTCGGCGCTCTACTACGCGATCAACTTCTTCCTCCAGATCGAGGAACAGGCCGACCGGCTGGAGCGGCTGGAAGCCCAGGCCACCGGCGCGCAGCTGGCCATGCTGCGATACCAGCTCAACCCGCATTTCCTGTTCAACACGCTCAATTCGATCAGCACGCTCGTCCTGCTCAAGCAGACCGAGCCAGCCAATGCCATGCTGACGCGGCTGTCCTCCTTCCTGCGGCACACGCTGATCAGCCAGCCCGGCGGGAAAGTGACGCTCGCGCAGGAGGTCGAGACGCTCAAGCTCTACCTCGGGATCGAGCGGATGCGGTTCGAGGAACGGCTGCGGACCGAGTTCGACATCGAACCGGCCGCCGCCCAGGCCTGCCTGCCCTCGATGCTGCTTCAGCCGCTGGTTGAAAACGCGATCAAGTACGCGGTCTCGCCGCAGGAGGAAGGGGCGCGGATCAGCCTTTCGGCTCGGCTCGTCGGAAACCGTCTGCGCATCGCCGTTTCCGACACCGGGCCGGGCTTGCAACAGGGCCAGATGCGCCCCAGCCTGCCGCTGGCACTCACCGGCGACGGGCAGGCGGTTTCGACCGGGGTTGGCCTCGCCAATATCAGGAACCGGCTTGCACAGGCCTATGGCGACGATCACCTGTTCGAAATCCGCACGCCGCCCGAAGGCGGCTTCACCGTGATCATCGAAATCCCGCACGAACCCGCCGAGGCGGCGGAACCGGCCGCCCCCCGCCCGCGTATCTCCGAACAATCGATATCCCCCCCTGCCGCGCCCGCGACGGCGCGGCCAATCGGAACCGAAACATGACCATTCGCACCATTATCGTCGACGACGAAAAGCTCGCCATCCAGGGCCTGCAGGTCCGCCTCGAAGCCTTCGACGACGTCGAGGTGATCGATACCTGCGCCAACGGGCGCGAGGCCATCCGCAAGATCAAGACCGAAAAGCCCGACCTGGTCTTCCTCGACATCCAGATGCCCGGGTTCGACGGCTTCTCGGTGGTCAAGGGAGTGATGGAGATCGAACCGCCGCTGTTCGTCTTCGTCACCGCCTTCCAGGAACACGCGATCCGCGCGTTCGAGGCGAACGCGGTCAATTACCTGATGAAGCCGGTCGATCCCGACAAGCTGGCCGACACGATCGAGCGCGTCCGCCTGCGCCTGGCGGAAAAGCGTTCGGCGGAAGAGGCGGAGAAGCTGCTCAACGTCCTGTCCGAAGTCGCGCCCGATGCGGCGGAGGAATTCGTCGACAGCGAAAGCGAGGCGAGCGACCGGTTCGAGAAGCTGATCAACGTCAAGGACCGGGGCCAGATCTTCCGCGTCGAGGTAAGCTCGATCGAGCATATCGAGGCCGCCGGCGACTACATGTGCATCTACACCGGCGACAACTCGCTGATCCTGCGCGAAACGATGAAGGATCTGGAACGGCGGCTCGATCCGCGCAAATTCCAGCGCGTCCACCGCTCGACCATCGTCAACCTCGACCAGGTCCGCCAGGTGCGCCCGCATACCAACGGCGAATGCTTCCTCGTGCTCGACAGCGGCGCCGAGGTGAAGGTCAGCCGCAGCTATCGCGACGTGGTGGCGCGCTTCGTCCACTGATCGATTGCAGGAGCCTCCGGGCGCGCGCGGCGGCTTGAGGCGGGGGTGAAAATCGGCCAGACCGGCGCGATGGCGCAGTTCACCCTCCCCGGTTTCGACCTCGACCGCTTCGTTCGCGACACGCTGGCGGAGGATCTCGGCGAAGGGCTGGACGGCGGCGGGCGCGACGTCACCAGCGAGAGCGTGATCCCCGCCGATGCCCGCTTCGCCGGGGTGATGGACACGCGCGACGCGATCGTCGTCGCCGGCCTGCCGGTGGCCGCGGCCTTCTTCCGCGCGCTCGACCCGCGGATCGAGATCGAGATCCTGGCGGAAGAGGGCGAAAGCGTGCCCGCCGGGCACGATGTCATGCGGCTTTCGGGCAATGCACGGGCCATGCTGACGGCGGAGCGCAGCGCGCTCAACACCGTGCAGCACCTTTCGGGCATCGCCACGATGACCCGCGCCTATGTCGATGCCATGGCCAACCCGGGCTGCACCCTGCTCGACACGCGCAAGACCCTGCCCGGGCTGCGGATGCTGGAAAAATACGCGACCCGGCAAGGCGGCGCGGCCAACCACCGGCTGGGCCTGTGGGACGCGGCGATGATCAAGGACAACCACGTCCTGGTTGCCGGCAGCGTGGGCGAAGCCGTGCGCCGCGCGGTCGCAGCCGGGGTGCGCGACATCATCTGCGAAGTGGACCGGCTGGACCAGATCGAGCCGGCGCTGGCCGCGGGGGCCACGCGCCTCCTGCTCGACAACATGGACCCGCCGACCCTGCGCGAGGCCGTGGCGATCGTGGACGGGCGCGTCCCGACCGAGGCGAGCGGCGGCATCGACCTGTCGACCATCGCGGCCAAGGCGGCCACGGGGGTCGATTACGTCTCGGTCGGCCGCCTGACGCAGAGCGCCCCCGCGGCCGATATCGGGCTGGATTTCACTCCGCTGTGACCGCGGCCCGGCCGCGGTCAGCGGCGATCGCGGAAGAAGCCGCGCAGCAGCGCCGCCGCTTCGCCTTCGCCGATCCCGCCGTAGACTTCGGGCCGGTGGAGGCATTGCGGGTGGTCGAAAACCCGCGCGCCGTGTTCCACCGCGCCCCCCTTGGCATCCGCCGCCGCGTAGTAAAGGCGCGCGATTCGCGCATGGACGATCGCGCCCGCGCACATCGCGCACGGTTCCAGCGTGACGTAGAGGTCGCAATCGGCGAGGCGTTCCGCCCCCAGGGCGGCGGCGGCGGCGCGAATCGCGGCGATCTCGGCATGGGCGGTCGGATCGTGCGTCGCGCGCGGGGCATTGCGCCCCTCGGCGATCACCTGCCCGCCGCGCACGACCACCGCGCCGATCGGCACTTCGCCGTCGGCCGCCGCGGCGCGGGCCAGCGCCAGCGCGCGCTCCATCGGTTCAGGAATTGGCCAGCGCGTCATCGCCCGACCGCGCTACCCGCTCGCGCGGCAGGCCGCAACGCGCTTGACGATTCGGGCCTGCCCCGCTAAGCGCGCCGCTTTCCGGGACGGGCATGCCCCGAACCCTGCAGCCAAGAACGAGAGATTTCCCATGTCGCGCATTTGCGAACTGACCGGCAAGGGCCGCCAGGTCGGCCACAACGTGAGCCACGCCAACAACAAGACCAAGCGTGTCTTCCTGCCGAACCTGCAGCACGTCACGCTGATGAGCGAGAAGCTGGATCGCAGCTTCAAGTTCCGCGTGTCCACCCAGGGCCTGCGTTCGGTCGAACACAACGGCGGCCTCGACAACTGGCTGCTGAAGACCCGCGACGAGAAACTCAGCGCGCGCGTGCTGAAGGTGAAGCGCGAGCTGAAGAAGGCGCAGGACGCCGCCTGATCGGCCGGCCCCCGGCCGCCGCGCCGGGCCCTGCGACAAGGCACGCGAAAAGGGCACGCGAAAAGGGCGTGCGGAGCGATCCGCGCGCCCTTTTGCTTGCGCACCCTTCGCTGGCACGTCCGCAAGGCGTCGGCACGTCGCCCCGGACGCTTCGGATCAGCCCAGGTCGCCGGGATCGAGCGAGAGCCGATAGAGCAGCGTGCGCTGCAGAACGCCGCGATTGTCGTCGCTGATCAACCAGATCGTCACCGAACCGTCGGCCCGGGGCACGACCGCCATGCCTTCGAAATTGTCGGCAGGCAGCGGCCCGCCGATCGTGGCCAGCACCTCTCCGCGCCAGGTTGCACCCGCGCGAATCGCCTCCGGGTCGGCGACCGCGATCGCCGTTTCGAACGCGAAGGGCAGGCCGATCGTCACCCTTCGATGGAGCACCAGGACCCGGCCGTCGGGCAGGGCGGCAGCATCGGACGGGCGAAATCCCTCGGGCGAGGCATAGCGGAACGCGATCGGCTCCCCCCCGTCCACCGGGTCCGCCGGAAAGAGCACGGCCGCACCGGTGGAGCCGGCGGTCGGTGCGCCTTCCTCGATCGCCAGGAACCGCCCGTCGGGCAAGCGGGCGAGCGATTCGGGCCCGCCATTGCCCGACCAGCCGCGCATCGCCGCCGGCGTCACGGTTTCCCCGTCCTCCAGCCCGGGATCGAAACGGACGATCGAATTGCTGCCCTCGTAAGCGACCCACAGGTCCCGGCCGCCGGGTGCGCTCGTCACCGCTTCGGCATCGACGGCATATTTGCGCACGTCGGCCCGGCCGCCGATCGCGCCGAATACCGGGGCGCGGCCTTCGCCCCCCGGCGGATCGAAGCGCAGGAAGCGGCCGTGGTCGCTGACCGCCAGCAGCCGCCCGTCGGGCAGGGAGACGAGGCCCGAGTAGCCGCCGAAATGGCTGTTCGGGCTGGTCAGCGCCCAGGCCCCGTCGATCGTGAAAGGACCGATCCGGTCGCGCTCGACCTCGAGCCGCTCGACCGCCAGGATCGGCCGATAGTCCGGCTCCGGCAGGGGCGAGCGCAGCCAGGTCCCCGGGGCGGCGAGCAGCGCGATGAAAAGCGCCGCGATTCGGCGAACGGTCACGGGTCGCAGGGCCATCGCGCGAAGGGAGGCGGCCTCAGGGCATGGGGCCGAGGAACAGCAGCGGGTCGAGCCGCGCGTCGCGCCACTTGATGCTCCAGTGCAGGTGCGGGCCGGTTGCCCGCCCCGTGGCCCCGATATTGCCGAGCACCTGGCCGCGGCGCACGACCTGCCCTTCCTCCACCGCGATTCGCGAGAGGTGCAGGAAGGCGCTGTTCAGCCCCTGCCCGTGATCGATGATCAGCAGGTTGCCTTCGAGGCTGAAAGGGCGCTCGCTGGCGAGCACGACGACCCCGTCGGCGGGGGCGACGAACGGCGTGCCGCTTTCGCCCGTCGCGATGTCGAGGCCGGAATGATAGCTGCCCGGCTCTCCGCGATAGATCCGCTGCGAGCCGAACCGGCCCGAGATCCGCCCGGTCGCGGGCCAGACGAAATCCTGCCGCCAGCCGTCGACCGGCGATTCGACCGCGCGCGCCGCGACGATCCGCGCCAGCTCGGGGCGGCGGATCTTCATGAACGCCTCGCTCGCGCCGCCGCGACGGCGGGCGACGTTGACATGTTCGATGTTCCACTCGCGCGGGGCGATCGCGATCGGGCTTTCGATCGTGCGCCCGTCGGCCAGCCGCGCGCTCAGCGTGGCGCGGGTTCCGGCATCGCGATCGAACGCGGCAAAAAACCGGCCTTCTTCGTCGAGCACCAGCGGCTGGTCGTCGAGCCGCGCGGACACCGTGCCCGCCGGTGCCTGGCCGCGGATCCATCCGCCCTGCGTGGTTTCGCCCTCGAACACGAAAGTGGTCGGGCCGGCGGGCGGCTCGGGCGTGGGTTCGGGTTCGGGCGCCGCGGCGTCCGGCGTTTCGGCCGGGACCGGCGACGGGACGGGCTGGACAACTTCGTCGGGCACGCCGGGCGAAGGGATGCAGCTGGCCAGCGCGAGCAGCGCGCCCGCGGCGCCCGCCAGGCGGAGCGCGAAACGCCGCCCGCTCATCCGCCCTGCGTCATCCGGCGGGTGGCGACTTCGGCGCTGGCATAGGCTTCCTGCCGCTCGACGCTCCAGTACCGCAGCTCCTCCAGCGGGATCGCCTCGCCGGTAACCGCGCAGAAGACGTGCTGGCCCGCGCGCAGGACGCGGAAGCCGTTGGGGCCGTAGGCGAGCTTCGCTTCGCCGCCATTGCCGGAATTCATCAACATGACCATCGCCCTAGCAAGTCATTCGCGGCCGAACAAATCCTCTTGCCGCGGCGCGGCGGCATTCGTGGGCTTTGGCGCACGCTTCGCCGGCCGGGCGGGGCCCGCCCTGCCCCCGGCCGAACCGGCCGGCGCGACGTGGAGCGCGCCGTCGGCGAATTCGAGCTCCAGCGAAGGCTCCCCCGCCGCCGCGGCGCGCGAGCGGACCAGATTGCCGCGCGCGTCCTTCACCAGCACGAAACCACGCGCGAGCGGCGCCTTGGGGTCGAGCGAGAGGTGGAGACGTTCGAGCGCGCCGAACCGCTCCCGCTCGCGCTGGAGCCGCAGGGTCGGCAGCATCGGGGTCAGGCGCTGCGCGTCGAGCCGCTGGCGCGCATCGCGCAGGGCGCGGCGCAGCACGGCAGGCGACAGGCGCAGTTCGGACAGGCGCTCGCGCCCGCGCCCGGCCCGGTCGGCGAGCCCGCGCCGCAGCCGCTCCGCCAGCTCGTCGAGCTTCTGGGCCTGGGGCTGGAGCAGCGCGTCGGCGCGCGGCAGGCGCTGGGCCCGCGCCTCCAGCCGTTCGCGGCCGATCGCCACCGGGCGCAGGATCGCGCGCCGCTTGCGAAGGGCATAGTCGGCCATCGTGGCCGCCAGCTCCGCCCGCACGGGCACGGCCATTTCCGCGGCCGCGGTCGGCGTGGGGGCGCGCCGGTCGGCCGCGTGATCGGCCAGCGTCGTATCGGTCTCGTGGCCGACCGCGCTGATCACCGGCACCGGGCTGTCGGCAATGGCGCGGACCACTGCCTCCTCGTTGAAACTCCACAAGTCCTCGATCGACCCGCCGCCGCGCGCAACGATCAGGAGATCCGGCCGCGCCACGGCGCCATCAGGCGGAAGCGCGCCGAAACCGCGGATCGCCGCGGCGACCTGTTCGGCCGCGCCCTGCCCCTGGACCAGGACGGGCCAGACGACAACGTGACTGGGAAACCGGTCTGCCAGGCGGTGCAGGATGTCGCGGATCACCGCGCCGGTCGGGCTCGTCACGACCCCGATCGTGCGCGGCAGGAACGGCAGGGGCCTTTTGCGCTCGGGCGCGAACAGCCCTTCGGCCGCCAGCCGGGCCCGCGTCTTCTCGAGCAGCGCGAGCAGGGCCCCCTCGCCCGCGATTTCCAGCCGATCGATCACGATCTGGTATTTCGAGCGCCCCGGATATGTCGTCAGCTTTCCCGAGGCGACGACTTCCAGCCCGTCTTCGGGCGCGAAGCTCAGCCGCTGGGCCGTGCTGCGCCACATGACCCCGTCGATCACCGCGCCTTCGTCCTTCAGGCACAAGTAGACGTGGCCGGACGCCGCGCGCTTGACGCCCGACAGCTCGCCGCGCAGCCGCACGAAGCCGAAGCGCTCCTCCACCGTCCGCTTGAGCAGGCCGGAAACTTCGGTGATCGTCAGCGGCTCGGCGTTGTCCCCCCGCTGCGAGCGCGCTACGAGCCCGCCACTGCCACCATCTTCGAAATCTGGAGCGGCCATGAACATCCTTCTGCTGGGCTCGGGCGGGCGCGAACATGCGCTGGCATGGAAGCTCGCGCAATCCCGCCTTCTCTCGCGCGAGGAGGATAGGTTCTACGCCGCGCCGGGCAACCCCGGCATTGCCGAACACGCGACCTGCGTCGATCTCGACGCGCGCGACCACGCGGCCGTCCTCGCCTTCTGCGAGGAACGGCGCATCGGCCTGGTCGTGATCGGCCCGGAAGCGCCGCTGGTGGACGGGCTTGCCGATTCGCTGCGCGGCGGCGGCGTGGCGGTCTTCGGCCCGTCGAAGGCGGCGGCCCGGCTCGAGGGGAGCAAGGCCTTCACCAAGGAGCTGTGCGAACGGGCCGGCATCCCCACGGCCGGCTATGTCCGCGCCGGCTCGCTGGAGGCGGCGACCGCCGCGCTCGACCGGTTCACGGCGCCTTTCGTGCTCAAGGCCGATGGCCTCGCCGCGGGCAAGGGCGTGGTGATCGCGCAGACCCGCGAGGAGGCCGAGACCGCGCTCGCCGACATGTTCGGCGGCCAGTTCGGCGCGGCCGGCGCCGAAGTGGTGATCGAGGAATTCCTCGAAGGCGAGGAAGCCAGCTTCTTCGCGCTGACCGACGGGGCGACGATCCTGCCCTGCGGCACCGCGCAGGATCACAAGCGCGTGGGCGACGGCGATACCGGGCCCAACACCGGCGGCATGGGCGCCTACAGCCCGGCCAAGGTCCTGACGCCCACGCTCCACGGCGAAGTGCTCAAGCGGATCATCGCGCCGACCGTGCGCGCAATGGCGGACGAGGGAATGCCCTATTCGGGCGTGCTCTACGCCGGGCTGATGCTGACCGAGGAAGGCCCCAAGCTGATCGAGTACAACGCCCGTTTCGGGGACCCGGAATGCCAGGTGCTGATGATGCGGATGGAAAGCGACCTCGGTGAACTGATGCTCGCCTGTGCCGAGAACCGGCTCGGCACCTGCGACCCGGTCCGGCGGTCGCCCCGCTCCGCGCTGACCGTGGTCATGGCGGCCAGGGGCTATCCCGGCGCGCCCGAGAAAGGCGGCGCGATCGACCTGGGGAAGATCGATGGCGACAAGGCCAAGGTGTTCCACGCCGGCACCCGCCGCGACGGCGGGACGCTGCGCGCGAACGGCGGCCGCGTGCTCAACGTGACCGCGATGGGCGATACGGTGGGCGAGGCGCAGGCGGCGGCCTATGCCGCGATCGACGCGATCGATTTCCCCGACGGGTTCTGCCGCCGCGACATCGGCTGGCGCGAGGTGGAGCGCGAGGGCAAGGCCGGCTGAAGCCGGCCGCGCGCGGCGGCCCTGCCGCTCAGCCCAGCTTGTCGTCCATCAGGCGGGAGAGGTCGGCCTCGGTCCGCGCGCCATAGTGCGAGATGATCTCGCACGCGGCGATCGCACCGCGGCGCAGGCAGGTCTCCAGCGATTCCTCGCGCACGTAGCCATAGAGGAACCCGGCCGCGAAGAGATCGCCCGCGCCGGTCGTGTCGACCACCTTGTCGATCGGCTCCGCCGGCACTTCGGCTCGCTGCCCGTCGTGCACGGCGACGGCACCCTCCGCGCTGCGGGTGACGACCAGCGTGGGCACCTTGTCCTGCAGCGCGGCAATGCCGGCGTCGAGCGTGTCCTTGCCGGTCAGGGCGGCGAGCTCCAGGTGGTTGGCGAACAGGATGTCGATCAGCCCGTCGTCGATCAGGGCGCGGAAATCGTCGCCGTGGCGATCGATCACGAACACCTCCGACAAGGTGAAGGCCACCTTGCGCCCGGCGGCCCGGGCGGCCTCGATCGCCCGGCGCATCGCGGCGCGCGGTTCTTCCGGGTCCCACAGGTACCCTTCGAGGTAGAGGATCTTCGCAGCCCCGACCGCCTCCGCATCGAGCGTCGACGGCGGGAGGAACTGGCTCGCGCCGAGGAACGTGTTCATCGTGCGCTGCGCGTCGGGCGTGACGAAGATCAGGCAACGCGCCGTGGGCGGATCGTCCTGCCTCGGCGGCGTGTCGAAATCGATCCCGACGGCGCGGATATCGTGGGCGAAGACAGCGCCGAGCTGGTCGTCGGCCACCTGGCCGATGAAGGCGCACTGCGCGCCGAGCGCCGAGAGGCCGGCCAGCGTATTGGCCGCGGAGCCGCCGGAAATCTCGCGCGCGGGGCCCATCGCGGCATAAAGCTCTTCCGCCCGCGCGGCATCGACCAGCGTCATGCCGCCCTTGGCCAGCCCCAGTTCCTCCAGCAGTTCCTCGCTGCAAGGGGCCATGACATCGACGATCGCATTGCCGATGGCGATCACGTCGTAACGGGGTTCGGTGGTCTGCTGGGTCACGGCCGGTCCTGAAAAGCCTCGGGGAAGGAATGCCTTCGCGCCTAGCGGCTGCCGGCACTCGCGCCAAGGGCGCGCATTGCCGCTTTGCGATTGACTTGTGCCTGCGCGCGGCCGCATTTTCGCCGGCAATGCTCGCGCTTCCCTCCGCCCTCGGCCGTGCTGCCGCCCAGCTGGCCGATCCCGCGATCCTGCGCGTCCTGGCGAAATCGATCGCGATCACGCTGGTCGTCTTCGTCCTGCTGGGGCTGGGCGCCGGCTTCGCGATCGATGCCCTGCTGGAACGGCGCGACATCGCCGGCAGCGAAGGCATCGGCGCCCTCGTCGGCCTGCTGCTCGCGGTGGTCGGCGGGTGGCTGCTGTTCCGGCTGGTCGCGCTGGCCGTGCTGCAGTTCTTCGCCGACGAGATCGTCGCCGCCGTCGAATCGCGACACTATCCGCAGGCGCGCGCCCGCGCGCGGGCGCTGCCCTGGCGGGCGGAGCTGGCGGCCAGCGTGCGGGCCACGGCGCGCGCGCTCGCCGCCAACCTCGGCGCGCTGATCGTCGCGATCCCGCTGGCCTTCACCGCGATCGGCCCGGCCCTGGTCTTCTGGCTGGTCAACGCCTGGCTGCTCGGCCGCGAGTTCCAGGACCTCGCCTGGGCGCGCCACCGACACACGGCGCCCGCGGCCGAACCGCCGCTGACCGGCGCGCAGCGTTTCCTCCTCGGCGGAACGATCGCCGGCCTTCTCGCGGTGCCGTTCGTCAACCTGCTCGGCCCCGTGCTGGGGGCCGCCGCCGCCGTCCACCTCGTCCATCGCCGCAAGGGATAAGCCATTGCCGTCGCTCGCCCGTTCCCGGTTCCTCGCCGTTCTTGCCCTCCCGCTGCTGGGCGCCTGCGCCACGGTGCCGGCCCCGTCTGCGGGCGGAAACACCCCCGATCGCCCGGGGTCGGCGCAGCCCGCCCCGCCGCCGACCCGGCCGGCTCCGCCGCCTGCATCCGCCGGCTTTCGCGCGCCCCGCGTAATGGATCTGCCGGGGCTGGAAGGCGTCATCGGCGCCGATGCGGAGGCGCTGGAGCGAACTTTCGGCACCGCGCGCCTGAACGTGTGGGAAGGCGATGCGCGCAAGCTGCAGTTCACCGGCGAGGCCTGCGTGCTCGACGTCTATCTCTACCCGTTGCGGCCCGGCGCCGAACCCACGGCAACCTACGTCGATGCCCGGCGGGCGTCCGACGGGCTGGACGTGGACCGCGCCGCCTGCGTTGCGGCATTGCGGCGCCGATAGGCGACAGCCCGCAGCGCGCGGTAACGCCCCGTTAACGCCCCGGGCGGAGAATCGCGGCCGTCCCGGGAAGAAAGGGCCGACGCGATGACCATCGGATTTGCCGACCTGGCACGGTCTGCCGTGGCGGAGAGAGAGATCTCCCCGCCTTCGCTGCTCGCCCTGCGCCAGCTGGGCTGGAGCGAGGGCACGATCACGCGGCACGAGGCCGAAACGCTGTTCATGCTCAACCGCGCGCTCGACCACCCGAGCGGCGAATGGGCCGACTTCTTCGTCGATGCCCTGTGCGAGTTCGTGCTGGGCGCGAGTGACCCGCCCGACACCTGCGACGCGTGCGAGGCGCACTGGCTGATCGGGGCGATCGACAGCGGCGGATCGCCGATCACGATGGCGGAGCTGGAACTGCTCGTGCGCCTCGTCGAGCGGGCCGGCGCCGTGCCCGACAGCGTCCGGCTCTATGCCCTGCAACAGATCGAGCTGGCGGTGATCGAAGGACGCGGCCCGACCCGCGTGGGCGGCACGCCGGGGCCGCGGCACGTCACCGGGGCCGAATGCCGGCTCGCCCGCCGCATCCTCCTCGCCTCGGGCGGCAGACAGCGGGCGATTCCCGGCGAACAGGCGCGCGAGGCGCTGCTCCGGATCGCGCAGGCGAGCGAGGACGGGGCGAACTCGCCCGAATGGGCGCTCCTCCTCGGCGATGTCGCCGGCGCGTGCCTCGGCCGGGCCTTGTCTGCCGGCGAAAATGCGGCGGAGGTGCTGGCGCCGGGGCGCTAGACCATGAAGCTCTCGCCGCAGCCGCAGGCGCCCTTGGCATTGGGATTCTCGAACACGAAGCCGGCGGTGAAATCGTCCTCGCGCCAGTCCATCGTGCTGCCGACGAGGTAGAGCACGCTCGCCCCGTCGATGTAGAACGTGCCGCCGGGCGTTTCGATCTTCTCGTCGAACGCCTGTTCCTCGCTCACATAGTCGACCGAGTAGGCAAGGCCCGAACACCCGCGCCGCGGAGTGGACAGCTTGACCCCCACCGCATCTTCCGGGGCCTGGGCCATGAGATCGGCAATGCGCTTCTCGGCCGCCGCCGTCAGGACGACCGCGGCCTTGGGCGCGGGGCGGGTTTTCGTATCGACCATCACAGCATCCCCAGTTCGAGGCGGGCCTCGTCGGTCATCTTGTCCGGCCCCCAGGGCGGATCCCAGACGAGGTTGACTTCGGCATCGCGCACGCCGGGCACGCTGGCGGCGCGCAGTTCGACTTCGCCCGGCATCGTCTCGGCCACCGGGCAATGCGGGGTGGTCAGCGTCATCGTGACGACGACCCCGCCTTCGTCATCGACATCGACCCCGTAGATCAGCCCGAGATCGTAGATGTTGACCGGGATTTCCGGGTCGTAGATTTCCTTCAGCGCGGCGACGACGGCCTCGTAGAGCTCGCCCCCCGGCGCCCCGGCGGGGAGGTTCTCCGGCTTCTTCTGCAGGAACCCTTCGAGATAGTCGCGCTTGCGCGTCATCGTGTCGCGCGCGCTTTCGGCCCCCGCGTCTTCCCGAGGGGCCTCGTCCACGGCGTCCTCCACCCGGGCGCGCGGCGGCTTCTCGACCGCCTCGTAGGGGGTCGGCGCGGCGACGAAATCCTTCTTCTTCTCGTTCGCTTCGGTCATCCGAAGATCCTCCTGGTGCGATCGATCCCGCGCAAGAGCGCCTCGAGGTCGTCCTCGTTCGAATAGAGGCCGAAACTCGCGCGCGCGGTGGCGGGAACGCCGAGATGGGCCATCAGCGGCTGCGCGCAATGATGCCCGGCGCGGATCGCGACGTTTTCTTCATCCAATATGGTGCCCAGATCGTGCGGGTGAACCCCGTTCATCGCGAAACTGACGATTCCCGCGCTCTCGGCGGGGCCGAACAGGGTCACGTCGTTCATCCCCCGCAGGCCTTCGCGCAGGCGCGCGACCAGCGCGGCCTCGTGCGCGTGGATCCGCCCGGGTCCGATCCCGGCGACATAATCGCAGGCCGCGGCAAACCCGATCGCCTCGACAATCGCCGGCGTTCCCGCCTCGAACCGCTGGGGCGGCGGGGCGTAAGTGGTCCCGTCGAAGGCGACTTTCTCGATCATCGAGCCGCCGCCCTGCCACGGGGGCATGGCATCGAGCAGCTCGGCCCGGCCCCACAGCGCGCCCACGCCGGTCGGGCCGTAGAGCTTGTGCGCGCTGAAGGCATAGAAATCGCAGCCGAGCGCCGCGACATCGACCGGCAGGCGCGGAACCGCCTGGCACCCGTCGATCAGCAGCTTCGCGCCCACCGAATGCGCCAGCGCTGCCGCGCGTTCGACGTCGAGCGTCGCGCCGAGGACGTTGGAGACGTGCGCGAAGGCGACCATCGTGTGCTCGCGCGTCAACAAGGCCTCTGCCGCGTCGAGATCGATCGCCCCGTCTTCGGTCAACGGGCAGACATCGACCTGCCAGCCGGCGAGCTGCCAGGGCACGATGTTCGAATGATGCTCCAGCACCGAGAGCAAGACGCGCCCCTTGTCGGGCCAGGAATGGGCGACGAGGTTGATCGCCTCGGTCGCGCCGCGGGTGAAGACCAGTTCCGCCTCCTGCCCCCCGACGAAGGCGGCCACGCGCCGCCGGGCGGCCTCGTAACCCAGCGTCATTTCGGCGGAGCGCGAATAGACGCCGCGATGGACGGTGGCGTAATCCGCGCCGATCGCGCGCGACACGGCATCGATCACGGACTGCGGCTTCTGCGCAGTGGCCGCGGTGTCGAGGTAGTGCCACGGTTCGCCCCCGGGCGCGCGGAGGCCGGGAAAATCCTCGCGCACGCTGGCGATATCGAGAGTCGTCGCCACGCTCACAGGTGCTTGTCCAGCTTGGCGAGGGCGATCGCCATCATCCGCTCGCGCTCGCCCTCGTCATCGAGCGCAACGAAAGCATCGCCGATGAAGGCCTGGACCAGCAGCCGGCGCGAAAGCTCGGGCGAGAGACCGCGCGCCGCCATGTAGTACCGCGCCATCTCGTCCATCTGGCCCACGCTCGCGCCGTGCGCGCATTTGACGTCGTCGGCAAAGATCTCCAGCTGCGGCACGGCGTTCACGCTCGCGCCCTTTTCGAGCAGCAGGCCCTTGAAGCTCTGCGCCGCGTCGGTCTGCTGCGCGTCGCGCACGACGTCGATATTGCCCAGGAAATTGCCCGTCCCCCGGCCCCAGTGAACCGCGCGGACCACCTGGTTGCTGGTCGCACCAGGCTCTGCATGGACCACGCGGGTGACGAATTCGCGCACGGTCTCGCGGCCGCCCAGCGTGACTCCGCCGAGTTCGAAATGCGCGCCTTCGGCCAGGCGCACCTCGACCTCGATCCGGCCCAGCTCGGCAGCGGCGATGACGGCGAACAGCTCGCACCGCGCGCCCGCGCCCAGCGTCACGCGCAGGCGGCGCAGTTCACTCGCGCCGGTCCCGGGCCCGTCCTCGATCGTCAGGCATTCGCGGAACGTCTCTCCGGCCGCGACGTCGATCGCGCGCCAGGCGTCGAGATCGACGCCATCGAGCGCCTCGACCGCCGAATAGCGCCAGGCTTCGTCCTTGCGGGTGGGCAGGGTGGTGGTGGCGTTCATGATCGCCCTCCTTCTTCGGTCAGCAGGCGCGCGATCGCCTCGTCCTGGTATCGGTCCATGCACGGGCGCGCGGTCGCCATCAGGCGGTCGAAAGCGAGCCGCCGCTCGCCCGCAGGCATGGCGGTGGCTGCCAGCCGGTCGATCTCGCCCTGCAACGGGCGGGCGCAGGTCAGCATGGCGCCGCAGCGGATCGCGTCGAGCCGGCGATCGCCCGTGCTGGTGCGCGTGCGGCAGACCAGGCGCCCGTCTGCGCGCGCGACGCTGCCCTTCCATCCCTTCAGCTTGGCCGCGGCGCTCTGGGCATCGAGCGGAGCGGGCTGCGGGGCGGAAGGCCGGGCTGCCGGCTGGGCCTGCAGTCCACTGGCCGCGAGCAGGAGAGGCAATGCAAGCAGCTTCATGCCGCGACGGCCTCGTACCCCTCGGCCTCGAGCCGCTTTGCCAGGTCGGCATCGCCGGTCTTCACGATCCGGCCCTTGCTCAGGACATGGACATAGTCCGGCTTCACGTAATCGAGCAGCCGCTGGTAGTGGGTGATCAGCAGCACGCCCTTGTCCGGCGCGCGCATGATCGCGTTGATCCCTTCGCCCACGACCCGCAGCGCATCGATGTCGAGCCCGCTGTCGGTTTCGTCGAGCACGGCGAGAACCGGGTCGAGAATACCCATCTGGACCATCTCGGCGCGCTTCTTCTCGCCGCCCGAGAAGCCGACGTTCACGTGCCGCTTGAGCATGTCCATGTCGAGCTTGAGCAGGCCGGCCTTGTCTTTCGCCAGCTTGAGGAACTCGCCCCCGGTCAGCGGTTCTTCCCCGCGCGCCTTGCGCTGGGAATTGAGCGCTTCGCGCAGGAACTGGACGTTGGAGACGCCGGGGATCTCGACCGGGTACTGGAAGCCGAGGAACATGCCGGCAGCGGCGCGTTCGTGCGGCTCCAGCTCCAGCAGGTCCTGCCCCTTGAACGTCACCGATCCCGCGGTGACCTCGTAGCCGGGCCGGCCGCCGAGCACATAGGCAAGCGTCGACTTGCCCGCGCCGTTGGGGCCCATGATCGCGTGGACTTCGCCCGCGCCCACTTCGAGCGTCAGGCCGTTGAGGATCTGCGTGCCGTCGATTTCGGCATGGAGGTTTTCGATTTTCAGCATCAGTCTTTCCGGGGCTTGCGCGGCGGACCATTGCCCGCGCGGTCGTAGCGCGGCCGGGTCTGCCGGGGATTGTTGGCGTTGTGCTGGCGGCGGGCCTCGCTCTTGTCGGCAATGCGCATGCGCATCCCGGCGGTGATCCGGGCGAGGACCGCGTCGATATCCTCGAGCACGTCCTTCGCCGCGATGTGCATGACGCGCACGCCCACGGCCTCGAGGCTCTTGTCGCGGCGGCGGGCGAGCGCCGGGTCCGCGCCATCCTCGTCGATGATGATCGCCATGCCGAGATTGTGGCAGTTGAAATCGACGATCGCGCTGCCGACCACGGCGAAGCGCTTGAAGGTATAGCGCCCGAGATCGGCCTTGCTGAAACGCTCCGCCAGCGCCTTGTGCGCGTCCGACGCGTGCCGCCGCATCTCGCGCGCCCGCTCGTGCAGCGCGTCGAGCCGCTTCTCCGAGATCTCCCACCCGCGCCCGCGCTTCTTGATCGCGGGCGCGTCGGTGGTCTCGGACGGATCGCGCAGCTGGAGGGTTTTGCGGTCAGTCATGGAAGGAGACCCGCTCCGTGTGCTAGGGCCACAGAACTTACGACCGCGAATGCAAAGCCAGCCAGCGCAAAGAATGCCATTAGGCTTACCCAAAACCAGTAGCCCTTCGTCTCCGCCGACTTGCGCCAAATGGTTCCCCACACGTTGACCTCACGCGCGACGAGCATTTCGCGGAGGCGAAACAGTGATGCGCCTGCCATCAGCAGGCAGAGTGCAAAGAGCATCGCGATCCAGATCACCCCACACTCCCCTCGAGTGAGATGGCCAGCAGCTTCTGCGCCTCGACCGCGAATTCCATAGGCAGTTCCTTCAGCACCTCGCGCGCGAAGCCGTTGACGATCAGGGCCACGGCCTCTTCCTCGTCCAGCCCGCGCTGCATGGCGTAGAACAGCTGGTCGTCGCTGATCTTGCTGGTCGTCGCCTCGTGCTCGATCTGGGCGCTGGGGTTCTTCACTTCGATATAGGGCACGGTATGCGCGCCGCACTTGTCGCCCAGCAGCAGGCTGTCGCACTGGGTGAAGTTGCGCACCCCTTCGGCATTGGGGCCGACGCGCACGAGGCCGCGATAAGTGTTGTTGCTCTTGCCCGCCGAAATGCCCTTGGAGATGATCGTGGAACGGCTGCCCTTGCCGTTGTGGATCATCTTGGTGCCGGTATCGGCCTGCTGGTAATTGTTGGTGACGGCAACCGAGTAGAATTCGCCGACCGAATCCTCACCGTTGAGCACGCAGCTCGGATACTTCCAGGTCACCGCGCTGCCGGTTTCGACCTGGGTCCAGCTGATCTTGCTGCGCGCGCCCTGGCACAGGCCGCGCTTGGTGACGAAATTGTAGATCCCGCCCTTGCCCTCGGCATTGCCGGGGTACCAGTTCTGCACGGTCGAATACTTGATCTCGGCATCGTCGAGCGCGACCAGTTCCACCACTGCGGCGTGGAGCTGGTTCTCGTCGCGCATCGGCGCGGTGCAGCCTTCGAGGTAGCTGACATAGCTGCCCTTCTCGGCGACAATCAGCGTGCGCTCGAACTGGCCGGTATTCTCGGCATTGATGCGGAAATAGGTGGAAAGCTCCATCGGGCAGCGGACCCCCTCGGGCACGTAGACGAAGGTGCCGTCGGAAAAGACCGCGCTGTTGAGCGTGGCGAAGTAATTGTCGCGCTGGGGCACGACCTTGCCGAGCCATTTCTTCACAAGCTCGGGATGTTCGCGGATCGCCTCGCTGATCGACAGGAAGATCACGCCCGCCTTCTGCAGCTCCTCGCGGAAAGTGGTCGCGACCGAAACGCTGTCGAACACGGCATCGACCGCGACCTTGCGCGCGCCCTTCACCCCGGCGAGCACTTCCTGCTCCGCCAGCGGGATGCCGAGCTTGTCGTAGACCGACTTGATCTCGGGATCGAGCTCGTCGAGCGAATCGAGCTGCGGCTTCTTCTTCGGCTCGGCGTAGTAATAGGCGTCCTGGTAATCGATCGGCGGATAGCCGACCTTGGCCCAGTCGGGCTCCGCCATGTCCTGCCACAGGCGAAAGGCCTTGAGCCGCCATTCGAGCATCCATTCCGGCTCGCGCTTCTTGGCGCTGATGAACCGGACCGTGTCCTCGTTCAGCCCCTTGGGCGCGAACTCGGTGTCGATGTCCGAATGCCAGCCGAATTCGTACTCGGCCGCTTTCGCCGCGGCCTCTCGGGCCTCGCGGTCCTGGATGTCGATCTCTTCGTTCATGCAGATGTTCCGGATAGAGTGTTTTCGCGCGCGGGAGATGCCCGCCCGACGGCGCCCGCCGGCACGGGACCGGCGGCAAGCTGCGTCAGCGGAATGCCGGCAAGCGCCCCGCGAAGGGCGGCATTGACGATCGGCCAGTGCGGCTTGACGCTGCAGGTGTGATCGACCGCGCAATCGTCGCCCTCGACGCACTGGGTCAGCGCAATCGGGCCTTCGACCGCCTCGATGATGTCCGCCAGCGTGATCGCCGCCGCCGGCCGGGCGAGCTGCAGCCCGCCGCCGGCCCCGCGCACCGAGCGCAGGAGCCCGGCAGCGGAAAGGCGGCTGACCAGCTTGGCGACCGTCGGCGCCGGAAGGCCGGTTTCGGCCGCCAGCTCGGCCGCGCTCGTGCGTTCGCCGCCGCAATGGCGTGCGGCGGCGCTCATCGTCACGACGGCATAGTCGGCCAGGTTGGACAGTCGCATCGGCAAATCGGACCTTTTCGTTCCGATTTGCAGGTATGGGCCGCGGCGGCGGTTTTCAACGGAAAACCGCCAGTTGCGAGTCGTTAGCGAGTGGCCGGGCCCGGCCCCGCCGGCTCAGGCCCCCTTCTGCGAGGCGACCCAGGCCTCGACGTTCTCCTCCATGATCGACAGCGGGACCGGGCCGCTCTTCAGGATCGCGTCGTGGAACCCGCGAATGTCGAACCGCTCGCCCAGCTGCGCACGCGCACTTTCGCGCAGCTCCATGATCTTGAGCTTGCCGATCATGTAGGCGGTCGCCTGCCCGGGATAGACGGCATAGCGTTCGATCGCCTTGCGGATGTCGCCCTCGGGGTTGGGGGTGTTCTCGGTCAGGTAGGCGATCGCCTCCTCCCGGCTCCAGCGCTTGTGGTGCAGGCCGGTATCGACAACCAGCCGACAGGCTCTCCACAGTTCCATCCCCAGCCGGCCGAAATCGGAATAGGGATCGGTGTAGAAGCCCATGTCCTTGCCCAGTTCCTCGGCATAGAGGCCCCACCCCTCGGAATAGGCGGTGATCCCGCCGAACCGGCGGAAGGCCGGCACGTCGCCCAGCTGCGTCTGGATCGAGAGCTGGAGATGATGGCCCGGCAGCCCCTCGTGGTAGAACAGCGCCTCCAGCTCGTTCCGGCTCATGTCGTTGAGGTTGTAGAGATTGACGTAATAAGTGCCGGGGCGCGACCCGTCGGGCGCGGGGCGCGAATAGAAAGCCTTGCCCGCGCTCTTCTCGCGGAAGGCCTCGACCGGTTTCACCACCATCGGGTCGGTCGGCAGGGTGGCGAAGAAATCGGGCAGCACCCGCTCGATCGCGACGCGGTGCTTCTCCACGTCGGCCAGGTACTCCTCGCGCGTTTCGTAGTAGAACCGCGGATCGGTGCGCGCGTGGTGGAAGAAATCCTGCAGCGTTCCCTCGAAACCGACCTGGTCCATGATCGCCCGCATCTCGCGGTGGATCCGGGCGACGTTGTCGAGCCCGATCTGGTGAATCTCGTCCGCGGTGAGATCGGTCGTCGTGTAGTTGGCGAGCAGGGCGGCATAGTATTCGTCGCCGCGTTCGAACCGCCACACGCCGTCCTGCGTCGGCGCCATCGGCTGCTGGCGGCGCATTTCGGCGAGCAGGCGCCGATAGGCCGGGCGGGCCGACACGTCCCAGGCCTGGTGCGCCCGGGCGACCAGGTCCGCCCGCTCGGCCGGCGGCAGGTCGAGCGCGGCCACCTTGCCTTCGAAGTCTTCGAGCACGGCGTTGTCCGCGCCGGCACCCAGCAGGTTCTCGATGTCCGAGATGACGTAGGGATAGACCCAGTCGGGCGGCATGATCCCTTCCGCCGCGCGTTCGCGCGATTCGGCCACGAGGGTATCGAGCACCGGGCCGAGCCGCTTGATCCGGCTGATGTAGTCGCGCGCCTGCTGCACGTCGGCCACCGAGTGGATATTGATGAGGAAGGCCGGCAGCTCGCTCTGCGCGCCGTTCATCTGGTCGAAGATATAGCCATAGTCGCGAAAGGCGAAGAGCGAGGCGCGCCGCTTCGCCATTGCATCGAACAGGCGATAGCTCAGCGCATCCTGCGGGGGCAGGGCATCGGGGTCGAAGTTCGCCCGCATCGTTTCGGCCGCCGCCTGGAGCAGCTCGTGCTGGCGCCGTTCCGCCGCATCGCTGACGTCGCCCCATTCGCCATAGTCCTCGTCGCGGATGCCGCGGTAGGCCTTGGACAGCGGGGAGAGCGAGAGCTGGGCCTCGTCGTAGGCTTCGAACAGGGCATCGATCCCCGCCTCGGGCCCCGGCAGGACGATGACCTGCCGCGCCTGCGCGTCGGCGGCGCCCGCTTCCTGTGCCTGTGTCTGGGCCTGGGCGCCACCCGCCATCGCCAGGGCGGCAACCGATACGCCGAGCGCGACCAGCCGTTTCGTCTTCGTCATCTGCGACCTCCTTGTTCCATCCACCGGGCTTGTGGCGCGAAAATCGCCCGCTGGCCAGCCGGACAAAAAGGGGGCGGCGCCGGCAAAGCGGCACCGCCCCGCAAAAGGCAAGAACCCCGCGCCGGGTGGCGCCGGGCCCTTCGGGTCGCAAAGCTCCTCTAGACGAGTCGCCTGCGAACGATTGTATGTTTGCGACAGCCGGGCGGAGAAATTATGTTGCAAAATTGTGTCGGCAGCCGGCCCCGGTCGACAGCGATGCGGCCACTTGCCATAGGCATCGGCCCATGCTGTTCCGCCTCGTCCGCCCCGCGCTGTTCGCCCTCGACCCCGAAACCGCGCATCGCACGACGATCGCGGCGCTGAAGGTCGCCCCCGCGCGCAGGCCGCAGGCGGGCGGGCCGCTCGGGATCGAGGTTGCCGGCCTTTCGTTCCCCAACCCGGTGGGAATGGCCGCGGGCTTCGACAAGGATGCCGAAGTGCCCGACGCGGTCCTGGGCCTCGGCTTCGGCTCGGTCGAAGTCGGCTCGATCACCCCGCGACCGCAGGCCGGCAACCCGCGCCCGCGCCTGTTCCGGCTGGAGGAAGACCGCGCGGTGATCAATCGCATGGGCTTCAACAACGGCGGGGCCGCGGCGGCCGAGGCACGGCTTCGCCGCCGGGGCGCGCGCGCCGGAATCCTCGGCATCAACATCGGGGCGAACAAGGATTCGCCCGATCGCATCGCCGATTACGTCGCGCTGACGCGCCGTTTCGCGCCCTGGGCCAGCTATCTCACGGTCAACATATCCAGCCCCAACACCCCGGGCCTGCGCGCGCTGCAGGACGAGAGCGCGCTCGTCGCGCTGCTGGACGCGGTCCTGGCGGCGCGGCCCGAGGCGGGCCCGCCGGTCTTCCTCAAGGTCGCGCCCGACCTCGAGCCGGCGGATATCGACGCGATCGCGCGGATCGCGCTGGAACGGCAACTGGGCGCGCTGATCGTGTCGAACACGACGATCTCGCGCCCCGCGCTCGCCTCCCCCCACGCGGGCGAAGCCGGCGGCCTGTCGGGCGCCCCGCTGCGCGACCTGGCGCAGCAGCGCCTGCGCGATTTCCGTTCGGCGACCGGCGGCGCGATCCCGCTCGTCGGCGTGGGCGGGATCGCCAGCGCGCAGGACGCCTGGGCCCGCATCCGCGCCGGGGCCAGCCTGGTCCAGCTTTACAGCGCCATGGTCTACCGCGGGCCCGGGATTGCCCGCGGCATCGTTCGCGGGCTGGAAACGCTGATGCGGCGCGAGGGCTTTGCAACGCTTGCCGAGGCGGTCGGGAGCGAATAGCCCGGCAGGCATGATCCGCCACGCCATCCTGTCGCTCGCCGCCCTCCTCCCGCTCGCCGCCTGCACCGCGCCGCCCCCGCCGGCATCCGCGTCCGCGCCCACCCCGGCCGACCTGCCGCCCGCTTCCGCCGCCGGCGTGGCCGGGACGGTCAGCGCCGCCGACCCGCGCGCCGAGGCCGCCGGCCTCGCCATGCTGCGCGCCGGTGGCAGCGCGACCGACGCGGCGATCGCGACGATGCTGGCGCTGACCGTGGTGGAACCGCAAAGCTCGGGCATCGGCGGCGGGGGCTTCCTCGTTCGCGGCACGGCCGATGGCACCGTGGAAACCTTCGACGGGCGCGAAACCGCGCCGGCCGGGGCGACGCCCGACTGGTTCCTCGACGAGAACGGCGAAGTCCCGCCCTTTTCCGAATCGGTCAGGAGCGGGCTCAGCGTCGGCGTCCCGGGCAATGTCGCGCTGGCCGCGCTGGCGCACCGGCAACATGGCAGGCTGCCCTGGGCCCGGCTGTTCGAACCGGCGATAGAGCTGGCGCGCGACGGGTTCCGCATGACCCCGCGGCTCCACCGCTCGCTGGCCGGAACGGCCGAGCGGGCGGGCTGGACCGCGCAAGGGCGCGCGCTGTTCTTCGATGCCCAGGGCACTCCGCACCCCGCCGGGCACCTGGTGGTGAACGCGGCGCTGGCCGAGACGCTGGAAGCGATCGCCGCCGGCGGGCCCGAGGCCTTCTATCACGGCGAGCGGGCAGCGTCCCTCGCCGCGACGGTCGCCGCCGAGACGCCGCGCGCGGGCGCGATGACCGCGGGCGATCTCGCCGCCTACGAGGCCAGGGCGCGCGACGCGGTCTGCGGGACCTACCGCGATTATCGCATCTGCGGGATGGGCCCGCCCACGTCGGGCGGCGTCGCCGTGCTGCAGATCCTCGGCCAGCTCGAACGCTTCGACCTTGCCGCGCTCGGCGTGGACAACCCGGTGACCTGGCACCTCTTCGTCGAATCGCAGCGCCTCGCCTATGCCGACCGCGAGCTGTACCTGGCCGATGCCGATTTCGTATCGGTGCCGGTCGCGGGCCTCGTCGATCCGGGCTACCTCGCGCGGCGCAGCGCGCTGATCGCGCCCGACGCGACGATGGCGACCGTCGCCGCCGGGGTCCCCGAAGGCGCCCCGCGTGCCCTGGCCGACGGCGACGAGCCGGAAGAGCGCGGCACGTCGCACTTCGCGGTGGTCGATGGCGCGAACACGATGGTCAGCTATACTTCCACCATCGAGAGCGCCTTCGGCTCGGGCCTGATGAGCGGCGGGTTCTTCCTCAACAACGAGCTGACCGATTTCAGCCGCTCGCCCACGGTCGAGGGGCGCCTGGTCGCCAACCGGGTCGAGCCGGGCAAGCGGCCGCGCAGCTCGATGGCGCCGATGGTGGTCTGGGACCCGCAGGGCCGGCCCGTCCTGGCGATCGGCGCGGCCGGCGGCAGCACGATCCCGGTCCAGACCGCGCGCAGCATCGTCGGCGTGATCGATTTCGGCCTCGACGCCGAGGCCGCGCTCGCCCTGCCTTTCGCCATGGCTTACGGCGACGCCGTGCTGGTGGAAAAGGGCACCTGGCTCGAACGGGCGATCCCGCGGCTGCGCGCGCTGGGGCACGAAACGGTGACCGCCCGCGAAGTGGGGCTGAAGGCCAACGCGGTCCTCTATCGCGACGGCAAGTGGACGCCGGCGCGCGATCCGCGGATCGCCGCGCAGATCGTGGTCCCCTGACCCGCGCGCCCCGCGCCCGTGCCACCGCTCATGCCACCGCGCGGCCCCGATGCAGGCTTGCTGGCGCCGCGGCAGGCGCGTAATTCAGCGCGACCGGCCACGACGAAGCCGGACGCGGGATCAGGAGCCCCTAGCCTTGCAATTGTCTGACATCGATGCGGCGAACAACCTCGTCGAACTGTTTCTCCGGCGCGCCGACGCCAAGGGGGACGCCCCCTTCCTGGGGGCGAAGCGCGACGGCACCTGGCAGACGATGTCCTGGCGCGAGGCGGCTCGAACGGTCTGCGTCCTGGCCCAGAACCTGCGCGGGCTCGGCCTCGAGGACGGGGACCGGGTCATGCTGGTATCGGAAAACCGGCCCGAGTGGTGCATCGCCGACCTCGCGATCATGGCGGCCGGCTGCGTGACGGTGCCCGCCTATGTCACCAATACCGAGCGCGACCACGTCCATATCCTCGACAACTCGGGCGCCCGCGCGGTGATCGTTTCGACCGAGAAGCTGTCGCAGCCGCTGCTGCCCGCGATCATGCGGACCGGGATTGCCGAGCACGTGATCCCGATCGACGGCATTCGCCAGTACCAGTCGGGCAGCCTGACCTGCCACGGCTGGTCGGCCATGACCGAAGGCGATGCAGCCGCCGCGCGCGAGGCGGTCGATAAGCGGATGACCTCGGTCGGCCGGTCCGACACCGCCTGCATCATCTATACCAGCGGCACCGGCGGCGCGCCGCGCGGCGTGCTGCAGCATCACGGCGCAATCCTGTGCAACGTCGCCGGCGCGGCGGAAATCCTGGCAAACGACTTCGGCCTCGACGAGGACGATCGCTTCCTCTCGTTCCTGCCGCTCAGCCACGCATACGAGCACACGGGGGGGCAATGCCTGCCGATCGCCGTGGGGGCGCAGATCTTCTATGCCGAGGGGCTGGAGAAATTGGCCAGCAACATAGAGGAAACGCGCCCGACGATCATGGTCGTCGTCCCGCGCCTGTTCGAGGTCCTGCGCCAGCGGATCATGAAGCAGGTGGACAAGCAGGGCGGCGCGGCCAAGGCCCTGATGGACCGCGCGCTCGCACTCGGCCAGCGCAAGGCGGAAGGCCGTTATCGCCTGGGCGACAAGACGCTCGACTTCGTGCTGGAACGGCTGCTGCGGCCCAAGATCCGCCAGCGTTTTGGCGGGCGCATCAAGGCGATGGTTTCGGGCGGCGCGCCGCTCAACCCGGAAGTCGGCGTGTTCTTCCAGTCGATGGGGCTGACCATGCTGCAGGGATATGGCCAGACCGAGGCCGGGCCCGTCATCAGCTGCAACCGCCCGCGCGCCGGGATTGCCATGCACACGGTCGGCCCGCCGCTGCGCGGGGTCGAGATCGCGATCGCCGACGACGGCGAGATCCTCTGCCGGGGCGAGCTGGTCATGCACGGTTACTGGCAGAACAAGGCGGAGACCGAGCGCGCGCTGAAGGACGGTTGGCTCCACACCGGCGATATCGGCCACCTGGACGAGAAAGGCCGGATCGTGATCACCGATCGCAAGAAGGACATGATCGTCAACGACAAGGGCGACAATGTCGCGCCGCAGAAGCTGGAAGGCATGCTGACGCTGCGGCCCGAGATCGCGCAGGCGATGGTGAGCGGCGACAAGCGCCCCTATGTCGTCGGCCTGATCGTGCCCGATGCAGAATGGGCGCTCGAATGGGCGCGCGCGAACGGCGAGAAGTTCGACCTGCCGGCGCTGCAGGACCTGCCCGCCTTCCGCAGCGCGATCCGCGCGGTGATCGACGAGGTGAACCGCGAGCTGTCGGTGATCGAGAAAATCCGCCAGTTCGCCTTCGCGGACGAGCCGTTCACGATCGAGAACGAGGAAATGACGCCGTCGATGAAAATCCGCCGGCACAAGATCCGCGAACGCTACGGGCCGCGTCTCGACGCGCTGTACCGGCACTGAGCCGGGCGGGGATCAGCGCTCGCGCTCGTCCTCGGTCAGGTCGGTCACGCTCTCGTCGTGGCCGGTGCCGCTGGAAAGGAACACCAGGCCCATCAGCGCCGCCGTGAGCATCATCGTCGCGCCCACGCCGAGCGCGGTGGCGATGTAGAAATGGAACGAGTGCGCGCTGTCGGTCAGGTAGAGATAGGCCAGGACCAGCGCGACGACCACCAGGGTCACCAGGACCATGGCGCGCATCAGGCGCTTGTAGCGCGCCCAGGCGAACGCGGCCTTGTCGGGATCGTCGAGCGGGGAAGGCGGTACCATGGGGCCCGTCTTTGGGCCGTCGGCCGGCGATTGGCAATGGCGCGCGTTTCATGGCATCCTCCGCCTTTCCGCGGAGGAGGTGGAATATCATGGAGATAGCAAGGCTTATCGCAGGCCGTTCGAGCGCCGAGATCGTCCGGTGCGATGCCGACGCGCGGGTGCGCGATGTCGTGGCGACGCTCGCCCGGCGGCGGATCGGCGCCCTGCCGGTGATGGAGGGGGGACGCGTCGCCGGGATCGTTTCCGAACGCGACGTGCTCTACTGCCTGGCCGAAGAGGGCGGCGCCGCGCTCGACCGCTCGGTGCGCGAGGTGATGACGGCGCCGGCGATCACCGCGACCCCGGCGACCAAGGTGGACGAGGCGCTTTCGCTGATGACGCGGCGGCGCATCCGGCACCTGCCGGTGATGGAAGGCGAGGTGATGTGCGGCTTCATCTCGATCGGCGACCTGGTCAAGTCGCGCATCGACGAGGCCGAGCGCGAGGCGGCCGCGATGCGCGATTACATCCGCACGGCTTGAGGGCGCGGGCCGGAGCGCCCATATCCCGTCCATGGCCGATATTCCTTCCCTGACCCCCGCCGCCGCGAAGCGAGTCGCCTGGATCGCCGAGCGCCAGTCGAAACCGGCGCTCCTGCGCCTCTCGGTCGAGGGCGGGGGCTGTTCGGGCTTCCAGTACCGCTTCGACCTGGCCGATGCGCCCGACGCCGACGACAGCGTGAGCGAGACCGACGGCGTGCGCCTGGTCGTCGATCCGGTCAGCCTCGACCTCGTCGCGGGCAGCACGGTCGATTTCGTCGAATCGCTGGGCGGCGCGGCCTTCCGGGTGGAAAACCCCAACGCGGCGGCCGGCTGCGGCTGCGGATCGAGCTTCGGAATCTGACCGGTCGCGGGCGCGCGCGCTTGTCGCGCCCCCCGGTTATTGTCTAGCGCTGGCACCCGACGCAAACGGCCGCGCCCCGCATGCCGGGCCGGCCCGCCGAAGAAGGGGAGCCCGGTGCGCATCGCCAGTTTCAACATCAACGGGGTCAAGGCGCGCCTGCCGCGGCTGATCGAGTGGCTCGAGGAGACCCGCCCCGCGGTCGCCTGCCTGCAGGAAATCAAGAGCCAGGACGAAAGCTTCCCCGCCGCCGAGTTCGAGAAGATCGGCTATCGCGCGATCTGGCATGGCCAGAAGGGCTTCAACGGCGTCGCCATCCTCGCCGACGGGGTCGAACCGGTCGAGGCGCAGCGCACGCTGCCCGGCGATCCGGAGGACCTGCACGCCCGCTATATCGAGGCCGACGTCAACGGCGTGCGGATCGCCTGCATCTACCTGCCCAACGGCAACCCGCAGCCGGGCCCGAAGTTCGATTACAAGCTCGCCTGGATGGACCGCCTGCGCGCGCGCATGGCCGAGTTGTGGGCGCAGGAGATTCCCTGCGCCGTGGTGGGCGATTTCAACGTCATTCCGGAAGACAAGGACGTCTGGTCGCCGGCCGCGATGGCCAGCGACGCGCTGATGCAGCCCGAATCGCGCGCGGCCTATCGGCGCCTGCTGGCCGACGGGTGGACCGACGCGATCGACACGCTCAACCCGCGGGGCGGGGTATGGACGTTCTGGGACTACCAGGCCGGGGCCTGGCCGCGCGACCACGGGTTTCGCATCGACCACCTGCTGCTGAGCCCCGAGCTGGCCGACCGGATGACCGCGGCCGGCGTGGACAAGGAGTATCGGGGGCGCGAGAAAGCCAGCGACCACGCCCCGGTCTGGGTCGAGATCGGCGACTGATCCGCGGCCGGAAAACCCCGGGCGGGGGCTATGCGCAGGGGCAGGGGGCAGGCCATGCGCGGCCCGCCCCCGTTGCCGGCCATCGCCCGGTCAGCGGTAGAAGATGTGGGTGTCGATCGTCGCCCGGGCCTGCTTCGTGCGGCTCCAGGCAGGGCGAACGTAGTTCGCGTGGAAATAGAGCGAATCGGCCGCCTCGCTTTCCCACAGCCCCTCGTGCGCGATCCGCGCCACCGCCTTCGCGCGCTTCCACGCGGCCGAACCGCGGCGGATGCGGGGCATCGTGCCGCCGCGAACGAAGGAGAACTGCGCGCGCTGGTAGACCACGGCGCAATAGCTTTCGGGGAAGAGATGCGAATCGGCGCGGTTGATCACGACCTGCGCCACCGCGAGCTGGCCGGCAAGCGGCTCCCCGCGCGATTCGAAATAAACGGCGCCGGCCAGGCATTCCATGTCGCGGGACAGCGCCTCACGGTCGGGTATGCGGCGGACAAGCTCGCGCAGCGAGGATGCCGAGGACACCGCGGCGTCGACCTCGTCCTCGGCCGCCCGTTCGGGGACCAGCTGGACGACTTCGTTTTCGACGAAGACCGGCACGACCTCTTCGGTCACGGCCGTCTCGGCAATTTCAGGGTTCTCGCCCGGCTGGGCATTGGCGCCGGAACCTTCGGCGCTGGCAATCGTAAAAGCCGTGCATGCGGCGAGGGCCGCGTACAGGGAAAAGCGGGTCTTGCGACTCATCTATCCGTCATATCTGGGCGGTGAACGAGCACTGTCGCAGGCTGGGACCTGATTGCGTTTCTTGGCGTTGTATGGTGGGTCCAGTTATCGGGCCTGCCGGCCGTTCCCCGTCTGCGTGCCAGTTGCGCGGCCACATTGCCGCCCGAACCGCCTGCGCCTCGGAGAGTTGCGCGGCCAAATAGGGTGCGGCCGTTTCATGTCAACTTATCCGTTAATTGCTGCGACGAACCGTGCATGGTCCGCGATATCTGCCTCCAGAATCCAGATATCGCCGTCCTGGCGCTTTCGCTTTTTCAGATAGTCCCAAAATTCCTCAGGGTTTTCAGTATCTTGAATCCGCGCCTGTACGAATCGCCGCGATCCGTCGAGCTGCGGCATCCTTTCGAAAAGGCGCGCCGGCTCGCTGCGATAGATCGTTACCACCAGCAGGGTGCCGGCGTCGCGTTCACCTTTTTCGATAACCGAGGCGAATCCCCCGAGCGATTCGGCCAGACGCAGGATGGCATGGGCCTCGAGGTGGGCGGGCAGGCGCGCGCCCTCCATGTCAGCCCGCGTGCGAGCGGTAGCCGGGCAGGCTGGAAAGCGCGATGCGCGAACGCATGAAGGTCCCGGTACCGCGGCCGACCTCGTCCCCCTCGCCGTCCACCAGGCGCGATTCGGCGACGAGGACCCGCCGGCGGCCGCTGACCCAGTGCCCTTCGGCGAGGACCTTGCCCGCCTTCACCGGCTTGGTGAAATGGAGGTTGAACGAGGTCGTGAGCAGGAATCGGTCTGTGACCAGCGTGTTCGCGGCATAGAAGGCCGCGTCGTCGAGCATCTTGAAATAGATCGTGCCGTGGGCCGCCCCGGCGGCGTGATAGGCCGCCTCGGTCACGGTGAACTCGATCCGGGTCTGCCCCTCGCCGACGATGTCCAGCCGCGAATCGAACAGGGCGTTGACCGGGGCCGAGCTGTAGAGCGATTCGAGCGCGCGGTAATGCGGCCCGGCGCCGAACGGGGTTTCAGGCGACGTCACGGTCGTTGGCATTGGCCAGCGAAGCGCGCAGCGTTTCCGCGTCGGTGGCCTCCATCAGGATGCGATGCGTCGTTTCCTCGCGCACCATGCGCGAGATCGCGGCGAGCGCGTGGAGATGCGCCGCACCCGCGTTCTCGGGCGAGATCAGGCCGAAGGCGAGCTCCACCGGCATGCCGTCGGCCGCGTCGAAGGCGACCGGGGACGACAACTTGAGCAGGGCGGCAACCGGGCGGTTGACCTGCCCCAGCCGGGCGTGCGGTATCGCGACCCCGCGGCCGAACCCGGTGCTGCCGAGCTTCTCGCGCTCGTCCAGCGCCTCGAGCACGTCCGCCGCGCGAATGCCGTAGGCATTCTCGAAACAGGCGGCCAGCGCTTCCAGCACGGCGGGCTTGGATGGCGCATCGCTCATCGCGATGGCCTCGGGAATCAATCTGAAATGTGCATTCATCGTTCGGTCGTGATTCTGTCCAACGCGCCGCGGATCGGCGTAAGGGAGCGTCGATAACGCGGCGTTCGGGAATTATATCCCTGCAATCCGGCGGATTTTTCCAGGGCGTGCGGGTTGGCATGCCCTGCCGGTCAACGTGGCTCGACCCAGCCGATCGAACCGTCCCGGCGGCGATAGACCATATTATGCCGCCCCGTGCCAGCGTTTTTGAAGAACAGGGCATTGGTGTCGCGCAGGTCGAGCATCATCACCGCGTCGGCCACACTGGTTTCCGGGATATCGGCGGTCGTTTCGGCAACGATCATCGGCGTGTCGTCGCCCGCGACCTCCTCCGCTTCCTCGTCCGGGGCGGCGAAGATCGTATAGGCGGCCTCTTCCTCGCGCTGGGCGTGGACAGCCTGGGCATGGCGGTCCTGCAGGCGGCGCTTGTAACGGCGCAGCTGCTTGTCGATCTTTTCCGCCGCGCGGTCGAAGGCCTGGTGCGCGTCCTGCGCCTCCGCATGGCCCTTCACCACGGTTCCCTGCATGACATGGGTCACGATGTCGCAACTGAACGCGCCCGCCGGGGCCTTGCCGAACGTGACCTGCGAGGCGAGCGCCCGGTTGAAGTACTTGTCGACGATGCTGTTGAGCCGGTCGGCAGCGTGGTCCTGCAGGGCAGCGCCGGTTTCGATCTGGTGGCCTGAAACGCGAATATCCATCGACGGTCTTCTCCGTTGCTAGTGCGACCCCCCGATCCCGGTCAGCTGCTCCAAAGCGGCGCCTCCATGCGCGCGAGGAAGGCCCGGTGCCGGGAAAGCTCTTCGGCGCTGGCCGCGTGGGGCCGCGCCGGCCGCGGGGTCCGCTGCGCCCGGGGGCGGCTGACGACGGCGATCATGTCGGTGCGCGAGGTCTCGGCCGCCAATTCCAGCCCGATCTGCCGCCCGCCGGTCAATTCGACATAGACCTGGGCGAGCAACTCGGCATCGAGCAGGGCGCCGTGCTTCACCCGGTGGCTGCGATCGACGCCGTAACGGCTGCACAAGGCATCGAGCGAGAGCTTCGCGCCCGGGTGCCGCTTGCGTGCCAGCGCAACCGTGTCGATCATCCGGCTCATGCACACGGCCTCGCGCTCGCAGAGCGAGAGTTCGGCATTGAGAAAGCCGAAGTCGAACGCCGCGTTGTGCGCGACGAGCGGCGAATCGGCGATGAATTCGAGCAGGGCCTGCGCCGTGTCGCGGAACAGCGGCTTGTCCGCCAGGAAGGCGCTCGACAGGCCGTGGACCGCCTCGGCCCCGGCGGGCATGTCGCGTTCCGGGTTGAAATAGGCGTGGAAGGTCTGCCCGGTGGGTACGCGGTTCATCAGCTCGACACAGCCGATCTCGACCATCCGGTCCCCGCTGGCGGGGTCTAGGCCGGTGGTTTCGGTGTCGAACACGATCTCGCGCATTGCGCTATCTATCGGACTCCGGCCGGCCGGTGACAAGGGGGATCGCGCCTTTTTTGCCCCCCGGCGCTAGCGCGCGAGGCGGGCGGCGAGGTCGCGCACCGCGGCCTCGGTCTGGGCAAGGGGCACGCCGGTGTCGATCACGTGGTCGGCGCGCCGACGCTTTTCCGCGTCGGGCACCTGGAGCGCGAGGATCTGCGCGAACTTTTCCGGCGTCATTCCCGGCCGCGCGAGAACCCGCTCGCGCTGGACGTCCTCGGGCGCGGAGACGACGACCACGGTATCGACCGACGCGTGCCCGCCTTTCTCGAACAGCAAGGGGATGTCGAACACGACCAGGGGCGCGCCCGCGTGTTCGAGCAGGAAGCGTTCGCGGCGGCGGGCGACGGCGGGATGGACGATTGCCTCCAGCCGGCCCAGCGCCTCGGCATTGCCGAACACCTCGCGCCCCAGGCGATCGCGATCGACCCCGTCGGGGCCCGTCGTGCCGGGGAAAGCCGCCTCGATCGGCGCCAGCAGGTCGCCGCCCGGCCCCTGGAGCGCGCGCACTTCGGCATCGGCATCGAACACGGGCACGCCGGCACGCGCGAACATGGCCGCGACGGTCGACTTGCCCATCCCGATCGACCCGGTCAGCCCGACAATGCGCGGCTGGGTCATGGCGCGATTCTTTCGCGCAGGGCGGCGTCGCGCTCGCGCGGGGGCTGCCGGCCGAAGAAGCGGGCGAAGGCCTCGCGCGCCTGGCCGATCAGCATGGCGAGACCGTCGATCGTGTCGAAGCCGGCCGCGCGCGCATCGGCGAGGAACCCGGTCTCCACCGGGTCGGTCACGATGTCGTAGGCAATGCTGCCCGGCGGGGCATGGCTCCAGTCGAAAGCGAGCGGCGGCTGGCCGCGCATTCCCAGCGGGCTGGCATTGATCACGAGGTCGCAGCAATGCGCGCGGTCGTCGAACCGGAACGCCGTCGGCGCGGCGAAATGGCGCAGTTCGGCCACGTGGTGCTCGCCTCCGGGATCGAACCGGTCGAGCAGGGCGCGCGCCTTGTCCGGGTTGCGGCCCGCGACGACCAGCGTGAACCCGTGATCGACCAGCCCGGCGACGACCGCCCGCGCCGCGCCACCCGTGCCCAGCACGCGCGCCATGCGAAACAGGTGCCGGCGCTCCAGCACCGGGCCGAGCGGTTCGAGAAAGCCCGCGACGTCGGTGTTGTAGCCGACCAGTTCCTCGCCCTCGCGCACGACGGTGTTGACCGCCCCGACCCGCGCGGCGAAGGGATCGACCCGGTCGAGCAGGGGGATGATCGCCTGCTTGTGCGGCATCGTCACGTTGCACCCGCGCCATTGTGGCTCGGCGCGCCGGCGAGCGAGATAGTCGCCCAGTCCCTCCGCCGTGACGCGGTGCGCGCGGTAATCCGCCTCCAGCCCGAGTTCGGCAATCCAGTAGCCGTGGATCGCCGGCGACTTCGAATGGCCGATCGGGTCGCCGATCACTTCTGCCACCAGGCGCGTCATGCCGGCAGCACGTCCATGTCGCGCAGGGCGCCGAGCACGGGGAGGAGCGGCATGCCCAGGACCGTGAAATGGTCGCCCTCGATCGCCTCGAACAGCTGGACCCCGGGCCCCTCGATCCGGAACGCCCCGACGCAGTGCGACACCGCGGGCCACTCGGCATCGAGGTAGCTTTCGATGAACCGTTGCGACAGGCGGCGCACCTGCAGCCGCGCGACCGCTGCGTGGCGCCAGGCGATCGTGCCCCCGCGCGCGATCGCGGCGGCCGAATGCAGCTCCATCGTGCGGCCGGAAAAGGCCCGCAGGTGCTCGGCCGCCCGGTCCCGGTCGGCCGGCTTGTCGAAGCGCGCGCCATCGACCACGACCAGCGAATCGCTTCCCAGCACCGGCACGGCCGGGTCGCCCGCCGCGAGGGCCTTGGCCTCGGCCAGCGCGAGCGCCACCTGGCCGGGGGCCGCGCCGTCCATCGCGGCCTCCAGCGCGCGCTCGTCGATCGGCGCGGGCCGGGCCTCGAAAGCGACCCCGGCGGCCGCCAGCATGGCCGCGCGCGAGGCGCTTCTGGATGCGAGCACGATCATATCGGCTTGCCCCCCGACAGCGCCGACGGCCCGGTCTCGTCGCGCCGGTCGCCGCGTTCGGCGTGGAGGCGGATCACCGCCGCGGCGGTCTCCTCGATCGAGCGGCGGGTCACGTCGATCACCGGCCAGCCGTTGTCGGCGAACATGCGGCGGGCGAACTGCACCTCGGCCCGCACCCGTTCGTTGTCGACATAGGATGTCTCGGTCCCCTCGTTCAGGCTCAGCAGGCGGTTGCGCCGGATCTGCACCAGCCGTTCGGGCGCGGTGGTCAGCCCCACGACCAGCGGGCGCCGCAAGGCGAAGAGCGAGGGCGGCGGCGGGCTTTCCATGACCAGTGGGATATTGGCGACCTTGTAGCCGCGGTTGGCGAGGTAGATGCTGGTCGGCGTCTTCGACGAGCGCGAGACGCCGGCGAGAACGATATCGGCCTCTTCCCAGTCTTCCCACCCCACGCCGTCGTCGTGCGCGATGGTGAAATGGATCGCGTCGACCCGCCGGAAATAGGCATCGTCCATCGCGTGCTGCCGGCCCGGCCGGCCATGCGCCGCCTGGCCCAGCTGCGTCTCGAGCGCCTCGGTCACGGCGTCGAGCGCGGGGACGGCCGGCAGGCCCGCCTGGCGGCAATGCTCTTCCAGCGTCGCGCGCGTTTCCGGGTTGACCAGCGTGAACAGAACCAGCCCCGGGTTGTCGGCGAGATCGGGCAGGATGCGCGAAAGGTGCTGGCGCGAACGGACCATGGGCCAGAAATGGCGCACGATCTCGGCATCGTCGAACTGGGCCAGCGCCGCCTTGGCCACCATTTCCAGCGTTTCGCCGGTGGAATCGGACACGAGATGGAGGTGGAGACGGGTCATCCGGGCGGGTGCGTCCTTGGACGATCGGCTGTGGAGAATGTGCGGCATAAACCACGGGACAAGGCTGGCGACAAGTTCGGGCACCGGATTCGTGCCCGCTACCGGCCCGATCGCGCCGGGGTTCTGGACAGGGCGGGCCGGTTGTCGACAGGCTGGGGACAGCGGGGAAAACGATCGATTGACGCGCAATCGCGGCGAGTCCCGAACCGCCCGGGCCTGTTCAGGGCGGGAGAAATCGGGCAGGGCCGATCCGTCCCCGCTATCCACAGGGCCAACAGACTCCAGAATCCTTATTAAAGACTCTTATTTTATTGATTGGACCTTCCCGAATGCCCGGCCTTCTCCTCGATACCCTGAACGGCAAGCCATGCGATCGCGTGCCGCTGTGGCTCATGCGCCAGGCCGGCCGCTACCTGCCCGAGTACCGCGCCTTGCGGGCGCGCAAGGGCGGTTTCCTCGAACTGGTCTATGACAGTGAGGCCGCGGCCGAGATCACGATGCAGCCGATCGACCGGTTCGGTTTCGACGGGGCGATCCTGTTTTCGGACATCCTCATCGTCCCCTATGCCATGGGGCAGGACCTGGCCTTCGTCGCCGGCGAGGGGCCGCAGCTCTCGCCCCCGCTGGCCGAGAGCGCGCTGGCCGAGCTGGAGGCCGTGCCCGAACGGCTGGCCCCGATCTACGAGACGGTGCGGCGGGTGAAGGCGCGGCTGGCCGAGGGGACGACCCTTCTGGGCTTTGCCGGCAGCCCCTGGACCGTGGCGACCTACATGGTCGCGGGCGAGGGGAGCCGCGACCAGCACGCCGCGCGTGCGATGGCCTATCGCGACCCGGCCGCCTTCCGCACGCTGATCGACCGGATCGCCTCGGTCACGATCGATTACCTCGCCGGCCAGATCGAGGCGGGTGCGGAAGCGGTGCAACTGTTCGACAGCTGGGCCGGCAGCCTCGCCCCCGACGAGTTCGAACGCTGGGTCGTCGCGCCCAATGCGGCGATCGCCGGGGCCATCCACGCACGGTTCCCCGGCGTGCCGGTGATCGGTTTTCCCAAGGGGGCGGGCGAGAAGCTGCCGGCCTACGCACGGGAAACCGGGGTCGACGCGGTCGGCGTGGACGAGGCGCTCGACCCCGAGTGGGTCAACCGCGAACTGCCCGCCGACATGCCGGTCCAGGGCAATCTCGATCCGCTGCTCCTGCTGGCCGGGGGCGACCGGCTGGTCACGCGAACGCGAGCGATCCTCGATGCTTTCGCCGGGCGCCCCCACGTCTTCAACCTCGGCCACGGGATCGGCCAGCACACGCCGATCGCCCATGTCGAGACGCTGATCGAAACGGTCCGCGGCGCGGCGGAACGAGGGGGCGCGATGACGGGGGGTGACGAACGCGGCGCCCGGGCCTAGACCGGGCCCATGCAGGAGATTCTCGGCACGCTCTACCCCTGGCTGAAGGCCGGCCACCTGATCTTCGTGATCTTCTGGATGGCGGGCCTGTTCATGCTGCCGCGGTTCTTCGTCTACCACCAGGAAACGGCGCCGGGATCGGCCGAGGAAGCCGCCTGGGTCGAGCGGGAGCGGCGCCTGCTCAGGATCATCCTCGCGCCCTCGATCGCGGTCGTGTGGATCCTCGGCCTGGCGCTGGCCTTCACCGTCGATGCGTGGAGCCAGGGCTGGTTCCACGGCAAGCTGGCGCTGGTCCTGGTCCTGTCCGCCTATCACGGCTGGATGGCGGGCTACGCGCGCAAGCTTGCCGCGGGCGATCGCCGGCTGGAAGGGCGGCGGCTGCGCCTGCTCAACGAAGTGCCGGGGATCGCGGCCGCGCTGATCGTCGTCTTGGTGGTCGTGCGCCCGTTCTGACCGGTCGCCGCGCGCGCGGGCCGGGCCGGCGAAATGCGAATTGACGGCGCTTGCCGGCGGGCGTATTTCCCCCACTTCCCTTACGGCTGAGGCGCCGCACGACCTGCGGTTGCCGGGTCCGCTTTCCCCAAGCATGCCCCTGCGTCCCCCGCGGCGCCGGGCCCCACCGACCTCCTGGCCATTTCCACCACGGATTTTCGAAGATGCACCTGAAAGAACTGAAGCAGAAAGCCCCCGCCGAGCTGGTCGAAATGGCCGAGGAACTCGGTGTCGAAGGGGCTTCGACGATGCGCCGGCAGGACCTGATGTTCTGCATCCTGCGCGAGCTCGCCGAAGACGAGGAATACGACGAGAAGATCATGGGCGTCGGCACGATCGAGGTGCTGCAGGACGGCTTCGGCTTCCTGCGCAGCCCCGAGGCGAACTATCTCGCCGGGCCCGACGACATCTACGTCTCGCCGAACCAGATCCGCAAGTGGGGCCTGAGGACGGGCGACACCGTCGAGGGCGAGATCCGCGCGCCGAAGGACGGCGAGCGCTATTTCGCGCTGACCAGCCTCAGCAAGGTCAACTTCGACGATCCCGACCAGGTTCGCCACCGGACCAATTTCGACAACCTCACCCCGCTCTATCCCGACGAGAAGCTGAGCCTCGACACGCTCGATCCGACGGTGAAGGACAAGAGCGCGCGGGTGATCGACATCATCTCGCCGCAGGGCAAGGGGCAGCGCGCGCTGATCGTGGCCCCGCCGCGCACCGGCAAGACGGTGCTGATGCAGAACATCGCCAAGGCGATCACCGACAACCACCCCGAGGTGTTCCTGCTGGTCCTCCTGGTCGACGAACGGCCCGAGGAAGTGACCGACATGCAGCGCAGCGTGAACGGGGAAGTGATTTCCTCCACGTTCGACGAACCAGCCCAGCGTCACGTGCAAGTTGCTGAAATGGTTATAGAAAAGGCCAAGCGCCTGGTCGAGCACAAGAAGGACGTGGTGATCCTGCTCGATTCGATCACGCGCCTCGGCCGGGCCTACAACACGGTCGTGCCCAGCTCGGGCAAGGTCCTGACCGGCGGCGTCGATGCCAATGCGCTGCAGCGGCCCAAGCGCTTCTTCGGCGCGGCGCGCAATATCGAGGAAGGCGGGTCGCTCTCGATCATCGCCACCGCGCTGATCGACACCGGCAGCCGGATGGACGAGGTGATCTTCGAGGAGTTCAAGGGCACCGGCAATTCGGAGATCGTGCTCGATCGCAAGGTCGCCGACAAGCGGATCTTCCCCGCGCTCGACGTCGGCAAGTCCGGCACCCGCAAGGAAGAGCTTCTGGTGTCGAAGGACATCATGTCGAAGATGTGGGTCCTGCGCCGCATCCTCATGCAGATGGGCACGGTCGATGCGATGGAATTCCTCCTCGACAAGATGAAGGATTCCAAGACCAACGAGGATTTCTTCGCCACGATGAACCAGTAAGGGCCGGGCGTGGCGGCCCCGCTTCGCACGGTCGTTACCGGCGGGCCCGGAACGGGGAAATCGACCCTGATCGATGCGCTCGCCGCGCGCGGCCTGGCGACCGAGCCCGAGGTGGCCCGCGCCATCCTGCGCGAGCCCGGCGGCATGGCGCTGCGGCGCGACGATCCGCAGGGTTTCGCGGGGGCCATGTTCGATGCCGAACTGGCCGCATATCGCCGCGCGGAGGAGGGTGGTTCGCCGATCGTCTACGATCGCGGCTTTCCCGACATCGTCGGCTTCCTGCGGCTGGAAGGCCTGCCGGTGCCGGCGCCGATCGACGAGGCCTGCCGGAACCTGCGCTATGACGGGCCGGTCTTTCGCGCCCCGCCATGGCGCGCGATCTATCGCCGCGACGACGAACGGATCCAGGACTGGGACGACGCCCGTGCGAGCGATGCCGCCGTCTGCGCTGCCTGGCGCGACTACGGCTATGCGCCGGTCGACCTTCCGCTGGCCGGGGTTGCCGATCGGGTCGCCTTCGTTCTCGCCCATATGGACGCGGCCGCCGGAGAAGGGGACTAGGCCCCGCCCGCGTTCGAGGCGTCGCGCGTGTTTCGCGCGGGCGGATGTTTCGCGGGGGCGGGTGGATTGCGCGGCTTCGATCGTCTAAGGCTGGCCGCTGCATCCAGCTGATCCTCTGACCGGGACCAGGCTTTTCTCGACCCCGGCGCGGAGGACCGACATCCGACAATTCGTCTATATCAGCACCGCCCCTTCGCTCCCCGAAGGGGACGTGGCGGCCATTCTCGCGACTGCCGTGCGCAACAACGCGACCAACGGGATCACCGGCTTCCTGCTCTACAACGGGCGCAATTTCCTGCAGATGATCGAAGGGCAGCAGGCCGAGCTGATCGTGCTGATGAACCGCCTCGCGCGCGACCGGCGCCATCACGGCATGGTGCGGCTCTACGATCGCCCGACACAGCAGCGCGCGTGCCCCGAATGGGCGATGGAGCGCTTGTGGCTGGCCGACGACCCGGCCGAGCGCCGCGACGCCGTGGAAGCCATCCTGCCCGGCGCGCTCGAGCCGGAAATCCGGCAGATGGTGGTGAACTTTTCCCGCCTCAACTGATCTCGCCGCACCGGGGCGGCGGGCGCTGACCGGGGCCGGGCGGGTCAGAGCGCGCGGGCGAAGCTGTCGATGCGGGCATAGGCCCATTCGCGGGCATATTGGGTCGAGCCGGGATCGGCGAGGAGCTGCCCCCTCTCGAGGAACTGGTAGATCTGGTCGATGCTGTCCGACCGCGCGCTGTTCTGCCGTTCGGAGATATTGCACGGTTCGATCTGCCAGGGATTGTCGAGCCCCATCGATACGACCAGCTCGCGCAGGGCGTGGAGGGTGTGGCGGTGGAACCGCGTCACCCGTTCGGCCTTGTCGTCCACCACCAGCCCGCGCTGGCGGGTCGCGTCCTGGGTCGTGATCCCGGTCGGGCAGGTATCGTCGTGGCAGCGCATCGACTGGACGCAGCCGAGCGCGAACATGAAGGAGCGCGCGGCATTGCACCAGTCGGCGCCGAGGCCGAAGCTCATCGCCATGCCCGCGCCCGAGTGGATCTTGCCCGCGGCGGCGAGGCGGACTTCGTCCTTCAGGTCGCACCCGACCAGCGCGTTGCGCATCAGGATCAGCCCTTCACGCAGCGGCATGCCCACGCGGTTGGACATTTCGACCGGCGCGGCCCCGGTGCCGCCCTCGCCGCCGTCGACGATGATGTAATCGACCCGGATCCCCGTTTCGCGCATCGCCTTGGCCAGCGCGAAGGCCTCGTGCGGCTTGCCCACGCAGAGCTTCAGGCCGATCGGCTTCCCGCCCGAGAGGTCGCGCAGCTGCGCCGCCCATTCGAGCAGCTCGACCGGGGTCGAAAAGGTCGCGTGGGCGGCCGGGGAAATACAGTCTTTTCCGGGGGTTACACCGCGGGCTTCGGCGATTTCGGCGGTTACCTTGGCGCCGGGAAGGACCCCGCCGTGGCCCGGCTTCGCGCCCTGGCTCAGCTTGATCTCGACCATCTTGACCTGCTCGGCCTGGGCATTGTCGGCGAAGCGGGCCGGGTCGAAGCGCCCTTGCGCGTCGCGGCACCCGAAATAGCCGCTGCCGATTTCCCAGACGAGATCGCCCCCGTGCTCGCGGTGGTACCGCGAGATCCCGCCTTCGCCGGTGTCGTGATAGAAACCGCCCGCCGCCGCGCCCTTGTTGAGCGCGAGCACGGCATTGGCGGAGAGCGAGCCGAAGCTCATCGCCGAGATGTTGAGCAGCGAGGCGGAATAGGGGCGCGAACACTGCGAGCTGCCCACGTCGATCCGCCAGTCGGCCGGGGCCTGCTCGTTGGGCACGATCGAATGGCCGAGCCACTCGTACTCGTCCGAATAGACGTCGAGTTCGGTCCCGAAGGGATGCGAATCGAGCTCCCCCTTCGACCGGGCATAGACCAGTGCGCGCTCGTCGTGGTTGAACGGCCGGCCCTCCAGGTCGCCTTCGACGACGTAGGCGCGGGCATAGGGGCGCAGGTCCTCCATCAGCCAGCGGATGCGCGCGACCAGGGGGTAGTTGCGGCGCAAGGTGTGCCGGTGCTGGAAGAAATCCCACAGCGCCAGGGCCAGCAGCGGCAGGGTGGCCACCAGCCCCCAGCGCAGCGGCGGCCAGGCCGCGAACAGGGCCGAGAGAAGCAGCAGGACGACCGGCGCCGCGAAGCGCCCCGCCACTTTGCCGGAGAACCGCAGGGGTGCGCGGTTGATCATCGCCGCCGCGCGCTCAGGCTAGGTGGCGGGCGAAGAACTCGGCGGTGCGGGAATCGGCCAGCTGGGCCCCGTCTTCGTCGCGCCGCTTGCCGAACTCGGTCGCGAAGCCGTGGTCGAGCCCGGGATAGTCGTGCAGCGTCACCCTGGGATGATCGTCCAGTCCCTCGTGCATCGCGGCCTGCGTCTGCGCATCGACGAACCCGTCCTCGGTCGGGACATGCAGCATCAGCGGGCGCGCGATCGCGTGCTTTTCGTGCAGGAGATCGTCGATCCCGACCGCGTAGTAACCGACCGAGGCATCGACGTCGGTGCGTGCCGCGGTCATGTAGGCCAGCCGCCCGCCGAGGCAGTAACCGACCGCGCCGACCTTCTCCACGCCTTCGCTGCGCCGGATCCAGTGGATCGTCGCCTCGATATCGCGGATGCCGGTGTCCTGGTCGAACTTGCCCATCAGGTCGAGCGCGCGCTGAAACTCGGGCTCGACATCGGGATCGAGCTCGACCCCCGGTTCCAGTCGCCAGAACAGGTCCGGCGCCACCGCGAGATAGCCGTCTTCGGCCAGGCGATCGCATTTGCGCCGGATGCCGGCGTTCACGCCGAAGATTTCCTGGATCACGACGATCGCCGCGCGCGCCTGCCCCTCGGGACGCGCGACGTAGGCGGAAAAGCTGTCGCTGCCCGAAAGCGTTTCGATCTTCGCGGTTTCGCTCATATCCTTGTCCCTTCCAGTCCTGGTCATCATGGCGGTTGCGATCGCCATCGGCAGGCTTAACGCTTGCGCGGGGGCAATGCCAAACCCAGTTTGTCCCCCGACCCCAACGGAGGAAACGCGATGAAGGTCCATATCGAGATCGACTGCACGCCCGAAGAGGCCCGGACCTTCATGGGCCTGCCCGACGTGGGCAAGGCCAACGACGTCTATGTCGACATGATGGCCAAGGCGATGAAGGGGGTCAGCAACCCCGACCAGCTGCAGGACTATGCCCGGCAGCTCGCGCCGATGGGGCAGATCGGGCTGAAGATGTTCCAGAGCTTCGTCGAAGGCGCGTCGCGGGCCGACCGGAAGGGGGACAGGAAGCCCGAAGGCGGAACCGACTGAGGGACGGCAGGCTTGGCCCGCGACACGATTTTCGCACTGTCGAGCGGATCGCCGCCGGCCGGCATCGCGGTCGTGCGCGTCAGCGGCCCGGCCGCGGGCGAGGTCTTGCGCATGCTGGCGGGCGGCAGGCTGCCCCCGGCGCGGCGCGCGGCGGCGCGGACGCTGCGCGATGCGGAGGGCGGGCCGCTCGATCACGCGCTCGTGCTGTGGATGCCGGGGCCGCGCACCGCGACCGGGGAAGACATTGCCGAGCTTCACCTCCACGGCGGGCGCGCGGTGGTCGCCGCGGTCGAGGCGGCGCTCGCCCGGTGCGCCGGGCTGCGACCGGCGACCCCGGGGGAGTTCACCCGGCGTGCCTTCGCCAATGGCCGGATCGACCTGGCCGAGGCCGAGGGGCTGGCCGAACTGCTCGAATCGGAAACCGAGCTGCAAAGGCGCGCCGCGATGGCGCTGGCCGGGGGGCGGTTGTCGCAAGAGGTCGGAACTTGGCGTGACCGTGTCCTGGCGCTCTCTGCCGAGGTCGAGGCCGCGCTCGATTTCTCGGACGAAGAAGACGCCGGCGACCTCGGGCAGGGCTTCGGCGAACGCGTTGCCGCGCTCGCGGGCGAGCTTGGCGCCTGGCTTGCCCGCCCGCGCGCCCGCGTCCTGCGCGAAGGGTTCAGGGTGGTTCTCGCAGGCCCGCCCAACGCCGGAAAATCGACCCTTTTCAACGCATTGGTAGAGAACGAGGCGGCCATTACCTCGCCCATAGCCGGCACCACGCGCGACGTGATCGAACGGTCGGTCGCGCTGGCCGGGGTTCCCTTCACTTTCGTCGATACGGCGGGCCTGCGCGACAGCACCGCCGGCGACGAGATCGAGACGATCGGCATTGCCCGCGCCCAGGCGGAAGTGGAGCGGGCCGACCTCGTCCTCTGGCTCGGGCCGGAAGGGCAGGGACCGGCCGGCGCGTGGGAGATCGATGCCAAGGCCGACGATCCCGCGCGGCAGACCAAGTCGCGCGGCGCGATGGCGGTGTCCGCGCGCACCGGCGAGCAGCTGGACGCACTGCGCGAACGGATGATCGGCCATGCCCGCGCGGCCCTGCCGGCGCCGGGGGACGTGGCGCTGACGGAGCGGCAGGCGGGGCTGGTGGCCGAAGCCCATGCGGCGCTCGACGGGATCGGGCAAGCGATCGACCCGCTGATTGTCGCCGAGCACCTGCGGCAGGCCCGCGCCGCCTTCGACCGCCTGGTCGGGCGCAGTTCGACCGAGGACATGCTCGACGCGCTCTTCGGCCGGTTCTGCATCGGCAAATAGCGGAATGTTCCACGTGGAACGCCCGAATGTTCGGGGCGCGGACGTTCCACGTGAAACGCACGCTTTGACCCGGGCGCGCGGATCACCTATTTGCCGGGCCATGCATTCATACGATGTCCTGGTGATCGGCGGCGGCCATGCCGGTGTCGAGGCGGCGGCTGTCGCCGCACGCATGGGCGCGCGCGCCGGGCTGATCACGTTCGACCCGGCGGCGATCGGGGCGATGAGCTGCAACCCCGCGATCGGCGGGCTGGGCAAGGGCCACCTCGTACGCGAAGTCGATGCCTTCGACGGGGTGATCGCGCGCGCGGCCGACGCGGCGGCGATCCACTATCGCATGTTGAACCTTTCGAAGGGCAGCGCCGTCTGGGGCCCGCGGGTCCAGGCCGACCGCGCGCTGTTCCGCGCGGCGGTGCAGCAGGCGGTGAGCGGGCAGGACGGGCTGACCGTCATTCCGGGCGAAGCCGTGGCGCTGGCGACCGAGGGCGGCCGGGTGACCGGGGTGGAGCTGGGCGACGGAAGCGTGCTCGCCGCGCCCGCGGTCGTGCTGTGCACCGGGACATTCCTGGGCGGGCGCCTGTTCCGGGGGGAAGAGCGGTTCGACGGCGGGCGGATCGGCGAGAACGCGGCGCATCGCCTGGCCGCGCAGTTGCGCGAAGCCGCCTTGCCGATGGCGCGCCTGAAGACGGGGACGCCGCCGCGGCTCGACGGGCGAACGATCGACTGGGCGTGCCTGGCCGAACAGCCTTCGGACGATGGCGACTGGACAATGTCGTCGCTCACGCCCGCGCGCCTCAACCCGCAGGTGTTCTGCGCGATCACGCGCACCAATGCCCGCAGCCACGACATCATTCGCGCCGGCCTCGACCGGTCGCCGCTTTTCAGCGGCGCGATCGACGCCCAGGGGCCCCGCTATTGCCCGTCGATCGAGGACAAGATCCACCGGTTCGGCGACAGGGAAGGGCACCAGGTCTTCCTCGAGCCTGAAGGCCTCGACACCCACCTCGTCTATCCCAACGGGATCAGCACCTCGCTGCCGGTCGATATCCAGCTGGCCATGCTGCGGAGCATGGAAGGGCTGGAAGCGGTCGAGATGGTCGTGCCCGGATACGCGGTAGAATACGACCACGTGGACCCGCGCTCGCTCACGCCCCGGCTGGAGCTGCGCGACCTGGCCGGGCTCTATTGCGCGGGGCAGATCAACGGCACCACCGGGTACGAGGAGGCCGCGGCCCAGGGGTTGGTCGCGGGGATGAACGCGGCCGCGGCCGTGCTGGGCCGCGATCCGGCACCGCTCGACCGCGCCAATTCGTACCTCGCGGTCATGGTCGACGATCTGACCCTGCAAGGGGTCAGCGAACCCTATCGCATGTTGACCGCGCGGGCCGAGTATCGGCTGCGCCTGCGGGCCAACAACGCGGCGACGCGCCTCACCCCCGCGGCGATAGCGGCGGGCTGCGTCGGCCCCGCGCGGGCCGAATGGTTCGCCCGGCGCGAGGAACGCCGGCGCGAATGGGCCGACGTCTTCGCGCGGGAGATCGGGGCGCACGAGCTGGCCGGGGCGGGGCTGCCGATTCGCCGCGACGCCGGGCGGCAGCCGATCGCGGCCTGGCTGCGATACAACGGGATCGATCTCGACGGGCTGTCCCCCTGGCTGGGCGAAGGCTTCGACCCGGCCGAAGACATTGCGCGCGAAATGGCCGAGGACGCGATCTATGCACCCTATCTCGAAAGGCAGGAGGCCGAGCTGCGCGATCTGAGGGCCAGCGAAGCCGTGCCGCTCGGGCCGGACTTTCCCTTCGGCGAAGTGCCGGGCCTGTCGAACGAGATGGTCGAGCGGCTGGCTGCGGCGCGGCCCGAGACGCTCGCCGCGGCCGGGCGCGTGCCCGGCATCACGCCCGCGGCCCTTTCGGCGCTGCTGGTCCATGCCCGCCGCCACGATCGGCAGCAGGCCGCGTGATCGCCAGCGAAGAGCAGGCCCGCGCCCACGTCGCCGCGCGCTGCGATCCCGCGGCGATGGCGCGCATCGAGCGCTTCATAGAGGCGCTGCGCGAAGAGAACGCGCGGCAGAACCTCGTCGCCCGGCCGACGCTGGAAACGGTCTGGCAACGTCATATCGCCGACTCGGCGCAGCTGCTCGATCATGTTCCACGTGAAACGGGGCCGTGGCTCGATCTCGGCAGCGGGGCAGGGCTCCCCGGCCTCGTGATCGCGGCCATGCGGCCCGATTGGCCGGTGGTCCTGGTCGAATCGCGCCGCAAGCGGATCGAATGGCTGGAGCGCATGGTCGCACATCTCGACCTGCCCCGCTGCAGGGTCGAAGGGGCGCGACTCGAGCAGGTCCAGACCTTTGCCGCCGGCGTCATATCGGCGCGGGCCTTCGCGCCGCTCGCGCGTATCCTCAGCTTGTCGTCACGATTTTCCACAGCCGACACGCTCTGGCTGTTGCCCAAGGGGCAGTCGGCGGCGCAAGAATTGCAGGACTTGCCCAAGCGGCAGAGCGCGCTGTTTCACGTGGAACAGTCGCAGACCGACCCGAGATCGGGCATCATCGTCGGCCGTTTGGCCGGGAAGGCGGGGTCATGATCACAATCGCGATTGCGAACCAGAAGGGCGGGGTGGGCAAGACCACAACTGCCATCAATATCGCCACGGCGATGGCCGCGACCGGGTGGCGAACCCTGCTGGTCGATCTCGATCCCCAGGGCAATGCCTCGACCGGGATGGGCGTGGCAGCGGCCGATCGCGAGGGGTCGAGCTACGACATCCTGGTCGACGAGGTGCCGCTGGCCGAATGCGTCCACGAAACCACGATCCCCGGGCTCGACATCGTCCCGGCGACGGTCGATCTCAGCGGCGCCGAGGTCGAGCTTGTCTCGGTCGAAGACCGTACCGCCCGACTTCGCACCGCGCTCTCGGCGCACGCCGGGCATGATATCTGCTTCATCGATTGCCCGCCGTCGCTCGGCCTGCTGACGCTGAATGCGCTCGGCGCGGCCGATACCCTGCTCGTGCCCTTGCAGTGCGAGTTCTTCGCGCTCGAGGGGCTGAGCCAGCTCCTCCAGACGGTCGAACGGGTGCAGCAGCGGTTCAACCCCGATCTCGGCATCGTCGGGGTGGTCCTGACCATGTTCGACCGGCGCAATCGCCTGACCGACCAGGTCGCCGACGACGTGCGCGATTGCCTGGGCAACCTCGTGTTCGAGGCGGTCATCCCGCGCAACGTGCGCCTGTCGGAAGCGCCCAGCCACGGCCTTCCGGCGCTTGTCTACGACCACGCCTGCGCGGGCAGCCGCGCCTATATCGCGCTCGCGCGCGAGCTGATCGGGCGCCTGCCCGAAAGGAGGAAAGCGGCATGAGCAATTCGACCGATCCGGTTCGCTTTTCGGTACCGACGCGCAGCGCGGCCGACCGCAAGAAGAAGCTGGGCCGCGGGCTCGGCGCGCTGCTGGGCGAAACGCAGCGCGAAGAGCCGTTGGTCCGCGGCGATGGTACGGGACAGGGGGGCGGCGAAGGCGGCGCGGGTGGCGCTCCCGCCAGCGGGCTGGCCTCGATCGCGACGTCTGCCATCGAGCCGCTGCCCGGGCAGCCGCGCCGCCGCTTCGACGAGGACGCGCTGGAGGAACTGGCCGCCTCGATCGCGCAGCGCGGGGTGATCCAGCCGGTCATCGTCCGGCCGCTGGCGGGTGGGCGTTACCAGCTCGTCGCCGGCGAACGTCGCTGGCGCGCGGCGCAGAAGGCGCGCCTGCACGAGATTCCGGCGATCGTCCGCGACCTGGACGAGCGCGAAGTCATGGCGCTGGCGCTGATCGAGAACATCCAGCGCGAAGATCTCAACCCGGTCGAGGAAGCGCGGGCCTACAGTGCGCTGGCGGAACGCGAGGGCATGACCCAGGCGGAGATCGCGCGCCTCGTCGACAAGTCGCGCAGCCACGTTGCCAACCTCCAGCGCCTGCTCAACTTGCCCGACGAAGTCCTCGACCTGGTCGAGGACGGCGAGCTCTCGATGGGCCACGCCCGTGCGCTGATCGGCCACGAATCCGCACTCGAGCTGGCGCGCAACGCGATCGATCGCAAGCTGTCGGTGCGCGAAATAGAGAAACTTGCCGCCGGCCCCCAACCCGAAACCCGCCGCAAGCCGCGCAGCTCGCGCGACCCGGCGAAGGATGCCGACATCGCCGCGGTCCAGAGCCACCTGGAGGAGTTCCTCGGCCTCAACGTCAAGATAAAGACCGACGCCGACCCGCGATCGGGCGCGGTCACGATCCGTTATCGCACACTCGACCAGCTCGACCTGATCTGCCAGCGGCTGACCGGCGGCGATATCTGACCGGATTCGCGCGATAACCCGTTGAAAACGAACGGACGGACCGGGTTCCCGCCGGCCCGGCCGGAGGTTACTGCCCCTTCACGTACTTGATCCGCTTGTCGGCCGGCGGCGCGCGGCGAACCGTGCGGCGCTTCCTCGGCTGCGGCTTGGCTTCGACCTCGACCCATTCCTCGGTCACGTATTCGCGCACGACGGCACGCTGCGGCACCGCGACGAGCACTGGCATGTAGGTCACGGCCGGCGCGCAGGCGCAGGCGGCGCCGTAGTATCCGGCGGGCTGGGCATAGCCGTAAGGTGCCGGGTGGCCGTAGGCGGGTGCAGCGGGCGGGGCATAGGCCTGGCGATGCTGGTCGAGCCAGCCCTCGCAATAGTCCTTCGCCCGGTCGCGGCCTGCAACTTCGCCGATCGCGCTGCCGATCGCGAGGCCGGCAAGCCCGCCGACGCCGGCGCCGATCAGCGTTCCGGCAAGCCGTTCGCCATCTGCGACCCGGTTGCCGATCAGACCGCCCGTCGCGGCGCCCAGCAGCCCACCGATCACGCCGCCATCGCCGCGCTTCCTCTCCGCGCGGTAGCGTGCGCGGCACTCGTCGAGCCAGGCCTCGCGATCGAACGCCGGGGCAGGGTGCGGCGCTGCAACGCGGTGGTAGGGAGCGGGGGGTGCTGCGCGACGTGCAGGATGGACGGGGTGGTTATCCTCGTAGCGCGTCTCGTACTCGTGCCGAGCCTCGTAGCGGGCCTCTTCCTCGTAGGGGTACCCCTCCGCGGGGACGGGGTCGGCGTAGTGCGCGGCGGGTTCCGCCGGCCGGTACGGCGCTTGCGGAGCCGGGGCGGGCGGGGCCGGGACCGGCTGGACCACGGGGTCCTGGCGATAGACCACGGCTTCGTCCCCCGGCAGCGGATGCGCGTACTCGTACGTCATCTCGGGCTGGGCGGATGCCGGGAAGGCGGCGAGAAGCGCGCCCGCGGCAACGCTGGAAGAGAACATGTGGCGGGCTGACATGGTCGATTCCCCTTGGTCGTTAGCCCGGGACGATTCCCGGCGTTAACGGAAAATCTACCATCACGATCCGCACGCGCCCATGCACGAACGGCAATTGTCCCGTTTCGGGGCGGGAGATCGTTAGATGCGGTTAGCCACGACCTGGGCCAGCCGCTCGATCCCCGCGGCATCCTCGCGGTCGAACCGGGCCGGCGAGGGGCTGTCGAGGTCGATCACCGCCACGACCTCGCCTTCGCGCACGACAGGCACCACCAGTTCCGACCGGCTGGCGGCGTCGCAGGCAATGTGACCGGGGAACGCGTGGACCTCTTCCACCAGCTGCGTCTCCCCGCTCTGCGCGGCAGTGCCGCAGACACCGCGGCCCAGCGGGATGCGAATGCAGGCCGGGCGACCCATGAACGGGCCGAGGACGAGCTCGCCCTCGACCATGCGATAGAAGCCGGCCCAGTTGAGGTCGGGCAGGAACTCCCACAGCAAGGCCGCGAGATTGGCCATGTTGGCGACCGGGTCGGGCTCGCCATCGGTCAGCGCCCGCGCGGCGGACTCCAGTTCGCGATAGCGTTCGGCCTTCGACAGGCCGGGATCGGCGGAGAAATCGTACATGTTCGCCATCTAGCCCGCCCGGCCATTGCCGCAAGGGCCGCCAGTGCGTAAATCTTCGCGCCATGAGCACCAAGCGCAAGATCCTGATCTGGATTCTCGTCCTCCTCCTCGCCCTGATCTTCGCCGCAGTCTGGCTGTTGCAGGGCGACGAGGCCGAACTCGCGGTCGATGAGGTGAGCGGCACCGATCCCGCGCTGGTCGAGCCCGAATCGGAGATCGTCCCCACCGTTCGCATCGCCGAACCGGTCGGATGGGCCGATGGCGAAACCCCGGAGGCCGCCGAAGGCCTGGCTGTGACGCGCTTTGCCGATGGGCTGGAGCATCCCCGGGTGATTCATACCCTGCCCAACGGCGATGTCCTGGTGACGCTCACCCGCGCGCCGGCCAAGGAGAGCGGGAGCGGGTTCGTGGACTGGGTCGCCGGCCTGCTGATGTCGCGTGCCGGCGCGGGCGGCGAATCGCCGGACGAACTCGTCCTCCTGCGCGATGGGGATGGCGACGGCGCTGCCGAACAGCGCTTCGCCCTCACCGGCGATCTCGAATCGCCTTCGGGCATCGCCTGGGCGGACGATACGCTCTACGTCGCGAACCACGACGCGCTGCTCGCCTTTCCCTACGAACTGGGCGCGACCCGGATCACCTCCGAACCGCGCGTGCTGATGGACCTGCCGCCGGCCGGCAACCACTGGATGCGCAATATCGCGCTCGATCCGGAAGGCGAGCATGTCTACGTCGCGGTCGGCTCCGCCTCCAACATCGGCGAGAAGGGGATGGAGATCGAGGAAGGCCGCGCGGCGATCTGGGAATACGACCTGGCGGAGAATCGCCAGCGCATGTTCGCCACCGGCCTGCGCAATCCCAACGGGCTCGACTGGAATCCGTGGAGCGACGAGCTCTGGACCACGGTGAACGAGCGCGACATGCTCGGCTCCGACCTCGTTCCCGATTACCTGACCAACGTGCCGATCGGGGCGCAGTACGGCTGGCCCTGGGTTTACTGGAAGGACAACTTCGACCGCCGGGTGAAGGCACCGATGCCGAACTTCCTGGTCGAATATACCCGCCGGCCCGAATATGCGCTGGGCCCGCACGTCGCCGCGCTCGGCCTCGTCTTCAGCGCCGAGGGCGCGCGGATGGGGCCACGGTTCCAGCAGGGCGCGTTCATTGCCCGCCACGGTTCGTGGAACCGGATTCCGCCCGCGGGCTACGACGTGGTCTATGTCGCCTTCGACGAACGCGGAAACCCGCAGGGCAAGCCGGTGCCGGTGCTGACCGGGTTCCTGACGGGCGAGGGGACGACGCGCGGGCGCCCGACCTGGGTGGACTGGTCCGGCGACGGGGCGCTGCTGGTGAGCGACGACACGGCCGGGATCATCTGGCGCGTCATCGCCCCCGGTGCCGAGCCGCAACCGGCGATCGAGCGGATCGTGAACGAGTCGCTCCCGCCCCAGCGCGAACTGGGCGGAACGAGCGCGAGCTTCAGCGAGGACTACGCGCGCGAGAGCGTCCAGCCCTGAACCGCGGCGGCCCCCGCCTGCCCGGCCAGAGCCGACCCGGTCAGAGCCGACCCGGTCAGAGCGCCCGGCCGGCGCCCCCGGCCAGTTCGACGATATACTGCCACGCCGTCCGGCCCGAGCGCGCGCCCCGGCGCCGCGCCCATTCGAGCGCGTCGCTCTCGTCCCAGGCAAGGCCGTGTTCGGCGGCATACCCGGCGACGATGGCGAGGTAATCGTCCTGCCCGCAGTTGTGGAATCCGAGCGTCAGCCCGAAACGGTCGGCCAGCGCGAGCTTGTCGTCGACCGCGTCGCGCGGGTTGATCGGATCGTCCTGTTCGCCCGCGTGGCGGCTGACGATCGCCCGGCGGTTGGCGGTCACCGCCAGGCGCACGTTGCCCGGCCGCGCCTCGACCCCGCCTTCGAGCCAGGAGCGCAAGTGGCGCGGACCGACCGAATCGTCCTCGGAGAACCCGAGGTCGTCGATGAAGACGAGGAAACTGCGGTCGATCGGGCCGAGCTCGGTGAAGAGCCGGGGCAGCGTGTGGAGCGCGTCGGTCCCGGCCTGGACAAGCGCCAGCGCACCCGGCGTTTCCGCCTGCGCGGCGGCGACCGCGGCGCGGACGAGCGCCGACTTGCCCATGCCGCGCGCGCCCCAGAGCAGCATGTCGTGGGCGGCGTGGCCCCGGGCGAGCCGCGTGACGTTGGCGGCGGCGGCATCGCGCTGGGCCTCGATCCCGCGCAGCAGCTCCAGCGGCAGCGCCGGCAAGGTCGCGACCGGCCGCGCGGCGGCGCCGTCCCAGACGTAGGCGGGTGCGGCGTGCCAGTCGGTCGGTGCCGGGGCCTGGCCGGCGATGCGCTCCAGCGCGGTGGCAATACGGGCCAGAGGATCGCCCTGGTCGGCCATCAGCCTGCCAGCTGGTCGGCGTCGATCGCGTAGAGGCCTTCGGCACCAGCGGTGGCCGAGGCCTTGAGACCGGCCGCCTCGGGCACCACGCGGTCGAGGAAGAAGCGCACGCTGGCCTGCTTGGCCGCGGCCAGGCCGCCAAAGGCCCCTCCTTCGATCGCGCGCAGCTGGCGCGTCAGCTGCCAGCCAGCGACCGCGACCGCGCTCATCGTGCAGAACGGCACGCTGCCGGCCAGCCGGTCGTCCAGCGTCGCGTCGTCGCGCATCCATTCGCCGATCGCGCGGCAGGTCCGGGCCAGGTCGGCCAGCGCGTCCTCTTCCCCGGCATCGCGGACGATGTCCTCCATCAGCGCGGCGAAGACCGCCCCGTCCCCGAGCCCCAGCTTGCGGGTCACGAGATCGGCCGCCTGGATGCCGTTGGTGCCTTCGTAGATCGGCGCGATCCGGGCGTCGCGATAGATCTGCGCTGCGCCGGTTTCCTCGATGAAGCCCATGCCGCCGTGGACCTGGATGCCCAGGCTGGCGACTTCGACCCCCGCGTCGGTCCCCCAGGCCTTGATCATCGGGACGAGGACTTCGGCCCGGCGCGCGGCCTCTTCGTCCCCCAGCGTGCCCCGGTCCACCTGGCCCGCCGTGTGATAGAGCAGGGCGCGCATCCCCTCGGTCAGGGCCCTCATCCGCAGCAGCATCCGGCGCACGTCGGGATGTTCGACGATCGGCACCGGGCTCTTGTCGGGCGAGCCGGCGCGGGCGGACTGCACCCGGTCGCGGGCATAGGCGAGCGCTGCCTGGGTCGCCCGCTCGCCGACCTGCACGCCCTGGTTGCCGACGTTGATCCGCGCGTTGTTCATCATTGTGAACATGGCCATCAGCCCGCGGTTCTCCGCCCCGACCAGCTCGCCGATGCATTCGCCGTTGTCGCCGTAGCTCATCACGCATGTCGGCGAGGCGTGGATGCCGAGCTTGTGCTCCAGGCTGACGCAGCGAACGTCGTTGCGCGCGCCGAGCGAGCCGTCGTCGGCCACGTGGTACTTGGGCACGAGGAACAGCGAGATGCCGCGGCTGCCGGCCGGCGCGTCGGGCAGGCGCGCGAGCACGAGGTGGACGATATTGCCGGCGAGGTCGTGCTCGCCCCAGGTGATGAAGATCTTCTGCCCGGCGATCCGGTACTTGCCGGCGTGCTCGCCTTCCGCGATCGGCGTCGCCGTGGTGCGCAGCGCGCCGAGGTCGCTGCCCGCCTGCGGCTCGGTCAGGTTCATCGTGCCCGACCATTCGCCGCTCACCAGCTTGGGCAGGTACTTGGCCTTCTGCGCCTCGCTACCGTGATGTTCGAGCGCCTCGGTCGCGCCGACCGACAGCATCGGCAAGAGGCTGAAGGCCATGTTGGCCGTGCCCAGGTTCTCCAGCACGTTGCAGGCCAGCGTGAAGGGCAGGCCCTGTCCGCCATAGGCGGCCGGGCCGGCAATCGCGTTCCACCCCTGCTCGACATAGTGGCGATAGGCCTCGGCAAAGCCGTCGGGCAGGCGCACCCGCCCTTCGTCCAGCGCGGCGCCGGTCAGGTCGCCGACGCGGTCGAGCGGGGCCCATTCGCCGGCGGCGAACTGCCCGATACCCTCGACGATCGCCTCGACCATGTCGGGTTCTGCGGCGGCGAAGCGTTCGGACGCGGCGAGTTCGGCCATGCCGGCATTGGCGTGGATCGCGAGCAGCTGGTCCTGGGTGGCGGGGGTATAGGTCACGGGCATTCCTCTTGGCTTTGCGCGGCTCCAGATATAGCGGACGGGAATGCGCGGCAAATACGTTACGGAAACGGGAAAGGCCAACGACGCCGGCATGGCCCGCGCGGCGGCCACGCTGCGCGACGGCGGCCTGGTCGCCGTGCCGACAGAGACCGTTTACGGCCTCGCCGCGCGCGCCGACAGCGAGGAGGCGGTCGCGCGCATCTACGCGGCCAAGGGCCGGCCCGGGTTCAATCCGCTGATCGTGCACCTGGCTTCGCCACAGGCGGCTGAGCGTCATGCCGATTTCAACCGCACGGCGCAGCGGCTGGCGCAGGCCTGGTGGCCGGGCCCGCTGACGATGGTCCTGCCGCGCAAGCCGGGGGCGGGGCTGGCGCCGGCGGTCAGCGCGGGGCTGCCGACGGTGGCCCTGCGGGTCCCGGCCCACCGGGTCATGCGCGGCCTGCTCGCCCTGTGCGACTTTCCGCTCGCGGCCCCTTCGGCCAACCGCAGCGGATTCATCTCGCCCACCCGCGCCGAACATGTCCTGGCCTCGCTCGACGGCAGGATCGATCTCGTGCTCGACGCCGGCCCGTGCCAGGCCGGGCTCGAATCGACGATCGTCGCGGTTCGCGCCGACGGCAGCTGGCAGGAACTGCGCCCCGGCCCGATCGGCCTGGCCGACCTCGCGGCCGCGGCGGGCGAGGGCGATCGTGGCGAGGCGGGCGGCGGGATCGAGGCGCCGGGCCAGCTCGCCAGCCATTACGCGCCGGGCAAGCCGGTGCGGCTGGGGTGCGAGACGGCCGCGGCGGACGAGTACATGATCGGGTTCGGCGCCGTCGCCGGCGATATCAGCCTGTCCGAAACGGGTGACCTGGGCGAGGCCGCCGCGCGGCTTTACGCCTGCCTCCACGCGGCGGCGCGATCGGGCAAGCCGCGCATTGCCGTGGCGCCGGTGCCGGCGCGCGGGATCGGGCTCGCCATCAACGATCGCCTGCGCCGCGCGGCCGCCTAGGCGGCCCGGGGCGCATCAGCGCGGTTCCGGCTCGCGCGGGACGCTGGGCATCAGGACCTGGATCTCGGCATAGGTCTTGCGCGCCTTGTCGCAGGCGCGGCGGTCGCCCTCGGCGCATTCGCGCATCTCCCGGTCGTATCGCCGCTCGAGCCGGCCCAGCTCCTCCTCGCGCTTGCGCAGTTCGCGTCCGCGCTTCTCGTCGGCTTCGGACTGGCTGGTCGTCGCCAGGTCCACGGCCTTGCCCGCCACGCGGACCGGGGCCGTCGCCACGTCGAGGGCGGTCTTGGCCAGGCACCCGCTCAGGGTCAGGGCCGCGGGAATCAGGATCGGGAAAAGGGCTATGCCGCGCATCTGGTCTACCTCCAGCGGCGCGGCATAACCGATCGCGGGCTTCGCGGCGATGAATACCTGCAAGAAATCCCGGTTGGCGCGCAAGGCGGCGCGCGGTCAGTTCCCGGCAGGCGCCTGCGGAACCTCGGGCGGGTCCTGGGGCGGAGCGGCCGAATCGGCAGCCGTCGTTCCGCCACGGCAGTTGAGCGTGCCCGAGCCCATCGCGTTGACCGAGCAGCGGGCCGAGCCGGTCACCGTGACATCGCCCGATCCCATGATCGAGGCTTCCACCGTCCCGTCCGACGCGAAGGCGGCATTGCCCGAGCCGGCGATGGTGATCTCGGCATTGTCCACCGCGAGGCGGTCCATCCGCGCGGTGCCCGAGCCGGCGACGTTGAGTTCGAGCGAATCGGCGCGACCGGCCGCGACCAGCGTGCCCGATCCCGCGATCGTCACGTCGAGCGAAGTCGCCTCGACCCGGTCGATGCGGGTCGATCCGCTGCCGGCGACGGTGATCTCGGCTTCGCCCTCGAGAACGTCCGCCTCGATCGAGCCCGACCCGGCGAGGACGACTTCCTCCAGCCGCGGCAGCGTGACGTGGACTTGCGCGTGCCCGTCGGCGCTGCGCCAGCTGTCGTTTTCCCGCATGATGCCGAGCGTGTCGTCGTCGAGCGTGAAGCGCAGGTCTGCCACGGCCTCGTCGTCCCCGTCGACCCGGATGTCGAGCGAATCCCCGCGCGTGACGACGACGTCGTCGGGTCCGGCGAGGACCACTTCGGTCGGGGTCTTGCCCGCCAGGTCGAGCTCGGCAAGCGGCACGCCCTCGGAGCCCTTGATCGATGTCACGCCGTTGCATCCGCTCGCGGCGATCAGCGCGACCAGCGGGGCAAGGCCCTTGAAAATCCTGTGCAGCATCAGTGTCTCTCTTCCTCGTCTCCGGGCCGCGCGATCTCGTGGAGCACGGCCATGACCCAGCCCGTATTGCCGATGTAATACACTGCGCCGCGCCGTTCAAGGCATGGCAGGTGCGGGAAAGGCAAGTGCGGGAGGGGCGGGCGCTGCGGCGGCAGACGAAAAAAGGGCCGCCCGACGGGGGCGACCCTCCATTTCTCTCGATTCCGGAGACGTCTGCGTCAGGCGTCTTCGGTGTTCTCGTAATACTGCGGCGCGTGTTCGCGCAGGACGGCGAGGATTTTCTCCAGCGCGGTCGGCTCGTCGGTCTTTTCCATCGCGGCCAGTTCGCGCGCGAGGCGGCTGGAAGCGGCCTCGAAGATCTGGCGTTCGGAATAGGACTGTTCGGGCTGGTCGTCGGGCCGGAAGAGATCGCGCGTCACCTCGGCGATCGAAACGAGGTCGCCGGAATTGATCTTGGCCTCGTATTCCTGGGCCCGGCGGCTCCACATCGTCCGCTTGACCTTGGGTTTGCCCTTCAGCGTTTCCATCGCTTCCTTCAGGGTCTTGTCGCTCGACAGCTTGCGCATGCCGATCGCCTCGACCTTGTTGGTGGGAACGCGCAGGGTCATGCGCTCTTTCTCGAAACGGAGCACGTAGAGTTCGAGCTGCATCCCGGCGATTTCTTCGTTCTGCAGCTCGATCACACGGCCGACGCCGTGCTTGGGGTAAACGACATAGTCGCCGACATCGAAGGCGGGAGCCTTGCTGGCCATGCACAAGTCCTTTCTGCGGGCCGGACGGCACGAACAGTCAAATCGGCTTCCCGCCGCGCCGCACGGAGCGCGGTCGATTGCCGGTCTTGTCCTGTCGCGAGTGGTCCGGACCTCTCTGCTGTCACGCCTGCGATCGGACGGACGCCGATGCAGTTAGTGCATTATATAACACACTCGTAACAAAATTGCGAGTCCGGCCGATCGGCCCGGCGCACGCCCGCGCAGGGCGGTCGATCAGTCGCCTTCGCCGGGTTCGGGCGAGAAGTACTTGTCGAACTTGCCCTCTTCGCCCTTGTGCTCGTCCGCGTCGGCGGGCGGCTCCTTCTGACCGGTGATATTGGGCCATTCGGCGGAGAACTTGGTGTTCAGTTCCAGCCACTTCTCCAGCCCGTCCTCGGTATCGGGCAGGATCGCCTCGGCCGGGCACTCGGGTTCGCAGACGCCGCAGTCGATGCATTCGCTGGGATTGATCACCAGCATGTTCTCGCCTTCGTAGAAACAATCGACCGGACAGACCTCGACGCAATCGGTGTACTTGCACTTGATGCAGGCGTCGGTGACGACATAGGTCATTTCGGATCGCTTCCCTTCCTGGCTGGGGCCCGAACGCCGGGCCCATGCGCTGCTATGGCGCTTTGCCCGTCCGGGTCAAGCTCGCGATAACATGCCCGTGCCTCGGCCGGCGGTCCGCGGCGTCCCGGCAGGGCGGTCAGTTCGATCACCCGCACCGATCGGCCGAGCGGGAAAGTCAGCACGTCGCCGCAGCCGACCGCCAGGCTGGCACGGCCGACCCTCCGGCCGTTGCACCGCACGTGACCGCTTTCGACCAGTGCCTGCGCGCGCGCCCGGCTCTTGAAGAACCGGAGCCGGCACAGCAACCGGTCGATCCGCATCACCGCACCTTGAGATCCGCCAGCGCGGCGAAGGCGCTGTTCGCGGGCGGCGGGGGCGGGGCGGCCCTGGCGCGCCCCTTGCGCGCGCGGCCCGGCTGCCATTGCCAGGCATCGGGCGCCGGGGGCCCGAATGCCCCTTCTGCCAGCGTTCGGCCCGGCAGGCGGCGGAACCCGGCGGCGCCGAGCAGCCTGTGCCAGCTGTCGAGAGTAAGCCCGGTGGAAATGGCAAGCGCCGGGTCGAGCCGGAACCGGCGCGCGTCGGCCTCCGCGCGGGCCTTGTGCGCGGCGCGCAGGATCTTCTCGCCCACGTCCACCCGCACCGCCTGCTTGCCCGCGGGTCGATATCCGGCCGGCATGCGGCGGGGGGCCTCGATCACCGGTTGCATGGTTTCGTGCAAGGGGCGCGGATCGCGGCCCAGCGCGTGGAGCAGGGCCCGGGGCGCGGGCTTGAGCAGGGCCGGGGCGAAGACGTCGAGCGCCCCGAACGTCACCCCCAGCCGGCGCAGGAAGGGCCGCATTTCCTTGGGCAGGTGTTCGATCCCCGCCTTGTCACGCGCGACGAAACCGTGCCCGGCCAGCAGGTTGAGCAGGAGCGCGCGCGCCTGCGATCCCGCCGCCGGGTCGCGGGCCGCCTCCGCCAGGCGGGCCAGCGGCGCGAGCGGGGCGAGTTTTCCGGCGAGCCATTGCGACAGCGCTTCGAGCAGCCGCTCGCGCACCGGCGCGGCGAGATGGTCCAGCTCGCGCGCCGGCACGATCCGCGGGTGCAGCGGGTCGGCGCCGTCCTCGATCCGCGCGAGGGCATGGTCTTCCCAGTGCAGGCTGCCGCCCGCGATCGATACCTCGTCGAGCCGCGAGGCGACGAGCGTCTCGGCGCGTTCGGCCAGGATCCGCGGCAGCGCCTTCTCCCCCGCGGCGAGCAGCATCTTGCGATCGTCGTGGCTGGCCGTGTGATCGACGGTCAGGCGGAAGCCCTCGATCCGGCCGATCGGCTCGTCCTCGACCAGAAGGGCCCCGTCCTGCGCCAGGCTGACGGGGAGAAGGGCCGGATCGGTGCCCAGGGTTTTCATCAGGATTGCAGTCCTCCGGTTGACGAAGCGTTCGGTCAGGCGCCCGTGTAGCGCATCGGACAGGCGCGCTTCCACTGCCCGCGCGCGCGCCGCCATCTCGTCGCGCGCCAGGACCCAGTCGGGCCGCTGGCAGATATAGGCCCAGCTGCGGATCGCGGCGATCCGGCCCTGCAGGGCATGGATGTCGCCCTGGACCCTGTCCAGCTCGGCAATGCGCGCGGCGACGTAGTCCGCGCCCAGGTGGCCGCTGCGCAAGTCGCGCCACAGGCGCGCGACGAAGCGCGCGTGCACGTCGGGGCCGAGCTGGCGGAAATCGGGCAGCGAGCAGGCTTCCCAGAACCGGCGGACCATCCCCGGCCCCTTGACGTCGCCGGCCAGTGGCTCGCCCGCCAGGCGCTTGAGCACCGCGAGGTCGATCGCCTCGGGCGCGGGGGCCAGCTCGCGCTGCGCGGGCGGTGCCTCCAGGTCCGCGATCAGCGCCGCGAGGCTGTCGAACCGCGGTTCCGCCTCGCGCCAGTAGAGTTTCGTCAGCGGGGCGAAGCGGTGTTCCTCGATCGCGTGGATTTCGTCGTCGGAAAACTCGGGCGCAGGGCCCTTCGTCCCGGCCAGGGTGCCAAATGTGCCGTCCTTCTGGTGCCGGCCCGCCCGCCCCGCGATCTGCGCCATTTCCGCCGGGATCAGCCGCCGCTGGCGAACCCCGTCGAACTTGGCGAGCGAGGCGAAGGCGACGTGGTTGACGTCAAGGTTGAGACCCATGCCGATCGCGTCGGTGGCGACGATGTAATCGACTTCGCCCGACTGGAACATCGCCACCTGGCGATTGCGCGTCTCCGGGCTCAGCGCGCCCATGACCACGGCCGCCCCGCCGCGATACCGGCGCAGCATCTCGGCCACGGCGTAGACCTGCTCGGCCGAGAAGGCGACGATCGCGCTGCGCGGCGGCAGGCGCGAGAGCTTGCGCGGGCCGATGTGGCGCAAGGTGGAGAAGCGCGCGCGCGATTCGATCGTCGCCCCGGGGATCAGCGCGCGGACCAGCGGCTCGATCGTCGCCGCCCCCAGCAGCATCGTTTCCTCCCGCCCGCGGGCATGGAGCAGGCGATCGGTGAAGACATGGCCGCGCTCGCGGTCGGCCGAAAGCTGCGCCTCGTCGAGCGCGACGAAGGCGGGGGACGCTGCCGGTGATGCCGGCGTTTCCGCGCGCGGGCCCGGTCGCACCGGCATCGCCTCCACCGTGCACAGGAAATAGCGCGCGCCGGGCGGCTCGATCCGCTCTTCCCCGGTGATCAGGGCCACCCGGGATTCGCCCTTGATCGCCACGACCCGGTCGTAGACCTCGCGCGCGAGAAGGCGCAGCGGAAAGCCGATCGCCCCGCTGGAATGCGCGCACATGCGTTCGATGGCGAGGTGCGTCTTGCCGGTGTTGGTCGGCCCTAGGACCGCCTGGATGTGGGAACCGTCTCGATCGGGGGTCACCCGGGCAATGTGGCAGGCGGGGCGGCCGGCGGCAACCGCCGTGGCGCGGGGGCGCGCGGCGGTTCCCGCAAGTCGTCGCGCGGCGGACTCGTTCCGTCGCGGCTTAAGCGCGTCTTTACTTTAATCCGGCACGAATTCCCGCATAGGACGCGGGAAAGGGCGCGGGGTCGCGGCGCGCGCGGATCGCGGCCCTCCCGAGGAGGCGCGGTGTACAAGCAGAACGAGGCAGAAATGGGCGCGATCGCCGGGGACGGCGAGGACGTCTGGCGCCCCGCGTCGCTGTCGCACGCGCAGATCCTGCCCGGCGGCGCGCCGCGCGTGATCGCGCGGGCGCGAACCCTGGCCGAGCGGTTCGATACCTGGCGCGAGGACGTGTCCGGCAGGCTGGCCGCGGCGGACCTCGCGCCCGACCTTGCCGAGGCGATCGGCAGCCGCCGCTGGTTCCGCGGCCTGGGCACGCTGATCGGCCTGTCCGCCCTGGCGCTTGCCTTCTGGCCCGATTTCGTCCCGGTCGAGGCGGCGCCGGCGATGACGATGACCGAGAGCGCCCGCGACGAGTTCCGCAGCCAGATGATCATGCCGCTTGCCCTCGGCGCCGACAGCGGCCGCCGCATGGGCGCGACCGAGCGGGTCGTGCCGCTCCGCGCCGCGCCGGAGCGCCCGCGGGTCGAACTGCTGGCTACGCTGGCCCGGGGGGACAGCTTCACCCGCATGCTCCAGCGCGCCGGCGTGGGGACGCAGGATGCCAGCCGCGTGGCCGACCTGGTCGCGCGCTCGATCGCGCTCGACGCGATCGAACCGGGCACCCAGGTGGATATCACCCTCGGCCGGCGCCCGCAGCCCGGTGCCGCCCGGCCGCTCGATTCGCTGGCCTTCCGCGCCCGGTTCGACCTCGAGCTGGAGATCGCGCGCGACGCCGCCGGCAACCTCTCGCTGACGCGCAAGCCGATCCGGGTGGACGAAACCCCGCTGCGGATCCGCGGCACGGTCGGCTCCAGCCTCTATCGCTCGATGCGCGCGGCCGGGGCCCCGGCGAGCGCGGTCCAGCAATACCTGAAGGCGCTGAGCGACCAGGTCGACATGGACCGCGCGGTCCGCGCCAGCGACACCTTCGACATGATCGTCCAGTATCGCCGCGCCGCCACGGGGGAGCGGCAGGCCGGCCAGCTGCTCTATGCCGGGATCGAGCGCGCGGGCGAACCGACGACTCAGCTGATGCGCTGGGGGAAGGACGGCCGCTTCTACGAGGCTTCGGGTGTCGGGGAACAGCGCAATGGCCTGGTCGCGCCGGTCCCGGGGCCGGTTTCCTCCGGTTTCGGCATGCGGCGGCACCCGATCCTCGGCTATCGCAGGATGCATTCGGGGATGGATTTCCGCGCCGGCTACGGCACGCCGATCGTTGCGGTGGCGGATGCGCGCGTCGTCAGCGCGGGCCGCGCGGGCGGCTGCGGCAACGCGGTCAGGCTGGACCATGGCGGCGGGCTGGCCACGCGCTATTGCCACATGAGCCGCATGGCCGTGCGCGCCGGGCAGGGCGTGCGCCGGGGCCAGGTCATCGGCTATGTCGGCTCGACCGGCCTCTCGACCGGCCCGCACCTGCATTACGAGATGTACCGCAATGGCCGCGCGGTGAACCCGGCCTCGGTCCGGTTCGTCACCCGGGCGCAGCTTTCGGGCGAGGAACTGCGCCGCTTCCGCTCCGCGCTGGCCAATCTCAAGACGGTGGAACCGGGCGCCGCGCTGGAGGATCTCGTGCCCACCGCGTCGGAAGCTGCCGCCGCCGAGCCGCTGCGCGAGATCGACCGGCTGGACGCCGCGCGCACGGTCGGCTGATCGCGCCCCGCCTGCGCGCGCCGGCGGAGGACGCGGCTTGGCAGGGCGCGGCGTTTGCGGCAACAGGCGGGCATGACCGCTTCCTATCCCAATCTCCGGCTGCGGCGCACCCGGGCGAGTGCCTGGAGCCGCGCGCTTCACCGGGAAACCGTGCTGACCCCGGCCGACCTGATCTGGCCGCTCTTCGTGACCGAGGGGGAAGGGGTGGAAGAGCCCGTCGCGAGCCTGCCGGGCGTGTCGCGCTGGTCGGTCGACGCGATCGCCCGGCGCGCGCGGGAGGCGGCGGCACTGGGCATTCCCTGCATTGCCCTGTTCCCCCATACCCAGCCGGGCCGCCGCTCCGACGACGGGGCCGAGGCGCTCAATCCCGACAACCTGATGTGCCGCGCGATCCGCGCCATCCGGGATGCCTGCGGAAACGACATCGGCGTGCTGACCGACGTCGCGCTCGATCCCTATACCAGCCACGGGCAGGACGGCCTGCTCGACGACAGCGGCTACGTGGTGAACGACGAAACGGTCGCCGTCCTCGTGGACCAGGCGCTGAACCAGGCCCGGGCGGGGGCCGACGTCATTGCGCCTTCGGACATGATGGACGGGCGCGTCAGGGCGATCCGCATGGCGCTGGAGATGGGCGGCCACCACAATGTCCAGGTCATGAGCTATGCCGCGAAATACGCCAGCGCGTTCTACGGCCCGTTTCGCGACGCGGTGGGATCGGGCGGCCTGCTGAAAGGCGACAAGAAATCCTACCAGATGGACCCGGCCAACGGGGAGGAGGCGCTGCGCGAGGTCGCGCTCGACCTGGCGGAAGGGGCTGATAGCGTGATGGTCAAGCCGGGCCTGCCCTATCTCGACATCGTGCGCCGGGTGAAGGAACGGTTCGACGTGCCGGTCTTCGCCTACCAGGTGAGCGGCGAATACGCGATGATCGAGGCCGCCGCCGCGGCCGGGGCGGGCGATCGCGACGCGCTCGTCCTCGAAACGCTGACGGCTTTCAAGCGCGCGGGATGCAGCGGGGTGCTGACTTATCACGCGGCCCATGCCGCCCGCCTTCTGGGGGCCTAGGATTTGGCTGAATTCCGCCACGAGACGGAACGGCTCGTCCTGCGCGACTGGCGCGGGGACGACTGGGCCGAGTTCTTCCGCCACACCAACACGCCCGCGGTCATGCGCTGGCTCGGCGGCGAGCTCGACGCGGCGGGCATGGCCGCCCAGCGCGAGCGGGTCGAAGGCAGTGCCAGGCGCAACGGGTTCTGTTTCTGGGTGGTCGAGCGCCAGGCCGACGGGGCGCTGCTCGGCTTCTGCGGGCTGAAGCGCGCCGACGCACCGGGCTCGACCGTCTCCGGCGCGGTCGAGATCGGCTGGCGCCTGCGCGAGGACGCCTGGGGGCAGGGCTATGCCCGGGAAGCGGCGACCGCCGCGCTCGACCTGGCGTTCGACCGCTTCGGCGCCGAGGAGGTCGTTGCCCTGACGGTCGAGGGCAATGCGGCAAGCTGGGGCCTGATGCATCGCCTCGGCATGCGCCGGCGCGAGGAAGTCGACTATCCCGACGAACGCTACGATCCGCCGTGGCGCGACACGATCGTCTATTCGATCGACCGCGTGACATGGGCCGGGGCGCGTGACTGATATCGTCGCCGAGACCGCGCGCCTCGTCCTGCGCACGATCGACGAAGGCGACGCCGCGCTCCAGCATCGCCTGCTCAACACGCCCGCGGTCATGGCCCGGCTCGGGGGCGTGAAGGAACTGCACGAGATCGAGGCGAAGCATGCCAAGGGCATGGCGCTTTACGCGCGGGAGGGGTTCAGCTTCCTCTTCATGATCGAGAAGGCGACCGGCGAGATGGTCGGCCACTGCGGGATCAAGCGGGTCGACAACCCGCTGGCACCGAACCCGGGCGACCACGAGATCGGCTGGCTGGTGCGCGAGGACCGCTGGCGCAGGGGCTACGCCGAAGAGGCCATGCGCGCCGTGCTCGACTGGGCCTTCACGCGCGTTGGTGCGCCCCATGTCGTCGCCCTGACCAGCAAGGCCAATGTCGGAAGCTGGAAGCTGATGGAGAAGCTCGGCATGGTGCGGCGCGAGGATCTCGACTTCGAAGACCCGGCCTTCCCGCCGCAGGACAACCCGACGATCCAGTATTGGCTGACAAGGCAGCAATGGGAGAGCGCACAGTGACAGCAAGCCGCCCCGGCGTGACGATCGTACCGATCCACGGCAAGACGCCCACCATCCACGACAGCGCCTTCGTCGCGCCCGGCTGCGTCCTGGTGGGGGACGTGACGATCGGCGCGGACAGCTCGGTCTGGTACAATTGTGTCCTGCGCGCCGATGTCAGCCGCATCGTGATCGGCGCGCGCAGCAACGTGCAGGACGGCAGCGTGCTCCACTGCGATCCCGAGCGGCCCGGCGATCCCGACGGTTCGCCGCTGCTGATCGGCGACGACGTGCTGATCGGCCACATGGCGATGGTCCACGGCTGCACGATCGAGGATCGCGGCTTCGTGGGCCTCGGCGCGATCGCGATGAACAAGGCCGTCATAGGGTCCGACGCCATGCTGGCGGCCGGGGCCATGCTGACCGAAGGCAAGGTCATGGCCGCGCGCGAACTTTGGGGCGGCTGCCCCGCGCGCAAGATGCGCGATCTGGACGACGCGGCGATCGCCGGGATGCGCGCCGGCGTGGCCCACTATGTCGAGAACGGCCGCGCGCACGCCAGCGCCGTGGCCCGGGCGGAAGGTTGACGGTGCATCGGCCGGCCGGCGCGCGCGAGTCGCGCGGCGCGACTTCGCGCTAGTCGCGCACCAGGGCCCGCAGGGTCTCGATCCGGTCGGCTTCGTGGACCGGCTTGTCCCAGCGGATGCGGTGGATGCGGGGGAAGCGCATGGCGAGGCCCGACTTGTGCCGCCGGCTCTCGTGCACCGAATCGAAGGCAACTTCGAACACCAGCGACTTGTCGGTTTCGCGCACCGGACCGAAACGGTTGATCGTGTGCGTGCGGACGTGGCGGTCGAGGCGCTTCAGCTCCTCGTCGGTGAAGCCGGAATAGGCCTTGCCCACCGGCAGCAGGTCCGCCCCGGCATCGGGGTCGCCGTCCCAGCAGCCGAAAGTGTAATCGGAAAAGAAGCTCGACCGCCGCCCGCTGCCGCGCTGGGCATACATCAGCACGCAATCGATCAGCAGCGGATCGCGTTTCCACTTGTACCACAGCCCGGTGCGGCGGCCCGCGACGTAAGGCGAATCGCGGCGCTTGAGCATCAGGCCCTCGATCGCGTCGTCGCGCGCGCCCTCGCGAATTCGGGCAAGCGCGTCGAAATCGTCTGCCTCGACCACTTGCGACAGGTCGAAACGGTCCGCCGGCAGGCGGGGGACCAGCGCCTCCAGCCGGGCGCGGCGCGCCTGCCAGGGCATCTCGCGCAAGTCCTCCCCTTCGACGATCAGCGCATCGTAAAGGCGCACGAAAGCCGGCGCCTCGGCCAGCATCTTGCGGCTCACGGTCTTGCGGCCCAGCCGCTGCTGCAGCGCGTTGAAACTGGCCGCACCGCCCGCCTCGCCCCCCTGGGTCGTCCCGCGCACGAGCAGCTCGCCGTCAAGCACGGCGTCGAAAGGCAGCGCATCGAGCAGCTCGGGGAACGTGGCGGAGATATCATCGCCCCCGCGCGAATAGAGCCGCGTCTCCCCGCCGATCCGCACCAGCTGGACGCGTATCCCGTCCCACTTCCACTCGGCCACGTAGTCGGCCAGATCGACCACGGTGTCTTCCAGCGGATGGGCCAGCATGAAGGGTCGAAAGGTGGGCAGGTTGGCGGTGTCGGGCGGAGCGGCGCCGTGCGCGGCCCAGGCGAAGAGCGGGCCATAGGGCGGCTCCAGCCCATGCCAGTGCTCCTCCACCTCCTCCACCGACACGTCGAACGCCTGGGCGAATGCGACCTTGGCCAGGCGCGAGGACACGCCGATTCGCATCCCCCCCGTCGCCATCTTCAGCAGGGCATAGCGGCCCGAGCCATCGAGCCGGTCGAGCAGCGTGGCGAGCGCTGCGGGCGCGCTCTTGCGCGTCATTGCCGCCAGGGCGGCAACCGCCTCGCTCACCGTGGGCGGGTCTTCGGGCGCCTCCCCTGCCGGCCAGAGCAGGCTGGCGGTTTCCGCCGTGTCGCCGACGAAGTCGCGGCTCAATGTCCACAGGACCGGGTCGATCCGTTCCTTGAGAAGGTTGCGGATGGTCGAGGATTTCACGGCCGGGAAGTCGAGGCCGCCGGTCAGCGCGGCGAGCGCCCAGCCGCGATCGGGGTCCGGCGCATCGCGCAGGTACCCGGCAATCAGGCGCAGTTTCTCGTTGCGGCTGCGGGTGTAGACCAGCGCGTCGAGCAGGGCGGCGAAGGCTTCCACCGCTAGTCGTCCTCGTCCTCGTACCCGACGAGGGCGAGCGCGCGGGCGCGTCGCTGGTGCAACTGGTGCCAGCGCAGCAGGGCTTCCTCGCGGCCATGGGTGATCCAGGTCTCGTGCGGGTCCACTTCCTCGACCGTGCGGGTCAGCTCGCCCCAGTCGGCATGATCGGAGATGACCAGCGGCAGCTCTACGTTGCGCTGGCGGGCCCGCTGGCGCACGCGCATCCAGCCTGACGCCATGGCGGTGATCGGGTCGGGCAGGCGGCGGCTCCACCGGTCGTTGAGCGCCGACGGCGGGCAGACGACGACATGGCCGCGCATCGCATCCTTGTCCGCTTCGCCCACGAGGCGCAGCTCGCCGAGGTCGATCCCGAAATCCGCGTAGAGCCGGCACATCTTCTCCATCGCGCCGTGGAGGTAGACCGGCGCGCGGTGCCCCGCGGCGCGCAGCTCCGCGATCACGCGCTGCGCCTTGCCCAGCGCGTAGGCGCCGACGAGCACGCAGCGATCGGGATGGGCGGCCAGGCGATCGAGCAGCTTGCCGATCTCGGCGGCGATCGGCGGATGGCAGAAGACCGGCAGGCCGAAAGTCGCCTCGGTGATGAAGATGTCGCAGGGCGTGACTTCGAACGGCGGGCAGGTGGGATCCGGCATCCGCTTGTAGTCGCCCGTCACCACGACCCGCTCCCCGGCATGCTCCAGCAGGATCTGCGCGCTGCCCAGCACGTGGCCGGCCGGGATGTACGTCGCATCGACCCCGCCGGGCAGGCTGATCGTCTCGTGATAGGCGACCGGCCGCGCGCCCGCGCAAGTCGCGTAGCGCAACTTCATGATCGCCAGCGTTTCGGGGGTCGCGACGGTCTGCCCGTGGCCGCCGCGGGCGTGATCGGCGTGGCCATGGGTGACAAGCGCGCAGCCCACGGCCTGCGAGGGATCGATCCAGCAATCCGCGGGAACGACATGGATGCCGTGCGGCTCGGGCCGGATCCATGCGAAATCGCGCGCCATGCCCTAGCAATGGCCCCGTCGCGTTGCGGTTCCTCCGGCACCCGGCCCCGGACGCGCGGCGCGCGTGGAGGCGAGGCGCCGCGCGGGCGCTATTCGCCCTTGCCGCCGGCGCCCTCGCTCGCGTCGGGCGCCTTGTCGGCTTCGCCCTTCTTCGCGGCCGGTTTCTTGGCGGCCTTGCGCTTCGGCCGGGCCTTGGGCGGGGCCGGCGTCAGTTCGAAGGCCGGCTTGCCGTCCTTGACGCTTACGTGGACTTCTCCGCCGTCGGCAAGCTTGCCGAACAGCAGCTCCTCGGCCAGCGGCTGTTTCACCTTCTCCTGGATCAGGCGGCCCATCGGGCGCGCGCCGTAGAGACGATCGTAGCCCTTGTTCGCCAGCCACTCGCGCGCGTCCTTGTCGAACTGGATATGCACGTTCTGTTCGGCCAGCTGCAGCTCGAGCTGCAGGATGAACTTGTCGACCACGCGGGCGACCGTGTTCTTGCCAAGGTAGCCGAACGGCACGATCGCATCGAGCCGGTTGCGGAACTCGGGGGTGAACATCTTCTTCACCGCTTCCTCGCCCGCGTCTTCCTTGCTCACGTCGCCGAAGCCGATGCCCTGGCGCGCCATGTCCGCCGCGCCGGCATTGGTCGTCATGATCAGCACGACGTTGCGGAAATCGACCGTCTTGCCGTGGTGGTCGGTCAGGCGGCCGTTGTCCATCACCTGCAGCAGGATGTTGAACAGGTCCGGATGTGCCTTCTCGATCTCGTCGAGCAGCAGCACGCAGTGCGGGTTCTGGTCCACCGCGTCGGTCAGCAGGCCGCCCTGGTCGTAACCGACGTAGCCCGGGGGGGCGCCGATCAGTCGGCTGACCGAGTGGCGCTCCATGTACTCGGACATGTCGAAACGCTTCAGCTCGATCCCCATCACGCTCGCCAGCTGGCGCGCGACCTCGGTCTTGCCGACGCCGGTGGGGCCGGTGAAGAGGAAGCTGCCGATCGGCTTGTCGGGATCGCGCAGGCCGGCCCGGCTGAGCTTCATCGCGGTGGAAAGTCGCTCGATCGCCTCGTCCTGGCCAAAAACGACGTGTTTCAGGTCGCGTTCGAGATTTTCCAGCGCCTTCTTGTCGTCGCTCGACACGGTCTTGGGCGGAATGCGCGCCATCGTCGCGATCACGGCCTCGATCTCGCGCGCGGTGATCTTCTTCTTGCGCCGGCTGGGCGGCACCAGCATCTGCATCGCGCCGACTTCGTCGATCACGTCGATCGCCTTGTCGGGCAGCTTGCGATCGTTGATGTAGCGCGCCGACAGCTCGACCGCGGTCTTCAGCGCATCGGGCGTGTACTTGACGTTGTGGTGCGCCTCGAACGCGGTCCTGAGGCCGCGCAGGATCTTCACCGTGTCCTCGATCGTCGGCTCGTTCACGTCGATCTTCTGGAAGCGGCGCAGGAGCGCGCGATCCTTCTCGAAGTGGTTGCGGAATTCCTTGTAGGTGGTCGAGCCGATGCAGCGGATCGCCCCGCTCGACAGCGCGGGTTTCAGCAGGTTGCTGGCGTCCATCGCCCCGCCGCTGGTGGCGCCGGCGCCGATCACCGTGTGGATCTCGTCGATGAACAGGATCGCCTCGGGCATGCCTTCCAGCTCGCTGACGACCTGCTTCAGCCGTTCCTCGAAATCGCCGCGATAGCGCGTCCCGGCGAGCAGGGCGCCCATGTCGAGCGAGTAGATCACCGCGTCGGACAGGACCTCGGGCACTTCGCCTTCGATGATCTTGCGCGCCAGCCCTTCGGCGATCGCGGTCTTGCCCACCCCCGGATCGCCCACGTAGAGCGGGTTGTTCTTCGATCGGCGGCACAGGATCTGGATCGTGCGGTCCACTTCCGGCCCGCGGCCGATCAGCGGATCGACCTTGCCCGCCTCGGCCTTGGCATTGAGGTTGACGGTGAACTGGTCGAGCGCGGTTTCCTTCTTGTTTTCGCCCTTCTCGTCCGCCTTGCCGCCGTCTTCCGCGCCCTGGGGGGAACGGCTTTCGATCTGCTTGCCGCCCTTGCCGATCCCGTGGCTGATGAAGCTCACCGCGTCGAGCCGGCTCATGTCCTGCTGCTGCAGGAAATAGACCGCGTAGGAATCGCGTTCGGAAAACAGCGCCACGAGCACGTTGGCCCCGGTCACCGTGTCCTTGCCGCTCGACTGGACGTGCAGGATCGCGCGCTGGATCACCCGCTGGAACCCGGCGGTCGGCTGCGGATCGCCGTCGTCCTCGGTCTTCAGCGACTGGTATTCCTGGTCGAGATACTGACGCACCGCCTCGCCCAGTTCGTCGAGGTCGACGCCGCAGGCGACCATGACCTGGGCCGCGTCCTCGTCGTCCACCAGCGCCAGGAGGAGATGCTCCAGCGTGGCATATTCGTGCCGCCGCTCGCCGGCGTGTTCCAGCGCGGAATGGAGGGTTCTCTCGAGGTTCTGGGCGAAACTGGGCATCTAGCGGTCTTTCGTGGCGGAATGCAGGGCCCCCAAGGTGGGGAAATATGAACCGGCGTGGTTAACGAAACCTATATGGGGGCGGGCGTCCGGATTGCGAACCGGGGCCCTCACCGGCCTGTCTTTCGAAACAGGGCGTCGGCCGCCTCGCGCTGGGCGGCCGCCGACAGGCGGTGTTTCTCCACCCGGGCGATCTCCGCCTCGAGCAGGGCGATCCGTTCCGCCAGCTCGTCGCGCGAATACGGCGAGAGGTCCTCGCTGGCGAGCTTGCTCGCGGCGTCGCCCCGGGGGCGCGGACGATCGTCCTCTTCCATTGCCGGCAATCTCGCAATTCGCCGCGCTTGCTGTCAATGGGGGAGCGCGTTAGGTGCGCTTGCGTGACGGCTTGGCCACAGGGGGGAATGCCAATGGCGCCGCAAGTGCCCGGCGAAATGACCGCGATCGGTTTCGACCAGCCCGGCGGACCGGACGTGCTGCGGCCCGAAACGGTCGCCGTGCCCCGGCCCGGCGAAGGGCAGGTTCTCCTCCGGGTGGCCTGGGCCGGGGTCAACCGGCCCGACGTGGCGCAGCGCCAGGGCCTCTATCCGCCGCCGCCCGGCGCCTCGCCGCTTCCCGGGCTCGAAGTCTCCGGCACGATCGCCGCGGTCGGCCCCGGGGTGCTGGAGGAATACGTCGGCGAACGCTACTGCGCGCTGGTGCCCGGGGGCGGCTATGCCGAATATTGCCTCGCCCATATCGGCCACTGCCTGCCGGTGCCCGATGCCATGCCGCTGGCGGAAGCGGCCGCCATTCCCGAAACGCTGTTCACCGTCTGGCACAACGTTTTCGAGCGCGGCTGGGCGAGCGAGGGGGAAACGCTGCTGGTCCACGGCGGGACGAGCGGGATCGGCACGATGGCGACGATGCTGGGCAAGGCCTTCGGCCTGCGCGTGATCGTGACCTGCGGCGACGAGACGAAGTGCGCGGCCGCGCGGTCGCTGGGCGCGGACCTGGCCATCAACTACCGCGAACAGGATTTCGTCGAGGAAGTGAAGACCTTCACCGGGGGCAAGGGGGTCGAGATCGTGCTCGACATGGTCTCCGGCGACTATGTCGCGCGCAATCTCAAGTGCCTGGCCGAAGACGGCCGCCACGTCACGATCGCGATCCTCGGCGGGATGAAGGCGGAAGTGAACATGGCCGTCGTCATGAGCCGCCGCTACACCCTGACCGGATCGACCCTTCGCCCGCGTTCGGACGCGTTCAAGACGCTGCTCGCGGCGGAGATCGAGAAGAACGCCTGGCCGCTGTTCGAAGACCGCACGCTGCGGCCGGTGATGGATCGCAGCTTCCCCCTGGCGGAGGCCGCCGCCGCCCATGCGCGGATGGAGGCGGGCGAACACATCGGCAAGATCGTGCTGGAGGTGGCCGGCGGCTGACCCCGAACGGTCACGCTTTCGCCGAACCGTCATCGAACCGTGAATCGCCTGTAACATTGGCCTGCCATGGCTGCTCCCCGTAAAAATGCTTTCGCGAGACGGGGTTGCGACGATGAGCGACAGGCTCGGCAAGGGATTGCCCGCAGAACTGACCGACCTGGCGAGCGTCGCCAGTTTCCCGCCGATACGCAGCGCGATTCCCGAGCCGGACGAGGGCAAGCGGCGGCGCTATCGCACGATCTGGATCAGCGACGTCCACCTCGGCACCAAGGGCTGCAATGCCGAGATGCTGATCGATTTCCTCGACAGCACCGACAGCGAAACTATGTACCTGGTGGGCGACATCATCGACGGCTGGCGGCTGAAGAAGAAGTTCTACTGGCCGGCGGAACACAACGACGTCGTCTGGCGGATCCTCAAGCGGGCCAAGCGCGGCACGCGGATTGTCTATATCCCCGGCAACCACGACGAGATGCTGCGCCCCTTCTCGGGCATGAACTTCGGCGGGGTCGAGATTCGCCGCGCGGCGTTCCACGACACGGCCGACGGGCGGCGGCTGATGGTCCTGCACGGCGACGAATTCGACACGATCATGCTCGCGCATCGCTGGCTCGCCTTCGTCGGCGACGCGCTCTACCACGTGATGATGGCGCTGAACCGCCACGTGAACGGCGTGCGCCGGATGCTCGGCCTGCCGTACTGGTCGCTGTCGAAGATGGCCAAGCACAAGGTCAAGAACGCGGTCGAGTTCATTTCCAAGTACGAGGAGGTCGTCGCGCGCGCGGCGGGGGAGCACGGCGTGGACGGCGTCGTGTGCGGGCATATCCACACCGCCGAGATCCGCGAGTTCGACGGCATCGAGTACTACAACGACGGCGACTGGGTGGAAGGCTGCAACGCGCTGGTCGAACACTTCGACGGCCGGATGGAACTGCTCCACTGGCCCGAGGAAATGGCCCGCCGGGCGCGCCAGGACGCGGCGACGATGGACACGGCAAAGGCAGCGGCATGAACCGGATGGCCGGTTTCCCCGACGAAACGCGGAACCGGCACCCTTTTCCGCAGCGGATCGCGATCGTCACCGACGCCTGGCTACCGCAGATGAACGGCGTCGTCCGCACGCTGACCACGACCTGCGAGATCCTGCGCGCGCGCGGCCATGCGGTCGAGGTGATCTCGCCCGACCTGTTCCGCTCCGTGCCGTGCCCGACCTATCCCGACATCCGCCTCGCCATGGCCCCGCCGGGCGCGGTCGGCCGGCGGCTGGCGGCGATCGAGCCCGACGCGATCCATATCGCGACCGAAGGGCCGCTGGGCCTGGCGGCACGGCGTCACTGCCTGGCGCGCGACATCCCGTTCACGACCGCCTACCACACGCAGTTCCCCGAATACCTGGCCCGGCGCACCGGCCTCTCCCCCGGGCTCTTCTGGCGCTATATCCGCTGGTTCCATGCGCCCGCACGGCGGGTCCTGGTGGCGACCGAGAGCATTCGCGCCGAGCTACGCGCGCGCGGCCTGCACCGGCTCCATTCGTGGAGCCGGGGGGTCGATCTCGCCTGTTTCCACCCGCGCGCTCCGGCCCCGCCCGAATATGCGGACCTGCCCCGGCCGATCCAGCTCTACGTCGGCCGGCTCGCAGTGGAAAAGAACATCGAGGCGTTCCTGCGCGGCAGCTATCCCGGCTCGCGCGTGGTGGTCGGCGACGGGCCGGCGCTGGCCGAGCTGCGCGCGCGCTTTCCCGAGGCGCACTATCTCGGCCCGCGCACCGGGGCGGAGCTGGCCGGCTGCTACGCCCACGCCGACGTGTTCGTCTTCCCCAGCCGCACCGACACGTTCGGCCTCGTGATGATAGAGGCCCTGGCCTGCGGCACGCCGGTCGCCGCCTATCCGGTGCCGGGGCCGGTCGATATCGTGACCGACAAGGTCGGCGCCCTGTCCGAAGACCTCGACCGGGCGATCGCCGGGGCGCTGTTCAGCGACCGTGCCGACTGTGCGGAGCTGGGCGCGCACTATTCATGGGATGCCGCGACCGACCAGTTCCTGGCCGGGCTCGCCGCCTTCGATGCAGAGCCGCTCGCGGCCTGACCGCACGGCCGCGCTACCCGTAAAAGCTTGCCCTCGCCGGGTGCATCGCCTAAATCGCACCGGCAACGGCCGCTCCGCGAGGGGCGGCCCTTATATTTTCAGGACAGTTTCGCCATGCCCCAACCCACCCCGCTGATGCCGCACGCGACCGCCACCTGGCTGGTCGACAACACCTCGCTCAGCTTCTCGCAGATCGCTGATTTCTGTGGCCTGCACATTCTCGAGGTGCAGGCGATGGCCGACGATCTCGCCGGCAGCAAGTACACCGGGCGCGACCCGGTCCACTCGGGCGAGCTGACGCAGGAAGAGATCGAGCGCGGCCAGGCCGATCCCGACTACGCGCTGAAGATGCACAAGGCCCCGGTCGAGGTGACCCGGACCAAGGGCCCGCGCTATACCCCGGTGTCGAAGCGCCAGGACAAGCCCGACGGGATCGCCTGGATCCTGCGCAACCATCCCGAGATTTCGGACGCGCAGATTTCCAAGCTGATCGGCACGACGCGCAACACGATCACCGCGATTCGCGAACGCAGCCACTGGAACATCCAGAACATCCAGCCCAAGGACCCGGTCACCCTCGGCCTGTGCTCGCAGCGCGAGCTCGACGCCGTCGTCGCCAAGGCGGCCAAGAAGGCCGGGACCGAGGGCGAGGCCCCGGTTGCGGCCGATTCGGGCAGCGACCGCGAGAAGCTGATTGCCGAGCTGCGCGCCGAGCGCGAAGCGAACGAGAAAGCCGCCGCCGAAGCGGCGCAGGAGGCCGAAGCGGCCGCCTGGCTCGAGGCGAAGCGTGCGTCGGAGACCGAGGGCGACGGCCCCGCCTGACGCGGCCTTCGCAGCCCGGCCTGCCGAAGCGGGCGCGCGCTGCGTGCCCGCCGGTTGGGCGCCGGCAGAATCAGAAAATCCTTGCCCTCGCGCGCCGGTTGACGCATCCATGCTGACATGGATGTCAATAGGGCGCAGTACCAGCATGCCGCCGCGTGGGATACGCCGTTCGATCCGGTGACCCTGCCGCACCTGTTCGCGCGCACGGCCGACCGGTGCCCCGACGCGCCGCTGGTGGATTTCCTCGGTCGGGTCTCGTCCTACCGCGAGCTTCACGAAGAGGCGCGCCGTTTCGCCGCCGGCCTGCAGGCCATGGGCATCGAGCGCGGCGACCGGATCGGCCTGTTCCTTCCCAATGTCCCGATCTACGTCTCGGCCTATTACGGCGCGATGATGGCGGGCGCGGTCGTGGTCAATTTCTCGCCCCTCTACACGGTCGACGAACTCGCCCAGCAGGTGGAGGATTCGGGTGCACGCATGCTGGTGACGATCGATGCCGCCAGCCTGCTGCCGACGGCGCTGGAGGTGCTCGACGCATCGCCGCTGCAAGGGCTCGTGGTCGGCCGCCTGGGCGACATGCTGACCTGGCCCAAGCGGATCGCGCTCAAGCTGCTCGGGCGCGGCCGGATCGCCGCGATCCCACGCCGCGGCGACGTGCACCAATGGGGCGATGTCACCCGCCCGCGCCCGCCTGCCGCGGTGGCGCTCTCGCCGGCGGATCTCGCGCTGCTGCAGTACACGGGGGGGACCACGGGTCGGCCGAAGGGCGCCATGCTGACCCATGCCAACCTGGCGATCAACGCGCTCCAGGTCGACGCGATCGACCCGTTCGGCGATGAAGAGGCCGACGTGATCATGGGCGCGCTGCCGCTGTTCCACGTCTTCGCCAATACCTGCGTCCTCAACCGCACGGTGGCCAAGGGCGGGTGCATCGCGATGGTGCCCCGGTTCGAGGCGAAGCAGGTGCTGGCGACGCTGGCGCGAACGCGGGCGACCGCCTTCCCGGGCGTGCCGACGATGTTCCAGGCGCTGCTCGACCATCCCGATATTGCCCGCACCGATTTCTCCGCGCTCAAGGTGGCGATCTCGGGCGGGGCGCCGCTGCCCGCGCCGGTGCGCGAGAAGTTCGAGGACGCGACCGGTTCCCGTCTCGTCGAAGGCTATGGCCTGACCGAGAGCGCGGGGGTGGTCTCGACCAACCCCTATACCGGGCTGCGCAAGCCGGGGACGATCGGCCAGGTCATCCCGCAGACGCGCGTGATCCTGCTCGACAAGGAAGACCCGGCCCGGCGCGCGCCCGCGGGGGAGCCGGGCGAACTGGCGATTGCCGGGCCGCAGGTCATGCAGGGATACTGGAACCGGCCCGATGCGGCCGCGGCCTCGTTTGCGGAGATCGACGGGGAACGCTGGCTGCGGACGGGCGACGTGGCGACGATCGACGACGAGGGGTTCATCGCCATCGTGGACCGGATCAAGGACATGATCGCGGTCGGCGGGTTCAAGGTCTTCCCCAGCCAGGTCGAGGCGATCCTGCTCGAACATCCGGCGGTGAAGGAAGCGCTCGTGATCGGGGTACCCGACGATTACCTCGGCGAAACGCCCCGCGCCTACGTGACCTTGCAGGATGGGGCGGACGAAAGCGCGGAGGCGCTGCGCACCTGGCTCAACGCCCGGGTGGGCAAGCACGAGCGCGCCTCCGCCGTGGTCGTGCGCGACGACCTGCCGCGCACGATGATCGGGAAGCTCGACCGCAAGGCGCTGCGCATCGAGGTCATGGCCCAGGCGGACTGAGCGCCGGCCGCCATCGCGGCGGCACGCCCCAGAAACGAAGCTGCGGAACGAGGGCGCCTTTGCCGAGCGCTTATTGGGCGAGGGTGAGCTTGGGCTCGCCGTCCTGCGCCGCGCCCGGGCCGGCATCGGCGGCGGCCTGTTCGGGCAGGCGGTGGGCGAAACGCCCTTCGACTTGCGCCCCCTGCTCGATCGTCAGCGCATCGTAATGGACGTCGCCCTCGATCCGGGCGGACTTGAGCACGACCAGCTGGCGCGCGGTGATCGAGCCGGAAACCTGGCCCGCCAGGCGCGCGGTCTCCGCGCTCACCGCGCCTTCGATCACGCTCGATTCGCCCTGGACCAGCGAATCGCAGGCGACATCGCCTTCGATCCGGCCATCGACGTGCAGCTCGGTCGATGCCGAAACGTCGCCCTTGATCGTCACGTCGGCGCCGATCACCGAGAAAGTCGAACCCGAGGGAGGCGATTGCCTAGCCATGGTCGTGGCCCCCGTCGGGGAGGGTTCGGACTTCTTTGAGAACATTGGGGGCATTCTCCAGGAAAGGCCGCGGATTGACCGCGCGCCCGTTGATGCGGACTTCGAAATGCAGGTGCGGCCCGGTCGAACGGCCGGTGCTGCCGATCGCGCCGATCACGTGCCCTGCCTCGACCTCCTGGCCCACCCGGGCGGAGAAGCGCGACATGTGGGCATAGCGCGTGGTCAAGCCGTTCCCGTGGGTGATCTCGACCACTTTGCCATAGCCGGACTTGCGCCCGACGAAGGTGACCCGCCCGTCGGCCGCGGCGTAGATCGGCGCGCCCATCGGGCCGCGGAAGTCGAGGCCCTTGTGCATCGCGCTGCGGCCGGTGAACGGGTCGCGGCGATAGCCGAAGCCCGAAGAGATGTACTTGATGCTGGCCGGCTGGAACTGCGGAATGCGGTCCAGCCCCTGCTCCAGCGCGGCCATTCGCGCCAGGCTGAGGCCCAGGCGCTCGAACCGCGGATCGGGCGTGGCGAGAAGCTCGAGCGGACCACCCATCGCCTCGGTGCTGGCCGAACGCAGTATGGCGGACGGGTCGAGGCCCAGCTTGCGCATGGCGGCGACCGCGCGCTGCGCCCGGGCATCGGCGAAGCGGGTCATCTTCTCGACCAGCGCGAGCTGGCGAGCCTCGATCTCGGCCAGGGGGCGGGCCTGGGGGAAGACCGCGCTGACCTTGGAAACGGTCTCGGCCGCCTCGCCGCTCGAATCCGAAACGGTCGATGCGCCCGCCACGTCGTCGGGCAGCATCTCGGCCATTTCCTCGAGCACGGCCTGGCGCTGCTGAAGCTCGCGCGCGACCGCGTCGAGATCGTCGCCATAGGCGCGAAACCGCTCTTCGGACGTGGCGACCTTGGCCTCGCGCTCGAGCAGCGAGAGCCGGCCGGCCTCGGCCCGGTACTGGGTCCAGCCCATGATCGCCATGCTCAGCAACCAGGCGAGCAGCGCGACGGTGGCAATGCCGGCCGCGGCGATCTGCACGCGCGAGGAAATCTTGATGAAACGCACCTGCCCCTGCGATCGCATGAAGAACTCGCGATCCGGAAACCAGGTCCGCAGGCGTTCTGACCAGTCGCCAACGGTAGATTTGAACACTCGAAACGACCCCGCTCTTGCCGTCCTTTTTATCCGTGGAAGGGCGGCTAACACGCGAATCGGCGGGGGTCGAATCGGGCGCGCGTCAAAGGGGGCGAATCGAATGGCTGGCGGGGTGAAGCGTTGCCGTCTTACGAAATAACCGGCGAATCGCCGGAACGAATCGCCGGGCCCGGCGTTTTGCGCGGCCTTTGCCGGGGTGCCTGACAGTGCGCGCCGACGGTGCTAGGCGGCGGACATGGTACCTTCTGCCCCGACCGCGCCTGACCTGGCCGCTTCTGCCCCTACCGCGCCGGCAGGGGCCCGGCCCTGACTTTCGCGCGCCGGATCGGCCTGCTCGGCGGCAGTTTCAACCCCGCGCACGGCGGGCACAGGCGCATCTCGCTGTTCGCCCGCGAGGCGCTGGGCCTCGACGAGATCTGGTGGCTGGTTTCGCCGGGCAACCCGCTCAAGCCTCGCGCCGGCATGGCGCCGCTGGCGGCGCGCGTGAAATCCGCCCTGCGCCAGGCGCGCGGCGCGCCGATCCGGGTGACCGCGATCGAGCGTGAACTGGGCACCCGCTACACGGCAGACACGCTGCGCGCGCTGGCCGCGCGTTACCCGCGGCACCGCTTCGCCTGGCTGATGGGCTCGGACAACCTCGCCCAGTTCCACCAGTGGAGGGACTGGCGCGACATAGCGCGCGCCTTGCCGATTGCGGTGATCGCGCGGCCGGGTTATGATGGCGCCGCCTTCGCAAGCCCCGCGATGGCATGGCTGCGGCGCCACCGTGTCGATGCCGCAGCATTCAGGAACGGGGGCGAATGGAGTGCGCCGAGCCTGGTGATATTGCGTTTCGATCCGGATCCCCGATCGGCCACGGCCATTCGCCGTGACGATCCCGACTGGGCCGATCGCTATTCGCAGGTTCCGCCGCGCGACCAGCTTACATTTCGGCCGATACGTCCTATCTCCGGCGGGAACATGTCCAGCAGGACCGCATCCCATCCGGCCCATCGGGAGCACGTGCAGGCGCCATGACGCGCTCGCCCGCCTCGGCCACCCCCGTCCGCAACCAGCAGGAGCGCAACGACCGCCTATGACCCAGGCGCATACATCCGTGTCACAGCAGGATTCGCCCGACCGCGATTCGCGAGGGCGAGCCGCGATCGAGGCCGAGCCCGGCTCGCTTCACGCCATGGTTCTCGACCAGCTCGAGGACGACCAGGCGCTCGACCTCGTCTCGATCCCCCTCCAGGGCAAGTCGAGCATTGCCGACCACATGATCATCGCGTCGGGCCGCTCGACCCGCCAGGTCGCCTCGATGGCGCAGAAACTGGCCGAGCGGATCAAGCAGGCCGGCCACGGGCCGGTGCGCCTCGAAGGCCTGCCCCAGGCCGATTGGGTGCTGATCGATGCCGGCGACGTCGTCGTCCACCTGTTCCGTCCCGAGGTACGCAGTTTCTATAACCTCGAACGCATGTGGGCTTTCGGCGACGCCCCGCCGGTCGCCGCCGGCAACGCCTGAACGAAATCGCTCGCCGTCCCGCCGGCGGCCCCTGCGCGAGGGAGGGCCTGACATGCTGCTGCACGTGGTCGCGCGGGGCAAGATCGGCCGCTCGCCCGAAGCGGAACTGGTCGCCCGCTATCGCAAGCGGCTGACCTGGCCCTGCACGGTGACCGAGCTGCCCGAGACCGGCGGCAGGATCCCCCCGGCCCAGGCGCCGAGCCGCACCGTCCTGCTCGACGAGCGGGGCCGGCAGATGTCGTCGGAAGATTTCGCCGCCTTGCTGGGGCGCTGGCGCGACGACGGCATGCGCGAGGCGCGCTTCGTCCTCGGCGCCGCCGACGGGCACGATGCACAGGCGCGCGAGGAGGCCGATCTCCTGCTTGCCTTCGGCAAGGCGACCTGGCCCCACCTGATGGCCCGCGCCATGCTGCTCGAACAGCTCTATCGCGCCACCGCGATCCTTGCCGGCCATCCCTATCATCGGGCAGGATAGGCCGATGTGGCGCTTCGCGACCATCGCGGCCTCCGTGGCCGTGCTTGCCCTCGTCGCCGCGCTCGGCGGGCTTGCCGTCGCGCAGCGGCCCGAAGTGCTCGCCGCCGGTCCGGAGGAAGCGCGCGCCGCGCTCCAGCGGGCCCAGCGCGAGGCGCGCGAGGCGCAGCGGCGCGGCGAACGGCTGGAAGCGGAAGCGCGCGCCGCCAGCGAGGCGGCCGAGAAGACCGCGCGCGAAGGTGCGGCCCTCGCCGCCCGGATCCAGGAGGCGGAGGCCGGCATTGCCGCGGCCGAGGCGCGAATCTCGCTGATCGACGCTGAGCGCAGCCGCCTTGCCGCCCGCCTGGCACAGCGGCGCGAGCCCCTGCTGCGGCTGACCGCGGCCTTGCAGAAATTCGCCCGCCGGCCGCTCGCCCTCTCGGCGCTGCGCCCGGGTTCGCTGCGCGAGACGGTCTACCTGCGGGCCATGCTGGAAACGACGATCCCCGAAGTGCGCGCGCGCACCGCCGCCCTGCGCGAAGAGATCGCGCGCGGGCGCCGGCTCGAGGCGGAAGCGCGCCAGGCCCTGTCCAGCTTGCGCGCGAGCGAACGATCGCTGGCCGAGCGGCGCAAGCGACTGGCGGCGATCGAGAGCCGCCAGCGGCTCGAATCGCGCCGCGCGGGCGGGGTCGCTGCGCGCGAATCGGAACGCGCGCTCGCGCTGGCGGAGCAGGCCCGCGATCTCGACGCACTGGTCGAACGGCTCGATTCGGCCAGCGCGCTGCGCCGCGAGCTGGCCGCCCTGCCGGGCCCGATCATCCGCCCCCCGCGGCCGGAGGATTCGCAAGTCGCCTTCGACGGCGGCCAGGCCGCCGGGCAGCAACAGGCGGGGCCGCCGCCGGGCAGTTTCCAGCTGCCGGTCGTCGGCCGCACGGTCACCGGGTTCGGCGCGGTCTCGCCCGGGGGCGTGGTCAGCAGCGGGGTCGCGATCGCGCCCCGGCCCGGGGCCCAGGTGGTTTCGCCCGGGCGGGGCCGGGTCGCCTTCGCCGGGGCATATCGCGGCTACGACCGGATCGTGATCATCGAGCACGACGGGACATGGACCAGCCTCGTCACCGGCCTTGCGCGCACCGACGTGGCGGTCGGCGAAGAGATCCTGCCCGGTGCGCCGCTCGGCGTCGCCGGGGGCGAAGCGCCGGTGGTCACGCTGGAACTGCGGCGCGAGGGCACCCCGGTGAACCCGCTCGACCACATCGGCTGACGCCCCGTGGCCATCGGCCTTGCGGCGGGCGCCCGTGCAATCCTCATCTGGCATTCAGCCGGCCCGCGCGATAAAAGCGCCTTCGCTAAGGAGATCCGATGCCGATGACATTCGCCGCTCTCGCCCGGTCGGCCGCGCTGGTCACCGCGGTGGCGCTGATCCCCGCGACGACCGCCGGCGTCGCCCAGGTGGACGGGCGCGCCGGGTCCGAGTTCGCGCGCCTTTTCGCGACGTACGAACGGATCAAGGCCAGCTACGTCGACCCGGTCGATGACGAGAAGCTGATCCGCGGCGCGATCGACGGAATGCTGGCGAGCCTCGATCCGCATTCGGCCTATCTCGACGGGTCCGATCTCCAGCGGCTCGAAACGATGATCGACGGCAATTACTCCGGCCTCGGCCTCTCGGTGCAGATGGACGATGGCGCGGTGAAGATCATCTCGCCCTTCCGCGGCAGCCCGGCGATGGAAGCGGGCCTCAAGGCCGGCGATTACATCACCCATCTCGATGGCGACCTGATCTACGGCGGCGACCTGGACGAGGCGGTCAGCCGCATGCGCGGCCCACCCGGCACCTCGATCCGCCTCACCGTCTTCCGCCCGGGCCGCGACGAACCGTTCGACGTGACCGTGACGCGCGGCGTGATCGAGCTGGAGCCGGTGACGCACGAACTCGCCGAAGGCGATATCGGCGTGATCTTCGTCAACGAATTCTCGCGCGATGTCGGGGCCGACGTCTTTTCCGCGTGGGAGGCGCTGAAGCGCGAGGCCGGCGGACGGGTCAACGGCCTCGTGCTCGACCTGCGTTCCAACCCCGGGGGCTCGCTGGACGAGGCCGTCGCGCTGTCGGACCTGTTCCTCGACAAGGGGCGGATCGTCTCGCAGCGCGGGCGCGCGCGGGGGGAAACCTATATCTACGATGCCGAAACGGTCTATCGCGGGGAAATCGCGAAAGACGTGCCGATGATCGTGCTGATCGATGCCGGCTCGGCCTCTGCCAGCGAGATCGTCGCCGGGGCGCTGCAGGATCATCGCCGGGCGCTGATCATGGGCGATCGCAGCTTCGGCAAGGGCAGCGTGCAGACCCTGCTGCCGCTGGGACGCGATGCCGCGCTGAAGCTCACGACGGCGCGTTATTACACGCCGGCCGACCACTCGGTGCAGGAAGGCGGGATCGAGCCGGACATCGCGGTGCCGCAGCTGTCCGACCCGGATCTTGCCAAGCGCGCGCGTTTCATCATGCGCGAATCCGACTTGCGCGGCCACCTCGTCAACGAGGCCGCGCTGAAGGACGAGGAGCTTGAACGCGACCGGCGCGAAGACCCGCGCTTCACCCTGACCGCCGCCGAGCTGGAGGAGCGCGGGATCGACGATTACCAGCTGCACTACGCGCTGCAGACGCTGCGGCGTACGGCCCCCGGGGCCCTGGCGCGGCGCAAGTGACGGGGGACGGCCGATGATGCTCGCCACCCCCCACGGCCGCCTGGCGCAGCGCTTCGCGCTCGGCGTGCCGGCGATCATGCTCGCCGGGGCCTATATCGCGCAATACGTCTTCGGCCTGTTCCCGTGCGAGATGTGCTGGTGGCAGCGCTGGCCCCACTTCGCCGCTTTCGCACTGGCGCTCCTGTCCACGTTCGCGCCGCCGCGCCGGGCCTGGATCGCCCTGGCCGCGGTCGCGATCCTCGTTTCCGGGGCGATCGGCGCGTTTCACGCGGGCGTCGAATATGGCTGGTGGGAAGGGATCACCGGCTGCGCCGTGACCACGCAGGGGGGCGACGATCCGCTCGAAGCGATCATGAACGCTCCGGTGGTTCGTTGCGACAGTGCCCCGTGGGACCTGTTCTCAATCTCGCTCGCGGGCTGGAACTTCCTCCTCTCGTTCGCCGGCGGGCTGGCGATCCTGGGCTTGCTGGCGCGGGAGCGGCGGGTATGATGCGCGAACGCGATATCGCGCGGATGATCCGGGTCGACCAGGCGGGCGAATTCGGGGCCACGCGCATCTACCAGGGCCAGCTCGACGTCATGGGCGACCGCGGGCCCCATGCGGCCGAGATCGCCGAAATGGCCGAGCAGGAAAAAGGCCACCGGGCCCGCTTCGACGCGCTGATGGCGCGGCGCGGGGTGCGCCCCACCGCGTTGCAGCCGTTCTGGTCGGCGGCCGGCTACGCGCTCGGCGCCGGGACCGCGCTGATCGGGCCGGAAGCCGCGATGGCCTGCACCGCGGCGGTCGAGGAGGAGATCGACCGCCATTATTCGCAGCAGCTCGACGAACTGGCCGAACGGGGCGACGATCCCGAACTGTCCGCCATGATCGAGGAGTTCCGCGAGGACGAGCGCCAGCACCGCGAGGCGGCTCTCGCTGCCGGGGCGGAACAGGCGCCGGCCTATCCCCTGCTTTCCGGTGCGATCCGCCTTGGCTGCCGGCTTGCAATCAAGCTCGCCGAGCGGGTCTGAAGCGGGCTGGCGCGGCTTGCCGGGAACCCCTTCAGGGGCCGCGACACTTCATATAGAGTTCACGCCGAAACCGCGACAACCGGCGCGCAGCCGCCGAAAACGATGGGAAACGCCATGAAATCGCTCTTCGCCGCAACGGCCCTCGCCGGGATCGCCCTGCTGACCGCGCCGGCTTCGGCCCAGGAAACGGGGGAAACCCTGACCGACGATGTCCGCATGTCGATCGTCTATGGCGAAGACGCCGCGCCGGCGTGCGGGGAGGAAGAGATCTGCGTCGTCGCCCGGCTTCCCGAATCGGAACGCTACCGCATTCCCGAGACGCTGCGCTTCAGCGACGACCCGGAAAACGTCGCCTGGACCCGCCGGGTCGAGACGCTGGAGATGATCGGCGATTTCGGCACGCTGTCGTGCTCGACCGCCGGCGCCGGCGGCTTCACCGGCTGCACCCAGCAGCTGATCGAACAGGCCTATGGCGAACGGGCGACTTCGGCCAACGTGCGCTTCAGCGAACTGATCGCCGCGGCCCGGGCCGAGCGGCTCTCCACGATCGACGAAGCCGCCGCGGCCGAGCAGGAGCGGGTCGAGCAGATTGAGCGCGAATACATGGAACGGCTCGAGCGCGAGCGCGATGCCGACCTGCCGGGCGAGGAGAACCCCGCGATCCTGCCGAGCGAGACGGCCGAGCCGATCATGGAGACCCCCCAGGCACAGGAAACCACGCCGCCGCCCGAAGGCTGAGGCGTCGTTAACCCTCTTGCGCTATGGGCGGGCGCATGACCTCGCCGCGCAAGATCCTCTCGGTATTCGGGACCCGGCCCGAAGCCATCAAGCTCTTTCCCCTCGTCCACGCGCTGGAGGCGGATTCGCGCTTCGAATCGCGCGTCTGCGTGTCGGCGCAGCACCGCGGGATGCTCGACCAGGTCCTCTCGATCGCCGGGGTGGAGCCGCACCACGATCTCGACCTGATGGAGCCCGACCAGTCGCTCGACGCGCTGACCGCGCGCCTGCTGACCGGGCTGGGCCAGGTGATCGATAGCGAACAGCCGGACGTGGTCGTGGTCCAGGGCGACACCGCCACGGCGATGGCCGGTGCGCTCGCGGCCTATTACCGCAAGGTGCCTGTCGCCCATGTCGAGGCGGGCCTGCGCAGCGGCGATATCCACCACCCCTGGCCGGAAGAGGTCAATCGCAAGATCATCGGCACGATGGCCGCGCTGCACTTCGCGCCGACGGACACGGCCGCTGCGGCCCTGCGGCGCGAGAACATCGACCCGGCGGCGATCCACGTCACCGGCAACACGGTGATCGACGCCCTCCACTGGATCACCGGGCAGATCGGTCGGCAGCCCGAGCTTGCGGCCGATCTCGCCCCGCTGGAAGGCCGCTTTGCCGGTCGGCGCATCATCGGCGTGACGACCCACCGGCGGGAGAATTTCGGCCAGGGCATGGAAGCGATCGCGGATGCGGTGCGCACCCTGGCGGAGCGGCCCGACGTGGCGGTTGTCTTTCCCGTCCACCTGAACCCGAACGTGCGCGCGGTGATGAACGATCGGCTTGCCGGGCTCGACAACGTCGCGCTGATCGAACCGCTCGACTACCCCCACTTCGCGCGGCTTCTCGATATCGCGCACCTGATGCTGACCGACAGCGGCGGCGTGCAGGAAGAAGCGCCCGCGCTGGGCAAGCCCGTGCTCGTCATGCGCGAGACGACCGAGCGCCCCGAGGGGGTGGAGGCGGGGACGGCGCGCCTCGTCGGCACCGATTCCGCGCGCATCGTGGCAGAGACCGCCCGCCTGCTCGACGACGCGGCGGCCTACGACCGGATGGCCCGGGCGCACAACCCGTTCGGCGACGGCCGGGCCAGCGTGCGCATTCTGGAGCTTCTCGCTGCCTGAAACGGGCGAACGTCATCGTTACCGGTATGTTTACCGGCGCCGCCTAGAGCCATGCCGTGAACGCGGACACGAGCGGAGCGACAATGCGCGGCGAGAACAAACCACAGGTATGCGTTATCGGCTTGGGCTACATCGGCCTGCCCACGGCGGCGATCATTGCCCGCGCGGGCTGCCCGGTGGCCGGGGTCGACCTGTCGCAGGACGTGGTGGACACGATCAACCGAGGCGAGATCCATATCGAGGAAGTCGATCTCGACGGGCTCGTGCGGGGCGTCGTCCAGCGCGGCCTGTTGTCGGCTTCGACCCAGATCGGTCCGGCCGACGTGTTCGTGATCGCCGTGCCGACCCCGTTCGAGAAGGACGGGAACCATACGCCCGACACGTCCTATGTCATGGCCGCCGCGACCGAGGTCGCCGGCGTGCTGAAGAAGGGCGACACGGTCATCCTCGAATCGACTTCGCCGGTCGGCACGACGGAGGCGATGCGCGACCTGATCGCCGGCCTGCGCCCCGACCTGCGGCTTCCTGGCCGGACCGACGAGACGCCCGATGTCGCGATCGCCTATTGTCCGGAGCGGGTCCTGCCGGGCCGCATCCTCGAGGAACTCGCCAACAACGACCGTTCGATCGGGGGCATCACGCCGCGTTGCGCGCGCAAGGCGCTCGCCTTCTACAAGCGTTTCGTGCGGGCGAGCTGCGTCACGACCGACGCCCGCAGCGCGGAAATGTGCAAGCTGGTCGAAAACGCCTTCCGCGACGTCAATATCGCCTTCGCCAACGAACTGTCGATGATCGCCGATCACATGGGGCTTGACGTGTGGGAGGTGATCCGGCTCGCCAATCGTCATCCCCGCGTCAACGTTCTCCAGCCGGGCCCGGGCGTCGGCGGGCACTGCATCGCGGTCGATCCCTGGTTCATCGTCCATGGCGCGCCCGACCAGGCGCGCATGATCCGCTCCGCGCGCGAGATCAACGATGCCAAGATGCATCACGTCGTCGAACGGGCGGAGCAGCTGATCGAGGCGAACCCCGGCGTGCCGGTCGCCTGTCTCGGCCTCGCGTTCAAGGCGAATATCGACGACTTTCGCGAAAGCCCGGCCCGCTTTGTCGCCGCACGCCTGGCGCGAAAGTTCGGGGACCGGATGCACGTGGTGGAACCTTACGCCAGCGAACTGCCGATCGAGTTCGAGGGCACGGGCGCGACGCTGATCGACCTCGACACCGCGCTCGAGACCTGCGGCGTTCTCGTCGTCCTGGTCGACCACGACATTTTCCGCGTCGTCCCCCCGGAAGAGCGCGGCCGTGCCGTCATCTACGACACCCGCGGCATCTGGCCGGACGTCGCGCCGGTCGCGCCCCGCCGACCAGGCCTGCGCCTCGCGGGCTAGCTAGACGCCGTAATACTCGCGGTACCAGGCGACGAATCGGCGGATGCCTTCCTTCACGTCGGTTTGCGGACGATAGCCGGTCAGCTCCTGCAGCAGCGTCGCATCGGCCCAGGTCGCGGGCACGTCGCCCTTCTGCATCGGCATGAAGTTCTTGACCGCTTCGCGTCCGCACTCGGCCTCGATTGCCTCGACGAAGTCCATCAGGCGGACCTTGTCGCTGTTGCCGATGTTGACCACCCGGAACGGCGCGGCGGGGGACAGGCTGTCGTGTGCGCCAATCTCTTCCGGTGCCTGCGGACGGACCGGCGCCGCGTCGATCAGCAGGCGGATGCCGCGCACCAGATCGGTGACGTAGGTGAAGTCCCGGTACATCTCGCCGTCGTTGTAGATGTCGATCGGCGTGCCTTCGAGAATGCCGCGCGTGAACTTGAACAGCGCCATGTCGGGCCGGCCCCAGGGACCATAGACGGTGAAGAAGCGGAACATCGTGGTCGGCAGGTTCCACAAGTGCGCGTAGCTGTGGCCCATCGCCTCGTTGGCCTTCTTGGTCGCGGCATAGAGCGTCAGCGGGGTGTCGCACTTCTCCCGCTCGTGAAACGGCATTTCCTCGTTGGCGCCGTAGACCGAGCTGGTCGAGGCCATCAGCAGATGGTCGACATCGAGTTCGCGCGCGCACTCCATCACGTTGAAGGTGCCGACCATGTTCGCCTCGACATAGGCGCGCGGGTTCTCGAGGCTGTAGCGCACGCCGGCCTGGGCCGCCAGATGGACGATGACATCCGGCCGCTCCGCGATGGCAAGATCGCGGAGCGTGTCGAAATCCTCCAGCATGCCGACGGTGGCACTGAAATGCTGATTCTGCATCAGCATCTGGTGGCGCCGCTGCTTCAGGCGCACGTCGTAATAGTCGGTCAACCCGTCGTAGCCGACGACCGCGAACCCCTCGTCCAGCAGCAGCTGCGACAGGTGGTAACCGATGAAGCCGGCACTGCCGGTGACAAGCACTTTGCGCATGGTGTCTGCTTCTGCCTCGCCGACTGCTACGGCTTCATGACGTTATTGATCGGCATCTTGCCCGCCGGCGCCGAAGGTCACGGTTATCGGTGAAATGGTGCCATGGAGTCGCGGTTCGTCCGACCAGGCTCGGCCCGACAGCACGACTGCGACGAACGGGCATCGCTCGGGGATGGCAGTATCGAGAGCGATCTGTCGCTCTCTGAAGTTCTCCTGTGCCAGGACTTCTCCCGTTGCGGCGCATGATACCGACACCGAAAGACGCCGGGCCTGGGCCGTGGGCTCGAGCTGGTGGTTGGCGCGCAACCGTATCGATGAGCCTTGGGCACGGAAGATCCTCGTCACGAACGGCCCTCCCTTGCCTCGGGCGATGAGCAGGTCCAGCTGTTCGCTTTCCGGATCGCGCTGGGCCCGAAAACCGGGTTCGTCGACGAAGCGCCAGTCGAAGGGCGGAATGGTGCTGGCCTGCCACCCGGGACGCTCGCCCTGTTTCTGCGCGAGGCGGCGGTGGAGATCGTGGGCGAGGTCCAGCTGGCCGGACCGCGCGAACGCCGAAATCAGCGCCTGGTCCACATGCGCTTCGATGGATCCGTCCGGCAACCGATGACGAATGCGGCTGAGGTTCTCGAGGCCCTCCTCGTTTCGGGACGCGGCAACCAGGAAGGCGTCGCCCCATTTCGGATCCGCGGCGAGGATCTCGACGAACGGGTCGATCGATCGAGGATCGGGAAGGGCCTGGCTAAGCGCGGCGAAGAACCTCTCGCGCTGATTTTCCCTGACCAGAAGAAGCTGGTTCAGCACTCTGATCGAGCGATCGAGATCATCATGGCCAAGGTGGTGATCGAGCAACAGGCCCTGCAACAGCGTATCGCGCCGGCTGACCTGGGCCGCAAGCTCCCAGAACGCGTCGGCGCGGTCGTCCGGCAGGCTCGCGCCGATGACGGCAACCGCCTCCGGCGTCAGCGGCTGGCGGCGATAGGCGTCGCGAGCCAGCTCGACGATCCAGGGCTCGGGCGGCGCCACCGCCTCTCCCGCGGCGAGCTGTCCCTGGTAGGCGCCCTTGGCGAGGTGGGCCTTGGCCGAGCCGTCCCAGGGGGCCGCCGCGGCAGCTTCCTTGGGGCGGGTGCTCTCGCCCACGATCGCCAGCGTCTGCGCGCCGGCGGCAATGGCCAGGACCGGGAAAACCAGCCCGGCGAGAACGATGCGCCAGGCGCGGGGCGTGTCAGCCGGTCGCGGCATGGGCGTCGCGGTCCGTGTCGCCATAGCCATAACCATAGCCGTAGCCATAGCCGTAGCCATAGGCGGAGTTGCGCTCGTCGAGCTTGGTTATGATCGCGCCGTAGATCTTCGCGTTGGCCGAGCGCAGACGGCGCATCGCGGTCTCGATCGCGCGGATCTTCACGTCGTTCGATTCGATCACGTAGACCGCGCCTTCGACCGCGGTGGAGATTTCCAGCGCGTCGGCCAGCCCCAGGACCGGCGGTCCGTCGACGAGGATGAAGTCGTAGGATTCCTCGAGCGAACGGATCAGGCGGGCGAGCGCATCGCTGGCCAGGAGGTCGGCCGGGTTGGGCGGGGTCGCGCCGCTCGGGATCAGGTCGAAGCCGTGCTCTTCGATCGGGATCATGTGCGACAGGGGGTCTCCCTGCCCGGCGAGCAGGCTGCTCAGGCCCGTGTCGGCGCGCGCCTGCTTGCCGAGGAAGTCCGACAGTGCGGTGTTCCGCAGGTCGGCGTCGATCAGCAGCGTGCGCTTGCCCAGCTGGGCGAAGCTGCGGCAGATCGCGACCGAGGTCAGCGACTTGCCCTCGTTGGGCCGCGTGCTGGTCAGCATCAGCGACTTGGGTGCGCCGCGCGGGGTCAGGAACGAAATGTTCGAGCGAACCGCGACATAGGCCTCGGACAGCTCCGAACTGCGCCGGTTCAGTTCCTCGAGAATATCGTCCTCGTTGACCCGCGGAATCAGGCCGAGCGCCGGGATGCCCAGCAGGCGCTGGACATCGTTGGGATCACGCAGCGTCTGGTCCATCGTCTCGCGCAGGAAGACGAAGGCCGCGGCGACCACGCCCGCGGCGAGCAGGCTGAGCGCGAGATTGAGCAGCAGCGAGGGGCGATAGGGTTCTTCCGCCGGCACTGCCGGCTGGACCACCGTCATGTTGTTCTTGCCCGCGCCTGCGGCTTCGAGTTCCTTCGACCGCTGCAGCAGCGCGTCGTAAAGCTGGCGGTTGGTCTCGACCTCCCGCTTGAGGATGCCGTACTGGATCCCGCCGCCCTGCTGCGAGAGGAACCGCTGCTGGATTTGCTGGACCTGGGCCTCGAGCGCGGCTTCCTCGCCGCGTGCCTGACGATAGGCGGCTTCGAGGGCCGAAATGTCGCGTCCGCGCGAAGCCGCGATCGCTTCGCGCATGGCCTCGACTTCCGAACGGGCTGCCTGGACTTCGGGATAGTCGGGGCCGAAGTTCGCCTGCAGGCTCGCCAGCTTCGCCTCGGCCGTGGCAAGCGCGGTCAACAGCTGGCTCGACGCATTGCGTGTTTCCGGCGCTGTCGAACGGGCCCGCAGGGCGCTTTCCGCCGCGATCCTTTTGGCCGTCGCCTGGGCCAGAGCCTCGTTCAGCGTCGTCAGGCTGTCGCCGATCAGCGAACGCGCCGTGCTGCTGCTGCTGTCGTCGCTGGCCGAGCTGGCATCGACGATCACGATCTGGTTGGCATTGGCGTAATCGACCAGTTCCTTTTCCGACTGGGCCAGCCGTTCACGCAGCTCGGCGATCTGTTCGCGCAGATAGCGCCGGGCATCGATATTGGCGCCGAAGCGCTTCTCGTAATTGGCGGCGAGGAACTGTTCGGCCCACAGGTTCGCGATGTCGGACGACAGGGTGCGGCTGGGGCTGGAGAACCGGACATTGACCAGGTTCGACATGCGGACCGGGTCTATGCTGACATTGTCGAGAAGGATCTTGACGGCTTCGCGCCGCTCCAGCGGCACTTCCGGGTCGTCGGCAAATGCATTGCGGAACTCCGTCGAGGCAGTGAGATTGCCGGCATCCACAACCGCCTCGGCCAGGAAGCGGGAGCCGAGCAGTTCATACTGCGTCTGGAAATACTGCTCGTCGGCCTGGAGCTCCTCGATCTCCGACTCTTCGATGTTGGTCACGTTCGAGGTCACCCGGCTGATCTCGATCACCGCCGTGCTCTGGTAGAGTGGCGTCGACAGCAAGGTGACGAGCAGGCCCAGCACGATGCCGGCGCCCAGGATCGCGGCAATCCAGACGCGCGAGTTGATCGCCTGGCGCCAATAGCGCTCAAACGCGAGGATGCCGCTGCTCTCGCCGGCGTCCCCCGCCGGATCCGGCTGGGCGGAATATATGACTGCTTCTGCCATTATGCTTTTCTCGGATCGTTAGTTGCCGATGCGATCGACCAGGATCGCCGATGTCGACAGCAGGGGGACGAGTTGAAGGATGGTCTGGAGGCGACGACGCCCGGGTGAATCGCCCACGGTTATGATGTCGTCGGCATAGATCTGCGGATCGGGGTAGTTCCCGCGCTGGATCGCCTCGATGTTGTACACCCCGATATACGTGACATCTCCGACCGAGCGCAGCACGAGTACATCGTCCGACTTCGCGAATTCGGACAGTCCGCCGGCGGTGTTCACCGCCCGAAGGAGGGTTCGTGAAAGGCGTGCCGGATAGGAGCCGGGCTTTTCCACTTCGCCGCCCACCGACACCGTGGGTTGCGAAAGCTCGGACGGGATGACGCTGATATTCGGGTTGAGAAGAAAGCGGCCTTCCAGCTGCGAAGCGACCTTCTTTCCGACGGTCGTCGCCGAATCGCCGGCAACCGGCACGCGACCGATGAGGGGGAAATCCAGCGTGCCGTCGTCGTCGACGACATATGTCCCGCTCAGTTCTTCCGAATTCAGAACGGTGATCTCGAGCAGGTCGCCTGGCTGAACCCGGGTAACGTAGCCGCTTTCGGGCACGGGAAGGCTGTCCAGTTCGGTCAGTTCGATCCCCGGGGACAGGCCGACGGGCCGGTTCCCACCGGCACAGCCGGCCAGCAGACCGGCCGCCAGAAAACAACCGAGGAAATACCTGAATATCGACATGCGTTTCTATTCGTCCAATCTATCGTGCTGCGGCAGCACTAGCCGAGCATTTCTGATAAGCAAGCTTAGTCGATGCCGGCCTGGTTTCTCTTCATGGTCCCGAAGAATCGATCGACCGGCGGGCATCCGTTCCGGCATCCTCTACCGTGCTTTTGCTCGCCCAGATAGACAGAAGAACCGCGAAGCTGGCCATGGCGGGTGCCCGCAGGGGATAATCTATCAGCGACGCGACGAACAGGATGGCCAGCGCCAGCAGCGCCGCCCCGGAAAGCGGCGCAGCGCGAAGCCCCGCGGCCCGTTTGCGCACAAGTGTCCAGAACCGGTGGACATAGAGGGCCATCGCAAAAGCCAGGATGAGGAGGGCGGGCACTCCTCCCGTCATGAACAGTTCGATCACGTCATTATGCGCGTGATTCACGTAAGACGGCATGAGGAGGCCATCCGGTTCGTACATGCGGTAGACGTCGTCGAACGAACCGATGCCGGAACCCCATGGAAGATGCCTCAGCGCGATGTCCCAGGTGGCCGGGAGGAGATCTGCCCTCAGTCCGCCGAGCGAGTCCGCGCCGAGCAGCCGCTCGAACGCCCGGTCGCGACCCACGCCGATCGTAACCAGAACCAGTCCGGCGATGGCGGCCGCGCCGACCATTGCCGGCCCCCACCGGGCGAGGCGCCGTGTTCGGGAAGTCCGGGCACGGCCGGCGGGAGCCAGAACGAGCAGGGCGGCCGTACCGCACAAAGCGAGAACCAGGGTCAGAAGCCCTGCCCGCGAACCCGCGATCAGCACCAGGGGTATGAGAACCAGCATGCCCCCGATTGCGACACTTCCGCGCCGTCCTCTGGACGAACGGATATCGGTCCAGGAGCCGTGCCCAAGCCTGACCCAGGCGTAGAGCAGCGGAATTAGGCTGACGAGGAAAACCGCTTGGTGGTTGCGGTTGGCGAACAGACCGACCGGAAAGCTGTAGCTCGTCTTGCTGTAGAGATAGAGCGGCCCGCGCGGGTTGCCCATCAGTTGCAGGATGCCCCAAAGGGCGGTGAGCGCGCCCAGGGCCAGCAGAAAAGTCAAAAGCAGTTCTCGCTGCCGCTCGTCGAGCTGGATGGCCAGGACCATGACCGCGCAGGGCGTAACCAGGGCCATGAGGGCGTTGCGCGAGGCCTGGGGATCGAGCGTCAGCGGTCGCCATAGCTCCGACCAGCCCAGTGCGTGGTCGATCGCCACCACGGTCTCCCGCCCGGGCAGGGCCTGCCATAGCGCCGGCGGCAAGGGCAGGAGATGAGCCACGGCGAGGATCACGGCGGCACCGGCTATGAGAACGAGCGGCCAGTAGCGACGCACGTGCTCTCCGGACAGCGTCAGCAGGCCATAGCCGAGGACGAGAATGGAAACCGGCCGCAAAACCAGCAACCCGGTCATGTCCTCTCGCGAGCTGCCCCCAGTGAGAAACACCACGAGGAGAAAGCCGCACAGCACGACCAGTCTGCTTGCAGGCGAGAAAACTCGGCCGCGGATGCCGTGCACGCGCGAGGGGAGCCGGCCGGCCTCCTCTCCGGGGCGACCGCGAGATGTCGATCGCGACAAACGACCTCGGCCTAATGAGCTCTGCCTCGACACAGATCGCGTCTCACTCTTGTTCCAGCGTTATACGTCAGGTCGCCGCCGTCTCCTCTCAGAGTGGACCTGTCAAGCAACACGGGCAAAACGCACGGGATTTCCTCTTGGCCGGGCACCCCCTCGCCCCTATCTGGCGACCGATGGAGACAGACCTTTCGGCGGTGGCGCTCGTGGCGCAGGTGGAGCCCTGGCTCGTTCGCTTCGCAGAGGTGTGGATCGGGTGGAAGCTGTGGCTTTCGGACTGGACGGCGGTGAGCCATCCGGTACTTCACGCCTATCTCGGGGTTCTGGCGCAGATCCTGTTTGCCGCGTTCGCCCGTCGCGGGCTTGCGAGCTGGTGGCCCTGGCTGCTCGTTCTCGCGCTCGAGTGCTGCAACGAACTGCTCGACTGGTCGCGGGCGCTGGCCTACGGCTCGGCCGGCAGGGCGCTGGCGGTGGAGACCGCGTGGGACATTGTCTTCACCATGGCCCTGCCGACCGTCCTGCTCGCCCTGGCGCGCTGCTTCCCCCGCCTCAACGGCGGCGTTGCGGCGCCGCCGGTTGCCGGGGCCTGAGCCTTACTTGTCGAGCGCGATGTCCGGCGCGTCTTCCTGTTTCATGCCGACGACGTGGTATCCGGCGTCGACGTGGTGCACCTCGCCCGTGACGCCCGAGGCGAGGTCGGAGAGCAGGTAGAGGCCCGACCCGCCGACGTCGTCGATCGTGACGTTGCGGCGCAGGGGCGAATTCAGCTCGTTCCACTTGAGGATATAGCGGAAATCGCCGATCCCGCTGGCCGCCAGGGTCTTGATCGGCCCGGCGCTGAGCGCGTTGACGCGGATGTTGTCGGGGCCGAGGTCGTTGGCGAGATACTGCACGCTGGTTTCCAGTGCCGCCTTGGCCACGCCCATGACGTTGTAATGCGGGATGACCTTTTCCGCGCCGTAATAGGTCAGCGTCAGGATGCTGCCGCCATCGGGCATCATCGCCGCCGCCCGCCGGGCCACGGCGACCAGGCTGTAGGCGGAGATGTTCATCGTCATCAGGAAGTTCTCGAGGCTGGTGTCGAGGTACTTCCCGCGCAGTTCGCTCTTGTCGGAAAAGCCGATCGCGTGGACGACGAAATCGATCGTCTCCCACCGTTCGCGCAGGCGGCCGAACGCCTCGTCGAGCGCGTCCATGTCCGACACGTCGCATTCGAACACGAAATCGCTGCCGAGCTGTTCGGCCAGCGGCCGCACGCGCTTGGCCAGCGCCTCGCCCTGGTAGGAAAAGGCCAGTTCCGCGCCCTGTTCGCGCAGCTGCCGGGCAATGCCCCAGGCCAGCGACTTGTCGTTCGCGAGGCCCATGATCAGCCCGCGTTTCCCAGCCATCAAACCGCTCATGCCGTGTCCTCTTTCGTTTCGCGTTCCTGCTCCGCCGCCTGCCGGGCCGCGGCGCGGCGCCGATCGTCGGCCTGGCCGATGCGGTTCTCCTCTTCCTCGGGAGTTTCGGCCAGCGCGGCGTTGAGCTCGGCGCCTATAACGACCCCTAGGCCGACGAGATAGAAAAAGAAAAGCGCGATCATGATGCCGGCCAGGCTGCCGTAGGTCATGTCGTAGCTGAAGAACTGGCGGATCGCCGGGGGCAGCGCGATGGTGACCGCCACCCACCAGGCGGTGGTGACGAGCGCGCCCGGCCACTTGGGATAGCGCCGCTGGCGATAGGCCTTGGGCGCCAGGGTGAAGAACAGCAGGTAGAGCGAGCCGAACAGGCCGAAGGCCGGGATCAGGCGCGAGATCTGCAGCTCGGCGATCACGTGCGAGAGCCACGGCAGGTAGGCGTCGATCAATTCTTGCGCGGCGCCGATCACGACTTGCGCGATCAGCGACAGCATCAGCAGGATCACCGCGGCCACGATCACCCCGGCCGACAGCAGCCGGTATTTCCAGAACGCCTCGGTCGCGGCGGTGCCGTAGGCGCGGCGCAGGATGTCGCGGATCGTCTCGATCAGGCTCGACACGGTCCACAGCGCGACGAGGCCGCCGGCCCAGAGCAGCCAGCCGGTGCGCGACTGGATCACGTTGCGCGCCACCGGCTCGATCACGTTGCCCACCATCGGCGGCAGGGCATAGAGCACGGCCTCGATCGTCGCGGCGCGCTCGCTCTCCTCCCCCACGAGGGAGAAGATCGCCGCGCCCAGGATGAAGAACGGGAAGATCGCCAGCATCGACATGTAGGCGAGGTTGCCGGCGTGGATGAACCCGTCGTTGTAGGTGCCGATGAAGACCCGCTTGCCCACCTCGAATGCGCGGGTGCCGGGGCCGACGCGGCGCGCCACCTGCCCGCGCAGGCCCATCTTCTGCTCGATCGCCTCGCGCCGCCGCTCTTCGGGCGAGAGGGTGTGGATGCGGCGTTCCTCTGGATCGGGAAGGTCGGTTTCGCTCATCGGCGTTCCTCGCGCGCGCGGGTTCGGCCCCGGCCCGCTAGCCCCCCATGTCCGCGCGCGGGTTGCTGTCGTCCTGCCATCCCTCCAGCCGCCGGGCGAGTTCCGCCGTGTCGCGCGGGAGGGTGATCTCCAGCGTCACCAGCTGGTCGCCGCGCGTGCCGGACCTGGTTGAAAACCCCTTGCCTTTCAGGCGCATGGTCGTGCCGCCGCTGGTCCCGGGCTTGATCGTCAGCATGACCGGCCCGTCCACCGTGGGGCAGCGGACCTTGGCCCCGCCGACCGCCTCGGACAAGGTGATCGGCAGGTCCAGCCGCACGTCGTCGCCGTCGCGGCGGAAGAACTTGTGGCGATCGATCGCGATCGTCACGATCCCGTCGCCATGGCCGCCCGCGCCCGGTTCGCCCTTGCCCTTGAGCCGCATCTGCGTCCCGTCTTCCACCCCGGCAGGCAGCTTGAGGTCGATCGTCTTGCCATCGGCCAGGGTGATCCGCTGGTCCTTGCGGGTGGCCGCATCGACGAAGGGCACGCGCAGGCGATAGGCGATGTCCGCGCCCTTGCGCGGGGGCGGCCGGCGCTGCTGGCCGAAACCGCCCGGCCCGCGCGCGCCACCGCGCGAGAAGCCGCCTTGCCCGCCGCCGAAGAGCCCTTCGAAAATGTCGCCCAGGTCCACGCCTTCCTGCTGGAAGCCCTGGAAATCCTCCGCCCGGAAGCCGCGCTGTCCGCCGCCGCCGAAGCCGCCGGGCCCGCCGCCCATGCCCGCACCGCCCATTCCGCCGCCCATGCCGGCGAAGGGATTGGCCGGGTTGCCCTCGGCATCGATCTCCCCCCGGTCGAAGCGGGCGCGCTTGTCCTTGTCGGCCAGGAGGTCGTAGGCCTGCGTCACCTTGCTGAACCGCTCGGCCGCCTTCGGGTTGTCCTTGTTGCGATCGGGGTGAAGCTCCTTCGCCAGCTTGCGATAGGCGCTCTTGATCTCCTTCTCGGTCGCGTTGCGCGATATGCCCAGCGTTGCGTAAGGATCGGCCATGGCGTGTTAGCTAGGTGCAACAGTCTGCGGGCGCAAGGCGCGCCAGGCTTTCCTACATGCCGCGGGCGCGTTAGGGCGGCAGGCATGATCGCCCCGCCCCCCCGTTCCGCGCCCCCCCGTTCTGCGCCCCCCCGTTCGGCGCTCGGCCGCGCGCCTGTCGCCGACTGGCGCGCGGGCCCGGTTTTCTTGTCCCAGGACAGTGTAACAGGCGGTCCATGTCTGGGCGGCCCATGTCCGGGGGGCAGGCGGTGAAGGGCGCGCGTTCCGAACTGCCCGGATCGGACCCGCTGGCGCTGTTCGACGCCTGGCTGGCCGAGGCGCGCGAGGCCGAGCCGAACGATCCCGACGCGATGGCGCTGGCCACCGCGACGCGCGACGGGCGCCCCTCGGTGCGGATGGTCCTGCTGAAAGGGCACGGGGCGGACGGTTTCACCTTCTTCACCAATGCCCGCAGCCGCAAGGGGGAGGAGATCGCCGCCAACCCCCACGCCGCGCTGCTGTTCCACTGGAAGAGCCTGCGCCGCCAGGTGCGGATCGAGGGGCCGCTTGCCGAAGTCTCCCCCGCCGCGGCCGACGCCTACTTCCATTCGCGCGCCTTCGTCAGCCAGGTCGGATCGGCGGCCAGCGACCAGTCGCGCCCGCTGGCCGACCGGGCCGACTACGTCGCCCGGGTCGAGGCGCTGGGCGAGGCGTGCCGCGCCGCGGGCCAGGTGCCGCGCCCGCCGCACTGGACGGGCTTCACCCTGGCGCCCGAGCGGATCGAGTTCTGGCTCGACCGGCCCAATCGCCTGCACGACCGGCGCCTGTTCACCCGCACGGGGGAAGGGTGGGACAGCACCCTGCTCTATCCATGACCGCGGACGGGGCAGCGCGCCGGGCCGCGCTTACCCGCAGCGCGGCCTGGGCCTCGATCGCGGTCGCGCTGTTCCTCGCCGCGATCAAGGGGTGGGCGACCTGGCGGACCGGCTCGACCGCCATGCTGGGCAGCCTGGTCGATACCGCGCTCGACCTCGTGGCCAGCCTGGCGACGCTCGCCGGGGTGTGGATCGCGGCCATGCCGGCGGACGAGGATCACCGCTTCGGCCATGGCAAGGCGGAAGCGCTGGCGGCGATCTTCCAGGTCATGCTGATCGCGCTCTCCGCCGCGGGCATCGCCTTTCGCGCGATCGCGCACCTGGTGGAAGGGACGCAGACCGCCGCCGCCGGGGAAGGGATCGCCGTCTCGCTGGTCGCGATCGCGGCGACTTTCGCCCTGATCGCGTGGCAGCGCCACGTGATCCGCCGCACCGGCAGCCTCGCAATCAGGACCGACAGCGTCCATTACCAGTCCGACCTGCTGCTCAACCTCGCGGTGATCGCGGCGCTGGTGCTCGACCAGTACCTGGGCCTTTCGCGCGCCGACCCGCTGTTCGGGCTGGCGATTGCCGGCTGGCTGCTGTGGGGCGCCTGGCGCGCGGGCAGCGAGGCGGTGGACCAGATCATGGACCGCGAATGGCCGGAGGAGAAGCGCCAGCGCTTCGTCGAACTGGCCGCGCGCCACCCGGAACTGTCCAACCTGCACGATTTGCGAACCCGGTCGAGCGGGACGCGCGACTTCGTGCAGTTCCACGTCGACCTGCCCGGCACGACCACGGTCGCCGCGGCACACGCGATCATCGAGCGGGTCGAGGCCGACCTGTGCCGCCACTTCCCCGAGATGGAGCTGCTGATCCACATCGACCCGCGGGGCCACGTGGACGACCCGGGCAACCCGCTGGTGGAGGCCGACGAGTTCGAGAAACTGGGAAAGGACGCCGGATGAAACTGCCCTACTGGCACGTCGATGCCTTCGCCGACCGGCCCTTTGCCGGGAACCAGGCGGCCGTCATGCCGCTCGACGACTGGCTGCCCGACGAGGTGCTCCAGGCGATCGGGGAGGAGAACAACTTCGCCGAAACCGCCTTCGTGGTGAAGGACGCGGGCGGCGATGCCGACTGGCAGCTGCGCTGGTTCACCCCGGCGTGCGAGATCCGTCTTTGCGGCCACGCGACGCTTGCGGCGGGGCACGTCCTGCTGGGCCGCGACGGGGGCGATCGCGTCCGCTTCCGCACGCGCAAGGCCGGCGTGCTCGAGGTGCGGCGCAGCGCCGCCGGATACGAGCTGGCGCTGCCCGCCATCCCGACCGCGCGTTCGGACTGGCCCGAGGCCGTGGCCCTGCTGGGCGCGGAGCCCGAGGAGGTGTGGCGCAACCCCGACGGCTACGGCATCTACCTCTACGCGAACGAGGGCGCGGTCCGCGCGCTCGACCCGGACTTGCGCGGGCTCGGCGCGCTGGGCGACGACCAGTTCATCTGCACCGCGCCGGGACGCGCGAGCGACGTGGTCAGCCGGGTCTTCGTGCCCGGCGGCGGAGTGGACGAGGACAGCGTGACCGGCTCGGCCCACGCCGCGCTCACCCCCTTCTGGGCCGCGCGGCTGGGGCGCGACAGCTTCACCGCGCACCAGGCCTCGCGCCGCGGCGGCGATCTCGCCTGCCGGCTGGAAGGCGATCGGGCCTGGCTGGGCGGCGCCTGCGTGACGGTGGTGGAGGGAACGTTCCGCCTGCCCGACGGGGCCGATGGCGGCGGCGGTCAGGTCGCGGGGTAGAGCTCGACGATATCGGCCAGCTCCTGCAACAGGACCGCGCGTTCCTCCGCGTCCGAATGGCCCAGTCGCACGACGGTCAGCTTCTGTTCGGGGGATACCAAGATGTACTGGCCCATGTGCCCGATCGCCGCGAACATCGAACGCGGCGCGCGGCCGGGGAACAGCGGGTTGTCGCTTTCGCCCGGGACCGGGCGGTTGAGCCAGGTCTGGAACCCGTAGTTCTCGCGACGCGGGCTGGGCCGGGTCATCGCCTCGACCCACTTGCGCGGCACAAGCTGGCTCCCGCGATATGACCCCTTGTGGCGCAGGAAGTCGCCGAACCGGGCCCAGTCGCGCGCCGTGCCGTGGATCAGGCTGCCGCCGATCAGCGTGCCGCTGGCGTCGAATTCGGGCACCATCGATTCCATCGCCAGCGGCCCGAACAGGCGGGTGTGGAGATAGCCGGCGACCGCCTCGCGCCGCGCCTCCGGCTCGTCGCGCCGCGACAGGACGCGCGCGGCGATGTCGGCCAGGATAACGCTGGTGGCGGAGGAATACTCGAACGTGCTGCCCGGCTCCGCCTCCAGCGGCTGGCTCTCGGCCCAGTCGGCCATGTCGTCGCGCCCGTCGAGGAACAGCATCCGTACCTCTGACGACTCGTAGGGCGGGTCGCCGGCTTCAGTATGGCGCAGGCCGCTGCGCATCTGGAGCAGCTGGCGCAAGGTGATCTCGCCGCGCGGGTCGCCGGGCCGCTGCCAGCGCGGGACGGGGGGCGATTCGTCGAGCGCCAGACGCCCGTCGGCCACGAGCATCCCGATCATCACCGCGGTCACCGTCTTGGCCATCGACCAGCTGGCGAAGCGGGTTTCGCGGCCATATCCGGGGGCGTAGCGCTCGGCGGCGATCTCGCCCCCGTGCATCACGATCAGCGCGCGGGTCTCGCCCGCGGCGTCGCCGGCGAACAGGTCGTCCACCTGGCGCGCCAGCTGCTGCGCCGGGGCGCCGGGATCGTCCGACACGGCGGCCAGCGCTTCTTCGCTCAGCGGCGGAGGCGGCGGCTCGGCACCGCTGCAGGCAAGCAGGGCTGGCAGCAGGGCGAGGCAGGCGATAAGGGAGGCGGGCCGCGGGAACATGCGGCTTTCCCTCGCGCAGCAAACCGGGCTTGGCAATGGCAAACAGATCCCGCGGAACACGGCATGGCACCCGGCGCGCCCGGCGCAGGCGCTGGCCCCTGTGGCTCGCGCTGGCGGCCGCGGTCCTGGCCGGCCTGGCCTGGCATTTCCGCGCGCCGATCGCCGGTTACTCGGGCATTGCCGCGGCCTATTCGGCGCGCGTGGCCTGTTCGTGCCGCTTCGTCGCGGGGCGCAGTCTCGACGATTGCGAGAAGGACAAGCTGGCCGGGATGGAACTCGTCACCTTGACCGAAGACGTCGAGAACCGCAGCGTCACCGCCCGCTTCCCCTTCCTCGCCGCCGAAACCGCCACCCTGCGCGACGGATACGGCTGCGTGATGGAGCCGTGGGAGGGTTAGATGCCTTGTAAGTTGCTGACGAAACGATACTGACCTTTTCGTGCCCGAGGGCCGGACTTCTTCTCCGGGTTTATCTTTGTGGATTTGCATGACCGATAACGACACCTTGCAGCGCGCTATCGTGCGATCTGACGCCAGCATCCGCACCGTGATGGCCCGTCTCGATCGCAACAGGATCAAGCTTGGCTTGGTGCTGGACGAAGGGGGACGTCTTCTTCGGACCGTGACAGACGGCGACATTCGCCGGGCCTTGCTGGGCGGCGCCTTGCTGGACGATGCCATTTCATGCCTTCCTCCCCAGCGGGCCGTTACGGTGCCGGAGAAGACCGCGCCTGCTCAGTTGCTTCAGGAAATGGACCGGCATGGCGTCAATGCACTTGTTGTGACGGATGCGGCGGGGGAGCCGGTCGATCTGGTCGATCGCGGAATGCTCAGCGGGGCGATCCTTTTGTCCCCACCCCATATGGGAGGTGGCGAGGCGGCACACGTACAGCAGGCGTTCGACGACAACTGGGTCGCGCCTGCGGGCCCCAACCTGGACGCGTTTGAGAAACGTCTGGCGGTTCTCAGCACAAGGGAGCATGCCGTTGCCGTTTCATCCGGGACCGCCGGCCTGCACCTTGCCATGCGGGCGCTCAACTTGCCGCGCGGTGCGCGGGTATACGTTTCGGACCTGACTTTTGTCGGGAGCGTACAGCCGCTGTTGTACGAACGTCTCGAACCGGTCCTCATCGACGCCGAACCTGGTACTTGGAACATGTCGCCCGGGGCACTGCGTCGGCAGATTGAAGCCGATGCCGCGAGTGATCGGAAAGGCGCGGCGATCCTCCTGGTTCATCTCTATGGACAGTCCGCGAATGTGGGGGAAATCCTGACGATCGCGGAAGAACATGGCCTGCCCCTGGTCGAGGACGCCGCCGAGAGCTTGGGTGCGGTCTATGACAATCGCCCGAGCGGGGCGCATGGCGTGATCAGTGTCTATTCGTTCAACGGCAACAAGATCATAACCACCTCGAGCGGGGGAGCCCTGGTCACCGACGATCCGAAGATCGCAGAGCGCGCGCGTTATCTCGCGACGCAGGGGCGCGATCCGGTAGAGCATTACCAGCACGGCACGATCGCATACAACTATCGCATGTCGAACATCCTGGCCGGGGTGGGGCTGGGCCAGCTCGACGTCTTGTCCGACAGAGTGGCGGCACGTCGCGCGATATTCGAGCGTTACAAGGCGGGGTTGAGCGATCTTCCAGGCATTGCCTTTCAGGAAGATAGTCCGCGCTCACTCGGGAACCGGTGGCTGACATCGATTGAATTCGACCCCAACCGCCTGGCGATCCATCCCTATCAGATCATGCGAAAGCTTCGACAGGGCGGCATCGAGACGCGCCCGGGATGGAAGCCCCTGCACATGCAGCCCTTGTGCCATGGTTTTGCATTCGCTCCCCATTCCGAGAAGGTCACGGTGTCGGCTGCGCACTTCCAGCGAGCCTTGTGCCTTCCCACCGGGTCCAACCTGACCGTGGCGGAGCAGGACAGAATTATTGCCGCGGTGCGGTCCATCCTGACGGAGAACCTGGTCTGATGTGTGGCATTTTCGGCGGTTATTCGTTTCGCGCGCAAGATTTCGATTCAGCAGTATTGGAAGAAATGGCCGGGTCCATTTGGCACCGCGGGCCCGATGCCCGCGGCGTCTGGAACAACGAGCGTGCGGCGGTCGGGAACTGTCGTCTTTCGATCATCGATCTCAGCGAAAGGAGCGATCAGCCCCTTTTCTCCGAAGACGGCCAGATCGTGCTGGTCCAGAACGGAGAGATATACAACTTTCTGGAACTGCGGGAATCGCTGCTGAGAGAGGGCGCGCGCTTTTCAACCAGCGGTGACACCGAGGTCTTGCTGCGAGCCTACGAGACGTGGGGCCCGGGTTTCGTAACGCGTCTCAACGGGATGTTCGCGATAGCCGTCTACGATGGTCGCGACGAGGGCGGAACTCTTCGGCTGTATCGTGATCGGCTGGGCGTCAAGCCGCTCTATCTGTCGGGCGATCCGGAATCAGGCCGGCTCTGGTTCGGATCTGAAATCAAGGCGTTGCTGGCGACAGGGATCGAGCGGTCACCGGACCTGGATGCAATCGCACAGTATCTTGCGCTCAACTATATACCGCCCGATCAAACCGCCTTCGAGGGTATTCGACACCTGCCGCCAGCGCATTGGGCGGAGATAACGCCGGCTGGCATTCGTCTGACTCGCTACTGGGACCTGAGCGCCGTGGCGGTCGAGCGGGACATGAGCGAAGCCGAGGCGAAATCGGGTCTTCTGGCTCTTCTCGACGATGCAACTCGCATAAGGATGCGGGCCGATGCGCCTTTCGGCGCGTTCCTTTCGGGTGGGCTCGACAGTTCGTCCGTGGTCGGGTTCATGAGCATGTACCAGACGGACCCCGTTCGCACCTTCTCGATCGGGTTCGACGATCCACGGTTTGACGAGAGCGACCATGCCCGGGCCGCGGCCAGGCGTTTCGGAACCTTGCACGAGCGGCGCGTCACGGAATACGAAGCTGCCGAGCTGTGGCCGAAATTCATCTGGCACGTCGACCAGCCGCACGGCGATGTGTCCTTCATCCCAATGTATCAGGTTTCGGCGCTCGCTGCCCGCGATGTTAAGATGGTACTCACCGGCGACGGCGGCGACGAGCTGTTTGCAGGCTATGAGAAGTACGCACGCTTTTTTGCCAGCGGGACCGAAGACCTTCCGGAAGGTTGGCAGGATGACTTTGCGAGGCAGTCGGGCCTGTTGCTGGACGACGAACCCGAACAGTTGCTGAGCGGCGAGCTGGCTGCGGCATTTCGCGAGACGGACCCGTATCGCGCGCTGTTGAAGGAGATGCAGCGCGCTCCCGGCGGAGACCCCATCAACCAGGTTCTCCATGCGGAAACCGCGATCCTCCTTCCGGGCAACAATCTCGTAAAGCCGGACAGGATGGCAATGGCCAACTCGCTGGAGGTCCGTTCGCCCTTTCTAGACTACCGTATGGCAGAGTTCGCGTTTTCCGTGCCCGGTGCCATGAAACTGCAAGGTCAGGAAACCAAGGCGATCTACAAGCTGGCCGTACGCGATCTTCTCGGTGACGCCCTGACATGGCGAAAGAAGCAGATGTTTACCGTGCCGATCGGCGAATGGTTCCGCCAGTCGTTGGCGGGCTATTGCAGGGAGCTGCTGCTGGACGGGCGCTTGGAAAGCCGGGGGCTGGTCGAAAGCCGGAAGCTTTCGGAGATGCTGGAGGCCCACATACACGGGACTCACAACTATACCCGGCAGATACGGGCCTTGATCTCCCTCGAGATATGGTTTCGCTTGTTCATCGACCAGGACCCTGTCTGGCTGGAGAAAGCTGCCGCCCCCTATCGCCCGTTTGGGTAATCTCGCCATCGACACGATGCGCTGCTGTCCGACCGCTGCTGCTGGCACACGCGTAAAAATCAGGAGACTTTGTGCAGTTCTTGATGATCCTGAGTGATCCGGAGATCGCCCGGTACATATGCCGGGACAAGGGCGTCACGCCTATGGTGGATCTCGAAAGACTGGGGAAGGCCGAACGCCAGGGACACCTGGGTACCTGGAAAAGCCAGCAAGACATCGAGGACGTGAGCCGGATCCGTGGCGTCGTAGGCGATGCCGAACTGCTCGTGCGGATCGATCCGCTCCATGACGGTACGAAGGCTCAGCTCGACGAAGTGATCGCCAGGGGAGCCGACGCTGTCATGCTCCCCATGTTCCACGATATCGACACCCTTGCGCGGTTCCTCGATCTGCTCGGCGACCGGGCTGAGCCGGTCCCACTCTTCGAAACGGCGCGGTCGGTCGCGGCCCTGCCGGATATGGTGGAACAGCTTGGACTGCGAAGGTTGCACATCGGCCTGAACGACTTGCACCTCGACCTGGGGGATGTCTTCTTGTTCGAACCCTTGGCGAACGGCTATCTCGAGGAGCCTTGCGCTGCCTTGAGGAATGCGGGCGTCCGGTTCGGAATTGGAGGACTGGCGCGCGCCCGTGAAGGCATCGTGAGCCCCGAGTTCCTGTTGGGCGAGCATGTCCGGTTGGGTTCGACGGCCGCGATCCTCAGTCAGACATTTCACCGCAATCCGGAAAATCTCGCCGAGCTGAAGAAAAGCATTGATTTCCCCGATGAGATGGCGCGATTGCGGGCCATCTATCTACGGTTTCTTGCCATGGATGCGGAGGGGCTGGAGCACAATCGTGTGGCGACCCGTGATCGGGTATTCGATGTGGCGCAGCTTATTCGCGCGCGAAAGGGAGATGAGTCTTGAACGCCCCGCTGCTTTATTTCGGCGAGCGCCCGATCGGCGGCGATCATCCTGCCTACGTGATTGCCGAGATAGGCGTAAATCATAACGGCAACCTCGAGCTGGCGCACAAGCTCATCGATCTCGCCGCATCTTCTGGCGCTGACGCAGTAAAGTTCCAGACTTACGTAACGGAAGAGCTCATACTGCCGCAGGCCCGCAAGGCAGAATATCAGTCGCGGAACGTGGGCGACGGCTCGCAGTTCGACATGCTGAAGGAATACGAGCTTCCTTTTTCTGCCTTTGTCGAGCTGAAAGCTCACTGCGACAGGATCGGGATCGATTTCATTTCGACGGCTTTCGATGCCCCGAGCCTGGAATTTGTCGTATCGCTTGATCCGGTCTGTCTAAAATGGGCGTCGGGCGAAATGACCAACAAGCCACTGCTCGACCTGGCGGGGCGTTCGGGGCTGCCGATTATCCTGTCGACCGGCATGAGCACCTTCGAAGAGATCGTTGCGGCGCGTAGCTGGCTCGGCCACGATGTCCCGGTTGTGATACTGCAGTGCGTGTCGAATTATCCGGCCGCGATCGAGGATCAGAATCTCCGGGTTCTGCCCGTGCTGCAGCAGCATTTTCAATGTCCGGTCGGATTTTCCGACCATACGGCGGGGCCGCATGCGGCCCTTGTCGCCCGGGCTTTGGGGATGGCCGTGTTGGAAAAGCACTTCACCCTGGACGCTGGTATGCCGGGGCCGGACCACTCCGCGTCGCTCGAGCCGGATGCCTTCCAGAACCTGGTGACGCTGCTGCGCCAGGTGGAGGCGGGCCTCGGCGACGGCGTCAAGCGCCCCCGGGAAGTCGAAATGGACGTGCGAGCGGTCGCTCGCAAGAGCCTGGTCTATCGGCGCGCGCTTGCCGAGGGGCACGTCCTTGGGCCCGGCGATCTCACCGCGAAGAGACCCGGCGGAGGGGTGGCGCCGGAGTGTTACGACCGCTTCGTTGGCCAGCGGTTGGCGACTTCTGTGAGCAAGGATCAGATGGTGAGCGACGCCGATGTCGCCTGACCCCGCCGTGTGCCTGTTCGGTGCCGGCGGCCACGGAAGGGTCGTGGCGTCGCAGCTTACTCAAGCAGGAGTGCGCTCGATTGTCTTCTGCGATCACGCGTTGCAGGGGCAGAGCGTTTGCGGGTACCCGGTCCCATTCGCATCGGTCCAGGACATCCTGGCCGCAGGATCCGATCTGCGCGTGGTTGTCACGTTGGGCGACAACGAGCGACGCCGGCAGTTGCATGAACGACTTGCCGAACGCATCGCTTCCGCGGTCATCATCGAACCGGGCCGGGTCTACACCGATCATATCGCCGAGGGTACGCAAATTCTGGCTGGCGCCGTGGTAAACGTGGAGGCCAGGATTGGTGCGGGAACCATTATCAATACCAACGCGGTCGTCGAGCACGATTGTAGCGTGGGGAGCTTCTCGCACGTGGCGCCGGGCGCCGTGATAGGAGGGGGCGCCGTGGTGGGTGACGGCGTCCTGATCGGCGCTGGCGCCGTCGTCCTCCCGGGCGTGCGGGTGGCTTCAGGAGCAATCGTCGGCGGCGGCGCCCTGGTTGCGCGAGATATCTCGCACGGCGGAACCTGGACGGGCGTTCCGGCGCGGCCACAGCAACGCGTCAACCGATGAACGGTCGCGTCTTTCTGACCAGCTACGGGGGTGGGCATGCCCAGATCATCGCCGCTCTGGTGCCGGCGCTGCAATCGGCCGGATTCGAAACCGACACGATCGGTCTGACCACGGCCTACGCGCTCTTGCGACGGCAAGGGGTGGCGGCGAAGTCGGTCGAGGCCCTGGTGGTGCCCGAGCAAGACCGCCGCTGGCTGTCGCTGGCTGAACGGTTCCTGGGCGAATCGGCTCATCCGGACATCACCGAGAGCCAGACCCGTGCCTATTTCGCGCTGGGTCTTCGCGACCTGGCGCTGGAGATGGGGGAGGAGGCCGCGATCGAGCGGGTCGAGGACCAGGGGCGCATGGCCTTTTGTCCGGTCGACGCATTCCGACGGTACTTTCGCCGCACAACGCCCGATCTCGTCATCAGCACCACCAGCCCGAGATTCGAACTCGCTGCCCAGCTTGGCGCTCATGCCGAAGGCATTCCCGGCCTGGCGGTGGGAGACTTGTTCCTGGAACACGAACGGCAATGGATCTTGCAGCCGGGCTATGCTCGCCAACTGGCCGTCCTGTCGGAACCGGTGCGCCGGTCGATGGAGGCCGACGGCTTCGCAGGGCAGATAAGGGCCACCGGCAATCCGGCGTTCGATCGGCTTGCGATTGTCGCGCAAGATGAACCCCGCCGCAGGGAACTGAGGGCGGCGCTCGGCATCGGGCAGAAGCGTTTGGTGCTATGCCCTGCATCCAGCAGCAGTCACGCCAAGAACGGGCAGGCATTTCTCTCGCCGGCCACCTTCGCCAGGAAAATGGAAGCCCTGTGCAGGCGGCGCCCGGAGCTGACATACATGATGCGCGCGCACCCGAACGCTCCATTTGAGATGCCTTCCGAATGCAAGAGCGGCCACAATCCGGACAGCTCCGTGATGAGCGTGGAGGATGCCATCCTCGCGGCCGATCTCGTCTTTGTCGAATGCAGCACCGTGGGCTTGCAGGCCGCGCTGATGGGGCGGCCGGTGGTATGCCTGGGGTTTGCCGACTATGCCGTATATCCGCGATATGGTTTGGCTCACGTGGTCGACGACCTCGACGAAGCAATCGACAGGATCGACCAGTTCACGTCACTGCCGTCGGAAGGGGCGGGCATTCCGCCTTTGGGAACGGCTACGGACAGCGTGATCGGTTATGTGACGGATATAATAACAGCTCACGATCCTGGGAAAAGTTGAAGAGTTCTGAGCCGGGGGATTGATCACAAGCAGGTCTTGGCCCTGGCAATTGCATACCAGATACGAAGAGATCGCCCCTATGCACATACTCATGGTTCGCTCCATCTTGACCGAGTCGGGTCCTGGGACACAGCCCCTGGTGATCGCCCGGCAGATGCGCGAGCGAGGACATCACGTGACGTTCGTCACCTCCGGCGGGGTCTATGTTCAGGCGGTGCGCGACGCGGGTTTTACGGTTCACATCGTGCCCCAGCTGGCCCCGAACAGGCATCAGCCGTGGAGTATCGCGATCGCCATCCGGCGCCTCACCGCCATAATTCGGCAAGCCCGGCCTGACGTGATTCACGGCCATAATGCGGCGGCGACGATGTGCGCTCACATCGCCGCCCGTCTCGGCGGCGAGAAAATTCCGTGTGTGACAAGTGTACGCGGGGTCGAGGAACGCGATACCCACCAGTGGCGAAACCGGATCTGGAAGCACTTGCCCGGAATCTTGATGGGCGTTTGTGAGCGCACACGAGAGCGGCTTATCGGTTTCGGCGTCCCTGCAACGAAGACCTGCGTGACCTACAATGGCGTTGACCTGGCGCGTTTCGATCCGGGTCGGGTATCGTCCGAACGAAATCGTCGCGAACTCGGGTTGGAGGGGCGCATCGTGGTGGGAACCACTGGAGCCATGGTTCCCCATTCCGAGGTCAATGGCCCTACCAAGGGGCAGCATAACCTGGTGAAGGCAGTGGCTGCCTTGAGGGATCGGCATCCCGAACTATCGGTGCTGCTGGTGGGCGACGGTCCTGCCCGCCCATGCGTGGAAGAGGTGGTGCGCGAAACCGGCATGGAAGGGCGGGTAATATTTGCTGGCCGCCGATTCGACATCCCGGAGATGTTGAGCGCCATGGACATCTACTGCCAGCCCTCAATTTTCGGCGAATTCTTTCCGAATGCGATTATCGAGGCGATGGCGATGGGCAAGCCATGGATCGGGAGCGACATCGCCGGCTTGAAAGAGCTGACCGCAGGTGATTCCGCAGGCTGGGTTTCGCCGCCCGGGGACGTGGACGCGCTGGCGGCCAATCTTGACCGGCTCGCAGGCGATGCAGAGCTTCGTGCGTCTCGCGGCCGCGCAGCCAGGAAGCACGTCCAGGCAGAGCTCACGATCGAAAAGGTGGTTGATCGTATCTTGGGCGCCTATCGCGCGGCGGGAGCGGCCGTGGACACGGGATTGCCACGCCAGCAGGTCATCTAGTGTCCGACCGCTGGCTAGAGCGAGACGAGCGCAAGCTGAGTTCTCAGGTCCTTCTGACATTTGCCGCTTCGATGGCCGGCAAGCTTTTGGGGTTTGTCCGCCTCCAGCAGATTGCTTCGACCTTGGGTGTCAGCATTTATTCCGATGCTGTTCTGGTCGCCATGCAGCTCGTGTGGCTGCTGGAAACGGTCTTCATTTCCAGCGCGGTCATGCCCGTCCTGGTGTCGCGAGTATACCAGGTTGACGCGGCCGAAGGCGGAGATGCCGCCATCCGTTTCTGGCTGCACGCCGCCTTGATCTGTACGCTGGTCGCCTCGGGGGCTTCGGCGCTTGCGATAGTTTTTTCGGAAAGTCTGGCCGTCCTGATCGCTCCAGGCTTTGACGAATATGGGATCGAGCTCTTTTCCACTTTGCTCCTGGCGAGCGCAGCGACCCCCGTCGGGCTCGCGCTCGCCCATTTCCTGGGATTGGTGAACCGGCTGCTGAATAATGCGGTCTGGTATTCCGTTCCGCAGATCGTGACCAATCTCGCCGCCATTGCGGGGCTTCTGATAGGCTTCTACCACGGCGGCGCCGCAGCAGGCGCGTTCTGGATGATGGCAGGCATGGCGATAGGAGCCTACGTCGTCTGCATCCTGCAATTCTGGGTTATTCCGCGGGCGCCCAAGACGCGGATGGTGAGCGGTATCAGGAAGAGCGCCGGGAACGCGCTCGGTCTTCGCGCTCCGCATGGCTACTGGCATGGGGTTCTGGCGCTCGCCCTGGTCGCCTTGCTGAACGAGCTTTACGTATATGTCGATTTCTATTTCGCATCTAAACTTTCGGCCGGTTCGGTAAGCCTTTTGGGTTTTGCCAGCCGCCTGGCGGCGTTGGCCAACATGCTCGTCGTCGGTTCCGCCTTGGTCATCACCGAGCCTCGCTGGGCTCATGCATTGGCAGATCGAGGACAAGCGGCCTGGCGCTCTATAATCGGCCCGGATATCGTTGCGCTATTGGGCTGCATGGCCATTCCAATGGTTCTATTATATTCCTATCCAGAAGAAATAACGAGGATAGTATATAACAGCGGCTCATTTTCTGTAGGGGATCGCAAAACTATCAATGCCCTTACGATGATATTTGCGTTTGGTTCGGTTGCTCTTGCAGTCAACTTGATCAGTACACGGGTTGTGGTGCTTATGCATCGACACCGCTGGATCTTCATTATAAGCGCCATCGTGTTGCCGGCGAAAATTTTCATGAGCGCTTCATTGGTGGGGGAGTACGGTGTTCTCGGGCTGGCGGCCGCTACCGTCGTGGCGACGGTCCTTCAGTCTTTCGGCAACCTCGTCGTGATCGCACTGCATCTCAGGACCGTGGCGTTTCCCATCGCCGACGTCGCGAGGTTGTTGTGCGGTTTTGGCTTGGCATCTTCCGTTGCTTATGTAGTCGATACCCAGATTGGCGGCGGCATTCTCGGGCTGATAATTGCCGGGGGCGGGGTTGCAGCGGCCGTGCTTGCGTTCGGGCTTCTGGGCGGCTTCGGTCGTTCGACGTTCTTTAACTTGGGGATTTCCCGAAACTAATGTGCGGAATTTGCGGTCTGGTGTGGCGACCCTCGGTCCGGGGCGACGTATCGCCAAGGTCGAACCTGGCGATCACGGCCATGCTCGATGCAATGGGGCACCGGGGTCCTGATGGGCAGGGGCGTCATGTCGCCGAGCGTCATGCCCTCGGCCACTTGCGACTTGCCATTATCGACGTCGAAGGTGCGCCCCAGCCGATGTCGTCCCCAGACGGGAACGTGGCGCTAAGCTTCAACGGAGAGATCTATAACTTCGCGCAGTTGATGGAGGATCAGAAGCGCCGCGGCTGGCAGTTCCGGACCCGTTCCGATACCGAGGTCCTTCTGGCCGGTTATATCCAGGACGGCCCCCGTTTCGACGACATGCTCAACGGGATGTACGCCTATGCGGTTCTCGACGAGGCAGGTCTTCACGGGGGATCGGGCGGAGGGCGCCTGCAACTGGGTATCGATCCCGTAGGCGTGAAGCCGCTATACGTTTGGGAAGGCCCCGATGCGGTGCTTTTCGCCTCGGAGCTGCGGGGAATCCTGGCGGCCCTGCGCGCGCTCGAATTTCCCGTCGCTATCGATCGGCGCGCGCTCGCCCAGTTCCTGGCCCAGGGCTGGGTGCCCCAACCGGGATCGCTGGTTCAAGGGGTGCGAAAGCTGACGCCGGGGGCGAGAATGGAGATCGATCTGTCCAACGGGCAGACAAAGGATCTGCCGCCGCGCACTCTTCCCGCCGCACGGGCTGGGAACCTCGAAGAGGTATTGTTCGCGTCGGTACGGCGGCAAGTCATCGCAGACGTACCGGTCGGCTTTTTTCTTTCCGGCGGGATCGATTCGTCGCTGCTGGTTTCCGTTGCTCATCAGATGGGCCTTGCGCCTCGAACCTTTACCGTCCGATTTGAAGGGGAGGGCCATGGGATCGCTGCGGCGAACGAAGCCGACGTGGCTGCGCTCGTCGCTGCTCATTGCAATGCCGAGCATCACGAACTTCGGGTAAATGCGGACATCTTGCTTGAGGAACTGGATGCCGGACTCGCAGCGATGGATCAGCCCATCGCCGACCCGGCGTGCCTCCCGCTCCTCGTGATGTCGAGATTTGCGCGAGACCATGTGAAGGTCTGCCTGTCGGGAGATGGCGGCGACGAGCTGTTCCAGGGGTATCCTCGGCATGCACTGACCCCTTGGAAGAGGCGCTGGCACGGGCTCCCGCCTCAGTTGCGCGACGCGGCGAGGAGCATCGTGCAGCGGCTGCCGACCTCTCCGTCGACTGGCCTCGCGGAGAACCTGCGAAGAATCCGTGTTGGTTTTGGGCTTCTGGACGATCCGGAGTACATTCCGGGGCCGTTTTCCGGGCCCAATGAACGCCTTCTCACCGTCAACCCCGATATGCCGGACTGGATGATGGCCTTGCCGACGTCTGATACGGCAATGTTCGAGGCCGATATGCGAGGACAGCTGTCGGGGCAGATGCTACCGAAGACCGACCATGTTAGCATGTACGCGAGCCTTGAATGCCGCGTGCCGTTTCTGGACCTCGAGATGGTTGCGTTTGCCCAGTCCATCTCGGGTGCCGAGAAGCGAGCCGGGGGACTCGGGAAGGCACCGCTCAGATCCCTGTTGTCGCGATACCTGCCGGATGAGGTGACGAAACGGCCCAAACACGGTTTCCGTGTGCCTCTGACTGACTGGTTCCGCACCAAACTGGCTTCTTCCATCCGTGGTCGCCTGCTTGATCCGGGACAGCCCGTGGCGGGGATGATGCGTCGGACGGACTTGGAGCAGCTCCTCGCAGCCCATATTTCGGGCCGTGCCGAGCATTCCATCCGCATTTGGTCGTTGCTTGCACTCCAGGCCTGGCTCGATCGCAATGGTCTGAGCCACCAAGACGTGGGGTCGGCGCAGGATCTTGCCCCTTGATGCTGGATCTTGCCATCATAACTGCAAGGGCTGGCTCGGTCGGCCTGCCGGGCAAGAACGTCGCCGAGCTCGGCGGTGTGCCCCTTATCGCATGGACCGTGCGCGCCGCCATGGCATCGCGGTGCTTCCGGCGTGTAATCGTCAGCACGGATGGTCCAGCGATCATGTCGGCCGCAAGGGCGGCTGGCGCCGAGGTTCCGTTCGTGCGACCCGCGGAACTCGCAACGTCGGCGGCGCGATCCAGCGATGTGGTTCTCCATGCGCTCTCCGCCACGAAAACCACAGGGGCTTTTGCCCTGCTGCAACCTACATCGCCATTCCGGTCGGCAGAACATATTCGGCAGGCCGTGCGGATATACGACGGGACGCCTTCGCCGGCGGTGGTTTCGGTCGGCAAAGGCAAGCCGGCGGCTTGGCAGTTCACAACCGATGAAACTGGCCGGCTACAGCCGCTCGCAAGGGCCGTTCCCTCCGTTTCCCGGCGTCAGGATGCAGAGCCTTTGCTGGCGCCGAACGGTGCGCTCTATCTCTGCGACGTGAAGACTTTTCGTGACCAGGGTACACTCTTCCCCGATGGCGTTGCGGGCTACGTGATGGGCCACATCGACAGTCTCGATATCGACGAGGAAGAAGATCTCGCTCTGGCGCGAGCGATCGTCGACGCACGCTTACGGGTCATAGATTCATGAAGATTCACTACGTGTCCGGCAGTCGCGCCGATTTTGGCCTCATGCGAGGCTGTCTGCAGCATCTCGCCGGCAGCCGGCATGAACTCTCGGTCGTGGCAACCGGGCAGCATCTTCTCGAGAAGTACGGCAGCAGCGTGAACGATATACGCGCGGCCGGTCTAAGCCTGGCTGCCCAGATACCCGCGCGTCTGACGGGCGAGAGCGGGGGGGAAATGGCCCGCGCCTTCACGGTCGAGATGGACGGCATGATCGATCTATGGGAGCGTGACCGACCCGATCTGGTGCTGGTGCTCGGTGATCGAGGCGAAATGCTGGCCGCAACGCTGGCCGCGGTGCATCTCGGCATCTTCACGGCCCATATCCATGGCGGCGAACGTTCGGGAACACTGGATGAAAGTCTTCGGCACGCGATCAGCAAGCTGGCGCATGTTCATTTTCCTGCCACCGAGGACGCAGCCCAGCGACTGAAGCGAATGGGCGAGCTTCCAGAGACTATACGGGTGATCGGGGCGCCAGGACTGGTCGATCTTTGCCGGTCGCGAGCCGCCTGCATCGATCGGCGCGCTATACTGTCGGAGTACGGGCTGAGCGTGGACAGGCCGCTATCGCTTGTTGTCTTCCATCCGGTGGTGCAGGAGGCGGGAGACGGAGGCGGGCAGATCCGCACGGTGATCCGGTCCCTGCAAAGCCTGGGTCATCAGCTGGTGGTTCTGCGCCCCAACTCCGATGCAGGAGGCAAGGCCATCGACCAGAGCCTCGACGCCGTCGGGGAGCATCCCGACATCGTGGTGCTGACGCACCTCGAGCGAAGGCATTATCTTTCCCTGCTGGCCGCAGCCGATGTGCTCGTGGGCAATTCGTCGTCGGGGATCATAGAAAGTGCAAGCTTGGGAACCCCGTGCGTCAATCTCGGCTCGCGCCAGAATGATCGGCTTCGCAACGACAATACGATCGATTGCCCTGAGATTCGCGAGCAGGAGGTTCAGAATGCAGTGAGCCAGGCGCTGGCTCTAAAAGGGCCATTTCAAAATTTCTATGGAGACGGTCGTTCGGATGAAGAACTACTGTCCGCTATTGATCAGATCGAGTGGAGCCCCAGACTTCTAGTCAAGCGGAATGCTTTCTAAGACATGGATGTAATCATAAGCATCGGAATTTCCGCTCTTGCGCTTCTCCTGGCGGTTGTTCGACTGCAATCCTTCAGGTTCGTCCGGCCTTTCATGGTCTTCTTCGCGCTAGGCGCCGGCCAGATTCACCTGGCCCTGGTCGCGCTCGGCGTGTTCCTGGTTTCCGACCTGAACTTGCGAGGGGATGGGCCACGTCGCGACAGGGTGTTCATCATGGTGTGCATGGTGTTCCTCGCCATCGTGCTTGCCACGATGTTGTCCGACGCCGGATGGAGAGTCCTGAGCGAGCTGCTCCAGCTTGCTGTGTATGTCGGGATGTTCTTTCTGCTTCGCGCTGCCGTATATCAGCCCGGTCAGATGGACCGTTTGATGGCGGCTTCCGCCGCCGGAGCAGTGGCTGTCGCACTATTGGGCTTGTTGCTTGCCGCGGCGGGAATGACGGAAGCACCGGCCATATTCCTCGCAAGAGGTGCGAACGAGGCTTCCACGTTCCTGGTCATAATGGGCGTGGTCCCCAGCGTCTTTCTTTTTATCCAGACGCGAAAGCCAAGGTACCTGGTTTTCATCGGCATTCTCTTCATCGCCCAGATCGAGGCTACAAGCCGGATCAACATACTTCTGAGCATTTCGAGCATCTGCGTTATGTTGTTTTTCCTGTGGCGCAGCTTGTGGTGGAGGTTGGGGCTGGTTGCCGCGGCAGTGTCGGGCCTGGTCGTGAACTTCGCGCTCCTTGAAGACGTATGGGAGCGAAACAGGAATTACTCGTACGAAGAGCGCTTCGCGTTGTACGAGGGCGGCATCGCTCTTTGGGAACAGAGGCCCTGGTTCGGATGGGGATGGGGGTCGTCTTCGGAAATCGTTCCCAGGATACTTCTGACTGACCAGGGTTTCCCGCACTTTCACTCCACCTATATCCAGTTTCTGGTCGAACTGGGTGTTCTGGGAATTTTCCTTACCGCGCTGTGGTTCATAGGCAGCTTGAAAATGATCCACCGCGGCTTTGCGCGACAGCTTCCGGTCGAGTGCAAGGCATATCTCGTCGCCGTGCATGCGGCCCTGATCGGCAGCGGCTTCACCGAGGCAATGCTGTTCGGGGCGGACAGGGCAGTCCAGGTAGCATTTGTATACGCGGTGTCACTCTACATCAGCGACTTGCGCCCCATGAGTGTCGCAGCGTCCGATCAGGAGCAAGCGTATTGAAATACGTTGACGACTTCATGAGGCGCCTGTTGGACGTCGGGGCCGCATCCTTGGCATGTGTAGTCCTGTCGCCCCTTATGCTCCTTATCGCTGTTGCCATAAGGGCCGACGACGGCAGCCCGATATTCTTTCGCCAGGTTCGCGTCGGCAGAGGGCTGAGGCATTTCACGATACTGAAGTTCAGGACCATGAAGTGGGATCCCGCGGCTGCCCCCCAGGGCGGCACCGCCGGGTCGCTCGCGGAGAAAAAAGCCGCGCGGGCGGCGTTCAGGACGACCGTCCCCGGAGATTCGCGGATTACCCGGGTAGGGCGTTTCCTGCGTTCGACGCATCTGGACGAACTGCCGCAGTTGCTGAATGTCCTGCGTGGCGACATGTCCCTGGTGGGCGTTCGGCCCGACACCCCTGCCCAAGAGGTCGATTACCAGGACGGGTACTGGGAAGAGCGGCATGCTTTGCGGCCGGGGATTACAGGGCCTGCCCAGGTTTACGCGAACGAAGGAGGGCTGGAAGAACGCGTCACGCTGGAGCGGCGATGGCTATCGCATCCCGCTCTGGGCGCCTACGTGCGATTTCTGGTGGCCACGATTGGCAAGGTCTTTCGACGATCCAGCTTTTGACGGAATTCATGCGGCTAGCGCCTCTGGACACGATATGAAGGCGCTGGGCCCGGTCCCCGGTTTACGGCGTTTGTGCCGCACACCGCTTCGACCACTCCTTGCTGGGAACAAATTCGGGTACGAGCTTGCTTACGATCTGGACTGCCGTCGTTGAACTGCCCGTTTCTCGGAGGGCGGAATTCAGCTCATCCAGTGCATCGTGCAGATCGTTCCACGGCAGCAGGTTTTCTCGCGCGCGCATGATCCGGGGGTGATTGGTGGGTTCCGGGTTGTTGCCGATCAGGAGCTCTTCATACAGCTTTTCGCCTGGCCGCAAGCCGGTTTCAACCACTTCTATGTCGCCGTCCGGATTGTCCGCGTCCCGCACGCTGAGGCCGGACAGCCGCACCATCGAGTAAGCGAGCTCGGCGATCTTGATCGGCTCACCCATGTCCAGCACGAATACTTCGCCGCCTTTCGCCATGGCACTCGCCTGGATCACGAGCTGTGACGCTTCGGGGATGGTCATGAAGTACCGGGTGATGTCCCGATGAGTCAGGGTTATCGGCCCCCCTTGCGCGATCTGCTCCTTGAACCGCGGCACGACCGACCCGCTCGAACCCAGGACATTGCCGAACCGCACCATGCTGAAAACCGGCCCCCGCCTTTCTTCCGCCGCCTTGGCTTGCAGGATGAGTTCGCAAATCCTTTTCGATGCGCCCATGATGTTGGTCGGGCGTACCGCCTTGTCGGTGCTGATGAGGGTGAAATGGGTGGTGCCGACTTCCTCGGCAGCTTCGACGCTATGGAGCGTGCCCATGATGTTGTTGCGAAGACCCGCTATCGGATTCGCTTCTACCAGGGGCACGTGCTTGTACGCGGCCGCGTGAAACACTGTGTCGGGCCGGTAACGCGCGTAAACACGTCGCATGGACGAACGCTCGGCTGCGTTGGCCAGCTCGGGTATAATCTGCACGCTGGCGCCCGCGTCTGCGCAGAATTCGCGGAGTTCCTGCTCGATCGCGTAGAGGCCGTATTCCGACTGCTCGAGCAGGACAAGCCGCGAGGGCCGGAATTGCACGATCTGGCGACACAGCTCGCTGCCGATCGACCCGCCCGCGCCGGAAACAAGAACGGTGCGGCCGATGATCGTCTTTCCCATCAGAAGTTCATTGGGCGCGACTGCTTCGCGACCGAGCAGCTCTTCGATCTGGATCTCGCGCAAATCGCTGACGGTCACTTTGCCTTCGATCACGTTCGTCAGATTCGGTAGGGAGCGAACGTAGACTTCTTCCTTCTGGAGCGTCTCGATTATGGCTCGGCGTCGCGTACGCGACGCGCTGGGTATGGCGAGCAGCACCTCGTCCACCTCCCGCTCGGCAACGACTTCGCGAAGGCGATCGGATCCGAAGACGGGCGCTCCATCCAGCCTCTGTCCGTGGAGCCGAAGATCGTCATCGAGGAACCCGACGAGGTGAATCTGTGGCTCATGCCTCAACGACAAGGCGAGCTGCTGGCCGGCCCGACCGGCGCCGTAAACCAGCACGCGCTTCCCGTTCACATCCACTGCTTTCAGCAGATCCAGCATCGTGAATCGAATGGCGATGCGGCTCGAGGCCAGGAGGAGGAAGAATATGATCGGATGAAGGACGCTCAACGTGCGCGGCACGTCGGGCAACCGGAAGATCACGCAAACCACGATCAGCGGAATCGCCATCAGGCCGGTAGCCACTGCGAGATTGGCGATCGTTCGGGCGCCTGAAAAGCGCGTGAGGGCGCGGTAAACGCCGGTTCTCCAGGCAATGGGATACCATGTGGCAATCGCTATGGCGGCGAAGGTCATGATCGGCCGCGAGACAAGGTCCCACACCCCGAGGCGCAGTGAAAACGCGATCAGCACCGCCGCAAAGCAGAGGGCAGCGTCGAACAGAATGGCCAGAAGTTGTCGATGAAGCCGCGGCCGACCCAGAATGAAGCGTAGCGTGCGCTCGCGCAACTGACGCCACGCGATGCTGCCAGCGGGGCCAAGACGGGGCGATTGAACCTGTTCGCTCACTGACGATTCGACCTGTCGATTGTTTGTCTGGAACTGCCGGGCAGTCTGGATACTGTGCCGGCACCTAGCAGACGACTTGTCGGGGTCATAAACTTTTCTGACTCAAGGCTAGTGCCGAGCCGTCATCACTCTGGGCCGTCGATTCGATCCAGCCGCCGCCGACGACGCGCTCGCCGGCGTAGATGACGGCGGCCTGGCCGGGGGCGACGCCGTATTCGGGCTGGGCGAAGCGCAGGGTCGCCGCGGCCCCGTCGCCCAGAGGGCCTTCGAGCGTTATCGGCACGGGCCGGGCCAGGCTGCGGACCTTGGCGGTCAGCGGCGCATCGGGAAGGGGGCCGATCCGGTTGCTCTCGACGATCCGGGCGGCATCGACCGCGAGCATCCGGCGCGGGCCGACGCGCACGGCGTGGTTCGCAGCGTCGATCCCGACGACGTAGAGCGGTTCGGGCTGCCCCCCGATCTCCAGCCCCTTGCGCTGGCCGACCGTGTAGTGGACGATTCCCTTGTGGCGTCCCAGGACTTCGCCCGATCCGGCGTGCACGATCGGGCCTGGCCGCCCCCCTTCCGGGCGCATCCTGCGCACGATCGCGGCGTAGTCGCCGTCGGGCACGAAGCAGATGTCCTGGCTGTCGGGCTTGGCCGCGTTGCGCAGTCCGGCCGTCTCGGCCAGCTGCCGCACTTCGCTCTTCGGCAGGCCGCCGAGCGGGAAGCGGAGGAAATCGAGCTGGCTCTCGGTCGTCGCGTAGAGGAAGTAGGACTGGTCGCGCGCCGGATCGAGCGCGCGGTGCAATTCGGGCCCGGCAGGCCCGGCGACCCGGCGCACGTAGTGCCCGGTGGCGAGGCAGTCGGCCCCCAGTTCGCGGGCCATGCGCAGCAGGTCGGTGAACTTGGGCCCCATGTTGCAGCGGATGCAGGGCACCGGCGTGCGCCCGGCGAGGTAATCGTCGGCGAACGTCTCCACCACTTCCTCGCGGAAGGCGCTTTCATGGTCGAAGACGTAGTGGGCGATGCCGAGCCGGTCGGCGACGGCGCGTGCGTCCGCAATGTCGTCGCCCGCGCAGCAGGCGCCCTTGCGGCCGGTCGCTGCACCGTAATCGTAAAGCTGCAGCGTCACGCCGATCGTTTCCGCGCCGGTCCGCGCGGCGAGCGCGGCGACGACCGAACTGTCGACGCCGCCCGACATGGCGACCACGATCCGGCACTGCGCCGCCGGGCGCGGCAGGTCGAACAGGGCGGCGGGATCGGTGGCGCCGGGGATGCGGACGGGAGCGTTCATGCGCGCGCCCATACACGCTGGCGCGTTATCCATAAAGGGAGGGGCGCGAACCCGCGCTTTACCCGATCTTGAGATGTCGCCCCTACACCCTCGGGCATGTACGAAGGCAAGATCGTTCCCGCCGTGGTCGATTCGACGGCCGATGGCGGTTCGCTGCGGGTCCCCGAGTGGGCGGAGCTGGTCACCCGACTGGCCGTCGCCGACGAGATGCGCCGGCTGGCGGCCCCGATTCACGGCCGGCACACGGGCAATTTCGAGCGATTCGGGGCGCTTGGCGAATCTGCACCGGCCGCGCGCGAACCGATCGTTAACCCTGATGATTTAGCTCGTGGCAAAGGCGGCGGCGGCATTGTTCCCTGCGACGAGAACGATGCCCGCGCCGGCGACCGAGAGATGCAATGATCGAGAACCAGAAGATCCGTCCAGACCAGGTGATCGGCCCCCTCGGGGAGCCGCTGACGCTCGACGACCTGCCCCCGCGCGATACCAAGCGGTGGGTCGTGCGCCGCAAGGCAGAGGTCGTCGCCGCGGTCAGTGGCGGGCTGCTGACGATCGACGAGGTCCTGGAACGCTATAGCCTGACGCTGGAGGAGTTCGCGTCCTGGCAGCGCGCGGTCGACCGTTCGGGCATGCAGGGCCTGCGCGTCACCCGCATCCAGCACTACCGCGACCTTTACGAGCGGCAGCTCAAGTACTGAGCGCACGGTGCCGCGCGTTCACCTGCGCTGCAGCCAAGCCTAGCCGAACAATCCCGTTTAGCGTATCCTCGCCCCACGGCACGCCAAGAATGCCGGGGAACCGCATTGCCTTGCCCGTCGTTTGAGCCGGGCAGCGCTTGAAAACAGGAGGAATTGGTAATGGGCTGGATTATTGCAATCATCGTGGGCGGCATCGCCGGCTGGCTCGCGAGTCTCGTAATGAACCGCGACGCCTCGATGGGCATCTTCTGGAACGTGGTGGTCGGCATCGTCGGCTCGGTGATCGGCAACCTCATCGCCAACCAGTTCGGCTGGGCTGGCTCCATACAGGAATTCTCGCTGACCGGCCTCATCATCGCCTTCATCGGCGCTGTCGTGTTGCTGGCGATCGTCAACCTGATCCAGCGCGGGCGGGTGCGCTAAACCCCGCAAGATCGCAGGAAATACCGGGGCGGGCGCGGCGAAGGCCGGGCCCGCCCTTTTCATGCGCGCTTTCGGCAGGGGCATCGGGCATGGCCATTCGTCGGCCAGATATGCCCCCCGTCGAACGCCGCGTTGCCGCAGGGGCGGCGCGCGCGTAAGACGAGGCCCACTATTGCCAGGAGTGAGTTATCAATATAACACACTCCGCAATCCACAAGACCGAGAGCGCGATGAATTACGAGAGTCCCGTGACCGCGGAAAGGGCCGAGGCCTATCCTGCCGACCTCGTCGACGAGGCGGAGGCGCGCGCGCAGCGGCGGCGGCGCTGGATCATCATCGGCGTTTTTGCGCTGGTCGTGCTGGGGGCGATCGCCTTCTTCGTCGCCCGGGGCGGCGAAGGCGGTGCGGCCGGTGCGGGCGACGACCAGTCGCAGGCGCCGGTCATCTCGGTGATCACCCCGGGCCGGGCGACGATCGAGGGCCAGATCGAAGCCTCGGGTACGCTCGCGGCGCGGCGGCCCCTGCCGGTCGGCTCGGTCGGGGAGGGCGGCCGCGTCCTGTCCGTGCCCGTCGATGCCGGCGACTGGGTCGAACAGGGCCAGGTGCTCGCGGTGATCGATCGCGCGGTCCAGGTCCAGCAGATCGCCAGCGCCCGGGCCAATGTCCAGGTGGCGCAGGCCGATGCGGATCTCGCGCAGGCCAATCTCGATCGCGCGCTCCAGCTCGTCGATCGCGGCTTCATCTCCAAGGCCGACGTCGATCGCCTGACCGCGACCCGCGACGCCGCCCGGGCCCGCGTGCAGGTGGCGCGGGCGCAGCTGGGCGAGCTGCAGGAGCGCACGGCCCGGCTGAACATCTATGCCCCGGCTTCCGGCCTCGTGCTCGACCGCAATGTCGAACCGGGCCAGACGGTGGGGGCCGGCAGCGGCGCCCTGTTCACGATCGCGCGCGGCGGGGAAATGGAAATGCTGGCCAAGGTCAGCGAGACCGACCTCGCCAGCCTCTCGGTCGGGACCCAGGCCACCGTGCAGCCGATCGGCACGGACGAGACCTTCACCGGCCAGGTGTGGCAGCTTTCCCCCACGATCGAGGCGGACAATCGCCAGGGCACGGCGCGGATCGCGCTGTCCTATGCCCCCGGCCTGCGCCCCGGCGGCTTTGCCAGCGCCACGATCAGCAGCGGCACGATCGTGGCCCCGATGCTGCCCGAATCGGCGGTGCTTTCCGACAATCAGGGCAGCTACGTCTATGTCGTCGACGATGAGAACAAGGCGCAGCGGCGCGCGATCCGGCTGGGCATGGTGACCGATCGCGGCATTGCCATCGCCGAAGGGCTGTCGGGCACCGAACGGGTCGTCCTGCGCGCCGGCGGCTTCCTCACCGAAGGGGAAACCGTCGAACCGCGCAAGGTCGATGCCGACGGGAACTGACGCATGAATTTCCGCAACATCTCCGCCTGGTCGATCCGCAACCCGGTCATCCCGCTCGTGTTCTTCACGGCGCTGCTGCTGGCCGGGCTGCTGTCGTTCCGGCAGATGGACGTGGTCAACAACCCGGATATCGAGTTTCCGGCGGTCAACATCTCGATCTCGCAGCCCGGGGCCGCGCCGACCGAGATCGAGAACCAGATCACGCAGCGGGTGGAATCGGCCGTCCGCTCGATCAACGGGGTCAAGTCGCTCAACTCGACCGCCAGCGAAGGCAATTCGAACACTTTCGTCGAGTTCGAGATCGGGATCGATCCCAACGATGCCGTGTCCGAGGTGAAGAACGCGATCGACCAGATCCGCGGCAGCCTGCCCGACGGAATCATCGAGCCGCGCATCACCAAGGAGGAGATCGCCGGCGGCTTCCTGGGCATTTTCGCCGTCGAAGCCGACGACATGACGATCGAACAGCTCAGCTGGTTCATCGACGATACGGTCGCCAAGCGCCTGCTCTCGATCGAGGGCATGGCCGAGGTGAACCGCTTCGCCGGTGTCGATCGCGAGATCGAGGTGATCATCGACCTCGAGCGGATGCAGGCTTTCGGTGTCACCGCCAGCCAGATCAACAACGTCCTGCGCCAGACCAATATCGACGCGGCCGGCGGCAATACCGAGGTGGGGGGCACGCGCCAGTCGGTCCGGGTCCTGGGCAGCACCGAAACCGCTTACGAGCTGTCGCAGCGCCAGATCCAGCTGGGCGACGGGCGCACGGTCAAGCTGGCCGATGTCGCCACCGTGCGCGACGGCTACAGCGAGCGGACCTCGATCAGCAAGGTGCGCGACAAGGAAGTGGTGAACTTCGGCATCTCGCGCGCGAAGGGCGCGTCCGACGTCACCGTGTTCGAGGCCGCGGCCGAGGAAATCGCCGCGATCGAGGCGGAAAACCCGGGCGTGCGCTTCATCCCGCTGTTCAACACGGTCCAGTACACCGAAGAACAGTACGAAAGCTCGATGGCGGCGATGATCGAGGGCGCGGTCCTCGCGGTCGTCGTGGTGTTCTTCTTCCTGCGCGACTGGCGCGCGACGGTGATCTCGGCGATTGCCATCCCGCTCTCGGCCATCCCGACCTTCTGGTTCATGGACCTGATGGGGTTCAACCTGAACTCGCTCTCGCTCCTCGCGCTCGGCCTGGTGGCGGGCGTGCTGGTCGACGACGCGATCGTCGAGATCGAGAATATCGTGCGCCACATGCGCATGGGCAAATCCGCCTACCAGGCCTCGATCGACGCCGCGGACGAGATCGGCCTGCCGGTCGTGGCGACCAGTTTCTGCATCGTCGCGGTCTTCCTGCCGGTCGGGCTGATGCCCGGCATCTCGGGCCAGTTCTTCAAGAACTTCGGCATTACCGTGGTGATCGCGGTGCTGATGTCGCTCGCCGTGGCGCGGATGATCACGCCGATGCTCGCGGCCTATTTCCTCAAGGCCAAGGGGCACGCCGCGCATGGCGAAGGGCCGATGATGGACCGTTACATGCGCGTGCTGTCGTGGTCGCTCAACCGGGGCAAGATGCACTCCCGCCGCGCCGGGCTGGAGCCGCCGCGCAGCCGGTTCCTCTATGGCCTGGCCTTCCTGGCCGTTGTCCTCGTGCTGATCGCGACGCCGCTCGTTGCGGTCTTCCTCTCCTACGATTTCCTCCAGGGGCTCGCCGTGCCGGAGACGATCGCCGGCCCCCTGGCGTCGGACAGCGGCGGCGGCTTCCTGCACTGGCTGGTCCTGAAACCGCTCGAGATCGTCGAACTGGCGATCGCGGTGGCGATCGGCTTCGGCGCGGGGTGGGGCGTGCTCAAGCTGCTGGGGCTGCCCTGGACCGGCCGGCTGGGCGACAGCTGGCGCTGGCTGGAGGCGCGTTTCTACGATCACCGCGTGTGGATGATGATGACCGGCTATTTCGCGCTGATCCTCACCGTCCTGCTGTTCATGAACGTGCCCCCGCAGTTCCAGCCGCAGATCAACAGCGACAACAGCCGGGTCGAGATCGAGATGGTCCCGGGGACGACGCTGGAGACGACCGAGCGGGTGGCCGACCAGGTCGCGGAAATCCTCTACGCCGAACCGGAAGTCCTCCGGGCGCTCGAACGGGTGCGGGTCGGCAATGCGACGATCTACATCACCCTGCGGCCCGACCGCGAACGCACATCGATCGAGTTCGAGCGCGCGCTGGCGCCGCGCCTGGCGCAGATCCCCGATGCGCGGGTACGGTTCCAGTCGCAGTCCGGCGGTTTCGGCAGCGGCCGCGACCTGACCGTGATGCTCGCCGGGTCCGACCCCGACCTGCTGGAGGAAACCGCGGCCACCCTGGTCGAGCAGATGAAGGGGCTCGACACCCTCGTCGCGCCGCGCATCAGCGCCGACATCAACCGGCCCGAGATCATCGTCGAGCCGCGCGCGGACCTCGCAGCCGAGCTGGGGGTGACGACCGCGGCGCTGAGCCAGACGATCCGCATCGCCACGCTGGGCGAGATCGAGCAGAACGCGGCCAAGTTCTCGCTGTCGGACCGGCAGATCCCGATCAGGGTCAAGCTGCCGGAGCAATCGCGCGAGGACATGACCACGATCGAGAACCTGCCGGTGCCGACCCGCAACGGCGGCACGGTGCCGCTGTCGCGCGTGGCCGACATCAGCTTCGGTTCCGGCCCGACCGCGATCCAGCGCTACAACCAGAACCGCCGCGTCCTTGTGGGGGCGGACCTGGCGCAGGGCGTGGTGAAGGGGGAGGCCGATGCCCAGATCAGCCAGCTGCCGATCCTGCAGGACCTGCCGCGAGGCGTGATCCGCGACCTGGTGGGCGAGGACGAGTGGCAGCAGGAAATGCTCGGTAGCCTTAGGATTGCGATCCTTTCGGGCATCCTGCTGGTCTTCGCGGTGCTGGTCCTGCTCTACAAGCGGCTGATGAGCCCGCTGGTCAACATGACCTCGCTCGCGCTGGCGCCGCTTGGCGGCATCCTGCTCGTCTGGCTGGTCGGGCAGCCGCAATCGATGCCGGTCTATATCGGCATCCTGCTGCTGCTGGGCATCGTGTCGAAGAACTCGATCCTGCTGATCGACTTCGCGCTGGAAGAGATGGACAAGGGCACGCGCAAGCTCGACGCGATCCTCGATGCCGGTCACAAGCGCGCGCAGCCGATCGTGATGACGACCGTGGCGATGACGGCGGGCATGGTCCCCGTCTCGCTCTCGCTTTCGGGCGACGGGGCCTGGCGCGCGCCGATGGGCACCGTGGTCATCGGCGGCCTGATCATGTCCACCCTCTTGACCCTTCTGATCGTGCCGGCCGGTTTCAGCCTGGCCGACGGGCTGGAGAAGCGGCTGGGCCCGTGGCTGCGCAATCGCCTGCTCACCTATCGCCCGGGGGAGGAAGCGCCGCGGCCGGGGCCTGACGACGATGGCGACGGGCCGGTGCCCGCCACCCGGGCGGGGCCGCAGCCGGCCGAGTGACCGGGGAAACCGAGCCGCTGCCGGTGCGTTCCAGCAGGATGAGGCGTGCTTCGCTCCCGCCAGATCGTGCCCGCCGGATGCGCCTGACGGCCACGGCGATGCTGGTCCTGATGGCGGCGATCTTCCTCGCCACCCATCGCCTGCTCGATCTCCACCCGGCCTGGGGCTACGTCCACGCCTTCGCCGAAGCGGCGATGGTCGGCGGCCTGGCCGACTGGTTCGCGGTCACCGCGCTGTTCCGCCACCCCCTCGGCCTGCCGATTCCGCATACGGCGATCATCCCCGAGAACAAGGACCGGATCGCCGACACGATGGCGCAGTTCCTGCGCGACAACTTCCTTACCCCCGCGGTGGTCGCGCGGCGAATGCACGCGATGAACATGGCGCGCGCGATGGGCGACTTCCTCGTTCGCGCCCCGGGCGGCGCGCAGTCGCGAATCGGGGCGGGCGCGGCGGAGCTCTTTGCCGAAGTGCTCGAATCGCTCGACCCCGATCGTCTCGGCGGCCAGGTGCGCAGCGGCCTGAAGCACCAGCTGGAACGGTTCGAGGTCGCCCCGCTGCTCGGCCAGATGCTGGAGGCCGCGATTGCCGACAAGCGGCACCTGCCGTTGATCGACAGCATCATCCGATGGGCGGGCCTGACGCTGGAGGACAACGAGGACATGGTCCGCGCCATGATTCACGAGCGGGCGAATGCCTTGCTGCGCTGGACCGGCCTCGACGAGCGGCTCGCGAACTCGGTGCTCGACGGGCTCTATCGCCTGCTGGCCGAGGTTCTCGTCGATCCGGAGCATCCGCTGCGGCGCAAGATCGAGGAAGGGCTGGAGCAGACGGCGCACGATCTCGTTCACGATCCCGCCACGCGGGAGAAGGTCGAACGGATGAAGCGCGAGCTGCTCGACAACCCGGCGGTCGCGGAATGGTGGCAGGGGGTATGGGAACGGCTGCGGACCCGGCTGGTGGCCATGGCGCGCGATCCCGATTCGGCGCTCGACGGCTGGCTCGGTTCGACGCTGGGCGAAATCGGCGCCGCGCTGCGCCAGGACGTGCGGTTGCAGATGCAGGTCAACCGGTTCGCCCGACGCACCGCGGTCGGCGTGGCCACCCGCTATGGCGGGCAGATCGTCCAGCTGGTGTCCGAAACCGTGCGCCGCTGGGATGCGCGCACGATTACCGACCGGCTGGAGAACGCCGTCGGGCGGGATCTTCAGTTCATTCGCATCAACGGCACGCTGGTGGGCGGGCTGGTCGGCGTGACCATCCACGCGGTCACGGCCATCCTGCCGTGACCGGGCCGCGAAGGGCCTAGGGCACCAGGAAGTTGACCGTGCTGCGCCAGTAGGAAGCGACCGGGCGGCCTTGCGAATCGAGCGCCGGCTCGAACCGGGCGCGGCGCATCAGCGCGTTGCACACGGCCTCGTCGAAATCCCGCGGACGGATAGAACGTTGAATGTGGCAATCGGTCGGCACGCCTTCGGCACTGACGCTGAGCCTGAAATGGACGAGCCCTTCGACACCCTTGCTGGCGAGGTCGCCCGGATAGTCTCTGCTCACGACCCAGTGGCCGGGATTGCCCTTGGGCCGGACCTCGCGCGTCAGGGCGCGGTGGCTTTCCAGGTCGATACCCCAATGGGTGAGCAGCTCTTCGGTGCATTTGCGCATGGCGGCCATCGGCGGCCCCATCGAACCGAGCGCGAGCCGCACGGGGCGCCGCTTTCCGCGCTGGATCTCCAGCCAGGTAATCGCCGCCTCCTGTTCGAAAGCGATCGCCTGGTCGAATACGCTGATCGTGCCGGCGTCGGCATCGCGAGCCTCGGCGCCCCCGCGCTCGCCGAGGTTGGGCGGAGCGGCGAGGAAGAGGCCGCTGCCCAGCACGATGGGCGAGTATTCCCCCATCTCGCCGGTCCGGAACGCGCCCTCCTCCTCGTACCCGTCCGGCCCGAAGCGGAAGGCAGTGTCGGTGTAGAGCTGGGCCTTCAGCGGATCGCCGCCGACGATGAGGGAGAACCGGTCGCCGGGTTCGTACCGCTCGAGAATGAAGATCGTCTTCTCCTCCCCTTCGCCGAACGTGCGCGCCATGCGGCAGCTGTCGTCGGCATAGTCGAGGACCCACTGCGATGCGGGCCGGAGGACGAGCGGCTCCTTCGCCGCGGCCTGCGCGGCAAAGCCACCCAGCGCGGAGAGGAGCGCGCATGCGATTCCGATCTGCCTTGCCGCCGTCATGTCAGCGATACCGGGCGATGGCGAACAAGCTGGAACTGACCCAGTAAGCCGCCACCGGTCGTCCTTCGGCGTCGCGCGCCGGGGTGAACCGCGCGCGGTGGCGCAGCGCCTTGCAGGTGGCTTCGCGAAAAGCGTGATCGGAGTAGGCCGCCTGGACCACGCAGTCGGACACGTTGCCCTCCGCGTCCACGGCCAGGCGGAACCGCACCGCGCCGGCCAGGTTGTCGCGCAGCGCGGTGTCCGGATAGTCGGTCCCCCGGATCCACAGGCGGGGGTGGGACCGCGGGTGCGGCCAGGCGCTCAGCGCGCTGAGCTGTTCCGGATCGTAGCCCCAGCTGCGAACCAGGTCGACCAGGCAGGTGTCGAGCGCCGCCATTGCCTTGGCCAGGCTGCCGGTGCGGAGCGAGACCGGCTGCCTGACGCCGGAGACGATCGTGAAGGCTTCGGTCTGTTCGGCAATCCGGGTCTCGACCGCCTTCAACCCGCCCGGCTCGCTGCCACCGCCGACATGGGCGAGCATCGCGCGCGGGATCAGTTCGCCGGTGAACTGCCAGATGGTCTGCCCGTCGTCGGCCGTGCCGAACAGGGCATGGCGCTCCTCGTCCGGTTCGCGGACCGGGTCGAACCGATAGGCGAAACGATCGCCATCGGGGCGCAGCGGCGTTCCCGCCACGACGAACTCCATCGCGATGCCCGGGGCGTATTTCGCCAGCGTGAGCACGACTTCCTGCTCACCTTCGCCGAACGAGCGCGAAAGGCGGCAGGCTTCCTTGTCGTAGCGAAGCTGCCACGGTGAGGACGGGGCCAGGTGGACCGGTTCGCCGGCCGATGCCGGTTGGCCTGCGAAAACGGCCGCCAGGGCGGCGGCGCCGGCGGCCGGGACCGATAGTGTTTTCATCGTGCGCTCCCCCCGATCGGCACGGCGATGGAGGCGCACTTATAACACGGGCGGCGCCGACCGGAAGACGGCACCGCCCGTTGTCATGCAAGCATCAAAGCTTGTCGGTCAGTTCCGGAACGGCCTTGAACAGGTCCGCCACCAGGCCGATGTCGGCGACCTGGAAGATCGGGGCGTCCTCGTCCTTGTTGATCGCGATGATCGTCTTGGAATCCTTCATCCCGGCGAGGTGCTGGATCGCGCCGGAAATGCCGATCGCGAAATAGACTTCCGGGGCGACGATCTTGCCCGTCTGCCCGACCTGGTAATCGTTCGGGACATAGCCGGCATCCACCGCGGCGCGGCTGGCGCCGACGCCCGCGCCGAGCTTGTCGGCCAGCGGCATGATGTACTGTTCGAACGTCTCGGCATCCTTGAGCGCGCGGCCGCCCGAAACGATCACCTTGGCGCTGGTCAGTTCGGGGCGTTCGCTTTCCGCCAGTTCCTGGCCGACGAAGCTGGAAATGCCGGCGTCGCCGGGGCCGGACACCGTCTCGACCGAACCCGAACCGCCTTCGGCGTCCGCCTTGTCGAAGGCCGTCCCGCGCACGGTGATGACCAGCTTGGCGTCGCTCGATTCGACGGTCGCGATCGCGTTGCCGGCGTAGATCGGGCGGGTGAAGGCCTTCTCGCCTTCGACCGAGAGGATGTCGGAAATCTGCATCACGTCGAGCAGAGCCGCCACGCGCGGGGCGATGTTCTTGCCGGTCGTGGTCGCGGGCGCGAGGAAGGCGTCGTGGTCCTTCATCAGGTCGGTCGCAAGCGGGGCGACGTTCTCGGCCAGCTGGTGTTCGTAGGCTGTATCGTCGGCCAGGTAGACCGTGCCCGCGCCTGCGATCTTCGCCGCGGCATCGGCCACCGCGGCGCAGCCGCTGCCGGCCACGAGCAGGTTGACGTCGCCCAGCTTGGCCGCGGCGGTGACGGTGGCGAGGGTCGCGTCCTTCACCGAAGCGTTGTCGTGTTCGACCAGAACGAGAGTCTTCATCTCAACTTCCCTTCAAATCTGCCCCGCTCGGCCCGGTTCGCCGGTGCCGGCCCGGGCCTTGCGCTCCCGGCGGCTGCGCTGGCGGCCGGGGGCTCGCGCCGGGCGAGGCGGGGGATAATCCTCACGCGATGCCGAGCGCCTTGATCTTGGCGACCAGCTCGTCGACGTCGGCGACCTTGATCCCGGCCTGGCGCACCGGCGGCTCGGATACATTGGTCGTGGTCAGCCGGGGCGCGGTATCGACGCCGTAATCGGCCGGGCTCTTGGTATCGAGCGGCTTGGACTTGGCCTTCATGATGTTCGGCAGCGAGGCATAGCGCGGCTCGTTCAGGCGCAGGTCGGTCGTCACGATCGCCGGCAGGGTCAGCTTCACCGTTTCCAGGCCGCCGTCGATCTCGCGCTTCACCGTGACGCTGTCGCCGTCGATCTCGACCGTGTTGGCGAACGTGCCCTGCGGCCGGCCGGTCAGCGCGGCGAGCATCTGGCCCGTCTGGTTCGAATCGTCGTCGATCGCCTGCTTGCCCAGGATCACCAGGCCCGGCTCCTCCGCCTCGTAGATGGCCTTGAGGATCTTGGCGACCGCGAGCGGTTCGATTTCGTCGTCGGTCTGGACCAGGATCGCCCGGTCCGCGCCCATGGCGAGCGCGGTACGCAGCGTTTCCTGCGCCTTGGCCGGGCCGATCGAAACGGCCACGATCTCGTCCGCCTTGCCCGCTTCCTTGATCCGGATCGCTTCTTCCACCGCGATCTCGTCGAACGGGTTCATGCTCATCTTGACGTTGGCCAGGTCGACGCCCGTACCGTCCGCCTTGACGCGCGGCTTCACGTTGTAGTCGATCACCCGCTTGACGGGCACGAGGATTTTCATCGGTTGTCCTTCCTCTCGAATTACACGAGGGTTCGCCTAGCTAGCGTTTACGTAAGCGTCAAGTCGCGAGGACCCGCCCGCTCTGATTGAACCTGCCGGCTGTCCTCGCGTTCCGGGTCGGCGCGGTCAAGCCTCGATCGCTTTACCGCCCGGCCGATCCGGGATAGCCTCGCCCCGGGGCAATAGAGGGGAATGCCTATGATGCGCGGGGCCATGATGACGCTGGCGGCGATGCTCGCCCTGCCGGCGGCGGCACAGGAAACGCAGGTCGCAGCCGAAGGGCACGTTCCGCCACCGGCGACGATCGCCGATGCGGCGTGGCTGGTCGGCGACTGGGCCGGGGCCGGGATCGCCGGCGCGCCGGCGGCGGAAAGCTGGCTGCCCCCGGCCGGGGGCACGATGGTCGGCGTGTTCGTGCAGCAGCAGCACCAGGGCGGCCTGATGTTCACCGAACACATGCAGATCGCCGAGGAGGAAGGCAGCCTCGTCCTCAGGCTCAAGCACTTCAACCCCGACCTGACCGGGTGGGAGGAGAAGGACGAGATGGTCCGGTTCCGCCTGATCGCGGCCGAACCGTGCCTGCTGCGCTTCAGCGCGCTGACCTATCGCTGCGACGGCGAGGGCGGCCTGATCGTCGCCGTGCGGATGCAGGGGGAAGGCGAGACCTTTACCGAGCAGGTGTTCCGGTTCGCCCGCCGGGAGAAGACAGCGGCGGCGGAGCCCACGCCCTAGCGCGCGCCCCGCCGTGCCAGGTCAGGCGGCCTGCTTGACCTCGGCCACGATCTTGCGCGCGGCGTCGCCCAGGTCGTCGGCGCTGACGATCGGCAGGCCCGAGTTGTTCAGGATGTCCTTGCCCTGTTCGACATTGGTGCCTTCGAGGCGAACCACCAGCGGGACCGAGAGGTTCACGTCCTTGGCCGCCGCGACGATGCCGTCGGCGATCACGTCGCACTTCATGATTCCGCCGAAGATGTTGACGAGAATGCCCTCGACCGCGGGGTCCTTGAGGATGATCTTGAACGCGGCGGTCACTTTCTCGCGATTGGCGCCGCCGCCCACGTCGAGGAAGTTGGCCGGGAAGGCGCCGTTGAGCTTGATGATGTCCATCGTGGCCATGGCCAGGCCCGCGCCATTGACCATGCAGCCGATGTTGCCGTCGAGCTTGATGTAGGCGAGGTCGTATTCGCTCGCCTCGACTTCGGCCGGGTCTTCTTCCGTCTCGTCGCGCATCGCCTCCACGTCGGGGTGGCGGTAGAGCGCGTTCGAATCGAAGCTCATCTTGGTGTCGAGGACGAGGAGCTTGCCGTCCTCCGTCTCGACCAGCGGATTGATCTCCAGCATCGCGCAGTCGAGATCCATGAAGGCGGTATAGAGCTGCTTCGCCAGCTTCTGGGCCTGCTTGTTGAGATCGCCGGTCAGCTTCAGCGCGAAGGCGACCGCGCGGCCGTGATGCGGCATGAAGCCCTGGGCCGGGTCGATCGTGATGGTGGTGATCTTCTCCGGCGTGTCGTGCGCGACCTGCTCGATATCCATACCGCCTTCGGTCGAAACGATCATCGCCACGCGCCCGGTGGCGCGATCGACCAGCATCGAGAGGTAGTATTCACGCGCGATGTCGACCCCGTCGGTGACGTAGAGGCGATTGACCTGCTTGCCCGCTTCGCCCGTCTGCACGGTCACCAGCGTATTGCCCAGCATGTCGCGCGCGTTCGATTCGACGTCCTCGACCGACTTCGCCAGGCGCACGCCGCCCTTGGCATCGGGGCCGAGTTCCTTGAACGTGCCCTTGCCCCGGCCGCCGGCGTGGATCTGGGCCTTGACCACGTAGAGCGGCCCGGGAAGCTTCTTCGCGCCCTCGACCGCTTCCTCCACGGTCGTGGCGGCATGGCCGGCCGGGATGCCGATGCCATACTTCGCGAGCAGTTCCTTGGCCTGGTATTCGTGGATATTCATGGAAGGCGGGCCCCGTTGTTGCGGATGGGAAGGATGCGGCGGGGCATAAGCACGGATTGCCCCGCTTGAAAAGTCCGGCGTCCGCTCCCAACAGCGAAGCACGATGATCGATCGCGCCCGCCTGGAAGACATCGTCCGCGAAGCCGGGCGGATTGCGTTCGGGTCGTGGCCCGGCGCGGGCCATGCGCTGGAAAGCTGGGAGAAGACCCCGGGGAACCCGGTATGCGCGGCCGATCTGGCAGTCGATGCCTTCCTGCGGCGCGAGCTCGGCCGGCTGCTGCCCGCGGCCGGGTGGCTTTCGGAGGAGACGGCGGACGATCCCGCGCGGCTCGATCGCGGGCTGATCTGGCTGGTCGATCCGATCGACGGCACGCGCGATTTCATCCGCGGGCGCACCGGCTGGGCCGTGTCGGTCGCGCTGATCAGCGAGCGCCGGCCCCTGATCGGAATGCTGGCGGCCCCGGCGCGCGGGGAAGAATGGATCGGCATCTCGGGCCAGGGCTCGTGGCGCAATGGCGAGCCGCTGCGCGCGTCGCGGCGGGAGGTTTTTCCCGGGGCGCGGGTGCCGGCCGATTCGCTGCGCCGCGAAGACCGCGACCTGGCGACCGTGAACAAGCCCAATTCGATCGCCCTGCGCGCGGCGATGGTCGCGGCGGACGAGGCGGACCTGCTGGCGACGCTGCGCTGGGGTTACGAATGGGATATCGCCGCCGCGGCGCTGATCGCGCGCGAGGCGGGCGCTGCCGTGACCGACGCTTTCGGCGATCCGCTCAACTACAACAAGCGCGATCCGCGCGCCTTCGGCCTGCTGATCAGCGCCCCGGCGATCCATTCCGCCGCGGTCGATCGGCTGGCCGGCCGGGCGCACGCCCTGGCGCGGCCCCGGCGCTGAACAGCCTCCGGCGGGGCCGGTGGCCCGGGCATGGAAAAGGAGCCGATCCATCCGGGCCGGCCCCTTCGCCTTTGCTGCCCCGCGGGCAGGCGGGATCAGCGGTTCTGGGCCGCGTCGATCTCTGCCTGCGTCAGCGGGATGATCTTGATTTCCACCCGGCGATTGCGCTGCCGGCCGTAATCGGTCGAGTTGTCGGCCACCGGCATCGTTTCGCCGAAGCCCTGCCAGCGAATGCGCGCCGAGTTGACGCCGCGGCTGGTGAGGTAGTTCGCCACCGTCTGTGCACGCCGTTCGGACAGGCCCTGGTTGAACGATTCCGAACCGGTCGAATCGGTATGCCCGTAAACGTCGATCAGGCTGTTCGGATATTGCGTCAGGTTGGCGGCCACGTCGTCGAGCGTGGAGCGGAACGCGGGCTTGAGCGTCGCGCTGCCGACATCGAACGTCACGCCGTCGGGCAGATTGACCAGGATCGCCTCGCCATTGTCCACCTCGGTCACGTCGATGCCCGAGCCGGCGGTCGATTCGCGCAGTTCCTTGATCTGCTGGTCCATCCTGTAGCCCACGACGCCACCGATCGCGCCGCCGCCGACGGCGCCGATGATGCGCCCGGTCTTGCCCCCGATCAGCCCGCCGAGCAGTGCACCGGCCGCCGCGCCCCCGACGCCGCCGATCGCCGTGCGCGAAATCTTGCGTTCGCCGGTGTTCGGATCGGTAACACAGGCCGACACGCTCACCAGCGACATCGCGGCAAGGCTGGCAACGATCATTTTCGACTTCTTCATGGGTATTTCCCCTCTGCTGCACACGCATTGAGTCGTTGGAGGGCACGGCCCCCGTCTGCGTCTCGCCCTTGCGAAACTATCGTAAGGTGCGCCCGTTCCCCGATCCCGTCAACGATCCCGCACGCGGGAGGCTGGCGCGGCGCGGCATTTGTGCTAGCGCTGCCGGCGTGACACCCTTTCCCTGGTCAGACCTGCTCATCATCGCCGGGCTCATCCTGCTGAACGGCGTGTTCGCGATGTCCGAACTGGCGATCGTTTCCGCCCGCACCGCGCGCCTCAAGGCGGCCGCCGACAAGGGCAGCTCCGCCGCGACCACGGCGATCGCGCTGGCGGCGGACCCGGGCAAGTTCCTCTCGACCGTGCAGATCGGCATCACGCTGGTCGGGATCGTCGCCGGCGCCTATTCGGGCGCCAGCCTCGGCGGCCCGGTCGGCGAGCGGCTGGAGGCGCTCGGCCTCCCGTCCACCTATGCCGACGAGGCGGGCTTTGCCGTCGTCATCGCGCTGACGACTTACGGCAGCCTGGTCGTGGGCGAGCTCGTGCCCAAGCAGGTCGCATTGCGCGCCGCGGTGCCCATCGCGCTGGTCATGGCGCGCCCGATGGCGCTTCTCGCCCGGATCGCCGCGCCGCTGGTCTGGCTGCTCGACACCTCGTCCGGCCTGCTGATCCGCCTGCTGGGCGTGCGGCCCGGCGGGCAGTCGAGCGTGACCGCGGAAGAACTGCACATGATCTTCGCCGAGGCGACCCGGTCGGGCGTGATCGAGGTGGACCAGCACCAGATCCTCGCCGGCGTCGTGCGGCTGGCGGAAAAGCCGGTCCGCGACGTGATGACGCCGCGGACCGAGCTCGACTGGGTCGATGCCGATGCCGACGAGGCGGAGATGCGCGCCGCGATCGAGAAGAGCCCGCACTCGCTGCTGCCCGTGGCGGAAGGTTCGCCCGATCGCATCGTCGGGGTGGTCAAGGTGCGCGAGGTCCTGGCCCGGATGGTCGCGAACGAGCCGGTTTCGCCACGCGCGATCATGCGCCAGGCCGAAGTCGTGCCCGACCAGCTCGACGCGATGGACGCGCTGCGCGTCCTGCAGCAATCGGAAGTGGCCATGGCCATGGTGCACGACGAATACGGCCATCTCGACGGGATCGTCACCCCGTCCGACCTGCTGACCGCGATCGCCGGCCAGTTCGCCAGCGATCAGGACCAGGGCGACCAGCCGGGCATTGTCGAGCGCAGCGATGGTTCGCTGCTCGTGTCCGGGGCCCTGCCGGCGGACGACCTCGCCGACCGGCTGGGAATCGAGTACGGCGAGGATCGCGAGTTCGCGACCGTCGCCGGTTACGTGCTCTCGGTGCTCAAGAACCTGCCGCAGGAAGGCGAGAGCTTCGCCGACCAGGGCTGGCGCTTCGAAGTCGTGGATATGGACGGGCGCAAGATCGACAAGATACTGGTCGCGCCCGAGTAAAGCCCGGCCGCGCGCCGCCAGCGCCGCTTCGCATCGATGGTTTCGCCATTGCCTGCCGGGCCCGGGTCGGCACCGGCAGGGCGGGGCGCGTCAGCCCGGGATCACGGCCTGGGCATACTGGCCGTCGCCTTCGGGCGCGGCGACGATGTCGCGTGTCACGCTGCCTTTCGCGACGGTGTGCGTCTGCGGATCGCCGACGGTCGAACGGATGCCCGGGTCGGCCGCCCCCGCACGGTCGAGAACGCTGGTTTCGACCGCGCTGCGCGGGGCCGGGCCGCCGAACAGCGCCTCCAGCGCCTGTTCGCCCGCCGTGCCTTCCGCCGGGCGCGGCGCGCCGGGGGCCGGGGGCACGAGGTTGAAATCGGGCGGCACGACCAGCGGCGCCTGCCGCTGGACCGCGAACTCGTCGGGCCGTTCGCGCGCGAGGATCCCGCCGTTGCTGCCGCAGGCGGCGAGCATGGCGCTGGCGCCGGTCAGAAGGGCGAGGGTGGTCGCTTTGCGCCTGGAAAATTGGCTCATTGTCAGCTCTCCGCGGCGCCGGGCGCCGTCTCGGTTTCGGATGTTTCCTCCTTGTCGCGCAGGAAAAACGCGCGGGCAAGGATAATGAGGACGCCGATGGTGATCGCGGCATCGGCGATGTTGAAGATCAGGAAGGGGCGAAACTCGCCGAAGTGCAGGTCGGCATAGTCGACGACATAGCCCAGCTCGTATCGATCGCGGATATTGCCCAATGCGCCGCCGAGGATCAGGGCAAGGCCCAGGATCTCGCCCAGCAGCCGCTCGCGCAGCATCCAGATCGTCACCACCAGGGCGATCAGGCTGGTCACGCCGACCAGCAGCCAGCGCATTTCCATCGAATCCGCCTGGAACATGCCGAGCGAGATGCCGAAATTGTAGGTCAGCCGGAAATCGAAGAACGGCAGCAGCTCCACCACGTCGCCGCGCTGCATCGCCAGCGTCTGCGTGACGTAGTGCTTCATCGCCTGGTCGGCCAGGAACAGCGCGATCGCCACCGCGAAGCCGGCCAGCCGGTATTTCATGACCTTGCTCATGCCGCATCATCCAGTTGCGCGATCACGCCGGCGCAGCGGCCGCACAGGGCGCCGTCCTCGCTCACTTCGGGCAGGAGCCGCCAGCAGCGGCCGCACTTGTTGTCGTCGGTGCGCGTCACGGTCACGCCTTCGCCCTGCCCGCGCGCGACTGACGCAGTGATGAACAGCTCGGCCAGGTCGGCGTCGCCGAAACCCTCGGGCACGGCGGCTGCGGGCACCGTCACCGCGGCTTCCAGGCCCGATCGGATGACTTTCTCCCGCCGCAGCGGCTCGATCGCTTCCATCACCTGTTCGCGCAAGTCGCGCAGCTTGCCGAAGCGTTCGGCGAGGGCCGGATCGACCCAGCTTTCGGGCATCGGCGACAGTTCGAGCAGGTGCACGCTGCCGCGATCGGGGAAACGCGTCGTCCACACTTCTTCCGCGGTGAACACCAGCACCGGCGCGGCATAGCGCACGAGCGCGTGGAACAGGATGTCCAGCGTGGTGCGATAGGCGCGGCGGCGCAAGTCGCCCTCGCCGTCGCAATAGAGGCTGTCCTTGCGGATATCGAAGAAGAAGGCCGAAAGGTCCTCGTTCGCGAAATCGACCAGCGCGCGGGTATACTCGTTGAAGTCGAAATCGGCGATCGCGCGGCGCAGCGTGGCGTCGAGCGCATGGAGTTCGCCCAGGACGTAGCGCTCCAGCTCCGGCATTTCCGCCGGGTCCACCCCTTCCGTCTCGCTATCGAACCCCTGGAGCGCGCCGAGCATGTAGCGGAACGTGTTGCGCAGCTTGCGATACTGGTCCGCGACGCCCTTCAGGATCTCGTCGCCGATCCGGTGATCCTCGGTAAAGTCCACCGATAGCGCCCAGAGGCGGATGATGTCGGCCCCGTACTGCTGCATGACCTTGTTCGGATCGACCGTGTTGCCGAGCGATTTCGACATCTTCTTGCCGTCGCTGGCCATCGTGAACCCGTGGGTGAGCACGGCATCGTAAGGCGCGCGCCCGCGCGTGGCGCAGGCTTCGAGCAGCGAGGACTGGAACCAGCCGCGATGCTGGTCCGACCCTTCGAGGTAGAGGTCCGCCGGCCAGCGCAGCTCGGGCCAGCGCCCGCTTTCGAGCACGAAGGCGTGGGTGCAGCCCGAATCGAACCACACGTCGAGGATATCGGTCACCCGTTCGTAATCCGCCGGATCGTAATCGGGGCCGAGCAGGTCGGCGGCGGCTTCTTCCGTCCAGGCATCGACGCCTTTCGCGCGCACGGCCTCCACGATCCGCGCGTTGACCGCCGGGTCGGCAAGGTATTCGCCGGTCTTGCGGTCGACGAACAGCGTGATCGGCACGCCCCAGGCGCGCTGGCGCGAAAGGACCCAGTCGGGCCGCCCCTCCACCATCGCGCCGATGCGGTTGCGGCCCTTTTCGGGCACGAAACGCACGCGCTCGATTTCGGCGAGGGCGGTGCTGCGCAGGGTCGCACCCCCTCCGTCAGCCGCTGGCGCGGCTGCCACCTCCCCCAAGGGGGGAGGATTGTCGTAACCCGATCCTCCCCCGCTGGGGGAGGTGGCCCGAGCGGAGTGAGGGTCGGAGGGGGCCAGCGGCTTGCCCATCGGCACGAACCACTGCGGGGTGCAGCGATAGATGACCTTGGCCTTGGACCGCCACGAGTGGGGGTAGGAATGCCTGTAGTCGGCGCTGGCCGAAAGCAGCGCGCCCGCTTCGCGCAAGTCCGAGCAGATCGGGCCGTCGGGCGCGTTGAACTTCGGGTTGATGACCGACATGCGCCGTTCGTCGTCGCCGCCGAGCCACAGCCAGTCGTCGCGATAGCGGCCATCGGCCTCGACCACGAACCTGGGCGTCAGGCCGTTGGCCTTGCACAAGGCGAAGTCGTCCTCGCCGTGATCGGGCGCCATATGGACGAGGCCCGTACCGCTGTCGGTCGTGACGAAATCGCCGGCAAGCAGCGGGCGAGGCTCGGCGAAGAACCCGCCGAGGTGGTGCATCGGGTGGCGGGCGACGGTGCCTTCGAGGTCGGAGCTAGTTATCTCCTGTTCCAACTGCAGGAGAACGTCATACGGACGGGTCTCAGAGAGCCGTTGCTTAAAGGCGTCGACTAAATTGGCCGCAATCAGAATCCGACGCCCAATCGCTGGATCGTCCTTCGTGGCCTCGCGAAGACCATCTAACTTCTGATCGACAATGCTGTCCTCACTTGGCCCAGTCCACACCGCTCTAGGCTGGTCGACAACTCTATAGATTCCGTACTCAATCTCCGGCCCATAGGCCAAGGCCTGGTTGACCGGGATCGTCCATGGCGTGGTCGTCCAGATCACCGCGTGGGCGCCGACCAGTTCGGGGATCGGGCTTTCGACGATCTCGAACGCGACGTCGATCTGGGTCGAGGTGATATCCTCGTACTCGACTTCGGCTTCGGCCAGCGCGGTCTTTTCCACCGGGCTCCACATCACCGGCTTGGCGCCGCGGTAGAGATTGCCCGCCTCGGCGAATTTCATCAGCTCGGCGACGATCGTCGCCTCGGCCTCGAAATCCATCGTCAGGTAGGGATTGTCCCAGTCGCCGTTGATGCCCAGCCTTTTGAGCTGTTCGCGCTGCGTATCGACCCAGTGCTGCGCATAGGCGCGGCATTCGGCGCGGAATTCCGCCGGGGGCACCTCGTCCTTGTTCCGCTTCTTCTTGCGGTACTGTTCCTCCACCTTCCATTCGATCGGCAACCCGTGGCAGTCCCAGCCGGGCACGTAGGGCGCATCCTTGCCGAGCAGGGTCTGCGTGCGCACCACCATGTCCTTCAGCACGTGGTTGAGCGCGTGGCCGATATGCATGTCGCCATTGGCATAGGGCGGGCCGTCGTGGAGGACGAACGTCTCGCGCCCCGCGCGCTCCTCGCGCAGCTTGCGGTAGAGGCCCTGTTCCTCCCAGCGCGCGAGAATGCCCGGCTCCTTCTGCGGAAGGCCGGCCTTCATGGGAAAATCGGTCCTGGGCAGGAAGACCGTGTCCTTGTAGTCGCGCTGTTCAGTCATGCGGATGGGCCGTTAGGGCAATTGCCGCGCGCGATAAAGCCGGTTCGCGTCACCGGGCGGCCCGCCGCCGTTCGAGCGCGGCCTGCGCGGCGTCGATTTCCGCCTGCGAACGGTCGTCGAACCGGTTGATCAGCGCGGGGATGACGGTGAACCCGTCGTCCACCAGGGCATAGCCGTTGAAGCTGGCCGGGATCTCGCCCAGCTGCTCGGGGAAAGTCAGCCCGGCCAGGCGGTCGCCGCCGCCCGGCGCGGCGACGACGACGTGCGCGCCGGCTTCTTCCATCCGCGCGACCAGGCGGTTGGGCCAGCCGGCAAAGGCCCACTGGCGGTCGAGCGGCACGATCAGCGTGCCGCCCCGGCAGGCGGCGGGCACGATCCCGAACCAGCCCTGCCACCTGTAGGCGCTCGTGCATTTCCGGGCGCTTTCGGGCGAGAATGCCCAGGCATCGGGATGGATCTGCGCGATTCGCGCGATCGGCGCGGGCGGGCCGTGGAAACCGTCGCCGGCGGCCACCGGATCGCGGCCCGCCGCGCGCAATGCCGCGGCGAGCAGGTCCGCCTCGGCCGCGTCGTCGGCGGTAAAGCGATAGAGCAGGCGCGCGCGGCCGGCGGCGCGAATGCCCTCCGCCAGAGTCGCGATCGCGCCGGTTTCGCCATCGCGCAGCGGGTAGGTCCCGCCCTCGGCGCGGAAGCCATGGCCAGGGTCGAGCGCCTTGAGCGCGGCCATCGACTGCCCGCGAACCGGCCCGGTGCCGTCGGTCCGGCAATCGAGCGTCTCGTCGGCGAACAGCGCGATCTGCCCGTCGGCGGTCGGGGTCACGTCCACCGCGATCACGTGGGCGCCCAGCTTGGCCGCGCGCGCGATCGAACGCGCGGTGTTCGCGATGTAATCGTGCGCCGGCTGCTCGATCCGCGTGCCGGGGCAGGGCACGTCGTCGTTGTCATCCGGCGCCGGCAACTGGCGCAGGCCGCCATCGGCGATCAGCTTGACCGCCCCTTTCGGCTCGGGCGCGAGCCAGCTGGCGTTGACCACGGTAAGCGCGAGGAACCCCAGCGCGAGGGCAAAGGCGAGATAGCGCAGCCAGGGCATCAGCCGAGCAGCTCCCGCGCGCGCGCACAATCCCGCTCCATCTGCGCGATCAGCCCCTCGATCGTGTCGAACTTCGCCTCCGGCCGCAGGAAATGGCGGAAGGCAACTTCGATTTCCTGCCCGTAGAGATCGCCCGAAAAGTCGAAGAAATGCGGTTCGAGCAGTTCGCGCGGGGGGGCGAACTGGGGGCGCACGCCGATATTCGCCGCGCCGGTCAGCACCTGCCCGGTGGCAAGGACGCGGCCGGTCACGGCATAGATGCCGAAACGCGGGCGCAAGTAGCTCTCGATCGCGAGGTTTGCGGTGGGATAGCCGATTTCGCGCCCGCGCTTGTCGCCATGTTCGACGACGCCGCGAATGGCGAAGGGGCGGGTAAGGAGGCGGGCGGCTTCCTCCGGATCGCCGGCACGGAGCGCTTCGCGTACGCGGCTGGAGGATACGGGGGCACCGCCGTCCATCACGGGGGCGACCGCGCGCGTGGCAATGCCGGCCTCGCCGCCCAGGCGCGCCAGCACCGCGCGATCGCCGGCCCGGCCCTTGCCGAAAGTGAAGTCTTCCCCGGTGACCACCCCGGCAACGCCCAGGCGTTCGTGCAGCAGGACGCGGACGAAGTCTTCCGCGCTCGTCCCGGCCAGCGCGGCGTCGAAATGGAACACCAGCATCGCCGTCGCCCCGGCCGCGAGGTAGAGTTCCTGCCGCTGTTCCAGCGTGGTCAGGCGGAACGGAGCCGCGTCGGGTTTGAAGAAGCGCACCGGGTGCGGATCGAACGTGGCGATGATCGCCGGGCGCCCTTCGGCGCGGGCCCATTCGATCGCCTCGCGCGCGACCGCCTGGTGGCCGAGGTGGAAGCCGTCGAAATTGCCCAGCGCGATGATCGCGCCGCGCAGGCTGTCGGGCAGCGGCTGGCGATGGTCGAGCCACCTCATCGGGCCGGCTCCATCGGCGCGATCCCGGCGCGCAGCACGCGCAGGGCATTGCCCCCCATGGCGGCGCGGATCTCTTCGTGGGTAAACCCTTCGTCCAGCAGCGCCTGCGTCACCTGAACCAGCTGGCTGGTGTCGAACCGCACCGTCGTCGCCCCGTCGTAATCGCTGCCCAGCGCCACGTGCTCGATCCCCACCAGGTCGCGCACGTGCTTCATCGCCCGGGCCGCGGCGCGGGGAGAGGTATCGCAGATCGCGGCGTCCCAGTAGCCGATGCCGATAATGCCGCCGGTGCGCGCCACGCCGCGGATCTCCTCGTCGGAAAGGTTTCGGTTGACCTTGCAGGTGGCCTGGACCCCGCCGTGGCTGGAGACGACCGGGCGCCGCGCCATGGCGAGGATGTCGGCGACGCAGGCATGGCTGCAATGCGCGATGTCGACGATCATGCCGAGGTCTTCCATGCGCCGGATCGCCGCGCGCCCTTTTGCGGTCAGGCCGCCTTTCGCGATCCCGTGCATCGATCCGGCGAGGTCGTTGTCGAAGAAATGGGTCAGCCCCGCCATGCGGAAGCCCGCGGCGTGGAGCCGGTCGAGATTGGCGAGGTCCCCTTCGAGGTTGTGCAGCCCCTCGACCGAGAGCATCGCGCCGACCGGCGTGTTCCCGCCCTCGCCCCTGCGCGCGAGCAGGCCGTCCAGCTCGCCCGGCGTCGTCACCCGGGCGAGGCGGCCGTCCGAGGCGGCCACTGCCCTGTCCAGCTTCTCGCCGTGGTAGAGCGAGCGCTCGAGCAGCGATGTCCAGGTGCGGACCGGCTGCAACTGAGCGATCACCAGCGGGGTGATATTGTCGCTATCGCCGTCGTTGGCGTCGTAGTTCTGGCCGCTCGGCGTCTTGGTGACGCTGGAGAAGACCTGCAGCGCGACGTTGCCTTCCTCCATCCGCGGCAGATCCTCGTGCCCGCGCCTGGAGCGGGAGAGGAGGTCGCGATCCCACATCAGGGTGTCGGAATGCAGGTCGACGATGGTCAGCGTTTCGTGGAGCGCGCGCGCTTCGTCGGACACGGCGATCGGCGGCTGGCCGTCGATCCGGTTCATGCTGCGTTCGACCAGCGCCGGGCCGAGCGTGAAGAAGGCGCCCGCGGCCACCGCCACGACCGCCAGCAGGCCCCAGGGGAGCCGCGCCTTCACGCCGCTTCCCTGACGAGGGTGACGAAATCGAACGCCGGCAGTTCGCCCGACGCCGGGTGTTCCTCGCGCCGCTTCTCGGCCCATTCGGGGCCGAGCCGGGGCATCAGCACATCGCCTTCGTAGCGCGCGTGAATCTCGGTCAGCTCGATCCGGTCGGACCGCGGCAGGAAGACGTCGAAGATCGCCGCCCCGCCGATCACGGCGACTTCGGGGCAGGCTTCGCCGGCCAGGGACAGCGCCTCTGCGGGAGAGCGCGCCACGCTCGCGCCTTCGCTGCCCCAGCCTTCACGTCGGGTCAGCACGATGTGCCGGCGACCGGGCAGGAGGCCCGGCAGGCTCTCGAACGTCTTGCGGCCCATGATCATCGGCTTGCCCATCGTCAGGGCCTTGAACCGCCTGAGATCGGCCGGGATGTGCCAGGGCAGCCGGCCCCGGTCGCCGATCACGCCGTTGGCGGCCCGGGCGTAGATGCAGAAGATTTCCTGCGTCACGCGGGCCTCATCCCGCGCCGATCCGCGTGACGTGGCCCATCTTGCGCCCGGGGCGGGCCTGGCGCTTGCCGTAGAGGTGGAGGTGCGCGCCGGGCTGGCCCAGGCATTCGTGCGCGGCCTGCGCGTCTTCCCCGATGATGTTGGTCATCACTACCTGGCCGGCCGTGGTCGCGGTGTCCCCCAGCGGCAGGCCGCAGATCGCGCGCACGTGGTTCTCGAACTGGCTGGTGGCCGCGCCCTCGATCGTCCAGTGGCCCGAATTGTGCACCCGGGGGGCCATTTCGTTGAACACCGGCCCTTCGGCAGTGGCGAAGAATTCCAGCGTCAGCACCCCGACATAGCCGAGCGCCTCGGCCACTTGCGCCGCCAGGTCGCGCGCGGCGGGCACCTGTTCGGCGACCATGGCGCTGGCGGGCAGGGTCGAAGTGGCCAGGATGCCGCCGACATGGGTGTTCTCGGCGCTGTCCCAGAAGCGGACCTCCCCGTCGCGGCCGCGCACGAGGATGACCGAGAATTCGCACCCGAATTCCACGAACCCTTCGTAGATCGCCGGCGCGTCGGGCACGCGGATGGCGTTGGCGTCGCGCGCGGTCTGGATGCGCCACTGGCCCTTCCCGTCGTATCCGTCGCGGCGGGTCTTGAGAATGCCGGGCGCGCCGATCCGGTCGACCGCGGCGGCGAGGTCGTGCGCGCTGTCCACGGGGGCATAGGCCGCGGGCACACCGCCGAGCCCTTCGACGAAGCGCTTTTCCTTCAGCCGGTCCTGCGCGGTTTCGAGCGCGCGCGGATGGGGGGCGAGCAGCCCCTCGATCGGGGCCAGCGGGGCGACCGGGACGTTCTCGAATTCCCAGGTCACGACGTCGCACCCCTCGGCGAAGCGCGCGAGCGCGGCCTCGTCGTGCCAGGGGGCGCAAGTGAACTGCGCGCTCACTTCGGCCGCGACGCTGTCGCGCCCCGGTTCGTAGACATGGCAGCGATAGCCGAGCTGCGCGGCGGCAATGGCCATCATCCGGCCCAGTTGCCCGCCGCCCAGGATGCCGATCGTTCCCCCCGGTGCGATCATGAGTCCTGCGGCCGCTCGGCCACGGCGGCGCTGCGCGCGGCGCGCCAGGCCTGGAGGCGCTGCGAAAGGTCGGCATCGCCGAGCGCGAGGATCGCCGCGGCGAGCAGGCCCGCGTTGGTCGCCCCCGCCTTGCCGATCGCCAGCGTGCCGGTCGGCACCCCGGCAGGCATCTGCACGATCGACAGCAGGCTGTCCTGCCCCGAAAGCGCCTTCGATTCGACCGGCACGCCCAGCACCGGCAGGTGGGTCAGCGCGCTCAGCATCCCCGGAAGGTGCGCCGCGCCGCCCGCGCCCGCGATGATCACGCGGAAGCCTTCGCCCTCGGCCTCCTTGCCGAAGGCGTACATGCGGTCGGGCGTACGGTGGGCGGAAACGATCCGCGCCTCGTACGCGACGCCCAGCTCGTCCAGCACTTCGGCCGCGCACTTCATCGTCGGCCAGTCCGACTGGCTGCCCATCACGATGGCGACGCGCGCCCCGGTCCCCTCTCCGCCGCCGGCCATGTCAGCGATCCTTCAGGTACTGGCGTTCGCCGCACTTCATGTCGGCATCGAATTCATAGACGATCGGCTCGCCGGTCGGGATCTCCAGCCCGGTGATGTCGTCGTCCGAGATGGCGGAAAGATGCTTGACCAGCGCGCGCAGCGAATTGCCGTGGGCCGAGACGATCACCGTTTCCCCGCTGGCGAGCACGGGCAGGATCTCGTTTTCCCAGTAGGGCAGGACGCGTTCGATGGTCAGCTTCAGGCTCTCGGTCCGCGGAACCTCGATCCCGGCATAGCGCGCATCGGCCGCCAGGTCGTAGTCGCTGCCGTCCTCCATGACCGGGGGCGGCACGTCGAAGCTGCGGCGCCAGACATGGACCTGCTCGTCGCCGTGGCGGTCGCGGGTTTCCTGCTTGTCGAGGCCGGTCAGCCCGCCGTAGTGGCGTTCGTTGAGGCGCCAGTCCTTCGTCTCGGGGATCCACAGCCGCCCGCAAGCCTCCAGCGCCAGGTGCAGCGTCTTGATCGCGCGCGTCTGCAGCGAGGTGAAGGCCCGCGTGGGCAGCACGTTCTTCGCCGCCAGCAGTTCGCCCGCGGCGACCGCTTCGGCCACCCCCTTCTCGGTCAGGTCCACGTCCCACCAGCCGGTGAAACGGTTTTCCAGGTTCCACTGGCTCTGGCCGTGACGGACTAGGATCAGCGTGGGCAAACGAAAGGCTCCTCTATCGGTCGGGCGTGTGCGGTTAGCTTTTCGGGCCGGCGTTGGAAAGCCCGCTGTCTGCCGATTCGGGGCTTTCCGCGCCCGCGATCCGGCGCGACTGCGCCTTGCGTCGGCGCAGGTTTTCGCGCAGCTTGGCGGCCAGGCGTTCTTCGCGCGTGGGCTGGGGGTCGTTGTCCCGGGACATGGCGCTGCGTCTTGCCGCGAATGCGCGCGCGGCTCAAGCTTGGCTTGACTTTCGACCGGTGCGCGACAATAGCGCGCCCGCTTCGTCAGGCGCTGCTGTAGCTCAGTGGTAGAGCGCACCCTTGGTAAGGGTGAGGTCGGGAGTTCAATCCTCCCCAGCAGCACCATTCCTTCCGGGCACCCGGCCCGACGCCCGGCGAATTTGCGCCTTGCCCTTCGTCACCGTCTTATCCATGTAAGGCACCATGGACGACCGCGAAGAGCTGACCGCGCTGCACCCGAATCACGTCAAGGTCCTGCGCATCGCCGCCGCGCTCACCGCGCTGCCCTTCGTGATAGGCTCGCTGGTGCTCGAGGTCGCCGATCTCCTGCCGCGGGGCGCCTTTGCCGTCCCGGTCCTGCTCGTCGCCGGGTTTCTGATCGTGCGGGTGCCGCTGCGCCGCCATGCCGCGCGCGGCTATGCCATGGGGGAAGACAGGCTGCGGGTCGTGCGGGGCATTCTCTTCCGGTCGGATACCGTCGTGCCGTTCGGCCGCGTCCAGCATATCGACGTGGACCAGGGCCCGCTGGAACGCGCCTATGGCCTCGCCACGCTCACGCTCCACACGGCCGGCAACCACAATGCCTCGGTCGCGCTGCCCGGCTTGGCGGAGGAGGACGCGCGGGCGATGCGCGAGACGATTCGCGCGCGTATCCGGCGCGACACGATGTGACGCCGGCGATGACGGAATCTGGCGCGGAACAGGGGCAGGCCCGGCGCACCGAGCCGGTCGGCCTGGCCGTTCACGCGGCAACGGGGCTGCGCCAGGTCGTGCCCGCGCTGCTCGCGGCGGGCTTCGTCCTGCGCGACGAGGGGCGCTGGCTGCTGGCGCTCATCCCGCTCGCTTTCGCGCTGCTGTCGCTCACGCTCGGCCTGGCCTGGCTCCAGTGGCGGCGGCTGACCTATCGCGTGGGGGCGGAAGACATACGGGTGGAAAGCGGCGTGCTGAGCCGCGCCGCCCGCTCGGTTCCCTACGAACGGATCCAGGACGTCAGCCTCGAGCAGGGGCTGCTGGCCCGGCTTTTCGGACTGGTCGAGGTGCGGTTCGAAACCGGCGCGGGCGGGCAGGACGAGCTGAAGCTTGCCTTCCTGCGCGAAGAGGAGGGGGAGCGCCTGCGCGAGGTCGTGCGCGCGCAGAAGGACGGGCCCGGCGCCCCGGCAGGCGAGACCGAGGGCGAGACAGAGGGCAGGGCCGAGGGCGAGATCGAGGGCAGGCCGCCGATCTTCGCCATGGGGCCCCGGCGGATTGTCCTCTTCGGACTGTTCGAATTCTCGCTCGCGGTCGTGGCGGTCGTCGCCGGCCTCGCGCAGCAGTTCGATTTTCTCCTGCCGTTCGACCTGTGGGACTTCGACGCGTGGGAGGAACGGCTGGCCGGGCCCGGCGCGTGGCTTTCCGGCCTGGGCCAGACCGCGCAAGTCGTGGGCGGGACACTGGCCGTCGCCACCTTCATCGCGCTCGGCGTCGCGACCGGCGTGATCCGCACCGTCTTGCGCGACTGGGGCTTTGTGCTCGAGCGGACCAACAAGGGCTTCCGCCGTCGCCGGGGCCTTCTGACCCGGACCGACGTCGTCATGCCGGCCCACCGGGTCCAGGCGCTGACGTTCCGCACCGGCGTGATCCGCCGCCGGTTCGGTTGGCACGGGCTCAAGTTCGTCAGCCTCGCGCAGGATGCCGGGGCGGCCAGCCACGACGTCGCGCCCTTCGCCCGCTGGGGCGAACTCGCGCCGATCGCCCGCGCGGCCGGTTTCGCGATGCCGGCCGAAGATCTCGACTGGCACCGGGCCAGCGGCCGCTACCGGCTCGACAGCGCCCTGCTGGCCGGCGGGCTTGCCGGGGCGATCGCGCTGGCGGTTTTCGTCGCCTTGTCGCTGAACGGGCTGGCCAGCCCTTTGTTCGCGCTCGTGCCGCTGGCGGCGGGCGCGATCCTCGCGGCCTGGCAATGGTTTCTGTGGCGTTTCGAACGGCACGCGATCGACGACCGCTGGCTCTACGCCCGCCGTGGCTGGCTGGCCCCGCGGACCGACGTGGCGAGCCGGGTGAAGCTGCACTCGGTGGAAGTGGTCGCGGGCCCGATCGCCCGCCGGCGCGGCTATGCCACGCTTCGCCTGGGCCTCGCCGGCGGAAGCCTGGAAATCCCCGGCCTCGCGCACGGGCGGGCCTGGGCGCTGCGCGGCGCGATTGCCGAGAGCATCTGCGCGCGCGATTTCTCGCGCCTGGCCTAGCGTACCCCGGTTCAGGCCGGTTCAAGCCGGGTCAGCCCCGGATCAGGCCCGAATCAGGAAGGCGTCGGGGCCAGCAGCTCGCTCCATTCCGGGTGGCGGCGAAACTGGGCATCGACGTAGGAACACTGCGGCACGATCATGAAGCCCTGTTCGCGCGCGTCGGCCACCAGCGCCTCGACCAGCGCGGCCGCGACCCCGCGACCGCCGATTTCTGGCGGCACCAGCGTATGATCGGCGATTCGCGCATTGCCGCGCGCTTTCCAGGTCAGCCGCCCGACATGGTCGCTGCCGGGCACGTGCGCGCGGTACTCGCCGTGCACCGGCTCCTCCCCCGGTCCGGGGTGGCGCGTGATCTCCAGGCCTTCGATGGTCATGCTGCGCTCCTTCTTGCGCTCAACGCTGCGGCAGCTAGACGCGTTCCGCGATGCAGTTCCTTTCCGACAACGCCGCCGCCGTCCATCCCCGCGTGTGGGAGGCCATGCGCGCCGCCGACGCCGCCGATGCCCCCTACGACGGCGACGGCCTGTCGAACCGGCTGGACGAGGCCTTCACCGCGATGTTCGGGCGCGAATGCGCGGCGATCTGGGTCGCGACCGGGACCGCGGCGAACTGCCTCGCGCTGGCGACGCTGGTCCAGCCGCACGGCGCGGTCGTCTGCCACCGCGAGGCCCATATCGAGATGGACGAAGGCGGCGCGCCGGGGTTCTACCTGCACGGGGCCAAGCTGCTGCTGGCCGAGGGGGCGGGGGCGAAGCTCGATCCCGCGGCCATCGCCGCGACGATCGATCCGATCCGCGACGACGTCCACCAGGTCCAGCCCCATGCCGTCTCGGTCACCCAGGCGAGCGAATACGGCCTGTGCTACCGGCCGGGCGAACTGGCGGCGATCGGCCGCCTGGCGCGCGAACGCGGGCTGGGGCTGCACGTGGACGGCGCGCGGTTCGCCAATGCCGTGGCCTTCCTCGATTGCCCCGCGGCCGAAGCGGCCGGCCCGGCCGACGCCCTGAGCTTCGGCTGCATCAAGAACGGCGCGATGAGCGCGGAGGCCGTCGTCTTCTTCGACCCTGCCGCCGCCGATCTCGCCCGCTATCGCCGCAAGCGGGCCGGGCACCTGCAGTCGAAGGGGCGCTTCCTCGCGGCGCAGGTCCTCGCGATGATCGAGGGCGACCTGTGGCTGGCCAATGCGCGCGCGGCCAATGCCGCGGCCGCGGAAATCGCCGGGGCTTGCGGCGACCGTCTCCTCCACCCGGTCGAGGCGAACGAGGTCTTCGTCCGCCTTTCGCCGGAAGAACGCGCCGCGCTGCGCGGGCAAGGCTTCGGCTTCTACGACTGGGGAAGCGACGCGGCGCGCTTCGTCACCGCGTGGAACAGCGCGGACGCGGCCGTCGCGGCCCTGGCGCGCGCGATTTCCGGCTTGTGACCGCGCCCGGCCCCGCCGCTCCGCCGCACGCGCTGCTGCGGCTGCGGATCGCCTTGCCGTTCCTGGTCGTGGCGCTGATCTGGGGGTCGACCTGGTATGTCATCACCGGGCAGATCCACGAGGTCGCGCCCAGCTGGTCGGTCGCCTACCGGTTCGCGATCGCGACGCCTGCAATGTTCGCCGTCGCGCTGGCGATGCGGCGTTCGCTGGCGATCGGCAGGGCCGGCCACTTGCTGGCGCTGGCGGTCGGGCTGACGCAGTTCTGCGGCAATTTCAACTTCGTCTATCGCGCCGAACTGCACCTGACCTCGGGCGTGGTCGCGGTCATGTTCGGCATGCTGATGGTGCCCAATGCGCTGTTCGGGCGCTGGCTCCTGGGCCAGAAGGTCACCCCGCGTTTCCTGGTGGGCAGCGCCATCGCGATCGGCGGCATCGCGCTCCTCCTGCTGCACGAGGCGCGCCTCTCGCCGCTGGGCGGCAGCGTCATGCTCGGCGTGGCGCTGGCGATCGGGGGCATCCTCTCGGCCTCGATCGCCAATGTCATCCAGGCCAACGAGACCGGCCGCGCGCTGCCGATGGCCAGCCTGCTCGCCTGGTCGATGCTCTACGGCACGGGCTTCGACATCGCCGTCGCCTGGGCCCTTGCCGGCCCGCCGACGATCCCCGCCGCGCCGGCGTTCTGGGCCGGCACCGCCTGGCTCGCCATCGCCGGGTCGGTCGTGACCTTCCCGCTCTACTACACGATCGTGCGCCAGATCGGGGCGGGCCGGGCGGCCTATAACGGGGTGCTGGTGATCGTGGTCGCCATGGTCATCTCGACCCTGGCCGAAGGTTATGCCTGGTCGCTGCTGGCCGTGGCAGGCGCCGTCCTGGGGCTGGGCGGCATGTTGATCGCGCTGCGCGCCCGCCAGGTGTGACGCGCACCTTTCAGGCCAGCGCGGCCAGCCCTTCGCGGAACGTGGGATAGCGCGGCTCCCAGCCGAGTACGCGCCGTGCCTTGCCGTTCGCGATGCGGCGATTCTCCGCGTAGAATCCGCGCGCCATCGGTGAAAGGCCGGCCTGCTCGACCGTCAGGAGCGGGGGCGGGGCGCGGCCGAGCAGGCGGCAGGCTTCCTCCACCACCGCGTTCTGGCTGGCCGGGCAATCGTCGGCGAGGTTGTAGGCCCCGGCCGGCGCGCCGAGCGCGGCGATCGCGCCGGTCACGATATCGTCCACGTGGACGCGGCTGAAGACCTGCTGCGGCGCGCCGGGGCCGAGATCGATCCGGTGTGCCTTGCCGGCGCGAACCCGGTCGAGCGCGCTGCGCCCCGGCCCGTAGATCCCGGGGAGGCGCAGGACCCGCGCGCCGCGCGCGAGCCATTCCCGGTCGGCCGCCGCGCGCGCAGTGCGCCGGCCGGTGCCGGTGGGGGCGCTTTCGTCCACCCAGGCACCGCCGGTATCGCCGTAGACGCCGGTGGAGGAGAGATATCCGATCCACCGGCCGCCGCCTTCCAGCCACTCGCCATATTCGGCCAGGACCGGGTCGGCGCCGCTGGCGCGGTCCGGCGGCACGGAGGAAAGCACGTGGCTGGCCCGGTCGAGCGCCTCGCGCACCGCGGCCGCGTTGTCGAAAGCGACGTTTCCGCCCGAGCCCGTTCCGCCGACCGACCATCCGCGCGCCTCCAGCGCAGCGGCAATGCGGCTCGCCGTATATCCGATGCCGAAGATGAACATTGTGCCCATATGCGCGTTCTATCCGATGGACGCGCCAGAGAAAGGACCTAGAAGCTTCGAATCATGGACATTCGCCCCGATCCGAGCACGCCCGATGGCAACCCCGAGATGGCCGATGCAGCGCCCGAGCCGAAAGAGCCGCCGCTGATCCGGCGCGAGGATTACCGGCCATTCCCCTGGCTGGTGCCCGAGATCGCGCTGGATTTCGATCTCGGCCTCGAATGCACGGTCGTGAGGGCGAAGCTGACCGTCGCCCGCAACGCGCGCGGCGACCGGGCGGAGACGATCCGCCTCGACGGCGACGGGCTAACGCCGCGGCAGGTCACGGTCGATGGCCAACCGGTGAACGACTGGGCGATGGACGAAGGCGATCTCGTCCTGCCGCTGGCGGGGGATGCGCACGAGATCGCAATCGAGACCCGCATCGACCCGTCCGCCAATTCGCAGCTCATGGGCCTCTATGCCTCGGGCGGGATGCTGTGCACCCAGTGCGAGGCCGAGGGCTTCCGCCGGATCACCTTCTTCCCCGACCGGCCCGACGTGCTGTCCACCTATCGCGTCCGGCTGGAAGGGCCGCGCGCGCAGTTCCCCGCCCTGCTGTCGAACGGCAACAAGGTCGCCGAAGGCGAGGCGAGCGACGGCCGTCACTGGGCCGAATGGCACGATCCCTGGCCCAAGCCGAGCTATCTCTTCGCGCTCGTCGCCGGCGACCTCGTCGCGCGGTCGGATCGGTTCGTCACGATGGGCGGGCGCGAGGTCGCGCTGAACGTCTGGGTCCGCGAGGCCGACCTGCCGCGCACCGAGCACGCGATGGAATCGCTCAAGCGCGCGATGAAATGGGACGAGGAGGCCTTCGGCCGCGAATACGACCTCGACCAGTTCAACATCGTGGCCGTTGGCGATTTCAACATGGGCGCGATGGAGAACAAGGGCCTGAACATCTTCAACACGAAGTATGTCCTGGCCGACCCGGAAACCGCCACCGACGGCGATTACGACGCGATCGAGGGCGTGATAGGGCACGAGTACTTCCACAACTGGTCGGGCAACAGGGTGACCTGCCGCGACTGGTTCCAGCTGTCGCTGAAGGAAGGCTTCACCGTCCTGCGCGACCAGCTTTTCAGCCAGGACCTGCAGGGCGAGGCGGTCAAGCGGATCGAGGACGTGCGCGTCCTGCGCTCGGTCCAGTTTCCCGAGGATTCGGGGCCGCTGGCGCACCCGATCCGGCCCGACAGCTTCCGCGAGATCTCGAACTTCTACACCGCCACGGTCTACAACAAGGGGGCCGAGGTCATCCGCATGATGCGCACGATGGCCGGGCCCGAAGCCTTTCGCGCGGGGACCGATCTCTATTTCGACCGCCACGATGGCGAGGCCGCGACCTGCGAGGATTTCGTCAGGGCGATGGAAGACGGCGCCGGGCTGGACCTGGGCGCGTTCCGCCGGTGGTACTCGCAGGCCGGAACGCCCAAGGTCTCGGTCGATCTCGACCACGCGGGCGACAGCGCGACGCTGACGCTGCGGCAATACGTCCCGCCCACGCCGGGGCAGCCGTCCAAGCAGCCGATGCCGATCCCGTTGCGCCTGGCCCTGTTCGACCGCAAGGCGGGCACCCACCGCGGGGAAGAGCTGGTGATCCTCGACGAAGAGGAAAAGACGATCGCCTTCGACCGGTTCTCCGCCCCGCCGGTGCTCTCGATCAACCGCGGGTTCTCCGCGCCGGTCTCGATCGAGCGACAGGTCCCGCGCGAAGACCTCGTCTTCCTCGCCGCGCGCGACGACGATGCCTTCGCCCGGGCGGAAGCGATGCAGGAACTCGTCGTCGGCCACCTCGTGGCCGCGGCGGGCGAAGGGCTCGACGCGAAAGACCGCGAGCGGGGCCAGGCCGCGATTGCCGAGGCGCTGACCGCGGTGCTCGACGACGAGCGGCTCGACGACCTGATGCGCGGCGAGCTGATGGTCCTGCCGGGCGAGACCTATCTCGCCGAGCAGATGCTGGTGGCCGACCCCGGGCGGATCCATCGCGAGCGCGAGGGGCTGAAACGGTGGCTGGCCGGCGAGCTGGGCGACCGCCTGCTGCGTCTCCACCAGCGGGCGAGCGAGGTGCCCTACGGCCTCGAGCGCGAGGCCCGCGGGGCGCGCAAGGTCAAGACCCTGGCGCTGACTTACCTCGCCGCCGGCGATCCGGCCGGCGCGGCCGATGTCGCCGCGGGGCAATACGATTCGGCCGACAACATGACCGACCGCCAGGGCGCGCTGATGGTCCTGTGCGGGCTGGACAGCGCGGCCCGGACCGATCGCCTGATCGACTTCTACCGCCGCTACGAAGGCAATGCGCTGGTGATCGACAAGTGGTTCAGCCTGCAGGCGATGTCGCTTCACCCTGCCGCGATCGAACACGTCAAGGCGCTGCGCGGGCACGCGGACTTCACGCTGCGCAACCCGAACCGCGTGCGGGCGCTCTACATGGCCTTCGCCGGCAATCCCCAGGCCTTCCATGCGCCCAGCGGCGAGGGCTACCGCCTGATCGCGGACCTGATCCTCGAGCTCGACCCGATCAATGCCCAGACCGCGGCCCGCTTCGTCGCCCCGCTCGGCCGCTGGCGCCGGATCGAGCCGGGTCGCGCGGCGCTTATGCGGGCGGAGCTGGAACGTATTGCCGCCGCGCCCGGCCTTTCGCGCGACACGCGCGAGCAGGTGGGGCGCTCGCTTGGCTGAGGCATTGCGCGCAGCGGCGCTGGACGGGGTTCCGCACGGCTTCCTGACCCGCCGCGGCGGCGTGTCGCGAGGCGCGGTGGGCGGGCTGCAATGCGGCTTCGGCGCCGGCGACGACCCGGCCGCGGTGCGCCGCAACCGCGAGCTGGCGGCCGGCGCCGTGCTGCCGGGGGCGAGCCTGGTCGGCCTGCACCAGGTCCATTCCCCCGATGTCATCGTGGCGACCGCGCCGTGGGAAGACGAAGCGCGTCCGCGCGGCGATGCCCTGGTGACCGACCGCGCGGGCCTGCTGCTCGCGGTCGTGACCGCCGACTGCGCGCCCGTCCTCCTCGCCGATCGCGCGGCCGGCGTGGTCGGGGCGGCCCATGCCGGCTGGCGCGGGGCACATGACGGGGTGCTGGAAAACACCGTCGATGCCATGGTGGCGCTGGGCGCCGATCGCGCCGCGATCGCCGCGGCGATCGGCCCCTGCATCATGCAGGCCAGCTACGAAGTGGACGATGGCTTCCGCGCGCGCTTCGGCGAAGGCGAGGGCGCGTTCTTCGCGCCGGGGCGGGCAGGGCACTGGCAGTTCGACCTGCTGGGATATGTCGCGGCGCGGCTGGAGCGGGCCGGCGTGGCGCGGGTCGAGAGCCTGGGGCGCGACACTTATGCGGAGCCGGAGCTGTTCTACTCCTTCCGCCGCGCGACGCACCGGGGGGAGCCCGATTACGGGCGCCTGATTTCGCTCGTCGGAATGCCTGCCTAGCCCCCCGATCATCCGAAAAAGGCGGTTGGCAGCGGTGACTTTCGCGTCTACAGGCCGCCCAAACCGGCTCCGCGGGGGGCCTCGTCCGCATGTGTGCGGATGACGGCCGTGTGGGGGTCCTCCCCGCCGGCGGCGGGCCGGATCAGGGCAAGACACGTCGGAACTAAGGCAGAACTGATGGCTGATACGACTGGCGCCGCGACACCCGAAGCCGTCGCCGATCCGCACGATGCGGGGCATGGCGATGGGGTGCACCGGCGCGATTTCATCAACATTGCGGCGGTCAGCGCCGCGGGTTTCGGCGGGGTCGCGGTTCTCTATCCGCTGATCAGCCAGATGGCGCCTTCGGCCGACGTTCTTGCCGAGAGCACGACCGAGGTCGACGTTTCGGCGATCGAGCCGGGGCAGTCGATCAAGGCGATCTTCCGCAAGCAGCCGCTGTTCGTGCGCCGCCTGACCGAGCGCGAGATCGCCGAAGCGAACGCGGTCGATGCCAGCTCGCTGCGCGATCCGCAGACGCTGCAGGAACGGACCAAGGAAGGCCACGAGGACGTGCTCGTGACGATGGGCGTGTGCACCCACCTCGGCTGCGTGCCGCTGGGTGCGGCCGAGGGTGAGAACAAGGGCGAATTCGGCGGCTATTTCTGCCCCTGCCACGGTTCGCACTACGACACGGCAGCGCGCATCCGCAAAGGCCCGGCGCCGACCAATCTCGAAGTGCCGGAATACGAGTTCACGTCCGACACCGTGATTCGCGTCGGCTGAGGAGCGAGAGACAGAAAATGAGCTTCCCTTGGGCCAAGGAATATACGCCGACCAACCCGGTCATGAAATTCTTCGACGAGAAGCTGCCCCTGCCGCGGCTCGTCTACAACGCGGTGGGCGCCGGCTACCCGGTGCCGCGCAATCTCAACTACATGTGGAATTTCGGCGTCTTCGCCGGGTTCTTCCTCGTCCTGCAGATCGTGACCGGTATCGTCCTGGCGATGCATTACGCATCCGACGCCACCGTCGCCTTCGGCAAGGTCGAACACATCATGCGCGACGTGAACTGGGGCTGGCTGATGCGCTATGCCCACGCGAACGGCGCAAGCTTCTTCTTCATCGTCATCTACATGCACATCTTCCGCGGGTTCTATTACTCCTCGTACAAGGCGCCGCGCGAGATGGTGTGGCTGCTGGGCGTGGTGATCTTCCTGCTGATGATGGCGACCGCCTTCATGGGCTACGTCCTTCCCTGGGGGCAGATGAGCTTCTGGGGCGCGAAAGTGATCACCGGCCTGTTCGGCGCGATCCCCGTGGTGGGCGAGCCGCTGCAGGTCTGGCTGCTGGGCGGGTTCGCCCCCGATGACGCGGCGCTCAACCGCTTCTTCTCGCTTCACTTCCTCCTGCCCTTCGTGATCGCGGGCGTCGTGATCCTGCACATCTGGGCGCTGCACATCCCGGGGTCTTCGAACCCCACGGGTGTCGAGGTGAAGAGCGAGAGCGACACCGTGCCGTTCCACCCCTATTACACGGCAAAGGACGGCTTCGGCCTCGGCGTGGTCCTGATCCTGTTCGCGATCATGGTGTTCTTCCTGCCGAACGCGCTGGGTCACCCGGACAACTACATCGAGGCGAACCCGCTCTCGACCCCGGCGCACATCGTGCCCGAATGGTACTTCTGGCCGTTCTACGCGATCCTGCGCGCCTTCACGATGGACTTCATCCTGCCGGCGAAGCTGTGGGGCGTGATCGCGATGTTCGCCGCGATCCTGCTGTGGTTCTTCCTGCCCTGGCTCGACCGTTCGCCGGTGCGCAGCGGCCACTATCGCCCGCTGTTCCGCAAGTTCTTCTGGTTCGGCCTGATCCCGGCGATGGTCGTGCTGTTCTGGTGCGGCGGGGCCCCGGCGGAAGAGCCCTACGTCATGCTCAGCCAGCTGGCGACGGCATATTACTTCCTGCACTTCCTGGTGATCCTGCCGCTCGTCTCCTCGTTCGAGAAGCCCGAGCCGCTGCCCTACTCGATCACCGAGGCCGTGCTGGGGTCGGACAAGAAGGCCGTGCTCGGCGAAAACACCAAGCCCGCGACCTGAGTTGAGGACGAGAGAAAGAGACGCACAATGATCCGGCCTATCGCAATCCTCGTCGGTCTCGGCTTCAGCATCGTGGTGCTGCTGGCCTTCGTCACCGGCGCCTATACCTGGGCGACCGAAGAGACCCAGCCTTCCGCCGAGTACGAGTTCTACCTCGCGCCCCACGGGCCCGAGGGCGGGTTCCAGCACGACGGCCCGCTGGGCACCTGGGACGTGGCCCAGCTCCAGCGCGGGTACCAGGTGTACAAGGAAGTCTGCGCCGCCTGCCACAGCCTCAAGTACGTCGCGTTCCGCGACCTCGCCGGGCTGGGTTACACCGAAGGCCAGATCAAGGCCGAGGCGGCGAGCTACCAGGTGCCGGGCATCAACCCGGACACCGGCGAAGACACGTTCCGCCCGGGCCTGCCGACCGATTACTTCCCGTCGCCCTATCCCAATGCAGTGGCGGCGGCCGCGGCCAACAACAACGCCGTTCCGCCCGATCTCTCGCTGATCACCAAGGCGCGGCACCACGGCACCGAGTACGTCTATTCGCTGCTGACCGGCTATGGCCCGATCCCCGAGGAGCTGAAGGCGGAATTCCCGGATTTCGACACCCCGCCGGGGCTGCACTTCAACCAGTACTTCCCCAACCTCAACCTGGCGATGGCGCCGCCGATCACGGCCGATGGCCAGGTGACTTATGCCGAGGGGAACCCGGAACCGACGATCCGCCAGATGAGCGCCGACGTCGCCGCCTTCCTGACCTGGACCGCCGAACCCAAGCTGGTCGAGCGGCGCCAGACCGGCTGGCCGGTGCTCGGCTTCCTGATCTTCGCCACGATCCTGGCCTTCCTCGCCAAGAAGCAGGTCTGGTCGAGCGTGACGCCCCGGCGCGAACGCGACTGAAGCGGCCTGCAGCGCGCAGCATGATGCCCCCCTCCATCCACCGCGATGCGAGGGGGGCTTCGCATTGGGCATGATGACACCCGACGAACTCAAGGCGATCGTCCGCACCGTGCCGGACTTCCCCGCGCCGGGCATCCGGTTCCGCGACATCACGACCCTGATCGGCCACGGCGAAGGCTTCGCCGCCGCGGTGGCGCACCTTGCGGACCGCGCGCGTGCCGCCGGGGCGGAGGCGGTCGCCGGGATGGAGGCGCGCGGTTTCATCTTCGGTGCCGCGGTTGCCGTCACGCTCGGCGTGGGCTTCGTCCCGGTGCGCAAGCCGGGCAAGCTGCCGGTCGAGACGATCTCCGCCGATTATGCGCTCGAATACGGGTCCGACCGGCTGGAGATCGATCCCGGCGCCGTGGCCGCGGGGCAGAAAGTGGCGATCGTGGACGACCTGATCGCCACCGGCGGCACGGCGCTGGCGGCCGCCGCGCTGCTGCGGAAGGCCGGCGCGCAAGTTCCGGCGGCGCTGTTCGCGATCGACCTGCCGGATCTCGGCGGCGCGGACCGGCTGCGCGCCGAGGGGATCGCGGTGGAGGCCCTGATGCAGTTCGAGGGCGACTGAGGGATCGGCGGGCCGGCGGGATAGAAAACGCGGCTGGCGCGTTGGTTCGGGGCGGCAGAGGGGAACACTCCGAAACGATGGAAGAACAGGCACTCGTCATCGCCCTCGTGGGTGTGCTGGGAATCGGTGCCCAGTGGGTTGCCTGGCGCACCGGCTGGCCGGCGATCGTCCTGATGCTGGCCGCGGGTTTCCTCGCCGGGCCGGTGCTCGGCCTGTTCGATCCCGAACACGCCTTCGGCGAACTGCTGGAGCCGATGGTCGCGATCGGGGTCGCCCTGATCCTGTTCGAGGGCGGGCTGAGCCTCGACTTGCGCGAGCTTCGCCACGCCGGCGACGCGGTCTGGCGGCTGGTGCTGTTCGGCGTGCCGATCGGGTGGCTGCTGGGCAGCTTCGCCGGCTATTACATCGCCGGCCTCGTCTGGCCGGTGGCGATCCTGTTCGCCGGCATCCTGGTCGTCACCGGGCCCACCGTCGTCCTGCCAATGCTGCGCCAGTCGAACGTCCAGCCGCGCCCGGCGGCGGTGCTCAAGTGGGAAGCGATCGTCAACGACCCGATCGGCGCGCTCTGCGCGGTCATCGCCTACGAGTATTTCCGCATGGTCGCCGCGGCGCCCGATGCGACGGTGGTGGACGTGGTGCCGCCGATGATCATCGCCGCGATCCTGGCGGCGGGCATCGGCTATGTCGCCGCGCGCTTCGTCGCCTGGTCGTTCCCGCGCGGGCTGATCCCGGAATACCTGAAGGTGCCCGTACTGCTGACGATGGTGATCGGCGTCTTCGTCCTCAGCAACAAGATCGAGCACGAGGCGGGGCTCGTCGCCGTGACCGTCATGGGCGTGGCACTGGCGAACATGAACGTCTCCAGCCTCCGCTCGATCCACCCGTTCAAGCAGAACATCGCCGTCCTGCTCGTCTCGGGCATCTTCGTCCTGCTCTCCGCCTCGCTCGACTACAGCGAACTCAGCTATCTCAACTGGCGCTTCGGGCTGTTCCTGCTCGCGCTGCTGTTCCTCGTCCGGCCGCTGACGATCCTCACCAGCCTGCTGTTCAGCTCGGTGCCGTGGAACGAGCGGCTCTTCCTCGCCTGGATCGCGCCGCGCGGAATCGTGCTCGTGGCGATCTCGGGCCTGTTCGCGCTGCGCCTGTCCGATCTCGGTTATGCCGACGGGGAAGTGCTGATCGGCCTCAGCTTCGCGGTCGTCGTGGCGACGATCGTCGCGCACGGTTTCACCGTCAATCTCGCCGCGCGGTTGCTGGGGGTGAAGGGGACCAGCCGCCCGGGCCTGCTGATCGTGGGCAGCACGCCGTGGACGATCGCGCTGGCGCAGGAGATGCAGTCGCTCAAGACCCCGGTGATGATCGTCGATTCGAGCTGGCAGCGCCTCGCCCCCGCGCGCCGGGCCGGGCTGCCCTATTACCACGGCGAGATCCTCAACGAGGCGACCGAGCACAATCTCGACCTCTCGCCGTTCCAGGTGCTCGTCGCGGCCACCGATAACGAGGCGTACAACACGCTCGTCTGCAACGAGTTCGCTTACGAGATCGGGCGTGACACCGTCTATCAGCTGGGCGAATCCGCCGACGAGGCGGACAAGCACGCGATCCCCGCGTCGCTGCGCGGCCGCGCGCTGTTCGAATCGGGCTTCGGCGTCGCCGACGTCAACGAACGCCAGGCCAAGGGCTGGGTCTTCCGCAAGACCAAGCTTTCGGACGAGTTCGACTTCGACGACGCGCAAGAGGTCCTGCCCGACGAGGGGCACCTGCTCCTGCTGGTGCGCAAGGGGGGCACGCTGCGCTTCTTCACCCATGCCATGCGGCCCGATCCGCGCCCCGGCGACACGATCATATCCTTCACCCCGCCCAAGAGCCGGCCGGCGGGGGAAACGACGCGGCGGCCCGCCGGCGGCGAGCCGGGCGCCCAGCCGGCATGATCGAGAGGACCAGAAGCATGAAACGATGGCTCGCGACCGCGGCCGCGCTCGCTCTGGCAGGATGCGAAGGCCGCGAGGCCCCCGCCCCCGAGCCGAGCCCCGTGCCGACGACGACCTCCGCCTCCATCATCCGGCCCGACGTCGAGGTGGAGCGGATCGCGCCCGCGCTGGAGCCGCTGGAGGCCAGCGTTACGTTCGCCGAGGGTGGCGACACGCTGTCCGACGACGCGCTCGCGGACCTGGAGGCAATCATGGATTCGCCGCAGATGGAGGCCGGGGGGGATATCGTCCTGCGCGGTCACACCGATTCGCTGGGCGATGACGAGGCGAACCTGCGCGTATCGCGCCGCCGGGCGGAGCTGGTGCGCGACTGGCTGGTCGAGCGCGGCGTCGATCCGCAGCGGATCGGCGTGGTGGCGCTGGGCGAACAGCGCCCGATCGCGCCCAATGCCCACCTCGACGGATCGCCGGACGAGGCGGGGCGGGCCGCCAATCGCCGGGTCGACGTGTCGATCGCCGTGCCCGGCGACGCGGCGGGGGCCGCCGAAGAAGCGACCCCGACGCCCGCGGCGGACACGGCCGCCGCGGAGGATGCCGCGGCCAGCTAGCGCTCAGGAGGCGCGGCGCACTTCCTCCAGCACCCGCTCGGCCCATTCGGGGCGGCAGATGAGCAGGTCGGGCAGGGCGGTGTCGGGCCCGTTGTAGCGCAAGGGGCTGCCGTCGATCCGCGAACAGTGCAGCCCGTGCGCCGCCGCGACCGCGACCGGCGCGCAATTGTCCCACTGGTACTGCCCGCCGGCGTGGAGGTAGATCTCCGCCGCGCCGCGGACGACCGCCATGGCCTTGGCCCCGGCCGAACCCATCGCCACCAGCTCGCCGCCGATCGCCCGGGCCACCGCTTCGGCCTGGGGCGCGGGACGGGTTCGGCTGACGACCAGCCGCGGGCGTTCGGGTGCCGGCCCGGGCGGGGCGGTGCGGTCGCTGCGCAGGATCTCGCCGCCGTTGAGCCCGGGCAGCGCGACCGCGCCCACTTTCGCCTCGCCGCCGATCGACAGGCCGACGTGGACCGCCCAGTCGGCCCGCGCCTCGCCATATTCGCGCGTGCCGTCGACCGGGTCGATGATCCAGACGCGGTCCTTGTCCAGCCGGGTCAGCGTGTCGCGGCTTTCCTCCGACAGGATGCCGTCGTCGGGCCGCTGGGCGCGCAGCGCGTGGAGCAGGAAGCGGTTCGACACCTCGTCGCCCGCGCTGCCGAGCTGCTTGCCCGCGAACAGGCCGCTTTCGCGCACTTCGATCAGGATACGGCCGGCAGTGCGCGCCAGGTGCGCGGCCAGTTCGGCGTCGGTCATCGTCATTTCAGCGGCAGTATCCTGGAAATGATGTAGTCGGCGGCTTCTTCCACCGTCATCTCGACGGTGTTCACGCGGATTTCCGGGTTCTCCGGTTCCTCGTAAGGGCTGTCGATCCCGGTGAAGTTCTTCAGCTGCCCGCTGCGCGCCTTCTTGTACAGGCCCTTCACGTCGCGCGCCTCGGCCACTTCCAGCGGGGTATCGACGAAGATCTCGATGAACTCGCACTCGTCCATCATCTCGCGCACCATCTGCCGTTCGGCGCGGAACGGGCTGATGAAGGCGGTCAGCACGATCAGGCCGGCGTCGGTCATCAGGCGGGCGACTTCGCCCACGCGGCGGATATTCTCGATCCGGTCCGCCTCGGTAAAGCCGAGGTCCTTGTTGAGCCCGTGGCGCACGTTGTCCCCGTCGAGCAGGAAGGTGTGCCGGTTCATCAGGTTCAGCTTCTGCTCCACCGCGTTCGCGATGGTGGACTTGCCCGATCCCGACAGGCCGGTGAACCACAGCACGCGGGGGCGCTGGTTCTTCATCGCCGCGTGGTCTTCGCGCGTGATCGTGGTCGGCTGCCAGTGCACGTTCTGCGCCCGCCGCAGGCTGAAATGCAGCATGCCGGCACCGACCGTGGCATTGGTCATCTTGTCGATCAGGATGAACCCGCCCAGCGTACGGCTGTCGGCATAAGGTTCGAAGACGATCGGCCGCTCGGTGCGCAGCTCGGCGACGCCGATCGCGTTGAGGCCCAGGGTCTTCGCCGCGAGCCGCTCCAGCGTGTTGACGTTGATCTCGTACTTGGGCTCCTGCACCGTGGCGGTGACGGTCTGGGTGCCGAGCTTGAGCCAGTAACCGCGCCCGGGCTTGAGCGCCTCGTCGCTCATCCAGACGATCGTCGCCTCGAACTGGTCGGACGTCTCGGGCGGGTCGTCGGCGGCCGCGATCACGTCGCCGCGCGAACAATCGACCTCGTCGGCCAGGGTCAGCGTGACCGACTGGCCGGCCACGGCCTCCTCGCGCTCGCCATCGAAGGTGACGATCGATTTGACGTGCGTGGTCTTGCCCGACGGGACGACGCGCACCGGGTCGCCCGGCTTGACGGTGCCGCCTGCCAGCAGCCCCGAGAAACCGCGAAAGTCGAGGTTGGGCCGGTTGACCCACTGCACCGGCATGCGAAACGCCCGCGCCTGCGCGGCGGCATTGGCGATCTCGACCGTCTCGAGGTGCTCGACCAGGCTCGGCCCTTCGTACCACGGCGTCGCCGGCGAAGGGGCGGCGGTGATATTGTCGCCCTTGAAGCCGGAGATCGGGATCGCGGTGAAATCCTCGATCCCGATTTCCTCGGCGAAGGCGCGATAGTCGGCCACGATGCTGTCGAACGTCTCGCGGTCGTAATCGACCAGGTCCATCTTGTTCACCGCCAGAACCAGGTGGCGAATGCCGATCAGGTGCGCGAGGTAGGAATGGCGGCGCGTCTGCACCAGCACGCCCTTGCGCGCATCGACCAGGATCACCGCGAGATCGGCGGTCGAAGCCCCGGTGACCATGTTGCGCGTATATTGCTCGTGCCCCGGCGTGTCGGCGACGATGAACTTGCGCTTCTGCGTCGCGAAAAAGCGATACGCGACATCGATCGTGATGCCCTGCTCGCGCTCGGCCGCCAGCCCGTCGACAAGGAGGGCGAAATCGAGATCCTGGCCCTGGGTGCCGACTTTCCTCGAATCCGCCTCGAGGCTGGCGAGCTGGTCTTCGAAGATCATCTTCGAATCGTAAAGCAGCCGCCCGATCAGCGTGGACTTGCCGTCGTCCACGCTGCCGCAGGTGATGAAGCGCAGCAGGCCCTTGTTCTGGTGCTGCTCCAGGTAGGCGTCGATATCCTCGGCGATCAGGCTGTCGGCCTTGTAGGCCGGTTCGTGCGAAGCGTCGCGGGCCATCAGAAATACCCCTCCTGCTTCTTCTTCTCCATCCCGGCGCCGCCCTCGTCCTTGTCGATCGCGCGCCCCTGGCGTTCGCTGGTGGTGGTCAGCAGCATTTCCTGCACGACCTCGCTCAGCGTCGAGGCCTCGCTCTCGACCGCGCCGGTCAGCGGGTAGCAGCCGAGCGTACGGAAACGGATCGACCGCATGACCGGCTCTTCCCCGGGCGCGAGCGGGAAGCGCTCGTCATCGACCATCAGCAGCAGGCCATCGCGCTCGACGGTCGGGCGCGGCGCGGCGAGGTAGAGGGGGACGATCTCGATCCCTTCGGCCATGATGTATTGCCAGATGTCGAGCTCGGTCCAGTTGGACAGGGGGAAGACGCGGATGCTCTCGCCCCTGGCCTTGCGCGCGTTGTAGAGGTTCCACAGCTCGGGGCGCTGGTTCTTCGGGTCCCAGCCGTGGCTGGCGGTGCGGAACGAGAAGATCCGTTCCTTCGCGCGGCTCTTTTCCTCGTCGCGCCGCGCGCCGCCGAAGGCGGCGTCGAACCCGTAATGGTCGAGCGCCTGTTTCAGCCCCTGGGTCTTCCACATGTCGGTGTGGAGCGGGCCGTGGTCGAACGGGTTGATTCCGCGCTCCATCGCCTCGGGGTTGTGCCAGACGTGCAGCTCCATCCCCGCCTTCTCGGCCATCCTGTCGCGCATCTCGTACATCGCGGTGAATTTCCACGTCGTGTCGACGTGGAGCAGCGGGAAGGGCGGGGGCGAGGGGTGGAAGGCCTTGCGCGCCAGGTGGAGCATGACCGCGCTGTCCTTGCCCACGGAATAGAGCATGACGGGGCGCATGGCCTCGGCCGCGACCTCGCGCATGATGTGAATGCTCTCGGCCTCGAGCCGTTCGAGATGGGTCAGTCGACGCATGACGTTATGAGAAAGGTTCTGCCACTGCTGGGGATCGGCCATGCTGGCTAGCGCATCGGCAGATCGCGGCAAAAGCGGATTTGCTTGGGGGGCGGCAAGGTCAGCCTGCCGGAAAGGCGCCGCAGCGGCCAAACGCGATATTGCGAATCCGCGCCGATGATGGCAACGGAAGGTTCGGAGCGAGCGGGTATAGCTTAGTGGTAAAGCCCCAGCCTTCCAAGCTGGTTATGCGGGTTCGATTCCCGCTACCCGCTCCAGCCCTTCCGTTCGTATCCGGCCTGCGTCGCGTCCAGGATGCCCGGGGGTAACCGGGCCGCGGCACATCATGGCATGGGCGGGGTTCCGATATGGACTGCGCCCTCGAAAGGTCCGCTCTCCACGATATGCACCTGGGCATTCGCGAACGTCTGCGCGATCTGCGCGATCGTACTTTCCTTCACGCCCCGCTGCCCGCTTCGAACCGTTGCAGCATCGGTTTGCTGATGCCGGACTGCGCGGCGAGATCCGCCAGCGTCCAACCGAGGCCGGCCCTCGCCATCCGGGACTGTTGCGGCGTGATAGTCCGGTGTTTCGATGACACCGCGCTGTCAGCCAGGTCGCGGGCTGACCGGCATGTTGTCGATCAGGCGCGTGCCTTCGATCCGGGCGGCGACGAGCAGGCGGGCGGGGCGCGGGCCGAGGGATCGAAGGGGGGCGAGGCTCTCGGCATCGGCGAGCTCGGCGTAGTCGATCGGGGCGAAGCCAGCCCCGGCGAGCGCTTCTGCCAGCGCGGCCAGCGTCGGGCCGACATCCTCGCCGGCCTCGATCCGGGCGATCGCCTCGCGCATCGCGCGCGGCAGGGTGGCGGCCCGGGCGCGGGCCTCGGCCGAAAGGTACCGGTTGCGGCTCGACATCGCGAGGCCGTCCGCCTCGCGCACGGTCGGTACGCCGACGATCGCGTCGGCGCGCGGGGCGAGGAGATCGAGGTCGCGCGCCATGCACCGGATCACGGCCAGTTGCTGCCAGTCCTTCTCGCCGAACAGCGCGAGGTCGGGCCGGACCTGGTTGAACAGCTTGCACACGACCGTGGCGACCCCGTCGAAGTGCCCCGGGCGGCTCGCGCCGCAGAACCCCTCGCTCACGCCGGCAACGGCAACCGAGGTCGCGAAGCCCGCGGGATACATCGCCGCCACCGACGGGGCCCAGAGCAGGTCGACCCCCTCGGCCTCGAGCATTCGCGCGTCTTCGGCCAGCTGCCGCGGATAGGCGTCGAGATCCTCGTTCGGGCCGAACTGGGTCGGGTTGACGAAGATCGACACCGCGACCCGGTCGGCGCGCCTGCGCGCCTCGCGCACCAGCGTCAGGTGCCCTTCGTGCAGCGCCCCCATCGTCGGCACGAGGGCCAGCGCGCGCCCGCCGTCGCGCAGTTCGGCCACGGCCGTTCTCAACACATCAAGCTCGGTCGCGGTTTGCACGGGCCGGGGGCCTCCGATAAAGCTGGCGGGGCGCCACCTAGCCTCCGGCGCCCGGCAATGACAACAGACAGGAAGCCTGCACCCGTGCCCGACCAGCGTCCCCATCGGATCGTCTTCGCCAACGAGAAGGGCGGGACCGGCAAGTCGACCACCGCGGTCCACGTCGCCGTGGCGCTGGCCTATCGCGGGGCGCGGGTCGCTGCGCTCGATCTCGATTCGCGCCAGCGCACGATGCACCGCTATTTCGAGAACCGGGGCGAGACGGAAAGCCGCCGCGGGATCGAGCTGCCCGGCGCGCACTGCGAGGTCTTCCGCGGGCAGGACGCGGAAGAGCTGGAAGGCGCGCTGGAGCGGCTGGGCGCGGGCGTGGATTTCATCGTCGTCGACACGCCCGGGCGCGACGATCCGCTGGCCCGCCACGCGGCGACCGGGGCCGATACCCTGGTGACCCCGCTCAACGACAGCTTCGTCGATTTCGACCTGATCGGGCAAGTCGATGCGGAAAGCTTCAAGGTTCGGCGGCTGAGCTTCTATGCCGAGCTGATCTGGGAAACGCGCAAGACGCGGGCGCTCCAACGGCGGCAGGAGATCGACTGGGTCGTGGTGCGCAACCGGACCGGCCACGTCGAGGCGCGCAACATGCAGCGGATCGAGCGCGCGCTGACCGAACTGTCCAAGCGCGCCGGTTTTCGCGTCGCGCGCGGGCTGTCCGAACGCGTGATCTACCGCGAGCTGTTCCCCTCCGGCCTCACCCTGCTGGACAAGGGGCACCTTGGCGAACTGGGCACCAGCCACCTCGTCGCCCGGCAGGAACTGCGCACGCTGGTCGCCGGGCTCCACCTGCCCGAACCGGCGCGCCGATCGCCCGAACTCGAGCTGGCCTGACGCGTGCTGCGGCTGATCGTCATCGCGGCGGTCGTGTCGATCGGCTGCAGGATGATCTTCGGCAAGTGGCCGTGGGATTACCTGCGGATGCGTTCGGCGCGGGGCCAGGCGGTCGTGCGCGCGCGCCGCCTGCTGGGCGTGGGCGAGAATGCCGATCACGGGGAAATAATCGCCGCGCACAAGCGTTTGGTCGCCGTGGTGCACCCGGACCGGGGCGGCACCGCCGCGCAGGTGCACGAGGCCAACGCCGCGCGCGACCTGCTGCTCGATCATCTGCCCCGTCGCGGGCTCGACCAATCGTGAAGGATACGCATGGCGCACCAGTTCCATTCCACCGTTCTGCGCGAATACGACATTCGCGGTATCATCGGCGAAACGCTCGGCCCCGATGACGCGCGGGCCATCGGCCGCAGCTTCGCGACGCTGCTGCGCGAGGCAGGCGGCAGCAAGGTCGCCGTGGGGTACGACGGGCGGGTCAGCTCGCCGACGCTGGAACATGCCCTGATCGAAGGCCTCACCGCCAGCGGCTGCGACGTCGTGCGGATCGGCATGGGGCCGACGCCGATGCTCTATTTCGCGGAAGCCTCAGCCGATGACGTGGACGGCGGCATACAGATAACCGGCAGCCATAATCCCGCCAATTACAACGGCTTCAAGATGGTATTCCAGGGCCGGGCCTTCTTCGGGCAGGATATCCAGCGGATCGGGCGCCTGTCCGCCGACGGGGCCTGGAGCGACGGGACCGGCGAAGTCGAATCGCGCGAGATCATGGCGACATATGTCGATCGGCTCCTCGCCGGGCTCGACGGGATCGACCGCTCGGCGTTCGACGGCCTGCGGGTCGGGTGGGATGCCGGCAACGGCGCGGCCGGCCCCGCGCTGGAGGCGCTGGCCGCGCGCCTGCCCGGCGAACACCACCTGCTCTACACCGATGTCGACGGCAATTTCCCGAACCATCATCCCGATCCCACGGTCGAGGAGAACCTGTCGGACCTGCGCGCGATGGTCGCGGAAAAGAACCTCGACTTCGGGGTCGCATTCGATGGCGACGGCGACCGGATCGGGGCGATCGACGGGCAGGGGCGGATCATCTGGGGCGACCAGTTGCTGGCGATCTTCGCGCAGGACCTGCTGGCGCGGCAGCCGGGGGCGACGGTGATCGCCGACGTCAAGGCCAGCCGGGCGCTGTTCGACCAGGTCGCCGACCTCGGTGGAAAGCCGGTCATGTGGAAGACGGGCCACTCGCTGATAAAGTCCAAAATGAAGGAAACTGGTGCTCCCCTGGCCGGGGAGATGAGCGGCCACGTCTTCTTCGCAGACGAATACTATGGCTACGACGACGCGCTCTATGCCGGGGTGCGCCTGCTCGCGGCGAGCGCGCGGCTGGGCCGGTCGGTCACCGCGCTGCGCGGCGCAATGCCGGAGATGATCAACACGCCCGAAATGCGCTTCCAGGTCGACGAGGAACGCAAGTTCGCCGCGATCGACGAAGTCCGCGCCCGGCTGGCCGAGGGGCCGGCCGACGTCGACGGCACCGACGGCGTGCGCGTCACCACCGAAGACGGCTGGTGGCTCCTGCGGGCATCGAACACGCAGGACGTCCTCGTTGCGCGGGCGGAAAGCGATAGCGAGGAAGGGCTCGCGCGCCTCATGGCGCAGATCGACGAGCAGCTCGCGCTCTCGGGGCTGGAACGCGGGGCCCAGGCGGGACACTGATTGCGCGGCGGAACGAGAGAGGGGGGAGAGGGGCAGGCGCCCCGTCTCCCCCCCTTTTCGGCCCGCAGGAATGTCTCAGCCTTCGGCCGAGCGGGATTCGCCCGTTTCCGCGCGCTGTTCGCGCACGCTGACGCGCAAGTTGTTCTGCACGTGGTTGACGCCCGAAACCCAGTCGGCGCGGTCCTCCGCCCGGCGCTTCTCGAACCGGTTGGCGATCGTGCCGTCGAGCGTGACCTCCCCGTCCTTGACCGTGACCTGGATGTTGCGCGCGTCGAGCTCGCGATCGTCGGTCAGCGCGTCGCACACGTCCTCCAGGATGCGTTCGTCGGACCGGGTATAGTTCGCCGGGCCGCGGCCCCGATGGTCCATCTGCCGGCGGCGGGCGGCATCCTCGTCGCCGAACCAGCTGGCCACTTCGTCCCCGGCCTTCTCCAGGAAGCCGCGATCTTCATACCTGTCGGTATGGCCGGGGTGCGGCGCGGCGTCGTACCGGCCCGAGGCGTAGTCGGCCGAATAGCCGCCCAGTCCGGGGCCGTAGCCGCCATAGGGCCGGCGGGCGCCGGCCACGAAGTCCGCCCCGCCCTGGTCGTTGCCGGTGAAGCTGTTGAACCCGCGCCCTTCGCGCGCGTCGAAGCGCGAGGGGCCGAAGCTGGAGCCATAGTCGGACTGGCGCGGGCGATCCGCCTCGCGCCGGCCGCGCTCGGCATGGCGGCCATAGTCGCGCGAGCGATCGGCATACGGATCCCCGCGATAGGGGGCCTGGTCGCCCATCTGGCCGCCCTGCCAGTCGTCGTGGCGGCCTTCGGCATAGCCCTGCTGGCCGAAGTCGTCGGCCGCGAACTGGTCGGCCTGGCGGTAATAGCTGTCGTGTTCGCGATAGCGGTCGTTCTCGTGGCGCCGCGGATCGTCGCGATAGCGCCGGCGGTCGTCGTTTCGATAAGCCATGGTGAAGCATCTCCTGCCTGGTGTGAAACAGCGATTGGTCTGGCGCGGAAAGAGGCCTTGCGACCCCCTGCCGCGACACCCTGTTGCGTTGAATCAACGCGCGGCCGGCGCGATCGTTGCGTCGGCTGGGCGCGGAGAGGCGACGGCCCGGCGCAGCGGCACCGGCCGGGCCAGGCGCGGAACCTTTCGTGTCGCCGCGATATCTGCTGGAGTGACCGCGATGCGCACCCCCGGCCCGATCGATGCCTGAAGCGGCCGTTCCGCCCGAGGTGGAAAGCTGGTTTTCCGGCCGCGGCTGGCGCGTGCGGCGCCACCAGGCGGAGATGCTGGCAGCGGCCGATGCCGGGCGGCATGCCCTGCTGGTGGCGGACACCGGCGCGGGCAAGACGCTCGCCGGCTTCCTTCCGACCCTGGCCGATTTCTGCCCCTCGCGCCTCGGCGCTGCGCCCGCGCCCGACGGGCTGCACACGCTCTACGTCTCGCCGCTGAAGGCCCTGGCGCACGATGTCCAACGCAACCTCCTCGCCCCGGTGGAGGACATGGGGCTTCTCCTGCGGATCGAAACGCGCAGCGGCGACACGCCCGCCGATCGCAAGCGGCGGCAGCGCGGGCGCCCGCCGCATGTCCTGCTGACGACGCCCGAATCGCTGTCGCTCCTGCTCAGCTATCCCGAAAGCCTGGAGATGTTCGCCGGCCTGCGGCGGGTGGTGATCGACGAAGTCCATGCTTTCGCGACGGGGAAGCGGGGCGACCTGCTGGCGCTCGCGCTCGCGCGCCTCCAGGCGATTGCGCCGCAGATGCAGCGCGCGGCCCTTTCGGCCACCGTCGCCCGGCCCGAGGGCTACCGCGAATGGCTGGCCCCCTGGGGCGAGATCGAGACGGTCAGCCTGGTCGAGGGGGAGCCGGGGGCGCCGGCCGAAGTGGAGATCCTCCTGCCCGAGGAAGAGCGCGTGCCCTGGGGCGGGCACGCCGGGCGCTGGGCGATCCCGCAGCTCTATGACCAGATCCGTCGCAACCGGACCACGCTTGTCTTCACCAACACCCGGTTCCTGGCCGAATTCGTGTTCCAGCTGCTGTGGGACGTGAACGAGGACAAGCTGCCGATCGGCATCCACCACGGATCGCTGGCGAAAGAGGCGCGGCGCAAGGTCGAAGGGGCGATGGCCCGGGGGGAACTGCGCGCGCTGGTGGCCACGGCCAGCCTGGACTTGGGGGTGGACTGGGGCGACATCGACTGCGTCGTCCAGATGGGGGCGCCCAAGGGTTCCAGCCGGCTGCTGCAGCGCATCGGCCGGGCCAACCACCGCCTCGACCAGCCGAGCCGGGCGATCCTGGTCCCGGGCAACCGCTTCGAATTCCTCGAGGCCACCGCGGCGAAGGAGGCCGTGGACGAGGGGCGGCGCGACGGCGACGATTTCCGGCCGGGCGGGCTCGATGTCCTGGCGCAGCACGTCATGGCCTGCGCCTGTGCCGCGCCGTTCGACGAGGCGGCCCTGCTGGCCGAGATCCGCTCCAGCCTCGCATACGCCTGGGTCGACGAAGCGGTGTGGCAGCGCGTGCTCGGCTTCGTCGAGAGCGGCGGCTATGCCCTGCGCGCTTACGACCGGTTCAAGCGGATCGTGCGCGACGCGGCGGGCACCTGGCGCCTGACGCACCCCGAACAGGCGCAGCGACACCGGATGAACGCCGGGATCATCGTCGATTCGGAAATGCTCACCGTCCGGTTCCGCAACGGCCGCCAGCTGGGCAAGGTGGAGGAACGGTTCGCGGCGACCCTTTCGCCCGGCGACACGTTCTTCTTCGCCGGGACGAGCCTGGAGGTCGAGCAGATCAAGGACATGGACGTGATCGTGCGCGCCGCCCGCGCCTCGGCGACGATCCCTTCCTACGGCGGGCAGCGCCTGCCGCTGACGACCCACCTGGCGGACCGGGTGCGGGCCATGCTGGTCGATCGCGCCGGCTGGGCGCGCTTTCCCGACGACGTGCGCGAATGGCTGGAAGTGCAGGACTGGCGCAGCCGCCTGCCCGGACCGGGCGAACTGCTGGTGGAAAGCTTCCCCCACGCGCGCAAGCACTACAGCGTCTATTACACGTTCGAAGGCTGGAACGCGAACCAGAGCCTGGGGATGCTGATCACGCGCCGGATGGAAGATCGCGGGCTGGCGCCCGGCGGCTTCGTCGCGAACGACTATTCGCTGGCGGTCTGGGGCCTGAAGCCGGTGGCCGATCCGGCCCCGCTGCTCTCGCCCGACATCCTCGCGCACGAGTTCGTCGAATGGGTCACCGATTCGCACCTGCTGCGCCGCGCCTTCCGCGAGGTCGCGGTGATCGCGGGGCTGGTCGAACGGCAGCATCCCGGCAAGCGCAAGACGGGCAAGCAGGTGACCTTCTCGACCGACCTGATCTACGATGTCCTGCGCAAGTACGAGCCGGAACATGTCCTGCTCGAAGCCGCATGGGCCGATGCCCGCGCGCGCCTCACCGATGTCGGCCGGCTGGCGGACCTGCTCGAACGCTCGGCCGAACAGCTCGTGCATGTCGAACTCGACCGGGTCAGCCCGCTGGCGGTGCCGGTCATGACGATGATCGGGCGCGAGGCCATGCCGCAGGGCGCGGTGGACGAAGAGCTGCTGCTCGAAGCCGAAACGCTGGCGGCGGAGGCGATGCGGGTCGACCCGGCCGAGGACGAAATCGACCGGGCCTGACCGGTTTCCCGGCTCCGATCAGCGGGCGCCGAATGTCCGGTACTTCTCGTTCCCGACGAAGCCGAACCGCGTGACGCCAGACCGTTCGACCAGCCGCAGCACCCGGGCGGAGGCCTGGTAGCTGGCCGATGCCGCCGGCTCGAACTGGAGCTCCGGCTCCTGCGGGAGATCGCGCGCGGCGACGAGCAGCGCGGCGAGCTGGCTTTCGCCGACGATGCTGCCGTTCCAGGCGAGCCGGTCCGCCCCGTCGATCGTGAGCCGGTTGACCGTGGGATCGACTGCCGGACAGTCGGCGCAGTCGCGCGGCAGGTCCATGTCCACCGAATGGGTGGCGACCGGAATCGTGATGACGAACATGATCAGCAGGACGAGCAGGACGTCGATCAGCGGCGTCGTGTTCATTTCTGCCATCGGGGCGTGATCGGCCCGGGCGCGGTCTGGTACGGCGTGGTCGGGTTGGGGCATGCGTGCTCTCCCTCTCGCAACCCTCCCGCCGGGGGCATCGTAGCATGATTCGCGCCGGTTCGCGACACACGCCGCCGGATGCTGCCGCGAGCACGCCCGACACGAAAAAGGGGGCGGATCGCTCCGCCCCCTTTCGCTGTCCGGTAAGGAACCGTTTCGGTCAGGCGCCGGCCGGCGCGCCGAAGGTCCGGTACTTCTCGTTGCCGACGAAGCCGAACTTGGTGACGCCTGAACCCTTGATGATGTTCAGCACTTTCACCGAGAGGTCGTAGCTGGCGTACTGTTCCGGTTCGAACTGAAGCTCGGGCTCCGGCTCGATCGTCTTGCTGATCTCCAGGTTGCGAACCAGCTCGCCCTGGTCGATCGCGTCGCCGTTCCAGAGGATCTCGCCCGCCTGGGTGATGACGATCTTGTTCTTGATCGGATCGATCTGGTCTTCCGGCGGCGGGTTGGGGTTCGGCGCCGGGAGGTCGATGTCGACCGAGTGGGTCGCCACCGGGATGGTGATGATGAACATGATGAGGAGCACGAGCATGACGTCGATCAGCGGCGTCGTGTTCATTTCCATCATCGGTGAGCCGTCGTCGCGGCCGCCTGACATTGCCATGGTGGGCTACTCCTGTGTCCTTGCGCCCGATCAGCCGTTGGGGTCGACCGGGTTGGAGATGAATCCGACGGTCGGATAGCCGGCCGCCTGCACGTTGTAGATCGTGCCGGCGATGCACTGCCACGGGGCGTTCACGTCGCCGCGGATGTGCACCTGCGGGATCTTGTCCGGATCGTCCATGATCGCATCGGCGCCGCCGGCGCGCTGGACGATCGCGTCGAGCCGTTCGAACGCGCGGTCGTAGAGTTCCTGCGAATCCACGGCGGTCGTGTTGTTGAAGTAAACGCGGCATTCGCCCTCGCGGGCGGCCCCTTCGTAGCCGGGTTCGCCGGCACTGCGTCCCGCGGCGTCGGTCGTGCTGACCGTGAGCTGCAGGTTTTCGACCTTGTCCTTCGATTCGGTCGATTCAAACACCGGGATGCGCAGCTTCTCGATCGTCTGGATCGCGACCGGAACCGCGATCAGGAAGATGATGAGGAGCACCAGCATCACGTCCACCAGCGGCGTGGTGTTGATGTCCGACATCGGCGTTTCCTGGCCGCCGCCTCCCATCGAAATCGCCATGGCTATATCCTATCCAACTATTCCGTTTGCCTGGGTCGCCGGGCCGGAACGTTCCGGCCCGGCGGCTAGGCTTTTCAGCGCTTCGGCGCGGCGGTGGTGGCCGGCTTGCTGGCCGGGGCAGTGGCCGCGGCCTTGCCCGACTGCTGGGTCGAGGTCTTGGTCATCACGGCCGGCTTCACCGCACCCTTCGAATTGATGTTCGCGAGGATGTCGGTCGAGAAGCCCGAGAGCAGCTCGGCGATGCGCTTGTTGCGGCTCTGCAGCCAGTTGTAGGCCAGCACGGCCGGGACGGCGACGAGCAGACCGATGGCGGTCATGATCAGGGCTTCACCGACCGGGCCGGCGACCTTGTCGATCGAGGCCGAGCCCGCGATGCCGATGTTGATCAGCGCGCGGTAGATGCCGATGACGGTCCCGAGCAGACCGACGAACGGCGCGGTCGCACCGACGGTCGCGAGGAACGGCAGGCCGCCGGCGAGCTTGGCATTGATGGTCGCTTCCGAACGGGCGAGCGAGCCGTGCAGCCAGTCGTGCGCCTCGAGGCTGTCGGTCATCTTCGTGTGGGCTTCCTCGGCGGCGAGGCCGTCGTCGACCAGCTGGCGCCAGGCGCTGTTCTTGTCGAGCTTGGTCGCGCCTTCGCGCAGCGAGCCGGCTTTCCAGAACTGCGTGCGCACGTTCTTGTACTGGTTGAAGATCTTCTGCTGTTCGAGAAGCTTGGTGATCAGGATGTAGAACGAGCCGACCGACATGATCACGAGCACGCCGAAGATCGACCAGGCGATCAGGCCGCCCTGGTTCATGGCTTCCCAGAAGCCGAAGGAGTTCTGCGGAGCAGCTTCACCCGCCGCGGCAAGAAGTTCGATAAGCATTGCGAAAGTCCTCTCAGAAAGAAGCGAATTGGGAAGGAGTTACCGTGTCGCGCGCCCGGCGCGCGACACGGAATATCGTTAGTCCGGTATCTGCCAGCGGACGGTGCTCGAGTACGAGCCGGCCACTTCGTCGCCGTTGCCGTCGGTCGCCGGGCGGAAGCGGGCACGCCGTTCGATCAGGCGGCATGTCGCGTCCTTCAGCTCCTGCGGCGCGGTGCCTCCGGTAACCGAGCAGGATTCGACCCGGCCATTGGTGCCCACGCGAACGGTGAACGAGGCCGTGCCGCTGTACTCGCGGTTGATCCAGCTGCTGCGATAGTCGGAGTTCGTCACCCAGCTGCCCGGGTTGTTCCGCGGCTCCGCGGCCTTCGGCTGCACCCGCGGCGGGGGCGGCGGGGGCGGCGGTGCGGGCGGGGCCGGCGGCGGCACGCGCAGGACCGGCGGCGCAGGCGGCGGAATCGTCGGCTGCGTGCGGATCGGCGGCGGAGCCGGCGCGATGCTGATTGGCGGCGGAGGAGCCACGGGCGGCGGCGGGGCCGTATCGGGCTCGGGCGGTGGGGGCGGTTCGTCTTCCGGTTCGGGGGGCGGCGGTTCGTCGATATCGACCGTCGTCACACGCTCGACCACCTGGGTCACCGCCTCGTAGGCGAGACCGGTAATCAGCGCATACCCGACCAGAACATGGATGATCGCCACAATAATCAGGGCGACAATCCGGTTCCCGCTCATCTGTTGGTCAGCGTAGGCCATTCAGTCGCGTCACTCCATCGTCTCACGCCGGGGCAGACCCGGCGACTCTCCTCACGACAAGCAAATCCCTTGCCAGAGGGCAATCCCAATTGTCCACCCTGCCGGCGCTACGGCGACGCGTAGGCCAAATCGGACCCAGCGCCGCTTGGCCAGCATGGGCCCGCCCAAGGCGTTTTATCGTGTCATTACCTCGGGCTGGCGCGACCATTAGCTGCGATACCCGGGGCGCGCAAACGCTTTTCCGGTTAACCCCGGATTCACGCCGGCAAGTCTTGGAACGTCCGAGGCACGAATCGGTTCACGAAGTTGCGATCCGATGTCACGATTGGATTAGAAATGACCCATACCCGATCCCCGAAGACGTTCACCCTCGGGCTGGCAGCCGGGCTTGCCCTTGCCGGCGCGCTTGCCCCGGCAGGCGCCGCGGCGCAGCCGGCCGCGGTTCCCGCTAAAGGCGGCGGGCCGACTTACGCCGACCTCGCCGACCTGGCCGACCCGGCCGACCTGGTGATCCGCGCCGAGGTCCGCCGCCAGGCACTCCTCAAGCCGGAACGCGCGCCGAACGTGCGGCCGGGCTACGGGCGCCTCTATGTCGAGGCGCGCACGACCGCGCTGATCGCGGGCAATGCGCCGATCGGCGAATCGATCCGCTACCTCGTCGATGTCCCGCTCGATGAAGACGGCGATCCGCCCCGGCTGAAGCGGGAGGAGGTGATCCTCTTCGCCCGCCCCGGGGGCCGCCCGGGCGAGATCCAGCTGGTCGCCCCCGGCGCGCAGCTGCTGTGGAGCGAGCCGCTCGAGGCCCGCCTGCGCCCGATCCTGGCCGAGCTCTCGGCGCCCGACGCCCCGCCCTCGGTCACCGGGGTGCGCGATGTCCTGTCGATGCCGGGCAACCTCGCCGGCGAATCGGAAACGCAGATGTTCCTCAACACCAATGGCCAGGGGCCGGTCTCGATCACCGTCGTGCGCCGCCCCAACATGGCGCCGGTGTGGGGCGTTTCCTGGACCGAGATCGTCGACCAGGCCGCCCGCCCGCCGGCGCGCGACACGCTCGCCTGGTATCGCATCGCCTGCTTCCTCCCGCGCGAGCTGCCGGCCGAGGCGAACATCGCGCAGGACGCGCGATCGCGCGCGCAGGCGGCGGAAGATTTCGCCTTCGTCCGGCAGAGCATTGGCGCCTGCCCCCGCAACCGCAACTAGCGCCGCCCCAAGCGAATCTGGCTCCCAAGCGGCGCCGCGGCGGGCTAGGGGCGCGGGCATGAAACCTGCCAAACGCACCCCCCGCTCCGATGGCTGAGCCGCTGCGAATCGCCCTCGCCGGGCTCGGCACCGTCGGGGCGGGCGTCATCCGCCTGCTCGATACCAACGCCGCCCTGCTGCGCGCCCGCGCCGGGCGCGAACTGCAGGTCGTCGCCGTCAGCGCGCGCGACCGCGACAAGGATCGCGGCGTCGACCTGGCGCGGTTCGACTGGCACGACGACATGACCGAAATGGCCGCGCGCGACGACGTCGATGTCGTGGTCGAACTCGTCGGCGGTGCGGACGGCCCCGCGCTCACCCTGGCGCGCGGCGCGCTGGGGGCGGGCAAGGCGCTGGTGACGGCCAACAAGGCGATGATTGCCCATCACGGCCAGGCCCTTGCCGAGACGGCGGAGAATGCCGGGCTCGCGCTGAAGTTCGAAGCCGCTGTGGCCGGCGGTATCCCGGTCGTGAAGGCGCTGCGCGAAGGCGCGGCGGCCAACGCGATCGAGCGCATCTACGGCATTCTCAACGGCACCTCGAACTACATCCTCTCGACGATGGAAGCGAGCGGGGCGGACTTCGGCGAAACCCTCGCCGAGGCGCAGCGCCAGGGCTATGCCGAGGCCGATCCGGCCTTCGACATCGAGGGGACCGACGCCGCGCACAAGCTGGCGATCCTGGCCGCCATCGGCTTCGGCGCACGGGTCGACTTCGCCGGCGTCTCCTGCGAGGGGATCGCCGCGATCCGGGCGGAGGACATCGCCCGCGCCGACACGCTCGGTTACGTCGTGCGGCTGATCGGGATGGCCGACCTGGAGGGCGGCGAAGACGGCGCACCGGCCCTGTTGCAGCGGGTGAAGCCGTGCCTCGTGCCCAAGGGCCACCCGCTGGCCCACGTGACCGGCCCGACCAACGCGGTCGTGGCGGAAGGCAATTTTTCCGGCCGCCTGCTGTTCCAGGGCGCCGGCGCCGGGGCCGGGCCCACCGCGAGCGCGGTCGTGGCCGACCTGATCGACATCGCGCGCGGCGAGATCGGGGCGCCGTTCTCGATCCCCTCGGCCCAGATGACGCCGATGGCCAGGGCCGAGGCCGGGCACCGCACGGGGCGGACCTACTTGCGCTTTACCGTCGCCGACCGGCCGGGCGTCCTCGCCGAGATGACCGCCGCGATGCGCGATGCGGGCGTTTCGATCGAGAGCCTGATCCAGCAGGGGCGGCAGGAAGAAGGCGGCGAAGTCCTGGTCGCGATGGTCGCGCACGAGGGGCCGCAGCGCAATGTCGAGCGCGCGCTCGAGCTCCTGCGCGGTTCGGACAGCCTGACCGCCCCGCCGCTGTCGATGCAGATCCTCGAAGGCTGAGCGGTCAGTCCGGCCTCGCCGGCGGCGCGTCGCCGGCGGTTTCGGCTTCCCCCGGCGGCGCGGGCGTGAATTCCCCGTCGTAACCGCGCGGTGCCAGCCCGCGCGCGGCGCGATCGGCATCGGAGCCGGGCGGGGCCTCGGGCAGTTCGTCGAAATCGACCATGTGCGCCGGCGGCGGCGGGCAGGGCGGGATCACGCAGAGCCCGGAGACCGTTGCCGGCCCCTGGAAGATACCCGGCCCGGAGACGTCGGGCGCGGGCGGGTTGCCCTTGTTCATCGTCGCCGCGGCATATTCGTCCTCGGCCTCCTCGTCCGACCGGATGCGGAACTGCGACTGTTCCTCCAGCCGCGCGCAGACGACGATCTCGTTGCCTTCGGGCTGCTCGCAATCGGGCTGCGGGGGCGAAGGCGGCGGCGGCCCGTAAATCTCGCGGACCGCCTCGAACGCCTCGTCGAGCTGGTCGGGCTCCGCCTCCTGGGCGGCCAGCGGTGCCGCCCCCGCGACGAGGGCCAGCGCGAAAGACAGCTGTATTCTCGACATTCCCGCTCCCGCTGGCTAAGCGCCCTGCCAAGCACTCCCGGGGGACTGAATCCAGCATGAACACCGAAAATCCTGCCACCGGCTCGCAGCTCGATCGCGTCCTCGTGCTCGAACTGGTCCGCGTGACCGAGGCAGCCGCCGTCGCGGCCAGCAAGCTGATCGGCCGCGGCGACGAGAAGGCCGCCGATGCGGCCGCGGTGGAGGCCATGCGCAAGGCCTTCGACCAGCTCTATATCGACGGCACGGTCGTGATCGGCGAGGGGGAGCGCGACGAGGCGCCGATGCTCTACATCGGCGAGAAAGTCGGCGGCGCGCCGGGCAAGGGCCCGCGAATCGATATCGCGCTCGACCCGCTCGAGGGGACGACCATTACCGCCAAGGCCGGCCCCAACGCGCTGGCCGTTCTCGCCGCGGCGGAGGAAGGGTGCCTGCTCAACGCGCCCGATACCTACATGGACAAGCTGGCGGTCGGCCCCGGCTATCCCGAGGGGATCATCGACCTCGCCCGCAGCCCGAGCGACAACGTGCGCGCGGTGGCCGAGGCGAAGGGTGTCGAGCCGGGCGACATCATCGTCTGCGTGCTCGACCGGCCGCGCCACGCGGACCTGATCGCGGAGCTTCGCTCGCTCGGCTGCGGCGTGGTCCTGATCGGCGACGGCGACGTGGCCGGGGTGATCGCGACGACCGATCCGGAAACCACGATCGACATGTACATGGGGCAGGGCGGCGCGCCCGAAGGCGTCCTCGCCGCCGCCGCGCTGCGTTGCGTCGGGGGGCAGTTCAACGGCCGCCTGGTCTTCCGCAACGAGGACGAGAAGGCGCGCGCGCGCAAGTGGGGGATCGAGGATCTCGACCGGATCTACAAGCTGGAAGACCTGGCGAGGGGCGACTGCATCTTCGCCGCGACCGGCGTCACCTCGGGTTCGCTGCTCGACGGGGTCAAGCGGCTGCGCGGCGGCACGATGACGACCGAAAGCGTGGTCATGCGCGCCAGCAGCGGCACGGTGCGCTGGATCCGGGGCGAACATCGCCTGGGCTGACCTGCCCGGCCTGCCCGGGGATTTCTGCCCGCCGGTGCCCGCCTGCCGGGCCCCGCCTGTTGCAATCGCGTGACGCCGGGCTAAGCGGGGCGGAGCCGATTCCCGCCTCAGCAACCGAAGGGCACCCCTTTCCATGAAGATCATGTCCGGCAATTCGAACCTGCCGCTCGCACGCGCGATCGCGGCCTATCTCGAACTGCCGCTGACCGATGCCAGCGTGCGCCGATTCGCCGACGAGGAAGTCTTCGTCGAAATCCACGAGAACGTGCGCGGCGAAGACGTTTTCCTGATCCAGCCGACCAGCTTCCCGGCCAACGACAACCTGATGGAACTGCTGATCTGCATCGACGCGCTCAAGCGCGCATCGGCCAAGCGGATCACCGCCGTCGTGCCCTATTTCGGCTATGCCCGGCAGGACCGGAAGCCGGGGCCGCGCACGCCGATCTCGGCCAAGCTGGTGGCCAACCTGATCACCCAGGCCGGGGCGGACCGCGTGCTCGCGGTCGATCTCCACGCCGGGCAGATCCAGGGCTTCTTCGATATCCCCACCGACAACCTCTATGCGGCGCCGGTGATGGCGGCCGATATCCAGGCCCGCTACGGCGACCGGGACCTGATGGTCGTTTCCCCCGACGTGGGCGGCGTCGTGCGCGCCCGCGCGCTCGCCAAGCGGCTCGACAACGCGCCGCTGGCGATCGTCGACAAGCGCCGCGATCGCCCGGGCGAGAGCGAGGTCATGAACATCATCGGCCAGGTCAAGGGGCGGCACTGCATCCTGATCGACGACATCGTCGATTCGGGCGGGACGCTGTGCAACGCGGCGCAGGCGCTGCTGGACCAGGGCGCCAGCTCGGTCGCGGCCTATATCACCCACGGCGTGCTGTCGGGCGGCGCGGTCGCGCGGGTTGACGGTTCGATGCTGACCGAACTGGTCATCACCGACAGCATCCGCCCGACCGATGCCGCGCAGGACAGCGAGAAGATCCGCATCCTCACCATCGCGCCGCTGATCGGCGAAGCGGTGCGCCGGATCGCCGACGAAAGCTCCGTCTCCAGCCTGTTCGACTGAGCGGCCGCGATGCCGAGTGCTGCCGACCTTGCCCTTGCCAACCGGCTGGCGGACGCTGCCGGCGAGGCGATCCGCCCGCTGTTCCGCGGCGACTGGGCGGAAGAGCGCAAGTCCGATGCGACGTTCGTGACCGAGGCCGATCGCGCGGCCGAGGCGGCCATGCGCGCGATCATCGAAAGCGAGCGGCCCGACGACGGGATCATCGGGGAAGAATACGGCAACCGGAACCCCGGCGCGGGGCGCCAGTGGGCGCTCGACCCGATCGACGGCACGACCAGCTTCATCGCCGGGCGGCCGATCTTCGGCACGCTGATCGCGCTGATGGAAGGCGGCTGGCCGGTCATCGGCCTGATCGACCAGCCGATCCTGCGCGAACGCTGGGCGGCGCTGGTCGGCGCGGGGACGACCTTCAACGGGCAGCCCGCGCGCACCGCGCCCTGCCCGGACCTGTCCAATGCCGTGCTGGGAACGACCAGCCCGCATTGCTTCTCCGGCGAGCAGGTCGATGGCTTCATGGGCCTGGCGGGCAAGGTGGCCGAGCGCAAGATCGTCTATGGCGGCGATTGCTACAGTTACGGCCTGGTCGCATCCGGGCACATGGACATCGTGTGCGAGGCCGGCCTCAAGCTCCACGATTTCGCCGCGCTCATCCCGGTGGTCGAGGGGGCCGGGGGCACGATGTGCGACTGGCAGGGCGAACCGCTCAACGCCGATTCGGGGGGCGAGGTGATCGCGCTGGGCGATCCCGCCCGGCTCGAAGACGTGATCGAGGCCATGGCCGGGCACGATCACGGTTAGCACAATGCTAACCCTGCCGCGCTAGGTCGCTGCCAGTCCGGAGGGCGGGATGGCGATGGCAACGGCGGCGGAACGGCACGGGATCGATGGCACGCTTGCGCGCGCGGGAATGCGCGGGCTGCCCGTGCGCCTGCTCGCCTGGATGCCGCTCGCGGTCATGGTGGTGGTTTCGGCGATCGAGCTGGCGCTGGCCGATCGCAAGTATGGCCTGTTCAGCGGCGGTTTCGGGCAATCGCGCGCGGTCGATACCGCGGCCGAGCTGTTCCAGTTCGCCGTCGGCTACGCGCTCGCCCAGGCGCTCGTGGCCATGGCCGGCTGGCTCCTCGCGCTGCGCCTCGCGCGCGGGCGGCCGGGCTGGGCGGCGGCCTATGCCTTCGCGCTCGTCAACGGCGCGGGGTTCTGCCTCCTGCTCGCGGCGCAGTACCAGCTTCATTCCTATTTCAGCGACACGGTGAACTTCTCCCTCCTCAGCAAGCTCGGCGGGGGCAGCCTGGCCGACGCCCTGCTGTTCGCGGCGAGCGAGATCGGGATCGCGCTGGCCGGGCTGGCCGCGCTGGGCCTGGCGGCGTGGATCGTCTGGCGCATCGCCCTGCGGGCCCTGCCGGCCGGCATGGCGCCGCCGCAGCGGCCGCGCGCGGTCACGCTGGTCGCGCTCGCCTGCGCCTTCCTGGTGGCCGCGCAGGCCATCTTCGCGATCCGGTCCGACGCGGCTTTCGGGCTCGGGCGCACGCTCGCCTGGTCGGGCCTGGCCGCCGCGCTCGACCGGGCGACCGATTTCGACGGCGACGGCTACGGCCTGTTCGCGGTCCAGCGCGACGGGGCGCCTTTCGATGCCGCGCGCCATCCGCTCGCGCTCGACATTCCGGGCAACGGGATCGACGAGGACGGCTACGGCGGCGACCTCGCGCTCGTCCCCCTCGCCGCGCCGTTCGGTCCGCAAGCGTTCGTCGGGGACCGGCCCCATGTCGTCGTCGTCGTCATGGAATCGATGCGCGGCGACGTGCTGGGCAAGCGGGTCGACGGCAAGCCCGCTGCGCCCAACCTCGAGGCGCTGGCCGCCGCCGGCAGCGTGGCACAGCCCGCATACAGCCACGTCGGCTTCACCACCGAGAGCCTGAAATCGCTGTTCACCGGGCAGCTCGTGCCGCCGCCCGGCGCGCCGTCGCTGTTCCGCGACCTCAAGGCCAGCGGCTATCGCATCGGCGTGTTCTCCGGCCAGCCGGAGGATTTCGGCGACATCTCCGAAACGGTCGGCATGCGCGAGGCCACCGATGTCTATGTCGATGCCGAGGATCTGCGGGAAAAGCGCGCGTTCGATTTCGCGGCCAAGGGCAGCCTGCTGGTCGACGAAAGCCACCTGCTCGCGGCGTTCGACCGGACCCTGGGGGCGCAGGACTGGGACGCCGCGCCGCATTTCGTCTATTTCAATTTCCAGACCGCGCATTTCCCCTATCACCACGGTGACGTGGCTCCGCGCCTGGTCGAAGAACCGATCGCGCGCGGTGCCATCGGCGCCGACCGGGCGGCCGATGTCCAGGCGACGTACTGGAACGCGGTCGCCCATGCCGACGCGTGGCTGGGCGAAGTGATCGCGCGGCTGAAGGCGAAGGGGGCGTGGGAGGACACGATCCTGATCGTGACCGGCGACCACGGGGAAGACCTGTTCGAGGATGGATTCCTCGGCCACGGCCACGTGATCAACCACCGCCAGTTCGGCACGGTCGCGGTCGCCAACCGGCCGGGCGTTCTGCCGCGCGGCCCGATCGGCTTGGCGGACTATCGCGCGATCCTGGCCGCGGCGATCCGCGGCGAGGCGCCGCCGGCGCCGGTGGCCGCGCCTTTCCTCCACATCGGGCCGCTGTCGGCGCCGACCGCGATCGGGCTGGCCGGCGAAGGCGATGAACTGACCAGCCTGCGGCTCGACACCGGCGAGGCGTGCCTCGTCGAACGGGGGGAATGCGCCCCGCACGAAAGCCTGCGCCCGGCCGCGCGGGCCCGCGTCGATGCGCTGATCGCGCGCTGGGGATCGGAACGCTGGCGCAGCCATCGCGCGCAGGCCGCGGACTGAGAGCGCGCGCGGCTCTGCCGCCCCCCCCCTCCCCCCGCGAATCGCTTGCCTTCCGGCGCGATTGCCACTAATGGCGCGCGCTTCACCGACACGCAGATATCTGCCGGTCTGGCCGAAAGGGCTGCCAGGGCTGGCTGGACGTGTTTCTGAAACAGGAGACGAAAATGCCCAAGCTGAAGACCAAGAGCGGCGTGAAGAAGCGCTTCAAGCTCACCGCCACCGGCAAGGTCAAGCATGGTGTCGCGGGCAAGCGCCACCGCCTGATCAGCCACAATGCCAAGTACATCCGCCAGAACCGCGGCACCACCGTCCTGTCCGAAGCGGACACCAAGACGGTGAAGAAGTGGGCGCCCTACGGCCTCGACTGAGCCCGTTCGACTTTCAGGAGTACTAGCACATGCCTCGCATCAAACGCGGCGTCACCACGCGCCAGAAGCACAAGCGGATCCTCGACCAGGCCAAGGGCTATCGCGGCCGCCGCAAGAACACGATCCGTATCGCTCGCCAGGCGGTCGAGAAGGCCGGGCAATACGCCTACCGCGACCGCAAGGTTAAGAAGCGGAATTTCCGCGCCCTGTGGATCCAGCGCATCAATGCCGCCGTCCGCGCCGAGGGCCTGACTTATTCGCAGTTCATGCACGGCGCCAAGCTCGCCGGCATCGAGCTGGATCGCAAGGTCATGGCCGACCTCGCGATGAACGAAGGCGGCGCGTTCAAGGCGATCATCGCGCAGGCCAAGAAGGCGCTGCCCGCCTGAGCCGCGCGAACCTGCACGACAGGGCCTGAAGGGGCGCGGGAAGCACGACGCTTTCCGCGCCCTTTTCCTGTCCACTCCGCGTCCGCTGCCCTCCGCCCGCGATCCGCCTTTGCCAAGGCGGCCCGGCTGGGGTATCCTCGCGCGCGGGGGAAATCACACGGGACATTTTCGTCGTGGCTTCGGCGCAATGCGAGATTGCGGTGCGGTTCCACGCACCGCCGGCCGACCTGGCACGGTTCTTCACGACGTTCTATCGCGTCGAGATCGTCGTGCCCGAGGGCGCGCGCGTGGCCGATGCGCTGCAGCCGGAATGGGCCAACCTGCGGTTCTTCGCCGGCGATTTCCCGGTCAGCCGGTCGGTCGCGGGCGACCGGGTCGCCGGGGCCGATTTCGTCGCCACCGGGCCGAGCAGCGGGCCGCTGGACTTCACCGTCGGGACGACGCGGCTCTGGGGCATCGGCCTGCTACCGCTGGGCTGGGCGACGTTCGTCGGCGAGCCGGCGCACCGGGCGGCCAACCGCGTGTTCGACGGGCGCCAGGCCCCGCCTTTCGCCGCGTTCGTTCCGCTGGCCGACGATCTCGCGGCGGACCCCGGGCGGGAAGAGGCGGAATATGCGCGGCTGGTGCAGTTCTTCCGTCACGAGGCGTCCCGCCACGGCGACGAGGACCCGCGCATTGCCGCGATCCACGCGATGCTCCTGGAAGAGGACGTCGGCGATGTCGCCGACATGGCCGAGCGGGCCGGGCTGACGACCCGCACGCTCGAGCGGCTGGCGCGGCGCGCCTTCGGCTTTCCGCCCAAGCTCCTGCTGCGGCGGCAACGCTTCATGCGCAGCCTCGCCAACTACATGCTCGACCCGCAGGCGGGCTGGAGCGGTTCGATCGATCGCGGGTACTACGACCAGTCGCACTTCGTGCGCGACTGCCACCGCTTCCTGGGCATGGCGCCGAGCGAATATGCCGCGATGGGCCACCCGGTCATGGCCAGTTTCGTGCGCGAACGGCACCGGCTTTACGGCAGTGCGGTGCAGACGCTCGACCGGCCATCCGCCGCCTGAGGGGCGGCGCGCCACATGCGCTTTGCCTCGCCGGCGATTTGCGCTAGCGGGCCGGTGCCATGAACGAACTGCAGACCCGCAAGGAGCAAGCGCTCGCCGCGATCGACGCCGCCGACACCGCCGACGCGGTCGAGGCCCTGCGCGTCGAGGCGCTGGGCAAGCAGGGCTGGATCAGCCAGCTGCTCAAGACGCTGGGCGCGATGACGCCCGAGGAACGGCAGGAACGCGCGCCCGCGATCCAGGCGGCGCGCGGCGAAGTCGCCGATGCCATTGCCGCGCGCAAGCAGGCGCTCGAGGCCGCCGCGCTCGAACGGCGGCTGGCGTCCGAGACGCTCGACCTGACGCTGCCCGCACCGGACACGCCGGCCGGCTCGGTCCACCCGGTCAGCCAGGTGATGGACGAACTGGCGGAGATTTTCGCCGATCTCGGCTTCTCGGTCGCCACCGGGCCCGAGATCGAGGACGACTGGCACAATTTCACCGCGCTCAACATGGCCGAAACCCACCCGGCGCGCGCGATGCACGACACGTTCTATTTCCCCGACCGCGATGCCGCGGGCAACCGGATGCTGCTGCGCACCCATACCTCGCCGGTCCAGATCCGCTCGATGAAGGAAGAAGGCGCGCCGATCCGCATCATCGCACCGGGACGGGTCTATCGCAGCGACAGCGACGCGACCCACACCCCGATGTTCCACCAGATCGAAGGGCTGGTGATCGACCGCGACATCCACCTCGGCCACCTCAAGTGGACGCTGGAGACTTTCCTCAAGGCCTTCTTCGAACGCGACGACATCGTCCTGCGCCTGCGCCCGAGCTATTTCCCCTTCACCGAACCTTCGGTGGAGGTCGACGTCGGGTGGCAGGACGTGAAGGGCCGCCGCGTGCTGGGCGGTGACGGCGATGCCCCGGGCCATGGCTGGATGGAACTTCTGGGCAGCGGCATGGTCAATGCCCGGGTGATCGAATTCGCCGGGCTCGACCCGGCCGAATGGCAGGGCTTCGCCTTCGGCGTCGGGGTCGATCGCCTCGCGATGCTCAAATACGGGATGGACGACTTGCGCGCCTTCTTCGATGGCGACCGGCGCTGGCTGGCGCACTACGGCTTTTCGCCGTTCGATCAGCCGACCCTGTCCGGCGGCGTGGGGGCACGGGCATGAAGTTCTCTCTCGAATGGCTGCACGATTTCCTCGAAACCGATGCCTCGGTGGCGCAGGTCGCCGCCGCGCTGAACGCGATCGGGCACGAGGTCGAAGGGATCGAGGACCCGACCGAAACGCTCGCCGGCTTTCGCGTCGCCGAAGTGCTGGAGGCCGCGCCCCACCCGGATGCGGACAAGCTCCAGGTCCTGTCCGTCTCGACCGGCGAGGGCGAGCCGATGCAGATCGTGTGCGGGGCGCCCAATGCGCGCGCCGGCATGAAGGGCGTGCTCGGCCTGCCGGGGGCAATCGTGCCCGCCAACGGGATGCGGCTGCGCAAGAGCGCGATCCGCGGCGTCGAATCGAACGGGATGATGTGTTCGGTGCGCGAGCTGGAGCTGGGCGACGAGCACAGCGGCATCATCGAGCTGCCCGAAGATGCCCCGGTCGGGGCCGATTTCGCCGCCTATCACGGCGCGAGCCCGGTGCTCGACGTGGCGATCACGCCCAACCGGCCCGATTGCATGGGCGTGATGGGGATCGCCCGCGACCTGGCCGCGGCGGGGATCGGCACGTTCCGCCTGCCGGCCCTCGCGCCGGTGACGGGCGAGGGCGCGTGCCCGGTCGAGGTCCGGATCGAGGATGCCGATGGCTGCCCGGCCTGGTATGGCCGGGTGATCCGGGGCGTCGCCAACGGCGCATCGCCCGAATGGATGCAGCGCCGCCTGCTTTCCGCAGGCCAGCGGCCGATCAGCGCGATCGTCGATGCGACCAATTACCTGATGTTCGCCTATGGCCGCCCGGCCCATGCCTACGATCTGGCCAAGCTGGCCGGACCGCTCGTCGCCCGTCGCGCGCGCGACGGGGAAAAGGTCCTGGCCCTGAACGAGAAGACTTATACCCTCGATCCCACGATGACCGTGATCGCCGACGATGCCGGCGTGCACGACATTGCCGGGATCATGGGCGGGGAACATTCGGGCGTCACGGCCGAAACGCGCGACATCGTGCTCGAGATCGCCTATTTCGATCCCGAGCATATCGGCGTTACCGGCCGCAAGCTCGGCCTTGCCAGCGATGCGCGGACGCGGTTCGAACGCGGGGTCGATCCCGCGTTCCTCGACGAGGGGCTGGCGCTCCTCACCGCGCTCATCGTCGAGACTTGCGGCGGCACGGCGAGCGAGGTCGTGCGCGCCGGCTCACCGCCCGACACGGCCCGCACGGTCGCGTTCGACCCCGGCCTCACCCGGCGCCTGGGCGGGGTCGAGATCGCGGCGGACGAACAGCGGCGCATCCTCGGTGCACTCGATTTCGCGGTCGGCGACGACTGGCAGGTCGCCTGTCCCGCCCGCCGGCACGACATCGAGGGGCCGGCCGACCTGGTCGAGGAAGTCGTGCGGATCCACGGCCTCGACAAGATCGAAAGCGTGCCCCTGCCGCGCGCGGAAGGCGTCGCGCAGCCCACGGCGACCCCGCTCCAGCAGCTCGAGCGCAAGGTTCGCCGCAGCGCGGCCGCGCGCGGGCTGAACGAAGCGGTCACCTGGTCATTCCTGCCCATGGCCGAAGCCGGCCATTTCGCCGACGGGCACGACCTGTGGGTGCTGGAAAACCCGATCAGCGAGGACATGAAGGCCATGCGCCCCTCGCTCCTGCCCGGGCTGCTGGCGGCGGCCAGGCGCAATGCCGATCGCGGCGCTGCCGGCAGTCGCCTGTTCGAGATCGGCCGCCGCTATTTCCGCGGGCCGGACGGTGCCAGCGACGAGAAGCCGACGCTCGGCCTCGTCCTCGCGGGCGAGAAGCGGGCCCGCGGCTGGGCCGGCGGCAAGGCGCAAGGCTTCGACGCCTACGACGCCAAGGCCGAGGCGCTGGCCCTTCTCGAGGCAGCGGGCGCGCCCGTCGGCAACCTGATGGTGATGGGCGAGGCGGGGCCGCAGTTCCATCCCGGCCAGTCGGCCACGCTGCGGCTCGGGCCGAAGAACGTGCTCGCGCGCTTCGGCACGCTCCACCCGAACACGCTGAAGGCGTTCGACATCGACGGGCCGGTCGTCGCGGCGGAGCTGTTCCTCGATGCCATTCCGGCGCGCAAGTCGGCCGCCGGGTTCGCCCGGCCCGCCTATGCCCCGCCCGCGCTGCAGGCGGTCATGCGCGATTTCGCCTTCCTCGTCCCGGCCGAGCTGGCCGCGGGCGACCTGGTGCGCGCGGTTCGCGGGGCGGACAAGGCGGCGATCGTGGACGCGCGCGTCTTCGACGTCTTCACCGGCCAGGGGGTCGAGCCCGGGCACAAGTCGGTGGCGGTCGAAGTCGTTCTGCAGCCGGGCGAGAAAAGCTTCACCGACGCCGAGATCAAGGCCATATCGGACAAGGTCGTCGCGGCGGCCGGCAAGCTGGGAGCGGAGCTGAGAGCATGAGCGGAACGGCACTGGTAACCGGCGCGACCGCCGGCATCGGGGAAGCCTGTGTGCGCCGGCTGGTCGCCGCCGGCTGGCGCTGCATCGCGACCGGGCGGCGCGCCGAGCGGCTGGAGGCGCTGGTGGCCGATCTCGGCGCGGACAAGGTCCATGCCGCGGTGTTCGACGTGCGCGACGAGGCCGCGCGCGACGCCGCGCTCGGCGACCTGCCCGGGGATTTTGCCGGAATCGACCTGCTGGTCAACAACGCCGGGCTGGCCCTGGGCACCGCGCCGGCGCAGGAGGCGCGCCTCGACGACTGGAAGACGATGATCGAGACCAACGTGACCGCGCTGGTTTCGCTGACGCACAAGCTGCTTCCCGCGCTGGTCGAGCGGCGGGGCGCGGTGATCAACATCGCCTCGGTCGCGGCGACGTATCCCTATGTCGGCGGCAACGTCTATGGCGGCACCAAGGCCTTCGTGCGCCAGTTCACGCTCGGCCTGCGCAGCGACCTGCACGGCACCGGCGTGCGGGTGACCTCGATCGAGCCGGGCATGGTCGAAACCGAGTTCACCCTGGTGCGGACCGGCGGCAACAGGGACGCCCACGATCGCCTTTACGGCGGGGCCGAGCCGATGACGGCCGACGACATCGCCGAAACGGTCTGCTGGGTGGCGGCGCGGCCGCCGCATCTCAACATCAACACGCTGGAGTTGATGCCCGTCAGCCAGAGCTACGCCGGGTTCCAGGTCGCGCGCGGGGACTGATCGGGCGGCCGAGCGCGGGACCGGGCGCGGAGACCGGACGCGGGGGGCGAGGGCCGGCCCGCCGGCCCCTTGGCGCATCTTCGGTGGACGAAACCGCGCGCTGCGGCTAGGCGCGCCGGCCATGTCCAATCGCCGCACGTTCGCGATCATCTCCCACCCCGACGCGGGCAAGACCACGCTGACCGAAAAGCTCCTGCTGCAAGGCGGGGCGATCCATCTCGCCGGCGAGGTCAAGGCGCGCGGCGCGGCGCGGCGCGCGCGTTCCGACTGGATGAAGATCGAGCAGCAGCGCGGCATCTCGGTCACCTCCAGCGTGATGACGTTCGAGAAGGACGGCATCACCTTCAACCTGCTCGACACCCCGGGGCACGAGGACTTTTCCGAAGATACCTATCGCACGCTGACCGCGGTCGATTCGGCGATCATGGTGATCGACGCGGCCAAGGGCATCGAGCCGCAGACGCGCAAGCTGTTCGAAGTCTGCCGCCTGCGGTCGGTGCCGATCATCACCTTCGTCAACAAGGTGGACCGCGAAGGCCGTTCGATCTTCGAGACGCTCGACGAAGTGGCCGATGCCCTCGCGCTCGACGTTTCGCCGCAGAGCGCGCCGCTGGGCATGGGCGGGCTGTTCACCGGCGTGCTCGACTTCGCGAGTGGAACGGTGGCCCGGCCCGAAGGGGAAAGCCGCGAGTATCGCGGCAAGCGCGAGGCGCCCGGCGACCTGCCCGCGGACCTGGCGGAGGAGATCGAGCTGGCGCAAGTCGGCTATCCCGAGTTCGACCTCGAGGCCTATCGCAACGGCGACCTGACGCCGGTTTTCTTCGGTTCGGCGCTGAAGAACTTCGGGGTCGAGGAACTGATCGCGGCGATCGCCCGCTGGGCCCCGCCGCCGCGGCCGCAGCCGGCCGGGGACGAAGAGATCGCCCCGTCCCGCGACGAGGTGACCGGCTTCATCTTCAAGGTCCAGGCCAACATGGACCCGAACCACCGCGACCGGATCGCCTTCATGCGCCAGGTGTCGGGCACGTTCAAACGCGGGATGAAGCTGACGCCCAGCGGGCTGGGCAAGCCGATCGCGATCCATTCGCCGATCCTGTTCATGGCCCAGGACCGCGAGCTGGCCGATACCGCGCTGGCCGGCGACATCATCGGCATCCCCAACCACGGCACGCTGCGCGTGGGCGACACGCTGAGCGAGAAGAACCAGGTCCGCTTCACCGGCCTGCCCAACTTCGCGCCCGAGATCCTGCGCCGGGTGGTCCTGCGCGATCCGACCAAGACGAAACAATTGAGGAAGGCGCTCGACGACCTGAGCGAAGAGGGCGTGATCCAGGTCTTCTACCCCGAGATCGGCGGCCAGTGGATCGTCGGCGTCGTCGGCCAGCTCCAGCTCGACGTGCTCGTTTCGCGGCTGGCCGCGGAATACAAGGTCGAGGCGGTGCTGGAACCTTCGCCCTTCGCCACGGCGCGCTGGCTTTCCGGCGATGGCCGGGCGATGGACGAGTTCGAGAGTTTCAACCGCGCCAACCTGGCGCGCGACCGCGACGGCGACCTGGTGTTCATGGCCAAGAGCGCCTGGGACGTGAACTACCAGCAGGAACGCAACCCGGACCTGAAGTTTTCCGCGACCAAGGAACGCTAGGCCGCCCGCGATCGCCCGGGCTTCGGCGCCGGGCCCGCGTGCGGCCAGGGGTGACGGGACGGGGAAGCTGCGGTAGACCGCCTTGCATGGCCGACTTCACCGAAACGCTCACCGAAGCGCACATCGCGATGATCGCGAAGCAGCCGGTGTTCTTCGTCGCCACCGCCGCCGAAGGGGCGCGGATCAACCTCAGCCCCAAGGGGCTCGATTCGTTCCGCATCCTCTCGCCGGAACGGGTGGCCTACCTCGATCTCGGCGGGTCGGGGAACGAGACCAATGCCCACCTCCTGGCCGACGACGACGGCGAGGGCGGGCGCATCACGGTGATGTTCTGCAATTTCGAGCAGCCGGCGCTGATCCTGCGGATCTACGGCCGGGGGCGGCCGGTCCTGCCGGCCGATCCCGACTGGGATGCGCTGGCGGGCCACTTCAGGCTCCTGCCCGGGACGCGCCAGATCTTCGACATCGCGGTGGAAAGCGTGCAGACGAGCTGCGGCTGGGGCGTGCCGCTGATGGAGTTCGAGAAGGAACGGGCGACGCTGGTGAAGTATCACGCCCAAGCGGACCCGCAGACCTGGGCCGAGAAGGCCGGCCGGCGCACGCGCAGCATCGACGGGCTGCCGGCGCGCCCGACCGATCGCTATATCGCCGGGGAGCCGGGCACCGGACCGGCCTGACAGGCGTTCTTCCCCGCGTGCAGCTGACTTTCGCGAGCTACAACATCCACAAGGCGGTCGGGCTCGACCGGCGGCGCGATCCCGACCGGATCATCGCCGTCCTGCGCGAGATCGATGCCGACATCATCGCCTTGCAGGAAGTGGACCGGCGGATCGGCGACCGCGCGAGCGTGATCGCGCGCGCGGCGCTGGACGACACGCCGTGGAAGCCGGTCGCGCTCGCCCGCCGTCCGCGCAGCCTCGGCTGGCACGGCAATGCCATTCTCGTGCGGCGCGGGTTCGACGTGCTCGATGCCGAGCCGCTCGACCTGCCCACGCTGGAGCCGCGCGGCGCGGTGCGGGCCGATCTCGACTGCCACGGCGTGCGGGTGCGCGTGATCGGTACCCATCTCGACCTCTCGGGCCTGCGGCGGCGCGACCAGGTCAAGGCGATCCTCGACCATCACCGCCAGTGCGAGCCCGCCTGCCCGACCGTGCTGATGGGCGATTTCAACCAGTGGGGCACGCGGACCGGCGCGATGCGCGAGTTCGCCGGCGGCTGGCGGGTTCTCGACCCGGGGCGCAGCTTCCCCAGCCGGCGCCCCGTCGCCCGGTTCGACCGGATCGTGACGACCGAGCACTGGCAGGCCGAAGAGGCCCGGGTTCACCACAGCGCCCTCGCGGCGCAGGCTTCGGACCACCTCCCGGTCTGGGCGCGGCTGGATATGCCTAACAAATAATCGCTGCCTATTACGTAGGCACTTCCATGCGCCTAGAAGCGCGTCCCTTGCGCGGCCGGCGGCTGGAAAGACACGAAATTTCGTGTCTGGCACGCGCCTTGCACACTCTGGCGGGCCGGGGGGTTCCGGCGACCAACCAGGGGGGATCGATGAAGTTCATCATCGCCATCATCAAACCGTTCAAGCTCGACGAAGTGCGCGAGGCACTGGCGGGCGTCGGCGTGGCCGGAATGACCGTTACCGAAGTCAAGGGCTTCGGCCGGCAGAAGGGGCAGACCGAGATCTACCGGGGCGCCGAGTATTCGACCAACATGCTGCCCAAGGTGAAGCTGGAGATTGCCGCCAGCGACGACCTGGCGCCGCAAGTGGTCGAGACCATCCAGCAAACCGCCAGCACCGAGGCAATCGGCGACGGCAAGATCTTCGTCGTCGACCTTGCCAGCGCCACGCGCATTCGCACCGGCGAAACCGGCGACACCGCGCTTTGAGGGGGCTATCGCAAATGACCAGCAAACTTCTCTATTCCGCGCCCCTGGCCCTGGCCGGGGTGCTCGCGTCCGCACCTGCCCTGGCGCAGGAGGCCGCCGTTCCCGAGGCCGTCGAGGCGGTATCGGGCGGCACGGCCTATATCTTCAACACGCTGCTGTTCCTGATCGGCGGTTTCCTCGTCATGTGGATGGCCGCCGGCTTCGCCATGCTCGAGGCCGGGCTCGTGCGTTCGAAGAACGTCTCGGTCCAGTGCCTGAAGAACATCGGCCTCTATTCGATCGCCGGCCTGATGTTCTGGGTGATCGGCTATTCGATCGCCTATCCGGGCTTCGAAGGCGGCTTCTTCGGTATCGCCGATTTCCCTTACGGGATGCAGGGCGTGGGTGAAGCCGACACGGGCACCGGCTATTCGGTCGCGTCGGACTGGTTCTTCCAGATGGTCTTCTGCGCCACGACCGCCTCGATCGTGTCGGGCACCGTGGCCGAACGCATCAAGATCGTGCCGTTCTTCATCTTCGTCACGCTGCTGACCGGCTTCATCTATCCGGTTATCGTGAGCTGGGAATGGGGCGCCGGCTGGCTCGACGCGATGGGCTTCTCCGACTTCGCCGGTTCGACCCTGGTTCACTCCACCGGTGGCTGGGCCGCGCTGATGGGCGCGCTGATCATCGGCCCGCGTCTCGGCCGCTACACCGACAAGGGCATGACCGTGTTCCCGGGTTCGAGCATTCCGCTCGCCACGCTGGGCACCTTCATCCTGTGGCTCGGCTGGTTCGGTTTCAACGGCGCATCGCAGCTCGCGATGGGCACCGTGGGCGACGTGTCCGACGTGTCGAAGATCTTCGTCAACACCAACATGGCGGCCGCGGCCGGCGTCGTGGTGGCAATCATCTTCACCCAGCTGCGCTATGGCAAGGCGGACACGACGATGGCGCTCAACGGCGCGCTGGCTGGCCTCGTCGCGATCACCGCCGAACCGCTGACGCCCAATGTCGGCATGGCGATCGTCATCGGCGGGATCGGCGGCGCGCTGCCGGTGATCTTCGTCCCGATCCTCGACAAGCTGAAGATCGACGACGTCGTCGGCGCCATCCCGGTCCACCTGATCGCCGGTATCTGGGGCACGCTCGCCGTGCCGCTGACCAACACCGAAGTGCCCTTCGTGGCGCAGATCACCGGCGTGGTCGCAACCGGCCTGTTCGTCTGCGCGACCTCGGCCATCGTCTGGTTCGCCCTCAAGGCGATCATCGGCGTGCGCCCGAGTGCAGAGGAAGAGATGGCAGGTCTCGACCTTGGTGAGACGGGCATCGAGGCCTACCCGGAATTCGCCCGGGCGACCTGATCACCAGTTCGGCGGGGGCGCCGCCTTCTCTCCTCTCCAGCGGCGCCCCCGCCTTCCCGTGTTCCTCCTGCGAACACCGCCTTTATGGGCCGGGGCCAGCCGCTCCGGCCCATTTTTTGTTCGTGGGGTGGGGCGCCGCCGGGCGGGGATGGCGCCGGGCGGCTAGGCGAGGGCCGCGCGGACGAAGTCGGCGCAGCGTTCGCCGATCATTATGCTGGGGGCATTGGTGTTGCCGCTGACGAGGCGCGGCATGACCGATGCATCGGCGACCCACAGGCCCTCGATCCCTTTCGCCTTCAGCGTCGGATCGACCACGGCGTCGTCGTCGGCGCCCATGCGGCAGGTGCCGACCGGGTGATAGACGGTGTCGGCGCGGTTGCGGATAAGGTCGTCCAGCGCCGCGTCGTCGTCGAGATCGACCGGGTAGCGGTCTTTCGGGCGATAGTCGCGCATCGGCGGCGTATCGACGATGCGGTGCGACAGGCGCACGCCCGCGCGCAGCGTGGCGATGTCGGCCTCGTTGTCGAGGAAGTTGGGATCGATCAGCGGCGCGTCGGCGGCATCGGGGGACGCGAGCCGCACCGTGCCCCGGCTCTCGGGCCGCAGGACGCAGGCGTGGAGCGAGAAGCCGTGGCCCTTCACCTTGGTCCGCCCGTGGTCCTCGAGCATGGCGGGCACGAAGTGCCACTGCACGTCGGGGGCGGGCGCATCGGGCATGACCCGCCAGAATCCGCCGGCCTCGGCATAGGGCGTTGTCATCGCCCCCGTCCGGTGCCGTCGATGTTCGACGATCGCCTTCACCATGCGCCAGGTGCCGGCCAGGCTGTCGCCGATGAAGTCGCGGTTCTCGGTCTCCCAGCTCGATACGTAGTCGATGTGGTCCTGCAGGTCGCTGCCCACTGCCGGCCGGTCGAGCGCCACGGCAATGCCCCGGTCGCGCAAGTGATCGTCCGGGCCGATCCCCGACAGCATCAGCACCTGCGGGCTGTTGAAGGCACCGGCGGACAGCACGACCCCGCCCCGCGCGTGCAGCGTTTCGCGGCGCGATCCGCGGCGGATGGCGACCCCGGTGACCCGCCCCTGATCGATCACCAGCCGTTCGACCAGCGTGCCGGTCAGGATCGCGAGGTTTTCCCGTTCGCGCAGCGGCTCGACATAGGCGCGCGCGGCGGACCAGCGCTCGCCCCCCTTCTGGGTCACCTGGTAGAGGCCGAAGCCTTCCTGTCTCGCGCCGTTGAAATCGTCGTTGCGCGGCAATTGCAGCGCGGCGGCGCTTTCGATGAAGGCCAGGCTGCCGGGGTTGGGCCATTTCTGGTCCGAGACATGCAGCGGCCCGTCGTCGCCGTGAAAATCGCTCGCCCCGCGCGCGTTGTTCTCCGCCCGCCGGAAAAAGGGCAGGACATCGTCGTAAGCCCAGCCGGTGCAACCCAGCGCGGCCCAGTTGTCGTAGTCCCACCGGTGGCCGCGGATATAGAGCATGGCGTTGATCGCGCTCGATCCGCCCAGGCCGCGGCCGCGCGGCTGGTAGCCGGTGCGCCCGTTCAGCCCCTTCTGGGGCACGGTGTCGTAGCGGTAGTTCGCCGCCTTGGGCAGGAAGGGCATCATCCCCGGCGTCTTGACCAGGAAATTGTCGTTGGTCCCCCCGGCCTCCAGCAGGCAGACCCTGCGCGTGCCCTCGGCCGCGAGCCGCCCGGCGACCGCGCTGCCCGCGCTGCCGCCACCGATCACGATGACATCGAATTCCATGATACCCTCTCCTCTCCCGGGAGACAGGGTTAGGCAGCCTCGCCCTCGACTGCAATCGGGTTTTCGTTTGATACCTTTTGCTCGTCCGATAGCGCGCGCTCCTTCCGCGCGCGCCACCGGGCGCGGATCTCGTCGCTCGTCTCGCGGCTTGCGTCGTGCGACCAGCCCGGGGCGCGCAGGAGATAGGAAAGCTTGTGCCGCCAGGGCGCGCGCCGGATGTCGTCGAGCATTGCCGCCCATTCGTGGAACGCCGCCCACAGCAGGTTGAACGAGCCGAGCTGGCGCACGATGCCGTATCGGATCGGTTCGCCGGCGTGCTCAGGCTCGAACGTGCCGAAGAGCTTGTCCCAGACGATGAAGACCCCGGCATAGTTGCGGTCGAGATAGCGCGGGTTGGTGGCGTGGTGCACTCGGTGATGGCTCGGGGTGTTCATCACCGCCTCGAACCAGCGGGGCATCCGTCCGACCGCCTCGGTATGGATCCAGAACTGATAGACGAGGTTGAAGCCCGCGCAGACGGCGATCATGCCGGGATGGAACCCGAGCAGGACGAGCGGCAGCTTGAACGCGAAGCCCAGCGTGAAGGCCCCGGTCCAGGTCTGCCGCAGGGCGGTGCTGAGGTTGTAGTGCTGGCTGGAATGGTGATTGACGTGGCTGGCCCAGAACCAGCGCACGCGGTGGCCCGTGCGGTGGACCCAGTAATAGGCGAGGTCGTCGAGCACGAAGCACAGCGCCCAGGCCCACCAGGCCCAGCCGATATCGAGCAGCCGGTATTCGTAGGCCGCGAAGAACGCCATCAGCGCGGCCCCGCCGAACAGCACGCCCGCGACCGTGCTGCCGAGGCCGAGCGCGAGGCTGGTCAGCGTGTCGCGCGCTTCGTAGGCATCGGGCCGGTGCCGGCGCGCCCAGAGCATTTCCACCAGGACCAGCGCGACAAAGGCCGGGATCGCGTAATCGACGGGAGAAAAATCGGGCATCGCGACGGCTCAAAGCCTCCTGAGGCTGGCGGCCCAGCGCGGCGCCGCGGGGCCGAGGTCGAGCGCGACGCTGCCGAAGCGCCGATCCGCCGTTGCCACGAACAGCAGGCCGCGATCGAGCCGGACGTCGCCGTGCCCGGTCACCAGCCGCCCCGCAAAGCGCGCGCCGTGGCGGCGCAGCAGCAGGACCCGCCCGTCGCCCCCGCGCACGAGCGCCGCCTGCCCGGCGCGGTCGAGGGCGATGTCCTGCGCGTCGAAGCCGTCGATCGCCTCTTCGGCCAGCGCGCGGGCATGGGCCGCGTCGCGAATGCGCGGTTCGCCCCCGAGGCCCAGCCTGTGCGCGAGCGCCGCGAGCGCCAGGATCGCCAGCGCAGAGGCCCCCAGTTGCAGCAGGACGTCGATCTCCATCCGCGCGGGTTTGCCACCTGTCCGCCGGCCTGTCGAGCGAGGGCGTTGCCAGCCTTGCGCTTCGAACCTAGAGCTTGCGGCAACGAGGAGAGACAGATGAAGAAAGCCGCCCTTCTGACCGCCCTTGCCGGGGCCCTGGTGCTGTCGGCCCCCCGGCCGGCCCTGGCCGAACAGTTCGATGCCGTCGGCGCGGTCGATGCCCAGTACGATCGCACCGCGCGGGTTGCGCGCCAGCTGTGGGAATGGGCGGAAGTCGGCTACCAGGAAACCCGGTCGAGCGAGCTGCTCCAGGCGGAGCTGGCCGCCAACGGCTTCACCGTCACCGCGGGCGTGGCCGATATCCCGACCGCGTTCGTCGCCGAATACGGCAGCGGCGGCCCGGTAATCGCGATCCTCGGCGAATTCGACGCCCTGCCCGGGATCAGCCAGTCCGACGCGCCGACCCGCGAGCCGGTCGCCGGGCTCCACGCCGGCCACGCCTGCGGGCACAACCTGTTCGGGGCCGGCTCGCTGACCGCGGCGATCGCGATCGCGCAGTGGCTGGACGCGACGGGCACCCCGGGGCGCGTCCGTTTCTACGGCACGCCTGCGGAGGAAGGCGGATCGGGCAAAGTCTACATGACCCGCGCCGGCCTGTTCGACGATGCCGACTTCGCGATCCACTGGCACGCCGGCGACGAGAACAGCGCGGCGGCCAACACCAGCCTCGCCAACCGTTCGGCCAAGTTCCGCTTCCACGGCCGCTCCGCCCATGCCGCGGGCGCGCCGGAGCAGGGCCGCTCCGCGCTCGACGGGGTCGAGGCGATGAACATGATGGTCAACATGATGCGCGAACACACGACGATGGACGCGCGCATCCACTACGTCATCACCGAAGGCGGCACCGCGCCCAACGTGATCCCCGATTTCGCCGAAGTGTTCTATTACGTCCGCCATTCCGACCCGGCCGAGGTGGAGGCGATGTGGGAACGGCTCGAGGCCGCGGCCGAAGGGGCGGCGATGGGCACCGGAACCCGGGTCGAGTGGGAGGTGATCCACGGCAACAACCCGCTGCTGGTCAACCAGTCGCTGGCCCGGATGATGGACGCCAAGCTGCGCCAGGTCGGCGGGGTCGAATATACGCCGCAGGAACGCGCCTGGGCGGAGGAACTGGCCGCCAGCCTGGGCGACGCGGCCCGGCCGCTGGCGGTCGCCAGCGAGATCCAGCCTTACGAGACTTCGCTCGGCTATGGCTCGACCGACGTGGGCGACGTGTCGTGGGCGACCCCGACCGTGGGCGTGCGCACGGCGACCTGGGTGCCGGGCACCGCGGCCCATTCGTGGCAATCGGCAGCGGCCAGCGGGACGACGATCGGTTTCAAGGGCGCGCAAGTGGCGGCCAAGGCGATGACGCTTGCCGCGATCGAGCTGTTCACCAACCCCGACCTGCGCGAACGCGCGCGGGCCGAGTTCACCGCGGCCCGCGGCGAAGGATACGAATATCGCTCCCTGCTGGGCGACCGCGACCCGCCGCTCGATTACCGCAAGTAACGCCGGCGCAGGCCCGGCCGGCAAGCGGGCGGGGCCTAAGAGTGAGCCGGACCTGAAAGCGGGCCGGGCCTGAACGCGATGGGGCGGGCGTCCGGCCGGGTCAGCCCCTGGCGCGCGCCGCGAGCATGTCGATCGCCGGGCGCACCGGGGCCACGTCGTATCCCGCGGCCTGCGCGGCGGCCGCAATCTCTTCCGGGTCGCGGCCGGCGCGTGCCTGGGCGAGCGACCATAGAAGAGTGGAGCGCGTACCCGACCGGCAATAGGCGAGAACCGCCCCTTGGGCGCTTTCCAGCGCCTCTGCCATCGCTTCCACCTGCGGTTCGCCGAAGCCGGCCCCGCCGACGGGGATCGCGCGGTAATCCATCCCCGCCTCGCGCGCGGCGGCCTCTATCCGGGCGCCGGGGGGCTGGTCTTCGGCCTCCCCGTCGGGGCGGTTGTTGATGACCAGCGTGACCCCGGCCCCGCGCGCCGCGGCGATGTCGTCCGGGGTGATCTGGGGGCTGGCGAAGACTGTCTCGCTCAGGCGGCGGAAACCGGTCATCCGGCATCTCCCTTCGGCGCAGCGGTGCGGCGCTTGCGCTGGATCATGTTGAGGATCTCCACCCCGACCGAGAAGCCCATGGCCGCGTAGATGTAGCCCTTGGGAACGTGGAAGCCGAAGCCGTCGGCGATCAGGACGAGGCCGATCATGACCAGGAAGGCCAGGGCCAGCATGACCAGCGTCGGGTTCTTCTCGATGAAGCGGGCCAGCGGGTCGGCGGCGACCATCATCACCGCGACGGTGACGACGACGGCGGTGACCATGATCGGGATCTCGTCGGTCATCCCCACCGCGGTGAGGATCGAATCGACCGAGAACACGATGTCGATCGCCACGATCTGCGCGATGACCGTGCCGAAAGTGGCCTTGGCCGCGTCGGCCACGCCGGGCGTCTTGTCCAGCAGGTCGCCCGAATTGTCCTCCGGCTCCATCGAGTGGTGGATTTCCTTGGTCGCCTTCCACAGCAGGAACAGCCCGCCGACCAGCAGGATCAGGTCGCGGCCGGAGAAGGCGGTTTCGAAGCTCGGCTCGCCATAGGCATTGGGCGCGCCCTGCAGGCCCAGGTCGAACAGCGGCGTCTGCAGGGTCACGATCCAGCCGATCAGCATCAGCAGGCCGATTCGCATGACGAGCGCCAGCGTCAGCCCGATCCGGCGCGCCCGCTGCTGCTGGTGTTCGGGCAGCTTGTTCGAAAGGATCGCGATGAAGATCAGGTTGTCCACGCCCAGCACGACCTCGAGCGCGATGAGCGTCAGCAGGGCCGCCCAGGCGGCGGGGTCGGAGAGAAGTGCGACGATGTCCATGCCCGGCTGATGCCTCAAGCCCGGGTGGCGTGCAAGCCGCTCGGCAATGCGAAAATGTCACAATTTTGCTTCATCGAGGGGCGAGCCGTTAAATCGTTCGCGCAGGATCGCTTTCTGCGCTATGATCGGCTTCTGACAGGTGGGGATACCGGCGGGATCTGCGCGGTTCGGACACCACATGACCTCGCAGGGACCCGCCCGCCCGCGAGGCATGGAATTGCTAGGGGCGGTGCGAAGGTACGTTGTTGGTTATGGGTTATGATAGAGGCCGCCGGGGTCGCGGACGCGACAAGCGCGATGGTTTCGGTGAAGACGGTTTCGATCCCTTCGGTGGTGGACCTCCCGGAGATTTCGGCCAGGGTGGTTTCGGCGGCGGCGACCGGTTCGGTGGCGGTGACCGTTTCGGCGGTGGCGGCGATCGCTTCGGCGGCGATCGGGGCGGTCCGCGCGGCGGCGGTGGCGGCGGGGGCGGTTTCAACCGCATGCCCGCGCAAGTCGTCGGCACCGGCAAGGGCACGGTAAAGTTCTTCAACAGCCAGAAGGGCTTCGGCTTCATCCAGCAGGAAAGCGGCGGCGAGGACGTGTTCGTGCACATCAGCGCGGTCGAGCGTGCCGGCCTCCAGGGGCTGGGCGAAGGGCAGGAGCTCGAATTCAACCTCGTCGATCGCGGCGGGAAGATTTCGGCGCAGGACCTGCAGATCGTGGGCGACGTGGTTCCCGTGCAGGCGCGCGGCGGCGATCGCGGTGGCGCGCCGCAGCGCGAGCTGACCGGCGAAAAGGCCACCGGCACGGTCAAGTTCTTCAACTCGATGAAGGGCTTCGGCTTCCTCGTGCGCGACGATGGCCAGCCCGATGCCTTCGTGCACATCAGCGCGGTCGAACGCTCGGGCCTGTCCGCCATCAACGAGGGCGAACGGTACGAATTCGATCTCGAGGTCGATCGACGAGGCAAGTACTCGGCGGTCAACCTGGTGCCCGTTCAGGGCTGACCTGCCAGCTTTCCGCCCGGCGTTTGACCGGGCGAATGCAAGAACCTAAACGGTGCGAATGGCGGCTCTGCGGGGCCGCCATTTGTCGTTTCCCAACTGCCGAATCGCGAAGGAACCGCCGATGTCGATCACGCCGCTCATGCCTGTCTATCCGCGCTGCGGAGTGCGCCCCGTGCGCGGCGACCACTGCCACCTGATCGACGAGGACGGCACCCGCTATCTCGATTTCGCGAGCGGCATCGCGGTCAATCTCCTCGGCCACAGCCACGAGGGGCTGATCGGCGCGATCCAGCGCCAGGCGGCGACGCTGATGCACGTGTCGAACCTCTACGGCAGCCCCCAGGGCGAGGCCCTGGCGCAGCGGCTGGTGGACAAGACGTTCGCCGATACCGTCTTCTTCACCAATTCGGGGGCCGAGGCGGTCGAGTGCGCGATCAAGACCGCGCGCGCCTATCACCAGGCCGGCGGGAACGAGGACCGGCACGAGCTGATCACCTTCACCAATGCCTTCCACGGCCGTACGATGGCCACGATCAGCGCCTCCAACCAGGAAAAGATGCACAAGGGGTTCGCCCCGCTGCTCGGCGGCTTCCGCTACGTCGAATTCGACGACCTCGCCGGCGCCGAGGCGGCGATCGGCCCGGCCACGGCCGGATTCCTGGTCGAGCCGATCCAGGGCGAGGGCGGCATCCGTCCCGCCTCGCAGGAATTCATGACCGGGCTGCGCCGCCTGGCGGACGAGCACGACCTGATGCTTGTCCTCGACGAAGTGCAGTCGGGCGTGGCCCGCACGGGCAAGCTCTACGCGCACGAACACTACGGCATCGATCCCGACATCCTCGCCACGGCGAAGGGGATCGGCGGGGGCTTCCCGCTCGGCGCCTGCCTCGCGACCGAGAAGGCCGCGCGCGGCATGACGTTCGGTACACACGGTTCCACATATGGCGGCAACCCGCTGGCCATGGCCGCCGGCATGGCGGTGATGGACGCGGTCGCGAACGACGAGTTCCTCGCCGAAGTGACCGAGAAGGGCGAGCGGATCCGCTCGCGGCTCGAACAGTTCATCGGCAACTATCCCGAGCTGTTCGAGCTGGTTCGCGGGACCGGCCTGATGCTCGGCATCCGGATGAAGGTCGAAAGCCGCCCGTTCTTCGTCCACTTGCGCGACAAGCACCAGCTGCTGACCGTCGCCGCGGGCGACAACACGCTGCGCGTCCTTCCGCCGCTCGTGATCGGCGATGCCGAGATCGACGAGTTCTTCGAGAAACTTTCGGCCGGCGCGGCGGATTACCAGGTCCCCGAGGCCGGGTGATGGCGGTGCGGCATTTCCTCGACTTGTGCGATGCGGGGGCCGATGCCCTCGCGGCGATGATCGACGATGCCCAGCGGCGCAAGGCGGCCCGGGCCGACTGGCCGCGCGGCCGGGCCGATGCCGATGCGCCGCTGGCCGGCCATGTCCTCGCCATGGTGTTCGAGAAGAATTCCACCCGCACGCGCGTCAGCTTCGATATCGCCATGCGCCAGCTGGGCGGTTCGGCCCTGGTGCTCGATTCGGCATCGAGCCAGCTCGGGCGCGGCGAATCGATCGCCGATACCGCGCGCGTGCTCAGCCGCATGTGCGATGCGATCATGCTGCGGACCGACGACCACGCCAAGGCGGAGGAGATGGCCCGTCATGCCAGCGTGCCGGTCATCAACGGGCTGACCGATCGCTCGCACCCGTGCCAGACGGTGGCCGACCTGCTGACGGTGATCGAACATGGCAAGCCGCTGCCCGGTCTCGAACTCGCGTGGTTCGGCGACGGCAACAACGTGCTGCACTCGCTGCTGGAGGCGGCCGGGCTGTTCCGCTTCAACGTGCGCGTCGCGACGCCGCCGGGCTACGAGCCGGAGAGCGAGTTCGTCGAGCTGGCGCGCGCGGGCGGGGCGCAGGTCTTGCTGACCGGCGATGCCGCGGCGGCGGCGGATGGCGCCGATGTCGTCGTCACCGATACCTGGGTGTCGATGGGACAGGACCACGCGGCGGAAAAGCTGGCGGCCATGGCGCCGTTCCAGGTGAACGAGGCCCTGATGGCCCGCGCGAAGGACGACGCGCGCTTCCTGCACTGCCTGCCCGCCCATGTCGGCGACGAGGTGAGCGAGGGCGTGTTCGAAGGGCCGCAGTCGGTCGTGTTCGACGAGGCCGAGAACCGCATCCACGCGCAGAAATCGGTCCTGCTCTGGTGCTTCGGCCGGCTCTGACGGGCGCGCGCCTTACTTTCCCCGGCGCAGGCCCCATATTGCGGCCATGACGCAAGCGACCGAGACATATACCGACAAGCTGCTGGGTTTCACCATCCCGGGGCGCGACGCACGCGGCAAGGCGGTGCGGCTCGATCGCACGGTGGACGCGATCCTCGCCGCGCACGACTATCCCCCCGCGATCACCCACCTCCTCGCCGAGGCGCTGGTGCTCGCGACGCTGACCGGGGGCCTGCTCAAGGACGAGAGCGGCCAGCTGACGATGCAGGCCCAGACCGAAGGGGGCGTCGTGCGCCTGCTGGTCTGCGACTATCGCGACGGCGCACTGCGCGGCTACGTCGATTTCGACCGCGAGCGGCTCGCCCGGCTCGGCGCCAATCCGTCGCTCGAGGCGCTGTTCGGCGAAGGCTACCTTGCCATCACCTTCGACATGAGCGGCGGGCGCGGCCGCTACCAGGGGGTCGTGCCGCTGGAAGGCGAATCGCTGGCCGAGGCCTGCGAAAGCTATTTCGCGCAGTCCGAACAGGTGCCGACGCTGATCCGCGTCGCTGCGCGCGCCGGGCACGACGGCTGCGTCGCGGGCGGCCTGCTGATCCAGCACCTGGCCGACGGCGAGGAGGGGCGCGAGCGGCTGCACGTGCGCATGGACCACCCCGAATGGGAACACGTCGCGGTGATGGCGGGGAGCACCCGACACGAGGAGCTGGTCGATCCCGGCCTGTCGCTGGAGGCGCTGGTCTGGCGCCTGTTTCACGAGGAAAGCGAGGTCAGGATCCAGCCCGGCCCCGACGTCGTGCGCGGCTGCCGCTGCTCGGCCGACCATTACCGGCAGGTCCTCGGGCGCTTTCCCGAGGAAGACCGCGCCGACATGCGCGATGCGAACGGGAAAATCCTGGTCGATTGCGCGTTCTGCTCGAAAGTGTTCGAAATCGAGGCGTGAACGGCCTGTCGCGTCTGTGCAACGTCTTGTCGGGAGGCGCGGTTTATGAATAGTCTGCTTCGCGAACTGTCGGGAGGATGGAAAATGGCCCCCAGGGCCCTGGCCACTGCCGCGCTGCTCGGCGCCGGATGCACGCTGTTCCCGGCCGCGGCGCAGACGCCCGGTCTCGCCATGCTCGACCGGCTCGACAGCGGCGAATGGGAATTGCGCCTGCGCGAAGACGGCGCACGGCAGCGGGTCTGCGTGCGCCACGGGCGCGACCTGATCCAGCTGCGCCATCCGCGCGGCGACTGCTCGCACTACGTTGTCGAGGACGGCGCGAGCGAAGTGACGGTCCAGTATACCTGCCGCGGCAGCAACTATGGCCGCACCAGCATCCGCCGCGAAAGCGCGACGCTGGCCCAGATCCAGAGCCAGGGGATGGTGGGCGGGCTCCCGTTCCAGTTCACGGCCGAGGCGCGCCGGGTCGGCGCCTGCCGCTGACGGCTGCTGCCGGCGGGCGAGGGGCCATGGTTGTGATTGCCACCGCGGCGATTTCTGCCTAGCCCGGCGCAATGGGATCGCCACCGGGCCAGACCGCCGGCAACCGCGCCGTCGTCCTCCTTTCGGGGGGGCTCGATTCGATGGTTGCCGGGGGCATCGCGCGCGAAGAGGGGCGCAGCCTCTACGCGCTGACGATCGATTACGGGCAGCGTCACCGGGTGGAACTGGATGCCGCGCGAAAGGTCGCCGACGCGCTCGGATGCGAACGGCACGTGATCCTGCCGCTGGACCTGACCGTGTTCGGCGGTTCGGCGCTGACCGACGACATCCCCGTGCCCACCGGCGGCGTGGAAGAGGGCATTCCGGTCACTTACGTGCCGGCGCGCAATATCGTTTTCCTCTCGCTCACCCTCGCCTGGGCCGAAACGGTCGGGGCCGAGCAGATCTTCATCGGCGTCAACGCGCTCGATTACTCGGGCTATCCCGATTGCCGGCCGGAATTCATCGCCGCGTTCGAACGGATGGCCCGGATCGGCACGAAGGCCGGGGCGGAGGGGAGCGCGCTGACGATCCGCGCCCCGCTGCAGTTCATGACCAAGGCCCGGATCGCCGCCGAGGCCGCGCGGCTGGGGCTCGACACCGGCATCAGCTGGTCGTGCTACGCGCCCACGCCCGCCGGGCTCGCCTGCGGGGTTTGCGACAGCTGCCGATTGCGGCAGAAGGGTTTTGCAGAAGCGGGGATAGAGGACGGGATAACGTATGAGCGAACCACAGGCTGAGGCACCGCAGGCGCAGTCGGGCGCCGTTCCCGACAACGACAAGGTGCCGGCCTACAGCTGGTACGCGCTGGGCGTGCTGGTGGTTGTCTACGTCCTCAACTTCATCGACCGGCAGATCCTCTCGATCCTCGCCAACGACATCAAGCTCGACCTGGGGGTGGAGGACGATTACCTCGGCTTCCTCTACGGCACTGCCTTTGCCGTCTTCTATGCCCTGTTCGGCATTCCGCTCGGCCGCCTGGCCGACAGCTGGAAACGGATCCGGCTGATGAGCCTGGGGCTGGCGCTGTGGTCGGCGATGACGGCGCTCTCGGGCTTCGCGCGCAACGCGGCGACCCTCACCGTCGCGCGCATCGGCGTCGGCGTGGGCGAGGCGACGGCCAGCCCGGCCGCCTATTCGCTGATTTCGGACTGGTTCCCGGCGCGGCTGCGCGCGACCGCGCTCGCGATCTATTCCTCGGGCCTCTACATCGGCGGCGGCGTCTCGCTGCTGATCGGCGGCCTGGTGGTGGAGAACTGGAACGCCGCCTACCCCGACGGCGGCCCGCTCGGCCTCGCCGGCTGGCAGGCGGCCTTCCTCGCGGTCGGCATCCCCGGCCTCCTGCTGGCGCTGTGGGTCCTGACCTTGCGCGAGCCGGTGCGCGGCGCGATCGACGGGCTGCCGACGCCCGAAGACCCGCATCCGTTCCGCGGCTTCGTCAACGAGCTGCTCCAGGTCATCCCGCCCTTCACGGTGATCGGCGCTGCGCTGCGCGGCCTGCCGGCGCTGGCCATCAATCTGGCGGGCGCCGCGTTCTTCGCGGTCGCGGCGGTCCTGCTCTCGCGCGCCGTGCCGGCGACCTCGTCGCTCGTGCCCGGAATTTCCGACCAGTGGCTGTTCCTCGGCGTCGGCTATTACGCGGTGTTCAGCTGGGCGATCTCGCTCAAGTCGCGCGACTTGCCGACTTTCCGCCTGACGTGGGGATCGCCGGCCTTTCTCACGATCGTGCTGGGCTACGGCACGGTCGCCTTCATCGCCTATTCCGCCTCGTACTGGGGCGCGCCCTATGCCGAGCGGGCGCTGGGCGCGGACAAGAGCGATCTCGGCTGGTTCCTCGGCGCGCCGTCGGCCGTGGCCGGGTTCCTCGGCGTGATCCTGGGCGGGCGCCTGGCCGACTACCTGCTCGAACGGTTCCAGACCGGGCGGATCTGGGTGGTCCTGTTCGGCCTCCTGGCGTCGGTGCCGCCGCTGGTGGTCGCCTACAACACGCCGAGCCTGCCGCTGTTCTACGTCGCCAGCTTCCTCGCGCAGCTCACCTCGGCCTCGGCCCTCGGTGCGGCGGCAGCGACCAGCCAGGCGCTCGTCCTGCCGCGGATGCGGGGGCTGGCGACGGCGACGTTCTTCCTCTCGACCACGCTTGTCGGCCTGGGGATCGGGCCGTTCATGGCCGGCTACGTCTCGGCCACCAATGGCGACGACCTCTCCTTCGGGATCATGTCGACGCTGGTCGTCGTGCCGATCGGCTTCGTCCTGCTGATCGCAGCGCTCAAGCTGGTGCCTGCTGCGGCTTCATCGGTCGTCGAGCGCGCGCGCGCGGCGGGGGAGCCGATTCCCTGATCCGCGATCCCGCGCCTTAGGAGGCGAACAGACGGCAGCGGCCGGGACTGCGCGATAGGCGCATGATAGGCGCATCCCGGCCGCGTTTCATCGGGCGGTTCGGTGGCGGCGGCCCGCGCGGCGGGCGCGCCGATCAGGCGCGTTCGAGCACGCCGCAGGCGACGCGGGGCCCGGCATTGCCCGACGGGTTGGTGCGATAGTCGTCCGCCCCTGCGTGGATCACCACTGCCGTGCCGTCGGCGTCGAACAGCCATTCCAGCGCGCGATCGCGCCCGTGGCCGAGGTCGAAAGAGGCCGATGCGGTGCCCCCGGCGCCGACCTGCAGGTTGGGCAGGTCGCCGAAATGGCTGCCGTCGGGGTTCTCCATGCCGTGTTCGTTGTCGGTCGGGTTCAGGTGACCGCCGGCCGAGGTGAAATCGGGCGCGCGGCAGGCCCCCGTCGTGTGCAGGTGGAAACCGTGCGCGCCGGGCTCGATCCCGCTGGCCGTGACGTTGATCGACAGCTGATCGCCGACGGCCACGATCTGCGCCAGCCCCGCCGGCGTGCCGTCGGCCTTCGCGAGCTGGGCGACACCCAGGGTTTCAGCCGCGGGCGCGGTCGGCGAGACGCAGCCGGCAAGCGCGGCCGAGGCGGCGAGGGCGGCGATGCTGGTGAAGGTGGCGGTGCGGGTCATAGCGATCTCCTGTTGCGGTGATTCATGCCCTCTAACGAAAAAGGGGCCGGATTGCTCCGGCCCCTTTCCGAGTTCTTCGCTTTCGCGAAACTTACATGCCCGAACCCGGACCGTAGGTGATTTCCACCCGGCGGTTCTGGAGTTCGCGCACGCCGTCCGCGGTCGGGACCCGCGGCTGCGTTTCGCCGAACGCTTCGCTGGAGATCCGCGCACCCGGGACACCGCGGCCCGTCAGGTATTCGCGAACCGAGTCGTTGCGACGTTCCGCCAGGCCCATGTTGTAGGCTGCCGAACCCGAACGGTCGGTGTGACCGGCGAGCATGACCGAGGCCGTGCCGCAGTTCGTGTAGGCCGAAACCGCGTTGTCGAGAATGGTGGCAGCTTCGGGCGTGATGTCCGACTTGTCCCATTCGAAGAACACGATGTACGGGCCCTTGTTGCACACCGGAGCCGGCGGCGGCGGCGGCGGGGGCGGCGGGGGCGGCGGCGGCGGCGGGGGCGGCGGCGGAACCACAGCCGGCGCGGCCGGGGCGCCACCGAAGTTGAACGTCAGCGTGCCGAGGATCGAGTGCGAGCGGAAACGCGTTTCCAGTTCGCCGCCATCGGCGTCGATCAGCGTCACGTCGGGGGCGTTGAAGAAGCGATAACGCAGGCCGACGTCGATGCTGTCGGTCAGCGGCGCACGCACGCCGGCGAGAGCCTGCCATGCGAAGCCGGTGTCCGAATCGTCGAGGATGTCGGGGCCGCCGATCGTGGCGTCGATGCTGGTGCGCGCGACACCGGCACCACCGCCGACGAAGCCCTGCAGGCCGTCGTCTTCACCGAAGTCGAGCAGGCCGTTCAGCATGAACGAGAGGGCGCTGGCGTCGCCACCGGCCTCGTACTGTTCGCCGGCCGCGGTCACGCGGTCGATCGAAGCCTGACGGTAGCTGGCATCCGCTTCGAGGCGGAAGGCACCGAAGTCGTAACCGACGACGCCACCGAAATCGTAACCGGTGTCGGTATCGGCACCCGCGGTGTCGACCACGTCGCCATCGGCGTCGACGATGTCGAAGTCGAGATCTTCGACGATCATCGGGCCGCCCTGGCCTTCGATGTACCACTGGCCGTCACGTGCGAGGGCAGGCGATGCAAGGGCCGTAGAGGCCATCGCCATTCCTATGACGAGTTTCCGCATTATGTAATTCCCCTTTTTTAGCGAAATTGAAGCCACCGAGTGGCGGGTTTTCTAACTTTTCCCCAAGAGGGAGGCAAGCGGCCAATCATCCCAAACTGTTGCAAGAATGCCTCGCTTTAGGTTGTTGTGACCGAAATCTTGATCGAAAACGACCCTCCTGTCCCGCCCGAACGCGCCAGTCGCGATTGGGTTCCTCACTCGGCAGGCGGCAGAACTCCTGCAGCGGCAAGCGTTGCGATCAGGTTACCGATCGCCTCGCGCGCCTCGCTATCGACCGTCGCCCCGCCCGCGGGTGCGGCGACGGCATCGATCGCCTGCCAGCCCTCGGGCGCGCCTTCGCGATAGAGGCGGAAGTGGCCGCCTGCCCGGTCGAAGACGCGCATCCCCGCGCGCGGCACGACGAACAGCCAGGCGCCCGCCTGCCAGGCGGCAAGCTCTCCGCCGCGGCCCGCCCACGCGCCGGAGGGGGTGTCGGCGACGATCCAGCATTCCCCCTCGGCCGGCTCGCCGGGCGGCTCGGCCGCCACGCCTTCGACCGCGCAGTGGAGCAGGGCATCGATCCGCGCGAGCGATTCGTTGACGACGAATTCCTTCTGCGCCTGCGCGGGGAAGAGATGCGGCAGGGCGAAGCGGGCCGTGCCCGAGGCGAAGGCGAGTGTGTCCGGCATGGGATGGCTCCTTGGTTCTTCGGGAGGAGGGGGACCGGGTGGTCGGTGCGGAAACGGCCTAGTCGAGCGTGGCGAGGACGAGCGGGTCGGAGGCCGCGAAACTGCCGACCTGGCGGACCCAGACCGGCGCGCCGGGCATGTCGGCGGCCAGCGCGGCGCGGTCCGCCGGCGCGATCGTGAAATGCGGCTCGGCAATGTCCCAGGTGCGCAGCGGCGCCTCGGGCGGGCCGGCGCCGAGCCGGTAGAGCTCGGCCTGCTCGACCAGCGGGGCATCGACTTCGGGCAGCCATTGCCAGGCCCCGCGCGCCCGGCGGATCCAGCCGAGCGCGAGCGCGCCCGACGGCAGCAGGCGCGCCCTCGGGTGGACCGGGGCCAGTGGCCGCAAGCCTTCGCCGTGCCCCTCGATCGGGGCGATGACCGGCGCGTCGTCGGCCTGCCCGATCGCGGCGACGCGCGGCGCGGGCGTGCCGGGGGTCAGCCGGTCGCCGATCGGCAGCAGCGCGGCGTCGATCAGCGTCACCGCGGTCCCGGCGGGATGGCCGGCCCCAGCGGCCGCTTCGGTCCCGCCCCGCCCGCGCAGCAGCCCTTCGAGCCGCCAGCGCCGCGCGCCTTCCTGCACCGCGCGGGCATATTGCAGCACTTCGCGGCCGACCAGCAGCCGGTTGGCCCCGGCCGCCAGCGCCTCCGCGCCCGCGGAGGCGAGGACCATGTCGGGCGCGTGGAGATCGAGCGTGATCGAGGCCTGGCGTTCGAGCAGCCGCGCGGGCGAAGCGCCGAGCGCGCCGGCAAGGGTGCCGCCGATGCTGCGCGCCTGCCCGCTCGGCCCGATCTCTTCCAGCACGCCCCCGTCTTCGAGGTAGAGGCTCGCCCCGCGCCAGCCGGCATCGGCGGCCGACGCGGCGGCGAACGCGGGCGGCCGGGCCGGATCGCCGCGGCCGTCCCACGGCAGTTCGAACGCGCGCAGCAGCGTCGGCGGGGTGGCGCCGTCGCGGGGCAGCGCGGGCCGGCCGGCATCGCCGGGCAGGTCGGCCTCGGCCGCCGCGGCGAGTGCGTGCCGCCGCAGGTCCAGCGCAATGCCGTGTTCGTCCCACTCCCAGCTTTCGACCAGCCACAGCCCCTCAACGCCGGGCACGCGGGCGAGCTTGCCGGGGCCGAGCGCCGGGTCCAGCTCGGCGATCCGCAGCGATAGCCGCGTGCCGCGGGCCCGGGCGCGCACCGCGGCCGCCCCGGCGAGCGTGCGCGCGCGATCCGGTGCCAGCGCGCCGGGAAACTCGATCGCGCGTCCATCCTCGTTGTCGCCGCCGGCACTCGCCGCGCGCTGCAGACCGGGCTGGTAATCGCGCGCGACGTCGTAATACCGCAGCGCCGACGGGGCGGGCAGGGGGCCGGCCTCGCGCTCGAACCGCGGGCCTTCCCATGCCTCGGCCCCGTCGCGGCAGGGGGCGAGCACCGGCTCGGGCAGGTCGATCGCCGTTGCCGCGGGCGGGTAGGCGCCGGCCAGCGCGATCCCGCCGCCTGCCGTATCGGCGGCGAGGGGGAAGAGCCGGTCGATCGTCGCCAGGCTCTCGCGCAGCGGGCCGCCTTCGTAAGAGAACCCTTCCAGCCCGGCCAGCGCGACCTCGCCCCGCGCGCCGGGCACGAGCGGCCCGACCAGGTCGGACAGCGCGAACCCGCCCGCGTCGGCGAGGACTTCGAACGTCAGCGCGGGGATGCGATTGCCGAAATCGGCCAGCTCAAGATCCTCGAACACGGCATAGGCGCAGCCGCGAAAGGCGGGGCAGACGCCCCCGGCGTCGGCGGCGATCAGCGGGTCGGGGGCCTGGTCGCCGTGGCCGCCATAGACGCGCAGCGCGCCGCCGACCTTGAGATCGCCCGCCGCCCCGCGCAGTAGCTTGCCATCGGCCCAGATGCGCCCGAGCCCGGCGATCGGCCGGCTCGACAGCGCGACCGCGAACGAGCTGGAATAGCTGTAGGTCGTGGTCTTCGGCCGCCCCTTGCCGCCGCCCCCGGTCTCGCGGTTCTCGACCAGGTCGGTCGCCCAGATCACGCTGCCGGCCACGCGCATTCGCCCGAAATGGCGCGGCAGCGGCTGGCCATAGCTGGACGTGGTCACCGCCAGGTCTTTCAGCCGCGGGCCTTCGCGCCGGCCCGTGCCGATCACCGCGCCGTCGATCCCGCGCCCGACGATCGTGCCGAGCGCGCCGCCGAGGGGCCCGCCGACGAGCGTGCCGATCGTGCCGAGTACGAGAGTGGCCATTGCAGTCAGTCCTTTCCGCCGGGCCGCCAGCGGCCGAGCACCGGCCAAGGCAGCGGCCCGGGCATTGCCACGACCCGGCGCAACCCGGCGTGGGCATGGATGAAGCGGTCCGCCCCGGCGCAGACGAGCAGGTGCAGCTGCCCGGGCCCGGGTCGGACGATCACGACGTCGCCGGGGCGGGGCGGGCCGCTTGCCGGGTGGAGCGCGCTGCGCCGGGCGATCGCGTCGGGATCGCCCGGATCGGCATTGCGCAGGCCGTAACCCGCGGGCGGATCGGCCGGCAGGCCGGCACTTTCCAGCGCCGCGGCGACGAGCCCGATGCAGTCGAGGCCCGAACGCGGGTCGCGCCCGTGGAGGCGGAACGGCGTGCCGACCAGCGCCCGCGCCGCGCCGGCCACGGCCGGGCCGGGATCGCGCGTCATGGCGCGGCCGGGTAGCGCGCGAGGAGGTCGAGCCCGGGCAGGAAAGGCTCGCCCCGGAAATTGGCCGCGTTGCCGAAACGCGCGGCGCATGTCGCCAGCCGCCCGTCGCACCCCTCGCGCAGGAGCACCCGCGTGCCCGGCGCCGGCGCGGGGTCGAGCGCCCGGTCGAGCACCAGTGCGCCGTCCGACGCCGCGAGCACGCGCATGGCCAGCCCGCACAGCGGCCCGTCGATCCAGCGGACCTGCCCGCCGGGCATCAGCGCGGGATCGGGCGCGGCGAACCGGGCGGTGCCGGCCTCCGCGTCGATCGCTTCCAGCACTGTCTCGTGCGTGAAGCGCGCGGCGGGCAAGCCGCATCCCGGCCCGCAGAACCGGGCCCGGCAGGTCGGCCCGGTGCGGGGGACGAAATCGCGTTCGAGCGCGGCCTTGGCGGATCGCAGTTCGGCCGCGAATGTCCCCGCCCTCTCGCTCACCTGCCCGATCGTTCCGCCGTAGAGCACGGCGGTCTCCAGGCTTTCCCAGCAGACCGCGCCGATTTCCACCCGCGCCCCGTCGAACCGGCCCGCGGCCAGGTCCGCCGCGGCGATCCCGTCGTGGGTCAGCGCCCCGCGCACTTCGGCCTCGTCGTCGGCGAGGCCCGCGGTGCGGCGCAGGGCATGGGGCACGATGCCCGGCGCGGCGCGGTGGAGCAGGCCGCCGAAATGCAAGTCGCGATCGTGGGTAACGAAGCCGAGCGCGACCCCGTCGCGGCGGAAGATCCGCCAGAAGGTCGCGACCGTGTCCAGCTCGCGCGAAAGGAACGCCCGGCTCATGCCGCCTCGCGGATTTCGATCAGCGGGACGGAAGGCGCCTCGCCCGCGGCGAAGTTCGCCCCGGCCACGTCGAGCCGGTCCTGCTCGAACCGCACCGGCACGTCGAACGCGAACCCGGCGCGGATCTCGGCCCCCGGGGGCGGGGCCTCGACGAACTGCACGCGGCCACCGGGCAACAGCGTCCAGGCGAAGCTCTCGGCCCCGTCCACCGACACGCGCACCGTGCCTGCGCGCGGGCGGGTGATCGGCCGCAGCTGCGGCTCCGCCCCGTCGCCATAGGCCTTGACCAGCGCGAACGTGTCGCGCGCGCCGTCGCCGGTGCCGAGAAGCTGGTCGAGCGGGCCGGGCGGGCCGGTCATCCCGCTGGAGCTGTGATCGAAGGGATCGCGCAGGCGAAATCCGCGCGCCGCCCCGCGCCGGGCGCGGAAGAAGGCGATCAGCGTGCCCAGTTCGTCTTCGGAGCGGATGCCGGGCCCGACATCGAACCGCAGCCGGGCATCGGCCCACAGCGTGTTGCGCCGCTCGTGCCCCGAGGCGGTGACCGCGACCGAGGTCGCGAACTCGGGGCTGGCCGCCGCGTCGCGCCCCAGCGCGAGCGGATATTCCACGTCGTCGAAAGCCTGCACGTCGTCGTCCTCCTTCGGCGGCGCGAGCCGCGTGTATCCATCGCGCGCGACCTGCGGCAGCGCCCAGACGTAGCGTTCGCCCACCCCGCGCCCGGCGGCCCGGTCGAGCGCGGCATCGATCCGGGGCCAGAACGCGTCGGCATCGGCGGGATCGAGCACGAAGCCGGAGAGGTAATCCTGCCGCTCGACCGGGTAGCCGAGCCGCGCATCGACTTCGGCGATCGCCGCCCGGCAGCGCGCGTCGAACCCCGCGGTCAGCCAGTCGTAATCTTCCAGCTGGAGCCGGTCGAAAGCCGGCCAGGCCCAGCCCGCCGGCAGGTTGGCCCGTTTCAGTTCGGGCATGGCGGGATCGAGGATCGTCGGGGTGAAGGCGAGCAGCAGGATCTCCGTGTCGCCGCCTGCCGCCCCGCCCGCCGCATCGCGCACCGCCTGCCCCAGCGCCGCGGTCGATTGCGCCAGCAGCGCGCCGGCATCGTCGAGCAGGGCGGTCTGCGCGCCGTCCAGCGGGGCGCGCATGTCGGCGATCACCGGCGGCGCGCCGCCGAAGGCCGCGATCGCGGCATCGTCGTAGAGGCAGGGCGCGCCGCTGTGCGGGACGACCCACCACCATGGCTCGCCCACCTGGAACAGGACCGGCAGGCCCGCGGCCTGCTGCAGCGCGGTGAACTGGACCGCGGCCGATTGCAGCCAGGCCATCGCCTCCCCATTGGCCGGCGACAGCAGGGCGGAGGGTGGGTCCCACCCCGTGCGCGCCGCGCTGCCGTCGTGCGCGCGCTGTTGCCATTCGGCCGGGCAGTGATCGGCCAGCAGCTCGTAGGACAGCGAATTGATCACCGCGTATCCGGCGGCCCCCGCCGCGGCATAGAACCGCTCGTGCCAGCGCCGCGCCGGGGTGCAGATCGCCGCCGGCCGTGCGACCGGCATCGCATCCCCTTCCGCCTCCAGCCGGGGGAAATGGCTCATGCCCAGATAGTGCAGGATGCGGTCGCGGTAGCCGAGCCCGCGGATATTTCGCAGCAGCCGGGTCGGTTCCTGGTTGTAGGCATCGTCGTAAGCGGTCGCGATCCGTTCCCCGTGCGGCGGCAGCATGACATCGCCGATCGCCAGGCTCGCGTGGTCGCCGTGGCACGCGATCTCGCTCATTTCGACAAACCCTTCGGCCCGCGCGGCGAGCGGCGCCGTGCTGCCGGGGACGTAGCCTTCGGGGACCAGCGAGATGAACATGCGGTCGATGTCCGCGGGGTGGACCGGGGTGCCCGGCAGCGACCAGCCGCTGCCCAGGGCGGAGAAGGACAGCTCGATCCGCGCGTCGGTGGGGCTGCCGCTGGCATAGTTCCACAGCCGCACGTACCAGCTGCGCGCCTGCCCCGCCGCGTCGCGCCCCTCGATCGTCAGGGTCGGCCCGTTGGCCCGGTCGAGCGCGACGATCCCGCCCGAACGCCAGTGGAAGCGCAGGACGGTGTGCGAATAGTCGCGCTGGGTTTCATAGGCGAGCAGCGGGTGGTCGAGCCGATCCTCGCTCGCCCAGATCAACCCGGCGAGCTGGCCCTGGTAAAGGAACTCGCAATCGACGCGCAGGGCATCGGGCGCGGTCGCGACCACGCAGGCCATCATCGGGCGCGGGAAATCGACCGTCCAGAAACGCGGATCGAACCGCTGTATCCAGTCGGCCTCCTGCCCCCGCCGCTCGCGCGCAAGCCAATAGGGCATGGTTGTGTGTCCTTTTTTGTGGGAGCCTCAGGTTTTTTGGAGCCTCAGGCGCCGGCGGGGCCATCCGGGCCCTTGGCTATCCTCGCTCCCTGCGGTCGCTGCGGACGGCCGGTCGGCCTTGCGGTCCGCTGGTCGCGGACCGGATCTTTCCCGGCATCCTTGGCTGGGAAGGGGCTTCTTCAGGCGCTCGCGGCTGGGAAAGGTCCGGGGCTGCGACCAGCAGCCCCGCAAGCGCGACCGCGCGCCCGGAGCGCTTTGCGCGGAGGATAGCCAAGGCCGCGGATGCGGCCGCCGGCGCCTGAGGTCAACGGAAACACTTCGGTCAACAAACAAGAAACACCCGCGCGCCGTGCTGCAGCGGGTGGGTGACGAGGCTGACTTCGAACAGCTCCACATCCTCCAGCACGCGGCCCTCGGCCTCGCGGTGAAACCGGCGCGCGCGATAGCCGAAGCTGAGGCCGCTTATCGCGCGGCGGCGCAGCAGGGCGGCGGCGCGCCCGGCGGGATTGTCGAGCGCGGCGATCACGCGCAGGCCGCGCGCATCCTCGCGCGCCCGTTCGATCCAGCCGATCCGCCGGTCGGGCCGGTGCTGCCAGTAGAGCGGCAGGGGCCCGAGCGATGCCGTCCGGCGCTCGGCCAGGGTGCGGGCGAAGGCGCCCGGGCGGATCGTGTCGCGCGCGGCGTCGGCGCGGCCGAACAGCGCGGCGTAGCCGGCCAGCCGGGTCACCGCAGCGCCCCGGCGAGGCCCAGCCGCACGGTAATCCCGATCACGAGCAGCGCCAGCGCGCCGCGCACCAGCCAGGCGATCGCCGCGCGCCAGGCGCTGGCCTTGGCGTCGCGCCAGGCCTGGAGCAGCTCGCGCAGTTCGGCCAGGTCCTCGCGCGCGTCGGGATCGGCGAGGCCGGTGCGCTGGAGCGCGCGGTCCGCGCCGAGATCGGTGGCTTCCTCGACGATCGCGCGCAGCGTCACCAGCTCGCAGCCGCCGTCCTTCGCCTCGGCCATCAGCCGGGCGATCATGTCGGTCCTGTCCATGGGATCGATGTCCTTGTCGCTAGTCCTCCCCAACGACTTGCGTTGGGGAGGTGGGCGACGCCGCAGGCGTCGGTCGGAGGGGCGATGTCGCGCAGGGCCCCTCCACTCCGAGCCGCTTCGCGTCTCGCGGTCCCCCTCCCCATCGCAAGACGATAGGGAGGACCCTCTCTTCAATCACGCCAGCCCCAGCAGCGCGCGTTTCTCTTCGGCGGAGAGGAAATCGGCGGCGCTGACCTGCGCCCAGAGCTTCTCGCGGTCTTCGGCCAGCGCGGGCACGCGGTCGAGATCGACCGCCAGCCTGGCCTGCGGGAACCACGGCTCCAGCCCCTGGCCCAGCCCGGCGAGGATCTTGCCCGCCAGCGGCAGCAGCGTCAGCCGCCAGAGCGCGCGATTGGCCTCGCGGTAATTGGCATAGGTGTTGTCGCCCGGCAGGCCGAGCAGCATCGGCGGGACGCCGAAAGCGAGCGCGATGTCGCGCGCGGCGGCGGCTTTGAGGGTGGCGAAGTCCATGTCCGCCGGCGAATGGGCCATGGCCTGCCATTTCAGCCCGCCTTCGAGCAGCATCGGCCGCCCGGCATTGGCCTGGCCCTGGAAGCCGGCGGCGAGTTCGGCCTTGAGCCGTTCGAACTGCTCGCCGGTCAGGGGCGCGCCGTCGGCCCCCTCGAACACCAGCGCGCCCGAGGGGCGGGCCGCGTTCTCCAGCAGCGCGCGGTTCCAGGCGGAGGCGGCGTTGTGGATCGCCACCGCCTGCTCCGCCGCGGCCAGCGCGCCGGCGCCGTAATGGTCGTCGGCGGGGTGGAAGGCGCGCAAGTGGACGATATTGGGCCAGCCGTCCTCGTCCTCGGGCGCGATCGTCAGCGTCCGGTCGGCCAGCTTGTAGGCATAGGCGGCGGGCCAGCCGTCGTCGCCCGCCACGACCGAAACCCGCTCGGGCCGCAGGGCGAACAGCTCGACCGGCTGGCCGGCGGCGTCCTTCATCACCTGGACATAGGCATTGCCGTGCAGCAGCAGGTGCGCGGCGACCGTCTCGATCAGCGCCTGCCCGGCGCCCGTCGCGCCGACCAGCGCCTCCAGCGCCGGGTCGCTCGGCTGGATCGGCGCGCTGCCGACCCCCTCCGCGACGAGCCGCACGCTGCGCTGGGCGACCGGGTTGTCGAGGTAGGCCCGGCGCACGCTGCGGCCATATTCGTAAGGCGGGGCGCCCGCACTTTCGACCGCGAGCGCCCAGGGCGAAACGAACCCGCGCGCCAGCGGCACGCGAGCCCCGCCCCCGCCCTTGAAGGCGGAAGCGATGGTGGCGAGGAAGGACATGGGGTTTCCTTTCGGGCAATGAAAAACCCTCCCCGTCGCGGACGGCGGGGAGGGTCGATGACCGGCTCTTGCGAAGGGGGGCGGACGGGCCCCGCGGCTAGGGGCTGGGCGGGGCTTCCCACGCCAGCCCGGCGAACTTGAACTGACCGGTGGAGCAGAACACCATGACCTGGGCCGGCGCGAAAGGCCGGCTTTCGAACCGGTGGACGGTCTCGGCAACCTGCAGCTCGCCGGTGCCGTCGGCCGCGATCGACAGGGCGAAGGGGATCGGTCCTTCGGCGCTCACGGGGGGCAGCTCGCGGCGGGGCTGCTGCGCGCCGCGGTCGTTGAAGAAGACGTCGAGCCTCGGCGACCTGGGCGACGGCGCGATCAGCTGAAAGCCGAAGCTGTGGCTCCCGTCGGTCCGCGCCAGTCGCACGCCCGCCACCGGAAGCGTGTCTCCCGATCGCATTTCGACCGGCTCTATCGTCCCGCTGATGCGGAGCGGCCGGGCCGTGTCGAACGTGATCGAGGAGAACCGGCCCGCCTCGACGTCGCAATCGAATGCCAGGTCCTGGGCCATGGGCGTTCCCGGGGCGGCCAGCGACAGCGCCGCGGCCGCGGCGACGAGAGTGCGCTTCATCATCGGATCGTGTCTCCCTTCCTCTTCCTGCCTGCTTACGGGCATCGGTCCGACGCTGTCCATCGCCCTCTCAGATCACCGAGATCCGCGGGCGCGGGGCGGGGCCCAGCATCAGTTCGGTCAGCGCCCAGACGAGCGCGTCGGCGCGGTCGGGGCTGCGGCCGGGGCCGTGGTAGCGGCCACCGGCCATCAGCCCGCAGAGCTGGTCTTCCAGCGCGGGGAACAGCGCCGCGTGGCGAACCCGGCCCGCTTCGTAGAGCGCGGCGACCGGTTCGGCGCGGGCCACCTTGCCGCGGCGGGCGTGGACCAGCCGCACCGGCAGGTCGCGCCGCGCGGCGCGCAGCACGCTGGCGACCATCGCGCCGCCCTGGTTCGCCTCGGCCACGACCCGGTCCGCCTGCCAGGCGCGTGCCGCCTCGGCGACCGCGCGGGCCCAGCTTTCCGGGCTGGCGCGCTCGATCGAGGCATCGGCGAGGACGCGCGCGCCGCCGCAGGGCATCAGCGCGGCGACCACGATCCCGCAGGCATCGCCGCGCGTGCCGGCCGGGGGATCGACCCCCACGACCACGCGCACCGGATCGCCGGGCAGGGCAGCATCCTGCGCCAGGCGGCAGCGTTCGAGCAGCGCGCGGCTCCACAGCGCGCCCTCGACTTCGGCCAGCAGCTCGCCGCCCAGTTCCTGCCGGGCGAAGCTGGTCCCGCCGAACTGGCGCTCGATCGCGGCCACGAACCGGCCCGGCAGGTTGGGCCGGTTGTCGAACGTGGTCCCGCGCGTCACCGCGACCTCGCCCGTGTCCTCCGCCGCCAGCAGGCGCAGGAGGAGCGGCACCGGGCGCGGCGTCGTGGTCGCCAGCGCGCGCGGGCTTTCGCCCAGCCGCAGGCCGAGGGCGAGGTTGTCCCACGCCCGCGTCGCGCGCTCGCCCGCCATGTCCCACTTGGCGATCTCGTCGCACCAGGCATGGCTGTGTTGCGGGCCGCGCAGGCTTTCCGGCTCGCCCGCCGAATAGAGCGTGGCCAGCGCCCCGTTGGGCCAGGTGAGGCGGCGCAGCGAAGGCTCGTAGGCCGGGCAGCGGTGCGGCGGCGAGCAGGCGAGAATGCCGCTTTCGCCCTCGACCATGACCGCGCGCACTTCGGCCAGGCTCGCGCCGACCAGCGCGATCCGGGCGCGCGGATCGCGCTTGGCGATCTCGCGCACCCATTCGGCGCCCGCGCGCGTCTTGCCGAAACCGCGCCCGGCGCAGATCAGCCAGGCGGACCAGTCGCCCGCGGGCGGCAACTGGTCGCGCCGGGCCCACAAGGTCCAGTGGTGGCGCAGCTCGGCGCGCTCGTGGGGCGCGAGCCGGGCGAGTTCCTTCTGCCGTTCGTCTTCCTCCATCCGCAGCAGCTCGGCCAGCTTGCGGTCGAGCTGCGCGTCGAGCGGGTCGTCGGGCGGGTCGTGCGGCGGATCGCCCGCGCGATCAGCGGCCATCGCCCGCGTCCCCGCCGCCGGCTTCGTCGTCGTCCCCGTTCGGGCCGGAGCCGGAGCCGGAGCCGGGGGCCGCGCCGGGGCCGGATTCGGGGCCGGATTCGGGGCCGGATTCGGGGGCGGCGCGCATGGCGATCCGCCGCTGGCGCATCCGTTCCAGCTTGGCATCGATCGAGGCGAGCACTTCGTCCTCGTAAGCATAGTCGTTGCGGCCCCGCTGGCGCTGGACGCTGGCGCGGTGCGCGGCGAGCAGGCGCAGCGCGGTGGCATTGTCGTACTTGCGCCGCGCCTTGCCGGCCGGGGTCGTCGCGCCGGCCAGCTCGCCTTCGCGCAGGCGGCGCAGCAGGTCGAGCTCGAGGTTGTCGTAGCCTTCGCACAGCGCCTCGAACCACTGGTGGGCGAAGGCCGGGTCGCCGCGCCGCGCGCCATAGGCCGCGCCCGGCTCGATCCCCGCCGCCCGGGCGGATGCGGCGACGTTGGACGTGCGCGCCAGTTCCGCCAGGAAGGGCTTGCGCCATGCCTTGCCCGCCGGCGCGCGGCCGCGGGCAGGCGAGGATTTCGCCTTGGTCATGATTCGGCTCCGTGTCTTGGTGGAGAGGGGGTGGGAAGAGAAAGGGAAGGGGGACGCCGCGAGGGCGGTCCCGGCGAATCGCACTATCGCGATGTTCGTCTTTTCTAACCAATGAGCGTCGCGATGTCAAGATAAAAGTGCCAAATAGGTTATGAAAGTGCGCCGTCCGATACTTGCGCCCGCGCGCCGGCGCTTGCCTGCCCCGCACCGCTGGCATAGGGCGCGGCGATGCTGCGCAAACTCTACGACTGGACGATGGCCAAGGCCGCGCATCCCCATGCGGAGGGGTGGCTGGCGCTGATCAGCTTCATCGAATCGAGTTTCTTCCCGATCCCGCCCCATCCCCTGCTCGGCCTGATGTGCCTGGCCGAACCGGCGAAGGCGATCCGCTTCGCGCTGGTCTGCACCGTCGCCTCGGTCCTGGGCGGGCTGTTCGGCTACGCGATCGGCTATTTCCTCTACGACACGGTCGGCACCGCGATGCTTTCGGCCATCGGGCTGGCGGAGGAGTTTCCGGTCGCCGCCTGCCACTTGCGCGAGCGCGACTGGGAAGTGATCTTCCTCGCCGGGAGCACCCCGGTCCCGTTCAAGCTGCTGACGATCACCGCCGGCTTCATCGAAATGGCGCTGGTGCCGTTCATCCTCGCCAGCATCGCCGGGCGCGCGCTGATCTTCATGACCGTGGGGATCCTGTTCCGCCTGTTCGGCGCGCCGATCAAGCGGGTGATCGACGAATACCTGGTCACCGTCACCACCGTCTTCGCGGTGCTCGTCGTCGGCGGCTTCCTCGCGCTGACCTGGCTCTCGGGCGGAGAGGACGGCGCGCAGGATGCCTGCGCGGCGGCGGCGATCGCGGCGCCGGCCTCACCCGGCGGCGAAGCGGCGTAACCGGTCCGGATCGGGCACCTCGATCGCGCCGTATCGCCGGCCGATCAGCCCGCCTTCGTCCAGTTCGCGCAGCGCCTGGTGCGCGGTCGAGCGGGTGACGCCCAGCAGGTCCGCGATCTCCTGCTGGGTCACGGCCAGCCGGCGGGGGGCTGCGCCCGGACCGCACAAGTTGGCGAGCAGCCCGGCCGCGCGCGCGGTCGCCGTGCCCCGGCGGATTCCGGCCATCACGTTGAGCACTTCCTGCAATTGCCCGGCCATCGCGCCCAGCAGGCGGCGCATCGCGGCCGGGTCTTCGGCCAGCGCGCGTTCGAACCGCGCCCCGTCGATATGCCGCAGGACCGCCGCCTCGCGGGCGACGGCATCGACGACGCGGCGGCGCGCGGCGAGCCAGGCCAGCTCGCCGTAGGAATCGCCCGGGCCCAGCAGCGCGACCTGGCGGAAATCCCCGTCGGCAAGGAACTGCCCGACCGCGACCGCCCCCTCCTCGATCAGCCAGAAACCGCGCGCCGTCTCGCCGCGCTGCTGGATCACCTGGCCTTCGGCGAAGCGGCGCGCCGGGGCGCGATCGCGCAGCCGCGCGGCGAGGGCAGCCGGCAGGGCGGCGAAGAGCATCGCCGTGCCGGCCGAACTGAGCGGCACCAATTGTCCGGTTTCCGACATTTCACCGGGCGTTCTAGCGCTAGACCGGGGCGGGGAAAAGGAGAGGACAATGTCAGCACCGATCGTCGCGGTTCTCGCGATCTATCTCGGCTTCGCGCTGCTCGAACTGTGGCGCACCGGCCTGCTGGCCAAGCCCGGGCAGACGCGCGACGACGGAATCGTCGAGGCGGCCAGCACGGTCATGCTGCTGGGGGTGACCCAGCCGGCGATCGTCGCGCTTTCGGCCATCCTCGCTTCCGCCGTTGCGCCGCAGTGGCAGGGGGCGCTCGCCGGGCTCCACCTCGTGCCCGCGGTGCTGCTGTTCCTCGTCCTCGACGACATGACGCAGTACTGGTGGCACCGGGCGAGCCACAGCTTCGCCTGGCTCTACAACCTCCACCGCGCGCACCACAACGCGCGCTACATGTCGGTGCGCCTCGTCTATCGCAACAACGTGTTCTATTACATGATGATGCCGGGGCTGTGGTTTTCCGGCGTGCTGCTCTACCTCGGCCTCGGCTGGGTCTATGCCGGGTACCTGGTGGTCAAGATGGCGGTGATCATCGGCGCCCATTGCGACATTGCCTGGGACCGGCCGCTCTACCGGATCGGCTGGCTGTCGCCGGTCATGTGGGTGTTGGAACGCACGATCTCGACCCCCGCCACGCACCACGCGCACCACGGGCGCCATGCGAGCGACCCGGCGGTCCATTACAAGGGCAACTACGGCAACCTGCTGTTCCTGTGGGACGTGATCTTCGGCACCGCGCGGATCACGCGGACCTATCCGCGCAGCTACGGGGTGGAGAACCTTCCCCCGGCCGGCGCGGCGCAGCAACTGCTGTGGCCGCTGGCGCCCGAGCCGCGGGCGCAGGACGCGGCGGCGCCGGCCGGTGCGGAAGACGTCGCCGCCGGCTAGCCCTCGAACGTCGTGTCCAGCGTGATCTCGGCCTTGAGCAGCTTGGAAATCGGGCAATTGGCCTTGGCCTCTTCGGCCAGCTTCGCGAAGTCCTCGCGCCCGATCCCCTCGACCTTGCCGGTGAGCGTCAGGTCGGAGCGGGTGACGGTAAAGCCTTCGCCCTCCTTCTCCAGCGTCACTTTCGCGGTGGTTTCCAGCGTCCCCTGCTCGTGCCCCGCGCGGGCGAGCGCGAAGCTGAGCGCCATCGTGAAGCAGCTGGCATGGGCCGCGGCCACCAGCTCCTCGGGATTGGTGCCCGGCGCATCCTCGAACCGGGTGTTGAACCCGTAAGGCTGGCCGTCCAGCGCGCCCGAGCCGGTCGAGACACTGCCCTTGCCGTCCTTGCCCAGCCCTTCGTAACGCGCGCTACCGGTATTGGTCGTCTTCATTGCTGCAATCTCCTTCACCATCGAGACGGCCGACGTGCCCTAGCGTTCCGCGCCGCCGCGCCATTCGCGCCCCAGCGGCGCGAGCTCCTGCGGGATCGACTGCGCGAATGCCGCGTCGAGCGGATAGTGCGGCATGGCCTGCGCCACCGCCTCGAGCACGGCATTGCCTTGCGCCAGATCCTTGCGCCGTTTCAGCGGGTCGCGCTTCGCCTGTCGTCCGAGCCACAGCTTGTGCAGCGCGAACCAGCGGGGATCGGGCGCCACGATCCGCGCCGCGCTGCCATCGCGGCAGGGCACGACCTGATCGACCGGGGTGCCGAGCAGCAGCCATTCCTGCTCGGGCAGAGGGATCGGCCGCGGCCGGTCACGCCGGGCGAGGGCGTCCGCGCGCGAGGGGGCAATGAGCAGCTCGACCTCGTAGGCATCGGCATTGCGGGCCTGGAATCCGCGTTCGGCGTTGACCGCGAAGGTCGGGTCGACCGCCTTGAGCAGGTCCCAAACCGGCGCGCCATGCCCGCTCGGCATCGCGCCACGCCTCATAGCGCTGGCGCAGATTGACCAGCGCCCGCGCCTGTTCGTCGGTGTACTGGGCAAGCCCCATCGGTCATATTTATCCCACATTTTTCGCGGAATGGGAAACTGTGGGATAAATACCGAAATTACAGTAGATTAGATAATTCCGACCGCCTTGCCCGCGCGTTCGAACATGCCGAGGATCGTCCCGACTTCCTCGGCCGAGTGTTCGGCGCAGAGCGAGCAGCGCAGCAGCGTCATGTTGGCGGGCGTCGCGGGCGGGCGGGCGAGGTTGACGTAGAGCCCTTCCTTCAGCAGCGCCTCCCACATCGCCGCACCCTTGGCGAGGTCGGGCATGATCACCGCGACGATCGCGCTCTGCGGTTCGTCGGTCCCGAGCTCGAAGCCGAGGTCCTTCAGCCCGGCATGGAGCCGCCGCGAATTTTCCCACAAGTGCGCGCGCTTGTTGCCGCCGTGCATCAGCTTGCGAATGCTGGTCGCCGCGGTGGCGACCACGCTGGGGGGCAGCGAAGCGGTGAAGACATAGGGGCGGCAGACCAGCCGCATGATCTCGAACTTCGGGTGGTTGGAAACGCAGAAGCCGCCGACCGTGCCGACGCTTTTCGAGAAAGTGCCGATGATGAAATCGACATCTTCGATCACGCCCTGTTCCTCGCACACGCCGCGGCCGTTCTCGCCGATGAAGCCCATCGAGTGGGCCTCGTCCACCAGCACCATCGCGCCGTATTTCTTCGCGATCGCGACCATTTCCTTCAGCGGGGCGACATCGCCCAGCATCGAGTAGACGCCTTCGAGCACGACCAGCTTGCCCGCGTCTTCGGGAATGCGGCGCAGGCGCTTTTCCATCGCGTCGAGATCGTTGTGCCTGAACGGCACGACTTCCGCCTTGCCCATCGCGCACCCGTCCCAGATGCTGGCGTGGCTGTCGATGTCGAGGACGATGTAGTCGCCCTTGCCCGCGATGGTCGAGATGATCCCGAGATTGGCCTGGTAGCCGGTGGAGAAGACCATCGCGTGGTCCATCGCGTAGAATTCGCGCAGCGCGTCCTCGCACTCCCGGTGGCCCTGGTACGTGCCGTTGAGCACGCGGCTGCCGGTCGTCCCGCTGCCGAAATCGGCCAGCGCCTGCTTGCCCGCGGCGACGACGTCGGGATCGAAGGTCATCCCCATGTAATTGTAGGTGCCGAGCAGGATCGTGTCGCGCCCGTTGCAGATCGCGCGGGTGGGGGAGAGGACTTTCTCCATCACCAGGTTGAAGGGGTCTTCCTGCCCGCTGGCGAGCAGCCCTTCGCGCATCGCGATCAGGTCGTCGAACTTGCTGAACAGGTCGGGCGCGTCGCCTTCGCGCACCTGCGGCCGGTCGGGCTGGCTGATTCCTTCGCTCACGCGTCGGCCTGCATCTTGTGGACCGCGTCGACCAGCTGGCCGTAAGTCTCGATCTCGGCCTGCTGGTTCATCGAGATGATCACGTCGAACTCGTCCTCGATCGCGGCGACGAAATCCATCACCGTCAGGCTGTCGAACTCTAGGTCGCCGGCGAACGTGGTCGAATCGGCGATCTCGATGCCTTTCTTGTTGAACGGTTCGATCAGCGATCTGATGGTCTGGTCGGTTTGCGCGCGATCCATGGGGGGCGGTTCCAATCTCGTTAGTGCGGCGGGCATCGTGCCCGCCCTGCGAATGGCCCGGCAAAGCGGGTCCGGCCCCCGCTTGTCAAGCACCCGCGGCGCGAACCGCGCGGCGCGCGCGGCCGCCGTCAGGCCGGGACCAGCCGCCGCACCGCGGCCATGAAGGGGCCGATCGAAACCGGCTTGGCCAGGTAGTCGGCGGCGCCCGCGGCGCGGATCCGTTCCTCGTCGCCCTTGCCGGCATAGGCGGTCACCGCGAGGACCGGCACTTGCGCCAGCCCCTTGTCGCCCTTGAGCGCGGCGATCAGGTCCACGCCCGAGACATTGGGCAGCTGGATGTCCATCAGCACGAGGTCGGGGCCGAAGCGGCGGGCCGCCTCCAGCACCAGTTCGCCGTCGGCGACAGGCTCCACCTCGTAGCCGTTCGCGCGCAGGACGTCGCAGAACAGCTTCCGGTTGAGGTCGTTGTCCTCGACAACGAGTATTCTCTTTGCCACAGCCTCGCTCACCGGGGCGCGCTCCCTTCCTGCCGCCCGCATGCCATATCGGCCCTGCCCTTACGAGCTGACGAGGACGCTGACAATCATACACCAGACCCCATCCCCCGACCACGTGCCCGGCGACCCCGAGTCGCTGGCGCTCGGCGCGCTCGGCTGGGTGCTGCAGGACGACGACCGGGCCGGGCGCCTGCTGGCGCTGACCGGGCTGACGCCGGAGATCCTGCGCGACCGGCTGACCGAGCGGAGCGTCATGGCCGCGGTGCTGGACTTTCTCGCCAATCACGAGCCGGACCTGGTCCTCGCGGCCGATGCGCTGAACGTCGCGCCCGAAACGCTGGTCGCCGCGCGCCGCGCGCTGGCCGCCGGCGGGGAGGCGGGGGCATGAGCCGGCCGCTGGTCATCTCCGACTGCGACGAGGTGCTGCTGCACATGGTCGCCCATTTCCGCGACTGGCTGGGCGAGAGCGAAGGGGTGGACTTCACGATCGGCAGCAACAGCTTCGCCCGCGCCATGCGCTGGCGCGAGAGCGGGGAAGCGGTCGAGGAACGCGAGATCTGGCGCCTGCTGGGCCGCTTCTTCGATACCGAGATGGACCGCCAGCACCCGATCGAAGGGGCGGTGGAAGGCATCGCCGCGCTGGCCGACCACGCCGACGTGGTGATCCTGACCAACCTCAACGACGAGCGGCGCGAACGGCGCGCGCGCCAGCTGATGGACCACGGAATCGACGCGCGGGTCTTCACCAACCAGGGGCCGAAAGGGCCGGCGCTGAAGGCGATACTCGACGAATATGCGCCGAGCCGGGCGATCTTCATCGACGACCTGCCGCAGCACCACGCCTCGGTCTCGCAGGTCGCGCCCGAGGTTCGCCGCCTGCACCTGTGCGGCGAGCCGCTGCTGGCGCCGCATATCGATTGCGCCCACCGCGCGGGCGATGCACATGCGCGGATCGACCGCTGGGCCGAGGCGCTGCCATGGCTGCTCGACCAGCTTGCAAGCGAAACACAGGACCGGGAAAACGCATGAGCATCGACGCAAGACTCGCCGAACTGGGGATCGAACTGCCGCAGGCCGCCGCGCCGGTCGCCAGCTACCAGCCCGTCGTCGTCCATGGCGGCTTCGCCCATGTCTCGGGCCAGTTGCCGTTCGTCGGCGGCGACCTGGTCAAGGGCCGGCTGGGCGAAGACGTCTCGCTGGAAGACGGCACCGCGGCGGCGCGCGCCTGCGGGCTGATGATCCTGGCCCAGCTCAAGGCCGCGCTGGGTTCGCTCGACAGGGTCGAACGCGTGGTCAAGCTGGGCGCCTTCGTCAGCTCGGCCGCCGATTTCACCGACCAGCCCAAGGTCGCCAACGGCGCGTCGGACCTGATGTTCGAGGTGTTCGGCGAGGCCGGGCGCCACTCGCGCAGCGCGGTCGGCGTGCCGGTGCTGCCGCTGGGCGTGGCGGTCGAAGTGGACGCGATCGTCGCCGTCAGCCCGTGATCCTGCGCCCGATCGACGCCTGGCGCGCGCCGCCGCCGGACCCGCGACGCGTCGAGTGGCTGGGGCAGTGGACATATGCCCACAGGGGCTGCCATTCGCCCGGCATCCCGGAAAATTCCGCGTCCGCCTTCGCCGAGGCGATCGGGCGCGGGCTGGGGATCGAGTGCGACGTCCAGCGCACCGGCGACGGGCGGGCCGCGGTGTTCCACGACTGGGACCTCGACCGGCTGACCGACGATAGCGGGCCGCTGATGCGCCGGCCGCTGGCGCAGATAGAGGCGCTGGCGCTGAGCGGCAGCAGCGACCGCGTCCCCTCGCTCGAACGGCTGCTGTCGCAAGTCGCGGGGCGCGTGCCCTTGCTGATCGAGCTGAAATCGCGGCGCCAGAACCGGGTCGCGCCGCTGTGCCTCGCGGTGCGCCGCGCGCTCGACGGCTATCGCGGCCCGCACGCGGTGATGAGCTTCGACCCGCGGGTTTCGCGCTGGTTCTCGGTCCATGCCCCGCGCACCGTGCGCGGGCTGGTGGTGACCGAGGAGAACGATCGCGGCCCCGCCGGCCGCTGGCGCCGCCACGCGGCCCTGTGGCACGCGCGGCCCGATTTCCTCGCCTACGACATTCGCGACCTGCCGAGCGCCTTCGCCGCGCAGCAGCGCGCGCGCGGCCTGCCGGTGCTGACCTGGACCGTGCGCGACGCGGCCCAGCGCGCCCGGGCGGCCGAGCACGCCGATGCCCCGATCGCGGAAGGGGACGGGCTGGCGTGAGTGCGGGCGAAGAGCGGATCCGCGTGGCCGATGCGGTCGGCGCGCTGCCGCGCGACGCCTGGGACCGGCTGGCGGGCACCGACAATCCCTTCGTCTCGTGGGATTTCCTCACCGCGCTGGAGGATTCGGGCAGCGTCGGGCCGGGCACCGGCTGGCAGCCGCTGCCGATCGTGGTCGAACGCGGCGCGGGCCAGGTGCTGGCCGCGGCCATGCCGTCCTACGTCAAGTCGCACAGCCAGGGCGAATACGTGTTCGACCATGCCTGGGCCGATGCCTACGAGCGCGCGGGCGGGGCCTATTACCCCAAGCTCCAGGTCGCCGCGCCTTTCACCCCGGCGACCGGGCCGCGCCTGCTGGCCCGCAGCGACGACGACGCCGCGCTGCTGCTGCGCGCGGCGCAGGCGGTCTGCGCCCGGTTCGCCCTGTCTTCGGCCCATGCCACGTTCATCGCGCCGGACCAGCGCGCGCTGTTCGAACGGGGCGGCTGGCTGATGCGCAGCGATATCCAGTTCCACTGGGAAAATCGCGGCTACGACAGTTTCGACGGCTTCCTCGGCGCGCTCAGTTCGCGCAAGCGCAAGGCGATCCGCAAGGAACGCGCCGCGGCCCGCGAAGGGCTGGAGATCCGCCACTTGACCGGCGACGCGATCGCGCCCGAACACTGGGACGCGTTCTGGACGTTCTACCAGGACACCGGCGCGCGCAAGTGGGGGCAGCCCTACCTGACGCGCGAGGCCTTCACCCTGCTGGGGGAACGGATGGCCGACCGCATCCTGCTGGTCCTGGCCTTCGACGGCGCGGAGCCGATCGCGGGGGCGCTGAACTTCATCGGCGGCGACACGCTGTTCGGCCGCTACTGGGGCTGTCGCGAGCAGCGCCGGTTCCTGCATTTCGAGCTGTGTTACTACCAGGCGATCGACGCCGCGATCGCGCGCGGCCTCGCCCGGGTGGAAGCCGGTGCCCAGGGCGGGCACAAGCTGATGCGCGGATACGAGCCGGTGGAAACCTGGTCGGCGCACTGGATCGCCGACCCGGGATTGCGCGAGGCGGTGGCCGAATACCTTCGGCACGAACGCGACGCCGTGGCGCAGGACCGCTCGGCCTTGGGCGAGCACACGCCTTTCCGCGAAGGCTAGGCCGCGCTGCGTTCTTCCGCGTTCAGCCACTCGCGCGCCCGGCGCTGGGCCTCGGCGATTTCGCGCGCGGTCATTTCCTCGGCGATGTCGGCGCGGCACACGGCCGCTTCCTCGTGGCCGTTCAGCGCCGCGAGGTTGAACCACTTGTGCGCTTCCACCAGGTCGCAGGCGACTTCGTGGTCGCCGGTCGAAAAGGCCACGCCGAGGTCGAAATAGGCCATCGCGTCGCCCTGCGCCGCGGCGGCCAGGCAGCGCGCGACCAGCAGGTCGGCGGCGGCGGTGTCGGCCGGGACGGCCATCCCGCCTTCGATAGGAGTGAGCTTCATGTCATGCCCCCCGTTTGCTTGCGGGCGATCCCCAATGCCGCCCGGTCACGGCTTGCCCCGATTATGGTCAACAAAAGGTTAACATCGCGCTGGCAATGGCCCGGCGCGGGCGGTCGGCGCCGGGGCGGGAGATGAATTCCCGGCCATTTCCCGGCGCGTTTCCAATTGCCGCTTGTGCGTGCCCTGACCCCCGCTTATAGGCGCGCCCTGCGGGGCCCGGACCGTCGGACACGCCGGCGGGCCGGACAGGTAACGCCGGCGGCTGCCGGCAGGGGTTGAGAGGCACATATGGCGTCGGCGACGACCACCGACATCGAAGTTCTCGAACAGGCCAGACAAGCTATCGCGCCGGATTACGAGCCGAGCGACGACGAGCCTTACATGAACGAGCGGCAGGTGAACTTCTTCCGCATGCTGCTGCTCGAATGGAAACGATCGATCCTCAACGCGTCGTCCGCGACGCTGCAGTCCCTGCAGGACGGCCCGATCCGCGAGCCGGACCTGAACGACCGCGCATCGAGCGAGACCGACTGGAGCATCGAGCTGCGCACCCGCGACCGGCAGCGCAAGCTGATCGCCAAGATCGATGCCGCCCTGCGCCGCCTGGACGAGGGCGAATACGGCTATTGCGAGGTGACCGGCGATCCGATCGGCCTGCGCCGGCTGATCGCCCGCCCGGTCGCGACGATGACGGTCGAGGCGCAGGAAGCGCACGAGCGGCGCGAGAAGATCTCGCGCGACGACTGAAGGCGCGCCGCCGGTCGCCCGCCGGGCCGGTATTCGGGGCCAGGTTTCGGGGCCAGGTCCGGGGCAGGGGGTTAAAGCTTCATTAGCCTCTCCCCCGCTAGAAGACCCTTCGTATTTCCCGGCCCGCGCGGTTCCGTTTCGCGCCGGGGCCGGGGCGGTGGCCGAAGAAAGGACGAAAGGCGAACGATGTCCGGCGTCGATACGCGTCACATTGCCAGGGACAGCCTGTTCCTCCTGGCCACGGTGCGCATCGCCGGCGATTCGGCGGAGCACCGGGTCAAGGTGCGCAACCTGTCGGCGGGCGGCATGATGGCCGAAGGCGAAGTCCAGGTCGAGCGCGGCACGCGCCTGGCGGTGGACCTGCGCAACGTCGGCTGGGTCGAAGGATCGGTCGCCTGGGTCCAGGACAAGCGCTTCGGCATTGCCTTTGCCGAGGCGATCGACGCCAAGGCCGTGCGCGCGCCGGTGGGCGGCGGCGGCGAGGGCACGCCGCGCTACGTTCGGCCGGCCTCGATCCTGCCCGATCGCATGTCGATCGACCCTTCGCGCCTGCGCAAGCTCTGACCCGGCGAACGCGCGCCGCGCGGCTGCGCTTGCCCGCTGACCTCGCGGCGATAGCCTGCTAGTCAGCATCGCGATGCCACTGTCCCGCCCGATCGCCCTGGCCTGTGCCGCTGTCGCGTGTCTCCTCGCCGGCTGTTCCGGCGGGCGCGACGATCTCGTCAACGTCGTCTTCATCGGGGAGCCGGAGGAGTTCGAGCAGACCGGCCTGCGCCTGTCGCCGGCGGCCCAGCACTTGCGCGCGGCGACGGCCGAAGGGCTGGTGGCGCTCGATGCCACGGGCGGGGTGGTCCCCGCGGTTGCCGAACGCTGGGTCGTGACCGACGACGGCCTCAGCTACATCTTCCGCCTGCGCAATTCGCGCTGGAGCGACGGCACCCAGATCGAGGCCGAGCATGTCCGCGACGAGCTGCGCGGCATATTGCGCCGCCTGCGCGGGACCTCGCTCGGCCGCGACCTCGACAAGGTCAGCGAAGTGCGGGCGATGACCGGGCGCGTGGTCGAAATCCGCCTGACCAGCCCGCTGCCCGACCTGCTGCAGATCCTGGCCCAGCCCGAACTGGGCCTGCGCCGGGGCGGCGAAGGGACGGGGCCGATGGCCGCGACCGAAACCGAGGACGGCTGGCTGCTGCAGCCGCGCCCGCCCGAAACCCGCGGCCTGCCCGAAGTGCCCGAATGGAACGAGCGGATCCGCCAGGTCCACGTGCGCGCCCTGCCGGCCCGCGCGGCGGTCGACGCATTCGACGCGGGGGAGGCCGATCTCGTGCTCAACGGCACGCTCGCCAACCTGCCGCTGGCCGATGTCGGCGCGCTCTCGCGCGGGACGGTGCGGCTCGACGCCGCGCTCGGCCTGTTCGGGCTGCGCGTCCGCTCGGGCGAGGGGCTGCTGGGCGATGCCGCCCGGCGCGAGGCGTTGGCCATGGCGATCGACCGGCCGCAATTGCTGCAACCGTTCAATATCGGCGGCTGGGTGCCGACGACGCGGATCGTCGCGCCGGGCCTGCCCGACGACATCGGCACGATCGACGAACGCTGGAGCGACCTTTCGCCCGAGGCGCGCCGCACCCTCGCCGCGCGGCGCATCGCCGGCTGGCTGGGCGCGGAGGAAGGGCGCACGGCCCGCGTCACGCTGGCCCTGCCGCAGGGGCCGGGTTCCGACCTGCTCTTTTCCGGCCTGGCCGAGGATTTCGCCGCGATCGGCGTTGCGCTCGAACGCGCCGACGACCCGCGCGAGGCCGATCTCGTCCTGGTCGACCGGGTCGCGCGCTATGGCGGCGCGCGATGGTTCCTCAACCAGTTCGCCTGCGACTTGCGCGGCGGGCTCTGCTCGCCCGAGGCCGACGCGCGGGTGGAAGAGGCGCTCTCTGCCCAGAACCCGATGGTCCGCTCCGCCCTCTATGCCGAGGCGGAGGCCGAGCTGGCGGCGAGCAATGTCTATATCCCGATCGGCGCGCCGATCCGCTGGTCACTGGTGCGCGGCGGGGTTGAGGGGTTCCGCGAAAACCGCTGGAACATCCATCCCTTGCTGCCGCTGGCCATGCGCCCCATCTAGGGGTGCGAGGAGAACGCCATGACCCAGAACCGGCAGCAGCAGCCGCGCCCGATGGGCGTCGAACTGCCCACCGGAACCGACCCGCAATCGATCCGCCGCCGGATCGAGACGATGGAATTCCTGCTCGAACGCAGTTTCCGCATCCCGGGCATCAACTACGCGGTGGGGCTCGACGCGATCGTCGGCCTCGTGCCCGTGGTCGGCGACCTGATCACCGCCGCGATGGGCGGCTATATCGTGTGGGAAGCGCGCAACCTCGGCCTGCCGAAGTGGAAGCTGTGGCGCATGGCGGGCAATATCGCGTTCGACACGGCGCTGGGCGCGGTGCCGCTGGCAGGCGATGCCTTCGACCTCGCGTTCCGCTCCAACACGCGCAACCTCAAGATCGTGCGCAAGCACCTCGACAAGCACCACCCCGAAACCCGCACGATCGAAGGCTAGGATCGGGGGCATAGTTTCAATCGTCACCGCTTGGCGCTAGTCCCTTCGCCATGGCCCGCGACGTAACCTATTCATCCTATCTCGATCTCGACCGCGTTCTGGCGGCGCAGCACCCGGTCTCCGGCGCGCACGACGAGATGCTGTTCATCATCGTCCACCAGGCCAGCGAGCTGTGGCTCAAGCTGTGCCTGCACGAGCTGGAGGCCGCGCGCGGCTTCATCCGCGAGGATCGCCTGCGCCCGGCGTTCAAGATGCTGGCCCGGGTCGCCCGCGCGCAGGGGCAGCTGATCCAGTCGTGGGACGTGCTCTCCACGATGACGCCGCACGACTATTCGACGGTGCGCCCGCACCTGGGCAATTCCAGCGGGTTCCAGTCGGCGCAGTACCGGCTGATGGAATTCCTGCTCGGCGGGCGCAATCCCGACATGGTGACGATGCACGAGGCGACGCCCGATGTGGCCGCGGCGCTGCGGGCCGAGCTGGACCGGCCGAGCATCTATGCCGAAACGATGCGCCTGCTCGCCCGGCGTGGCCTCGCGATCCCGGACGCGGTGCTGGAACGCGACCATCGCCTGCCGTGGGAACATTCGGCCGAGGTCGAGGCGGCCTGGGCCGAAATCTACCGCGATCCGGCGGCGCACTGGGATCTCTACGAGCTGGCCGAGAAGCTGGTCGATCTCGAGTATCATTTCCAGCGCTGGCGCTTCGGCCACCTGAAGACGGTGGAACGGATCATTGGCTTCAAGAAGGGCACCGGCGGCACGCCGGGCGTGCCCTATCTCGAAGGGGTGCTGAAACAGGCCTTCTTCCCCGAGCTGCTCAGCGTCAGGACGGCGATCTGATGCCCGCCGGTGCGATGATGGACGCGGCGCGGGAACGCGACCGGGCCGATCCGCTGCGCGAATACCGCGACCGCTTCGCCCTGCCCGACGGGGTGATCTACCTCGACGGCAATTCGCTCGGCGCGCTGCCGAAAGCGACCGCGGAGCGCATGGCGGGCGTCGTGCGCGGCGAATGGGGCGAAGGGCTGATCCGCAGCTGGAACCCGGGCGAAAACGGCGGGGCCGACTGGATCGGCCTGCCCCGGCGCGTGGGCGGCAGGATCGCGCGGCTGGTGGGCGCGGCGCCGGACACCGTGGTCGCCGCCGACAGCACCAGCGTCAACCTGTTCAAGCTGATCGCCGCCGCGCTGGCCATGCGGCCGGGGCGCAAGGTGGTCCTCTCCGAACCGGGCAATTTCCCGACCGATCTCTACATGATCGCCGGGCTGGAGGCGCAGGGCCTCGCCGAACGCCGCCTCGCCCCGCGCGACCGGCTGGCCGATGCGCTGGACGGCGACGTCGCGCTGCTGCTGCTGACCCACGTGCATTACAAGACCGGCGAAGTGTTCGACATGGCCGCGCTGACCCGCGCCGCGCACGACGCCGGGGCGCTCGTCCTGTGGGACCTGTCGCACAGCGCGGGCGCGATCCCGGTCGGGCTCGATGCGAGCGGGGCCGATTTCGCGGTCGGCTGCGGCTACAAGTACCTGAACGGCGGCCCCGGCGCGCCGGCATTCGCCTATGTCGCGCAGCGCCATCACGCCGCGCTGGAACAGCCGCTGACCGGCTGGATGGGCCATGCCGCGCCCTTCGCCTTCTCCGACGACTACGCGCCGGCCCCCGGCGTCGGCCGCCTGCTGTGCGGCACGCCGCCGGTCCTCGCCCTCGCCGCGCTCGAGGTGGGGGTGGACCTGGTGGCCGAAATCGGGATCGACCGCCTCGCCGCCAAGTCGCGCGCGCTGTCGGAATTCTTCCGCGACTGCCTCGACGGCCTCGGCGTCGCGCTCGAACTCGCCAGCCCGGCCGATCCCATGCAGCGCGGCAGCCAGCTCTCGTTCCGCCACCGGCAAGCCTACGCGATCTGCCAGGCGCTGATCGCCCGCGGCGTGATCGGCGATTTCCGCGATCCCGACATCCTGCGCTTCGGTTTCGCCCCGGCTTACGTCTCCTTCGAAGACGCGGCCCGCGCCGCGCGGCACCTGGCCGAAGTGCTCGAAACCGGCGAATGGCAGCGCGAGGAGTTCCGCGAGAGGGCGGCGGTGACGTGACTGCTGGAAAGAGCCCTCTCCCCTTCAGGGGAGAGGGTTGGGAGAGGGGGAGCCGCGTAATCCCCCCTCTCAACTCGGGCTAGGCGCTCCGCACCAGGCCTGCGTATCTCTCCCCTGAAGGGGAAAGAGCGTGGCAAGAGCCGCATCCTGCATCACTCCTCCAGCTCGATGTCCCAGTAGAGCCAGTCGCGCCAGGTCTCGTGGAGGTAGTTGGGCGGGAAGGCTTTGCCGCGTTCCTGCAGTTGCCAGCTGGTCGGGCGGATCGGGTTGACCGCCGGCATGTGCGCTTCGCGCGGGGTGCGCCCGCCCTTTTTCATGTTGCACGGCGCGCAGGCGGTGATGATGTTCTCCCACGTCGTCCTGCCCCCCTGGCGGCGGGGAACGACGTGGTCGAAGGTCAGGTGGTCGGGGCTGCCGCAATACTGGCAGGCGAAGCGATCGCGCAGGAAGACGTTGAAGCGGGTGAAGGCCGGGAACTCCGACTGCTTCACGTATTGCCGCAGCGCGATCACGCTGGGGATCTTCATGTCGAGCGAGGGGGAATGGACCTCGCGCTCGTACGTCGCGACCACGTCCACCCGGTCGAGGAAGATCGCCTTGATCGCGGTCTGCCACGGCCACAGGCTCAACGGGTAATAGGACAGCGGGGTATAGTCGGCGTTCAGGACAAGCGATGGACATGCCGACAAGTTGCGTGTCGGGTCTTCATCGGCGCTTCTGAACCGCGCCGCGCGCTCGATCAGTTCAGCCCTGAACATTGGTCATGACACGTGCGCGTGTCCTCCCTTATGTCGTGAAGGGAGCATTTGCGGCAAAAAGCGTCAAGCCTGTTACATGGGCCGAATCCACAAGCTTTTTGCGCGAGTCGCGGCTTTCGAGTCACGAAAGGTACGGCCCTGGTCACCACCCGCTTCGCCCCCAGCCCGAACGGTTCGCTGCACCTGGGGCACGCCTTTGCCGCGCTGGTCGCGCACGATCTCGCGCGGGAGGCGGGCGGGCGCTTCCTTCTGCGGATCGAGGATATCGACGGGGCGCGCAGCCGCCCCGAACTGGCGGAGGAGTTCCGTGCCGACCTCGCCTGGCTGGGCCTCGAATGGGCCGAGGTCGCGCCCCAGTCCGCCCGGCTGGCCGACTATGCCGCCGCCGCCGACCGCCTGCGCGCCGAGGGGCTGCTCTATCCCTGCACCTGCACCCGGGCGCAGATCGCAGCGAGCGCGCGCGAAACGGGGCCGGAAGGGCCGGTCTATCCGGGCACCTGCCGGGGGCGCGGCGCGCCGGCCCCGGGCGTGCCGGTCGCCTGGCGGCTCGACGTCGCCGCCGCGCTCGCCCGCACCGGGCCGCTCGAATGGGTCGATGCGCTGGCCGGCCCGCAGCGGGCCGACCCGGCGCGGCTGGGCGATGTCGTGCTGGTGCGCAAGAACGAGCCGGCGAGCTATCACCTCGCGGCGACGCTCGACGACGCGGCCGACGGGGTATCGCTGGTCACGCGCGGGCGCGACCTGTTCGCCGCGACCCACGTGCACCGCCTGCTCCAGGCCCTGCTGGGCCTGCCGGTGCCGCGCTGGCACCATCACCCGCTGCTGATCGACGATGCCACCGGCACGAAGCTGGCCAAGCGGCGCAATTCGCCCTCGCTGGCTGACCGGCGGCACGCGGGGGAAGACGGCGCGGCCCTGGCCGCGGCGCTGCGCGGGCATCGCTTCCCGGCTGGCATTTCGCTCGGCCAGCGCCTACATCGCGGGACATGACCACTTTTCTCGCCATCGTCCTCGTCATCCTCGTCGCCCTGGTGGTCTATTCGCTGGTGCGCGGGATCGTCGCCTTCCTCAAGAGCACCAAGATGGACCTGGAGCGCGACGATGCCGAGGGCGCGAGCGAGATGCAGCTGATGCAGAACAAGATGATGTTCGCCCGCATCAAGTACCAGGCCCTGGCGGTCGTCGTCGTGGCGATCCTGCTCGCGATCGCCAACTGACGCGCGGGCGCGCGCCGATGGTCAGGCTCAACCGGATCTATACCCGCACCGGCGACGACGGCACGACCGGGCTGGTCGACGGTTCGCGCACGGCCAAGCATTCGCCGCGCATCGCCGCGATCGGGCGGGTGGACGCCGCCAACAGCGCGCTCGGCCTCGCCGCCGCGGCGCTTGCCGGCGGCCCCCATGCCGGGGCGATCCACCGGATCCAGAACGACCTGTTCGATCTCGGCGCCGATCTTGCCACGCCGGGCGAGGATTTCGAGCCCTCCGAGATGGTCCTGCGCGTCGTCCCGGCCCAGGTCGAATGGCTGGAGCGCGAGATCGATCGACACAACGAGACGCTGGAGCCGCTGAAGAGCTTCGTCCTGCCCGGCGGCAGCGAGGCCGCGACACGCGTGCACGTGGCCCGCGCCGCCGTGCGCGAGGCGGAGCGGGCCGTGGCGGCCCTCGCGGCGGACGAGCCGGTCAACCCCGCGGCCCTCGCCTACGTCAACCGCCTGTCGGACCATCTCTTCGTCCTCGCCCGCGTGCTGAACGACAATGGCGCGGCGGACGTCAAATGGGTGCCGGGCGCCAATCGCTGACCGGCGCCGCGCGCCCTGCCGCGCCGCCCTAGCCAGGCCCGTCCGCAGGCGTTACCAGACGCCCCTGCTGCAACTGCGAAGGACATGTGCACATGCGAAAGGTGGCGATCGTCGGCGCGGGCCAGATGGGCTCCGGAATCACGCAGACCGTGGCCGGCCACGGGATCGAGGTTCTCCTGGCCGATGTCGAGCTGAGCCTGGCGGAGAAGGCCCGGGCGGGGATCGACCGCGCGCTGGGCAAGCTGGTGGGCAAGGGCAAGATCGAGATCGCCGATGCCGAGGCGGCGCTGGCGCGGATCACCCCGGTCGCCGGCTACGACGCGATGGCCGATGCCGACCTGATCATCGAGGCCGCGACCGAGCGCGAGGACATCAAGCGCTCGATCTTCGAGGCGGCGGGCAATGTCCTGGGCAAGGACGCGATCCTGGCCAGCAACACCAGCTCGATCCCGATCACGCGCATGGCCAACTGGGCGCCCGACCCGGCGCGCTTCATCGGGCTGCACTTCTTCAACCCGGTGCCGGTCATGGGCCTGATCGAGGTCATCCCCGGGCTCGCCACCTCGGAGGAAACGACCGCGCGGATGCGCGCCTTTGCCGAGAGCCTGGGCAAGGAAGTCGTGCTGAGCCAGGACGAACCCGGCTTCGTCGTCAACCGCATCCTCCTGCCGATGATCAACGAGGCGATCTTCGTCCTCGGCCAGGGCACGGCGGACGTGGCCGATATCGACAAGGGCTGCCGCCTGGGCCTGAACCACCCGATGGGGCCCTTGCAGCTGGCCGATTTCGTCGGGCTGGATACCTGCCTGGAAATCATCAGGGTCCTCCATGGCACGACCGGCGACCCGCGGTATCGCCCGGCGCCCCTGCTGGTGAAATACGTCGAGGCCGGCTGGTTGGGCCGCAAGGCGGGCCGCGGGTTCTACGACTATTCGGGCGAGGAGCCGGTGCCGACCCGCTGAGGCGCGGAACGCCCTGCGCCCCCCGTCCGTTGGCCATGCAAAGGAGAATTCGCATGACCGACAAGCCGGTGAAGAGCCAGGAAGAGCGCCAGGCCGACCTCGCGCCCGAGATGCACAACGACGAGCAGGACGATCACCGCGCCCAGGCCCAGGAGATCGCCAGGGAAGCGCGCGAGCCGGCCGGCGTGAGCCCGACCGAGAGCGAGAAGAGCGACAATTCCAGCGGGCTGATGAACGATTCGACCCAGGACGTGGTCGATCGCATGCGCGACATGGAAAGCTCGGGCCGGATCGACATGGACGCCTATCGCGGCGAGACCAACCACGACGACAACGTCGACAAGTACGGCAAGCCCCGCAAGCCCGACGGGCTGCGGGGCGACGGCACCTGAACTGGCCGGGTGAACGGGGGCCGGGCTAGCCGGCCGTCTTCGCCAGGTCCCCGTCGTTGAGGACCCACAGGCCCGCGATCAGGATCGCGGCGCCGGCCATGACGGCATAGGCGAGCAGCCGGAAATTGGGGCTGGAGGCACGTTCGAACTCGTGCGAATCGAGCCGCGAGAGCGTGTGGCACGCGCGCCGCTGGGCCGAAAAGGCGAGCAGGGCGCCGGCGGCGATGAAAAGCGTCGCGATCGCCTTGGCCAGCCAGGGCGGCTCGAAGGCACCGAACAGGACGCGGAAGGCAAGCCCGATCCCGATCGCGGCGAAGGCCGTGCGGATCCACCCGGCGAAGGTCCGCTCCATCGCCATGATGTTGCGATCTTCGGCGTATTGCGTCCGCTCTTTCGCGAGATCGTTAGAGTCCTGCTTCTCCGGCATCGGGCACGACGATAGCTGCTTCTCCCTCAGCTTCAATCACCGCCTCGCTGCCCGGTTCCCGGTCGTGGACGATCATCGGTGCCGAGCCGAAGCCCTCGGCATCGTCGATCAGCACCTCGTCGGGGAAAGGCTCGGCCTCTTCTGCCAGGTCCTGCAGCGGATCCTCGTCGAAGCCCGGGCCGGGATCGGGGGGCATCGGCGCGCGGGGCGGGGCCAGCACCCGCATGGGCCGATCGCTTTCGGATGCCGGCGGCGGCAACGGCTCGCCCCCTGCGGCGGGCTGCCCGGCCTGCTGCGCCAGCCGGTCGAGCACGCCCCCGCCGTCCTCGTCCCCGACGAGCGCGCCGGCGCCGACCACGACCAGCAGGGCAAGGGCGATCGCCGCCCACTTGTTGGTGAAGGGATTGGCGTCCATGACGCGCGCCAGCCTAGCTGCGAATGCTTAAGGCTTGGTGGACCCGGCTTCCTGCTTGAGGCGATAGAGCGTGTCGAGCGCCTCGCGCGGGGAGAGGGCATCGACATCGAGCGCGGCGAGCGTTTCGCGCAGGCTGTCGACCCGTTCCTCCTCCACCGCGGTGGCCGCCGCGAACAGCGGCAGGTCGCCCAGCCCGGCGGCCAGGCCGCCCGTTTCCGCGCGCCCTTTCTCCAGCCGTTCCAGCACGGCCCGCGCGCGGGCGACGACCGCTTCGGGCACCCCGGCCAGCCGTGCGACGGCGAGGCCGTAGCTGCGGTCCGCCGGCCCCCGGGCCAGTTCGTGCAGCAGGACCAGTTCGCCCTTCCACTCGCGCGCGCGGACGTGGTGGAGGCTCAGCGCCTCGCAAGTCTCGGCCAGGCGCGACAGCTCGTGGTAATGGGTGGCGAACAGGCAGCGGCAGCGCAGCGTCTCGTGGACCGCCTCGACCACAGCCCAGGCCAGGGCCAGCCCGTCGTAGGTCGAAGTGCCGCGGCCCACTTCGTCGAGGATGACGAAGCTGCGTTCGCTCGCCTGGGCCAGGATCGCCGCGGTCTCGACCATTTCGACCATGAAGGTGGACCGCCCGCGGGCGAGGTTGTCGGAAGCCCCGACCCGGCTGAAGAGGCGATCGACGAGGCCGATCCGCGCGCTCGCGGCAGGCACGAAGCAGCCGGCCTGGGCGAGCAGGACGATCAGCGCGTTCTGCCGCAGGAAAGTGGACTTGCCGCCCATGTTGGGCCCGCCGATCAGCCAGAGCCGGTCGTCGTCGCCCAGCCGGCAGTCGTTGGCGACGAAGCGTTCGCCCGTGCGCGCCAGCGCGGCTTCGACCACCGGGTGCCGCCCGCCGGCGATCTCGAGGCAGCGGTCCTCCACGATCGCGGGCCGGCACCAGTCGCCTTCGGCCGCGCGCTCGGCGTTTCCGGCCGCGACGTCGAGCCGCGCCAGCGCCGCCGCGGTCTCGGCAATCGTCTCGCGCCGCTCGGCCACGGCACCGGTCAGCTCCTCGAAATGGGCCTCCTCCGCGGCCAGCGCGTGGCCGCCGGCCTCGGCGATGCGGGCGGCCTCCTCGTGCAGGCCGAGCGAGTTGAAGCGGACCGCCCCCGCCATCGTCTGGCGGTGGGTAAAGCCGCTGTCGGGCGCCATCAGCGCGTCGGCGTGCTTGCTCGGGACCTCGATGAAATAGCCGAGCACCCCGTTGTGCCGGATCTTCAGCGCCGCGATCCCGGTTTCCTCGCGGTAACGGCTTTCCATCGCCGCGATCGCGCGGCGCGCATTGCCCGAGGTCTGCCGCAGTTCGTCGAGCCCCGCGTCGTAGCCTTCGGCGATGAACCCGCCGTTCTGCCGCTCGGTCGGCGGCGCAGGCACGAGCGCGCGCTGGAGCAGGTCCACCAGCGCGCCGTGCCCGCCGAGGTGCGGCAGGAGCGCGTCGAGCAGGGCGGGGCGGTCGGGGCGGGCCTGCAGGTGGTCGCGAATGCGCCGCGCCTCGGCCAGCCCGTCGCGCACCTGGCCCAGGTCGCGGGGGGAGCCGCGCCCGGCGACGATCCGCCCCAGCGCACGGCCGATATCGGGCAGGGCCCGCAGGACTTCGCGCAGTTCGGCGCGCAGGACCGGGTCGGCATGGAACCAGCCGACCAGCGCCAGCCGCGCCTCGATCCCGGCCGCGTCGGTCAGGGGGGCGGACAGGTCTTCCGCCAGTTGCCGCGCGCCGGCGCCGGTGGCGCAGCGGTCGATCGCGGCCAGCAGGCTCCCCTCGCGCCCGCCCTGCTGCGAACGGACGATCTCGAGGCTGGCGCGGGTCGCCTCGTCCATTGCCAGGGCCGCCTCGCCCGCCCGCACGACGGGCGGCAGGAGGAGCGGCAGCCGGCCGCGCCCGGCATGGTCGAGATAGGCGATCAGTCCCCCGGCGGCGGCCAGCATCGCGCGCGAGAACGCGCCGAACCCGTCGAGCGTGGCGACCCCGTGGATGTCCTTCAGCCGGCGTTCGCCGCCGTCGCTAGCGAAGTCGCTGCGCGCCCGCTCGATCGCGCCGGCCGGGCGCTCGCCCCAGTCGGCGGGCCAGTCCTCGGGGATTACCACCTCGCTCGGCGCCAGGCGCGCGATCGCCGCGCCCAGCCGGGCCGGATCGCAGTCTTCCAGCACCATGCGCCCGGTGGAAATGTCGATCGCGGCAATCCCCGCCTTGCCGCGCACGTCGCAGATCGCGACCAGCAAGTTGGCGCGCCGCGGTTCCAGCAGCGCCTCTTCGGTCAGGGTGCCGGCGGTGACGAAGCGCACGATGTCGCGCCTTACCAGTGCCTTCGACACCGGCGAGCCTTCGCGCCGCGCGCGGGCCTTGGCCTCCTCGGGCGTTTCAACCTGCTCGGCGATGGCGACCCGGCACCCGGCGCGGATCAGGCGGGCGAGGTAGCTTTCGGCGGAATGGACCGGCACGCCGCACATCGGCACCGGCTCCCCCCCGTGTTCGCCGCGGGTGGTCAGCGCGATGTCGAGCACTCCGGCCGCGGTCCGGGCATCGTCGAAAAACAGTTCGAAGAAGTCGCCCATGCGATAGAACAGCAGGCAATCGCCGGCCTCGCGCTTGAGCGCGTGATATTGCTCCATCATCGGGGTGGACTTGCCCGCCATGCCCCGGGCCTAGCCGCGCGATCGGCGATTCGGAAAGGGCGGCCCTTGCGCTTTCCCCTACCGCTCGCGCGCCGAGTGTGGTTTAGGGCGCCGCGGCCCCCAACTGAGCCGAAGATCAGGAGACGACACCTTGGCCGAGGAAAAACAGGCGAGCTTCACCGCGCGCGAGGCACTGTTCTATCACGAGACGATCCGTCCCGGTAAGATCGAAATCGTCGCCTCCAAGCCGATGGCCACGCAGCGCGATCTCAGCCTGGCCTATTCCCCCGGGGTCGCCGCGCCGGTGGAGGCGATCGCGCAGGACCCGGCCAATGCCGCGCGCTATACCGCGCGCTCCAACCTCGTGGCGGTGATTTCCAACGGCACCGCGATCCTCGGCCTCGGCAATCTCGGCGCGCTGGCGTCGAAGCCGGTGATGGAAGGCAAGGCGGTCCTGTTCAAGCGCTTCGCCGACGTCGATTCGATCGATATCGAGCTGGCGACCGAGGACCCGGAAAAGTTCATCGAGGCGGTCGCGCTGATGGAGCCGAGCTTCGGCGGCATCAACCTCGAAGACATCAAGGCGCCCGAATGCTTCATCATCGAGCAGGCCCTGCGCGAGCGGATGAACATACCGGTCATGCACGACGACCAGCACGGCACCGCGATCATCGCCGCCGCCGGGCTGATCAACGCCTGTTACCTGACCGGGCGCGAGCTGAAGGACGTCCGGATGGTGGTGAACGGCGCGGGCGCATCGGCGCTGGCCTGCACCGCCCTGATCAAGGCGATGGGCGTGCCGCACGACCAGGTCACCGTGTGCGACCGGTCGGGGCCGATCTACCGCGGCCGGACCGATTCGATGGACCAGTGGAAGAGCGCGCACGCGATCGACACCGATGCGCGCAGCCTTGAAGAGGCGCTGGAGGGGGCGGACATCTTCCTCGGCCTGTCGGCCGCCGGCGCGCTCAAGCCCGAATGGGTCGACCGGATGGCGAAGCAGCCGATCATCTTCGCAATGGCGAACCCGGTGCCCGAGATCATGCCCGACGAGGCCAAGGCCGTACGCCCCGATGCGATCATCGCCACCGGACGCAGCGATTTTCCCAACCAGGTCAACAACGTGCTCGGTTTCCCCTTCATCTTCCGCGGCGCGCTGGACGTGCAGGCGACCGCGATCAACGAGGAGATGAAGATCGCCGCCGCGCGCGCGATCGCCGAGCTGGCGCGCGAACGGGTGCCCGACGAAGTGGCCGCCGCCTACGGCAAGAGCCACGCTTTCGGCACCGATTACATCATCCCCGCCCCGTTCGATCCGCGCCTGATGGAAGTCGTCTCTTCCGCGGTCGCCCAGGCGGCGATGGACAGCGGCGTAGCGCTGGCGCCGATCGAGGACATGGATGCCTATCGCCTCTCGCTCAAGGCGCGGCTCAACCCGACCACCGCGGCGCTGACCAACACGTACGAGATGGCGCGCAGCAACCCGAAACGGGTGGTCTTCGCCGAGGCGGAGGAAGACGTGGTCCTGCGCGCGGCGATCCAGTTCCGCGATTTCGGCTACGGGACGCCGATCCTCGTCGGCCGGACGGAAAAGGTGCGCGAGCGGCTGGTCGAACTGGCGGTGGACGATCCCGACGAGTGGGAAATCCAGAACTCGGCGGATTCGGAATTCGTCCCGCAGATGGTCGATTTCCTCTACCAGCGGCTGCAGCGCAAGGGCCGGACGGAACGCGACGTGCGCCGCCTGGTCAACCAGGAACGCAACGTCTTCGCCGCCCTGCTGGTCGCGCTGGGCCATGGCGACGCGATGATTTCCGGCCTGACGCGGACGTTCTCGCAGACCGCGCGCGAGGTGAACCTCGTGCTCGATCCCAAGCCGGGCCAGGTGCCTTTCGGCATCCACATGATGATCGGCAAGAACCACACGACCTTCCTCGCCGACACGACGATCAACGAGCGGCCCACGGCCGAGGAACTGGCGCATATCGCGCGCGAGACGGCCGCCGTGGCGCGGCGCATGGGCCACGAGCCGCGCGTCGCCTTCCTGTCCTATTCCACCTTCGGCAACCCGCCGGGCCAGTGGCTGGGCAATATCCGCGAGGCGGTCGCCATCCTCGACGCGGAAAAGCCGGGCTTCGAATACGAGGGCGAGATGGCGCCCGACGCCGCGCTCAACCCCAAGGTGATGGAGCTGTACCCCTTCAGCCGCCTTTCCGGCCCGGCCAACGTGCTGATCATGCCCGGCCTGCAGTCGGCGAACCTGTCGGCCAAGCTCCTGCGCGAAATCGCCGGCGACGCGACGATCGGGCCGATGCTGATCGGGATGGAAAAGCCGGTCCAGATCGCACCCATGACCGCGATCGCGCCGGACGTGCTGACCCTGGCCGTCCTCGCCGCCGCGGGCGTCGTGGGCTAGCTTGCGCCCGTCGCCTGCCTGTTCGCCCGGCCGACCGCCGTCTTGTACAGCCAGAGGCAGACCAGGATGGTCGCTATCATGACTGCATAGGCGACGAGGCCGTAGAGCGCCGCACCCGGTATCGTCCACAGCAGGAGGGCATCGTTCCCCCCCGGCACGGTCTGCGCGCCCAGGCCCATCAGGAGGCCTCCGGCGAGGCCGCCGGCAGCGCGGTAGATGGTCGGTCGCCGAGCCGAAAATCGGCCGGCTATCCATGAACTCAGCGCCGCGCCGGCGAAGATGGCGATGGCCGCCAGGTCGGCGGCCGTTTGCGACTGGAGGAACGTGCCCTGCGTCCCGCGCTGCAGTGCCGCGAGGTAACTCCACTGCGGGTTGCCGGAAAAGAGGGCCGCGCCGATGAGACCGACGGCGAAGAGGTAGCGCAGGGTGGCGTTGCGCCCGATCCTGACGCGCATCGCGGCCCAGCCGAGCACGAGCAGGAAGGCAAGGCCGAAAACGGGTGTCGCCGGCTCCGCCAGCACGTCGGCCGAGGCTTGGCCTTCCGTTGCCTGGGGCAGGATGTACAGCTGCGGCGCGACGACGAGCGACAGCGCCAGCCCGGCCAGCGTCAGCAGGTAAGTGCCATCGCCCTCGGACAGGCGCGAAATGCTGCCCAGCATGCAGGCGCGATTGATCGTCGCGCCAAGGCCGAGCAGGATTCCGCCCGCGACGGGGGCGAGGCCGAGCGCGCGCCGTTCGGGCAGGGCGAATGCTTCTCCTGGAAGGGAGGCCAGGACGAACAGGGCCAGCCCTCCCGAGGCGGCGGCCGAGGCAAGACCCAGCAACCAGTCCCATCGCCGTTCATGGACCAGGCGTCCGACGGCCGCGACCGTGCAACTGTTGGCGCGGGCGAGGCAGAAGCCGAGCGCGCCGGCCATCAGGGGGAGAAGCGGGCCTTCCGTCACGATGTCAGTCCACGAAGACCGGTGTGGCGCCTTGCGCCAGCTTGAGCCGGGTCCACACGTTCATGTTGATGGTGACCGCCGCGATCTCCGCGATCTCGCGGTCGGTGAAAATCTCGCGCGCCCGGCGGTGCGCAACGTCGAAATCGCGCGGGCGACCGTCGGTCAGCGCTTCGCAATAGGCCAGCGCCGCTTGCTCGGCGGGCGAGTAGAGATCGCTTTCCCACCAGCTTGTCAGGTTGTCGATCCGGGCGTCTTCGATGCCGTGTTCACGCGCGGCCTTCGAATGCAGGATCAGACAATAGGAGCAGGTGTTGACTTGCGCGACACGGAGTCGGAGCAACTGCGCCAGTTCGCGGTCGATCGCGAGATCGGCCGTGTATCCGAATGCGCCGGCCATCTGCTTGGCGAGGCCGTGGAAGGGGGTCAGGTCGGGATCGAACCGACGGTTCTCGAACTCGGGCATTCTCTCGTTCATCCGAACTCTCTCCTTGTTGGCGGGGGAGGTTTCATCCCCGTCTCGCTATGCAGCCCAAAGGACCGCCGAAGGTGGCCGCGGCCCCCGCCCGCGGATGGCGTGTCGACGGTCCATGGCAGGGGCTGCGCCGCGGGGGGCTCAGCCCCCCGGACCGCAGTCGAGGCAGCGGGGCGGTGGCTTGGCGCCCATGCCGAGGTTGTAATTGAGCACGCGTAGTGCCGTTCGCAGGCCTTCTTCCAGCACCGGGTGGTAGAAGGGCCGCTCCAGCATCTGCGCGATCGTCAGCTCGGACTGGCGCGCCCAGGCGAGCAGGTGGGCGAAGTGTTCGGCCCGGGGGCCGACCATCTCGGCCCCGAGGAACCTGCCCGTGTTCCGTTCGGCATAGACGTGCAGGATGCCCTTGTTCACGCCCATGACACGGGCCCTGCCCTGGTCTTGCCAGTCCACCGAGCCCGTTTCGAACTCCGCCCCGCGCGCGACGAGATCGCGGTGACTTTCGCCCACGATCATGATCTGGGGGTCGGAAAACACCACGCCCAGCGGCGTACTGCGCGCGAACCTGCGAACTTCGGGAAAGCGGGTTGCGTTGTATCCGGCGACGAAGCCCTCGTCGGCGGCTTCGTGGAGAAGCGGCAGTTCGGGCACGGAATCCCCGGCGATGAAGATATGGGAATCGCCGCATCGACCGCTGAGGGGGTCGTAGAGAGGAATGCCGCGTTCGTTGAGTTCGAGGCTGGTGTTCTCGAGCCCGAGGTTGTCGACATTCGGCCGGCGACCGGTGGCGACGAGGCAATAGTCGAACGTGGTGGCGACTTCCTGCCCCTGGACGATGTGCGTCACCTTCACCCCGTCGCCCGAACGTTCCACGCGTTCCACCCTGGCATCGGCGTGAAAGGGGAACTCGGCGGCGAAGATATGCCGCGCCTGGGCAGCGACCTCGGGGTCGGAAATCGGCCCGACAGCCCCGTCGCGGCCGAACAGTTCGGTGCGTACGCCCAGGCGGTGCAGTGCCTGGCCGAGCTCGAGTCCGATCACGCCGGCGCCGAACACCGCGACCGATCTGGGCAGGTCGTGCCAGTCGAACACGTCGGCGTTGGTGATCAGGCGATCGCCGAGCCCGGCGAAGACCGGGGGGATATTGGGGCGCGAGCCTGTGGCGATGATGATGCGCTTGGCCTCCACGACCGTTCCGTCGCTCAGCTCGAGTTCGTGATCGCTCCGGAACTGCGCGCGCGCGCAGGCCTTGTGCTCGTCCGGCCAGTCGTCGACCGCCTGGAGGACGAAACCGACGAAGCGGTCGCGCTCCTCCCGTACTCGTTTCATCACGGCACGACCGTCGATATCCGGTTCGCCGAAGCGCACGCCGAAAAGGTCGCTGTGCCGGCCGTGCCACGCGGCTTCGGCAGCGGCGATCAATAGCTTGGACGGCATGCAGCCTTCCCGTGCGCAGGTGGTCCCGAAGTCGGCCGCCTCGATCAGCAGAACCGAATCGGTATGCGCCGACACCTCGCGATATGCGCGCATGCCGGCCGTACCGGCGCCGATGATGGCAATTTCCACGTTCTTGCGGGCCATGTTCAGGTTTCCTTTCGCCCTCCCTCACCCGGAGGTCGTTGCCGGTTCAGCCGATGCTCGTCTGATCGATGAATGCGCCGTATCCTTCGGCCTCCATGTCGTCGCGATGGATGAAGCGCAGGGCGGCCGAATTGATGCAGTAGCGCAGGCCGCCCCGATCGGTCGGTCCGTCGGGGAAGACATGTCCGAGATGGCTGTCCCCGTGGGCGGAGCGGACCTCGGTGCGGATCATGCCGTGACTGTCGTCGCGCAGTTCGTTGACATGTTCCTTGACGATCGGCTTCGTGAAGCTCGGCCAGCCGCAGCCGGAATCATACTTGTCCGACGAGGCGAAGAGCGGTTCGCCGCTGACGATGTCGACGTAGATTCCGGGTTCGGTATTCGCCAGGTGCTCTCCTGTCCCGGGGCGCTCGGTGCCGTTCTGCTGGGTCACGCGGAACTGTTCCGGCGTCAGGGCGGCGACGGCCTCCGCGGTCTTTCGGTACGTCATATCGGTTCTCCCGTTTCCGCCGGGCTCCGCATCCGGGAAAGGATCTTTCCCAGTTCAGCCGGGTCCAGGCGATTGCGATAGTTGGTGTCGAGAAAGCTGTATCGGACCTCCCGGTCCTGGCCGACCACATAGGTGGCCGGCACCGGGATCGCCCATTGCGACAGCCCCGTTCGGGCAATCGGCTCGAACCCTGCATCCAACGACATCTGCCGGACGCCCTCGGGCAGTTCGCACACGAGGCCGTATGCTTCGCAGACCCGGGCCTCGCGGTCGACCAGCAGCGGAAAGTCGATGCCGTATTCGCGCCGCGCCTTCAGGGCCGAATCTTCCGGTTGGGGCGAGATTGCCAACAGGGTTCCGCCCTGGCGCTCCAGTTCGCCGTGCACTTGGGCAAGCGCCGCGATCTCCAGCGAACAGAACGGGCACCAGTGCCCGCGATAGAAGCTTATCACGACCGGTCCGTTGCCACAGACGCTGCGGAGGCTTGTGCGGCCTCCACCGGCGACCGGAAGATCGAAATCCGGCGCTTCGTCGCCCGCCTGGATGGCCCGGTCGTGGTCGAAAAGGTCTTCCATGATCTTGTCGGCGGCAGTGACGTGGTCGATCTCCTCGGCACTCATGTCCGCGAAATATCTCGCTCGCCTGCGTTCTATCCTTTGGGTGAAGTTCATTCCGGGTCCGTCCGTTTCGCGAAGGGTGCGGCTGGCGGCACCCGCTTGGGGTGCCGCCAGCCAGCCCGTGTCAGCCGCGGATCGCGGCGAGCGCATCCTTGAAGGCCCAGAGCGAAACGGCAAGCAGGACGATGTCCTTCAGGAGAAACTGTCCCGGTACGACGGAAATCGCCAGCGAGCCGACCTCGGGCAGGAACACCCCCGGCGTGCTGAAGAAGAAGCTCGAGGTGAGCACGAAGGTGGCGCTGGCGCCGAGCGCGCCCACAGCTGCGAGCCTGGGGGCCAGGTACCGGGTTGCAAGCAGCCCCGCGATCGTCAGTTCGACGATGCCGATCAGCCTGGCCGCGCCGTTGGCACCGAACAGGTCGAGCAGGAAGAAGACGAACGGGCTGTTCTCGATCAGCCCCTGGATCGCTTCGGCCTCGTAGGCGGTGAATTTCATTCCGCCGAACCAGAGAAAGACAAGGGCCAGCGAAAAGAACATGGCCTTTCCGGTCAGGCGGTCGAGCAAAGGCAACAGGTGCGAGGGCTGGGTCGAGATCTCGCTGTCGATAGATGTAGCGTGTGCGGTCATCGAAATTTCCTCTCAGGAATGAATGTCGGTGAAGCAGTAACTACTGGGGCCGAAAGCCTTGCGGCAGCCGGGCCCAAGTCATAAGAGATATTCCCATGGGGAATGATGGGATCAATGTATCCTTGATGCGACAGTATGTCGCGGTGATAGAGCAGGGCTCGTTCTCGGCCGCGGCGCGCAAGCTGGGCGTCGGACAACCGGCGATATCGAAGGCGGTGGCGCGTCTCGAGGATCACCTGGGCGTGCGCCTGGTGCTGCGTTCGACCCGTGCCACCAGGCCAACCGACGCCGGGCGGCGGTTCTACGAAGGATGCCTCGAAGTGTTCGAAGCGGTGGCCACGGCCAGCCAGGCCGCCCGCGACGAAGCGGTCGGCAGCGGCGGTGCGATACGCGTTTTCGCGCCGGAACTGTTCGGCCCCGCGTTCCTCGTTCCGAAGCTGAAAGGCTTCCTGACCGGCAATCCGCTGGTATCTTTGTCCCTGTCGACGCTGAGCGAGGGAATGGACCTGGTATCGCAGGGGGCCGATGTCGCGATATTCATCGGCCGGCCGACCCAGCCCGACGTGATCGTGCGCAAGGTGGGCATGACGCGCAGCGCCCTGGTCTGCGGGCCAGACCTGGCCCTTCGCTGGGCGGACGCTATTGCGCCCCAGGACCTGATGGCCGCACCGGCGGTTGTCTGCAGCCAGGGGCAGCCGCGGCTGCGATGGAGCTTCCAGGATGGCGGCGCCAAGGTGGCCGTTCGCCCCGAACAGAACATCACGGTCGATTCCGATTCGGTGGCCCTTTCGGCCGCGGCATGCGGGCATGGCCTGTGGATGACGACCCGGCTGATGGTGGCCGAGGATCTGACCGCGGGCAGGCTGTGCGAGATATTGCCGCGCGCGGCCGTGCCGATGCCGGTCTATCTCGGTTTCGCGGCCGGACGCACGCGGCCTGCAAGGGTGGACGCCTTTGCCCAGTGGCTCGGCGAAGAACTGATCGCCGAGGGGTGACAGGGAAAGCGGCCCCGATCGCGGCGTCAGCGCACGGCGAGCGGGATCGTTTGCGCGTGCAGCGTGTCGCCCAGCGGCGACTGGTCCCCATTGCCCGCATTGGCCGCGAGCTGCAGGTGGACCGTGCCCGGCGCTTCCGGGCTGGTCCAGGCGAAAGACCAGCGCAGGCCATCGGCCGTGGCGGCCCGCACCGGCGGGGCGGAAATCACCGCCGCGTCCCGGGCGGCCGTGCCGTCGCCTGCCGCCAGCGTGCCGGCGGCGCCGTCCTCGCGCCAGAGCGCGGCGAGGAATCCGCCCGTCTCCCCCTCCGCGAGCGCGAGGTGCACCGTCAGCACGTGGGTCTCGCCCGCGGCATAGTGCCCGGCCGGATCGACCAGCGAGATCGCCGGCGAATCGACGAGCGGCGGGCCGTCGAAATGGCATTCCGCACAGCTTTCCACCGGGTGCCCGGGGGGCGCCGGAGCGGCCAGGTCGGGCGTGGCGACGACCGCTGCCGGCAGCAGCGCGAGCGCAAAGATCGGTGCCGTCGCCAGCAGGGCGGCCGGCAGGGCCGGCCTAGTCAAGCGCGATCCGGCCGACGGTATTGGTGTCGGCCCCGAACCAGATCGTGTCGGTCGGCGCGTGGTAGTGCATGTGGCGCACCGTCCCGCCGCCCGAGGGGATATCGGCCGACGCGACGAACGTCTCGCTCGCCGGGTCGAAGCCGACCAGCCGGTTCGGCTCCACCCCGGTCTCGACGAACCAGATCCGGTCGTCGCCGTCCACCGCCATGCCATAGGGGCGCGATTCGCTGCCGGCGGGCGCGGCCCATTCGCTGAACGACCCGTCGGCCGGGTCGAAGGTGCCGACCATGCCCTGGGCATAGTCGACGTACCAGATGCGCCCGTCGCTGGTGATCCCCATGCGCCGCGGGCGCGCCTCGGCCCGGGGCAGCTCGTACTCGGTCAGGCGGAGCGTTTCCGGATCGACCGAAGCCAGCTTGTTCGTGCCGAGCAGGACCGACCACACGGTGCCGTCGGCAGCGACGTCGATCCCGTACGGCCGCGCGCGCGGCGTGGGCACTTCGACCAGGTCCACCGCGCGCGTCGCGGTCGCGAGCCGGCCGATGAAGTTGCCGCCCTGGACGGTGAACCAGATGTCGCCGGACTCGTCGAACACCAGGGTATGCGGATCGCGCGCGGCCTCCTGCGGCATGGCGATCTTCTCGATCTCGCCGGTGGCGGGATCGATGCGCCCGATATGGGCCGCGCGGTTGCCGGCGTACCAGATCGTTCCATCCTCGCCGACGATCAGGTTGTGCGGCCCGGCCCCGTCCTCCAGGTCGATCCGTTCGAACGCGCCGGTGGCGGGGGCCAGCCTGGCCACGTAGTCGCCGCGCTGGCCGACGAACCAGACTTCCTCGGCCGAGACGGCGAAGGGGTCGCGCGGGCGGGTGTCGGGCCAGGGAACGGTCCACTCCTCGATCTCGACCGACACGGGCTGCGCGGGCGCGGCGGCCGGCGGTGCGCCGTCCTGCGCCGCGGCGGGAACGGCGGCAAGTGCGAGGATCGCGGGGGCAAGCGGGGCGAGAAACGTCGCGGAATTTCGCATGGCTTCGACTCTCCGTGCTGCAATGGCGCGCGTCGATTACCACACGCGGCCCCCGCGATGCCAGCCGCGCGCTATCGGCGCCGGAACCGGAAGTACCAGACCTTAGTGGTCATACTATCATAATAGACTGATATACAATCACAAATCGGCATTTTTTGATCCCCATTTTCTCGGCTAGCAATCACCGGGTAATCACCATGCCAAATTAGGCAAGCACGCGCCCCCATGAACGGATTTCTGCGTTTGCGATCATGACACAGGTGCTGCCAACCGGAAGCAGGTGGCGAAACGCTTGCGATCAGCCGCGCTTATCCCTGCTTTTGTGAATAGGTGTTCCCACCGTGTCGCTACGATTCTGCTCATGTCTTCGGCGATTGCGTTCGCGTCATCATGGCTGAGGTCGAAGACCGCGGCACCGGCGAGAGCGTTCTCGATCGTTGCAGCGCGGCCTTCCGGCCCGACGCCGAGGACGAGCCGGCGCTCCAGTCCCAGCTGAGGCTTCGGCACTACATCGTAAAGCGGCGAAAGCCGCCATCCCTCACCATCGAACAGGAAGCCATGATTACGTAGGTGATCATCATCATTGGTGACGAGGATATTGAACAGCATGCGACGAAATAATTCGTGCAGATCCTGGCGTACTTCGGTTCCGAATTGCCGGATCGCTCCTGCGAGATCGGCATAGCTGAAGCTGCTGACCTCGCTCTCATGCGCCCCGAGCATTGTGAGCCCCGAAGCAAAGGGCCTGCGTTCCAGCCAGTTGCCGTGAGGAATCCGATCGAACCGCTCGATCAGATAGATGTCACGATCAAGGACACAGCGGAAGTCGAGTGGCGGCACATCGAGACCACATTCGCTGGCAAGCCGCATTGTCGCCAGTTCGACCCGGCATTCGGGGAAGCTGTCTCCCCGCTTCTGAAATTTCGCGATCCAGGGTTTGTCGCCGATTTTTGTAGCAGCCTTCGGCCGGGCGCCGCCCAGAGATGACCCGGCGGCTAGCAACGCCCTCAAGTTCTCGTCGAGTTCGTCGACATGCTGCGCTCGTTCGGCGGCTTCTGCTAACTCTGCGAGCGTGAACTCTTCGCCCGGAGCAGGGCCGTCCCCCCATGGTGTAATTCTCTCAGGCTGGGCGGACGTCGGCCCAAAGGCGAGCGCACCCACGCGATGTTCGCCCGAGGCCAGAATGAGATCGATTTCGCTCGGCAAGCGATCGCCCATCGCCTTGTACATTAGGTATTGGCCCCAGCCGTCAGGAGCAGCATCCCGAATGCCACCGAACACGGCAAAGCCTTCTTCCGTCCTGAATGTTCGAGAAGTTCCAGGTTCGTGCAACGGCAGAGCTACAGGATCGACCGCAATACGGTCAGCGCGTTCCAGATAACGCCGCCCGTAAGCGAAGGTAGCAAACTGGTTGCGCGGTTCGTCGGTCATCGTGAGAAGGCCTGCCGGAACAGGCCCCTCCTCAAGATGCACGAAGACATAGGTGCGGATGGTCGTCACGGCTTGCTAGAAATCCAGATCATCGTCGCTGACAGCGTGGGTCTTCTGGGGCAGGCGGGACAAATCCTCGCTGATGCCAGCCCGGTCACTGTCTGGGGTTACCAGCTCGGCAAGGCGCTGTGTCATCCCCAGGACATGCAGGGCGCTCGCCAGAACCGCGAGGCCCACGGTAGGATCTCCCGCTTCGAGGCGTTGCAGCGTTTGAACCGAGACGATCATGCGCTCGGCCATTAAACGCTGGGGAAGTTTTCTCCGGCGGCGAGCAAGGGCGATATCCTTACCTAGCCGTGTAATCGCACGTTGGCTCTGGGGCGGTAGTCCGCTAGCAGCTCGAGACGAACGGGGCATGGCCCGATATATGACATATCATGCGAAATTCCGCAAATAGAAATGATATGTCATGTTTTTGTGCTCTTTCGCTTGAAGCAGATTTACCGAAGGAAGATGCTTCACCGCCTCCTGCACGAGGCTTACAATGACCATGACTGAGTGGAGAGGCGCTGGTGAGCGGTCGCTAGGCCGCGGCTTGACCATCGTACTTCAAAAGTCGCTGTGCAGTTGCGCGAATTGTCTCAGCGACTATATCGCAAACGTCACGCATGTCGGCACAAGCCGACAGCTTCGGAAGAATTCCGAGGTCCCGTCCTCCAGTTGGAGGTTAACCGGCGGACCCTGCAGAGGGTTCGCCGAATTTCGTTCGAACGCTCTCGCAGGTCCAACCCGATGGAGCATCGAATGCATTATTCAGACGAGGAAATCGAACGCGCGAAGACATTATTCGCTCGTGAAAATGATCAACCCGGCCATGGCAGAATGCCGGTTGCCGCGATGGCGGGAATGAGCAAGCCCGGCAAAATCAGCCATATCACTCATCGACGGACTTGGCGGGACTACCTTCCGAAGGCACGACGCGATTTGCAAAAGGAAAGATCGGACCGGAATTTTCGATTAGGTAACGTGTCGCATGATCTAAACTGACCAGGTCGTGGGGCAGCGATAAGGATCAATGGCGCTAGTGAGAAGTCACTACGAATAATCGGTAGACCTCGCGGGTGAGCGGCGATGTCGATGTGACGCTCAAATCGACGGGCTCGCAGTGCAGACGTGAATCCCCTCCGACCTGTTCTTACAACACAGAAGGGCTGGAGGGGAGGAGGGCCTTTGTGAGCGAGCCGAAAGGATCGCGATGTGCCATGTCCCACCGATATTCCACCAAGATAAGCTCTTTGGAAGAAGCCGCCCGCCGCATCTGTGAAAACCGGGGCGGCAAATGGTCCGGCACAAAGGGCATGGCCTGCTGCCCTGCGCATGACGACCGTACGCCGTCACTCGGTGTGTCGCTCGGCCAAAAAGCGATCCTTTTCCATTGTTTTGCGGGATGTGATCAGCAGAGCGTGCTGGCTGCTCTGGCGAGTGAAGGTGTCGACGCAACCTCGCTCTTCTCAGGTTCTGCGACTATCAACGGTCCCGAGCCGACCATAACGAGCAAACCCTCGGCGGCAGCGCTGAGGATCTGGCGCGACGCACAGCCACTGCGTGCCAGTCCGGCAAAGGCATATCTTGAGAGCCGCGGCATCCTCGCCGCATCTCCGGCCCTCCGCTTTCATCCCCAAACGCCGCTTGGCCCGAAGGGTCGCACCCGCTTTTTGCCGGCCATGATTGCGGCGGTCAGTCTCGACGAGGGACCGATCGCCATCCATCGCACATTCCTTTCGGGCAACTCCAAGGCCGACTTCGACAAACCGAAGCGCGCGCTCGGCGCGCTCGGCGAAGCTGCTGTCCGCCTCTTCGCTCCGGCCTCCGGCAAGCTCGGCCTTGCCGAGGGGATCGAGAGCGCGATGTCCGCCTATGCTCTTACCGGCATCCCCGCCTGGGCGACCCTGGGCAATGAGCGTTTCGGTCTCGTGAGCGTGCCCGAGAGCGTGACCGAACTCCACCTCTTCGTCGATCACGATGCTGGCGGCGAGCTGGCCGCGTCGCGTGGCCTGGCCGCTTATGCCCGCGAAGGGCGGACGATCCACGTTCGCAAACCATCCTCACGCGACACCGACTGGAACGATGAACTTAAAGCATGGCTGCGCCGCAAAGCGGCGCGGTAGAGGAGAGAGAGCTTCTCGAATTCCTGATCCGGCAGAGGGCGTGTCCCGATGCCCTCATCAGGAGGACGAATTGCCATGTTTCAATCAGACCTGTTTCCCGCCGGCGAGCAGATGCCGGCAGTGCCCCTGGCCTTCGCCATCGGTGCCCGGATTGCCGCGCTTCTCACCTCGGGTCGTCATCTTACCCGTGCCGGCATTTCCGGGCTGTTCGCCGAAGAGACCGGTGTTCTGGACTGGGGAGGTGCATGGACGATCGACGACTACAACAACGCGGTCGAGATCGGCGCACTGCTCTGGCTGCGAGAGTCTTCGCGCATCGATCTGGCGACAAGCATGCACGAAGCAGAAGCACGTTTTGACTGGCTCGAAGCTGCATTGCCGCCGCGGCACGTTCGCAGCGAAGCACAGGTCGAGCTCCAGCAGTTCTCGACCCCGCCGATGCTGGCCTGGCTGATGGCGAAGGCCGCAGCTGTTTCTTCGCAAGACACGCTGCTCGAACCGTCCGCAGGCAATGGCGCCCTTGCGCTCTGGGGCAGCGTCCAGAACGCCTCGTTGGCCCTCAACGAGATCGATCCGGCCAGACGAGACGGGCTGGGCCATATCTTCCCCACGGCCACAATTAGTGCACATGACGGAGAACTGATGGCCGACCTGCATCGCGGCCCTGTTCCGTCGGTCGTCTTGATGAACCCGCCGTTCGCCCGCAGCCAGGAACGCGGCAAGGATGGCGAGACGGCGCAGCGCCACCTACGCAGCGCGATCCGGGCCGTTGCCAATGGGGCGAGGATTGTCGCCATCATGCCTGAAGGCTTCGACGCTTCCACCTTCGCCAAGGTACAGGATGAAGCGTCGCTGTTCCTCGATGTCCGGCTGCAGCAGATGTTTCGCCGCGCAGGGACGGGGATTGCCGTTCGCCTGGTCGTGTTCGGCAAGACGCCGGTTGCGTCTTCTCCCGCAATCAACGGAGATACTGCCGACCTGATCGCGCTCCACGAGCTTGTCACTGCGCTTCCGCCCCGTGCGCAGACATCCGCCAGGACTCATCGCCTGCCAGTCGGCAAGCCAGTGCGCCTCGTGGGCAAGACGTCGACCCATCGCGCGCCGGTCCGGCCGCTGGCGCCGTTCGCCGCGACACCAGCAGCTAAAGCGAATGCGACCAATCTTGCCTATTCGGTCTTGGCCGACCCCGCGCCGGTACCCGAACAGACCGGCATCTACCTACCTTACCGGCCCAGGCGCATCACGTTCGAAGGCGCGCCGGTTCATCCCACCCCGCTCGTGGAATCGGTCGCCATGGGCTCGGTCGCGGCGCCCCAGCCGGACGTTCGCCCGCGCCTTCCCGCAGGCTGGCAGGCCAATGGCCTCTTGTCCGAAGCGCAATGCGAGACACTGGTCTACGCTACCCAGGCATTTGCGCGCGATCTTCCGGGTCAGTTCAAGGTTAGCCAGGAAGGCACCTCGCTGGAACTCTCCGAGGACGGACACTCCTACCGCCAAGGCTTCTTCCTCGGCGACGGAACCGGAGCGGGCAAGGGACGGCAGATCGCCGCGGTCATCCTGGACCGCTGGCTCGCAGGCGAGCGCCGGCGTGTCTGGATCACCAAGAACGAGGCGCTGCTCGAAGATGCACGCCGCGACTGGGAAGCGCTTGGCGGGCTGCCGCTCGATGTCCAGCCGCTCTCGCGCTGGAAACTCGGCCACCTTGTATCGATGTCCGAAGGCATTCTCTTCGTCACCTACCCGACGCTGCGCTCGGGACGCGTCGAGGATACGCGGCTCGACCAGATCCTTGCCTGGGCGGGTAAGCATTACGACGGCCTGATCGCCTTCGACGAAGCCCACGCCATGGCCAATGCCCTCGGGGGCTCATCGACCCGCGGCAAGGTCAAGGGCTCCGAACAGGGGATAGTGGGCCTCAGGCTGCAGAACCATCTCCCGCGCGCCCGCGTGCTCTACGCGTCTGCCACAGGTGCCTCGGAAATCGCCAACCTCGGTTACACTTCCCGGCTTGGCCTCTGGGGACCCGAGACCGCCTTTCCGACCCACGAGGCGTTCATGACCGAGATCCGCGCCGGCGGCGTCGCGGCGATGGAGCTCGTCGCCCGCGATCTCAAGGCACAGGGGCTCTACCTTGCCCGTGCGCTGTCCTTCGCCGGGGTCGAGTACGAAATCCTCGAGCACTGCCTGACCGAAGCGCAGGTGCGGATTTACGATGCCTATGCCGAGGCCTGGGCGATCATTCACCGCAACCTCGAAGCCGCGCTCGAAGCAACCCGCGTGGTCGACGAGGACAGCGGCGATACGCTCAATCGCAACGCCAAAGCGGCAGCGCTGTCGATCTTCGAGGGTACCAAGCAACGCTTCTTTGCCCAGCTCCTGCTTTCGATGAAACTGCCAAGTCTGATCCCCGCGATGAACGCGGCGCTTGGCGAAGAGTATTCGGTTGTCGTGCAGCTGGTCTCGACCGCCGAGGCCATGCTCGACCGGCGCCTTGCCGACCTTACCGTGGAAGAACGCGAAGCGCTCGATATCGATCTCTCACCGCGTGAATATGTCATCGACTATCTTGCGAAGAGCTTTCCGGTGCGATTGATGCAGGTCTTCGCCGACGAGGACGGAAATCTTCGCTCCGAGGCGATGAGTGATGAGGAAGGCAATCCCGTTTTCTGCCCGCGCGCCATTGCCGCGCGCGATGCGCTGATCGAGCAGCTTTGTGCGCTGCCGCCCATCGCCACTGCGCTCGACGCGATCATCGAGCACTTCGGCACCGAGGCCGTGGCAGAGGTCACGGGCCGGACCCGCAGGCTGGTCCTGGGCCGCGATGGTCAGCAGCGCCTCGAACGGCGAAGCCCGAGCGCTAATGTCGCCGAAGCGCAAAGCTTCATGGAAGGGGCCAAGCGCATCCTCGTCTTTTCGGATGCAGGCGGCACGGGGCGATCCTACCACGCCGACCTTCATGCGAAGAACCAGCAGCGCAGGGTTCATTTCCTGCTCGAGCCGGGCTGGCGGGCCGACAATGCGATCCAGGGTCTTGGCCGCACCAACCGCACCAATCAGGCCTCGGCCCCGTTGTTCCGGCCGGTAACCACCGACGTGAAGGGCGAGCGCCGGTTCATCTCGACCATTGCGCGAAGGCTCGACGCATTGGGCGCGCTGACGCGTGGCCAGCGCCAGACCGGCGGACAGAACCTGTTCGATCCGGCAGACAATCTTGAAAGCGACTATGCGCGCGATGCGCTCAGCCGCTGGTTTCAGCTGCTCTATGACGGCAAGCTCGAAGCCACCACGTTCGGCAATTTCGTCGAGCGTACCGGCCTCCGGCTTGAAAACCCCGATGGTGGGCTGACCGACAATCTTCCCACAATCCAGCGTTGGCTCAACCGCATCCTCGCGCTCCCGATCGCGCTCCAGAACGCGATCTTCGAGGAATATCTCGGACTGGTAGAGGCGCGGATCGAGGCCGCTCGCGAGGCGGGGACGCTCGACCAGGGACTGGAGACCGTGAGGGTCGATCGTTTTACGGTCCTGGCAGATGAACTCCTGCGCACCGATCCCTTGACCGGAGCCGAAACACGCCTCGTCTCGCTCGAAGTGACGAGGCACCTTCGGCCTTTGCGCTTGCAGCGACTGGTGCGGATGCACGAGATCGGCAGCCCGCACGCGGTCCCGATGCGCAATGCGCGGTCGGGCAAGGTTGCGCTGTCGGTTCCAGCCCGGCGTCTCATCGCCGACGACGGGGCCGTGATCGAACGTCGGCGCCTTCTGCGACCGCTCAAGTCCGCGAACTGGACGCTTGACGCACTCGCTGAGAGCCACTGGGAGGAAATTGGCGTCACTGCATTCACCAGCGCCTGGCGGGCCGAGGAAGAAGAGGCCGCCGCTTCACCGGTGACCGAGCGTGTCCATCTCGCCACTGGTTTGCTGCTCCCTGTCTGGAAGCGCCTGCCGGGCGATCATGTCCGCGTCACCCGGCTCGTTGCCGAGGACGGCCAGTCGATCATTGGCCGCGAAGTGCTCGATATCGATCTCGCTGCGATCGCCGATACCTTTGGCCTTTCCGGAGTTACCGGACCATCGGCTGAGCAGATCGGCGACCTCGTCCTCGTCAGCGGCAAACCGCTGGGCCTCACAAGCCACGATGCCTTGACCGTAAAGCGCTCGCTGGTGGGAGGCGAGCAGCGCCTTGAACTGACCGGATTCTCGCCGGAACGCCTCGAGTGGTACAAGGGCAAGGGCTGCTTCACCGAGATCATCCGTTACCGCACGCGGCTATTTGCACCGGTGTCGAGAGCAAGCGAGATCCTCCAAAGCATCGCAATCGAGCCTTGAACTTCTCATTTGCCCTAAACTGGTCTATATAGAGACCAAATTCAGTCCTAAGGTGTTCTATGAAGCTGGACCAGCGCATCAAACCGATCAGCTATCTGAAGGCCCACAGCGCCGAAATTATCCGGGAGATTGGAGATGGCGCCGGGCCAATGGTCATCACGCAGAATGGCGAAGCCAAGGCAGTTCTGCAGGATGTCGCCAGCTACGAGCGCGCACAGGAAACGCTCGCTCTGCTAAAACTTCTGGCGCTCGGACAGGCCGATGTTGCCGCCGGTCGGACCCGCCCGGTGGCAGGCCTTGCGGATCGCGTACGGGGTAAGTCAAACTGAATGATGACGGCCGCCGTAGCGATCGAGATCACCTCCGGTGCGGAGCGCGATCTCGCGGGTATCTGGCAGCGCCGCTTGACGCAGCGCGGGCCGGATGGCGACGATGGTGCGGACGCACTGCTGGATGACCTTGTCGCGTCTATCGAATCCCTTGTGAACAATCCTGAGAAAGGACCGGTTCCACCGGAACTTGAGGCTCTCGGGATCACCGACTTTCGGCAATTGTCGCGCTTTCCGTTCCGCATAATCTACGGGTATCAGCCCGAGCCGGCACCCGGTCAGGTGACCGTGTTCGTAATCGCTGATGCGCGTCGGGATTTTCGGACGCTTCTCGAAGAGCGCTTGCTTAGCAGCGGATAGGCATAGGCTCCGCTGAAGAGGTCAGGGTCCGGATGAAGCTGAGCGCTGCCTCCGATTGCGCTTAGGTTTCCCCTTCTCTCCTCCCCTCCGTGTGTCTGAATGAACCGATAAGCTCCCGTGTCGCGTACGCCGGAGCCTGATCACGTCCTTCCTCAAGTCCGGGCGACTGATCTGCCTGTGCCCGCTGATGACGGGCTTGCGAATGGGTTCGCGCATCGAGAACAACTGCTCTCATGGACGGATCTCAGCCGATCCCTGATCGCCCCATCCCGGTAGCATAGATGGTCGCCACAGCCATTGAAGAGAGTGGAGGGAGCCCGTTGGGCTTGTGGGCCTCGTGATCCTCACCTGCGCCTTCATTCCATCAGGAGAACACCCATGATCCAGTCGATTCCCTTGAAGAAGCTCGTCCCGAGCCCGCGCAACGTTCGCAAGTCGAGCGATGTGCTGGCTGACCTCCAGCTGCGGGCAGACATTGGTGCGCGCGGTCTGCTGCAGAACCTCGTCGTGCGCAAAGGAAAGCGCGGCAAGTTCGAGGTCGAGGCCGGTGGTCGCCGCCTCGCCGCGCTGCAGGCGCTGGCAGAAGAGGGTACCTTGCCCAAAAACCACGAAGTTACCTGCCTCGTCATCGAAGGCGAGGAAAGCGAAGTGCGCGAGGCCAGCCTTGCCGAGAACTTCCAGCGTCTCGCGATGAACCCGGCCGACGAAGCGCAGGCTTTCGCGGCGATCATCGAGGCAGGCGCTACCACCGAAGACGTGGCGCGCCGCTTCGGCCTCACCGTCCGATTCGTCGAAGGGCGTCTGCGCTTAGCAAGTCTCGCACCCTGCGTCTTCGAAGCGCTCGCCGAAGGCACGATTACGCTCGACATGGCCAAAGCCTATGGCGCGATTTCCGACGTCGAGCGCCAGGCGCATGTCTATGCCGAGCTGCAGGACGCCTGGTACCAGATCACGCCTGACACGATCCGCCGCATGGTGCTCGATGCAACTGTTCATGGCTCCGATCCGCGCGCGGTTCTCGTCTTACGAGATGCCTATCTCGCCGCAGGCGGCCGGATCGAGCGCGAACTGTTCGACGATGATGCCAGCGAGAGCTGGATCGATGTCGCGCTGCTCGAAGACCTCGCGCACAAGGCCATGGAAGAAGCCGCCGAAAGGATCGCGCTCGAATATGGCCTTGCCTGGGTGCACCCGACGCTGGGCACCTATGTCAGTCATGACCTTGTCGAAGGTCTGAGCCGTCTGCCTTGCGAACCTGCGCCGATGACGGAACAGGAAGCGAAGGAGCTTGGCGAACTCGAGGCTGACTATGACCGCGTCGCCGCCGTGCTCGAAGACGAAGACAGCGACGAAGACGAGGTCGCCAAGGCCGAAGAGGAACTCGTGGTGATCGACCGCGCCATGCGCGCGCTCAATGATCGGCCGCCAGTACTCGCCGATGAGCTGAAATCCGAGGCTGGTGCCTTCCTCGTCCTTTCGCGTAATGGCGAGCCGACCTTGGTCCCGCAGTTCTATACCAAGACCGAAGTCATCGCTGAGGAAGGTCCTATCGAGGCAGTCGAGGACAGCGGAACGGCGAAGCCCAAGGGTAGCTCGCTGTCCCAGCGCTTGCTCGACGAGCTCGCGATGCAACGCCGCGACATCCTGGCAATCCATCTCGCCAACGATCCGGCACTGGCGCTCGACTTCATGGTCTTCACGCTCGCCGATGCCGATGGGCACGACTGGCGCGCCAAGAAGGCGTCGACGCTTGTCGGCTCTGTCGCGTCCGGCCCGGTCACCGGGTTCGAGGCCAAGGATGCGCCCGCGAGTGCTGCTTTGGCCGAGTTTGCCGGGTCGCTCGATGAAAGCTGGCGCTCTGGCGAAAGCGATGTTGAGCGGTTTGCCAGGTTCCGGGCACTATCCGACGAGGGGCGCTCGGCCTGGCTTGGTCATGTCGTCTCGCGCACGCTTGTCGCGAGCCTGGCCTGCGAAGGCGAGCGCTCGGTGCCTATGCATGAGGCTCTGGGCTCGCTCCTGGAAATCGAGACCGCGCATTGGTGGCGTCCCACGGCGGCGAACTACTTCGACCGCGTGGCCAAGGCCCGCACGCTCGAGGCACTCGATGCTGCCGGTGGTCCCGAACTGGTCAGTCGCTACGCTGCATCGAAGAAGGCCGAATTGGCGAGCGCTGCCGAGCGCATCTTCTCCGGCAACTTCATTGGCGAGTCTGAGGTCAAGGAGCGGGCGCAGGCTTGGGTTCCGCCGATCATGCGTTTCGCCGGTTCCGAAGAAGGCGAATTGTCCGACCGCGAAGAAGACGAAGCGGTCAACGCAGTAGAAACTGACGAGATTGCCGAGCAGGCTGCCTGACCCCTCCTGACAGGTCCAGGTCACTCGGCGGGCGGTCCGTCCCTTCCGGGACGGGCCGCCTTTTCCGTGTCAAATTTCGGGGCGGTTGCAGACCGTTGGGTTTTGGTGAGCAGGCAGGAGAAAGCAGCCGTTTTCTTTCAGGAGATCGGCGAATGCCAATGTATCCCCACGAAAACCTTGGGCAACTTGCTCAATTACTTGACGCACGTCTCCCAGAAACGTCATCTAATTGGGTGACCTACGATTTCGCTTCCTTGTCGCACAGTGAGTTCGAAGAACTGGCAAACGCGCTCATCGGGGCAGAGCTTGCGGTTCGGTTTGAACGTTTCGCAGAAGGACCGGATCAGGGAATCGATGGCCGATACGCCGAGAGCGACCGCAGCGTCATTTTGCAGGCAAAGCACTATCTGCGCTCGGGCTTTTCCAAACTGAACTCGGCGATGGCGAGCGAGCGCGCCAAGATCGATCAGCTCGCGCCTAGCCGCTATCTTCTGGCAACTTCATGTGACCTAACGCCAGCTCGCAAACAGACGCTCGCCGAGAAGATCGGGCCCTCTCTCCAGTCTCCCGGTGATATTTTCGGTCCTGCGGATCTAAACGCCCTGCTGCGCAAATTTCCTGACATCGAGAAGGCTCATCCGGCGCTTTGGCAGGGGTCGACCGCAGCCTTGCGGTCCATCGTCTCCGACGCAGTCGTCGAGGCGCTGGGTACCAAGCAGGATCTCCCAGAAATCTTCTCCGACCTGCTTGGTCAATCAAATGCGGCGAAAGGCGAAGGAGAAAAGGCGTCGAATTTCGAACGCAACGTGTTGTTTCTGATTAAGACCCATCCCGCAGACGACGAGTTCGCGCTCTGGCTCGCTCCCAAGCTCGAGGCAGAAGGGTACACTGTCTTTGCTGATATCCTCTCACTTGAGCCTGGAGACAGATGGCGACGCGAGGAAGGCTTGGTCCTGCAACATCGCGCAGCCAAGGCCTTGATCTGCGTCTCGGCGGCGGCAACCGCAGACACAAACGTTCAGGACAATATCGATCTCGCTCTGGAAGTGGCGCAAGCGATCGATGACAGCCGCTTCATGATACCATTGAGACTTGAAGCGACCAATCGCATCAAGGGGATCGGGGATGCTCGGCCGGTCGACTTCGTGCGCGGATGGGGCGAAGGACTGCAGACCCTTCTGGAGACTTTGCGCCGGCAGAAGGTGCCTCAGCGTGCCGACGGCGTTGCGATCAACCTGAATTGGGAATTGTTTCGGCGGCGTCGCAGCATAGAATTGTCGACCGATCCCGAGCCCTTAACCTCGAACTGGCTCAGGGTTCTCGAGGCGCCCGACACGATCCGCTTTTTTTCCGCAATGGGTGCTCAGACCGAACAAACGAGTGCCATCGCCGCCAAGACGCTTTCATACCCGGCAATTGCCCATCGCGGCGGGATTGTCAGCATGGCGGACTTAGGCGACATCGAGGCTGAGCTCGGGTCAATCGGCCGTTTCGAGCTCACCGCTGAATTGCCGATTGAGGAATTTGCTGAGCATGGCTGGGCCGAACTCGCGATCGTGCGGCAGGTCGCGCAAAAGATGCTGGTGCAGATGTTTGGCGAGGCTTGGATCAGCTACTGTCGTGAGCGAGGCCTGCTGCAATACAATTACTCCAGTTCAATCGGTTTTCATGCGTCGCCAGAGCTAGCGCCGATAGGAAAACTGATCCCTTGGGGGCGGCAAGGCGAACGACGCGCTTCGATGCTCCGCAACATTGCCAAGGGTCATATCTGGCAGTTCGGCGTGACCGCCACGCCAGTCTTGTGGCCCTTCTGGCATCTAAGACTCAAATCCCGCGTTCTATTCGCGGACGACAACGGCACCCCCGAAGGCTTGCAGATCGACGATGCGAAGAAGATGCATCGATTGCGCAGATCAATCTGCAAGGGCTGGCGCAATAAGCAATGGCATGGCCGATTGCTTGCCTTCCTCGAACTGCTCTCGGGTGAGTCCGCCTATATCCGCCTCAAGCTTGGCGGTACGCGCTCGCTCATGCTCGATGCCTCTCCGATCCTGTTTACCTCGCCTGTCAGCACGGTCCTTCCAGACCTGCTGGATCCGGACGCTGAGGAAACTGACGCCAGTACGCTCGGGAGACCCGAGCTGTCGCTGGAAGAGGATTCGGCATGAGGTTCCCGGAGACGCAACTCAAGGTTGAGCACCTCGCTGAACCGCAGCTTGAGTTCGCTTTCGGCCAGCAGAGTCCGCATCCAAAGGACGGGCTGTTTCTCTACGGCCCGCTGGCCAAAGCCAAGAAAACGAAGGAGATTAGGGTCGGCGTGGTCGGCACGCCCGAAGGTCTCGCGCATTTCCGGAGCTGGTCGCGTTCTTTGCTCCGCTCGGTTGAGGTTCCGCCGCCGGGAAAAGGGGAAAAGGCGGACCGGTTGCATCTGGCAAATTTCCCCGGGCTCGAAGAGGCATTCGGCATTTCCTTCGATCCCGACGAATGCAGCGTGCTGTCAATTCCGCTCGCGGATATCGACAGGGCCACGCGCGTGACCAACCTCAATGAGGCGGTCGACCAGGTGGCCAGTCTCTACATCGATCGCGTGCAAAAGTATCTGCGCAACGAGGAGAAGGCGATCGATGTCTGGGTGCTGGTCCTGCCCGAAATCGTCTATGAGCGCTGCCGTCCGGAATCTCGCCGCACCGGTTTGCCCTTGGTCAAGGGAGAATTCGGCAAAAAGCAAAAGTTTCGCGCAGACCTGCCGCTCCTGTCAGGGGCGGGAATCATCGACCAGAGCGGCGAGCGGATCTTCGAAGATGTCCCGGACTTTCACCGCCGTATCAAGGCAGAGTTCCTAAGGATCGCCCCCACTCAGCTGGTGCGCGAAACGACGCTCGCTCCAGGGGCATTCCTGAACAAGGCAGGCTACCCGATCCGCAATACGCAGGATGCCGCGACCACTGCCTGGAATCTGGCAACGGGTCTCTACTACAAGACCCAGCCAAAGCCACCCTGGCGCCTAGCCGAAGTGCGCCAAGGCGTTTGTTATATCGGGATGGTCTACAAAAGCCTGCCTAACGATCCTGACGGTCATTCATGCTGCGCCGCACAGATGTTTCTCAACGAAGGTGACGGCGTCGTCTTCCGCGGAGCCAATGGCCCTTGGAAGACGGGCGACCGCGAGTTCCATCTCAAGCCGCGGGCCGCCCGAGAGCTCATGGAACTCGTCCTCGAGACCTACATCGAAACACATGGAGCCCCGCCAGCTGAACTATTCATTCACGGGCAAACGACATTCAACGACGAAGAGTGGCAGGGCTTCGTCGCGGCAGTGCCGGCTGAAACCAACCTTGTAGGGGTTAGAATCCGATCAACTGGCGGTGAAACAAAGCTTTTTCGCGATGGGGATTATCCGGTCCTGCGCGGCACGGCACTTTTGCTTGACGACCAGACCGCCTACCTTTGGTCGTCAGGCTACGTGCCCCAGCTGGATACCTATATAGGTCCGGAAACACCCAATCCGCTTCACATTACTGTGCTGCGAAGCCGATTCGCCAAACCCAATATCCTGACGGTGCTACAAGACATCATGGGACTGACCAAGATCAACTATAATTCCTGCAACTTCAATGACGGCCTGCCCGTAACTGTGCGGTTCGCCCGTATGGTCGGCGATGTCCTCACCATGGGCTCGGCAAAGGGAGAGGAGAAGCAGCCCTTCAAGTTCTATGTCTAATTGTTGCGGCACATTCTTTGCGAGATGTCCTTTTGGCTGTCCGCTATTGGGATAGCGTCGCGCGCGGCAACAGGTCCGAAACGAAGACTCGTAGCGGCATTCATTAATGAGAGGGGAGGAAGCTTTGCTCTTCCTGAACCGGGACAATTCGGTCTCGGCGATCAGGAGAACTCCCATGAAGAAGTCCCGTCGCGCTGCATCGACTTCGCCGGCTCAGAGCATCACCGCCGCTATCATCGAAAAGCTCGAGCAAGGCACCAAGCCTTGGGTCAAGCCATGGCGCGGTGTGCCGGTCTCGCGGCCCTTGCGGAGCTGCGGGACACCCTACCGCGGCATGAACACATTCTGGTTGTGGATGGTGGCCGATGGCTGCGGCTATACCTCGCCTTACTGGATGACCTATCGCCAGTGTCAGGCGCTCGGCGGACAAGTCCGCAAGGGTGAAAAATCGACCCTCGCGATCTTCTACAAGAGCTACACCAAAGAGGTCGAGAACGCCGAAGGCGAAGCTGACACCGAGAACCGGCGCGTGCTCAAGGCCTATGCCGTGTTCAACGCCGATCAGTGCGACGGCCTGCCCGAGTTCTACTTTCCCAAGTCGCTGGTTGCCGCGCTTGAGCCAGAAGGACGCGAAGACCGGCTCGATGCTTTCTTTGCCCATATTGGCGCAGACCTGCGCCATCATGGCTCGCAGGCCTACTACGAGCCGCTGCGCGACCGCGTCACCATGCCGCCAGCCGAACTGTTCGAAGCCTACGACCACTACTACGCGACGCTCGCACACGAGTTGTCGCACTGGACGGGGCATTCTTCGCGGCTCGACCGCGATCTCAAGAACCGCTTCGGCAGCGACGCCTACGCAGCAGAAGAACTGATCGCAGAACTGTCCTCGGCAATCCTTGGAGCCGAATTGGGCCTTCCGGTCACCCACCTCGACCATCACGCCAGTTACATCGCGTCCTGGCTCAAGATCCTCAAATCGGACGAGCGCGCGATCCTGACCGCCGCGGCCAAGGCCGAAGAAGCTGCCAGCCTGTTGCTCGAACTTGGAGGCCATCAATCCCGTGAAGGCGAGGCCGACATCGATCTCGCCGATGCAGCCTAAGGAGTAGTGAGATGGGACGTTCCGTCAGCTACCCGACCGGCTCCGTAGTGGCCTTTCGCTTGCTCGATGACGGCGAAGACGAAGATATCGACTGGGTCTATGAGTGCCTCGTCGACGAGGTCATCGATGCCGCGAAAGCGGCCTTTCCTTCGTTCGAGCGCTTCAATGGATGGCGCGGCCGCGAAGATCGTATCCTCCTTCGCAATGCCTTCGCTGATTGCGGCATATCGACCTATTGCGGTCTCGCCGCGATCTGGCTCGTCGAGCGTGACGATGCCCGATACTGGGAGGCGGATTTCTACGTCCCACGAACGGCAAGGGCACGGCACTGGCTCGCCCAGGTGTCGGGACGCTTTATTGACCTGTTCGGGGATCTGCGCCTGGTCGGGCGATTCTCGAATGGCGAAGCGATCTTCGAGCGCTCCCGATCCACCTGCGACATCGGGACCTGATCCTGCCTCATCCCTGTCCGCCGGGAGAGGCCCTTGGGCCGGTCGGGGCGCGCCGCAACCTGCGGCCCGTCGGCCCGTGTTGCCCGCGCCAGCCTAGGGCCGCAGGTTTCCCGCTACGCGGTGCGTCACGCCCCTTGTCCCGGCCCTGATCGGGCTCCGGCGGACAGGGCCGAGGCAATGGTGCCTCCTCTCCTTGTCCCCGCGATCAGGAGACACCCCATGTACGACAGCTTCATCGACCAATTGAACGGTCTCGATCTCTCGGGCCTAAGCATCAGGCCAGCCCCCTTCAACGAGACCGACTTTCCCTGCGAGGATGCGATCGAGCAGACCCTCGCTGCAGTCTGGTCCGATCTTTTCGCGATGTTTTCGGACACGGCCCTGGAGGCCGATGCCGAGGACATTGCCTGGGGCATGGTCAATCTCTTTCACCGCGCAGCCAGCCGCAAGTCGGCTCAGCTCGACCGGGCCAGCGATGAAATCCGTGTTCTGCTCGCATCGGCCGATGGCTCCGAAGTGCATTCGAGCAATCTGGAAGAGCAGGTAGAGCGCGCGCAGGCCGCCGAAGCCAGCATGCTTGCCTTCGAGCAGATGCGCGAGGCTGCGGCAGCACTCTATCGCGACGAGACCGGTTCCTCGTGGAAGCCCGTTTCCGGCTCGCGCACGAGCCATTCGCGCAACCTTACCTCGACTGTGATCGATGCCCGCGACTTCCTTCGCGCACGTGCTGAGAACCGGCGTCACGCCCTGATCCCGGAAGGCACTCCAATCGTCTTCGCCGGTGGTCGCCAGAGCTTCGAAAACGCAGAAGATGCGCGTGTCTATGCCGACAATATCTGGGCGACGCTGGACAAGGTTCGCGATGCGGTTCCCGATCTCTTCCTGGTCCATGGCGGCGACGGCAAGGGTGCCGATCGTCTGGCAGCGAGCTGGGCCGAGCGCCGCGAAGTCCAGCAGCTGACGTATTCGCTCGATCGTCGGCTTGGTGCCCGCGCCGGGTTCAAGCGCAACGAGCAGATGCTTTCGCTCAATCCGCGTTACGTTGTCGCCTTTCCGGGCAATGGCGTGACTGAACGGCTAGTGATCGACGCCAAGACGCGCCGGATCACCGTGGTCGATCGCAGGACCGTGACGTCCGGATCCAAGACTAAGGGATAATAGTCTGTTGGTCGCTGCAGCATGTCTACCATCGATTGGCTGCGGCGACCATCTCAGACAATTGTCATCGATTGCCTTTTCGGTTGGAGAGGGGATTTCTTGGGAAGGCATCTCGGGTTATCAGCCCCGCATGCACCACGCCGACTCCAATCCGCTCGCCCATGATCACAACTTCCTGAGCGCCTCGCACGACGCCCATGAGCGGCGCACGCGTTATGTCGTTGCCTTGACCGCCGCGATGATGGTGGTCGAAATCGTCGCTGGCCTGTGGACCGGATCGATGGCGCTTCTCGCCGATGGTATCCACATGGCGACCCACGCAGGTGCCCTGGGCGTCGCGGCCTTTGCCTACTGGTTTGCCAGGCGCCATGCGAACAACCCGCGTTTCACATTCGGTACCGGCAAGGTGGGCGACCTCGTCGGCTTCGCGAGCGCGCTTGTCCTCGCCATCTTCGCAATCGGGATCGCGGTTGAATCGGCTCAAAGGTTCGTCAGTCCGCTCACGATTGCCTATACCGAGGCGATCTGGATCGCCCTGCTCGGCCTCGTGGTGAACCTCGCGAGTGCCTGGCTGCTTGGTGCCGATCATCACCATGGGCATGATCACGACCATCATCATCACCACGACCATGCGCATGCCGACAACAATCTGCGCTCCGCCTATTTCCACGTGCTTGCCGATGCCCTGACCTCGGTCCTGGCTATCGTGGCCCTTCTCGCCGGCATGTACCTCGGCTGGGCATGGATGGACGCAGCAATGGGTCTGGTAGGTGCATTCGTGATCGGGCGCTGGTCATGGTCGCTGCTGCGCGATACCGCAGCCGTGCTTGTCGACGCCGAGGCGGACTCTGAACGATACACAGAAGTGAGCGAGGCGCTAGAGGACCGGGACGCCGCGATCGGCGATCTGCACATCTGGCGTATCGGCCCTGGCAAGTATGCGGTCATCGCCTCGCTCATCGCCGGTGATCCGCTCGCGCCCGACCATTATGCGAGCCGACTTTCAGAGCATGCGGAATATGTGCACGTCACGATCGAAGTGCATCGCTGCGAGCATCCCCATCCCGAGCTTCGCGCGGCCTGATCGCGCCGTTCTAAAAGACCGAAACAGTATTCGAGGACTGTTATACTGTAACAAACGACTTATACTTCATCGTGTTACGGAGCTTGCAATCTTGATCCGGTTTGCTAGGAGCCGTCGGAATCCATGACCACAAGCTATCGTCGCCTTGTCCTGCATCCTTTCGTCGTCCTGCTCATGCTGGTCGCGATGGTGTTCGTGACGGCGGCGGATGCTGCTGCTTGCGGCGCCGAAGTGGCGCCCGGAAGCACGCCCGTTCTGGTTTCGCTCGACAGCGCGTCCGCGTCATCCGCAGCTACTGACGAAGTTCCGGGCGATCCGGATGCGCCGACCGAGCAACACGGCGTGTGTGGGCACGGCCATTGTCATCATGGGGCGAGCTTTGCCAGCACCGTGCAGAAGAATTCGGTTCCTCACTTGGTTGTGGTTCCCGATGCGCCTCCCGCCGAAGCGCTCGCTTCCGACATTGCCGACCGACTGAAGCGCCCCCCTCGCGCCTGACGACCGTCACCGCGCTGCATGGCGCAGCGCAGTTCGGATCGTCAGCAGAGGAATATTCGAAAAATGTCAGCCATTCATTGGCGAGGGGTCCTCCTTGGAGGGCTGTTCCTCGCCGCTCAAGCCACGACCGTGGCGGCGCAGGAGCGTGAGCTTCTGACGCTCGAAGCTGCGCTCGCTCGTGCGGGCATCGTCGACAGCGCAGATGAGCCCCCAGAAAATCCGCGCCTGATCGGACCGCGGGCCGAAGCCGACGCGGCGCGGGCCCTAGTCGACCAGGCGCGGCTGCGGCCCAACCCAGAAATTGCTTTCGAAGCCGAAAACATTGCCGGGAGCGGCGCGTTTTCGGGATTGCAGGCCACCGAGTATACTTTGTCCCTGAGCCAGCGGCTCGAATTGGGCGGCAAACGGGGAGCGCGCGTCCGCGCCGCCCAGGCGGAAGCGCGCGTCGCGACCCTTTCAGGAGCGCTCTCGGTTGCTCAGCTCGGGCGATCGGTGCGCGAACGCTATGTCGAAGCCGTCGCTGCGGCAGCCCGATTGGAACTCGCGCGGGACATAGTCGAGCGCAATCGCGAGCTTGCCAGGATCGCAGGCGTACTGGTCGATGTTGGGCGGGAGCCTCCTCTGCGATCGCTTCGTGCCGAAGCGGCACTTGCGGAGGCGCTCGCGGAGCTTGAAGCGGCCCTGGCTGCCGACAGTACGGCGAGGAACGCGCTCGCCGCGCTTTGGGGCGAGGCAACACCTGCTACGGACGTGCCTTCGGTGTTCCCCGAGATCGAACCTCCGGCGACGCTGCTCGCGTCACCTTCGGCCTTACGACTTCAGGTCGCCCGTGCCGAACGCGAGGCCGCGGATGCCGCGATCGCCCGGGAACGCTCTCTCGGCATTCCGGATCCGGCAATATCCGCCGGAGTCCGACGGTTCGAGGAAAGTCGAGACCAGGCGTTTCTCGTGGGGGTTTCGATCCCGCTTCCATTGCGTAATCGCAACCAGGGAAACATCGCCGCTGCCGAAGCGCGGCTTCGCGCCGCGACGGCGCGGGAAGCAATTGCCCGCACCGATTTCGAACTCGAGGTCACGCAGGCCCGCGGACAATTTCTGGCAGCCGAAGCGCGGGTCGAGACCCTCGCGGAGACGTCCTTGCCCCAAGCCGAAGAAGCCTTGCGCCTCGTTCGGATTGGCTACCGCAACGGCAGGTTTCCGCTGATCGAAGTTCTGGCTGCGGCCGAAGCGCGTGACACCATCCGTGAAGCTTTGATTCAAGCTCAGGAAGATCGTGGTCGCCTGGCGGCGACACTGATCTGGCTCGGTGCACAATGAGGTATTTTCCGATGAACCGTAAACGTCTGGCCGTTGCGATCGGCCTTTCCATTCTCTTTGTAGTCGCGGCGCTCATGCTGTGGCCCGATAACGAAGCTGACCAAATCGCCGAGGAGACGAGTGAGGAGGTCGAGCTTCCCGAAGGCCTTGTCCTGCTTGGCGCCGAACAAATTGAAGCGTCCCAGATAGTGGTCGAAACCGTCGGCCAGGGATCGGCGGTCGAGCTGGTCTTCCCGGCCACCGTCGCGGCAAGCCCGACGGCAAGTGCCCGCATCGATGCCCGCGCGGCGGGCGTGGTCCGCAGTGTCGGCAAAACGCTGGGCGATTACGTGAGGCAGGGCGAGACGATTGCCCGCATCGAGAGCGCCGACGCGGCTGCTCTCGCAGCGCAGTTGAGCGCAGCGCGCGCGAGGGTCAACGAACTGTCCGCTGCCTACGATCGGGAGCGCCGCCTGTTCGAGGCCAATGTCACCGCACGGCAGGATCTCGAGGCCGCGCGAGCAAATCTGCAGGTCGCCCAGTCGGAACTTGCGCGCGCCCAGGCGGCAGTCTCCGCGGCGGGCGTTAGCGGCGACGGGCGCTCCCTTGCGGTCACGAGCCCGCTCGCAGGCCGAGTGACCTCGGCGCCTATCGTTCTCGGCTCCTTCGTCGATGCCGGGGAAGAACTCTATCAGGTCGTGAATCCGAGCGGCATGCAGGTCGAGGTTGCCCTCCCGTCGGCTGAAGCAAGCCGCATCCAGCCTGGCGACGAGGCGACGCTGGAAATCGCGGACAACCGGGAAGTGGGTGCGCGCGTGCGGTCTGTCACTCCCTCGCTCGATCCCGAAAGCCGCAGCGCTACGGCGGTCCTGTCGCTGGCAAGACCGATCCCCGGTCTGCAACCCGGGGCCTTCCTGCAGGCACGTATCCGCCCCTCGGGTGAGGTCGATACAGGCCGCATGTCGGTGCCGGAAAGTGCCGTCCAGACAATCGATGGCGCAGAAGTGGTCTTCGTTCGCACGCGCCGCGGGTTTCAAGCCCGTCCGGTGGTCACCGGTGCGCGTTCGGGAGGACGCGTGGTCATCGAGTCCGGTCTCGAAGCGCAGTGGCGGATCGCCACCGCCAATGCCTTTTTGCTGAAGGCTGAACTCGAGAAGGAGGAGGCCGAGCATGGACACTGATCACATGCAGGACGCGGATCGCTCCCACCGCCATGGCCTGATCGGCATGATCCTCGACGTCGCCGTGCGCTTTCGCTGGGCGATGGTCGTACTGACGCTCGGTGTGGCAATCTATGGCGTGGTGAATTTGCTGCGCCTGCCCATCGATGCCGTGCCCGATATCACCAATGTACAGGTGCAGATCAACACCGAGGCACCAGCCCTGTCGCCTTCGCAAGTCGAAACGCAGGTCACCTATCCCGTTGAAACCGGGCTTGCCGGTATCGAGGGTCTGGAGATGACCCGCTCAATATCGCGCAACGGGTTCAGCCAGGTGACCGCGATTTTCGAGGAAGGGACCGACATCTATTTTGCGCGTCAGCAGGTCAACGAACGGCTGACGCCCATAAGTGCCTCCCTACCCGAGGGTGCCGAACCGGTGATGGGACCCATCTCGACCGGCTTGGGCGAAGTGCTCATGTATACCATCGAGTACGAGTTTCCTGACGGCAAGGAAGCACCGCTGGGCGGAGCGGTCGGTTGGCAGTCCGACGGGAGCTTTGTGACCGAACGTGGCGACCGGCTCGACAGCGATGTTGCCAAGGCTGCCTATCTGCGAACCATCCAGGACTGGGTGGTTGCCCCCCTCATGCGGTCGGTCGACGGTGTGGCGGGTGTCGACTCGATCGGCGGCTTCGAAAAGCAATACCTTGTCCAACCCGATCCCGCGCGATTGACCGGGTACGGTTTATCGTTCGACGAAGTGATCGATGCGCTGGAAGCGGCCAATCTCGCCGAAGGGGCCAATTTCGTCGAGCGGGCAGGCGAAGCCCTCCTCGCCCGAGTTGATGCGCGCCTCGGCAGTGTCGAGGATATCGAGCAGGCGGTCGTTTCTACACGCGAAGGAGTCCCCATTCGCGTAGGAGACGTCGCCACGGTCAGCATCGGTGGCGACCTGCGAACGGGCGCGGCGTCGCTGAACGGCGATGAAGCGGTCGTGGGCACCGTGCTCATGCGCGCGGGCGAGAACAGCCGCACCGTGTCGGCCCAGGCGGCCGAACGGCTCGAGGAAGTTCGCAGCTCCCTGCCGGAAGGAATTGTCGCGGAGATCGTCTACAACCGGTCTTCGCTGGTCGATGCGACGATCGCGACCGTCGAGAAGAATCTCGTTGAAGGCGCGCTTCTGGTGATCGCGATCCTGTTCTTGCTGCTGGGCAACATCCGGGCAGCGATCATCGCGGCGCTGGTCATTCCCTTTTCCATGCTGATGGCATCGATCGGAATGAACCGGCTCGGCGTGTCGGGCAATCTCATGAGCCTGGGTGCGCTGGACTTCGGCCTGATCGTCGATGGTGCCGTCATCATCGTCGAGAACAGTGTCGCGAGGCTCGCGGCCCGGCAGGAACACGAAGGCCGGCTTCTCACACTGGGCGAAAGGTTGACGGAAACGCGGCTTGCCGCGCAGGAAATGATCAAGCCGACTGTGTACGGGCAGGCGATCATACTTCTCGTCTTCGCACCGCTTCTGACCTTTACCGGGGTCGAAGGCAAAACCTTCTCGCCCATGGCGATCACGGTCATGCTCGCGCTCGCCTCGGCGTTCGTGTTGTCGCTGACCTTCGTCCCGGCAATGATCGCCATCCTGCTCAACAAGAAGCTGACGGAAAAGGAGGTCAAGCCGATCCGGATCGCCAAGGAGCGATACGGACCGCTGGTCCGCAGGGCGATCACCCGCCCTTGGCCGGTCATCGGCATGGGCGTCGGCATCTTCGCCTTTGCGGCCTTCGTGTTCAGCTTCCTCGGGAGCGAGTTCACACCGCAATTGGACGAGCGCGACATCGCCGTGCAATCGCTGCGTATTCCTTCGACATCGCTCGAACGTTCGCTCGCGATGCAAAGGCGGGTCGAGGACCGGCTCGAGCAGTTTGAGCAGGTCGAGCTCGTCTTTTCGCGGACGGGCACGGCGGAAGTGGCCAGTGACCCGATGCCGCCGAACGCTTCCGATGCGTACGTGATCCTCAAACCCCGTGAGGAATGGCCCGATCCCGACCTCGCCAAGGACGAGTTGGTCGCGCAAATGGAGAGCGCCCTCAGCAGTCTCGTCGGCAACCTTTACGAGTTCAGCCAACCGATCGAATTGCGGTTCAACGAATTGATCGCAGGCGTTCGCGGAGATGTTGCCGTCAAGATCTACGGAGACGATCTCAGCGCCATGACCTCGGCGGCGAACGAGGTTGCGGGCGTGCTGCGCAATGTCGACGGCGCCGCGGACGTCAAGGTCCAGCAAGTGACCGGGTTCCCCACCCTCGATATTGCCTTCGATCGGCCAGCGATTGCCCGTTACGGGCTGAAGGTCGAAGACGTTGCGCAATCGGTGGCGATCGCACTGGGCGGTCGGCCTGCGGGCCTCGTTTTCGAAGGCGATCGCCGCTTCGATGTGGTTGTGCGGTTGTCGGACGCGACCCGCGACGATTTCGACCAGTTGGGTGCTTTGCCGGTGCTGCTCCCGAACGGGGCAACCATACCGCTACGCTCGGTTGCCGAGTTCCGTGTGGTGGATGGTCTCGCGGAGGTTCGCCGGGAACAGGGACGCAGACTGGTGATCGTTTCGTCCAACGTGCGAGAACGCGACCTCGGGTCTTTTGTAGAAGAGGCCCAGGAAAGGGTTGCGGCGCAGGTCGAACTGCCCGCTGCCGCGTTTATCGAGTGGGGCGGTCAATACCAGAACCTCCAGGCTGCCCAGGAAAGACTTCAGATAGTCATTCCTATCGCTTTCGCGGTCATTCTCTTGCTGCTTTACATGGCGGTTGGGGGCTGGGTGCCGGCGCTCGCCGTATTCAGCGCGATCCCGTTGGCCCTGGCAGGCGGAATATTCTCCTTGGCTCTACGCGGGATGCCATTCTCGGTATCTGCGGCGGTAGGCTTTATCGCCCTGTCGGGTGTGGCGACCTTGAATGGCCTCGTGATGGTGACTGCGATCCGTCAGCGGCTCGACAGGGGCATGGCGCTCGATGACGCCATCGTCGATGGTGGATTGGCGCGCCTGAGGCCGGTTCTCATGACCGCGCTCGTTGCATCGCTCGGCTTCGTGCCGATGGCCATTGCGACCGGGACCGGCGCGGAAGTGCAGCGTCCCTTGGCGACAGTCGTCATCGGAGGATTGATCACGGCCACCGCGCTCACCCTCTTCGTCTTGCCCGCAATCTTGAAGCTGGTTTTCGGGACCAGAGAAGATGACCGGACCTGGCGACAGCGTTGGTGGGACAGGCTGCGGCGCAATGTCACGCCTGAAGAGCGCGAGGAGCTTCAAAATGTGACCTAGTGGCGAAGCTATATGGCGGGACAGCGTCCTTTCTCGCAAGCGCGCGGAGGAGTGGCAGCGCTGGCCCGCCAAGCTATCGAATGACCGGCTCGTTCGATCCATGAAGGCTCGGGTGCCGCGAATTCCGGCACGGCTCAATTGCGTTCGACGGTTTCTTCAAAGGAGAAAGGCAAATTGGCACGTACTATTCAAATCGAAGTGTCAGCTCTCGTGCCCGAAGCAACGAGCGATGATCCGTGTATCGGAAGACTTCAGGCGCTGCTGCGTGGACAGACAGGTGTTCACGACGTCACCGTGGAAGAGCAGCCGGGCCAATCTGCAGCGCGGCTTAACATCTCTTATGATCCAGACCGGCTCTCCGTCGCGCGCATCAAGGAGCTTGCGCATGTGGCCGGGGCAGAGATCTCCAGTCGGTACGGCCACCTGACCTATGACGTCGATGGCGTGAACTCCACACGGCGCGCCCGGACCGTTGCCGATCTTATCGCTCGGCAAACCGGGGTGCTCGAAGCCTATGCCGATGCGGCGGGGACGTTCGTGATCGAGTTCGACCGCCAACGGACCGACGAGCAGAAAATTGTCGCAGCGCTAAAAGGATTTGGCGCTACGCGACGAGCGAAAACTTCCGGCAATGTTTCCCACTCTTCACGCGAACGGCATGCCCACGATGGAGGTGGCGAGCACGATCATAAGCATGGCGGCATTCTTGGTGCCAATACGGAGCTCTATTTTTCCCTGGCGTCGGGGGGCTTGCTCGCAACGGGCTTCGGCATTGAAAAACTATGGGGGAACTACCCCCAGTTCGTGCCTCTTCTCTGCTACGTTACGGCATATTTTTTCGGTGGGTTCTACACACTCAGAGAGGCCTGGGACAATCTCCGGCTCCGCCGGTTCGAGATCGACAGTCTTATGCTTGTGGCGGCTGCGGGCGCTGCGATCCTCGGCGAATGGGCGGAGGGCGCGTTGCTGCTTTTTCTGTTCAGCTTCGGCCACGCCCTTGAGCGCTATGCAATGGGTCGCGCGAAAAGAGCGATCGAAGCGCTCGCCGAGCTCGCTCCCGAAACAGCTCGCGTGAAGCGCGGCGAGGCTGTCGAGGAGATACGCGTCGAGGAACTCGTGGTAGGCGATGTTGTGGTCGTCCGCCCGAATGAGCGCTTGCCTGCCGATGGCTTTGTGTCTGAAGGGGCGAGCGCCATTAACCAGGCCCCGGTCACGGGCGAAAGCGTGCCCGTCGACAAGAGCGCGGTATCGGATATCGCTTCCGCGCGGAAGACTCCCGACAGGCTGGCAGACACCCACCGGGTTTTCGCCGGCACAATAAATGGCTCGGGGGCTCTCGAAGTCGTGGTGACCCGCCGGTCGAGCGAAACCACTCTTTCGAAAGTGGTGCAGATGGTGAGTGCCGCCGAAGCGCAGCAATCGCCAACCCAGCGTTTCACGCAGCGCTTCGAGCGCATTTTCGTGCCTGCCGTGCTCGCGCTTGCGGGGCTTTTGCTCTTCTCCTGGGTCATCATAGACGAGCCGTTCCGCGATAGCTTCTACCGCGCCATGGCAGTGTTGGTCGCTGCCAGCCCCTGCGCACTCGCTATTGCGACGCCTAGCGCGGTCCTGTCCGGGGTCGCGCGAGCTGCGCGAGGCGGCGTCCTCGTAAAAGGCGGCGCACCCCTCGAAGATTTAGGTGCATTGAAGGCCATCGCATTCGACAAGACGGGCACGCTGACTGAAGGTGAGCCCCGAATAACCGATATCGAGACAGCGACCGGCGTGTCCGAGCGCGAATTGCTGAGAATCGCGTCGGCAGCGGAGAGTTTGAGCGACCATCCGCTGGCCCAAGCCATCGTCAGGGATAGTGCCGAGCGAAATGGTGAAGAAGCGTTGCCGGCGGCGACCGACCTCGAAAGTTTCACGGGCAAGGGCATTACCGCGATCGTCGGAGGTGAAAAAGTCTGGATCGGCAAACTCGAGATGTTCGGTGTCGACGGGGTCCCTCCGCTTGGCCCTGAATTGACGAGCGCAATCGAGGTTTTGCGCGAGCGTGGGCGGACCACGATGGCTATCCGTTCGCGGACGCGCGATCTTGGAGCCATTGGGCTATTGGACACACCGCGCGCGGCAGCAAGAACGACGCTTAACGCGCTGCGCGAACTCGGAATCACGAGAATGATCATGATCTCCGGCGATGATCAGAGGGTCGCCGACGCTGTCGGAGAGGATGTTGGTCTCGATGAGGCATGGGGCAATCTAATGCCTGATGACAAAGTCGAAGCTATCCGCAAGCTCGCCGGTCAGGACAAAGTGGCAATGGTCGGAGACGGGGTGAACGATGCTCCTGCCATGGCAAATGCAACCGTCGGGATAGCAATGGGCGCAGCCGGGTCCGACGTCGCATTGGAAACCGCCGATGTCGCACTTATGGCAGATGACCTCGCCAAGCTGCCGTTCGCGGTCGACCTCAGCCGCAAGACCCGTTCCATCATTCGCCAGAACATGGTGGTGAGCCTCGGGATTGTCGCAGTGCTCATTCCGGCGACCATCTTCGGTCTCGGCATTGGTCCCGCAGTTGCTGTGCATGAGGGCTCTACACTGATTGTCGTTGCCAATGCTCTACGGCTTCTCGCCTATCGCGAGAAACGTTCTAGCGACAATGGGCCTCCATCCCACCATAGCAGTGAGCAGGCTTTGGCAAATGTCGGCGCTTGAACTTTCCCACGTCCCCATGCCGACGGCCCGCGCTGAACGAACTTCAAGTGTACCAACTTTGGAGGGAGCTGTGTTGAATTTGTCGGAAGAGGATGGACTGAACCTGGTCGAGGCCGCCCGAACGGTGCAAACATCAGATTGCGATACCTTCGTGGCCGTTTTCGAACGTAGCGCGCGGCGCAGAAACGATACGGTTCCGATGCTGCTCGCACTCGCACCAAACTTTTCGGGAGGTCTTTGGCGTGACCTTAAGTTCGACATCCGGCCCAAGGACAGCTTCGGGCGGATTGCTATCGTCGACGACCAGAAACCGGAAAAGCGGGGCACTCGAATATTTGACCGCCTGTTCCGCGCGGAGTTGCAGGTCTTTCCGTTTTCCAAACGCAAGCAGGCGGAGAATTGGGCTCAAGCCCGAGGTGTCAACGCATGAGCGGCGAAGGGGATCTGCAACTCGATACAACTGCCAAGCGGAAAACGCTTTCGATTGTTCTGTGGCTCAACGTGGCGATTGCCATCGGGTTTTTCGCCGTCGGCTATCTGGCCGATTCCAACGCCCTCCTGGCTAACGGCCTCGATAATTCTTCGGACGCCATTGTCTATGCGCTCAGCCTGCTCGCCTTGACCCGATCACGGAAATGGAAGCGCGGAGCCGCTCGCTTTTCAGGGATCATGCTGCTGGTCTTCGCTGCCGGGGTCATTGCCGATGCCATAAGGCGCTTCGTGGAGGGTTCCGATCCCGGCGGAGTAATGATGATGGCGATGGCTGCAGTGGCAGCTGTCGTGAATCTGATCTGTCTACGAATGCTGCAGAACATGCAGGAGAAGGACGTCAATCTCCGCGCCGCCACAACCTTCAGCTTTAACGATTTCATCTCCAATGGTGGCATCATAATTGCCGCCATTATCGTCATGCTGACAGGTGCCAACTGGCCCGATCTCGTCGTTGGCGTCGCCGTTGCGGCAATTGCCATATATGGCGGGATCGACATTCTGCGCGACACCCACAAGGATCGGCATGACGAACGCGGAACCGTGCATGGCGACAAGCGCGAATGACGCTTATTCATGAAATATTCGCCACCGAGGATATCTCGCGGGTTCTAGGCATGGCCATGATGGCGAGCCTAGGTCTCGGGATCGGTGCAATCTGGGAAGAACGGAACGGATCCTCGCACGCCGTAGAGCGACTCTGGGGCGCTATAATTTCCGGTGTGTTCGTCATGCTCGCGTTCATTATGGCCGAGCAGTCGGGCGGTTTTATAGCGGGAAGCTTGGGGTCCGTCGTCTTGTTTCCTGCGGGCGGTGCCCTCTATCTTCTATCGACGAAGGTCGTAGAAGGGATCTACCGGCGCTGGGGACCCAAGCGCGGGCCGAAAGTAGGCATTCTGTGTGCATCCGGCATCGCGCTGGCATGCGGTGGGCTCGTTTTAGGAGCTGCATCGGCCATCTCTGTCTACGCTGGCTTGGCTGCCACATTTGGAGTCGGCCTATCCGCTCTCTTGGTCGCAAGAAGAACCACCGCCAGTCTGCTCGAAGAGATCGTGAACCCCATGGATCGCGGCGCGGTCCATGTCATTCTCGCGCTTGTCTTCGTCGCCTGGGTTGTCGGGGCTTTCTGGCTTTTGCACGGGAGAAACAGCAACGTCGATGGCGCGATGGCGATACTGCTCGCGGGCTATTTTCTCTTGGCCTCTGTTCACTTGATTGCCCGGCCCTTTGTCAAGCGATGCCGAATGAACGTGAAGGCGCTGGTGGCATTTATATGCGGCATGGCGGGATTCGGCCTGCTCGCCGCCGGTCTCGACGCCGTGCTCCAAGCGACAGGGGTTTCCGATGCCATCCTCCAGCATCCGAGCGCAACCGATAGTAAACTTTCTAAAGAAGGAGCGCGATGATGGCGCACGCCCACGGCCATGCAGGACACAGCCACGGTGAGGAAAACCTGAGCGATCGCCAGCTTGTGTTTGCTGTCGCCATCAATGTTCTCCTGACGTTGGCCCAGATCATCGGCGGCATCGTTTCGGGCTCGCTGGCACTAATCGCGGATGCGTTGCACAATTTCAGCGACGCGGCTTCCCTGGGCCTTGCATGGTTTGCGCGCCGGATGGGTCGACGTCCGGCCGACAAGCTGATGACCTTCGGGTACGCCCAGGGAGAAGTGGTCGCCGCGCTCATCAATTTGACGACCTTGCTCATCATCGGATTCTATCTGATCGTCGAGGCAGTCAACCGTTTCGCCGAGCCGCAGCCGGTCGAGGGATGGACGGTGATCTGGGTGGCGGGCATCGCTCTGATCATCGATCTCGTGACCGCCTTTATCGTCTATCGCGGCGCGCATGACAGCATCAATATGAAGGCAGCCTTCCTGCATAACGTCTCGGACGCGTTGGCATCGGTTGGCGTGATTGTAGCCGGCGTACTCATCCTTCTCTACGATCTTACCATCGCCGACCTTGTGATAACGCTGATCATCGCAGGTTATGTGATCTGGCAGGGTGTTACGCTTCTTCCGCGAACTGTGCGACTATTGATGGGAGCTGTTCCCGACGAGCTGGAATTCGACCGGATCGTCGCCTTTCTTGAAAGCCAGCAAGGCATCGAAAGCGTGCACCACGTCCATATTTGGAATCTCGGCGAACACCATCGCGCTCTCGAAACGCACATTGTTCTCTCGTCGGGATCACTCGATGATTTTGAAACCTTAAAAATGTCCGTGAAAGAGCAACTCGCTCAGCGGTTCGAAATTGCGCATGCGACGCTCGAGGCTTGCAAAGCGCACGATTGCAACACCGACCTGGTTCCGCCTCATCACTCTTCTCGGTGAGGTAGCTGTTTGAGCGTCCCGCCAAGTCTCTAGCACCCACCTTTCGCCTCCTCGCAAACGCAGGACATCGGCATATATCGCTATTGCGAATCAATAGCAGAATGGTTATTAGGGCGTCGAACGGATTTGAAAGGATTGAATATGTACCGTGCAACTGTCTCTCTTCTGGCATTGGCGCTCTCCAGTCCGGCGGTCGCGCAGTCGGTTGATGCCAAAAGCGGTTCAGGCGCGCAGGGCGGCATGCCTCCGCAATCCGAATCGATCATCGTCACCGGCGGGCGAGTTGATGAGGGCGACGTCGCCGGGTCGGCGGACATTGTCGGCCCCGAGGACCTTCGCGAATTTGAGTATGGCGACGTCAATAGGGTCTTGCGGCAGGTGCCGGGGGTCAATCTTCAAGAAGAGGACGGGTTCGGACTTTTTCCCAATATCGGATTGCGCGGTACTCCGGTGGAACGTTCGAGCAATATCACGCTGATGGAAGACGGGGTGCTCATTGCGCCAGCCCCCTACGCGGCCCCCGCAGCCTACTATTTTCCGGCGGTTGGCCGAATGGCGGCTGTCGAAGTCGTCAAGGGAACTAGGGCTGTGGCTTACGGACCTCGCACGATCGGCGGGGCCGTGAACTTTCGCTCGACGCCGATCCCCGTCGCGGGCTTCGCCGGTTCGGCTTCAGGCCAATACGGATCGCGCGGCTACTACCAGGGACATGGCTGGGTCGGTGGCGAGACAGATAATGTGGGTGCGCTGCTCGAGACCTTTCAGCAGGGGAGCGACGGGTTCAAGACGATTGACGGGTTCCCGAATGCCGACACCGGCTTTGATCGTCAGGATTACCGCGGGCGGTTTGCCGTGCATTCAAGCCCTGACGCGCCCACCGACGCTCGCCTCGAGCTTGTCTATGGAAGATCCGAGCTGGACGCGAACGAGACCTATCTCGGGCTTGTTGATACAGACTTTGCCGCCGACCCTTATCGACGTTATGCGGCAAGCCAACGCGACCGCTTTACCGGTGAGCATGACCAATACCGGATAACAGGCAGTCTCCGCCTGATCGATGATACGAAGATCACCGCGACGCTTTACCGCAACGATTTCGCTCGAAGCTGGTCGAAATTGCAGGATATCGACTTCGATGCCGATGGCCGCTTTGAGGCCATTCAGCCCGTGTTTGATGATCCTGATGCAAACCCTGAAGCCTTGGCCATTCTTCGTGGAGCGGACAGCGCCGCGGGAGCGCTTCGGGTCCGTAACAACAATCGCGTGTACCGCAGTCAGGGGGTACAGGTGTCGCTGGAAAAGCCTTTCGAAGCCGGAGGGGTTCGCCACAATCTCACCGTATCGGCGCGCGTCCATGAGGATGAAGAGGACCGCTTGCAGAATGAGGACTTTTATACGCAAACAGCCGGCGATCTTGTTTTTGTCCGTCAGACGGCGCTCGGAGAGCAGGCCAATCGCGAGGCCAAAGCTGATGCCATCGCCTTCTACCTCGAGGACAGGATTGAGTTTGGAAGGCTCACACTCACACCTGGCATTCGTTACGAAGGCATCACGTTGACCAGGCTGGACTATGAAAGGGACGATCCCGAGCGATTGGCCGGTCCGACACGCACGCGCAAAACGAACATCGATGAATGGCTCCCAGCTCTCGGTGTCACATACGACTTCGGGGATGTTCGTCTGCTTGCGGGAGTGTCACGCGGCTTCTCCCCTCCCGGCCCGGGCAATCCGGACGCCCGCGCGGAAAAAAGCTGGAATTACGAAGCTGGCGCCAGGTTCCAAAACAATCTGGTAAGCGCCTCTGCAATCGCGTTCTACTCCGATTATTCCAACCTGCTCGGAAATTGCACGCAGTCGGTCGGGTGCAGCGTGGGAGACATTGGCGATCAGTTCAATGGTGGTGCCGTTACCGCCAAAGGTGTTGAGCTCTCCGCCTCGGCGACACCGACGATTGGCGAGGCGATTTCATTTCCCATCTCAATTGCGTACACCTTTACCGACGCACAGTTTGACAGCAATTTTGAGAGCGAATTTTTTGGTTCGGTTTCCGCCGGCGATGCCCTGCCGTATCTCGCCCGCCATCAGCTGTATGCCGAGATGGGCGTTGTCTACGGTCCTGCATCCATGACGTTAAGTGCCAACTATGTATCAAAGGTGCGAACCGAAGCCGGCAGCGGCCCCATTCCGGTTGCCGAGCGGGTGGACGACAGAATCATTTTTGATCTTGCTGGACGATTTGCCGTCACCGACGAGGTATCACTTTTCGCGCGTATCGATAATCTGCTCGACGAAACCTATGCTGTCGCACGCCAGCCAACCGGCCTGAGACCGGGTGCGCCACGCCGATTCGTAGGAGGAGCTAGTTTGCGCTTCTAGAGGCGCCTCCGATTTATCCATCGCGCACGGCAAGAGTGTCAATGATCCTACACTCACTGATCGTGTCCTGTTCGCACTTCGCGATCATGCGCGAGAGTTCATCGCGCATGACCTGCAGGGCGGCAATCTTACGTTCTACCTGACCAAGATGCGCGCGCGCCAATGAATCAAACTCTGCGCAGGATCGATCATCCTCTTTCGAGAGCTCGAGCAGTTCGCGGATATCCGGCATCGAAAAACCCAGCCCGCGCGCCCGGCGAATGAAGATCAATCTCGCCGCCTCGGCAGGTCCGTAATCGCGATGGTTGGATCGTGTTCGGGGCGGGCAGCAAGTGGCGCGGAAGCAGCGCCCGCTAAGGCGTTCAGTCGGCTGGACTGCAGTCTAGCGGTCGTCGGCTCGGTCACCTGATCGTGTTTGTCGGGCATCTTCGAAAGGCGGGACGATGAGTATTTTCGGTTTCTGGTTTTAGTTGTTTACATGAGGCCGGGCAGCGCTAACCTATTAATAAGTCAGTAAAAGGCACATTACCCGTGTTTTAAGGGATCGCCGTTTTGCAAAAACTTTACGGTTCGGAATGTATTATGGGGGTCTCGGAGCCTGATCAATCACTAGAAACGACTCTGCGATGACTGGCAGAATACGCAGCGTAGGATCCCTCAAGCCTTTGGCTTGGTTCCTAGCCATAGCGCTCGCGTCGATTGTCTCGTGGTCTGCCCTGACTGCCTACGAGTTTTACGCTCTCGGCCTCTACCCGGTCAGGGAGGAGCCACCGGTCTTCACGACGTATTTCCTTCTTCGTTCATTGTTCGCCCTGGCAATTGCCGGAGCATTGGTCAGCGTGCTTACTTTCGGGGTAGTCGATAGCGCGCTTTGCCGCGAGCGGTTGACAATTACCCAGCGGACCCTCGCGCTCGCCGCAATGTTTACAGGGTTTGTCCTAACAGCGGTTTTTCTCGCCGATCCTGAAACGTTTCGAGCCATGGCCGAAGAAGACAGCGCGGCGGAATGGCTGTCAGCAATCTTCACGCTCGGCGCGGGCTGCCTATTCGCGGTCGAGGCTCTGATACGAGCTCGAAATCTAGAGGGCGGGCGGCTGAGACACGTCCCGGTGTTGATTGCCAGCGGGTTCGCTCTACTCTTCTTTCTGATCGGCATGGAGGAGATTTCATGGATGCAGCGTATCGCCGATTTCGACACGCCCGCTGCAATCGAGGAGATCAATTGGCAGGGAGAATTCAATCTCCACAATATCCATACGGACCTGTCGGAAACCGTTTATTATACAGGCGCCGGGATATTTCTGTGCCTGTTTCCCCTATTGCGGGAAACTGTAAGGCCTGGCGTCGCAGCACTCGATGCATTGCTTGGTTTCTTACCAGCGCGCAGCGTCGCCGCCATCAGTGCGCCGACGGCAATGTTCAATTACGGACACTGGAACCTGATACCCATTCAGGTGACCGCATTCGCCACTTTGCTCGTCATGCTTGCGTTCGGGAATGCTGCCCGCCTACGCGGAGACAGAAGTGAGGCATGCCTTTTCGGATTCTTAGCCTTCGGGATCCTTGCGGGGCAGTCGATCTTCCTCACGCTCGGTCAGCGAATGATCGAAATACCCAACGCTACCGAATTCAAAGAACTGTTCATATCGGTCGGAATTGGATGGTTCGCGATCAATCGGTTCATGACTTGGTACAAAAAAGGCTCTTTCAGTGCGCTACGGTAGATCGCCTGTCGGCCCCGGCTGACAATTTTCGATCGTTACGATATCGGTGTCGAAAATCCCGGGCGTCATTGTGATGCGGCGAACCTCATTTGTTGTGGGTTCGAAGCCCAAGTCGTCGAGGACCGCGCTAGCCGGTCCATTCCGTTTGGTTTGATGGAAAGCGATCTCTACAGCGTCAAGCGTATGACCATTTTTGTTTGTTAAGTGGTACAGCAGCGCACGTTCGATCTGCTTCCCCTGTACGCGGCATGAGAGCATCAGGTCTTCGATGCGCAGCACCCTGCCTTCAAGGCGTGTAAGACAGAAGCCGACCACTCCATAACTACCATAGCGGTCGGAACATTCTATTACATGGCGAACTAAGGTGGAGTCATCCAGAAGCAGTGCTACTTCGCGATTTGAGTATTTGTGGCCGGAGAAATTCAGCTGGTTAGTTCGCTGGACGAGCTCTTGAATACGCTCTGCGTCACGCAACTCATTGGTCCGTATCGTCAAACGAATTTCGCAAGAGCGGAGAAAGTCGTTGTAGTTTCCATCGAAGGATGTGGATGCTTCCTTCCGCGTTTCCGCTTCCTTGTATAAGCGGCGCCGCTCCTTCGACTCGCTCGTTGCGGCGCCGGCCAGTTGAGGGTCGTCAAGCAGGTCGTCCAGCGCCTTTTCCGACAAGGTTCTGACGCCGGGCACGGCACGTTCGACCTCGGCCCGCTCGAAAGGACTGTCATCGATTAGAAGCAGCGCATCGGTCCCGATATTGAGCTGGTCCGCTATTGCCTTCACACCTTCCGACTTGGGGCGCCAGCCAATTTGCGATTTCAGCACATATTGATCCAGGCCAAAGGCCCGAAGCTGTTCCTCGGCCGCAGCCGGATCATTCTTGCTTACCACCGAAATCAGAATTCCTCTGTGGTCGAGCACCTCAAAAAGGTGCGCGATCCCGCTCTTCAGCTGGACGTCGCCTTCGACCAACGTGCCTTTCCATAACGTCTCGTCGAGATCGAAAATGACACATTTGACGGGCAAATCCTGCACCGGTTTCTGTTCGTCGATCTTTTTGGGTTGCGCGATTAGATCTAGTGTCGGGAAGACCAGATGAGTATCTTCTTGAAGTGGCTCGATCGCGATTTCGAATGGTAGTCCCGAAGAGGCGATGGGAGCGAATTTTTCCCCAGGGATGATCTGAGAAAAGTGTCCGGAAGGAATGCGGAGCGTTTCGTAGAACGGCACGGGTAGTTTATGCTCCTCGCGTCGCGGGCGCATCCGGCTTCGATCAACCGAGATTTGCAGCACCAGTTCCACGATCCGGTCGGTCGGATTGAATATTTCGATCGCAAGCGCATAGGGGCGCTCGGTTTGAAATCTGGCGGCAATCCCGGTCATTCTGTCCCAGACATGGTATCCAAGGTACGACCAGCGGCGATCCCCCGAAACTCTTGCTGCGAGCGATCCGATTGCGTCCAAGATGGGCGACGTTCGTAAGATCAGCCACTCAGTCGCCGTTGCCAGCCAACTGGGAAGCAGCAACGTATTCCCCTTCGCCATAAGACGCGCCCATCGTCTGAACTTGATCTCGGCGGCGGCACTGCCCGCCGAAGGGAAGTTTCGATTGGGCAATGCTCCGAATTCAAACCGTCGACAGCGGCCATCGGGCCTTGGGTCGTAAAGCGAGCAGCTTTCGTAGCAATCTGGCGCGGCGCATTCGGTGCAATGCTCTCCCCACAGCAACTGGCTACGATGCTGCGCGCGGACCGGATCTGCCAAGGACTTGCTTGGTGACGAAGGGCGGGGGTTCTTCTTATCAGCCTTGTCGAACTCAAACATGATTTTCCTCGGATGCTGGAGGGGGAAGATCGGAGAAGCCAGGCAGCCGCGCAGCTGTTCGTGCGCGGTCCTCCACACACATCTCGAGGGGTGGTCTGAATCGGATTGCGTCGGGGCTGATTTCCGCGGGTAGGGCGCTTGGCGCTTTTTTCCACTCGCTGCAGGGCAGGGCAATGCATGAAACCCGCTCGCTCTGTCCGATTATCCCGGCCCGCGGCGAAGAAAGGGTAAGAGGATGCAGCCCACCAAGGTGATCCGGCGACAGCGTTTCTGGCGCTGCGCAAGCCACCGCGGGTAGGACCTCCAGAGCCGCTGCGGTGAGGCCAGTGATCTTGGTGTGCTGGTAGAAATTTCGATAGATTGGCTTTTCAACGCTTGGCATATTCACCACCCACTGAAGGACCCGGCACCGGCGCATGTAAGCCCTCCCCATTATCTTCCTACGGCCTCGTCACCGAGGGGATGAAGCTGCCATATCTTCCAGTACGAAAATCAGAGGCCTTCCCCTCACTGGGCTCAGCATTCCCAGGGCATACTCATTTGTCACCGACGCTCACCGCGCGCCAAGCGATAGTGGGAGAAGGGCCATTCTTGGTGGCAGCGGTCCCGGCCCGAAGGTCGATGGCGGAAATCCTCCTCTTGATCCCGACACCCTGCAGCGCGCGCGACCCTTCTGGCATTGTGCTGTCTGTCGACGGCTGCACGACCTATCTACTTAAGGGGAATATTCATCGCGTCCCGACATCGCGTGCCTTGCACTCGCCCACGACTACCAAATCCTGAGCGCCTCGCACGACGCGCATGAGCGGCGCACGCGCTATGTCGTTGCGTTGACCGCCGCGATGATGGTGGTCGAAATCGTCGCTGGCCTGTGGACCGGATCGATGGCGCTTCTCGCCGATGGTATCCACACGGCGACCCATGCAGGTGCCCTGGGCGTCACGGCCTTTGCCTACTGGTTTGCCAGGCGCCATGCGAACAATCCGCCTTTCACATTCGGTACCGGCAAGGTGGGCGAACCCGCCGGCCTCGCGAGCGCGCTTGTCCTCGCCATCTTCGCAATCGGGATGGGGCGCTGGTCATGGACACCGCTGCGCATAGTCCGAAATTCAGAACGATGGGGCTTATGACATTCAAGCGTCCGAATGGCATCGCTGCGATGGGCCAACAGACATCAATACACGAGTGCCGTTCCCATACCGTCCTCAGGTGCCATCTTGTGTCGTTTGGCCGACCAGAGCATCAATGATCCTGCAGTCGCTCACCCTGTCTTGTTCGCAGCTCGCAATCATGCGCGAGAGTTCATCGCGCATCAACTGCAGGGCGGCAATCTTTCGTTTTACCTGATCAAGATGCGCGCGTGCCAATGAATCGACCGCAGCGCAGGATCGATCGTCCTCGTTCGAGAGCTCAAGCAGTTCGCGGATATCCGGCATCGAAAACCCGAGATCGCGCGCCCGGCGAATGAAGACCAATGTTGCCGCCTCGGCAGGTCCGTAATCGCGATAGTTGGACCGAGTTCGAGGCGGGGCATTTAAAATGCCTTCGCGTTCGTAGAAGCGGATCGTCTCCGCCTTGACGCCGGTTTTGCGCGCGACTTCACCAATTTTCATACCATCAACCCCCAATCGCTTGACCTTGTAGTGGCTACAAGGTGCATAGGCTGTCTCGAAACTAGGAGTCGAGTGGATGGCGAAGAATTGTTGCGATGCTGCCGATGTCGGCGATGCCCATAACGATCCGAGATGGCGCCGGGTCCTGTGGGTGGCCCTCGCTCTCAACGCAATTATGTTCGCTATCGAAATCGTGGCCGGGATAGCCGCAGATTCGCGCGCGCTGCAGGCCGATGCACTCGATTTTCTGGGCGATTCGGCCAATTACGCCATCAGCCTCGGAGTTGCCGGAATGGCAATTGCATGGCGCGCACGCGCGGCGCTCGCGAAAGCGGCGACCATGCTGGGATTTGGTCTTTGGGTCCTTGGCTCGGCACTTTGGGGGTTTTTTGTGGGTGCCTCACCAGATGCCGGCACGATGGGCATCGTCGGTTTCCTGGCGCTCGCAGTAAATCTCGCGGTCGCGGCGATGCTCTTTCGGTATCGAACCGGGGACGCGAATATGCGCTCGGTGTGGATCTGTTCGCGCAACGACGCGATCGGAAACGTCGCGGTGCTCGCGGCCGCGGTCGGTGTCTTCGGGACGGGGGCGGCATGGCCCGATCTTGCTGTTGCGGGAATCCTGGCAAGCCTGGCGATCTGGGGGAGTGCCGACGTGTTCGCCCAGGCGAGGCGCGAGCTCAGGACAGCATGAAAGGTCCGAAGTACAGCCGCCGGTTGCGTCCGACATGAGAAGTAGCCTATTCGCTATTGCGAGTTAGTTGCATATCCTTAAGGGGGCTCGGATGCCTGTTTCCATTCCATCGCCGCACAAGGTGCTCAAGGTCTTCATACTGGCCCTCCTTCTGAGCCTGTCGGGCATGGCGCGCGCGGAGGGCTCAGAGGTGCGCACGACGTGGCGCCTTCTCGACTACATCGCTGTCGATTACTCCGCAGCGGTGTCGAACGGGCAGGTCATTGACAATTTCGAATATGACGAAATGGTCGAATTTTCTTCGACCGTCGGCGAACAAGTAGCCGCGCTTCCCGATGCTTCGGCCAAACCCGGTCTAATCGCGATGTCTGTGGACCTGCGTCAGGCGATTGAGAAGAAAGCTTCGGTCGAGCGCGTTTCCCGGCTGGCCCGTGCCTTGGGTGGATCGCTGTTGGAGGCGTACCCGGTTCCGCTGGCTCCCCGAAGCCCGCCCGATTTGTCTCGCGCATCGACACTCTTTTCCCAGAACTGCGCCTCGTGTCACGGTGCATCGGGCCGTTCCCCTCCGGCAGCCAGCATGACGCTCGAGCCTCCTCCGATCGATTTCACCGATGCCGACCGAGCGCGCCAGCGCAGCATTTTCGGTCTCTATCAGGTCATAACACAGGGCCTTGAGGGCACGTCGATGCCCAGCTTTGCTGGACTTTCGGAAGCCGATCGCTGGGCCCTCGCATTCTATGCAGGCGGCATTGCATTCGAGGATCTCGAACGGGGGGAGAAAATCTGGCGCGAAGATGACCGGGTGCGGCGTCTGATACCCGATCTCGAGACACTTGCGGCCATCACGCCCGCAGAGCTCGCCGACGCGATCGGAGAGAACCGGGCATTGGCCGTCATGGCATACCTGCGATCAAATCCCGGAGTTGTCAGCCAGAGAAGCGAGAACGGCTCGCTCGATCTTGCGCGGCAGACCCTGCAGCAAAGTCTCGCCGCCTACGAGCGGGGCGAACGCGCAGAGGCGCGCCGACTAGCTCTGTCGGCCTATCTTGACGGCTTCGAACCGGTCGAGGGTATTCTCGCGACGCGCGATGGTGATCTCATGCGGCAGATCGAGCAAGCGCTCAGCCAATATCGTTCAGATATCGAGCGCAACGTGCCTGTCTCGCGATTGCGCGAACGACACGCTTTCGCCGCGAGCCTGCTTGAGCAAGCGGATGTCGCTCTCGCGCCCGAAGCAGCCAGCGACATCTCCACTTTTCTGGGTGCCTTCACGATCCTGCTGCGCGAGGGGATAGAGGCACTTCTCGTGGTGATTGCCATGATCGCCTTCGTTCGCAAATCGGATCGCGGCGAAGTAATCGCCTACGTTCATGGCGGCTGGATCGCCGCGCTGCTGGCAGGCGTCGCCACCTGGGTGGCCGCGACCTACTTCGTCGCTATTAGCGGAGCGAGCCGCGAGCTCACCGAAGGATTCGGTGCGCTGTTGGCGGCGGTCATCCTCATTTCCGTCGGGATCTGGATGCACGGCAAGAGCCAGGCAGATGAATGGCGACGCTATATTCAGCAAAGGATGGGGAAGGCTCTTTCCAGGCGATCAGCATGGTTTCTCTTCGGGCTCGCTTTTGTCGTAGTCTATCGCGAAGCCTTCGAGACGATCCTGTTCTATGCCGCCCTCTGGACCCCTGATAGCAGTTCGGTGATACTTGCAGGGGCGGTGTCGGCTCTCGCCGTCCTGTCGGCTCTTGCATGGTTCATGCTCCGCTACAGCCGCAAGCTGCCGATCACGCAATTCTTCAAGTACAGCGCGATACTGATCGCAGTCCTCGCGATCATCCTGGCCGGCAAGGGTGTGGGCGCGTTCCAGGAAGCGGGCACGATCTCCATGACCGCGGTGTCGGGACTTCCCCGCCTGCCCGATCTCGGGTTCTTTCCCACCGTGGAAACGCTCGCCGCTCAGCTGGTAGCCTTCCTCGCTTTGGTGCTTGGATTTCGCTACGGTAATCGTCACCACCGCTCACAGTAGCGGGGCATCTCGAACTTGCTCTAATTGTTCGGGAGACGCTCCTTCGGTCCGACGCCTATTCTGCGGACCAGCCACAGGGTCGCAGTAGGGACAATGACCCACATGAGCATAGGAACAAGTCCAATATGCGTTCCTGGCAGCAGGGGCATGAGATCGCTGTAGGTCCAGCCCCAGTCGGCCCCGACCGCGAGAACCTCGACGCTCGCAGTGATGACAAGACCTGTCGCGAGGTATGCACTAAACCGTCCCGCGGGCCAGCGCACCAGCCATGGGGAATACGAGTTGCCGATGGAGCCCACGAGATAGGCCGCGACCATGATACCGGCATCGCCGAGCGATGCGAGGCCGCAGCGGTATGCGGCCTGCGCGGGCGTCAGGCCGCCCGCCTCGTAGAACGGCAATTGTAGCATCTCCCAGACGAACGCGATCAGAAACCCGATCACCGAAATCCAAACCAATGGATGTGCGCCGCGCCATGGTTCACCGCTCGGATTAGCGCTCGTTCCATGCGATCGCGTGGCGACATCCGTGCGTTCGTCTTTTCGGTCAGTACACCTCACGCGTCGAACCTTGGGAGCGATAGGCCTCTAAGCCTCAGCGCATTGCCGATAACGGAGACCGACGACAAACTCATTGCCGCGGCTGCGATCATCGGGCTGAGGAGCATGCCAGTCCAAGGATAAAGGACGCCGGCGGCCACGGGAATCCCGAGCGTGTTGTAAGCGAAGGCGAAGAACAGGTTCTGGCGGATATTGCGCATCGTGGCCCGGGACAGGACCAGCGCTTGAACAACGCCAAGCAGATCACCGCGGACCAGTGTCACGCCCGCGCTTTCGATGGCGACATCGGTCCCGGATCCCATTGCAATTCCGACGTGCGAAGCGGCGAGCGCAGGGGCGTCGTTGATCCCATCGCCGGCCATGGCGACACGGCTGCCGCCGCTCTTCAACTCCTCAATCTTGCGATGCTTGTCTTCTGGCGAGACGTTCGCCTCGACCTCATCGATGCCGACCTGTTCGGCAACCGCGAGGGCGGTAGCCTCGCTGTCGCCGGTCAGCATCACGACCTTGATGCCTCGCTCGTGCAACGCGGTAATGGCAGTGCGGCTCGTTTCCTTGATCGGGTCGGCGACCGCGATGAGGCCCGCCGGCGCTCCGTCCACTGCCACGAACATCACCGTTTGGCCCAGCTGTCGACCTTCTTCCGCAGACTGCCGCCAGGTTTCCTCTAGGGCGCCGATGCGCTTCATCATTTTTTCGTTGCCGATCGCGATATTGCGACCCTCGACGCTTGCTTGGATGCCTTCGCCGGTGACGGATTCGATATTCGCGGCATCCAGAATGGCTGCTCCGCGGTTTTCAGCACCCTCGACTATCGCATGCGCGAGCGGGTGCTCGCTTCCGCGTTCGACCGCCGCCACCAGGCTGAGCAATTCGCCGTCGGTGAAGCCGGAGCGGGGTTGCACATCGACCAGATCCGGTTTCCCGAGCGTCAGCGTGCCGGTCTTGTCGACCACCAGTGTATCGATCTTTTCGAGGGTTTCGAGTGCCTCGGCATTCTTGATAAGGATCCCGTGCTGGGCACCTTTGCCCGTGCCGGTCATTATCGACATCGGCGTCGCCAGTCCGAGGGCGCAGGGACAGGCGATGATCAGAACGGCGATCGCGTTTATCAATGCGTATGCCAGAGCCGGCGCAGGCCCCCACACCGCCCAGACACCGAAACTGACGATGGCCACCAGAACAACGATGGGTACGAACCAGGCAGTAACCTGATCGGCGAGACGCTGGATCGGCGCCCGGCTGCGCTGCGCCTCCGCCACCATCTGGACAATTTTGGATAGCATCGTATCCGCGCCAACCTGCGTCGCGCGCATGGTGAAACTGCCGGTCTGGTTCACCGTACCGCCGATTACCGTATCGCCGGCATTTTTCTTGACCGGGATGGGCTCGCCACTGATCATCGATTCGTCGATGGCGCTGCTGCCTTCCTCGACGCTGCCATCAACCGGAACCTTGTCACCTGGGCGGACGCGCAGGAGATCGCCCGAACTCAATTCGTCGAGCGGCACTTCTCGCTCGTCGCCGCGGGCGAAAATCTTCATCGCTGTTGGAGGTGCTAGCTCCAGCAGGGCGCGTAGCGCGCTCGAAGTAGACCCCCTCGCCTTGAGCTCCAGCACCTGGCCCAACAGTACCAGTGTGGTAATGACCGCGGCGGCTTCGAAATAGACGCCGACGCGGCCCGCATCATCGCGAAACGCATCGGGAAAGATGTCCGGCACGAGCGTCGCCACCACGCTGAAAAAATAGGCGATCGCTACGCCAAACCCGATCAGGGTGAACATGTTGAGATTCATCGTGCGGACCGACTGCACCGCACGCGTGAAAAAAGGCCAGCCGCCCCACAGAACGACCGGAGAGGCAAGCACCAGCTGCAGCCACTGTGCCCAGGCCGGGTCGATGACCCCGTGGAATGGTCTCGAGGGCAAAAGGTCGCCCATGGCATACGCAAACAGCGGAAGCGTGAAGAGCGCGCTCCACCAGAACCTGCGACTCATGTCGACGAGTTCGGGATCCGGCCCGTCGTCAAGGCTGACTGTCTCCGGTTCGAGCGCCATCCCGCAAATGGGACAGGACCCCGGTCCGGGCTGTCTGATTTCGGGATGCATGGGGCAGGTATAGATCGTGCCTTCAGGTACATCTTCTACGGCGTCGAGGTGAGCCTTCGAGAGATAGAGTTCGGGATCGGCGCGGAATTTGTCGAGACAGCGCGAGGAGCAGAAGTAATGTTCGGCTCCCTCATGCTCATGCGTATATTTCGCCGTCTTCATAGCGACGTTCATTCCGCATACGGGATCGACCGCCGCTTCGTTCGGGACAGCGGTCTGCGTGCCTGTGACAGATTTATCAGTCATGTATTCTTCCCGTTTCGAAAGCGCCTATTGAAATACTATGCTCTGGCTGCACTTGTTCCGAACCGTCCAAGGCCTCGACCACGACCACTTCGCGCCGCCGTATGGTCTTCTACGTTCTGAGGTATTTGAGCAGTGCCAGGATCCCAAGGATCATAAGTGTCAGGAGCAGGACCCAGAAGAGGCCCATCGCCCACATCATCATGGGGGCATCCATCATGCTGTTTCCGGTCATCATCTCGCGCTCCTTTCTGACGGATATTGATTTAAACAATCCGGGTTGAAGTGCGCCGCACCGTCCTTCGGTGCGGCGCTTCTCGATTCACTGCTTGGCGATTGCGGTGAGCTCTCCGCTCCCGCCTTCTGTAGTCCGGAACTCGAAAGTCACGCGGTCGCCGACCGACACCTTGCCGAGGCTTTCCTCATCGGCGGCGAAAGCCATGGTCATGGCCGGCCATCCCACCGCGGGGATAGGGCCGTGATCAATCGTGATCTTTCCTTCGGTCTCGTCAATCTCGGTCACCGAGCCTTCGCCGCTGCCAGACTGGCCCACCTCCGCATTGTCCATCATCGGCATATCGTCTGACATCGGCATGCTGTCCGCGTTGGACATTTCGTCGGCCATCATCGTTTCTGCCGGTTCGCTCGCATCCTCGGCGCTATCGCAAGCCGCCAACGCCAGCGGAGCTGCGAGCAGGATCATGTAGGTTGGGGTACGCATTCTTCGTCTCCTTCGGTTTGTGCCGGTTTTTCCGGACGGGGCCGCCGCAACAGCAGATATGCGGCGGGAAGCAAAAACATCGACAGAAGCGGGGCAGTTATCATACCCCCGATCATCGGTGCGGCGATCCGGCTCATCACTTCCGAACCTGCACCGGTGCCGATCAGGATCGGGAAGAGGCCAGCAAGAATGACCGCCACCGTCATCGCCTTGGGTCGCACGCGCAGGAGCGCGCCTTCCCGGATGGCTTCGTCCACTTCTTCAGCGCTGAGGGTACCTTGCCGCCGCTCCAGCGCGGCTTTCAGGTAGATCAGCATCACCACACCGAACTCGGCCGAGACACCGGCGAGCGCGATGAAGCCGACCGCTGTCGCCACGGACTGGTTGTAGCCCATCAGATAGAGCAGCCAGTAACCACCGCTGAGCGCGAACGGCAGGGTGCCCATGATGAGCATCGCCTCATCCACTCTCCTGAATATGAGATAGAGCAGCAGGAATATGATCACCAGTGTCGCGGGCACCACGATCTGCAACCGCTCATAAGCGCGTGTCAGATATTCGAACTGGCCCGCATATGAGAGGCTGACACCGGCGGGCAGATCGACACCCGCAGCAACCGCCTCCTGGAGATCGGCCACCACCGAGGTGAGATCCCGGCCCCGGACATCGACATAGATGTAGCTGGTCAGCCGGCCCTGTTCGCTCTTGAGCATGGGCGGACCGTCGCTGACCCCCACCCGGGCTACGGTTCCAAGCGTGATCTGCTGGCCGGACGGCGTGAGGACCGGCAAGGCTCTAAGCTCATCGACGCTATCGCGGATTTCGCGCGGATACCTCACATTGATGGGATAGCGCGCGAGGCCCTCGACCGTCCGGGCGACATTGGCACCGCCGACCGCGCCGGAGACTATCTGCTGCACGTCGGTTATGTTGAGCCCATATCGCGCAGCGGCCATCCGATCGATATCGACATCGACATAGCGGCCACCCGACAGGCGTTCCGCCAATGCCGAGCTGACCCCGGGGACCGTCTTGGCCACACCTTCCACCTCGAGCGCCACGCGTTCGATCTGCTCAAGGTCGTCGCCTGAAACCTTCACCCCGATCGGACTCTTGATGCCGGTCGCGAGCATGTCGATCCGGTTGCGGATCGGGGGCACCCAGACATTGGCGAGGCCCGGCACCCGCACGACCCGGTCGAGTTCCTCGACGAGCAGATCGGGCGTCATTCCCTCGCGCCACTCCTCGCGCGGCTTGAAACGGATCGTCGTTTCGAACATCGTCAGGGGGGCCGGATCCGTCGCCGTATCCGCACGGCCCGCCTTGCCGAACACGGTTTCCACTTCCGGGACCGACTTGATCAGGCGATCGGTGCGCTGCAGCAGCGCCGAAGCCTCGCCGGGCGAAAGCCCGGGCAATGCGCTCGGCATGTAAAGCAAATCGCCCTCATCGAGCGGGGGGAGAAACTCGCCGCCAAGCCTGGTGAAGGGAATCGCGGTGGTCAGGAAGATCACCGCCGCGATCGCCAGCGTTGCCTTGGGGCGCCGCATGACCCAATCGAGTCCCGGGCGGTAGATTTTCGTCAGCCAGCGGTTGAGAAAATTGGAATCCTCCGAAGGGATCTTCCCACGGATCAGCCATCCCATCATCACCGGTACCAGCGTTACCGAGAGAATGGCCGCGGCCGCCATGGCATAGGTCTTGGTAAAAGCGAGCGGCGCGAACAACCGACCTTCCTGCGCCTGCAGGGTGAAGACCGGCAGGAATGACAGCGTAATGATCAGCAGGCTGAAGAACAGCGCTGGTCCCACTTCCTTCGATGCATCGGCGATGATCCTCCACCGTTCCTTTACCGCGAGCACGGTATCCGGGTTTTCGTGCTCCCATCGTTCGAGATGCTTGTGGGCGTTCTCGATCATCACCACCGCGGCATCGACCATCGCCCCGATCGCGATGGCGATGCCACCCAGCGACATGATATTGGCGTTCACTCCCTGAAAGCGCATCACGATGAAAGCGGCCAGCACACCCAGCGGCAAGGTGATGATGGCGACCAGGGCGGAGCGCGCGTGCCAGAGGAACAGCCCGCAAACGAGCGCAACCACGATGAATTCCTCGATCAGCTTGTGAGTCAGATTCTCCACTGAGGCATCGATAAGCTGCGAACGATCATAGGTCGTGACGATCTCGACGCCTTCGGGCAGGCTCGCCTGCAACTCGTCGAGTTTTTGCTCCACGGCCTGGATCGCGCTTCGCGCATCCGCTCCCTGGCGCAGAACGATGATGCCGCCGGCAACCTCACCTTCGCCATTGAGCTCGGCGATGCCACGCCGCAGTTCAGGGCCGACCTGGATCGTCGCTACGTCGCCAAGCGTGACCGGAACGCCGCCGCTCGCGGTACGTAAAGGGATTTGCCGAAAATCATTGAGGTCGCCGAGATAGCCCGAGGCGCGAACCATATATTCGGCTTCGCCCATCTCGACGATCGAGCCGCCCGCTTCCTGGTTGGCAGACTGGATGGCGCTCACGATCTCGGCGTGGGTCACGCCGAGCGAGGCCATCCGGTAAGGTTCGAGCACCACCTGGTACTGCTTGACCATACCGCCGACGCTCGCGACTTCGGCAATGCCGGGGATCGTCTTGAGCTCGTAGCGCAGGAACCAGTCCTGCAGGCTGCGTAGCCCGGCAAGGTCATGACCGCCGGTGCGATCGACCAGCGCGTACTCGTAAATCCAGCCGACCCCCGTGGCATCTGGACCCAGCGTGCTCGTCACACCATCGGGCAGGCGGTTCTGCACCTGGTTGAGATACTCGAGCACGCGCGAGCGCGCCCAGTAGAGGTCGGTTCCGTCCTCGAAGATGATATAGACATAGCTGTCGCCAAACATCGAGTAACCGCGGACGGTTTTCGCCCCCGGCACCGAGAGCATGGTCGTTGCCAGCGGATAGGTAACCTGGTCCTCGACGATCCGGGGGGCTTGCCCCGGATAGTTGGACCGGACCACAACTTGGACGTCGGAAAGATCGGGCAGCGCGTCGACCGGCGTCGTGCGCACTGCCCAGAAACCGCCTAGCGTTACCGCGATGGCCGCCAGAACGATGAACAAGCGGTTGGCGATCGAGGCATCGATTATCCGAGCAATCATTGTCCGGCCCTCCCGATGGTCTCGATCCGGGGGCCCTCATCCTCCTGGATGAAGGTGAAACGGACTCTGTCTCCCTTCTCGAGCCCGCGCATCTGCGCCGCGCTCTTCGTGCGGAAGGTCATCGTCATGGCTGGCCAGTCGAGCCGCGGGACGGGCCCGTGGCGCAGCGTTACCGAGCCATCGGCGATTTTCTCGATTGTTCCAATCGCACTGAAAGTCGTTGCTTCGTCTTCATCTGCCTGCTCGCGGCTGACCTGTTCAATCGGGCGGACATCGAGCCCGGCCAGGCTTGCCTCGGAATCGAGCAGGAACTGACCCGATGTCACGACCTGTTCGCCGGCGGAAAGTCCGGCCAGCACTTCGGTCCTTCCACCCGCTTCGCGGCCGATCCGAACCTCGGCGGGCATGAAACCGCCCTCGTCCTGCCTCACCATTACGATGGTTCGACGTCCGGTCCTGATAACCGCTTCGGACGGTACCAGCAGCGCGCGGCGTGTGTCCGGGGTCAGCGAAACCTGCGCGAACATGCCCGGTTTGAGGCGTCCGGATGCGTTGGGCAGCTGCGCACGAACGGTGATCGTCCGGCTCGCATCCTGTGCACTCGGCAGGATGGCGATAATGCGCCCCGCGAACCGTTCGTCGGGAAACGCGGTCAGGTTCGCGCTGACAGGCTGGCCAACCCGTACATTCGCAGCCTGCGTTTCAGGCACCGCGGCTTCCAGCCAGATCGGCGAGAAACCGGTGATCTCAGCGAGCGTCTGTCCGGCCATGACCGTCATTCCCGGACGCACGCCGAGCGATGTGATCGCCCCGCCGATCGGCGCGGTAACAGTGATCGTCGAATGCGGTCGTCCGCTGCGTCCCACCGACGAGATCAGGCCTGGAGACATGCCCAGAAGGCGCATGCGCTCGCGCATCGCCTGCGCAAGTTCTTCATCACCGCTATTCAGGACGGCCAGATATTCCTGCTGCGCTCCGCCCCATTCGGGAACCAGGATATCCGCAAGCGGCGCGCCCCGTCCAATCACGTCATCCGGCGCACGACCGTAAGTCCTTTGAACATAGCCCCCGGCGCGGGGCTGGACGATCGCGACGTCGCGTTCATTATAAGCGAGCACGCCAGTGACGGTTATCTCGGGCTCGAGAAGACCGTACTCTGCTTCGGCGGTGCGAATGCCAAAATTCTGGACCAGGCCCGCGTCGATCTGAACGCCAGCGGTCGCCTCCTCGCCTGCACATTTGGGCACCAGTTCCATGTCCATGAACGGCGATTTGCCCGGTTCGTCGAAGTGCTGTCCGGGGACCATCGGGTCGTACCAGTAGAGGACATCCTCGCATTCTGCGCCCGACGTTCCGCTGCTCTCGGCCGTTCCTGCGCCATCTTGGCCAAGCTGCGAGAGGCCATATCCGGCGGTAACACTGATGAGGGCAACCGTGGCTGCCATCGTCCAAGACTTCTGGCGTGGTGACAATCTGTCCCACGCAGCTCCCATTGCGGCTCTCATAGATGGTGTTCCCTGTATGTCAGTCGTAGGTTGGCGGCAGCTTCGACAGTCGCTTCCTCGCGTTCGAGAATATCGATGCGAAGCAGCGCCAGCGCCTTGATGGCTTCGATCACGTCGAGCAGTTCCGCTCTGCCCGCCGCAAAGCTGGCTCGTTCGAGTTCGGCTCGGCTTTCGGCCAATGGAAGCAACTCCTCCGTCGCGCGCTGCCATTGTCGGAAGGCGCTGCGCCACGCGGCCAGATCAGCCTCGAATTGCGCCTCGAGCGCGCGCAGCTCGTCGAGCTGCGCCTCACGTGCCGCAGCCGCTTCCGACCGCGCCGCAGCAATGCGTGGCTCCTGCCTTTTCTTGCTGAACAGCGGCAAGGTGACCGTCCCCATAACCGAAAACAAATCACCATATTGGCGCTCCCTGACGCCGTAACTGACCCCGACGCTGAAATCCGGGCGCAAGTCCGACCGCGCGAGGTCGATTGCCGCGTCAGCCTGACGGACTTGAGCTGCCGCCAGAATAATCTCCGGGTTGTATTCCAGCGTAGCCCGCAGCCGCTCGGCTTGGATATCGACCGGTGGAATTTCGCCCGAAGCGACCGCATTCTCGGCGCCAATAAATCGGGCGAGACGAGCCTGCGCGGCTTCGCGCTCTGCCGCGATCCGCGTCCGCGCGTCTTCCACTTCAAGGACGGCTCGGCGGATCTCCAGACTTTCGCCAGGCCGTGCAGTACCCGCCGCAACCGAACTGCGCGCAAGGGGTATGAGGCGTTCGATCTCGTCTAGTGCTTCGCCAACGACCAAATCCGCGCGCTGGGCATAGGCAAGCGAGATCCACGCGCGTCCAGCGCCCAGTCGTGCCATGTGCCGCGCATGAGCCAGTTGGGCCGAAGCAAAATCGATATCCGCAGAAGCGATGCCCGCACGGGCACGCCGTTCGGCAAGGTTGGGAAAGTCCTGCTCGATCCCGATCTCGACCATGGTCATCATCGTGGGATCGAGAATGTCCGGCCCCGTCACCGGGAGGTTACGAATGCCGCCGCGCAATTGCGGATCGGGCAGTTCGTCAGCCGCCTCGGCGATCTCTCGCCGGGCGTCGAGCCGTAGTTCGCTGGTGCGAACCTGGGGCTGGCCGCTGACCGCAGCCTCTAGAGTTTCTTCATAGCCCACCGATTGGGCGTGACTCGCCGGCGCGATAGCCAGCAGGACCGGAAGCGCGGTCCAGCATATTCGTTTCATGACAGTAGGATTCCGCTAAAGGGCGCGGCGAGCGCGCGTTCGAGACAGTTCGCGCACATCCTTCGCGCGCGCAAAATGTCCAGCCATAGCCTGCAGAGCTATATCTGCATCAATTCCAGGTTTCTAGGCTTGCGGAGGGGGCGGTTCCGGCCCTGCGCCGGTGCCAGTCAACTCGAAGAAAGCGAGATCGGTAAACTGGCTAGCGACCGCCAGCGGCACCCTCACAACCGCGAGGTCTTGACTCATGACAAGCGGCGGAATGCAGCCAAGGGCAACCAGGCAATCGAGCCGCAGGTCGGCGCACGGCGATCTTTCAGCCTCGTCGTCGGTGGTGTCCATGACCATGTCGTTGCAATTGCGCTCGACCATGCTCGGCTCCTGGGGAAGCGCCGACGCATGAGCTGCCGTTTGAACAAAGAGTCCAACGCCAACCAAGATAAGGCCGAGAGCGCGCAGCATCCGCATCATCCCACAATACGGAAACGAGCCGTCACCGGCAAGCGCAGGTTTGCCGCCACCGCGCGGCGCCCCATCGTTCTATCCTGGCGGACTATCGTCATAGCGTTTGCATTGGCCTTATAACAGAAGGGTCCTGCCCCGCAGGTTCATGCGGGGCAGGTGGGGGGTGAAGCATTCGACAAAGATTGGCGCCCGGTTTCAACCTTCTTCGCCCTGCGACATCTGTTCCTGCTTTTTCTTCATCATTTCGTTGCAGTTACGCATCATTTCCATCATCTCGGCGCGCATCTCCGGATCGTTCATCATGGCCATCATGCCGGACATCTCCCTCATATCGCCTTGCATTCCGCCCCGCATTTCTGCGCGCTGCTGCTCCTGCGTGTTTTGGGCTCTGTCGGGACGGTGATCGACCTTGGGCTGCGCGACGGCCGTCGTTGCGAGGCCAACCGTCGCGAGCGCACCGAGTGCGGTAATTTTGAAGTTGTTCATGGGGTTTTCCTTTCATTTATCAAATAGCGCGCTGCACAAATCTTCAGGTCATCGTGCGAGCACACATGCGAATCGTATCGAAATCACGTCCCGGTAGATGTCCCGTCCTTGCGCATGCACACGGCGACCATTGCCAGGCAGGGCAGTACATAAAGAAACGGAAGAATCGCTGCGAAGCCCAACCACATCGAGCCAAGCGCCAGCGCGGCCAATGCCAGAACGACACCAAGGGCGAGCATCCACTTGCGCTGTCGGCCTTTACCGGCAGAACAGAGGCCTTCCGCATCGGTATTGGAGCGCGCGGAAGTGGCGGTGACCGGCACCAAGGCTCGGGACGACGGAATAGTCATGTCTTATCCTTCATCGAATCAACCAATGCACATTAAGTAGGGCTTCCCATCATTGGAAGGTCAAGACACTTTGTGGGGATTTTCTCGTCTTTCAGCCAGCCACCTTGCATTCCAATCATTGGAAGGTTAAAGCGCCCGCATGAAACATTCACACACGATTGGCGAGGCGGCTGCAACGAGCGGGGTTTCTGCCAAGATGATCCGACATTATGAAAAGATCGGTTTGATCGAGGCGGCGGACCGGACCGATGCCGGTTACCGCCTCTACACTCCGGCAGATATTCATACGCTCCGGTTTGTGCGGCGCGCTCGCAATCTGGGCTTTTCGGTCGACGATATTTCCGAACTGCTCGATTTATGGAAAAACGACACCCGCGCGAGCAAGGACGTTCGCCGAGTGGCGGATGGCCATCTTTCGGCCCTGCGGTCGAAGGCTGCCGAAATCCATTCTATGATAGACGCGCTCGAACATCTTTTCGAGAATTGTACGAATGACGAACGTCCCGACTGTCCCATCCTCAAGGACCTCGCTGACGATGCCAATCCGGCTCGTCCCAAGGACGTTGGTCACAAGTTTGGCTTCGAGCGCGTTTGCTAGGCTTCGGACGGTGCTCAGTATCGCGCAAAGACGCTCGTGGCACCATCCGCTCTTACCCCCGTAATCGTCCACGTGCCTGTCTTGGCACCGCCCATGCCCGGCGAACCTGCAGGCATGCCGGGAAGCGTGATGCCTGAAATCCGCGGACGTTCCTCCAGCAGGCGGTCAACGCTGTCGGCCGGCACATGTCCATCGACGAAGTAGCCGCCGATGAGCATCGTATGGCATCCCTCGAGCCCGGCGGGCACACCCTGGCGTTCCTTGATTAGGGCGAGGTCGTGGGTCGCGACCATCTTCACCTCATATCCGCTGGCTTCGAGATAGTCGCCGTAGCTTTCACAGCAACTACACTGAGGGTTCTTGAAGATCGTGGCAAACGGTCTTGCTTCCTGTGCCGCCGCGGCCGAGGGCAGCAGCGCGAGGGCCGAAAACGACATCAAGACCTTGGGTAACAAACGCATCAGTTTTTCCTTTCTTTCAGTTAACTTGAATGGTGGCCATCATTCCTGCGGCCTGGTGTTCGAGAATATGGCAATGGAACATCCAGTCGCCCGGGTTGTCCGCTACGAATGCGAGCTCGACGCGCTCTTCGGGCGCCATGAGCACGGTATCCTGCCACTCGCGATATTGTGTCGGCTGTCCATTGCGCGACAAGACACGGAAACTGTGGCCATGCAGATGGATCGGGTGCCACCACGCAGTCTCATTGGTCATGTCGAGGAGAAGCGTGGTCCCTCGCGCGGCGGAAATAATCGGATCGTGAACATGGCCGCTCGCCGAAACACCGTTGACGGTCCAGCCCATCATTCCTCCGGACATCATTCCCGAACCTCCCATCCGCTCCATCATCATGCCGGAGCCGGTTCGTTGTTCGTTCCTCGCGTCAGAGCCGCTGGCTGTTCGCCCCATCATGCCCATCATCCCGCCACCGAATATGATCCGGTGACGCTCGGCCGTTGCCAGTTCGGGTTCGGCGAGAGCGTTGGGCGGTAGCGGCGCGGGGTCGGGCAGGCGTCTTTCCCTGACCTCTTTGCCCTGACACTCGAATGTGGTGAGTTCGTATTCCAGTCCATCATAGAACACATCGCGCAGTGAATGCCGGGTCCCGGCGGGATAATCGAAATCGACGATCAGGTCCGCCCGCATTGCCGGCCCGAGAAGCAGGGGCGCGCTTAGGCGGTGAGGCTCGACGGGCTGGCCGTCGAGCGCGACGACCATTGGATCGAGGTCACCGAAATCGAGCCCGAAGATGCGGGCATTGGCAGCGTTCACGAGCCGCAGCCTGATCCGCTCATTCGGCCTCGCGATCAGTGGTGCCGCCGGCTTTCCGTTGATAGTGATCGTGTTGCCGATCCGGGCCTGCCATCATCGCGTCGTGCCGACTGCCGAACCCTCCACTTATTTGCCCCTGGTCATTGAGCCTCCAGTCGTCGAGCATCCAGACGAGGTCGCGATCGACCTGCGGCGGCTCTGCCTCTTCGATAATGAGCGGTCCGTAGAGGCCGCGACCGACCTGCTCGAAGCTGCGCTGATGGGGATGGTACCAGAAAGTGCCCGCATCCTCCGGCGTAAAGGCATATCTGAACCTTTCGCCGGGCTCCACGGGGGGCTGGGTGAGGTGGGGAACGCCATCCATCGCGTTGGGAACACGAACGCCGTGCCAATGGATGGTTGTCTCCTCATCCAGAGCGTTTTCCAGCAGGACCTCGAAGGCCTCTCCCTGCCCAACCCTGAGAGCAGGACCCGGTACCGAGCCATTGTAACCCCACACCGGTATTTGAAAGGCTTTGTCGATAAGTGGCGCGCTGGTCGTTCCGGCCTTGAGGACGCGGCGACCGGCGGGTGTGCTGGCACCCACCGGAGTTCTACCTCCGGCTCCCAGAACGGCGGCCAATCCACCGCCAATGGCCAGAGCACCGGAACCGGCGAGGACCGCGCGGCGCGTCAATCGTGATTCTTTTGATTGCATAGAAAGCATCTCCGCAGCGCCAGATTAAGGTTCGACCCACAATGTAGTCCTTCCCATCATGGGAAGGTCAAGGCGGCCCATTGGACATCAGCCGTTAAAAGCACGGAAGACACCGAAACTTCTCTGTATGAAGGACGCGCAGGCAGGTGCAGGACAATTATCCTCCACCCCGAAACTTCACGCGTACCGTCCGCCGGGTCCAGCGCCGTTTCTCTTGATATGGGTATTCAGAGTTGGCGCTCGGTCCAGGTCCTGTTAGCTTCTTGGCTGCTGCGATTTCTTGGCCAGCTCTTTCCAACGACGGGGGCGTGGCAGCAGCATTGGAACCTTGCGCATATAAGCGCGATACTCGTCGCCAAATTTACGGATCATGCCGCGTTCTTCCTTGCGCGCGAGAAGATAGTAGGCGAGCACGATGACCGGGAAGAGAACGACCGAAAAGATTGTCGGCCAATGAATGACGCCTTCTCCGAACAGGGCGAGAAACAACCCGGTATACTGCGGGTGCCGTACGAAACGATATAGTCCATCGGTGACAAGCCGTTCGTCGTGACGCGCCCTATAGACCGCGCGCCATCCGTGAATGAACATTCCCACGCCGATGAAGGCTAGCGAGTAGCCTATCAGCATCGAGACAAACATCCCGGTTTCGCCCAGACCCACGAGTGTAGACCACAGATTGGCGCTGACATATTCCCGATCAATCCCGAACGATCGTATGAGAAGGTATACGGTCAAAGGGAAGCCGAACATTTCAGCATAAAGAGCGATTATGAAGGCTTGGACGAGCCCTGCGCCAGTCCATTCCCGCCAGCCGGTTGGCGCGAAATACCGGTAAAAGATCCACGACACGATCACGATCATCACTGCGGCGATACCCCAGGCCATCGGTCATTCTCTCCTGTCTTCGATTCTAGTAAGCCTCGCCCGCCGTTCGCCAGATGGCCGTCTTACCGACTGATCAGTCGTCGCTACGAATTTGCGTTCGATGGAACGGGCAAGAGCAGGCAATCCGTGATCATCCGCCAACAAAGCTTCGAGGGTAATATGCGCCTTCTCATCGTTGGAAGGTCAAGCGCGGCTTTCATCGACCGCAAAAGAATAGCCTGCGGCGTGGCAACACCACTCCATTCCGGGGTTGATTATCTAATAGAAGAAAGAAGTTCGCCCGGCGCACAGCGTTCTAATCGGCTCAGACCACCCCTTGACCTTCCAACGATGGCAAACACTAGGTTTGCGACCTGATGATTCGACAGGAAATTCTTCTTGAGGCGCACGCCCGAAGATTTCTCGGTGTCGGACACAACGCCAAACATAATGGAGAGAGACTTGAAGATCAGCGAAATCATGACCAGCGATCCAGCTTGCTGCAAGAAAGATGAAAACCTTCAGGAGGCAGCAAAGCTGATGGTCGAACATGACTGCGGTGAAATCCCGGTCGTCGACGACGACGGCGGTCTTGTCGGTGTAATCACAGATCGCGACGTGTGCTGCCGCGCGGTTGCAGAGGGCATGCCGGCAGAAACGCGGATCGAAGAGGTTATGACCCGATCCGTCGTGAGTGTCACCCCCGATACCTCGCTCGAGGACTGCCTGACTTCGATGGAGAACAGCCAGGTACGCCGCGTACCGGTTATCGACGATGACGGAAAATGCTGCGGTATGGTGTCCCAGGCCGACATCGCCCGAACCGGTAGGGATGCGAAGACAGCCGAACTCGTTCAGGAAATCTCACGAGCGCGCGCGGACGAAAAGTCTTCGGGTTGCTGCTAAGCGACAGGAATTGGCAGCCGTCCCTTGAGGGGTGGCTGCCATCCGCTGCGTAACCAAGTGGAGATAACTCAAAAACGGCATCGAGGCTTTCTGAATGGACAAGCAAATCATTCTGATCACGGGCGCGAGCGGATTTATCGGTCGCGCGCTCACGAAGCGGCTCGGCCGCACCTATCGCGTGATCGGTCTCGACCGCTCTCCGGCGAAGGACGATCCCGATCTCGCCGCGTCCTATCGCATGGATCTCGGCGATGATGCGTCTGTTGCGACTGCTCTCGAACAGGTCAGGAGCGACTTTGGATCTGAAATTGCCGCTTGCATTCACCTCGCCGCGTATTTCGACATTACTGGTGAGTCCAATCCTCTCTACGAGAAGGTCAACGTCGAGGGTTCACGCCGCCTGATCACGGCGCTGCAGGCCTTCGACATCGAACAGTTCATCTATGCAAGCTCCATGCTTGTTCACGAGCCCAAACAGCTGCCCGACGAGCGTATCGACGAATCCAGTCCACTTGGACCGACCTGGCCTTACCCTCAATCGAAGGCCGATGCGGAACAGGTGCTGCGCGAGAACCGTGGCGAAATTCCGGTTGTATTCCTGCGATTCGCAGGGGTTTACGACGACGAGGGGCACTCCGCCTTTCTCGCCGAACAGATTGCCGGTGTCTATGAGCACCGTGTGTCGGCGCATCTGTATCCGGGGATGTTGTGCGCTGCGCAGTCGGCACTGCATCTTGACGATCTGACCAAGGCGGTCGAGCAGACTATCGCTCATCGCACTGACCTCGAGGGCGAGACGCCGATACTTGTCGGAGAGCCCGAAACGCTTGGATACGCCGAGATTCAGGACATGGTTCATTGCCAGATCCACGGCGAGGAATGGACGACAGTGCGCATTCCAAAAAGCGTGGCGAAACTGGGCACGTGGATCGAGGAAGAAGTCCTCGGTCATGACGGATTCGTCAAGCAATGGATGGTCGATGACGCTAACGCTCACTACATTCTCGATATCTCCCGCGCCCGGAAACTGCTGGGGTGGGAGCCAGAGCACTCGCTCCGCGAAACGCTTCCGACCATCATCGACGCGTTGCAAGCCGACCCGCAGGACTGGTACGAAACGAACAAGCTGAACACGTCCCGCGTGGCCTGGCATCCAAAGAGTTCGGATGCAGCGAAGACCGAACCGGCGCGACTACCATCGCATGACACCGACATGGCTCATGATGGGCACCAGATGGACGGCAACATGCACGACATGGACGGCCCCCAGCGCGGTACCCGTTGGACGCAGTTTGCTGTCATCGGGCTTGGCCTGTGGCTTGCTGCAAGTCCTGGTGTTTATGACGTCGTATCCGCCGATACTGCGCGTGCTTCGGTCGTAGCGGTCACTCTCGAGCGGGGTTTGCCGTCGATCGAATGGCGGGCCAATGCTCTTGCCCTAAGCGATATGCTGAGCGGGATCGCATTGATGATCTTCGGCGCGATGTCGCTTTCGAAGCGCACCGCCTGGTTGGGGCAGTGGGCGACGGCCTTTGTCGGCATCTGGCTGCTTTTCGCGCCCTTGTTCTTCTGGAGTCCGAGCGCGGCCCAATATCTGACCAATCTCCTGGTTGGTACATTGGCGATCGCATTCTCGGTGCTGGTGCCAATGATGCCCGGCATGAGCATGGAAGGGATGATGGACAAGAAGTCCATCCCGCCCGGGTGGACCTACAGTCCCTCGACCGATGCCCAGCGATTCCCGATCGTGGCGATGGGCATCATCGGCCTTCTGATATCGCGCATGCTTACCTCCTACCAGCTTGGCCATATCGATGTGGCGTGGGAGCCGTTTTTCTCCGGATCGCTTGGCGATCCCAAGAACGGCACCGAGGAAATCATCACGTCGGATGTATCCAAGGCCTGGCCGATCCCGGATGCAGGACTAGGAGCGGTCAGCTATGTGCTCGAGATCCTGATGGCGGTCATGGGAACCCGCACGCGCTGGCGCACGATGCCGTGGATGGTTACCTTCTTCGGCATTCTGGTCATTCCGCTCGGTGTGGTCAGTATCTATTTCGTGATCATTCAGCCGATAATGATCGGGACGTGGAGTACGCCGGCTCTGATTGCTGCGCTTGCGATGCTCATCATGATCCCGTTCTCGCTCGATGAAGTCATCGCCATGGGACAGTATCTCTACTGGTCGAAAAAGGAAGGCAAACCGCTTGTCCGCACCTTCTTCAAGGGCGGCGCAGTGTCGAACGGTGAAATCGACGATACCGACTATATGACCGACGCGCGTTCGATCTGGAACAACACGGTGCGCGGCGTGACATTCCCCTGGACCCTGGTGGCCAGCACGGCTTTGGGAGCCTGGCTGATGCTGACAAGGATCACGCTTGGCAGCGAGGGGGCGATGGCCAACAGCGATCACGTGGTGGGTGCTTTGGTGATTACGGTGGCAATCATCGCGACTGCGGAAGTCGCGCGCGCCCTGCGCTTCATCAACGCTGCGTTCGGTGCCTGGCTGGTCGCAGCGCCATTCATCCTTGCGGGGGCTTCGCCTGCCGGGACGGTGGCCTCGGTTGGGGTCGGACTGCTCTTGATCGGACTGAGTCTGCCTCGCGGTAAGCGAAGCGGTGAGCATTATGCGGGCTGGGACCGGTTTGTCGTATGACCGATTGACCCGAGCAAAGCGGCTCTGGCGTTCTTCCTTGAGGAACAGCGTCAAGCCGAGTTCGAACCCGCATTTTTCTCAGAGCATCGCTAGAAATGCGCCCTGAGTTCCCACAAGATAAGTAGGAGTAATTACATGACCCTTTCCATTGGCTCGACAGCCCCCAATTTCACAGCTCAGACCACACAAGGCAGCATTCATTTCCATGATTGGATGGGTGACAGCTGGGCAATCCTCTTTTCCCATCCCAAGGCATTTACACCGGTTTGCACGACCGAGCTTGGTTACATGGCCGGGCTTGGCGAGGAATTTGCCAAACGCGACACCAAGATTCTTGGCCTTTCGGTCGACAGCAGCCAGGATAATCGCGATTGGCTTCCCGATATCGAGGAGGTGAGCGGAAATAAGATCGACTATCCCGTGGTCGGCGACAGCGACCTACAGGTCGCCAAGCTTTATAATATGCTGCCGGCCGACGAAGCGGGTAATGCGGAGGGGCGAACCGCAGCCGATAACGCCACCGTCCGCGCTGTCTATATCATCGGGCCAGACAAGAAAATTCGCGCCATGCTGCTTTATCCGATGAGCAGCGGGCGGAATTTCGATGAAGTGCTCCGGCTGCTGGACTCGGTGCAACTCACCGAACGCAAGGGTGTAGCGACACCGGTTAATTGGCAGAAGGGTGATGATGTGATCATTCCGCCTTCCTTGTCGGACGAAGATGCGAAAGCCAAATATCCCGATGGCTGGGACGAAAAGAAACCGTATTTGCGTGTGATTCAAGAACCAATCGACTAATTGCGCGAGCAGGTTGCCAGCAATTGCATGTCGGCGTGAATATAGCATGCTCATGCTAGGATTTGAGCGCGTCGCCACACCTGCGAGTGGATCTATCTGTTCGATATATAGATTGGCAAGAAGCGTAAGCGATTAGGTGTACGGTAAAACCAAATCCGGTCCCGATCGGTTTTCTCCTCGTTAATCGAATGGCGGCCCCACCTCCCCCTGAACCCTGCGGATCGCAGGTGTCCCGGGGCCGTTCAGGAACCCCGCGCTTCACCCAACCCTGGCGCGGGGTTCCGTCTTTCAGGTACAATAGCTGTTGAGCGCAGCTATGTTGGTCAAAGGACTGCGGCGTCCGCCGAGCTTGGACACTTCAGCTGCGTGACGGGGTTGAGGAGCTGTCAGAAATTTTGACGCAATTGACCTCGACCTTCATTTGGTGGAGGGCTATGCCATATCCGCGAAATACAATGAACCCTCGCGTGGGAAGCCTCTGTTCGGAAGAGTACTATGGCAGACCTATTTGAAGACTTCATATGGGTAAGGGCCGTCCGTGGTTGCTAGTCGCTTGATGGCCAAACCGACTCATGCTGTCGAACCACTACCTTTGCACGACGGCAAGACGAGCGTTGTTAGCATCATAAGCAGTTCGGCTGCTGTTTTGGCAGCTTGCTCTTGCTGCATTCTACCGATGGTGCTGGTTGCCGCCGGGCTGAGTGCGAGCCTGAGCAGTGTTTTGGCACCTCTGGGTTCGCTCCATTGGCCAATGACCGCATTTTCGATGATTGCGGTGGCGGCTAGTTGGCTCATTGTTCTGCGCAAGTATCGGCACAAGAGTCATTGCCACTCCCAGGTCGCAGTTAGATGGCTCAAGAACCGTCAGATAATTATGCTCCTGGTTGCAACCGTGATGAGCTTCATCGCGGCCGCCTGGGGTTATTTCGAGCCAACTCTCATGAAAGCATTTATGTAATCCGAGGTTCTGAGAGAACGACACTCGGATTGGCTCCTTTTACTGCGATAGCGAAACTTTGCGGGGGCCTATAAAGCGCCACCGGACAATGAGGGTTCAGACGATCTTCTGCGCGCAACGTCCTACAGACAAATGCGCCTTGGCAATGTTCGAGGGGAAGCATTTTCGGAATCGAGCGAAAAAAAAGCGGTCTTAATTGCGACAGGTTCAAAAAAGCTCCCCAATCCCGAAGGACTCCAATTCGATTATCATCCCGATGTGGTTCTGATGATAGCCTCCCGGTTCGATCAAATGATTGGGAATGCGGATAGCGCGCAATAGCCCGCACATGGCTCCGCGGTGGCCAAGGCAATCCAACCTATCCCTGCGGTGATTTCCCGCCGAGCTCGTGCAGTCGCTCGACAGCGTCTTCAGAGCAATTTCCGCATTTCAGATTGGTAGGCACGGCCACGTCGATTTTTTCAAGGTAGGGCAGGTCCAGCACGGCCCTGATCTGCTGAAATTCGAAAAAGTGAGACATCGCCATTCAAGCGGGGGTTGCGTTTGCCTGCCTGTATGATCGTCGAGACGCGCCCCCCTGCACAATCAAGCGCAGGATAGACCAGCGTGTCTTCCGGTAGGCCAAACAGCTTTCGCGGACGGCCCTGAAGGGATCGCGGGTTGGCCATTTTCGAGGTTTTCCAGCTTTTTAGCCCTGCGCGTTTGTCCATGCGCCCATGGAGCCCAGATAGACGTCGAGGTGTTTGAAGCCTTGGCTTGCGAGCCAGCCCGCTGCTACGCTCGCCCTCATGCCGCTGGCGCACATCAAAGTGTAATGAAGGTCGCGATCGAGCTCTTTCCAGCGGGTGTTGAGCTCGCCGACATAGACATGTTCGGATTCATCGATGCTGCCTTGCTGCCGTTCGTCAAGGGCGCGCACGTCGAGCAAGGTCCAATCTTCGCTGTCCTCAGCGAGCCTGCGTGCGACTTCCTCGGTGTCGATCATGGCAATACTTTGCATCGCTTTGCCCTGTGCGGCGGCTGGGATCACGCCGACATAACCGCCGACAATATTATCGAGACCAATGCGCACCAAATGCGCCATAGCTTGAGCGAGCTCGTCTTCTTCGGAAGCGATTAGGGCTATCGTGTCGCCTTCGCTGATGAACCACCCGGCAAAGGCGGGTATCATTCCCACTGGAAGGCACACGGCACCCTGCATATGACCGGCGGCATAGGCGAGCGGCTCGCGTACATCGACCAGGTGATCGGCGCCGCTCTCGCCGAGGTCTTCCAGCCCCAGAAGCCTTGGCCGCATGACTCGCGGCGCGGCATTGGCGCCTTCGAGATTGAGCCGCTCCATTAGCCGAAAATAAGGTGGCTGGTAATGATGCTCTTCTACCTTCGCCTTGATGAACTCGTCGCGGTCAGCAATGCGCAGCCGCGGGTTGTTGCGCCGCTCATGGCCGATTGTCGAGAATTCCCGGTCTGCCATTTCGGACCCGCAAACTGATCCGGCACCGTGCGCCGGGTATATGATTGTCTGGTCACCCAGAGCGCAAATCTTTTGCAATGAATCGTACAGGAGGCCCGCGACCTCCCGCGCGCGCTCGGGATAGAAATCGGTTCGGCCGACGTCGCCCACGAAGAGCGCATCGCCGGTGAACACGCCGACCGGTCCTTCGGGATAATCGTCGTCGTGAAAGACGAAGGCGAGATGATCGTCGGTGTGACCGGGGGTTTCGAGCACTTCGACCCTGATCTTACCGATCTCGAAAACATCGCCCTCTCGCGCGGTGTCGGCGAACACAACCTCATCCGCAGGGTTTGGACCGTGCAGAACCCGGGCGCCGGTCATTTTGGCCAGTACCGGCGATCCCGTGATGAGATCCTCATTCCTGTGCGTTTCGAAGATATGCGTGATCTCCAGCCCTTCGGCGCGGGCTCGCTCGAGATATATCTCGCAGTCGCGGCGCGGATCGATGACCGCTGCCTTGCCCTGCGAACCGATCAGATAGGAAAGGTGCGAAAGGCCGGGGGTCTTTATCTTCTCAAGCAGCATATCTTACCTCGTTGTTGGAATGTTTCCGCAAGTCCGCATCGATCTAGTTGATCCCGAGTTCGGCCTTGAGCGCCGAGACGTTCTCGAAGCGGTCTTCTTCTGGCCGGGCGATAGCGGGTTTAGCGTTGACCCAGGTGTTCTCGCAGACGAATTCGAGCATCGCTGCCGCGAGGTCGGCGTGCCTGCAGCGAAAGCAATCTTGGGCAAGGCGCTCGTCGGTAATGACGGCTTCACCCGTATAGGGTTCGTCGAGGAGCCAGCCCGGTCGCGCAGCCGTCCATTTCAGGCCTTTCGCGCGCTCCAGAAGATCTTCCATGGCGCGCATCTGTTCGAGAATATTGTGCAAGGCTGGTCTTGCTGTGAGCTCGAACCATGCAGGAACGCTGGGCTGCGGCTCTACAAACGCCGCCGATATCACGACGATCCGGGAAATGCGGGTCGTCGACATCGCTTCCACCAGCTTGCGGGTTCCCTCCGTATAAAGCGGAGGCGGATCGATCGCCGTAGATGGACTAAACTCTATACCGAGTGCGGAAATAACAGCACGGCAACCTTCGAGCTCGCTGCTGAAGTCGTCATTGAGTACATCGCACTGGAGGTACTCGACGTTGTCGACCCGGTCCGATGGTTCGGGCAAGGTGTGCTCGAACGCTCGAACTTCGATGCCCTTGTGAACCGCATGGCGCAGTATTTCCGTGCCGGTCTTTCCTCCGGCACCGAAGACCGCAAGGGGGGCTGCATCGCTCACAGGCTCAGCTTCCACTGTAGCACCTCATTATAAATTCGGCCGCGCGTGCCGGGCCGAACATGATCATAGAGCGGGCACCGACGCACGCTGGCGCCCGCTCGCTCGTGTTCACGCTTCGCTGTTGCCGCAGGTCGTGTACCCCCAGAACCCGAACTCGTCCTTCATCCGAGGTCCGGCGACGATGAGTTCCTGCATCTGCAGGCCCGCGTCTCCTTCGTCATCGAGAAGGCGCGTGCGGATACGAAGCTCACCATTCGCATACTCACCCGAGGCGCTTGCTGTGACAGGGATCAGCTTGCCGTTGATCTTGATCGTCCCGCGACCGCTGTTGTCGTAGACGAACGACGGAAACGCGACCTCGGTCAGGCGAAACTGACACGTGTTCTCGGCTCCCAGCGCGGCGAGGTCCGCCTCGCTCATCGTCTCGGGCAGCATGAGGCCGGGGCTGAGATTGGCAAGAGCGCTCGCAGCACTCTCTATCGGCGCCGCCGTTGCCGGAGGATCGAGCTGTGCTTCGCGATCATTGCCGACCGCGGTATTGGTGTTGCAGGCCGCCAGCGGGAGGGCTGCAAGCGTCAGAATTGCGATCTTGTTCATTGCTGCATCTCCTCGGGCAGACGTTCCTCGGTGCGCGGACCGTTCTCCTCGATATCCTGGATGAGATATTTCATCTCGGCGATCTCGCGCCGCTGCGCGACGATGATGGCCTGCGCGAGTTCGCGAACCCGCGGATCCTTCAGGCTCGCTCTCTCGCTGGTCATGATCGCAATCGAGTGGTGCGGAATCATCGCGGCCATGTATTCGGTATCGTCCACCGTGGTCTGGCTGCGTACGAGCCAAAGCGCGAGCGCGAAGACGACGGCTCCGACACCCAGGATGATGAAGTTCTTGGTCCGGTCCTTGTACATGCCCCACATGAAGAGAAGCATGACCACCATCATCATCGCGCCCATGACGAACATCATCCAGAAGCGCGTCTCGCTCCAGAAAACGTCGTCCATGTCGAAGCTGTTGGCATACATCAGGAAGAACATGATCACGGTCGAGGTCGATACCATGGCCATGAACCGCCAGTAGTTGCCGCCCCCTCCCTTATCCGAGTGGCATGTGCTTTCAGTCATGCGTTTTCTCCTTCCTTCATCATGGTCCAGAACAATTGTGCCGAGCAGCTGATGAGCGCGAAGCCGGTCAAGGCTTCGACGCCGGCAATGACGCGCAGGTGCTCGGTCGGGTAGATGTCGCCGAGCCCCAGCGTGGTCACGTTGATCAGCGAGAAATAGAAATAGTCCATCGCCCTCATCGCCGGCGTCTTGTCGAACCCGCCGAGGTCCAGTTCCGCGCCCAGCCAGAAACCGCCAGCGAAGAGCGTCGCGACAAGCAGGTGCGATGCCAGGACAAGAAGCGCGACCCCAAGCTTGGCGGAGAAACTTCCGGGTGCGTCGAGCACGCGATGCCCGGCGCCGAGGATCGACAGATGCATGCCGACCGAGGCCAGGAAAAGTGCAATGGCGAGAATTAGTGCGGCGATCATCGATGATCTCCATCGTGTGTGGCGGGCATTTCCCGCAGCGCAGGATTTCGACGGAGATAGAACCATTCGGCTCCGAACACTGCGGCAATACCTGCGACCGCATAGGCAACGACCGCAGGGTCGGTTTTGAGCTTGGCGAGGGCAAAAGCCGTCAGGACTACGCCGTCCGCCATGAGCGCCGACCAGAGGATCCAGGCACGCGCGCCTATCTCTTCCCGCAAACCGCGCAGCACGCCCCAATGCACGAGCATGTCCATTACGAGATAGAAGAACGCTCCGAGCGAGGCGATCCGCGAAAGATCGAACAGGACCGCGAGCGTGCCTGCGACAACAACGGTATAGACCAACATGTGACTGCGGATCGGTCCGCTCATGCCAAAATGGCTATGCGGGATCATCTTCATCTCGGTCAGCATGGTCAGCATACGCGAAACGGCGAAAACGCTGGCGATGACACCCGAGGTCGTGGCGGCGATGGCGATTGCCACTGTGAAATAGAAGCCAAGCTCTCCGAGCGCGGGACGCGCAGCCGCCGCAAGCGAATAATCGCGCGCCTCAGCTATTTCTGACGTGCTGAGGCTGGCACCGACCGCCGCCGCGACAAGCAGGTAGACGACCACGCATATTGCGATCGAGATGATTATGGTTCGACCGACATTCCGGTGCGGATTGATGATTTCACCGCCACTGTTGGTGATGGTGGTGAAACCTTTGAAAGCAAGGATCGAGAAGGCGACCGACGCGAGCAGCGCGTCGAGGCCCGAAAGCGCGACCGGCTCTGAGAAGGCACCGTCCGAAAATCCGCTGGCCCAGATCGCCGCAATCGCGAACAGGGCGATGCCGCCGATCTTGATCGCCGACATAATGAGCGAAAATCCGCTGACCGATTTGTTGCCGGCGGCATTCACGAAATAGGCGAAGACGATGAGCGCCAGTGCCGCGACGGAAACCAGAATGCCGCTGCTCTCGAGCCCAAAGGGCCGCAAGGCATAGGTCGCGAAGGTTCGAGCGACCAGGCTTTCGTTGATGACCATCGACAGCGCCATCAGGAGCGATGCCGAGGCTGCCACGACGCCTGGTCCGTAGGCTTTCTGAAGGATCATCGCGATGCCGCCCGAGGAGGGCCAGCGGTTCGACATCTTGATGTAGCTGTAGGCGGCGAGCGAAGTAACCAGCGCGCCGGCAATGAACGAAAGCGGAAATAGCGGTCCAGCCAGTTCGGCAATCTGGCCAGTCAGTGCGAAGATACCGGCGCCGATCATGACGCCGGTTCCCATCGCGACGCCGCCCAGCAATGTTATCGAGGCCGCACTCTCGTTATGTTGATCGTCGCCATCTGTCTGCAAGTCTTTCCCCTGTCGATGTCCTCCCGTCCGAGAAACATCACGCCAGACAGTACGTTGCGTAGCGCCTCACCCCTCAAAAAAGTTTCGACATGGTGCGCGCCTGCCCCAGGGGGCGGTTTGGCAAGATAGGGAGTCCGCTTTTCGCGAGGCTTCTCTCAGCACAAGGTGCGTCGATAGGAGGCGACGCGTATCGCCAGGGTGGCCCACTGTGATTTTTCTCTAGCAGGTCTCGCGAGAGGTAACTGGCCCTGTTCGATCAATCTGACGTGCCCAGCAGCCGGATTAAGCTCGACCGGGGGATCGATTGCGCAAATGTGCCTGCGCTTCGCGCACGTCGAGCTCACGCGTGCTGTTTCCGATACGTAACATCAGGCGCGCGGTACCTCCCTCTACGAGGTAGACAGGATCAGCGCTCCTTTCAGCAATGACCCGGCATACCGTCTTCTCTGTCATTTCGTGAAAACGGCAATGGACCAAAGCGCACGCGTGACCGCCGAAACCATCCTTCACGAGGTCCATCACAAGGCGCTCGAACCCATCCCGATTGGCATGTTTGAGTGTCTGCATATCGGCTTCAATGCCAGTGATGTTCCCATCGTCTCCAACCCCGATAAGCAGTGTTCCGCCCTCATGGTTGAGAAAGCCGGCAACCGTTTTGAGTACGACCTGCTGGAGTGACCGGTTGACCCGGTTCTCACGCCTGTCCCACCGCAAGGACGATTTGAATTCCAATCGCTCGCCCTCGCCGCGTGCGATAAGAAGCGGCAATTCCTCGTCGAGTTCGCGTTCGAGAAAAAGTACCTTGGACTGAGCTCGCGCCAACCGCATGTGATACATGCCAAATCCCAGACCAAGGGCGCCGCCGATCACCGCGTAGATGGCGCTCATGGGAAGCATTTCGAACGCGAAAGCATTTACCAGCCGGCCGATCATGAACCCAATGGCAGTATTGCTGCCGGTGTCGTGCGACGGACCGAACTCGTACCAGAAGACGAGGGTGGTTACCGGATGGAGGATCGTGATGCCGAGGGCAGCACCAAGGACCGCATGGGCGGTTAGCGTTCGAGCGCTCTGTGAAGGCTTTGTCCTGTAGATCGCGCATTCCCTTTTTTCGTTTTTTCAGGCTACCGGCCTAATGGCTTCGCATGCAAAACGTCTTGTCCCGCGAAGGGCATCGGGAAATCAGACCGAATTACCAGTTCGTCTCCGGAAATACCGATAGAGCGGAACCGCGATGAGTGCGATGTACCAGCCATAGAGAAAGCTCCCCACCGCTCCGGCGAGGAACCCGCGCGGCGTTAGCCATTCGAACCATGGCAGTAAGGGAGCCCAGGCTTCGTGCATGTGAAAGCGCTCTGGTGCGAGGACTCCGAAGGCAATGCAGAGGAGATAGCTGACAAGCAGGAACACGCTGAGCGTCCAGCCCCATGCGAATATCGAGCTCTTGATTGATCCTTTTACCATCGCATTTCTCCCACTTCATGCGTGCTTAAATCATACAATTGGACGGGTCCGGGGCGGTGGGGGCAGCCAGCCCCGGACCCTGCGAGAATTCGATAGGCTTCTTACCGCCTGTCCCGGTTTTACCGGGTTCTGTGTCGCTTCCCGCAAATAATCTTCATCACCTTCATCCCTTTCACGGTGACGCATGGTGTGGTTCCACACACTCACGGAAACGACGCGAAGACGCTCTGTCCGGTTGGGCCAAAGGCGATGACGTCGTAAGGCTGGATCCGGTTTCCGGCCTCCATGCCGGGCGATCCCAGAGGCATTCCCGGAACCGCGAGGCCGGCAACGCCGGCGGGCCGTTCGCGCAAAAGCTTGGCGACGGCTTCTGCAGGCACGTGACCTTCGATGATGTATCCATCGACCTCCATCGTATGGCATGACCATAACTCTTGGGGTACGCCCCGCGCGGTCTTGATCGCCGCCATGTCGTTGCTGTCGACCGATGCCACCTTCGTGTTCATCCCGTCTTCGACATGGCCTGCCCAGTTGAGACAGCACCCACATCCTGGATCCCGGAACATCGTATAGGTCGCTGCCTGAGCCACGTTCGAACAGGCTGCCAGCACGAGCAAGGCCGCGCCGCTAATCGATCGCCGGAGCAGCGAAGGCTTTTTCAAATTCATTGTGCAATTCCTTTCTTGTATCCGCGCCATAGCGAGATCGTCCCGGTTGCCGTCGGGAACCGTTGGAGCAGGCATGGCTCGGTGAAGATTTCGGCGAACAGTTTTTCGACTTCGCCGTCGGCGCTGGGCTGCGTGTCGCTTATGCCGTCAAGAGACTGGACGGTCGCCCGGAAGAGGCTCCGCATGAGTGGGCTATCCTGCTTCATATAATCGGAGATCAAGACGGTTCCGCCTGGCACGAGCAAGCTTTCGATGGTTTCCAGGATTGCCTGCTTCTTGCGCAAGGGGACCTGGTGCAGGACGAGGCTGCTGACGATCTTGTTCGGCTGCCACCCTGCGGGTAGCTTGAGGCTTTCGAGAAAGCCATTGTGCCATTTCACGAGATCGGCTCCCGCGCCAAACTTGCGCCGCGCAAGCGCGAGCGCATCCGGGTCGGGTTCGACACCGATCAGACCCGCTTCCGGACAATCCGTCATCAAGGCCTTGAGAAGAGTGCCGGTTCCGCTGCCAACATCGATCACCCGGTCGCCGGGGACAAGGTGCAGCTCTTCGACAATCCTTTGGCGCCAGAGATGTTCGCGGGTGAACAGACCGATCGCCCGGTCGTAAAGCGGCGTCAGAAAGCTCTTGCCAAGAAGAGGCGTAAATTCGCCGTGATCTTCAGGTGCGGTGATATTGCTCACGAGTTGGTTTCCATTCATCCCGGGTTCGACCCGATTCTGACAGACCCGTCTCGGTTACGTATGGCGCTGGACATTCCCTCAAAAAAAGAAGTTTAAGGGATTGTGCAGGCGAGCGCGTATAGGACACGTGCAACCCACAGGAGTTTTTCGGATGCGTGACAATCACTCTCTTGATGCGGTGCTCGGAACGCTTTCCACCACCGCCGCCAACGAGGTCCCAGCCGACTTCATGGATGGCGTTTGGCAGCGCGCCGGACAGCTTGGCGAAATCGCCGACCGACGCCGCCGGACGGCCCTTTTCGTCGGTCTGTTCGTCGTCGGGCTTGGAGCTGGCGCCGGAACGAGCGGTTGGCCCGGCGGCTATGGCACGTCTTCCGCGTCATTTGGCGAGGGTCTTATCCTCGGCGAACAGCTGTCCCCATCGGCGCTCCTCCATGTGGAGCAATAGGGTTTGAAGACGACGCATATCGTTCTCGCGGTGCTTCTCGCAGCACTTGCAGGATGCCTCGGCGCGATTGCCGCGGATCGCTGGGCCAATCACGAGGCCGGCTCCGGCCTCCACGATTTCGTGCACGACGAGCTCACCCTGACGGCCGACCAGGAGCAGCGTCTCGATGCGCTCGAGGCCCGTTTCGCTGTCGAAAGGGCACGGCTCGAAGGATCGGCGCGCGCAGCCAATGCCCGGCTCGCCCAGGCGATGGAAGACGAGCATGAATACGGCCCCGAGGTCTCGGCCGCGATCGACGAGGTGCATGCACGCATGGGCGATCTCCAGAAGGCAACAGTGCGCCATGTCTTCGACATGCGTGAAATTCTCGAACCCGAGCAGCAACGCCAGTTCGACCGCAAGGTCTCCGACGCCCTGACCCGCGACCCGCGCGACTGAAGCGCCATGTCGGGGGCGGGCGACAATCCGGATGAGGCCCTTGTTTCGCAGGCGAGGGCTGGAAACAAGCGGGCTTTCAGCCAACTCGTCGAGCATGAAACCGGTCGGCTTCTCGCGCTTGCGACACGCATGCTTTCCTCTCCTTCTCAGGCCGAGGACGTTGTTCAGGACAGCCTCGCTTCGGTGTGGCTGACGCGCCATCGGCTCGATCCGGACAAGCCGATCGGACCCTATCTGACAACCGTCGTCCTCAACCGCTGCCGGGACCGTTTGCGCAGGCGCAAGGTCGCAGGCTTTTTCGGACTGTCAGATGATGACGGACTCCATTCCATCGCCGACGATTTGCCGGGTCCTGAAACGTCGGCCGTTTCCAGGGAAGAGCTCAATCTCGTTCAGGCCGAGATCGCGCGAATGCCTGTAAGGCTGCGCGAAGCCATCGTGCTCGTGACCATCGAGGGGCGTAGCCAGGCCGAGGCGGCCGATCTTCTCGGAACGACCGAAAAGGCGATCGAAACCCGCGTATACCGCGCGCGCAACAGGCTGAAGGAGCGCTTCGAAAAACTTTGAGGGGTTGGGTGGGCGCGCGCGTAAGTAACGGTAAACGCCACGTCAGGAGCCCTTTATGATCGCCGTCAATCGACGCAAGTTTCTCGGAGCCGGAGCAGGAGGAATGGGTCTGCTCGGCCTTGCCGGGGCGATGCCTGCCTGGGCACGGGGCGCGGACATCCTCGCAGGTAACGCCCGCAAGGGGCTGGACGAGATATCCGGCCCCAATATCGACCTCACCGTTGCCCGATCGGCCTTCGCGACCGGCAACAGGCGCGGCGGCGCGATCGCCGTCAATGGCACGATCCCCGGTCCGCTGTTGCGTTTGCAGGAAGGCACGACCGTCCGGCTCAATGTCCATAACCAGCTCGAGGAAGATACCTCGATCCACTGGCACGGTCTGCTCGTGCCGTTTCAGCTCGATGGAGTGCCTGGCGTGAGCTTTCCCGGCGTCAAACCGGGAGAGACCTTCACCGCCGAGTTTCCGGTTCGCCAGTCGGGTACCTACTGGTGGCACTCGCATAGCGGCCTGCAGGAACAGGCCGGGCATTACGGCGCGATCGTGGTCGACCCCGCCGGACCCGATCCGGTCCAGGCCGACCGCGAATATATCGTGGTGCTGAGCGAATTCAGCGAAATGTCGCCCCACACGATTTTCGACAAGCTCAAGAAGGGCGAAGGCTACTTCAACTACAACCAGAACACCTGGACCGACGATTACCCGCTTTCGGGCGAGGATCGCCGGATGTGGGCGAAAATGCGCATGATGCCGACGGACATCCTCGATGTTTCGAGCGCGGCTTATACCTATCTTCTGAACGGCCATGGCCCGCTCGACAATCTGGAATACCTCTTCCGCCCGGGCGAACGCGTGCGGCTGCGCTTCATCAATGCCGGCGCCATGACCTTCTTCAATATTCGCATTCCCGGCCTGCCGATGACCATCGTTCAGGCGGACGGGCAGAACGTCGAGCCGGTGGAGGTCGACGAGTTCCAGATCGGTGTGGCCGAGACATACGACGTCGTCGTGACGCCGGGCGCGCAACAAGCCTACACGCTGGTCGCGGAGTCGATGGACCGCTCGGGCATGGGTATTGCCACACTCGCGAGCGCACCCGGCGCTCGCGCCGCCATTCCGCCGCTGCGCGATCCGCCGCTTCTAACCATGGCCGACATGGGCATGAGCGGCATGGACCACGGCTCGTCTGGCGATGCCGGCATGTCGGGCATGGACCACGGAAGTGGCGGCGACATGGCGGGGATGGATCATGGTTCGTCCGGCCAATCCGAGATGGCAGGCATGGCCGGCATGTCGGGGATGCAGATGCGCGACACGTCGCTTCTGCCGCCCGATGTGAAGGTCGGGCCCGGTCTCGACATGGTCTCGATGAACCCGGTCGACCGCATGGGCGATCCCGGCATCGGTCTCGCCGATGTGCCGCATCGTACGCTCGACTATCGCAAGCTGCGCGCTCTGACTCCACACCGCGAGGGCCGCACGCCGTCCCGGCGAATGGAAATTCATCTGACCGGCAATATGGAGCGCTACATGTGGTCGTTCGACGGCAAGAAGTTCTCCGCCGTCTCAGACGAGCCGATCCGTTTCGCCTATAACGAGCGCGTGCGCGTGAAGCTCGTCAACGACACGATGATGGCGCACCCCATTCACTTGCACGGTCATTTCTTCGAGCTGGTCAATGGCGCGCCGGCCGATCGTCAACCGCTCAAGCACACGGTAATCCTGCAGCCGGGTGGCAGCGCGCAGTTCGACCTGACGGCGGACGAGCCGGGCGACTGGGCCTTCCACTGTCACCTTCTCTACCACATGCATGCCGGGATGTTTCAGATCGTCACGGTCGCCAATCCCGACGGGAGCGAAGCATGAAAATTCGTATTGTCAGCCTGCTCGCATCGGTCGCAGCCGGCTCAGTTCTCGCCTCCCCCGCGGCGGCGCAGCATGCCGGTCATTCGCCGGCGGAGCCGCAGCAAAGCGCCGAGGCGCAGGCTGACGCGAAGACAAAGTGCGAGGAAGAAGCCGAGCGCCATCGCGCGATGGGGCATCCGGTTGTAGATGGAGCATGCGAACCGGCTGCTCAACCTGAAGCCGCCATGGACCGCTCGCAGATGGATCACTCAACCATGGATCATGGTGCGATGACCGCTCAGGATGGCCATTCTGGCATGACAATGCCTGTGGACGCTGCCCGTCCACAGGCATCGCCCGAAAGTCATGAAGGAATGGATCACGGCTCGATGCCGCAGGGCAAGCCCGCCGAAGGCGCGATGGATCATTCGCAGATGAATCACGGCGAGATGGGTCAGGCGGAGGCCAGTTCGTCGATGGACCATGGGCAGATGGATCACAGCCAGATGAACCATGGGGAGACGCCTTCGCAGGACAGGCAGGGCATGGACCATTCGGCGATGCAGATGGGCTCGGACGATGATATCCCGCTGCTGCCGCCTCCTCCAGAAGCAGGGAGCGGCCCAGCGCGCGCGGCGGTCGCCATCTGGGGCGAGGAAGCCATGAACGAAGCGCGCCGCGAGCTTGTCCGCGAGACCGACGGAGGAATGCGCTTCTGGTTTCAGGGCGACCGGCTCGAGTACCGCGCCCGCGAGGGGAAGGATGGATATCTGTGGGACATCCAGGGATATTATGGCGGCGACATCGACAAATTCTGGTTCAAGTCCGAGGGTGAGGGCAGCTTCGGCGAACCCATAGAAGGCGCCGAGGTCCAGGCGCTCTGGAGCCGCGCCATTGCGCCCTTCTTCGATTTCCAGGCGGGTGTTCGCCAGGACCTGACCGGTCCGGAACGCACGCACGCGGTTATCGGTATCCAAGGGATCGCGCCTTACCAGTTCGAGGTCGATGCCGCGGCCTTCGTCTCCACCAAGGGCGATGTGACGGCGCGTTTTGAGGGCGAACTTGATCAGCGCATCACGCAGCGGCTGATCCTTCAACCGCGTGCCGAAATCGCACTTTCCGCTCAGGATATTCCCGAACTCGGCATTGGCGCTGGCCTCGACCGGATCGAGGCAGGTCTGCGTCTTCGCTACGAGTTCGCACGCGAATTCGCGCCCTATGTCGGCGTTTCCCAGGAATGGCGCATCGGCGACAGCGCGGATTTTGCGCGGGCCGCCGGAGAGGATCCGAGCGTCACCAATTATGTCGTCGGTGTGCGATTCTGGTTCTGAAATCTCAAAAAGGATAGAACTTCCATGACCAAGACTTTGACACGCATCGCGGCGACTGCGCTTGTTGCCACGCTGATACCGCTGCCAGCCTTCGCGCAGCAGATGGACCACTCTTCCCATGCGAACCATCAGATGCACGCGATGGACGCTTCGGCGGACGATGTCGCGGGCGCTGAAGAAACCCTCAAGGCCTATCGCACCGCTCTTGAAGCGCGCGACGCGCAGGCAATGCGCGCGCTCTTCGCCGAGGACTCGGCGATCTTCGAGAATGGCAAGGCCGAAGGAAGCTTTGCCAATTACATGGAGCACCATTTGGGCCCCGAGCTCGACGCGATTGTGAGCTTCACCTTTACCGACCCCACGCTGACCGTCACCCGGATGGGGCACATGGCCCATGCCTATGAGACGTATGGCTATCGCATCGAACTTAGCGATGGCCGGGTGATCGAGCGCGACGGCGTGGCGACATCGGTGCTTGCTCACGATGCGGACGGGTGGAGAATCGTCCAGTACCATTCCTCGTCGCGCGCGCCGCGCAACTGATTACGGCTTTCGAAGAGGTAGCACCGGTTGGCAACGCCGTCGCTGAAGCTGCGCCTGCATGTGCTCGGCAGCAAGATCCACAAATGGCTGGCGATTTTCGTCGGTGTCCAGGTTCTCTTGTGGATGGGAACCGGCGCCCTCATGTCGTTTCTCGACTTGGAAGAAGTTCGCTCCGAACATGTCGTTTCGCGTGAACAAGAGGCGCTGCCCGCCGATGCCCCGCTCCCGGCCTGGGTCGCAAACGACGGTACTCTTGCAGCGGTAACGACACGTTCGCTCGACGGCGATGCCGTGACCGAGGTCCGCAAGGTTGACGGTAGCGTGAGCCTCCACGATCCGGTGACTGGGCGTAAACTCTCCCCCATCTCGGCGGCAACGGCAAAATCCATCGCCTTGCGCGCATGGACCGGGCCGCGCACGACCATCGAGGCCGCACGGATCGTCGATGACCCCATCGGAACCGAGTTTCGCGGCCCTTTTCCGGCCTGGCAGGTCACCTATGCTGACGAGGCTTCGACGCGCATCTACATCGATGCCGCCAGCGGCACGCTCGGGGCGGCGCGTAGTGATACATGGCGCCTGTTCGATTTCATCTGGGGCCTGCACATCATGGACTGGACCGAGCGTGATCGCATCAACAGTTGGTGGCTTCTGCTGTTCGGCATTGGCGGCACGATCATAGCCCTGTCGGGTTTCGTCCTGCTGGCGAACCGGATGCCGAGGCTGCGCCGCCGCGCAAAGAAGAGCAAGCTCGCCTGAGCCCATGGGGCTCATGTGCGTGGGCGAACGCCTTACCCCCGTTCGCCAGGCCCAACGGGCCAGGAGCCGAATGCGTTCGACGATCGCGATCGTGCCGGCATCGGACCTGATCCCGCAGACGCTCTTCTGTCGCGCCAATACCATCAAATTAATGTGAGGGGCACGCGGCTGCCGTGCGTATCAGGCACATAGGTCGCACTTTAACTGCAGGTTCGGAAGACATACGAGACATGAAAGCCCCCTCATTTCTGGCGCTGCTCGCCGCAAGCCTGCTCTTCGTCGGACCCGTTCAGGCTCATGGCGACGAAAAGCACGGCGAAGAGGCGAGCGCCGCGCCTGCTGCCACCAATGGCGATGTGCACGACCAGGCGGCCATGGCGCAGATGGGCGAGACTGCGGATGCTGGCGAGTCCTCCGGCGCGCACGATGAAGCGGGCGGAGGTCATGACGAGGCCGGTGGCCATGCGAATGAGGGCGAAGCCGGCGTCATGGCCGTACTGAAGAAGCTGCATCCGGCAACGATCCATTTCCCGATCGCCTTGTTTCTCATGGCTGCGGCCACCGAATTGTTCGTGATGCGCCGGAAAGGAGCGGGCCTGGAAAGTGCGGTACGCGTGCTTGTCTACGGCGGAGCCATCGGCGCGGTGGTCGCAGTCCTGTTCGGATGGATTCACACCGGCCTGTGGTTCGGCGGCGACACCGTCATGCAGGTGCATCGATGGAACGGTATGCTGATCGCCGTTCTCGGTATTGCGATGGCCTATCTCGCGAGCAGGCCGAGCCAGAGCCGCGCATGGTTGCGCGCGTCGATATTCTCCATGGCGGCGCTCGTTCTCATCCAGGGCTTCCTTGGCGGCGAGCTCGCGCATGGGCCGAACCACCTCGGTATTTCCTGGCTCTGAAGGAGTTGAAGAGCATGCGTACTTCCAGATTGAATGCAGCGATCGGGTTTCTCGCGATCGCGCCCTTGATGTCCGCTCTTGCTGCTTGCGACGAGGCGCAGGAGAGCACACCGATCACCGAGGTTTCGCCTATGGGCGAAGCTGCAGTGATGCCTGGCACGGCACCCGAGGCGGGTCTTGCAGACCCGGCAACCTCTCCCTCCGAAAATGAGGCAGCGGCCGCACGTCAGGACGCTCTTTCGACAATTGGCGCCGCCACGCCTGCGTCACGGCGCGCTGTCCCGCCCGCATCACGCGCAACTGCCACACCCGCAGCGCCAGCAACGCGCACGCAACCCGCGAGCGAAGCGACCCAACCCGCCGATCCCCATGCGGGCCATGACATGTCCTCGATGGCCGATCACGACATGGAAGGTATGTGATCGGACGCGTTTCCCGGTAACTCGGCAATTCAGGAGATATCCTCGGCAAGAAATCGCAACGAACAACGCAAGATCAGGAAAGGACGGCCCCGCCTCCCCCCGAAGCCCTGCGGGTCGCAGGTGCCCCCAAGGGGTCGTTCAGGAACCCCGCGTGAAGACCAACCCGCGCGGGGTTCCGTTTGCCCGGCTTCGCTGTCGCCGTGCCAGGCGCATCCCGGTAGGGCTTTGTGCTATGTGAGCAGCGTGCAGACGATCGCCTCGTTGGCTATGAAAGGAACCGCATATGTCGGAAACGGGAAAAGCCGGGGCGCTGTCGCGCTGGGAAGACGAAGGCGGGGCATTGCCCTGCGGGCCGCAGGAAGCGCTCGCTGCCGATTGCGAGAAATGGGATATTCCGCCACTCTCCGATGCCGAGATCATCCAATTGCGCATCAGGGTGATCGCCCTTGAGAACATGGTGCTCGGCCTTCTGTCGCAGGCCAGCGCCGATCAGCTTGCAGCAATCGAAGAAATCGCGGAATTCATATCCCCGCGTGCCGATGCGAAGCCGCATCCGCTTACCCTGCATGCCGCCACCCAGATGGAGCACTTCGTCGAGCGCGCCCGGCGGCTTCGCGAGCAACCCACCGCTGATTGAGCGACGCATGACCGGGCCACGAATGCTGGCCTTCCTCGCCGCGGCCCGACCGATGATCCGAAAAGAGTGCGATGGACCTTGATACGCTTCTCATCCGCTATTTTGGCACTGCCGATCCTCGAGCGACTGGCGCAGAAACCTTGGCCTCGGGGATCGAGCGATGCCAGGTCGATCTCGGTCTGGAGCAGGACCGGGGAAAACGCTTTGCCCTGTGGGCCATGCTCTACCTGCTCGGGTCTGCCCCCGACCTCGACGTGGCCTTCGAGAACGAGGAAGACCGGGAAGCAGCCCGCAACTTCATGGATCTCCTGGCGGCATCGGAAGGCAATGAGGTAAGCTGATTGCAGCAGGGTCCTGGCACCTTCAGACCCGCACCCGATACCCATCCGGCTTTTGTCGCGAACAGTCCTGAACCAGGTCAGCTGAGGAGCCGCAACCCGTTCCTTTGACGGCCGTGTTGGCAGCTGCGCTGCCTGCCCGCACCACCCGTCATGAACAGGTTTCCCTTCGGCCCTTCAGGCCTGCGGTGCAGTCCTCCCATGCCCTGCTTCTTCTGGATGTTCGCAAGCCGGAGATGGTCTCCGGTTTGAGGAACTGAAGGACTACTATCATGACCAATATTGCAATCCTCACTGGCCGCATCGCTCGCGATCCCGACACCCGCGAGACCAAGGGCGGCACCAATGTCACCGGGATCACCGTCGTCACCGATCGCCCCGCACGCGACAAGGATGGCAAGACCTACAATGACGAGAACGGCTACACCGCCAAGGAAAGCGAGTTCCACCGGGTGACATGCTTCAATGGCCTCGCCAAGACCGTCGGCCAGTATTGCTCAAAGGGCCAGCTGGTATCGGTCCAGGGCCGCATCCATTACACCCAGTGGGAGGACAAGGACGGGGTCACGCGCTACGGGACCGAGATCCTCGCGGACAAGGTCGACTTCCTCTCGCGGGCCAATGGCGGCGACAACCAGGACGCCCCTCCGATCGACTGATCCGGCGCCATCGAACCAGCCAAAGGAGGCTCTGCCGGAAACGGCAGGGCCTTTTTCGCTGTTCACCCTTCCTTTCGCTCGGTCTTTTCTCCGGGGAATAGCCAGGCGCTGCCCGGAGGGCCCGACCCATTATGGCAGCGATCATCTGAAACGGTCGTTTGAGGTGGACTGGATTGGCCTGGCTTACCGCATTTCCAGCATGATGGTCCCGCGCCGCCCGCATCAAGGACGGCAGGGGCCCCACCATTTTGTCCGCCGCCGGATTGCATCCGGCACCGGACAAAACCGTTTCCCCCTGCGCCGCTTCGCGGTCGCCCTGTCAGGCGATCCTGTGACCCGGTCTGCCCGGGCCCATCGGCCAACCTCATGTCGTCTCGCGACAGATTTCAGGAGGATTATCATGACCTATTTCACGAAATGCACACTGCCTTCGCGCAATTATTTCGAGGCTCTGGAAACAGCTGAGCAACGGGCCTTGCACAGCTTCTTCGACCAGCATGTTATCGAGGATGACGAACTCGGATATCGCGCGGTCGACGAAGGCGACTACAATGCGCTGCCCCCGCATCTTGCGATCCGGGTCGTTCATACCGTCCATGGCGGAATGCTCGACGAATTCTGAGGCATTCTGCAGGGCAGGGACCGGCAGCGGTTCCTGCCCTTTTTTCGTGTCTCTTATGGGCTGAGCTACAGGTTCAAGTTTCGATCCAGCAGCAATCGGCGGTTCTCCAAACATCGGCTTGGCCAACTGGCGATCGGGATAAATGGAGCGGGGCTGGGGACGCACTCTGTCCCGCGCATCTGGCGATACGCTCCTGAGGGTGCGGCATTACGTGTTTTTGGGGCCCCGCATGCACTTGCGAACCGGCAGCGGGTCGGGCGAGCGGGAAGCTACGGCCGCGACAGGTCCCGCTTGCCTTGCTTCCCACAGGCCCTTGGCCACTGCCTCTCTCGCAGGTGCGGTTCATTGCTCTGAGCCTTCGGCATTGCAGCCGAAAGCCTGCCGGGCAGCGCGATAGCGTCGGGTTCTGCGCGGATGCCGCCCCTCCTCGATCCTGCCGAGCTCAGATCGGTAGGGGCGACAAATCCGAACGCGGCATCGTGTCGCTCCCCCCATTGCCAGGGCATGCGCCATCACCCTCCGCAATCAGCGGCAGTTAGCCGCAGCCACCCAAGCCTCCTGGAGCTAACCCCATGCCCGCCGTTCCCGATCCGGTCCGTCCCCGCTACCTGCGCACCCCGGATGCCGCGGTGCATCTGGGGCTTTCGCCGCGCACGCTCGAAAAGCACCGATGCTATGGAACAGGGCCGGTCTACCACAAGCTCGGCGGCCGCATCGTTTACCGGCCCGAAGATCTCGACGCCTGGGCCGAGCAGGGCTTGCGCCGTTCCACCAGCGATCCGGGCAAGGGCGTCGTTCATCCTGCCAAGCGGATCGACGGCTACACCGGTCCGGTCCGGCGCTGAAGCGGTACCATGCGCTCCTTGAAGACATCGGACGGCGGGGCCGGACAGCTCGACCTGTTCGTCGGCGCGGGCAGCGACATCGCCGCGCGCGATGCGCAGGATCTGATGGCCTGGCCTTTCTTCAGCCTCGCCAAGACGAAGCGCGTGAAGCCGATCGACTTTCGTATGGGCGAGGTCGCCATTCTGGTCGAAGCGACCGCCGAACATGGCGTGGCCACCATCTGGGACGCCGATGTACTGATCTGGGTAGCGAGCCAGATCGTCGAGGCGCGCGATGCCGGCAAAGCCACCTCGCGCCTTATCGCGGCGACGCCCCATGAAATCCTTACCTTCACCCGGCGCGGAACCGGAAAGGCTGGCTACGAGCGCCTGAAGGCGGCGCTCGACCGCTTGCAGTCGACCAGCATTGCCACCTCCATCCGGCAGGCCGGGGCGCGACGCCGCCGACGATTTTCCTGGATCAACGAATGGCGCGAACGGCTCGACGACAACGGGCGCGCGCTCGGCATCGAAATGATCGTGCCGGACTGGCTCTACGAGGGCGTGCTCGATCGTGCGCTCGTCCTGACCATCGACCCGGCCTATTTCGCGCTTACCGGCGGTCTTGAGCGCTGGCTCTATCGCATCGTACGCAAGCATGGCGGGAAGCAGAAGGGCGGGTGGAGTTTCGACATTTCGCACTTGCATGTGAAGTCCGGCGCGCTCTCGCCATTGAAGCGTTTCGCTTTCGAAGTGCGGGCCATCGTTCGCCGCCAGTCGCTCCCCGGCTACAATCTCGCTCTTGAGCACCAGTTCGGCCGCGAGCGGCTCCTGTTCGTTGCAGCGCCTGTCGATCCCTTCGCGTCCGCGCGGCGCCGTATCGGGCTGCCCCCTGTGGAAAAGGGTGCGTGATGTTCGGACTATCGGGAACCATGACGTTCGGACGATCGGGAACCCTATTCCCGGACTATCGGGAACCGGGAGCCTGCGCGACTCGCCGAAAACGCGGCGCCTGCGAAGCCCTTAACAATGCTAACAAGGAATCTTTCAGATTCCTGCTAACACAGCCACGCCTGTGCAAAAGCGCAGCGCGCGCTTCGCTTCCGCCTCCGGAACCGGTCGAGGCAGGTTCCGGTGATCCGCCACTTACGCACGTCACGCTGGTGTGGCGCGGCGGCGTGCAGGAAGACTGGCTTCGGTTCGGCAAGCCCGTTGCAGAGCGCATCCTCGATCGCCGGACGCGTATCGAAAGCTATGCTCCGGGACAGGTCTTTGCCTTGGTTCGGTGGGCTTCGAACGACTACGGGACCGTTGGCTCCACACTCACGATCGCCCAAGCCGCCGGTTTCGGCGAGCCGTTCACCACTCTGCCGCAGGTCGATCCTGGCGCGCAAATCCTGCTCTCGGTGCGAAGCTGGCCAAAGGTTCGCCAGGTCTTTGCGCTGATCGATGCGATCGAGGACGTTGGCATCGATCCCTGCGATGTAGCTCCCGACCACTGGCATCATGTCCACAACAGGCTGGCAGGGGGCATGCAAGTACGTTCCTATTCCCCTGCGCGCCATCGCGACTGGCTGCGGCGGCGAAAGCTGCAATCATGAGGCGGCGCACCGCCTTTCTGGCAGGCATGGTCGCGGCAGCGACACTGGCCAGCATCGCAATCCCGCTCTCGCGACTTTTGGTCTGGAACGTGACGGCCAGCGTGCCGGTTGGACTGTACTCAATCGGCGGAAAGACCGGTCTTGAAAGAGGCGACCGCGTCGCGATCGATCCTGCTTTCAGGCTGCAGAAATACCTCGCCTCGCGCGGCTATCTTCCTGCGGGCGTTCCGCTCATCAAGGAGGTTGCGGCGCTTGGCGGGGATAGGGTCTGCCGGCGCGACCTGCTCATCGAGATCAATGGGACACCTGCGGGAGCGGCGCGCCGGCTCGACAGCCTTGGACGCGAACTGCCTGTCTGGGAAGGGTGCCGGACGATTGCTGCGCACGAACTGTTCGTGATGAACGGGCGCGCCCCCGACAGCTTTGACGGGCGTTATTTCGGCCCGGTCGTACGCGCCGATGTCATCGGGCGGGCGCGGCCCGTTTGGACCGATGAAGCGGGCGACGGGGATTTTGTCCTGCTTGCCTCACCCGCAGACTTTCCCATCCAAAACACCACTGAAGGAGACGCACAATGACCTGTATCGGCACTTTTGCAGCCACACCCGACGGCTTCGAGGGACGGCTGAAAACCCTCACCATCGATAGACCGCTGACCCTGGTGGCCGTCGACCCCTGCGACGTCGAGAACGCCCCTGACTATCGCATCATGGCAGGCGAGGGCGAGGAAACCTACGAGGTGGGTGCAGGCTGGAAATATGTCGGCGACAAGGCAGGCAGTTTTGTCACGCTCGTCGTCGACGATCCGGTATTGCCTCGGCCCCTGCGCGCCAATCTGTTCAGTTCTGACGACCAGAACCATGTCCTTATATGGTCGCGCGGCGCGCGCCGCCCGGCAAAGGACTGATTCCGTGGCCCGCCCGTATCTTCTGCCGGGACTCCTGGCTGCCATGCTGGCGGCGAGTCCGGCGCAGGCTTTTGCGCAATCGGAGCAGTTTGTCCGAGCTTCCCAGCGCGTCGAGATTGCAGCGCATGTCAGCGAGGCATCGCAGCAATTCGGCATTCCCGAGCAATGGATTTATGCGGTGATCCGGGCCGAAAGTGCGGGCCGGGTGCGGGCTGTTTCCACAGCAGGAGCGATGGGTCTCATGCAGCTCATGCCCGGAACCTGGTCGCGGCAGCGCGCCCGGTTCTCCCTCGGGCAAGACCCGTTCGACCCGCGCGACAACATTCTGGCCGGCACGTCTTACCTGCGCGAAATGTACGATCGCTACGGCGCGCAAGGCTTCCTCGCTGCATACAATGCGGGTCCGGGACGCTACGAAGACTGGCTTGCCGGACGGCGTTCGCTGCCACTCGAAACACGCCGCTATGTCGCCCGGATTGCGCCGCTGTTGCAGTCCGAGGGCATTTTTGCGGCGGCGCCTCTTCAAGCCGGGGATGTTCCGCCCGGCGTCTTGCAGCCTTCCGGCGCGGCGCGACAAGAGTTGGACGAGGTGGCTGCGCCCGGCCCCGTAGCGAACCCTTTTGCGCGCCCGGAACAGCCCGCGCATGATCTTTTCGCGCCCGTCTCGACGGCTCCTTCTAAATGAGAGCGGTCCTCGCACCTTCGCGCAGGCATGCGTTCCCAAGCGAAAGCGGGCGTAGGAGCGGAGACCTAGGCATCAATGGAAGGGAGGGATTGACCGCGTAATTGGGCCAGCGTCGGGCGATCTCGCCATGGTGCACGGGAAGGCGCAAGGTCGGGGTGTTGTTACACCCCGCAAGAGAGGACGCCCCCCGATGCAATACCATGCCGCACTCGACACTTCCGCCACCACAACTGCGATCTGCGTCGTCAAAGCCAAGGACGGCGAGATCGCGCTGGAGACCAGTGTGACCACCGACCCCGAAGCGATCTGGCAGGCGCTTGAGCCGTATGCGAACCGGCTGCTGCTCGTCGGCCACGAGGCGACCAGTTGGTCGGCCTGGCTGCACCGCGAGCTGGAGAAGCACGGCATCCCGATGGTGCTGCTGGAGACCCATCACGCAGCCCGCATGCTGGACGCCCAGCGCAACAAGACCGACAAGAACGATGCACGCGGGCTTGCTCAACTGGTGCGATCGGGCTGGTTCAAACAGGTTCATGCGAAGAGCGAACGCGCCAACCGGATGAAGCTGCTGCTGGCACACCGACGGACTCTCAAGCGCAAGCTGCTCGACATCGAGAACGAGGTTCGCCAGTCCTTGAAGATGTTCGGTCTGATGGTCGGACCGCGTGTGCAGCGCAGCACCTTCTGCAATCGCGTTCGCGAGCTCGTCGCAGGCGATCCGCTGCTCCAAGTGCTCAGCGAGAGCATGCTGACCTGCTGGCAGGTATTGTGGGACCAGTACCGCGAGCTGCACAAGATGCTCGTTCAGCTGGTCGGCCAGGAGGAGCTGTGCCGCCGCTGGTGCGAGATCCCCGGCGTCGGGCCGGTCACCGCGATGACGTTCATGGCGGCGGTCGACGACCCGCACCGCTTCGCCAAGTCGAAGACGCTGGGCGCGCACTTCGGGCTGACGCCCAAGCGCGAGCAGTCGGGCACCTCGGTCGACCGCGACGGACATATCTCGCGGCGCGGCGACGGCGAGGTTCGAACCGCGCTCTACGAGGCGGCGAGCGGCATGCTCACGCGCTCGAAGCAGCACAGCACGCTTAAAGCTTGGGGCATGAAGATCGCGACTAAGCGCGGTCACAAGCGTGCGGTCGTTGCGGTCGCGCGCAAGCTCGCAGTGATCATGCACCGCATGTGGATCGACGGATCGCGGTTCCGGTTCTCGGCGGCGAACGACCAGCCCGAGAGCAGCGGCAACGCAGTTGCGGTGCAGGCATGACGCACGCGCGCTGCACCACGAGAACGGTTTAACAACGAGGCGATAGCACGAGTTCCGCCGTGATGGCGGTTGGTTGAGGTGGATCGAAGCGGATGCGAAGAGCACGATATCTTGCCGGCGACAGCGCTCCCAGAGAGCGGTCAATCGCGCGTGATTGGATGTGTGGCCTCGCGATCCCGACGCGGACATGTGCGCCTGCATGGCATGCAGGGCGGAGCACGAACGATTGCGGGGACCACCCCACACCAGAGCGCCAATACTGGCGTGCTCTATCGACTACTAGCACACTTGAATGTATGACTTGGAAAGGAGAGCGAAGATGCAGAAACGGGCCAAGAATAAGGGCCCAATTACGATGGCGAGATAAAAGCAGCGCCGTCGGTCGGGCTGCAGGTGGTTGGTTTCGCGGGAAATTACGCGCCGTCTCTGCTGTAAGTCTGCAGGCGCTTGAACCGCAATCCTTAGGCTTTTCAATGCTGAAAGCGCCGTCTTACGATTTTCCTGTCTGTGGCTGACGACGAATTCGACATCAGGCCGGGCCGGTCGAGAGACAGCGATGCGCGCGCCTATCGCAAGGCCGGTTCGCTGGTGGGACGCGTACTGCAGGCCTCGCGCCGGTCAGGCTATACGCCGCTCGGGCGAGGCCGGGCAGGCGGCGGAACCGGGCATCTGGGACGCGGCAAACGTGCTGCGTTCCGAGGCCGCCCCCATGCTTTCCAGCGGCGGGTCATCATCAAGGCGCGCGTCGTTCGCCATGGCGGCAGCCGGTTCCGCTCGGCACCGCTCGCCCGCCACATCGCCTATCTCGAACGCGACGGCGTCACCCGTGACGGATCGGATGCCCAGATGTTCGATGCCTTATCGGATGAGGTCGATGGCGATGCCTTCGCCGCGCGCTGCGAAGACGACCGGCATCACTTCCGCTTCATCGTGTCGCCGGAAGACGCAAGCGAGATGGCTGACCTGCGCGCTTTCACGCGCGAACTCCTTGAGGATATGGCGAGCGATCTCGACACCAAGCCCGACTGGGTGGCGGTCGATCACTGGAATACCGACAACCCGCATGTCCATGTCCTGGTCCGCGGCGTTGCCTCGGACGGCAGGGACCTGGTGATCGATCGCTCTTATATCAGCGAAGGTATGCGGGCCCGCGCCCAGGAGCGCGTCACCGTCGAGCTCGGCCCGCGCAGCGAGCGCAATATTCAGCAAGCGCTCCGCCGCGAGGTCGATGCCGAGCGCTGGACCTCGCTCGACCGCCGCTTGCAAAATCAGCGCGACGATCTTGGCGTGGTCGATTTGTCCCCCGAGGACGATGCGACACGCCGCAGCAACCGCGCATTCCTTATTGGCCGCGCACAAATGCTCGAACGCATGGGATTGGCCGAGCGGATCGGGGCGGCGCGCTGGACCTTGGCCGCAGACCTCGAACCGACCTTGCGCGCGCTTGGCGAGCGCGGCGACATCATCAAGACCTTGCACAAGGCGATGCGTGGACGCGGCGCACAAGGCGCCCTTGCATCCTTCGCGCTGCATGGAGAAGACGAGAACCGCCGGGTCATCGGAAGGTTGGTCGAGCGCGGTCTTCATGATGAGCTGACAGGCGAGGCTTATGCGATCGTCGAAGGAGTGGACGGGCGTGCGCATTATCTGCGTTTTCCCGATCTGGACCAGACAAGCGATGCAGCACCCGGCGCCATCGTCGAGACAGGCGAATGGACCGACCGCAACGGGCGACGGCGCAGCAGCCTGCTGGTGCGTTCGGACCTGCCGCTCGAACGACAGATTGACGCGCGCGGGGCGACCTGGCTCGACCGGCAGCTGCTGTCGGCACGAGCCGCGTCGCTGGGAGGCGGCTTCGGCAATGAAGTCCGGAAGGCTCTTGACGAGCGCCGTGAATGGCTCGTCGATCAAAGTCTTGCGAAGCGACATGGTAGGAGCGTGACCTTGGTGCGCAACCTGCTCGGAACGCTCCGCAAGCAGGAACTGGACGCGGCAGGTAAAGCGCTGGCTGCGCGTCATGGTCGTCTGGCAAATCCGGTAACGGAAGGTGATCACATTTCCGGCATCTACCGCGAGCGCATTTCGCTGGCGTCGGGTCGCTTCGCCATGATCGATGACGGAGCGGGTTTCCAGCTCGTGCCCTGGAGGCAAGACCTCGAGCGGCATCTTGGAAAAGAAGTCGCTGGCAAGGTCCATGTGCGAGGCGGTGTCGACTGGAACTTTGCGCGTTCGCGCGGTCCGGCGGTTTGAGGAGCACCGGCATCGTAACGGAAATCTTGACAAACGCACCATATGATGCTTATAAACGCATCAGGAGATGCGATATGGTAAGTGCAGCGATTCAGCATGCCGAAGCTCCCCCGGGGCTTCAGACCTTTGCAAGCGACGGTGATCGCAGCCGCCTCACCAGCGCTGCGGTAAAGGCCGTGCTGCGCCTCATTGGGGCTTGGGGTGCGAGCAACGCTGAGGGCGCTGCGCTGCTCGGCGTGTCCGAAAGCACCTGGGACCGGATGAAAGCCGGAACCTGGGAAGGCTCGCTCGGTCAGGACCAGCTGACCCGCGCGTCGGCGCTGATCGGTCTGTTCAAGGGACTGCATCTGCTGTTCGCCAACGACATGGCCGATCGCTGGCCAAAGCTCGAAAACAGGGCCCCGTTGTTTGATCGCCGCTCGCCCATCGGGGCGATGATCGAAGGCGGCATTCCGCGCATGCTGGAGACCAGACAATATATCGACGCGCTTCGTGGCGGGCTCTGAGGAGGCAGGCGAGCCGCCGCAGATCCGCGAAGCATTCGAGCGGACTGTCCGGCTCGTTTCCAGCGCGCGTTTACGTGACGCGGTCATGGCTCCGCTTGCTGACAATGATGAAGAGCTTGCGCTGCTCGCTGAAATCGAGGGGGCGACGAGTTCGCGCCTGATCGCCGAAGAGCGCGGGTTTGGCGGGCTGACAGCCGACGAACTGGTTCACGGCGTGCCGCATGCCAGGTTCATCAATGCGAGCTTTGCCTACGCCAAACCGCGCGAGCCCAATCGCTTCAACCCCGCGAACCGCGGCGCATGGTATGCCGCGCTCGATGTCGAGACCTGTATTGCCGAGGTCGGCCATCACCTGACACAGGCGCTCGCCGATGCCGGCGATTTCGATGCCGTTGTCGAATATGGCGAGATGATTGCCAGCATGGCGGGCGTCTTCATCGATTTGCGCGACCTCCCTGGTCACCCGGCCCTCGATCCGGACAAGACGAAAGGCTATCCTGTCGGCAATGCTCTAGCGGCGCAGGCACGCGCAGCCGGTCATAACGGCATTATCTATCCCTCTGTGCGCCATGCGGATGGGACTTGCATCGCGGCCCTGTGGCCCAACGTCGTGCAATCGGTCGCGCAAGGGGCGATGTACCGCCTGACCTGGTCCGGTAACCCGGAATATAGTCGGGAAGCAATCTAGCCGTACGCTGCTTTTGCTACGCCAACCTGCGATCACGCAGCTTCCGACTTGAATATGCAATGCAAAGCCGCCGTGCTGTCCTTCACGAAAGGAGCCAGCCTTGTCGGCAACCCGGATATTGTGGGGTCAGATACTCGTCGTCTTTGCTCTCACGCTCGCAGGTGTGTGGGCGGGTACCCAATGGACGGCGCACGCGCTTGGCTATCAGGCGCAGCTGGGCGCGCGGTGGTTCAGTGTCTCCGGAGCGCCTGTCTATCCGCCTTATGCCATCTTCTGGTGGTGGTTCAGCTACGAAGCCTATGCGCCGCGCATCTTCGAGATCGGCGGAATGATCGCCGCATCGGGCGGTCTCGTGTCGGTCATGGTCGCGATCGGCATGTCGGTCTGGCGCGCCCGAGAGATCAGGAACAGCGCGACCTATGGCTCGGCGCGCTGGGCGACCCGTTCCGAAATATCACGCGTGGGCCTTCTGGCAGGCAAGGGCGTCATTATCGGCCAGCATGCCAATCTCTATCTTCGTCACGACGGGCCCGAACATGTGCTCTGCTTCGCACCGACGCGCAGCGGCAAAGGTGTAGGCCTTGTCGTCCCGACGCTGCTGACCTGGCCCCACTCGGCGATCGTGCATGATATCAAGGGCGAGAACTGGGAGCTAACCGCAGGCTTCCGCTCCCGGTTCAGTCGCACGCTTCTCTTCGATCCGACCAATGAGGCGTCGGCAGCCTATAACCCGCTGATGGAAGTGCGACGCGGCATCAACGAGGTGCGCGACGTGCAGAACATCGCCGATGTGCTGGTCGATCCCGAAGGCTCGCTTGAACGGCGCAACCACTGGGAGAAGACCAGCCATGCGCTGCTCGTCGGGGCCATTCTGCATGTGCTTTATGCCGAGCCTGACAAGACGCTCGCCGGGGTGGCGAACTTCCTCTCCGATCCACGCCGATCCATCGAGGCGACACTGACCGCAATGATGCACACACCGCATCTGGGGGAAGACGGCGTCCATCCGGTTGTCGCGAGCGCGGCGCGAGAATTGCTCAACAAGTCGGAGAACGAACGCTCGGGCGTGCTCTCGACCGCCATGTCGTTCCTCGGCCTGTACCGCGATCCGGTTATCGCAAAGGTCACGCGGCACTGCGAATGGCGCATCGCGGACCTCGTGGCACAGGGCCGCCCAGTCACGCTCTATCTCGTCGTTCCGCCGTCAGACATCAGCCGCACCAAGCCGCTCATCCGGCTCATTCTCAACCAGCTCGGAAGACGTCTGACCGAGGATCTGCAGGAAGGTGCCGTTCGCGAGCGGCTTCTCCTTATGCTCGACGAGTTTCCTGCCTTGGGTAGGCTCGACTTTTTCGAAAGCGCGCTCGCCTTCATGGCGGGCTACGGCATCAAGGCCTTTCTGATCGCCCAGTCATTGAATCAGATCGAGAAGGCCTACGGGCAGAACAATGCCATTCTCGACAATTGCCATGTGCGGGTGTGCTTCGCGACCAATGACGAGCGCACTGCCAAGCGCGTTTCGGAATCGCTCGGGACTGCGACCGAAACCCGCGCGATGCGCAATTATGCCGGACACCGCCTCTCTCCGTGGCTTGGTCACCTGATGGTCTCGCGCTCGGAGACGGCGCGCGCTCTTCTGACCCAGGGCGAAATCATGCAGCTGCCCGACACCGACGAAATCGTGATGCTCGCAGGCGTGCATCCGATCCGTGCCAGGAAAGCGCGCTACTACCGCGATCCGCGGCTCAGCAAACGGGTGGAGCGTCCACCGACGGTCCAAAAGTCGGACTTCGCGCCGGACGAGAGCGAATGGCACGGGAGACATGTGACCCCGCCTTCGCAATCGGAGAAATCGCTGGCCGGGACTGAAGAGTTTCGGGTCGATGATCGCCAGTCCGATGGCGGGATCCGCCAATCGCCCGAATTGCCGGACTACGAAGATGTGGCGCTGTCGCCGGTCGAGATCCCCAACGAATTTGAGTTTGACGACCGAACGGAGGACGATCAGGCAAACCGCAATCGCAGAATGGCCCAGCGGATGCAGGCCAATGCGCGGCGCGCTGCGCTCGATCCCGGCGACGGGATCGAGCTATGAGCAAGGGCAACCGTATCAAGCATACCTTCCGTCTGCCGCCAGCCCTTTCCAGGCAGCTTGCGGACTATGCGGGTCGCAAGCGCGTTTCGCAGGCTTCGGTGGTAGAGGCCGCCATCGGCTCTTTTCTCTCTCCCGATGGATCGGAACGCATGGAAGCGGCCTTCAGCCGACGCCTTGATCGCATAAGCCGACAGATCGGCAAGCTCGACTATCATATCGAGGTCGGGAACGAGGCCTTCGCCCTCTACCTCAGGCGATGGCTGGCGGTGACGCCGGCTATACCTTTGGAAGCCAATGCCGCCGCCCGTGCCGATGCAGAAAAGCGCTTCGACTTCTTCATCGAAGCGCTCGCGCGGCGCATGGAAACGGGCAGGCATCTCGCTGACGATCTCATTCGCGCGGTCCCGGAACCAGAGCTTGGTGAGGTCGAGAAAACAGACGGAAGCGGCCCAGAGCCTCCAGCGTAGCCCTGACAGAAGCCTTCGATAGTCCGGCGGAGAAATCCAACCAATGGAGGAGAGGGACGCTTTCTTGGGTATGCCGACGCACCTGCAGGAATGCGAGGGTGCAACCATTCCAAGTGCTTGCTAAAGGTCCAGTAATGCGCACCGAACTCGATCACCTGCCCCCGCAAAAGCAACGCGAACTTGAGCGCGTGGTGCAGCTGATTTTCGAAGAATTCGATGATGCCTTTGCCCTGGCGAAGCACGAGTGGAAGAAGGCCGGCCGCATTCTCAAGGTCATTCTCTACGGTAGCTATGCCCGCGGCACTTGGGTCGACGAGCCGCATACGGCCAAAGGCTACCAGTCGGACTACGATCTGCTCATCATCGTCAACGACAAGCGGCTGGTCGACCGGGTCAAGTACTGGTCGAAGCTCGATGACCGGCTGATGCGCGAGTACGGCGTGACCAAATCGCTCAAGACGCCGGTCAATTTTATCGTCCATACGCTGCAGGAGGTGAACGACGGTCTCGCGCACGGACGCTATTTCTTCATGGATGTCGCGAAGGACGGGATCGCGCTCTACCAATCCGATGACACCGAGCTCCACACGCCGAAGCCCAAGACTGCCGGTGAGGCGCTGGCGATGGCGCAGGAGTATTTCGACGAGTGGTATCCGAGCGCTCTAGTCTACCTAAAGACTGCGAGGGGGCTATGGGACGAGGGCCGCACAAAGGAGGCCGCCTTTATCCTTCATCAGTCGTGTGAAAGACTATATCACACGGTTCTGCTCGTATGTACCTTCTACACCCCGCACGTGCACAACCTCGGCTTCCTGCGAACACAAGCCGAACGTATCGACCCACGTTTGACCTATGTCTGGCCGCGCGACACGCGCCGCGATCGTGCGCGCTTCGAGAAGCTGAAGGAAGCGTACGTCAAGGCACGATACTCAAAGCATTACCGTATTACCAAGGACGAGCTCGATTGGCTTGGGGAACAGGTCGAGGAACTCGGCCGGGTCGTGCACGAGGTATGTTCTGAAAGGCTGGCTGAGCTCCAGATAAGGTCCGAAAACTGATCAGGGCTTGAAGCCGAAGTACATCACTCGGTGCTTTTTTCTGGTCGCGGTCGAAATAGCTCCAACTCGTCATGGACCCCGTCGTCCGCATTCACCATGAACTCGCGGACTCTGGCTCCCGTCAAGCCCTCCACTCCCATCTCGCGTGTAAGGTAGGTGGCGAGCCAGTCTGCTAACCGGAACATATCGCGGGAGCGTGGATCGGGGGAGCAGCAAAACCTCAGCAATTCGTGCACTAACCCGATCTCCGGATCGCCTGTGCTGTCCCGACTAGCTTCAAGCTCCCCAACAAGGAATGCGAGTTGCAACGGAATGTTCAATACGGTGCAGGTGAACCGCTCGTCGAAAGAAGCGGCGGCATCGGCAAACGGCACGAGAAGGTCTGTTGCGGTCTGCAAAGCCCAGTCACCCGTCAGGCGCGCCTGACGCGCGAAGATCCCGAGTGCGACGGTACCGAAAGCCTTGCGAGCGACTACGAAGGCTCGGTTCAGGTCCACAGAACTATCCTGCAGGGACCTGCGAATTTCCCATTCGAGATCCTCGAAACAGGCCTGGAGGCCTTCAGGTTTCCCGGTTCGTACGCTGGGTAGATCGGCGTCGATGAGAGCGAACCCCAGTTCGCCGCTGGCATTGCTGGTGAACTCTTTCATCTCGACCGCGAGGAAAACGGTCAGCGCTTTCGCGTAGTATTCGGCGGCCTGGGCGTGATTGCCCAGATTGCCTTCGCAATTGCCGATCTGATGCAATGTCTGTCCGAGGTTGACCGCTACCGAGGCGCCTCGCTGATGCCGAAGCGCGTGCCGATAGGCATCGGCGGCCTCCTTATATTTCCGCATGGCGAGTTGGGCATCGCCATGCAACTGCAGGGCGGAAGCGAGATCGTTGTGGATCCCTTCGCGGCGTTCTTTCTCCGCTTGTTCGTCGAGTTCATCTCGATCACCCGGCAAAGGCTCATCCAGCTTCCTGCTAGCGGCCTTGAACCTTTCAAAGGCCTCACGTGACAAATTGCTCGCGCGTTCGGGTTCGCCTGCATCGAGCGCCAGCATGGTCTTGGCTATCAGCAGGTCTCCTTCAGTGCCGTCGCTCAAAGGGCGACAGGCTTCGACCTTGGCAATGACTTCTTCAGCGACTCCGGCAATATGGGCCCCTGACTGTCTAGCGAGGCCAATGAGCATACCTGCGAATGAGGCGGCTCTGTCAGGCCGCTTATTGGCGAGCGCAATCCTGGCCGCCTTCAGCATCGCGTGCCCACCCTCCTCGGCCATACGTTGCACGAAGAAATACCTGACCAGCGACGAGCATACCGCTTCGGCTAACAAGGCCACCTCATCATTTGCCTCCTTTTTGAAGGCTTCGTTGATGAGATAATCGATATTCGGCATCTCTTCCGAATACCGGGCGACCATGTATCCGACCTCCTCCGCCTCGAGCGACTTGTCCTCGATCACCGACACCATCATCGCGATATCGAGCAGGAGCGACCGTTTGAGTTTATCCGCCCATTCGCGATTCGCCGTAGGCCACCGGTCCGCCACAAACAGGCGTATAGGTGACAGGCAGTGGATCCGCTCGCGAATGCCAGGATCAGTTGTGTAGATGAGATTCCAGCGACGCAATTGGGCGAGAGCCTCGACCGGCTCCCTAATTTCGAAGTTTCCGCGTTCAAGTTGAGCTCGGAAAAGACCGGCTGGAGCCTGAGCGATCACCCAGAGCATGGCCTGCGCTTCGGGCGATAAGGCATGGAAGGTGACATCGAGACAGATATTCAGAGAACTTGTGCGATCGTGTCGTTGACGAGCCGGAAGAGCTATGGCCTGCGAACCGCGCTCGTTCACGAGATCGATGCAATGACGCATGGATCCGTAGTGCGACGTGATCGCTCCCGCGAGCTGCAATGTGAGCGCATGCCCCTCGCAAAGTTCGAGAAGCTCCTCGAGTTCAGGTCCGTCCTCGAAGATGTCTTCATCAAATCCGCTCGCGAGCAACTTGTGACTGTCCGCGCGTCCGAGCGCTCCTGCCACGTGTCGGACGTCGACAGGGGCTCGCAACAGATTCACTTGTGAGGTTATTACAAACTGAGCTTTTCGGGTTTCCGCATACAGCTTGCTGAACCTGTCCTCGAAATTTTCTAGGTCGTCCAGGTTGCCTCGATCGATGCCATCGAGGATCAAAATCGCCTCGCACTGGTCAAGGCGATGCGCAATATCTTCAATTCCACAAGGCTCGCCGTCGGCGGAAAGCGCATTCCGAAGAGCGTCCAGCACTGCGCTGGAAGACGCGTAGCGCTCCACATCCACCCAGATTGCTTTACGATCCGATCCAAGCTTGTGAAGCGCCTGGAGAACCAATTCGGTCTTGCCGATGCCACCTGGCCCCGAAATTAGAATTGAGCTTCCTGCTACTAAGCTTTGGACGAGTATATCGACGTCGTTCTCACGACCATAGAACCGAGCCGTGGGGCGGGGAATACGCGTGTGCGTTAGTGTTCCGTCCATCCGTGCGCGGAGATTTGCCCGGGTCGCTTCTACCATCTCCGATTTACGCGCTTTGAGCTGTGCGGTGGTGATCGTGCCTTCCGTATCGTGCCTTCCGTGACAAACTGAGCACAATCGGATGAGATTATGACGGTAGTGCGAGAGGGTGACGTGACCCCCAGCTTTCCCCCAGCTGGGATTAGAGCCGGGCGGTTGTTTCGCGCATGAGCGCGGTTGAAGCAATGGGCTGCGTAGCGGAGCCCGTAGGGCGTAGTGAAGCAGGCCATTGCTTATCCAGTTCGGCGGCGAACGCCGCCGGTGTTGCGTAGCCAAGCGATGAGTGCGGTCGCTCCCGGTTGTAATCGTCCACCCAGGCGGCGATCTCGACACGGGCATGGGCCATGCTCAAGAACAGCGTCTCGTTGAGCAGTTCGTCCCGCATGCGACCGTTGAAGCTCTCGACATAGCCATTCTGCATCGGCCTTCCGGGCGCGATATAATGCCACTCGACGCCGATCTCGCCGCACCATGCCAGCACGGCGTTGCTGGTGAGCTCGGTTCCGT
>NZ_WTYO01000002.1 GCF_009827515.1 Pelagerythrobacter marinus | reverse complement strand
GTGCGGACGGTTACGCCGGGAGGAAAGGCAAGCGGACGGAACCGGCCGGTGCCGCCTGGGCATCACAGGATTGCCACCTGGGCGTCACAGGGTTGCCTTGGCAACATCCTTGCGAGTGGCGGGAGGGGTTGCCTTCAACCTCCCGCTCGGCCCTTCGAGGAATGCGAGGCGCGGACAGGGCCAGGGCTCGCGCTTGCCCTGTCCGCCAGAGGCTATCGCGGGAGCGGGCCCTTGAAAGGCTCGCGGCGTTGAGGTCCGCCGCGGGCCGGGCAAGGGAAGCGCCTTAGATAGTCCTCGCATCCCGGCACAGGGGTGCTTTATCGAGCGGTCACTAGCCCCCCGAGGCACCGGCCGTATGGACGAAGCGGCCAGACGTGACGCGTACACGCTTTGCCCCCGTCGCTGTAGCCAGTCTGGACTGGCCCTCACTACATAACCAAAACGGTTATAAATGTCAAGGGGAATGTGCCGTATAGTTCCTGCGCGATGAACGGGCGCCCCGGCGCCGGCGGCGCGCGCCGCGCGGCTTTGCGCCCCGGGGGACGCAGGGGAATGGCGGGGCCGCCGGGCACGGTGGTCGGCGCGCCCCCTTTTCTTCGCAACCCAATTGCTCCATCATCGTTTCGGACTGGAAGCGAGAGGAGAGTCCCGTGCCCCAGCCCGAAGCCGTCCGCGCCCCGCAGGGGGCGGGCCTGGCCGACGAATATCGCCGCACGCGCCGGCTGACGGCCGCGCTGGCCGCGCCGCTTTCCGAAGCCGATGCGACGATCCAGTCGATGGAAGACGCCTCGCCCGCGAAGTGGCACCTCGCGCACACGACCTGGTTCTGGGAAACCTTCCTCCTGCGCGACCGGCTGCCCGGCTATCGCCTCCATCGCGAGGACTGGCCCTTCCTGTTCAATTCCTATTACGAGGCCGAGGGCGCGCGGATCGCGCGCGGCGACCGGGGGCTGCTGTCGCGCCCGACCGTGGCCGAGATCGGCCGGTGGCGCGACCATGTCGATGCCGCGATGGCCCCGCTGCTGGACGACCCGGACTGCGCCGCGCTGATCGCGCTGGGCATCGCGCACGAGCAGCAGCACCAGGAACTGCTGCTGACCGACATCAAGCACGCGCTGTTCCAGAACCCGCTCGGCCCGGCGATGTGGGATCGTGCCGCGTCCAGGGGCGAGGGCCGGGGCGGGCGGCAGGACATGGATAGCGACGGCTGGCACAGCCACCCGGGCGGCATTGCCCTGATCGGGCACGACGGCCAGGGGTTCGCCTTCGACAACGAGGGGCCGCGCCACCGCGTCCTGCTCGAACCGTTCGCGCTCGCCCGCGCGCTCGTCACCAACGGGCAGTGGGACGCCTTCATCGCCGACGGCGGATATCGCGACGCGCGGCTCTGGCTTTCCGACGGGTGGGCCTGGGTGAACGAACACGGCATTCGCGCGCCGCTCTACTGGGGCGAGGGTGAAGCCGGGCGCGGGCGCGAGGGGCAGGCCTTCACCCATTGCGGGTGGCAGGAACGCGATCCGGCCGCGCCGGTCGCGCATATTTCCTATTACGAAGCCGATGCCTTCGCCACCTGGGCCGGCGCGCGCCTGCCGACCGAGTTCGAATGGGAAGCCGTCGCGCGCGGCCAGCATGTCGAGCGCGCGCCGGCGCACGATCCGGCGGGCGGCAACCAGCTCGATCATCCCGACGACTGGGAAGGGGGCGGCGATCGCGCGGGCCCGCCGATCCCGCGCGGGGGCGAGGGCCTGTTCGGCGATTGCTGGCAGTTCACGCGTTCGGCCTATCTCCCCTATCCCCGCTTCGCGCCGTGCGAAGGGGCCGTGGGCGAATACAACGGCAAGTTCATGTCGGGCCAGTTCGTGCTGAAAGGCGCGAGCTGCGCCACCGTGCGCGGCCATTCGCGCGCCAGTTACCGCAATTTCTTCTACCCGCACCAGCGCTGGCAGTTCACCGGCCTGCGGCTTGCAAAGGATATCTGATGGCTGCCGATCCGGGTTTGTCGCTGGTCGATTTCGATAGCGACGGGGTGGACCGCGCCTTTCGCGGCGACGTGCTCGACGGGCTGCGCCAGCCGCAGAAGGCGATCCCCGCGCGCTGGCTCTACGACGATGCCGGGTCCGAGCTGTTCGAGGACATTACCCGGCTGGACGAATACTATCCGACCCGCGCGGAGACCGAGATCCTGCGCCAGCGCGGGGCCGAGTTCGCGCAGGAGATCGGGCCCGGCCGCGCGGTGGTGGAATTCGGCAGCGGCAGCTCGGTCAAGACGCCCCTGCTGCTGGAGGCGATCGCGCCGGCGGCCTACGTCCCGCTCGACATTGCCGGCGATTTCCTGCGCGCCGCGGCACGCGATCTGGCGGCCAAGTTCCCCGGCCTTCCGGTCCACCCGGTGGAGGCGGACTTCATGCGCAAGGTCGCGCTGCCCGACGCGGTGGAGGGGGACCCCAAGCTGGGCTTCTTCCCCGGTTCGACGATCGGCAACATGGTCCCGCGCACGGCGGTCAACCTCCTGCGCACGATGCGCGCGACGCTGGGGCCGGATTCGAAGCTGCTGATCGGGATGGACCTGATCAAGGACCCGGCCGTGCTCGAGGCGGCATACGACGATGCGGCGGGGGTCACCGCGCAGTTCAACCTCAACCTCGCTCGAAGAATAAATCGCGAGCTGGACGGCACGATCCCGGTCGACGGCCTGCGCCATGTCGCGCGCTGGAACGACGATTTCGCGCGGGTCGAAATGCACCTCGAGGCGCAGCGCGACCTGTCCTTCACCGTCGCCGGCGAGAGCTTCGCGCTCGCGCAGGGGGAGACGATCCATACCGAGAACAGCCACAAGTTCTCGCGCCGCAGCGCCAATGCCCTGCTGCTGGCGGGCGAATGGACGCCGGTGCGCCGGTGGAAGGACTCGCAGGGGCGCTTCTCGCTGATCCTGGCCGAGGCGACGATCCCGCGCAGCGCGCCCTGACGCGCGGCCATCCATGGAACCGGGCGCCGGCAATCCCTATATCGGCTGACGTGGACCTCCAATCCTTCCTCAACGGCGTTGCCGGCGTGATCGCGGACATCCCGCGTTCGGGCCTGCTGATGGCCACCGTCGCCGCGCTCCTGGCCGGCTGGGCCGGGTCGATCATGGCCCGGCGCAACCTCGCGCTCGGCGTGTTCGTGCGCCGCGTCAGCACGCTTGCGCTGATCGGCATTCTCGCGATGCTGGTGCTCCAGCTCTCGCGCTTCGACCCGCGGATAGAGCTGGCCGTGCCGCAGATGGGCCTGCCCGAACAGGTCGTCGAAGGGCAGGAAACGCGCATTCCCCTGGCGGCCGACGGGCATTTCTGGCTCCGTGCCGACGTCAACGGCCAGCCGGTCGCCTTCATGGTCGATACCGGCGCGACGCTGACCGCGGTATCGGCCACCGTGGCCGAGCGGATCGGGCTGGAGCCGCGGCCGGGCGGGATCCCGGTGCGGCTCAATACCGCCAACGGCACGATCTCGGCCCGGATCGCGACGATCGAGGAAATGCGTTTCGGCAATGTCGCGGCGCGGGGCCTCGATGCCGTGATCGCGCCCAACCTGGGCGAGACGAGCGTGGTCGGGATGAACCTGCTCTCGCGGCTCAAGTCGTGGCGGGTGGAGGACAACACGCTGATCCTCGTGCCCAACAACCCGCAGCCCGCGGTCGAGTTCGCTTCCTAGCGCGGCGACGCGCCGGTGCCCCGCTGCGCGCCCTCAGGCGTGGCGGGCAAGCCGCCAGTTGAACGCGTGGCCGATCGCGAGCGCGATCGCGCCGGGCACGGTCAGCACGGTCTCCGCCGTCTCGCTCGGCGCGGCGAACGCGCCGAGCGCGAGCAGCGCGAGCCCGACGAGCGCCAGCCCGACCGGCCGCAGCCGGCGATGCCGGCGGTAGCCGCCGACGAGGGCAAAGGCGCTTGCCGGAACGGCGAAGGCGAGCGCGAGGACGTGGAAGCTCTCGGGAAAGGCCAGCCAGGCGCCCAGCGCCGGCAGGAGGACGATCAGCGCGGGCACGAGCAGGCAGTGGACCAGGCACACGGCCGAAGCGCCGATGGCGAGCGAATCGAACAGGCGCTGGTGTCGGGGAATGGCGGGCATCCTTGGTCGCTTTCGTTGGAGGGGAAGGGGGACGGGAAATTATGATATAATGTATCATACCGGATGTGCAAGATGTCCGGGCGTGCAAGGTGCCCGGCGCGCGCGATCCGCGGCGCGGATAGCTTTCGTCTATGGCCGGCGTAACGGTCACTCTTGGGCCTCGCTTCGCCCGCTCGCCTAGGGTCCGGGGCCCGGAAGCGAGTAGTGCCTTGATCGACCACGCCTTTACCCACCGAACCCTCTGCGTCCTGCGCAAGACCGCCCTCGCGATGCTCTCGGCAACGACGCTGGCCGCCTGTGCCGGCACCCCGCCGGCCGAACCCGCGACGGGCGCGGCGCCGGCGATCGCGCCCGCGCGCGAAGCGGTCGTGGTCGCCGCCCACCCGGAGGCGACGCGCGCCGGGATCGCGGTGATCGAGCGCGGCGGCAGCGCGATCGACGCCGCGGTCGCGGTCCAGGCGATGCTGGGGCTGGTCGAACCGCAAAGCTCGGGCATCGGCGGGGGCGCCTTCCTGCTCCACTACGACGCGCAGAGCGGCGACGTCACCGCCTACAACGGGCGCGAGAAAGCGCCTGCCGGCGCGCGCCCCGACATGCTGCTGGGCGAGGACGGCAGACCCCTGCCGCGCCGCGAGGCGATGCTGGGCGGCCGCGCGAGCGGCGTTCCCGGCGTCCTGGCCATGCTCGAAATGGCCCACGCCGATCACGGCCGCCTGCCCTGGGCCGACGCCTTCCGCGAAACGGTCGCCCTTGCGCGCGAAGGCTACCCGCTGACCGGGCGGACCGAGCGCTATGTCCACGGCGATTACCCGCAGTCCGCCGCGCCCGACGTGCGCGCGACGTTCAGCGATGCGCGCGGGCGCCTGCTGCGCGAAGGCGACCGCTTCGCCAACCCGGCCTATGCCGAGACGCTGGCGACGATCGCCGAGGGCGGGGCCGAGGCATTCTATCGCGGCGAGCGGACCGCGGGCGCGATCGTCGAGCGCACGCGCGAGGGTCCGCTGGCGGGCACGATGACCCGCGCCGACCTGGAAAGCTATCGCGCCGAGAAAGTCGAACCGGTCTGCCGGCCCTATCGCCTCTACCGCGTCTGCGTTCCGCCGCCGCCGTCGAGCGGGGTCGCGGTGCTGCAGATCCTCGGCCTGCTCGAAGGGACCGACATCGCCGCGCGCGGGCCGGGCGATCCGCAGGCCTGGTTCCTCTTCGCCGAGGCCAGCCGGCTCGCCTATGCCGATCGCGACCGCTACGTCGGCGACCCGGCCTTCGTGCGGGTGCCGGTCGATGCCATGCTCGATCGCGAATACCTCGCCGCGCGCCGCACGCTGATCGGCGACAGGGCCATGCCCGCGCCGGAAGCGGGCACCCTGACGCAGCAGGTCCGCGGGCGCGATTCCACCCGCGAGCCGGCGGGCACTTCCCACTTCGTGATTGCCGACGGCGATGGAAACATCGTGTCGATGACGACGACGGTCGAATCCTATTTCGGATCCGGCCGCGCGGTCGCCGGGTTCTTCCTCAACAACCAGTTGACCGACTTCTCCTTCGCACCGGTCGACGATGAGGGGCGCCCGGCGGCCAACGCCGTCGCAGGGGGCAAGCGGCCGCGCTCGTCGATGTCGCCGACGATCGTGCTCGACCGCGACGGGCGCGTCGTCGCCGCGCTCGGTTCGCCCGGGGGCAACGCGATCATCGCCTATGTCGCCAAGACGATCGTCGGCATGGTCGACTGGGGCCTGTCCCCGGCCGATGCGATCGCGCTGCCCAACCTCGTCGCGCGCGGCGATTCCTTCCGCGGGGAGGCGGACAAGTTCTCCCCCGCGGTGCGCGGCGCGCTGGCCGCGCGCGGGGTGACCGTGCGGCCCGGCAGCGGCGAGGAATCGGGGCTCCACGCGATCTTCGCCGATGGCGAGGGCGGCTTTGCCGGCGGGGCCGATCCGCGCCGCGACGGCACGGTCCGGCGGCTGGACGCGAAATCGCCGCGATGACCGTGCCACAATCCGCCATTGTGGTCGGCGCCGGCGTCGTCGGGGTTTCGACCGCCTATGCCCTGGCGCGCAGGGGCCTGGCCGTGACGCTGGTCGAGCGGCACGAGGAACCGGGGATGGAAACCTCACACGCCAACGGCGCGCAGCTCAGCTATCTCTACACCGATGCGCTCGCCAGCCCGGCGTTGCTGAGCCAGATGCCCAAGCTGGCGCTGGGGCTGGTCCCCGCGTTCCGCATGCGCCGCCGGCTCGATCTCGACTACTTGCGCTGGATCGCCGCCTTCCTGCGCAACTGCACGCGCGAGAGGTTCCGCGCCAATACGCTGGCGACGCTGCAGCTCGCGCTCGAATCGCGGGTTGCGATGGAAGAACTGGCCGGCGCCCACCCGCTCGACTTCGGCTATCGCACCGCGGGCAAGATGCACGTCTATCGTTCGCAGCGGGCGTTCGACGCGGCCCGCGCGGTGGCGGAGATGAAGGCCGGGCCGGGCGTGGTCCAGCACGCGCTGTCCCCGTCGGAGGCCTTCGTCATGGAACCGGCGCTGGAACGCGCCGCGCCGGGGATCAGGGGCGTGCTCCATTCGCCGGAGGAGGCGGTCGGCGACCCGCACCGTTTCGCCTGCGCGATGCGCGACCTGCTGGTCGATCGCTATGGCGCCGCGACCCGTTTCGCGCGCACCGTCACCCGCCTGCGGCTGGAGGACGACCGCGCGCTGGCCGTCTGCGCCGATGGAGAGGAGCTGTCGGCCGACATCGCGGTCGATTGCTCCGGCTCGGAAGGCGGGCGCCTGCTGCGCCCCTTCGGCATTCGCCTGCCGATCATGCCGATGAAAGGCTATTCCTTCACCGCCCCGGCGGCGCCGGCATCGCCCAGCATATCGATCACCGATGTCGAGGCGAAGATCGTCTTCACCCGGCTCGGCGGGCAGGTCCGCGTGGCCGGGCTGGCCGACCTTGGCAATTTCGACCGCGCGGTCGATCCGCGGCGCATGGCCGCGCTGGTCGACGGCGCGCGCCGATCCATGCCGCGCGCCGCCGCGTTCGACCGGGCCGGCGCGTTCTGGACCGGCCTGCGCCCGATGACGCCCGACGCGCAGCCGCGCATCGCCCGGCCGCACCCGCGGCTGGCCTACAACCTCGGCCACGGCGTGCTCGGCTGGACCCTGGCGATGGGTTCGGCCGAGCGCCTGGCCCGCCTGGTCCTGCGCTGAACGGCAGGGCCGGTTTCGCTTCCAGCCACAGGAGATAGTTTCGATGAGCACCGACCAGCCCGCCCCTGCCGGCCCCCCGCTGAGCAAGACCCGCCGCGCAGGCTCCCTGCTGTTCGTTTCCGGCCAGCTGCCCCGCACCTCCGAAGGCGGCATGTGCCAGGGCACGATCGAGGAACAGACCGAGCAGGCGATCGCCAACCTGCGCGCCGTCCTGCAGGGCGAAGGGCTGGACCTGGCGGACGTGGTCAAGACGACGGTCTGGATCACCCGCGCCGAGCTTTCGGCCGGCATGAACGCGGCCTATGCCCGGCTGTTCCCGACACCTTACCCGACGCGCTCGACCGTCGTCTCCGGCCTCGTCGCGCCGGCCGACGTGGAGATCGAGGCGATCGCCTTCGACCCGCGCTGACTTCCCGCCCGCACATCGAAAAGGCGCCGCCCGGCTGGACCGGACGGCGCCTTTTTCATGCCCGCTTGCCGGCCGGGGCCGCGGGCTGGCTCAGGCCAGGGCGGCTCAGGCCAGGGCGCCTCAGGGCAGCGCGGCGGCCCCTTCGCGGCTCTCGACCGCGAGGTTGCCGACGCCGGCCGCGCCCGAGCCGGGGCGGCGCGGGTCGGCCGCGCCGAGGACCTTGCCGCCTTCGAGCATGATGACCTGCGCGCTGCCGATCGTGTCGCGCACCTCGATCTCGTGGCCGAGCGACTGGAGCACGCGGACCGAATCGATGTTGAAGCCCGGCTCCAGCTCCAGTTCCGAGGGTTTCCAGTTCTGGTGCAGGCGCGGCGCGAACGTCGCCTCGGCCACGTTCATGTCGTGATCGGCGACGTTGAGGATGATCTGCAGCACGGTGTTGATGATCGTGCTGCCGCCGGGCGAGCCGACCACCAGGAACGGCTTGCCATCGCGGAAGACGATCGTCGGCGTCATGCTCGACATCATGCGCTTGCCGGGCGCGATCTTGTTCATCTCGCTGTTGGAATAAGTCGCGCCGGGCACGTTCACGCGCAGCGAGAAGTTCTTGATCTGGTTGTCGAGCAGGAAGCCCGCGCCTTCCACCAGCGCGCCCGATCCGAACGAGGAGCCGAGCGTGTAGGTGTTGGAAACGACGTTGCCCTGCCGGTCGACGATCGAGAAATGGGTCGTGTCCGGGCTCTCGTAAGCGAGCGGATCGAACGGCGAGATCGCTTCGGGCGGGGTGCTGCCCTGGCGCGAGATCTGCTGCGCGCGGCGGGCCGCGTAGTCCTTCGAAATCAGCAGTTCGACCGGGTTGTCGACGAAATCGGGATCGCCCATCGACTTGCGCCGGTCGGCATAGGCGAGCTTCATCGTTTCGGCCAGGATATGGACGGTGGAGGCGCTGTTGTGCCCCATTTCCTTGAGGTTGAAGCGTTCCAGCATGTTCAGCATCTGGAGCAGGGCGACCCCGCCCGAGCTGGCCGGCGGCATCGTGACGACGTGGAGCCCGCGGTAATCGGTCGCAATCGGTTCGCGCAGCTTCGCCTCGTAGGCGGCGAGGTCGCTCATCGCGATCAGCCCGCCCTGCGCCTCCATGTCGGCGACGATCCGCCGCGCGATCTCGCCGCGGTAGAAATCGTCCGCGCCGACGGTGGCGATCCGTTCCAGCGTCCAGGCCAGTTCGGGCTGCTTCAGCGTCTCGCCGTACATGTAGGGGCTGCCGTCGGGCTTGAAGAACGTCGCGATCGCGGCGTCCGAGCTTGCCAGCCGCTTGCGGCCCCAGCGCAGCGCCTCCGACAGGTCGCGGGTGACCACGATCCCGTCGCGCGCCAGCTCCACCGCCGGGCGCACGACGTCTTCCCACGGCAGCGAACCCCAGCGCTCGTGCGCCAGCTTCATGCCCGCCACGGTGCCGGGGACGGCGGCGGCCATGTGGCCATAGTCGGCGTTATCCTCGCGCCGGCCCTTGCGGTCGAGGAACAGCTTTGCCTCCGCCGCGGCGGGGGCGGCCGTGCGATAGTCGATCGCGACCGTGCGGTCCTCTTCCGCCAGGTAGACCAGCATGAAGCCGCCGCCGCCCAGGTTGCCCGCGCGCGGCAGGGTGACGGCGAGCGCGAAGGCCGTGGCAACCGCGGCATCGACGGCGTTGCCGCCCTGCGCGATGATCTGCGCGCCGATCCGGCTGGACAGCGCGTTCTGGCTGACCACCATGGCCTCGTCGTCGATCACCGGGTGGTGGATCGTGTCGTAGTCGAGCAGTTGCTGCGCGGCGAGCGGCGCCTGCACCACGGGCAGGCAGCAGACGGTGGCGGCCGCGAGCGCGGCGACGAAACGCTTCATCGGTTATCTCCCCCTCAGGTCGCGAAAAGGTGGTCCATGTCGCGAAAGGTCTTGAACTCCAGCGCGGTCCCGGCCGGATCGCGCACGAAGAAAGTGCCCTGTTCGCCCGGCTTGCCGGCGAAGCGGACGTAAGGCTCGATCACGAAGGGGACGCCGCGCTCGCGCAGCCGCTCGGCCAGCGCCTCCCACGCGTTCCAGTCCAGCACGACGCCGAAATGGAACGCGGGGACGGCTCGGCCGTCCACCGGGTTGGTCGGCGCGGCGCCTGCCGCATCGACCAGGTGGGCGGTGACCTGGTGCCCGAAGAGGTCGAAATCGACCCACCGTTCCGATTCGCGCCCCACCCGCGCGCCGATCGCATCGACCAGGAAGGCGCGGGTCGCGGCCAGGTCGGTGGTGGGGAAGGCGAGGTGGAACGGTTGCATCGGGTTCCTACTCCGTCGGCAGCGCGTTGTAGACGTCGCGGTCGATCTCGTCCTCCCACACGGCGACGACGGTCGCCACGGCCATGTCGCCGGTGATGTTGGCGACCGTGCGCATCATGTCGAGGATACGGTCGAACGGCAGGATGAAGCCGACGACGATGGCGGTCTGCGCCGCGCTCATCCCGATCACGTTCAGCACCGCGGCCATCAGGAACAGCGAGGCGGAAGGGACCGAGGCGGTGCCGACCGAGACGAGCGTGGTGGTGAGCCCGATCAGCAGGTAGTCGAACAGGTCGAGCGGCACGCCGAAGGCCTGCGCCGCGAAGATCGAGATCAGCGCGACGTAGAGCGCGGTGCCGTCCATGTTGATCGTCGCGCCCAGCGGCAGGACGGAGGACGCGACCGGCGGCTGGATGCCGAGGTTGTGCTCTGCCGCCGAGAGGCTGGCGGGCAGGGTGGCCGAGCTGGACGAGGTCGAATAGGCGACCAGCTGCGGTTCGCGCACCCCGCGGAAGAACGGCAGGACCGGCAGGCGGGCGAAGAACTTCACGATCGCCCCGTGCACGATCAGCATGTGCAGGAAACAGCCGAGATATACCGCCACCGCGAGCAGGAAGACGTTGAGGAACGTGCCCGGCCCCACGGTGCCCATGACCCAGGCGACCAGCGCGAAGACGCCGAAGGGGGCGAATTCCATCACGATGGCGGTCACCTTCAGCATCGTTTCCGATCCCGCCTCGAAGATCCGCGCCAGCGGCTGCCCGCGCTCGGCGGCCATGATCAGGCCGGCGCCGACCATGATCGCGAAGAAGATCACCGCCAGCACGTTGCCTTCGGCGAAGGCGGCGAAGGGGTTTTCGGGCACGATGCCCAGCAGGCGGTCGGCCAGCGATCCGGCCTCGTCCAGCGTCGTCGCCTCCGCGCCCGACAGGTCGATCCCGACGCCGGGGCGGAACAGCAGCGCCAGCCCGATCCCGATCACGATCGCCCCGAACGTGGTCCCCAGGTAGAGCGCGATCGCCTTGCTCCCGATCGATCCGAGTCGCTTCGGGTCCTTCATCGCGATCACGCCCGAAACCAGCGTGACGAAGACGAGCGGCACGATCAGCATCCGGATCATGCGGATGAACAGGTCGCCGATCCAGCGGATCTGTTCGGCCGATTCGCCCAGCGCCAGCCCGGCGAGGGCACCGAGGACGAGCGCGGCGAGAATGCGTTTCCACAGGACGATGGCAAACCATCGGCTGGCGAGCGAGCGTATCATTTAAAAGTCCTCCCGGGGGCGCTGCGCAATTGTGGTGCGACCGGCCAGCGCACCGGTCGCGGATGCGTTATCGAGCGCCGGAACCGCGTTGACAAACAGGAAGTTCGCTCCCTGTGGAAGAGCTTGCGGCGCAGCGGGGGCCCGAACCGCGATCGCGGCCGCCGCGCCCGGCGTCGCGCGGGCGGCCGCCCGGCCGCCGCGACCGGTCCCGCCGGGGCCGTTCCCGGGGGGAACGGCCGGTGGCGGGATCGCGGCCCGGCTGCCGGTGCGCGCCGCGCCGGCACGCGGTCAGAACCGCTTGCGGATCGAGCCGTACCAGTAACGGCCCCGGCTGGAGTGCAGCGAACCCAGGTAGCCGAAGCTGCTGTCGGCCAGCGGCGGGGCCTCGTTGGTGATGTTGCGCACGCCCAGCCGCAGGCGGGTGTTGTCGAGCGGCCCCTCGTCGAACGTGTACTGGACGTAGACGTTGGCATAGGCCCAGTCGTCGACGACGAACTGCGTCCCGTCGCTCAGCGTCGCGCCGGTGTCCTTCACCGAGCTGACATAGCGCCCGAACACGCCGGCACCGAAGTTGCCCATGCGCCAGGTGAGCGAGCTCGACAGGCGCCAGCGCGGGTTGCCTTCCTGCCGCAGCAGGCCTTCCGCGCCGTCCACGACGAAGCCCTGCGAGATCTCGCCCGCGGCCTGCGCGTCGATGATCTCCTGCGCCTCGGGCGAAGGCTCCTGGTCGAAGCGCAGCAGGTGTGCCGCGTTGACGTTGAGCGAGAAGTCGCCGATCGCCGTGTCGTCCAGCTCGTAGTGGACGGTGAAGTCGATCCCCTCGATCCGGCGCGGCAGCAGGTTCAGGTAGTTGTCGAGCACCCGCACGATCTCGCCCACCGGTTCCAGCCCGGTACCGGCGAAGTTGTCGATGTCTTCCTGCGTCGGCGCGTCGCGCACCACCGCCGGGTTGGACGAACCGCGCACGCGCAGCAGGTAGTCGTAGGCGATCTGGTTGTCGTCGCCGAAGATGCCGACCACGTCGGTCTGGTTGATGCGCCAGTAATCGACCGTCGCGGTGATCTGGCCGAAGCGGCCGTTGGCGATGTTCGGCTGCAGGACGACGCCGAGCGAGTAGGAGTTGTTCTCCTCCGGCCCCAGCTCGCTGGAACCCTGGCGTTCGCTGACGACCGACTGCGAGCGGCCGCAATCGTCGATCGTGTCGATCCGCCCGGCGCGGATATCCGCCTCGCAGCGGACGTAGTCGAGCCGGCCGTTGCTGCGTTCGAGGCCGTTCTCGTTGATCTGCACGAGGTTGGGCGCGCGGAACCCTTCGGAGTAGGAGCCGCGGAACTTCAGCCAGGGGAAGACGGTCCAGGCCGCCGCTACCTTGGGCTTCAGGATCTCGCCCACGTCGGAATAGCTTTCGAAACGGGCCGCGGCCTGCACTTCGAACGCCTCGACCAGCGGCACGTCCATGAACGGGCTGATCACCGGGATCGCGAACTCGAGGTAGGCAGAGGCCACGTCGCGATCGCCCGAGGAATCGGGGGTCGCGCTCGATCCGAGCAGGTCGTTGGTGTGGAACTCGCCCGAAACCGGGTTGGTGAAGGTGATCGTGCCGTCGAGCCGGTCGTCGCGATCGTCCTTGAACGCCTCGTACCGGTACTCCGCGCCGAAGGCGACGCCGACGTCGCCGGCCGGCAGGGCCAGCAGGTCGGGGCGCGAGACGCGCAGGTCCCACATGCCCAGCTGGCTCTTGTTCGTGCGATAGGCATCGACCGTGATCGCATCGATGATCGCCTGGTCGTTGGGCGTGCCGTCGCCGTTCGGGAAATCGGCCAGGTTGCCGCCGTTGAAGACGTTGTAGGCCATGGGCGTTTCAAGCGCGAGCGACTGCTGCAGCAAGGTGTTGCTGATGCGGTTCGACTTGTCCTCGGTCGTCGCTTCGGACCAGACGAACGCCGATTCCCAGTTCCACCCCTCGACTTCGCCGCGAAGGCCGGCGAGCAGGCGGTAATTGGTGTTCTTGACCTCGATCACTTCCGGTCCGGCATCGACGAAGCGGTAATCGTTGAGGATCATCGCCACGCCTTCGTCCGGGATGTCGAGCCCCGGCAGGCGGTTCGGGTTCTCGCTGCCGTCGGAAAAGTGCGTCGGCCCGAACGGGTTCCAGTAATTGTTCGCCGGAACGATGATGTCGACCGCGTTGAGCGGGGCGTCGGCCTCGCGGTGGGTCTTGTAGTCGGACAGGTAGAGGCCGGCTTCGGCGAAGACTTCCAGCCCGCTGTCGAACTCGTGGTTGGCGAACAGGAAGCCGTTGAACCGCTGGGTATCGCCGACGATCCAGCGATCGTTGGCGGTGTTGTAGCGGTAGAGGCGGTCTTCCTCGCTGTTGGAGTTCTGGGTCGAGTTGTCGGCGCACAGGCCGTTGCCCAGGTCCGCGACGCAGCCGGCGATCGTGTCGGGCTGGATATGCCAGTAATCGCTGGGCGAGGTGATCGCGTTGCCGTTCTGGCGCACGGTCGCGGTATAGTCGTAGAGCTGGAATTCGCCGAAAGGCGAGTTGGTCGAACGGTTGTCGAAATCGGTGTCGCCTTCGAACGGCGTGCCCTCGACGAACCGGCGGATGTCGTAGCTGCGCGAATATTCGCGGTCGCTTGCCGGCATACCTTCGCGGTTCAGGAAGTTGGCGAACAGCGAGATATTGGTCCGCCCCTGGTTGAAGGTGCGGCCCATCGCCAGCTCGGCATCGAACTCGCGCAGCGAGGTGCCTTCGGAGCCGCCGTATTGCACTTCGGCGGTGACGCCGTCGAAATTGTCGCGCAGCACGGTGTTGACCACGCCGCCGACCGCGTCGGTGCCGTAGATCGCGGCCGCGCCGTCGCGCAGGACCTCCAGCCGGCGGACGCCGGCGACGGGGATCGCGTTGGCGTTGACCGAGGTGACCGGGACCAGGTTCTCGGTCTGGTAGCCCGGGTGCAGGACCATGCGCCGGCCGTTGAGCAGGACCAGCGTGTTGCCGGTGCCGAGCGAGCGCAGGTTGATCGAGGCCACGTCGCCGCGCGCGTCGTTGATCCCGCCGGTCGTGCGCTGTTCGTTGAAGCCGACGTCGCCGGCCTGCGGGATCGCGCGGAACAGCTCGTCGCCCGAAGACGCGGCGATGGCGTCGATATTGTCGGTGTCGAGCACGGTCACCGGCAGGGTGTCGGTGATCTTCGAACCCTTGATCTGCGAGCCGACGACCACGATTTCGGCCGGCTCTTCGGGCGCGGCCTCCTGCGGTTCGCCCACGCCGATCGGCGCGGGCTGGGCGAGAGCGGGCGAGGCGAGACCGGCGGTGCCGGCCATGAAGAATGCGCGCAGCAAGATGCGCCGAGAGCGTGTCATGAACTTCCCCCCTTGGAAGATGCGTGGGTGTATGGCCAATTCGGCCTATGTCACTTTTGTGGCACCGGCGGCTTTGCGAAGACAAGGACGCTGCGGGATTAACACTTCGCTGCGCTATAGCCTGCGGTTATGCGCGCGGATCGGGCTTTGCGCCCAGCGTTTCCTCCACCGTGTCGAGAAAACCGGTCAGCAGCTCGGCCGCCGGGTTGTCGCGCAGGAAGTAGGCCGAAACCGGCGAGACGACCGGCTTGCGGAACGGGTAGAAGCCGACGTCCGCGCCCGGCATGGAGCGGGCGGTGAACTCGTCCACCACGGTCAGGCCCACGCCCCGCTGTACGAGGGCGAGCGCGACATAATAGGTGCGCGCGGTGACGACTTCGCGCGGGGTTATGCCCAGGCGGTCGATCTCGTCCAGCAGGACCGCGCCCGAAGGGCCGCTGTCGCGCAGGCCGATGAAGTCGCGCCCGTCGAGGTCCTCGAAATCGACCACCCCGCCCGCGGGGACGAAATCGGCCTTGCGCGCGGCGACGAGCAGCTCGATCTCGCCCACCTGGCGCACGGCCAGGCGCGACTTGGCCGCGCTGCCGTATCCGATCGCGAGGTCCAGCTCGCGCTCGTGCAGCGAGCTGGCGATGTCACGCGAATGGAGCGTGTCGAGCTCGAAGCTGACGTCGGGGTGTTCGTCGCGCAGCCGCGCGATCGCCTCCGGGATGACGCCGAAGCCGAGCGAGGGAAGCAGGCCCAGGCGGATATGGCCCCCGCGGCGCGCGCCGATGTTCTTGGCCGTCTGGCGCAGCGAGCGGACCTGGCGATAGACCTCGTCCACTTCGCCGAACAGCTCGTGCGCCGCCTCGGTCGGCTCCAGCCGCCCCTTGTTCCGCCGGAAGAGGGGATAGCCGAGCTGGTCCTCCGCATGGCGCAGGACCTTGCTGACCGAAGGCTGGGACACGTTCAGTTCCTGCGCCGCGCCGGTGACCGACCCGGTCCGGTAAACGGCATAGAACACTTCGATATGGCGCAATCGCATCGCGCCCCTCTATCGGGCAATCGGGCGCGCAGCAATGCGGGGGGCGCGGGCGGGGCCGGGGCGATCAGGGCGGTGCGCCGCCGGTTCTTCGCCGCGCCTCGGCCAGGTCGCCCGGGCGATTGATGTTCACCGGCGCCGTCTCGCATGGGATGCGGACCGCCCCGGTCGCGTCGATCCAGGAACGGAACGAGCGCCCGCCCCCGGCCAGGTGATCGACCAGCGGATCGGCCAGGCCGGCCGGCCAGAACCCCGCCGCGTGCTGGCCGTCGAGGACCGCGGGCGCGTGGTGGCCGAGCCGCCGGGCGAGGTCGTCGGGCACGGGGTGGAGGTCCACCGGCACGCACAGCACGCCGTCAAACCCCTCATGGCGCGCACATGACAGCGCCGCGGCGAGGCCGCCCAGTGGGCCCAGGCCCGGGCGCGGGACATCGGCCAGCGCGCGCAGGGCAGGGTGGGCGCGGCCGCAGACGACGACTGCGCTCACCTGCCGCGCCAGCGAGCTTGCGGCATGGTCCAGCAGGCTGCGCCCCCCGATCGTCGCCGCCGCCTTGTCGCTGCCGAAACGCCGCGATCGCCCGCCGGCCAGGATCGCACCGAGAACCGCCGTCACCGGGTCAGATCCGAAGCGCCTCGACCGTCGCGCCGGCCGGCGCCGGAAGGGCGCCGGGCGCGCGGCGCACGAGGTGGGTGGCGAGCGCGATCGCGCGCTGGCCCGATGCGTCCTGCCGCTGCGCGAGCGAAACGTGGCCGTTTGCGAACGTCGCGAGCAGGAAGGCTTCTCGCGGGCCGTTGGCGGGAATGGCGCGTGCCAGGGGCAGGGCGGTCCATGCCTCTTCCCGGGCGGCGTCGCGTCCCGAAAGGCGCCCGATCAACGGTTGCAGGAACAGCCGCGCGACCGTCAGCGCCGCGGTGGGATTGCCCGGCAGCCCCACGATCGGGCGGCCGGCGAGCTGCGCGCACCATACCGGCTTGCCCGGCTTCATGGCGACCCCGGCGAAGATTGTCTGCGCCCCCGCTTCGGCCGCGCCCTGGCGTGCGAAATCGCGATCCCCGCGCGATGCGCCGCCCGTGATGACGACGGCGTCGGCCCGCTGCGTTTCGCCGCGCGGGCCGAGGTGGGCGGCCAGGGCGCGTTCGATCGCGCCCCGTTCGTCGGGCAGGTGGCAGATTGCCGCGGGGGTCGCGCCGGCCGCGGCGATCATGGCGGCGAGCGCGGGCGTCACGCTGTCGGGAATGCCGTTCGCGCCGGACAGCGCCGACCCCGTGCCCGGCAATTCGTCCCCCGTGGCCAGGATCGCCACCCGCGGCCGGCGGCGGACGACGACCGCGTCGGCGGCAGAGGCCACGGCGGTTACGAGGGCCGCCGGCGTCAGTTGCATCCCGGCTGCCAGCACGGCCTCGCCGGCCGCGAAATCCGACGCTCGCCGCCTGACGTGGGGCTTGTCGCCGGGGGGGACGGCGAGGGCGACCGTGGACCCCGAGCGCACGGCCCGTTCGTCGATCACCACTTGCGCGGCGTTGGCGGGCAGCGGCGCCCCGGTCGTCACCCGGCAGGCGCCGCCGGGGGGCAGCGGCGGCGGGGGCGGCCCGCCCGGCAGCGAGCGCCCCTCTACCCGGAAGATCCGCCGGGGGCCCGGCGTGGCGGCCGCGATCGCGAACCCGTCCATGGCCGCCAGATCGCGGACGGGCGTGTCGCGGGCGGCCAGGACCGGCTCGGCAAGGACTCGGCCCGCTGCTTGTTCCGGACGGATCCGTTCCATCCCGTCGACCGGCCCGAAGGTGTCGAGCAGCGCGCGCGCTGCCGCGAAGGACAGGGCGGGCGGGGCGCAGCCGGAAGGCGCGCGCCGGTCGGTGCAGCGAGGGGCGGGTACCGTCACGCGGCACCCGCCGTCAGCGCGCGCGCGCTCCCACGACCGGGAGCTGCCGCCGGCTCGCGGGCGTAGTCGAGTGCCGGCCCCACCAGGATCACGGCCGGGCCTTCGCCCAGCACGGACCGGGCGGCGATCGGCAGCAGGTCGAGCCGGCTGTCGAACCGCCGCTCGTCAGGGAGGCTGGCATTTTCCACCAGGGCAACGGGCGTCGCCGGGTCCAGGCCGGCGGCGATCAGGCGGCGCGCAATGCGACCGGCCATTGCCTTGCCCATGTAGATCGCCAGCGTGGCCCCGGGGTCGGCCAGCGCCTGCCAGTCGACGTCCGCCGCATCGCCGGCGCAGGCATGGGCGGTCACGAAAGTCAGCGCCCGGGCCTGCCCCCGCAGCGTCAGCGGGGTGCCGAGGCTCGCCGCGGCGGCCGAGGCCGCGGTGATGCCCGGGCATATGCGGACGGGGACACCGGCGGCGCGGCAGGCGGCGAGCTCTTCCGCCGTGCGCGCGAAGACCGCGGGGTCGCCGCCCTTGAGCCGCACGACGCGTTGCCCGGCCCGCGCGGCGGCCACGATCATCCGGTCGATCCGCGCCTGGCTCTGCGAATGGCGGCCGGCGCGCTTGCCCACCGGAACCAGCCGCGCACCCGGGCGGGCGAGGGCGAGGACGCCGGGTCCGACGAGCGCGTCGTGGAAGACCACGTCGGCGCCGGAGAGCAGACGCTCCGCCTTGCGTGTCAGCAGCTCCGGATCGCCGGGGCCTGCGCCGACCAGCCATACGGTGCGCGGTTCGAAGTCGGTCATTCGGCAGGCTCCATTGTCGGGCGGGATTCCAGCATCCGGGCGATCACCGGGCGGCAGCTGCCGCAATTCGTCCCCGCCTTGGTCGCGGCCCCGACGGCGGCGGTGTCGCACGCGCCGGCGGCGATCGCGGCGGCGACCTGCCGCTCGCCGACGTCGTGGCACAGGCAGACCAGCGGCCCCTTGTCCGGCGCGGGAGCGGCCGATCGCCCGGCGAGCCATTCGGCGCCCGATCCGGGCATGCCGAGTTGCTCCGCGATCCATTCGCGCGCGGGCAGGGTGCCGCTGCGGGTGACGAACAGCACCGCGGCCAGGTCCCCTCCCTCGTCCGGCACGGCAATTCGCCGCATCCCGCGCTCACGGTCGGCCACTTCGATCCGCGGCCCGGCCGGTAGCAGGGCGTCGCAATCGACGGTGCCGAACCCGGCCAGCTCGGTCAGCCATCCACGGGCGACCCGCGAACGGACCCAGTAGGGGGCCTGCGGGGTCACGGTCCGGCGCGAGACGAGGAAGGCGCGCCAGTCCGGCTCGACCCGTGCGAGGCGGGCGGGCGTGTTCTTGAACCCGGGCTGGCCGGAATGGGGATCGGTCGCAGGCTGGGCCAGCTTCCCGGTCCGTCCGCCCCCGGCCAGCATGTCGGTCCAGTGCATCGGGACGAAGATCTCCCCCGGCCGCTGGCCCTCGCTGGTCGCGACGCGGAACAGCTCGGCGCCGAACGGCGTCTCGACCCGGGCGAGCCCGCCGTCGAGGAGCCGGTGGCGGCGGGCATCGGCCGGATGGACCTCGACGACCGGTTCGCGCCGGTGATGCGCGAGCCGGGGGCTGAGGCCGGTGCGGGTCATCGTGTGCCACTGATCGCGGTAGCGGCCGGTGTTGAGCCGGAGCGGGAAATCGGGATCGGGCGACCGGGCCGCAGGGGGGCTGACGGCGACGATCCGCGCCTTGCCGTCGGCCGTCGGAAACCGGCGCGCGAGCGGGTGCGGCCCGCCCCACTGGAACGGCGGCATCCGTTCGTATTCGCAATCGCTGCACCCGGCCCATTCGGCCAGGTCCAGGTGCTTTCCGTGCTCGCGTGCGAGCCGGGTCATCGCCGCATATTCCCGGAACACCTCGGCCGGCGACGACCATGCGAAGGATTCGCCCCAGCCCATGCGCGCGGCGACGTCGGCGACGATCCGCCAGTCGGCCCGGGCTTCGCCGGGCGCCGGAAAGAGCCGGCGCTGGCGGCTGACGCGCCGTTCCGAATTGGTGACCGTGCCGTCCTTCTCCCCCCAGGCCAGCGCCGGCAGGCGGACATGGGCCAGGCGCGCCGTGTCGGTCTGCGCGATCACATCCGACACGACGACGTGGGGACAGCGTGCCAGCGCTTCGCGCACGAAGCCGGCATCGGGCATCGAGACGGCGGGATTGGTCGCCATGATCCACACGAACCTGACCTTGCCCGAATGGACCGCACGAAACAGGTCCACCGCCTTCCGGCCCGGCTCGCGGCAGAGCCGGTCGGTGCCCCAGAACCGCGCGACCGAGGCGCGTTCTTCGGCGGAGAAGCCCAGGTGGCAGGCAAGCGTGCTGGCCAGCCCGCCGACCTCGCGGCCGCCCATGGCGTTCGGCTGCCCGGTGATCGAGAAAGGCCCCGCGCCGGGGCGGTTGATGCGGCCGGTGGCGAGGTGGAGGTTGATGATCGCATTGCCCTTGTCGGTGCCGCCGACCGACTGGTTTGCGCCCTGGCTGAACATCGTGATCGCGCGCGGGCTCGCGGCGAACAGGTCGGCGAGCCGTGCGAAAAGGGCGCGATCGATCGCCGGATCGTGGTTGAGATCGTCCCAGAAGCCCGGCGGCACCGAACAGGCATCGCGCAGGAAGGCGTCGTCGAGCGCGCCCCGGCGGGCCATCTCGGCAAGCAGCGCGGTGAACAGCGCCGTGTCGCCGTCGGGCGCGAGCGGGATGTGGAGGTCTGCCCGCTCGGCGGTTTCCGTCCGTCGCGGGTCGATCACCACCAGTTTCGTGCCGCGTCGTTCGCGCGCCGCCTCCATCGCTTGCCACGCGACCGGATGGCACCAGGCGGTGTTCGACCCGACCAGCAGGATCAGGTCGGCCGCGGCGATATCGTCGTAGGAGCAGGGGACGACGTCTTCACCCCAGGCGCGGTTGTGGGCGGCGACCGCGCTGGCCATGCACAGGCGCGAATTGGTGTCGATGTTGGCGCTGCCGACGAAGCCCTTCATCAGCTTGTTGGCGACGTAGTAGTCTTCGGTCAGCAACTGGCCGGAAACATAGAAGGCCACGCTGTCCGGCCCGTGACGTTCGATGCAGGCGCGCATGCGCGAGGCCACCTGGCCAAGCGCCTCGTTCCACGAGACGCGCGCCTCCCCGACCATCGGGTGCAGCAGGCGCCCGCCGAGCCCGACGGTCTCGCCCAGGTGCGTGCCTTTCGAACACAGCCGGCCGCGATTGGCCGGATGATCGGGGTCGCCGGCGATCGCGACCGAACGGGTGCCGTCCACTTCCGCGCGGATCCCGCAGCCGACGCCGCAATAGGCACAGGTCGTGCGGATCGCGCCCATCGGCGATCAGGCCGCCCGCGGGCCGGCCGCCCCGCGCGGGGCCACCACGGCTTCGCGCAGGAGGAACAGGCGGCCGCCGTCGATCTTGAGCGGGATGGTCGGGGTGCAACCGCTGTCGTCCCCCAGCGCCGCCCCCGTGCTCAGCGAGATGCGCCAGTTGTGCAGCGGGCAGGTCACGCTGTCGCCGTGGACGATTCCCTGGCTGAGCGGCCCCTGCCGGTGGGGGCAGCTGTTGACCAGCGCGTAGAAGCGCCCGTTCACGGTGTGGAAGACCGCAATCTCCTCCCCGCCTTCGACCGGCAGGGTGGCGGCCATTCCCGGTTCGATCTGCGTGGTCGGACCGATATCGAGCCACTTGCCGGGCATCATGCGTACTCCGTTTCCATCGGCCGGACCGTGGCCAGGTGCCGGTGCAGGTCGGCCCGCTCGCCCGCGGCGCGCCTGGCCCAGGGATCGTCCTGCATGAACTGTTGCGAATAGCGGAAGCGGCGGGCCAGGCGCCCGACCCGTTCGGGATCGTCGAACATCTGCGCCTTGATCCAGTCCAGCCCCTTGCGCTCGAGCCAGGGGGCCGTGCGTTCGAGATAGTGCGCATCCTCGCGGTAGAGCTGGATGAAGGCGGCGCAGTGCTCCATCGCCTCCTCCTCGGTCTCGACCTTGCACAAAAGGTCGGTGGCGCGGACCTTGATCCCGCCATTGCCGCCCACATGCAGCTCGTATCCGCTGTCGACGCAGACCACGCCGAAATCCTTGATCGTCGCCTCGGCGCAATTGCGCGGGCAACCGCTGACGGCGATCTTGAACTTGTGCGGCATCCAGCTGCCCCAGGTCATCTGCTCGATCTTGATGCCAAGCCCGGTCGAATCCTGCGTGCCGAAGCGGCACCATTCGCTGCCGACGCAGGTCTTCACCGTGCGCAGCGACTTGCCATAGGCGTGGCCGGACACCATGCCCGCGGCATTGAGGTCGGCCCAGACCGCGGGCAGGTCTTCCTTGCGAATGCCAAAGATGTCGAGCCGCTGGCCGCCGGTGACCTTGACCATCCGGGCATCGTATTTCTCGACCACGTCGGCGATCGCGCGCAGTTCCTTCGGGCTGGTCACCCCGCCCCACATGCGCGGAACGACGGAATAGGTGCCGTCCTTCTGGATATTGGCGTGGAGGCGCTCATTGACGAAGCGGCTCTTCTGGTCGTCCTCGTATTCGCCGGGCCAGGCGCAGAGCAGGTAATAGTTCAGCGCAGGCCGGCAGGAGGAACAGCCGTCCGGCGTGGTCCAGTGCAGCTCCTGCATGACCTGCGGGATTTCCTTGAGCTGCTTTTCCACGATCAGGCGGCGCACGTCGTCATGCGTGAAACTGGTGCATTTGCACGTGCTGGCAGGGCCGCTCTCGACCTCGCCGCCTAGCGTCAGGGACAGCAGGCTTTCGACAAGGCCGGTGCACGAACCGCAGCTCGCGCTGGCCTTGCACTGCGAGCGCACCGCATCGAGGCTGTGCGCGCCATCATTGATGCACTGGACGACCTTGCCCTTGGATACGCCGTTGCAGCCGCAGATTTCTGCGTCGTCCGAAAGGGCCGCAACGGCGGCATTAGGGTCCGCAAGGGCACCCCCGCTGGCAAAGGCCTGGCCGAAGATCAGCCCTTCGCGGATATCGGAGACATCCTCTTCCTTCTTGAGCAGGTCGAAATACCAGTTGCCGTCGGCCGTATCGCCGTAAAGCACCGCTCCGATGAGCTTGTTGTCCTTCAAGACCACGCGCTTGTAGACGCCGCGCGCGGCATCGCGCATCACGATGTCCTCGCAATCGTCTCCGCCGGAGAAATCGCCGGCAGAGAACAGGTCGATCCCCGATACTTTGAGCTTGGTCGAGGTAACCGAACCGGCATAGCCGGTGGGCGCGTCGGTCAGGTGATCGGCCAGAGACCGGCACATTTCCCAAAGCGGCGCGACTAGGCCGTAGCAGGCCCCGCGATGCTGCACGCATTCGCCCACGGCCAGGATGTCCGGGTCGGAGGTGACCATGTGATCGTCCACCACGATGCCGCGCTCGCATTCGAGACCGGCGGACTTGGCAAGGCCGGTGGCCGGCTTGATGCCTGCCGCCATGACCACGATATCCGCCTTCAGGCGTGTCCCGTCTTCCAGCTCGATCCCGGCGACATGGCCTTCCATGCCGTGGATCACCTTGGTGTTGGCACCGGTCAGGATCGTCTGGCCACGCTTTTCCAGTTCCTGCCGCAGCAAATAGCCCGCGGCTTCGTCGAGCTGGCGCTCCATTAGCGTGGGCATGAGGTGAACGACGGTGACCTTCATGCCGCGCAGCGAAAGGCCGTGCGCAGCCTCAAGACCCAGCAGGCCACCGCCGATCACCACCGCGTCGCCGCCCTTCTCCGCAGCGGCGAGCATCTTGTCGACATCGTCGAGATCGCGGAAGGTGATGACGCCGGCAAGGTCGTTGCCGGGAATGGGAACGATGAAAGGGTCCGAGCCGGTCGCGATCAGCAGCTTGTCATAGGGTTCGACCCGTCCAGACTGGCTGAGTACCGTCTTTGCCGTGCGGTCGATATGGCTGACAGGGTCTCCGCTCACCAGTTCGATATCGTTCTCGGCATACCATTCGGCGCTGTTGATCACGATCTCGTCGAAGGTCTTCTCCCCCGCGAGTACCGGCGAGAGCATGATGCGGTTGTAGTTCACCCGCGGCTCGGCCCCGAAAATGGTAATGTCGTAGCGATCGCCGTCGCGTTCGAGAATTTCCTCGACCGCCCGGCAGCCCGCCATGCCGTTGCCGATGACGACCAGCTTCTCGCGGGCCGAGACCATGTCTTCCATCCGGGTCTGTGCGTTCATCTCTGCCTCCGCGGGGCCGGACCCCGATTACGCAAGCAAAAAAGCCGCCAAGCCCGGCCCGAAGGCGAGACTGGCGGCGTCATTGCCACGTTTTGCGTCTTTTCGTTCGAAAGCGGCCGTGGTCGTCCGGCGTTGGACGGGCGCGCTTGTCGGCGTGGAGCCGAGGGTAACCGATTGCCGGCGCCCCTCGCAAGGCCTTTTCGCATGGCGGTGCGGGGGCTGTCAGAACGCATATTCGGCCTGCAACCAGAACTTGCGCGTGTCCGCGCCGAAATCGCGTGCGTCGTAGTGGGCATATTTCGCCAGCAGGGCCACCGGCCCGAGGCGGGTGCCCAGCGACAGGTTCCATTCCTGTCCGTAGGCGATATCCGCGTAATCGCTGTCGAACCGGTGATAGGCGATCTGTGCGTCGATCGCGGCCTCTCCGTCCGCCCCGCCGAACCGCGCGGACAGCCGGACGTGGCGGTCGCGCAGACCGGCCGGCGGCGTGGCCAGGAACATGTCCGCCCAGCCGTTGAAGGCATGAAGCGTGGCGAGCGGTGTCTGGAACGCGGCGACCCCCTCGTCGCTGCCGAGCTTCTCGTAACCGGCGGCGAGCGTGAACGGTCCGCTCGCCGCGGCCACTTCGGCGTCGACGTAGTCGGCGCGATAGGCGACCGGGCCGGACCCGTGATCCGACTGCACGGCGTAGCCGGCGCGGTATCGCAGCTCCAGCCGGCCCAGCGCGGTCGCGCCGCTGGCAATGGCGCCGTACGTCTGGCTGGAGAAGGCCGGACGCCGGTCGTAGTCGACGAGATAGGCGAAGGCCCGGCCTTCGAACGGCCCCCGGCGGACAGTGCCGCTGGCGAGCCAGAAATCGCCGTCGTGGCTCTCGCCGGGGCTGTAGGCGCCGAAAATCGTGCGCTGGGCGGCTGCATAGGCGAAGTCGATCGCGACCGGGCCGATTGCGGCCTCGCCTCGCACGGCGTCGAACGTCTGTTCATTCTGCCGCCATCCGACGTTGCCGACGAACCGGGCATTGCCGTGCACGATCCGCTGCCGGCCGACGGTGACCGTCGCCGGGCCGCCCCGCCACGATAGTTGCGCCCGGTTCAGTTCCAGCGTCTCGGGGTCGGCGATCACGGGGAAAGGCTCGGCGCCGTTGCCGGGCAGCGTGTCGTTGTATCCGTCGGCGAGCGCGGCCGTGCCTTCGCCCTCTACCAGCAGCGACAGGCCGTCGCGGCGCGCCTCCAGCCCGAACCGGGCGCGCAGGGTCACGGCTTCCGCGTGGCGGCCCGCCCCTTCCGACGCGACCCCTTCGTAGCGCAGGCGAGCCGTGAACAGGGGCGCGAGGCGCCAGGCATCCGGGGTGTGGACGGCAGGGGCGGGTGTTCCGCCCGCCTGCCGCGGCGCCCTGTTGGCGGCGTCCGGCGCGACGTGCGCCGGGGCGTCCGGGGCGGCGTCCGGGGCGGCGTCCGGCGCGGCATCTTGTGCCGCGTCCCGCGCCGCGAGAGGCGCGGGGGCGATAGCGGAGGATGCCGTGGCGGCAGCGAACAGGATCGGGCGGTGGTGGAATCTCATCATGGTTCTCCCCTTGCGGGCCCGCCGGCATCCTCTCCCGCCGGGGCGGGCCGCTCGCGGGCCCGTCCCCGGTCCTGCCCGGGCGTCAGATGCGAACGCCCTGGACGGCGGCGCCCCACGTCGTGCGCCAGCGGCCCTTGACCGCCGTCAGCCCGACCAGCGCGACCAGCGCGATCGCGGCGAAGACGAGGAACCCCAGCTGGGGGCTCCCGGCATGCTGCTTGGCCAGGCCGAGCGAGCTGGCCAGAAAGAAGCCGCCGATCCCGCCGCCACAGCCCACCAGCCCGGTCATGACGCCGATTTCCTTGCGGAAGCGCTGGGGGACGAGCTGGAAGACCGCGCCGTTGCCGGTCCCGAACGAGAGCATGGCGATCACGAAGAGACCGAGGGCGAGTGCCAGCGAACCCGGCCCGGTGCTGATCGCCACCAGCGCGCCGCCGGCGATGACATAGACCGCGGTGAGCGTCCGGATTCCCCCGAAGCGATCGGCCAGCCCGCCGCCCAGGGGCCGCACCAGCGATCCGGCGAAGACGCACCCGGCGGTGCAGTATCCGGCCTGCACGGCGGTAAGGCCGAACTGGTCGACGAAATAGATCGAGAGCGAGGCGGCGAGCCCCACGAAGCCGCCGAACGTCACGCCGTAGAACAGCATGAACCACCACGCGTCGCGGTCGCCGAGCGGCTCGAGATAGGCCGAGAGCCGCATGGGGGCCGGCTGTTCGGGCGAATCCTTCGCCATTCCGAGATAGAGCGCGAGGACGATTGCGAGCGGGATGCAGGCCAGGCCGAGAACGCCGGTCCAGCCGGCGAGCAGGGCCAGCCCGGGGGCGAAGAGCGAGGCGATGACAGTGCCCGAATTGCCCATGCCCGCGACACCCATGGCCTTGCCCTGGTGTTCGGGCGGATACCAGCGGCTGGCCAACGGCAGCGCGACGGCGAAGCTCGCCCCGGCAAAGCCCAGTACCAGGCCCAGCGCGATCGTGGCGGCGAACGATCCGACGCCCAGCAGCCATGCCGCCAGCAGGCCGGCGATGACGATCACCTGCCCGATCGCGCCGGTCTTCTTGGGTCCGATCCGGTCGCCGAGGAAACCCATCGGGATGCGCAGCAGCGCCCCGGCCAGCGTCGGCACGGCGACCATGAACCCCTTCTGCGCCGCGTTCAGGCCCAGGTCTTCCGCGACCAGTGGCGCCAGCGGGCCGAGTATGACCCAGACCATGAAGGCGAGGTCGAAATAGAGGAAGGCGGCGACGAGCGTGGGCCAGTGGCCCGATTGCCAGAAACCTGCCTTGCCCGTTCGCGGGGAAGGGCTGTCCGGAGGAGCGAAACTTGCCATCATGCTGTCCTTTCGATGCTTGACGTCGGGCCCCGGCGGGGGAAGCTCGTGCGGGCGGGTGCAGCGTGCACGCGCACGCGGAGGGCGGGGGGAAGCCAGCAATGCAGAATTGGAACGAACTGGTCCTCGCCGTGGGATTCGCCAGCGACGCCGGCCCGCGCGAGCGGAACGAGGATTTCGGCGCGGCCTATCTCGGTACGGCCCTGGAACGCGCACGCCACGGCGCAGTGGCGGCCGTGGCCGACGGGGTGAGCGAGGGGCGGGGCGGCCGTCAGGCGGCCGAACTGGCGGTCAGGGCCCTGATCGACGGGTTCTATGCCGTGCCCGAAACGCTCGGTGCCGGGCGGGCGATGCAGGTGCCACTGGCAGCCTACAACCGCTGGCTGCATTCGCAGGGCCGCGGCGAGGCCATGCGCGGTGGGGCCACGACTTTCACCGCGATGGCCCTCCGCGGCCGGCGGGCGGACATCGTCCACGTCGGCGACAGCCGCGCCTGGCGTTTCGCCGGCGACCGGCTGGTGCAGCTGACGAGCGACCACGTCCGGCCGGAACCGGACCTCAACCATGTCCTGATCCGGGCGATCGGCCTCGAGCCGGAACTGCGCCTCGACCACCTGCCGATCGAACTGGCGGAACACGATCGCCTGGTCCTGACGACCGACGGCATCCACGCCCCGCTGGGGGAGCGGCGCATTGCCGCGGTCCTGGCCGCGAACGGTTCGGCCGAAGCGGCGGCGCAGGCGCTGGTCCGCGAGGCCTTGCGCGCCGGCGGGCGCGACAATGCCACGGCGATCGTGGTCGACGTCGTGCGGCTCCCTCCGCCGGACTACGATTTCGTGCTCGCCGGGATCGAGGACCTGCCGGCGGTCGCCGTTCCCCGCCCGGGCGCCACGATCGACGGCTTCCGGATCGACAGGGTGATCAGCGAGGGGCGCTATGCCGTGCTCCTGGCCGGGTGGGACGGCGAGGCCGGGGAATCGGTGGCGCTGAAGTTTCCCCGACCCGGCGCGCTGGCCGACCGTGCCATTCGCATGGCCTTTGCCCGCGAGATGCTGATCGCGCGGCGGGTGGACAGCCCGTTCCTCGCCGCCTCGCACCCGGTGCGGCCGGGGCGCCAGACCGCGCTCTACGGGGTCCAGCCCCTGCTGGAAGGGGATACGCTGGAAACGCGCCTCGCGCAGGGGACACTGCCGCTCGCCGGCGCGCTCGACCACGCGATCCAGCTGACCCGGGCGGTGGCGGCGCTGCACCGGCTGGAGATCGTCCATCGCGACATCAAGCCGGACAACTGCATCCTCACCGCGCAAGGCCTGAAGCTGATCGATCTCGGCGTGGCGCGCCTCCCGCGGGTGGAGGACTTTCGCGGCGACGAGATACCGGGCACGCCCGGATACATGGCGCCCGAACAGTTTGCCGGGCACGGCGGCGACGCCCAGACGGATATCTTCGCGCTCGGCGTGACGCTCTACCGCCTGTTCGCGGGCACCTGGCCGTTCGGCGAGCAGGAGGCTTTCCAGCGCCCGCGGTTCGCCCGCCCGCTCCCGCCCTCGCGCCACCGCCCGGATATCCCCAGCTGGCTCGACGACGCGATCCTGACGGCCATCGCACCCCGGCGGGAGGACCGTTTCGACGATGCCGTGGGGCTCCTGCGCCGGCTCGAAGGCGGCGGTGCCGTCCCGCGCGGCGTCCCGCGCCACGTGCCCCTGGCCCAGCGCGACCCCGTCCGGTTCTGGCAGGCCGTCAGCGCCGTCCTCGCGGCTGCGCTGGTCCTGGCCCTGGTACTGCGCTGAACGCACCGGTCGTTCCCCCGTCTGCCGTGGGCGCACGCAAAAAAGCCGCCTCGGACCCGGTCTGGCGACCGGATACGGGCGGCGACGTTGCCACGCGCTGTCTGCAATAGGACTGGCCGGCCGCATGACCATCCGCCAATGGATGGCAAGCCGGCAATCGCCCGGATGGTAAGCGCACCCGGGGGCGCTTGCCAAGCCTCTTTTCGCAATTGCAGCATCGGGGCTTGCCGGCGCTAGCGCGGCAAGGCGGCGAAATAGCTTTCCATATCGTCGGGATCGAACGTGCGCCCGTCGAAAAAGCGGTTCGATTTCAGGACCATGGCGCCCTGTTGCGCGGTTACAGCCGTCGGCCGGTCGAGGCTCCCCTCGACTTTCGAACTGGCGCCCGGCAGGGCATCTTCGCTGCCGATCAGCGCGTGCCGGTAGATGTCGGGGCGAAAGACCCGGCCGGCAATTCGCGCCTCCTGCGCGTCGAAGGGCGTGTCGTCGCCGAGCGCCATCTGGGTGTAGAGCCACTGTGCCTGGCTGACCCAGGGGAAGTTGGCCGCTTCGGCATATTGGAACATGAAATCGGGGAAGTGGGTCGGGGCCGCCCCGCGCGCGAGCACGAGCCGGTCCGAAATCGCCCGCAGCACCAGCTCGCTATCGGCATCGAGATAGGCGGGGGCCGCCAGGATTCGCGCGTTTTCCTGCCAGTTGGCAGGGTCCACGAAATGGCGCCCGGCCGCCCGCATCGCGCGGATCAGCGCCTCCGCTGCGTCGCGCCGACGGTCGAGCACGGTTTCGCGCAGGGCAAGGACCTTTTCCACCCCGCGGCGCCAGATCTGGGCCGTCGCGAGGACGATTTCGCCCACCCCGCGGGTCACGGCCACGCTGTTCCACGGCTCCCCGACGCAGGCCCCGTCGATTTCGCCAGCCGCGATCGCATCGGACACGAACGGTGGAGGAACGGTCACGATTTCCACCTCGCGATCGGGCCGGATGCCGCAGGCCGCCAGCCAGTAACGCAGCATGTAGTTGTGGCTGGAATAGCGATGGACCACGCCGAACCGCAGCGGCTTTCCGGCGGTGCGGCGTTCCCCCGCGAGGTCCGCCAGGCGCGCGCCCACCTGGACGGGGTCGCCCAGGGCCCCGTTCCCGGCCGCCACGCGCGGCGCGAGCGCGCTGGAAAGCGTGATCGCGTTGCCGTTGAGGCCGAGGACGAAAGGCGCGGCAAGCGGGGTTGCCGGGCGTCCGCGGCCCAGCGTCGTCGCGATCGCCAGCGGCGCCAGGAGATGGGCGGCATCGGTATGGCCGTAGAGGAGGCGGTCAAGCACGGTCGCCCACGACACGTCGCGCACGAAGGCCAGTTCCAGCCCTTCCTGTGCGGCGAAGCCATGTTCGTGCGCGAGGATCGGCAGGCAGGCATCGACAAGGGGCATGAAGCCGATCGTCATGCGTTCGCTCATGCAGGGCCTCCCATCAGTTCGTGTGCGGTGACGACGGCCTCGGCGATCTCGACGATGCGCTTGTTCGAATCCATCGCCTTGCGCCGCAGCTCGGCATAAGCCTGCGGCTCGCTCAGCCCGCGGCCGTCCATCAGGAGGCGCTTCGCGCGGTCGATCGTTTCCCGCTCGGCCAGCTTGCCCTGGGCTTCGGCCAGTTCGTCCTGCAGCCGGGCGAAGGCGTTGAAGCGGCGCACGGCGAGATCCAGCAGGGGGCGAATGCGGCTGGCGGCCAGCCCGTCGACGACATAGGCGGAAACGCCGGCGTCGATCGACGCGGCAATCGCGTCGTCGTCGCTTTCATCGACGAACATCGCGATCGGGCGGGCGAGGGCGCGGCTGACGGCGAAGTATTCCTCCAGCACGTCGCGCGACGGGTTGCCGAGATCCATCAGGACGATATCGGGATCGAACTCCGCGATCCGGGCGAGCAGCCCGGCCCGCTCGGTCAGGCGCACGACGCGGGCGCCGGGGACGCCGGCCAGACCCTCCTCGATGATCGAGGCGCGCGCCGCGCTTTCGTCGATGACCGCGATCCGCATGGGCCGTTTGTGCATTGCAACACGCGCAGGCACAAGAACGTATCCGCGTCCGTGCGTGCTGCCGGCGGCCCGCAGGGGTGCAAGGGGGAAGGGCTGGCTGGGGTGGCAGGATTCGAACCTGCGCATGGCGGTACCAAAAACCGCTGCCTTACCACTTGGCTACACCCCATCAGGCGCGGGTCCGCCGTGGCGGAACCCGCGCCCCTATAGCGAAGGGCGCGCCAATGTGAAGGGGGCGATCGGCGGGCCCGGCGCGGTTACAGCGTCTTGCCGTCGAAATCGGCGGCGGAGTGGCGTTCGCGCAGCTGTTCGCCCTCTTCGCCCCAGGTCCGGTTGACGATCCGGCCGCGGCGGACCGCCGGGCGCCCGGCGATCCGGTTCACCCACCGTTCGACGTGCTCGTACTCGTGGATCGAGAGGAACTTGCGCGCCTCGCCGTAGATCGTGCCCTGCACGAAGGGGGCGAACCACGGGAAAGTCGCGATGTCGGCGACGGTGTAGTCGTCGCCGCCCAGGTATTCGCTTTCGCCAAGGCGCCGGTTGGCGACGTCGAACAGCCGCTTCGTCTCCATCGCGTAGCGGTTGATCGGATATTCATACTTTTCCGGCGCATAGGCATAGAAATGGCCGAAGCCGCCGCCGATGAAAGGCGCGCTGCCGACTTGCCAGAACAGCCAGCTCAGCACTTCGGCGCGGTTCGCGCCGGTCGGCAGGAAGGCGCCGAACTTCTCCGCCAGGTGGACCAGGATCGCGCCGCTTTCGAACACGCGCACCGGCTCCGGCCCGCTGCGGTCGAGCAGGGCGGGGATCTTCGAATTGGGATTGAGCCCGACGAAGCCGCTGGTGAACTGGTCGCCTTCGGAAATGTCGACGTGCCAGGCATCGTATTCGGCCGCGTGCCCGGCCTCGAGCAGCTCCTCCAGCATGATCGACGCCTTCACCCCGTTGGGCGTGGCGAGCGAATAGAGCTGGAAGGGATGGTCGCCGGCCGGCAGGTCGCGCTCTTCGCGCGCGCCGGCGGTCGGCCGGTTGATATTGGCGAACTTGCCGCCGCTTTCGGTGTTGGTCCAGACTTCGGGCGGGGTATAGGTCGGATCGGCCAAGGCGGGTCTCCTGATATCTAGCTGCCGCCCAAGGTGGTGGCGGTTCTTTTTCGCACAAGCGGAACCGCCTGCAAGGCCGGGCAGTTTCGCCTTCGCATGACGAAGCTGATCTATGTCGACGACGACCTCCCCGGCATCTCGCGCAGGCGGGCGGGGCGCGGCTGGGCCTATTACGACCCGCAGGGAAAGCTGATCCGCGACCCGGAGGAACGCCGCCGGCTGAACGCGATCGCCCTTCCGCCGGCCTATCGCGATGCCTGGTTCTGCCCCGCGCCCAACGGCCATATCCTCGCCACCGGGATCGATGCGCGCGGGCGCAAGCAATACCGCTATCACCCGGAATTTCGCGCCGCGCGCGAAAGCGAGAAGTTCGACGGGTGCCTGGCCTTCGGCGGCCTGCTGCCGCTGGTCCGCAAGCGGGTGGAAAGCGATCTTTCCGGCCGCAGGCTGACGCGCGAGCGCGCGATCGCCAGCGTTGTGCGCCTGCTGGATCTCGGTGCCGTGCGGATCGGCAACGAGGGATATGCGCGCGACAACCGCAGTTACGGCGCGACCACGCTGCGCCAGCGCCACGCCGAGGTGACCGGGCGGACCCTGCGCCTGCGCTACAAGGCCAAGGGCGGCAAGCTGCGCGAAGTCGCGCTGACCGACGGCAGCCTGGCGCGGGTCGTGCGCCGGATGCAGGACCTGCCGGGCCAGAACGTGTTCAAGTACGTCGACGACGAGGGCGACCTGCACACCGTGTGCTCGCACGACGTGAACGAGTACCTGTGCGACACGATGGGGGAGCGGTTCACGGCCAAGAACTTCCGCACCTGGCATGCCAGCGTCCTCGCGTTTCAGATCCTGGCCGGGGCGCAGGAGACGCTGACGATCAAGGCCGTGCTCGACGTCGTCGCCCGGCGGCTGGGCAATACGCCGGCGGTGACCCGCAGGTCTTACGTCCACCCGGCGGTGATCGACCTGGTCGAGCGGCAGGAGAGGTGGCGCGAGGCGCTGCGCCTGCCGCGCGAGACCCGCTGGCTGACGCGCGAGGAGCGCGGGCTGATCGCCCTGCTGGAAGCGGCGCCCTGCGCGCAGGAGCTGCTCGCGGCATGAGCGGGACCGAGACGCTCGACCCGATCCTGCCGCCCGACCTCGCGCGGCGCGCGCGCGCCGTGCTCGACCTCGCCTGCGAGCGCGAGATGCCGCTGATCACCGCGGAAAGCTGCACCGGCGGGCTGCTCGCCGCGCTGCTGACCGACGTGCCCGGCTGCAGCCATATCTTCGAACGCGGCTTCGTCGTCTATTCGGACGACGCCAAGTGCGACCTGCTGGCGGTCGACCGGGCGCAGATCGACCGGTGCGGCGCGGTCAGCCGCGAAGTCGCCGTGGCCATGGTGCGCGGCGCGCTGGAACGGTCGGGCAAGGGGGTCGGGGTCGCGATTACCGGCTTCGCCGGCCCGGGGGGCGAGAACGACGAGGAAGGCCTGGTCCACTTCGCCTGCGGCCGTCGCGACGGGCCGATCGCCCACCGCGAAGAGCATTTCGGCGCGATCGGCCGCGACGGGGTCCGCATCGCGGCGCTTGCAGTCGCGCTGGACATGATGGACAACGCCCTTCGCGCATGACCGACACCACCGATCACCCCTTCTTCGACCGACGCACGCACGGCTTCGTGCGCGTCGCCACCGCCACTCCGCGCGTCCGCACGGCCGACGTTGCGGGCAATGTCGCGGGCATTCTCGACGAATGGCGCAAGGCAGGCCGGGCGGGGGCCGACCTGGTGCTCTATCCCGAGCTGTGCATTTCGTCCTACGCGCTCGACGACCTGCACCTGCAGGCGGCGCTGCTGGAAGCGGTCGAGCGCGGGATCGCCGACCTGGTCGAGGCGAGCCGCGATCTCGCCCCGGTGGCCGTGGTCGGCGCGCCGCTGCGGCGCAACGGGCGGGTTTACAACTGCGCCCTGGCGATTGCCGGCGGCCGCGTGCTGGGCGCCGTGCCCAAGAGCTTCCTGCCCAATTACCGCGAGTTCTACGAGAAACGCTGGTTTTCCCACGGGCGCGGCTGCATCGGCCTGGCGATCGGGCTGAACGGCGAAAGCGTGCCCTTCGGCACCGACCTGCTGTTCGAGGCGCCCGAACGGCCGGGTTTCACGTTCGCGATGGAAGTGTGCGAGGACGTCTGGGCCCCCGATCCCCCTTCGACCCGGGCCGCGCTGGCCGGCGCGACGATCGTGCTCAACCTCTCCGCCTCCAACATCACGATCGGCAAGTCCGACGAACGGCACATGCTCTGCCGGATGCAGTCGAGCCGCGCGGTCTGCGCCTATGCCTATTCGGCCGCCGGCCACGGCGAAAGCACGACCGACCTCGCGTGGGACGGGCAGGGGATGGTCTACGAGCTCGGCGACCTGCTGGTCGAAAGCTCGCGCTTCGACCTGGAGCCCGAGCTGTGCCTGGCCGATGTCGATACCCGCCGCATCCTGGGCGACCGGATGCGGATGCAGACGTTCGGCGACGCGGCAGAGGCGGCCGGCCGGCCGGAGGACACGTTCCGCCGCGTGCGTTTCGATGCCCCGTCGGCGCCGGCGCCCGACGATCGCCTGCTGCGCCCGATCCGCCGGTTCCCCTTCGTTCCCAACCGCGCGCACAAGCTGGACGAGGATTGTTACGAGGCGTTCAACATCCAGGTCGATGCCCTGCTGCGCCGGTTCCAGGCGACCCGGGGCAAGCACATGATCCTGGGCGTTTCGGGCGGGCTCGATTCGACCCATGCCCTGCTGGTCGCGGCCAAGGTCTGCGACCGGCTGGGCCTGCCGCGCACGACCATTCGCGGCTATACGATGCCCGGGTTCGGCACGTCCGAAGGGACGAAGTCCAACGCCTGGAAGCTGATGGAAGCCACCGGGATCGCGGCCGAGGAAATCGACATCAGGCCCGCCGCGCGCCGGATGCTGGAGGATATCGGCCACCCCTTCGCCGATGGCGAGCCGGTCTACGATACCACGTTCGAGAACGTGCAGGCCGGTCTGCGCACCGATTACCTGTTCCGCCTGGCCGGGCAGCATTCGGGTTTCGTCCTGGGCACGGGCGACCTGTCCGAACTGGCGCTGGGCTGGTGCACCTACGGCGTGGGCGACCAGATGAGCCACTACGCGGTCAACGCCGGCGTGCCCAAGACCCTGATCCAGTACCTGATCCGCTGGGCCACGCGGACCGACCAGTTCGACCGCGCGACCGACGCGGTGCTGGAGGCGATCGTCGATACCGAGATCAGCCCCGAACTGGTCCCCGCGGGCGAGGATGGCGAGATCCAGAGCACCGAGAACGCGATCGGCCCGTACGAGCTGAACGATTTCTTCCTCCACCACACGATCCGCTGGGGCCAGTCGCCCAGCCACGTCGCCTTCCTGGCCTGGCACGCCTGGCGCGACGCGGGGGAAGGCCTGTGGCCTGCCGGTTTTCCCGAGGCGGCGAAGAACGAATACGACCTGCCGACGATCGCCCACTGGCTGGAACGGTTCCTGCAGCGGTTCTTCGCCTTCAGCCAGTTCAAGCGCAGCGCGCTGCCCAATGGGCCGAAAGTCAGCGCCGGCGGGGCGTTGAGCCCGCGCGGGGACTGGCGCGCGCCGAGCGATGCCGTGGCCGGGCCGTGGCTGGAGGAACTGCGGCGCGCCCTGCCGCCGGCCGCCTGACCGATGCCGGCCCGCGCGGTCGCCATACTCGTCCTGTGCAACGTGGTCTGGGCGCTGAACGTCGTGGTCAGCAAGATCGCGGTGGACCAGCTCGGCGCCCCGCCGCTGGCCTATGCCTTCGCCCGCTCGGCGCTGGTCATGGTCGTCCTGCTGCCGCTGCTGCGCCCGCTGCCGGCGAACCTGCCGCGCGTCATGCTGGTCGGGCTGGCGATCAGCGGCGGCTCCTTCGCGCTGCTGTTCATGGGGCTGGAGACCGCGAGCCCCTCTTCCGCCGGCGTCGTCAGCCTCTCGGGCGCGCCGATGACGGTGCTGTTCGCGATCCTCTTCCTCGGCGAACGGGTGCGTTGGCGGCGCGGGCTGGGCATCGCCCTGGCGTTCGGCGGGGTCCTGATCTCGGTCATGTCCGACAGCGCGCTGGAGGCGGGGCCGGGTCTGGTCCTCGTCTTCGCATCGGCCGCGGTCGGGGCGCTCGGCTCGGTCTTCGTCAAGCGGATCGAGCTGTCCTCGATCCGGCTGCAGGCCTGGGCGGCGGTGGCCTCCAGCTTCGTCCTGCTGCCGCTGTCGCTGACGATCGAAAGCGGGCAGGTGGCGGCTTTCGCCGACCAACCGCTGCTGCTGGCCGGGTGCGTCGTCTTTGCCGGGCTGGTCGTCTCGGTGGGCGCGCACACCGCCTATTTCCGCATCCTGCAGGCGAACGATGCCAACGCGGTCGTGCCGATGACGCTGCTGACGCCGCTGTTCACGATCGCCCTGGGGGCATGGCTGACCGGCGATCCGGTCGGCTATCGCCTGCTGCTGGGCGGGGCGATCGCGATCGCCGGGGTGGCGATCATCCTCGTCCGCCCGAGCGAGACCTTCACCAAGCGGTTCCTGGTCCGCAACCGGCTCTAGCCGCAGGTACGCTTCAGGTGAGGCGCGCGATCCAGTCGTAGGTGTCGTCCACCCGGCCGCGCTGGATGCCGACCAGCTTGTCGCGCAGCTTGCTGGTCAGCTGGCCCGGCCCGCCGCTGCCGATGGTGAATTCGCCGTCGTGCCCGGCGACCGTGCCGACCGGCGTGACGACCGCGGCCGTGCCGCAGGCCATCGTCTCCACCAGGCGGCCGCTGGCCGCGTCCGCGCGCCACTGGTCGATCGAATAGGCCTCCTCGCGCACGGTCAGCCCTTCCTCGCGCAAGAGCCGGATCAGGCTGTCGCGGGTGATGCCGGGCAGGATCGTGCCGGTCAGCGGGGGTGTGACGACGGTGCCGTCGTCGAACACGAAGAACAGGTTCATCCCGCCCAGTTCCTCGATCCATTTCTTCTCGACCGCGTCGAGGAACACGACCTGGTCGCAGCCTTTCTCGATCGCTTCGGCCTGGGGCACCAGGCTGGCGGCATAGTTGCCGCCGGTCTTGGCCGCGCCGGTCCCGCCCGGGGCGGCGCGGACATAGTCGCTGCTGACCCAGATCTTCACCGCCGGCGCGCCGGACTTGAAATAGCTGCCCGCCGGGCTGGCGATGACGAGGAACTTGTATTCGCGCGCCGGCCGCACCCCGAGGAAGGCCTCGCTCGCGAACATGAAGGGGCGCAGGTATAGCGAACCGCCCTCGATCGTCGGGATCCAGTCCCGGTCGACCGAGATCAGGCGGCGGATCGACTCGATGAACAGTTCTTCCGGCAGTTGCGGCATCGCCATGCGCTCGGCGCTGGCGTTGAAGCGGCGGGCGTTCGCCTCGGGCCGGAACAGGGCGACGCCGCCGTCTTCCTGGCGATAGGCCTTCATCCCTTCGAAGATTTCCTGCGCGTAGTGCAGGACGGCCGCCGCCGGGTCGAGCGCGATCGGCTCGCGCGGGCATACCCGCGCCGAATGCCACCCGCCCTTGTCGGCGTGGTAATCGATCACGACCATGTGATCGGTGAACAGCGTGCCGAAACCGGGGTTGGCGAGCGCCTCGTCGCGCGTGGCGGACGGGACGGGGGCGGCATGGGGGATGTGCTCGAAATCCATGCGCGCCGGGTAATGGGGCGAAGCGGGCAGGGCAAGTCCCCGCCGATGCCCGCGATGCCGGTGGGGCGGGCGGGCCCGGGCGGGCGGCCGCGTGCGGGACAGCGGCGATCGAAGAAGCCGCCGTAAGATAAGCCCCCGAAGAAATGAGCCCCGCAAAAATGAGAAGGGCAGTTCCGCCCGTCGGGGAACTGCCCTTCGCATGGTCAGCGGCCGATAGCGCCGCTCACGTAGCCTCTATCGCTGTCTGTTCAGCGATAGTGCTCCGTGCGGAAACGTACCGACCTCCCTGCTGAACCATGAGACATCGGATCACCTCCTTTCGCGCTATTTAGCCGAACCCCGCGTTTCACCCCGGGGTGAGTGCCGCGCTCGCCGCTGGCCTCGGGCACCAATTTGAGTCAGCGATTCGGTTAATACAAGCCTTGAAAAAAACTTATCCCACGTCAGAATTGGTCGCTGTGGCTCGCGAGGTTTCGCGGGCCTTTTTCATGCTATCCCCTTTACACCGTCCGCGAAGGGCCCTCACAGGCAATCCTCGATCACCCGCGTCACTTCGGGCCAGGCGGGGATGTAGAGCGTCGGCAGGCCCGGCGTTTCCACGGCGAAGCGCCCCTTGGAAAATGCCATGGCCGCCAGCAGCGGGTCGTTCGCCGGCAGGGTGGCGGCGAGCGTCTGCGAGGTGCCGGCGGCCGCGGGCACGGTGCGGTCGCGCGTCTCGGTGCGGATATGCATCGCCGGCTCCGCCCCCGGGGCGCCCGCGCGCGTCAGCGTGACGGTGCGCTGCGCGCGGTTGCAGGTCAGCGCGAAGGCCGCGGCGCCGCTGGTCGGGCCGAAGACCGCCTGCGACCGGCCCTCGGCCATGCGGAAATGCCAGTCGCCCGGGGTCGCCGGGGCATCCATCCAGTTGTCGTAAGTCGGCTGCACGACCGGCGGCGGCGCCGGTTCGGGCGTCGGCGTCGGTGTCGGGGGCGCGGGGGTCGGCTCGGGCGCGGGCTGGACACAGCCGGCCAGCGCGAGGCAGGCGGCAAAGGCAAGGGTGCGGGAGCGGGCGCGGATCGGGGTCAAGCGAATCTCCAAGGTTTCTCAACTGGACAATGATCGCTAACCGCGTTCGGGTCCATGCCTGCCAAGCAACGCCTCGACCAGCTTCTCGTCAGCCGCGGCCTTGCCGAGAGCCGCACCCGCGCGCAGGCGCTGGTCATGGCGGGCCTCGTGTTCTCGGGCGAGACGAAGCTGGCCAAGCCCGGTCAGCAATTGCGCGCGGACGCGCCGCTCGAAGTGCGCGGGCGCGATCACCCGTGGGTTTCGCGCGGCGGGATCAAGCTGGCCCACGCGATCGGGCATTTCGCGCTCGACCCGGCCGGCGCGGTGGCGATGGACGTCGGCAGCTCGACCGGCGGGTTCACCGATGTCCTGCTGGCCGGGGGGGCGGAGCATGTCTTCGCGATCGACAGCGGGACCAACCAGCTGGCGTGGAAACTGCGGCAGGACCCGCGCGTCACCGTGCTGGAGAAGACCAGCGCGCGCATCCTCACCCGCGAGCAGATCGATCGCCCCTGCGACTGGATCGTCTGCGACGCCTCCTTCATTTCGCTCGCCAAGGTCCTGGAAAGGCCGATGGAACTGGCCGCGCCGCGGTGTCGTCTGGTGGCCCTGATCAAGCCGCAGTTCGAGGTCGGGCGCGAGGAAGTGGGCAAGGGCGGGGTCGTGCGCGACCCCGCGCTGCACGCGAGGGTCTGCGACGAAGTGCGCGAATGGCTGACGGGCGCGGGCTGGCGGGTCGAGGGGATCGTGGAAAGCCCGATCACCGGGCCCGAGGGCAACGTGGAATTCCTCGTTTCCGCGCTGCGCGGCTGAATCGCGCCCTCGCATCGCATCTCTGGATCGCACCGCAATCGCGCGGCCATCCCGGCGCGGCACAGGTTGCGCGGGCGCGCTTGCGCGCGGCCCGGGGCCCCGTCACTATCCCCGCGGTCGAATCGACCGGGTCACGCATTTTCGGGGGATATAGATGACCACTCTCGCCTCGCGCGGACAGTTGCGCGCCAGCTTCATTCGCTGGGCGCTTTTCACCGTGCCGGTGTGCCTCCTGCTCGGCGTCCTGCCGGGCCGGATCTGGACCGCCGACAGCGAGTGGTTCCGCGCGCTGGCCAAGCCCGCGATCTTCCCCGAGCCGATGTGGTTCGGCATCGTCTGGACCGCGCTGTTCATCCTCATGGGCCTCGCCCTCGCGCTCGTCTGCAGCGCCTGGGGCGCGCGCGGACGGACCGCGGCGATCGCGCTGTTCGCGGTGCAGTTCGCGCTCAACCTGACATGGACGCCGGCTTTCTTCGGCGCGCACGAGATGACGCTGGCGCTGGGCATTCTCGTCGTGCTGGACCTGCTCGTCATCGCCACGGTCGCGCTGTTCTGGCGCGTGCGGCGGCTGGCCGGGATACTGCTGCTGCCCTACCTGGCGTGGATCCTCTTCGCGACCGTGCTCAATTACGAGTTCCTGCGCATGAACCCCGGCGCCGACGGGGCCGCGGGCGGCAACGGCGCGGTTGAACGTATCGCGCTCTGAAGCCGGGGGGCGCTTGGGACTGGACAATAAATCCCCGCGGGCCCATCTGGTGCCCATGCAGAGCCAGAACCCGATGATCGCCGATTTCGTCAAGCTGCTCAACGGCGCGGCCGGCACGTTCGCCGGCATGACCCGCGAGGCGCGCGAGAGTGCGCGCGAGCGGGTCAAGGAAGCGATGGGCGGGATGGACTTCGTCAGCCGCGAGGAATTCGACGCGGTCAAGGCGATGGCCGCCCGCGCGCGCGAAGAGAACGAGGCGCTGGCCGATCGCGTCGCCGCGCTGGAGGCGCGCATCGGCGGCGGCTGACGCAGGGCGCCTTCGACGCGGGGAAACGCGTTGCAACTGACAGCACCGGCCATTGTCGTCGCCGCGCGCCCGCATGGGGAAACGGCGGTGATCGTGCGCGCGATGACCGAGGGGCACGGCCTCGTCGCCGGCTATGTCGCGGGCGGGCGCGGGCGCGCGCTGCGGCCGGTGGTGATCCCGGGCAATGTAGTGGAAATCGACTTGCGCGCGCGCTCCGAAAGCCAGCTGCCTTTCGCGCGCCTCGAACTGGTCGAAAGCCGGGGGCCGTGGCTGGGCGAGCCGCTGCCCGCGGCGGCGATCGGGTGGGTCACCGCGCTGACCGCGACCGCCCTGCCGGAACGCAACGCCTACCCCAATATCTACCGCGCGCTGGCGGCCGTGCTCGACGCGATCTGCCATGCGCCCTCGGCGCGCGGCTGGCTCCAGGGCCTGGTCGCCTACGAGGCGCTGCTGCTGCGCGAACTGGGCTATGGGGGCGCGCCGCCCCCGGCCGAAGCAGGGCTTGAGCCGCTGCTGGAAATCTTTGCCGCCCACGGCCCCCTGCTCGAACGCTACCTGCTTGCCGACCGGCGGGGCGATGTTATGGCCGCGCGCACCATGCTGCACGAGCGACTGGGGCGGATGAGATCATGAAGATTGCGGTATTTCCCGGCGACGGGATCGGCCCCGAGGTGACGCGGCAGGCGCTGCGCGTGCTCGAGGCGCTCGACCTGCCGGGGCTGACCCTGTTCGAAGGCGACGTGGGCGGGATCGCCTATCGCCGCCATGGGCACCCGCTGCCCGCCGAAACGCTGGAGATGGCGCGCGCGGCCGACGCCGTGCTGTTCGGCGCGGTCGGCGACCCGGCCTGCGACGGGCTGGAGCGCCACTTGCGCCCCGAACAGGCGATCCTGGGCCTGCGCGCGCAGCTCGGCCTGTTCGCCAACTTGCGCCCGGCGACGACCTTCGCCGGGCTCGAGACGATGTCTGCTCTGAGGCCCGAGGTCGCCGCGGCGATCGACCTGCTGATCGTGCGCGAGCTGAACGGCGACGTCTATTTCGGCGACAAGGGCACGCGCACGCTCGACGACGGGCAGCGGCAGGGCTGGGACATGATGGCCTATGCCGAGGGCGAGGTGCGCCGGATCGCGCATATCGCCTTCCGCGCGGCGCAGGGGCGCAAGGGCCGGCTGGTCAGCGTGGACAAGGCCAACGTGCTCGAAACCAGCCAGCTCTGGCGCGACGTGGTGAACGCGGTCGCCGCCGACTATCCCGACGTCACGCTCGAACACATGTACGTCGACAATGCGGCGATGCAGCTCGTGCGCGAACCAGGCCGGTTCGACGTGATCGTGACCGGCAACCTCTTCGGCGACATCCTGTCCGACCAGGCGAGCATGTGCGTGGGGTCGATCGGGCTCCTGGCCAGCGCCTCGCTCGGCGAGCGCGCGACCGATTTCGGCACGTTCGGCCTCTACGAGCCGATCCATGGCAGCGCGCCCGACATCGCCGGGCAGGGGCGGGCCAACCCGATGGCCACGATCCTGTCCGCGGCCATGATGCTGCGCCATTCCTTCGGCCGCGAAGCCGATGCCGCGCGGATCGAGAGCGCGGTGGCGCGCGCGCTGGCCGACGGCGTGCGCGGGGGCGACCTGGGCGGCGATGCCGGGACGGCCGCAATCGGCGACGCGGTGCTGGAGCGCCTTTGACGCTGCGGCTCGCCATCGTCCTGCCCACGCTCGACGAACGCGAGAACGTCGCGCCGCTGCTGGCGCGGATCGAACAGGCGCTGGGCCCGCGCGGCTGGGAAGCGATCGTGGTCGACGACGCGAGCGCCGACGGCACGGCGGACGAGGCGCGCCGCATTGCCCGCGCCGATCCGCGCCTGCGAGTGATCGAACGGATCGGCCGCCGCGGCCTCTCCTCCGCCGCGATCGAGGGGATCTGCGCGACCGCCGCGCCTTTCGTGGCAGTGATGGATGCCGACCACCAGCACGATCCCGCCCTTCTGCCCGCGATGCTGGCCGCGCTCGAGGGTGGCGAATGCGATGTCGCGGTTGCCAGCCGATATATCCCCGGGGCGAGCGCCGCGGGGCTGGCCGGGGCGGGGCGCGAGCGCGGCTCGCGCCTGGCCGGGCGCCTCGCGCGGCGGCTGGCGCGGGTGGACCTCAGCGATCCGCTGAGCGGATATTTCGCGCTGCCGACCGCGCGCGCGCGGGCGATCGCCCCGCGCATGTCGCAGATCGGCTTCAAGGTCCTGCTCGATCTCCTCGCCAGCGCGCCCGAACCGCTGCGGGTGCGCGAGTTTCCGCTGCATTTCGCCGCCCGGCGCAGCGGAGCGAGCAAGCTCGACCGGGCGGTCGCGTTCGATTTCCTCGTCGGGCTCTACGACAAGACCTTCGGCCGCATCGTGCCGACCCGCTTCGCGCTGTTCGGCACGGTCGGCGGGCTGGGCGTGCTGGTCCATCTCGCCGTGCTGGCCCTGCTGTTCCGCGCCGGCGACGCGGCTTTCGTCCCGGCGCAGGCCGCGGCGACCTTCGCCGCGATGACGTTCAATTTCTGGCTCAACAACTGGCTGACCTATCGCGACCGGCGGCTGCGGGGGGCAGTTGCCCTCCTGCGCGGCTGGGCGGGATTCTGCGCGGCCTGCGCGGTCGGCGCGCTGGCCAATGTCGCGGTGGCCGGGCTGCTCGAGGGGCACGGCGTTCACTGGCTCGCCGCCGCGGGGGCGGGCATCGTGGTCGGGGCCGTGTGGAACTACGCCCTGTCGAGCCGCTTCGTCTGGAAGCGTCGCTGAGGCCCTAGCGCCAGCCGGGCAGCCAGGTCCAGGCGACGAAGGCGTGCCTGTCCGCCAGCGGCGCGGCGCTGAGGATCGGGTAGAACCAGGCGAACAGCGCCAGGCTGGCGGCCAGCGTCCCCGCCGCGAGGCCGCGCCGGCCGCGCTGCCACAGCGCGTCGAGCGCGAGGGCCAGCGCACCGAGCAGGAAGCAGCTCGGCAGGAAATAGTGGTAATAGAACTGGACCGGCTTGTTCACCACTATCCAGAAACCGAGGCTGACCGCATAGAGCACGACGATGGCCAGCGCCGCGCGCTCGCCTGCCAGCGCGCGCCACGCGGCCCAGCCAAGCGCGGGGAGGCCGAGCAGCATCGTCAGCGGGTTGCCCAGCAGCACGATCCCGCGGTGCGCGCCCTCGATCGGCTCGTAGAGATACCAGATGGCACGCAGGTTCAGCACCCATTCGGCCCAGCGCGACTGGTAGGGGTGCGGTTCGACCACGCTTTCCTGCAGGGCGACGATCTCGCGGTGCAGGGCGACGAAGCCGTTGGCCGGCAGGGCCCCGGTGGACAGGAAATAGGCCGGCAGGAACGTCAGCCAGTAGACCGCCAGCGGCACGAGGCCGAGCCAGATCGCCGCCTCGGCCAGCGAAAGGCCGGGAACGGGAATGCCGCGCCGGCTGGTCAGCAGGCGCCGCCGGCCCGCCGCCAGCCGCGCGGCGAAGAAAGCGAGACCCGGCACGACTGCCAGCGGCACCGCGTTCCACTTCGCCGCCATCGACAGGCCCAGCGCGACCCCGGCGACCGCCAGCCGCCGGCGGCCCGTTTCCGGCTCGCGCACCGCAGCCGCGCATTGCCACAGCGCCAGCGCGAAGAAAGCGACGGAGAACACGTCGAGCATGGCGATCCGGCTGTGAACGAACAGCGCGAATCCGCTGGCGAGCAGGATGGCGTAGGCGATCGCCGCAAAGCGCGATGCGGTCGCGAACCAGGCCGCGCGGGAGAACGCGAACAGCGCGCCCGCACCGGCGAGCGCGGGCATCGTCCGCCAGCCCCAGGCGTGGTCGCCGAACAGCGCGATGCCCAGCGCGATGAGTTCCTTGCCCAGCAGCGGATGCTCGCGGTTGAGGTACGCCCCCCCTCCCAGCAGCTCGCGTGCCGCGGGAAGATAGTGGATCTCGTCGAAATAGGGATCGCCGGGGACCGAGATGCGCACGAGGCACAGGCCGAGGAAAGCGATTGCGATTGCGGCGCAGGCTCCGATCGGGTCGCGCTGGTGATCGTGCGCCGGGCTCATCGCGCGGACGGATAGTGTCCGTCCCGCGATGGGGCAAGTCCGGGCACCCGGGGATTTATACTTAACAGGCGGTGCACGCCCGGTGTATGCAGCCGCCAAAGAGAACAGCCCGCCGCTGCGCGCGATTCGCGCAACGAGCGGGACAACTTTTCCGAAGGCACTTGGTCGGGGCGCTCCACAACGGAGGGATTCGATGGCTCGTCACTGGGCATGTACGCTATTCGGTCACAAGGTTCGGCGAAAACGCGTTCGCCGCGAAGGCACGACATACGTCGGCAGGTGCCGCTGGTGCCGCACTCTCATGGTCCGCACGCCGGACGGATGGACACCGGGCACGCCCGAGTCGCCCGACCTTCCCGGCAGCTCCCACCTCAGCCCGTCCTGATCCACGAGGCGTTGTATCTATACGACGGGCCGAGTTCATGTATTTTCACAAAAGGGCTTGGAGTTACGGGAACGATCTGCTTAGGTCCTTCATTGTCCTCGGTGATGTAACATCCATGGAACGGAAGGGTCAGTTTGTATGAAGCTTCGTAATTTCTTTTTCGCGACCGCCGCGGCATCGCTCGCGGCTGCTCCGGTGGCGGCGCAGGCCCAGGCGGCCGATCGCGCCGCGCAGCCGGTTGCCGGTGAGTCGGAACTGGCCGGTTCGGGGATCAGCGCCGGCCTGATCATCGCCGCGCTGGCGGCTATCGGCATGGTCATCCTGATCGTCTCCGAAGACGATGACGAGGATCCGGTCAGCGTCTGACGCGCCGATCGCTTGGAATAGGGAAAGGGCGGCGCCGCGGCGCCGCCCTTTTTCGTTGCGCTGCCCGCCCGCGCGCCGTTAGAGCGCCGGCGATGAAGAAGACGATCGGCATGGATCGCGCGGTGACCCGCAAATGGCGCCCGGCCACCCGGGCCGTGCGCGGCGGCACCTGGCGCAGCGAGCACGGGGAAACGAGCGAGGCGCTGTTCCTCACCTCCGGCTATACCTACGACGACGCGGCCACCGTCGCCGCCCGTTTCGCGGGGGAGGAGGAGGGGATGACCTATTCCCGCCTGCAGAACCCGACGGTCGCCATGCTGGAGGAACGCATCGCCCTGATGGAAGGGGCGGAGGCCTGCCGCGCCCAGGCCAGCGGCATGGCGGCGATGACCGCGGCGCTGCTGTGCCAGCTTTCGGTCGGCGATCACGTCGTGGCCGCCCGTGCCGCCTTCGGCTCTTGCCGTTGGCTGGTCGATCACCTGTGCCCCCGCTTCGGGATCGAGACGACCGTGATCGACAGCGCGGACAATGCCGCGTGGGAAGCGGCGATCCGCCCGAACACCAAAGTCTTCTTCTTCGAGACCCCGGCCAACCCGACGCTTGACGTCGTCGATCTCGCCCATGTCTGCGGCCTCGCGCGGGCGAAGGGGATCACCACGGTGGTAGACAATGCCTTCGCCACCGCCGCGCTGCAGCGCCCGCTCGAATTCGGGGCCGACATCGTCGCCTACAGCGCGACCAAGCTGATGGATGGCCAGGGGCGCGTGCTGGCCGGCGCGGTCTGCGGCAGCCGCGAGTTCATCGATGAAACGCTGCTGCCGTTCCAGCGCAACACCGGGCCCAGCCTTTCCCCGTTCAACGCCTGGATCGTGCACAAGGGGCTGGAAACGCTGGACCTGCGCGCCCACCGGCAGAGCGAGAACGCGCTGGAACTCGGCCGGTTCGTCGAAGAACGCGGCCCCCGGGTGCTGCACCCGGGGCTCGAAAGCCATCCCGGCCATGCCCTCGCGGCGCGGCAGATGGATGCCTTCGGCCCGATCTTCGCGCTCGACCTCGGCAGCCGGGAGAAAGCCTTCGCCCTGCTCGACGCGCTCGAGCTGATCGACATCTCCAACAACATCGGCGATGCCCGCAGCCTCATGTGCCACCCGGCCAGCACGACCCACGCGGGCATGAGCGAGGACGCGCGCGCCGAGATGGGCGTGACCGAGGGGCTCCTGCGGATCAACGTCGGCCTCGAAGACCCGGAAGACCTGCGCGAAGACCTCGACCGCGCCCTGTCCGCGGCGGGCTTTTAATCGGGCGGACCCGGCGCTAGCTTTTCCCCCGGGAGCGAAACGGGGGGGAAGCAATGCGATCGTGGTCCGTCGGCCTGTTCACCGCGCTGCTGTCGCTGGCCGGTCCGGACGCGGCCACGGCGTCCGGGGTGGCGGTGCCCGAAGCCGGAGCGGAAACCGCCCCGCCCACGATCCCGGTCGAGGCCTTCACTGCGCCTGCCGGGCTTGCCGACGCCGAGCTTTCGGCCACGGGGGCCGCATTCGCCTATGTGCGGGTCGAGGACGGGAGGGCGATCCTCAAAGTCCATTCTTCCGACGACTTGCGGGCGCTTTCGGCGGTCGACCTGGGCAGTGCGGACGACGTCAACTGGTTCCGCTGGGCAGGGGACGACACCCTGCTCGTCTCGGTCATGCTGGAGCAGGAGAACAACCGCTATCACGCGCGCTTTTCGCGCCTCATGGCCTTCGATGTCCCGCGGCAGACGCTTCGCTACGTCGGGCTGAAGCAAGGGATCGTCGGCGATGACGTGATCCACGTCGATCGCGCGGGACGTTACTTCCTCCTCTCGGTACGGCGGGACCAGACCGCCAGCCCGGAAGTCTGGCGCGTGTCGCTGGACCAGGGCGAGGGCGCCGAACCCGAACGCGTGCAGGAAAAGACCCGAGGCGTGGACCGCTGGTGGGCCGACAATGCCGGGGTGGTGCGGCTGGGGATGCGGTTCAGCGAATACGGTTCGGCCCGGATATGGTATCGTTCGGGGCCCGGCGAGCCGTTCCGCAAGATCACGCGCGTTTCGGCTGGCAGCGATGCATGGTCGTACTGGCGCGAACCGAGCTTTAGGGCAGGCAGCGATCTCGGCTACGTCATGGCATCCGGCGACGGCGGACGCCGCGTCCTGCGAGAGATCGACTATCGCACGGGGGAACTGGGCCGCGTGGTCTACGAACATGCGGAATGGGATCTCGACCGTGCGGTCTACGACGCGTCCGGTCGGCTCCTGGGCGTCGTCTATACGGATGACGAGCCGCGCACCCACTGGTTCGACGGGGAATTGCGCGCGCTCCAGCAGCGGTTGCAGCAGGTTCTGCCGGGTAGCAACGTGAGGATGATCGACCTCGCCGGCACCGACCGGATGCTCGTGCGGCAGTCGGGGCCGGCCGATCCCGGCGGTCTCTATGTCTTCACGCCGGGCGAGGGCCGGCTCGACCTGGTCGGCAATATCAGGCCGCAGATCGACATCCGTCACCTGGCTCCATCGAGCGCGCATAGCTTCACTGCCCGCGACGGGACCGAGATTCGCGCCTACCTGACCCTGCCGCGCGGGAGCGGGCGCGAGCGACTGCCGTTGATCGTCATGCCTCACGGCGGACCCTTCGGCGTGCGCGACGCACTGGTCTACAGCGACTGGGTGCAGCTTCTCGCCAATCGTGGCTATGCCGTTCTCCAGCCCAATTTCCGCGGTTCCTCCGGCAGGGGCGAAGCGTTCGAGGCGCTGGGTGCCGGGCAGATCGGGGGCGCGATGCAGGACGACCTCGACGACGCGATGGACTGGGCGGTGGAAGCCGGATTCGCCGATCCCGCGCGCGTGTGCCTGGTGGGCGCCAGCTATGGCGGCTACGCGGCCCTCTGGGGTGCCATCCGCAACCCGGAGCGTTATCGCTGCGCGGCCAGTTACTCGGGCGTTACCGACTGGGAGGACATGCTGCGCCACGACCGGCGTTTCCTCCATCGTTCGACCTATTCGCAATGGCGCGAGCGCGTTCGGGGCGAGGAAGACTTCGACGAAGATGCGATATCCCCGGCGCGCCAGGCTCGCCGGCTGTCCCGGCCGGTGTTCCTTGCCCAGGGGCGCCATGACAAGGTCGTGCCGCTGCGCCAGTTCACCCTGATGGTCGATGCCGCGAAGGACGCCGGCGTGGCCCTTGAAACTCTGGTGCTGGACGACACGCACCACCTCGAAGACCCCGAGAACGAGGCCGAGTTCCTGTCGGCCCTGCTCGATTTTCTTCATCGGCATAACCCGGCGGATTGAGATTTGCCGCCCGGCGCGCAATCCGGCCTTTACCGTCCGCCACCGGTGCCTCTATCCTTGGTGTCGCGATGAAACAGCTGTTCCAACACGCCGCGATCACTGAGGGGATCACCGTTCGGGTGGCGGTGAATTTCCTGCCCGAGCAGTCGCAGCCCGAGGCGGGGAAGTGGTTCTGGGTCTATCATATCCGGATCGAGAACGGATCGACCGAGCGGGTCCAGCTGATGACCCGGCACTGGCGAATCACCGATGCGCGCGGGGCGGTGAACCTCGTCGATGGCGAGGGCGTGGTGGGTGAAATGCCGGTCCTGACCCCGGGCGAAAGCCACGATTACGTGTCGGGCTGCCCGCTGCCGACTCCGCACGGGTCGATGGAAGGGTTCTATACCTTCCATCGCGCCGACGGCACGCCGCTGGAAGTGCGAATTCCCTATTTTCCGCTCGCCGCCCCCGCCACCGCGGACTAGCGCGCCCGGTATCGCGCCGGCGGGCCCGCGAAAGGCGCCCTCCGCGCGGCTAGGCCGTAATCTGCAACTCGGGCGCGAGGTCCATCCAGTCCGACAGCCCGGCGAGGTCGCGCATGACCCCTTCGCCGGCCAGCGCGGCGCGGCTTTCGTCGAGCCGCAGGACCAGTTTCTTCTTCGTGCGGGCCAGCGCGCTGGTCATCAGCGATACGCGCGAGGTCGCGCCCAGCCGCCGGGCGAGGCGCATGGCGAGGCCCCAGGCCATGGCCTCGCGCAAGTCCTCCTCGCTCGCCAGGGCACCGACGCGCGTGGGCCAGGCGGTCTTGTTGCAACTGCCCAGAAGCATGGCCGCGATCATGGCCCGCCCGCGCGCGTCGAGGCCGACCCAGCGCTTGTCCAGCGCCCATTCGAGTGCCTGGCTGGTGCGGAAATTGGGCTCCACCCGGTGCAGCGCCAACGACAGGAGCGCCCCGGCGAGGCGCAGGCGTTCGCTCTGCGGTCCGCCGCCGTCCGCGATATCGACGACCCAGGCGCTCATCAGCGCGGCATCGGTGATTGCGCTCTTCATCGGGGCGGCGAAGTCGGCCACGGCGACGATCAGCGGATCCTTGTCGCGTTCCAGCGGTTCGAGCCGCTGGTAGAGCAGCCCTTCGCGCAGGCCCCAGCTGGAAAAGACCAGCCCTTCGGGCTCCAGTTCGCGCAGCATGACCTGCAGCAGGGCCGCGGCATCGGGCAGGGCCCCCGCGCGCGCGGAGCCGATCCCGTCGATCTCCGCCAGCTGCGCCGGATCGCTCCCGGCCACCTTGCCGGCGACTTTCGCCGCCTGCCCGCGCGTGAGGCGGAAGCCGTGCGGATCGGTAAGGGGGTAGTCGTCGGAGCGCATGGCATAGGCCGCGAGCGCGCGCCAGGTGCCGCCGACCATGTAGAGCGGCCCCGGCTGCGCGGCGGCCCAGCCGGCTTTCTTCAGCGTCTTTTCCACCGCCCGTTCGAACGCGCCCGCCTTGCCGGCGCGCAGGGCCGGCAACCGCAGCGTGCCGAGCGGCAGGCTGTCCCCGTCGCGGCACTGGCCGTCCTCTATCCCGACCAGCTCGAGGCTGCCGCCGCCGAGGTCGGCGATGACCCCGCGCGCCCCGGCAAATGCGCCGATGACGCCGTAGGCCGAGGCGATCGCCTCTTCCTCCCCCGTCAGCAGGCGTGGTTCCAGCCCCAGGGCCCGGACGCTTTCGAGGAACTCGGGGCCGTTTTCCGCCTCGCGCGCGGCGGCCGTGGCCACGGTCTGGACGTCGTGGACGTCGAGCTCGCGCGTCAGCAGGGCGAAGCGGGCCAGCGCGGCCAGCGCCTGTTCGCGGGCCTCGCCCGGAATGCGCCCGGTCGCCGCCAGGTCGCGCCCGAGGCGGGCGACGACTTTCTCGTTCCACATCGTGCGCGGGCTGCGCGGCGGGCCATCGTAGACCACCAGCCGCACGGTGTTGGAGCCGATGTCGATCACCGCGCGGCGATCGTCGTGGCCGGGGCGCAGCGCGCGCAGGGACAGGGGGCGATAGGCGGTCATGCGGGATCGTCCTCCAGCCGCAGCTTGGGCACGGCCCCGGCCTTCAGCGCGGCGCCGCGGCCGGAAAGCGACGGATTGCTCATGAAATAGTCGTGGCAGTTGAAGCCTTCGGCCTCGCCCCCTTCGGCGCCGGGCGGCACGCGCATCCGTTCATACTGCCCGTCGGGCCGCAGGAGCCAGCTCTGTTCGGTGTCGAGGATATTGGCCAGCATGACCTGGTCCAGCACCTGGTCGTGCACGGTCCGGTTCACCATCGGCACCATGACTTCCACCCGCCGGTCGAGGTTGCGGCTCATCGCGTCGGCCGAGGTCAGGTAGACCTGTGCGTGCTTGCTGGGCAGGCGGTGCCCGTTGGCGAAGGCCCAGATGCGGCTGTGTTCGAGGAAGCGGCCGATGATCGACTTGACCTGGATGTTCTCCGACAGGCCGGGCACCCCGGCACGCAGCGAGCAGATGCCGCGCACGACGAGCTGGATCTCGACCCCGGCGGCGCTCGCCTCGTAGAGCTTGTCGATCACCTCGCGGTGGGTGATCGCGTTCAGCTTGGCCCAGATCCCGGCCGGCTTGCCCGCGCGGGCATTGGCGATCTCGCGGTCGATCAGTTCGAACAGGCGCTGCTTCAGGCCCAGGGGCGAGATCGCGATCCGCTCGGTCCCGCGCGGCTCGACATAGCCGGTGACGAAGTTGAACAGCTTGGCCGCGTCGCGCCCCAGCGCAGGGTCGGCGGTGAAATAGCTGAGATCGGTGTAAATCCGCGCATTGGTGGGGTGATAGTTGCCCGTGCCGAAATGGCAGTAGGTGCGGTAGCCGTCCTCCTCGCGGCGGACCACGAGGCTGACCTTGGCGTGGGTCTTCCACTCCATGAAACCGTAAATCACCTGCACGCCGGCCCGTTCCAGCTCGGTCGCCCAGCGAATATTGCGTTCTTCGTCGAAGCGGGCCTTCAGTTCGACCACCGCGGTCACCGCCTTGCCCGCCTGCGCGGCGTCGATCAGCGCCGCGATCACCGGCGATTGGTCGCCCGCGCGGTAGAGCGTCTGCTTGATCGAGACGACTGCCGGGTCGGTCGCTGCCTGGTGCAGGAAATCGACCACCACCTCGAAGCTCTCGTAAGGGTGGTGGATCACGATGTCCTTCTCGCGGATCGCGGAAAAGCAGTCGCCGTCGTGCGCCAGGATCCGTTCGGGGTAGCGGGGGGAAAAGGGCGCGAACTTCAGATCCGGGCGCGGTTCGGCGCAGATCGCGTCGAGATGGCGCAGCCCCAGCATCCCTTCGGACTTGATGGTCATGGCCGCGTCGACGTCGAACTGTTCGCGCAGCAGCGTCTCGGCCGCGGGGTCGCATTCGCGGTCCAGCTCCAGCAGGACCGCGCGGCCGCGGCGGCGGCGCTGGATCGCGGTGCGGAAGAACCGGACGAGGTCCTCCGCCTCTTCCTCCACCTCGATGTCGCTGTCGCGCAGGACGCGGAACAGCCCGTCGCCCAGGATCTTGAAGCCGGGGAAAAGCTGCGCGGCATAGCGCACGATCAGCTTCTCGATCGCGACGTAGACCGCTTGCTTGCCCGGCAGCCGGACGAAGCGCGGGGCGCCGCTGGGTATCAGGACCATTTCGACCAGGTCCGCCTGCCGCCGGCCGCGCTTGAGCCGGAACAGCACCCCCATCCCGAGGTTCGCGACGAAGGGGAAGGGGTGCGACGGGTCGATCGCCTGCGGGGTGATCAGCGGCAGGATGTCGGTGGTGAAATAGTCTTCCAGCCAGGCCTGCTGCCGATCGTCGAGCTGGTCGATCTCGGCGATCAGGATCCCTTCGTCGGCCAGCAGGCCGCGCAGCGTGCCCAGCGCGCGCTGCTGGCGCGCCTCGACCGCCAGGACCTGTTCGCGGATCGCGGCCAGTTGCTGGCGGGGATCGAGCCCGTCGATCGCGGTCGTTTCGATCCCGCGGTTGGCCTGGCCTTCCAGCCCGGCGACGCGAATCATCGTGAATTCGTCGAGGTTGCTGGCCGAAATCGACAGGAACCGCAGCCGCTCGAGCAGCGGATAGCGTTCGTTTTCCGACTCGGCCAGGACGCGGCGATTGAACGAGAGCCACGACAGTTCGCGGTTCACGTAGCGTTCGCCCGCCGCCGCCGCGGCGCTGCCCCCTTCGGCCGGTTCGGCCGCGCCTTGCGTGAATGCGTTCATGCGACGTGCCAAGCTCCGCCGCCCCCTTGGTGGCTGCGTGTTACCGATCTGTTACACCCGGCGAGATTGCGGCGCCAGCGCCTTGGCGCTATCCGCATCGGCACGATGAAGCGTACGCACCTGCCCTTGAACGCGCTGCGCGTCTACGACGCGGCTGCCCGCCACCTGAGCTTTACCCGCGCCGCGGACGAGCTTGCCGTGACCCCGGCCGCGGTCGGCCAGCAGATTCGCGCGCTGGAAGATCATCTCGGCACCGTCCTGTTCCGCCGCACGTCCAAGGGGCTGGAACTGACCGAAGAGGGGATGGCCGGGCTCGATTCGCTGCGCGAAGGGTTCCTGAAGTTCGAGGAATCGGTCCAGTCGATGCAGGCCGGCCAGGCCAGCGACCGCTACACGATCGCGGCCCCGCGCGAGTTCTACGCCCAGTGGCTGGCCCCGCGCCTGGCCGCCTTCCGCGAGGATAACCCGGGCATCCGGTTCCGCTTCGTCGCCGACGAGAACGCCGATTTCACCGAGACGAACCTCGATTTCGCGGTTCGCCTGGTCGATGGGCCGGGCGAGCTGGAAGGGGTCGAGCTGGCGCCCGCGCGCCGCGTGGTGGTCGCGGCCAGCGGCGCCTCTGCCGAAGTGCTCGACAACTGGATCGACTGGCCGGGCGCCCCGCTGCCCGAAGGCGCGGAAGCGAGCGTGGAAGTCGGCAATGCCGGGCAGGCGCTGTCGAGCGCGGTCGCCGGGCTCGGCAAGGCGGTCCTGCCGTACCTGCTGGTCGAGGACGCGCTGGCCGACGGCCGGCTGGAGGCGCTGGAGGGCCCGGACGAGGGGCGCCGTGCGTACTGGCTCGTCGCGCCGATGCCGCAGTGGCGGCAGAAGAAAGTGAAGGCGCTGGTCGCCTTCCTCACCGCGCAGGACGACCAGGGCCGCTTCGCCTAGCCCGCTTCGCCCGCGCGCAGCCAGGCGAGCGCGCCGGGGGCGAGCCCCTTGAACTTGGGCCAGCCGTCGCGCTGGTCGGCGAGCGGCGCGAGCAGCAGCGCGGCCCCTTCGGGCAATTGCCACTTGATCCGGTGATAGAGGCCGGACCTGTCCAGCGCGCTGCGGACCAGCCACAGGCCGTCGGCCAGCGGGTGCCCGTCGCCGTTGAGGTCGATCGCCTCGCCCTGCGCCGTCGGGTCGATCCACAGCAGGTAAAGGCGCGCGGGCCCGTCCGCCGCTTCTTCCGCGCTTTCCCCCGGCATCGCCTCAGCCGAACAGGCGCAGCGCGATCGCCAGGACGGCGAAGGCGACCAGCCCGGCGATGAAGATCGTGCGGTTGCGGCGCCGGCGCAGGATCACTTCGCCGCCGCGGGCATCGCGCGCGTCGATCCGCACGCGGTCTTCCGAATTGTGGTCGGGTTCGTGCATCTTCGGGTCTCCTTGTCCTGCCAACGGACGGGGGAGGGGGGGCGGTTCCCGCGCGCAGTGCCGATGGGGCTTTTCCATCGGCCCGCGAACCCCTACATGCCGCGGCCTTATGGCCCGTCCCAAGCCCGCCACGTTCGACAAGCAAAAGACCGTCGCCGAGAACCGGCGCGCGCGGTTCGATTATCATATCGAGGACAAGTTCGAGGCGGGGATCGCGCTCCAGGGGACCGAGGTGAAATCGCTGCGCGCGGGCGAGGCCTCGATCGCCGAAAGCTATGCCGAGGTGCGCGAGGGCGAAGTCTGGCTGGTCAACGCCAATATCCCCGAGTTCAGCCACGGCAACCGGTTCAACCACGAGCCGCGCCGCCCGCGCAAGCTGCTGCTCCACGCGCGCGAGATCGAACGCCTGTTCGGCGCGGTCGAGCGCAAGGGCATGACGCTGGTGCCGCTGTCGGTCTATTTCAACGCGACCGGGCGGGCGAAAGTGGAACTGGCCCTGGCCAAGGGCAAGCAGGCGCACGACAAGCGCCAGACGATCAAGGAGCGCGACTGGAAGCGCGACAAGGCGCGCCTCCTTCGCGAAAACCGCTGACCGCGCGCGCCGGCGTTCACGCGGTGGCCATCCGCGCGTTCGTACCCATATCGCGCGTGATGACCGGTTCGCCAGATTTCGCCGTGCCGCCCTTGCCCTCGCGCGGTGCCGCGCCCATTGCGATTGCAGGACGATGACCGGCAAGCCTTCCAAGACCTTCCTCGCCGACTGGCTGCGCAAGCACATGCCCACGCGCGAGACGATGGCGCGCAACAAGTACCTGGCGCCGATCGCCCACCGGTTCCTGACGCCCGAACTGTGGCGCTTCACCCGCCGCTCCGTCCCGCGGGGCGTCGCGCTGGGGCTGTTCGCCGCCTTCATCGTGCCGGTGGGCCAGATCTTCCTCGCCGCCTTCCTCGCCCTGCCGGCGCGGGCCAACGTGCCGGTTTCCGCGCTGGTGACATTCGTCACCAATCCCTTCACCCTGCCGTTCTGGCTGCTGGTGGCGAACAAGGTCGGGCGCTTCGTGCTGAAAGTGGACGCGGTGACGGTGGGCTTTGCCAACGACGAACTGGCCAGCGGCCGCTGGGCCTTCGCCATCGATGCCTTCCAGGTCGCGGGCGTGACGGCCTTCGGCTTCGTCGTCCTGTCGGTCGTCTCGGCGGCGCTGGGATACTTGTTGTCGAGCGTGATCTGGCGTCTGATCGTGGCGCGCAAGCGGGCGCGGCGGCTGCGCCAGATGGAGGCGCGGCTCGACCGGCGCCTGGAGGCGGGCGAGAGGTGAAGCCGGGGCAGGTGACCCGATCGCTCGGCGAAATGCCGCTGATCGCGGCGATCGCCGCCGCGCTGGTGGCCAGCGCGGGGCTGATCTGGCTGATCACGCGCGACGGTTCGATCGCGCTCGGCTATGCCGTCGGTCTGGCCGCGCTGATGGCCGCCGGCTACGCGATCGCGCGCATCCGGCCGAACACCCGGGAAGAGGCCTTCGCCGCGCCCGACTGGTCGGTGACGGTCGCCGCGATCGAACAGCCGGGCACCGCGATCGCCGTGACCGACCGGGCCAACCGGCTGGTCTGCGCCAATTCCGCCTATACCGACTGGTTCGGCATTGCCCAGGCACCGCCGAACCTCGCGCTCGACCGCGAATCGATGGAACGCCTGGTCCGCGCCGCGCGCGAGGCCTGGCGCGACGGGCGCGGCCTGGCCGAGCCGCTGGGCCGCGAAGGCGGCCCGGCCGGCTGGCGGGGGGAGGCCGAACGGGTCGGCCGCGGCAGCGATTACCTGGTCTGGCGCTTCACCCCGCTGACGCTGGAAGACCCGGTGGCGCGCATCGGCGAGTGGATCGCCGGCCCGCTGGGCGCGTTCCTGTCGCATTCGGGAATAGAGGCGGCGGTCGTCGGCACCGACGGCGCGATCCGCGCGGTCAGCACCGGTTTCGCCGAACGCGCGACCGGCGATCCCTCGGCCACGCTGGCGGGACAGGATTTCGTCGCCCAGCTGCGGTCCGACGATCGCGAGCGGATCTATTTCGCGCGCGAGGGGCGCCGCGGCACGCCGCAGATGCTGGTCCAGGTGGCGCTGGGCGATCCCGACGATGCCCGGCCCGCGCGCGCGGACGAGGTGCCTTCGCTGATGCTGCTGGTCGATAGCGGGGTGGGCATAGGCGGCGGCTGGGAAGGCGGCGGCAGCGTGGCCGCGACCCCGCAGCTGGAGGCGCTGCTCGGCGCCCTGCCGCTGGGCCTGGCGATGACCGACCGCGACGGCCGCTTCCTGTTCGCCAACGACGCCTTCCTGCGCGCCGTCGCGCGGGAAGAGGAAGGGCTGCCCCCGTTCCCGTCCGACCTCGTCGTGCGCGAAGACAAGAGCGCGCTGATCGACGCGGTCCGCCGGTTCGCCCGCGGGCCCGCGACCAGCGGAGACATGGCCGTGCGGCTGGTCCACCAGGCGGACGAGCCGGTTTCGCTGGGCCTCGCCGGGGTGCGCGGGCTGGGCGAGGCGGCGGTCCTGCTGAGCCTGGTCGACACGACCGAGGAAACCCGGCTGAAGCGCCAGGTCGCGCAGGCCACGAAGATGCAGGCCGTGGGCCAGCTGGCAGGCGGCGTGGCGCACGATTTCAACAACGTGCTGACCGCGATCATCGGTTACTGCGATCTCATGCTGCTGCGCCATACGCCGGGCGACAGCGATTACGACGATATCCAGCAGATCCGGGCCAATTCCAACCGCGCCGCCAGCCTGACGCGCCAGTTGCTCGCCTTCAGCCGCCAGCAGACGCTGCGGCCCGAGGTCCTGCAACTGCCCGACGTGGTGAGCGAGGTCAGCCAGCTGTTGAAACGGCTGCTGGGCGAAAAGATCGTGTTCCGCGTCCACCACGACCGCGACCTGGGCCCTGTGCGCGCCGACCCGCAGCAGCTCGAACAGGTGATCGTCAACCTCGCCGTCAACGCGCGCGACGCGATCCACGCGCGCGGCGACGGGACGGGCAAGCTCACGCTCGCCACGCGCCGCGTCTCCGCGGCGGACGTGCGCAAGATGGGGTCCGACATCATCCCGGTGGCCGATTACACCGTGCTGGTGGTGCAGGATAACGGCGGCGGCATTCCGCAAAGCCTGCTGGGCAAGATCTTCGAACCGTTCTTCACCACCAAGGAGCAGGGCAAGGGGACGGGCCTGGGCCTTTCGACCGTCTATGGCATCGTCAAGCAGTCGGGCGGGTTCATCTTCGCCGACAACGTCGCGGGGCCGGGCGGCGAGCCCGAAGGGGCGCGGTTCACGATCTACCTGCCGGTCCACCGCGGCACCGAACGGCGCGAGGCGCGCGAGGATGCCGCCGCGCGCGCCAGCGGCTGGTCGTCGGGCGGGCGCGTCCTGCTGGTGGAGGACGAGGACATGGTCCGCGCCGTCGCCGAACGCGCGCTCTCGCGCGCCGGGTACGAGGTGACGACGGCCTGCGACGGCGAGGAAGGGCTGGCCGCGATCGCCAACGGCGGGGCCTTCGACCTGATCGTGTCCGACGTCGTCATGCCGGGCATGGACGGCCCGGCGATGGTCCGCGCGGTCCGCAAGGTGCGGCCCGACCTGCCGGTCCTGTTCATGTCGGGCTACGCCGAAGAGCAGCTTCGCAGCGAGATCGACGTGGACGACATGCATTTCATCGCCAAGCCGTTCAGCGTCCAGCAGATCAGCGACGAGGTGGCGCGCGTCCTGGCCGAGAGCCGGGGCCGGGCGGGCGCAGATTCCACCTGACAGGGCGGGCGGGGGGCGTTAGCTTCCCTTCCCGGAGCCCTCCGGCACGATCGCCGGGGCCGGCCAGGGAGGGACTGCACCGATGCTTCGCACTTTCGCCGCCTGCAGCGCACTGTCTTTCACGCTCCTCACGCCCGCCGCGGTGGGCCAGGATGCCGCCGGGCAGACGGCGCAGGGCGATGTCTCGGTCACCATCTACAGCGATGGGCAGGCGCTGGTGCAGGACGTGCGCCAGCTGCCGATCGCGCGCGGGCGCAGCCGGATCGAGTTTCCCGACGTCTCGGGCGACATCCGGCCCGAAACGCTGAGCTTCAACGCCCCGGGCGCGGCGATCGTCGAGCAGAACTTCGACTTCGACCTGCTGACGCCGGGCAAGCTGATGGAAAAGGCGATCGGGCAGACCATCACGCTCGTGCGCACCAACCCGGCCACCGGCGCCGAGACCCGCGAACGCGCGACCGTGCTGTCCACCGCGGGCGGCGTCGTGGTGCGGATCGGCGACCGGATAGAGATCCTGCGCGACGACGGGTTGCCGGTGCGCGCGGTGTTCGACCGGGTGCCGCCCAACTTGCGCGCGCGGCCCACGCTGTCGGTCACGGTCGACAGTTCGGAGGCGGGCACGCGGCCGGCCGCGATCCGCTATCTCACCAGCGGGCTCGACTGGTCGGCCGATTACGTCGCGCTCTACGACGAAGGGGCCGGGACGATCGACATGCAGGGCTGGGTCACCCTGACGAACGAGACCGGCACGACCTTCCACGCCGCCGACACCCTGCTGGTCGCCGGCGACCCCGGCGGCGGCAGCTATCGCCGGGCGGGCCGCGGCGGCATGGTGCGGCCGGGGACCGAGAGCGCGGGGCGCGAGCGGGTCGGCGATTTCTACCTCTACCCGATCGGCGCGCGCACGACGATCGCGAACAACCAGACCAAGCAGGTCAGCTTTCTCGACGTGCAGGGCGTGCCCGCGCGCAAGGTCTATGCGCGCACGGTCGGCTGGCTGGCGAGCGACAGCGATCCGGTCAACGTGGCGAGCGAGATCGCCTTCTCCTCCTCGCGCGAGGGCGGGCTTGGCGATGCCCTGCCGGAAGGGGCGGTCCGCTTCTACCAGCGCGACAGCCGCGGGAACGCCCAGTTCATCGGCGAGAACTTCATCGATCACACGCCGATGGGCAGCGAGCTGAGCCTGCGCACCGGCCAGGCCTTCGACATCTTCGTGCAGGCCGAAGTCGAAAGCCGCGAGACGATCAGCGCCGCCGAATGGCAGCGCAGCGCGCGCTATCGCGTGATCCGCGAAGGCGAGACGGTGGAGGAAGTCGAGGTCGAACGGCCGACGAATTTCTACCGCACGACGATGCGCTACACCTTCACCAACGCCAAGGCCGCGCCGGTCGAGGTCGATCTCGTCCAGGCCGGGCTCGACCGTGGCTGGTGGGGCAACGACTATCGCATCGTCAGCGAGGACCTGCCCGGGCAGCAACTGAACATCGACCGGCGCAAGTGGACGGTCCCCGTCCCGGCCGAAGGCGAGCGCGTCGTCCGCGTCACTTACGAAACCCGGTTCTGAGCGGGTCGGCTGCGATGCGGCGCGGTGCCATCCTGCTGGCCCTGGCCCTCCTGCCTGGCGCCGCGGGCGCGCGGACCGCGGTGGACGCTTCCGCGCCCGAAGGGCTGGCGGTCACCGTCTATCGCGACCCCGCGCGCGGCGCGGACGAGGCGATGGATCGCGACTGGCCGCGCGGATTCGCGATGATCAGCGAGACGCGCACCGTCACCCTGCCGCCGGGGGAAAGCACGGTGCGGTTCGACGGCGTGGCCGAAGGCATGGTCGCCGTCAGCGCGATCGTGACCGGGCTGCCGGGCGGCACGATCGAGAAGAACCGCAATGCGGAGCTGCTGTCCCCGGCCGCGCTGGTCAACGGCGCGCTGGGCAACAGGGTCACGATCACCCGCACCAACCCCGCCACCGGGCAGACGCAGAGCGAGCAAGCGGTCGTGCGGACCCGGGCCGACGGCGGGCTGGTCCTGCAAACGCGCGAGGGGTTCGAGGCGGTGCGCTGCGCCGGCCTGCCGGAGAAGCTGACGTTCGACCGCGTGCCGGAAGGGCTTTCGGCGCAGCCGGTGTTCTCGATCGACACGCACGATCCCGGCGGCGGGACCTACCGCGTGGTGCTGACTTATCTCGCCTGGGGGTTCGACTGGCAGGCGAACTATGTCGCGACGCTGGGGGCGGGGGACGGGCGCGGGGGCGTGGACCTGGCGCTCACCTCGTGGCTCACCCTGCTCAACGACAATGCCCAGGGCTTTCCCGATGCCGAGCTGATGGCCGTGGCGGGCACGCTCAACGTCGAAAGCGATTTCCAGGCGCTGGCCGATCCCCCGCAGGCGGAGCGGCTGCGCCTGACCTGCTATCCGCTGGGCAGCACGGCCGCCGGCTCGCCGATACCCCGCCGGGTGCCGCCACCGGCCCCGCCGCCGGTGATGGCGCCGCAGGCGGACATGGCGATCGAGGTAACCGCGGCGCGCCGCACCGAAGGCGCGGGCGCCGCGGTCATGGCCGGGGAGGAAGCGCTCGGCGATCTCAAGCTCTACCGCGTGCCCGAACCGGTCACCGTGGCGGCCAAGGGGCTGAAGCAGGTCGCGTTCCTGCGCAAGGACAGGGTCGAAGGGCGCTTCCTGTACGAGGTTGCCTGCCTGCCCGGTGCCGGGCGCGCCGATTTCCAGCCGGCGGCGCGGGTCCTCGAAACGGTGAACGACGCGGATCACGGCCTCGGCCTCGCCCTGCCTTCGGGCGGGGTGACGATCTTCGAGCCGTCGTCGCGCGGGCCGCTGCTCGTCGGGGAGGAACGGCTGCGCGACCACGCGGAGGGGCAGGATGTCGAGATTGCGCTCGGCACCAGCGCGCAAGTGCAGGTCGCGTGCCGCCGCACGAGCGAACACGATCCGGGGGAGGCGCCGCGCAAGTGGACGCGGATGGAGGCGGAGCTGGCCAATGCCCTGCCGATCCCGGTCACCGTGCGGGTTGCGCTCGGCCCCACCGCGGCGTGGGAAGTGCGCGGCCGGGGCACCGGGCAGGTCCGCGACGGGATGCACGAGATCGAGACGAAAATTCCCGCCAATTCGGATCGGAAAATTCGCTGGCGCGTGCGGCGTTCGGGCGAATAATGGCGCGCAACCCCCTGTTTAAACGCAATTAACTGGCCTTCGCGAAGAATGTTTGTTCCGCTCTTGTTCTTATGGAACAAATCGGATACAACGGGCTCCGGTCGATAACGGGATCGAGGCCCTAGGCAAGCGAAGGAGGCCATGCGATGGCGGCGGAACTGAAGCTGGTTGAGAAGGAAAGCAACGTGGACCGTCAAAAGGCACTCGATGCCGCGCTGGCGCAGATCGATCGCGCGTTCGGCAAGGGCTCGGCGATGAAACTGGGCCAGAAAGAGGCGATGCAGGTGGAGGCGATCTCCACCGGGTCGCTCGGGCTCGACATCGCGCTCGGCGTCGGCGGCCTGCCGAAAGGCCGCGTGATCGAGGTGTACGGGCCGGAAAGCTCGGGCAAGACGACGCTGGCGCTGCACGTGATCGCCGAAGCGCAGAAGAACGGTGGCACCGCCGCCTTCGTCGATGCCGAACACGCGCTGGACCCGGTCTATGCCAAGAAGCTGGGCGTCGATATCGACGAACTGGTCGTCTCGCAGCCCGACACCGGCGAACAGGCGCTGGAAATCACCGACACGCTGGTGCGTTCGAACGCGATCGACGTGCTGGTGGTCGATTCGGTTGCCGCGCTGGTCCCTCGGGCGGAGATCGAGGGCGAGATGGGCGACAGCCACGTCGGCCTCCAGGCGCGGCTGATGTCGCAGTCGCTGCGCAAGCTGACCGGGTCGATCAGCCGGTCGAAGACCATGGTGATCTTCATCAACCAGCTGCGGATGAAGATCGGCGTGATGTACGGCAACCCGGAGACGACGACCGGCGGCAACGCGCTGAAGTTCTATGCCAGCGTCCGCCTCGACATTCGCCGCACGGGCCAGATCAAGGACCGTGACGAGATCATTGGTAACTCGACCCGGGTGAAAGTGGTCAAGAACAAGGTCGCCCCGCCGTTCAAGCAGGTCGAGTTCGACATCATGTACGGCCAGGGCATTTCCAAGATCGGCGAGATCCTCGACCTGGGGGTCAAGGCCGGGCTGGTCGAGAAATCGGGCAGCTGGTTCAGCTACGATTCGATCCGCATCGGCCAGGGCCGCGAGAACGCGAAGAAGTACCTGACCGAGAACCCCGAAGTTTGCGACAGGTTGGAAGCCGCGATCCGCGGCCGGACCGACGAAGTCGCCGAGGAGATGATGACGGGTCCGGACGCGGACGACTGACATCCATCGCCTCAAGCGGGTGCGCCCCAGCACCCGGGAAAATGGAAAGCCGGCGCGCGCACCCCATGGTGCCGCGCCGGTTTTTCGTCGGGCAGGGGCGCGGGGTTCCCCTCCCGAAACGGCCACGACGCTGGCCCGCGCGCCGGGATCGCGGCGCTGGGCGCGATGTCGCCTGCCATGCTGCCCGCCGCGCTGCCCCCCTTCGCGCTGCCCCTGCCACTCGCGCACGACGCAGCCGGGCGTTCCCGCGCTGCCCCGGCCACCGGTGCGCGCACAGCGCCCCCGCGCGGCGATATTTCGATTGGCCAGCCGCGTCGCCCGCCCTAGCAAGGGCGGACGCCCGGACGACGCGGCGGGAAAGGGCCGGCACGACGCATGACCGAGAAACTCGAATGGGAAGGGCGCGTCGGGCGCAGCTGGGCCGGCGAATGGCACCGGACCGATCGCAGCTTCGCCGCGCTCACTCGGCGGCTGGTCGCGGCGGCCGCGGCCGAACCGTTCGCCCGCGCGCTCGATATCGGCTGCGGGGCCGGCGAGGTCTCGCTGGCGCTGGCAGAGCGCAGGCCCGATGGGCAGGTCGTCGGGGTCGATGTCAGCGAGGACCTGCTTTCCGTGGCGCGAGACCGCGCCCAGGGTCGCGCCCCGGACCGGGGCAGCGTCTGGTTCGAATGCGCCGATGCCGCCGCCTGGTCGCGGCCCGGCTTCGCGCCGGACCTGCTCGTATCGCGGCACGGGGTCATGTTCTTCGCCGACCCGGTGGCGGCCTTCGCCCACCTGGCCGCGATCGCCGCCCCGGGCGCCCGGCTCGCCTTCACCTGTTTCCGCGCGGCGGCCGAGAACGAATGGGCGCGCGGTCTTGCCTCGCTCCTCCCGGATGGTGCGGGCGCGCCGCCCCCGCCGGGCCAGCCGGGCCCCTTCGCCTTCGCCGATCCGGACCATGTCGAGCAGGTCCTGGGCCGTACGGGCTGGCGCGACGCCACGTTCGAGCCGGTCGATTTCCCCTACCTCGCCGGCGAGGGGGCGGAAGCGGTCGAGGATGCCCTGTCGTACTTCCTCGTCATCGGGCCCGCCGCGCGCGCCGCCGCGCAGCTGGAGGGGCCGGCGCGGGCGGACTTCATCACCCGCCTGCGCGCCTTGCTCGCCGGGTGGGAGAATGGCGGGCGCATCGCGCCGCAGGCCGCGGCCTGGCTGGTGGAGGCCCGCGCCCCGGGATGACGTCGTGGAAATCGCGCCGCGCCCGGTGCAGCCTTCGGCCCCTGCCGTGCACCCTTGGCGACCCCGGCGCCCGTGCAGTGCCGGGGATCGCGGGGCTTAATCCGCTTGTCGCGCGGTGCGCCAGCAACTAACTGCGCTGGCATGACCTCGACCAACGACATACGCCGGTCCTTCATCGACTATTTCGCCGGCCACGGCCACGCCACGGTGCCAAGCGCCCCGCTGGTGCCGTACAACGATCCCACGCTGATGTTCGTCAACGCCGGGATGGTGCCGTTCAAGAACGTCTTCACCGGGCTCGAAACCCCGCCCGGGCCGACCGCGGTCAGCAGCCAGAAGTGCGTCCGCGCCGGGGGCAAGCACAACGATCTCGACAATGTCGGCTATACCGCGCGGCACCACACGTTCTTCGAGATGCTCGGCAATTTCTCGTTCGGCGATTATTTCAAGGAACAGGCGATCGAACATGCCTGGACCCTGCTGACGAAAGAATGGGGCCTGCCGGCGGAGCGGCTGACGGCGACCGTCTATCACACCGACGACGAGGCTTACGATCTCTGGCGCAGGATCTCGGGCCTGCCCGAAGACCGTATCATCCGCATCGCCACCAGCGACAATTTCTGGTCGATGGGCGAAACCGGCCCGTGCGGCCCGTGCAGCGAGGTATTCTACGACCACGGCGACCATATCCCCGGCGGCCCCCCGGGATCGCCCGACGAGGACGGCGACCGGTTCATCGAGATCTGGAACCTTGTCTTCATGCAGTTCGAGCAGTCGGCCGATGGCACGCGGGCCGACCTGCCGAAGCCCAGCATCGATACCGGCATGGGCCTGGAACGGATCGCCGCGGTCATGCAGGGCGTCCACGACAACTACGATACCGACACCTTCCGCGAACTGATCGCCGCGAGCGAGAGCCTGACCGGCGTCGCGGCCGAGGGCGATCGCCGCGCCAGCCACCGGGTGATCGCCGACCACCTGCGCTCGAGCGGCTTCCTGATGGCCGACGGCGTCCTGCCCTCGAACGAGGGGCGCGGCTATGTCCTGCGCCGGATCATGCGGCGGGCCATGCGCCACGCCCACCTGCTGGGCGCGCAGGAACCGCTGATGCACCGGCTCGTCCCCGCGCTGGTGACCGAGATGGGCCAGGCCTATCCCGAGCTGCAGCGCGGCCAGGCCCTGATCGAGGAAGTCCTGCAGCGCGAGGAAACGCAGTTCCGCCGCACGCTGGAAAAGGGCCTGCGCCTGCTGGACGAGGAAACCGCCGGGCTGGGCGAGGGCGGCGAACTTGCGGGCGAAACCGCGTTCAAGCTCTACGACACTTACGGTTTCCCCTACGACCTGACCGAGGATGCCTTGCGCGCGCGCGGCATCGGGGTGGACCGCGAGGGCTTCGAAGCGGCGATGGAGCGCCAGAAGGCCGCCGCGCGCGCTGCCTGGAAGGGATCGGGCGAGGCCGCCGACGGCGAGCTGTGGTTCGACATTGCCGAGCGCGAGGGCAGCACCGAGTTCACCGGTTATTCGGCGACCGAGGGCGAGGGCCAGGTGGTCGCGATCGTGCGCGACGGGGCCGAAGTGTCCAGCGCCGCCGCGGGCGACGAGGTGACCATCCTCACCAACCAGACGCCGTTCTACGGCGAGAGCGGCGGCCAGTCGGGCGATGCCGGGACGATCTTCACGCCCGAGGGGCTGAAGATCGCGGTGTCCGACACTTCGAAGCCGCTTGGCCGCCTCCACGCCCACCACGCGCGGGTCGAGAGCGGTGAAGTCGCCGTGGGCGACAGCGTGCACATGGCCGTCGATGCCGAGCGGCGCGACCAGATTCGCGCCAATCACTCGGCCACCCATCTCGTCCACGCCGCCCTGCGCAACCGCCTGGGCAGCCACGTGACGCAGAAGGGTTCGCTGGTCGCCGCCGAAAGGTTCCGGTTCGATTTCTCCCACCCGCGCCCGCTGACCGCGGAAGACATCGCCGCGATCGAGGCCGAAGTGAACGCGGAAATCCGCGCCAACGAGACTGTGCAGACCCGGCTGATGAGCCCCGACGAGGCGGTCGAGGCAGGCGCGCTGGCCTTGTTCGGGGAGAAGTACGGCGAGGAAGTGCGCGTCCTGTCGATGGGCCGCAAGGGCAAGGGCGACGACGGCCGGGAACGCAATTACTCGGTCGAGCTGTGCGGCGGCACCCATGTCGGCGCCACCGGCGACATCGGGCTGTTCCGCATCGTGTCCGAAAGCGCGGTGTCCTCCGGCGTCCGCCGGATCGAGGCGCTGACCGGCGAAGCCGCGCGCCAGTGGTTGGTCGGACGCGAGGAGGCGCTGAAATCGGTCGCCGGCACGCTGAAGGCCGCGCCCGACGAAGTCGAAACGCGGGTCGCCGCGCTGGTGGACGAGCGCAAGCGGCTCGAACGCGAACTGGCCGAGGCGCGCAAGCAGCTCGCGCTCGGCGGTGGCGGCGGCGCAGGTGCGCCGGCGCAGGGTGCCGCTGAAGAAGAAGTGGCCGGGATCAAGTTCTCCGGCCAGGTCCTCGACGGGCTGGATGCCAAGGAACTGCGCGGCCTGCTGGACGAGGCGAAGAAACGCCTCGGCTCAGGGATCGCCGCGGCGGTGGCGGTGAACGGCGGGCGCGCGGCGATCGCCGTGGGCGTGACCGACGACCTGACCGACCGGCACGATGCGATCGCGCTGGTGCGGCGCGGGGTCGAAGCGCTCGGCGGCAAGGGCGGCGGCGGCCGGCCCGACATGGCCCAGGGCGGCGGCCCCGACGGGGCGGCGGCGGGCGCGGCGATTGCCGCTGTGCGCGCCGCGATCGAGGAAACCGTGTCGGCCTGAGGCCGGGCCGGCTCGCCTGTCGGCGGGTTTACCGGCGCAAGTTGCTGGAATCGCGCGTTTCGGGCTCGCTCCCGCGCGGCAGGTCGCGCCCGCCGGTATCGGCCGGACGATCGGCATCGCGGCCCTGGCCGGACTTCGCGCTGCCGGCGACGTTCTGCGGCTTGAACTTCTCGTCGTTGGGGATCGGCTTGGTCGGGTCCTGGTCGCTCATGCTTTCGTCTCCTTTTGCCCCATCAACGAACGAAGCGGGCAAAGGGTTCTCGCATCCGTCGCGGGGCTACGTCGTCTCGACCGGGCCGGTTCGCAGCTTCGGCTTGTGCTCCAGCGCGCCTTCCTTCTGGATCCTTTCGCGCAGCTCGTCGCGCTTGGCATGGATGGATGCGATCACCGGCCCCATCGCCACGCCGATATCGGCCAGGACCGCTTCGGATAGCTGCAGCGAGCTTTCCAGCGTTTCGGGCACCGCGTGGCTCGCGCCGGCGCGGTAGAGCTCGGCCGCGTGGATCGAATCGCGCGCGCGTGCGACGATCAGCAGGTCGGGATAGTGCCGGCGCACCTTGGCCACGATCCGCTGGGCCAGGACCGGCTCGTCCATCGTCAGGACGAGCGCGGTCGCGCGATCGAGCCCGAGCCGTTCGAGCGAGTCGCGGCGCGAGGCGTCGGCAAATATCGCGTAATAGCCTTCGCGCTTGGCGCGCGCGACGATGTCGGCATCGGAATCGATCGCGACATAGGGCTTGTCGTGCACGGTGAGCATCTGCGCCACCAGCCGCCCGACCCGGCCCGCGCCGATGATGATGACGCGCGGTTCGCCGTCGGGCTGGACGGGCATGTCCACCCCCCCATCCACGCGCCGGGCGATTGCCCGGCCCAGCTTGGCGAGGAGGGGGGTGATCGTCAGCCCGATCGCGGTCACGATCTGCCAGAACTGCGCCGTGCCGGGCTGGATCAGCAGCGCCGAGCTGGCGGCCGCGAGCACGATCAGCGTCGTTTCCGAAGGGCTGGCCATCAGCACCCCGGTTTCCGCCGCCGTGCCGCGCCGCGCGCCCATCATCCGCAGCAGGACGCCGGTGACCAGCGCCTTGAATGCGAGGACGAGGACCACGGCGAGTGCGATCGAGCCGAGGTGCTGCCAGATCGTGGCGAGGTCGATGCTCATGCCCACGGTGATCAGGAACACGCCCAGCGCCAGGCCCTTGAACGGTTCCATGATCGCCTCGACCTCGCCATGATACTCGGTCTCGGCGATCAGCAGGCCCGCGATCAGCGCGCCGACGATCGGCGACAGGCCGACCACCGCGGTCGCCAGGCTGGCCCCGATCACGACCAGCAGCGTCGCGGCGAGGAACAGTTCCGGGCTCTTGGTCCGCGCCGCCTGGGCGAAGAGACGGGGCAGGGCGATGCGGCCGGCGACCAGCAGCACGGCCACCACCAGGCCGCCCTGCCACAGGGTATCGACCAGCCCCTCCCACCCTTCGGCCTGGGCATTGGGGGCCATGGCGCCGAGCATGAAGATGATCGGCACGATCGCGATGTCTTCGAACAGGAGCATGGCCAGCGCCGCGCGGCCGACCGGCGTGTGGGTGCCCGAAATGGGCAGGACGATGGCGGTGGAGGAAAGCGCCAGGGCCAGTCCCAGCCCGACCGCGCCGGTCCAGTACTGCCCCATCATCGATAGCGCGATGGCAAGGCAGCTGCCGATGATCAGCAGCTCCAGCGCGCCCAGGCCGAAGACGAGTTTTCGCAATTGCCACAATCGGTTGAACGAAAGTTCGAGACCGATTGAAAAGAGCAGGAGGATGATCCCGAACTCGGCGAAAGGCTCAAGCCCCTCCGGGTCGCTGATCGTTACGTGCCCCAGCCACGGGTATTCGTAGACCAGCTCGCCCAGCCCGAACGGGCCCACCGCGATACCGATCAGGATGAACCCGATCACGGGGGTGACGCGGAAGCGGGTGAAGACGGGGATGACGATGCCCGCCGCGCCCAGGATGACCAGCGCATCCGATAGCGCGGGGGTCGGTGCGATCTCGCCTGCCATTGCCTTGTCCTAGACCGGGCCGGCCGGCTTGTCACGACGGGGGGCCGGGTGGCCCCGCGCGTGGCCGGCCGCGACCCGTCAGCCGCCGCCGACCGTGTGCGGGCCCAGCGGCTCGCGCCGCGGGCGGGGCTTGCCGGGATGCTTCCCGGCCTCGTCCCATTCGATCCGGTAGAGGTCGAACCGCCGGTCGGCGAGGTTGCGCACCGTCCCTTCGGCCCGGGCCCACGACAGGTCGGCCAGGTTGATGTCGCTGATCGTCAGCGTCTCCACGTTCTCGCTCGCTTCCGCCGCGATCCCGTCGCGTGCGAAGGGGAAGTCGCACGGCGTGAGGATGCAGCTTTGCGCATACTGGATATCCATGTTGGCGACGTTGGGCAGGTTGCCGACATTGCCCGACAGCACGACGAAGCACTGGTTCTCGATCGCCCGCGCCTGCCCGCAATAGCGCACGCGCAGGTAACCCTGGCGGCTGTCGGTGCAGAAGGGGACGAAGATGATCCGCGCGCCTTCGTCGGCCAGGCGGCGGGCCAGCTCGGGAAACTCGCTGTCGTAACAGATCAGCACCCCGATCGGCCCGCAGTCGGTCGGGATCACGTCGATCGAATCGCCGCCGCGGATGTTCCACCAATACCGCTCGTTCGGGGTCGGGTGCACTTTCTCCTGCTCGTGCACCGATCCGTCGCGCAGGCAGACGTAGGCGACGTTGTGAATGTCGTCGTCCTCCATCCGCGTAGGGTGCGAACCGCCGACGATGTTGATGTTGTAGCGCATGGCCATGTCCGACAGGTCGGCCTTGATGCGCGGGGTATATTCGGAAAGCCGCTCAATCGCCTCGACCGGCGAGAGCTCGCGCTCCTCGAAGCTCAGCAGCTGGAGCGTGAAGAGCTCGGGAAAGACGATGAAGTCCGATTCGTAATCGCTTGCGACATCGACGAAATACTCGATCGCGCGCAGGAACTCGGCATAGTCGGACACGGCCCGCGCCTGCAGCTGGCAGGTCGCCACCCGCACCGCCTCCACCCCGCGCGGCAGGCGCTTCTTCACCGGCTGGTCGCGCTCGACGTAGGGGTTGCGCCAGACCATCATGACCGCGTTCGCCTCGGACTTCTTGTCCTCCGGCAGGTATCCGCGCATGATCCGTTCCGGCTCGAACCCGTTGGCGAGCTGGAAGCGCAGGACCGGGTCGTGCAGGCGCCCGGCCACGACCTGGTCGAGGTAATCCTCCGGCCCGTCCACCTTGCGCTTGTTGCGGCGATAGTGGGGCATTCGCCCGGCGAAGACGATCCCGGTCAGGTCGCGCTCTTCGGCGAGGGCGCGCCGTTCCTCGTAAAGGCGCCGCCCGATGCGCACACCGCGCACCTTGGGATCGACGCACATCTCGTAGCCGTAGAGCCAGTCGCCGGTCGGATCGTGCCGGCTGCCGAAGCCGTTGCCGGTGATCTCGTCCCAGGTATGGTCCTGGAAGGCGAGCGCTTCCGCGATCTGCATCGTTGCGCAATAGCCGACGACTTCCTCGTCCAGCAGGGCGACGAAGCAGCCTTCGGGAAAATTGTTGATCTGCCCCCGGATCTCGCCGTGGGTATAGGCGGGCATGTCCTCGTAGACGCGGCGGACGAGCGCGGCGATCCCGCGAATGTCCTTCGCCCGCGCGTTGCGGATTTCCAGCCGGCGCCTGCCGAACCGTTCGGGCGCCTTGCGGCGTGCCGCTGGCTTCTTCCTAGGTGCCTTGGCCACTGGCGGGCTTTCCCCCTTCCTTCATTGCCGGGACAATGCCGGAAGGGGGAAATCGTTTCACTTCCAGTTCGCCATCTCGGTTTCGAGGTTGTTCACGATCGCCTCGAAGAACTGCTCGGTCGTCAGCCAGTTCTGGCCCGGGCCGATCAGCAGGGCCAGGTCCTTCGTCATCTGGCCGCGCTCGACCGTGTTGATGCAGACTTTCTCCAGCGTTTCGGCGAACCGCACGACATCGGGCGTGCCGTCGAACTTGCCACGATACATCAGGCCGCGGGTCCAGGCGAAGATGCTGGCGATCGGGTTGGTGCTGGTCGCCTTGCCTTCCTGGTGCTGGCGATAGTGGCGGGTGACGGTGCCGTGCGCGGCCTCGGCCTCCACGGTCTTGCCGTCGGGCGTCATCAGAACGCTGGTCATCAGGCCGAGCGAGCCGAAGCCCTGGGCCACCGTGTCGGACTGCACGTCGCCGTCGTAGTTCTTGCAGGCCCAGACGAACTTGCCGTTCCACTTCAGCGCGGCGGCGACCATGTCGTCGATCAGGCGGTGTTCGTAGGTGATGCCGGCGGCTTCGAACTTGTCCTTGAACTCGTTGTCGAACACTTCCTGGAACAGGTCCTTGAAGCGGCCGTCGTATTTCTTGAGGATCGTGTTCTTGGTCGACAGGTAGACCGGCCACCCGCGATCGAGGCCGTAGTTCATGCTGGCGCGGGCGAAATCGCGGATCGAATCGTCGAGGTTGTACATCGCCATCGCGACGCCGCTGGACTGGAATTCGAACACGTCGAGATCGATCTTCTCGCCGTCATTCCCCTCGAACACCAGGCGCAGCTTGCCCGCGCCGGGGATCAGCGTGTCCTTCGCGCGGTACTGGTCGCCGAAGGCATGGCGGCCGACCACGATCGGATCGGTCCAGCCGGGGACGAGCCGCGGCACGTTGTCGATCACGATCGGTTCGCGGAAGACCACGCCGCCCAGGATGTTGCGGATCGTGCCATTGGGGCTGACCCACATCTTCTTGAGGTCGAATTCCTCGACCCGCGCCTCGTCCGGGGTGATCGTGGCGCACTTCACGCCGACGCCGTGTTGCTTGATCGCGTTGGCCGCATCGACGGTGATCTGGTCGTCGGTCTCGTCGCGCTTCTGGATCGACAGGTCGTAGTATTTCAGGTCGACGTCGAGATAGGGAAGGATCAGCCGTTCGCGGATCCACTTCCAGATGATGCGCGTCATTTCGTCGCCGTCGAGTTCGACGATGGGGTTCTTGACCTGAATTTTCTGCATGTCTGCCCTGTCTGTTGTCCTGGGAAGGTGTCGAATGGATTTGCGCGGGCTTTAGCAGAGGAGGGGGCGCGCGCAAGGGAAGGGCGGGCAGCCCGTCCCTTGCGCCCCCACGCGGCGCGCGCGGTGCCTTCCGGCCGGATACGAAAAAGGCGCCGTTTTCACGGCGCCTCTTGCGTTCGGTAACGGCCGGTACGTTCGGTCGCGGCCGGGGTGCGATGGTGGGCGTAGGAAGAGTTGAACTTCCGACCCCTGCGATGTCAACACAGTGCTCTACCACTGAGCTATACGCCCGAACCATCGGCGTGCCGCGTCGTGCGGCAGGCGCGCCATCTAGCGACTGCTCCGCCCCCGCGCAAGCCCTGAATCGGGCCCTTCAGACAGTGGCGTGAAGCCGGTCTTCGAAGACCCGTTCGACCTCCAGCACGAGATCGCGCAAGTGGAACGGTTTCGACAGGACTTTCGCCTGCGGCTGCTCGCGACTCGCCTTCAGCGTCACCGCCGCGAAACCGGTGATGAACATCACCTTGGTCCGCGGGCTGACCTCGTTGCAGCGCTGGGCCAGTTCGATCCCGTCCATTTCCGGCATCACGATGTCGGACAGGAGGAGGTCGAAATGCTCCGATTCGAGCAGGGGGAGCGCGTCGGTGCCGCGGTCCACCGCGACGACGTCGAAACCGGCGTTCTGCAGTGCGCGGGAAAGGTAGTCGCGCATCGCCTCCTCGTCTTCGGCGAGCAGGATCCTGAGGCGGTTGGTGATCGTCATGCCCGGGCTGTTATCGCACCCCGCTTAAGAAATCTTTCGCCACGTCGAGACTGCCCTGCTTTGACACAGGCCCGGCGATTACCCACAAGGGCGCGATGGACGGCCAGCAACCGGCGGACAATGGGCAGGGCGTCGCCTTCGGCGGCGCGATCCCCGGCGCCGACGGGCCCGCGTTCGAGCTTCACCTGCCGCGCGGCGCGCCGATCCCCGTGCTCGTCGCCGCGCCCCATGCCGGGCGCGTCTATCCGCCGGCCCTGCGCGAGCGGATGCGCGATGCCGATTACAGCGCCCTGCGGCTGGAGGATCGCCACGTCGACCGCCTCGCGCGCGAGATCGCGGCCGCCACCGGGGCCGGGCTGCTGGTCGCCCACGCGCCGCGCGCCATGCTCGACCTCAACCGTGCCTGCGACGACGTGGACTGGTCGATGGTGCGCGGCGGGTCGCCGCGGCCGGTCCGGCACTCGCTGCTCAACCGCCGTTCGCGCAGCGGGCTGGGGCTGGTGCCGCGCCGGCTGAGCGGGTTGGGCGAGATCTGGAAGGCGCCGCTCGAGCGCGGGGAGCTGGAGGCCCGGATCGAGCGGATCCACCGGCCCTATCACGCCGCGCTGGGCGACGCGCTCGACCGGTTGCGCGATCGCTGGGGGGCGGCGCTCCTGCTCGACCTTCATTCGATGCCCCCGCTGCGGCCGCGGGTTCCGGGCGAGCGGACGGCGGAATTCGTCGTCGGCGACCGGTTCGGCGCCTCGTGCGATCCGGCACTGGCGGCGCAGGCGCTGGGCTGGCTGGCCGGGCACGAGCGACGCGCGGCGCACAACCGGCCCTATGCCGGCGGCTATATCCTCGACCGTCACGGCGCGCCGGCGCGCGGGATCCACGCGATCCAGCTGGAGATCTGCCGCACGACCTACCTCGATGCCGCGCTGCGCGAACCCTCGGCCCGGGCGGGGGCGATCGTGCGCCTCGTCACCGGCCTCGTGCGCGAGCTGGGCCAGGCCGTGGCAGGGCTGGGCCGCGCGGGCGCGCAGCCGCTCGCCGCTGAATGACAGGGCTGAATGACGGGGGCGAAGAACGAGGCAGGATGACGGAGACGAATGACGGCGCGCAATAGCGCAGGGTCCGCATGCTGCGGCCAGCCGGGCAAGAAAAAACCACCTCGTGCGAAAATGCACGAGGTGGCCAAGGTTCAGGGAGGAGGTGCATCGAAATGCACCGATCGGGACAGGCCATGAGGGGGAGCGCCGTCCCGACGGGAACAATCTAGGCGCTGGCCGGGGCGGTTTCAACCCCGGCCGGCGCCGCCTGAAACCGGCTCGTCGCCGGTTCAGCCTGCCGCCGCGGGGGCGGGGATTTCCGGGCCCTTGCCCTGCTGCTGCTGGCGCGCGAAGATCGAGCGCATCAGGTCGAGCGAGAACATGTGGGCATTGATCAGGGCCAGCAGGCCGTTCTGGTTCCAGGTCCGCAGGACGTCGCCGCGCACTTCGCGCAGCTTTTCCTGGTTCACCATCTGGAAGCCGCGATAGACGTAGGGGTTGTCCGGGTTGGCCTGGAGCGAGATCGAGATCTCGCCGTCCATCAGCAGGTCGTGCTTCTTCAGTTCATCGACGAAGGCCTTGGTCCGCTGGCCGGCTTCCTCGAAGTGCTGGCAGAATTCCAGCACGCGCTGGGTCGCCTCGGTCGGCTTGCCCTCGTCGTCGAACAGCGCCTCGCCCTCGTCGAATTCGCCGACCGCCTCGGTCGTCGGGTCGAAGCACAGCGAAAGCTCGTCCGAATCCTGCTTCAGCCGCGCGAGCATGAACGGGTAGCGGCGGATATAGGCCGGCAGATAAACCGGATCGTTCACCTTGCCCTGTTCGTCGACGAAAGTGTTCACGCCTTCGTTCAGGCCCATCAGCGCCAGCGGCAGCGGGTTGTCGCCGGAGGAGAAGACGATCGGGAAATCGCGCTGGGCCTGGACGAACTCGTCCACCGTCAGCGGGATCGCGTGCTGGTTGGTGAGCCACTTGGCCGAATCGATGGTGCGCGTGTGCCACTTGGCGTGATCGCGGCTGTTGAGCGGCATCAGGTCGTTGTAAAACAAGGGCAGGTTGGGCTGCGGCGCGCTGGCCATGAAAATCTCTCCGGATCGCTAGGAATGTCTGCTCGGCAGGGAGCGGGCCCCGCGCCCTGCGCGCTTAGTTGCTGGGCGCTGCGGGCGCAAGCGTAACGAGCTTGCCCGGATTGAGCAGGCCGTGCGGGTCGAGCGCCTGCTTCACGCTGCGCATCATGGCCAGCGCGACCGGGTCGCCGAGGCGCGCCAGTTCGTCGCGCTTCATCTGGCCGATCCCGTGTTCGGCGCTGATCGAGCCGCCCCAGTCGGTCACCAGGTCGTGGACGAAGGCGCTGATCGCCTTGCCTTCGCCGTCTTCCCACGCGCCGCGCGCGGTGCCCGGCGGGGCGAGTACGTGGAAATGGACGTTCCCGTCGCCCAGGTGGCCGAAGGCGACCGCGCGGGTGCCGGGGAAGCGCCCTTCCACCGCCGGCACGGCCTGTTCGACGAAGGAGGCCATGCGTGCCACCGGGACGGAGATGTCGTGCTGCATCGCCGGGCCCAGCGCCCGCTCCGCCGGGGAGATCGAATCGCGCAGGAGCCAGAACTGTTCGGCCTGCCCCTCGTTCGCGGCGATCGTTGCGTCTTCGACCAGGCCGGCCTCGAACGCGGCGGTCAGCAGGCTCTCGGCCAGTCCGGCCAGCCCCTCGGCCTCGCCGGGGGCGGCGACCAGTTCGATCAGCGCGTGCCAGGCGTGCTCGCCGGCCAGCGGGCTGCGCGCGTCGGGCAGGTGGTCGAGCACGGCGGCTAGGCTGTGCGCCGGGATCACCTCGAACCCTTCGAGCTCGCCGCCCGCGCGCTCCTCGCAATGAAGCAGGAGACGGCGCGCATCGGCGATCGAGCCGAGCCCGGCCCAGAGCACCGCGCGCCCGCCGGTCTCGGGCAGGAGCCGCAGCGTCGCCGCGGTCACGATGCCCAGCGTCCCTTCCGACCCGATCAGCAACTGCTTGAGGTCGAACCCGCGGTTGTCCTTCTTCAGCGGGGTCAGGGCATCGAACACGCTGCCGTCGGCCAGCACCGCCTCCAGCCCGAGGACCTGCGCGCGCATCGTGCCGTGGCGCAGGACCTGCGTGCCCCCGGCATTGGTAGCGATCAGCCCGCCCACGGTGGCAGAACCCTTGCCGCCCAGGGTGAGGGGGAAGCGCATCCGCGCGGCCGCGGCCCCCTCGTGCAGCGATTGCAGGACCACGCCCGCCTCGCACACGGCCTGCTGCGCGTCGCGCTCGATCGCGCGGATCGCGTCCATCCGGCGCAGCGAAAGCAGCAGGGCGGTGCCGCTGTCGTCGGGCGTCGCCCCGCCGGACATGCCGCTGTTGCCGCCCTGGGGCACGATCGGCACGCGATGCTGCGCGCAGAGGCGCACGAGCGCGGCGACTTGCGCGGTCGAGGCGGGCGAGGCGAGCGCCAGGGCCTTGCCGCGATAGCGGCCGCGCCAGTCGGTCAGCCAGGCGTCCATCAGTTCCGGGTCGCGGGTCAGCCCGCGTTCGCCGAGCAGGTCGGCCGCCGCGGAGAGGAAGGAATCGGGATCGTGCATGGCCCCGCCTATGGCACAGGCGCGTCGCCCTGCGCCACACGTCGCGGCGCTTCGCCCCTGTTCCACCGCGCGCGGGCGGCAGGATTAAGGCTGCATTCAAGCGTTTGCGCTAGGACGCCGGGGCGAATAGGGGCATTGCCCAGGCCCTCTCGCCCCGACGCCCCGCCACGATGACGGAGACCGCGACCCGCGCCGATGACCAGTCCTGCCGTCCTGTTTGCACCGCTGATGCTGCTGTTCACGCCGCCCCTGCCGACCGGCGGGCAGGACGCGCATCTGCTGCCGCGGGCGGAGCAGCGCGATGCGCCGGGCGCGGACCGGGCTGCCCCCGGATGGCTCGCGATCGAGGCGGCACGCAGCGTCCCGGCACAGGCCCAGGTGCGGATCGAACAGCGCGTGATCATCCGCATCGGCCCGCGCAGCGACAGCGGGCGGCAGAACATGAGTTCCTTCGTCGCCCCGCGCGCCGCGCCGAGCCGGCGGGTGGTGGAGCGCGAGGCGGGCGAGTGCCTGCCGGTCGCCGCGATCGGCGCGGTCCAGCCTTCGCGCGACAACCGCCTGATGCTCTACATGCGCGACCGGCGCGTCTATGCCGCGCGGCTGGAGCGGTCGTGCTTCGCGCGCGATTTCTATTCGGGCTTCTACGTGGAGCGCAATTCCGACGGGATGCTGTGCGTCGATCGCGACAAGCTGCAATCGCGCAACGGGGTGAAGTGCGAAGTGCAGAAGCTGCACCGCCTCGTCGCCGAACGCGACTGACCCCCCGCATCGCCACCACATCGCTCCCACACATCGCCCTCACACATCCCCGGCCATTGCCGGGCCGGTGCCGGCAAAGGGCTTTCCTTGACTTTTGCGCGCGTCCCGCGCAAAGGGCGCGGCGATTGTGCAGGTGCGAAGCGCCTGCCAGGCTCTTTGCCCATGACCCGGACAGCACCTAACGCATGACCTTCGCCGATCTCGGCCTATCACCTGAATTGCTCAAGGCAGTCGAAGCCGCCGGCTATACCGAGCCGACGGCGATCCAGGCCCAGGCCATTCCGCCCGTGCTGATGATGAAGGACATCATCGGCATCGCCCAGACCGGCACGGGCAAGACGGCCAGCTTCGTGCTGCCGATGATCGACGTTCTCGCCAGCGGCCGCCGCCGGGCGCTGATGCCGCGCAGCCTGATCCTGGAGCCGACCCGCGAACTGGCCGCGCAGGTGGCGGAAAACTTCGAGAAGTACGGCACCAACCACGATCTCAAGATGGCGCTGCTGATCGGCGGCGTGCAGATGGGCGACCAGGTCAAGGCGCTGAACGAAGGCGTCGACGTGCTGATCGCCACCCCGGGCCGGCTGATGGACCTGTTCGAACGGGGCAAGATCCTGCTCAACGGGTGCGAGCTGCTGGTGATCGACGAGGCCGACCGGATGCTCGACATGGGGTTCATCCCCGATATCGAGTTCATCTGTTCCAAGCTGCCCGACACGCGCCAGACGATGCTGTTCTCGGCCACGATGCCGCCGCCGATCGAGAAGCTGGCCAAGAAGTTCCTCGACAATCCGAAGCGGATCGAGGTCAGCCGCGCGGCCAGCACGAACAAGGACATCACCGCCTTCAAGGTGCCGGTTAAGAGCCGCCAGAAGCGCGAGACGCTGCGCTGGCTGCTGCGCAACGACCTGGTCGAGACGGCGATCATCTTCGCCAACCGCAAGACCACGGTGCGCGAACTGAACAAGAGCCTGCAGAGCCATGGCTTCGCCAGCAGCGAGATCCACGGCGACATGGACCAGACCAGCCGCCTGCGCGAGCTCGACCGGTTCAAGGCGGGCGAGGTCAACATCCTCGTCGCCAGCGACGTCGCTGCGCGCGGGCTCGACATCAAGGGCGTCAGCCACGTGTTCAACTTCGACACGCCGTGGCACCCGGACGATTACGTCCACCGCATCGGCCGCACCGGCCGCGCGGGGGCCAAGGGCCGCGCCTTCACCTTCGTCGCGGAAGAAGATGCCGAGGCGATCGAAAATGTCGAGAAGCTGACCGGCTCCGAGATTCCCGTGTTCGGCAAGAAGGACGTTCGCGTCGAGCTGAAGCCGCCACCGGAAGGCCAGAACTCGGAAGGCAACAGGGCCGAAAGCAGGGACTCCGAGGGCCGCGAGTCCGGTTCCAGGGGCACCCGGAACGACGACGAGAAGCCGCGCCGCGCGCGCCGTTCGCGCGCCGAAGAGCGCGCGGAAGGCGGCGACAGCCCCCGCAAGCCGCGCCGCGAGAAGTCGGCTCCGCGCGGGGAGCGCCCGGAAAAGCGCCGCGGCCGCCGCGAGGACGATACCCCGGTGCCGCCGGGCGAGTGGAACGGGCCGCAGCCCGAGTTCCTGAGCGTGAGCGCCACGATCCGCTGATATTCGCAGCGCCGGCGCGCCCTCGCGTTGCGCCCGCATCCGCGCCTTTCCCGTCGCACAACGGCCCATAGGAAAAATCGAAAGCCCGCGCGCTCAGTGCGTTAGCGGCCGCCCGGGCACCGGCGCTTGCATTTGCCCGCCGGCCGTCCATTCTCTCGCGCCGGGATCAATGGCGGGAGACGAGACGATGCGCGCCGACAATGCGATCACGGTCATCCTGGCAGCGCTGGCCCTGCCCGGCGGGGCGGCTCTGGCCGCGCAGGACAAGCCGCTGACCGCCGTGCTGGCCGAACCGGTCGCCATCGAGCGTGCCGAGCCCGTCGCGGTGGTCCCCTTCACCCGCTCGCGCCACATGCTGGTGATCGAGGCGCGGGCCAACGGCGTCGCGCGCGAATTCGTGTTCGATACCGGTTCCCCCAGCATGATCTCGCGCGAGCTGGCCGATGAACTGGGCCTGCGAACGATCGGGAGCAATACCGGGCGCGATGCCAATGGGGCTCAGGTGACGATGGACTTCGTCGTCCTCGACCGGCTCGAAATCGGCGGGGTGACTTTCCGCGACGTGCCGGTGCTGGTGTTCGATTATGCGGCGATAGAGCTTGGCCCCTGCCTGTTCGACGGCGGCGTGATCGGGTCCGAGATCCTGCCCGGCAGCGCCTGGCGGATCGACGCGGGCGCGGGGGAACTGTCGATCTTCGCGCCCGGCGCCGTGCCCGCGGCGGAAGAGGGGGCCGTTGTCGCGCCGCTGCACCGCTTCGGCTATCCGCACGCGCCGGTGATCGATTACCGCGTGGACGAGATGGCCGACCGGCTCCTGTTCGACACGGGCTCCCCCGACAGCGTCGTGCTCTACGACCGGGCGGCCGCCTCCCGGCCGGTGCGCGCGGCGATCCGGCCCGGCAGCCTGGCGCGGGGCGAGGGCTCGCACGGGGTTTCGGCCGGCGGGCGGGGCGCGCCGGGGCCGCTCGAACGCTTCACCCTCGACAGCTTCGTCATCGGCGGCCGGCAGCTCGCGCCGGTCCGGGCGACCACGCGGGTCGTGCCGCCGAGCCTGGTCGGGACCGGGCTGCTCGCGAGCCATGTCGTGACGCTCGACTACCCGGGCGGGCAAGCGGTCTTTGCGCCCCGCGCCGACCCGGCGCCGGCGGCGGCCGAGGCGGGCTACGCGCTCGCGATCGCCGATGGCGCGGTGCGCGTCGTGCGCCTCTTCGCGCAATCGCCCGCCGCCCGCGCCGGCTTGCGGCTGGGTGACCGGATCGTGGCGATCGACGGCGTGCGCGTGCCGGCGATCGGCCCGGCCAGCCGCTGCGAGGCGATGGAGTGGCTGGCCGGCGCGGCGCGCCCGGGCGAGGCCGAACGGCTCACCGTCGTGCGCGGGGGCAGGGACGTTGTCCTCGCGATCCCTGCCGGCTAGCGATCAGCCGGCGCGCTCGAGGTAGCGGCCGACGTTCTTGGCCATCACGTCCAGCGGGGCATTGCCGCCCAGGACGACGGCATCGTTGAACGCCCTGAAGCTGTAGGCGTCGCCCAGCGCGGCCTGCGCGCGGGCGCGCTGGCGGGCGATCTCGCTGTGGCCGATCTTGTAGGCACAGGCCTGGCCGGGCCACGAGCAGTAGCGATCGACCTCGCTCGCCACTTCGTCGGGCTTGGACCCGTTGCGCTCGACGAAGAAGCGCCGCCCTTCCTCGCGCGTCCAGCGCTTGTGGTGCAACCCGGTATCGACCACCAGGCGGCAGGCGCGGAAGGCCAGGCTCTGCAGGTAGCCGAGGCGCCCGACCTTGAAATCGTCGTAGGCGCCCAGTTCGTCGGCGATCTGTTCGGCATAGAGCGCCCAGCCTTCGGAAAAGGCGCTGAACGACAGGATCGAGCGGATCAGCGGCAGCCGGTTCGAATATTCGCCTTCCCACACGTGGCCGGGGATCGTCTCGTGATAGGTCAGGTCGGCGAGGTCGTACTTGCGGTGCAGGTCGGTCGTGCGCAGGTTGATCCACATGCGGCCGGGGATCGACCCGTCCTTGCTGCCCGCGCCGCCATAGGCGCCCGGCGCGCCGGGTTCTTCGGCGAGCGGCAGGCGGCGAACCTCGAGGTTGGGATCGACCAGCGTGTTGAACGCGCGCGGCATCTGCGCCTTGATCCAGTCGATCCGTTCGTGGATGAAATCCATGATTTCCTTCCGCCCCGGATCGCCTTCGGCAAATTTGTAGCGGGGGTCTTCGGCCAGGGCGCGCATCCGCTCGCCCACGGTGCCCCGGGTATAGCCGATCTCCTTCAGGATCGGGTCCATCTGCCCGTGCAGCGCGGCCAGTTCGTCGAGGCCGATCTGGTGGATCTCGTCCGGCGAAAGCGTGGTCGTGGTCGCCGCGCGCAGGCCCCAGGCGTACCATTCGTCGCCCTGCGGCCGGGCCCACATGCCCGCCTCCGGCGTCGCCACCGCCCGCTGGGCGCGCAGCTCGGCCAGCTGGCGGCGCAGGGCGGCGGTCACCGGCCCGCTGACGAGGGCATGGGCCTGCCCGCGCCAGTCGCCCGCGATCCCTGCCTCGCGCGTGCGGCTGGCGAGCGATTCGACCAGCGTGCCGCCCCCGGCGGTCTCCGCAATGGTCTGTTCCATCTGCGAGATCGCCTGGTCGAGCAGGAAATCGGGCGGGACGAGGCCCATCGCGCGGGCATCGCGGATGCGTGCCAGCTCGCCGTCGAGCACCGCGGGCAGTGCCTCCAGCCGCGCGAGGTAGGCCTGTGCATCGGCGGCGTCGCGCACCGGGTGGGTCGTGTCCATGAAGCGCGGCATGTCGATGTAGGTGCCGACGTTCTGGATCACGACGTAGGGCGAATTGCGCCAGCTGCCGACCGCGACGTCGCCATAGGGCAGGGCGAACCCGTCGAGCGCGGTGGAATAGGCGCTTTCGACCACTTCGAAGCTGGTCCGCGTGTCGGCGTCGAGCGTCGCGGTGTCGAAGGCGCGCACCCGCGCAAGGTCGGCCCGCAGCGTCTCGGCATAGGCGCGCTGGCCGGCCGGCGACTGGTCTTCCAGCTGCGCGCGCAGCGCGGCGTGAACGCCGGTGTCCACGCCCAGCCCGGTCGCTCGCTCCGGCTCGTGCGCGAGGAGGTTGTAGGCCACGTCTTCCAGCAGGGCGGCACCCGTCTGGCCGCCGGTGGCGGGGCCGGCGCTTGCGGCGGTGGCGGAAAGCGCGCGCTGGCAGCCGCCCAGCGCGACCAGCGAGACGCCGGCGCCCACGCCCGCGAGGGCCTGGCGACGGGTGAGCGAAGTGGTGATCCGGGTCATGCCCGAATGTCTGGCCCGGCGGCCCGCGGGTGTCAAACGAACTGGTGCCGCGCGGCCCGCAGCGCTAGGGCCGCAGGCAGGAAATGGAGGGAGAACCCGCGATGGGCACCGTGCTTTCGATCGTCATGCTGGCCGGGATCGCGCTCCTGGTCGGGGCATTCATCCTCTGGCGCAAGGGCGGCTCCCCCCGTCAGGCCCTGCTGATGGTGGTCCTCGCGCTGGTCTGTTTCGCCAATGTCGCGATCTGGACCGTGCCGACATCGGACGGCGAGGCCCCGCTCGACCGGATCGAGCAGGGCGCCGCCGACTAGCCCGCCGTCAGTCCGGGATCTGCCAGACCACCGCGCTGCTGTAGCTGCCCGGCGCGCGGTCGCCCCGGGGGTTGCGCGCGGGATCGAACCGGGCGCGGCGCGTCACCAGGTCGCAGGTCGCCCGGTCCAGCTCGGCATGGCCGCTGGAACCGGTGATCGTGCAGGAACGGACCCGCCCGTCGGCACCGACCTGCAGCCGGAATCGCGCCACCCCGGTCAGCTCGCGGTTGATCCACGAACTGCGATAGTCCGCCTGGGTGATCCAGCGCGCCGGGTCGTTGCGCGGGCTCGCGGCGACCGCGTCCTGCCCTGCGCCGGCGCCCGGGGCGGACGCGGTGGACGGCAGCGGCAGCGGCGCGAGGTCGGTATCGAGCGTGACCGGCGGCAGCTCCACGTCGATCACGGCAATCTCGGTCCGCGTGCGGGGCAGGTCGATCGGCGGGGTCGGCGCGGGCAAGGGGCTGGCGGCCGAAGGCGGGTTCCCGGCCCGGGGTTCCGGCTCGGGCTCGGGCGGCGGGGCGACCGGCACGGTCACCGTGGTCCCGGTCAGGCGCGGCGGCTGCTCGATCACGCCGCTCGCCTGGAGGCCGACGAGCAGGGCATAGCCGAGAGCGCCGTGAACGGCGACGACGCCGGCGATCGACTTTGCGCGGTCCGCGCGCGACTAGTTATCGGTATAGGCCATGGGACATTCCTCTCTCCGGTCTGCCCGCGGCAAGCCGGGGCAGGTCCCTCCCGTGACAGGAATGATACAACGTGACCTGGTCGGTACCCAGCGATTTCGCGTTGCGTGCTGCAACCCGTCGCGCCGCGCGTGGTGCGGCGCCGGCCCCCCGTTACCGCCCGGTCGCGGCGGCAGCGGGGGTGGCGGTCACTTGATCGGGCAGTCGGGATCGAGCCGAAAATCGAGGTAGTTGTCGACCGAGGCCATCAGCTCGTCGATCTCGTTCTCGAAGAAGTGGTTGGCCCGGGGAATTTCCTCGTGGTGGATGGTGATGTGCTTCTGCGTGCGCAGCTTTTCCACCAGCTTGGTCACCGCGGCCGGCTGGACCACGGTGTCGGCCGCGCCCTGCACGAAGATGCCGCTGGCCGGGCACGGGGCGAGGAAGCTGAAATCGTACATGTTGGCCGGCGGCGCGATCGAGATGAAGCCGCGGATCTCGGGCCGGCGCATCAGCAGCTGCATCCCGATCAGCGCGCCGAAGCTGACCCCGGCGACCCATGTCACCTGCGCTTCCTGGTGGATCGACTGGACCCAGTCGAGCGCGGCGGCGGCATCGGACAGTTCGCCCACGCCGTTGTCGAAGCTGCCCTGACTGCGGCCGACGCCGCGGAAGTTGAACCGCAGCGTGGCGAAGCCGCGATCGACGAAAGTCTTGTAGAGGCGCTGCGTGATCCGCTCGTTCATCGTGCCGCCGCCCTGGGGGTGCGGGTGGAGGATCATCGCGACCGGCGCGCGCGGGCGCGGGGGCGGGGAGAAACGACCTTCGAGGCGGCCTTCGGGGCCGGGAAAGATGACTGAGGGCATCGGGGTGGCACCTGCTAGAGCTGACAACCGCGCGGCTGGCGCGCGCGAGGTGCCGGGCTATATAGTGCGCCGGAGCAAAATCGCAATCGCCGCCACGCCGGCCCGACCACGACGAGAGAGCCATCCCCGACCGCATCTACCTCGACCATGCCGCAACCACCCCGCTGCGCCCCGAAGCGCGCGCGGCGATGGAGGACGCCTTCGCCCTCTGGGCCAATCCTTCCAGCCCCCATGCCGAAGGGCGCAAGGCCAAGGCCGCGCTGGAGGACGCGCGCGAACGGGTGAAGCGCGCGCTGGACTGGGAGGGCGAAGTGATCTTCACGTCGGGCGCGAGCGAGGCGCTGGCGATCGCGCTCGGGCGGGCCAGAGCGGATCGCCGGGCCGCGAGCGCGGCCGAACACGACGCGGTGTTCCGTGCCGCCCGCGACGCCGCGATCCTGCCGGCGGACGGGGGGCGCATCGATTCCGCCGCGCTGGCGGCGGCGCTGGCGGGGCAGGGCCCCTGCGTGGTCGCGATCCAGCAGCTGAACCCGGAAACCGGCACGCTGATGCTGCCGGGCGACGGGCTTGCCGCGCAAGTCCGCGCGGGGGGCGGCCTCCTGCTCGCCGATTGCGCCCAGTCGGCGGGCAAGATCGCGTTGCCCGATTGCGACATGGCGGTCGTCTCCGCGCACAAGCTGGGCGGTCCGGTCGGGGTCGGGGCGCTGCTGGTGCGCGATTTCGCGCTGCTGGAACCGGTCGGCGGGCACGAGCGCGGCTATCGCGCGGGGACGGAAAACCTGCCCGCGATCGCCGGGTTCGCCGCCGCGCTGGAACGCGCCGGCGACTGGCGGACCGATGCGGCCGAGCGGCTTGCCTTCGCCGAAACCCTTGCCCCCGCGCGGATCGCGCCCGGCGCGGACCACGCGCCGCATATCCTCGCGCTCGCCCATCCGGCGATGAGCGCGCAGGCGCTGCTGATCCGGCTCGACGCGATGGGCTTTGCCGTTTCGGCCGGCAGCGCCTGTTCTTCCGGCACGCTGAAGAAAAGCCGCGTGCTCGATGCCTTCGGCGTGGCGGACGATGTCGCGGCGCGCACGATCCGGGTCAGCCTGGGCTGGAACACGACCGCCGACGAGCTGGAACGCTTCGCCGCGGCATGGACATCGCTGACGTGAAGGATATGGGCACAACCGAAGCCAGGGGCGCAGCCGGAAGGCCGGGGCGCGGCTGAAAGGCCAGGGCGCGACGGAAAGGAATCGCAGCACGATGATCTATCTCGATTACCAGGCCACGACCCCGCTCGCGCCCGAGGCGCGCGAGGCCATGTTGCGCTGGCTCGACGGGCCCGAAGGCACGGCTTTCGCCAATCCGCACAGTCCGCACCGGATGGGGCGGCAGGCGGCAGCCGCGGTCGAGGTCGCGCGCGAACGGGTCGCGGCGCTGCTGCCGCCGGGCGGGCGGGTGATCTTCACCGGCAATGCCTGCGAGGCGGTCAACCTCGCGATGCGCGGATCGGCCCCGCGGCGCAAGGCGGGCATTGCCTTCACGGCGGTCGAGCACGCGGCCGTGCGCGACACCGCGCTGGCGCTGGGCCAGGCGAGCGCGATTCCCGTGGGGCCGGACGGGGTGGCCGATCCCGATGCCCCGCTGCCCGCCGATGTCGGGCTGGTCGCGGTCATGGCGGTCAACAACGAGATCGGGACGATCCAGCCGGTCGACCAGTGGCGCGAACGCGCGCAGCGGGCCGGCGCGCTGTTCCTGTGCGACGCGGTCCAGGCCTGCGGCAAGATGGACGTGCCGGCGGCCGACATGATCGCGATCAGCGCGCACAAGATGCACGGCCCCAAGGGGATCGGCGCGCTGTGGGTGCGCGACGGGCTGGACCTCGACCCGCAAGTCACCGGCGGGCTGCAGGAGGGGCTGCGTTCGGGCACGCTCAGCCCCGCGCTCTGCGCCGGGTTCGGCGCCGCGGCGCAAGTGGCGCTGGAACGGCGGGCGGAAGATGCCGCCCATGTCGAGGCGCTGTGGAACCGCGCGCGCGAGCTGTTTTCGGGCTGGACGCTGAACGGCAGCGCCGATGCCCGCTGGCACGGCAACCTCAATATCCGGCGCGAGGGGCTGGATGTGGCCCGGCTGATGAGCGAGTGCCGCGAGGTCATGTTCTCCGCCGGCTCGGCCTGCGCCAGCGGGTCGGGCAAGACCAGCCATGTCCTGAGGGCGATCGGCCTGTCCGATGCCGAGGCGAAGACCGCGATCCGCGTCGGCTTCGGCCGCTATACCACGATCGACCAGCTCGAACGCGCGGCGGCGCTGATCGACGCCGCGGCCGAAGGGCAGCGCGCATGAGCGTGCGCGTCCGCTTCGTCTCGCCCCGCGGCGCGGTGACCGAGGCCGAGGGGGAAGAGGGCACGCCGCTGCTCGAACTTGCGCAGGCGGCGGGGATGCCGCTGGAGGGGACCTGCGAAGGGCAGATGGCCTGTTCCACCTGCCACGTGATCGTCGCCGCCGAATGGTTCGCCCGGCTGCCCGAGGCGAGCGAGGAGGAAGAGGACATGCTCGACCTCGCCGCCGGGGTCCAGCGCACGAGCCGCCTGTCCTGCCAGGTCCTGCTGACCCGCGCGCTCGACGGGCTCGAAGTGCGCATTCCCGCCGAGGCGCACGACATGAGCGTGATCTGAGCGGACGCGCGGCGGGGCGCATGCGACGGCTACCGTTATCGGCCGCGACCTGCTAGTCACCGCCGCCATGAGGGCTCAGGACATTCTCGCGCGCAACAACGTGCAGGTGCGCGGCGCTGGGGAGAGGACGATGGTCTTCGCCCACGGTTTCGGCTGCGACCAGACGATGTGGAAAGACGTCGCCAGCGCGTTCGAGGACGATTTCCGCGTCGTCCTGTTCGACTACGTCGGGGCCGGGCAGTCGGACCTCTCGGCCTACGATTCCGCGCGCTACGGCTCGCTCGACGGCTATGCCGCCGACGTGGTGGAAATCGGCCGCGCGCTGGACTTGTCGGGCGCGATCTTCGTCGGCCATTCGGTCAGCGCGATGATCGGCGCCCTCGCCCAGATAGAGGAGCCGGGCATGTTCACCGACCTGGTGATGGTCGGCCCCTCGCCGCGCTACATCGACGACGAGGGCTATACCGGCGGCTTCTCGCACGCGCAGATAGAGGAGCTGCTGGAATTCCTGGCCGAGAACCACCTCGGCTGGGCGGCCACGATGGGCCCCACGATCATGGGCAATGCCGACCGGCCCGAACTGGGCGAGCGGCTGACCAACAGCTTCTGCAGCACCGATCCGGACATCGCGCGCGAATTCGCCGGGGTGACGTTCTTCTCCGACAACCGCGACGACCTGGCCCGCGTCACCGCGCGGACCCTGGTGCTGCAATGCCGCGAAGACGTGATCGCGCCGCCTTGCGTGGGCGAATATGTCCACCGCAACCTGCCGAACAGCAGCTTCGTCATGCTCGACGCCAGCGGCCACTGCCCGAACCTGAGCGCGCCGGACGAGGTGATCAGGGCCATGCGCGCCTTTGTCTGAAGCCGGCCGTCCCCCCGACGATACCCCGGCCGAGGACCTGAAGGACCTCTACGACAACGCGCCGTGCGGTTACCTGTCGCTGTCGCCCGACGGGCGCGTGGTCAAGCTCAACCGTACGCTGTGCGACTGGATCGGCCGCGAGGAGGACGAGATCCTCGGCCGCACGGTCCACGAGATCCTGAGCTTCGGGGGCAAGATCGCGTTCGAGACCCATCTCGCCCCGCTCCTGCGTCTGCAGGGTTTCGTGCATGAGATCGCGCTCGACCTGGTCGATGCGCGGGGCAACAAGATCCCGGTGATCGCCAACGCGGCCGAGCGGCGGGGGGAGGGGGAGCGCCATCTCTTCACCCGTCTCACCGTGTTCAAGGCGGTCGATCGGCGCACGTTCGAACGCAGCCTGATCGAGGCGCGGATCAAGGCCGAGACCCAGGCCCGGGCGGAGCACGAGGCGATCGAGCTGCGCGACCAGTTCATCGCCGTCCTCGGCCACGACTTGCGCAACCCGCTGGCCGCGCTGGAGGCCGGGACCCGGCTGGTCAAGCGGTGCGAGGGGCTGGGGAAGCGCGAGCACCTGATCCTGCGCGAGATGGAAGGCAGCATCGCGCGCGCCAACCGCCTGATCGACGACGTGATGGATTTCGCCCGCGGGCGGCTGGGCGGCGGCCTGGCGGTGCAGAAGACCGCCGATGCGCCGTTGCAGCAGGCGCTGGAACAAGTGGCGGCGGAAAGCCGGGCGATCGCCCCGCGCCGCGAGTTCGACGTCTCGCTGGCGCTCGAGCGCGCGGTGGACTGCGACGCCGACCGCATCGGGCAGCTCGCCTCCAACCTGATGGGCAACGCGATTTCCCACGGCGCGCCCGACCAGCCGGTGCGGCTGGAGGCGCGGACCACGAACGACGAATTCATCCTGTCGGTCGCCAACGGGGGCGACCCGATCCCCGCGGCCGCGCGCGCGCGCCTGTTCGAACCGTTCTACCGCGCCGATTTCCGCGAAGGGCAGAAAGGGCTAGGCCTCGGGCTGTTCATCGCCAGCGAGATTGCGCGGCTGCACGGCGGCACGCTCGACGTCGCCTCGGACGAGCGTGAAACGCGCTTCACCCTGACCATGCCCCGCCGCGACCCCGACGCGGGGGACGCCGCGGCCGACCCGGCCTGAGGGCCACGCCAGACCCGGGCTGAAGGCCGCGCCCGATGCGAAAGGGCCCGCCGCGCGGTGCGACGGGCCCCGTGGGCGCGCTCCGGCAAAGCGGGCGCGCCATGTGCCGCGCAGGCAATCAGGCGGCCGCGCGATCGACGCCCTGGAGCCGCGAGATGATCGCTTCGGAGAAGGCCGGGATGTCGTCGGGGTTGCGGCTGGTGATGAAGTTGCCGTCTTCGGCCACTTCCTGGTCCACCACGTTGGCGCCGGCGTTCTTCAGGTCGGTGCGGATCGAGGGCCAGCTCGTCACCGTCTTGCCTTCGACCAGGCCCGCCTCGGCCAGAAGCCAGGGCGCGTGGCAGATCGCGGCGACGGTCTTGTCCGCCTCGGCGAAGCGGCGCACGAGGGCGACCGCGTCTTCGTCCATCCGCAGGACGTCGGGATTGATCTGGCCGCCGGGCAGGACGATCGCGTCGTAATCGCCGACCTCGACCTCGCCCACGGTGATGTCCACCTTCACGCTCTCGCCCCAGTCCTTCTGGTCCCAGCCGCGGATCTCGCCGTCTTCGAGGCTGGCGATCGTCGTGTCGATGCCCGCCTCTTCCAGGTTGTCGCGCGGGCCGGTCAGCTCGGACTGTTCGAAGCCGTCGGTGGCAAGGATGAGTGCACGTGCCATGGGGTTTCTCCTGTTGATTGCAGTTGCCCCGGCAACGCGTGGGGAAAGCGCGCCGTTCCGCTCTTCTAGCCGGCCCGTGGCGCTGCTAGGACCAGTGGCATGGCCACTCTGGAAGATGAAAAAGATCCCTTCGACGCGATCGTCGATGCACCGTTCGATTCCGCGCTGGAGGAACGGTACCTGGTCTATGCCCTGTCCACCATCACCGCGCGTTCGCTGCCCGACCTGCGCGACGGGCTGAAGCCGGTCCATCGCCGGCTGCTGTGGGCCATGCGCCAGCTGAAGCTCGACCCGGCGAGCGCGTTCAAGAAATCGGCCCGCGTCGTGGGCGACGTGATCGGCAAGTACCACCCGCACGGCGATGCCAGCGTCTATGACGCGATGGTCCGCCTCGCGCAGGATTTCGCCCTGCGCTATCCGCTGGTGGAAGGGCAGGGGAACTTCGGCAATATCGACGGCGATAACGCCGCCGCCTACCGCTACACCGAAGCGCGCCTGACGAAGACCGCCCTGCGCCTGATGGAGGGGCTGGACGAGGGGACGGTCGATTTCATCCCGACCTATAACGGCGAGGAAAGCGAGCCGGAGGTCTTTCCCGGCCTGTTCCCCAACCTGCTGGCCAACGGCGCCAGCGGGATCGCGGTGGGCATGGCGACCAATATCCCCAGCCACAACGTCGCCGAAGTGATCGATGCCACGCTGGAGCTGATCGACAACCCGCATGTCGAACATGCCCGGCTGATGGAGCTTTTCAGGGGCCCGGACTTCGCCACCGGCGGGCTGGTGGTCGATAGCCCGGCGACGATCTCGCACGCTTACGAGACGGGCCGCGGATCGTTCCGCATCCGCGCCCGGTTCCACGCGGCGGAGGCGGAGAAGCCCGAAGACCGCGAGGCGGGGATCGAGCGGCTGGGCGGCGGGCAATGGCAGCTCGTCGTGAGCGAGATCCCCTATCAGGTGCCCAAGGGCAAGCTGATCGAACAGGTCGCCCAGCTGATCGCCGACAAGAAGCTGCCGATCCTGGAGGATATCCGCGACGAGAGCGACGAGAACATCCGCCTCGTCTTCGTCCCGCGCAGCCGCAACGTCGATCCCGAGCTGCTGAAGGAATCGCTCTACAAGCTGAGCGACCTGGAAACGCGCTTCGGCCTCAACCTCAACGTGCTCGACGTCACCGAGGGCATGGGCCGCACGCCCATGGTCATGGGGCTGAAGGAACTGCTGACCCACTGGGTGCAGAGCCAGATCGACGTGCTCCAGCGCCGCAGCCGCCACCGGCTGGACCAGATCGCCCGCCGGCTGGAGCTGGTCGAAGGCTATATCGCCGCCTTCCTCAACCTCGACCGGGTGATCGAGATCATCCGCACCGAGGACGAGCCGAAGCCGGTGATGATGGCCGAGTTCGACCTGACCGAGCGGCAGGCCGAAGCGATCCTCAACATGCGCCTGCGGTCCCTGCGCAAGCTGGAAGAAATGCAGCTGCGGCAGGAAAAGGCCGACCTGCTGAAGGAACAGGACGAGCTGGAAAAACTGCTCGGCAGCCCGGCGCGCCAGCGCACCCGGCTCAAGCGCGACCTCGTGGCCCTGCGCAAGGAATATGCCGAGGATACCCCGCTGGGCCGGCGGCGGACCACCATCCGCGAGGCCGCCCCCGCGGTCGAGTTCAGCATGGACGCGATGATCGAGAAGGAACCGGTGACGGTGATCCTGTCGCAGAAAGGCTGGATCCGCGCGGCCAAGGGGCACGCCGATCTCGACAGCGAATGGAAGTTCAAGGAAGGCGACGGCCCGGCCTTCGCGCTCCACGCGCAGACGACCGACAAGCTGCTGGTCGCCGCGGACAACGGGCGCATCTTCACCCTGGGGGCGGACAAGCTGCCCGGCGCGCGCGGTTTCGGCGAGCCGATCCGCAACATGATCGACATGGACCCGGAGGCGCAAGTCGTCGGCCTGGTCGTCCACCGGCCCAGGGGGCAGCTGCTCCTGGCCGCGACGACGGGCAAGGGCTTTGCCGCCGCGACCGAGGAAATCCTGGCCGAAACGCGCAAGGGGCGCCAGGTCGTCAACCTCAAGGGCGGGGCGAAGCTGCGCGTCGTGCGCGAAATCGCCGAGGCGCACGATCACGTCGCGGTGGTGGGCGACAACCGCAAGCTGGTGGTCTTCAACCTCGAGGAACTGCCGATGCTCGCGCGCGGCCAGGGGGTGACCCTGCAGCGCTACCGCGACGGGGGGCTGAGCGATGCGACCACGTTCACCCTGGCCGACGGGCTGAGCTGGACGATGGGCGGCGAGACCGGGCGCACGCGGACCGAGAACGAGATCTGGCAGTGGAAGGTCGCCCGCGGCGCCGCCGGCCGCCTGCCGCCCCAGGGCTTCCCCAAGGACAACCGCTTCTGACGGGGCGGGACGCCGGCGCGATCGCCGCGCTGGCCCGCCCAGGGAACCGCCGACGAGGAATCGGCCGGCAGGGAAATCGGCCGGCAGGAAGCTGGCCCACACGGAAAAAGGGCCGGTCGCGGCAATCGCGCGACCGGCCCTTTCACGTTTTCTGCCCGGGCGGGGCCGGCGCGCCGGCTCCCGCATCGGGGACTGGCTCAGGCGCCGTCCTGGCCGCCCCGCGCGGCAGCGGTCTGCGCCGCGAGCGCTTCCTGGATCTGCGCCTGGGTGAACAGGACCATGAGCTGGCCGCTCTGGTTCACTGCGAAGTGTTCGCGCAGCAGGTTCAGGTCGCTTTCGGAACCGGTCACAATCACCGCGTCGCCTTCGACGCTCTTGACCACGCCGAGCGGCTGGTTGTCGGCCGTGATGACAGCGGCGGTTTCGACCAGTGCCGCGTCGCGCGCCTCGTTGGCGGCGGCAAGCCGCTGGTCCAGCATCGCGTCGAGATCGCCCTTGGTGACGGTGATCGTCGGGCCCTGCTCGCCTTCGCCGAAGGCATCGGCGGGCAGCGGGGCGCGGTGCTTGCCGGTGTCGACCGTCACGACGCCGTCGGCGACGCTCTCGATCGTGCCGACCGGGTTGCCTTCGGGGCCATAGACGGTCGCGCCCACGGCCACGCCCTGGGCGTGCGCTGCGGTGGCGAGGCCGGCGGCGGCGACGGCGGCGATGGCCATTTTCGAGAACTTCATAAAATCACTCCGTAACAATTCAAATCAAGGGACTTACACGCGCGCACTGGGCCCGCAGGAAATCGACCGTTCTGGAATACGGGGGCGCCGGCGGAGGTAATGCACCTCCCGCGCCGTGCCCCGCCATGAATAGCAGGAACCCCGAAACGCCCGAAAATGGGCGAACGGCTCCATCGCAAGCGTCGCAGGCGATGGCAACCGCCTCTTTATAGGGACGGCGACATTAAACCACGATGAAGCAAGATTCAGAAAGTCTGGAGCATTTTTTCAAGAATACGCTCGACTCTTTCGCGCGGCGGGAAGCCTTCGGCCACCCATTCGCGCTCGACCGCGCGCAGCAGCCGCGCGACTTCGGGCCCGGCGGCGACCCCGCGGGCGACGATCTCCCCGCCCTTGAGCGGCAGGCGCGGCACCTCCCACCCGATCAGCGGGGACGGGTCTTCGCCCGCCAGCAGCAGGCGGTCGATCGCGCATTCGCGCCCCTCGCGATAGGCAAGCGCGCGCGGATCCTCGCGGTCGGCGGCGCTGCGCGCGGCCGCGCAGGCGATCCGCTCGCGCTGGGCCTTTGACAGGCGCAGGCGCGAGGCGACCGTCTCGGCCACCGGCGGCAGGGCGGGCAGCAGCGCGGCGAGGCGCCGCACGGGATCGCGCGCGACGGCCGATGCCCGCTCCGCCGCGACCAGGCGGCGCAGCGCGGCGATCGTGGCGCGTCCGGCCTCGGGCAGGACGACCGGCAGCACGCCCAATCCATGCATCCGCTCGAGCGTGTCGGCGGGATCGGGCAGGGACAGCAGGTTGAGCAGCTCCGCCGCGACACGCTCGCGCGACAGGCCCTTGAGCATCGGCGCCAGCTCGGCGCAGGCCTGCTCCGCCTCCTCGTCCAGCCGCGTGCCGAAACGGGCCTGGAAGCGGAAATAGCGCAGGATGCGCAAGTGGTCCTCGCGAATGCGCTGGCGTGCCTCGCCGATGAAGCGCACGCGGCGCGCGGCGAGATCGTCCAGCCCGCCGAACCAGTCGAAGACCGTGCCGCTGTCGGGCGCGGCGTAGAGCGCGTTGATCGTGAAATCGCGGCGCGCGGCATCCTCGCGCCACTCGGTCGCGAAGGCGACGGTGGCGCGTCGCCCGTCGGTGGAAACGTCGCGCCGCAGGGTCGTGACCTCGACATTGCCGTCGGGCAGGACGGCGGTGACGGTGCCGTGCTCGATCCCGGTGGGGATCGCGCGGATGCCGGCCGCGCGCAGCCGGTCGATCACCGCGTCGGGCGTCAGCGGGGTGGCCGCGTCGACATCGTTCACCGGCTGGCCCAGCAGGGTGTCGCGGACCGCGCCGCCGACCCAGCGCACCTGGTCCGCGCCCAGCGCGGCGACCAGCGCGGCGAGGCCTTCGCGCCGGGTCCAGTCGGCCGGGGGCAGGGTGGAAGGCAGCGGATCAGGCATCGAACAGCGCCCTGTATTCGATCCGGCGCGACAGGTTGGCGATGATCGCCGCGGTCACGCCCCAGATGCGGAAGCCCTGGTGGTGGTATTCGAGATAGCGCCGCGTCGCGCCGCGCCAGAAGACCTCGTGCTCGCTCCAGTTCTCGCGCGCGAGCAGGACGTCGAGCGGGGCCTCGAACCAGGCCTCGACTTCGCCCGGATTGGGTTCCAGCGGAAGGTCGGGCGGGACGACGCCCAGAACCGGCGTGATGTCGAACCCGGTGCCGGTCTGGTAACGGTCGGTCGCGCCGATCACGCGGACATGCGCGGGCTGCATCGCCAGCTCCTCTTCCGCCTCGCGCAGGGCGGCTTCGATCGCGTTCTCGCCCGGGTCGATCTTGCCGCCGGGAAAGGCGACCTGGCCCGGGTGGTCGCGCATCCCGGCGGGCCGCTGGGTCAGGATCACGCCGGGTGCGGGGCGGTCGGTCACCGCGATCAGCACCGCGGCATCGGCCACCCGCTCGGCATCGGCGAAGCGTTCGTCGGACAGGAGATCGGGTATCTCGGCGCGGTGCCCCTGTTCGAACAGGGTCTGAAGCCGGTCGAACAGCGCGCTCATCCGGGCATCAGCGAGAACGTCTCGCCCCCGCTGGTCACGCGCGTGCCGTCGCCTTCGGCCAGCGCGATTTCGGCCAGTTGCAGCCAGGTGCTCCGGTTCAGCCGCGCCTCGCACCCGCGCCGCACGCCGAGGTAGATCGCCGGATTGTCCGCCGTGCCGGCGGCGCGCAGGCGGTGCGCGGGGCCGGCGATCACCAGGTCGTCGGTATTGAGGCGGAAGGCCAGCCCGCCGTCGCGGCGCACGACGTCGGTGGCGATGAAGGCCGCGTCCTCGACCGCGATCGCCAGTTTCTCGAACGGGGTCACGAGCCAGTGCCGGCCCGCGGCATCGCGCGTGAGCAGCCCGGCGAAGGCGCGCACCATCGCCTGGCGCGCGATCGGGCTGCCCTCGTGGAACCAGGTGCCGTCGGCGGCAATGCGCATCGCGCTGTCGCCGGTCTTTTCCGGGCTCCACTGCTCGACCGGCGGCAGCTTGCGCTGCGCGACCTGTTCGGCGACCTGGTCGAGCGTCAGGCCCGCGAGTTCGGGAGGCGGATCGTAAGGCATCGCCATCCGGTTGGCAGATTGCCGGGGGCGACTCAATCCTCGGCGCTCGGAGCCCCCTGCTCCGGCCAGGGCCCCAGCATCCCTTCGGCCGGCAGGATCGCCGGGTTGTCGCACCGCACCAGCAGGCGCGCCGGGTCGTAAGGGCCGGGGCAGCGCCAGCCCACCGTGGGGGCGGCGGAAAAGCCGAAGAAGCGGCCGTAGTACTCCGCATCGCCGATCATCACCTGCGGCAGGGCGCCCGGTTCCAGCGCGCCGAGCGCGGCGAGCATCAGCGCCTTGCCGAACCCTTCCTGCTGCCGCTCGGGCACGACCGCCACCGGGCCGACCATGATCATCGGGTGCGCGCGCCCGGCGGGATCGGTCAGCGCGACCGGCCAGAGCTGGATCGTGCCCACAAGGTATCCGGCATCGTCCGCCGCGGCGAAGCTGAGCGCGGGCAGCCACTGCGTCCCCTCGCGGATGCGATAGGCCGTGCGCGCGTGCCGGTCCGGCCCGAAAGCGCGGTCGAGCAGTTCCTCGACCAGCGCCGGGTCGATGGAGCCAAGGGGGACGATCGTTGCCATTGGCGCGCGCGGTTAGGCGCGCGGGGCGGCGGAGTCGACCAAATTCGCCTTGGGCCAGCCCCGCCCCGGCTTTGCACGCCCCGGCTTTGCACCGCCCCGGCTTTGCGCGCCCCGGCGGCCCGGCAGCCGGGCGGGGGCGGAAGGCGGGCGCGGGATCAGGCCGGCGCGATGCGGATCAGCCGGCCGTCGCCGTCCTCGAGGATCCACAGCGCGCCGTCGGGGCCCTCGACGATCTCGCGGATGCGGTTTTCCGACGGGATGCGGGCGACCTCGCGCGCGCTTTCGCCGTCGATCGCGACGCGCACGATCCCCGCCGGCTTCATCGCCGCGATGATCGCCTGGCCTTCCCATTCCGGCCACAGGCGGCCCGAGTAGAACAGGAAGTCGCCCGGCGCGATCACCGGGGTCCAGCCGATCGCCGGGGCGCGGAATTCGGGCCGGGTGGCGTGGGCGGGGATCGGATCGCCATTGTAATGCTCGCCGTTCGAGACGACCGGCCAGCCGTAGTTGGCGCCGCGTTCGACCAGGTTCAGCTCGTCACCCCCCGCCGGGCCATGCTCGAGATCCCACAGGCGCCCCTGGGCGTCGAACTGCAGGCCCAGGGCATTGCGATGGCCGTAGGACCAGATCTGGTCCGACGGGCTGCCGCGATCGGCGAAGGGATTGCCCGGCGCGGCCTCGCCGTCGAGCGTCAGCCGCAGGATCGAGCCGAGCGTGTTCGACAGGTCCTGCGCCGGCTCCAGTTTCTGCCGGTCGCCCGACGACAGGAACAGGTGCTGCCCGTCGGGCGCGATCGCGATGCGGTGCGAATAGTGGCCGCGCCCGGTCACCTTGGGCTGCTGGCGCCAGATCACCTCCAGCCCTTCGACCGCGCAGGCATCGGCCTGTTCGCAGACCAGCGTGCCCCGGCCCAGGGCCGCGCCGCGGGTGTCGCCTTCCCCGGCCTCGGCCCAGGTCAGGTAAATCGTGCGCCGGCCCAGCGTGTCCGCGCTTTCGGACGGCAGGAAGGCCACGTCGCCCAGGCCGCCCTGGCCGCCGTAATCGACTTGCGGCATCCCTGCGACCGTGCCGGTCCGCCCGGTCGCGGTATCGACGAACTTCATCGTCCCGCTCTTCTCCGTCACGAACAGGGTCGCGGTGCCCGGCGCGAAGGCGGCGGCCCAGGGCTCGTCGAACCTGCCGAAAGAGCGGGTTGCGAAATCGCCGCCTTCCAGCACCGACACCGGTTCCCCGGCGGCGGGGGCGGCGGCGGTCGACCCGGTTTCCCCGGACGGTTCGGCGCTGCAGCTTGCGGAAAGCAGCATGCATGGCGATAGGATAGCGGCAAGGATCGCGGTCTTGGTCATGTTCAGTGCAACTCCCCATCAGTCGTTCGGTGCAACGCCGCTGGTCGTCGGCGTGGACGAGGCCGGGCGCGGCCCCCTGGCCGGACCGGTTGTGGCGGCAGCCGTCGCGCTGTGCAAGCCGCGACCGGCCAGGCTCGACGATTCGAAGCGGCTCTGCGCCGGCTCGCGCGCGCGGATCGACGAGGCGATCCGGCGGCGCTGCGCCTGGGGCGTGGGGGTGGTCGAAGTGGCGGAGATCGACCGGCTCAACATCTTCGGCGCGACGATGCTGGCCATGACCCTGGCGGTCGCCCGCCTGGCCGAGGCGCTGGCGCGCGATCCGGACGAAGTGCTGGTGGACGGCAACCTGACCCCGCACGGCCGCCGGGCCGAATGGCGCTGGCCCGCGCGCGCGATCGTCGGCGGCGATGGCAAGGAGCCGGCGATATCCGCCGCCTCGATCGTGGCCAAGGAATGGCGCGACCGGATGATGGTCGCCGCCGCGCGCGAACACCCGCACTACGGGTGGGAACGCAACAAGGGCTATGGCACGCGCGACCATGTCGAGGCGCTGCGGCTGCACGGGCCGACCCCGCTCCACCGCCGCAGCTTCGCTCCCGTCGCGCAGATGGACCTGTTCGCCGCCCCGGCCTGACGCGCCGCCGGCGTTCGCGAACCCCCGGCTTTCGCGATGCAATTGAGTCCTTCGGGCAACACCCGCAGCATATCGAGTCGGGCCGAATCGCGCGGACTCAATATCTTGTGGGGGACTCCTTTCGTTCTCCGGCAAGGTCGGCACCGGCCGGATGCCACGCGCGAAATCGGTGCTTGACGCCGAGTCCGCTTGGACTCACCCTGTGGATAAATCTGCCAACGGGGGAATGACATGGGGGTCGTCGAGACGACGAAGACACGGGCGCTGCGCCGCGCGAAGCCGGTTGCCGCGCCGCGCGAACTGGCGCCCGCGCTGCCGCTGGGGGAGATCCTCGACGGCGATTGCGTCGAGGCGATGCGCCGCCTGCCCGATGCCAGCATCGACCTCGTCTTCGCCGATCCGCCCTACAACCTCCAGCTCGGCGGCGACCTCAACCGCCCCGACGGCAGCCACGTCGACGCGGTGACCGACGATTGGGACCGGTTCGACAGCTTCAAGGCCTACGACGATTTCACCCGCGCCTGGCTGACCGAGGCGAAGCGCGTGCTGAAGCCCGACGGCGCGCTGTGGGTGATCGGCAGCTATCACAACATCTTCCGCGTCGGCGCGATCCTGCAGGACCTGGGGTTCTGGATCCTCAACGACGTCGTCTGGCGCAAGGCCAACCCGATGCCCAATTTCCGCGGCACGCGCTTCACCAACGCGCACGAGACGCTGATCTGGGCGAGCCAGGGCGAAAAGGCGAAGTATCACTTCAATTACCGCGCGATGAAGACGCTGAACGACGAGCTGCAGATGCGCAGCGACTGGGTCCTGCCGATCTGCGGCGGGCAGGAACGGCTGAAGGAAGGCGGGCACAAGGTCCACCCGACGCAGAAGCCCGAGGCGCTGCTCTACCGCGTCCTGCTCGCCACGACCGAGCGGGGCGACGTCGTGCTCGATCCGTTCTTCGGCACCGGCACGACCGGCGCGGTCGCGCGCCGCCTGGGGCGCGAATGGATCGGGTGCGAGCGAGAGGGCGGCTATCGCCAGGCCGCGCTGAAGCGGATCGCGAAGGAGCTGCCGCTGGACGAAAGCGCGCTGACCACGATGCAGAGCCGCAAGACCGCGCCCAAGGTCGCCTTCGGCGCCCTGGTCGAGAACGGCTATATCGCGCCCGGCACGCAGGTCTTCGACAAGAAACGCCGCTGGACCGCGACCGTGCGCGCCGATGGCTCGCTGGCGTATGAAAAACAGGTCGGCAGCATCCACGGCCTGGGCAAGGACCTGCAGGGCGCGCCGAGCTGCAACGGGTGGACTTTCTGGCACTACGAAGTCGATGGCGAGGTCAAGCCGATCGACGCTGCGCGCCAGCTCTACCTCCTCGCGACCGAGGATTGATGCGCCGGGCGCGGCGCACGCTGTCCTACACGGCTCTCACCCGCTAGGCCGGATGCATGACCGTGATTCGCCCTGCATCGCGCCCGTTTTGCACCTGCTTCGTGCAGCGCGATTCTTTTGGTCCAGGACTGTGTAACATGCGGTCCATGTCTCAACATATCATCGGGCCGGCAGGGCAATGAGCGAACGGGTCTATCTCCAGCCGATCGGCCTTGCGGCGAGCCCGCAGGGGGAGGAAGGCGACTGCATCCGCCTGGGCGGGGGAATGGTCTATGCCCATCGCTTCGCCGCCGTCGTGCGGCGCGAGGGCGCGGTGGTGGAGCGCTGGCGCTTCACGCCCGAAACCGCGGCCGAGACGTTCGCCCGCCTGCCCGCCGGGCTCGACGCCGAGGCGGAGGAGCAATGGGCGAACCTGCGCCTGGCCCATCCGCCGCTGGAACTGGGCGCGCGGACCGTTCGGCTCGACCAGCCGCAAGTGGCGGGCATCCTCAACGTCACGCCCGACAGCTTCTCCGACGGGGGGCAGTTCCTCGACCGGCCCGAACACGGCCGCGACCATGCCGCTGCGATGCTGGAAGCGGGGGCCGCGATCGTCGATATCGGCGGCGAAAGCACGCGCCCGGGCGCGGCGGCGGTGTGGGAAGGGGAGGAGATCGAGCGGGTGATCCCCGCGGTCGAATACTGCGCCGCGATGGGCGCGGCGATCAGCGTCGATACCCGCCGGCCGGCAGTGATGGACGCCGCGCTCCACGCAGGCGCGCACATGGTCAACGACGTATCGGCCCTGCGCCACGATCCGCGCAGCCTCGAACTCGTCGCCGCGCGCGATTGCCCGGTGATCCTGATGCATGCCCCGGGCGAAGGCGACGACCTTCATGCCGGTGGCGATTACGACGCGGTCGTGTTCGACGTGTTCGACTGGCTTCGGGCGCGGCGCGACGCGGTGCTCTCGGCCGGCGTCGCGCGCGAGCGGATCGTGCTCGACCCCGGGATCGGCTTCGGCAAGTCGCTGGCGGAAAACCTCGCGCTGATCAACGCGCTGCCGCTGTTCCACGCGCTGGGCCAACCGCTGATGCTGGGCGCCAGCCGCAAGCGGATGGTCGGCGCGCTCAGCAACGAGGCCCCGGCGCACGAGCGGCTCGGCGGCAGCCTGGCGCTCGCGATCGCGGGGATGGACGCGGGGGTGCAGCTGCTGCGCGTGCACGACGTGGCCGCGACGGTCCAGGCGCGCAACGTCTGGCGCGGCCTGCGCGACGCGGCGCTGACCGACTTCTCGCAATTGCCCGGGGGGGGTGGCTAGGGCGCTATTGCGCCAGCGCGATCCAGCGGTCGAGCAGCGCGCCCGCCTTGCCGCTGTCGAGCGATTCGGCGGCGATCGCCGCGCCCTCTTCCCAGCCGCTCGCCCGGCCGGCGACGATCAGGGTGGCGGCGGCGTTGAACAGCACGGCGTCGCGATAGGGGCCGGGCGTGCCGTCCAGCAGGGCCTTCAGCGCGCGCGCGTTGTGCCGTGCGTCGCCCCCGCGGATCGCCTCCACCGGGGCGCTCGGCAGGCCGGCTTCGGCGGCTTCGACGCGGCGCATCTCGAAGTCGTTGCCGGCGACGTCGGCCAGCTCGTTGCCGCCGGCCAGGCTCAGTTCGTCGAGCCCCTCGTCGCCGGAAGCGATGAAGGTCCGCTCGGTCCCCAGCCGCGCCTTCGCCGCGGCATAGATCGGGACATAGGCGGGCCGGGCGATCCCGATCAGCTGCCGCCGCACCCCGGCGGGGTTGGACAGCGGGCCCATCAGGTTGAAGATCGTGCGCCGGCCCAGCCGCTGGCGGATCGGCTGGATGCGGCCCATCGCGGGATGGTGGTTCTTGGCGAAGAGGAAACAGATGCCGATCTCGGCCAGCGTCTTCTCCGCCGTGCGGCCCGCCGCCTCCATGTCGAGGCCCAGCGCCTCGAGCGTGTCGGCCGCGCCGGACTTGCTGCTCGCCGCGCGGTTGCCGTGCTTGGCGACCGGCACGCCGGCCGATGCGACCACCAGGCTGACGGCGGTGGACACGTTCAGCGTGTGGTGCCCGTCGCCCCCGGTGCCGCAGCAGTCGACCGCGTCTACGGGCGCGGCGACCGGGATCAGGCGGGCGCGCAGCGCGCGGGCGGCGCCGGCGATCTCCTCCGCCGTCTCGCTGCGTTCGGTGATCGCGATCAGGAAACGGGCGATCTCCTCCTCGCTCGTCTCCCCGTCGAGGATCCAGCCGAAGACTTCCTCCGCCTCGGCCTCGCTCAGGTGCGGTTCCGCCTCGGGCAGCGTCCTCATCCCGCGGCCCTTGCCGGCAGGCGGGGCTCGATCCCGCACAGGCGCAGGAAGTTGGCGAGCAGGGCATGGCCGTGATCGGTGGCGATGCTCTCCGGGTGGAACTGGACCCCGTGGATCGGCAGGTCGCGGTGGCGGAAGCCCATCACGCACGTGCCGTCGAGGCCCGGGGTCTCGCTATGCGCGTTGACCGCCAGCGCGTCAGGCACGTCCTCCACCACCAGCGAGTGGTAGCGGGTCGCGGTGAAGGGGCAGGGCAGGCCGGCGAAGACGCCGGTTCCGTCGTGATCGACCGGCGAGGTCTTGCCGTGCATCAGCCCGCCGCGCACCACGCGCCCGCCGAAATGCTGGCCGATCGCCTGGTGGCCGAGGCACACGCCCAGCAGCGGCCGGGCCGCATCGGCACAGGCGGCAACGAGGTCGAGGCTGATCCCGGCCTCGTTCGGGGTGCAGGGGCCGGGAGAGATCAGCACGCCTTTCGCGCCGCTGGCCACCGCCTCGGCCGCGGACAGCGCGTCGTTGCGTTCCACCCGCACCTCGGCGCCCAGCTCCATCAGGTAATGGACCAGGTTGAAGGTGAAGCTGTCGTAGTTGTCGATCACCAGTATCATCGCGCGCCGCCTTCGGCCGTTCGCCCGGCCCGATCAAGCAAGTTTAGGTTTCAGGCCGCCTTCCCGGCGAACCGGTCGGTCGCCCGCACCAGCCCGTCGACGATGCCCGGTTCGCTGGCGGAATGGCCGCCGTCGTGGACGATCCACAGCTCGGCTTCGGGCCAGGCCTTCTTCAGCGCCCAGGCCGAAGTGGGCGGGGTGCAGATGTCGTGCCGGCCCTGGACGATGATCCCGGGGATGCCCTTCAGCCGGTCCGCATTGGCGAGCAGCTGCCCTTCCTCGAGGAAGAAATCTTCCAGGAAGAAGCGGGCGCAGATGCGCGCGAAAGGCAGGGCCTTCGCCGGGTCGGCGAAGGTATCGAGCAGGCTCTCGTCCGGCAGGAGGGTGGCAACGCTGCCTTCCCAAAGCGACCACTCGCGCGCCGCGGCGAGCCGGACGTCCTCGTCGTCGCTCGTCAGCCGCCGGTGATAGGCCGCGACCAGATCGTCGCGTTCCTCGGCGGGAATCAGGCCGGAGAAGGCGTCCCACTGCTCGGCCATGATCTCGCTCGCGCCGTAGGAGTAGAGCCAGGCTTTCTCCTTCCGGCGGCCGAGGAACACGCCGCGCAGGACCAGCTCGCTGGTCCGTTCGGGGTAGGCCTGGGCATAGGCGAGCGCGAGGGTTGCGCCCCAGCTTCCGCCGAACACCTGCCATTCCTCGTGCCCGCACATCGTCCGCAGCCGCTCGATATCCTCGACGATGCGCCAGGTGTCGTTGCGCTCGATCTCGGCGAAAGGCAGCGACTTGCCGCAGCCGCGCTGGTCGAACAGGAGAACGTCGTACAGTTCCGGGTCCCACTGGCGGCGATGGTTGGGGCTCATTCCGCCGCCCGGTCCGCCGTGCAGGAACACGGCCGGCTTGGCGCCCGGCGTGCCGACCCGTTCCCAGTAGAGCGTGTGCCCTTCGCCGACGTCCAGCATGCCGCTGTCGTAAGGCTCGATCTCGGGGTAGAGCGTGCGTTCGTAGTCCATCGGCCTTCAGTCCTTCTCTTCGACCACCAGCATGGGCCCGAACCGGCTGCCGCTGTCCATCCGCTTGCGCGCGGGGTCCCACAGGGCGCTGACATTGCCGTCGAGGAACAGCGCGTCGGGCGTTTCGAGCTCGTCGCGGAAATAGCGGGCGAGCACGCCGAACGAGATCGGCTCTTCCGAAATGACGAAATGCGCCCGCCCGGCGCGGTCGACGCCGACCCCGTTGCGCACGGCCTTGCTCGGACCGTCCTCGGCGATCTTGGGATGGAGCTTGCCGTCGATCACGAGCATCGGGCCGCTCTGGGTGCCGAACTGGGGGCGGTCGGCGACATTGGCGTAGAAATCGTCGGCCGTGCGGATCTGCCACTTGCCGCCCGTGCCGTAGAACACGCCGTTGGGCTTCAGGTGGAAGTTGCCCGGCCCGTCGGCGCGGTTGAGCTCTTTCAGCCGCCGGCCATCCTCCACGTAGTATCCGATCGGCTTGCCTTCGCCGTCGTACATCCCCGCGTTCATCGCGAAGGCGACCGGCGCGGCATCGGCCGCCCGCTTGGCTGCGAGCGCGGCAAAGCCGCGATAGGGCGCGCCATCGGCCGGGCCCAGCACGGTCACGATCCGGTGCCGCGCGGGATCGGCGATGCAGTGGATAAGAGCGGCCCCTTCGAAGGTCGTGCTGTCGCAGGCGGAAGCCATCGCCGGCGTGGGTGTCGGGCTCGGCTCGGCCGCGGGACCAGGCTCGCTGTCGCTTTCGGCGACGCCGCTGCCGATTTCGGTCCGGATCACCGGCTCGCCTTCCGGCTGCGGTCCGCAACCGGTCAGGACAGTGGCCGCGCAGGGCGCCAGAAAGAGGAGGCGCCGCCGCCTCACTGGCCGAACCCCGGCTCCTGCGCAATCCGCGCGGCCTCGCGCGCGGCGGCGAGGAGGGCGCTCGCCTTGGCCTCGCACTCGCGTTGTTCGTAGGCCGGGTCGCTGTCGGCCACGATGCCCGCGCCGGCCTGGACGTGGAGAGTGCCGTCCTTCACCACGCCGGTGCGCAGGACGATGCAACTGTCGACCGAGCCGTCGGGCGCGAAATAGCCGACCCCGCCGGCATAGGCGCCGCGGGTTTCGGGCTCTATCCCGGCAATGATCTCGCAGGCCCGGATCTTGGGCGCGCCGCTGACCGTGCCGGCGGGAAAGCCCGCGAACAGCGCGTCGAGCGCGTCGAGATCGGGATCGAGCCGGCCGACCACGTTGCTGACGATATGCATGACGTGGCTGTAGCGTTCGATGGTGAAGCTGTCGGTCACCTCCACCGTGCCGCGGGCGGCCACCCGCCCGACGTCGTTGCGGCCGAGATCGAGCAGCATCAGGTGCTCGGCCCGTTCCTTCGGATCGGCCAGCAGGCTTGCCTCAGCGGCGCGGTCGGCCTCGACCGTGGCGCCGCGCGGGCGGGTGCCGGCGATCGGCCTGATCGTGACTTCCTTCGGCCCGTCGCCCCCGCCCCTGACGCGCACGAGGATTTCGGGGCTGGAGCCGACCACGGCAAAGCCGGGCAGGTCGAGGAAATAGAGGAACGGCGATGGATTGACCCGGCGCAGCGCGCGGTAGAGCGCGATCGGCGGCAGGGGGAAGGGGCAGGTGAACCGCTGCGCCAGGACGACCTGGAAGATGTCGCCGGCCGCGATGTAGCCCTTCGCGCGGGCCACGCCGGCGGCGTAGTCCTGCGCCGCGACCACCGGGGTCAGCGCCATGTCGGGCAGGTCCGCCGCGCACGCTTCGGCGGGCGGCGGCCCGGAAAGCCGCCGCAGGGTCTCGTCGATCCGCTCGCCAGCGGCCGCGATCGCCGCGTCGGGGGCGTCCTCCCCGGCCCAGAGCGGGGCAATGCAGAACAGCTCGTCGCCGAGGCTGTCGAACACCAGCAGGACCGTGGGGCGCACGAACAGCATGTCGGGCATTTCCAGCGGGCTCGCGGGTGCGCGTGGAAGCTTCTCGACCAGGCCGATCGTCTCGTAGCCGAAATAGCCGACCAGGCAGGCGAGCGCCGGCGGCAGTTCGGCCGGCACGTCGATCCGGCACCGTTCCACCAGCGCGCGCAGTTCGTCCAGCGCGCCGCCGGGGCAGGGCGCAAAGGCCTCGCGGTCGGCCTGCCAGCGGGCGTTGATCGCCGCGCTGTCGCCCTCGGCCCGGAAGACAAGGTCGGGATCGATGCCGAGCAGGCTGTACCGCCCGCGAACCTCGCCCCCTTCGACCGATTCGAGCAGGAAGTCGCCCCGGCCCGGATCGAACAGCTTCAGCGCCGCGCCCACCGGGGTTTCGGTATCGGCGACGACCCGCCGCCAGACGAGCGCGGGCCGGCCGGCCGCCAGCGCGGCGGCCGCGGCCTCGGCGTTGCGGAGACCGGGGGCGACCTGCGCCACCGGCTCAGTTCTGCCCGAGCAGTTGCTTGCGAACCGCCTCGATCGCGGTCTCGTTGCGTTCCACGCCCAGTTCCTGGCGCAGGGCGAGGCGCAACTGGTCGGCGTATTCGCTGCCGATCGCGCTGCCCAGCTCGCGCTTCACCTGGGCGAAGACCGGGTCTTCGCGGTCCACTTCGCCCGCCTCGATCTCGTCCAGGTCGACCACGTACCAGCCGTTGTCGTCGGGCGCCTCGAGCTTCTTGGTCGTGCCCTGGGCCATGCTGAAGAGCAGCGCGAGCGGGGCGGGGAACTGGCCCTGGAGCGCGGCCAGCTGCTGGCGCGTCAGGTTGACCGGTTCGACCCCGGGCAGGGCGGTTTCCTCCGCCTGCACGGCGGCGGCGAGGCTCGTCCCTTCCTTCGCTCGCTCCAGCACGCGATCGGCCGCGGCGCGCGCCGCGGCGGCACCGCGGTCGCGGCGCCAGGCGGCGATCACGTCGTCGCGGATTTCGGCCAGCGGCGCGGCGGCCGATTCGACGATCTGGCCTGCCTCGAAGACAAGATAGGTCTCGCCGCGTTCGATCTCCGCCAACTGGGGCTCGCCCTCGATCATCTGGAACGCGGTCTCGAGCGCCGGGCCGAGAACCTCGGGCGCGGTCTGTCCCGGCGCGCCATAGACATCGCCGCTGGCCAGGAGCGGGCGGGTCGTTTCGACGTCCACGCCGAGCTGGCCGGCGATGTCGCCCAGCGAGACGCCGTCGGTCAGCTGTTCCTCGATACTCGCGGCGAGGTCGGCCAGGGCGCGCTGGCGTTTCTCGGTCCGCAGCGTATCGGCGATTTCGCCGCGAACTTGCGCGAGGCTGCGCGCGGGGGTGCGCTCGACCGCGTCGACGCGCACGACGTGCCAGCCCAGCGCGCTGCGGGCCGGGGCGGCAAGCTCGCCGCGCCCGGCAGCGAAGGCGGCGCGGGCAACCTCGGCGGAAGCCTGCGCGGCATATTCGGCCTGCGACAGGGGGCCGAGGGCGGCAACGTCGAATCCGGCCTCGCGCGCGGCGGCCTCGAGCGATCCGCCGCCCGTCACGCGCGCGCGGATCGCGTTGGCGGCTTCCTGCGTCGGCACGATCAGCTGGCTCAGGCGGCGCGTTTCGCTGGCGGCATAGCGCGCGCCGTCTTCCTCGTAACGCGCGGCGATTTCCTCGTCGGTCGGCTCGATCCGGGCGTCGAGGTCCTCCGGGCCGAACACGGCATAGCGAATCACGCGCCGTTCGGGGCGGATGAAATCGTCGCGATTCTCGTCGTAGAACGCCTTCAGTGCGGCATCGTCGGGCGTGCCCTCGGGGGCGAACGCGCTCGACGGGAGCATGGCGATGCTGCCGCGGCGCCGTTCCTGCAGCAGCGCGGCATAGCGCGTTGCCAGCTTGTCGGGCGCCTGGGCGCCGAACACGACGGGCATCAGCAATTGCTGCGCCAGCAGGCCCTGCGAGATGTCGTTGCGGAAGGTCGCTTCCGAAATGCCGCGCGCGCCCAGCGCCTGGCGGAAGGTCGTGGTGTCGAATTCCCCGTTCGGGCCGCGGAACTGCGGGAAAGTTATGATCTCGCTGTTGACCAGGTTTTCGCCCGCGCGCAGGCCGTGGCGGCGCGCATATTCGGCGATCGCCGCGCGGTCGATCATCTGGTCGAGAACGTCGTCGAGCCCGCCCTGCGCGATGAAGGCTTCCATCGACATGTTCGGGTTCTGCTGGCGCACCTGGTCGAGCGCGTCGCGCGCGCTGGCGACGAGATCGGCCGAATCGATCTTCTGCCCGCCGACCACGGCGACCCGGTCGCCCCCGGCGACCCCGCCGAACGTCCCGGTATTGGCGACATCGCTGCTGGCGAAAGCGAACGCGATCAGCGCGAGGAAGGCCAGCGTCAGCGGAATGCCGAGCTTCGACTGGAAGAATCTGCGGAAGAACTGAAGCATACTGGGGGATGTTCCGTAGGCGAGGTGCGATTAGGGGTTGCGCTGTGCGGCGAGCGCTTTATCCGCCCTGCGACCTCCCGGCAACAGGTCGGCAGCGCTTTTGGCGTTGCAAGATGAAGCATCTGGCAGGCCGGGCCCGTCGCCCCATATTAAACGGCGACCGGAATCGTTGAAATCGGGACCAAGGAAGCGGGATTCGTCATGGCCGAACGGCCCTACATCGTTGGAAACTGGAAGATGAACGGCACGCGGGCCATGCTGGCCCAGGCGCGTGCGATCGACCGTGCGGCGCAGAACATGATGAAGGTCGAGGTCGCTCTGGCGCCGCCCTTCACGCTGGTCCACGCGACCCACCGCGAGGTGGAGCAGATCGGGGTGGGCGCGCAAGATTGCCACCCGGCCGACGACGGTGCCCATACCGGCGACATCTCGGCGACGATGGCCGCCGACGCCGGGGCCAAGTTCGTCATTCTCGGCCACAGCGAACGCCGCCAGAACCACGGCGAGACCGATGCCCTCGTGCGCGCCAAGGCGCAGGCGGCGCTCGCCGCCGGGCTGCGCGTCATCATGTGCTGCGGCGAGACGGAGGACGTGCGCGACGCGGGCAAGGCGGTCGAACATGTCACCGCCCAGCTGCGCGCCTCGCTTCCCGACACGCTGGAGCGCGCGGGCGAGATGCTGACCGTCGCCTACGAACCGGTCTGGGCGATCGGCACGGGCCGCACCCCCACGGTGGAGGATATCGGTGCCATGCACCGCGAGATCCGCGCCCTGCTGGTCGAGCTGTTCGGCGAGGAAGACGGCGCCGCTGTGCGCATCCTCTACGGTGGCTCGGTCAAGGCGGACAACGCGCGCGAACTGCTCGGTGCCGACGAAGTGGGCGGCGCGCTGGTCGGCGGCGCCAGCCTGACGGCGGAAAGCTTCATGGGCATCGTCATCGCCGCTGCCGAAGTGCACGAGGCCTGACCGGATCCGCCGCGCGCGGCAGCCAGCCCCTGCCGGCGCTTGATGCGCGGTCCCGCTGGCCCTAGTCCGCGCGACATGACACGCATTGCCATCTGCGCGCCGGGCAAGCGGCTCGAGCGGGAACACGCCGATGCGGTGGCCGACCTCGCGGCCGACCGCGCGGGCGTCGAACTGGTGTTTCACAAGCAGTGCTTCGCCCGCCATGGCCATTTCGCCGGCGACGACGCCACGCGGCTTGCCGCGCTGACAGAATGTGCCGACGACCCGGCGTTCGACGCGGTCTGGTTCGCCCACGGCGGCTATGGCGCGAACCGGATCGCGGCCGATGCCGTCGCCCGCATGGGGCCGGCCGCGCGCGACAAGGCTTTCCTCGGCTATTCCGACACCGGCTATCTCCTCGCCGCGCTCTACCGCGCGGGCATCGGCCGTCCGGCGCACGGGCCGATGGCGGCGGACATCCGCCGCGACGGGGGAGAAGGCGCAGTGATGCGCGCGCTCGACTGGCTCTGCGGCAAGGACGACGGCCTCGAAGGCGGACTGGAGCGGGGCGGCGAGGGGTCGCCCGCGGTCGCCTTCAACCTGATCACCCTCGCCATGCTGTGCGGCACCGAGCTGATGCCGGATCTTGCCGGGCACGTCGTCATGGTGGAGGAAGTGTCCGAACACCTCTACGCCGTCGATCGCCTGTTCTTCCACGTCACCCAGCACCTGGCGGGCATCGCCGGCCTGCGCCTCGGCCGGATCAGCGACGTGCCGGAGAACGATCGCCCGTTCGGTTCGAGCGAGGAGGATATCGCCCGCTACTGGTGCGACAGGGCCGGCATCCCGTATCTCGGTTTCGCCGATATCGGGCACGACGGCGGCAACAAGATCGTTCCTTTCGGGCTTGCCCGCGCGCCCGGCCGCGCATAGTTGCCCGCCGCGACAAGGAGATCGTTATGCGTGCATTCGTTTTTCCCGGGCAGGGTAGCCAGAAAGTCGGAATGGGGGCGGAACTCGCCGCGGCGAGCGGCGCCGCGCGCGAGGTTTTCGAGGAAGTCGACGAGGCGCTGTCGCAGGGCCTTTCCGCGATCATGCGCGAGGGGCCGGAAGACCAGTTGACCCTGACCGAGAATGCCCAGCCGGCGATCATGGCCAATTCGATCGCCACGCTGCGCGTTCTGGAGCGCGAGTTCGGCATCGTCCTGGCCGAGAAGGGCGACTGCGTCGCCGGGCACTCGCTGGGCGAATACTCGGCGCTCTGCGCGGTCGGGGCCTTCTCGCTTGCCGACACGGCCCGATTGCTGAAGCTGCGCGGGCGCGCGATGCAGGCCGCCGTCCCGGTCGGCGAGGGCGCGATGTGCGCGCTGCTGGGGGCGGATCTCGACAAGGCCCGGGCCCTGGCCGATGCCGCGGCCCAGGGTGAAGTGTGCCAGGTCGCGAACGACAACGATCCGGGCCAGGTCGTCCTCTCGGGCCACAAGGGTGCGATCGAGCGTGCGGTGGCCATGGTGAAGGACCACGGGATCAAGCGCGGCGTCCTGCTGCCGGTCTCGGCACCCTTCCACTGCGATCTCATGCGCCCTGCCGCCGATGCCATGGCCGAGGCCCTGGAGAAGACCGCGCCGGGCCCGTTCGCCCTGCCGCTCTATGCCAACGTCACCGCCGGCGAGGTCAGCGATCCGGCGCAGGAACAGCGCCTGCTGGTCGAACAGGTGACCGGGCGCGTGCGCTGGCGCGAAAGCGTCCTGGCCATGCGCGCTGCCGGGGTCGACGGCTTCGTCGAGCTGGGCGGCAAGGTCCTGGGCCCGATGATCGGCCGCATCGACAAGGAAGCCCCGGCCACCAGCGTGATCACGATGGCCGATATCGAAGCCCTCGCGAAGGAGATCGGATAATGTTTTCGCTCGAAGGAAAGACGGCGCTGGTCACCGGCGCGAGCGGCGGGATCGGTTCCGCCATCGCCTATGCCCTGGCGCGGCAGGGCGCGCGCCTCGCGCTCAGCGGATCGAACAGCGGCAAGCTGCGCGCCTTCCGCGAACAGATCAACGACGAGGTCGGCGGCGACCACGTGGAAATCACCTGCGACCTGTCGAACCCCGAACAGGTCGAGGAACTGGTGCCGGCCACGGTCGATACCTTGGGCCGGATCGACATCCTGGTGAACAATGCCGGCGTCACGCGGGACAACCTGGCCATGCGGATGAAGGACGAGGAGTGGGACGCGGTCATGCGGATCAACCTCGAGGCCGCTTTTCGCCTGATGCGCGCGGCGGCGCGCCCGATGATGAAGGCGCGCGGCGGCCGGATCGTCAGCATCACCAGCGTGGTGGGCGCCACCGGCAATCCCGGCCAGATGAACTATTCCGCCGCCAAGGCGGGCCTCGTCGGCATGTCGAAGAGCCTGGCGCAGGAGCTTGCGAGCCGCGGGATCACCGTCAATTGCGTCGCGCCGGGCTTCATCCGCACCGCCATGACCGACCAGCTGCCCGACGCGCAGAAAGACGCGCTCAACGCCCGCATCCCGATGGGCCGGATGGGCGAGGGCGAGGACATCGGGGCCGCGGTGGCCTATCTCGCCAGCGACGAGGCGGCCTATGTCACCGGGCAGACGCTGCACGTCAACGGCGGCATGGCGATGCTTTCCTGACAGATTTATCCCCAAGGAATCGGGACGGCGGGGCTTTGGTCCTTGCCCCGTCCGGCCTCGGGACTAAGGATATTCGCAACATTCCGGCGCTCGCGGGCGATTCCGGCCGCGGACCCGTCCCCGGGGACCCTGGTCTCCGCCGACTTTCGCCCACCCGGGCGTCGGGCCGTCTGAGAGCGCGACGTCCGTGAGCGCAAAGGGGGAATTGATACGCGATGAAGGCCACTATCGAACGCGCAACGCTCCTCAGGTGCCTCAGCCACGTCCAGTCGGTGGTGGAGCGGCGCAACACGATCCCCATTCTCTCCAACGTGCTGATCGAGGCGGCCGATGGCGGCTCGCTGAAGGTCATGGCGACCGACCTCGACCTGCAGGTGGTGGAGAACATGGCCGCCGCCTCGGTCGAAAGCTCGGGCGCGATCACGGTTTCGGCGCACCTGCTGTTCGATATCGCGCGCAAGCTGCCCGAAGGCAGCCAGGTGAGCCTCGAGACGGCCGAGAACCGGATGACGATCAAGGCCGGCCGCAGCCGGTTCCAGCTTCCGACCCTGCCGCGTGACGATTTCCCGGTCATCGTCGAAGGCGACCTGCCGACCAGTTTCGAGATCCCGGCCAAGACCCTGGCCGAGCTGATCGATCGCACCCGCTTCGCGATCTCGACCGAGGAAACCCGCTATTACCTCAACGGCATCTTCCTCCACGTGTCGGAGGAAGACAAGCCGGTGCTGAAGGCCGCGGCGACCGACGGGCACCGTCTCGCGCGGTTCACGATCGACCAGCCCGACGGCGCGCAGGGGATGCCGGACGTGATCGTGCCGCGCAAGGCCGTGGCCGAACTGCGCAAGCTGCTGGAGGAATCGCTGGACGGCAACGTCCAGGTGGATCTCTCCGCCAGCAAGATCCGCTTCACGCTGGGCGGCGAGGGCGGCGTGGTGCTGACCAGCAAGCTGATCGACGGGACGTTCCCCGACTACAGCCGCGTGATCCCGACCGGGAACGACAAGCTGCTCAAGCTCGATCCGCGCAGTTTCTACGAAGGCGTGGACCGCGTGGCGACCATCGCCACGGAGAAGACCCGCGCGGTCAAGATGGGGCTCGACCAGGACAAGGTGATCCTCTCGGTCACCAGCCCGGACAACGGCACCGCGGCCGAGGAAGTGCCCGCCGACTATTCGGCCGAAGGGTTCGAGATCGGCTTCAACGCCAATTACTTGAAGGACATCCTCAGCCAGATCGACAGCGACACGGTCGAACTGCACCTGGCCGACGCAGGCGCGCCGACGCTGATCCGGCAGGATGCCGGCAGCCCCGCGCTCTATGTCCTGATGCCGATGCGGGTCTGACGGCCCGCGCCCGCCCGCGGGGCGGGCGGCTCAATCGGGATTGGCGCCCGGGCAGGGCCGCGGGCAGCCGGGCCTATTCGCGGGCGCGGATCATCGCCTCGACATCGACGAATTTCTCGCGCGGGGCGCCCTCGCGCGCGGCCCGGGCCTCGGCCTCCTCGATCTTCTTCCAGTCGCGGAAGGTGACGACCTCGATCTCGCGCTCTTCGGCGAGCCGGTCGAACCCGGCGCGCCCTTCCTTGCCGCGCGGTCCGAGCGCGCCGCCGTCCATGTCCTCGGCGATCTTCTCGACCACGCCGAAGCCGTCGGGGCGGTTGGTCCCGATCGTCCCGGTCGGGCCGCGCCGGGCCCAGCCCACGCAATAGAGGCCGGGCAGGATCCGCCCCTCGTCGTTCGCGAAGCGGCCCGCGCGCTCGTCGAACGGGACGCCGGGAATCGGCGAGCTGCGATAGCCGATGCAACTGATCACGAGATCGGCCGGGACGGTGTACGTCTCCCCCGTTCCGACCGCGCGCCCGGCCTCGACCCGGGTGCGCTCCAGCTCGATCGCCTCGACCCTGTCCTTGCCCAGCAGTCGCACCGGGCTGGCGAACATGTCGAAGTCAATCTCCACGCTCTTGTCCGCCCGCTCGCTCTCCGGGAACGCGGCGAAGCTCCGCAAGTGCGCGACGGACTTGCGCAGGCCGGGTTCGAGCAGCGCGTCATCGGCCTCGGGCGGAAGATCGGACGGTGCAACGCGGGGACTGGCGCGTTCCAGGTGCATCAGTTCGCCCAGTTCCTTGGGCGTCATCATGATCTGGTGCGGGCCGCGCCGCCCGACGATGGTAATCGTCGAAATCGCCGCGGCGCGCAGCGCGTCGAGCGCGTGGGCGACAATGTCGGACCCCGCGAATTCCGCCTCGGTCTTGGCGAGGATGCGCGCCACGTCGAGCGCGACGTTGCCCATGCCGATCACGACCGCGTGGCGGCCGGAAAGATCCGGCGCGAGCCCGGCAAACTGCGGGTGGCCGTTGTACCACCCGACGAAGGCCGCGCTGCCGAAGACATTGGGCAGCGCCTCGCCCTCTATCCCCAGCGCGCGATCGTTGGGCGCGCCGGTGGCGAACACGACCGCGTCGTAGAGCGATTGCAACTCGGGCACGGTGACGTCCCGCCCCACCGCGACATTGCCGACGAAGCGCACGTTCTCGGTCAGGGCCGTGGCCTCGTAACGGCGGCTGACGCCCTTGATGGACTGGTGATCGGGGGCGACGCCGGTGCGGATCAGGCCGTAGGGCACCGGCAGCATGTCGAAGATATCGACGCGGATCTCGTCGCCCCAGTGTTTCTGGGCAGCTTCCGCGGTGTAGTAGCCCGCAGGGCCCGAGCCGACGATGGCGAGGTGCCGCATCAGGTGGCGGGCCGCCCGCGGGCCGTGCGTGTCGCGTCTACCGGCTGCGCCCTGGCTGCCATGCACCCTCTTCTTCTTGCCCGTATCCGAACGGGCGATTCATGCACGTGCCCACGCGCCTTGGCAAGCGCGCTCGCGCGGCAGGAAATTGCCGAATCCTGCCCTTCGATTAACCGTTTTTTCAAGGGGTCTGGCGCATGCGGGCGGCATGGTGGTGGCGTCAGCAAGAACCGCGAGTGAGCCCGAGGCGCCCGGTTCGATGCTTTGGGCCGGTCCCGCGACGCATGCCGATGCGCCGGACCGTGCCCAGCCGCCGCTGCGCGCCGTGCCCGATGAACGCCGCCAGCGTCGCGACCGGCGCGAGGTCAAGCGCAACAAGGTTGCCGCGGTGGCGAAAGCGCCGCCGATCGTTCCGCCCCCGTTTGCCTGGATGAGCGTGGCGATCGCCGCCGCTTTCGCGATTTCCGGGGTGATCGCGCTCTCCGCGCCGCCCGCCGCCTGCATCGTCGCCGCGCTGCTCGGCATCGGGACCGCTGCGCTCGGCCGCCCGGTCAATGCCTGGGGCGACGGCGCGGCGCTGCCCGTTCCGGCCCGGCAGGGGCTGGCCGTCGCGCTTGTCCTCCTGTCGTCGGCCGGGGTCGGGTTCGGCCTGGCGGAGTGGATGTATTCGGGATCGCTCGACTGGCGCATCGGCGTCGCCGCGCTGGTCACGGTCAATATCCTGTTCGCCGCCCTTCTCAGCGACCGGATCGTGCTGGTTTTCATGAGCAAGCTCGGCTGCTGGGCCCCTGTGGCGCTTGTGGACGGCTCGTTCTATGCATTTTCCGGCCTGGCGATCGCCGCGATCACGAGCGGGCTCGTGGCCAGTTACCAGCTGCGTTTCGAGCGGGCGCGGGCCGAAGAGGAAGCCGCGCTCGCCCGCGTTCGCGACCGGGCGCAGAGCATTCTCCAGGACTACGAGGAAACGGGGCAGGGCTGGTTCTGGGAAACCGACCGTCGCGGACGGCTCACCTACCTCTCGCCTTCGGTCGCGCGCGCGCTCGGGCGCGCCGAAGACGAACTGGTCGGGCGCGCGTTCTCGCGCCTGTTCGATCTCGGCGACGAGAACCGCGAAGGCGAGCGGACGCTGACGTTCCACTTGTCCTCCCGCTCCTCGTTCGAGGGGCTGGCGGTCAAGGCCGCCGTTCCCGACGAAGAGCGTTGGTGGTCGATCAACGGGCGGCCGGTCTATGACGGTTTCCGCAATTTCTGCGGCTTTCGCGGTTCGGGCACCGACCTGACCGAGAAGAAGCTGAGCGAGGAAAATGCCAAGCGGCTCGCGCGGTACGACTCGCTGACCGGCCTGGCGAACCGTTTCCAGATGTCGCAGACGCTGGAAAAGATCGTCTGCAGCCCGCAGGAAAGGGAGCGCGAGTGCGCGATCTTCCTGCTCGACCTCGACCGGTTCAAGCACGTCAACGACACGCTGGGCCATCCCGCCGGCGACGCCTTGCTCAAGCAGGTCGCCCAGCGGCTGGAACGGGCCGTGGGCAAGCAGGGCCGCGTGGGGCGGCTCGGCGGCGACGAGTTCCAGGTGATCGTCCCCGGCCGGGTCGAACACGAACAACTCGGCCACCTGGCGCAGGAAATCATCCACGCCCTGTCGCAGCCCTATTCGATCGACGGGCAGCGGGTGGTGATCGGATCGTCCATCGGCATTGCCGTCTCGCCCGATCACGGCGTGACCAGCGAGGCGCTGATCCGCAACGCCGACCTCGCGCTGTACGCCGCGAAGGACGCCGGGCGGGGCCGGTGCCATTTCTATTCCAGCGACCTCCACAGCGCGGCGGAGGAACGCAATGCGCTCGAACAGGACCTGCGCGATGCGATCGCCCACGGCGGGCTGGAACTGTTCTACCAGCCGGTGGTGGACGCGAGCAGCGAACGGATTGCCGGGTTCGAGGCGCTGCTGCGCTGGAATCATCCGCGGCGCGGCTGGCTCTCGCCCGACAAGTTCGTGCCGATTGCCGAGGATACCGGCCTCATCGCCGCGATCGGCGAATGGGCGATCCGCACCGCCTGCAGCGCGCTGGCCGAATGGCCGGAGGAAGTGCGCTGCGCCGTCAACGTCTCGCCGCTCCAGTTCGCCAGTCCGCAGCTCCCGGCGATCATCACGAACGCGATCGCCCAGGCCGGCATCGATCCTTCGCGCCTGGAGCTGGAGATTACCGAGAGCGTCTTCCTCAACGACGACGAGGGGACCGAGGCGATGTTCGCCGCGCTCAAGCGCATCGGGGTGCGCCTGGCGCTCGACGATTTCGGGACCGGCTATTCCTCGCTCGGCTATCTGAAGAAGGCGCCCTTCGACAAGATCAAGATCGACCAGAGCTTCGTGCGCGGCGCCACGCGGCCGGGGAGCCGGAACGGCGCGATCATCGCCTCGATCACCAGCCTCGCCCAGGCGCTGGGAATGGACGTCACGGCCGAAGGCGTCGAGACGCTCGACGAGCTGGACCTCGTGCGCCAGCACGGCTGCACCCATGTCCAGGGCTATATCTACGACAAGGCGCTGAGCAGCCAGGCGGTGGAAGAACGGCTCGCGAACGGCCTCGCGATGGAAGCGGTCGGCCCGCGTGCGGCCCGCGCCCCGCGCAAGACGATGCTGCGCAAGGTCGTGCTCGAACACGCGGGGCAGCACTACGCCGGCACCGTCCGCAATGCCTCGACCGAGGGCGCGATGGTGGAGGGGCTGTGGAACGTCCCGGTCGGCACGCGCTTCCGCATTGCCCTGTCCGATACGCTGACGGTCGATGCGACGAGCCGCTGGTGCATCGACAACCGCATGGGCGTGCAGTTCGACCGCCCGATCCCGCTCGACATCGACGGCGCCCGGCCCCCGGCGGAAGAGCCGCGCAAGGCCCGCGCCTGACCGCCATTCCCGCTGCGATGGGGGCGAGCCAACGTCTCCGTCGTTGCAGCTTTCCGGCCGGGGTTATAAGGGGCCGCGATGACTGATCTTGGCCTTATTCGCAATTTCTCGATCATCGCGCATATCGACCATGGCAAGTCGACGCTCGCCGATCGGCTGATCCAGGTCTGCGGCGGGCTGACCGAGCGCGAGATGAGCGCGCAAGTCCTTGATAACATGGACATTGAGCGTGAGCGTGGGATCACGATCAAGGCCCAGACCGTGCGCCTCAACTACACCGCCCGGGACGGCCGGACCTACGAGCTCAACCTGATGGACACCCCCGGCCACGTCGACTTCGCCTACGAGGTCAGCCGCAGCCTCGCCGCGTGCGAGGGCGCGCTGCTGGTGGTCGATGCCGCGCAGGGGGTCGAGGCGCAGACGCTCGCCAATGTCTACCAGTCGATCGAGCACGATCACGAGATCGTCCCCGTCATCAACAAGATCGACCTGCCCGCGGCCGAGCCCGACAAGGTCAAGGCCGAGATCGAGGACATCATCGGCCTCGACGCCAGCGACGCCGTGCTCACCAGCGCGAAGTCCGGCATCGGGATCGAGGACACGCTGGAGGCGATCGTCGCCCGCATCCCGCCGCCCACCGGCGACCGCGACGCAGCCCTCAAAGCCATGCTGGTCGATAGCTGGTACGATCCCTACCTCGGCGTGGTCATCCTCGTGCGGGTGATGGACGGCGTGCTGAAGAAGGGCCTGCAGGTCCGCTTCATGCAGGGCGGCACGCAGCACCTGGTCGACCGGGTCGGCGCCTTCACCCCCAAGCGGGTGGACCTGCCGGAGATCGGCCCGGGCGAGATCGGCTTCATCACCGCGCAGATCAAGGAAGTCGAACAGGCGCGCGTGGGCGACACGATCACCACGGTGAAGGGCGGGGCGGACAAGGCCCTTCCCGGGTACAAGGAAGTCCAGCCCGTGGTCTTCTGCGGCCTCTTCCCCGTCGATGCCGCCGATTTCGAGAAGCTGCGCGAATCGATCGGCAAGCTGCGCCTCAACGATGCGAGCTTCAGCTACGAGATGGAAAGCAGCGCCGCGCTCGGCTTCGGCTTCCGCTGCGGCTTCCTCGGCCTCCTCCACCTGGAGATCATCCAGGAACGGCTGAGCCGCGAATACGATCTGGACCTGATCACGACGGCGCCCAGCGTCGTCTATCGCCTGCGACTGGGCAAGACGAAGAACGAGGAAGCGAAGACGATCGAGCTGCACAACCCGGCCGACTATCCCGATCCCAACCGGATCGAGTGGATCGAGGAGCCGTGGATCAAGGCGACGATCTACACGCCCGACGAATACCTCGGCGCGATCCTCAAGCTGTGCCAGGACCGCCGCGGCATCCAGACCGACCTCACCTATGTCGGCGGCCGCGCGCAGGTGACCTACGAGCTGCCGCTGAACGAGGTGGTGTTCGATTTCTACGACCGCCTGAAATCGATCAGCCGCGGCTACGCCAGCTTCGATTACGAGCAGATCGGCCTGCGCGAGGGCGACCTCGTCAAGATGAACATCCTGGTGAACAACGAGCCGGTCGATGCCCTGTCGCTGATCGTCCACCGCTCGGTCGCCGAAGAGCGCGGCCGCGGCATGTGCGAGCGCCTGAAGGACCTGATCCCGCGCCACCTGTTCAAGATCCCGATCCAGGCCGCGATCGGCGGCAAGGTCATCGCGAGAGAGACGATCGCCGCGCTGCGCAAGGACGTGACGGCGAAATGCTACGGCGGCGACATCACGCGCAAGAAAAAGCTGTTGGAAAAACAGAAGAAGGGGAAGGCGCGGATGCGGGAGTATGGCAATGTGTCGATCCCGCAGGAGGCGTTTATCGCGGCGCTGCGGATGGGGGAGGAGTGAGATCCGGTCTTGTTCCTGACGAGATGGGGGGAAGAGTGTCAGGCCAATCAGACGACAAGAATAGAGCCGTACGTCGGACTATACTTCAGGATAGCCCGACCGAGACAGATCAATTCTCTGGCCGCGGACACGCACGGACCGCCTATGCTCTTGCAAGGGCCATCTCACAGTTTAGGTCCGGCGACCACGCTGTCGGAATCGAAGGCTCATGGGGCTCAGGCAAATCCTCCATCGTCCGAATGGCTAAGACGGCGCTTGCTGAGGTTGATGCGGGACGCACGTATCACATATTTACATTCGATCTTTGGGCGAACCAGACCGGACATTTCCGAAGAGCATTTCTCGAAGCATTGTTGAGCTGGGGTTCGAAGGAGTTCCCTGATAAAGGAAGCGCTATTGACGAATGGCGTAGGAAGATCGAAAGCAAAAATCAAAAGATAGAAACAAACAATTACAAGAAATTCAGTAAGTTTGGACTCTTTACTGTTATATTTCTATACCTGACGCCGCTTTTGTATTTGTGGCTTGCGCCGACAGCGCTCCGAGATTCCACTGGCGCGGTCAAGTTCAACGCGGGTGCCGCAGCGGCGGGCATATTGCTTGGAATCTATGTTGTGTCATTCCTCATAGCCGTCTGGAGGCGCTTGCCTTCAGAGCGGACGTCGGCACGTTGGGTAGAAGCGTTTTCGCAAGTGATCTCGATCTTTTCGCGAGACGCGGAGGTGAGGCGGGTAAATCAGACAATACGGGACGAAGATCCGACTCAATATGAATTTACAAAGATATTCAGAGAGATTTCGGCGAGGCTGCAGGACAATCAGAATCGCTTGATAGTAGTTTTCGACAACATAGACCGGCTGCCATCGAAGCGAATTCCGGACGTATGGTCTGAAGTTCGAGGAGTCTTCTATGGTGAACACTTCGGCGCTGAGACCGATGGAAGCATCATAGCCATCGTGCCGTATGCTGAACGAATTGCGCTCAGCGCTATGGGCGGCGAATGTGCTTCGCCGCCTCCAAGCGAGTCGAGTATCATTGCTGGCGATGTGTTCAGAAAATCGTTCGATATCGTGTTCAATGTTTCGCCTCCGGTACTTTCAGACGCGTCAACGTTCTTTCGAGAAAAGTTCATTGCAAGTGTCGGAGATCAAATCTCTCTAGACTCGATCAAAAGAATTTACCGCATTTTCAATTTAAACATCGAGTCCTCGAATGCACCTCCGACACCACGCCAGGTGATATCGTTTATCAACGATGTAGCAAGCTATTGGGAACAGTGGGAGGGCGCTATCGCACCCGAGTCTGTCGCGGTATTTGTCGCGAACAAGACAAAGCTTCTTTCCGACCCGGGTAGTTTGCGGTCCAGCGATACGATCGATCCTCGGATGGTTCAGCTCGCGAACCAGCCCGACATTTTCCGAGATCTGGCTTCATTAGCGTACAATGTCGATCGCGATTTAGCCTTCCAGGTTCTCTCGCACGTTCAAATCCAACGAGCTTTGACGGTAGATCAGCCGGACTTGCTTCAAGAACTCGCAGATTCCGCATCCGTGAATGGATTTGCGGAGAACTTGAACAGGCTCGTCGATGAATTGAGCCAGGACTGGGGGTCCGAGAATCTGACGGAGCTCAGCGCGGCCATTTCGAATATTGCAGCAGTCAACATCGATCGCACAGACTTGGAGTACAGCCAAAAGACGTTGGCAACAACATTACAGGCGGTGAAGGCCTTCCCCTTCGCTCAGATGCCGAGTTTGTCAGGACTATGGAAGGCTTCTGCCTTCATCGAAGAGGCTACACTGCCCAGCTTCGTGGGAGCCATGGTCCGAGCGATAAATGCTGGACTACCCGCAGAACCCGCGAAGCAGACACTTCAGCATGGGCGGTCTTGGATCAAGATCGTCGCGGCGATCTGTGATGCCGTGAAGTCGGCGAAGGGCACAGACGCGGTGAGCAAGGTGCTGCCGACAATTGTGCTGCCTTCAGGTTCCGCTGCGGTCCTAGGCGCGGCGCTTGATTGTGATGAAACCGACTACCACATTCGCCAGTTCAAAAGACCTGCGAATGAAAAGGACATCGTTGCAGCGCTCGACCAGTATGCAACGGGAAGTGACTTCTTTTCCTACATGTGGGCTGAGCTGTCGCACCTGTTTGATGTAGAGCAATGCGTCCATCTGCTTGAGGTTGCCTTAGAGAACGCAAAGGCGAAGAAGCTCGACATTAGCACAGACGAGTTCAGAGCGCTTATTAAAACAGTGGACGTGCTCCAAAGCGCGGTTCCCATCGGTAACGAGCCCGCCACAACAGCGCTTCAAGACTTCTTCCAATCCGGCGCGCCGATGTATTATGCCTATCATGCCGACAAAGATGGAGGAAAGATTCGAGGTCATGCGACGGCCCTATTCTTCTGGCTGGCCATGCGCGAGTACAAGCACGAACAACCAGGAATGCCGCAACCGCAACAGGCGCCAATCTTCGGGAATATGTTGACTGAGTACAACTGGTTCCGGGCGAAACTAACTACCAGCGAACTCGAGCCAGACTTTGTGAACTCCATTGCGGAAATCGCTAACCGTACAGCGGCCTTCGAATACGTGTTGAAGCATGCATGTTCCGAGGAAGACGGCCGTGAGCTGTTCAAATCGGTGGCTCGAGCCATGCTAGCTCGGAACGAAGCAACTCTGCCTGATGCGACTTTCGTCATTTCAAATTTTCTGAAACTCAGGAAGGCCCTTGGTGAACAGTTTCAGACGCTGTTGTCCTTAGTGGGAACGTCATCTGTAGCAGCATACTGGCAATCGGCAGAGCTCGGGCGCGTTTCCCTGTCAATGCTGAGGGAAGTTGAAGGTCGGACGGAGATTGGATGGGAGAGCTTCACGACCAGTATCGCCGAAATGCTGAAGTCAGTGGGCTCTGCTCGTTGGCAGAAGGAACTCGATGAAGATGGCGCATTGGTGAAGTTGCTGTGCGAGCGAAACACGGTTAAGCCCGTTAAACTTACATCCACAGAATTTTTTGAACCCCTTATGAGTAATGCTTTGAAAGTTATGACGGGGGCGTACGATCCGAAAAAATCGGAGCGGAACTACGGGATACTTTTGAAATCTCTACCGCCGAGCTCGCAAAGAAGATTTGAGAGCGAATTCTTCGATCGGCATAACTCACATACCAGCGCGGTTTCTGCTGCTCTCGAGCATCTCCGATCCATACTAGACCGTTTACCCTATCGAACCAATCCCAACCGGACAGTTGAACGATACTTGCTTCCTCTGGCGAGGGAGAATTCGTCAGAAGCCAAGGCGTTCATTGAGGCAAAGAAGGACATCTTCAAAGATTGCATGCAAGCTGCAGACCGAGACCTTGTCGGCCAACTGAGAGAGTTTGTTGAAGGTCTGGAAGGTGATACAGACGAGGGGCAAGTGTCTATTCGAAAGCTCTTGGGCTTCCCTGTTAACAAGACGGAAGCAGAACAGCCGGAATAGGCAGGCCATTAGCATGGCCGCATCTGGAAACCAGCACCGCGCACTGGATGTTCGACCGGGGGCTGATCGGCCTGTCGGACGATCTTGACATCCTGATCTCGCGGCAGGTCAACGACCGCCCGAGCGTGGAGGCTATCATCAACAAGTCCGGGAAGGCGCTCGCGCGCGACCGGCTGGCGATGCGGCCGCATCCGGCGTTTCTCGGGTGGCATCGGGAGCATTGCTTCAAGCGATAGCTGGATTTTTTGTTTGCGCCCTCAAACGCCGACCGGGGCTTTTCAGGCGTCGTGGGTGGGGGGCAGGCCCGCCGCAGACCCCTCCCGCTGGCGGGAGGGGTGGGTCACCACTCGCCGTCCTTTAGCGTCCTGATGCGGGGGCCTGTTTCGGGGGGCGGGGGTTCGGCTTCGCTGTTCTCGTCGCCCGCCTCCTCCGCCGGGGCTGGGAGTTCGGGGAGCGGGGTGGGGGCTTGTGCGTTTCGCTCGATATAGGCCGGGTGTTCCGGGTCTTCGTAGGGGTTGTAGCCGTTCGCCTCGTCTTCGCGGTGGGCGGCTTCGTAGGCTTCGAGCAGGGCGCGGGTGCGGGGGCTCATGTGGAACAGGCGGCGTTCGCGCATCTGGCCCAGCTTGCGGTCGATGCTGGCGAGCACCTCGTCCTCGTGCTCGTAAGTGCCCTCGCGCCGCTTCTCCTCCTCCCACTCGGCGCGCCACTGCTTCTTCAGCCGCTCCAGCTCCATCTTGCCGATCGCGTTCAGGCCTTTCGCCTTGCCTTCCGCAAAGCGGCCGGGGGCGCGGTTTCGCAGCATGAACATCAGCAGCCGGTCGTTGTAACTGCGCCGGGTGCCGACCAGCTTGCCGTAGGAATAGACCGGCACTTCCACCCCGTGCAGCGCGCGCTGCATCGCGACGTCCTCGATCCGCCGGACGCCGAGGTCGAGCGCGGCCTCCCACGCCTTGCGGAAGCTCTCGGCGCCGGGCTGGCGGCGCAAGTGATAGGCGCCGACCGTGCTCATGTTCACCGCGCGGCAGGCGGCATCGACGCTGCCGGTATCGGCCAGGGCCTCGATGAAGCGGCGCTGGCGCGTCTCGGTCCAGCCGTCGTGGCGGCGGCACTTGCGCGGAACGGGGGTGAAGGCGGGCAGCTCGCCCCCGCCGGCGACGATCTCGTCCAGCGGCAGGCGCGTCTCGCGGTTGTCGGTGCGGCGGGTCATCCGGCAGGGTGGAGCAAAATTCCGCCGTGTAGGAAAATGAATTTTTGCCCGCGCGGGGCAGGAGGGGGGGAGCGCCGGGGGGAGGGCTATGGTGCCCAGGGACGGAATCGAACCGCCGACACTGCGATTTTCAGTCGCATGCTCTACCAACTGAGCTACCTGGGCGCACTCTGCGAACGACCCTTCGGAAAAGGCCGGCGAGCGGTTGGAAGCGGCCCTATGGCGAAGGCTGCCGGGCTTGGCAAGGGGGGAATCAGTCCTCGCGCGCGATCTCGTCCGGGGACGCCGGGCGGCCCGGGACGGCATAGCCATCGTTGAACCACTGGGCGAGGTCGCGGTCGCGGCAGCGGGCGGAGCAGAAGGGGGCGAATTCCTCGCGCCGCGGCTTCTTGCAGATCGGGCAGGGGCGGGGCTTGGTCATGCCGCCACCGCCTGCGCGAAACCGGCCTCCGGGGCAAGGGTGGCGTCGGATTCGATCCGCACCGCGCGGCCCGTGCGGCGGGTCAGCTCCTCCAGCCAGGGCGGGGCAAGCTGCGCGGCCACCGCCGGGTGGCAGGCGAGCAGCAGCGCGCCCGGCTCCGCCACCCGTTCCGCCCGGCGAAGCAGGCGCCGCGCGGCAAGGGCGGCGGGCGCGACATGCGCGAGGTGGAGGAGCGAGGGCCGTTCGAGCCGCGCGACGATCTGGACGAGGCCGAAGCCGTTCATCGCCGTGCGCTCGTGCGGCCAGCCTTCCAGCGCCGCGCCCAGCGCCGCGTCGACCGCGCGGCGATCCTCCCGCGCGGAGAGGGTGGGGAAATCGATCGCCACCGTCCCGCCCAGCCCGAAACGGCGCAGCGCGGCGGCGATCGGGGCGCAGGCGGCGAGCGCGAGTTCGCGCGGCGGCAAGGCCCCGTCGATGTCGATCACGGTCATGCCCGGCGTCGGGGCGAGGAGCAGGGTGCCGCCGGCGAAGTCGATCCGCGCGTCGAACGCCTCGCCGACGAGCTCGTCCCAGTCGCAGGGGGGGAAGGCGTGGACCACGCGCACCGCGCGGCCGGCGGCGGAAAGGCGCTCGGCCAGCGTGGGCGCGGCCGGTTCCGCGGCGCTCGGCCGGGCCTGCGCCAGCTTGCTGCGGCCCCGTTCCCCGATCGCGGCGCGCACGATCTCGACCCGCAGGCCGGCCCCTTCGGCCGCGTCGCGCGGCAGGCGGCCGACGAGCGCCTCTTCGCCGCCGGGCAGGGCCACTCTCCCACGCGATCCGCCGGCGTTGCGCGCGAGCAGGCGGCCCTCGAGCACCTGGCCCGGCATCGCCCGGCCGGGCCATTCGACGTGCGCCTCGACGATCCGGCCATCGGCGATCCGCACCGCGCGGTGTTCGCTGATCCCTTCCTCGACCAGCCAGTCAGCCAAGGGCGAACCCTGCCGCCTTGAGCAGCGCGCGCGTTTCGAACAGCGGCAGGCCGACCACGCCCGAATGGCTGCCCTGAATCCACGCCACCAGCCCTTCGGCCGCGCCCTGGATCGCGTAGCCGCCGGCTTTTCCGTGCCATTCGCCGCCGGCGATATAGGCGTCGACCTCTTCGCGCGAGAGGCGCTTGAAGCGCACGCTCGTCTCGCTCAGCCGTTCGCGCAGGGTCCCGTCGGGGTGGAGCAGCGCGACCGAGGAGAAGACCCGGTGCCGCCGGCCCGACAGAAGCTGCAGGCAGGCGCGCGCGGTCGCCTCGTCCTCCGCCTTGGGCAGGATGCGCCGCCCGGCCGCGACGACGGTGTCGCCGGCGAGGACGTGGCGCGTGCCATCGGCCGCGGCCAGCGCCTTTTCCCGCGCCATGCGCGCGGCATAGCGGCGCGGCAGTTCGCCGGGCAGGGGGCTTTCGTCGATATCGGCAGGGGCGATCCCGGCCGGCTCCACCCCCAGGCGGGCCAGCAGCTCGCGCCGGCGCGGGCTGGCGGAGGCGAGGAGGAGCGCAGGCAGCGCGCGGTCGCCCGCCGCCCGGCGCGGAGAGGAGAAATCGGTCATCGGGTCGGCATCCGGGCCCGGGCCCCCGTCGCGTGCCCCATCGCGGCTCTCGTCGCGGCCCCGGTAGCGGCCCCAGGGCGGCCTTTCATGGCAGCCCCCGCGCCTGCGGGCGGCGTTCGCCGGGCCGGGGCAGGGGCGGCACCGCTTACTGCGGCCCCGGGCCGCCGCGTCCGGGCATGAAGCGATAGGTGATGCGCGCCTTGGTCAGGTCGTAAGGCGTCAGCTCGCACAGAACCTCGTCCCCCACGAGCACGCGGATGCGGTTCTTGCGCATCTTGCCGGCGGTATGGCCGAGTACCTCGTGACCGTTTTCGAGCTCCACCCGGAACATCGCGTTGGGCAGCAGTTCGACCACCTTGCCGCGCATTTCGAGGAGTTCTTCCTTGGCCATCCAGTAATCGTTCCGTTTGCAAGAGTGTGGGGATCGGGCGCGCGCTTTAGCGGCGCGGGCGGCAAAAGGGAAGCCTTCTCCGCGATCGGGCGCAGGGGCGGTGCATTCGCGTCAATCGCCCGGAAAGCTTCGTGCGACAATTCGTTACGCGTCCGGGGATTGCGCGCCGGCCGCCGCCTTGGCACTTCGCCGCTGCGGGGGAGAGGGCCAACGACACGAGGAAAGAGCACCTTGCCGAGACTGTCCACGACCGCATCCTTTCTCGCCATTGCCGCCTTCACCGCCGCCCCGGCCGCCGCGCAGGTCGATCCCGCCCCTGCCGGCGCGATCGCGCAGGACGGCGCCGCCCCGGGCGTGGAGGAAGGCGTGGAAGAGGGCGAGGCCGAGATCGTCGTCACGGCGGAGCGGCTGCGCGGCCAGGTCGATACCGACGTGCCGCCGGTGCTCGAACTCGATGCCGAGGAGATCGCGTCCTACGGCGCGGGTTCGATCGAGGAACTGATCGAACAGCTCGCGCCGCAGACCGGATCGGGCCGCGGGCGCGGATCGGGCCGCCCGGTGTTCCTCGTCAACGGCCAGCGCGTCGGCGGCTTTCGCGAGTTTCGCCGCTACCCGCCCGAGGCAATCCAGAAAGTCGAGGTCCTGCCCGAGGAAGTGGCGCTGCAGTTCGGCTATCCGGCCGACCAGCGGGTGATCAACTTCATCCTGAAGGACAACTTCGCCTCGCGCGAGGTGGAGCTGGAATATGGCGGCCCCGACCGCGGCGGCACGGCCAATGGCGAGATCGAGCTGTCGCAGCTGACGATCGACGGTTCGCGCCGGACCAATATCGGTTTCGAGTTCAACACCAATTCGATGCTGACCGAGGCGGAGCGCGACATCGTCCAGACCCCGGGCAGCACGCCGACGGTCGCGGGCGACCCCGATCCGGCGGCCTTCCGCAGCCTGCGCGCCGATGCCGAGTCCTGGGAACTCGACGCGACGATCAACGACACGCTGGGCGATGCCCCCGGCACGGGCACATACTCGCTCAACGCCGGGATCGAACGCGGCTTCAGCCGTTCGCTTTCGGGTCTCGACGTCGTGACGCTGACCGACGGGGGCGCAAGCGCGGTGCGCACGATCGACGACGATCCGCTCGAACGGCGGCGGCGCGCGACGACGTATTCGCTCGGCGGGTCGCTCAACAAGCCGGTCGGCGACTGGATGCTCGACGCGACGCTCGACGGCAGCCGCGCCGACACGACCACGCTGATCGATGCGCGGCGCGATACCGGCGTGCTGCAGGACATGGTCGATGCCGGCGAGCTGGCGATCGACGGCCCGCTGCCCGCGCTCGCCCCGGGTGGAACCGACCGGGCCGACAGCACGACCTACAGCGCCGATTTCAAGACCACGCTGCGCGGCACCCCCTTCACGCTGCCCGCGGGTGAGGTGCGGGCGACGTTCGATGCCGGCTATTCCTGGAACCGGATCGAGAGCACCGATACCCGTTCCGACGCCGGCGAACTGGCGCAGACGCGCGGCAACCTGACCGCCGGGGTCAACCTGGGCCTGCCGATCGCCAGCGCGCGCGAGGGGTTCCTGGGCGCGCTGGGCGAAGTGAACCTGAACCTGGCCGCCGGGGTCGATCGCCTGTCCGATTTCGGCACGCTCGCCGATGCCACCGCGGGCCTCGCCTGGCGCCCGACCGAGGCGCTGACCCTGCAGGCCAGCTATATCTGGCGCGAGGCCGCCCCCAGCCTGTCGCAACTGGGCGATCCGGTGGTCACCGACTACAACGTGCCGGTCTACGATTTCAGCCGCGGCGAAAGCGTGCTGGCGACGATCGTGACCGGCGGCAATCCCGACCTGGCCGCCGAAACGCAGCGCGACATCAAGCTGGCGGCCAATTACGAGCTGGAGCTGTTCAGCCGCACCAACATCGTGGTCGAGTACTTCCGCAACCGCTCGGACGACGTGACCCAGTCGTTCCCGCTGCTGACCCCGGCGATCGAGGAAGCCTTCCCCGACCGGGTCGTGCGCGACGGGGCGGGCAACCTGGTCTCGATCGACCGCCGGCCGGTGACTTTCGCCGGCACGCGCAGCGCGCGCCTGCGCTACGGCATCAACATGTTCGGCCGGGTCGGCAAGGAAGCGACCGACGGCGAGAGCGACAGGCGCGGCGGCGCGCGCGCCGGCGGGCGGGCGCGGGCGGGCGCGGGCGAGGGCGCGCAGCCGCCGGCCAATGGCGGCGAAGGGCCGCCGGCACCCGCGGGCACCGCGCGGCAGGCGGGGCCGGGCGCGCAGGATGGCCGCGGCCAGGCGCGCGGGCGGTTCGACCCGGCGCGCATGGCCGAGCTGCGCGAGCGGTTCTGCGCCGCGCCCGAAGGCGAAGTGCCCGACCTTTCCGGCCTGCCCGAACGGATGCTCGCGCGCCTGAAGGGGGCCGACGGGCAGGTCGATCCCGCGCGGGTCGCCATGTTGCGCGAACGGTTCTGCAGCGAGGAAGGCGCCGCCGCCGGGGGGCAGTTCGGCCGGATGGACCCCGAACGCTTTGCCGCCCTGCGCCGGGCGCTCTGCGCCGATCCGGCCGCGCCGGTCGATCTCGATGCCCTGCCCGAACGGGTGCGCGCGCGCCTCGCCGGCGCCGACGGGCAGGTCGATCCCGCGCGCCTGGCCGCCTTCCGCGAACGGATCTGCGCCATGCCGGCCCCGCCTGCCGGGGGCGAGGCACGCCAGGGGGGCGAGGGCACCCAGGGGGCCGGCCGCAGCGGTGGCGGCGGGCGCGGCGGCGGCGCAGGTCGCTTCGGCCGGCACGGCGACGGGCAGGGGCGCTGGAACCTGGGCCTCTATCACTCGATCGAGTTCGAGAACGAAGTGCTCGTCGCGCCCGGCGGCCCGGTGCTCGACCAGCTCGACGGGCAGGCGATCGGCAGCGGCATCCCGCGCCACAAGATCGAGCTGGAAGGCGGGCTGTTCTACAAGGGGCTGGGCCTGCGCCTTTCGGGCGATTACCAGTCGGCCACGCGGATCGACGGCACCGGCCTGCCCGGATCGCAGGACCTGTTCTTCGACGATATCGCGACGTTCGACTTGCGCGCCTTCGTCAACCTCGAACAGCAGGAATGGCTGGCCGGCGAGCCCGGCTTCTGGAAGGGCGCGCGGCTTTCGCTGCGGGTCGACAACCTGTTCGACGCGCGCCAGCGGGTGACCGATGCCAGCGGCGCCGTACCGGTGAGCTACCAGCCGCTGCTGACCGACCCGCTGGGCCGCACGTTCGAGATCGAGTTCCGCAAGCTGTTCTAGGCTCGTCTCCGGCAGGGCCGAAGCGGGCCGTCAGCCGCGCAGTTCGGCGAGCGCGTTGCCGGCGGCGACCGCGCTCGCCCAGGCCCACTGGAAGTTGTAGCCGCCGAGCCAGCCGGTCACGTCCACCGCCTCGCCGATCGCGTAGAGGCCGGGGACCGCCTTCGCCTCCATCGTGCGCGACGACAGCTCGCTGGTGGCGATCCCGCCCAGCGTCACCTCGGCCTTGGCGAAGCCCTCGCTCCCGTTCGGGTGGAAGTGCCAGTCGGACAGCGCCTGCCCGGCCGCGCGCAGGCGCTTGTCGGGCAGGTTGCCGAGATCGCCGGACAGGCCGATCCGCTCGGCCAGCGTGGCGGCGAGCCGGTCGGGCAGGCGCTCGCCCAGCACGGTCCGCAGGTGCGCGCGCGGGGTCCGGCGTTTGGCCTCGACCAGCCACTCGGGCGCGGTGCCGGGCAGGAAATCGATCGCGACCGCGTCGCCCGGGCGCCAGTAGGAGGAAACCTGCAGGATCGCCGGGCCCGACAGGCCGCGATGGGTGAACAGCGCCGCCTCGCGAAAGGCGGCGCGGCCGCAGCGCGCCTCGACCGGGGCGGAAACGCCCGAAAGCTCGCGGAACAGGACGTCCTCGCCGCCCAGCGTCAGCGGCACGAGCGCGGGGCGCGGCTCGACGATCCGCAGGCCGAAACGCCGTGCGAGGCGATAGGCGAAATCGCTCGCGCCCATCTTGGGAATGGAAGGCCCGCCGGTGGCGATCACGAGCGCGGGGGCGGATTGGGTGCCGCCTGGCGTCGTGACGTCAAACCGGCCGTCGACGTGCGCGACATCGCCGATCTCTTCCCCGCAGCGAACATCCACCTGGCCGCCGGCGGCCTGCGCCGCTGCGCATTCGTCCAGCAACATGGCGACGATCTGGCGCGCCGACCCGTCGCAGAACAGCTGGCCCAGCGTCTTTTCGTGCCAGGCGATCGCGTGGCGTTCGACCAGCGCCAGGAAATCGTGCGCGGTGTACCGGCTCAGCGCCGACTTGGCGAAATGCGGATTGGCGGAAAGATAGCGGTCGGGGGCGGTGTGGATATTGGTGAAATTGCACCGTCCGCCGCCCGAAATCAGGATCTTGCGCCCGACCTCGGCCGCGCGTTCCAGCACCAGCACGCGGCGGCCCCGCTGCCCGGCGACGGCGGCGCACATCAGCCCGGCGGCCCCTCCGCCCAGCACGATGATGTCGTAATCCTGCATCCCGGGCGCGGTAGAGAAGCCGGCCGGAATGGCAAGCGCGGTCAGATCGCGCGGTCGCCCGCTTCGCCGACCGATTCGATGTCGCGGCCGAGGCCCTTGACCGTGTTGCAGGCGGCCAGCGTCACGACCGAGGCGCCCAGGGCCACGATGGCGATCGTCTTCTTCAGCATCTGTCGAACTCCTGATTCCCGTGTTTGCCAGCATAGTCGCTGGCGCCGGCGCGCGCGATAGCCGTGCGGACCTGAACCGGCGCTGTTGCGCCTGCCGGTTCCCATTTCCGGCGCAGCGATTATGTCAGGCCCATGTCGCGAACCCCCGCCGGAACCCCGCACGACCCGAGAGGCGCCGAGCGCTTCAACGAGGAGCGCGCCACCTATACCGTCAAGGGCGGCACCCGGCCGGACATCGAGGCGGGGGTGGCCGCGATCCGCGACACGGTGAAGACGCTGCGGCCCAAGCCGGGGGTCTACCGGATGCTCGATGCCCGCGGCGACGTGCTCTACGTCGGCAAGGCGCGCGCGCTGCGCAACCGGGTGGCGAACTACACCCAGGTCGCGAACCTTTCGAACCGGCTGCGGCGCATGGTCAGCCAGACCCGGCGGATGGAAATCGTCACGACCAATTCGGAGGCCGAGGCGCTCCTGCTCGAAGCGCAGCTGATCAAGCGCTTCCGCCCGCCGTACAATGTCCTGCTGCGCGACGATAAATCCTTTCCTTTCATTCTCTTGCGCGCCGATCATGAATATCCGCGCATCATGAAGCACCGCGGCGCGCGGCGGGCGAAAGGCAATTACTACGGCCCCTTCGCCAGCGCCGGATCGGTCAATACGACAATCAATGCGCTGCAGAAGCTGTTCCTGCTAAGATCCTGCACGGACAGCTTTTTTGCCCGCCGCGACCGGCCGTGCCTGCTCTACCAGATCAAGCGCTGCTCCGCCCCCTGCGTGGGCCGGATCGGGCCGGAGGCCTACGGCGAACTGGTGCAGGAGGCGAAGGATTTCCTCTCGGGCCGGTCGGGCGCGGTGCAGAAGAAGATCGAGGCGCAGATGGCCCAGGCCGCCGAAGACCTCGATTTCGAGCGCGCGGCCATGCTGCGCGACCGGCTGCGCGCGGCGACCGCGATCCAGGCGAGCCAGGCGGTCAATGCCGCCGGGGTCGGCGACGCCGATGTCTTCGCGCTCGCGGCCAAGGGCGGCCAGGTCGGCATCCAGGCCTTCTTCGTCCGCGGCGGGCAGAACTGGGGCCACCGCGCGTTCTTCCCCACCCATACCCAGGACGTGGAGGAAGCGGACGTGCTCGCCGGCGTTCTCGCCCAGTTCTACGAGGAAGTGCCGCCCCCGCGCACGGTGCTGGTCGACCGCGCGCTGCCCGAACAGGCGCTGCTGGCCCAGGCGCTGGGCGAAAGCGCGGGCCACCGGGTTGAGATCAGCGTGCCCCAGCGCGGCGAGCGCCGCCGGCTGATGGCGCAGGCGAGCCGCAACGCGGTCGAGGCGCTCGACCGGCGCCTGGCCGAAAGCGGCACCCGGGCGAAGATCAACCGCGAGCTGGCCGAGTTCTTCGAACTGGCCGAGCCGCCCCGCCGGATCGAGGTTTACGACAACAGCCATATCCAGGGTGCGAAAGCCGTGGGTGCGATGATCGTCGCCGGGCCCGAGGGGTTCCTCAAGAGCCAGTATCGCAAGTTCAACATCCGCACGGCGCAAAGCAACGACGATTTCGGGATGATGCGCGAAGTCATGACCCGCCGCTTCGCCCGCGCGCTGGAGGAAGACCCGGACCGCGACGGCGACACCTGGCCCGACCTGGTGCTGATCGACGGGGGCAAGGGCCAGATGTCGGCGGTGCGCGACGCGCTGGAGGAACTGGGGATCGAGGACGTGCCCCTGATCGCCATCGCCAAGGGCCCGCACCACGGACGCGAGGGGCGCGAGGTGTTTCATTTCCCCGACGGGCGCGAGAAGACCCTGCCGACCAATTCCCCCCTGCTGTTCCACCTCCAGACGCTGCGCGACGAAGTGCACCGCTTCGCCATCGGCGCCCACCGGGCGAAGCGCAGCCGGGCGATCAGCGCCTCCCCGCTCGACGAGATCCCGGGCATCGGCCCGAGCCGCAAGCGCGCGCTGCTGCTGCGGTTCGGCACTGCGGGCAAAGTGCGCGCGGCCGCGCTGGAAGACCTGAAACGGACCCCGGGGATCAGCGCCGCCGTGGCGCAGAAGATCTACGATTTCTATCACCCCGCCGGCTGACCGGGGCGAGCGCGCGCAGCGCGCGGATTTGGGGCGGCCGTTAACCCGCGTTAAAGCATTGGCGCCGACAGTTCGGTCCGTGGCGGATGCCGCGCGGGGGCTTCGATACCGGTCGGGATCGCACTTGCTCGCGCGCCGCGAAGGCCGCCGATGCGAGGAGACGACACATGCACAGGATTGCCGCCATTATCGCGCTGGGCCTGGGACTATCGGCTTGCGCCACCGGAGGGCCGGGCAAGCACGGGTATTTCGATTGCAGCGATGGCTCGGTGCTGAAAGTGAACTTCACCCACGGCGGGGCGACCGTCGTCAGGAACAACGGCGTGCCGATCTACGTCCGCTCGGTCCAGTCGGTCGGCGCCTCGGTGTTCGAGAACCGCGCCGGCTACCGGCTCCAGGTTTCCGGCGACACCGTGACCTGGAGCGGCAAGACGCGCGAGGCGCCGCTGACCTGCCGCCGCGTGACCCTGCCCCGCTAGGCGCGAAAAGGCATTCGCCTGCGCCCGCCGGCCCCGATGCGGCTCGTGCCTTCGCGCGGCTATCGTGTATAGTCGCCGGGGCGCCGCTTCGCTGCCGGAGGGCGTAGCCGTTCGCGGGCCCCGGCCCGCACGGCGTTTACCAATGGATGGCAGCAGTCAGGCGGCGTTCACGCCCCGATCGGCCGGTGCCGGAAACACCATCTTTACGATGTTCCCCTATGGCAGCGGCGAACAAGGGATGCTGCATTGTTGCCACTGGCACGAAACCTGATCGCATCCGAGAGGTTGCGCCATGCGGCAATCGCCGTAGGCATCGCCGTGCTCGTCGCGGTCACGACGATCCTGCGCCCGCTCGACATCACCGTCTGGTCGCTCCAGGCCAAGCTGTTCGATCATCGGCCCAGCGGCGAGATCGTGTTCGTGGAGGCGGAACGCGGAGCCGGGGCGGATGCGCTGGTCACCGCCAACCGGCGCCTTGCCGGGACGCTCGAGGCCGTGGATGCCGCCGGTGCAGCGCGCATATTCATCGACCTGCCGATCCAGCGAAGCGGCGATGACGCCGTGGACGAGCGGCTGCGCGGCGAGCTCCTGCGCCTGCGCGACAAGACCGTGCTCACGCGTTCGCTTCGCACGGACTTCCTGAACGGGCGCGGCGTTGCCGAGACCGATCCCTTCTTCGCTCGCGGGCTGCGAATGGTCAGCAATGACTACAAGACCGATTTCCTCGGCTATGTCTGGGGTATCGATGCGGTTCATGGCGATGGCCGACGGACCCTGCCGGCATTGTGGACCGAGCTGGCCGGGAATTCCGGCCCCAAGGCGGAACTCGCGCCCGACTACGCGGTGAACGTCGAAGCCATCCCGTCCTTCGAAGCTGTAAACCTGGGAACAGACGCCCTGTCGGCCTCAATTCGCGATAGAGCGGTTGTTCTGGGCCAAGCCGGTCAGAGTCGTCGCGTGGTGAAAATCCCGGGCAGCGGCGTCGTCAATCCCAGCCTTGTTCACATCGTTGCCGCAGAAACCGCGCTACGTGGCGGCGGACAGCCGGTGAATTGGCCGTGGACAACCGCATTCTTTGGCCTGTTGCTGGCTCTGGCGGCGAGCGCTTCGGTCCGGGCGCGTCGTCGGCGTTTGCTTTACGGTCTTCTTGTGGTTTCGCTGGTGGCGACCGTCGTGGTCACAGCAGCCTCCGGGGTCAGGGCGATCTTTGCGTCGTCAATCGCACTCTTTATCGTCTACGCGTGTTTGCGGCTCATTGTTCGATTCAAACGTCGGCACCTCCTGGTCGAGCCGCGCAGCAAGCTGCCCAATTTTGTCGCCTTGAGACGCGATCTCAGCGACGATCCGCCCGACGGAGCGGCGGCCATCGTCGTGGCGAAGATCGCGCGCCTCGATGCCGTGTTCGCGACGCTGACCCCGGCCGACCAGGGCCGATACCTGCGCCAGCTCGCCTCGCGGCTGGCGCTCGGCGATCCCGAAGCGCGCATCTATTACGACGGCGGCAAGTACTTCGCCCTGATCCTCGCCGCGGCCAAGTACGAGGACCTGCAAGGGCATCTGGAGGGTCTGCGCGCCATCGCATCGCAGTCGGTGACCGTATCGGACAGGGTGCTGGACGTTTCGATGACGATCGGCGTCGATCGATCGGCCGAGAAGTCGGGGCCCAGCCGGTTGAGCTCTGCCATTGCCGCCGCCGACCAGGCGCGCGAGGCCTATCGCCCGGTCTTCATCATCTCCGACACGGTCGACGATGCGGAAGAGTGGGACTATTCGCTGCAGGCGCGGCTGGAGAGCGCGCTCTCGCAGGATCGGATCTCGATCAAGTTGCAGCCGCAGGCCGATCTTCGCACTGGACAGATCATCGGTGCCGAGGCGCTGGCGCGGTGGGTGGACGAGGAGCGGGGCGAGATCCCGCCGGCCCGATTCATCCTCCAGTGCGAACGCGTCGGCCGGCTGGACGAGCTGACCAAGCGCATCCTGATGAAGAGCCTGAGTGCAGCGGAAACACTGCGACAGGCCGGTCATACGCCGCGCATCTCGGTGAATGTCTCGGCGATCCAGTTCGTCGATACCCGGATCGCCGAGCTGATCGAGCGCTGTCTGGCAGTTCGGCCAGCCGATCCATCTCGCCTCACGATCGAACTGACGGAAACCGCGCGCATCGAGGACTTTTCATCTGCCCGATCGGTAATTGAAGAGATCAAGGCGCTCGGAGTTTCGTTTTCCATGGACGATTTCGGGGTTGCCAGCGCGAACCTGGAGGCGATGTTCGAACTGCCTTTCGATGAGATCAAGATCGACCAGTTGTTTGTGCAACGCATTCACTCATCGCCGATGGCACGAGCTATCGTGGCCAATGTTTCGCGGCTTGCGAGAGAGACGGGGTTGACCTCAGTGGCCGAGGGAATCGAGGATCAACAGACCTTTACCGCACTGCGGGAGATGGGTGTCGACATCGGTCAAGGTTACCACATTGCGCGCCCGATCGTCCTTTCGGAGCTAGAAAAAACGCTTTCTTTACAAAAGGATGCCATCGCTCCTTTTGAAAATCGTGGTTAACAATTTACAAACGGACATGGTTAACGTATTTCTCCGTAGCAGGCAGCAACAGGAGATTAACCATGTTTGGTTCGATCTGGGACTGGATCTTCAACTGAGATCCTGAATACCGACAGTTTCGAAAAGGCCCCCTCGCGGGGCCTTTTCTTTTGCCCGCGCCGCACCTCTGTCGGCGCGAGTCACGTCTCTCGCCGCCCTATTCGCTCGCTGCCCTATTCGCTCGCCGTCAGCCCTTGCGCCGGCGGATCATGCCTTCCTGGGCCACGCTCGCCACCAGGTTGCCCGCGCGGTCGAAGATGCGCCCGCGGTTGAAGCCGCGGCCGTTGCCGCTCCACGGGCTGTCGGTGGCGTAGAGCAGCCATTCGTCGGCCCGCGCGGGGCGGTGGAACCAGATCGCGTGGTCGAGGCTCGCCCCCACCATCTCGCCGCGCGCCCAGCTTATGCCGTGGGGCAGGGCGCTGGTGCCGAGCAGCGTATAGTCGCTGGCATAGGCGATCACCGCGCGGTGCAGCGCGGCATCGTCGGGCAGCGGCGCGGCCGCGCGGAACCAGGAATGGGCATGCGGCGGGCGCGGTTCGCTGTTCATCCAGTGCAGGCTGTCGGCCGTGCGCATCTCGATCGCGCGCGGGCGCAGCATCAGCGCGCGCTGCGCCTCGCCCAGCCCGGGCATGGCATCGACGAAGCGGCGCCGCTGCTCCATGTCCGGCGGCAGGTCTTCCGGCGGGGCGACGTCGGGCATCGCGTAGTCGTCGTGCGACAGCCCTTCCTCCGGCCGCTGGAAACTGGCGGTGAGGTTCAGGATCGGCGTCTCCCCGCGCTCCGGGTCGTCCTGGCTGGCGACGACGCGGCGATTGGCGAAGCTGCGCCCGTCGAAGTCGGCCTCCACCCGGTAGGCGATCGGTGCGCCTTCGCGCCCGCCGCGCAGGAAATAGGCGTGGAGCGAGTGGGCGACCATCGCCTCGGGCGCGCTCGCCTGCGCGGCCTGGAGCGCCTGGGCCACGACCTGCCCGCCGAAGACCCGGCCGACGCCGCCCTTCTGCGCGCGCCCTTCGAACCGGCCGCCGCCGTGCGGCGCGACGGTGAGGAGTTCGACGAGGTCGGCGACGAGGCTCTGGGCGCTGGGCTGGTCGGTCATGGCCGCGCTTTGCGGCCCCGGCACGCCGCGGTCAACCGGCCAGGCCGAGCCGCCGCAGCGCGCGATAGGCGAGCGCCTTGCCCTTGTTCCCGGCCGGCCAGCGCCCCGGCGGCGCGGGCCGGAGGCCGATCCGGCGCAGCAGGCGGTTGAAGCCGCGGGCGTCGGCCTCGGCGAAGCTCCACTCGCTGCGCCAGGTGATCGACAGCGAGATCGAGCTGTCGGGGCCGTTGCGGACGAAGTGCGGGGCCATGACCGGCACGTAGACCGCCTCGCCCGGGCCGATCGCGAATTCGCGCCCGCCGGCGAGCAGTTCGTCGCGCCAGGTCAGCTCGCGCGCGCCGCCCGCGTGGTAGGATTCGTGGATCGTGTCGGGGGCATAGCGATCGTCGCCTGCCGGGAACTGGGTCATCGTCTTGCGGCCGACCAGCTGCAGCAGGATATTGTGCTCCGGGTCGAAGTGATAGGGCGTCACCGCGTCCGGGCTGGAGATGAAGACGAAGCCCTGGGGTCGCAGCATGGCGCCGGTGCGCGCCTCTATCTCCGGGCGGATCTCGTCCAGCAGCGCCATCAGCAGGTCCGCGTACTCGGGCGCCTGCTCGATGTTCTTGAGCACGGCCCAGCTATTGCTGCGCGCGATGTGCCGGATCGTGTCCTCGATCGCGAGGCCGGTGCCCTCGGGCTTGCCGTCCACCCCGATCGGCAGGTCGCCGCGGTTGTACTCGATCGAGCGTTCGGGGAGCCGCGCGGCGAGCGCGGCCAGCGCGTCGAGCGTGAGCAGCGCGTTCTGCCCCAGGCCGTGCGCGAGGACGTGCGGCTCCTCGGGATAGGACCGGGCGAAGGCCGCGCGGGCCTCCTCCCCGAAAACGGGGGCGGGCCGTGCCTCGTCGGCGGGCAGGTCGATCGGGGTCTGGACGCCCATCGTTCACGTACTCCTGGTCTGGCGGGCCAGCTCGGCCCGCAGGATCCGGCGAAAGGCCGCGCGGCGAAGCCTCCCGCCGATGGCCACGTTGACGCGCACCATTGCGCGCTTCTCGCGCCAGATCCGCTCGATCATCGGGTGGTCGGCGGCCGCGCAGCTGTCGCACCAGGCAATGTCCTCGCGCGCCAGCAGGTCGAGGTTCTCGCGCTGGAGCAGGACGCCGGGCGAATAGCGGGCGTACCGTTCGTCGTAAGCGGTCTTGAAACTGAACGCGCCGGGCGGGGCGATGAAATTGGCCAGCATGGCGACGGGCGCGCCGTCGAGCGTCAGGCTCAGCCGTTCGAGCCGCCCGCGCGCCGCGGCCCCGTGCAGCGTCGCGGCGAACCAGCCGGCGGTGCGCGGGTTGTCGGCGAGCGCGGAGCCGTTGCGCCCCTTCCACCCGGCCTGCTCGAGCGCGAGGAACTGCTCGATCCAGCGCTCCAGCCCCGCGCCGTCGCTGCGGCGTTCGAACCCTTTCGCGCCTTCTTCGGCCAGGCGCTTGTCCTGCCGGCGCAGTTCCTTGCGCTTCTTGCCGTTCAGCGAGCGCTCGAAATAGGCCTGCGGCGACAGGCCCGATCGCAGCATCGCGCGTTCCTCGCGCTGGACCACGCCCCAGGCGCGCCCGTCCCCGTCCGCCACGCGGGCAAGGGCGGCGAACAGCGGGCCATTCGCGTCGAGCCGGTCGAGGTGGAGGAAGAGCGCCCTGCCGGTCGCCGCGTCGAGATGGCCGAACAGTGCGCGCCAGAACCGCTCCTCGAACCCGCTGCGGACCAGCGGGCTGCCGACGAAGAGGTTATCGTGGCTCCAGTTGACGCGATGGGGCAGGGGGTAGCCGTAATAGGCCGCCGCGCGCCCGAGCGGGACGAGCGCGCAGAGCCGCCCGCCGCACCGCAGCGCCATGATCGTGCAGTCGGCCCCCGCGCCGAGCCGCTCCAGCGCCGGCAGCAGGGCCCAGCGCTCGTAGAACGGATTGGGCTCCGCCACGGCATCGGCAAGCTCGTCCCACTCGGCGGCGAATTCGGCGCTGCGCACAAGGGCTGGGGCGACCGGGCGCAGCGAGGGGACGTCCCGCGACGCGATGTCGCGGGACGGTTCTCCAAGAGATGCGCGCCGATCGGGCAGGCTCGCCAAGAGTTAACCTTCGCTACCGCGGTCCAAGGTGCCGCGGCGCCTGCGATAGCAATGCCCCGGTTAAGATTTCCTAGAACGCGCCACCGTCCAGGATCGTCCCGCCTCAGATCCCCGTGATGTTCAGCCGCTGCGCCATGCGGCTGGCGGCGGGATCGAGTGGCGGGCGCTGGTCGTAGTCGGCATCGCCGGCCACGTAGGCGGGGTTGTGTTTCGCCAGCCATGCCGTCGCGCCGGCCAGCCACTCCAGCCGCTCTTCCTTGGTGAAATAGGGGCTGTGATGCCCGTTCTTCGGTTGTTCGAGATAGGCGTAGTCCACGCCTTCGCGCTTGCCGGCCCGCTTCAGTGCATCGCGCAGGACCCGTGCCTGTTCGATCGGGACGCGCGGATCGCGCACGCCGTGGACGATCAGGATCGGCGACCAGTCGCCTTCCGCGTTGCGCGCCGGGCTCACGTCGGTGAGCGAACTGGCCCCTTCCGCCAGGTAGTTCGCCCCGAAGCTGCCGAGATAGCTCTGGTCGTAGGCTTTCATGCGCGGAAGGTCGTAGACCCCGGCCCCCGCGATCGTGCAATTCCAGCGGTCGGGATCGCGCTGGGCCGCGCGCGCGGAGGCATAGCCGCCGTAGGACCAGCCCATCATGCAGGCGCGGTCCTTGTCGACCAGTCCCTGAGCGTCAAGGTGATCGACGACGTCGTTGAGATCGTCCTGCATCCGGGTGCCGAAGCCGTCCTTGCGCCCTTCCTTGACGAACTCGGTGCCGTACCCGCCCGATCCGCGATAGTTGGGCTGGATGACGACATAACCCTGTTCGGCAATGGCCTGGGCCCACTGGTCGTACGTGGCATAGTCGCGCACACCATAAGGGCCGCCGTGCGTGAGCACCACGACCGGCAGGTCGCCCTGGCCTTCGCGCAGGCGCGGCCGGGTAACGATCGCCTCGATCTCCAGCCCGTCGCTGGCCTTGTATCGGATGGCCTCGACCGGGTTCATCACGCCGTCGCGGATCGCGTCGCTTTCATAGCCGATCACGCGGAAATCGCCGGTCGGCACGTCGTAGAGGTAATAGGAAGCCAGCTGGTTCGGCCGCGAGAGCGACACGATCATCCTGCTGTTGTCGTCGCTGCGGCTGACGATGCGGGCGTTGGCCTCGCCGAACTCTTCCTCCAAGAACGCGGAAATCTGCGCGAAGACCGGGTCCGTCCAGCTGCGGCGCGGGCGATCGGTGGCGTAGGCGAAGCCCAGGATGCCGTTTTCGTCCTCGTTCGCAATCGCCGACGAAACGTCGTAGCCTTCGACGGAGAAGAGCTTTTCCCCGATCTCCATCGTCGCCAGGTTGGCCTTGTAGATCGCGCGATAGCCCTCGTGGTTGCTGGAGACGATGGCCATGTCGGGTTCGTCGAGGAACACGATCGGCCGAATCCCCTTGCCTACGAAGTTTTCATCCCGCACCTTCTGCACGGTACGGAAGTTCTCGTCCGGGCCGGACCGATAGAGGTAGCGTTCCTCGCCGCTATCCGGGTCGGAGGCGAAACCCATCCGCACGACGCCCTTGCCGTCCGCTGCCCAGCCATCGACGATCGGGTTCGGCCGCTGGACCAGTTCGATCACCTTCCCGGTCGCTAGATCGACCCATTCGACCTGGTAGCGGAAAGCCCGCTCGGTATTGCCGTCGTTGACCATGCGGGCGAGGAGAATGCGGTTGTTGTCCCCGTCGGTCATCAGGAGCGCGCCGGCATCCGACGTGGCGTCGCGCCATGCGAGCGGCGTCGTTTCCCCGGTCTGCGTGTCGTAGGAGGCGAGACGACGGACGGTCGCCCGGAACCCGTAGGCGTTCTGGACCGAGTGGAGTTCGAACAGGACGTAGCGGTCGTTGGCCCATTCGTAATCCCACAGGATGCGGTCGCCGGTATCTTTCAGCGTTTCGGCGGTGGCGAAGACCTGGGGCTTGCCGCCCTTGTCGAGATCGATGATCGCATAGGCGAAGTTGTCTCCGGCGCCGATCGTCGCCAGGGCTCGGGTGCCGTCGGGCGAAAGCGTCAGGTTGCTGAGCGCCGGCAGCGCGGCGATCGTGTCGAGCGGGACCTTTTCCGCAACCGGATCGCCGGGCGTGGTCTGGGCCGCCGCGGGCAATGCGAACGCCGTTCCCAGCGCGGAAAGGGCAAGGGTGAAAATGCTGGCGCCACGGATCGTGCGCGATTTCGAAAACATCTGGTGTCCCCCCAAAAAATCGGCGGGAGACGCCGGCACCGAGGCAATGCCCCGAGGCCCGGTGCGCTCGGTCGCGGCTGCCGACGATCCCCCTTTGAATGCGTCGATCTTGGCATAAAGGGCCGCGACTGCAAGAAAAAACCCCGCCCGGCTGGTTACGGGCGGGGTCTGTGATCGTTTCGCAACGACCGGTCCGGTCGGCCCGTCCTCAGCCGGCGGCGAGGGCTGCCAGGAGGAGGAGGGCGACGATGTTGGTGATCTTGATCATCGGGTTCACCGCCGGGCCGGCGGTGTCCTTGTAGGGATCGCCCACCGTGTCGCCGGTCACCGCGGCCTTGTGCGCTTCCGAGCCCTTGCCGCCGTGATTGCCGTCCTCGATGTATTTCTTCGCGTTGTCCCACGCGCCGCCGCCCGCGGTCATCGACAGGGCGACGAACAGGCCGCCCACGATCACGCCGAGCAGGAGCGCGCCGAGCGCGGCGAAGCCGTTCGCCTCGCCCGCGACCCAGGTGATCGCGAAATAGACTACGATCGGGGCGAGCACCGGCAGCAGCGAGGGGACGATCATCTCCTTGATCGCCGCCTTGGTCACCAGGTCCACCGTCTTGGCATAGTCGGGGCGGCTGGTGCCGGCCATGATGCCCGGGTCGTTGCGGAACTGGTCGCGCACGTCCACCACCACGTCGCCGGCCGCGCGGCCGACCGCCGTCATGCCCAGCGCCCCGAACAGGTAGGGCAGGAGCGCGCCGAGCAGCAGGCCGACGATGACGTAGGGGTTCTCGAGGCTGAAATCGACCGTCACGTCGGGGAAGAAGATCCCGAGATCGGTCGTGTAGGCGGCGAACAGGACGAGGGCGGCGAGCCCGGCCGAGCCGATCGCATAGCCCTTGGTCACGGCCTTGGTCGTATTGCCGACCGCGTCGAGCAGGTCGGTCTTCTCGCGCACGCTGTCGTCCAGCCCGGCCATTTCGGCGATGCCCCCGGCATTGTCGGTGACGGGGCCGTAGGCGTCGAGCGCCACGACCATGCCGGCCAGCGCCAGCATCGCGGTCGCGCCGTAGGCCAGCCCGATCAGGCCCGCGAGCTGGTAGGCGCCGACGATCGCGGCGACGATCGCCAGCGTGGGCAGGGCGGTCGATTCGAGGCTGATCGCCAGGCCCTGGATCACGTTGGTGCCGTGGCCGGTTTCGGAAGCCTTGGCGATCGACCGCACCGGGCGGAAGCCGGTGCCGGTGTAATACTCGGTGATCCAGATGATGATGCCGGTCAGCACGAGGCCGATGATCGAGCACAGGAACAGGTCGGTCCCGGTGAAGGCGACCATCCCGGTGCCCGGGTTGAGCACGGTGTTCATGTCCGATCCCGCGGTGCCCAGGGCATGGCTGGTGACGAACCAGATCAGCGGCACGGCCAGGACGGCGGTGACGATGAAGCCCTTGTACATCGCGCCCATCACGTTCGTGCCGCCGCCGAGGCGCACGAAGTAGGTGCCGATGATCGAGGTGACGATGCAGGCCCCGCCGATCAGCAGGGGCAGCGCCATCAGCGGCAGGAGCAGGTCGCCCACCGCGGTCAGCAGGAGCGCGGTGAGAACCATCGTCGCGCCCACGGTGACGACATAGGTTTCGAACAGGTCGGCGGCCATGCCGGCGCAGTCGCCGACATTGTCGCCCACGTTGTCGGCGATCACCGCCGGGTTGCGCGGATCGTCCTCCGGAATGCCCGCCTCGACCTTGCCGACGAGGTCGGCGCCGACGTCGGCGGCCTTGGTGAAGATCCCGCCGCCCAGGCGCGCGAAGATCGAGATCAGCGAGGCGCCGAAGGCGAGGGCGACGAGCGCGTCGATCACCTCGCGCCCATTGGGCTCGAGCGCCATCGGGCCGATCAGGACGTAGAAGAAGACCGCGATCGCCAGCAGCGCCAGCCCGGCCACCAGCATCCCGGTGATCGCGCCCGCGCGGAAGGCGATGGTCAGGCCCTGTTGCAGCCCGGTCTGCGCGGCCGCCGCGGTGCGCACGTTCGACCGGACCGAGATGTTCATCCCGATGAACCCGGCCACGCCCGACAGGATCGCGCCGATGACGAAGCCGATGGCCGAGATCGGGCCGAGGAAGACGCCGACGATGATCGCCACGGCCAGGCCGACGACGCCGATCGTCGTATATTGCCGGTTGAGATAGGCTCGCGCCCCTTCCTGGATGGCGCCGGCGATTTCCTGCATCTTCTCGTTGCCGGCATCTGCGCCGAGCACCTGGCGGCTGGTGACGAAGCCGTAAATAACGGCCAGCAGCCCCAGGCCAATTGCGATCATGACTAGATCCACGCGCCTTTCCCCTCTTCTTCCCAGATATTGTTCTTTTGCTGCGGCCCGCGTTTTCGCAGTGCCGTTCACTTCGCGAGGTATAGGGGGTGCGGCGCGGCGCGCAAGGGCTTGCGGGCGCCGCCCGCGACCGGGGCGAAGGGCGGCCGCCCCCGGGCGGGTGACCCGAAATGCGACGGCGGCGCGGCCCGTTCGCCGCCGCGCTTGCGACTTGCCATGGTTAAGTTTAAGTAAACGGCCATGCAAAGCGCGGTCCAGGCCCTGTTCAAGATCATGCCGTTCCTGTTCGGCATAGGTTTTATCGCGCCGCTGATCGCGCAGACGATGGCCTATTGGGGCTGGTCGCCCCCGCTCGGCCTTTCGCCGATCGGCTTCGGCCTGCTGATCGGCGGGCCATGGGGCCTTTACGCGACCGTGCGGGGGCGCTGGATATGACCGACGGCATCGGCAACCCGCGCGATCTCGCGCTGTCCGGCGCGGCGGCCCCCGCGGCCCCCGCTGCCGACACCTCGCCGGCGCTCGACACCCCGCGCACGCGCGGCGACGGGCCTGCGATCCCGCTGGGCGGCGACGCGACGCTGGACAGGCACACCCGCATCGCCCTGCTGAAAGAGGAACGGGCCATCGCGCGGCGGTTCGAAGGCGGGAAGATGTGGATCTACCCCGCCGCCGCCTTCACCTGCTACGCGATCTGGCTCAGCTTCTTCCCGCTCGCGATCATGGGCTGGCTGAACCTTCCGCTCGCCTTCGTCCTGTCGACCGTCTTCGCGGTCGGCGGCTATGTCACCAGCCACGAGGCCATGCATTCGAACATCGCCCGGCACGGCACGAAGTGGCGCTGGCTGAACGAATGGACGGGCAAGGTCTCGACCATCATCATCGTCTTCCCGTTCTCGATGGCGCGGCTGATGCACCTCGAGCATCACTATCACTGCAACCACCCGGAAAAGGACCCCGACTATCCGGACCGGGCGAACGGGCCATGGCACGCGATCTACAAGACCTGGCTCAACCGCCAGCCGGGGGTGGACGGGTCGATCCACATCTACAAGCGCATCCTCGCCGAAATGGGGACCAGGGAAGCCGCCGACGCGCTGAAGGACACGGTGCGCCTGCAACTGATCTTCATGGCCGTGCTGTTCGCCATGGCGTGGAGCGGATATGCGATAGAGGCGGCTTTGATCTGGTGGCTGCCGCGCCATATCGGCCTCAGCTATATCCGCTTCTACCTCAGCTGGGCCCCGCACCACCCGCGCGAGGACCAGGGCCGCTACGGCAATACCCGCCTGTTCAAGAGCCGGCTGGGCCAGATCGGATCGATCGGGATGGAAACCCACCTGGTCCACCACCTCTATCCCTCGATCCCGAACCACCGGACGAAGGAAGCCTACTACGCGCTGCGCCCGATCCTGGAGAAACGCGGCGTCCATTGCCCCGAGATCTGACCGGCGCGCGCGGCTGCACCCGGGAACGCCTTGCCGCGGCTTTCAAGACGTTACGACAACGAACCTCGCCGTTCGAACGGGCGCCCGGTGCCGCGGCCTAGTGGCTGTAGCCGAGGCCGTCGGGGGAGGCGATCGGCCGGCCGTCGAGGATGAGCGCGCCGCCGCCATCGCTGTCCCCGTCGCTGCCCCCGTCGCCCCTGCTGTCGGGCGATTCGACCGTCCCGATGCGGGTCGCGCGGACCGGCGGGGCCAGGCCGGCGGGGAGGGCGAACAGCAGCTGGTAGTCGTCGCCCCAGCGCAGCGCCTCGTCGCGCCGTGCCTCGGGCAGCGCGATGGGCACCGCGGCGCTTTCCAGCACGAGGTTCGCCCCGCTCGCGCGCGCCATGCGCCAGGCATCGAGCAGCAGGCTGTCGGAAACGTCCATCATCGCGGTCGCCACCGGGGCGAGGGCCAGGCCTTCTTCGATCAGCGCTTGCGGGCGTAGATAGGCGCGGGCTCCGTCGCGGTCGCCGGCGGTCAAGGCCTCGAACCCGGCGAGCGCCGCGCCGAGCGTCCCGGTCACCCAGACCGCGTCGCCCGGCCGCGCTCCGCCGCGCGACGGGACGGGGACGTGGCTCGCTCGTCCGATCGCGGTGAGGCCGTGGCTGCGCGGCGGGCCGCCCGATACCGTGTCGCCGCCGAGCAGGGGCACGCCGTAATGCCGCAGCGCGGCCTCCAGTCCGGCAACGAAGCGCGCCTCGTCCTTGCCGCGGGTGAAGCCGACGAGGACGCCGACCGGCCGCGCGCCTTTGGCCGCGAGGTCGGAGAGGTTGGTCGCGACGAGTTTCCACGCCACGTCGGCGGCGTCCTGCCCCCGCGCGGTGTGCACCCCTTCGACCAGCATGTCGTGGGTCAGCACCAGCGTTTCGCCCCCAATCTCGAGCACGGCCGCGTCGTCGTCGAGATTTCGCGCCCCTTCGTGCAGCGGAAGGGCGCGCAGGCGCTCGATCAGGTCGAGCTCCCCGCTCACCGCACCTGCCTGGCCACCGCGTCGAGTATGCCGTTGACGAACTTCGCCTCGCGGTCGTCGAAGAAGGCCTTGGCCACGTCGACATATTCGCTGATCGCGGTGCCCACAGGCACGTCGGCCCGGGCGATCAGCTCGTAAGCGCCCGCGCGCAGGATCTGCAGCATGGTCTTGTCCAGCCGGGCGAGGTTCCAGCCCTGGGCCAGCCGTTCGCTCAGCAGCAGGTCGATCTCGTCGCAGCGCGCGTCCACGCCCGACACGACGTCGTCGAAGAAGGCGACTTCGGCATCGGCGTAGTGCTCGTCCTCGATCACCGCGCCCAGGCGGTGCTGGTGGAACTCGTCGAGCAGGCGGACGAGGGCCGTGCCTTCCATTTCGCGCTGGTAGAGCGCCTGGACCGCCGCGAGGCGCGCGGCCGAACGGGCGATCGAGCGCCGGGGCGAAGGTGCGGATGTCATTTGAGCCTCATGGAAACCGAATTTGCATGCGCGGGCAGGCCCTCTGCCTCGGCCAGGGCGACCGCGGCCGGGCCGATTGCCGCCAGCGCGCCGGGGCCGCACTCGATGAAGCTGGTGCGCTTCATGAAATCGAGCACCGAGAGTCCGCTGGCGAAACGGGCGCGCCGCCCGGTCGGCAGGACGTGGTTGGGGCCGGCGACGTAATCGCCGACCGCCTCGGGCGTATGGCGGCCCAGGAACACGCTGCCGGCGTGGCGCAGGCCGGCGAACAGGGGGGCGGGATCTGCCACCGCCAGCTCGACGTGCTCGGCCGCCAGCCGGTTGGCGAGCGGGATCGCCTGGTCGAGCGTCTCGACCACGATCATCACCCCGTTGTCGCGCCAGCTCGCCTGCGCGGTCGTGCGCGTGGCCAGCTGGGCGGACTGGGTATCGACCCGGTCCTCCACCTGGTCCGCGAAGGCGGCATCGTCGGTGATCAGGATCGATTGCGAGGTCGGGTCGTGCTCCGCCTGGCTAAGAAGGTCGGCGGCGATCCAGTCCGGGTCGTTGTCGCCGTCGGCGATCACCAGGATCTCGCTCGGCCCGGCGACCATGTCGATGCCGACCACGCCGTAGAGCTGGCGCTTGGCCTCCGCCACCCAGGCATTGCCCGGGCCGGTGACGACATCGACGCGGGCGATCCGCTCGGTGCCATAGGCGAGCGCGGCGATCGCCTGCGCCCCGCCGATGCGCCAGATCTCGTCCACCCCGGCGACATGGGCCGCGGCCAGGACCAGCGGGTTGTTTTCCCCGCCGCGGGTCGGGGTCACGACCACCAGCCGCCCGACGCCGGCCACGCGCGCGGGGATCGCGTTCATCAGCAGCGAGGAGGGATAGGCCGCGCGCCCCCCGGGAACGTAGAGGCCGGCGGCATCGACCGGCTGCCAGCGCGCGCCGAGCCGCACGCCGTCGCTATCGGTGAAGTCCCTGTCCGCCGGCAACTGGTCGCGGTGATAGGCCTCTATCCGCCGGGCGGCGAGGTCGAGCGCCTCGCGCAGCGCCGGTTCCAGCCCCTCGTAGGCCGCGCGGCACGCCTCCGGCGCGATGCGCCAGTCGCTGTCCTGCGTCAGCGCGTGCTTGTCGAAACGCTGCGTGTATTCGACCAGCGCGGCATCGCCCTTGCGGCGCACGCGCTCCACGATCGTCGCGACATCCTGCGACACCGCGATGTCGCTTTCGCGCCGCCCGTCGACGATCCGGGCGAAGGCCTTTTCGAAGCCGGGATCGGTGATGGCCAGCCGCCGCATCAGGCGCCTTCCGGCCCGCTTGCGATCGCACGGAACCGTTCGACCAGCTCGCCGACGCGCGGATCGGTCTTGAGCGCGGCGCGGTTGACGATCAGCCGCGCGGAAACCTGCATGATGACGTCGCGCTCCTCCAGCCCGTTCTCGGCCAGCGTGCGGCCGGTGGAAACGAGATCGACGATCCGCCGCGCGAGGCCCAGCGCGGGGGCGATTTCCATCGCGCCGTTCAGCTTGACGCACTCGGCCTGGATGCCCTGGCGTTCGAACCAGCGACGCGTGAGGTTCGGGTATTTCGTCGCCACGCGCATGTGGCTCGCCCCCGCGCCCGCCTCGGGCACGTCGGCCGGGGCGGCGAGCGACAGGCGGCAATGGCCGATGTCGAGATCGACCGGCGCGTAGAGATCGGAATAGTCGAATTCCTCGATCACGTCCGATCCCACGATGCCCGCCTGCGCCGCACCGTGGGCGACGAAAGTGGCGACGTCGAAGGCGCGCACCCGGATCAGGCGCAGGTCTTCGCGCGTGGTCGCGAAAGTAAGGCTGCGGTTGCCCTTGTCGTGGAACGCGCGTTCCGGCACGACGCCGGCGCGTTCCATCACGGGCAGAGCCTCGTCGAGAATACGCCCCTTGGGGATGGCGAAGGTCAGCGGTGTTGCCATTGCGCCGCGGCACTTAGGCAAGGGGCGAGGAAAGGGCAATGGAGATGGCCGAAAGGCAGGAGATGAAAATCGGGCGGGAAGATCCGCAGGCGCGGGGGCCGGAGGCGGTGCGCCGCGCCTTCGCCAACCAGGTCGCCTATTGCCGGTCGAACGGCGCGCCGGTGACTGCCGGCATCTGCGAGGGGCTGCACCGGCTGCTGGAGGGCGAGCGGGGCGGGGCGGTAATGCGGCGGGTGCGCAAGTGGCAGGGGCCGCCGCTCGCCGACGCCCTGCCGCTGCGGATCGCGGGCGGGCTGCACGCGCTTCACCTCGACGGGGCGGAACCGGACCTCGAGCCGGTCTATGCCGGCCAGCGCACGACGCGCATGGCCGACCTGCTGGCCGATGTCATCGAACGGCACGAACCTTTCCTCATGCCCTGGCTCGACGGGCCGCCGCAGACCAACGAGGCGGGGCGCTCCGCCGCCTTCGCCGCGGCTTTGCTTTGGCTTCGCGCCCGGGGGCTGCCGGGGCAATTTGCGCTGCACGAGATCGGGGCCAGCGCCGGTATCAACCTGATGATGCGCCGCTATCGCTACGACCTGGGCGGGGTGCGCGTCGGTCCCCCGCGGGCGCGGATGCGGATCGCCCCCGAATGGCGCGGCGACCCGCCGCCCGCCGGCGATTTCGACATTGTCGGCGCGCAAGGCTGCGACATCGCGCCGGTGGACCTGGCGGACCCGCGCCAGGCCCTGCGGCTGCGCGCCTATATCTGGCCCGAGTTCACCGAGCGGTTCGCCCGGCTCGACGCGGCGATCGCCGCCGCCCGCACGTTCCCGCCCGAGATAGAGCGCAGCGCCGCGGCCGATTTCGTCGAGCGGACCCTGGCCGCCGCGCCCGAGGCGGGGGTGACGCGCGTGGTCATGCATTCGGTCGTCTGGCAATACCTGCCGCCGGCGGAGCGCGAGCGGATCGAGGCGGCGATGGCCGAAGCCGGCGCGCGGGCCAGCGCCGAAAGCCCGCTTGCCTGGGTGGCGCTGGAGGCGAACCGCGAGAGCCACCGGCACGAGTTGTCGGTGCGCCACTGGCCCGGCGGGCCCGAGTGGACCCGGCTGGCGGTCGCCCATCCGCACGGCGAATGGATCGAGTGGAGCGGCTAGCCGGCCCGGCGCTCAGCCCGTCCGGCCGAGGAAATCGTCGAGCGCGGCATTGACCTTCTCGGGCGCCTCCCACGGCACGAAGTGGCCGCAATCGGGCACTTCGACGAGGGCAAGATCCTCGATCAGCTCGTCCATCCCCTCGAGGTTTTCGGGCGGGAGGGCGCGGTCGTCCATGGCCCAGATCACCAGGGTCGGGATCGTCAGGCGGGGCAGGGGCGGCGGGGTCCAGCCCCGTGGCGGCTCGTAAGGGGCGTCGAGCGGGGGCACGTCGATCGGGCTGGCCCGGTACCAGTTGAGCATTCCGAAGGCCGCCTCGCGGTCCTGCCAGTCGCGCAGCAGCGCCTCGCGCTCTTCCGGCTCCATCTCGCTCGGCCGGTCCCATTTCACTTCCTGCATCAGCAGGGCGGCCAGGCCGTGTTCGCGCACCAGCGCATCGTTCGCGCGGTCACGGAAACCGCGGATATACTGGCTGGAGCGGCGCTGGTTCTCGTCGGTGTAGAGCAGTTTCTGGAAGATCGCCGGGTGCGGGGCATTGGCCACGACCGCGCGCGTCACCCGCCCGTTCGCCTGCCCGGCCAGCGCGGTGCCCCAGGCGATCGCCCCGCCCCAGTCGTGCCCGACGATGGTGAAGCGTTCGACCCCCAGCGCATCGGCCAGCAGGAAGATGTCGCCGATCAGCTTGTCGGGCGTATAGGCCTCCACCTCCTGCGGCTTCGACGATCCGCGATAGCCGCGCTGGTCCGGCGCGATGCACCGGAACCGGTCCGAAAGGTGCGCGATCTGGTGCCGCCAGGTCCGGTGGCTTTCGGGAAAGCCATGGAGGAAGACCAGAACCGGGGCGTCGCGCGGGCCCGTGTCCACCGTGTCCAGTTCGATCCCGTTCGCCAGCGTGACGCGCGTCTGTTCCATCTGCCTACCCCTCCGCTTCCATCTTTTCCATGTATCCACCGGCGACCATCGCCGCGACCTGGTCGAACACCTGGTCGGGCGTCTGGCGCAGCTTGCCCAGTGCCTCTTCCATCCCGCGCGCGACGATGATCTCGCGCTGGTTGAGCGCGATCGCGTCGACCATTTCGCGGGCTGCCTCGTCCGGCGGGATCCCGTTGTCGATCGCCGGGTCGCTTTTGCCGCGTCGCGAGCCGTCGGCGGTCAGCGCATTGCGGCTGACGTCGGTCGCGACCGAGCCGGGCGCGACGACGTGGACTTCGACCCCCGATTGGGACAGCTCGGCGCGCAGCGCGTCGGCATAACCGACGAGGCCGAACTTGGCCGCGCAATAGGCGGTGCGCATCGGCACGCCGACCTTGCCGGCGATCGACGATATGAACACCAGCCGCCCGCTGCCCCGGTCGGCCATGTGCGGCACCAGCCCCTGCGCGAAGGCGATCTGCTGGACGAGGTCGATCGCGACGATCTCGCGATAGACGTGCATTTCGGTCTTGCGCGCGGCGCCGCGCTGCGAGACGCCGGCATTGGCGACCGCGATGTCCACCCCGCCGCGCCAGTCGATCGCCGCGCGCGTGGCGGCGGCCATGGCATCGTCGTCGCGCACGTCGAAGGGGAGGCACAGGCTCTCGGTCGCCAGCCCCTCGGCCACGGCGGCCAGCCGCGCCTCGTCGCGCCCGGAAAGAACGACGTGCGCCCCGCGGGATGCCAGCTCGCGCGCGAGGGCCGCGCCGATGCCCGAAGATGCGCCCGTGATCCAGGCGACCCGGTTTTCGAAACTCATGGATAGCTCACCGTCGTTGCTTTTTCAGGAAGGGGAATGAACTCGTCCTCGTCGCCCGGCACCGCCGGGAAGCGACCGTCCTTCCAGTCGCGCTTCGCCTGGTCGATCCGCTCGCGGTCGGAACTGACGAAGTTCCACCACACGTGGCGCCTGGTGGCGAAAGCCTCGCCGCCCAGCAGCATGACCCGGCCCCCGCGCTCGCTCGCCAGCGTCATCGCAGCGCCGGGGGCGAGCACGGTCAGCTCGAACAGGGTCAGCGGCTGCCCGCCCACGCTCGCTTCGCCATCGACCAGCATGACGGCACGTTCGTCCGCCTCGGCCTCGACCGGGATCGTCCCGCCGGGGGCGAGCGCGATCTCGGCATAGATCGTGCCGGCATGGGTCGTCGTCGGCGCGCGCCGGCCCCAGAGCTCGCCCATGACCACGATCGCGCGGGCCGGGCCGTCCTCCACCACCGGCAGGTCGGTCTGCGCCTCGAACGCGGGGGCGATCTCCTCCTGCCCGTCGGGCAGGGCCAGCCATGTCTGCATGCCATAGAGGCGCGCCCCGCGCTCCCGCTCGTCCTGCGGGCTGCGTTCGGAATGGACGATGCCGCTGCCCGCCGTCATCAGGTTGACCTGGCCCGGGCGGATCGTGGCGAAAGTGCCCAGGCTGTCGCGGTGATCGATCGCCCCTTCGAACAGCCAGGTGACCGTGGCGAGGTTGATGTGCGGGTGGGGCCGCACGTCCATGCCCGCGCCGATGTCGAGCTGCGCCGGCCCGAACTGGTCAACGAAGATGAACGGGCCGACCATCGATCGCTCGCGCGAGGGGATGGCGCGGCGGACCTCGAACTGGCCGAGGTCGTGGGTGACGGGGGTTATCGCTTGTTCGATCATGGGCCGTCGAGCTCCGGGTAATGGCGGAAGATGCCGTCTTCGTTGAACGCGATGCAGCGGGACGAGGCGCGATAGGCGGCCACGCCCTCGATCGCGCCGACCGCCGCGTGGCAGGCGGCGAGCCGCGGATAGCCGCCGAAGACCGCGGCCATCCGCCGGGGGAACATGTATTGCAGCCCCTCGACCAGCTGGAACAGCGAGGTGTCCACGTGGCTCCAGCGGTCGCCGAGCACGAAGGGCCCGCCGTTCTCGCCCAGGGCATCCTCGAAATAGTCGAGGAACCTGGTCAGCCGGCCGGCGCGGAACTCGGCAGCGGCGCGCGCGGCGGCGTCCTCCTGCTCGCGGTAGTAGAGGCCGGTCGCGACCGGGTGGTGGACGGCATGGACTTCGGCGACCATGTCGCTGACGGTCAGCTGGACGGTGATCAGTTCCAGGTCGCGCGCGAGCGTGCCGGCGCCGAAGCCGTGCCGGTCGGCGAGCCAGGCGAGGATATGCGCGACTTGCGCGATCGCGAAGTCGCCATCGACGAGATAGGGCGGCGCGAAAGGGCGCAGGCCCTTGCGCGCCGCGAGGTCGGCGGCCAGCGCATCGGCCCCCTCCTCGCGCGCGCGGTCGCGATAGGTAATGCCGGCAGCCTCCAGCGCCAGCCGCACGAATTCCCCGCGCCCGGGGATCTGCGGCCAGTACCAGAGGTCGTAGGCCATCAGCCGTCGCCGGGTGCGAAGGCGCGAATGGCAAGGGCGTGAACGCGCTCGCCCGGGATGTCGCCCAGCGCCCGGTTGACCATGCGCTGGCGTTCGAGCCGGCCCTTGCCGGCAAAGGCCGCGCTCTCGATCACGACGGTGAAGTGCGATTCGCCGCTGCCGTCGTCGCCCGCGTGGCCCCGGTGGCTGGCGCTGTCGTTGATGACGTCCAGCCGGCTGGGGGAGAATGCCTGTTCGAGACGCGTCTCGATCTCGGATTGCAACGGAGTCGTCATAGGCCCGGTTTGGGGGTTCCCATCGCGCTTGTCCATGCCCATCCTAATGGGGTGAAGCAGACGAAGTTCCATGGACGATACGAGGGCAGCGGGCGGGAATGCGAGCGGCCGGGATGCCGCGAAAGGGGCGAGTTCCGCGCCCCCGGCAGGCGTGGCAATTCGTTCGACGGGCCGGGCGAATGGCGCTGGTTCTGCCTCGACCACGTGCGCGAGTTCAATGCCGGGTACGATTGGTTCGAGGGGATGAGCGCGGAGGAGATCCTGGCCGCCCAGGCCCCCGGCGCCGGCTGGCGCACCGAAACTCACGCCTACCGCCCGCCCGGCGGGGTGGACGGAATGCCGCGCTGGTCCGATTTCGACGACCCGCTCGACGCGATTTCCGCCCGCGCGGGCGGAATCCGGAGCCGGGCCGAGCGCGAGGCGCGCATGGCGATGGATGCCCGTTTCAGCGCCGAGGAGGCGAGGGCGCTGGAAACGATGGGGCTGGGCCTCGATACCGACCTTCGCCGCCTGCGCCGCCGCTATTCGGAACTGGTCCGCCGCTATCACCCCGATCGCAACGGGGGCGACCGCCGGCACGAGGCGCGCCTCGGCCGCGTGGTCGAGGCCTACCAGCTCCTGCGCAAGAGCGCGGTCTTCGCCTAGAACGACGCGCCGTCCACGGCGGTGAGCTTCAACCGGTCGAGATCGCAATCTTCCACGCATCGCAGGTTGACCGCGACCATGGCGTTGCCCTGCGGATCGGTGCCGGTGGCAAACGGCGTGCAGCCGCAGTCCATGCAGAAATGGTGGTGGATCGCGTTCTTGCCGAACCGGTAATCGCCCAGCTTGTCCGCCGGCGCGTGGAGGCTTGCCGCGTCTGCCGGAACGAAGTGCAGCACGGTCCCCTTGCGCCGGCAGATCGAACAGTTGCAGGTCATCGCCTCGGCCGGCAGGTCGCCCGCGATCGTCGCCCCGATCGTGCCGCAATGGCATGTGCTCGTGTAACTCATCCCGCGCCCCCTTCGCCCTGCATTTCGGCCATCAGCCGGCCGTCGATCGCCTTGCCTTCGCGATAGGCCGGACGCTCGCGGCAGCGCGCGGCATAGGCTTCGAAGACGTCGCGCGGCGGGATGGAGCCGAACTGGAGCCCCCAGTCGATCGCGCTGCCGACATAGACATCGGCCATGGTGAACCGTCCGCCGCAGACATGGTCGCGATCCGCCAGCCAGCCCGCGATCGCGTCCAGCGCGCGCTCGTAACTGCCGAACCCGGCGCTCCTTTCCTGATCGGGCGACAGTTCCCAGCCGAACATCCGCGCCGTCACCGCCTGTTCCAGCGGGCCGGCGGCGAAGAACATCCAGCGGAAATAGTCGGCCTTCTCGTGCGCGCGCGGCAGCAGTTCGGGCGCCGACATCTCGGCCAGGTAGTGGCAGATTGCCGCGGCCTCGGTCACGACGTGATCGTGGCCGGCGTGGTGATGGACCACCGTCGGCAGCTTGCCCAGCGAATTGGCCGCCAGCAGCGCCGCCGGGGGGTTGTCGAACGGCACGAAGACCGGCTCGTAATCGACGGCCGCCTCGTGCAGCGCCCAGCGGGCGATCTGCGCCCGGCTCATCGGATTGAAGAAGAACGTATACTCGGCCATGGCGCAGCCTCTCCTTGAACGGGTAGGAACAATACAGGAACATCGGCGGCGGTCAACCGCGACCGGTCGATCGCACCCGCTCAGTCGCGATCGGGCGCGCCCAGCGGGAACAGGTCGCGGAAAGGGCGTGCATCCTCGACGCAGCGGGCGACCGGCGGCAGGGCCAACAGTTCGCGCCGCAGCTCAAGAAGACGCGGACAATCGGCCGGAATCCGTTCGACCCAGTCGGCGTAGAACAGCGATGGCGCCGCCGCGCAGGTGACGAGCGAGACGTGTTTGGGCAGCGCGTTCCGCGCCAGCCACCCTTCGAGCCAGGCATAGGCGCGCCGGAGCGTTTCCCCGCCCTGCCGCACCGCCCCCGGATCGGGGTTCGCGCTGTCGGCGAGGTAAGCGTAGACCACCTGTTGCACGCCGCCCATCAGGTAGTTGTCGAACACCCGGTCCAGCATCCGGGTCGTGACCGCCGCGGCCGGATCGGCCGGGATCAGCGGCGCACGGCCCGGATGGTGCTGCGCGAGGTGCTCGACGATCGCCGTCGCCTCGATCACCGTGGTCCCGCCATCGACCAGCACCGGGAACTTGCCCGTCGGGTGGGCGCGCTCGACGAAAGCCGCGTGCTCGGGATGATCGGGCCCGACCTCGCGAAATTCGTACGGCGTGCCGTTGGCATGGAGCGGGATCAGCGCCTTCCAGGTATAGGACGAGAAAAGATGGCCGTAGAGTATCGGCATCACTAGGTCCCCTCGGCCATGCGGCGACGCCGCGCGATCTCGGCCTCGCTCGGTTCCTGCGCGGCGAAGCTGCCCACGTCGGGCGGCCCGTTCGGCTCGTAAGTGGACATGACGCAGCCGCCGGGGCCGATGCGCTGTTCCACCATGCGGAACGTGCGCGCCGGCGTGCCTTCGCCGAACAGGCGCTTGCCCTTGCCCAGCGTGACCGGCACCGTCATCAGCACGAGCCGGTCGAGCAGCTTGCGTTCGAGCAGCTGCGGATAGAGCGTCGAACTGCCCTGGACCACGAGGTCCGGCCCTTCCTGCCGCTTGAGCCGCGCCAGCGCGTCGAGATCGGCCAGGCGATGGCTCCCCTCCCACTCGGCCTGCAGGTCGGAGGTGGAGAGCACGTACTTGCGCGCGCGGGCGAACATCGCGGCGACCGGATCGTCCTGCGGCTGGTAAGGCCAGTGGCCGGCGAAGATATCGTAAGTGCGCCGGCCCAGCAGGAGGTCGAACGGCATCGACAGCAGCGTGTCGACCTGGTTGGCGATCGTTTCCTCGAACAGGTTCGCCAGCCAGCCGCCCAGCGCGAAATCGCCGGTCGTGTCTTCCTCCGGCCCGCCCGGGGCCTGGACAATGCCGTCGAGGGAGATGAAGGCCCCGCCGATAATGCGCCTACCCATCCGTCAGGCCCCCTTGCGAGCGGCTTCGATCGCGGCGACGTCGATCTTGCGCATCGTCATCATCGCCTCGAAAGCGCGGGACGCTTCCTCGCCGCCAGCGGCCATCGCCTCGGTCAGGACGCGGGGCGTGATCTGCCAGTTGAGGCCCCACTTGTCGCGGCACCAGCCGCAAGCCGATTCCTCGCCCCCGTTGCCGACGATCGCGTTCCAGTAGCGGTCGGTTTCCTCCTGGTCCTCGGTCGCGATCTGGAACGAGAACGCCTCGGTCTGCGGGAAGGAAGGGCCGCCGTTCAGGCCGAGGCACGGAATGCCGCAGACCGTGAATTCGACCGTGAGCACGTCGCCTTCCTTGCCGCCGGGGAAATCGCTCGGTGCCGTGCGCACGGCGGTCACTTCGCTGTCGGGGAACGTCGCGGCATAGAACCGCGCGGCTTCTTCGGCGTCCCGATCGAACCACAGGCAGATGGTGTTCTTGTTCATTGCGATCTCCTTCGCGCTTCTTTTCTTTTCCGGCCCTGTCTTTTCGGGGCCTTGTTTCCGGTGGCCTTGTCGGTTCGGGCGTCGTCGTCCTGTCGGGCCTTGGTTTCGGGAGCCGGGCCCTATCGCCGGCGCGGGCCGATCAGGCCGACGATCGCCCCTTGCGGGTCCGTGCACTGGAGCGCGAACTCGCCGCCGGGGATCTCGGTGATCTCGTCCAGGTGCCGCCCGCCGCGGTCGGTGACGGCGCGGGCCGCCCGGTCGATGTCGTCCACGCCGAGGTAGAAGGTCCAGCCCGTGCGGGGCGCGGCCGGCAGGTGCGGCATGATCGCGCCGATCATCGCGTCGCCGCGATGGAGGAAGCGGTAGGCGCCCATCTCGCCCATCGGCATGGTTTCCTTCTGCTCCCAGCCGAAGACCTCGCCGTAGAGCGCGGCCGCCGCCTGCGGCTCGCGCGTCTGCAATTCGTTCCAGCGCACGTGCTGCGCGCGGGCGTCATCGAAGACGTCGCTTTTCGCGTCGGGCTGCCTCGGGGGCGGACCCGGGGGCGGCGCAGGCCGCATGACGTAGATCGCGGCCCCCTGCGGGTCCTGCACCAGCGCGATGCGGCCGACGCCTTCCATGTCGTGCGGGGCGACGTGCACGCTGCCGCCCGCCTCGACGATCCGGGCCACCGCGCGATCGACGTCGGGGTGATGGACATAGCCAAGCCAGCCGGGGGCGGCGCCGGCTTCGCACATCGCTTCGGTCAGGGTCAGGACGCCGCCCGCCCGGCCGCCGTCGGCGCGCAGGATCATGCGGTAATCGGGCCCGCCCGGCGGGGCCGTGCTTTCCTGCGCGAAAGTCCAGCCGACGACTTCGCGATAGAAGTCGGCCGCACTTTCGCGGTCGGTGGTCATCAGTTCGTACCAGATGAAGGCGCCGCGATCGCTGGCCATCGCTCAGGCCTCTTTCCACACGAGCGGTTCGAAACCGCCGTAGACCATGCGCTTGCCGTCGAACGGCATGTCGCTCCCGTCGCCGAAGAACGCCTCCATCCGCTCGTCCGCCATCATCTTGTCGTGGCTGGCGTCGGCGGTTTCCTTGTCGTCCCAGGTGACCCAGGAGAAAACGATCTTCTCGCCTTCGCGGCACTGGACCGCGCGGCGGAAATCGGTCGCCTCGCCGTCGGGCACGTCGACTTCCCAGCACTCGATCTGCGATTTCGCGCCGTAGTCCCTGACGATTTCCCAGAACTTCTCGGCCACCTGCTTGTAAGCGGCCTTGTTCGCTTCCGGCACGGCCAGGATGAATCCGTTCACGTACATCGCGCTTTCTCCTTTTTTTACGGGCCCGGCCGGCGGTCGCGCGGCTCTCAGAGGTCCAGGATCGGGCGGAATCCGCCCCAGAACATGCGTTTCCCGTCGAAAGGCATGTGCTCGCCCGGCTGCATATCGGGATCGGCCATCAGCGCTTCCCATGCCTTGTCGCGGGTCTGCTTGTCGGGCCAGGCGATGTAGGAGAATACCACGTTTTCGCCGTCCTCCAGCCTGACCGCGCGGCGGAAATCGGTCGTCTCGCCTTCGGCCACGTCGTCGCCCCAGGCCTCGACCACGCGGACCGCGCCGGCATCGATGAACTTGCCGGCCATCTTGCGCGCCATTTCGCCATAGGCTTCCCGGTTCGCCGCGGGGACGGGGGTGAACATGCCGTCGAAATAGGCCGGCGCGCCATCGCCGCGCTCGTCCACGATCGCGGCGAACCCGCCGAAGATCATGCGCTTGCCATCGAACGGCATGGTTTCGCCGAGGGCGTGCATCCGCTCGTCGTTCACGATCCGCTCGTTCGCCGCGTCGCGGGCGGCCCGGTCCGGATATTCGAACCACGAGAAGACGGGCGTTTCCTCGTCGGTGGCGGCGACCGCGCGGTAGAAATCGGTCACCTCGCCGCGCGGCACGTCGTCGCCCCAGGCCTCGACCATGCGGGTGGCCCCGAACTCGCTGAACAGGGGAAAGGCCTCGCGCGCGTGGGCGGCATAGGCATCTTCGTTCGCGGTCGGCACCGCGGCAACAAATCCTTCGAAATAGGTCATGCGATCTCTTCCTCTTGCTGGGCGGCGGCCCATTCGGCCGGCGGGGCGCCGGTGAAGCCGGCCATCTGGTCTTCCAGCGCGCGGCGATAGGCCGGCCGGGCCTCGCCCCGCGCGCGGTAGGCGGCGAGATTGGGGTAGCGCTCGAGCAGGTCCGCCAGCTCGCCGCTGACGAGCTGGAGCACGGCGATCATCGTCAGGTCGCCGACGCAGAAACGCCCTTCGAGCCACTCGTCGTCCCCCAGCCGGGCCGAAAGTTCGCCCAGGCGTTCGTCGATCCGTTCGCGGATCGCGGGCTTGCGCGGGGCGGACCAGGGCTTGTCGGCTTCGAACAGCGTGGCCATGGACCAGTCGCCGAGCGGCGGCTCGACGGTGTTGAGCGCGGCGATCACCCATTGCGCCGCGCGGGCGCGGGCATTGTCGCCTTCGGGCAGGAGAGCGGGGGCCTGGTCCGCGATATGGAGCGCGATGGCCCCCGATTCGAACAGGGTGACCGCGCCGTCTTCGTAAGTCGGCAGCTGGCCGAACGGCTGGCGCCTGCGGTGCCGGGGCAGCTTCTGCGTCCCCTGGGGCAGGTACTCGTCCCGGTAGTCGAGCCCGGCCTCTTCGAGCGCCCAGCGCACGCGAAGATCGCGCACCAGGCCGCGGGCGAAATCGGGCACCCAGTCGAAGGCGGTTACCGTGATCGCGGCATCGGGATTGAGGGGCATCGTCGATCCTTCTCGCTGTTGAAAGGACGGAGACGATCGCCTGCAGCCTTTTGGGAGAGGGCCTAGCAGGCGATCGCTCGGTCGCGTGGCGAGATGGCTCCGTTACAGAGCCATCTGCGGGTATTGCGGCGCGTCAGGCCGCCTCGGTGGGCATCGGTTCGCCCTGGTCCATTGCCGCCATGTCCATGAAGGTGTTTTCCCAGATATGGCCGTCGGGATCCTCGAAGCTGCGGCCGTACATGAAGCCGTGATCCTGCCGCGGCGTGGGATCGGCCCTGCCGCCGGCCGCGGTCGCGCGGGCGACGATCGCGTCGACATCGGCCGTGCTCTCCTGGCTCAGCGCCAGCAGGACCTGCGCCGTCGTCTGCGCGTCGGGGATCGTCTTGCTGGTGAAGGTTTTCCAGAAACCATGCGTCAGCAGCATGACATTGATCGCGTCGGACCAGACCATGCAGGCGGCATCGTCGTTGGTGAAGCGCGGTTCGTTGCGGAAGCCGACCGCTTCGTAGAACGCCTTCGACCGTTCGAGATCGGAAACGGGCAGGTTGATGAAGATCATTCGGCTCACGGTGTCATCTCCCGGTTCGGTGTCGAATCACTGCTTGCATTTTCTGGACCAATAAGTTACCAAAGGCAACCATGAAGTTACAAAAAGAAACCAAGGAAAATCAGGCAATTCACGGAAAGTGGTATCGCGATGCCTGCGGCACGGCCTTCGCGATGGAGCTGGTGGGCGAGCGCTGGTCGCTGCTGATCGTGCGCGAGCTGATGTTCGGCCCGCTGCGCTTTTCCGACATTCGCGCCAGCCTGCCGGGGATCAGCGCGAAAGTGCTGACCGAACGGCTCGCCTCGCTGGAAGAAGCGAGCGTGCTGGAGAAGCGCCAGCTTCCCCCGCCGGGCAAGGCGCAGGTCTATGAACTCACGCGCTGGGGTTACGCGGCCGAGCCGCTGATCCAGGAGGCCGGGCGCTGGGCCGCGCAGTCGAGCGCGCACGATCCGCGCCTGCCGCTGTCCGCGGTGTCGCTGATGCTATCGCTGCGCACGATGGTGGACAAGTCGCGCGTGGGCGGGGTCGCCGGTGCTGTCGGCTTCGCGATCGGGGGCGATCGCTTCGTGGCCGAGCCGCGCGAAGGCGAACTGCCGATCCGTCGCGACCAGGCGGTCGGGGACGGCGCGGACGGGGTCGATGCCCTGTTCCGCGCGCCCGACGCCGCCGTCGTCGCGGCCGGGCTCTACGCGGGTGTGCCGTGGGAAGATCTCGAGCGCGATGCCGGGCTGGCGATTGAGGGGGATCGCGCGCTCGCGCTCGAATTCGCGTCGCTCTTCGCACTGCCGCCCAAGCTCGCCTGACGCCGCGCGCGGCCGCGCGGCCCGCCTGCAGATAGCCGTTGACCCGGCGCCCCGTTTCTCGCTAATGAAAATCACTCGCAACTAAGCAAGTGGGTGAACAGCATGGCATCGGGACGAGAGAGATTTGCGCAGGGGCTGATCGTGCGGTTGTTCCGCGCCTGGGCCGCCGCGCGCAGCGCCGGCCGCGGCGGGCTGCACCGAATGCGCGAGATCGTCGTACCGCTGGGCCTTCCGGACGAGACCGCGCCGGCCTGCGCCAGCCTGTTCGAACTGGTCGAGGCCCACCTGGGGCGGGCATTGCAGGCGGAGCGCAGCTGCAGCGCGCGGCTTTCGGCCGACGAGCGCGCGCTGCTCGGCATCGTGTCGCTGGCGCCCGCCCTGCACGGCGGGGCGACGATCCGGCAGGTCCCGCACGGGCTGCCGGGGGCGATCTGCTGGGCGGCGATGGTCGTGCGCCGCGCTTTCTCGATCGCCGAAGGCGCGGGCCTGCCCGCCGCGGCGGACGCGGGGCGCGGCGGGTGCCCGTTCGGCACGCGCGGCGTTGCGCGGGAGGCGCACCATGGCCTTTGACCTGGCGCAGCTGACACGCACGCCCGATCTCAGGGCGGTCACCCCGCTCCACGCGCGGCTGGTCTGCGCGATGCGCTACACCCATGTCGCGCGGCGGGTGGGCGATTACTCGCATCGCCGGTTGGCGAGCCACCTCGGCTCCTTCTGCGCCGTGCACAGTTTCCACGTCTTCATGGACGAGGCCGGGCACGCCTGGCCCGAGCGGATCGTGCTGAACCCGCCGTGCCAGTCCGCCTTCAGCTACGACGAGATGCTGCTGGTCGATCTCCTGACCGCCGCGGCGCGGGGCGAGCGCGCGCGGTTCGACGATTTCGTGCGCGACATGATCGGCGCCGGCGCGCGCCACGCGATCTGGTCCGCCGCCCGCCGGCTCATGCGGCACATGGCGACCGGCGTCAGCTGACCCGCCGCGCGCCGGCCCGGTAGGGGAAGCGGCGAGGGCAGGGGTTGCCAGCACGCTGCCGCCCGCCCTGCGCCGCCCTTTCGCCTGCCGGCCCGGGCTTCAACCGGTTTCGGCGCGCACCAGCCGCGCGGCGGCGACCATGTTGGCCAGCGCCGGCTCGACATCTTCCCACCGGCGCGTCTTCAGCCCGCAATCGGGGTTGACCCACAGCTGCCCCGGGTCGAACGCGCCGCGCGCCTTCACCAGCAGCGCGCGCATTTCATCGGTCGAGGGGACGCGGGGCGAATGGATGTCGTAGACCCCGGGGCCGATCTGCGCGGGGTAGCGGCAGGTGGCGAAGGCATCGAGCAGTTCCATCTTCGAGCGCGCCGTCTCGATCGAGATCACGTCGGCATCCATCGCGCCGATCGCATCGATGATGTCGTTGAACTCCGAATAGCACATATGGGTGTGGATCTGCGTCTCGGGCGCAGCGACCGCGGCGGCCAGGCGGAAGCACGCGACCGCCCAGCCGAGATAGTCGTTCCAGTCCGCGCGCCGCAGGGGCAGCCCTTCGCGCAGGGCGGCCTCGTCGATCTGGACGATCCGCGCGCCGGCCTTCTCCAGGTCGGCCACCTCGTCCCTGATCGCCAGCGCGATCTGGCGGCAGGTTTCGGCGCGCGGCTGGTCGTCGCGAACGAACGACCATTGCAGGATCGTGACCGGGCCGGTCAGCATTCCCTTCACCGGCCGTTCGGTCAGGCCCTGGGCATGGCGCCACCAGTTCACCGTCATCGCCCGGGGCCGTGCCACGTCGCCGTAGAGGATCGGCGGCCGCACGCAGCGCGAGCCGTAGCTCTGGACCCATCCGGCGCGGGTGAAGGCGAAGCCCGAGAGGCGTTCGCCGAAGTACTGGACCATGTCGTTGCGCTCGAACTCGCCGTGCACCAGAACGTCGAGGCCGAGGCTTTCCTGCCGGCGGATCGCCCGCTCGGTCTCGGCCCGCAGGAAGGCGTCGTAACCCGCCTGGTCGAGCGTGCCCTTGCGGTGTTCGGCGCGGGCCTTGCGGACCGCTTCGGTCTGGGGGAACGAGCCGATCGTCGTGGTCGGCAGCGAGGGAAGGCGCAGGCGCTCGCGCTGGCGCGCCAGCCGCCGCTCCACCGGCAGTGCGCGCCGGGTCCAGTCGGGCGCGACCTCGGCGACCCGCGCGCGCACCGCGGGATCGTTGGTCAGCGCGGAGCCGCGGCGCGCGGCGATGGCATCGGCATTGGCCGCCAGTTCGTCGGCGATGACGTAAGGGCCATGTTCGAGCCCGAGGCGCAGCAGCGCCAGTTCCTCCAGCTTCTGCACCGCGAAGGCGAGCCATTCGGCCAATTGGGGGTCGAGCTCGGTCTCGAGCGCCAGGTCGATCGGCGCGTGGAGCAGCGAGCAGGAAGGGGCAAGCTGGATCTCGCGCCGCGCCCGTGCCGCCGGGCCGAGCCGGTCGAGCAGGGCCGCCAGGTCGCATTTCCACACGTTGCGCCCGTCGATCGCCCCGGCCGAGACGACGAGGTCTTCGCGCGCGCCGTCGAGCACCGGTTCGAGCTGTTCGGGCGCGCGCACCAGATCGAGGTGAAGCCCGTCCACCGGCAGCGACAGGGCCAGTTCGCGGTTGTCCGCCAGCCCGCCGAAATATGTCGCGAGCATGATCCGCGGGCTATCGGGGCCGCACAGCGCGGCATAGGCGGTGCGCAGGGCCGACCGCGCGCGCTCGTCGAGATCGAGGACCAGCGCCGGCTCGTCGATCTGCACCCATTGCGCGCCGGCCGCGCGCAGCCGCGACAGCAGCTCGCGATAGAGCGGCAGGATCGCGGGCAGCAGGGTGAGCGGATCGAAGCCCGCCTGGTTCGACTTGGCCAGCAGCAGCCAGGTCACCGGGCCGAGCAGCACCGGCCGGGTGCGGTGGCCGAGCGCCAGTGCCTCGGCGAATTCGCCCAGCGGCTTGGCGGCGCAGAGGGTGAAATCCTGGTCCGGCCCGACCTCGGGGACCACGAAGTGGTAATTGGTGTCGAACCACTTGGTCATTTCCTGCGCGGGCAGGTCGCCGCCCTGATCGGAACGGGTGCCGCGCGCCATTGCGAAATAGACCGCCAGCGAATCCTGCGGCCCGAGGGCGCGATAGGGCGCGGGGATCGCGCCGAGCATGACGCTGGTGTCGAGCACCTGGTCGTAGAGCGAGAAATCGTTGCTGGGTATCACGTCGATCCCCGCGTCGCGCTGGCGCGCCCAGTTCGCGGCACGCAGCCTGCGCGCGGTGTCGCGCAGCGCGCCCTCGTCGATCCGGCCGGCCCAGAAGGCTTCCAGCGCCTTCTTGAGCTCGCGGCGCGGGCCGATGCGGGGAAAGCCGAGATTGGCGGTCGTGACAGGCATGAATCGTCTCCTCCGGCCGCGCGCGTAGCCCCGGCCGTTGCTGGTGAAACAAGATGGATCGGTTGGTCGCTGGGGCGCGCGCCGCGTCAGGAAGACCCGGCGCGCCTGGTCATTCGGCCCGGCGGGAGCGTTCGGCCGGGCGGGGCCATCCGGAGGGGCAGGGTCCTGCGTGCCGGCAAGGTCGCGCGAACCGGCAGGGGCGCGATGGGGGAAATCGTCGTGGTCGGCATTGTCCGCGCACCTTTCGCATCGGGGGACGAAGGGCCGGTCGGCGGGCGCGCAGGGGGCGGCGCGGCGCACCCCGGGGCAGGGGCGCCGCACCTTGCGCGTCCGCCGGAGGAACCCCCGTCCGGAGAACGTTATCGCGTCGCAGGCAGGTCTCCTGGCTCGCGGGTCGTCGCGCCGGCCCCGGCCTTCCCGGCCCTGCACGGGGCAGGTCCAGTGGCTTGGTGGGGCTGCCGCTCGCCGCTCACAGTTGCGGGGGCAGCGCCGGATTCCATTCGCGGAGGAATGTCACCGGCTTCCCGTCTTAGCCCCACCGCGCGGCACGGGCCGCGGGCGGGGAACCTCGACAGCGCGGACAAGAGCCGACGGGCATCGCCGTGTCAAGTGCAATATAAAGAGTTCTTTATGTCTTGATGTCGGCATGTCTTGATGTCGGTCGTGCGGAACGAAATCGAGGTTGCCACCGCAGCGGGCAGGGCGCACAATCGGCAAATGTCCGAAAGGGATGGCGAAATTCGCCGCGAGGAACGGCACGGCGTAACGGTGGAAGGCCGTTACCGGACGGGTCGCGGCGTGCCCAAGGACATCCGCGTGCTCGACCTTTCCGAGCACGGCTGTCGTTTCTACGACAAGTTCGGATCGCTGACGGCCGGCACGCGCATTTCCATCCGTATCGGCCCGATCGGCCCGATCATCGCGGTCGTCCGCTGGTCGCAGGGGCAGACGGTGGGGGTGGAATTCGACGACCCGATCTACGGCCCGGTGCTCGACCACATTCGCAGCCAGCTGGCCGGCGAAGGCTAGGCCCCTTCGCCTTCCGCCCCGGTAGCTGTCGAGCTTGGCCGAACATGCGCGTCGCCCGCGTTTTCTTCCAGCCAGTGCATTTCCTCGTCGGAAAAGCCGAAGTGGTGGCCGGCCTCGTGGATCACGACGTGGCGCACGAGGTCGCCGAAATCGACCCCGGTCTCGCGCCATTCGCGCACCAGCGGCTGGCGGAACAGGCTGATGACCGGGGGCAGGTCGCCCGGGTCCCAGATCGACTGTTCGTCCAGCGGGCGGCCTTCGTAGAGGCCGGTCAGGTCCCACTTGCTGCGAATGCCGACCGAATCGAGCTGTTCGCGGGTGGCAAACTCCTCCACCCGCACCACGACCGCGCGCATCGGCTCGCGGAATTCCTCCGGCAGGCCCGCGACGACGGCGCCGGCCATGCGTTCCATCTCCGCAGCGGAGGGCGGCTCGCGAAATCGCTCCATGCGCCGCATATGGGGCGGAGCGGCGCGATAGTCACCCCCGGGCGCGCGCGGAACAAAGCACCGGTTCGCCCATTCCATCCGGCAGGCAACAGGAGGAAACCGCCCATGGCCGCCGAGGCAATCTTCGCGCGACTGAAACAGGATCACGATCGCCACCGCGAGCTGCTCGACCGGCTGCTCGAAACCGAGGGCGAGAGCGAGGAACGCCGGCGGCTCTTCACCGAGCTGACCAAGGAACTGAAGAGCCACGCCGCGGCCGAGGAGCAGGCGCTCTACTCGACAATGCTGCGCAAGCCCGACACGACCGACGAAACGCGCCATTCGGTGGCCGAGCATCACGAGATCGACGAGATGCTGAACGACCTAGCGGCCACCGACATGTCCTCCGGCGCCTGGCTGTCCAAGTTCAAGGAACTCGAGCACCGCTATCGCCATCACATCGACGAGGAAGAGGAAGACCACTTCCCCGATTTCGAGGATCACCTTACCCGGGAGGACGAGGAACACATGGAATCGGTGTTCGAACGCCGCAAGCGCGAGGAGAAGGCCGATGCCGAAGTCACGCCGGAGAAGCTGGAAGACGCCAAGGAATAAAGCGTCGGGGGCGGGGTGACAGCACGGGAAACGGAGGCGGCCGAACCGGAGTTCGACGACGAGCCGGAGGAACCCGGCGTCTGGCGCTATGCCCATGCCGACCGGGCGAGCGTGATCGTCGACGCGGCCGATTATTTCGCGCTGATGCAGCAGGCGATGCTGAAGGCGCGCCACCGCATCTTCCTGGTCGGTTGGGATTTCGACACCCGCATTCACCTGGCCCTGGGCCGCAGGTGGTTTCACCGCATCCTGCGCCGCAACTATCCCCGCCGCCTGGGCAGTTTCCTGATGTGGCTCGCCCGCCATCGCGACGGGCTGGAAATCCGGGTGCTGAAATGGAGCCTTGGCCTGTTCCAGTTTTTCGCGCGCGGATACATGCTCGTGGACCTGGCGCGGATGGCCGCGCACAAGGGGATTACCTTCAAGTTCGATACCCACCACCCGGTCGGCTGTTCGCACCACCAGAAGATCGCCGTGATCGACGACAAGCTGGCCGTGTGCGGCGGCATCGACATGACGCAGGACCGGTGGGACACGCGCGAGCACCTCGAACGCGATCGCCGCCGCCGCCGGCCGCACGGCAGGCGCTATGGCCCGTGGCACGACGCGACGATGATGTTCGAGGGGGAAGCCGCCCGGGTCCTGGGCATCCTCAGCCGTGAGCGGTGGGAGCGGGCCGGGGGCGAGAACCTCGACCAGGTGTCGATACCCGGCGAAAGCCTGTGGCCCGATGCCCTCTCGGTCCAGTTCGAGGACGTCGAGCTGGGCATTGCCCGCACCCGCGCCCGCTACGACGGGCTGGAACGGGTGTGCGAGATCGAGGAACTCCTGCTCGCGCAGATCGCCCGCGCGCGCCGGTTCATCTACAGTGAGAACCAGTATTTCACCTCGCGCCGCATCGCCGAGGCGATCGGAGAGCGGCTGAGCGAAGACGACCCGCCCGAAATCGTGATGGTCCAGCCCAAGACGGCCGAGGGCTGGCTGGAACAGCAGGCGATGGACCACGCCCGGGTGCGGATGATCGAATGCCTGGCGGAGTTCGACCACAAGGACCGTTTCCGCATCTACGTGCCCCATACCGGCGACACGCCGATCTACGTCCACGCCAAGGTGACGATCATCGACGACGAGATCCTGCGGATCGGCTCGGCCAACTTCAACAACCGATCGATGGGGCTCGACAGCGAATGCGACGTCTTCATCGATTGCCGGCGGCCGGCCAACGGCCACGCCGGCCCCGCGATCGCCGCGCTGCGCCATTCGCTGCTGGGCGAGCATTGCGGGCTCGAGGCGGAGGAGGTCGCCCGCCTGCTGGAGCGCGACCCGTCGATGCACCGCCTGATCGCCGAGCACGGCCAGGGGGAAGACCGTTCGCTGCGCGCCTACGACGTGCCGGACCTCAACGGGGTGGAAGATACCCTGGCCGAATCGGGCATGCTCGACCCCGAACGGCCGGACGAGATGTTCGAGCCGTTTGCCAAGGGCGGACTTTTCCGCAAGGGGAGCATGCTGCGGCGCGCCGCGCGCCGCGCGAAACGGACACGAAAGAGGATCGGATTATGAGCAGCCTGGTCGGGCCGGACGAAGACGTATCGCGGGGCAAGCCCCCCGTTCCCGACGAGGTGCAGGAGGCGATTCGCACGCTGATCCGCTGGGCCGGCGACGATCCGGAGCGCGAGGGGCTGCTCGACACGCCGAGCCGGGTCGCCCGCGCGTGGAAGGAATATTGCCTCGGCTATGCCGAAGATCCCGCGATCCACCTCAGCCGCGTGTTCGAGGAAGTGGGCGGATACAACGAGATCGTCCTGCTCAAGGACATCCCCTTCCAGAGCCACTGCGAACACCACATGGCGCCGATCATCGGCAAGGCGGCGATCGCCTACCTGCCGACCGACCGCGTGGTCGGCATCTCGAAGCTCGCCCGCGTCCTCCACGGGTTTGCGCGCCGGCTCCAGGTGCAGGAACGGCTGACCGCCGAAGTGGCCGACTGCATCTGGGAACATCTCCAGCCCCAGGGCGTGGCGGTCGTGATCGAGGCGAGCCACAGCTGCATGACCGCGCGCGGCGTTCGCACCCCAGGGGTGACGATGACCACCAGCCGCATGATGGGCACGTTCCTCGACGACCCGCGCAGCCGCGAGGAAGTGCTCAAGCTGATGGGATACTGAACGGCAGCGGGCGGCCTTCGCGGTTCACGCTGACGAGGGTGAACAGCGCGCTCGCCGCGCACCGGCGTTCGCCCGTCAGCACGCCTTCCGACCACAGTTCCACCGCCACGCGGACCGAGCTGCGCCCGGTCATCTTCACCTGCGCCACCAGTTCCACGATGTCGCCTTCGACGATCGGTGCGACGAAATCGATCCGGTCGGAGGAGGCCATGACGAGCACCTGGCGCACGTGGCGGGTGGCGGCGATGAAGGCCGCCTTGCCCATCATCCGCAGCGCGTCGCCGCCATAGAGCGTGCCGTAATGGTTGGTCTGCCCCGGGAAGACCATGTCGAGGATGCGCAGCGGCGCCCCGCCATGGCCATCCACGTCCTCTTTCGCGTCGCCGTGCGCCCCGGGGGGCGCGGCGAGCGGGGGCAGGGGAAGGCGCGTGTCCGGCCCCTTGCGCGCGACCATCGCGAACCGTCCGCGCGTGCACAGCCGCCGTTCGCCGCTGACCGGCGCTTCGGCCACGAGCTCCACCTCGACGTCGAGCGAGGACGCCCCGACCCGCACGACGCGCCCGGTCACCTCGACCATGTCGCCTTCGTGCGCGGGCGCGGCGAAGTCGATCTTCTCCGATGCCGCGGTGACGAACGGCGCCCGGCCATGACGCGAAGCGGCGAGGAAGGCGACCTTGTCCATGTGCGCCAGGGCGACCCCGCCGAACAGCGTGCCGTGATGGTTGGTGTCGCCGGGAAACACCATGTCCACCAGGCGCACGGGCGGGCCGGGTTGGGCGGCCGGTTCTGCTGGCGTGATCTGCCCGGGTGTCATCGTCGTCGCCTCCTTCGCATGGCGGCGACGCGTCGACCGGGCACGTGCAGCCGGCCGCGCGGGCGCGCGCTCCGGCTGCCAGCGACCCGACCGGACACCCCGCCGGTGGTTCGTTTGCAGCGCCCGGGCAGGTCTCCTGGCTTGCGGGTCGTCGCGATCGTCCTGGCCTTCCCGGGGTGGGCCCGGTGGCGCTTCGTCGGCCGTCGCTCTCCGCCTACAGTTGCGGGGGCAGCGCCGGATTCGGACCGGCTTCCCGTCTTCGCCCCGGCGCGCGGCCGGGGAACCTGGGCGCGTGTTTCGGTTCGGATCGGGCCGGCGCCACGGCCGGCCCGTCCCCCGTTGCGGTCAGAGCTGGCCGAGCATGTGCTCCGCGCTCGAGACCGAGAAATCGCCCGGCTGCTCGACGTTGAGTTCCTTCACCACGCCGTCTTCGACGATCATCGAATAGCGCTGGCCCCGCTGGCCGAGGCCGAAACCGCTGCCGTCCATCGTCAGCCCGGTGGCCTGGGCGAACTCGCCGTTGCCGTCGGCCAGCATGGTCACGTCGGACGAACCGGCCTGGTTGTTCCAGGCGCCCATGACGAAGGCGTCGTTGACCGCGGTGCAGGCGATCTCGTCGATGCCCTTGGCTTTCAGGTCGCCGGCCTTTTCGACATAACCGGGCAGGTGGCGCGCCGAGCAGGTCGGGGTGAACGCGCCCGGCACCGAGAACAGCGCAACTTTCTTGCCCTTGAAGTATTCGCCCGCCTGGACTTTCTCGGGACCCTCGTCGGTCGCCTTCACCAGCGTCACATCGGGAATCCTGTCGCCAACCGAAATCGTCATCTCGCAATATCCTTTCGTCGTCCCGTCCGTTCGCGTGCCGATATAGAGCCTGCGGTGCGCGCGGCAACGGCAAAGGATATAAAGATCGCTTTATATTTGCTTCGCGACAGGGCCGTCGCTACATCCGCGGGCAGGAAAACGGGCGCGCCCCCGCGCGCCGCCAGACAGCAGATTTCAGGAGAATTCCGTGGCCGACGCCAAGCAGGATTACATCGTCAAGGACATCAGCCTCGCCGATTACGGCCGCGACGAGATCGCGATCGCCGAAACCGAGATGCCCGGCCTGATGGCCCTGCGCGAGGAATATGGCGAGGCGCAGCCGCTGAAGGGCGCGCGCATCACCGGCTCGCTGCACATGACGATCCAGACCGCGGTGCTGATCGAAACGCTCACCGCGCTGGGCGCCGAGGTCCGCTGGGCGACCTGCAACATCTTCTCGACGCAGGATCACGCCGCCGCGGCGATGGCGGCCAACGGCGTGCCGGTCTTCGCGGTGAAGGGCGAAAGCCTGGCCGATTACTGGGACTACGTCGGCAAGATCTTCGACTGGTCGAGCGAGGACGATCCCGACTGCACGGCCAACATGATCCTCGACGACGGCGGCGATGCGACGATGTTCGCGCTCTGGGGCGCGCGGATCGAGGCGGGCGAGGAAATGCCCGCGCCGCAGAACGCCGAAGAGATCGAGATGCAGCGCGCGCTCAAGGCTTTCGTCAAGGCCAAGCCGGGCTATCTCACCAAGTCGGTCCAGGCGATCAAGGGCGTTTCCGAAGAAACGACCACCGGCGTCATGCGGCTGTACCAGATCGCCAAGCAGGGCAAGCTGCCGTTCCCGGCGATCAACGTGAACGACAGCGTCACGAAGTCGAAGTTCGACAATCTCTATGGCTGCAAGGAATCGCTGGTCGACGCGATCCGCCGGGCGACCGACGTCATGCTGGCGGGCAAGGTCGCCTGCGTGGCGGGCTACGGCGACGTGGGCAAGGGCTCGGCCGCCTCGCTGCGCGACGGCGGTGCGCGGGTGATGGTGACCGAGATCGACCCGATCTGCGCGCTCCAGGCGGCGATGGACGGGTTCGAAGTCGTGACGATGGAAGAAGCGGTCGGCCGCTGCGACATCTTCGTGACCGCGACCGGCAACGAGGACGTGATCACGGCCGAGCACATGAAGGCGATGAAGCACATGGCGATCGTGTGCAACATCGGCCACTTCGACAGCGAGATCCAGATTTCCGCGCTCGACAACTACACCTGGAAGGAAATCAAGCCCGGCACCGACCTGGTGACCTTCCCCGATGGCAAGTCGATCCTGGTCCTCGCCAAGGGCCGCCTCGTCAACCTCGGCTGCGCCACCGGCCACCCGAGCTTCGTGATGAGCTCCAGCTTCACCAACCAGACGCTGGCCCAGATCGAGCTGTTCACCAAGTCGGACGAATACCGCAACGAGGTCTACGTCCTGCCCAAGCACCTCGACGAGAAAGTCGCCGCGCTGCACCTGGAGAAGCTCGGCGTCACGCTGACCAGGCTGAGCCGGAAGCAGGCCGACTATATCGGCGTCCCGCAGGAAGGGCCGTTCAAGCCCGAGCACTACCGCTACTGACGCGCGCTGGCGCCCGGCGGCCCCTGCCGCCGGGCCGCCCGCCGGGGCCGCCGGGAGTACCTGGGGCGGCCGCGTGCGGCAGGATTGGCGTTGCATCGCGGGCGCTTGCCGCATAGCTGACCGGCATGGACCTTTCCCCCACCGCGCTGGCGCTGATCGGGCTGCTCCTGGCAGCATGGACCGCCGGCGCCGCATGGCTGATGATCGCGGCGGCGGCCAAGGCGCGGGCGGCGGAAACGAGCCGCAAGGCGGCCCGCAGGCTCGCCCGGATGATCGACGAGGCGCCGGCGATCCCGCTGCTGGTCCGTGCCGACATGCGGATCGAGGCGTCCGAACGGCTGGCCGGCTGGTTCGGCCTCGACCGCCTGCCGGCCTATCTCAGCGAACTGTCGGGCAGCGGGGGCGAGGGCCTCTCGCGCGATCAGCTGGAAGACCTGACCCGGCACGTTCGCCGCGCGCAGAAGACCGCCGCGCCGTTCCGCATGGCCCTGACCCCGCCGGGATCGCAGCGCAGCCTGGCCCTGCGTGGCGCGCTGGCCGACCCGCAGGTCTCGCCCGGCGGGGCGGCGCTGATCTGGGTGTTCGATTTCAGCGAGAGCGAAAGCGAACTGGCCCGCCTGCGCGAGGAGGCGGCGCGGGCGCAGGGCGATTTCGCCGCGCTCGTCGGCCTGATCGAGGCCGCGCCGATGCCGATGTGGTTCCGCGGCACCGACGCGCGGCTGCGGCTGGTCAACGGCGCCTATGTCGAGGCGGTCGGCGCGGCCAATGCCGCCGACGCGGTCGACCGGCAGCTCGAACTGGTCGAGCCGGTGGACGGTCTTTCCGCGGCGCAGGTGGCCCTGCAGTCGGCCGAGCACGACGCCCCGATAGAGCGGATCGTGACGGCGACCGTCGCCGGCGAGCGGCGCTCGCTGCGGGTCAGCGACCTGCCGCTGGGGCGCGAGGGCATTGCCGGATACGCGATCGATATCGAGGACATGGAGGAACTGGCCCGCGAATTCCGCGCCTTCCGCGAGGCGCAGCGTTCGATCCTCGACCAGCTTTCGGTCGGGGTCGCGCAGTTCGACGCGCGCCGCCGCCTGACGTTCGCCAACCAGCCGTTCCGGCGCATTTTCGGGGTCACCCCGGGCACGGTCGCCGCGGGTCTCGATTTCGAACGGTTCCTCAGCGATGCCCGCGATGCCGGGAAGACCCCGGTCGTGCGCGATTTTCCCGCCTGGCGGCGCGAACATGCCGAGTGGTTCAGCGCCGACGAGCCGCGCGAGGAAGCCTGGCCGCTGGCGGACAAGACGCACTTGCGCGTGGTCGGCAACCCGATGCCCGACGGGGGGCTGGTGCTGGTGGCGGAAGACCGGACCGAACAGCTCGCGCTATCTGCCACGCGCGACACCCTGCTGCGCACGCGCACGGCCACGTTCGACAGCCTGTTCGAAGCGCTCGCCGTCTTCGCGCCCGACGGGCACCTGCAGCTGTGGAACCGCAGCTTCGCCGGGACCTGGGGGCTGGACCCGGACCTGATGGACCGGCACCCGGCCGCCGACCGCCTGATCGAGGCGCTGGCCCCCAATCTTGCCCGGCCGGCCCAGGCCAGGGCCGTGGGCGAGGTGATCCGCGCCGCCACGCTCGACCGCAAGGAAAAGGGCGGGCGCATCCAGCTGGCGGACGGGCGCACGCTGGAATTCGCCGGCGTCCCGCTGCCCGATGGCAACGGCCTGCTGACCGTGCTCGACATCACCGACTCGGTGAAGGCGGAAGAGGCGCTGCGCGAACGCAACATGGCGCTGGAAGAGGCGGACCAGGTCAAGACGCGCTTCCTTGCGAACATGAGCTATGAATTCCGCACCCCGCTGACCTCGATCGGCGGCTTTGCCGAACTGCTCGACAGCGGAGCCGCGGGCGAGCTTTCGGAGCAGGGGAAGGACTATGTCCGCGCGATCCTCGATTCGGTCGCCCGCCTGACCGACCAGGTGGAGGACGTGCTCGACCTCTCGCAGAGCGAGGCGGGCCTGCTGCCGGTGACGAAGGAGCGGATCGCCCTGATGCCCTTCGTCACGCGGATCGTGCGCGAGCGCGAGCAGGCGATCCTTGCCGGCGGCCTCAATCTCGATCTGGAAGGCAGCTCGGTCGGCAAGGTCGATGCCGATCCGCGCCAGCTCGGCCGGGCGATCGGCCACCTGCTCGACAACGCGATCGCCGCGACCGACAAGGGCGGGCGGATCCTCGTCAACCTGACGCGCGAGCCGGACGGGGTGAAAGTGGTCATATCGGACAACGGCCGGGGGATGACCGCGGGTGAACTGGCCCATGCGCTCGACGGCCTGCGCAAGACCCGCGACGGCAGCGGGCTGGAGCGGCGGCAGGGGCTGGGCATTCCGCTGGCGCGCGAACTGGTCGAGGCGCAGGGCGGCACGCTCGACATGGCCTCGCGCAAGGGCGCGGGCACGACGGCGACGATCCGCCTGCCATGACCGGCCCGGCGACCCTGGACCTCCCCGATCTCGCGGCGATGGAGCGGCTGGGGCAGGGGATCGCGCGCCAGCTGCGGGCCGGCGACGTCGTCGCGCTCTCGGGCGGGCTGGGGGCGGGCAAGACCACGCTGGCCCGCGCGATCATCGCCGCGCTGGGCCACCGCGGCGAGGTTCCGTCGCCCACTTTCACGATCGTCGAAACCTACGACACGCTGGACCCGCCGCTGGTCCATGCCGATTTCTATCGCCTCGACGATCCGGCGGAGGCGGAGGAGATCGGGCTCGACGATTACCGGGCAGGGGCCGCGCTGCTGGCCGAATGGCCGGAAAACGCCGGCGGTTTCACGTACGAGGCGGGGTGCCTGTCGATCGCGCTCGAAATCGCGGATAGCGGGCGCAAGGCGATTGTCGTGCCGGGCGACGATTGGCTAGGGCGCATGCCATGAATGCGCTGCCCGATGGCCTGATTCCCTTTCTCGACAATGCCGGCTGGCAAGGGGCGGCGGTGGAGCCGCTCGAAGGCGACGCCTCCTTCCGCCGCTATTTCCGCGTCCGCCACGGCGATCGCCGCGCCATGCTGATGCATGCGCCGCCCCCGCACGAGGACCCGCGCCCGTTCTTAGACGTCGCGCACTGGCTGTCCGCCAATGGCCAGCGCGCGCCGGAAGTCCATGCCGAAGACGCCGCAGCAGGCTGGGTCCTGCTGGAGGATTTCGGCACGGACCGGATGCGCGACTGGCTCGAAGCCAATCCGGACGGGGAAGCGAACGCCTATGCCTGCGCGATCGACGCACTGGTGGCGCTGCATCGCCTGCCGCCCGGTCCCTTCGCCCCCTACGACCTCGCCGCCTACCGCCGCGAACTGGCGCTGTTTACCGACTGGTACTGCCCGGCCATGGGGCTGGCGGTCGATCGCGAAGGCTATCTCGCCGCGTGGGACGAAGTCATGGCCCCGGTGCTGGATCGGCAGCGGCCGGGCGTCACGGTGCTGCGCGATTACCACGCGGAAAACATCATGCTGCTCGACCCCGCGCCCGACGGCAGCGGGCCGCAGGGGCTGATCGATTTCCAGGACGCGCTGGTCGGCCACCCGGCTTACGACCTCGTGTCCCTGCTCCAGGACGCACGGCGCGACGTTGCGCCCGAACTGGAGCGCGCGATGATCGAACGCTATGTCGCCGCCGCCGGGCCGGGGGATGGCTTCGCGGCCGACTACGCCCGGCTCGGCGCGCAGCGCAACGCGAAGATCGTCGGCATTTTCACCCGCCTGTGGAAGCGCGACGGCAAGGCGCGGTACCTCGCCATGATTCCGCGCGTGTGGGAGGCGCTGGAGCGCGACCTGGCCGATCCCGCCCTGGCCCCGGTCGCCCGCTGGTTCGATGGCAACGTCCCGCGCAATATCCGCGATACCTTCGGTGGAGAACTGATGTGAGCAGGCTCGCTGCGGATACGGCGATGGTCATGGCGGCGGGCCTGGGCAAGCGGATGCGCCCGCTGACCGCGAGCCAGCCGAAGCCGATGGTGCGCGTCGCCGGCAAGCCGCTGATCGATCATGCGCTCGACCGGCTGGCAGAGGCAGGGGTCGAACGCGCCGTGGTCAATGTCCATTACTATGCCGATGCGCTGGAAGCGCACCTGAAGGAACGCGCGCGCCCGGCGGTGACGATTTCCGACGAGCGCGCGGAACTGCTGGAAACAGGCGGGGGGATGAAGAAGGCCCTGCCGCATCTTCCCGATCCCTTCTTCTGCCTCAATTCCGACAACATATGGCTGGACGGGCCGCGCGACGCCTTCACCGACCTTTCCGAACGGTGGGACCCGGAACGGATGGACGCGCTGCTGCTGGTCGTGCCCCATGCCCGCGCGCGCAATTTCCGCGGGCTGGGCGACTTTCACATGGACCCGCACGGGCGGCTGAAACGCCGCCTGGCGGGGCGGGTGGCGCCCTTCATCTACACCGGGATCCAGCTCGTGTCGCACCGCCTCCTGCGCGATTCGCCGGAGGGGCGCTTCGGCACGATGGAACTGTGGGAGCGCGCGATCGCCGAGGGCCGATTGTTCGGGGCGAGCTTCACCGGCTGCTGGTACGAAGTGGGCACCCCGCAGGCCATCGCACCCACCGAAGAAGCGTTGCAGGGTGGCTGACCGGCCCGGCCCGGCCGTCTTTTCGATCGCCGCGCACCGCGGCTTCGCCGATGCGCTGGTGGCGGGGCTGGTGCCGCGCTACGGCGAGGACGATCTCGGCCTCGCTCGCCTGACGCTCCTGCTGCCCAGCACCCGCGCAGTGCGCACGGTGACCGAGGCGTTCATCCGCCACTTCGGCGCCGAGGAGCGCGGCGGAATGCTGATGCCGCGCATGGCGGCGGTCGGCGACCTCGACTTGGACGAGGCGATCGGGCCGCTGCTCGACCCGCTCGGCGCGAACGCGATCCCGCCCGCGGTCGAGCCGACGCGGCGCTGGCTGACCCTGGCCGAATTGCTCGACCGGGCGATGGACGCGCTGGGCCGCAACCCGCGCCCGTCACCCGCAGGGCGCCTGCGGCTGGCGCGCGAGATCGGCCAGACGATGGACCGGCTGCTGGTGGAAGGGATCGCCCCCGACGACCTCTGGGGCGAACCGGTGATGCAGGCCCTGGCCGAAGTCGCCGCGCACTGGAGCGAGAACACCAAGCTGTTCTACGCCGTCCAGGCGATGTGGCGCGCCGAGCTGGAAGACCTTGGCATGGTCGATGCGGCCACGCGGCGAAACATGCTGTTCGCCCGCGCCGCCCGCCAGTGGCGCGATGCGCCGCCCGCCACCCCCGTCGTCGCCGCCGGCGTGACCAGCGCCGCCCCCGAGCTGGCGCGGATGCTGCGGGTCATCTCCGAGCTGCCGCGCGGCGCGGTGATCCTGCCCGATCTCGACCTGACGCTGGCGGACGAGGTCTGGGACGAGCTGGGCCGCGCCGGCCATGCGGACGAGGCGGGCGCGAGCCCCTTCGCGCGCGACGACGCGGTCACGCACCCGCAATACCATCTCAAGCTGCTGCTCAACCGCATGGGCGTGGCGCGCGGCGAAGTGCGTCCGTGGCACCGGCGCGGCATGGGCGCGGCGGAGCCCGAGCGCAGCCACGCGATCTCCAGCCTTTTCATGCCGCCGCAGGCGAGCACGCGCTGGGTCGACCTGCCGGCGGAGAAGCGCCGCATGGCCGGAGTGCGGATCATGGAAAGCGCCAACCCGGAAGAGGAAGCCCAGGCGATCGCCCTGCTGGTGCGCCGGGCGCTGGAAGGGGCGGAGCGGCGGATCGCCGTCGTCACGCCCGATCGCGGGCTGGCCGCGCGGGTCGCGGCCCACTTGCGCCGCTGGAACATCGAGGCGGACGATTCGGCCGGCCGCCCGCTGTCGCAAACCGCCGCCGGGCGTTTCCTCCTCCTCCTGGCCGAAGTCATGGCCGACGATGCCGCGCCGGTGCCGCTGATCGCCATGCTCGAACACCCGCTGGCGGGCGAGCCGTTCGGGCGGGCGGCCTGGCTCGACCATGCCCGCCAGCTCGAGCTGGAGTTGCGCGGGCCGCGCCCTGCGCCGGCCCTGGCCGCCCTGCGCGAGCGCATCGGGCGCCTGGCGCGCCGGACGGCGGGGATCGGCGACTGGTGGCAGGTGGTGGAAGCCGCGCTGGCCCCGCTGTTCGTGCGCGATGTCGCCGCCGGGGACGGGGCCGAGAGCGAGGCGCCCGCGCGCCCGCTGGGCGGGCATGTCGACCTGCTGGCCCGCGCGGCGGAGGCGATCTGCGGCGATCCGCTGTGGGCCGGGGCGGACGGGCGCGCGCTGTCGGCCTTTGTCGACGACTTGCGGCTGCACGGCAGCGAGGCCGGGCCGGCGCTCGCACCGGGCGACCTCCCGGCCGTGCTGCGCGAGGCGATGGACCAGGTCGCGGTGCGCCCGCCTTACGGCGGCCATCCGCGCGTTGCCATCTACGGCCTGCTCGAATCGCGCATGGCGCGGGCGGACCTCGTCATCTGCGGCGGGCTGAACGAAGGGGTCTGGCCGCCGCGGCCGGCGCCCAATCCGTTGCTCGCGCCGCCGGTCATGCGCGCGCTCGGCGTGCCGGGGGCCGATTTTCGCATAGGCCTTTCGGCGCACGACCTCGCCGCGGCCCTCGGCGCACCCGAAGTCGTGCTGAGCCGCGCGGCGCGCGACGAAGGGGGCCCGGCGATCCCTTCGCGCTTCCTCCTGCGGGTCAAGGCCCTGCTGGGCGATCGCCTGCTGGAGAGCCACCGCGAAAGCGCGGCGGTCGATCTCGCCCGCGCGATCGACGACACGCCCAGCCAGCCGCCGGTCTATCCGCGCCCGGAACCGCGGCCCGACGCGTCGCAGCGCCAGGTCGATATCGCGGTGACCGCGCTCGATCGCCTGCTGGGCGATCCCTACCAGTTCTATGCCCGCGAGATACTGGCGCTGCGCAGCCTCGACCCGCTGGACGCCGATCCGTCGGCCGCGTGGCAGGGCACCGCGGCGCACGCGATTCTCGAACGCTGGCACCGGGCGCGGGCGGACGATCCCCGGGTGCGGCTGGCGCCGATCGCGGACGACGTGCTGGAGGAAATGAACATGCACCCGCTGATGCGGGGCCTCTGGCGGCCGCGGTTGCTCGCCGCGCTCGAATGGGTCGAGCGCGCGATCGGCGAGGACGGGGCGCGGCAGGCGATCGCGATCGAGCGCAAGGGCGAAATGACGGTCGAGGGGGTGCGGATTCACGGCCGCGCCGACCGGATAGACCGGCTGGCCGACGGAACGCTGGCGATCGTCGATTACAAGACCGGCAAGCCGCCGGGGTGGAAGATGGTGGAACAGGGTTTCGCCCTCCAGCTCGGGCTGATCGGCATGATGGCCCGCGCGGGCGGCATTGCCGATGTCGAGGGGGAGCCCGTGGCCTTCGAATACTGGTCGCTGGCGAAGAACCGCGCGGGCGGCTTCGGCTATGTCGAGACGCCGCTGCGGGTCGGCAGCAAGCGGACCGGGATCGAGCCGGATCGCTTCCTGCCCCTGACCGAGGCGAAGCTGCGCGAGGCGATCGGCGACTACATCCGCGGCGATGCGCCGTTCACCGCGCGCAAGAACCCCGATTATCCCGGCTATGCCGACTACGACCAGCTGATGCGGCTCGACGAATGGCAGGCCCGGGTGGACGACGACCCGGCGGGCGACGGGCGATGAGCGGCAAGGTCTATCCGCTCCACGGGCGGCAACGCGACGCGGTCGATCCGCGCGAATGCGTCTGGCTGTCCGCGTCGGCCGGGACCGGCAAGACGCAGGTGCTTTCCGCGCGCGTGCTGCGCCTGCTGTTGCAACCGGAAACCGATCCCTCGCAGATCCTGTGCCTGACCTTCACCAAGGCCGGGGCCGCGGAAATGGCCGTGCGCGTGAACGACGTGCTCGCCCGCTGGGTGCGGATGGACGCGGCCGCGCTGGCCGGCGAGCTGAAGGATATCGGCGCGCCCTTCGATCCCGCGACCCAGGCCCGTGCGCGGACCCTGTTCGCCAGCGTGCTCGACACCCCGGGCGGGGGGCTGCGCATCGACACGATCCACGCCTTCGCCCAGTGGCTCCTGGCGACCTTTCCGGAAGAAGCCCGGATCGCCCCGGGATCGCGGCCGATGGAGGACCGCGAGCGCGAGCTGCTCTCGCGCGAGGTCCTGGCCGAGATGCTCGCCGCGGCCGAGCGCGAAGGCGATGCGGCGACGCTCGAGGCGATCGCGCGGCTCAGCTGCGACAAGGGCGCCGACGGGGTGCGCGCCTGGCTGATGCGCTGCGCCGGCGCGAGCGAGCTGTGGACCGGCCCTGGCGCGTGGCAGCCGCCGATGCGCCCGCGGGTCAACCGCCTGCTCGGGCTGGCCGCCGATGCGAGCCGGGACGATGCTGCCGCGCTCTGCGCCGACGAGGGTTTCGACATCGCCGCGCTGCGCGAATGCCTGGCGCACTACCGCGACTGGAAGGGCAAGCAGGGCGCGGCCGCGGTCGAGGCGATCGAGGGCTGGCTGGCGGCCCCGGCGGCCGGGCGGGCGGACGCGATCGACCAGCTGGCCGATGCGCTGTTCTTCAAGAACGGCAACCCGCGCCTGCCCAGGAACGCCGATGGAGCCTTCGCCGCGGCGAGCGAGCGGGCGGAGGCGGCGATTGCGCGGGTTCGCGAATTCGTCGGCCTCGTCGCGCTGGCCGAGGCGATGGCCCCCCAGCTGGAACTGGGGCGCAAGTTCGCGCTGCGGTGGGAAGAGGCCAAGGCGCGCGAGGGGCTGGTCGATTTCGACGACCAGATCCGGCGCGCGGCGGACCTGCTGGGCCGTTCGGACATGGCGGCCTGGATCCGCTACAAGCTGGACCGGCGTTTCGACCATGTCCTGATCGACGAGGCGCAGGATACCAACGCGGCGCAATGGGCGATCGTCTTTGCGCTGATCGACGATTTCTTCGCCGGCGAGGGCGCGCACGACGACAAGCTGCGCACGATCTTCACCGTCGGCGATTACAAGCAGGCGATTTTCCGGTTCCAGGGCACGAGCCCGGAGAACTTCGAGGCTGCGCGCGCCCGGGTCAGGGCGGCGATGGCAGCCGCGGCCGAGGGGGCGCGCGAGGCGCGCGACGCGGTGCCGATCCGCGAGCTGCGCGAATACGGGCTGGACGAATCGTTCCGTACCGGCGCGCCGGTGCTCGGCTTCGTCGATCGGGCGATCGCCGCGATCGGCCATCCGGAACTTGGCCTGGCCGAGCCTGCCGATCCGCATGTCGGGCGGTTCGACGCCGGGCTGGTCACGCTCTGGCGCCCGGTATCGGGGGTGATCGAGCGCGAGGACGACGAGGGCGAAGAAGGCTGGCTCGCGCGGCACGACCGGCAGATGGCCGATCGCATCGCGCGCCAGGTGCGGACCTGGCTGGACGACGGCTTCACCCTGGCCAAGAACCACCCCCCGCGCGCCGCCGGGCCGGGCGACATCATGGTCCTGGTTCGCAAGCGCAAGGAACTGGCCGGCCTGATCGTGGCCCGCCTTCACGCCGCCGGCGTCCCGGTGGCGGGGGTCGATCGGCTGCGGCTGGGCGCGCCGCTGGGGGTGAAGGACCTGATGGCCGCGCTGCGCTTCGCCGCGCAGCCGCTCGACGACCTCAATCTCGCCAATCTCCTCGTTTCCCCGCTCGTCGGCTGGAACCAGGATGACCTTCTGGCCCATGCACATCGCCCGCCGCGCGTACCGCTCTGGACCCACTTGCGCGCCGCGCGCGAGCCGCTGGTCGCGGCCACGCGCGAGGCGCTGGGCCAGCTGCTCGCCCGGGCCGACTACGAATTGCCGCAGGCACTGCTGCGCTGGATTCTCGTCGGCCCCTGGCAGGGGCGGCGCAAGCTGGTCGCCCGGCTGGGGCGGGAGGCGAACGACCCGATCGACGAACTGCTCAATGCCGCCCATGCCTACAGCGCGGGCAGTGCCGCCAGCCTGCAGGGCTTCATCCGCTGGTTCGACGCCGGCGAGGGAGAGCTGAAGCGCGAGGCGGGCGAGGGCGGCAGCCAGGTGCGGGTGATGACGGCCCACGGATCGAAGGGGCTCCAGGCGCCGATCGTGATCCTTGCCGATGCGACCGGCGCGCCGCCGGGGGGCGGGGCGCTGTCGCTGGCGGAAAACCTGCCGGGCGCCGAGGAGCCGCGGCAGGTCCCGATCCCGGCGCTTGCGCGCGAACAGCGCCTGGGCCCCGTCGCTGCCGCGCACGACGCGGCCCTGGCCGAGGAAATGCGCGAGCACTGGCGCCTGCTTTACGTCGCGATGACGCGCGCGGAGGAGGCGCTGTTCATCGGCGGCTCGCTCGGCCCCCGCGACAAGGGGGAGCCGCATCCGGATAGCTGGTACGCCCGCCTCGCCCCCCTGTTCGAAGGGGAAGGGCTGGCCGACGACTTGTGGGGCGCGCGGTGGGAAATCGGCGCGCCCGCACCGCCACTGCGCCCGGAGGAGCCGGTGACCGAGAGCGCGCCGGCCGACCTGCCCGGCTGGGCCCGCCGCCCGGTCGGCCCGGAACCGCGCCCGCCGCGCCCGCTGGCCCCCTCGGCAGCGGGGGAAGACAGCGCGGCCGATCCCCCGCTTCCGCCCGACCGCCTGCGCGAAGCCGCGCTGCGCGGCACCCTGATCCACAAGCTGCTGGAGCGGTTGCCCGAGGTGGCGGACGACCGGCGCGAAGCGCTCGGCCGTGCCTGGCTGGAGAAACAGGGCGCAGCCCTGGACGCAGGCGCGCGCGACGAGATCCTGGCAGCGGCCCTGGCGGTCATGGCCGATCCCGCCTTTGCCCATGTCTTCGGCGCGCAGTCCCTGGCCGAAGTGCCGCTGGCCGCGATCGTCGAGGGGCAGGTCGTCGCCGGCACGGTGGACCGTCTCCTGGTCGAACCGGAACGGGTGACGGTGGTGGACTTCAAGACGGCCCGCCGGCCGCCGGCATCGCTCGACCAGGTGCCGCGCGCCACGGTGCGGCAGATGGCGGCCTATGTGGCGGCGCTGGGGCGCATCTATCCCGGCCGCGCGATCGAGGCGGCCGTGCTCTATACCCAGACGCCGCAGCTGATCGCGATCCCGGCGGACATGCTGGCGGCGCAGAAAGCCGCCTTGTCGGTCGCGCAGGAAAGCTTTGACCCGCCGCCCGTTGAGTGAACCGACCCGCGCCCTAAATAAGGGGGCAAAGAAACAGGAGATTTCCCATGGCGACCGTCAACGTCACCGATGCCAGCTTCAAGTCAGACGTTCTCGAAAGCGACAAGCCCGTGCTGGTCGATTTCTGGGCCGAGTGGTGCGGCCCGTGCAAGATGATCGCGCCCGCGCTGGAAGAAATCAGCGAAGAGCTGGGCGACAAGGTGACGATCGCCAAGATGGACATCATGGAAAACACCGGCGTCCCCGGCGAGATCGGGGTGCAGTCGATCCCGCTCATGGTCCTGTTCAAGGACGGCAAGCCGGTTGCCCAGAAGCTGGGTGCCGCCCCGAAGAGCCAGCTCAAGGGCTGGCTCGAGAGCGAGCTCTGACGCCTTTGGCGCGTTAAAGGCCCGCCATTCGCGCGGCCAGGTCGTCCCACAGGGCCGGGCTGGCCGCGGCGAGCAGGCCGGGCCGGTCCCATTCGTCCACCCGGTACGCGCTGCCGTCGGGGCGCGCGGCCTTGCCGCCCGCCTCGTTCAGCCAGAGCGCGCCCGCCCCGTGGTCCCAGGCCAGCGTGCGTTCGAAGATCGAGACGTCGTTCCGGCCCAGGGCGAGGCGCGGGTATTGCTCCGCCGCGCAGAACGGGATGTCGGTCAGGCGGTAATGCGGCGCGACCTGGCGCTTCACCGCCTCGCGCCGCCCCTCGTCCATGAACAGCAGCGAAATGGCCGCGACCAGCGTGCTCTCGCCGGTGCCGCGCGCCGCGATCCGTTCGCCGTCGACAAAGGCGCCGCGACCTTCGTGGGCGGCGCAGAACCGGCCCGAGAGACAGTCGTAGATCCACCCCGATCGGGCCACGCCGCCCTCGGCGCGGGCGACGAGAATGCCGAAAGGCGCCTCCCCCCGCGCGAAATTGCGCGTTCCGTCGAGCGGATCGACGATCCAGCAATCGCCGGCGAGGGCGTCGAGCACGCCGGCGTCGGCATGGGCGGCTTCCTCCCCGACGACGGGCAGGGTCGGCTCGAATGCCGCGAGCGCCTCGGTCAGCATGGCTTCGGCCGCGTGGTCGGCCGCGGTCACGACGTCGCCGGGCGCCTTGGCCACGATCTGTCCGTCGTCGAGCGCGCGATAGAGCGGCAGGATCGCTTCCTCGCTCACCCGGCGCACGAGCGCGAGGATCTCGCGGTCGAGCACGCTCACGAGCGGTAATCCGCGTTGATCGCGATATACTGGTGCGTCAGGTCGCAGGTCCACACGGTGGCCCGGCCGTCGCCCAGGCCCAGGTCCACGTCGATCCGCACCTCGTCGCCGCGCAAGTGTTCGGCCACCGGCCCCTCGTCGTAGTCGGCCAGCGGCAGCCCGTCGCGCGCGGCCCAGTGGCCGCCGAAGCCGATCGAGAGACGGTCGCGGTCGGCCGGTTCGCCGGCCTTGCCCACCGCCATGACCACGCGCCCCCAGTTGGCGTCCTCGCCCGCGATCGCCGTCTTGACCAGGGGCGAATTGGCAATGGCGAGGCCGATCCGGCGCGCGCTGTCGTTGCTGGCCGCGCCGGTCACCGCGACTTCGATGAACTTGCGCGCGCCCTCGCCGTCGCGGACGACGAGATGGGCGAGCTGGCGGCAGATGTCGTCGAGGGCGGCGGCAAAGGCATCGGCGCCGGCATCGCCGAACGAGGCGAGCGGCGCATTGCCCGCCTGCCCGGTGGCAAAGGCGAGCACGGTGTCGCTGGTGGACGTGTCGCTATCCACCGTGATGCACGAGAAGGTCCGCTCGTTCGCGGCGGAGAGCAGGGCCTGCAGGAAGGCCGGTTCGACCGCGGCGTCGGTGAAGACGTAGCCGAGCATCGTCGCCATGTCGGGCGCGATCATGCCGCTGCCCTTGATGATCGCCGCCAGCGTCACCGTGGTATCACCGATCACCGCGCGGGTGAGGGCGCCCTTGGGAAAAGTGTCGGTTGTTCCGATGGTTGCGGCCGCATCTTCCCACGAGCACTCGCTCGCCTCGAGCGCGGCAGCGACCCCGGCGCGGGCCTTGTCGCGCGGCAGCGGCACCCCGATCACCCCGGTGGAGGAGACGAAGACCTCGCGCTCGTCGCAGCCGAGGTGGGCGGCCACCTGGCCCATGATCTGTTCCACCGCCGCGCGCCCGCGGTGGCCGGTGAAGGCGTTCGAGTTACCCGCGTTGACCACCAGCCCGCGGGCGCGCCCAGCGCGCACCTGCTCACGGCCCAGTTCGACCTCGGTCGAACAGCACCGGTTGCGGGTGAACACCCCCGCAACGGCGGTGCCTTCGGCCAGCTCGACGTAAGTCAGGTCGCATCGGCCCCAGTCCTTGTACCCGGCGCGCGCGACGCGCAGGGCGACGCCGGCAACCGGCGGCATGTCGGGGAACGGCCGGGCGAGGGGGGAGCGTTCGAGCTTCATGGGCCGGCTCCTACCCCCGCGGGGCGCGGGGGTAAATCCGCCATTCGCGGTGGACGGGGGGACGAACAGCCCCTATCTTGCGCCCAGATGTTGACGCGCCTTCTTGCCTGCCTTGCGCTCATTACCGGCCTGGCTGCCGCCGGGGCGCCGGCCAGCGCGGCGTTCACGCAGGCAGCAAGTGCCGAGATCAGCGGCAGCGTCGCGGCCGCACAGCCGGGCCGGAGCCCGCGGTGCGAGGCCGACTTGCGGCGCGGCCGGCCGCCGGCGCGGTCCGACCGGGCCCCCGGTTGCAGCGACTGCGCGCCGATCCGCATCTATATCCCGACCGTCCAGTTCGGACCCGATCGCGCCTTCGAATAGGCGCCTCCACCGCTTTTCCACGTGATCGTTCGCAGCTGCCCGCGCCCGCGCGCGGGCGGCGCCCATCCATATTCCAGTCCTGACAGGGCCCCTTTCCATGTTCCAAGCCATTGCCAAGTCCCTCTTCGGTTCCTCCAACGACCGTTACGTCAAGTCGATCGGCAAGGTCGTCAACCAGATCAACGCGCTCGAAGACCAGGTCCGCGCCCTGTCCGACGAGGAGCTGCAGGCGCAGACCGCGAAGTTCCGCGCCCAGCTGGAAGAAGGGCGCACGCTCGACGACATCCTGCCCGAAGCCTTCGCGACCGTGCGCGAGGCATCGGTTCGCGTGCTCGGCATGCGCCATTTCGACGTGCAGATGATCGGCGGCGTCGTGCTCCATCGCGGCGAGATCGCCGAAATGCGCACCGGCGAGGGCAAGACCCTGGTGGCCACGCTGGCCACTTACCTCAACGCGATCGAGGGCAAGGGCGTCCACGTCGTGACCGTCAACGACTACCTTGCCCGCCGCGACGCGGAATGGATGGGGCAGCTCTATCGCTGGCTGGGGCTGACGGTCGGCGTGATCGTGCCGAACCTGAACGAGCAGCAGCGCCGCGAGGCCTACGGGGCCGACATCACCTATGGCACCAACAACGAGTTCGGCTTCGACTACTTGCGCGACAACATGAAGCACGAGCGCGGCCAGATGGTGCAGCGCCCGTTCAACTACGCGATCGTCGACGAGGTGGACTCGATCCTGATCGACGAGGCGCGCACGCCGCTGATCATCTCCGGCCCGACCGAGGACAAGAGCGAACTCTACACGACGATCGACGCGATAGTGAAGCGGATCGACGACAGCTATTACGACGCCGACGAGAAGACCAAGAACATCACCTGGACCGAAGAGGGGATCGAGAAGGTCGAGACCATGCTGGCCGAAGCCGGCCTGCTGGAGACCGAGAACCTCTACGACGTGGAGAATACCCAGGTCGTCCACCACCTCGACCAGGCGCTGAAGGCGAACGTGATGTTCAAGCGCGATACCGACTACATCGTGAAGGACGGCAAGGTCGTCATCATCGACGAGTTCACCGGGCGCATGATGGACGGCCGCCGCTGGTCGAACGGCCTGCACCAGGCGGTCGAGGCCAAGGAAGGGGTGAAGATCGAGCCGGAGAACCAGACGATGGCCTCGATCACCTTCCAGAACTATTTCCGCATGTATCCGAAGCTTTCCGGCATGACCGGCACCGCCGCCACGGAAGCGGCCGAGTTCTGGGACATCTACAAGATGAACGTGGTCGAGATCCCGACCAACGTCCCGGTCCAGCGGATCGACGAGGAAGACGAATTCTACAAGAACACGCAGGACAAGTTCAAGGCGATCGCCAAGGCGATCCGCGAGAAGAACGAGATCGGCCAGCCCGTCCTGGTCGGCACCGTGTCGATCGAGAAGTCCGAACTGCTGTCGAAGTTCCTTGACGAAGAAGGCGTGAAGCACGCCGTGCTCAACGCCCGTTTCCACGAGATGGAAGCGCATATCGTGGCCCAGGCGGGCCGGCTGGGCGCGGTTACCATCGCGACCAACATGGCCGGCCGCGGGACCGACATCCAGCTGGGCGGCAATGTCGATTTCCGGATCGAGGACGAGCTGCGCGACATGCCCGAGGGGCCAGAGCGCGACGCCGCGATCGAGAAGATCAAGCAGGAAGTCGCCGCCGAGCGGGACAAGGTGCTCGAGGCCGGCGGCCTGTTCGTTCTCGGCACCGAGCGGCACGAATCGCGCCGTATCGACAACCAGCTGCGCGGCCGTTCGGGCCGCCAGGGCGATCCGGGCCTTTCGCGGTTCTACCTCTGCCTGGAAGACGACCTGCTGCGCATCTTCGGGCCCGACACGCTGTTCGCGCGGATGATGAATTCGAACCTGGAGGACGGCGAGGCGATCGGATCGCGCTGGCTTTCCAAGGCGATCGAGACCGCCCAGAAGAAGGTCGAGGCGCGCAATTACGACATCCGCAAGCAGGTCGTCGAATACGACGACGTGATGAACGACCAGCGCAAGGTCATCTACGAACAGCGCGCCGAGATCATGGACAGCGAGACGGTGGACGACGTCGTCGTGGACATGCGGCACGACACGGTCGGCGCGATCGTGCGCGAAAACTGCCCGCCCGGATCGTATCCCGAACAGTGGAACGTCGAAGGGCTGAAGGAACGCGTCGCCGAAGTCATCGGCATCGAACCGCCGATCGACGAGTGGATGCAGGAAGACACGCTGGAGCCGGAACTGATCGAGGAACGTCTGCGGAGCGAGGCCGACGCGATCATGGAGCGCAAGATCGCCGAGAACGACCCGACGATCTGGCGCCAGGTGGAAAAGTCGATCCTGCTCGAACGGCTCGATTTCCACTGGAAGGAACACCTCGCGACGCTCGACGCGCTGCGGCAGGTCGTGTTCCTGCGCGCCTATGCCCAGAAACAGCCGATCAACGAATACAAGCAGGAAGCGTTCGGCCTGTTCGAATCGATGCTCGACAAGCTGCGCGAGGACGTGACGGGCATCCTGCTGAAGAGCGAGCTGCGTATCGCCGCCCCGCCGCAGCAGGAACTGCCCGACCTGCCCGATTTTCTGACCGGGCATATCGACCCGCTGACCGGGCTGGACAATTCGGCGGACGGCGACGGTTCCGCCGGGCGCGCGGCGCTGTTCGGCGCGCTGGCCGGCAGCCCCAGGGCCGCCGCCGGCCCCGGCGGCTCGGCACCGGAAAACCCCTATGCCGGCATGGACATCAGCCGCAACGCCCCGTGCCCGTGCGGTTCGGGCAACAAGTACAAGCATTGCCACGGCGCGGCCGGGTGAGTGCGCGCTCGCCGGGGCTCCGTGCCCCGGCATGAACGACGGGTCCAGCATGAAAAAGGGCGCGGAGGGGATGACCCGCCGCGCCCTTTTTCATGTCCGCCACCGAGTGGCTCCCCGAGTTGGATTCGAACCAACGACCAAGTGATTAACAGTCACCTACTCTACCGCTGAGCTATCGGGGAACAGTCTCGGTGCGGACAGGGGTGCGCCTATATGGGCGCGTTTCGGCTTTGGCAAGGGGGTGCTGCACCCTGTTTTCGCGCGCGCCGCATGTCAGGCGATGAACTGTTCCGCCACGATCCGTTCGTCGAGCGCGTGGCCCGGATCGAACAGCAATGTCAGCTGCAGTTCGCGCGCGATTTCCAGCGTCACCTCGGCCACGTCGCGCACTTCCTTCTGGTCGGCAACGGCCGAGACCGGGCGCTTGGCCGGCTCGCGCACGCGGAGCTGGATGCGGCTGCGATCGGGCAGCAGGGCCCCGTTCCACCGGCGCGGGCGGAACGGGCTGATCGGGGTGAGGGCGAGAAGCTGCGAATCGAGCGGCAGGATCGGGCCATGGGCCGAAAGGTTGTAGGCGGTGGAGCCGGCCGGCGTCGCCACCAGCACGCCGTCGCAGACCAGTTCCGCGATCCGCACCCGGTCGTTGACCGAGACCTCGATCTTCGCCGTCTGCCGGGTTTCACGCAGCAGCGACACCTCGTTGATCGCGCAGAAAGTGGTGGTCGCGCCGTCCTGGGTGACGGCCTCCATCCGCAGCGGCGCAATCTGGAAGGCGCGCGCGCGGTTGACCTTGTCGAGCAGGTTGCCGCTCTTGCGATAGCGGTTCATCAGGAAGCCGACCGTGCCGAGGTTGATGCCGTAGACCGGCTTGATCTTTCCGCTGTCGAGCATCTGGTGCAGCGTTTGCAGCATGAAGCCGTCGCCGCCGATGACGGCCACGGCCTCCGCCTCCTCGATCGGGCAGAAGCTCATCGCCTCGCGCAGCTCGTGCGCCGCGGCCTGGGCGCGTTCGCTGTCCGAAGCGACCATTGCCAGCCGCGAAAATTCGTTGGAAACACTCATTTAACGGAGGCTCCGTCCCTGCCCGGCGCGCAACCTATGGGCGGGCGTCTCGATTTGCAACGCGCGCCGGCGACGGGCAGACGCGCGGGGCGGTTTGCGCCATCGAGCGAGGGATGAAATCAATGCTGCCGATTCGCGAACGCCGGACCTCCGCCGATCGCCGCAAGAACGACGAGACGATCGCTGCCGAGCTGGCGGCGGCCTTTGCCGAAGGCCAGATCGAGGTTCTCTACCAACCGCAGTTCGCGTGCGAGGATGGCAGCCTGGTCGGGGCCGAGGCGCTTGCGCGCTGGAATCACCCCGCGCGCGGGCAGATCGGGGCGGAGGCGATGTTCTCGCTGGCGGCGCGGGCGGGGATGTCCGAAAGGCTCACGCGCCATGTCGCCGCGCGCGCGCTGGACGACGCGGCCGGCTGGCGCGCGCCCTTGCGCCTGTCGCTCAACGTCACGGCCGCCGATATTGCCGCGCCGGACTTCGCCGATGCGCTGACCGCGATCGTCGGACAGGCATCGTTCCCGCCCGACCGGCTGACCCTGGAGCTGACCGAGCATGCGCTGGTGCGCGATATCGAGGGCAGCGCCCGCCAGCTCGCCCGCCTCGCCGCCGACGGGATGCGGCTGGCGCTCGACGATTTCGGCGCGGGGTTCTGCAACTTCCGCTATCTCAAGGTCCTGCCGCTGCATTACCTGAAGCTCGACCGGTCGATGGTGGAGGGGATCGTCACCGATCCGCGCGATCTCGCGATCCTGCGCGCCATCGTGGCCTTGGCCGGCGCGCTCGATATCGCGGTGATCGCCGAGGGGATCGAGCGCGAGGCCCAGCTGGCCGCGGTGCGCGCGGAAGGCTGCGTGCTCTACCAGGGGTTCCTGCGGGCACGACCGATGGACGCGGGCGCCTTCGCGGCCTTCGCGCGCGACGGGGCAGGGGGCGCCCCCGGCGACGCCTAGGCCGCCGCCTCGCCCCGCCTGCGCGCCGCCTTGCGCGCGATCCCGCTCAGCCCCTTGGTGAGCTGGAACAGGCCGTTGAGGCGCGAGCGCGGATCGCCCCAGGCGCGGCTGATCACCAGCTTCATGTCGGGCCGCAGCTTCGCCGTGTCCTTCAGCCGCTCGACATAGGCGAGCAGCCCGGCCGGGTCGGGGAAGTCGTCGTTGTGGAACGTCACCAGCGTGCCGCGCGCGCCGACGTCGATCTTGGCGATATTGGCCTCGATCGCCTGGTGCTTGATCTCGATCAGGCGGACGAGGTTGGCGGTGGCATCGGGCAGCGGGCCGAAACGGTCGATCATCTCGGCGGCCATGGCCTCGATCTCCGCCTTGTTCTTCGCGTCGTTCAACCGGCGATAGAGCGCCATGCGCACGGCCAGGTCGGGGACATAGTCGTCGGGGATCATGATCGGGGCATCGACCGTGATCTGCGGGCTCAGCGGCCCGTCGTCGCGCTCCAGCCCGGCGTCGCCGGCCTTGGCGGCGAGGATCGCGTCCTCCAGCATCGACTGGTAGAGCTCGAAGCCGACCTCGCGAATATGGCCCGACTGCTCGTCGCCCAGCAGGTTGCCGGCCCCGCGGATGTCGAGATCGTGGCTCGCCAGCTGGAAACCCGCGCCGAGGCTGTCGAGATCGCCCAAGACCTTGAGCCGTTTCTCCGCCACTTCTGACAGGGTCACGTCCTTCTCGTACGTCAGGTAGGCATAGGCGCGCAGCTTCGACCGGCCGACGCGGCCGCGCAGCTGGTAGAGCTGGGCCAGGCCGAAGATGTCCGCCCGGTGGATGATGATCGTGTTGGCGCTGGGCAGGTCGAGCCCGCTTTCGACGATGGTGGTGGAAAGGAGCACGTCGTACTTGCCCTCGTAGAAGGCGCTCATCCGTTCCTCGATCTCGTTCGCCCCCATCTGGCCGTGGGCGGCGACGAATTTCACTTCGGGCACGTTCTCGTGGAGCCAGTCCGAAACCTGCTCCATGTCCGAAATGCGGGGGACGACGATGAAGCTCTGCCCGCCGCGGTGGTGTTCGCGCAGCAGGGCCTCGCGCATCACCATGTCGTCCCACTCCATCACGTAAGTCCGCACCGCGAGGCGATCGACCGGCGGCGTCTGGATCGTCGAAAGCTCGCGCAGGCCGCTCATCGCCATCTGCAGCGTGCGCGGGATCGGCGTGGCGGTGAGGGTGAGCACGTGCACGTCGGCCCGCAGCTGTTTGAGCTTCTCCTTGTGGGTCACGCCGAAGCGCTGCTCCTCGTCCACGATGACGAGGCCGAGGTCGCGGAACTTCGTGGTCTTCGACAGGATCGCGTGGGTGCCGACGACGATGTCGACCTGCCCGGCGGCCAGCGCCTCGCGCGTTTCGGCCATTTCCTTGGCCGGCACGAGGCGCGAGAGGCGGCCGATCCGCAGCGGGAAGCCGGCGAAGCGTTCGATGAAATTGGCGTAGTGCTGGCGCGCGAGGAGGGTCGTGGGGGCGACGACCGCGACCTGCTGGCCCGCCATCGCCGCGACGAAGGCCGCGCGCAGCGCGACCTCGGTCTTGCCGAAGCCGACGTCGCCGCAGACCAGGCGATCCATCGGGCGCCCCTGCGCCAGGTCGTCCAGGACATCCTGGATCGCGCGGTCCTGGTCGTCGGTTTCCTGCCAGGGGAAGCGATCGACGAACTGGTTGTAACTCGCCTCCTCGGGCTCGAGCGCGGGGGCTTTCTTCAACGCGCGCTGCGCGGCGACCTGCATCAGTTCGCCGGCGATCTCGCGGATCCGCTCCTTCAGGCGCGCACGGCGCTTCTGCCAGGCCTCGCCGCCGAGGCGGTCGAGCATGACCGCGTCCTCGCTGCTGCCGTACTGGCTGAGCACGTCGATGTTCTCGACCGGGATGTAGAGCTTGTCGCCGCCCTTGTATTCCAGCATCACGCAATCGTGCTGGCTCTTGCCGACCGCGATCGGCTCCAGCCCGATGTACTTGCCGATCCCGTGTTCGACGTGGACCACCAGGTCGCCCCGGTTGAGCGCCGACAGCTCGGCCAGGAAGGCATCGGAATCCTTGCGCCGCTTCTTGCGCCGCACGAGCCGGTCGCCGAGCACGTCCTGCTCGGTCACCAGCTCCATCTCGTCGTTGGCGAAGCCGGTTTCGAGCGGCAGGACGAGTGCCGCCGGGCTCCCCTTGGCGGCAGTGCCCAGCGCTTCCTGCCATCCGTCGGCGAGCCGGGTTTGCGCCCCCGCTTCGGACAGGATCGAGGCGATGCGGGCACGGCTGCCGGGCGAATAGGCGGCGAAGAGCGCCTTGCGGCCCGATTTCGCGACCGCGCGCAAGTGTTCGGCGGCGCTCTCGTACACGTTGTCGCCGCGGGCCCGCTCGGGTGCGAAGTCGCGGGCCGAGGAGAAGCCGAAATCGACCACGCCCGTCCCCTCGGGCTCGGCGAATATGGTCGTGCGGTGGACCGGGCGGGACTGGAGCGCCGCGCCGAACTCTTCCTGCGCCAGGTAGAGCGCATCGGGTGCCAGCGGGCGATAGCTGCCCTTGGCCTGGCCGCCGGTGCTCCGGCGCTGGTCGTGGTAATCGGCAATGTCGGTCAGGCGCTCCTCCGCGGCCTGGAGCGCGGCCGAATCGATGACCACGAGGTCGTGCGGATCGAGATGATCGAACAGGGTCGCCATCCGTTCCTCGAACAGCGGCAGCCAGTGTTCCATTCCCGCCAGCCGCCGCCCCTCGCTCACCGCCTCGTAAAGCGGGTCCTGCGTGGCATTGGCGCCGAAAAGCTCGCGGTAACGGCCGCGGAAGCGCTTGATGCTGTCATCGTCGAGCAGGGCCTCGCTCGCGGGAAGGATGAGGTGCGAATCGAGCACCCCGGTGCTCATCTGCGTCGAGGGGTCGAAGCTGCGCAGGCTTTCCAGCTCGTCGCCGAAGAAATCGAGCCGCAGCCCTTCCTCCATCCCGGAAGGAAAGACGTCCACGATCGATCCGCGGACCGCGTATTCGCCCTTGTCCACCACCGTATCGGTGCGGCCGTAGCCCTGGCGCTGGAGCAGCGCGGAGAGACTCTCGCGCCCGATTTCCACCCCGGGGCGGAAATCGCGCACGCTTTCGCGAATGCGGAACGGGGTCAGGACGCGCTGGAGCAGGGCATTGGCGGTGGTGACCAGCAGCTGCGCCCCGGCCTTGCCGGCCTGGAGCCGATGAAGGGCTGCCAGCCGGCTTGCGCTGACCGAAAGGGCGGGGCTGGCGCGGTCGTACGGCAGGCAGTCCCAGGCCGGGAACTCGATCACGTCCAGTTCGGGGGCGAAGTACTGCGCGGCCTCGGCGACGGCGCGCATCGCCGCATCGTCGGGCGCGACGAAGACTGCCCGCCCGCCCGCCGCGCGCGCGAGGTCGGCCATGACGAGCGGCTGCGCCCCGCGCGCGACCGAGGCGAGGGTGAGCGGCTTGTCCGCCGCCAGGATGTGTTGGAGATCGGGCATCTAGGGTCAAAGCTTCCAGTCGGCGGACGGGTTCCGGGCACGGGTCTTCACCCCGGGGTCGTGTGGGCCGGGGCGGAGTTCGCCGCCCGATAGCGCGGGCGTGCGCCGGGCACCACCCCGCGGGCGGCGGGCGGCGGGCGCCGGAAAGCGGTTGCCGGCGCGGTCTAGCGCTGCGCCGCGCCAGTACCCGCGATCTTGCCCTCGATATCGACGTAGTCGAGCTTCTGCATGGCGGCCATCTGGCTGCCCGCGAAGCGTTGGGGAACGGGCTGCGTGCCGAGCGCCCAGGCCATGACGTCGACGTCGTCCTGCTCGAGAAGCGCCTCGAACCAGGCAAGGCCTTCCTCGTCCCACTGCGCGTGATAGCGATCGAAGAAGCCGCCGATCATGAAATCGGCCTCGCGCGTGCCGCGGTGCCAGGCGCGAAAGCGGGCTTTGGAAAGGCGGGCGGGGTCGATCATCGCGCGCGCCCTACCGGGTTTGTCCCCGGCCGTCATCCCCGAGAATCGTGCCCGGACCCGGCTTTTCAGGGGCCATTCGCCGGGGCCGGTTGCCGGCGGCTTTCGCCGCGGTCGCGGCTGGGGTAGTGGCAGCCCATGCGCCCGGACATCCTCAACCCGCTGTTCGCCGAGACCGGCACGCTCGACGGGGTCGGCCCGAAGCTGGCCCGGCCGCTCGGCAAGCTCGGGCTGACCCGGGTGCGCGATCTCGCCTATCACTTGCCCGAACGCTTCGTGACGCGCCGCCCGGTGGACGATCTCGACCAGGCGGGGGAGGGCGAGCAGATCGTCGTCGCGCTGACGCCCAGCGAACACCGCGCCGCGCGCTCGGGGCGTGGGCCCTATCGCGTGCTGGCCCACGACAGCGCGGGCAACGTCTGCGCGCTGACTTATTTCGGCCGCGCCTCCTACACCGCGAAGAAACAGCTGCCGGTGGGGGAGAAGCGCTGGGTCGCCGGGCGGCTCGACCGTTACGGCGACATGTTGCAGATCGTCCATCCCGACCATGTCAGCGAGGCCGGCGATGCCACGCTCGGCCACTTGTGCGAGCCAGTCTATGCGCTGTCCGAAGGGCTGACCCAGCCGCGCCTGGCCGGGCTGGTCGGCCAGGCGCTGGAGCGTCTGCCGGACCTGCCGGAATGGATCGAGCCGGGGCAGCGCGCGGCGCGCGACTGGCCGGATTGGCGCCGGGCGCTGGCCCAGGCGCATCGCGGGGAAGATTCCGCGGCGCGCGATCGGCTGGCCTACGACGAACTGCTGGCCAACAGCCTCGCCCTCATGCTCGTGCGCGCGGACAACCGCCGCCGCCGGGGACAGCCGCTGACGGGCGACGGCAGGCTTCGCGAGCGGCTGGAACTGCCGTTCCCGCTGACCGGCGCCCAGACCCGCTCGATCGCGGAGATCGAGGGCGACCTGGGGCAGGAGGCGCCGATGCTGCGGCTGCTGCAGGGCGATGTCGGCGCGGGCAAGACGGTGGTCGCGCTCCACGCCATGCTGATCGCGGTCGAGGCGGGCAGGCAGGCGGCCCTGCTGGCCCCGACCGAGATCCTCGCGCGCCAGCATTTCGAGACCCTGCGCGCCATGCTGCGCCCCACCGGGGCCGAGATCGCGCTGCTGACCGGGCGCGACAAGGGGCGCGCGCGCGAATCGATCCTGATGGGGCTGATGGACGGCACGATCAACGTCGTCGTGGGGACGCACGCGATCTTCCAGGACAGCGTCGCCTATCGCGATCTTGCGCTGGTGGTGATCGACGAGCAGCATCGCTTCGGCGTGGCCCAGCGCCTGCAACTGGCGGCCAAGGGCCGGCGGACGCCGCACACGCTGGCGATGACGGCAACCCCGATCCCCCGCACGCTGACCCTGGCCCAGTACGGCGAGATGGACGTCAGCCGCCTCGACGAGATGCCGGCCGGGCGCCAGCCGATCGACACCCGCGTCGTCGCGCAGGAACGGCTGGCCGACGTGGTCGAGGCCGTCGGCCGCCACGTCGCGGGCGGGCAGCAGGCCTACTGGGTCTGCCCGATGGTGCGCGAGCACGAGAGCGAGGACATTGCCGCGGCCGAGGCGCGCCACGCGGCCTTGCAGGAACGGTTCGGCGACGGGGTCGTGCTCGTCCACGGCCAGCTCGCGCCCGAACGCAAGGACGCGGCCATGGCGCGCTTCGCCGCAGGCGAGGCGAAACTGCTGGTCGCGACGACCGTGATCGAGGTCGGGGTGGACGTGCCCGCGGCCACGCTGATGGTGATCGAGCAGGCGGAGCGTTTCGGGCTGGCCCAGTTGCACCAGCTGCGCGGGCGCGTGGGGCGGGGGAGCGAGAAATCGACCTGCCTCCTGCTGCGCGGCGATGCCCTGTCGGAAACGGGGCGCGAACGCCTGGCCCTGATGCGCGAGACGCAGGACGGTTTCCGCCTGGCGGAGGAAGACCTGCGGCTGCGCGGCGGCGGCGAACTGCTGGGAACGCGCCAGTCGGGCGATACGCCGTTCCGCGTCGCCACGCTCGACCAGATCCAGCGCCTCCTGCCGCTCGCGCACGACGACGCGCGGCTCCTGATGGAACGCGACGGCGGTCTGGAGGGTGAACGCGGCTCCGCTGCGCGCGTCCTGCTCTATCTGTTCGAGCGCGACTGGGGCGTCCAGCTCCTGCGCGGAGGCTAGCGCAGCAGCGCCACCAGCGCTTCGGCCCCGCGGCTCACGTCTTCCCAGGTGCGGACGAAGTTGTCCTCGCCGCCGTGCCAGGGGTCGGCGACTTCGGCGCCTTCGCGTCCGGGCACCAGGTCCATGAACATCGCGACTTTCGCCCTGCTGTCCGGCGGCCGCAGGCGTTCGATATCGCGCATGTTCGAGCGGTCCATGCCGACGATCCAGTCGAACCGGTCGAAATCCTCCACCGCCAGCTGGCGCCCGCGATAGTGCGCGATGTCGATCCCGTGCCGTTTTGCCGTGGCGATGCTGCGCGGGTCGGGCGGCTCGCCGACGTGGTAGTCGGCGGTCCCGGCGCTGTCGGCCGCGACAGCGAGGCCCGCGCGGGCCGCGGCCTCGCGAAACGCCGCCTCCGCAAGCGGAGAGCGGCAGATATTGCCGAGGCAGACGAACAGGATGGCGGGGGTGGTCATCGCGATCTCCTCCCGCCCATGGAGCCTGGAGCGATCCGGCCGCGAATGCCCAGGACATTCGCCCGAAACACTCGCGTAGCGCGGAAAACTGGTCGGGGAGAGAGGATTCGAACCTCCGGCCCCTGCCTCCCGAAGACAGTGCTCTACCAGGCTGAGCTACTCCCCGACCGTGTCGGTCCCGCCCGGGCAAGCCCGTGCGGGTCGAGGCAAGGCGCGCCCTATAGGGAGCGTGACGCGGGGTGGCAAGCGGGCATTTGCAGGTCTAGGGAAAAGTCATGGCCAGTGCCGCGATTCCCGCCGATTCTTCCGCCCGCGATCACCCGGAGTGGCAATATCTCGACCTGATGCGGCGCATCTGGTCCGAGGGCAGCGAACGGGTCGACCGTACCGGGATCGGCACCCGGTCGATCTTCGGCGCCACGCTGCGATTCGATCTCGCCGGCGGGGCCATGCCGCTGCTGACGACCAAGCGCGTGTACTGGAAGACCGCCACGCGCGAGATGCTGTGGTTCCTGACCGGCGAGACCAATATCCGCCCGCTGGTGCTGCAGGGCGTGAAGATCTGGAACGAGTGGCCGCACGCGCGCTACGTGCGCGAGACGGGCGAGCAGATCGCGCTCGACGATTTCGTCACCCGCATCGCCGAGGACGAGGCCTTTGCAGAGCGGTGGGGCGATCTCGGCCCGGTCTATGGCAAGCAATGGGTGGACTGGCCGACCTGGCGCTATCGCAAGGACGGGCTCTACGAACCCGGGCCCGGCATCAACCAGGTCGCGCAAGTGGTCGAATCGCTGCGCCACGATCCGGGCAGCCGGCGCCATATCATCGAGGGCTGGAACGTCGCCGAGCTGGATCGCATGGCCCTGCCGCCGTGTCACAAGACCTACCAGTTCCACGTCGCCGACGGGCGGCTCAACTGCGCGCTGTACCAGCGCAGCTGCGACGTCGCGCTGGGCCTGCCGTTCAACTTGTGGTCGGGCGCGCTCTTGCAGCGCATGCTCGCGCAGCAGGTGGACCTGGAGCCGGGTGAATTCGTGTGGATGGGGGGCGACGTGCACCTCTACCTGAACCACAGCCACCTGATCGAGGAACAGCTGGCAAGGGAACCGCAGGGCCGCCCGCGGCTTGAGATAATGCGGCGGCCGGAGAGTGTTTTCGGTTACCGGATCGAGGATTTCGAGGTGCGCGACTACGCGCCGCTCGCGCCGATCAGGGCGCCGGTGGCGGTCTGAGACGGGAAAGCTTGACCCCTCCCGCGGCGTGAAATAAAATAACGCACACGTAAAAGAATGCGTCTCACGCTGGAATGCATCTCACGCTCTGGGAGAAAACCCTATGGCCGACAGGCCCGACGCGGACAGCGAAGCAGGTGCGAACAAGCCCGCGCTGCGCCTCCACGTTCCCGAACCGAAGTTCCGCCCCGGCGACACCGTCGATTTCAGCCACGTCCCGATCAGCGAGGCCGGCAAGCAGCCGCGGCCGGACGAGGCCTGCGACGCCCGCGAGACCGAGGGGCTCTGTTACGACCTGATCCGGGTCCTGGGTGACGACGACAAGGCCCATGGCCCCTGGGATCCGAAGCTCGATCCCGAAACGCTGCGCGCGATGCTGGGCCATTTCGCGCTCGTGCGGGCATTCGACGAGCGCATGTTCCGCGGCCAGCGCCAGGGCAAGACCAGCTTCTACATGAAGTGCACGGGGGAAGAGGCAACCTCGGTCGCGGCGGCGATGGCGCTGGCGAGCGACGACATGGTCTTCCCCAGCTATCGCCAGCAGGGCGTGCTGATCGCGCGCGGTTACGACCTGGTCGAGATGATCAACCAGATCTATTCGAACAAGGGCGACAAGCTGAAGGGCCGGCAGCTCCCGATCATGTATTCGAGCCGGGAGCACAGCTTCTTCTCGATCAGCGGCAACCTTGCCACGCAGACCCCGCAGGCGGTGGGCTGGGCCATGGCCAGCGCGATCAAGGGCGACACCCGGATCGCGGCGACCTGGGTGGGCGAAGGCAGCACGGCCGAAGGCGATTTCCACAGCGCCTGTACGTTCGCCACCGTCTATAATGCCCCGGTTATCCTCAACGTTATCAACAACCAGTGGGCGATCTCCAGCTTCTCCGGATTTGCCGGGGCCGAGCGGACGACCTTTGCCGCCCGCGCGCTGGGCTATGGCCTCGCGGGCCTCAGGGTGGACGGGAACGACGCGCTGGCGGTCTATGCCGCGCAGCGCTGGGCCGCCAATCGCGCGCGGGCCAATGCCGGGCCGACCCTGATCGAGTATTTCACCTATCGCGCCGAAGGCCATTCCACCTCCGACGATCCCGCCGGCTATCGCAGCGCGCAGGAACGCGACGAATGGCCGCTCGGCGATCCGGTCACCCGGCTGAAGGACCACCTGATCGCGCTGGGCGAATGGGACGAGGATCGCCAGGCGGAGATGGACCGCAAGGCGGCCGAACGGGTCAAGGCCGCGACCAAGGAGGCCGAGAAGAACGGCATCCTGGGCCACGGGATGCACCAGCCCTTCCGCACGATGTTCGAAGACGTGTTCGAGGAGCTGCCCTGGCACCTGAAGGAACAGGCCGAACAGGCGACGCGCGAGCGGTTGATCAAGTTCAACGGGGGGCGCCCGCAATGAGCACCGAGACGAAGGCGCAGGCCGCGTCCGAGAACGGCGGCGAACGGCGTCTCAACATGATCGAGGCGATCAACGACGCGCTCGACATCATGCTGGAGAAGGATCCCGACGTCATCGTCATGGGCGAGGACGTCGGCTATTTCGGCGGCGTGTTCCGCTGCACCGCCGGCCTGCAGAAGAAGCATGGCAAGACGCGGGTATTCGACACCCCGATCTCCGAATGCGGGATCATCGGCGTGGCCGTGGGCATGGGCGCCTATGGCCTGCGCCCGGTGCCGGAAATCCAGTTCGCGGACTATATCTACCCCGGGCTCGACCAGCTCGTGTCGGAAGCGGCCCGCCTGCGCTATCGCTCCGCGACCGAATATATCGCGCCGATGACGGTGCGCTCGCCCTTCGGCGGCGGGATCTTCGGCGGGCAGACACACAGCCAGAGCCCGGAGGCGCTGTTCACCCACGTCTCGGGGCTGAAGACGGTGATCCCGTCCACGCCCTACGACGCGAAGGGCCTGCTGATCGCGTCGATCGAGGATAACGACCCGGTGATCTTCTTCGAACCGAAGCGGATCTACAACGGGCCCTTCAGCGGATACTACGACAAGCCTGCCGAGCCGTGGAAACGCCACGCGCAGAGCGTCGTGCCCGAAGGATACTACCGGATCCCGCTGGGCGAAGCGCGCACGGTGGCCGAGGGGGAGGCGCTGACCGTGCTCGCTTACGGCACGATGGTCCACGTCGCCGAATCGGTCTGCCGCGAGAAAGGCGTCGATGCCGAGATCCTCGACCTGCGCACGCTGGTGCCGCTGGACATCGAGGCGATCGAACGCTCGGTCGAGAAAACGGGCCGGTGCCTGATCGTCCACGAGGCGACCCGCACGTCGGGCTTCGGCGCCGAGCTCTCGGCGCTCGTGACCGAACGCTGCTTCTATCACCTCGAAGCCCCGGTCGAGCGCGTGACCGGTTTCGACACCCCTTATCCGCATAGCCTCGAATGGGCCTATTTCCCCGGCCCCATCCGCATCGGCGAAGCGATCGACAAGCTCTTGAGCGAGTAATCCCATGGCGAAATTCACCTTCAACCTGCCCGACATCGGCGAAGGCATTGCCGAAGCCGAGATCGTGGACTGGCACGTCAAGGTCGGCGACACGGTCGAGGAAGACGACCGACTGGCCGACATGATGACCGACAAGGCCACGGTCGAGATGGAAAGCCCGGTGGCGGGCAAAGTGATCGAGGTGGCCGGCGAAGTGGGCGACACGATTGCTATCGGATCGATGCTCGTCGTCATCGAAGTCGAAGGCGAAGTGCCCGAAGACGCGGAAGAAGACGCGGAAGGGGGGGCCGAACCGGCCCCCGCGCCCAAGGCTGGGGAATCGGAAACGCGGATCGAGGTGGAAACGCCCGATCCCAGCGACGCCGAAGACGCCGCGGCCGCCGCGCCGCCTTCCGCCCCCGAGCCGCCGGCCGAACCGGTTGGCGAAGCAGGGGCGCAGGACAGTGGGCGGGACACGGGCGATGCGCCGGCGCCGAGGCCGGCGAAAGTGCTGGCATCGCCGGCGGTCCGCCAGCGGGCGAAGGACCTGGGGATCGACCTTGCCGAAGTGAAGCCGGCGGCCGACGGGCGGGTGCGCCACGCCGATCTCGACGCGTTCCTTTCCTACAACCGCGCCGGCGGTTTCGGCGCGGCCGGGCGCGCGCGGGCCGACGAAGAGGTCAAGGTGATCGGGCTGCGCAAGCGCATCGCCCAGAACATGGCCGAGGCGAAGCGCAACATTCCGCATTTCTCCTATGTCGAGGAATGCGACGTTACCGATCTCGAGCGGCTGCGCGCCGACCTCAACGCGGAGCGGGGCGACCGGCCGAAGCTGACGATGCTGCCGCTGCTGATCACGGCGATCTGCAGGACCCTGCCCGATTTCCCGATGATCAACGCGCGTTACGACGATGCGGCCGGGGTCGTCACCCGGCACGGCTCGGTGCACCTGGGCATGGCCACGCAGACCGACAAGGGCCTGATGGTCCCGGTCATCCGCGATGCCCAGTCGCGCAACCTGTGGCAGCTCGCGCGCGAGATCCTGCGGCTCGCCAATGCCGCGCGCGACGGCTCGGCCACGTCGGACGAGCTTTCCGGTTCGACGCTCACCGTCACTTCGCTCGGGCCGCTGGGCGGGGTCGCGACCACGCCGGTCATCAACCGGCCCGAGGTCGCGATCATCGGGCCCAACCGGATCGTGGAACGGCCGATGTTCGTGCCCGACGGGCTGGGCGGCGAACGGCTGGAGAAGCGCAAGTTGATGAACATCTCGATCAGTTGCGATCACCGGGTGGTCGATGGCTGGGACGCCGCCAGCTTCGTCCAGGCGCTGAAGCGGCTGATCGAGGCCCCGGCGCGGATCCTGGCCGACTGAATCGCCGGAAAATCAGGCATCTGCTCGCGCCGGTGGCGGAACCGGCGGCGGCTATCCTCGTTGAATCTGCGAAAGGCAGGCGTCCCGCCTGCCGCTCAGACACGAGGAGAATCGCAATGGGCGAACTGAAGGACAAGGCCAAGGGAATGGGCAACGAAGTCGCGGGCAACGCCAAGCAGGCGGCCGCCGAATTCAGCGGCAACCCGCGCCTCGACGAAGAAGGCAAGGCGCAGGAGCGCAAGGGCGAAGCCCAGAACCTCAAGGGCGAAGTCAAGGGCGCGACCGGCGACAAGGTCTGATCCTCGACCGACCACGAAACGACGAAAGGGCCGCCTGCAAGGGCGGCCCTTTTGCATTGCGAGCCCCCTTTTTTCGCGTTGCGGGCCGTTAAGCCGCGACCGGGGGCGGGACCGGCAAACTGTCTCGCCATGCGACAGTTTGCACCGGGCAGGAGCAAAATGGTTACCGAAGTGTTAACGCATGCATCATGCGTCGTTGCCTTGTCCTTACCGATGAAGCCGCCCGGCACCCGTTCCGGGCCAGCCTGCCGCCCCATGTCTGCGCCGTCGAGGATGGCAAGGCGGCCACGCAATCGGGCTGGCGCGTGACGCTGGCCGACGTGCGCGGGTTCGCTTCCGCTTACGTCGCCTGCGTGGTCGGGATCGTCGCGTTCATCGCCTGACGTGGTGCGCTAGCCCGCCGGGGCCGCTTTTTCCGCGTCGTAGAGCTTCTTGCCGAGCCAGCTCGATACGAGGCACATCGCCGCGCTGAGCAGGAGCTGGTCGGCAATCGCGACCTCCGCCGCGCTGAGCCCCATTGCCAGCACCGCACCGGCGACCATCGCGCCCGAGTTCACGATATTGTTGGCCGCGATCGTGCGCGCGGTCTGCGTCTTGGGCACGAAAGTGGTGAGGAAGGCGTACAGCGGCACGACGAACATCCCGCCGGCGACCGCAATACCCAGCAGGCAGAACAGAAGGGCGATCGCCAGCGGCTGCCCCATGAACTGGCCGACGTCCATCAGCGCATCGCCCGGCGCCGGCGTCCAGGCGCGGCAGACGAGGTAGAACGCCAGCACGAACAGCGCCATGACGATCACCGACAGGGGCGAGAAACGCGCCGATACCGTGCCCTTGAGCAGGGCGTTGACCGAAACCGACCCGATCGCCACGCCGACGGAGAAGATCACCAGGAACAGGCTGGCGACTTCCTTGCTCGCGGTCAGCACGTTCTTCGCCAGGGGCGGGAACTGGATGAACAGGACCGCGCCGATCGTCCAGAAGAAGCTGATTGCCATGATCGCGAGGAACACGCGCCGATCATGGGTGGTGGACCGCACGAGCTTGAACATCGACACGAGCTGGTCGGCGACAAGCGTGGGCAGGAAGGCCGCCGCCTTGGTCGCCTTGCCGTGCCCCGAGCGGCCGAGCGGGCCGAGCAGGGGAAAGTCCAGCTCGTTGCTGTCCCCCTGGGGCGGGGCGGGCGGCACGAACTGCGCGGTGATGAAGCCGAGCACGGCGATCCCGACGACGACCGCGGCGGCGACTTCGACCGGGATCCACCCGGCCAGAATCGTGCCGAAGAGGATGGCGAGATAGGTGCCCGCCTCGACCAACCCGGTCCCGGCGAGCACTTCGTCGGAATGCAGGTGCTGGGGCAGGATCGCGTACTTGATCGGCCCGAGGAATGTCGAGTGGACGCCCATTGCGAACAGCGCGGCAAGCAGTAGCGGGATCGCGCTCTGCGCCAGTAGCGGGGGCGGGGCCGTCAGGCAGGCGGCCCCGGCGCCGGTCGCGCATTCGACGTCCTGCCAGGCGATCAGCAGCCCGGCCGCGCCGACCAGCATGATCCCGATCTCGCACCCTTTCACGATCCGGATGATCCGTGCCTTGTCGCGCATGTCGGCGAGTTGCCCCGCGAGCGCGGAAAGGACGAAGAAGGGCACGATGAAAACGCCCGAGGCGACGGCGCTGAACATCGCCTCCTCCGCCTCCGAATTGTAGATGCTGTAGACCACGAACAGCACCATCGCGGTCTTGTAGAGGTTGTCGTTGAAGGCGTTGAACAGCTGCGTCACGAACAGCGGCAGGAACCGGCGGCGGCGCAGGATGTGCGTCGAGGTTGTCATGCAGGTTCCGTGCGCCCTTACCCAGTCCACGGACCGTGTAACGCACGCGAGAATGCGGACAAGGGCAAATCCGCGGCTTTTGCCCGAACGGCACACGCGCTAGGAGAGAAGGGCCGTGCTGAACCTGCCCAATATCCTCACGCTGTCGCGGATCGTCACGATCCCCCTGCTGGTCTTCCTGCTGTGGTGGCCGGGCTGGGCGTTCGGCTATTCGCTCGCCTTCGCGCTCTACTGCCTGATGGGGATCACCGACTATTTCGACGGCTACCTCGCCCGGGCGAGCGGGACGGTCTCGAAGCTGGGCGTCTTCCTCGATCCGATCGCCGACAAGATCATGGTCGCCGCGGTCATCCTGGTGCTGACCGCCCAGGGCTGGCTGCGCGGGCCGGTGGCGGGCGATTTCCACGTTATCGCGGGCCTCGTGATCCTGATGCGTGAAATTGCCGTTTCGGGCCTGCGCGAGTTTCTCGGGCCGCTCCAGGTCTCGGTCCCGGTCAGCAAGCTCGCCAAGTGGAAAACGGCCGCGCAGATGATCTCGCTCGGCGCGCTGATCCTGGCCGGGGCGCTGCCGGGTTGGACGATGGGGCTGGGCGGGGCGGTGTTCAACGTGCCGCACCTGGTCGGGATCGCGACCTTGTGGACGGCGGCGGTGCTGACGCTGATAACCGGGTGGGACTACCTGCGCGTCGGCCTCAGGCACATGGACTGACGGCGCCCGTCGCGGCGGCCAGTGCCTCGCGATAGGCGGCACGGGCCCGGCCCGAAGTGCGCACCGGCGTCGCGGCAGCGCGCCGGGAGCGGCCGGGACCACGGCGATCGGCCCCCAGCAGGTCGTCGATCAGCTCCTCGATCTCCGCCGTCGTCGTCCGGCTGGCGCGTGCCATGTCGGGCAGCTGCGGCAGGTCGAGGTGCGTCAGGCCGAACTGGAACAGCTCGCGGAAGGCGACCCGTTCCGACAATCCGCACGCCACGCGAAACTCGTGGTGGCCGGCAAGCGCGGAAAGCGCGCTGTCGATCCGGTCGATCTGCCGCCGTTCGCAGCTGCGGACGCGGTTCTTCGCGACGATCCAGTCCAGCGGGGCAAGCTCGCGCCCGCGCCGTTCCTCCCGCAGGGCGGCGACCGTGCGGCCGAACGCGCTGGCGGGGCCTGGGCGGCCGGAGACGGGATCGATCCGGCCGATCACCTGGAGATCGACGAACGAGGGGTTGATCGGGGTGACGAGCGTATGCGCCAGCGCCACCGCGCGGCGGAAGATCGGGCAATCGGCACCCGGCGCGTCGAGCACGACGTAGTCGGCCCGCGCGTCGAGCCGGGCGACTTCCTGCTGCAGCTGGGCCGCGCAGTGGCGGTTCAGCACCGCGTGCATCGGCATCGGCAGGTCCACGCCCACGACCCGCGCCGTTCCCTCGCGCGCGGCGAAGCTGCTTTCCAGCGTCGATTGCCGGCGGTCGAGATCGATCGCGACCACCCGGTGGCCCGCGCGGGCCAGGGCAACGGCGGTGTGGAACGCCAGGGTCGATTTCCCGACTCCGCCTTTCTCGTTGGCAAAGGCGATCACGTGGCCGGGGAGCGGGTGGGCCAGCGCGTCGGCCATCACGACCTGCGGATGTTCGCCATCCGTCCAGCGCGGTGCCGCGCCGTCGTTGCATCCGTCAGGTCCGAGTTCTTTCCACACGGCGCAGTCCCCGTCCGGCGCTTCGCGAATCAGTTATCCACAGCTTTTACCACATTTCGTTAGCAATACCCTGCCTGCCCGGCGCCGATCGCCCGGGGAGGGAGGATTCAACCGGCCCGCAGTTCCTGCGCGAGCAGTTCGAAATCGGCCTTCCGGGGGGAATTCTTGCGCCAGATCAAGGCGATCTCGCGGCTTGCCGCCTGCGACTTCAGCGGCCGGGCGACGACCTGGGTATCGTGCAATATACCCGCATCGATCGCCATTTCGGGCAGCATCGTCAGGCCCAGGTCGTTGTCCACCATCTGCACCAGCGTGTGCAGCGACGTGCCGATCATCGTCGCCGAGGCGCGCAGTTCGGGCCGGTTGCAGGCGGCCAGCGCGTGTTCCTTCAGGCAATGGCCGTCCTCCAGCAGGAGCAGCCGTCCCTCGTCGATCATCGAGGGGTGGACGACTTCGGGGGGATCGCGCGGGTCGTCCTTGGGAAAGGCGACGTGAAGGCGATCGTCGGCGATATGGGCCTTGTCCACTTCCCCGGTCGCGAAGGGGAGGGCGAGGAGCACGCAGTCCACCCGCCCGTGGTGCAGGCTCTCGACCGCGTCGTGGCTGGTTTCCTCGCGCAGGAACAGCTTGAGGTCGGGGCGTTCCTTCTTCAGTCGCGGCAGGATGCGGGGCAGCATGAACGGGGCGATCGTGGGGATCACGCTCATCCGCAGCGTGCCCGAAAGCGGCTTGCCGCTCGCGCGGACGAGATCGGACAGTTCCTCCGCCTCGCGCAGCAGGCGATGCGCCTTTTCCACCACCTGCTCGCCCAGCGTCGTGAAACGCACCACGCGCCGGCTGCGCTCCACCAGCGTGACGCCGAGCAGCGATTCGAGCTCGCGGATCCCGGCAGAGAGGGTGGACTGCGAAACGAAGCTCGCCTCCGCCGCGCGGCCGAAGTGGCCATGCTCGTGCAAGGCGACGAGGTACTGGAGCTGCTTGATCGTGGGGAGGTAGGTGCTCACTCTGCCGCCTGCGTCTCCGCCAGTTCCCCGGCCATGTCGTCGATATGGGTCATGTGCAGTTTCCCGCGCTTGACCGCGAAGGCCAGCTTGCCTTCGACCAGTTCCAGCGCATCGCGCCCGAAGACGTCGTAGCGCCAGCCTTCCAGCACCGGCAGGTTGCGCACGCCGGCGGCCAGCGCCTCCATTTCGTCCGACCGGGTCAGGAGGCGGGCGGCCACGTCGATCTCGCGCGTGCGGATCTTGAGCAGGAGCTTGAGCAGGTCCGCCACCAGCGCACCTTCCTTGCCCAGCGGCGCGCCGCGCTTCGGCTTGTCCGGCATCTCGTCGGCCGGAAGCGGTTCCGCCTTTTCGAGCACTTTCATAAGTCGCTTGCCGATGTCGTTGTCTTTCCAGGCATTCGACAGGCCGCGCACCTTGATGAGATCGCCCTGCTTCTTGGGCGGGTGGCTGGCGATGTCGGCCAGCGTCTCGTCGCGCATGATCCGCCCGCGCGGGATGTTCTTGTGCTGCGCTTCGCCCTCGCGCCAGGCGGCCAGAGCCTTCAGCCGGCCCAGGACCGCGGGATTGCGCCCGGCCTGTCGGATCCGCCGCCAGGCGTCGCCCGCGTCGTTGCGATAGTTCGCCGGGTCGGCCAGCTTCTCCATCTCGGCGTCGAGCCATTCGCCCCGGCCGGTCTTGATCAGTTTGCGCAGGATCTTGGGAAAGATCTTCGACAGGTGCGTGACGTCGCCGATCGCGTATTCGATCTGCCGCGCGGTCAGCGGACGGCGGCTCCAGTCGGTGAAGCGCGCACCCTTGTCGACCGTGATTCCCAGCCAGCTTTCGACCAGGTTGGCATAGCCGATCTGTTCCGACTGGCTGATCGCCATCATCGCGATCTGCGTGTCGAAGATCGGGTGCGGCGTCTTGCCGGTGAGGTTGTAGATGATCTCCACGTCCTGTCCGCCGGCGTGGAAGACCTTCAGTACGTCCTCGTTGTCGCACATCAGGTCGAGCAGGGGGGACAGGTCGATGCCGTCTGCCAGCGGGTCGATCGCCGCGGCTTCCTTCTCGTTGGCGATCTGCACCAGGCACAGTTCCGGCCAGTAGGTGTTCTCGCGCATGAATTCGGTATCGACCGAAACGAAATCGGACTGTGCCAGGCGTTCGCACAGATCGGCGAGTTCGTCGGTGGTGGTGATAAGGTCGTGTATCTTCATAGGTCTTTTCTGTTGTCGGGCGGAGTACCGCCTCTCGGGCCGGCGCCGCGCCTTGACAAAGGCCCGTGCTTGCCCTGTTAGCGCGCGCGACAATGCGCGTGCGCGCCGTTCGGTGGCGCGCCCTTAGCGCCATAGCCCCGCAAATGGAAAGAATTTAGATGCACGCCTATCGAACCCACAACTGCGCACAGCTGACCGGTGCGAACGTCGGCGAGACGGTTCGCCTGTCGGGCTGGATCCATCGCAAGCGCGATCACGGGGGCGTGCTGTTCGTCGACCTGCGCGATCACTACGGCATGACGCAGATCGTCGCCGACGAGGACAGCGAGGCGCTGCCGGTACTGGAAGGGCTGAAGCTGGAGTCGGTCGTCACCATCGACGGCACGGTCAAGGCGCGCGCCGAAGGCACGGCCAACCCGAACCTGCCGACCGGGGAGATCGAGGTGTTCGCGCGGGGCGTCACCGTCCAGAGCCGGGCCGAGGAACTGCCGCTGCCGGTGGCGGGCGAGCAGGACTATCCCGAGGAGATCCGCCTCAAGTACCGTTTCGTCGACTTGCGGCGCGAGACGATGCACCGCAACATCATGCTGCGCAGCCAGGTGATCACCTCGATCCGGCGGCGCATGACGGCACAGGGCTTCACCGAGTTCCAGACCCCGATCCTGGGCGCTTCCAGCCCCGAGGGTGCGCGCGACTACCTCGTGCCGAGCCGGCTGCATCCGGGCCGTTTCTACGCGCTTCCGCAGGCGCCGCAGATGTTCAAGCAGCTGCTGATGGTCGCCGGCTTCGACCGCTATTTCCAGATCGCGCCCTGCTTCCGCGACGAGGACCTGCGCGCCGATCGCAGCCCCGAATTCTACCAGCTCGACTTCGAAATGAGCTTCGTCACGCAGGAAGACGTGTTCCAGGCGATCGAGCCGGTCCTGGCCGGCGTGTTCGAGGAATTCGCGAACGGCAAGAGCGTGACGCCCGCGGGCGAGTTCCCGCGCATTCCCTACGCCGAGGCGATGCTGAAATACGGCACCGACAAGCCCGACCTGCGCAACCCGCTGATCATCTCGGACGTCACCGGCCACTTCGAGACTTCGGGTTTCGGCCTGTTCGAGAAGATCGTCGGCTCCGGCGGCCGGGTGCGCGTCGTCCCCGCGCCGAACACGCATGAGAAGAGCCGCAAGTTCTTCGACGAGATGAACGACTGGGCGCGGCGCGAGGGCTTTGCCGGTCTCGGCTACGTCACCCGCAAGGGCGGCGAGTTCGGCGGCCCGATCGCCAAGAACCACGGCACCGAGGGCATGGAAAAGCTCTATGCCGAGCTGGGCCTGGGCGAGAACGACGGCCTGTTCTTCGCCGCGGGCAAGGAGAAGGACGCAGCCAAGCTCGCCGGTGCTGCGCGCACCCGCGTGGCCGAGGAGCTGGGGCTGATCGAGGAAGGCTGCTTCAAGTTCTGCTGGATCGTCGATTTCCCGATGTTCGAATACGACGAGGAACTGAAGAAGATCGACTTCAGCCACAATCCCTTCTCGATGCCGCAGGGCGAAATGGAGGCGCTGGAGAACCAGGACCCGCTCGAGATCAAGGCGTGGCAGTACGACATCGTCTGCAACGGCTACGAGCTGTCCTCGGGAGCGATCCGGAACCACAGGCCGGACATCATGTACAAGGCCTTCGAGATCGCGGGTTACAGCCAGGCCGATGTCGACGAGAATTTCTCGGGCATGATCGAGGCGTTCAAGCTCGGCGCGCCGCCGCACGGTGGCTCCGCCCCCGGGATCGACCGGATCGTGATGCTGCTGGCGGACGAGCCGAATATTCGCGAGGTGATCGCCTTCCCGCTCAACCAGCGGGCGCAGGACCTGATGATGGGCGCGCCGAGCCTCGTCAGCCCGCGCCAGCTGCGCGATGTCCATATCCGCACGGTCGATGCGCCGAAGCCCGAAGGGGCGGAGGCGACGCGGGTGGACCGGGCCGGGGATTCCTGACCCGTGCGCCCGCCGCGCAGCTTTCCGCCCCTTAGCCGCCGCTAGCTGGCCGGCGTGGGGGGCGTGACACGGTTCGGGGCATTCGCCCGCGCGCGATCTGCGTGCGGCGGCGCGCGCGGGCGGCGCGTGCTGGCGGCCGCGTTCGCCCTGCTGGCGGCCGCGCTGGCGACGACCTTCGCCGCGCCAGCCGCCCAGGCCGCCCCGCTGGTGCGGATCGGGCTGCCCCTCGCGAACGAGGCGGACCCTTATGCCCGGCCGGTGGGGCGCATGCTGACGCTCCTGGCCAGTTACACCCACTGGCCCGAGCCGCACGACCCGCTGCGCCTGTGCCTGGTCGAGCCGACGGATCATGCCGAGGCGCTGGATCGCCCGCCCTTCGCCGGCGAGGCCGGGATCGCCACGACCGTCGTCACCGCGCAGGCCGTCATCGGAACGCAGTGCGAGATCGTCTATATCGGGCGCATGTCCATCGGGCAGCAACGTTCGATCACGACCGCCTTCCGCGACAAGCCGACGCTGACGGTGGCCGAGAACGATCCCGCCTGCCGCAGCCGGGCAATGATCTGCCTGCTGTTCGAGGCGGATTCGCTGTCGTTCCGTCTCAATATCGACGCCGTTTCCCGCTCGCAGGTGCGGATCGATCCGCGGGTCCTGCGCATGGGCATGGCGCGGGGAGGGGGATGGTGAGCGCGCGCGAAACCAGGCGCCTCGACGGCCTGCCGCTGCGCGAGCTCCTGGCGCGCGGGCATTTCCGGCTGGTCATCCTGGCGGTGATTCTCGCCGCCGTGACGCTGACGATCAGCGGGGTCGTTTTGATCCGGAGCCATTCGACCGCCAACGCCGCGCTGACCGCGCGCACCGTCAGCTACGCGGTCGAGCCGGCGGTGCTGTTCGGCGACCGCGAGGCGGTGCAGGAAACGATCGAGACGATCGGCAATGCCGGTACCGCCGGCCAGATCGCCGTGATCGACGAGGCGGGGGACGTGCTCGCTTCGTGGGAGCACGAGCACGACGGTCTCGCCGGATCGTTCGAGCGGGCCCTGGGCCAGGTGCTTCGCGGCCGGGCGGAAGTCGTGCCGGTGGCCAGCGACGGGCGCGAGATTGGCGCGGTGATCGTCCGCGGCAGCCTGGCCGACACGCTCGGCTATGCCACGACGGGCTTCATCATCGGGCTGTGCTGCCTGGGGCTGACCATCATCGCCACGCGCGTCCTGGCCCGCCGGCTGGAAGAAGCGGTCGTCGCCCCGCTCGAACACGTCGGCGAGATCGCCCATGCCGTGCGGGCGGACCGCAGCTTCGGGCGCCGCGTCAGCGTTTCGGGGATTGCCGAGATCGACCGTCTTGCGCGCGATTTCAATGCCTTGCTGGCGGAACTGCAAAGCTGGCACCAGGCGCTGCTGTCTGAAAACGTCGAGCTGGCGCGCCGGGCCGAGCACGACGCGCTGACGGGCCTTGCCGGACGCCGCCGGTTCGAGCGCGAGAGCGAGCAGGTGATCCGCCGCGCGCGCGAGGAAGGCATGTCTTTCGCGGTTCTCTATCTCGACTGCGACGAGTTCAAGGACATCAACGACACGTACGGCCACGACGTCGGCGACATGGTGCTGTGCGCTATCGCCGACCGGCTGCAGAACGCAGTGGGCGAGCGGGGCCATGTCTACCGGTTCGGCGGGGACGAATTCGCCGTGGTCCTGCACGAGACCGGCGAGGAGGAAGAGGTGGAGCGCGTCTGCGAGGCGATCCGGGCGAGGATGGCCGAGCCTTTCACCCTCGCGCTGCGCCGCGAACGGCAGCTGAGCATCAGCGTCGGCTGCGCGATCTATCCGCGCGACGGGGACGGCTGGCGCGAGCTCCTGCGCCTGGCGGACCAGCGCATGTATCGGGAGAAGCGAAATGCCCACAAGGCCCTGGCCGAATCGAACTGACATCGGCGGCGTGCGCGCGCTGTTCGTGGCGGCCGCCCTGGCGCTGCTGGCGGCCTGCCAGACGGTGCCGGCCGATCCCTACACCGCCAGCCAGGTCGCGGCGCTGGAGCGGGCCGGCTTTACCCGCGAAGGCGACCGGTACCTGCTGGGCCTGCCGGACCGGCTGCTGTTCGAATTCGACAGCTCGGATCTCGTGCCCGAGCGGCGGGTCGCGCTGGGAGAGATGGCGGCCGCCCTGTCGGGCGTCGGCATCCTGGGCGCGCGGATCGAAGGGCACACCGATTCCGTGGGCGAGGAGGCCTATAACCGGGCCCTGTCGCAGGACCGCGCCGAAACCGTCATGCGCGCGCTGGCCGCGGGCGGGATGGACGCGGGGGCCATGCAGGTCCTGGGCCTGGGCGAGAGCGATCCGATCGAGAGCAACGATACCGAGGAAGGCCGCAGCCAGAACCGGCGCGTTGTCATCATCGTGACACCCGCGGCGGCGATTCCGTTGTAGAACAGCGCAAACCCGGCCCCGGCCATGTGTTTGCATGTCAGGCACTTGCCAGCGGGTCCGGCGTTCATTAGGGCGAAAGCCAATTCCTAACCCCCAATCCAAGAGGGCATAACATGAGCGATACCGCCGACCGCGTGCAGAAGATCGTTGTCGAGCACCTGGGCGTCGAGGCCGACAAGGTCACGCAGGATGCAAGCTTCATCGACGACCTGGGCGCAGACAGCCTCGACATCGTCGAGCTGGTGATGGCTTTCGAAGAAGAGTTCGGCGTGGAAATCCCGGACGACGCGGCCGAGAAGATCACCACCGTCGGCGACGCGACGAAGTACATCGAAGAACACAAAGGCTAAGCCGGCGGGAGGTTCGCTTTCGCCGGCCTTTCCCCGGGCGGCATCGCCGGCCGGAAGGTGGCGGCGGAGAGAATCGGTTTCCCGCGACAGGCGGGAACGAGCAGGCTCAGCCCCGGCGGGTTGGGCCTGTTGCTCTATCTGGCGGGAACACTCGAATATTCGGAGATGCAGATGCGCCGTGTGGTCGTAACCGGACTGGGTCTCGTCACCCCGCTGGGCGGTGATGTCGAGACGACCTGGACCAACCTGATCGCGGGGAAAAGCGGGGCGGGCACGATCACCCGCTTCGATGCCAGCAACCAGAAGTGCACGATCGCGTGCGAGGTGAAGTCCAGGGATCACGAGTGGGGCTTCGACCCCGACAAGCGCGTCGATCACAAGATCCAGCGCCAGGTCGATCCCTTCATCGTCTATGGCATCGACGCCGCGGGCCAGGCCCTCGAAGATGCCGGGCTGGACGAGATGGACGAGGCGCTGAAGCAGCGCACCGGCGTCTCGATCGGTTCGGGGATCGGCGGCCTGCCGGGGATCGAGAGCGAATCCATCGTCCTCAGCGAACGCGGGCCGGGCCGGGTCTCGCCGCACTTCGTGCACGGCCGGCTGATCAACCTGATCAGCGGGCAGGTGTCGATCAAGTACGGCCTGATGGGCCCCAACCACGCGGTGGTGACGGCCTGTTCGACCGGTGCCCACTCGATCGGCGATGCCGCGCGGATGATCCGCGATGGCGATGCCGACGTCATGCTGGCGGGCGGCGCGGAATCGACGATCAACCCGCTCGGCGTGGCCGGCTTCGCCCAGGCGCGCGCACTGAACATGAGCATGAACGACCGGCCCGAGGCGGCGAGCCGCCCCTACGACCGCGACCGTGACGGCTTCGTCATGGGCGAGGGCGCGGGCGTCGTCGTGCTCGAGGAATACGAGCACGCAAAGGCGCGCGGGGCGAAGATCTACGCCGAGGTGGTCGGCTACGGCCTCTCGGGCGATGCCTATCACGTCACCGCTCCGCACCCCGAAGGCAAGGGCGCGGAGCTGGCCATGCGCATGGCGATCGACAAGGCCGGGCTGCAGCCGGCGGACATCGATTACGTCAACGCGCACGGTACCTCGACGATGGCCGACACGATCGAACTCGGCGCGGTCAAGCGCGTCCTCGGCGAAGATCTCGGCGGGGCATCGATGTCGAGCACCAAGTCGGCCATCGGTCACCTCCTGGGCGGTGCAGGCGCGGTGGAGAGCATTTTCTGCATCCTGGCCATTCGCGACCAGATCGTTCCGCCCACGCTCAACCTCGACAACCCGGACGAGGGGACCGAGGGCGTGGACCTCGTGCCGCACACGGCGCGCAAGCGCGAGGTCGGGGCCGTGCTCAACAACAGCTTCGGCTTCGGCGGCACCAATGCCAGCCTGGTGATGAAGAAGGTCGACTGACATGCGCCGCAAGGGCTGGCTGGCGATCGGGGTGCTCGGCGCCCTTGCGCTGCTGGCGGTGGTTGTCGGCGCCCGCTTCGCGTTCGGTTCGGCCGAGGTGCAGCGGGACACGGCCTTCATCGTGCCTTCGGGCTCGACGCTGACGGCGGTCGCGCACAAGCTGGAAGACGAAGGGCTGATCTCTTCGGCCGACGGTTTCCTGCTGCGGGCCAAGCTGATCGGCGGGTCGGACCCGATCCAGGCCGGGGAGTTCATGCTGCCGGCCGGAATCGGCCTGGGCGGCATTCTCGAGACGTTCCAGCACGGCGACGTGATCCGGCGCTTCATCACGATCCCCGAAGGCACGCCGTCGGTCCTGGTGCACGCGAAGCTGATGGCGGAGCCTCTCCTGACCGGGGAGATCCCGGTGCCGGAGGAAGGTTCGGTCCTGCCCGACACTTACGACTTCGAGCGGGGGGAGGCGCGCACCGCCGTGCTCGCGCGGATGCAGGCCGCCATGCGCAGTTACCTGGCCGAGGCATGGCCGAGACGCGCGGCCGACATCGCGGTCGACAGCGTGGAGGAAGCGGTCGTCCTCGCCTCGATCGTCGAGAAGGAAACCGCGCTGCCCAGCGAAAGGCGAATGGTCGCCGGTCTCTATTCGAACCGGCTGAAACAGGGGATGTATCTCCAGGCGGACCCGACGATCATCTATCCGATCACCCGGGGCAAGCCGCTGGGGCGCCGCATTCGCCAGTCGGAGATCGCCGCGGTCAACGATTACAATACCTATTCGATGGCCGGGCTGCCCAAGGGGCCGATCACCAACCCAGGCCGCGAAAGCATTGCCGCCGTGCTCGACCCGGCCGAAACCGACGCGCTCTACATGGTTGCCGACGGCACCGGTGGGCACGTGTTCAACGCCGACTATGCCGCGCACCAGGACGCGGTCGACAAGTGGTTCGAACTGCGCCGCGAGCGCGGAGAGATGTGAGCGGCGCGCTGATCGTCACGGCCGAGCTGCCGGCCGATCTCCACCGCTGGGCGACACGCCTGCGGACCATGCATTTTCCGCCCGAGCGCAATTTCCTCGAAGCGCATGTGACCCTGTTCCACGCGTTGCCGCCGGGCACCGAACCGGAGATCCGCAGCCGCCTGGCAGCCGCCGCGGGACAGACATCGCCGGTCGCGGCGCGTCTCGAAGGCGTCATGCCGCTGGGCAGGGGAACCGCCCTTGGCATAGCCAGCCCGGAGATGCTCGATCTGCGCGACGACCTGGCCGACCAGTTCCACGGCTTGCTGAGCATGCAGGACCAGCAGGTGCCGCGCCTCCACGTTACCGTGCAGAACAAGGTCCCGGCCCGCGAGGCGCGCGAGCTCCAGGCGCGCCTCGCGGCCGAGGTCGTGCCGCGCGATTTTCGCTTCGCCGGCCTCGTGCTCCACCGTTACGAAGGCGGCCCCTGGGCCCCGGTGCAACGGTGGGCGTTCCGCGGCAAAAAGCGAGGTTGACCCGGCGCGGCCCCGGCCCTAAATGCGCCGCCTGTCCCCGCTGCGGCGGGGCCACGCCGAGCTCGCTCCGCGGCCGGCAAGCCCGATGGGGCGGAGTAGCTCAGGTGGTTAGAGCAGCGGAATCATAATCCGCGTGTCGGGGGTTCGAGTCCCTCCTCCGCTACCATTCTCGTCGAATCGTGATCGGTTTCTGGCCCTGCCGCGCGTCTGGCGTCGTCGCCGTGGGTTTTCAGCCATGTTCCGCCTGCCAGGCGCCCATCGATCCGAGATAGACATCGAGCCGGTCGAAGCCGTGCGCATCGAGCCATCCCGCTGCGACGGTTGCGCGCATCCCGCTTGCGCACATCAGCGTGTAGTGCCGGGCGGGGTCGAGGTCTTTCCACCTCTCGTTGAGCTGGCCGACATAGATATGCTGCGAGCCCTCGATCGCCGCCGACTGCCGTTCGTCCGCGTCGCGCACGTCGAGCAGGGTCCAGCCGTCGCGGCCTGTCGCCAGGCGGCGTTCCACTTCGGCGGTGCCGATCATCGGGATCGAGCGCATGGCCTTGCCCGAGGCTGCCGCGGGAACGACGCCGACGTAGCCGCCGACGACATCGTCGAGCGCGATCCGGACGAGGTGCTCCATCGCCGTCGCCAGCTGGCCCTGCGACGACGCCACGAGCGCGATCGTGTCGTCTTCGCCGATGAACCAGCCCGCGAAGGCCGGGATCATGTCCACTGGCAGGTTGATCGTCCCCGGCAGGTGGCCCGCGGCATAGGCCAGCGGCTCGCGGATATCGACGATCCTGTCGGCGCCGCAGGACGACAGCTGGTCGAGGGCCATCGGCTGCGGCGCGATCACGCGCGGCGCCGGGTCGCCGCCTACCAGGTTCAACCGTTCCATCAGGCGGAAATAGGGCGGCTGGTAGTGGTTCTCGCCCACCTTGCGGTCGATGAATTCCTCGCGATCGGCGATCTGGAGCATCGGGTTGTTGCGACGCTCGTGGCCCAGGGTCGAAAACTCGCGATCGGCCATGGCCGAGCCGCAGACCGATCCTGCGCCATGCGCGGGATAGACGATCGCCTGGTCGCCCAACTCGCAGATCTTGCGGAGCGAATCGAACAGGAGGCCGGCGACTTCGCGCTTGCGGTCTGGATAGAAATCGGTCCGACCGACCTCGCCCACGAACAGCGCATCGCCGGTGAATACGCCGACGGCCGTTTCGGGATATTCGCGGTCGAAGGTCGCATAGGCGAGGTGGTCGAACGTGTGCCCCGGTGTTTCGAGGACGCGGATTTCGAGCTGCCCGATCGCATGGCAATCGCCCTCGCGCGTCGTCTTCGCGTAGACGACCTCTCCGTCGGCGTTCGGGCCGTGAAACACCTCGGCCCCGGTCATCGCGGCGAGATGGGGCGCACCGGAAACGAAGTCTTCGTTGCGATGGGTTTCGAAGACACGCGTGATCCGCAGGCCTTCGCGGCGGGCCGTCTCGAGATAGACTTCGCAATCCCTGCGCGGATCGATGACCGCGGCCTCGCCCCCGGCGCCGAGGATATAGGAAAGATGCGAAAGGCCGGGGGTCTTGATCTTCTCGACAAGCATGGTCGCCTCCTGCCCGATCAATGCCGGCCGGGCGGGCGCGGTTCCTTGGATCGCGAGGTTAGATGAGGCCCCGTGCCATGTCGTCGGGTTCGGCGGACCCGCTGCCGTCGTCGCGCGCAAGCTCGCGGAATGCGCGGTTCTGCGACAGGTAGACGCGGCCGTTGAGTTCTTCGAGGAAATCGGTCCGCTCGAGGCGGTCCATCACCGGGCCCTTCACCTCAGAGAGGTGGAGGCCGATCCCGGCGTCGCCGAGCCGGTGATTGATCGCCTCGAGGCTTTCCAGCCCGGAGGCATCGATCTCGTTCACCGCGCTGGCCATCAGGATCACGTGGCGAACTTCCGGCTGGTCGGCGACGCGCTCGAGCACGTATTCCTCCAGCCAGCGGGCATTGAGGTAGGTGAGGCTCTCGTCGATGCGGATCGAGAGGACGTGCGGCACGGTAAACACCGAATGCCGTTCGACATTGCGGAAATGCTCGGTTTCCGGAACGCGGCCGACGATCGCCGCGTGGGGCCGCGATGCCCGCCAGAGATAGAGCAGAAGACCGACGGTGACGCCGGCGATGACGCCCATTTCCACGCCGGCGAGGAGGGTGATGGCGATCGTCGCCAGGTGGGCGGCGAAATCGGCCTTGGAATAGCGCCATAGCTGGGCCGGGGTCTTCAGGTCGACGAGGCTGAGCACCGCCACGATGATCGTCGCTGCGAGGGTAGCGACGGGCAGGGACGACAGCAGCGGCGTGAGGAACAGCGATGCGAGCGCAATCCCCCCGGCGGTAAACGCGCCCGCGGCGGGGGTCCGCGCGCCGGCGTCGAAATTGACTGCCGAACGGGCGAAGCCGCCGGTCACCGGGTACCCGCCCGAAAAGGCGCTGGCGACGTTCGCCGCGCCGAGGCCGACCAGTTCCTGGTCGGGGGAGATGCGCTGGCGCCGTTTTGCGGCGAGCGTCTGGGCGACGGAGACGCTTTCGACGAAACCGATGATCGAGATCAGCAGCGCCGGAACCCAGAGCCGTTCGATCAGCGAAAGATCGGCCGAAGGCACGGCGAAAGGGGGCAGACCGGATGGGATGGCGCCGACCAGATCGACCCCCTTCGCGCCGAGTTCCAGCAGGCTCGCGGCGAGGATCGTCAGCACGACCGCGATGACCGGTCCGCCCTTGGCCACGATGTCGGCCGCGCGGGGCGGCAGGCCGAGCGCCGTCAGCGCCCGCCCGAAGCCGCTGCGGACCCAGAACAGGAAGATCAGCGCGGGCACGCCGATGGCGATCGTCCAGGGGTTCGCCGCGCCGAGCGACATTGCGAGCGAACCGAGCATGGCGGGCCAGTTGTCGCCCCCGGCCTCGATTCCGACGATATGCTTGACCTGGCTGGTCGCGATGAGGACGCCGCTGGCGGTGATGAAACCGCTGATGACGGGATGCGAGAGGAGATTGGCCAGAAACCCGAGCCGCAGCAGGCCCAGAACGGTCAGCATTATCCCCGACAGGGCCGCGAGCGTAACGGCCGCTTCCAGGTATTCTGCCGTGCCGGGGGCCGCGACGGCCCCCGCGGCGGACGCCGTCATCAGGGACAGGACGGCGACCGGGCCGACGGCCAGCGTCCGGCTGGTCCCGAGGACCGCGTAAGCCACCAGCGGCAGGATCGAGGCGTAGAGCCCGACGATCGGCGGAAGGCCCGCGAGCAGCGCGTAGGCGAGACTCTGCGGGATGAGCATGATGGTGACGATGACCGCGGCGACCAGGTCGCTGGCAAGGACCGAGCGGTCGTAGGTCCGCGCCCATTCGAGGATCGGCAGGTAGCGGGCGAGCTTCGGGGCGGCCTCGGGCACTGTCCGGTCGCCGGGCTAGCGCCTGCCGGCGACCAGCCGCGCCAGGACCATCCCGGCCAGCATCGCGGCGACGAACGCCGCGGCCTTGGCAGGCTCGATCGCCAGGGCGGCAAAGCCGGGGCCGGGGCAAAGGCCGGCAATGCCCCATCCGACGCCGAACAGCGCCGATCCTGCAACCAGCCGCGGCGTCAGGTCGCTCTTGTCGGGGAGCGCGAAGGATCCGGTGAAGAGGGGCGCGCTCATCCGGCGCTGGATCGGCCAGGCCAGGGCCATGACGATCAGTGCACCGCCGATGACGAAGGCCAGCGTCGGGTCCCAGTCGCCGAACACGTCGAGAAACCCGCGCACGCGGGCCGGGTTGGTCATCCCGCCAATGGCCAGCCCTGCGCCAAAGAGGAGCCCGGACGCGCCGGCGACGAGTGCCGTGCGGTTCATGGCAGGACCTCCAGGCCGATCGCGTTCATCAGGGCCACGGTTGCAATACCCGCCGCCATGAAGGTCAGCGTCGCGACGATCGATCGCTGCGACAGGCGGCTTACCCCGCATACCCCGTGCCCGCTGGTGCACCCGCTGCCGAGGCGCGTGCCCAGGCCCACCAGAACGCCGGCGAGGAGGATCGGGCCGAAGCCGGTGAACTGCGCCTCGATCCCGCCGCTGGCGAGCACGACGATGAACGCGCCGAGCGGCAGCCCCGTGATGAAGGCCCATGCCGCGTTGCGCGGCGGCCCGCCATCGCTCAGGCCGAATGCGCGCGCGCCGAGGCCGGAAACGCCGGCGATGCGCCCGGCCCCCAGCAGCATCAGCGCCGCTGCCAGCCCGATGAGTATCCCGCCGAGGAGCCCGTCGAGCGGGGCGGCGTCGGGAAATGCCGGCAGGGTCATACCGCGTTCACCGGTATCTTGATGTAGCTGACCCCGTTGTCCTCGGGATCGGGCAGGCGTCCGCCGCGGATATTGACCTGGACCGAGGGCATGATGAGCTTCGGCATGGCCAGCTGCCGGTCGCGCCCGGTCCGCATTGCCACGAACTCTTCCTCGGTCACCCCGTCGCGGACGTGAACGTTCTCTTCGCGTTGCTGCCTGACCGTCGTTTCCCATGCGTATTCGTCGCGGCCGGGCGCCTTGTAATCGTGGCACAGGAACAGGCGGGTTTCGTCGGGGAGCGAGAGCAGCCGCCGGATCGAGCGATAGAGCTGGGCCGCGTCGCCCCCGGGGAAGTCTGCGCGCGCAGTCCCGAAATCGGGCATGAAGATCGTGTCGCCGACGAAGGCGGCATCGCCGAATATAAACGCCATGTCCGCGGGGGTGTGACCGGGAACGTGCAGGACGATCCCCTCGATCGCGCCGAGGGCGATGGTTTCGCCGTCCTCGAACAGGTGATCGAACTGCGACCCGTCGCGCTCGAAGTCGGTACCCGCGTTGAACAGCTTGCCGAAGACTTCCTGCACGCGAATGATCTCGCGCCCGATGCCGAGCTTCCCGCCCAGCCGTTCCTGGAGGTAAGGCGCCGCGGAGATATGATCGGCGTGGGCATGCGTTTCCAGGATCCACGCGATCTTCAGCTCGTGCCTGCGCACGTATTCGATCACCAGGTCCGCCGGCCCGTTGGATGTCCGGCCGGAAGCGGCTTCGAAATCGAGCACCGAGTCGATAATCGCGCCTTCGCCCGATGCGGGGTCGTGGACGACGTAAGTCACGGTATTCGTCGCCTCGTCGAAGAACCCCGCGATCGAGGGGCGAGCCGACTTGTCGCCGCTGGCCTGTTCGATGATCTCGGCGGCGCGCGATAGCGCCGGGTCCGGGCTGTCCATGATAACGATCTCGCCTCCTCGATCTGCCAACGCCGCAGCGCGCAATGGGTTTCGCCGTCGTGGCGGCGCCTGCGGCCCGGCGGCCTGCCACGGCCGCCCGGGTGCCCCGGCACGGGTAGATCTACCCCCGTTCTTGCAAATGACACAATCCGCGGGCCGGTTGTTCGGTGCGTTTTGCCACCGGGCCTGCCCGCAGCGAGCGGATTGTAATCTCGCCGCGTTATGGCAAGCTGCCGGGCAGGAGATGCACATGGCCAAGCTCGGTACAGGCATTGCCACGGCGGCTGCGCTGCTTTTCGCGGTGGCGGCCCACGGTCGCCAGGCGGCGGAGCCTTCGCGTTATGAAGGGCCGGTGATCGACGTCCATCTCCATGCGGACAGCGCGGGCCAGATCGGGCCGCCGGGGCAGTCGATCTGTCCGAAGGAGGGGCCGCTTCACCGGATGAACTTCGATGCGCGGGGCGACTGGCGGCGAGCGCTCGTGGAGCGCGGGCTCGACCCGCCGTGCGACGATCCGCTGGTCGGGGCGCCCAGCGATGCCGCGCTGCGCGACCTGACGATCGAGCAGATGCGCCGGTACAACGTGCGCGGGCTGGTGAGCGGCCCGGCGGAATACCTCGACGACTGGGTCGAAACGGCGCCCGACCTCTTCTGGCCCTCGACCAAGTTCTACCTCCCGTCGGACAGCACGCCTTCGCCGGAAGACCTGGCGGAGCGGCAAAGGCTGGGCACGCGGGTCGCGCTTTCCGAGATCGTCAACCAGTATGCCGGGATCGCCCCGGGCGATCCGCGCATGGCGCCTTACTGGGAAATGGCCGAGCGCGAGGAACTGCCGGTCGGCATCCACCTCGGCATCGGCCCCCCGGGCGCGGCCGCGCTCTATCCCGAGTTTCGCGCGATGAGCCCGCTGGAGCTCGACCCGGTGCTGCGCAGGCACCCCCGGCTGCGGATCTTCGTCATGCACGCGGGATACCCTTTCCTCGACGACATGAAGGCCATGCTCTACCTCTACCCGCAGCTGATGGTCGATACCGCGGTCCTGCAGTTCCAGATCCCGCGGGCGGAGTATTACGCCTATCTCGAAAGCCTGGTGAGAGCAGGATATTCCGACCGGATCATGTTCGGTTCGGACCAGATGGTCTGGCCCGGTGCGATCGGAGAGGGAATCGATGCCATCAACGATGCCCCCTTCCTGACTTTCGAACAGAAGAAGGCGATATTGCACGACAATGCCGCGCGCTTCCTCGGATTGCCGGACGGGGCGGACTGACGCGCCGCCAGCCCGCTGAGCCTTCAGTGCCCGCCGAAGCGCAGGCGGAACCCGCCGTTCAGGATGAAGCCTTCCAGCGGGGCCCAGGCATCGACGGTCCATTGCCCGCTCGCCGCTCGCCGCGGCAGCAGTAGCGGATCGTGCCTGGTCTGGCGCACGTCGAGCAGGTTTTCCGCGTTGACGAACAGGCTCACCCGGCCGAGCGCGATCTCGCCCAGCAGGCCGAGGTGGAGATAGGGGCGCGACCGCGTGCGGTAGGGATTGTCTTCCAGCGCCTGCCCGCCGGTGTAATAGGCCTCTATCCCGATGCGGCCCTTGCCATGCTCTTCCCACATGCCCACCAGCCCGGCGCTGTGCTTCGGCGTCAGCGGGACTTCGCGCCGCCCCATTCCCGAAGGATCGGGTTCGCTCGCATCGACGAAGACATAGCTGCCGGTCACGGTGAAGCCGTCCTGGCGGAAGCGTAGGAGAACCTCCGACCCGCGAACCCGCGTCGTCCCGGCGACATTCACCAGGCGAACCCGGTCGCTCGCAATCTCCTCCAGCCGGGTGGCGTTGTCGATATCGGCACCGAAAAGCGTGACGTTGGTTTCCCAGGGGCCATCGGCATACCCGACGTCGAGCGAGGCGGTGCGCGCGGTTTCCGCCGCCAGGTCGCGCGGCGGCTCCAGGCGCGAGAGACCGGCTGCCTCGATCGCGTCGACGAATGGCGTCGGGGCGAAGAACCCGCCGCCGAACGATCCGCGCACCGTCCACCGGCCAGGGCGGTAGAGCGCGGAAAGGCGGGGGCTGAAGCGCGTGCCGAAGACGTCGTGAAAATCGGCCCGACCGCTCGCCGCCAGCGTCAGGTCCGGCGCCGCTTCCTGCTCCACTTGCGCGAACAGGGCGGGCACGTCGTAGCTGTAGTCGAAGTCCGGGAAGGTCGCCGAACGGAAGCGGTCCTGCTGGAATGCCACCCCCGCGACCCAGGCGGTCGCCCCGTCGGTGGCGGCGACGGAGGCCTCGCCGAACAGGTTGGTGTGGCGATCGTCCTCCACCACGTCGCCGTAGCGATGGAGATGGTCCTGCCGCATGGCCGAAGCGCGCAGGTTGAGCGTGACCAAGCCCGAGAGCGGCGTCTGCGCGACGAGGCCGCCATCGAGGCGCTCGGTGTCCTGGAGCTGCGCGAAGGCACGGCCGTCGGGCGCGGTCCGGCCGGGCAGGGTGCCGCCGGCGCGTTCCTCCGCCATTGCGCCGAGCGTGAGGTAGAGCGACGAACCGTCCGCGCCGGTCCATTGCATCCGCGGCCGCGCCGTCACCCGGTCGTAGCCGGCCATGTCGTACCAGCCGTCGCCGTCGAGGTCCTGCCCGTCCTGGCGGTGCGCTCCCGCGGTCAGCGACAGGCCGGTATCGGCGCCCACCGGCCCGGCGAGATAGGCCGTGACGTCCTGCCCCCCGCGCGTGGTCGCATTGGCGAGCACTTCGGCCTCGAAAGCATCGCCGGGCCGCTTGGACACGAGATTGATAACCCCGCCCAGCGCGGAGGCGCCGTAGAGCGCGGAGGCGGAACCCTTGATCACTTCCACTTGCGCGAGATCGGTCGGCGGGATCTGCAGCAGGCCGAGCGATGCCGCCTGCCCGCCGTAGAGCGGCAGGTTGTCGGCAAGCAGCTGGGTATAGCGGCCCTCCAGCCCCTGGATGCGGATATTGGCTGCGCCCAGCGCGGGGGAGGTGACCTGCACGCGCACGCCCCCGGTCTCGTTCACCAGCATGGCGATGTTGCCGGGGCGCATGATCGCCTTCTCCTCGATCTCCTCCCCCGCGATCACTTCGACCCGGATCGGTTCGTCCTGCACGCGGCGGCCCGAACGGGTGCCTTGGACGATGATGACGTCGCCGTGGTCGCTCGCTTCGCCGTGGTGGTCGTCGCCAACCGCTTGGGCGCCCTCGCGGGCCTCGGGCTGGGCCTGGGCGGGGGAGGGGGAGGGGGCGAGCGAAACGGCGCAGGCGACGCCGGCGAGGAGGAACGAACCGAACGGAGATGTCACGGGGGAAGGGCTTTCTGATCTGCGGGAGGGAAAAGGAAGGGCGCCGGTCAGCGCGATTCCGGGTGGAGGATGGCCTCGAGGTCGGGCGGGATCGCCATCGGGGCGAAGGCGCTCACCCGGGCGCGGCCGACGTTGCCCGGGGGCAGGCGGCCGGTGAGGTTGCCGATCGGGGCGAGCGTCAGCCGTATGGCTTGCCCGGCCGCCTCGCGCCAGTCGCGCAGGCGCAGCGCGAGGCGCAGCATGGCCCAGTGCGATCGGCAATGCGGGATCGGTCGCGCCTGGGCGACGACATGCGCGCGTTCGAGGTGGCGCCAGGCGGCCGCGATGTCGCCGGCCTGCTCGGCGGTCCGGGCAGCGCGGTATTCGCCTGCAAGGAAGCGGGCGATGCGGGCGGGGCGATCTTCAGCCATGGGCCAGCTCGCGCCGCGCCTGGGTGAAGACTTGCGCGCTGCCCCAGATCGCGAGGCCAGCGACAAGGGTGGCCACCAGCAGATCGGGCCAGGCGCGGCCGGTCCCGAACACGCCGGCCGCAGCCGCGAGCACGGCGAGGTTGCCGATCGCGTCGTTGCGCGAACAGATCCAGACGGACCGCATGTTGGCATCGCCGCCGCGATAGCGGAACAGGAGGAGCGCGACTGTCAGGTTGACCGCCAGCGCCAGCGCGCCGACCAGGCCCATGGTCTGCGCCTGCGGGGCCGAACCGACGACCAGGCCGTGCACCGCGTAGCTGAGGACCCAGAGACCGAAGGCGAGCATCGTCGCGGCCTTCACCAGGGCGGCCCGGGCGCGCCAGGCCAGCGCCAGCCCGGCCACCCCCAGGCTGATCGCGTAATTGGCTGCATCGCCGAGGAAATCGAGCGCATCGGCCTGCAGCGCGCGCGAATCGGCGGCGAGGCCGGCCACCATCTCCAGCGCGAACATCGCCGCATTGGCGAGCAGCGCGAGCCACAGGATCGCCCGCCAGCGCGGGTCGTCGTGCGCTGTCGGCGCGGTTCCGGATGCCTGGCAGCAGGATTTTTCCATGCCGCTTCCCTTTGCAACGTCGAGTCGCGGCGCCATATGCACCCTGTAGCAACTACAGGGTCAAGCAATGCGTATCGGCGAACTGGCAAGGGCGACGGGCACGAGCGTGGAGACCATCCGCTATTACGAGCGCGAGGGGATCATTCCGGCTGCCGACCGCGCCGACAACAACTATCGCGACTATTCACCCGAACACCTGGCGACGCTGACTTTCGTCCGGCGCGCGCGAGGCCTGGGCTTCAGCATGGCGCAGGTCCGCGCCCTGCTCGCCCTGTCGGCAGACGCCGATACGCCCTGCGCCGATGTCGATCGCATGGTCCAGTCGCAGATCGAGGAAGTGGACCGCCGGATCGGGGACCTGGAGGCGATGCGCGCGCAGTTGAGCGGCATGCTGGCCGCCTGCGGCGGACGCAGGATCGGCGATTGCGGGGTGGTGGAAAGCCTCGCCAACCGGCCGCCCGCGAACTGATCCCTCCCGCCGGCCTGCACCTCCCGGCTTGCACTTGCCCGCGCGGCCGGCGGATGGACAGCCAGGGCGCCGTGCCATAGCTTCGCCGTCATGAGGTGGCGCCAGCTTGTCTGCATCGTCCTGTTCGTTCTCGCCGCGCCGGGCAATGCGCGGGCCATCCTGATCGACAACGTCAGCGTCATCGACGTCGCACGCGGCGAGGTTCGCGCGGATCGGGCCGTGCTGATCCGGGGCGGGCAGATCGCGGCGGTGGGCGAAGCGGGCACGCTCGCGCCGGACGGTGCGGCGCGCGTGGTCGACGGGGCAGGGGGATATCTCATCCCCGGCCTGTGGGACATGCACGTCCATACCTCGTCCGACGAGACGACCCGCGCGGTGCTGTTCCCCCTGTTCCTGGCGCACGGGGTGATCGGCGTTCGCGATCTCCTGGGCGATTGCCTGGCACCGTGCTGGGAGCTTTCCAGCTCGCTTGCCGACGCGCGCCGGCGCGAAGCCGACATTGCCGCCGGGCTGCTCGCCGGTCCGCGGGTGGTAGGGGGCAGCGTCTTTGCCAATGGCAAGGCCGACAATCCCGCCGCCGCGACCGATACGCCGGAAAGGGCGCGGCAGTTCGTTCGGCTCGCGGCCGCGCGCGGGGCGCAGTTCATCAAGCCTTACGACCTGATCCCACGCGATGCATACCTGGCCCTGGTCGACGAGGCGCGATCGCTGGGCCTGCCGGTTTACGGCCACGTGCCGGTCGCGGTTTCCGCCGGCGAGGCGGTCCGGCTGGGCCAGGACAGCATCGAGCATCTGGGCGGCGGCAACTACCTGGAGGCCTGCTCGGCGCGCGAGGATATCTTGCGCCCGCAGGTCGTGCGCCAGGCCCTGTCGGAGGAGCCGCGCCTCTTTCCCCTGATAGAGGCGCTGGTCGAAAGCACCGCCCCGGCCGAGTGCGCGGCCGCGATCGATCTCCTGGCGCGAAGCGACACCTGGCTGACGCCGACGCTGGTCCTGCACCGCCTGCCGGGCGAGATGGGGGCCGGGGCGTGGCACGGCGATCCGATGGCGGCCTATCTCCACCCGGGAGAGCGCGCCTACTGGCACAGGGCCAAGGCCACTTTCGACCTCGTGCAGGGCAGCGACGAACAGCGGCGCGGCTACAACCTGTGGGTGCGCGAGACCGCGCGGCGCATGCATGCAGCGGGGGTCAAGATGCTCGCCGGGTCCGACGCGGGTGCGCCCGGGGTGTTCTGGGGCCAGGCCCTGCACCAGGAGCTGGAAATGCTGGTTTCGATCGGGTTGTCGCCGGCAGAGGCGCTTCGCAGCGCGACGCTCGGCCCGGCGGAGTTTCTCGGCGAAGCGGGCGTGGCGGGAAGGATCGCCCCCGGAATGCGCGCCGACCTCGTGCTGCTCGACGAAAACCCGCTGGCCGATATCCGCAATACCCGCAGGATCCGCGCCGTGATCGCGCGCGGCCGGCTGTTCGATCGGGCCGAACTCGACGCCCTCCTTGCCCGCGCGCGCGCCTTCGTCGCCCGGGCCGACGCGGCGGCCGGCGGCGAGTGACCCCGCCGTGGCGCACGCGCTCGCCGCCGGTCGTTACGGACGCGCGGCGAAGCGCAGGGCGCGGGGCATGGCGGCGGTGACGATCGAGGCGTGGTCCTCGTCCGGGTAGAGGTGGAACTCGGCCCGCGCGCGCGGGTGGCGGGCGATCCGTTCGGCCAGGTCGCGGGCATTGGCCGTCATGCGCCGCGACTTGCGCCGTTCGAGGGCGCTTTCGCTGCCCGGCAGGCCCGCCTGCCACGGGGGCAGTTCGCCTTCCCATTCGCCCGCCGCGAGGAAGGCTTGCGGGCCGAGTTCGGCGATCCGGTCGATCCCGGCGAAGAGCGCTTCGCGGTCCCACCAGATCGAGGGGCTGAGCGCGACGTGGCGATGGAAGAGCGCGGGGCGCTGCGCCAGCGACCAGAGGGTGAAGTAGCCTGCCAGCGAGTGGCCGAAGAGCGTGCGGCGCGCGACGTCGAGCGGCGCTGCCTCGTCGAGCTGCGGCAGAACGGTGCGCTCGAGGAAGTCGAGGAAGGCCGGTGCCTGTCCGTTCGCCTGCCGTTGCCCTTCGCCGCCGCCGGGCGTGGCGAAGTCGCGCCGCCGGGCCTGCGTGTTCGCCGGATCGCGGGCCGCGAGGCCGGCCACTGCCATCGCGCGCACGCCGGTGGCATCGCTGCGGCGGGCCATTCGCTGCATGGTCTCGACCGCGGTGGCCATGCACATCTGTGCTTCCAGCAGGAGCAGGAGCGGCCAGCCGGCGGCGGGCATATCGCCTTCGGGTATGGACAAGTGCAGCGTGTAATCGTCGCCATGGCCGCCGGCGGGCAAGGGCAGGGCGCGCAGGTTCGCCGCCGGGTTTGCAGGGGCAGTCATCGGGCGCGATCTCTATTGCACTTTACAATCATTCTCAATTACCCGATGGGGCGGGAATGCCGATCTGCACGGGATAGCGTCCATCGTGGCTGGAACCAATGCAACTTCCATCGCGGCGCCCGGCCGCGCCGCCCCGGCCATGCCGGCCCTGTTGGCCTGCCTGCTCGCCGCGCTCCTGGCCCTGGCCGGCTGCGCGCCGGGCGACAGCGTGGCCGAGGCCAGGGGCGGCCTGACGCTGACCGACATGCGCGGCCGCACGGTCGAACTAGCGGGGCCGGTGCAGACCATTGCCATCGACGACAGCCGCTATCTCGTCGCGCTGGCGCTGATCGATCCGAAGCCGGTTTCGCGGCTGGCGGCCTGGGCCCACGATTCGAACCGTCTCGGGCGCGAAGGGCATCGCGCTTTCCTCGCCAGCGAGCCGGCGCTCGACGGCCTGCCGCGCATCGCCAGTTCGGCCGAGAACTTCGACGTCGAATCGGTCATCGCCGCGCGCCCCGACGTTGCCGTGCTCTCGGTCGAGAGCGGGGTCACCGATTCGCAGATCGCGCGCGTCGAGGCGGCCGGCATTCCGGTGGTCGTGCTCGATTTCTTCGCCGATCCGATGGACAACCTGGAACCGAGCCTGCTCGCGCTGGGCGAGCTGATCGGGCGCGAGGAGGCCGCCCGGCGGTTTGTCGAGTATCGCCGCCAGCGGATGGACGCCATTGCCGCCCGCCTGGCGGACCTGCCCGAGAGCCGGCGGACGCTGGTATTCCTCGAAGCCCATGCCGGCAGCAGCCCCGATTGCTGCAACTCGCCGGGGCGCGGGAATGCCAGCGACTATCTCGAATTCGTCGGCGGGCACAATATCGGTGCCGACGCGATCAGGCAGGCTTCGGGCAAGCTCAACCTCGAATACGTGATCGCGCGCGATCCGCAGGTCTATATCGCCACCGGCGGCCCGCACCTGGAAGCGCGCGGGGGGTTCGTGGTCGGCGCCGCATTCGACCGGGCGGAGGCCGCGCGATCGCTGGAGCAGGTCGCCGCGCGCCGCGGGATAGCGCACCTGCGCGCGGTGCGTGACGGCCGCGTCCACGGCTTTTCGCACCAGCTGCTCAATTCCCCGCTCGATATCGTGGCGATGGAAGTCTTCGCCCGCTGGCTTCACCCCGAGATCTTCGCCGACCTCGCGCCCGAGCGCACGCTGGAGGAGCTGAACGACCGCTTCCTCGCGGTCCGCTACGACGGCACGTACTGGGTTTCACTCGAGAATTGACCGCGTCCTTCAGACAGGAGAACGACCTTGCGTAACGCACTTCACACCACCGCCGCCCTCGCGATCGGGGCCATGCTCGCCGCGGCGCCGCTCGCCCCCGGCCACGCCAGCGCGCAGGCAGTATTCGCCGAGACCGACCGCACGGTGGAGGCCGAGGTGCGTTTCGACGCGGCCGAGGCGCGCGCGCCGATCGTCGCGGGGGACGAAGTGCGGATTTCGGGCAGCGGGTTCCGTCCCGGGCAGGCGGTCCTGCTCAACTACGGCACGAAGCCGCTGACCGCGCAGCCGCTGGTGGCCGACGCCGAGGGCGCGATCGCCGGCAGCTTTACCCTGCCCGAAGACGCGAGCGTGGGGATCCACCCGGTCGTCGTCATCGCGCAGGAACCCTATGTCGCCACGATCGCGGAACTGAAGATCTCGCCCGACATCCCGCTTTCGGGCGAATCGCGCTACGACATCGCGCGGGCCCTGCCGGCGCGGGGGCTCTACCAGTCGGCGCTGAGCGCGCGGAACGGCGCCATTTTCACCACTTCGGCCATCGGCCGGCCGCCGGTCCGCCAGTCGCAGATCACCAAGCTCGACGCGCAGACGCTCGACGTGCTGGCCCGGGCGACCCCGGCCGCGGCGCCCGCGCGCCCGGGGCGCGACGGCACGATGCGCGATGGGGGCGTGTTCGCGGTCTATGGTCTCGACGTGGATGACAGCAAGGATACCGTCTGGGTCACCAATACCCGGCAGGATACCGTCGCCATCTATCGCCAGTCCGATCTCGCGCTGGTCAAGCAGTTCGATCCGGGCACCGTCTATCACGCGCGCGACGTTCGCGTGCACGAGGGGCTGGGCAAGGCCTATGTCAGCGCGACCTTCACGCCCGAAGTGGTCGTGTTCGACACTGCCACCAACGAAGAGGCGGGACGGATCTCGATCCCCTCGGGCAAGCGGCGCGAGGAATTCGGCACCGCCAGCCTCTCGCTCGACGAGGCGGCCAATCGCCTCTACGTCGCCGGGCTGGGCACGGCCGAAGTCGCGGTGATCGACACCGCCAGCGACGAAGTGCTCGACGTCTTCCCCGTTCCCGGTGCGCGCAGCGTGATCGGCGTCTCGCACGATCCGCAGACCGGGCGCATCTTCGTCGCCGCGCAGGGCAGCGACAACCTCGTGATCCTCGATGGGGAGAGCGGAGAGGTGATCGCCGATACGCCGGTCGGTGCGGGCGCGCTGAACGTCGTGTTCGACCCGGTGACGCGGCATGCCTATGTCGCCAGCCGCGGCGCGGGTACGATCACGGTGACCGATGCCGATGGCGCCATCGTCGCCAACCTCGGCCCCGCGCCGCTGGCGAACCACGTCTCGCTGGGACTGGACGGGACGATCTACGCGGTCGACAAGTCCGCCGGCGCGCGGGAGGCGGACGCCGACCAGCTGCTGCGCATTCGCCCGCGCTGATCGCGCTGCGGCGGCGGGGCGCGGGGCTATCGAGGCCTTCCGCTCCGCCGCCCCTCGGCCCTTTGCCGGCCGCGCTGGCCGGCCTAGAGGATATCGTCGATCGCGATTGCCAGGCCGCTGCCGGTGCGCGTCACCGTGCCGGAAACCTGGTACACTTGCGCCAGCCGTTCGGCGGTGATCGCCTCTTCCGGCGGGCCTTCGGCCGCGACTTCGCCACCTGAAAGCAGGACGACCCGGTCCGACCAGCGCGCCGCCATGGCGAGATCGTGCAGCACCATGATCACGATCATCCCGCTCTCGCGCACGATCTCGCGCACGAGCTTCATCACGCGCAGCTGGTAATGCAGGTCGAGCGCACTGATCGGCTCGTCCAGCAGCAGGACGCGCGGCCGGCGCACGAGCGCCTGGGCGAGCGAGGCGAGCTGCCGCTGCCCGCCCGATAGGTGGCCCAGTTCTTCCATCGCGAGATGGCCGATCCCGACGCGTTCGAGCGTGTCGAGCGCGGTTTCGGCGAGGTGCGCCTGGCCGGCATCGCCCGGGGGCGCGGCACGCATCGCGCTGATCGTCGCCTCGATCACCGAGAGGCCGATGCGCTGCGGCAGGTTCTGCGGCATGTAGCCGACCAGCCGGGCATGTTCGGCCAGCGGCATCCCCACCAGTTCGCGCTCGCCGAGGCGGATCGAACCGCTGGCCGGCTGGAGCCCGGCGAGTGCGCGCAGGAGCGTCGTCTTGCCGGCGGCGTTGGGCCCGAGCAGCGAGATCATGCTGCCCGGCTCGATCGGGCCGAGATCGACCTGGCGCACGACGGCCTTGCCGTCGTAGCCGGCTTCCAGCCCGCGCACGCCCAGCGTCCCGGCCGCGTGGCTATCCCCGCGCGCGGTCATACCCGGTCGGGCCTTCGCAGGATGAGCGCGAGGAACACCGGCACCCCGATCATCGAGGTCACGATCCCCACCGGCAGCAGGACGCCGGGCACGATCAGCTTGCTGGCGACCGAGGCGAGCGACATGATCAGCGCCCCGGTAAGGATCGATGCCGGCAGCAGGAAGCGGTGATCCTCGCCCAGCAGCAGCCGCGCGATGTGCGGGCCGACGAGGCCGACGAACCCGATCGTCCCGACGAAGGCGACCGAGGTGCCGGCAAGCGCGCTGATCCGCAGCAGCGAGAAGAACCGCAGCCGGCGGACATCGACCCCGAAGCTGCGCGCGCGGTCTTCACCCAGCCGCATGGCGGTCATCGCGTTGGCCGCCCGCAGCGAGAAGGGAAAGGCGAGCGCGCAGACCGCGGCCAGCACGGCGACGCTTTCCCAGGTCGCCCGCCCGAGCGCGCCCATCGTCCAGAACACCAGCTGCGACAGCGCCTCCTGCGAGGCGACGAATTGCAGCAGGGCGACCGCGGCGTTGAAGGTGAAGACGAGCGCTATGCCGAACAGGATGATGCCCTGCGTGCCCGCCGCCCGGCCGCGGGCCAGCGCCTCGAGCAGGAGGACCGAGCCGAAGGCGCAGGCGAAGGCATTGACCGGGACGATCCAGTCGCCTCCCAGCCCGGGCAGCCCCAGGCCGAGGACGATGCCGAGCGCGGCCCCGAACGAAGCGGCCGATGAAACGCCGAGCGTGAACGGGCTGGCCAGCGGGTTGTCGAGGATCGTCTGCATCTCCGCCCCCGCCAGCGACAGCGCCGCCCCGACCAGCAGGGCCATCAGCGCCATCGGCAGGCGCACGTCGCGGATGATCGTCACCGCCGGCAGGTCCAGCCGGCCGGGGAAGAACAGCCCGTCCCACACCTCGCGCAGCGGCAGGGCGGAAGGGCCGGTCGATATGTCGAAGCCGAGCGCGAGCACGCTCGCGCCCAGCAGCACGAGCAGCAGGACGAGGCGCCTGCGCACGAGCCGGCCATAGGCCGCGATAGTGCGATCGCGCTGGCTGCCGGGGGGAAGGGGGCCGGAATTCAGTTGCGGTCTCCCGGATTGGGGCCGGGGGATGGAAACCCGGGCAAATTCTGGCATTGGCGGTTGGCGAAGCGGCCCTGCCAAGTCAAGCGGCCGGGGCAGCCCAGGTGCGCGCCCCGGACATCGGAGAAGACATGAACGACATGACGATTGCCCCCACGCTGGCCGAGGCCATGATCGGCTGGCGGCACGAGATGCACCGCAATCCCGAACTCGCTTTCGAGGAACGGTGGACATCCGCCTTCGTGCTGGACCGGCTGCGCGAATTCGGGCTCGACCCGGTGGGCGGCCTCGGCGGAACCGGGGTGGCCGCGATCGTCGACAGCGGCCGTCCGGGCCCCTCGATCGCCCTGCGCGCCGACATGGATGCCCTCCCGATGGAAGAGCAGACCGGGGCCGATTATCGCTCCACCCGGTCGGGGGTGTCGCATTCCTGCGGCCACGACGGGCACACGGCGGCCCTGCTGGGCACCGCGCGGCACCTGGCCGAACACCCGCCGAAGACGGGCCGGGTCGTGCTGATCTTCCAGCCGGCGGAGGAGAACGGCAAGGGCGCGCGGGCGATGATCGCCGACGGCCTGCTGGAAAACTTCGCGTTCGACGAGGTTTACGGTTTCCACAACATGCCCCTGCTCGATCCCGGCCAGGCGGGAATCAGGCCGGGCGCGGTGCTGAACGGCTATATCGTCTGGGAAGTGACCGTCACCGGCCTCGGCGGGCACGGTGCGGCCTTCTACAAGGCGATCGACCCGCTCCAGGCGGCGGCGCGGCTGGCGGTGGAGATATCCTCGGTCGTCGGGCGCTACGTCGATCCGGCGCAGGCCGCCCTGATCAATGTCGGTTCGCTCCAGGCCGGGACGAACCACAACATCATTCCCGAGACGGCGCGCCTTTCGGGGACGCTGCGGGCGGTGGAGCCGGAAGTCCAGGCCCTGCTGTTCGACCGGCTGGAGAAAGCCTGCGCGGGGATCGCGGAAATGACCGGCTGCCGCGTGGAGTGCACGAAGCGGGCCGAAGTGCCGCCGTGCGTGAATGCACCCGTGGCGGTGGAGCATGCCGCGCGCGCCTGCGCCGCCGTCCTGGGAGAGGGCGGGATCGTCGCCGACCACCCCGCCTACCCGTTCACCGACGACATGGCGCTCCTCCTCCAGGCCGCGCCGGGGGCCTATCTCTTCCTGGGGCAGGACAGCGCGATGTGCCACAACCCCGATTACGATTTCGACGACGCCCTCCTGCCGGTCGCCTCGGGCATTTTCGTGCGCCTCGTGCGCGACCGTCTCGGATGATCGGCCGCGCGGGCGGGCGAGCCGACGTGCAGTGGCGCGACACGGCCGAACGCTACGGCGCGGTCTCGCGTTTCCTGCACTGGACGATGGCGACGCTTTTCGCGTGGCAGTTCGCCGGCATGGCAATCAAGGAGATCGTCGGCCGCACGCCGTTGACGCGGTTCTGGGTCGGCTCGCACGCCTCGGTCGGGATCGTCCTGCTGGCGCTGGTCGTGGTGCGGCTGGGCTGGGCGCTGGCCCAGCGCCGCCGCCGGCCGCCCTATCGCGCCGGGGCGGCCGGCCTTGCCGCGCGTGGCGGGCACTTCGCGCTCTATGCCCTGATGCTCGCGGTTCCCCTACTCGCACTGATGCGGGCGATCGGGCAGGCGCGGCCGATCGCCGTCTTCGGGATCACGCTGCGCGGGCCGCGCGAGGGGGAGATCGGCTGGCTGACCGCACCGGCTGACTGGCTGCACGGCAACCTCGCCTGGCTGCTCCTGGCCCTGGTCGCGGGCCACGCGTCGATGGTGCTGGTCCATCGCCGCCGGGGCTACGACATCGCGGCGCGCATGATCGGGCGCAAGGCGCCACCCGGCATCCGGCGTCAGGCGCGCAGGGTCGCGCCCCCGTCGACGTAGAGATCGGCCATCGTGACATGGCCCGCGCGGTCGGAGAGAAGGAAGATCACCGCCTCGGCCACGTCGTCGGGCGTGGCCAGCTTGCCCAGCGGGATGCCGGTCTTGAACTGCTCGGGAAAGCCGGCGATCACTCGACTGGCGCCGTCCTCGTCGGCCCACATCCCGGTCTGCATCGGGGTCAGCGTCGATCCCGGAGCGACGGTGTTGCAGCGCACGCCGTAGGGCGCGAGCTCCAGCCCCAGGCAGCGCATGAACATGTGGCTTGCCGCCTTCGACGCGGCGTAGGCGGCCATCGCCTGGCGCGGAACCCCGGCCGCGTTGGAGCCGACCGTCACCAGGCTGCCCCGGCGCCGCTCGCGCATTCGGCTGGCAAGCGCACGGCAGAGGTGAAACACGCCGTCGGCGTTGACCGCGAAGACGCGTCGCCACTCGGCGTCGTCGGTTTCCCACACCGGGCGGTGGGACAGCACGCCGGCCACGTTGACGCCGAGGTCGATCGGGCCGCGCTCGCGCTCCACGCGTTCGACCAGCGCCTCGACCGCGGCGCTGTCGGTCACGTCGAGCGCCTCGATTCCATCGCCCGCGGCGACATCGGTGGCCACGACCTGCGCCCCTTCCTCGCGCAGGAGCCGCACGACGGCAGCGCCGATACCCCCGGCCGCGCCGGTTACCAGGGCGGTGCGGCCGTCGAGGCCGGTCGGTCGGGTCATGCGACGATCCTTTCGCGTTCCAGCATCCGCCGGGCGAGTTCGGGCGCGATCAGCGCGCTGGCCTGCGCCCCGGGGAGTTGCGGGTGGAGGAAGGGCACGCCCAGTGCGTCCACCGCGTTGCAATGCGGCCGCCAGAGGTCCGCCACGAGGTGCGGGCGGTCGGCGTGGTCGGCATCGGCGCGCACGTGCGTCAGGGTCCCGCCGAACGGGCGGTGGCGATGGTTGCGCACGAGGCGATTGGTATCGAGCACCGCGCGAATGACCCCGTCCTGCACCGCCGGCGGCAGGTTGCCGAGGACGCTGTCCCCCGCGCGCAGGAAGGCGATGACCTTGGCCCGCGTGTCCAGTTCTGCGTGGCTGTCGGGATCGTATCCGGCGATCGCCAGCAGGGCGCGCAGCGCCTCGGCCTCGGTCGGCTCGGGCTCCGCCTGCCAGCATTCGGCCGGATAGGCGTCGAGCAGGGCGACCAGCCCGACCTCGCGCCCCCGGCTCTCCAGCTCCACCGCCAGGGCCTGCGCGATCACGCCGCCGACCGACCACCCGCCCAGATGGCACGGGCCGGCCGGGTGGCAGGCCTCCAGCCGGTCGGCATATTCGGCGGCGAGGGCATCGATACTGTCCGGCAGACCGCGCGCCGGATCGAGCGCGGGCGACTGCAGCGCATGGACCGTTCGCGCCGGGTCGAGCGCACGGGCGAGCGTGCGATAGCCCCAGCCGATTCCCCCCGCCGGGTGGACGAGAAACAGCGGCGCGCGACCGCCGCCGGCGCGGGCCAGCGTGATGACCGGAGCCAGTCCTTCGTCGCGAATCGCCGCGCCGCCCGCGATCCGGCGCGCGAGCGAGGCGATGTCGGGCGCCTCGAACAACGCGCCGAAGCCCGGATCGTGGCCCCATTCCTCGGCAATGCGCAGCATGAGCTGCACCGCGAGCAGCGAATCGCCCCCGAGGGCGAAGAAATCGTCGTCGCGGCCCGGCGGCCCGTCGAGCGGCAGGATCTCGACATAGAGCGCGGCCAGGCGCTGCTCGTCCGGCCCTTTCGGCGCGTTTCCGCCGCCGCTCGCGAACCGAGGGGCGGGTAGGGCCTTTCGATCCAGCTTGCCATTGGCGGTGACCGGCAGGCGCGGCATCTCGACCAGCGCGGCGGGTACCATGTAGTCGGGCAGGCGTGCGGCCAGCATGTCGCGCAGCGTGTCCGCGTCGTAGCCGTCGCCGGGCACAATCCAGGCCACGATCCGGCCGTCGCGCGCCATCACCGCGGCGGCGCGGGTCAGTCCGCTGTCGGCGATCGCGGCCTCGATCTCGCCCAGTTCGATCCGCAGGCCGCGGATCTTGACCTGGTGATCGTCGCGGCCGAGGAAGACCACAGCGCCGTCTTCCCGCCGCCGGGCAATGTCGCCGGTGCGATAGAGCCGCTCCCCCGGGTGGAAGGGATCGGCCACGAACCGCTCCGCCGTCAGGTCGTCGCGGCCGAGATAGCCGCGCGCCAGCTGCACCCCGCCGAGGAACAGCTGCCCCGTTGCGCCCGGGGGGACGGGGCGCATCCGGTCGTCGAGAATCATCAGCCGGGTGTTCCAGACCGGGTGGCCGATCGGGATCGGACGCGACCGGTCGCCGGGGCCGGCATCCCAGTGGCTGACGTCCACCGCTGCCTCTGTGGGGCCGTAGAGGTTGTGGAGCTGCGCGGCGAGCCGCCGGTGGAAGCGGTCGCGCAAGTCGGCGGGCAGTTCCTCCCCGCTGCAGAACACTCGCGCCGGGGCCAGCCCCTTGCTGCCGGGCACGTCGAGGAAGGCCGAGAGCATCGAGGGTACGAAGTGGACCGCGGTGATCCCCTCGTCGCGGATCAGCGCGGCGATCGCCGTGGGATCGCGGTGCGCGCCGGGCGGCGCGACCACCAGCGTCCCGCCCGAAACCAGCGGAAGGAAGAACTCCCACACCGAGACGTCGAAAGTCGCCGGCGTCTTCTGCAGTACGCGGTCGCCCGGGCCGAAGCCGTATTGCGTCTTCATCCACAGCAGGCGGTTCACGATCGCGCGATGCGGGACGACGACGCCCTTGGGCGCGCCGGTCGATCCCGAGGTGTAGATGACATAGGCCGGATGGTCGGGGGCGAGGTGCGGCCGGTCCGGTTGCTGCTGCTCCGTTGGACCCCCGGCGGGCTGGCTGCCAGTGACCCAGTCGCCGGGCGCGAGCAGGCGATCGCCATGGATTTCATGCGGATCGTCCTCGGCCAGGACGGCGACCGGTGCGGCGTCGCGCAGAATCGTCGCCAGCCGCGCCGGCGGATGGTCGGGGTCGAGCGGAAGATAGGCCGCGCCCGCCCTGAGCGTGCCGAGCAGCGCGATCACGAGTTCGGGAGAGCGCGGCAGGGCGACCGCGACGGTCCGGTCCGGCCCCGCGCCGCGCCGGCGCAAGGCGTCGGCCAGTTCATGCGTGCGACGGTCGAGCTCGCGATAAGTGATCGAAGCGCCGCCGAACCGCATCGCTTCCGCGTCGGCGTGATCGGCCAGGGCCTGTTCGACCAGCCGGCACAGCGTCGTCTCGGGAACGGGGTGGGCGGTGTCGTTGAACCGCTCGATCTCGCGCGCGGCCTCGTCCGGGGTGGCGGTGTCGAGCTCGGCCAGGCAGGCGGCGTTCGCCGCGCGGGCCAGAAAGCATTCCAGCCGCGCGGCATGGGCTTCGATCGCGTCCTGCCCGTAGAGTTGCGGGTTGGCGTCCACTTCGAGCGTGATCGCCGCCCCGATCTCGCCGCGGAAGGTGAAGGCGATATCCTCGACCGGCCCGGTTCCGGTAACCCGGAGGCGCGCGTCGAGCCCGGCGAAACGCGGGGGCTTGTCGTAAGGCTGGACGTTGACCAGCGGGCCGTAGAGCCGCCGGTTGCCGCCCAGCAGGCCGAGGTCGCGCCGCATCTGCTCGCTGCGATAGCGGCCATGCCGCCGCGCGGCTTGCAGTCGCTGCCCCGCCTGCCGCACGAAATCCTCCAGCGGCAGGTCCTCGTCCGGGGCGAGACGGAAGGGCAGGACATTCATCACCATCGCCGGAACGCGCGCCGCGGCGCTGCCGAAGCGGCCCATGTGGGGCACGCCGGCGACGATCTCCGGCCCTTCGACGAACCGCTTGCAATAGGCGGCGACCAGCGCGGTGAGAACATCGGGCCAGGGAACGCGCGCCCGCGCGGCCAGCGCGCCGACGGCCTCGCGCGCCGTATCGGCCATCGGCTGTTCGTGGCGCAGGAAATCGTGCGCCGTCACCGCCCGCCCGGGGGCCATGCCGGCGACTTCGTCCATGCCGGAAAGCGCCTCCATCCACCACGCGCGATCCTGTTCGCGGCGGGCGCTTGCCCGGTACTCGCCATCCTCTGCCCAGACCGTTTCTAGCGCGCCGAACGGGCGGCCGCCATCCGCCTCGCCGGCGCGAAACGCGGCGTAGAGATCGGCCACGCGGCGGGTCAGCATGACCATGCCGTACCCGTCGTTGGCGAGGTGGTGGACCTGCTGCGACCAGACGTGCCGATCCGGCCCGGTGCGATAGAGCGTCTGCGCCGCGATCGGCCCCCGGGCGAGGTCGGCCGGGGTCTTCATCGCCGCCGTGATCGCGGCGCGGGCCGCGACCTCGGGCGCGTCCTCGGCCGAAAGGTCGACCACCGACAGGCGCGGTGCGCTGCCGAGCGCCTGGACCGGGCCGTCGGGCCCGTCGCGGAACACCAGCGAGAGCGCCTCTGCCTCCGCGCTCGCGCGGTCGACCGCCCGGCGGAAGGCATCGAGGTCCAGCGGCCCCGACAGTTCGACGTACTGGCCGGTGTTGAAGATCGGGTTCGCGGGATCGAGGGCCTGCGAATACCACAGGCCCGATTGCGCTTCGGTCAGGGGGCGTGCCTGGCCGCTCAAGCCGGGGCCTTGCCCTGCCGCGCCTGCGCGAGCGCGTGGATCTCCGCCAGCGTCTGCGCTTCGCCGAGGTCGGCGAAATCGAGCGGCAGGCCCCGCTCTTCCCATTGCGCGGCGAGGTTCATCGCGCGCATCGAATCGAGCCCGGCGTCCATCAGGTTCGCATCGTCGGCCAGGTCGGCCGGCGCGATTTCGAGGATGTCGGCGATGTCGGCGCGCAGCGCCTCGCGGGAAATGTCAGTCATCCGATCGTCTCCAGAACCTGCCGGGCGCTCAGCACCACGCCGCTGCAATTGGCAACCGTGCGAATGGCCGTGTCGTGCCACGCGCGCGAAAAATCGGCCACGGCATCGGCTACCATGAAAGGCTGGATATCGCGCTGGAACGCCTCGAGCGCGGTCGCCTGGCAGCCGATGTGGGCATAGACGCCGCAGATCACCAGCTGGTCGCGCCCGCGCGCGCGCATCAGCGTTTCCAGGTTGCTGCGCTGGAACGCGCTGTACCGGTGCTTGACGAGGATGAAGTCCTCCGCCCGCGGGGCGAGGGCGGGCGCGATTTCCTCGTGCTCGGGCGCGGCTTTCATCCCCGGCCCCCACAGATCGGCCTGCAGCCCGCGGTCGCGCCGGTCCTGCGCCCCCTTCTGCGCCGTGTAGAACACCGGCATCCCGGCGCGGCGCGCGGCGTCGAGCAGGGCCGTGATCCGCCCCTCGATCGCGCTGGCCGGGCTCTCCCCGGCCCCGAAAGCGGCGAGGAAATAGCGCTGCATGTCGTGGACGAGCAGCGCGGCCCGCGCCGGGTCGAGCCGCCAGTCGGCGCGCGAGGGGGGAAGCTCGTCCGCGGCGGGCAGCGCATAGGGCGCGATCGCGGGAAGCCGGGCCGCGTCGCTCATGCCTGGGCCCCGTTCGTCAGCGCCTCTTCGCGCAGGCGCGCGCGCAGTTCCTTGCGACTGATCTTGCCCACCGCGGTCGTGGCGAAGCCTTCGACGAACACGATCTGGTCCGGCACCTTGAACGCGGCGATGTCGCGCGCGCGCATCCAGCGCTTGATCTCTGCCGCCGGTGGTGCATCGCCCTCGGGCACGATGAAGGCGCAGATCCGCTCCCCCAGGAACGGATCGGGCAGCGAGACGACGGCGGCATCGAACACGTCGTCGCGCGCCAGGAGGTGATCCTCGACTTCTTCGGCCGAGATCTTCTCGCCCGCGCGGTTGATGTGGTCGCTCGCCCGCCCCCGCACGACCAGGTTGCCTTCCGCGGTGCGCGCCACGACGTCGCCGGTGCGGTAATAGCCGTCGTCGGTGAAGGCACGCGCATTGGCGGCCGGATCGTCGTGGTAGGCGCGGATCGTGTAGGGGCCGCGGGTCAGCAGGTTGCCCGGCTCCCCCTCGGCCACCGGCGCGCCCCTGTCGTCCACGATCAGGATCTCGTCGTCGGGGGAAATCGGCCGCCCCTGGGTGTGGACGATCACGTCCTCCGGGTCGTCGAGCCGGGTATAGTTGACCAGCCCTTCGGCCATGCCGAACACCTGCTGCAGCGTGCAACCGAGTTCGGGCCGCACGCGCCGGGCCGCCTCGGGCATGAACTTTGCACCGCCGACCTGCAGCACCTCCAGGCTGGAGATGTCGTGCCCACTACGCGCCGCGGCGCGCAGCCACAGCAGGGCCAGCGGGGGGACGAGCCCGGTGATCGTCACGTTCTCCTGCTCGATCAGGGGAAAGGCGACATCGGGCGAAGGGCTGGGGGCCATGACGATCGTCGCGCCGGCGTGGATCGCGCCGAATATCCCGGGCGAGCTCATCGGGAAATTGTGGGCCACCGGCAGCGCGGCGAGATAGACGCTGTCCTGCGTCAGGCCGCAGATCGCGTTGCTCGCGCGGATCGAATAGAGATAGTCGTCGTGGGTGCGCGGGATCAGCTTCGACAGGCCCGTGCTGCCGCCGGAGATCTGGACCAGCGCGACGGCGCCCGGGTCGGCCTGCAACGGTGCGGCCGGGGGCGCATCGCCGGGCCCCTCGATCGCTTGCCAGGGACCGGGATCGCCGGCCACGAACACGCGCGATACCGCCGGCACCGCCTGCTGCAACTGGCCGGCGAGGTCGCGGTAGTCGAACCCGTCGTGCCGGTCCGCGATGACGAGCGCCTGCGCCTGCGCCTTGCGGGCGAAATGGGCAAGTTCGGTCAGGCGATGCGCGGGCAGCGCGAAGACCGGGATCATCCCGGCGCGGAACAGGCCGAACACGACCTGGAGGAACTCGGCCCGGTTGGGCATCTGCACGACGACCCGCGCCCCGGGTTCCAGCCCCGCGGCGCGGAAGGCGGCGGCCGTGCGGTCCGCGCGTTCGAGCAGTTCGGCATAAGTCCACCGGCGGGCCTGGCAGACGACGGCGGTGCGCCCGGCGTGATCGCGCGCCACGCGTTCGATCACCTCGCCGAAGGTTTCCCCCGTCCAGTAACCGCGCGCGCGATAGTGCGCCGCGAGGTCATCGGGCCATTGCTGCATCAGTGGCTTCACTTAGCCTGCCTCCACCGCCTGGCGCGGCTTGTCCGTGACGCCCAGCGCGCGCAGCATGGCGCGGAACTTGGCCGCCGTCTCGTGAACCTCGTCGTCCGGCACGGAGCCTTCGACGATCCCCGCGCCCGCGTGCAGCGTGATCCGCGGCCCTTCGATCTGTGCGCAACGCAATGCCACGTACCACTCCCCATCGCCGTGCGAATCGACGTGCCCGACCGCACCGGCGTAGAATCCCCGGTCGTGGCTTTCCAGTTCGCGAATGGCCTCCAGTGCCCGATCGCGCGGGTGGCCGCCGACTGCCGGGGTCGGGTGCAGCAGGGCCGCGAGCCCGGCCGAAGTCGGCGCGTCGGCTGATTTCAGCCGGCCTTCGATCCGCGTGCCCAGGTGCCACATGGTCGCGGTGGAGCGCAGGCCCATGCCGCCCGGGCTGCCCAGCTCGCTGCACAGCGGGGCGAGGAGGTCGAGGATGTATTCCACCGTGATCGCGTGTTCGCGGCGATCCTTGTCCGATGCCATCAGGGCGCGGGCGCGCTCGCGATCCTGTGCCGGCTCGCGCCCGCGCGGGATCGACCCGGCGAGCGGTTCGGACGCCACCATGCGCCCGCTGCGCGAGACGAGAAGTTCCGGCGTCGCGCCCATCAGCAGTCTCGGCTCTCCGCCCCTGTCGGGCTGCAGGTCCAGCCGGTAGGCGGTGATATCGGGATCGAGCGACAGGATCGCCAGCAGGCGTTCGAAATCGGGCTGCTGCGCGGCCTCGAGCACGACCTGACGGGAGAGCACGACCTTGCGCAGCCCGTTGCCGCCCGCGATCCGCGACAGCGCGCGTTCGACCATGGCGGAATATTCGGCGCGGGAGGGGATTTCGCGCAGGTCCCTGTCGGAAAAGAGCCCCATCGATCCGGTGCCGGTTTCCCGGGGCGGCAATTCGCGCGACAGCAGCTGTTCGGGTTGGTAGAGCAGTTCCGGCCGGCCCGGCTCGAACGGCAGCGCGCCGACCAGCGTGCCGGGGCCTTGGCCCGCGGTGCCTTCCAGCGCCTCGCGCACGCGCCGGTCCAGCGTCGCGCGTTCGCCCGGGCGCAGGCGGTGCCTCAGGCCGGTGGCGCAAAGCTCTCTGCCGGCGCGCCGCAATACGAACACCACGATTATCCTTTCACACCCTGGGCTCCTCCGCAGGTAGGGAGATTGCCTCGCAATAGCAACACCGGCATTTGATTTCGGAGCCGCGATCCGCAAGGTCTGGCCCGCTGGAAAAGGGAGTGCCGACATGACCGAACCGACGCCGGGCCAGGCCCCCGCCGCAAGCCGGGCGACACTCGTTCCCCTCATGCTGGCGGCCTTTACCGGCACGGTGGGGATCATGGCCTTCGTGGCCGTCGCGGGGCCCCTGGCGCACGTCCTGTCGCTCGAGCCATGGCACCTCGGCGTTGCCATGGCGATCGCCGGGGTTGCCTGGATGGTCATGGCGCGCGTGTGGGGCGTGCGCAGCGACCGGGCGGGGCGCCGGCCGGTGCTCCTGCTGGGGCTGGCGGGGTTCTGCCTGTCGTACCTGGCGCTGGCCCTGTTCATCGAGGCGGCGCGTCACTTCGCCCTGCCGGCCGCGGCCACCTTTGCCGGGATCGCCATTGGCCGCGCGGCGATGGGAACGTTTTACGCCGCGGTGCCGGTGGTTGCCGGGGCCGTCGTCGCCGACACCGTCCGGCCGGAAGGGCGGGCGAAGAGCATGGCCGCGATCGGCGCCGCCAGTTCTGCCGGCCTGGTGGTCGGCCCCGGGTTTGCCGGGCTGCTTGCGGGCTGGAGCCTGCAACTGCCGCTCTATGTCACTGCCGCCCTGCCGCTCTTCGCGCTCGCCCTGCTGTGGGTCGCGCTGCCGGCCGAGACGCCCGGGGACGCGCGGCCGCGCCCGGCGCCGCGCCTGTCCGACCCGCGCCTGCGGCCGGCCATGGTTTTCGGTTTCCTCGCCGCTTTCGCCGTTGCCATCGCGCAAGTCGTGGTCGGTTTCTTCGCGATCGACCGGCTGGGGCTGGACCCGGCGGCAGCCGCCGCCGCGGCGGGAACGGCGCTTGCCGTGGTTGGCCTGGCGCTGGTGACGACCCAGACCCTGATGCAGAAGCTCGACTGGTCGCCGCTGCGCCTGGTCGCGACCGGCGCCGCGCTGGCCGCGGCCGGCTTTGCCGCAACCGCCGCCGCGACGACGCCGTTCATGCTCTGGGCCGCCTATGGCTTTGCCGCCGCGGGCATGGGGATGGTCTATCCCGCAGTCCCGGCGCTCGCGGCGAACAGTGTCGATCCCGGCGAACAGGGGGCAGCGGCGGGCTCGGTCGCGATGGCGCAGGGGCTCGGCATCGTGATCGGGCCGCTCGCGGGGACGGCCCTCTACGCACTGTTCCCCGCCGCCCCCTATCTCGCGAGCGCGCTTGCGCTGGGCGGCGGCGCGCTTGCGGCCCTGCGGCTCGCGCTGCGCCGCGCCTGAGCGCCTCCGCCCCCGCCCGCGCGACGGGCGGGGGCGGAGGCATTCTGGCCGTAATCAGAACCGCAGGTTGGTCTGGACGAAGAACGCGCGGCCCGGCTCGTTGTAGTTGTTGGCGCCTGCGCCGTTGTTGGAACTGGCGCGATAGAGCCGCTCGTCGAACAGGTTGTTCACGCCGAGGCTGAAGCGCAGGCGCTCGGCCGCCTGGAAGATCATGTTCAGCGACACGAGATTGTAGGGATCGCGCGGCTGCAACTGTTCCTCGCTCGGCTCGTCCCCGCTGTAGAGGACCGCGTTGGGCACCTGCTTGCCATAGCGGGTGAAGGTGGCGATCAGCTTGACCGCGTCGTTCAGCTCCCAGTCGAGCGTCGAGTTGATCGTGTACTCGGGGATCACCGACAGCAGGCGCCCCGTCTCGCGATCCTCGTTGCGGATCATGTAGGTGACGTTGGTGCTGAGGACGAGGTTGCGCGCGAAGGGGACCAGGACATTGCCCTCGATCCCTTCCACGATCGCCTCGCCGGTATTGTACCACTGGAAGATGCGGGCCGGCTGGCCGTTGTACGGGGCGGTCCCGACCGGTTCGTTGTTGGCGATGATCTTCTGGTCGTAGTCGTTGCGGAAATAGGTCGCGCTGACATTCCAGCCGTTCGGGCGGAAGGCGATCCCGATTTCCTTGTTCACGCTGGTTTCCGGCTCGAGGTCCGCGTTCCCCTGGACGAAACAGCCCCCGCCGAGGCTGGGGAAGGCATTGGGGCATCCCCGGCCGCGCGTGTAGTAGAGGTAGTTCGGGTTCGACTGGTAAAGGTTGGGCGCCTTGAAGGCCCGCGCAATGCCACCCTTGATCACCACGCTGGGCGTGACCTGGTAGGAAACGCCAAGGCTGGGCGACCAGTTGCTGCCGAACGTGCTGTGCCGATCGAACCGGATCGCCGGCGTCATCGTGACCGGGCCCCAGACCATGTTGCTTTCGACATAGGTCGCGTAAGTGCTGGCATCGCTCTGCGTGTCGCGCATCTGCGGGTTGTCGATACCGGGCAGGTCGATACCCGCGCTGTTCGACACGGCGTAGGGATCGTCGAGATATTCGTACCTGTACTCGATCCCGGTCGTCACCACGTGCTGCACCGCGCCGGTCGCGAAGGGCACGTCCAGCGTCGCCTGGGCATACCAGTTGCGCAGGGTCGCGGTCGAAAACTCCGTGGTGGTGTTGATGGTCCCCTCGCCGCCGCCGGCCAGCCCCTCGTTGAGGCGGCGGTTATGCGTCTCCTCGTACTGCACCAGTGCCTCCAGCTCGCCGAAGCCGTACCTGCCGCGATAGCCGGCGCTGCCGGTATAGCGCTTGAGGACATTGGTTTCCTCGCCGATCAGGGCGGCGGTGTTCGGGCTGGCGGCGCCGCCGCTCAGCCGGTATTCGCCGGCGTACTCGTTGCCCTGGCGGCTGAAACCTCCTTCGAGGTCGAACCGGTGGACGTCGCCCGGCTCCCAGCGAAGGAGGGCGCTCAGGTCCTTGTTCTCGACTCCTTCGCGGCCCCCGGGCGGGACCAGGCCGTCCTCGACGTCGGCGGCCTCGGCATTAAGGAGGGGATCGTCCCCGCCCGTCTTGCTGTAATTGCCGTAGAGGCGGAAGCCGAGGCTGCCGGCGACCGGGCCGGCGAGCGAGAAGTTCACCCGCCTGGTATCGCTTTCGCGCGTGTCCTCGGGCACGAGCACGTAGCCGGTGAGAGAGCCGCGAAATTCGTCCGCCGGGCTCTTGGTGACGATGTTGATCACGCCGCCCGCTGCGCCGGAGCCGTACCGGGCCGCGGCGGGGCCGCGCAGGATCTCGATCCGCTCGACCTCTTCGGCCGGCACCCAGTTGGTGTCGCCGCGCGAGTTGCGCTCCCCGTCGCGGCCCATGCGAACCGAATTGCGGGAAGCGACGGGCTTCCCGTCCACCAGGATCAGGGTGTTTTCCGGCCCCATCCCGCGAATGTCGATCTGCCGGTTGTTGCCGTAGGTCCCGGCGGAGCCTGCGCCGGTGAGGTTGATCCCGGGCTGGCGGCGGATGATGTCGGCGAGATCGTTGACCGGGGGAAGCTCGGCCAGCATCTCGGAGGTGATCGTGGTGGAGCCGAGCGCCTGGATCGCCTGCCGCTCTGCGGTCACGACGATCTGTTCGTCACCGCTTTCCGCCTTCGCGGCCGGTGCGTCGGGTTGCTGCGCGCCGGCTTCGTCCGCGCCCGATTCCTTCGCCGAGGCCGCGCCGGCCTGCGAAAGCGCCAGCGCCGACGCGCCGCACATTACGATCACTGCTGATTTCATTGTCCCACCTGCTTGTCGAGATTTCCTGATTCGCCGCTATTGCGAAGCATTCGCATGACGCGTTACGCGATGTTGGCGGGAATGCAACCCCGGCGGTGCCGAAAGGAAATCGTATTCGGGTTTGACCTTGCAGAGCGCGAAGCTAAGACGCGGCGCGGATGGACGGAGCCAGCGATCTTCCCCCGCCGCCCCCGCTTGCGCGGCTGATGGACGAGTGCCCGCTCGCGCTTTTTCTCGACTTCGACGGCACGCTGGTGGAAATCGCCGCCACGCCCGGCGGCATCGCGGTGCCCCGGCGGCTGGCGGATAGCCTGCAGATGCTGGGGCAGCGGCTCGACGGGCGCCTCGCGCTTGTCACCGGCCGCTCGCTCGAAGACCTGGCCGGGCATTGCCCGGTGGACGGGCTCGCCTGCGCCGGATCGCACGGCGCGGCCCGGCGGGCGGCGGACGGGCGCGAACTGGGCGAAGCGGCCCGGACCTTGCCGCAGGCGGCGTTCGACGCCCTGCACCGCGGGGCGCACGAACTCGGCCTCGCGCTCGAGACCAAGACGCACGGCGCGGCGCTGCACTTCCGGTCGGCGCCTGCCAAGGGCGAGCAGGCCCTCGCTTTCGCGCGGGAGGTCGCGGGCGATCACGATCTGGCGGTGAAGCGGGGCAAGGGCGTCGTCGAGTTGACCCAGCCCGGGGCTGACAAGGGCGGGGCCGTGCGCGAATTCCTCCGCCATCGGCCCTTTGCCGGATCGCTGCCGGTCTTCATCGGCGACGATGTCACCGACGAAGATGGCATGGCGGCTTGCGCCGAGGCGGGCGGCTTCGGCATCATCGTCGGCGACCGCACCCCCACGGCGGCCCGGTACAGGCTGCCCGACGTTCCCTCCGTCTACGATTGGCTGGATCTTTGACTGCGAACCAACAGACCTCGCTCGAGCTTTGGCCTGTCGGCAACTGCCAGGTCAGCGGGCTGATCGACCGGCGCGGCGCGCTCGTCTGGGGATGCGTGCCGCGGGTCGATGGCGACCCGATCTTCTGTTCGCTGATGAACGACGATCGCCGCGACGTCGGCGAATGGCGCTTCGAGCTCGAAGGGCAGGTTTCGGCCACCCAGCATTACGAACGCAATACCCCGATCCTGGTGACCCGGCTGGAGGCCGAGGATGGGAGCGCGGTCGAGATCCGCGACTTCTGCCCCCGTTTCGAGCGGTCGGGCCGCATGTACCGCCCGGTCGCCTGGGTCCGCATCGTGCGCCCCCTGGCCGGGGCCCCGCGGATGAGGGTCGTCCTGCGGCCGATGCGCGGATATGGCGCGCAAGTGGCCGAGACCACCAATGGCACCAATCACGTGCGCTACCTCGTCAGCCCGCAGGCCATACGGTTGAGCACCGACGCCCCGATCGGGCACGTCCTGTCGGGCCGGGTCTTCAGGGTCGAAAGCGACCAGCATTTCTTCCTCGGCCCGGACGAGCCGTTTTCCGGCAACTTGCGCGCCCAGCTTCGCCAGATGGAGGAACAGACGCGCAAGTACTGGACCCTGTGGGTCCGCGGGCTGCACATCCCGCTGGAATGGCAGGACGACGTGATCCGCTGCGCGATCGCGCTCAAGCTCTGCCAGCACGAGGAAACGGGCGCGATAGTCGCCGCGCTGACCACCTCGATCCCCGAGGCGCCGCATAGCGAGCGCAACTGGGATTACCGGTTCTGCTGGATCCGCGATTCCTATTTCACCGTCCAGGCCCTGAACCGGATCGGCGCGCTCGACGTTCTCGAGAAATACCTGGCCTACCTGCGCAACATCATCGATTCGGCTCGCGGCGGGCAGATCCAGCCGCTCTATTCGGTCATGGGCGACAGCGAGCTGGACGAAACCACCGCCGCGCACCTCGCCGGCTATCGCGGGCAGGGCCCGGTCCGCGTGGGCAATGCCGCCTATTTCCAGGTTCAGCACGACTGTTACGGCCAGATCGTCATGCCGACCGCGCAGGCGTTCTTCGACCGCCGCCTTCTGCGCATGGCGGACGACCGCGATTTCGCCAGCCTCGAGAAAGTGGGCGAGATGGCGTGGAAGATGCACGACCAGCCCGACGCCGGCCTGTGGGAATTTCGCACCCGGCAGGAAGTGCACACCTATTCCGCGGTCATGTGCTGGGCCGCCTGCGACCGGCTCGCCAATGTCGCCGCGCATCTCGGCAAGGACGATCGCCACGCGCTGTGGCGCGAGCGGGCCCAGGCGATCCGCGAGAAGATCGAGCGCGAGGCGTGGGTCGACGACGGCGGCGACGGCCACTTCGGCGCCAGCTTCGAAAGCGACTACCTCGACGCCAGCCTGCTGCAGATGGTCGAACTGCGCTTCCTGCAACCGGACGACCCGCGTTTCCAGAGCACTTTCGCCGCGGTCGAGAAGGCCTTGCGTCGCGGCGAACACATGCTGCGATATGACAGCGAAGACGATTTCGGCCTGCCCGAAACCGCTTTCAACGTCTGCACCTTCTGGCTGATCGAGGCGCTGCACATGGCCGGCCGCGACGAGGAGGCCCGGGTGCTGTTCGACACGATGCTGAGCCATCGCACGGCCTCGGGAATGCTGTCGGAAGACATCGATTTCGAAAGCGGCGAATTGTGGGGGAACTTCCCCCAGACCTACTCGCTTGTAGGGATAATCAACTGCGCCGGCCTGTTGTCCAAACCGTGGAGCGAAGTCCGATAAGCCGTCTGATCGTCATCTCGAATCGCGTTGCCGTCCCCAAGGCGCGCGGCGCTGCCGGTGCCCAGGGCGGGCTGGCCGGCGCACTCAATGCCGCGCTCAAGAAGCACGGAGGTATCTGGTTCGGCTGGTCCGGCCAGGAGTGCGAGGAGTTCACCGGCAATATCAACCTGCAGCGGCACGAAGGGGTGACGACCGCGACCGTCGATCTCGGCCACCAGGATATCGAGGAATACTACAACGGCTACGCCAATTCGACGCTGTGGCCGCTGTTCCACTTCCGCCTCGACCTGACGCAGTACGAGCGCGAGACCGGCAAGGGCTACGAGCGCGTGAACGAGCGGTTCGCGGAAAGCGTCGCGCCGCTGGTCGATCGCGACGACCTCGTCTGGGTGCACGACTATCACCTGCTTCCGCTGGGCGCGCGGCTGCGCGAACGGGGCCTGACGAACCGCATGGGCTTCTTCCTGCATACGCCCTGGCCGCCCACGCGCCTGTTCGTGTCGCTACCCTATCACGAGCGGCTGGTGCGCACGATGCTGGAATACGACCTGATCGGGTTCCAGACCGACGAGTGGCTGGAAAGCTTCTGCCACTACTGCCGCAAGGAACTGGGCGCCGAAGTTGACGAGGAAACCGGCCGGATCGCCTTTGACGGGCGGGTCACCCACGCGAAAGCCTATCCGATCGGGATCGATTACGAGCACCTGATGGAGCAGGCCGACAGCGGCGAGGCACGGCAGGCAGGGCAGCGGCTGCTGTCGAGCACGCGGCGGCGGACCGCGATGATCGGGGTCGATCGGCTCGACTATTCGAAGGGGCTGCCCGAACGGCTCGACGGCATCAGCCGTTTCTTCGATCACCACCCGCAGCGGGTGCGCGACGTGGTTTTCATCCAGATCGCGCCGCCCAGTCGCGAGGATGTCGAATCCTACCAGCGCATCCGCGCCACGCTGGAACAGAAGGCGGGGCAGATCAACGGGGCCCGGTCCGAAGTCGACCTGGTGCCGATCCGTTACGTCAACAAGGGCCATTCGCTGGCCGAACTCTGCGGGTTCTACCGCGCGGCGAAGATCGGGCTCGTCACCCCGCTGCGCGACGGCATGAACCTGGTGGCCAAGGAATACGTCGCCGCGCAGGACCCGGAAGATCCCGGCGTCCTGATCCTCTCGCGTTTCGCCGGGGCGGCGCGCCAGCTGACCGACGCCGTCCTGGTCAACCCGCACAGTCCCGACGATGTCGCGCAGGCCATCCAGATGGCGCTCGACATGCCGCTGGAGGAGCGCAAGGCGCGCTGGGAGGCGATGATCGAGACGGTGCGCGAAGATAACGTCCAGCGTTGGACCGAGCTGTTTACCGGCGACCTTGCGGCGATCGGCCAGGACGACTGAAGCCCGGCCGCCCTGCGCCCGCCGGCCGGCGCTTGTGCCGCCGCCGGGGCCATGGCAGGCAGGCGCCATGGAGCATGATCGCGTCGTCGCCCTCGAGGGTGTTCACAATTTCCGGGATTACGGCGGCTATCCGGCGGCCGGCGGTACGCGCGTCAAGCGCGGGCTGCTGTTCCGATCGGGCCAGCACGTCGGCGCGACCGACGCCGATCTCGCCATCATCGACCGGCTCGCCCTTCGCCACGTGATCGATTTTCGCGGCGCGAGCGAGCGCAGCACATATCCCTGCCGCCGCGGCGAGCGCTTCTGCGGGGAAGTGATCGCCTTCGATGGCGAAACCGCCAATCTCGCCCCCCATGTGGAAGCAGCCGACGGCGTCCTGACCGTGGAAGGGGCGCACCGGGCGATGGAGCGGATCTATCGCAACCTGCCCCGGCGCACGCCCGTCCTGTGGGTCATGCGGCAGTATTTCGCCGCGCTCGCGCGGGGGGAAGGGGCGAGCCTGGTCCATTGCCTGGCGGGCAAGGATCGCACGGGCATGGCGGTCGCCCTGCTGCACCATGCCCTGGGCGTTCACGAGGACGACGCGATGGACGATTTCCTCCTGACCAACAGCGCCGGCAATATCGAGGCGCGAATTGCGGCCGGCGGGGAAACGATCCGGGCCAGGTACGGCGCGATCGACGACGACACGATCCGGGTGCTGATGGGCGTCGACGCGCGGTACCTGCATGTCATGCGCGAAGCTGTGGAGGACGCGCACGGTTCGCTCGACGCCTTCCTCGCCGATGTGCTGGGGGTGGACGCGGCGGCGCGCGAGGCGCTGCGCTTGCATTTGACCGAGGGGTGACCCACTTCCCCGGTCTGCCCTGAACAGATGGAAAGGTTCCGATGGCTACCCACCGCACCAAGATGCTGATCGTAGGTTCCGGCCCGGCGGGGCTGTCCGCGGCGATTTACGGCGCCCGCGCGATGATGGAACCGATCGTGGTGCAGGGGCTGCAGCCCGGCGGTCAGCTGACGATCACCACCGACGTCGAGAACTATCCCGGTTTCAAGGACGTGATCCAGGGGCCGTGGCTGATGCAGGAAATGCAGGCCCAGGCCGAACATGTCGGCACGCGGATGATGTGGGACACGATCGTCTCGGTCGATATCGAGAACGGCCCCCCGTTCCGCGCCGTCGGCGACAGCGGCGACGAGTACATCGGCGATACGCTGGTGATCGCGACCGGCGCCTCGGCCAAGTGGCTCGGCGTTCCTGGCGAACAGGAACTGGGCGGCAAGGGCGTTTCGGCCTGCGCCACCTGCGACGGGTTCTTCTATCGCGGCAAGAAAGTGGCCGTGATCGGCGGCGGAAACACCGCGGTGGAAGAGGCGCTCTATCTCACCAACCACTCCGACGACGTGACGCTGATCCACCGCCGCGACGAATTGCGGGCGGAGAAGATCCTGCAGGAACGCCTGTTCAAGTCGGACAAGATCTCGACCATGTGGAACAAGACCGTCGAGCGGTTCGAGGGCGATCCGGCCGGCGGCGGGCTGACCCATCTCGTGCTTCGCGACACCGTCACGGGGGAGACATCCAACCTCGAGGTGGACGGGGCCTTCGTCGCGATCGGCCACGCGCCGGCGACCGAGCTGTTCAAGGGCAAGCTGGCGATGGACGAGAGCGGTTACCTGCTGGTCGAACCCGGCACGCCGAAGACCGCGGTGCCGGGCGTGTTCGCCTGCGGCGACGTGATGGACCACACCTATCGCCAGGCGGTGACCGCCGCGGGCACCGGGTGCATGGCCGCGCTCGACGCCGAGCGTTTCCTGGCGACGCTGGAATTCGCGAAGGAAGAGGCCGAAGCCGCGGAGTAACCGGCCGGCCGGCCGGCGCGCCGCGGCCCGGCAGCCGGTCAGCCGATTTCGAAGATCGTCACCGCCGCGTTCACGATCAGCGCGATCAGCGCGATGCTCGACAGCGCGAAGAGCACGAAGCGGACCATGACCTTGTTCGCCGTCGCCTGCACCAGCGAGTGGGTCACCCGCAGGCCGACGTAGATCCAGGCGATCAGCGCGTTCATGCCGTCGCCCTGTCCGACCAGGGCCAGCGCCAGGCCGACGGCGTAGAACACCGTAGGCGCTTCGTGCAGGTGGTTGTAATTGTGGGCCTTCCACTGGACGCGGTCGGGCACGACGCCGTCGAGGTCCTTGCCCGTCCCGCCGGTCAGGTCGCTGGTGTCGATATTGGCCCGGCTCATCGCCGGAATCCGCGTCACGTACATCCACAGCCACATGACCATGGTCCATGCCATGAGCGCGACGAGGGGCTGGAGAATGGTCATCCCGATCATCAGTCTACTCCGATTTCAATAATTCAGCGCCAGCGCGAGGGCGCGTACCGCCAGCACGATCAGGCAGGCAGTGGACAAGAGGAAAAGCAGGAACCGCACGGAGACCTTGTTGACCGTCGCCTGCCAGATCGAGTGGATGACCCGGATCGCGACGTAGGCCCAGGCGAACAGGACATCGTGCGCCTGCGGCCCCAGGATCGCGAGGATCGCGATCACGGCGTAGAACAGGGTCGGCTGTTCGTGCAGATGGGTGTAATTGTGCGATTTCCAGTTGATCCGGTCGTCGATCACCCCTTCCAGATCCTGCCCGCGGCCCCCGGCCTTTGCCTTGCCGAGGCCGCCCAGCTTCCTGAGCGCCGGCATGCGGGTCATCGCCATCCAGAACAGCATGACGAGCGTCCAGACCACCAGTGCGGCGGCGGGCGCCAGTATTTGTGCCTGCATCGATTTCCCTCCCCGGCGAATTGCGGCGGAGATTGCGTCGGGCGCGGGCCCTTGTCAAACTTGGAGGCGCCAAACGGCAGGCGCCAAACGTCGAGGCCTCGAACCCGGAGGGGGCGAACCTAGAGGCGCGAGAGCGTGGCGTGCTGCCAGTAGCCGTAGCGCCCGCGCCGGTGGCGAACAGCGAGGGCGCGCTCCGCCGCGATTCGCTCTGCCACCGGGGCCAGGTCGGCTCGCGGTGCGACGTGGAACCGCGCGAGCCAGGCCCTGAGGGCACCGGCAATTGGGCCGGGGAGGCCGCCGAGATCGCCGAAATCGACGACGTGCAGCGATCCGAACGGCGCGAGCAGGCCGGCGGCGTGTTCCAGCGCCCGTTGCCAGTCCGGGATCATCGAGAGCGAGTACGACAGGATCACCCGGTCGAACTGCGCGCGGCCGAGCGCCTCCTGCGGGTCGAAGCCGCAGGCATCGGCGGCGGCGAGCACCGCGCCGTCGCCCAGCGTCCGTTCGGCCGAACGCAGCATCTCGCGCGAGATGTCGATCCCGTGGCGCTCGGTGCCCGGCCATGCCCGCGCCACTTTCGCCAGGTTGCGCCCCGTGCCGCAGGCGATCTCCAGCACCGTGTCGCCCGGGCGACAATCGAGGCCGGCGATCAGCTCGTCGCGGCCGAGCAGGTAGTACTTGCGCGTCAGGTCGTAGATGTGCCGTTGCCCGCCATAGACCCGGTCCATCAGCGCGGCGTGGTCGGAACCTGCCACGGGGCCGGTGCCGCCCCGCATCAGGCCAGCTCGTAGAGGTGGACGCCGCCGTAGATCGAGGACCGGTCGCGCGCGGTGAGGTCGGCGGACAGCGCCTCGCGATAGGTCCAGCGATCGAGCAGGTCCGGCGCGAGGCGTCCCGGCAGCAGGCTCGGCTCGGCGGCCGTGCGGAACAGCACGCGCGCGCCCGGCCGCGCGGTGCGCGTGATCTGGGCCCAGAGAGCGTTGAGCTGCGCGTCGTCCATCCAGTCCTGCGCATCGAGTAGGAGATAGCGATCGTGGCTGGTCGCGTCGGCCTGTCCCAGGTGGTGCTCCAAGTTCGCGTTGCGCACGTCCAGCCGGCCGATCCGTTCGCGCATCGCCGTCCAGTTGGCCCGCTGCAGGTAGGGGGGAAGGGCGGCTTCCGGTCGGCGATCGTAAGCCCGGCCGAAAGCCTGCCAGGCGAAGTAGTTGTCCGCCACGGCGAAGCCGCAGGCCAGCTTCTCCAGCCGCCGGCGCAGGACCGCGGCCATGCGTTCGCCGCCTGCCAGCGCCGCGTATTGCGCGGGCGGAATGCCGAGGCCGAAGAGCGAGGCCGGGTGATCGGTGAGCCAGCGGACGAAGCGGCGATCGAAGACCGAGGCCAGTTCGCGCTCGAACACCGCGCGCTGTTCCTCCAGCGTCTCGGCGGCGAGCACGCGCGAAAGGTCGATCCGGTAGAGCCGGGCGAGCAGGTGCGCGACGCCGATGAAGCCGCCGAGCAGGCCCTGGCGGTAGATGCCGCGGGTGAAGTGGCCGATCCGCCGCCGGCCGGTGGCATCGCGGCTTTCCCAGTAGCGCCGGCTTTCCGGGTCGAGGTTGGGCGCGATCAGGCTGTCGTAGACCTCGCGGTTCTCGTGGTGGTCCGCCTCGGCGACGAAGCGGCGGAAGCGCTCGTAGGTCGGCAGGTGGCGGATCGCCGCCGCCTTCAGCCGGCCGAGCGCGACGTGGGCGCGATTGAGGTCCACCGCGACAACCGCAGCCGGGTCCGCCACGAGGTAGGACAGGGCGTTGCACCCGCCGCTGGCAATGCAGACGATGCGGCTGTCGCGCTCGATCGCCAGGCCTTCCATGTCCACCACCGGGTCTTCCCATATCTGGGGATAGACCAGCCCCTTGAACGCGAAGGCGAAAGCCCGGTCGAGCAGCTTCTCCCCCGGTCGCGCCGCCTTGCGCACCACCGCATCGTCGATGATGCGCCTTGCCTGAACCGCCATGTCGCCCGCTTCCCGCTGATGAACCTGCCTGGCGGGTAGGGGCCCTGCATGTCCGCCGTGTGACGGTTTGCGCGAAGGGCGGGTTCAGCCGCCGGCCAGCGTCTCGGCGAAGCGCTGCGGGTCGCAGTTGCCGCCGGTCAGCATGACGACGCTGTGGTCGTCCACCGGCACTTTCCCGGCCATGACGGCGGCGAGCGCGGCGGCCCCGCCGGGTTCGACCACCAGCCGCAGGCGGGCGAAGGCGAACCGCTGCGCGGCGCGCACTTCCTCGTCGCTGACGGTCACGCCCGGTTCGCTGCGGTCGTGCAGCACGGCCAGGTTGACCGGCGCGCTCGCGGTCGGTTGCAAGGCGTCGCAGATCGTCTTCGGCGCATCGTCGCCGGCGCGCACGATCGCGCCCGCTTCGAGGCTGCGCCCGACCATGTCCCAGCCTTCCGGCTCGACCGGGTGGATGCGCGCCTCGGGGCAGGCGAGGGCGAGCCCGGCGCTCAACCCGCCGCCGCCACAGGGGGCGACGATGCGCGACGGCGTGCGCCCCAGTTGCGCGGCGATCTCGATCCCGGCGCTTCCCTGCCCCTCGATCACCCAGGGATCGGCGAAGGCATGGACCAGAACCGCGCCGCGCCGCTCCACCTCGCGCGCGGCGACTTCGTCGCGATCCTCGCCCGGCCGTTCGTACAACACGACCTCCGCCCCCAGCGCCCGCGTCGCCTCCAGCTTCACCGCGGGCGCGTCGCGCGGCATCACGATCGTCGCGGCAATGCCCAGCCGCCGGGCCGCCCAGGCGATCCCCTGCGCGTGGTTCCCGCTCGACACGGCGACCACGCCGCGTGCGCGCTCGGCTTCGTCCATCGCGCTCAGCCGGTGCCACGCGCCGCGGATCTTGAACGCGCCGACCGGCTGCAGCATCTCCGCCTTGGCCCAGATGCGCGTGCCGCCGACTTCGACCGGCAGCAGGGGCGTGGGGGGAAGGATCGCGGCCACGGCCTCCGCCGCGCGCAGCACGCCCGGGCGCCCGGGGGCACGCGCGGGCGCGCGATTCGGGGCGGGGGAGAAGGGGGCAGGAGCCGTCACCGGGCGGCCCCTTGCGTGTTGGACATGGACCGCATGTTACACTGTCCTGGAGTTAAAAAACCGCCCCGTTCGCGGCGCGCGATACCGGCCCGGCGGAAGCGCGGGCGAGCATGGCGGGGAAGGGGGCGCGGGCGGGACATCGGCCGGTCCATGCCCGATCGCGGCCGGGTAGGAAACCGATTTCGGATCGTATTGCGATGGCGGCGCATTCCCCTATGTGGGCAGGCATTATCCACGGGCCCGGCGCGGGCCCTTCGGTCACGAGATTGGAGCAGTTATGTCGAAAGTGCTGGTAATCGGGGCGGGCGGGGTAAGCTCGGTCTGCGTCCACAAGATGGCGATGAATCCCGACATCTTCAGCCAGATCCACCTCGCCAGCCGCACCCGGTCGAAATGCGACGCGATCGCCGAGAGCGTGAAGCAGCGCACCGGGCAGGACGTGGCGACGTACGAGATCGACGCCGAGGAAGTGCCGGCGATGGTCAACCTGATCCGCAAGCTGGAGCCGAGCCTGGTGGTCAACCTGGCCCTGCCCTACCAGGACCTGCCGATCATGGACGCCTGCCTCGAGGCCGGGGTCGATTACCTCGACACTGCCAATTACGAACCGAAGGACGAGGCGAAGTTCGAATACAAGTGGCAGTGGGCCTATCACGACCGGTTCAAGGAGGCCGGGATCATGGCCCTTCTGGGCAGCGGGTTCGATCCCGGGGTCACCAGCGTGTTCGCGATGTGGCTGAAGAAGCACAAGCTGAAGACGATCCGCCAACTCGACATCCTCGATTGCAACGGCGGCGACCACGGCCAGCGTTTCGCGACCAATTTCAACCCGGAAATCAATATCCGCGAAGTGACCGCGCCCGCGCGCCACTGGGAAAACGGCAAGTGGGTCGAGACCCCGGCCATGGCCGAGAAGGTCGAGTTCGAGTTCGAGGGCGTGGGCCCCAAGAACATGTACATGATGTATCACGAGGAGCTGGAAAGCCTCGCCAGGTTCAACCCGGAGCTGGAACGCGCGCGCTTCTGGATGACGTTCGGCGACGAATACATCAAGCACCTGACCGTGCTGCAGAACGTGGGCATGACGCGGATCGACCCGGTCAAGTACCAGGGCAGGGACATCATCCCGCTGCAGTTCCTCGCCGCGGTCCTGCCCAAGCCCGAAACGCTGGGCGAAACGACCAAGGGCAAGACCAATATCGGCGTGATCGCGACCGGCGAGGCGCTCGACGGGTCGGGCGAAAAGACGTTCTACATCAACAATATCTGCGACCACGAGGACGCTTACGAGGAAACCGGCAACCAGGCGGTCAGCTATACCACCGGCGTGCCCGCGATGGTCGGTTCGGCGATGATGCTCCAGGGCGCCTGGCGCGGGGAGGGCGTGTTCAACATGGAACAGTTCGATCCCGATCCCTTCCTCGACATGCTGGGCGACCAGGGCCTGCCGTGGAACGTGAAGGAGCTGGACGGGCCGGTGCCCTTCTAGGCCCGGCGCCTTTCACGCCACCACGCAGACAGCCAAGCAAGCGGAGCCAGACAGCACGATGGAAACAAGGGCCGGCGATCCGGGCGCCTTCGCGCATTTCGACCTCGACCGGGTGGACAGCCCCGCCTTCGTGGTGGACGCGGCGAAGCTGCGCGCCAATCTCCAGGTGCTGGCCGATATCCGCGACGCGGCGGAGATCAAGGTGCTCGCCGCGCTCAAGGCGTTCTCGATGTGGTCGGTCGCGCCGATCGTGGGCGAATACCTCGACGGGGTCTGCACCTCGGGCCTGTGGGAAGCGCGGCTGGCGGGCGAGTTCTACGACGGCGAGATCGCGACCTATTCGGCCGCCTACAAGCCGGAGGAGCTGGAGGAGATCTGCCGCCTTTCCGACCACGTCATCTTCAACACCCCGGCGCAGCTCGAACGCGCGGCGCTGATCCTCGACCACGCGCGCGCCGGGGGGCAGGATTTCGACGTCGGCCTGCGGATCAACCCGCAGGTGCCGACCGGCGAGGTGCCGCGGTACGATCCGTCGTCCCCCGGCTCGCGGCTCGGCTTCCCGATCGACCAGCTCACGCCTGAGATCATGGAGCGGGTGGACGGTATCCACTTCCACAACTTGTGCGAACAGGATTTCGAGCCGCTGGAACGGACGTGGGACAAGGTGTTCGACGCGATCGAGCCGTGGTTCGGCCAGCTCAAGTGGATCAACATGGGCGGCGGGCACCATATCACCCGCGCCGATTACCAGCGCGAGAAGCTGATCGAATTCCTGCGCGACGCGCGCGAGGATACCGGGGCGGAGATCTACCTCGAACCGGGCGAGGCCGTGGCGCTCGACGCGGGCATCCTGGTCGGCACGATCCTCGATTCGCACTGGAACGGGATGGAGCTGGCGACGCTCGACGTTTCGGCCACCTGCCACATGCCCGACGTGATCGAGGCGCCCTATCGCCCGGCCATGCTGGGAGAAGGCGCGGCGGGGGCGGGCGAGCCGGTGCGCCTGGGCGGTCCGTCGTGCCTCGCCGGGGACGTGATCGGCGACTATCGCCTGCCGGTGCCGTGCGAGCCGGGCCGGCGAATCGCCTTCCTCGACCAGGCGCATTACTCGATGGTGAAAACCAACACCTTCAACGGGGTTCAGCTGCCGTCCATCTGGCTCTGGGACAGTGAGACCGACGCCCTCGAACAAGTGCGGAGCTTCGGCTACGAGGACTTTCGCGACCGGTTGAGCTGACCGGGCCCGTTTGGGGGAAACCGCCGGCGCCCGGCCGGCCCACGGCCCGCCCGTCGGGGCGCCGATCCTGAAGAAGAAGGGGGGAATACCATGCGTAAACTGTTTTCATTCACCGCCGCCGCGGCCATGGCCGCGGGCGCGCTGGGCGCCGCCGCACCTGCCGCGGCCCAGGACTATTCCGCCACGCGCGTGGTCAAGGCGGTGGACGTCGATGACCTGAAGGCCGTGGTCGGCCAACTCGGCCACACGGTGGCGCAGGAAGGCAACTACGGCCCGGTCAGCGTCGCTGCCCAGACGGAGAGCGGGACCAATTACCTTCTGATCGGCACCGCCTGCAACGTGGGCGATGTGGCCGGGTGCCAGGGGGTGATGGTACAGATCCGCTTCGACGCCGATGCCAGCATCGCCGACGAACGCCTGCTGCGGGCCAACCTGGCCCAGGCCGCGGTCAACACCTGGCGCGACCAGAGCGGGACGATCGGCGTGACCCGCTATGTCGTGCTCGACCACGGGATCACGATGGCGAACCTGCGCGCGAACGTGCTGGTTCTGCTGGGCCTGGCGCCCAGCGTGGTCCAGACCCTTATCGGCGAGTGACACGGCAGCGGGCGCGCGGCACGAACCGTCCTGCCGCGCGCCCGTTTCGTCCGACCGGAACTTGCATCGCGAGGCGTGAGTTTTCACTTGCGGTTCACGCTGCGAGGCTTATAGGCGCACCCCGCTGCCCCAAGGGGACTTCCTGACCGCAAGGCAGCCTCGTTCGAACTTAACCGTTTGGGGGTCCCTTGAGTTGCACATCCATCCTGACGCCCGGTCTGTAGTTCGCGCACTTGCGCCGGACGAACCGGTTATCCTCAATCGCCCGCATGCCGCGGAGCGCGCCGCGCGTTTCTTCGTCGAGAAGTTTCCCGGCAAGTCGCTCTACGCGGTGAAGGCCAATCCTTCGCCCGACCTGCTCAAGGTCCTCTGGGCGGGCGGGATCACGCATTACGACGTGGCCTCGATCGCGGAAGTGCGCCTGGTGCGCGCGGCCCTGCCGCAGGCGACGCTGTGCTTCATGCACCCGGTGAAGACGCCGCGCGCCATTCGCGAGGCCTACTTCGAACACGGGGTGAAGACCTTCAGCCTCGACACGATTGAGGAACTGGAGAAGATCGTCGCCGCCTGCACCGACGATGCCGGCCGCCCGGCGAAGGACCTGCGCCTGCTCGTGCGGCTGCGGGTCAGCTCCGACTATTCGGAATTGAGCCTGGCGTCGAAGTTCGGCGTGGACCTCGCCGATGCCGCGCCGCTGCTGCAGGCGACGCGCCAGCACTGCGACTGGCTGGGCCTGTGTTTCCACGTCGGCAGCCAGGCGATGACGCCCTTCGCCTATGTCCAGGCGCTGGAACGCGTGCGCGTGGCCGTGGCCGAGGCGAGCGTGGTGATCGACGTGGTCGACGTGGGGGGCGGGTTCCCCTCGCTCTACCCCGACATGGAGCCGCCGCCGCTGGAGGACTATTTCGAGGTCATCCACCGCCACTTCGAGAACCTGCCGATCGCCTATAACGCGGAGCTGTGGTGCGAGCCGGGCCGCGCGCTCTGCGCCGAATACTCGTCGGTCGTCGTGCGGGTGGAGAAGCGCCGGGGGGACGAGCTCTATATCAACGACGGCGCCTATGGCGCGCTGTTCGACGCGGCGCATGTCGACTGGCGGTTCCCGGTCGCGGCGCTGGCCGAGGATTTGCGCGATCCGGTGCAGGATTTCGCGTTCTACGGGCCGACCTGCGACGATGCCGACTACATGAAGGGGCCGTTCGCGCTGCCGGGCGACATCCAGGCGGGCGACTATATCGAGATCGGCATGATCGGCGCCTATGGCGCGGCGATGAAGACCGGGTTCAACGGGTTCGGCAATGCCGAGCAGATCGTCGTGTCGGACGAGCCGATGGCGAGCCTCTATCGCGGCGACCGCGTGATCCCGACCAGCGACAACGTCGTCAGCCTGCGCTGACGCAACCGCGCGGCGGAGGCTGGCGGCGGAGGCTGACGACGGGGGCTGGCGACGGGGGGCATGCGGCGGGGGCGTGCGTGTCCCCGCCTCACGGCCCGGTTCAGACCGCTTCGAAGGCGTAGCCGGCCGAACGCACCGTGCGGATCGGGTCGGGCGCGTTCGGCAGTTCCAGCGCCTTGCGCAGGCGGCGGATATGCACGTCCACCGTGCGCAACTCGATATCGCTGCCGGTGCCCCAGACCCCGTCGAGCAGCTGGTTGCGGCTGAACACCCGGCCCGGGCTTTCCATGAAGAACTTGAGCAGGCGGTATTCGGTCGGGCCCATCTGCAGGTTCTGGCCGCGGCGGATGACCTTGTGCGCCACGGGGTCGAGCTTGATGTCGCCGACCTCGATCGTCTCGCCGGCGAGCGCGGGGCGGATGCGGCGCAGCACGGCCGCGACGCGGGCCAGCAGCTCGCGCGGGGAGAATGGCTTGGTTACGTAGTCGTCAGCACCGGTTTCGAGCCCGCGGATGCGGTCGTCCTCCGCCTCGCGCGCGGTCAGCATGATGATCGGGACGTGCGCGGTCGCCTTGTCGCGGCGCAGGCGGCGGCAGACCTCGATCCCGCTGGTCCCTTCCACCATCCAGTCGAGGATGACGAGGTCGGGCACTTCCTCCGCCGCGAGGACGAGGGCCTCGTCCCCGTCGGCGGTCGCGCGCACGCGATAGCCTTCGTTGGCGAAACGATACTCGAGAAGTTCCGAGAGCGCGGGGTCGTCTTCGACGAGGAGGAGCGTTGCGGTGGTCATGACCAAATCAAGACACCGCTATTATTTCACTTTGACGACAGGAATGTCACAAATCGTCGTCGACCGGGTAAGTCCCGGTCGCGGCGAAGTGGACCATCTCGGCCACGTTGGTCGCGTGGTCGCCGATCCGCTCGATGTTCCGCGCCACGAACAGCAGTTGCGCGGCGGTCGAGATCGTCGAAGGATTTTCTACCATGTGGCTGACGAGATTACGGAAAATCGAGTTGTAGAAATTATCGACCTTGCGGTCGGCCGCGATCACCTCGCGCGCGAGGGCGGCATCGCGCGCGCCATAGGCGGTCAGCACGTCGTGCACCATTTCGGCCGCGAGCTCGCCCATCGCCGGCAGCAGGGTCAGCGGTTCGAACCGCTTGCGGTCCGCGATCTCGCGGCTCGCCTTGGCGATGGCCTTCGAATAGTCGCCGATCCGCTCGACCACGCCGGCGATCTTGAGCGCGGCGATCACTTCGCGCAGGTCGTCCGCCATCGGCGCGCGCAGGGCGATCACCCGCACGGCCAGCTTGTCCACTTCCGATTCGAGCGCGTCGATCTTCTTGTCGCCCTCGATGATCTTCTTCGCGAGCGCGTCGTCGCCCTTGACCAGCGCGTCCATGGCATTCTGCACCGCCACTTCGGCCAGGCCGCCCATCTCGGCGATCAGGCCGCGCAGGCGGGTGATGTCTTCGTCGAATGCCTTGACTGTATGCTCGGTCATCAACCGTACCTGCCCGTGATGTAATCCTTGGTCCGCTCTTCGAGCGGATTGGTGAATATGTCAGATGTCCGGCCGTATTCCACCATCTTTCCGAGGTGGAAGAAGGCCGTGCGCTGCGACACGCGCGCCGCCTGCTGCATCGAGTGGGTGACGATCACGATGGCATAGCGGCCATTGAGCTCGTCGATCAGCTCCTCGATCTTGGCGGTCGCGATCGGGTCGAGCGCGGAACAGGGCTCGTCCATCAGGATGACTTCGGGGTCCACCGCGATCGCGCGGGCGATGCACAGCCGCTGCTGCTGCCCGCCCGAAAGCGCGGTTCCGCTGTCGTCCAGCCTGTCCTTCACCTCGTTCCACAACCCGGCACGCTGGAGAGAAGTCTCGACGATGGCATCGAGTTCCTGCTTCCCTTCGGCCAGGCCGTGAATCCGCGGGCCATAGGCGATGTTCTCGTAGATCGACTTGGGGAACGGGTTCGGTTTCTGGAATACCATGCCCACCCGCGCGCGCAGCTGCACGACGTCCATCTTCGAACGGTAGATGTCGTCGCCGTCGAGCAGGATCTCCCCTTCGACCCGGGCCGAGGGGATCGTGTCGTTCATGCGGTTGAGCGTGCGCAGGAAGGTCGACTTGCCGCAGCCCGAAGGACCGATGAAGGCCGTGACGTACTTGGTCGGGATGTCGATCGAGACATTGTCGATCGCCTGCTTGTCGCCATAGAACACGGAAACGTCCCGCGCGCTCATCTTGGCTTCGGTGTCTTCCAGGTTGGGATGGACTACGGTCACCACTTTTTCTCGAACTTGTTGCGCAGGTAGATGGCCAGCCCGTTCATCACGAGGAGGAAGAGCAGGAGGACGATGATCGCCGCCGATGTCCGTTCCACGAAACCGCGGTCGATTTCATCCGACCATAGGAAGATCTGGACCGGAAGGACAGTCGCCGGCGAAGTGAACCCGTCGGGCGGGCTGGCGACGAAGGCGCGCATGCCGATCATCAGCAGCGGCGCGGTTTCGCCGAGGGCGCGGGCCATGCCGATGATCGTCCCGGTCAGGATGCCCGGCAGGGCGAGCGGCAGGACGTGGTGGAACACGACCTGCACCGGCGATGCGCCGATCGCCAGCGCGCCGTCGCGGATCGACGGCGGCACGGCCTTGATCGCGTTGCGGCCCGAGATCACGATGACCGGCATCGTCATCAGCGCCAGCGTCATGCCGCCGATCAGCGGGGCCGAGCGCATCGAGGGGAATATCCACAGGAACACGGCGAGGCCGAGCAGGCCGAAGATGATCGAGGGCACGGCCGCGAGATTGTTGATCGACACCTCGATCAGGTCGGTCCAGCGGTTCTTGGGCGCGTATTCTTCGAGGTAGAGCGCGGCCAGGACGCCGATCGGGAAGGCGAGGGCGAGGGTGACGATCATCGTCAGGATCGAGCCCTTGAGCGCGCCCCAGATGCCGACCTGCTGCGGATCGGTGGCATCGGCGCGGGTCAGGAATCCGACGTCGAAGCCGGTGTCGAGCTGGCCCGCATCCGCCAGGCGGGCGGCGAGCGCGCGCATTTCCGGCGAGCCGTCGCCGTTGAGCCCGGCCGCCAGGTCCGAACTGGCGGGCAGGTCGAAGGTCGCGCTGCCGGACAGGAGCGAGGGATCCGAAACGATCGCCTCGCCCACCTCGCGCCAGGCGCCGTTGCCCAGCTCGGCCGCGGCCTCGGCCCCCAGCTCGCGCTCGGCGAAGAACTCGACGACCGAGGGCAGGCCCTGCATCTCGAGGTTCTGCAGGCCGCCGGGCCGGGAAAGGCTCTCGGCATCGCCCGAAAGGCCGGCCTCGGCAAAGTCGATCGGCACGGTCAGCTCGGCCCGCTGGAAGCCGCCGATGCCGTTGATCGTCATCGTTGCAAGGAGGAAGGCGAGCACGACCACCGAGAACGCGATCGCGGCAATGCCGGCGAGGCGGAACCGGCGTTCCGCCGCGTAACGCTTCTTCAGCCGCGCCTCGAAGGCGGCGGTGCGGGTGGGAAGACGCTCACTCATAGGCTTCACGGAACCTCTTGACCACGCGCAGCGCAACGAAGTTCAGGCCCAGCGTGACCAGGAACAGGACGAAGCCGAGCGCGAAGGCGCTGAGCGTGGCGGGGTGATCGAAGCTGCCTTCGCCGGTCAGCATGGCGACGATCTGCACCGTCACGGTGGTCATCGCCTCCAGCGGGTTGGCGCTGAGGTTGGCCGCGGTCGAGGCGGCCATGACCACGATCATCGTTTCGCCGATCGCGCGGCTGATCGCCAGCATGACCCCGGCGACGATGCCGGGCAGCGCGGCGGGCACGAGCACACGGCGGATCGTTTCCGAGGTAGTCGCCCCCATCGCCAGGCTGCCGTCGCGCATGGCCTGCGGGACCGCGGCGATCGAATCGTCGGCCATCGAGGAAACGAAGGGGATGATCATCACCCCCATCACCAGGCCGGCGGCGAGCGCGCTCTCGCTCGACGGGTTGGACGCGCCCAGCGCCAGGGCCAGGTCGCGGATGAACGGCGCCACCGTCAGCGCGGCGAAATAGCCGTAGACCACGGTCGGCACGCCGGCCAGGATCTCCAGCGCCGGCTTGACCCACGAGCGCAGGCGCGGATCGGCATATTGCGTCAGGTAGATCGCGCTCATCAGCCCCAGCGGGATGGCCACGATCATGGCGATGATCGCGCCGATGAAGATCGTGCCCCAGAACAGCGGGATCGCGCCGTAGCGGCTAGGATCGGGATTGTCGGGGTTGGCCATCGGGTCCGGCCCCCAGTGGAGCCCGAACAGGAAATCGATCGGGTTGACCATGCCGAAGAACCGCACGGTTTCGAACACGAGGCTGACGAAGATGCCCAGCGTGGTGAGGATCGCCACCAGCGAGGCGAGGAGCAGGATCACCATGACGGTCCGCTCCACCCGCGTGCGAGCGGTGAAATCGGGCTTGATCCGCAGGAACGACCAGGCCCCGCCGAGGAACCCGAGCAGGAGCGCGACGACGATCCCGATCGTCTGGTAGCGGCCGATCGCCTCGCGATAGGGCTCCACCAGCGCGCGCGCGCCGTCGTTGAACACCGCCGGCGCCGCGCCGGTCGCGACCGCGCGCGCTTCGGCGAGGAGCGATTCGCGCTTGAAGCCGAAAGCGGGCAGGTCGGCCGCCGCCGGCGAAGCGAGGACGTGCTGGCTCACCAGTTGCGGGCCGATCACGCTCCAGGCCGCGATGAACACGACCATCGGCACGACGATCCACAGCGCCACGTACCAGGCGTGATAGCTGGGCAGGGCGGCCAGGGCGCCGGCCCCGGCGCTGCGGCGGAAGCTCCACGCGCGGGCGCGCCCGGCCAGCCAGCCGGCCAGTCCGAGCCCCAGCGCGAGCAATAGGAGAATGGTGACAGACACGCGGATCGGGACCTAGATCGCCTGGACAGGAACGGCCCCGGCTTCGCCCGAAGCAGGGGCCGCGGGCCGCATGCCCGCTGGCGCCGCCCTGTGCAAGTATTGTGACAAAATCATGACAGCCCCTCCGGTGCCGTGTCCGCCTCGCCGCCTTCCACCAGCGGGATGCGGACGATCACGCTCGTCCCCTGACCGAGCTTGCTCTGGATGTCGAGCCGCCCGCGGTGCCGTTCCACAATGTGCTTGACGATGGCAAGCCCCAGCCCCGTCCCGCCCGAGGCGCGGCTGCGGCTGGGATCGGTGCGATAGAACCGGCGGGTCAGGTGGGGCAGGTGCTCGGGCGCGATTCCCTCGCCCTTGTCGGTGACGGTCAGTTCCGCCTCCGCCTCGGGCAGGCGGCGCAGGGTCACCGTCACGGTTTCGCCCGCCGCGCCGTATTTCAGCGCGTTGTCCACCAGGTTGCGCACGAGCTGTTCGATCTGCCGGGCATCGCCGCGGATCGCGATTCCGCCGGTGCAGTCGAGCGTGACGCGGTCCTGCCGGTCGGGGCCGGCGGCGTCGCGCGCGGCGGTTTCCACCAGTTCGCGCAAGGGCAGCTCTTCCTGCGGCAGGTCGTGCTTTTCCGCTTCGACGCGCGAAAGCGACATCAGGTCGTTGACCAGGTTCTGCAGCCGCTTGGCTTCGCTCAGCACGGTGTCGAGGAACTTGCGCCGCATCTCCGGCGGGGCCTTGCCCCCGTCTTCGCGCAGGGTCTCCACATAGCCGATGATGGAAGACAGCGGGGTCCGCAGCTCGTGGCTGGCATTGGCGACGAAATCGGTGTGCGCGCGGCTGATGTCGGCTTCCGCCGTCTGGTTCAGCAGCTCGATCACGCCGAGCCCGTCGGTCAGGCGCTGGAAGTTGAGGATCCAGATGTCGCGCCGGCGGACGAGGCCCTGGACCGCGGCCTGCCCGCTCTGCCCGCGTTCGAGCAGCGAGACCGCCTCCGGGTGGCGGAAGGCGACCCGAATGTCCTGCCCCAGCACGTGGGCGCCGAGCAGGTTGCGCGCGGCCTTGTTGGCGATCGAGATGCGGCCGTTCTCGGCCACCAGCAGGGGCGTGCCCGCGTGTTCGATGAACTCGCCCATGTCGTCGCGGTTGAACGTGCCGTTGCTGACCGGCTCGACCGCGCGCGGCGGGGCGGCGACGGCGAGCCAGAGCGATCCCGCCCAGACGAGGAACACCGCGAAGGCCAGCCACCACGGGGCCCCGGCGATTCCCATGGCGACCGAGGCAATGGCCGCGAGGGCGAGGGAAGCGACGGGGAAGGCGCGATCCTGCTCCATTGCGGCGGGGCTTAGCCGCCCAAAGTTACATCGGCCAGACGAGATCGGCCGCTGTGGAACATTTTTTCGGGTGCGGGTTCGCGCTGGTGACCCCTACGGGAATCGAACCCGTGTTTCAGCCGTGAGAGGGCCGCGTCCTGACCGCTAGACGAAGGGGCCATGCCTGACGCGATGGCGTGCCACGGCCGGCGTGGCGGTGGTGACCCCTACGGGAATCGAACCCGTGTTTCAGCCGTGAAAGGGCCGCGTCCTAACCGCTAGACGAAGGGGCCAGACCGTCAGGTGCCGGTGGCGTGGCGGCGCACTTAGGGGGGCTGCACCGCGCGGTCAACCCCGTCGTGTCGATTGGCGCGATTTGTCGTGCGGCGGCCCGGCCTCGCGGCGCGCGCAGGGCGTCGCTCAGTCGGCCCAGGCCGCGTCGTCGAGGTGCAGCTCGGCCGCGGGGCGTGCGCCCCAGTCGTCGATCTTCGCCCGCCCGGCCAGCCACAGCCGCCGCCCGCGCGCGCCGTGCAGCAGCGACTGGCCCAGCTCGCTTTCGGCCAGGCGGAAGCCGATCGCCTTGAACGATCGCCCGTCGTCGCCGCTGGCGACGAGGCGCACGTGGTCGGTCCCGACGCGGTCTGCCTTGACCAGGCGGACCGGGCCGACCGCCAGTTTCGGCCCCGGCCAGCCGACCCCGAACGGGCCGGCGCGCTCCAGCGTCTCGACCAGGTCGGGGGTCAGCCCGCCGGGCGTGAGCGAGAGGTCGAGCGAGAGCACCTGCCGCGCGCTGGCGCGCTGGACCGCGCCGGCGAGGCGTTCGTCCAGCCAGTCGGCAAAGGCGTCGAGCCGCCCCGGATCGACCGTCAGCCCGGCGGCCATCGCGTGCCCGCCGCCCGCCACCAGCAGCCCGGCCTCGCGCGCGGCGATGATCGCGGCGCCCAGGTCCACCCCGGCGATCGACCGGCCCGAGCCCTTGCCCTGACCGCTCTCGTCGTCGAGCGCGACGACGACCGAGGGCTTGCCCGTCTTCTCCTTGATCCGTCCGGCGACGATCCCGATCACGCCCGGGTGCCAGCCGCGCCCGGCGAGGACCGCGACGGCGCGGTTGTGCTGGCCGGCGAGCTGTTCCTCCGCCGCTTCCTGCACCGCGGCCTCGATCGCGCGGCGTTCCTCGTTCAGCGCGGAAAGCTGCGCGGCGATGGCCTGGGCCTCCTGAACGTCCTCGGTCGTCAGCAGGCGCACGCCGAGGGTCGATTCGCCGACCCGGCCGCCGGCGTTGATCCGCGGGCCGAGCGCGAAGCCGAGATCGCTGCAGACCGGCGCGCGGGTCAGCCGGCTGGCGTCGATCAGCGCGGACATGCCGACGTTCTGCCGCTTGGCCATGACCTTGAGCCCTTGCGCGACGAAAGCGCGGTTGAGGCCGTGAAGCGCGGCGACATCGGCTACGGTGCCGAGAGCGACGAGGTCGAGCAGGCCCCTGAGATCCGGCTCGGGCCGGGAATCGAAATAGGACCGGGCGCGCAGGGTCCGCACGATCGCGACGGCAAGCAGGAAGGCGACGCCCACGGCCGCCAGATGGCCGTGCCCGGCGGCCAGGTCGCCTTCGTCGAGCCGGTTGGGATTCACCAGTGCCGCCGCCCGCGGCAGTTCGGCCGAGCACTTGTGGTGATCGACCACGATCACGTCGACCCCGGCGTCATGCGCCATGGCCAGCGCCTCGTGCGCCATGGCCCCGCAATCGACGGTGACGATCAGGCTCGATCCCTGCTCGGCCAGACGGACGAGCGCCTCCCCGCTGGGGCCGTACCCTTCCAGCAGACGGTCGGGAATGTAGTGGCCGGCATCGTGCCCCAGCATCCGCAGCAGGCGGATCAGCAGGGCGGAGCTGGTCGCCCCGTCGACGTCGTAATCGCCGTAGATGGTGATCGTTTCCCCGCCCAGCACCGCCTGGGCAATGCGTTCGGCGGCCACGTCCATGTCGCGAAAGGCGGAAGGATCGGGCAGGAAGGCGCGCAGCGTCGGGGTGCGGTGCCGCTCCAGGTCGTCGCGCGGCACCCCGCGCGAGAGCAGCAGCTGCGCGACGATATCGTCCTCCAGCCGGGCCCCGTCGCCGCCCAGCGCCATGTTGCCCCCGCGCCAGCGCCAGGCCTTGCCCGAGAGGGAGCGTTCGATGCCGAAGACGCTGGAAACCGATTGCGACGCCATGGGCTGCGTCTACCCCAGCGCGCGGCGGGGCGCCAAGCGCGCGGTTTGAACAATCGACAGCCGCGTGCGATGGTCGCGCCGCATGGCGCAGGGTTCGCGAACATTGCTGGTGGCCTGGCACAGCCGGACGGGCGCGAGCGAGGCCATGGCGCGCGCCGTGGCCGAAGGCGCCGGCGAAGCGGCCGAGCTGCTCGGCGCCGAGGCGGTCACGCCCGATCACCTGCTTCGCGCGCGGGCCTATGTCTTCGTCTGCCCGGAAAACCTCGCGAGCATGAGCGGCGCGATGAAGGAGATGTTCGATCGCTGTTACTACCCGGTGCTCGGCGAGATCGAGGGGCGCGCCTACGCCACGGTGATCGCGGCCGGGTCCGACGGGGAGGGGGCCCAGCGCCAGATCGATCGCATCGCCCGCGGCTGGCGGCTGCGGCGCGTGCTCGACCCGGTGATCGCGTGTTTCGATGCCCAGACCCCCGAAGCGATCCTCGCGCCCAAGCGCGTGCGGCCCGAACGGCTCGCGCAATGCCGCGAGATGGGCGCCGCGATGGCCGAGGGAATCGCGATCGGCATGTTCTGAGCCGCCGGCAATCGCCTCGGAACCGGAGGCGATTCGTCGCGTTCCCCTCGACCTGACACGCGATCCGGGGCAGTTTCGGCGCGGTCAGGCTGAAGGGACGCACGATTACCGACCGCGCAGCCATCGCAGGCGACCCGCGATCGCCGGGGCTCCTCCTCCTTTTCCGGGCGGGGGAGCGACCGGCCGTGGCCGCGCTGCGCCGCGCGCTCGCCCCGGCGGAGCGGGTTGCGATCACCCACGAAAGCCCGGCCGTGCGCCCGGGAAGCGCCGGCGAAACCGTCTGGGCGGAGCTGCTGATCGACGGGCTGACGTTCGACCTCGACGGCCTCGCGCCCGGCCCAGGCTTTCCCATGGACCGGCCGCGCCACTTGTTCGAGGCACCGCCGGAACTGGTCGAGAAGCCGGGAGAGGCCCTGGCGCTCGGCCCGGGCCAGCACCTTGCCGGCGGCCGGGCGACCCTGCCGGTGGTGCGCGCGCAGCTGGCGCTCGGGGCCGAACTGCTGCGCGTCTTCCCCGGGATCACCGCGCTTTCCTGGCCGCCGGCGCGGTGCCTGATGGGGCGCGGCTTCTTCCTGTCGCTGGTCGATGCCTGGCTGGCGGGCGGACCGTTTCCGGCGCTGGGGCTCACGGCCTTCCGCCGGGCGCTGGACGGGGCGGTCCAGTCGGAAGGGCTGGCCTTCTTTACCGGGCAGGAACTCCATTTCGACCCGGTCGCCTTCCCCGATCCGGTGGAGGCGAGCCGCATCGGCGTGCGGCTGGTCCACGAGATGGTCGGCCTCGGCCGGCTGACCGAACCCGTCGGCCTGGCCGCGCCCGACGGGGCGGCGCTGGCGCTGCGCCCGTCGCGCAACGGCCGTTTCGTGCGCGTGACGCGCGGCTGAGGCGTGGCCGCGACCGGGCGCCAGCGACGGGGGTTGCGGCGGCGCCCGATCCCCTTCGCATCGGTCAACCGCAAGGGCGCCCCGGGATACGACGCGGCCCTGCAGCGCCATCACCTGCTGCCCCGCCAGCTGCGCCGCCTCGCCTGGTTCGCGCCGCTGCTGGACGAACTGGGCGGTGCGCGCATCGGGCTGGAGGACTTCCGCCGCAACGGGATGCTCCTGCCCGCGCGCGAGGCGGCGGCGCTGCGCCTTGCCCTGCCGCTCCATCGCGGGCCGCACCGGGCCTATAACGAGCTGGTCGCCCAGCGCGTCGGGCAGATAGAGCGGCGCTGGTCCCGTGCCCGGGCATCGGGGGCGGAGCGGGCCGCGGCCGAGGCGCTGATGCGGCTCGAACTGCTGCAGCGCGCGCTTCGGCGGCGGCTGCTGGACGGGCGCCGCCGCCTGGTCCTCAATCGCCGCGACCCGGTCGGCGCCGGGTACGACTTTGCCGTGATGGACGCGCTCGCCGAAACGCTCTGGCGCGCGAGCGACCCTCAGACCGTCTTGGCCGAAAGCGCCTCTTTCGCCGCGTGATACTCGCGCTCCAGCCGCTCGACCCGCTCGGCCACCGTCTCGACCGCGTCGACCATGCCCACGCCCTGGCCCGATCCCCAGATGTCCTTCCACGCCTTGGCCTTGGTGTTCCCGCCGGAGCCGAAGTTCATCTTGCTCGGATCGCTCGTCGGCAGGTTGTCGGGGTCGAGCCCGGCCGCCTCGATCGAACCGCGCAGGTAGTTGCCGTGAACCCCGGTGAAGAGGTTGGTATAGACGATATCGGCCGCCCGGCTTTCGACGATGCCCTGCTTGTATCCTTCGTCCGCGTTCGCTTCCTTCGTCGCGATCCAGGGGGAGCCGATATAGGCGAAGTCCGCTCCCATCGCCTGCGCCGCGAGGACCGAGCGGCCGTGCGCGATCGAGCCGGACAGGGCGACGAGGCCGTCGAACCACTGGCGGATTTCCTGCATCAGCGCGAAGGGCGATTGCACGCCGGCATGGCCGCCGGCGCCGGCGGCGACCGGGATCAGGCCATCGGCCCCCTTCTCGATCGCCTTGCGCGCGAAGCGGTCGTTGATCACGTCGTGCATCGTGATCCCGCCCCAGCCGCGCACCGCGGTGAAGATCTCCTCCCGCGCGCCGAGCGAGGTGATGACCATCGGCACCTGCCACTTGGCGCAGACCTGCATGTCCTCTTCCAGCCGGTCGTTCGACTTATGGACGATCTGGTTGACCGCGAAGGGGGCGGCCGGGCGGTCGGGATTGTCGCGGTTGTGCGCGGCCAGTTCCTCGGTGATGCGGTGCAGCCATTCGTCGAGCACGCCCGAAGGCCGCGCGTTGAGCGCCGGGAAGGAGCCGATGATGCCTGCCTTGCACTGGGCGATCACCAGGTCCGGCCCGGAAACGATGAACAGCGGGGAGCCGATCACGGGCAGGCGCAGGCGGTCGAAGGGGGCGGGCAGGGGCATCCGTATCTCCGTTGTCGATTGCAACTTGATCGCACGGGCTATCGGTCGCAGCCCCGCTTGTCGAGATTGCCGTTACGTAAACGTCAGGCGAGCAGCGCCTCCAGCCCATAGACGCGGGCCGCCGTCCCGGCGAAGAGGGCGCGTTTCTCGTCCTCGCTCGCGCCCGATGCCAGCCGCTTGAACGCGTTCCACAGCACCGGGTAGCTCGCCCCCCAGCGATCGACGGGGTAGTTGCTTTCGAACATCGCCCGCTCGGGCCCGAAGGCCTCGATGCAGGTTTCGACGTAGGGACGCCACAGGTCGGCCAGGGTCTGCGAATCGCACCCCGCGGCGGGTCCTTCCTCGGGCATGGCGCAGAAGGCCATTGCCAGCCCGCCGAGCTTGACGGTCACGTTCTCGCATTCGGCGAGGGCACGGATGTTCGCGCGCCAGCGGTCGAACCGTTCGGGCAGGGTCCCGCGATAGGCGGCAATGCCGAGCGGCGTGCCGCAATGGTCGAGCACGATCGGCTGGTCGGGGAAGGCGCGGGCGAGTGCGATCACGTCGCCGAGCTGGGGTTCGAGCACCCAGGCATCGAACGTCAGCCCGCGGCGGCCGAGTTCGGCGAAGCCTTCGCGAAAGGCACTGTCGCCATAGAGCCCCTCGGGCGCGTGGAACGGCGGGCCGAGCACTTCGGGATCGGCATCCCACGCCCCGGCGTGGCGAATCCCGGCGAAGCGGGGGGAGGCGGCCTGCAGTGCATCGAGCACCTCGCCCGCCGCCGCGCCGCGCGCCAGGTCGGCATGGCCGACGATCGCGGCGCAGGGGCGGTATGCGCCATAGGCCCCGCTGGCCCCCTGCGCGGCGACGCCGTTGGCGAACTCGACTTCGCCCACCGGCCTGAACGGCTCGCTCCGCCCGGCATCGTAGAACGCGCCGCATTCCATGAACACGGTGGCGATCACCTTGTGGCCGCTCGTCGCATCGGCGTGGAGCTGGTCGAAGGTGTAATAGGCCGCGCCCGCGATCGCCGCCAGGAACGGGTGGCGCGGTTCGGGGAAGGCGGGGAGCAGGGGCCGCAAGTCCCACAAGTGGTGGTGCGGATCGATGATCGGCAGGTCGGGTTCGAGGATCGCTTCGCTCATCGCAGCACTCCGTTCGTCGCAGCCAGAGAACACATGGACCGCATGTTACACTGTCCTGGAGAGAAAAAGTCCGGCCGCCTGAAGCGGCCTGAAAACGGGGCGGGGAGGGGGAGCGAGCGGTCCATCGCCGGGATGCTAGCGTCCCCGGGGCCCTGTAGGAAAGAAGCGATTGGGGAGGGTGGCACGGCTGCCCTGGCCACCCCCGTCATGCCGAACGCGTTCCGGCATCCATCGCGCCGCCCCGCGTGCGCGGTAGCGGCGGCGGAATGGACGCTGACACAGGTTCAGGGTGACGGCGAAGCGGGGAAGGGCACATCGATGGGCGCCTCCCCCCTCTGCCCCAGGTCAGCTCTCGGCCCGATCGACCGCGCCGTTCGCGGCGCTCAGCACGGCGCGGACGCTGGCGGTGGCGACGTCCTCGTCGATCCCGCAGCCCCAGACCCGCTCGCCCGAGGGGAGCGCGCATTCGAGATAGGCCGCGGCGCGCGCGTGGGAGCCGGTGGACAGCGCGTGTTCGGTATAGTCGCACACTTCCAGTTCGACCCCGAAGCTTTCCTTCAGCGTCGCGACGACCGAGGAGATCAGCCCGTTGCCGCGCCCCGAAACGCGCTGCGCCCGGCCGCCGACCTCGATCGTGCCGGCAAAGACGCGGGTGCCGTCGGCCGCGCGGCTTTCCTCGTAATCGACGAGCTGGAAATGCTTGGGCCGCACCTGCACGTGGTAGGTGCGCCGGAACACGTCCCATATATCGGCCGCGTTCAGCTCGCGCCCCAGCTCGTCGGCCATGAGCTGGACCTGGCGCGAGAAATCGGCCTGCATCTTCTTGGGCAGCTTCAGCCCCTGGTCCTGTTCCAGAACCCAGGCGAACCCGCCCTTGCCGCTCTGCGAATTGACGCGGATCACCGCCTCGTAATTGCGGCCGAGGTCGGCCGGGTCGATCGGCAGGTAGGGCACGCGCCAGCGTTCGTCGTTCTGCCGCCCGTGCGCCTCGAACCCTTTCTTGATCGCGTCCTGGTGGCTGCCGGAAAAGGCGGTGAAGACCAGTTCGCCGCCATAGGGGTGGCGCTGGTGGACCGGGATCTGGTTGCAGTATTCGACCGTCTCGATCACCCGGTCGATGTCGGAGAAGTCGAGCCCCGGATCGACCCCCTGGGTATAGAGGTTGAGCGCCACGGTGACGAGGCAGCAGTTGCCCGTCCGCTCCCCATTGCCGAACAGGCAGCCTTCGACCCGGTCGGCCCCGGCCATCAGGCCCAGTTCGGCGGCCGCGACCCCGGTGCCGCGGTCGTTGTGCGTGTGCAGGCTGATCACCGCGCTTTCGCGGTTGGGCAGGTTGCGGCAGAAATACTCGATCTGGTCGGCGTAGACATTGGGCGTTGCCGCCTCGACCGTGGCCGGCAGGTTCAGGATGATCGGCCGTTCGGGCGTGGGGGCGAGCACGTCCATCACCGCCTCGCAGACCTCGATCGAGAAATCGAGCTCGGCGGTGGAGAAGGTTTCGGGCGAATACTGGAAATGCCAGTCGGTGCCCGGGCGGCTGCCGGCCTCGTCGCGCATGACTTTCGCCCCGGCGACCGCGATCTCGCGCACTTCCTCGCGGCTCATGCGGAAGACGATGTCGCGCCAGGCGGGGCTGACCGCGTTGTAGAGGTGGACGATCGCCGCGCGCGCGCCGTCGAGGCTGGCGAAGCTGGTGCGGATCAGGTCCTCGCGGCTCTGCGTGAGGACCTGGACCGTCACGTCGTCGGGAATACGGCCGGAATGGACCAGCGCCTGGATGAAATCGAACTCGGTCGCGCCCGCGCTGGGGAAGCCGACTTCGATCTCCTTCACCCCGATTTCGACCAGCAGGTCGAAGAAGCGGTTCTTCTTCACCGCGTCCATCGGGTCGACGATCGCCTGGTTGCCGTCGCGCAAGTCGGTCGAGAGCCAGCGCGGCGGGGCGGCGATCGTGCGGCTGGGCCATTGCCGGTCGGGCAGGGGCACCTGGGGGAAGGCGGCGTATTTGCGCGAAGGATCGCGGAGCATGGTCATTTCGGGTAATCTCGCACGGAAAGGTTCTGCAGTCTGTCGGCCTTGACCCCTTGGGCGCAGCGCGCGCCCACCGGCCACGCGTCAGCTCACGCCCAAGGGCGCGTAAGTCGAAGCAGGATTAGTCCGTTGCGTGTCATGCCCGCGGCAATGCGCGAAAATTGCCCGGAAGGCAAGCCATGCCGTCGCATCGCTGCGCCGGCTATTGCGGATCGCGCTTTTCGAAGGCGACGGAAAACTCCAGTTCCACCTCGTCGCCGACCATCGGGACGCCGAAGCCGAGGCCGAAATCGGACCGGTTGATCGTCGTGCGCCCTTCGAAGCCGACCGTTTCGTAGCCGGTGCGCGGCGCCGCGCCCGCGCCGGTGAAGCGCGTTTCCAGCGTGACGGGCATCATCACGCCGTTGAGCGCGAGGTCGCCGGTGACCTCGGCGCTCGTGCCGTCGGCGCCGATCGTCACCGCGGTCGACGTGAAGCGCGCGGGCATCGGGTCGGGCCCGAAGAAATCGGGGCTGCCCCCGTCCTTGCCCGGGCGCAGCAGGTGTTCGCGCAGGCCCTCGCTCGGCACGGTCACGCCGGCGACCGGGATCGTCACGTCCACGCTGGCCTGGCCCGGGTTGGCCGGGTCGAGCGTCAGCGTGCCGTCGACGTCGCCGAAGATGCCGAAATAGTCGTTGAAGCCCATGTGGTCGACGCGCCACTGGACCATGCTGTGCGACGGATCGGCGAGGTACGTGCCCCCGCTGACCCGCGCGGGATCGGCCCGGCCGGGCGCCTCGCCGGGCGTTCCCTGCGCGATCAGCGTGCCGGTGGCCGCCAGCGCGAAAGCGGCGGCCCCGATCGTGGCGACAAGACGTGTGCTGCGCATTTTCCCGGTCCCCTCTGTTCCTCGCGGGTTCGTTCGCGGACCGGGAGAATGCCGTCAGTTCTTCGCCTTGTCGACCAGCTTGTTCTTGCCGATCCAGGGCATCATCGCGCGCAGTTGCGACCCGGTCTGCTCGATCGGGTGCGCCTCGGCCGCCTTGCGCGCGGCCTTCAGCTCGGGCTGGCCGGCGCGGTTGTCGAGCACGAAGTCCTTGACGAAGCGGCCCGACTGGATGTCCGCCAGCACGCGCTTCATTTCCGCCTTCGTCTCGTCGGTGATGATCCGCGGGCCGGTGGTGATGTCGCCGTATTCGGCGGTGTTGCTGATCGAATAGCGCATGTTCGCGATCCCGCCTTCATAGAGCAGGTCCACGATCAGCTTGGTTTCGTGGAGGCATTCGAAATAGGCCATTTCGGGCGCGTAGCCGGCTTCGACCAGCGTTTCGAACCCGGCCTGGATCAGGTGGGTGATGCCGCCGCACAGCACGGCCTGTTCGCCGAACAGGTCGGTTTCGCACTCTTCCTTGAAATTGGTTTCGATAATGCCGCTGCGCCCGCCGCCGACGCCGCTGGCATAGGCGAGGGCGAGATCGTGGGCATTGCCGGTCGCGTCCTGGTGGACGGCGATCAGGCAGGGCACGCCGCCGCCGCGCTGGTATTCGCTGCGCACGGTGTGGCCGGGGCCCTTGGGCGCGATCATGATCACGTCGATATCGGCGGGCGGTTCGATCAGCCCGAAATGGATGTTGAGCCCGTGGGCGAAGGCAAGCGCGCTGCCCGGCTTCATGTTGCCGGCCAGATCGTTCTGCCAGATCGCGGCCTGGTGCTCGTCGGGCGCGAGGATCATCAGGATGTCGGCCCAGGCGGCCGCTTCGCTGTTGCTCATCACGGTGAAGCCGGCGTCCTGCGCCTTCTTCGCGGTGGCGGAACCTTCGCGCAGCGCGATCGCGACTTCGCCGACCCCGCTGTCGCGCAGGTTCTGGGCATGGGCGTGGCCCTGGCTGCCATAGCCGAGCACGGCGATCTTCTTGCCGGTGATCAGGTTCAGGTCGGCATCGGCGTCGTAATAGACTTTCATCTCTCGTCCTTCACTGTGCAATCGTCATGCTGAACCCGCTCCAGCATCCAGTTTCGCCATGCGCGAAGCGCTAACGGATTGCTGGCCGCTCGAACAAGCTCGGCGCGACGTGGAATTTCTTGTCCCGGGCCTAGGCTCCCTCGGCGCCGCGCATCATGCCGACGATCCCGGTCCGGCCGACCTCGACCAGCCCCAGCTCGCGCATCAGGCCGACGAAGCTGTCGACTTTCTCCGGCGGGCCGGTGATCTCGAAGATGAAGCTGCCGGTGGTCGTGTCCACCGGGCGGGCGCGGAAGATATCGGCCAGGCGCAGCGCCTCGACCCGCTTTTCGCCGGTGCCCGCGACCTTGACCAGCGCCAGCTCGCGCTCGACGTGGGGGCCTTCCTCGGTCAGGTCGACGACCTTGTGGACCGGGACCAGCCGGTCGAGCTGGGCGTGGATCTGGTCGATCACCGCGGGCGGGCCGTTGGTGACGATCGTGATCCGGCTGACCGCGTGGTTTTCCGTGATGTCGGCAACGGTCAGGCTGTCGATGTTGTATCCGCGCGCGGTGAAGAGCCCGGCGATCTTGGCGAGGATGCCGGCCTCGTTGTCCACCGTGATCGCCAGGACGTGGCGCTGCGATGCCTGCTGCGTGATCTGCATTGTCGCCTGCCCCCTAGACCAGTGCCTTGGCTTCATCGTTCATCGTCCCGCTGACCATGTCGCCATAGAGCAGCATCTCGGTATGGGCCGCGCCGCTCGGGATCATCGGGAAGCAGTTGGCTTCCTTCGACACCAGGCAATCGACCATGACCGGCCCGTCGTGCGCGATCATCGCCTCGATCCCCGCGTCCAGCCCGGCCTCGTCCTCGATCCGGATGCCCTTCCAGCCATAGGCTTCGGCGAGCTTCACGAAATCGGGCAGGCTGTCGGAATAGGAATTGGAATATCGGCTTTCATAGGTCAGCTCCTGCCACTGGCGGACCATGCCCATGTACTCGTTGTTGAGGATGAAGACCTTGACCGGCAGGCGATACTGGCTGGCGGTGCCCAGTTCCTGGATGTTCATCTGGATGCTCGCCTCGCCCGCGATGTCGATCACCAGCGCTTCCGGGTTGCCGAGCTGCGCGCCGATCGCGGCCGGCAGGCCATAGCCCATCGTGCCCAGGCCGCCGCTGGTCAGCCAGCGGTTGGGGCCGGTGAAGCCGAAATACTGCGCGGCCCACATCTGGTGCTGGCCCACCTCGGTCGAGACGATCGGGTTCTGCCTGCGGGTCAGGGCGTGGAGGCGCTCGATCGCCTTCTGCGGCATGATCGCCGCCGGGTTGGGCGGATAGGCGAGCGATTCGCACGCGCGCCAGCCGGCGACGCGCGCCTTCCATTCGCCGAGGTCGCGGGCCTCGCGGTTGCCCCAGGCGCCGACGATCTGTTCCAGCACTTGCGCGCAATCGCCCAGGATCGCGAGGTCCACCGGCACCGTCTTGTTGATCGAGCTTCGATCGATGTCGATGTGGATCTTCTCCGAATCGGGCGAGAACGCATCGAGCCGCCCGGTCACGCGGTCGTCGAAACGGGCGCCGATGCAGACCATCAGGTCGCACCGGTTCATCGCCATGTTCGCCTCGTAGGTGCCGTGCATCCCGACCATGCCCAGCCAGTCCGGGTGGTCGCAGGGAAAGGCGCCGAGACCCATCAGCGTGCTGGTGACCGGCGCCCCGGTGAGTTCCTGCAGCCGGCGCAGCAGCTCGCTCGCCCGCGGGCCGGAGTTGATGACGCCGCCGCCGGTATAGAACAGGGGCCGTTCCGCCCGGGCCAGCATGTCCACCGCGCGGGCGATCGCCGCCTCGTCGCCGGCGGTCTGCGGGGCATAGCGGGTGGAGGGGAGGGCCAGGTCGTCCTGCCCCGACCAGCTCGCCAGCGCGATCTGGACGTCCTTGGGAATGTCCACCACGACCGGGCCCGGCCGCCCGGTGGTCGCGATGCGGAAGGCTTCCTCGATCGTGGCGCGCAGCTGCGCCGGGTCCTTCACCAGGTAATTGTGCTTCGTGCAGTGGCGCGTGATGCCGACGGTGTCGGCTTCCTGGAACGCGTCGGTCCCGATCAGCGCGGTCGGCACCTGCCCGGTGATGACGACCATCGGGATCGAATCCATGAAGGCGTCGGCAATGCCGGTGACGGCATTGGTCGCCCCGGGGCCGGAGGTGACGAGGACGACGCCCGGCCTGCCGGTCGAGCGGGCATAGCCTTCCGCCGCGTGGGCCGCGCCGGCTTCGTGCCGCACGAGGATGTGGCGAATGCGCTCGTCCGAAAAGAGCTCGTCATAGATCGGCAGCACGGCGCCGCCGGGGTAGCCGAAGACGAATTCGACCCCCTGGCTGACCAGGCATTCGATCAGGATGGACGCGCCGCTGCGCTCCTCCGCCATTGTTCGACCCTTTCCTCGTCCTTCGTGTCGCTTCGTCCGGGCAGCGGATCGACGCCCCGGAAAAAGATCGACCCGGCGCGAGGGGGACGCGCCGGGCCAATATCGATCCGTTGACTCATCGCCTATGGGACAGAATATGATATGTCAAGGCCTATCGGTGAAACAATGATGCGAATGTATCGGGTAGAGAATCGCAATATGTCTCCATCCGGTGCCATTCTTGCGGCGGCTGCCGGCGGAACCAGGTGTACTGGCGCTTCGCATACTGGCGCGTCGCCTGCTGGCCGGCGGCAATCGCCTCGTCGCGCGACGTCTCGCCGGCCAGCCAGCCGGCGATCTGCGTCACACCGATCGCGCGCATGACCGGCAGGCCGGGATCGAGGCGGCGGGCGAGCAGGGCCTCGACTTCCCCGACCGCGCCGTTTTCCATCATCGCGACGAAGCGCCGGTCGCAGCGTTCGTGGAGCCAGGCCCGGTCGGGCAGGAGGATCAGCGGGTGCAGCGCCACCTGCGCCCCGATCCCGCCCTCGCGCCGCGCCTGCCAGTGCGAAAGCGGCCTGCCGGTGGAGCGGACGACCTCGAGCGCGCGGGCAACGCGGGTCGTGTCGGCGGGGGCGAGCGCGGCGGCGCGCGCAGGGTCGAGGCGTGCCAGCTCGGCATGGGCCTCGGCCACCGGCAGCGCGCGCACCGCCTCGCGCACCGCGGGATCGATCGGCGGCACCGGCGCGATCCCGTCGAGCAGGGTCCGCAGGTAAAGCCCGGTGCCCCCGACGAGGACGGGCACGCCGCCGCGCGCATGGACGGCGGCGATTTCCCGGCGCGCGGCCGCGGCCCAGTCGGCCGCCGAACAGGGATCGGCCCCGTCCCAGGCGCCGAACAGGCGGTGCGGCACGCCGGCGGTCTCCGCCTCCGACGGCCGGGCGCTGAGCACGCGCAAGTCGCGATAGACCTGGGCGCTGTCGGCATTGATCACGCGGGCCTCGCGCCCGCTGTCGAGCACCGCCCGCGCCAGGCGCACGGCCAGATCGCTCTTGCCGCTGGCGGTGGGCCCTGCAATGAGCGCGACCGGCGGCCGCCCGTCGCCGGCAATCGGAGGAATCTCGGTGCTCATCGCCCGGCTGATAGCAGACCCGGCCACGCTGGAAACACGCCTCGACCGCGCGACCGCCGCGCTGGAGAAGGAGGGGATGCGCGTCGCGCTCGCGCAGATGCACGATTTCTGCGGCGACGTGCTGCAGCTGAGCCTGCCCGAAGGCGATCCCGCGACGCTGCGCGGGCTGCTGGACGAGCATTTCGCCCCGGCCGACCTGCTGGTCTCGCGGCGGGAAATCGCGGTGCCGGACCTGTTCGTGTCGGACATGGATTCGACCATGATCGGCCAGGAATGCATCGACGAGCTGGCCGACTTCGCCGGTTTCCGCGACCGCGTGGCCGCGATTACCGAGCGTGCGATGCAGGGCGAGCTCGATTTCGCCAGCGCGCTGGCCGAACGCGTCGGCCTGCTCGCGGGGCTGGGGGAAGACAGCATCGCGGATTGCCTTGCCGAGCGCATCCGCCCGATGGAGGGCGCGCGCACGCTGGTCGCCACGCTGAAGGCGCGCGGGTGCCGCACCGTGCTGGTGACCGGCGGTTTCCACCATTTCGCCGACCCGGTGGCCGATCAGCTCGGCTTCGACCGCGTCGTGGGCAACCGGCTGGCGGTCGCCGGGGGCAAGCTGACCGGCGCGCTCGCCGGGGCGATCACCGATAGCGCGGTGAAGGAACGCGTGCTGCGCGAAGAGGCCGAGGGTATCGGGCCGGAGGCGACCAGCCTCGCCACCGGCGACGGGGCCAACGACATCCCGATGCTGGCCGCCGCGACCTGGGGCATTGCCTTCCGCGCCAAGCCGCGCGCGCGCGCGGCCGCCGACGGGACGATCGACCGCGGCGACCTGACCGCCGTGCTCGAACTGTTCGGCATCCCGCGCGAAGAATGGGTGGCCTGAACCGGCGCGCGCCGGCCGGCGGCGCGGCGCCCCCGGGGTCCCTTTCAATCTGCAACCGACCTGTTATATTGACAGGCGTGTCAGTAAAGGATGCCCTGTCATGACCAGTCCGCAGGCCCTGCCAGACGCCGGGGCGGCCGCCCGTGCCGCCGACGGCACGCCCTTCCGCAATCCCGCCCGGCCGCAGCCGCGGCGCAATGTCCGCAAGGCGCTCCACCATTTCCGCGAGCTGATCAAGGACAAGGAAGACACCGAGCAGGTGTTTCACATCTACGAGGCGCTGCCTTCGCGCACGTTCATCCCGCGCGCCCGCGCTCTGACGCTGAGCGCGGAAGGGGAGGCCCTGCGCGCCAGCGAGCCTTTCCTGCCCCCGATCCTTGACGATCACGAGGCGCTGCTGAAACTGCCCGAGGGCAGCGTGGCCCATGCCTATGTCGATTTCATGCGCCGCGAGGGGTTGAGCGCGGCGGGCCTGGTGGCCGAATCGGAGAAGATGGGGCGGCCGAAATACGGCGACCTGATCGAATGGTTCGCATTCCGCCAGCGCGACACGCACGACCTGATGCATGTCCTGACCGGCTATGGCCGCGACGCGCTGGGCGAACAGTGCGTGCTGCTGTTCACCCACGGGCAGAGCCCGAGCCACGGGCACCTCCTGCTCGGCTATGCCGGGGCGCTGAACATCCGCAAGCAGGTCAAGAGCCGGGCCCCGGTCTTCCGCGCGGTGCGCCAGGCGCACCGGATCGGCAAGGGCTGCCCCCCGATCGTCGCGATGGCGATCCGCGATCTCCTCGCGATGGACCTGGGCGAGGCGCGCCGACGGCTGCGGATCGCCGAGCCGACCTGGTACCACCGCTGTCACGAGGTCTGGCGCAGCGAGGGGATCGACCCCTACGACCTGCTGGCCAGCGAGCGGACGCCGGCCTCGCAGCCCGCCACCGCCTGACATTCCGGCCGGCCGCGGGCCGGGTCAGAGCCAGCTGGCGATCGTGTCGAGCGGCTTCTTGCGCAGCGCGTGGTCTGGCACGGTGGCATCGGGCGCAGGATGGCCGGCGACGACGATCATCAGCGGCTTTTCATGCGCCGGGCGGCCGCAGATCTCGCGCAGGAAGCCCATCGGGGAGGGCGTGTGCGTCAGCGTCGCCAGGCCCGCTTCGTGCAGGGTCGCGAGCAGCAATCCGCAGGCCAGGCCCACGCTTTCGGTCACGTAGTAGTTCGACGTCTCGCCGTCTTCCTCGATCCCGCCCTTGCGCTGCGCGAAGCAGACGATCAGCCAGGGCGCGATCTCCAGGAACGGCTTGTCGTGATCGGTCCCCAGCGGGGCGAGGGCGGCCAGCCATTCCTCGCTCGCACGCTCGGCATAGAAGGCGCGTTCCTCTTCCTCCGCGGCGAGGCGGATGGCGCGCTTCGCTTCGGCGGAGGAGACGGCGGCGAAATGCCACGGCTGATGGTTCGCGCCCGAAGGCGCGGTGCCGGCGGCGGCGATCGCGTGTTCGATCACTTCGCGCGGCACCGGCCTGTCGGTGAAGGCGCGACAGGTGCGGCGGCCGGCAAGCCGTTCGCAGGCCGCGCGGGCCCGGGCGATCCGCTCGTCGTCGCTTAGCGCGGGCGGCGCGGGGTAGGGGCGCTCGGTCACCGGCGCTCCTCCCCGCAGGCGATCCGCGCGCGGCGGGGGGAGGCGGGGCCGCCGATCAGGCTTCCATCCATTCGCGAAAGAAGCTTTCGTGCGCGGCGCGCAAGTCGGTCAGCGGCACGCCGGCCACGCTGTCGCCGCCGACCGTGCCGATCCGCCGGACCGGGATGCCCGCGGCCTCCACCCGGTCGGGCTGGCCGGTCGTGACGACGTAGCGGCCCTGATCCTCGCCGAAAGCGGCCGCGGGGCCGCCCAGCGCGTCGAGCGAGCAGCCGATATTGCCCGCCAGCGCCATTTCGGCCAGCGCGACCAGCAGCCCGCCGTCGGACACGTCGTGGACCGCGGTGGCCAGCCCTTCGCCGATCAGGCGGCGGACGAACTCGCCCCGTGCGCGCTCCTGCGCGAGGTCGACCGGCGGGGCCTCGCCCGCCTCGCTGCCGTGGACCACGCGCAGCCAGAGCGACTGGCCGAGGTGGCGCGCCTCCTCGCCGACGAGCAGGATCGCGTCGCCTTCGGCAGCGAAGCCGATCCGGGCCATCGCGCCGTAATCTTCCAGCAGGCCGACCCCGCCGATCGCGGGGGTGGGCAGGATCGCGCTGCCGCCGCCGGTCGCCTTGCTCTCGTTATAAAGGCTGACGTTGCCGCTCACGATCGGGAAGTCGAGCGCGCGGCAGGCATCGCCCATGCCATCGAGGCAGCCGGTGAACTGGGCCATGATCTCGGGCCGCTGGGGATTGGCGAAGTTGAGGCAGTTGGTCACCGCGAGCGGGCGCGCGCCCACGGCGCAGAGATTGCGATAGGCCTCCGCGATCGCCTGCTTCCCGCCTTCGTAGGGATCGGCATGGCAGTATCGCGGGGTGCAGTCGGTCGTCATCGCCAGCGCCTTGCGCGTGCCGTGGACCCGCACCACGCCGGCATCGCCGCCGGTCTGCAGCGTGTCGGCGCCGACCTGGCTGTCGTACTGCTCCGCGATCCAGCGACGCGAGGCGAGGTCGGGGCTGGCGACCAGCTTCAGCAGGTCCGCGCCCAGATCGGTGCTGCCGGGCGCGGTCTCGAGCGGCTGGACCCCGGCCCAGGCCCGGTAATCCTCGCGGCTCATCGCCGGCCTGTCGTAGAGCGGCGCGTCGGCGGCGAGCGGGCCGAGCGGGATGTCGCACACGACCTCGCCCTCGAATTCCAGCACCATGTGCCGGGTGTCGGTCACTTCGCCAATGACCGCGAAATCCAGTTCCCACTTGCGGAAGATCTCTTCCGCCATGGCTTCCTTGCCGGGCTTCAGCACCATGAGCATCCGCTCCTGGCTTTCGCTCAGCATCATCTCGTAAGGTGTCATCCCCTCTTCGCGGCAGGGGACCTTGTTCATGTCCAGCCGGATGCCGGCCTTGCCGTTGGTGGCCATCTCGACGCTGGACGAGGTGAGCCCGGCGGCGCCCATGTCCTGGATCGCGACGATCGCGTCGGTCGCCATGAGCTCGAGGCAGGCCTCGATCAGCAGTTTTTCGGTGAAAGGGTCGCCGACCTGGACGGTGGGGCGCTTTTCCTCCGCATCCTCGCCGAAATCGGCGCTGGCCATCGTCGCCCCGTGGATCCCGTCGCGCCCGGTCTTGGAACCGACGTAGACGATCGGGTTCCCGACGCCGGTGGCCGCGGAATAGAAGATCTTGTCGGCATCGGCGACGCCCACGGTCATCGCGTTGACCAGGATATTGCCGTCGTAGGCCGGATGGAAGTTGGTTTCCCCGGCCACCGTCGGCACGCCCACGCAGTTGCCGTAGCCGCCGATCCCGGCGACCACGCCCTGGACGAGGTGCTTCATCTTGGGATGATCGGGCCGGCCGAAGCGCAGCGCGTTGAGGTTCGCGACCGGGCGCGCGCCCATCGTGAACACGTCGCGCAGGATGCCGCCGACGCCGGTGGCCGCGCCCTGGTAGGGCTCGATATAGCTCGGGTGGTTGTGGCTCTCCATCTTGAAGATCGCCGCCTGCCCGTCACCGATGTCGACCACGCCCGCGTTTTCGCCCGGGCCGCAGATGACCCAGGGCGCCTCGGTCGGCAGTTTCTTGAGGTGGATGCGGGAGGACTTGTAGGAGCAATGCTCCGACCACATGACCGAGAAGATGCCGAGTTCGACCAGGTTCGGTTCGCGCCCGAGCGCGTGGAGGACGCGTTCGTATTCCTCGGGGCTGAGGCCGTGCTGCTCGACGACTTCGGGGGTGATCGCGGACTCGGTGCGGGACTCGGGGGTAGCCATGCGCGCGCCCTTACGTTTCAATGCCGCGAAGGGCAACGATCCATGCGCCCCGGCCGGCGCTGTTCAGCGCCGGGCGGTCGCGACGCCAAGGCCGATCTCGCGCCGGTGCCAGCGCGTGTCGCCGACCCACCAGGCGATCCACGTCGCGAGGGCGAAGGAGGCCAGCGCGAGGAGGTAGAGGCCCGGCCCGGCCGATTCGGGCTGCGGGCCGATCCAGTTGGCCAGCTGCATCGCCAGCAGCACGGCCAGCAGGACCAGCGGCGGCCCGGCAGGGCCCCGTGTGCGCCGCAGGTAGAACGCGAAAGCCCCCAGCGTCGGCGCCAGCTCCAGCGGAATGGCGATCTCGGGCCGGTCCCACAGGCCCAGGCCCAGCTTGCGCTCCCCGCCCGCCAGCGTCAGGTCGGGCCGGTGCACCAGCAGGTCGAGGAACCAGTGCGAGAGGACCACCGCCCCGCCGACCAGCGCCGCCGGCAGGTCGCGCCGCCAGGCCAGCAGCACGGCGACGAAGGCGAGCGCCCAGGCGGCCGTGCCGGCCAGGCTGTGGGTATAGGGCATGTGATAGAGGTCCAGCGGGTTCATCGCCGTCGCGCCCGGCGTTATCCGCAGTTTCTCGATCCCGAACGCGGCGAGGGCGAAGAAGCCCCAGTCCACCAGCTGCGCGGCGACGAACAGCACCCCCAGTTTCGGCGCCCGCCGGCTCGCGGCCCCGGCGAGGAAGGCGGCGGACCAGTGGCCGATGAACACTTACTGCGCCCCGGCCGGGCGCGTGCCGGCCCCGCATGGGCCCGGCCCGTGGCGGCCTGCCCGCCGTGCGCCGGGCGCGCGTGAGAAACCCCGGCTGCCGGCCGGCTGCGCGGCCTCGATCCCCGTCATCGCCGTCCCCCCTGTTCGCAGTCAGCTTGACCAAGCACCGGGCGAGCGTCAATGCTCTATCGCCATGAGCAACGACACGCCCGACATTGCCAGCATGACCTTCGAAGACGCGCTGAAAGCGCTGGAGGATATCGTCCGCAAGCTGGAAGGGGGCGAGGCCGCGCTGGACGAATCGATCGCGCTTTACGAGCGCGGCGAACGCCTGCGGCAGCATTGCCAGGCCCGGCTGGACGCGGCGCAGGCGCGGATCGAGAAGATCGTCCAGGGCGCCGACGGCGAAGTACGCGGGACCGCTCCTTTCGACGCGGCGAACTGAAATGCAACTGGTCGGCGACCGGGGTCAGTTGCTGGCGGAGGGCCTCGCCCGCATCCAGCGCGAGGTGGACCGGACGTTCGACGAGCTGATGCCGGTGCCCGGCGACACCCGGGCGCGCCTGGTCGAGGCAATGCGCTACGCCGCGATCGGCGGCGGCAAGCGGGTGCGCCCGCTGCTGCTCTGCGCGACCGCGGGGATGTACGGCGTCTCGCGCGAGGCCGCGGTCCGCTGCGGCTGCGCGGTCGAGGCGATCCACGTCTATTCGCTGATCCACGACGACCTGCCGTGCATGGACGATGACGACCTGCGGCACGGCAAGGCGACCGTGCACCGCCGCTTCGACGAGGCGACGGCGGTGCTCGCGGGCGATTCGCTCCATGCCTTCGCGTTCGAGATCCTCTCGATGCCGGAGACCGCCAGCGATCCCTTCGTCCGCGCCGAACTTGTCGCCACGCTCGCTGCCGCCAGCGGGATGGGCGGCATGGCCGGCGGCCAGATGATGGACATGGCCGCCGCCACGCAGGAATACGATCTTCACGCGATCACCCGCCTCCAGCAATTGAAGACCGGCGCGCTGCTGTCGGCGGCGGTCGAGATGGGGGCGGTGCTGGGCCGCGTGCCGGGCGAAGGGCGCGCGGCGCTGCGCAACTATGCCCGCGACATCGGCCTCGCCTTCCAGATCGCCGACGACCTGCTCGACCACGAGGGGGACGAGAGCAAGGCGGGCAAGGCGCTGCGCAAGGACGCGGAGCAGGGCAAGCAGACATTCGTGACCCTGATGGGCATCGACAAGGCGCGCCACCAGGCCCGCGCCCTGGTCGAACAGGCCGTCGGCCACCTGGCGCCCTATGGCGCGGAAGCCGACATGTTGCGCGCGCTGGCGCGGTTTATCGTGGAGAGAGACAGGTGAGTGCCAACAAGAACGGCGCCAGCGGAAATGGTGAACGTATCGGCGTCTATCCGGGCACGTTCGACCCGATCACGCTGGGCCATGCCGATATCATCCGTCGCGGCAGCAAGCTGGTGGACCGGCTGATCATCGGCGTAACCACCAATCCTTCCAAGAACCCGATGTTCACGCCGGAAGAACGCATGGCGATGGTCCGGCGCGAAGTCGCCGCGCTCGGCCTCGACAATGTCGATGTGGTCGGATTCAACGCCCTGCTGATGAAGTTCGCGCGCAAGCAGGGGGCCAGCGTGATCGTGCGGGGCCTGCGCGCCGTCGCCGATTTCGAGTACGAATACCAGATGGCCGGGATGAACCAGCAGCTCGACGACCGGATCGAAACGGTCTTCCTGATGGCCGACGTCTCGCTCCAGCCGATCGCATCGAAGCTGGTCAAGGAAATCGCCGTCTTCGGCGGCGACATCTCGCCTTTCGTCAGCGCCGAAGTGAGGGACGAGGTCGTCGCCCGGGTCGAGAAAGTCGGCCGCCGCGGCGATTACTGACGCGGGCGGGATTCTGACGCGGGCGGGTACTGACGCGGGCAGGGGGCGCATCATTCATTGAACCGACAGTCCCCCGCCGCTAGACGCTGGCGGCTGAATTCGATTTCTTGCATTATTGCCAATTCGACGACGGGAATTCCATGTCCAGATGCCTGATTGCCGCCGCGGCCCTGCTGTCGATGGTCGCAGCACCCGCCCATGTCTCCGCCCAGGATAGCCCGGCCGTCGAAGCCGGTGCCGGGGGCGACGCGGCCGCGCAGGACCGGCCGGCACCAGTGTACCAGTCGATCAACTACGACGTGCAGGAAGACCGCGAGAACATCCTGCTGCTCGACCTTTCGACCGGCGAACGCGTGGCGATCCGCCTGATGCCGAGCTGGGCGCCCAACCACGTCGAACGCATCAAGACGCTCGCGCGCCGGGGGTTCTACGACGGGGTCATCTTCCACCGGGTGATCGACGGCTTCATGGCCCAGACCGGCGATCCCACCGGGACCGGGCAGGGCGGGTCCGACCTTCCCGACCTCGACGCGGAGTTCAACCCGATGCCCCACGTGCGCGGCACGGTCGCCATGGCCCGCGCGCAGGAAGAGAACAGCGCGAACAGCCAGTTCTTCATCGTCTTCTACCCGCGCTTCACGCTCGACAAGCGCTACACCAATTTCGGGCGGGTCATCGCCAACATGGCGGCGGTGGACCGTATCGCGCGGGGCGAGCCGCCGGCCAACCCGACCCGCATCCTCCAGGCATCGATCGCCGCCGACAACAAGCCGGTGCCCGCGCCCGCCCCGGCCGCGCCGGCGCAGGACACGATCACCGCGGACATGCTGAACGCCCCCGGCGGCAACCAGTAGCCAGGCCGCCGCGGGCCTGCCAGAAGGGCGGGGCATCGGGCAGGCTGGCGGCTTGCCGCTGCGCCCCCCGCCGGCCCAGCAAGGCCCGAAGACCGGGACCCAATGCCGCATGCGTATCGATCTGTTCGACTTCGACCTGCCGCAGGACCTGATCGCGCTGCGCCCTGCCACGCCGCGCGATTCGGCGCGCATGCTGGTGGTCGATGGCGATCGCCCCTTCGATGACCGGACCGTGCGCGACCTGCCCGCGGTGCTGCGCCCGGGCGACGTACTCGTCTTCAACGACACGCGCGTCATCCCCGCCCAGCTGGAAGGGCGGCGGGGCGAGGCGCGGATCGGCGCGACCCTGCACAAGCGGATCGACCTGCGGCGCTGGCAGGCCTTCGTGCGCAATGCCCGGCGGTGCCGCGAGGGCGACCGGGTGGAATTCGGCGGCGGCGTGACCGCGATCGTCGAGGCGCGCGGCGACGACGGCAGCGTGACTTTCGCGTTCGAAGGGGACGAGCCGGTCGAGGTCCTGCTCGAACGGGCGGGGCGAATGCCGCTGCCGCCCTATATCGCGGGCAAGCGCCCGGCGGACGCGCGCGACGCGCGCGATTACCAGACGATGTTCGCCGCGCGCGACGGTGCGGTCGCCGCGCCGACCGCCGCGCTCCATTTCACCCCGGAGCTGGTCGCCGCGCTCGAGGCGCGCGGCGTCGTGTCCGAGACGCTGACGCTCCACGTCGGGGCGGGGACGTTCCTGCCGGTGAAGGTGGAGGACACGCGCGAACACCGGATGCACAGCGAGTGGGGCCGGATCGAGGCGGCCACGGCCGAGCGACTCAATGCCGCGCGGCGCGACGGGCGGCGGGTGATCGCGGTCGGCACGACCAGCCTGCGCCTGCTCGAGAGCGCGGCCGATGCCGACGGCACGATCCGCCCGTTCGAGGGGGATACCGCGATCTTCATCACCCCCGGGTATGCCTTCCGCGCGATCGACGGGCTGATGACCAATTTCCACTTGCCCCGATCGACCCTGTTCATGCTCGTCAGCGCGCTGATGGGGCGCGAGCGGATGCAGGCCGTCTATGCCCATGCGATAGAGCGGAAATACCGTTTCTACTCCTATGGTGATAGCAGCCTCCTCTTGCCCTGAGCGGGGCACACGGTCGCGGGGGGCGGCGCAGGGGCCGGGACAAGGGCGCCGAAAAGGGGGCAGGCGATGCGAATCCGGGCATTTTGTGCGATCCTGGCGCTGGCCATGGCGGGAATGCCGGCCGCCGCCGAGCCGGCCCTGCGCGATGGGCAAGACCCCGCTGCCGCGGCGCCCGCCACACCGCCCGTCGTCGCCCGGGGCACCGTTCTTTCGGCGGACAGGGGCGCGCCGATCGCGGCGGCGACGATCACTCTCAACGGCCAGAGCGTGGCCAGCGACGCGGAGGGGCGGTACCGCCTCGAGGCGGGCGAGGCGACGCTCTACACGCTGCGCGTTTCCGCCCCCGGCCACTATCCGGCGCACCATGCCTTCGCCCGTCACGAGCTGGTGGACGAAGCGGGCCTGCTGCGCGTGCCGCCGGTGGAGCTGGTCGAGCGGCGCGCGGGGCGGCAGCTGTTCGTCTTCGGCGGCGATGTCATGGGCGGGCGCCGTTACGAGACCCCGCTGGAGGGGGAGCGCCGGCTGGTCCATGACGCCACGCGGCAGGCGGACATGCGCGCCCTGCTGGCGACGATGGCGCCCACGCTGCGCGCCGCCGACCTGGCGAGCGTCAACCTCGAGATCACCCTTTCCGCGCGCGAGCTGACGACCGCCGCGCTCAAGTCCTACGTCTTCTATGCCCATCCCGAGCTGGCCCATGCGCTCGCCTGGGCCGGGGTTGACTATGCCGCGCAGGGCAACAACCACGTCTACGACTATCTCGACCAAGGGCTGGCCGATACGATGGCGGCGGTGAAGGCCGCCGGGCTCGGCCATTCGGGGGCCGGCGCCGATCGCGCCGCGGCGATCGCCCCCTGGCGCACCAGCCTGCAGGGCGAGGCCTGGTCGTTCCTCAGCTTCGTCGGCTGGGAGGGACGGGTCGAGCCGAACCAGGTCGCCGAGGCGGGCAAGGGCGGGGCGGCGCTGGGCGACGATGCCACGATCGTGGAGACCGTGGGCCGCGAAACGGCCGCCGGGCGGGCGGTGGTCGTTCAGTACCACGGCAGCCGCGAGTACTCGCCCGAACCGACGGCCGAGAGCCGGCGGCGTATGCTCGCCGCGATCGATGCCGGGGCGGACCTGGTGATCGGCCACCATCCGCACGTCCTCCAGGGCTTCGAGATCCACCAGGGGCAGCTGGTCGCCTATTCGCTCGGCAATTTCCTGTTCGACCAGTACATCCACGAAACCCAGGCGAGCATGTTGCTGAAGGTGTGGATGGACGAAAGCCGCTTCGCCCGGGCGGAAATCGTGCCGATCGACGTGCGCGACTATCGCCCGGTGCCCGCGGTCGCCGGGATGCGCGATGCCGTTCTGCGCCGGCTGCGCGCGCTGTCGGGCCCGCGCGGCGTGCGGATCGCCGACATGGCGGGCCACAGCATCATCGCCGGTCCCGCGTCCCCCGCATCCGTCGCACCCGAGACCGAACCGCACGCGCTGGCCCTTGCCCCTGTGCCCGGCACCGCCATGGCCGCGATCCCTGCCGGGGCGCTGGTGCAGGGGGCACCGGCCGCGGCGCGCGATGAGGCGGGGCGCCCGCTCGTTTTCGGGCGCGGGCTGCTGTGGCGCGGCGATTTCGAAAGCCACGAGGGCTTCGGCGCGCACGACCGCACGTGGACCTTCGAAGGCGGGACGGGCACGCTCGACCGCCGGGCCTTCGCGGGCGACCATGCCCTGCGCGTGACGCCGCGGGGCGACGCGTTGACGATGCACCAGCGGATCGCGCTGCGCGATCTCGATCGCGGGCCGCTGACGGTCGGCGGCGCGATCGCGGGCGAAGGCACGGCGCTTACGCTGCAATACCGCTTCCGCCTGGCGGGCGAGAAGCGCTTTTGCCCCTGGCAGACCGCCGGGAGCTTCACCCCCGCGGGCCCGGGCTGGGAGCGTTTCGCCTTCGACATTCCGGCACCGGCGGCCGAGCCGACGCGCTTCAACATCCGCTTCGTCGCGAAGGCGCGCGATGGCGAGGCACGGCCGTTCCGGCTCGACGATCTCCAGGTCGTCAACTGGGAGGGGGACGCGGGCGAGCCGATCGCGGGCCTGCGCCAATACGTCCGCCTGCCCGGCGAGCGTGCGCAGCAACAGTCGGCGACCGTCAGCTTCCGGCCCTGGGCCAGCCGCCCGGCCGAGTGATCAGGGGCGGTCGCCCGGCGCGGGGAAGAGCGTGCCGGGGTCGATCACCCGATCGATCAGGGCATCGTCGGCCGGCAGCCTGCCGTCGAGCATGAGCATGGCGAGCCCGTGGACGATCGACCACGCCTGCAGCGCGAGCCGCTCTGCCGCCGGTCCGTCGCTCGCCAGCGCCGCCGTGCTGCGCTTCAGCAGGTCAGAGGCGGGATCGGATTTCCCGGCCCGGTCCGCGCCGGGTTCGCCGTGGGTGAAGACCAGGCGGAAGAGCGCCGGGTTGGCCAGCGCGAAGCGGACGTAGGCGCGCCCTGTCGCGGCAAAGCCCGCGCGCTCGTCCTCGGTCGCGGCCATCGCCTCCGCCTGCGCGGCGCCCAGCCGGGCCAGTCCCGCCTCGCCCAGTGCGGCGAGCAGGGCGCCCTTGTTGGGGAAGTGGCGATAGACCGCCGCTGCCGAGACCCCGACCTCGCGGGCCAGTTCGCGCAGCGAGACCGTGCCGCCCCCGTCCTCCGCGTGGTTCGCCTCGAGCGCGCGCAGCCCCGCCTCGATCAGGGCCTCGCGCAAGGCGCCGTGGTGATAGGGCGAGGGCGATGTTGACACTGTTTACACCTGCGCTATGTTGACATTGTTTACATCGGCTAGCGGCAGGAGTCCGGCATGGCAAGCGTTCTGGAAAAGACCATTCGCGGCGCGGTAACGGCAGGGATCGGCAAGATTGCCGCGTTCAACCGTTCCGGCCTGGAGCAGGACAATCCCTTCACGCAGGGGCTCCACGCACCGATGCAGGAGGAGCTGACGCTGGAAGACCTGCCGGTCACGGGGACGATCCCGGCCGCGCTCGACGGGCGATACCTGCGGATCGGGCCTAACCCGGAACATGCCGACCCGCGCGGCCACCACTGGTTCGTCGGCGACGGCATGGTCCACGGCGTGCGGATCGCGCAGGGCCGGGCGCGGTGGTATCGCAACCGCTACATCCGCTCGCGCGCGCTGGAAGAAGTTTCGGGCCTGCCGGCCGCGCCCGGCCCGCGCCGCGGGATGAACGACACGGTCAACACCAATGTCATCCCCTTCGGCACCGGCATTCTCGCGCTGGTCGAGGCGGGGTCCTACCCGGCCGAGCTTTCGGACGACCTCGAAACGCTGGGTTACAGCGATTTCGGCGGCGGCTTGGCGGGCTCTTTCACCGCCCACCCGCACCGCGACCCGGCGACGGGCGAATACCACGCGATCTGTTACGATGCCGCGCGGCCCGACCGCGTGACCCATGTCGCGCTCGACCCGGCGGGCAAGGTCATGCGCGAAGTGCCGATCGCGGTCGAACACGGCCCCTCGATCCACGATTGCGCGCTTACCGCGTCGTGGGTCGTGATCTTCGACCTGCCGGTCACGCTGTCGATGAAGGCGCTGATCGCCGGGCATCGGTTTCCCTATCGCTGGAACCCGGCCCACCGCGCGCGCGTCGGCCTGCTGCCGCGCGACGGAGACGCCGGAGAGGTGACCTGGCACGATGTCGATCCGGCCTATGTCTTCCATGTCGCCAACAGCTTCGAGGATGCCGAGGGGCGGGCGGTGATCGACTGCTGCGCTTACGAGACGATGTTCGACGGGGCGATGCTCGGCCCCTTCGGCCGCAACCTGGGGCTCGAGCGGTGGACGGTCGATCCGGCCGGCGGGAAAGTCGCGCGCGAGACGTTGAGCGCCGCGCCGCAGGAGTTTCCCCGCTGCGACGAGCGCCATTTCACGCGCCCCTGCCGCCATGTCTGGACCGTGGGCCTGCCCGACGATGCCAGCCCCGAATACTTCGCCAGCGCGCCGCTCTATTGCCACGACCTGCGCACGGGGGAGACGGTGGAGCGGTCTTTCGGCGCCGATGCAGTGCCCGGCGAATTCGTATTCGTGCCCGGCGCGCCCGATGCCGCGGAGGGCGAAGGCTGGGTCATGGGCTTCGTGATCGATCGCGCCAAGTGCGTGACGGACCTCGCCATTCTCGATTCCATGACGCTGGACGACGTCGCGCGAATCCACGTTCCGCACGTGATCCCGCCCGGTTTCCACGGCAACTGGGTGGCGGCCTTTTAACACTTGGCAAGTGGCAGGCGGCGCGCGATTGTCCCGCGCCATGGAACCGATTCACGATCCGATCCTGGATATTCGCGGCCTGACGAAGGTCTATCCCGGGGGGCTGAAGGCGCTCGACTCGGTCGATCTCTCGATCCGCCGGGGGGAGATCTTCGCGCTGCTCGGCCCCAACGGCGCCGGCAAGACCACGCTGATCGGGGCCGTGTGCGGCATGGTCCGCATCAGCGCCGGGTCGATCCACGCCTTCGGCGGCGACCTGGCGAACAACTGGCGCACCGCGCGCCAGCGGATCGGCCTGGTGCCGCAGGAACTGGGGTTCGACATGTTCGACACGGTCGAACGGCAGGTCGGCTATTCGCGCGGGCTGTTCGGCCGCGCGCCCGACCGCGCCCGGATCGAGGAAGTCCTGCGCTCGCTGAGCCTGTGGGACAAGCGCGACGAGGAAATCCGCAAGCTTTCGGGCGGGATGAAGCGCCGGGTGCTGATCGCCAAGGCGCTCGCGCACGATCCTGAACTGCTGTTCCTCGACGAGCCGACCGCCGGCGTGGACGTGGAGCTTCGCCGCGACATGTGGCGCCAGATCGACAGCCTGCGCGACCAGGGCGTGACGGTGATCCTGACCACCCATTACATCGAGGAGGCCGAGGAAATGGCCGACCGCGTGGGCGTGATCGACAAGGGGCGCCTGCTGCTGGTGGACGAGAAGGAGGCGATGATGAAGCGGCTCGGCCGGACCGAGGCGCACTTCGTTCTCGCCGCCCCGGTTTCCAGCCTGCCCGAGAGCCTGCGCGCCTATCCGGTGACCCTGGCGGAAGACGGCGCGGTGCTGAGCTATCGCGGCGGCGACGGGACGGGCAAGGGCAAGGCCGAAGTGGCGGCGGTCGCCACCGCGCTGCTTCAGGCGGGGATCGCCTTCACCGCGCTGGATCAGAAGGAATCGAGCCTGGAAGACATCTTCGTCGACCTGGTCGAACGGCAGGGGCTGGCGGCATGATCAACTGGCGTTCGACATATGCGATCTATCGCAACGAGCTGGCGCGTTTCCGCCGCACCGTCTTCGGCTCGATCGTCTCGCCGGTGCTGACGACGAGCCTCTATTTCATCGTCTTCGGCGCGGCGATCGGCGGGCGCATCTCGGAAGTCGGCGGGCTCGACTACGGGGCCTTCATCGTCCCCGGGCTGCTGATGCTGACGCTGCTGTCCGAAAGCACCAGCAACGCCAGTTTCGGGATCTACATGCCCCGCTTCACCGGCGCGATCTACGAACTGCTCTCCGCCCCGGTCGGCGTGGTCGAGACCCTGCTCGGCTTCGTCGGGGCGGCCGCGACCAAGAGCCTGATCCTGGCCGCGATCATCCTGCTCACGGCCATGGTCTTCGTCGACTACACGATCGCGCATCCGTTCTTCGCGCTGATCTACATCATGCTCGTGGCCGCGTCGTTCTCGCTCCTCGGGTTCATCCTCGGCGTCTGGGCGGAAGGGTTCGAGAAGCTGCAGATGGTGCCCCTGCTGATCCTCACGCCGCTGACGTTCCTCGGCGGGACATTCTACTCGATCGACATGCTGCCGGCGCCGTGGGACAAGATCGCGCTGGCCAATCCGATCGTCTATCTCGTCAGCGGGCTGCGCTGGACCTTCTACGGCGATTCCGACGTGTCGATCGGTATCTCGCTGGGCCTGACGCTGGGCTTCCTGGCGCTCTGCATCGCGATCATCGCCACGATTTTCCGCACGGGGTGGCGCCTGCGGACATGACGCGCTACGCAATTCGGCCGATGTCCACGCCGTCGCTCGCACCGATTGCGGCCCTTGCAGCCGCCCTGGCCGTGGCCGCGCCTTCGGCGGCCCGGGCCGGCCCGTCCGAACCCGCGACGCCCGCGGCCGATAGCGACGTGTCCGGAAGCGACGGGTCCGGAAGCGAGCTGGCCGAAGGCGAGCAATCCGAGGGCAAACTGCCCGGGGGCGTGCGCGCGATGATCGACGCGGCCCTCGAGACCGGCGACGCGGGCCAGGTCCGCACCGTCCTATCGCTGGCGCGCAAGACGCATCCCGACGGCAAGGCAGAGATCGACGCGATCGAGAAAGGCTGGAAGACCCGCCAGGCCGAGGCCGCCCGCCTCGCGCGCGAGGAGAAAGCGCGCAAGATCCAGGAAGCCGGCCTTTTCGATCTCTGGAGCGGGGAGGGGCAGCTCGGCGGCTTCCAGTCGAGCGGCAACAGCGACAACGTCGGCCTGTCCGCCGGCCTCAAGCTCAAGCGGCAGGGCCAGGACTGGAGCCACGCGCTGCGTGCCAATGCCGACTACCAGCGGTCCAACGGGGTGACGAGCCGCGAGCAGTTCCTGTTCGCTTACGAACCGCGTTACCAGATCAAGGACGAGCTGTTCTTCTACGGCCTCGCCCAGTACGAGCGGAACGCGCTCCAGGGCTTCACCGGGCGCTATGCCGTGTCGGGCGGCGTCGGTTACCAGGTGGCCGACCGCGACGACCTGAAGCTGTCGGTCAAGGCCGGCCCCGCGCTGCGCCTGACCGATTTCGAGGAAGGCGAGAACGAGACCCGCCTGGCCGCCCTGTTCGGTTTCGATTTCGACTGGCAGATCGCCGATCGGCTCGCGCTGACGCAGGATGCCAACATGGTTGCCGAAACGGGCGGCACGGCGACGGTGATCGTCGATTCCACCCGCACGACGCTGAACCTCGTCACCGGCCTCGACGCGAAAGTCAGCGACCGGCTGCGGTCGCGGGTCAGCTATGCGGTCGATTACGACAGCAAGCCGCCGGCGGGGAAAGTCTCGACCGATACCGTGACGCGGCTCACCCTCGTCTACGACTTCTGATGGACGCGCCCCGGTTCGCCTTTCGCGTCGACGCGGTCGACGGCAAGGCCCGCACGGGCCGTATCGCCATGCGGCGGGGGGAGATCCGCACGCCCGCCTTCATGCCGGTCGGCACCGCCGCCACGGTCAAGGCGATGAAGCCGGAAACCGTGCGCGCGACGGGGGCCGACATCCTGCTCGGCAATACCTACCACCTGATGCTGCGCCCGGGCGCGGAGCGGGTTGCGCGGCTGGGCGGGCTGCACCGGTTCATGAACTGGCAGCGCCCGATCCTGACCGACAGCGGCGGCTACCAGGTCATGAGCCTTGCCGCCCTGCGCAAGCTGAGCGAGGACGGGGTCGAGTTCCGCAGCCACATCGACGGCGCGCGGCACATGCTCTCGCCCGAAAGGTCGATGGAAATCCAGCGCCTGCTGGGTTCGGACATCGTCATGGCCTTCGACGAGTGTCCGCGCGCCGACCGGCCGCGCGACGAGATCGCGGCCTCGATGGAACTGTCGATGCGCTGGGCGCGGCGCAGCCGCGAGGCCTTCGATCGCGGGGGCGACCATGCCGTGGGGGCGGCCCTGTTCGGCATCCAGCAGGGCGCGCTGGACGAGGATCTGCGCCGCGTATCGGCCGAGAAGCTGACCGAGATCGGCTTCGACGGTTACGCCGTCGGCGGCCTCGCCGTGGGCGAAGGGCAGGAGGCGATGTTCGCCACGCTCGACTTCGCGCCGGGGATGCTGCCCGAGGACCGCCCGCGTTACCTGATGGGGGTGGGCAAGCCCGACGACCTCGTCGGCGCGGTCGAACGCGGGATCGACATGTTCGACTGCGTCCTGCCGACCCGTTCCGGCCGCAACGGCCAGGCCTTTACCTGGAACGGCCCGGTGAACTTGCGCAACGCCCGCCATGCGGAGGACGAGGCCCCGCTCGACCCGCGGTGCAGCTGCGCCGTGTGCGGGCACTATTCGCGCGCCTATCTCCACCACCTGCACAAGGCGGGGGAAATCCTCGGCGCCATGCTGACGACCGAGCACAACCTTGCCTTCTACCAGCAGCTGACGGCCGCGATGCGACAGGCCATTGCCGAGGGCGCTTTCGCCGACTTCGCGGCCCGGTTCCGCGGCGATTACCTGCGCTGACGGGTTTCGCTTGCAAAGCGAAGGGCGGGTTTGCAACCTGTCGCCCGACGAACGGGGTCGACCGGGGGAACAGGGGTGAGAATTCGAGGTGCGATGGCCGCGGCTGCGGCAGCGATGGCGATAGCGGCACCGGCGGTAGCCGAATCGGGGACGGGGGCCGAATCGGGGGAGGAGGCCGCGCGGCTGTTCGGGGCCCGGCAATCGGTCGAGTATCTCAGCCTCAGCCCCTCCGGCACCAAGATCGCCTATATCGCGCCCCATCGGGACAGCGGCGAAATCCTCTACGTCGTGGACCTCGAAGGCGACCCGATGCCGCGCGCGATCGCCAGCAACAGCGAACCGAAGCTGGACCTGCACCGCTGCGACTGGGCGACCGACGACCGGCTGGTCTGCCGGTTCTACGGCATTGCCGAGCGGACCGAGGCGATGGTCGGCTTCACGCGGATGATCGCGATCGGCGCCGACGGCAGCGATGTCGACCTGCTCTCGCGCTCGAACAGCTGGCGCGCGCTCGGGCCGAGGCAGGACGGCGGCACGATCCTGGCCCTCGACGTGGAGGGGAGCGAGGACAAGATCCTGATGACCCGCCAGTGGGTGGAGGAATCGGGGGCGGATACCCGGCTGGCCAACCGCGACGGGGGCCTGGGGGTCGAGGAAGTCGATATCCATACCCAGTCGCGGCGCCGGGTGGAGCGGCCCGACGACGGGGCGGCCCGCTACATCGCGGACGAGAACGGCCGCGTGCGGATCAAGGTCAGGCGGCCGCTCGATTCGCTCGGGCGCATGGCGGAAAGCGCCAGCTACTATTACCGCACGCGCGATTCCGACAGCTGGGAACGGCTCGATCCCCCGACGGACGGCGACGACTTCTTCGCCGAATTCTACCCCGTCGCGGTCGATACGGCGAAGGATGTCGTCTACGGCTTTGGCGAGGTCGACGGGTACGATGCGGTGTTCACCGTCGCGCTCGACGGTTCGGGACGGCGCGAGAAAGTGCTGGGGCGCAGCGATGTCGATGTCGACCAGCTGATCACCATCGGGCGCAGGAACCGCGTCGTCGGGGCCAGCTACGCGACCGAGAAGCGCGAAGTGGTCTATTTCGATCCCGAGCTTGCCGCGCTGGCCGGGAGCCTGTCGGCCGCGCTCCCGGGCGAGCCGCTGATCGATATCATCGATGCGAACGCCGACGAGAGCAAGCTGATGATCGTCGCATCGAGCGATGTCGATCCGGGCATGTCCTACCTGCTCGACCGTGCCACCGGCCAGCTCAATCCCATTCTTCCCCTGCGCGAACAGCTCGACGGGCGGACGATGGCGACGATGTCGCACGTCCGTTTCCCGGCGGCCGACGGGACGATGATCCCCGGTTACCTGACGATGCCGGTCGGGGCGGAAGATGGGCGCGATCTCCCGGCTGTGGTCCTGCCGCACGGCGGGCCGGGCGCGCGCGACGAGTGGGGCTTCGACTGGATCGTGCAGTTCCTCGCCGCGCGCGGCTATGCCGTGCTGCAGCCCAATTTCCGCGGATCGGCCGGGTATGGTTCGGCCTGGTTCGGGCGCAACGGCTTCCAGGCCTGGGAAACCGCGGTGGGCGACGTGAACGACGCCGGGCGCTGGCTCGTTGCGGAAGGGATCGCCGACCCGGACCGGCTGGCGATCGCGGGCTGGTCCTACGGCGGGTACGCGGCGCTGCAGTCGCAAGTGCTCGACCCGGCCCTCTACAAGGCCGTTGTCGCGATCGCGCCCGTGACCGATCTCGACCAGCTGCGCGAGGAGTCGCGCGCATTCACCAACTACGGCATCGTCGATGCCTTCATCGGCAACGGTCCGCACGTCCGGGCGGGCAGCCCGGCGCTGAATGCGGAGCGGTTCGCCGCGCCCGTCCTGCTGTTCCACGGAACGCTGGACCAGAACGTCGGCGTGCGCCAGTCGCGGCGAATGGCGGACCGGCTGGAGGACGCGGGCAAGACGGTGACCTATATCGAGTTCGACGATCTCGCCCACTCGCTGGTGGCCAGTTCGGCGCGCCAGCGGATGCTGCGCGAGATCGACGCCTTCCTGGCCGCCTCGCTCGAGCGCTAGCGCCGCCGGCGCCGGCCTCTTCGCCGCAGCGGGGCGGGCACCGCGCAACGAAAAAGGGCGGCCCCGCGGGGCCGCCCTCCTGTCTCTTTCGTGCCTCGCGGCCGGATCAGCGCGAGTAGAACTCGACCACCAGGTTCGGTTCCATCGTCACCGGGTAGGGCACTTCGTCGAGCGTCGGGACGCGCGTGAACGTGACCTTGTCGGTGCCGTCGGGCGCGACGTAATCGGGAATGTCACGCTCCGGCAGGCTCTGCGCCTCGATGACCAGCGCCATTTCCTTGGCCTTGTCGCCCAGGCTGACGACGTCGCCCACGTTGATGCGACGGCTGGCGATGTTGCACTTCACGCCGTTGACGCGGATGTGGCCGTGGCTGACGAGCTGGCGCGCGGCGAAGATCGTCGGCGCGAACTTGGCCCGGTAGACCACCATGTCGAGCCGCTGTTCGAGCAGGCCGATCAGGTTCTGGCTGGTATCGCCCTTCATCCGCGATGCCTGCTGGTACGTGGCCTTAAACTGCTTCTCGGTCACGTCGCCGTAGTAGCCCTTCAGCTTCTGCTTGGCGCGCAGCTGCAGGCCGAAGTCGCTTATCTTGCCCTTGCGGCGCTGGCCGTGCTGGCCGGGGCCGTAGGAACGCTTGTTGACCGGGGAATTGGGACGACCCCAGATGTTTTCGCCCATCCGGCGGTCGAGTTTGTACTTGGCGCTCTTGCGCTTCGACATAAGTCGTGTCCTTCGATCTGCTGGATCGCCTCCCGCACCGACCATCGGGGCGGGACCGACCATTGAACCCGGCATCGCACCGCCGGAAGAAACCTTCCGGCGCGGCCGCCGCTTCACCGGGGTGCGGGGCCAATTCGCGAAGGCGGCCCATTAGCAGGATCGGCGGCCCGGTCAAGGGGACGTTCCATCGTCCTTCGCCGCGCGCCGGGGCCAGGCCTGGCCCGGAGCAGGGGTGGGAGCGCGGAGCGGGAGCGGTTATCGGCTCGACAAGCGCGGTGCGGGAAGGCAGGGGCACCTCCATGACCGAGACCTATCCATTGCCCGAGGCCTGCCGCGACATGGGCGACGTGCGCGCGGGCGTCGATGCCACCGATCGCGAGCTGATGGCGCTGCTCGACCGGCGCTTCGGATATATGCGCGCGGCCGCCCGGATAAAGACATCGCGCGACGCCGTGCGCGACGAGGGGCGCAAGGCCGCGGTCATCGCCGCCGCGCGCGAGGATGCCGCGGCACGCGGGTTGCCGGCCGATGCGATCGCCGCGATCTGGGACCGGCTGGTCGAGACGTCGATCGCCTACGAACTGGACGAGTGGGACCGCCTGAAGGCCTAGCCCCGCGGCGGTTTCGCCAGGCTCGACAGCACGCCGCGCATCGTGCGCACCTCGAGGTGGTTCCACCCCGGCTTGGTCAGCATCGAGCGCAATGTCCGCCGCGTCGCCGCGGCCCGCGTCTCGGGCAGGAAATAGCCGCGCGGGCCGAGCATTTCCTCCAGCTGCGCGATCATCCCCTCCAGCTCGGCCTGGGGGGCGGGGGGCAGTTCCTCTTCCTCGGTCGGCTGCACCAGCTCGCTGGCGTCGCCTTGCGTCTTCGACCATTCGTAGGCGCAGAGGATGACGGCCTGCGCGAGGTTGAGCGAGCCGAAGGCCGGGTTGATCGGCACGGTCAGGATCGCGCGGGCGAGTGCGACATCGTCGGTTTCCAGGCCCGAGCGTTCGGGGCCGAAGACGATCGCCGAACGCCCCGTGGCCGACGCCATCTCGGCCGCGGCCCGCTCGGGCGTGACGACCGGCTTGGTCACGCCGCGCTTGCGCACCGTCGTGGCATAGACATGGGCGCAATCGGCCACCGCGTCGGCCAGCGTCTCGTGGACGCTGGCCCGTTCGAGGACCACGTCCGCACCCGCCGCCGCGGGGCCGGCGGCCGGGTTGGGCCAGCCGTCGCGCGGGGCGACCAGGCGCATTTCCGTCAGCCCGAAATTGAGCATGGCGCGCGCCGCCTTGCCGATGTTCTCGCCCAGTTGCGGGCGAACGAGCACGATCACCGGCCGGCCGGTGCCGCCGTCGCCACCCTTGGGGGCGCCTTCGCCGTGCGGTCCGGGCCCTGCTGTCACGTCAGGCGCCGCCCGTGCCCTGCGCCCCGGCCTCGTGGACCGTGCTGGCGAACTCCTCGAAATCGCGGGCCTCGCTGAAATCGCGATAGACGCTGGCGAAGCGGATATAGGCGACGCTGTCGATCTGGCGCAGACCCTCCATCACCAGTTCGCCGATCCGGCTCGACGGCACTTCGCTTTCGCCGGCGGTTTCCACCTGGCGCTGGATGCCGGAGACGAGCTGGTCGATCCGTTCCTGTTCGATCCCGCGCTTGCGGCAGGCGAGGGCGACCGAGTGTTCGAGCTTCGACCGATCGAACGTCTCGCGGCGTTCCCCGCTCTTGACGATCGTCACTTCGCGCAGCTGCACGCGCTCGAACGTGGTGAAGCGTGCGCCGCAGCTGGTGCACTGGCGCCGGCGGCGGATGGCCGAGCCGTCTTCCGCCGGGCGGCTGTCCTTTACCTGGCTGTCGTCATGCGCGCAGAAGGGGCATCGCATCGCGCATCACATTCCCGGATAGACGGGGAAGGCTTCGCACAGCTCGTTCACGCGGCCGCGAACGCGTTCCTCGATCTGGGCATCGCCTTCCGGGCCGTTCTTGGCCAGGCCGTCCACGACTTCGGCAATCAGTTCGCCGACCTTGCGGAACTCCGCCGGGCCGAAGCCGCGCGTCGTGCCCGCGGGCGAGCCGAGGCGGACGCCGCTGGTGACGAAGGGGCTGCGGGTATCGAACGGGATGCCGTTCTTGTTGCAGGTCAGCCAGGCGCGATCGAGCCCTTTCTCGGCTGCCTTGCCGGTCACGTCCTTGGCCGTGAGATCGACCAGCATCAGGTGGTTGTCCGTCCCGCCCGAAACGATCCGCAGGCCGTTTTCTTCCAGGCTGGCGGCAAGCGCGCGGGCGTTTTCGACCACGTTGCCGGCATAGGCCTTGAACTCGGGGCGCAGGGCCTCGCGGAAGGCGACGGCCTTGGCCGCGACGACATGCATCAGCGGCCCGCCCTGCATGCCCGGGAAGACCGCGCTGTTGACCTTCTTCGCGATTCCTTCGTCGTTGGTCAGGATCACGCCCGAGCGCGGGCCGCGCAGGCTCTTGTGCGTGGTCGTGGTCACGACATGGGCGTGGGGGAAGGGGGAAGGGTGCGCGCCGCCGGCCACGAGGCCGGAGAAATGCGACATGTCCACCAGCAGCCAGGCGCCGACCGCATCGGCGATCTCGCGGAACTTCGCGAAGTCCCACTGGCGCGAATAGGCCGTGCCGCCGGCGATGATGAGCTTCGGCTTGTGTTCATGCGCGAGCCGTTCGACCTGCTCCATGTCGAGCAGTTCGTCGTCCTTGCGCACGCCGTAGGGCACGACATTGAACCACTTGCCGCTCATGTTGACGGGCGATCCGTGGGTCAGGTGCCCGCCCGAATTGAGATCGAGCCCCATGAAGGTATCGCCCGGCTCCAGCAGCGCCAGGAACACGGCCTGGTTCATCTGGCTGCCCGAGTTCGGCTGAACGTTCGCGAACTCGCAGCCGAACAGTTCCTTCGCCCGTTCGATCGCCAGCGTTTCGACCACGTCGGCATATTCGCACCCGCCGTAATAGCGCTTGCCCGGATAGCCTTCGGCATACTTGTTGGTGAAGACGCTGCCGGTCGCTTCGAGCACGGCGCGGCTGGCGATGTTCTCGCTCGCGATCAGTTCGATCTTGTTGCGTTGCCGCTTCAGCTCGTCGCGGATCGCGCCGGCGATCTCGGGATCGGCGTCGGCCAGGCTGTCGTGCCAGAAACGGTTCGTGCTGTCGGCTTGGGTAGCGGTCGCGGTCATCAGGGGTCTCAGCAGCTGGGGTTCGAGAGTTTGTCGACGCGGCGCTGGTGGCGCCCGCCGCCGAAATCGGTGCCGATGAAGGCGGAAACGCAGGCCTTGGCCTGTTCGATTCCGATCAGCCGCGCACCGAGGGCGATCATGTTCGCATCGTTGTGTTCGCGCGCGAGACCGGCCGAAAGCGGTTCCGACACGAGCGCGCAGCGCGCGCCGGGGTTGCGGTTGGCCGCGATCGAGATGCCGATCCCCGAACCGCACAGGGCAATGCCCCGCTCCGCCGTGCCCTCGGCGACGACGGCGGCCAGCTTGTAGCCGAAGTCGGGATAGTCGACGCTGTCGTGGCTGTCCGGGCCGAGGTCGGCGACCTCGTGGCCTTCCTCGATCAGCCATTCGCGCAGGGCGGCTTTCATCTCGATGGCCGCGTGATCGGAAGCTATGGCAATACGCATGGCCGCGCCCATAAGCCTTTCGGGCGCGCTGTGCCACCCGCAAAAGCGCAGTTGTCCCGCCTTCGCTGGCGCGAGGTGCCGCGCGCTCAGGCGATGGCGTCGATCGCCCGGCGAACCTGGCCCGGGCTGTAGGGCTTGGACAGCGTGGGCACGTCGGCGAACTCGGGCGGATGGGCGGTGTCGCCGTAGCCGGTGGCGAAGAGGAAGGGTATCCCGTCTTCGCGCAGGCGCGCGGCCACGCCGTAGCTCTTGCCGCCGTGGACGTTGACGTCGAGGATGCCGCAATCGAAGGCCTGGCCCGCGACGGCCGTTTCCGCCTCGTCCAGCGTGGTCGCGAGGAACGAGTGCGCGCCTTCGGCGGCCAGGATATCTTCCAGCGCGAAGCCGATGATCGGTTCGTCCTCCAGCACCAGGATGCGTGCACCGTTCATCTTCATAGCGTGGCCTCGATCCTGCAGCGCAACCCTTCCGGGCGATAGTCCAGTTCCACCTTGCCCCCGCGGTCGCCCAGGCCCCGGCGGATAAGGCGCGAGCCGAAGCCTTCGCGTTCCGGCGGCGAGACCGGCGGGCCGCCGCTCTCGGCCCAGTCGATGACAAGCGTCGGAGCGCCGGGGCGATCGTCGCCGGCGTCCCCGGCCGGGACGATGCGCCAGGACACCGCGATCCGCCCTTCGGCACACGACAGGGCGCCGTACTTGATCGCGTTGGTCGAAAGCTCGTGAACGATCATCGCCAGCGCGACCGCGGGCTGCGGACGCAGGACGACGTCGGGCCCGTCGACGCGGTAGCGGTCGTTCGCCGGGCCGGCGGTCGCCTCCAGTGCGCCGGTAATCAGCTCGCGCAAGTCCGCCGCTTCCCAGTTGCACGCCGTCAGCAGGTTGTGCGCGCTTGCCAGCGCCGAGAGGCGGGCGGAGAAGCTCTCCAGCGCGCGCTCGCCAGGCTGCTCGGCGCGCGCGAACGATTGCTGGGCCAGGCCCTGGACGATCGCGAGCGTGTTCTTCACCCGGTGGTTCAGCTCGTTGATCAGCAGGCGCTGGCGTTCTTCGGCCTCGACCTCCTCGGTCACGTCGTGGCCCTGGACGAACACGCCGGAGACCTCGCCATCCTCGTCGAAGATCGGCTGGTAGATGAATTCGAGGTAGAGCTGCTCCGGCTCCGCGTCGGGGCGGTTGCGCAGGGCGATCTTCTCGCGGCTGCCGAAATAGGGCCTGCCGCTGGCGCGCACTTCGTCGAGCAAGTCCACGAAACCCTGCTCGACCACTTCGGGCAGGGCCTCGATCACGCGCAGGCCCAGCAGGGGCCGGTCGCCGATCAGGCGGCGGTAGGCGGCATTGGCCATCACGAAGCGGTGCTCCGGCCCCTGCAGCACGCAGACGAAGCCCGGCGCCTGTTCGAGCAGCCGCTTCAGCTGCTGGCTTTCCTCCTCCAACCCGCGGTTGCGCAGCTCCACCGCAGCTGCGCGGCGAATGACATCGACCTCGTCGCGCAGGCGGCGCAGGCCGTGGAGTTCGGTGACGTTGACGGTGTGCTGCAGGATATAGGCGACTTCGCCGTCCTTCCCCAGGAACGGGGTGTGCGTGGCGCTCCAGTAATGGGCATCCATGCTGCCGTCGGGATTGCGAATGTCGTAACGGATCAGCGCGATCTCGTCGACTTCGCGCGTCTCCAGGACGCGCGCGAACGAGGCGCGCAGCTGGCGATGGCTGTCCGAATCCTCCGGGCTGGGGAAGGCGTCGAACATCGTCTTGCCGACGATGTCGTCGCGCTTGCGCATCGTGACGCGCAGGTACGCGTCGTTCATCCACACGATCACCAGATCGCGATCGAGCACGACGTACGGATTGGGGGACCGCGCGAACAGCGCCTCGAAGTCAATGGACAATGCTGACGCTCACGATTTCCCTCCCTCGGGTGCGCCAATAGCGCGCGAGAACCGCTCCGGTTCCCGCCCGAATGCCTTTCATGTCAGGATTTTGTCGCACAGGCGCGCGGGCGAAGGGGGAACGGGCCGCCTCCGCCCGGCGGAGCCTACTGGTCGAGGAAGGAACGCATCTTGCGGCTGCGGCTCGGGTGCTTGAGCTTGCGCAGGGCCTTGGCCTCGATCTGGCGGATGCGTTCGCGTGTCACCGAGAACTGCTGGCCGACTTCCTCCAGCGTGTGATCGGTGTTCATGCCGATGCCGAAACGCATGCGCAGCACGCGTTCCTCGCGCGGGGTGAGACTGGCGAGCACGCGGGTGACGGTTTCCTTCAGGTTCGCCTGGATCGCCGCGTCCACCGGAATGATCGCGTTCTTGTCCTCGATGAAATCGCCCAGGTGGCTGTCTTCCTCGTCGCCGATCGGCGTTTCGAGGGAGATCGGTTCCTTGGCGATCTTCATCACCTTGCGAACCTTCTCCAGCGGCATGGAGAGGCGCTCGGCCATTTCCTCCGGCGTGGGTTCGCGGCCCTGCTCGTGCAGGAACTGGCGGCTCGTGCGCACCAGCTTGTTGATCGTCTCGATCATGTGGACCGGGATGCGGATCGTGCGGGCCTGGTCGGCGATCGAGCGGGTGATCGCCTGGCGGATCCACCACGTGGCATAAGTGCTGAACTTGTAGCCGCGACGGTACTCGAACTTGTCGACCGCCTTCATCAGGCCGATATTGCCTTCCTGGATCAGGTCGAGGAACTGCAGGCCGCGGTTCGTGTACTTCTTCGCGATCGAGATCACCAGGCGCAGGTTCGCCTCGACCATTTCCTTCTTGGCGATGCGCGCCTCGCGCTCGCCCTTCTGCACCATGTTCACGATGCGGCGGAATTCCTCCAGGCTCATGCCCGTCTGGCTGGCGATGTCGGAAATCTCGGCCCGGATGCGTTCGACGGCCTCGCCCTCGCGATCGGCGAAGGCGGCCCATTTCTTGTCCTTCTTCGCGCGGTCCTTCAGCCAGGAATCGTCGAGCTCGTTGCCGATATAGGCATCGAGGAAGTCCGCCCGCTTGATCTTGTGCCGTTCGGCGAGGCGCAGCATCTGGCCGCCGAGCGCGGTCAGGCGGCGGTTGAAGGCATAGAGGTTGTCGACCAGGAACTCGATCTTGGTCGCGTGGAACTGGACGCTCTCGACCTCGGCGGTCAGCTCTTCGCGGAGCTTTTCGTACTTCTTTTCCTTCGCCGCCGGGAAATCCTCGCCACGGCCGATCGTGTCGACCCGCTCGGCCTGGATCTTCTCGAACTTCTTGAACAGGTCGGTGATGCGGGCAAAGCGCTCGACGGCGTCCGGCTTGAGCGCGGCCTCCATCTGCGCGAGGGACATCGTGTTGTCTTCCTCGTCGTCTTCCTCGCGCCGCCGGCCGTTCTCGCCCTCTTCCTCGTCCTCGGCGGTCTCTTCGTCGACTTCGTCGTCCTCGCGGATCGACGGGCCTGCGGTCTCCTCGGAGATCTCGCCGTCGTCGTCCTCCGCGCCTTCCTCCATCTTGTCGGCCGGCGGTTCCTTCGACAGCATGGCATCGAGATCGAGGATCTCGCGCAGCTGCATTTCCTCGCTGTTGAGCGCTTCGGACCACTGGATGATCGCGTGGAAGGTGATCGGGCTCTCGCACAGGCCGATGATCATCGTGTCGCGCCCGGCCTCGATCCGCTTGGCGATGGCGATCTCGCCCTCGCGGCTCAGCAGTTCCACCGCCCCCATCTCGCGCAGGTACATGCGCACCGGGTCGTCGGTGCGATCAGAGGTGGTCGTCTTCTTGGCCGCGGCCGCGGCGGTCTTCTTCGCCGGCTTCGCACCGTCGCCGTCGGCGTCGGCGGCGATTTCCTCCACCTCGCTCTCGGCATCGGCGTCGGCCTCCGCCTCTTCGTCGTTCTCGACGATATTGACGCCCATCTCGGAGATCGCGGACATGACATCCTCGATCTGGTCGGTCGTCATCTGGTCCTGCGGCAGGGCCTCGTTCAGTTCGTCGACGGTGACGTAGCCACGCTTTTTCGCACGGTTGATGAGCTTCTTGATCGACGCCTCGTTGAGATCGATCAGCGGTGCGTCATCGGTGTCGGAGTTCTTCGACTTGGTTGCCATGAAGATGCGTTCATTCCGTGTCTGCGCCATTGGCGGGCCCTGTCTCCCCCCGGCGCGTTGAATCAGCTTGGGCCGCCGAAGCAGCCCGTCGGCTCGACATTTGCCCTAGTCGCCGCTCAAATTCCAGCTTTCGTTTGAGCAATCTCTGTTGCTCGGCGAAAGCTCCTTCCGGGTCGGTTTCGAACCGCGCTGTCGCTGCGGCGAGGGCAGCTTCCAGCGCAGGCCGTTCGACCAGCAGCGCCACGGCTTCGGCCAACTGTTCGCGCGCGACTTGCGGATCGATGCCTTCTCCGAGGAAGGCGAAGCGGGTGTTATCCGGCGGCGCGACGGGACCGTCGAACGACGATATGGGCAAAGTCTCGCCCGGTTCAAGCATTTCCACCGCTTCCAGCACCGCGTCCACCGCCGGGCCGGCCTTGCGGTCGAGCTGCGCGAAGCGGCCCAGCTGCTCGGCATGGCGGAGCGCCTCGTCGGGGTAGCGCATCAGGCCGGCGATAACGGCGGAGACCAGCTGGTCGCGCGACCCCTCGCGCGCGCCGCGCAGGCGGCGGGCGGTCTCGGGCGAAAGGCGCGGGATCGCCTGGCGCCGGTCGCGCGGCCCGCCCCCGCGCGGGGTGAAGCTGCGCTCGCGCCGGGGAAAGGCGAAGGCGGAGAAGCGCTCCAGCAGCTCGCGCTTGTAGAGGGCGCGGATATCGGGATGCTCGATCCGCTCGACGTGATCGAGCAGGCGCTGCTTCAGCCCGGCCTTGTCCTCGGGCGTGTCGAGCGCCTGGGCGTTCTTCTCGAACTCCCACAGCGTGTCGAGCAGGGTGGCGGGGGCCGCCAGGAGCCTTTCCATCGCGGCCGGCCCTTCCTTTTTCAGCAGGTCGTCGGGGTCGAGCCCGGCCGGCAGGCGCACGATGGCGAGCGAATGGGCAGGGCGCAGCAGGGGCAGGGCGCGCCCGATCGCGCGCATGGCCGCGCGCTGGCCGGCGGCGTCCCCGTCGAAGCAGAGCACCGGCCGTTCGACCATGCGCCAGAGCAGCTCGATCTGCTGTTCGGTGAGCGCCGTGCCGAGCGGGGCCACGGCGTCCTCGAACCCGTGGGCCGCGAGCGCGATCACGTCCATGTAGCCTTCGACCACGATCATCCGCCCGCTCTGGCGTGAGGCGGGGCCGGCACGGTGGAGGTTGTAGAGCGTACGCCCCTTGTCGAACAGCGGCGTATCGGGCGAATTGAGGTACTTGGGCGCCTTGCTGTCGCTTTCGAGGATGCGCCCGCCGAACGCGATCACCCGCCCGCGGGCATCGTGGATCGGCAGCATCAGGCGCGCGCGGAAACGGTCGTAGGGATCGCGATCCTCGACCGCGATCCGCAGCCCGGCCTCGATCAGCAGGCTTTCGTCGAACTGCGATAGCGCGGCCTTCATCGCCTGCCGCTCCCCCGGCGCGAAGCCGAAGCCGAACCGCTCGACCGTGCGCGGGCTGAACCCGCGCGAGGCGAGGTATTCGCGCGCCCGGGCGCCGCCGGGCCCCTGCAGGTTGGCGGCGAACCAGTCCTGCGCGGCCTGCATCACGTCGTGCAGTCCGGCGCGTTCCTGCGCGCGGCGCGCGGCGCGCGGATCGGGGGCGGGCATCTCCATCCCGGCTTCGGCGGCGAGTTCCTTGACCGCGTCCATGAACGAAAGGCCGCGCTGGTCGGTCATCCAGCGGATCACGTCGCCGTGCGCGCCGCAGCCGAAGCAGTGATAGAACCCCTTTTCGTCGCTTACCGTGAAGCTGGGCGTCTTCTCGTCATGGAACGGGCAGCAGGCCTTCCACTCGCGCCCCGCGCGCTGGAGCTTGGTCGTGCGCATTATGACGCTCGACAGCGTCACGCGCGATCGCAGTTCGTCCAGCCATTGGGGGGTCAGCGCCATGCGCGATCAATGCGCGGCGCGCCCGGCGAGCGCAAGGGCGATCAGCCGGCCGCGCGCGGGGCGGTGCAGGCGTTGCCTGCCGCTTCGTCGGCCGCCGGGTAGGGGCCGGGGCCGTGGGCGGCGGTATAGTTGGCGAAAATGGCATAGGCATCGCGCGGCCCGGCGGGCGGCACGGTCGATTGCCAGTAGAACGTCAGCGGCTCGGCCTGTTCCCACTGATCCCCGCCGTCGCCCGCGTTCACCGTCCAGACGATGCCGCCTTCGTGGCAGGTGACGACCACGTCGGCCTTGGCCCCGATGGCGGCGAGGGCTTCCGCCTTCGAATAGCCGGCCTGCCCGGTGAAGCCATGGGCGGGCATGGTCAGGCGGAACTCGCTCGCGCGTTCGACGTCGGACGAGGTATTGCCTTCGCCGTCGCCGGTGGACGGGTCGTTGTCCTCCCCTGGATGGACGACGTGGACGTAAGTGAACACCGTCCCCGCCGGCGCGCTGGCCGGATCGCACGGGTCGATCCCCGCCGGACAGGCGACGTAGGAACGGATGTCGGCGAAGTTGCCGGCCGCGTTGGACAGCGCCCCCTCGACGTCCTCGCCCCGCGGTCCGGCGATCTTCGCGCCCAGCGTCAGCTCGGCGAAATCGCCTGCCGGCAGTGCTTTCGCGGCCGCTTCCGCCGCCCCGTCGCTCGCGACCCGGTCGAGGTCGGTCACGGCCTCTTCGCCATCGCTGCCGGTATTGTCCGAACATGCGGCCAGGGCGATCGTGCCGACCGCGGCGAGGATGGCGAAACGGCGTGTCATGCAAGGCTCTCCTTCACCAGGGCGCTGGCCCGGCTCATGTCGAGCACAGCGCCGTGGCGGGCTTTTAGTTCCCCCATGACGCGGCCCATGTCCTTGATCGAATCGGCGCCGAGGTCGGCCTTGACCGCCGCGATCGCGGCGCGCGTTTCGGCCTCGTCCATCATCTGCGGCAGGTATTCCTCGATCACCGCCAGCTCGGCCTTTTCCTGCTCGGCCAGCTCGGTGCGGCCGCCGTCTTCGTACATCTGGATCGATTCGCGCCGCTGCTTGGCCATTTTCTGCAGCACCTCGGTCACCAGCGCGTCGTCGTCGACGTCCTTGCCGCTGGTGCGCTGTTCGATATCGCGGTCCTTGATCTTGGCGGCGATCAGCCGCAGCGCGGCCGTGCGCTGCTTGTCGCCCGCCTTCATCGCCTGGACGGTGGCCTGCTTGATGTCGTCGCGGATCATGGAAAAAGCTCTCTTGCGCAAAGGAATTTCTCGATGCCGGGGGCCTTACCCCGATAATTCGCAATTGGACAGGTTGACGGAAACCGCGCCCGCGCCTAGCGGCTGGGACTTAGCGACATTACCGGAAAACCAATGAACTCGGAGCGCCCCATGGCAGACCCCGTTAACACGCCTGCGCAACCCAAAGGAGCGACCGGCGTGCTGGTTCTGGCCGACGGGAGCCTGGTCTGGGGCAGGGGCTTCGGGGCCGTGGGCGCCGCGGTGGGCGAAGTGTGCTTCAACACCGCGATGACCGGTTACCAGGAAGTGATGACCGACCCTTCCTACGCCGGGCAGATCGTCACGTTCACTTTCCCCCACGTCGGGAACGTCGGCGCGAACGCCGAAGACGTCGAATCGAAGGTCGAAGGCGCGGTGGGCTGCATCGTGCGCGAGGAGGTGACGCCGCATTCGAACTTCCGCGCCCGCGAGGAGTTCGGCGAGTGGCTGGCCGCGCAGGGCAAGATCGGCCTGTCGGGCGTCGATACGCGCGCGCTGACCCGGCGCATCCGGCTGAACGGCGCGCCCAACGCGGTAATCGCGCACGATCCCGATGGAAACTTCGACATCCCGGCGCTGCTCCGGCGCGCACAGGAATGGCCGGGGCTGGAAGGGATGGACCTCGCCCGGCGCGTCAGCCGCGAGAAGCAGGAACGCTGGGAAGGCGGCTACTGGCGGCTCGGCAGCGGCTATGGCCGTTCCCCGCGCGACGAGGGGCGTCCCCATGTCGTGGCGATCGATTACGGCAGCAAGGACAACATCTTCCGCAACCTCGTGCGCGCCGGCGCGCGGGTGACGGTGGTTCCGGCGAAGACCTCGCTGGACGAGATCATGGCGCTTTCGCCGCAGGGCGTGTTCCTTTCCAACGGTCCGGGCGACCCGGCGGCGACCGGCGAATACGCGGTGCCGGTGATCAAGGGCCTGCTGGAACGCGACATGCCGATCTTCGGCATCTGCCTCGGCCACCAGATGCTGGCGCTGGCCGCGGGGGCGAAGACCGCCAAGATGCACCAGGGCCACCGCGGCGCGAACCACCCGGTCAAACGGCTGGCGGACGGCGTGGTCGAGATCACCAGCATGAACCACGGCTTCGCGGTCGATAACGCCGCGCTTCCCGAAGGGGTCGAGGAAACGCACGTCAGCCTGTTCGACGGCTCCAACTGCGGCATCGCGATCAAGGGCAAGAAGGCCTTCGGCGTGCAGTACCACCCCGAAGCGAGCCCGGGCCCGCAGGACAGCTTCTACCTGTTCGAGAAGTTCGTGGGGATGCTGGGAGAGCGGTAATGGCCACAGTTCGCACTTTTGAAGTCGAGAAATCCGACAACGCCCAGCCACATGATGAGGTTGAACGTGCGGTCGTACGACTTGTTGATTGCGGCAACGAGCGTTTCATCCAAATTGATACCTATGGCCGATCTACGCGAGAAGTGCCTGGAAAGCTTTCGCAGACTACGCGGCTGGACAAGGCCGCATTCGACAAATTCGTCCAGCTTGGGAAAGCCCATTTCTAATGCCCAAACGCACTGACATCTCCTCGATCCTCGTTATCGGCGCCGGGCCGATCATCATCGGCCAGGCTTGCGAGTTCGACTATTCGGGCACGCAGGCGATCAAGGCGTTGAAGGAGGAGGGCTATCGCGTCATCCTCGTCAACTCCAACCCGGCGACGATCATGACCGATCCCGAGTTCGCCGATGCGACGTATGTCGAGCCGATCACGCCCGAGATCGTCGAGAAGATCATCGCGAAGGAAAAGCCCGACGCGCTGCTGCCGACGATGGGCGGGCAGACCGCGCTCAACTGCGCGCTGGCGCTGTTCAATGACGGCACGCTGGACAAGCACGGCGTGCAGATGATCGGCGCCAATGCCGACGCGATCGACAAGGCCGAGAATCGCCAGCGCTTTCGCGAGGCGATGGACAAGATCGGCCTCGAATCGGCGCGCAGCGGGGTCGCCAACACGCTGGACGAGGCCTTTGCGGTGCTCGAGCGGACCGGCCTGCCGGCGATCATCCGGCCCAGCTTCACCCTCGGCGGTACCGGGGGCGGCATCGCCTACAACAAGGCCGAGTTCGAGCGGATCGTGCGCGAAGGGCTCGACGCCAGCCCGACGACCGAAGTGCTGATCGAGGAATCGCTGCTCGGCTGGAAGGAATACGAGATGGAAGTCGTGCGCGACCGGCACGACAACGCCATCATCGTCTGCTCGATCGAGAACGTCGATCCGATGGGCGTCCACACCGGCGACAGCATCACGGTCGCCCCCGCGCTGACGCTGACCGACAAGGAATACCAGATCATGCGCAGCGCCAGCATCGCGGTGCTGCGCGAGATCGGCGTCGAAACGGGCGGGTCGAACGTGCAGTTCGCGGTCAACCCGGAAGACGGCCGCCTGATCGTGATCGAGATGAACCCGCGCGTCTCGCGCTCGTCCGCGCTGGCATCGAAGGCCACCGGCTTTCCGATCGCGCGCGTCGCGGCGAAGCTGGCGGTCGGTTACACGCTGGACGAGATCACCAACGAGATCACCGGCGCGACGCCGGCGAGCTTCGAACCGACGATCGATTACGTCGTGACCAAGATCCCGCGTTTCGCGTTCGAGAAGTTCAAGGGCGCGAAGACCGAGCTTTCGACCGCGATGAAATCGGTTGGCGAAGTCATGGCGATCGGCCGCAATTTCCAGGAATCGATGCAGAAGGCCCTGCGCGGGCTGGAAACCGGGCTGGACGGCTTCAACGGCGTGGCCGAGCTGGAAGGGGCCGATCGCGAGGCGATCACCACCGTGCTGAGCCGCCGGACGCACGATCGCCTGCTGAAGGTCGCCCAGGCCATGCGCGAAGGCTTCACGGTGGAGGATATCCAGGCGATCACCGGCTACGACCTGTGGTTCCTGCGCCAGATCGCCGATATCGTCGCGGCCGAGAAGGACGTGAGCGAGAACGGCCTGCCGCTCGATCCCGACGGGATGCGGCGGCTGAAGGCGATGGGCTTTTCCGATCGCCGCCTGGCCACGCTGGCCGTGCGCTCGGTCGGCGTTGCCGGGGGGCTGGCCGAAACCCAGGCCACCCGCTCGGGCCTGCTGCACGACACCGTGCGCGCGATGGCCGGCGCGACCAGCGAAGAGGAAGTGCGCAAGCTGCGCCGCAAGCTGGGCGTGCTGCCGGTGTTCAAGCGGATCGATTCCTGCGCGGCCGAGTTCGAGGCCGTCACCCCCTACATGTATTCGACTTACGAGGCGCCGAGCTTCGGCGAGCCCGAGGACGAGGCCCGGCCGAGCGATCGCCGCAAGGTCGTGATCCTCGGCGGCGGCCCGAACCGGATCGGGCAGGGGATCGAGTTCGATTACTGCTGCGTCCATGCCTGCTTCGCGCTGGCGGAGGCCGGGTTCGAAACGATCATGGTCAACTGCAACCCGGAAACGGTCAGCACCGATTACGACACGTCGGACCGCCTCTATTTCGAACCGCTGACGGCCGAGGACGTGCTGGAAATCCTGCGGGTCGAACAGCAGTCGGGCGAACTGGTCGGGGTGATCGTGCAGTTCGGCGGGCAGACGCCGCTGAAGCTGGCCCAGGCGCTGGAGGACGAGGGCATTCCGATCCTCGGCACCAGCCCCGACGCGATCGACCTGGCCGAAGACCGCGAACGCTTCGCGCGGCTCGTCAACCAGCTCAAGCTCAAGCAGCCGCTCAACGGAATTGCCAAGAGCCGCGACGAAGCCGCCGCGGTCGCCGCGCGGATCGGCTACCCGGTCCTGCTGAGGCCCAGCTACGTCCTGGGCGGGCGCGCGATGGAGATCGTGGACAGCGAGGCGCAGCTCGACGATTACATCGCCACCGCGGTTCACGTCTCGGGCGACAGCCCGGTCCTGGTGGACCAGTACCTGCGCGACGCGATCGAGTGCGACGTCGATGCGCTGTGCGACGGCGAGGACGTGCGCATCGCCGGGGTGATGCAGCATATTGAGGAAGCCGGCGTCCACTCGGGCGACAGCGCCTGCACGCTGCCGCCCTATTCGCTGCCGGCGGAAATCGTCGAGGAGATGGAGCGCCAGGCCGAGGCGCTCGCCCGCGCGCTCAAGGTCGTGGGCCTGATGAACGTCCAGTTCGCGGTCAAGGACGGAGAGGTCTACCTGATCGAGGTCAATCCTCGCGCGAGCCGGACGGTGCCGTTCGTGGCCAAGGCCATCGGGCAGCCGGTGGCCAAGATCGCCGCGCGCGTGATGGCGGGCGAGAAGCTCAGTGCCTTCCCGCCCTTCCGCCGCGCGTTCGACTACATGGCGGTGAAGGAAGCCGTGTTCCCGTTCACCCGCTTCCCCGGCGCCGACCCGATCCTGACGCCCGAGATGCGCTCCACCGGCGAAGTCATGGGGATCGACCGCGATTTCCCCGCGGCCTTCCTCAAGTCGCAGCTGGGGGCGGGCGCGCGCCTGCCCGAAGGCGGGGTGGTCTTCGTCTCGGTGAAAGACAGCGACAAGGCGATCATCCTGCCTGCCGTCCGCTCGCTGATCGAACAGGGCTTCGGCGTCATCGCCACGGCCGGGACCCAGGCGTACCTCGCCGAACAGGGCCTGCCGGTCGAACGCGTCAACAAGGTCGCCCAGGGGCAGCCGCACATCGTCGACCGGATGATCGATGGCGACGTGTCGCTGGTCTTCAACACGACCGAGGGCTGGCAGAGCCTGATCGATTCGAAATCGATCCGCGCGACGGCCCTCGAAATAAAGATTCCCTACTACACCACGGCGGCGGCATCGCTCGCCGCGGCCAAGGCGATCCGGGCCGTCCGCGCCAGCCAGCTTGAAGTGCGACCGCTGCAAGACTATTATAGCTGAAACAACCCGCGTTCCCTCCCGAACATTCCGCCCGTTTCGCCGCCGCCTCCCCGACGGAGGGGCACAGGGCGGAATTGCCGTGACGGGGACGCATGGAGGAAAGACGCGATGGCTACGATGGAAAAGGTTCCGATGCTGGCAGAGGGTTACGAGCGGCTGACTGCCGACCTCAAGTCCCTGCGCGCGGAACGGCCGAAGATCGTCGACGCGATCGAAGAAGCGCGCGCCCATGGCGACCTGTCGGAAAACGCCGAATACCACGCGGCGAAGGAACGGCAGGGCCAGGTCGAGGCGCAGATCGCCGAACTGGAAGATCGCGTCAGCCGCGCCCAGATCATCGATCCGACGACCCTTTCGGGCGACAAGATCGTTTTCGGCGCGACCGTGACCCTGCTGGACGACGACGACAAGCCGGTGAAATACCAGATCGTCGGCCAGACGGAAGCCGACGCGAACCGGGGGCGGATCAGCTACAACTCGCCGCTGGGGCGCGCGCTGATCGGCAAGTCGGTGGGCGACGAGATCGAGGTGACCGTGCCTTCGGGCGACAAGTTCTACCTCGTCGACAAGATTGAATTCATCTGATCCGGGCCGCGGCGCGGGCCGCGGGCGGATGAAACGAAGGCCCCGGACCGCGTCCGGGGCCTTTCGCCTGTCAGGCGTCCGGCGTCAGCAGGCGGTGCAGGTGGACGACGACGTATTTCATTTCAGCATCGTCCACGGTGCGCTGCGCATTGCCGCGCCAGGCCTCGACCGCGCTGTCGTAATCGCTGAACACGCCGACCACGTGGATGCTTTCCGGGTCCTGGAATTCCAGCGTGCGGGGATCCTTCACGCGCCCGCCCATGACGAGGTGGAGCCGCTGGGGTGCTTCGGTTTCTTCCATGTCTTCGGTCCTGAACCATGAGGGAGGAGGGTTGGGGAACGGCGCGGCCCTTATAGCAAACGGCGCGGCAGGCAACCCCGCCGCGCCGCTGCGCGCCCCTTGCGGCCGCGGGGGCCGTCAGTGGGCGATGCGCTGCTTCAGGTCGCGCACCGTGCGCCCGGTCCGCTTGCCGGCATCGCGCGTCAGGCGGCGCACGGTTTCGCGCGCCGCGTCGCGCTGGGAGCCGACCTCGCGGCGGAAATCGCGGGCGCTGTCGCCGATCGAATCGCCGATGTCCTCCAGCCGGTCGCCGCCGGTCCTGGCTGCCGAGCCGAGGTTGTCGAGCAGGGAAGCGCCATAGGCGGCCCCCATCTCGGCCAGGATCGCGGCCATGGCCGAGCCGCGACGCACGGCCTTCTTGCGCATGCGCCGGCCGGGGCCGGGAACGATGCTGGCGATGATAACGCCCAGCGCCAGGCCGCCGGCAACGGTCGCGATCGGGTGGTCCTTGACGAAAGCGGTCGCGGTGTCGCGCGCCTCGCGGGCATAGTCGCCCATCGAGCGGTTCGCGTGCCGCTGCTGGCCCGCCTCGATCCGGTTCTTCAGCTCTTCGCTTTTCTCGTTGTCGGCCATTGTCGTTAGTCTCCGCTGAATTGGGTTGTCGGGAACCGAACGGGCTCAAGCCCCTTCGAGTTTCGCCTCTGCCTCGTCGTCGTCGCGCCCGGCTTCATCCCCGGTGAACAGGGCCATCAGGGGGTGCCGCGCGAACCACAGCACGATCGCCGCGACCAGCGTGACCAGCACGCCGCGGTGGTTCTCCGCGACGTCGGTCGCCTCGTCGAGCACGTCGCTCGCGCCTTCGGCCAGCCGTTCCAGCACGCGCGCGCCGATGCCCTTGGCGTTGAGATCGGTCTGCAGGTGGGCGATGTCCGCCTTTACCAGCGCCAGCGCCGCGTCGCGCAACGCACGGGCTTCCGCCATCCTGTGTTCGGCCTCGGTCATGGGCTGTCGTCTCCGAAGCTGGCCCCGGCCTCCTTGAAATGCCGGATCGCGCTGCGCGCGAACAAGTATCCGCCGAGCAGGAGCACCCCGGTCACCGCCGCGGTCGCGCCCCAGATGGTGAGGAAGCGCGAGAGCGCGATGACCACGCCGACCACCAGCCCGATCAGCGCGATATGCACGAGGGCGAAGGCGGCAAGGCCGTGGACGATCCCCCACTTGCCCTTGTCCGCGACGAAACCCGCGCGGCTTTTCTGATAGGCCGCCTCGGCCTCCAGGTAGGTCTTGCCGTCTTCGAGCAGCGCGACGAGATCGTCGGTCAGCGAAGTGCCCGAGCGCGCCTGGTCGGCGCCCGGACTCTCCTGCCCGTCCTGCCCGGGGGGCAGGGGCTCGTCATGCATGGTTGCCACCTCGGGAAAGCGCGCGGATCAGTCGCGGCTGCCGCGGAACATCCGCGCCAGCATGAAACCCGCGACCGCCGCCAGCCCGACCGCGAGGCCGGGACTCCGGCGGACCATTTCGCGCGCTTCGTCGCTCAGTTCGTCGACGCTCTTCTGGTCGAGCTTGACCGAGGCATCCTCGAGGCTGCGCGAGGCCTTGCGCGCGTAATCGCCGTATTGCGAACCGAACTTCTCGTCGATCGCGGTGGCATTCTCGGAAACCATGCGGCTGAGCGAGGACAGCGCCTCGCTCGCCTTGGTCTTGCCCTCGGTCGCGAGTTCCTTGCTCTTGCCCTTCGCCTGTTCGCCATAGGCCTTCGCCTCGGCGACCCAGTCGTCGGAGCGGTCGCGCGCCTGGTCGCGATAGGCGGAGGCGCGATCGGCCGCCTCGGCCTTCAGCGCGGCGGCGCCGGCCTTGGCTTCCTCCAGCGCGGAGTTGAAACGCGACTTGGCTTCGGTCCGGTGGTCCGTCGTCGGTTGATCAGGGGTCCGGCTCTCGGGCGCGGGGGTGCTGGCGGCACCCGTCTTCGCCTTCGCCGTGCTGCGAGCCCCCGGCTTCTTGGCGGTCGTTTTCTTCTTGGTGGTGGAAGGTGTCGCGTCAGCCATGTCGTGTTCCCTTAAGCCCTCAACTTGATTTGCAGCGCGCAGCCGTCATCGGCGCTTTAGCTGTTCAGGTTGCCAACGCAACTTGCGCCGCATTGTTCCGGCGCATAGAGGGGCGCCAGACACCCGATATGGGGGTGTCATAGTCCATTACAACACCTCTCGACCCGGAGCGCTTCATGACTGCGATCATCGATCTTCACGGCCGCGAAATCCTCGACAGCCGGGGCAATCCGACAGTGGAGGTGGACGTCCTGCTGGAAGATGGCAGCTTCGGCCGCGCCGCCGTGCCTTCGGGCGCGTCGACCGGCGCGCACGAGGCGGTGGAACTGCGCGACGGCGACAAGGGGCGCTATCTGGGCAAGGGCGTGACGAAGGCCGTCGATGCCGTGAACGGAGAGATCGCCGACACTCTTCTGGGCCTCGACGCGGAAGACCAGCGCGACATCGACCTGGCGATGATCGCGCTCGACGGCAGCGGGAACAAGGGGCGCCTGGGCGCGAACGCGATCCTCGGCGTCAGCCTGGCCGTGGCCAAGGCGGCCGCCAATGCGCGCGGCCTGCCGCTCTACAGCTACCTGGGCGGGGTTTCGGCCCATGTCCTGCCGGTGCCGATGATGAACATCATCAACGGCGGCGAGCATGCCGACAACCCGATCGACATCCAGGAATTCATGATCATGCCGGTCGGCGCCGAAACGCTGGCCGACGGCGTGCGCTGGGGCGCGGAAGTGTTCCACACGCTCAAGAAGGGGCTGGCGCAGAAAGGGCTTTCGACCGCGGTCGGCGACGAAGGCGGCTTTGCGCCCGATCTCGCCAGCACGCGCGCGGCGCTCGATTTCATCATGCGCTCGATCGAGGAAGCCGGCTTCCGGCCGGGGGCCGACGTCGCGCTGGCGCTCGATTGCGCCTCGACCGAGTTCTTCTCCGAAGGCCGCTACGATCTTGCCGGGGAAGAGATCTCGCTCAATCCCGAGGAAATGGCCGAGTACCTGGCGAGCCTGTGCGCCGATTACCCGATCCGCTCGATCGAGGACGGGATGAGCGAAGACGACTTCGAAGGCTGGAAGGCGCTGACCGATCGCATCGGCGGGAAAGTGCAATTGGTCGGCGACGACCTGTTCGTGACCAACCCCGAGCGGCTGCGGATGGGGATCGACAAGGGGCTGGCGAACTCGCTGCTGGTCAAGGTCAACCAGATCGGCACGCTGACGGAGACGCTGGAGGCGGTCGATATCGCCACTCGTGCCGGCTACACCTCGGTGATGAGCCACCGCTCGGGCGAGACCGAGGATTCGACCATTGCCGACCTCGCGGTCGCGACCAACTGCGGCCAGATCAAGACCGGCTCGCTCGCCCGGTCGGATCGCCTGGCGAAGTACAACCAGCTGATCCGGATCGAGGAAGAACTGGGCGACAGCGCCCGCTATGCCGGCAACGCCTGCTTCGGCCGGCTCGCCGACTGACGCCGCTGCGGCCAAGGCTGGGGGAGGGGAGCGCGAGAGGGGCGGCCTAGCCGTCCACTTCGCGTTCGGCCTCTTCCTCCAGCTCTTCCATCTTTTCCAGCTTGCGCCGGTTGCGCGGGCTCAGCAGGTATTGCCACACGCCCCAGGCGTTGATGGCCAGCAGGATCGCGTTCATCGCGGCGATCGGCATGGCCCCGCTCGTCAGGCCGGACACGATCCAGGTGATCGCCACAGCGCAGAACAGCACGAAGCCCCAGCCGGTGGCCTTGCGCCCCAGGTCGGCGGCGATCAGCCCGGCAGCGATCATCGTGCCGATGGCGGCAATCCATTCGAGCGGTCCGTTCACGCGGGCACCTGTGCCGGGCGATCGCGCCGGGACGCCGCGATCAAGCGAACTTGTCCTGCAGGGCCAGCATGGCCATGGCGGCGCGGGCAGCCTCGCCGCCCTTGTCCTTTTCCGCCTTCTTCGCGCGGACGAGCGCCTGTTCCTCGTTCTCGACCGTCAGGATGCCGTTGCCGATCGCAATGCCGTCCATCGAAAGGGCCATGATCCCGCGCGCGCTCTCGCCCGCGACGATCTCGAAGTGATAGGTCTCGCCGCGAATGACGATGCCGAGCGCGACGAAGCCGTCGAACCGCCCGCTCTCGGCGGCAAGCGCGATCGCGCCGGGCACCTCCAGCGCGCCCGGAACGGTCACGACCTCGACTTCGTGCCCCGCCGCCTCCAGCGCGCTGCGCGCGCCGTCGAGCAACAGGTCGTTGAGATGTTCGTAGAACCGGGCCTCGACCACCAGGAAACGCGCCATGCAAATCTCCGCATCAAAACTGCCAGCCCGGTAGCACAAGCGGCGCGCGGGGGAAGGGGCGAATGGTGGGAAATGGTGGACGCACTAGGGCTCGAACCTAGGACCCGCTGATTAAGAGTCAGCTGCTCTACCAACTGAGCTATGCGTCCCCATGCCGTTTCGGCTGGCCGGGCGGGGCAGGGCCCCGACTCGGGAGGCGCTGCATATAGCGATCCTCGCGAGCATGAAAAGGGGTGATTTCGCGATCTAGCGAAAACGGCTCTGCGGCGCCTGCCGATTCCAGCGATTGACCATCATCAGCGAGCCGATGCAGATCATGTTCGTCAGCATCGACGAACCGCCGTGGCTCATGAACGGAAGCGGGATCCCGACCACAGGGGCCAGGCCCATGACCATCATCAGGTTGATCGCGACGTAGAAGAAGATCGTCGCCACCATCCCGGCCGCCAGCAGCTTGGCGAAGCGATCCTGCGAGCGGTGCGCGACCTGGAGGCCCCAGCGCAGGATCAGGCCGAAGATCAGGATCACCGCCAGGCCGCCGAGCAGGCCCCATTCCTCGGCCATCGTCGCGAAGACGAAATCGGTGTGCGGCTCGGGCAGGTAATTGAGATGGCTCTGCGATCCCTCGTTGAAGCCCTTGCCGGTCAGCCCGCCCGAGCCGATCGCGATCTTCGACTGGGTGATGTGATAGCCGGCGCCCAGCGGATCGCTTTCGGGATCGAGGAAGGTCGTCACCCGCCGCCGCTGGTAATCGTGCAGGCCGAAGAAATAGGCGATCGGCGCGACGATCATGGCCCCGATCGCGCCGGCTGCGAACCAGCGCAGCGGCAGGCCGGCCAGGAACATGACCACGACCCCCCCGAAGGCGATGGCCAGCGTCGTGCCGAGATCGGGCTGGAGCAGGACGAGCCCCATCGGCAGCGCGATCAGCACGCCCGCCGGAACGAGCGCGCGCCACGACGTCGTCATCGAAGGAGGAAGCCCGCTGTAGAAGCGCGCCAGGACCAGGACGATCGCCGGCTTCATCAGTTCGGATGGCTGCAGTTGGATCACCCCCAGGTCGAGCCAGCGCTGGCTGCCGCCGCCGACGAAGCCCATCGCCTCCACCGCGACCAGCATGGCCAGGACCAGAGCGTAGCCGGGGTAGGCGAGCAGGCGCACGAGATCCCGGCTGAACAGCGTCATCACGCCGGCCATCGCCAGGAACACGGCGAAGCGCACGAGGTGCGGAATGGCAAAAGGCTTCCAGTTGCCGCCCGCGGCGGAGAACAGCACCATCGCGCCGAAGCCGACCAGCATGAATAGCGGGATCAGCATTCCCCAGGGCTGGCGCGCGATCGGGGCGGGGACGACCGAGTTCATTCGTCCACCTGCGAACGGTTGATCGCGGCGTCGGTCGCCTCGTTCACCGGCACCATCGCGGCGGCCCGGGCCTCGGCGTCGACACGGTCGAAGATTTCCTCTTCACGGCGCGGCACCGGCGGCACGTCCGCGCCTGCCTGCTCGGCATAGGCGGCGTATTTCCTGGTCAGCCGTTCCTGCGCGGTGCCGCCCCATTGCTTTTCAAGCGCGTGAAGCGCCTCCATCCCCTTGGTCGGGTCGAACAGGAATGTCGTCACGTCGCGGGCGATCGGATAGGCCGCGCCCGATCCGCCGCCGTGTTCGATCACCACCGCGCCGGCATAGCGCGGGTTGTCGAACGGCGCGAAGAAGATGAACAGCCCGTGGTCGCGATACTTCCACGGGCCCGAGCGGCCATCCGATTTCGACAGCGAGACGACCTGCGCGGTCCCGGTCTTGCCCGCCATCAGCACGTCGGGCAGCGGCAGGCGCGCGCGCCCGGCCGTTCCGGGGCCGTTGACGACGTCGCTCATCGCCTCGCGCACGAGCCTGACGTGTTCGGCGGGGAAGTCGGCCGAGGCGAACGGTGCCTCCGCGCCGCCGTAGAGCAGGCGGGGCTGGACATGGCGGCCGGTGGCGATGCGCGATGCCATGACCGCCAGCTGCAGCGGGTTGGAGAGCATGTAGCCCTGGCCGATCGTGGCGTTGACCGTGTCGAAGGCCTGCCATTCGCGCCCGTGCTTGCGCAGTTTCCACGCCGGGTCGGGAACGGTGCCGTAGAACTGGCTCAACACCGGCAGGTCGAATTCCTGGCCCATGCCGCAGCGCCGGGCCATGGCCGCGATCGGGTCCATCCCGATCCGCTGTGCGAAGTGATAGTAATAGACGTCGCAGCTCTGGTAGATGCCCTTGGCCATGTTCACGTGGCCGTGGCCGCCCCGTTTCCAGCAGCGGAACACGCGGTTGCCGACCCTCAGGCCGCCGCCGCAATAGACGGTTTCTTCCGGGTCGAGCCCCTCGCGCAGGAACGCCATCGAAACCATCGGCTTCACCGTCGAGCCGGGCGGATAGAGGCCTTTCAGCACCTTGTTGCGCAAGGGGACGCGTTCGTCCTCGCGCAGCATCGCGTATTCGACGCTGCCGATCCCGTCGGAAAAGCTGTTGGGATCGAAACTGGGCATCGAGGCCATGCACAGCAGGTCGCCGGTGCGGCAGTCCATGACCACGACCGAGCCCGATTCGAGGCCGATCCGGCGGGCGGCATAGTCCTGCAGCGGGCCGTCGATCGTCAGCTTGACCGGCTCGCCCTGGACGTCCTCGCGCGTTTCGAGGTCGCGCACGATCCGGCCCGAGGCGGTCACTTCGACCCGGCGCGCGCCGGGGACGCCGCGCAGGCGCTGCTCGAACTGCTTTTCCAGCCCGTCCTTGCCGATCTTGTAGCCGGGCGTGATCAGCAGGGGGTTGCGATCCGCCTCGTACTCCTCGGCCGAAGCCGGGCCGACATAACCGATCAGGTGCCCGACCGACGGGCCCGTGGGGTAGAAGCGCGAGAAGCCGCGCTGCGGCACGACGCCGGGCAGGTCGGGCAGGCGCACGCTGAGCGCGGCGAACTGTTCGTAGCTGAGGCCGCTGCCGACCTCGACCGGGCGGAAGCCGCGCGTCTGGTCGATCCGCTCGCGCAAGTCGATCAACTGCGCGCGGTCGAGCGAGAGCACTTCGCCCAGAACCTCGATCTCGCGTTCCTTGTCGGTCATCCGCTCGGGGATCACGTCGACGCGGAAGTCGGCCCGGTTGGATGCCAGCGGCGCGTCGTTGCGATCGAGGATCCACCCGCGGCGCGGCGGGATCAGCGACAGGTTGACGCGGTTGCTTTCCGCCTCGGTCCGGTACTTCTCGTTCTCCGCGATCGCGATATAGCCCATCCGCACCGCCAGCAGCGTGCCGATGCCCGCGCCCACCGCCGCGATGACGAAGCTGCGACGATCGTAGATATTGTCGAGCGTGGCAGAAGTGAGCTGGGACGAAAGGGCCTTGCGCGCGCGCGATTTCCTGCCGAGCATCAGCCGATCATCCAGATACGGAGCAGCCTGAAACGGTCGAGGATGGAAATCATGCGGGCGATAATGGGATAGAGGAGCAGGGACAGCAAGATCTGCGGCAGCAGCGCGGCCAGCAGCGGGGCGTAGAGATGGGCCCCCGATACCACCGCGGCGGCGACGATATAGGTGGCGACGATGGCGCCGGCGATCAGCCAGTCCTGGACGAACGACCGCCAGGGGAAGCGGATCTCGATCGCCTCGATCGCGATCATGGCCAGCGACCACAGCAGGATAGCGCTGCCGAATGGCTGCCCGCTGAACAGGTCGTCGAACGCGCCCAGCGGCAGGCCCGCCCAGACCGGCATGAGGCCCGGCCGCACGAGGCGCCAGGCGACCAGCGTCATCAGCCCGATCGGCGGGACGACCGGCGCGGCCGAGGCGATCGGGAACAGCGGCAGGAGCGAGGCGAGAAGGATCGTCCCCCAGGGCACGGCGTAGGCGAGCGCGGGGGAATGGGTCCGGTTGATCCGCGAGCCGTATGCATCGCGGCGCGACCGGGGATCGGTCCGCTCCATTACTCGGTCACCGGCTCCGCCGCGGGCGTCTGCGCCGCGCGCAGGGCGTCTTCCTGCCAGATCGCCTCGACCGCGACGTAATCGGTCGCCGCCGGGTCGCTGATGATCCGCGCCAGCGCGCCGTCCTCGGTCTTCTCGGCCACGATCGCCACCGCGATGCCGGGGCGGTAGTAACCGCCGGCCCCGCTGGTGACGAAGACGTCGCCCGGCTTCAGCGGGTTGATGCCCAGGTTCACCAGGCGAATACGCAGCAGGCTGTCGCCGCGCCCCTCGGCGAAGGCGACGACGTTGCCCTGCGCCAGCCGCACGGGCAGGACGCTCTGGCTATCGGTCAGCAGGAGGACGCGCGCGCTGTCGCGGCCGACCTCCAGCACGCGGCCGACGACGCCGCGCGGGCTGCGCACCGGCATTCCGGCCACCACGCCGTCCGCGCGGCCCGCGCCGAGATAGGCGAAACGTCGCGCGCTCGCCGAGGTGGAACCGATCAGGCGCGCGACGGCGACCGGCTTCTCATCCGTCTCGTAGAGGCCGAGGAGGGCCTTCAGGCGCGCGTTTTCCTGCGCCAGCGCCTCCGCCTCCGCCAGGCGGATGCGGGCGAGTTCGACTTCCTTCTTCAGCTCGGCATTCTGGCTGCCGGCGCGCAGGTACCCCCCGATCGCGTCGAACAGGCCCTGGCTTTCGGCCCGGACATTCGCGCTCGCCGTGGCCGCGGGGGCAACGGCGTCGCCGGCAACCGCGCGCGGGCCGTTGAAGCTTGCCGGCCGCCAGAGCGAGAGGGCGAGGAGGACGGCACCGACGAGCGCGCCGATCCCGGCGATGACGTAGCCGGTGAAGACCCCGTATTGCGCCCTGCGCGAATAGCTCGAGCGCCGTGACGAAGGCGGCGCCATACGTTCCCCCTCAGGCGGTCATCAACACGCCGCGATAGATCGGATCTTCCATCGCCCGGCCGGTGCCGATGGCGACGCACGACAGCGGGTCTTCGGCAATGCTGACGGGCAGGCCGGTTTCCTCGCGCAAGTGCTCGTCCAGTTCCTGGATCAGCGCGCCGCCGCCGGTCAGCACGATGCCCTGGTCCACGATGTCGGCGGCGAGTTCGGGCGCGGTGTTCTCCAGCGCGATCCGCACGCCTTCGACGATCGCGCCGATCGGTTCGGCCAGCGCCTCGGCCACGTGGGCCTGGTTGATCGTGATTTCCTTCGGCACGCCGTTCACCAGGTCGCGGCCCTTCAGCGTGATCGTTTCGCCCACGCCGTCTTCGGGCACCGTGGCGATGCCGTAATCCTTCTTGATCCGCTCCGCCGTCGATTCGCCGATCAGCAGGTTGTGGTGGCGGCGGACGTAGGAAACGATCGCCTCGTCCATCTTGTCGCCCCCGGTGCGGACCGAGGTGGTATAGGCAAGCCCGCGCAGCGACAGCACCGCGACTTCGGTCGTGCCGCCGCCGATATCGACGACCATCGACCCGACCGGCTCGGTCACCGGCATGTCGGCCCCGATCGCCGCGGCCATCGGCTCGAGGATCAGGTAGACCGCGCTCGCCCCCGCATTGCTCGCCGCGTCGCGGATCGCGCGCCGTTCGACCGAGGTCGAGCCGGAGGGGACGCAGATCGTGATCTCGGGATAGCGGAACAGGCTCTTCTTCCCGTGCACCTTGCGGATGAAGTGCTTGATCATCTCCTCGGCGATCTCGATGTCGGCGATCACGCCATCGCGCAGCGGGCGGATCGCCTCGATGCTGTCGGGCGTCTTGCCCATCATCATCTTGGCATCGTCGCCCACGGCCTTCACGCGCTTGATCCCGTTGATCGTCTCGATCGCGACCACCGATGGCTCGTTGAGGATGATGCCCTGGTCCTGGACATAGACCAGGGTGTTGGCGGTGCCGAGGTCGATCGCGAGGTTCTGCGAGCCGAATTTGAACATGTTGGACAGGAAGCTCATTGCCGTTGCGCGTTTTCCGTATGTGTCTCGGGCCCTCGCCGCAGTTACCCGCGACTGCCGTAACCCGCATCTGACAGGGATCGCGGGTCCTTAACCAAAGCTGCGGAAAAAGGCCAAAAGAATTGTTGCGAAAAGCTGGGTAAACCCTTCCGCCGGCCTCGAATTCACGGCGCTTCGCCGCTAGGTACCCGGCAATGCCCGAAATTCGCCGCCTTCCCGAAACGCTGGTGAACCGCATTGCCGCGGGCGAAGTGGTCGAACGGCCTGCCTCTGCGCTGAAGGAGCTGGTCGAGAACGCGATCGATTCCGGCGCGTCGCGCATCGCGATCAGGATCGTCGACGGCGGGCTCGGCCGGATCGAGGTGACCGACGATGGCTGCGGCATGTCGCCGCAGGAGATGGCGCTGGCGCTGGAACGGCACGCGACCTCGAAGCTGCCCGAAAGCCTGGTGGGCGAAGAAGGCGCGATCGAACGGGTGGCGAGCCTGGGCTTTCGCGGCGAGGCCCTGCCTTCGATCGCCAGCGTCGCGCGGCTGACGCTGGAAAGCCGGCCGCAGGGGGCGGGCGAGGGCTGGAAATGCGTGGTCGATCACGGCGACCCTTGCGAGGACGGGCCGGCCGCGCTGCCGCCCGGAACGCGGGTGCGGGTGGAAAACCTGTTCGCCAGGGTGCCGGCGCGGCGCAAGTTCCTGCGCACGGCGCGGAGCGAATATGCCGCCTGCCACGACGTCGTGCGGCGCCTGGCCATGGCCCGGCCCGACATTGCCTTCACGTTCGAGCATGGCGAGCGGCGGATCCTCTCGCTCCAGGCCGACCAGCCGCTGGCCGGGCGGGTGGCGCAGATCGTCGCGCGCGAGCTGGAGGCGAACGGCGTCGCGATCGACCTCGAGCGCGGGGCGATGAAGCTGACCGGGATCGCCGGGCTGCCGACCTACAACCGCGGCGTGGCCGATCACCAGTACCTGTTCGTCAACGGGCGTCCGGTGAAGGATCGCCTGCTGAGCGGCGCGGTGCGCGGCGCCTATGCCGACATGCTGGCGCGCGATCGCCACGCCGTGCTGGCGCTGTTCCTCGACCTGCCGGCGCAGGAAGTGGACGTCAACGTGCACCCGGCGAAGACCGAGGTGCGCTTTCGCGATGCGGCGGGGGTGCGCGGTTTCATTGTTTCCGGCCTGCGCCAGGCGCTGGCGACCGGCGACCGGCGCAGCGCACAGGCCCCAGACGCGGCCGCCATGGGCCGCTGGCAGAGCGAGCCGGTGGCCGAGCCCGCCCCGGCGGCGGCCCTGCAATCGATCTTCTCCGGCCGCGACTGGTCGGCCCCGGCGGCCGGCGTGCGCGAGGCATCGCAGGCCTGGCGCGAGCACGAGCAGGACGTGATGGCATCGCCGCAAGGCCGGGCCGAGCAAGCCGCCCCGCTGCCCGACGACGCGGCCCGGTACCCGCTCGGCATCGCGCGCGGCCAGGTGGCCAATACCTATATCGTCGCCGAGGCGGCGGACGGGCTGGTTCTCGTCGACCAGCACGCCGCGCACGAACGTCTCGTGCTCGAACGGCTGCGCGCCGCGGGGGCCGGGGACTCGGTCGCGCGCGCGCAGGCCCTGCTGATCCCCGAAGTGGTCGAGCTGGAGGAGACCGCCTGCGACAGGCTGGAGGACGCCGCCGAAAAGCTCGCCGGGCTGGGCCTGGCGATCGAGCGCTTCGGACCGGGCGCCATGCTGGTGCGCAGCGTGCCGCATTCGCTGCGCAAGTCCGACCCGGCCCGCTTGCTGCAGGACATTGCCGACGATCTCGCCCACCACGGCGAGGCCCTGCTTCTGGGGGAGAAGCTCGACCTCGTGCTCGCGACGATGGCCTGCCACGGGTCGGTCCGCGCGGGGCGCGTGCTCTCGGTCGCGGAAATGAACGCGCTGCTGCGCGAAATGGAGCGCACCCCGCGTTCGGGGCAGTGCAATCACGGCCGCCCGACCTGGGTCAAGCTGAAGATGGAAGATGTCGAGAAACTGTTCGGAAGGCATTGATATGAAACGGCTTGTGCCCTTGATGCTGCCTTTCGCGGTGATCGCCTGCGGCGAGGCCGCGCCCACGGCGGAGGAGAAGCGCGCGGCCGAAGATCGCGCGATCGCCGCGGTCGAGGCCGCACAGGACGTTCCGCCCGACCCGGTCGAACTGGAGGCGATCACTTATCCCGATATCGAACAGCATCGCCTTTCGGGCGCCGGCTGCGCGTTCCTGCGCGAAGGCGAAGAGGGCCGGGAGGGGGCCGGGGAAGGGGCCGCGGCCAGGGAAGGGGAGGCGGACCTTCTGGCCCTGGCGATGGAACGCGGCGCCTTCGTCAAGATCGACGGGCGCATCCACCGGCTCGCGCCCGATGCGGGCAGCCCGCAATTGCCCGTCATGGCGCGGGCGCGCTACGACGGGCGCGAGTACGCGATGCTGCTGGACCTGGCCGAGCGGGAAGGCACCCGCAGCGGCATGGAGACGACCGACTATCCCGCGCGGCTGGAACTGCGCAACGGGCGCGGCCAGGTCGTCTACGGGGCCAGCGGAATCGCCCAGTGCGGCACCTGAGGCGACCGGCGGCAAGGCTTCGTTAGCGGTTCAGCCGGTCGGGGCATCCTCGATCGGGGCCGACGGATCGCGCACGCGGATCAGCCCGTTCGAGATCATTTCCAGCACCACGTCGTCGTCCTGGTTGAAGACCTGGATGCGCGACCGGAACAGGCCCATCTCGGGCCGTTTGCGGCTGCGGCGCCGGGCGATGACCTCGGTCTCGCACCGCAGGGTGTCGCCCGGATAGACCGGGCGGCGCCACTTCAGCTCGTCGATGCCGGGCGATCCCAGCCCGGCCTGTTGTTCGCGGTGCATGTTCTCCACCATCATGCGCATCGTCATCGCGCAGGTCTGCCAGCCGCTGGCCGAGAGGCGCCCGAAATGGGTCGCCGCCGCGGCCTCGTCGTCGAGATGGAACGGCTGCGGATCGTATTTTTGCGCGAAGTCGATCACTTCCTCGCGCGTGACCTCGTACGAGCCGAAGCTCTGCCTGGTCCCGATCTCGATATCTTCAAAGTACTTCACACTAGTCCCCCAGGCTGAATCGCGCGAACAGCGTGTAGCCCATCGGGCTGTCTCCGTAATAGGGGTCCAGTTCCGCCGGCTTGGCAAAGGCGGAGAGGCTGCCGCCCAGCGCCACGTTAACCGGCCCCAGCGGCAGGCGATAGGCATAGCCGGCCTGGAACTTGGTGATCCGGAACGCCTCGTGGTGCAGCGGATCGTGGTGATCGGGGAAAAGCTCGTCGTTCTTCACGTTCTCGACCCGGCCGAACAGCGTGTGCCGATCGGAAAGATCCCAGTTCACTTCGCCCAGCCAGGCGGTCAGCGTGTCGCCGGGCCGGCGGTCCTTGGCGGAAAATGCCGCCATGGCCGACAGGCCGCGCCCGTCGTTGTAGTGGACCGAGGCGGTCGTCCGGTGTTCGTCCGCGCCGCCGTGCATCGCCTCGGGTTCGTCGATCTGGCCGTAGCTCGCCTGGAGCAGCCACGCCGGGGCGGGGGCGAAGCTGGCGCGCACGCTCCACGAATCGAGCCGCGGCGCCTCGATGTTCCAGCGGAACTCGTCCGGCTCGCGGCCGCGGAAGGCGCTGCCCTCCAGCTGCCAGGCCGGTCCGCCGATGCCGGCCGTCACGACGCCGTAGGTGATATGGGTCGAATCGAACCAGTGATGGGTGATCGGCGCCTCCGGGTTGTAGCGGGCGCTGGCGCGATGCATGAACGCGCTCGGCCCCAGCGCCGGCTCGCCCACCGGGCCGCCGTAGAGGAAGGCGCTCGTATTCTCGCCGATATCGACCTCGATCCTGCCTGCCAGTTCCATGAACAGGTCGTGCGGGTGCTGCCGGTCGACCAGCGGTTCGCCATAGGCGACTTCGCCGGTGGCGAAGAGGTTGGGATAGCCGTCGTGCCGCATGGCCGGTTCGAGGCTCATCATCGTGCGCAGGGTCAGCTTGCCCCCGTCGAACGGCTTTTCCAGCGTCGCCATGGCCATCGACTGGACGTAGAACTTGTCGTCGCCGCGCGGGCCGCCCTGGTCGGTATAGACCGGCCAGACGAAGCCGTGGAGCATCAGGCTGGCATCGCCGCCGAGATCGATCGCCGCGCCGTGGTCCATCGTCTCGTTCGCGGGAAGGCGCGAGGTGCCCGACCCTTCGCCGCCGTGCGCGGGGCCGTGGTCCATCGCCCCGTGGTCCATCGCCCCGTGGTCCATCGCCCCGTGGTCCATTGCCCCATGATCCACCGTCGCGCGATCGCGCGGATGATCGATCGGTTCGTCGTCCATGCCGGGGGGCGCGTCGGGGCCGGTCTGGGCCAGCGCGGGAAGGGGGGCGAGCAGGGCGGGCGCGGCAGCCGCCGCGAGAAGTGAGATACGCATCCAGGTGGTGTTCCTTCAGTACCTGGCGATCATCCAGATCGCCATGCCGATCATGAAAAGGTTCTCGGTGAGCGAGACGAAACCGAGCGGCACGTTGCCAGACCCGCCGACGCAGGCGCACTTTATCGCGCGCTTCTGGACATAGACGGCGTAGAATACGCTGGCCGCCCCGATCGTGCCGATGACCAGCGCCACCGGGATCGAGAGCCAGTTCAGCGCATGGGCCGCCATCAGCACGCCGGCCCCGGCCTCCAGGAACGGATAGGCATAGGCATAGGGCACCCAGCGCCGCGCAAGGAGATCGTAGCCGACGAACATGGTCGAGAAGCGTTCCACGTCCTGCAGCTTCAGCATGGCGAGGATCGCCATCGTGAAGGCCACGAACCATTCGGCCGCGCGCACGGTGATGGCGGAGCCGAACGCCAGGTGACTGGCCGCCATGGCCAGCGCGGCGGCAATGGCGAACACGGCGATCACCGGGCGATAGCTGGTCGCGCCTTCGCCGGGCAGGGGCTTGCCCAGGAAAGCGCGCAGCTCGCTATAGCCGCCGATCCGCTCGCCCCCGATGAAGGTCTGCGGCGTCGTATCGACCCCGTGTTCCCGCTTGAAGGCGTCGGTTTCCTCGCGCGTGGTCAGCCACCGGTCGTCCACCGCGTAGCCATGGCGTTGCAGCAGCCACCGGGCCTTCACGCCATAGGGGCAGACGTGCTTGTCCATGACCATGCGGTGCAGCGTTGCGGTCTTGTCGTCGCTCATGCATTCCTCCATAGCCTCCGTACCGTGGTACGGAGTCAAGCATGAAAATGATGCGCATTTCCGATCTCGCCCGCGCCGGCGGGGTCGGGGTCGAAACGGTGCGATTCTATCAACGCAAGGGGCTGCTCGCCGTGCCGCGGGGAAGCGCGCCCGGCGGGCGGCACTACGGCGCGGAGGACCTGCGCCGCCTGCGTTTCGTGCGGCAGGCGCAGGCGGCGGGCTTCTCGCTGGCCGAGATTGCCGAGCTGATCGCGCTCGACCGGACCGACGACCGGCCGCGGGCCCGGGCGATGGCGCGCGAACGGATCGCGGCGCTCGACGCGCAGATCACGGCCCTTGCCGCCGCCCGCCGGTCGCTCGCCCGGCTGGCCAGCGACTGTGCGCGGGGCGATGCCGGGCCGTGCCCGATCCTCGCCGCCTTCGACTAGGAGCGGAAGGCCGGACGCATCCCTTCGGCGTCGAGCTCGGGAATGATGCGATAGCGCGCGAGGACGAGGCTGAAGAAACCGAACATCAGCAGGCCGATCGCCACGAGCGTGAAGATCACGCCGTCGTCGGCCAGGCTGGCCACGGCGTCGCCCAGCGTCAGGACCTGTTCGCTGCCGCTCGACAGGAAGCCGGCCTGAACCAGCGACCAGCCGATCAGGAGGAACACGACCGCGCGGGCGATATAGCCGATCCCCCCGAGCCAGCGGGTCTGCGAAGGGGCCCCGGGTGCGATGCGGTGCATGAATTCGCCCGTCCAGCCCTTCTTGGCCTGGAACACCGCGGCGACGATGAAGGCAATGCCGAGCAGGCCGAGGATCGCCCCGCCGAACTGGACCGACAGGACGCCCGACGCCGCCGCCTGCGCGCCGCCCCCGTTGTCGGAGCCCGAGGAGGCGAAGTTGAACGCCGAATAGGCGAGCGCGAGGTGGCCGATCGCGCTGCCGGCATGGCCGATGCGGTGCGCCCACCCGGTCTTGTCGCTCCCCTGGTTCTCGATATCGAACAGCGGGGAGGCGAGCCGGAACAGTGCATAGGCGACGAGGCCGACCACCATGAGCCAGAGGATCGCGGTGCCGAGCGGGAATTCCTGGATCGCCTGGAATATCCCGTTCGTGCCCTGCCGAATGCGCCCGGCGCTGGTGAGCGCGATCAGCCCGAGGACGGAATAGAGGATCGCGCGGCTGAAATAGCCGACGCGAACCAGGCTGCTGAACCGTTCGGACTTCGTTGCCATGTCTTGCTGTTCCCCTGTTGACTGGCTGGGAAACGCCGCAAGGGTGCAGTCCGTTCCGGCAGGCGCCGCCGGGCGGTCAGTCGGCCGCCGCCCCTTGCCGCTTCAGCGCGGGGCGGAACGCCTCGGCACCGCTCCCGTCGCCGAGGCCGAGCAGCACGCGCACGAGCGGCGCGACGGCGGTGTTGCGGACCGTGGGCAGGCGCACGCCGCGCTCGAACGCCGGGCCGTGGGCAAGGAACAGCGCCGCCATTTCGGGTGCCTCGTGGTCGTAACCGTGGCTGCCCCCGGTCCATTCGCGCGCGCTGCGGGTGCGGGCGATGGTCCAGCCGGTTTCCGCGACGCAGAGGTAGGGGGGGACGCGCGGGTTCGTGCCATAGGCGAAGCGCGCGGGGATGGCCTCCTTGCGCCAGCATTGCATGTGCGGATGATCGCGCAGCAACGCGGCCTCGAACGCGCGGCGGTTGCCCTCGGTCGGGTGGAAGGTGACATAGGCGCCGCTTTCGACCACCCGGTAGAGCGCCGGATCGACGGTTTCGTCGAGCGCGACGACCCGCTGCGAACTCGTCGCCGCCATCCCGTGATCGGAGACGATGACCAGGTTCGCCGGCTGCCCCAGCTCGGCCAGGCCGCTCACGAGATCGCCGATATGGCGATCGATCGTGCGGACCGCGGCGTTCAGCTCGGCACTGTCGGGCCCGCCGCGGTGGCCGGCGGTGTCCACCGCGTCGAAATAGAGGGTGACGAAGCCCGGGCGTATCCGGGCCGGGCGGCGCAGCCAGTCGAGCACGGTGTTCACGCGCTGGGTATTGGTCACTTCCATGCTGAACTGCTGCCAGTCCTGCGGGTAGCGGCCGCCTTGGGGCGAACCCCGTCCGCCCTCGGGCATCGTGCCGCCCCAGGCGACCGCCGATCCGGGCCAGAACATCGCCGCGGTGCGGATGCCGGCTTCCTCCGCCTCGACCCAGACCGGGCGGGAGGCGTTCCACCACCAGGGATCGAGCGTCGCCATCGTGAAGACTTCCTCCGGCCGCTCGGGGTGTTCGATCCGGTTGGCGGTGATCCCGTGGACATCGGGCACCTCGCCGGTCACCAGCGTCCAGTGGTTGGGGAAGGTCTTGGTCGGGAACGAGGGCTGCATCGGCGCGCGCACCCCGCCTTGCGCGAGGCGCGAGAGCGTGGGCGTCACGCCGCGGTCGAGGTAGTCGGGGCGGAACCCGTCGATCGAAACCAGGATCGTGACCGGCGCGCGCTCCTGCGCCATGGCGGCCGCCGGGGCGCCGGCGGATTGCAGCGAAGGCGCGTCGGCCGCGGGCACGCAGGCGGCGAGCAGCGCCGCCGCCGCCAGCGAGAGAGCACGGGCAAGCCTGGTCATGATGTCGCTCCGATCGGTCAGACGTTGAACTTGAACAGCATCACGTCGCCGTCCTGCACCAGGTATTCCTTGCCTTCCTGGCGCAGCTTGCCGGCTTCGCGAGCGCCGGCTTCGCCGCCGAGCGCGACGTAGTCTTCGTAGGCAATTGTTTCAGCACGAATAAAGCCGCGCTCGAAATCGGTGTGAATCTCGCCCGCGGCCTGGGGCGCCCGGGCCCCGTCGGGGAAAGTCCAGGCGCGCGATTCCTTCGGGCCGGCGGTGAAGAAGGTCTTGAGGCCCAGCAGCTTGTAGCCGGCGCGGATCACGCGGCTGAGGCCGCTTTCCGCCAGGCCCAGCTCGGCCAGGTACTCGGCGCGTTCTTCCTCGTCCATCGCGACCAGCTCGGCCTCGATCGCCGCGGATACGACGACTGCCTCGGCCCCTTCGTCCGCCGCCTTCTCGAACACGCGCGCGCTGAGCGCGTTGCCTTCGGCCGCGTCTTCCTCGGCGACATTGCAGACGTAGAGCACCGGCTTGGCGGTGAGGAGCTGGGCCTGGGCGAAGATGCGGGCTTCCTCGTCGTCCTTCGGCTCGGTCAGCCGCGCGGGCTTGCCGTCGCGCAGGAGATCGAGCGCCTGGCCCAGCACGCTGGCCATGATCTTCGCTTCCTTGTCGCCGCCGGTCGCCTTCTTCGCGGCCGCGGGAACGCGCTTTTCCAGGCTTTCGAGATCCGCCAGCATCAGCTCGGTCTCGACCACCTCGGCATCGGCGATCGGGTCCACGCGGTTGGCGACGTGCTGGATATCGTCGTCCTCGAAACAGCGCAGGACGTGGACCACGGCATCGACCTCGCGGATATTGCCGAGGAACTGGTTGCCCAGACCTTCGCCCTTGCTGGCGCCTTTCACGAGGCCGGCGATGTCGACGAAGGCGAGCTGGGTCGGGATCACTTTCGCCGAACCGGCGATCGCGGCGATCCTGTCCAGCCGTTCGTCGGGCACGGCGACCTGGCCCACGTTCGGCTCGATCGTGCAGAACGGATAGTTCGCCGCCTGCGCGGCCTGCGTCTCGGTCAGCGCGTTGAACAGGGTGGACTTGCCCACATTCGGCAGCCCGACGATTCCGCAGCGGAAACCCATTTGCTTCGAATACCTTCCATCTACCGTCGCCCGCGAAAGTGCCGCGGCCTTGCGGTGCGGGCGCTATAAAGAAATGCCGTCGCGCGACAAGCTCGGCGCTATCCGTGCACCGCCCTCACCAGGGGGCCGACCCGCTGCGACCCGCCGAGCCAGGCGAGCTGGGTGGCGGCGGTGACGCGATTGATCTCCTCCTGCGGGATCGAGCCGCCGCTGACCGCGCGGCGCAGCGGGCGGGTGCCGGGCGGCATGGCGATGATCTGCGCGATCGCGCGCGGGATATCCATGACGTCGGCGGTCCGGCCCGAGCCGTCCTCCAGCCCCATGCGGGCGACAACGTCGGGATAGCCGTCCTTGTGGACCTGCGCCGCGCGATCGCGCAGCGCGGCGGTATAGACATTGCGGTTGACCCATACTTTCGTCGGGTAGCCGCCCGGCTCGACGATCGTGACGTCGATATTGTGCGGCACGAGTTCGTAGGCGAGCTGTTCGAACATCGCCTCGACCGCGAACTTGTTGGCCGAATAGTGCCCGGCATAGGGCGCGATGACGCGCCCGAGCTGCGAGGAAACGGCGAAGATCTGCCCCCCGCCACGCGCGCGCATGGCCGGCAGGACGGCGCGGGCGAGGCGGTAATAGCCGAAGACATTGGTGTCGAAGGCGAGGCGGGTCGCCTCCATGTCCTGGACCTCGACCGGCCCCGAAATGCCGATCCCGGCATTGTTCACCAGCACGCCGAGCGCGCCGCCGGCCATGCCTTCGGCCTGCGAGACGGCGCGCGCCACCATGTCGTCGTCGAGCACGTCGAGCTCGAGCACGGTGATGTCGAGCCCCTCGTCCCGCGCGAGGCGCTCCAGCTCTTCCCCCTCGGGCCGGGGCAGGTTGCGCATCGTGGCGAAGACTTTCGCGCCGAGCCGGGCGTAGTGTTCCGCCCCGGCGCGGCCGAAGCCCGATGAGCAGCCGGTGATCAGGATCGACTTGCCCGAAAGGTCGGGCCGTGCAGCGACCCGGTCGGGCTGGGCGCGCGCGGCGCCGGCGGCGAGGGCGGTCGTGGCGGCGGCCCCGGCGAGCAGGGAACGGCGGTCTATCGTCGGCATCGATGGCTCCTGGCTGATGATCGTGCAAGATCGGTCCCGAAGGCCCGGCTGAACGCGCGCGGACCCTAGCCGAGCGGGCGGCGCCCGGTCGATAGGCTTGCGCGGCCCTAGCCGTTCATGCGCAGGGCGACGTCGCTCATGAACCGGGCCGGATCGCCTTTCGCCAGCCATTCCGCCTCGGCCCCGATCGCGGCGAGCATGTCGGTCAGCGCTTCCATTTCGCCCTTGGCATAGTTGCCGAGGACGTGCCCGGTCACGCGGTCCTTGTGCCCCGGGTGCCCGATGCCGATCCGCACCCGGTGGAAATCGGGCCCGCCCAGGTGCTGGTTGATCGAACGCAGCCCGTTGTGCCCGGCGAGGCCCCCGCCGGTGCGGACCTTGATCTTGAACGGCGCGAGGTCGAGCTCGTCGTGGAAGACGGTGAGATCCTCCATCCCGAGCTTGTAGAAGCGCAGCGCCTCGCCCACGCTGCGCCCGCTCTGGTTCATGAAGGTCGCGGGCTTGAGCAGCAGGATCTTCTCCCCGCCGATGCGCCCTTCCTGCACCCAGCCGGAGAACTTCTTCTGCACCGGGCCGAAGCCGTGCATTTCCGCGATGACGTCGCAGGCCATGAAGCCCACGTTGTGACGGTGGAGCGCATATTGCGGCCCGGGATTGCCTAGTCCTGCCCAGATCTGCATGGCGCGCGCTCTAGTGCGCCGGCCGGGCCGGGGCAATGCCCCGCTGGCTGCCGCCTGCCGCCTGCCCGCTGCCGGCGGCTAGCGGTTGAGCCGCCCCTCGATCAGCCCGTCGACCAGCGAGGGATCGGCCAGGGTCGAGGTGTCGCCGAGCGCGCCGTAGTCGTTCTCCGCGATCTTGCGCAGGATGCGGCGCATGATCTTGCCCGAACGCGTCTTGGGCAAGGCGGGGGCGAAGTGCAGGTGATCGGGGGTGGCGATCGGGCCGATTTCCTTGCGAACGTGCGCGCGCAGTTCGGCGGCGAGATCGTCCGACGGCTCCTCCCCCGCGTTGAGCGTGACGTAGCAATAGATGCCCTGGCCCTTGATGTCGTGCGGGAAGCCGACCACCGCGGCTTCCGCCACTTTCGGGTGCAGCACCAGCGCGCTTTCGACTTCGGCCGTGCCCATGCGGTGGCCCGAGACGTTGATCACGTCGTCCACCCGCCCGGTGATCCAGTAATAGCCGTCTTCGTCGCGGCGGCAGCCGTCCCCGGTGAAATACTTGCCGGGATAAGTGCTGAAATACGTCTGCACGAAGCGCTCGTGATCGCCATAGACGGTGCGCGCTTGCCCGGGCCAGGACCGCGCGATGCACAGGTTGCCCGCGGCCGCGCCGTCGATGATCGCCCCGTCGCCGTCGACCAGTTCGGGGCACACGCCGAAGAAGGGGCGGCCCGCGCTGCCCGGCTTCATCGGGTGCGCGCCGGGCAGGGTGGTGATCATGATCCCGCCGGTTTCGGTCTGCCACCAGGTATCGACCACCGGCGTCTCGCCGCCGCCCACGTGGTCGTGATACCAGCGCCAGGCCTCCGGGTTTATCGGTTCGCCCACGGTGCCCAGCAGGCGCAGGCTCGACAGGTCGTGCTTCTCGACGTGCGCGGTGCCTTCGCGCATCAGCGCGCGGATCGCGGTCGGCGCGGTGTAGAAGATATTGACCCGGTGTTTGGCGCAGACGGCCCAGAAGCGATCGTGGTCGGGCCAGTTCGGCACCCCTTCGAACATCAGCGCGGTCGCCCCGTTCTGCAGCGGGCCGTAGACGATATAGCTGTGCCCGGTGACCCAGCCGATATCGGCCGTGCACCAGTAGACTTCGCCCGGCCGGTAGTCGAAGACGTAGCGGAACGTCGTTTCGGTCCACACGGCGTAGCCGCCCGTGGTGTGGAGCACGCCCTTGGGCTTGCCGGTCGATCCCGATGTGTAGAGGATGAACAGCGGGTCTTCCGCGTTCATTTCCTCGCACGGGCATTCATCCGCCACGCCCTGCGACAGCGCGTGATACCAGTGGTCGCGCCCCTCGGTCATCGCCACGTCCGCCCCGGTGTGGCGCACGACGAGGACGGCCCTGACCGCGACCTTTTCCAGCGCGGCGTCGACATTGGCCTTGAGCGGGATCGTCTTCGATCCGCGCAGCCCCTCGTCCGCGGTGACGACCCAGTCGCTGCGGCAGTCCTCGATCCGGCCGGCGATGGCATCGGGCGAGAACCCGCCGAAGATCACCGAGTGGACCGCGCCGATCCGCGCGCAGGCGAGCATCGCGATCGCGCCTTCGGGGATCATCGGCATGTAGATCGTGACCCTCTCGCCCTTCTTCACGCCCATGGCCTTCAGCGTATTGGCCATGCGGATCGTTTCGCGCTGCAGGTCGGCGTAAGTCAGGCGGCGCACCTCGCCCGCCGGGTCGTCCGGCTCGAACACCAGGGCCACCGCGTCGCCGCGCCCGGCCGCGACGTGGCGGTCCACCGCGTTGTGGCAGACGTTCAGCGTGCCGTCCTCGAACCAGCGGATATCGACCGGGTCGTAGCTCCAGTTCGCGATCCGCGCGGGCTCGCGGAACCATTCGAGCCGCGCGGCCTGCTCGGCCCAGAAGGCGTCGGGATCGTCGATGCTGCGGCGATAGAGCGCCTCGTAATCCGCCAGCGAACAGCGCGCGCTCTCGCTCGCGGCGGCAGGGACGGGGACGGTCTGGTGATCGGTGTCGCTCAAGCTCTTCTCTCCCGCATGTGCGATGCGATTCGCATAGCGCGAGTGGGTTAGGCAAGCGACGCCCCAAACGCAAAACGCCGGCCCGTTGCCGGGCCGGCGCTGCGTGTTCTTGCCGGGCGATAGCCGGAAGCGGGAAGGTCAGCCTTCGCCGCCCTTTTCCTCGCCGCTGTCGTCTTCGGCGTTCTGCTCGGTCGCGGGAACCGCGTCGGCGGGAGCTTCATCGCTCTCTTCCGCCTCGGCCCGCTTGAGCGCCGACGGGGCCACGACCGTCGCGATCGTGAAGTCGCGATCGGTGATCGCGCTTTCCGAACCCTCGGGCAGCTTGACGTGGCTGATGTGGATCGAATCGCCGACCTCGAGGCCGGTGACGTCGATCTCGATCTCGTTCGGGATCTTGTTCGCGTCGCAGACCAGCTCGAGCTCGTGGCGCACGACGTTCAGCACGCCGCCCTTCTTCAGGCCCGGGCTCGCCTCTTCGTTCACGAACAGGACGGGGACCGCAACGTCCACTTTCGCGCCCTTGGCCAGGCGCAGGAAATCGACGTGGTTCGGGCGGTCGGTAACCGGGTGGAAAGCGACGTCCTTGGGCAGGGTGCGAACGGTCTTGCCGTCCAGCTCGATCTCGACGATCGAGTTCATGAAGTGGCCGGTGTCCAGCTGCTTTATCAGCAGGCGTTCCTCGACGTGGATCGGGGTCGGGGCTTCCTTGCCACCGTAGATGACGGCGGGAACACGGCCTTCACGACGCAGTGCACGGGAGGCTCCCTTGCCAGCCCGATCGCGCGTCTCGGCCGGCAGGGTCAGAGCGTCGCTCATGTCGCTTACCTTTCGAAATGCTTGTGGATACGGTTTCCGCCACGCCTCCAGGGATGACCATGGCAGGAAGCGCGCCTATAGCGGACCGGGGCGGGATTGCAAGGGCGCGTTACTGGATGCGGCGCACGGTATAGCCGCGCCGGCGCAGCAGGGCGGGCAGCCCGTCCTCGCCCGCCAGGTGCGCCGCCCCGACCGCGACGAAGGGGCGCGGCGCTTCGTCCAGCATGGCGCCGAGGCGGCCGGCCCAGTCGCGGTTCCGCCCGGCGTAGAGCGCGTCGCGCAGCTCGGGGTCGGCAAGGATCGCGCTCGTCGCCGGGTCGGCGAGATGGCCGATATCGCCGCGGTACCAGCGCGCGGCATTGGCCTGCGCCCCGGCCTGGCGGTCGGCGAGGTCCGCGATCACCGCCGCCAGCAGGTCGCGCTGTTCGCGCTCGGGCAGGCGGTCGAAGATGTCGAGTTGTGCGCCCGCGCCTTCCAGCTCGATCACCGTGCCCGCCCCCATGCGCCGCACGAGCGCGCGATCGACCCCGTTCTCGGCCTTGCCGGCCTGGCCCAGTTGGGCGAGCGTCAGCGCCGCGGCCCAGGTCTCCATCCGGTCGAGCGCGCCGGCCGGCATCGAGCCTTCGGCCATCAGGCTTTCCAGCCGGGCCCGCAGCGACGGCGGGACCCGCTCGGCCAGCGGGGGGCGGGGCGCGGAATAGGCGCGCCGCTCGAACGCGCGGCGCAGCGCGGCGCCGTCTTCCAGGTCGCGGACTTCGACCACCAGCACGTCCGCCGCCGCCAGCGCATCGGCGAGCGTTTCCGTCTCCCACGACACGCCGCCGGGCAGCGAGTGGATCGTCCCGAACAGCCAGCCTTCCACCGCGCCGCCGGGCCCGGCGATCTCGAACAGGGCGGGCGCGGCGGGGCCGGCGAACGCGGCCGGCGGGCGGCCCCGGTCGCAGGCAGCGAGCGCCAGCAGCAGCCCAGCCGCGGCAAGGGCGGCACGCCGGATCACTGGACGCGCGCGGTCGCGATCCCGAGCTCGGCCAGCTTGTCCTGGACGCTCTGCGTGCCCGCCAGGTGGCCCGCGCCGACCGCGAGAAAGACCGTGCCGGGCCGGTCGAGGCGCTCGTCGATCCACCGCGCCCAGTTGGCGTTGCGGCGATAGAGCAGCCGTTCGGCGAGGACCGGGTCGCTCATGCTCTCGTTGATCAGGCGCGCCAGTTCGGCGGCGTCGCCCTCGGCCCATTCGGCGACCATGAGGTCGAGCATGGCCTTGATGTCATCGACGCCTTCGGCGGTTTCGATCAGCAGGCGGACCTGGGCCTCCATCGGCAGGCTGTCGAAGATCGCGAGCTGTTCCTCCAGCGTCTCCAGCGCGCCGCGGGGCATTTCTTCGCCGCGCGCCTGCTGGAGCACGGTCTCGACCCCGGCGGCGGGGGAATAGCCTTCCTTCAGCAGCGGCAGCATCCCCAGCATCATGGCCGCATACCATGGCTCGTAGGGGTCGAACGCCGCGGCCGGCAGGCCCAGCCGCGCCAGCGCGTCCTCGTAAACGGTGCGCTGTTCGGCGTTCAGCATCGCGCGCAGGCTCTGCCCCTCGGGCAGGGTGCCGATCCGGGTGACCAGCGCCTTCATCGAGGCGGCGGTTTCGGCCGTCATCTCGATCTCGGTCACCAGCATCTCGGATTCGCCGAGCGCCCGGGCGACCGGGCCGTGGTACCAGTCGATCCCCTCGGGCAGGGCATGGACCGTGCCGAAGAGCCAGATGGTCGTGTCCTCGTCCGCCACCTTCCACAGGGCGGGGCGGGCCTGGGGTGGGGCGGTTTCCGGGGTTGGGGCAGGGGCTTCCGGGCTCGGGGCGGGCGCGGGCGCGTCCCCGGACCCGGCCTGGGCCGCGGGGGCGAAGGCCAGTGCTAGGGCCGAAGCCGCGGCGGCGAGAGGTGTGAGAATGCGCTTCATCGCGGGTGTCCTGTCCTTGGCCCCCTTGCGGGCCGGTGAACCGATTGTGGCGCGCCCCCTTGCCTGTCAAGCCGATGGCCCCGCCGCGGCTGCACCATTGACCGATTTTTTCGCTTCGGCCATGGCGCGGCGCGATGGACCGGAACCCCGAGAAAAGCTTCCAGGACATGATCCTCGCGCTCCACGATTTCTGGAGCGCGCAGGGCTGCCTGATCCTGCAACCTTACGACATGCGGATGGGGGCGGGCACGTTCCACACCGCGACCACGCTGCGCGCGCTGGGTCCGGAGCCTTGGAACGCCGCCTTCGTCCAGCCCAGCCGCCGCCCGACCGACGGGCGATACGGCGAGAACCCGAACCGGCTGCAGCATTACTACCAGTACCAGGTGATCCTGAAGCCGAGCCCGCCCGACATCCAGGAGCTTTATCTCAAGAGCCTGGAAGTCATCGGCATCGATCCGCTGAAGCACGATATCCGCTTCGTCGAGGACGACTGGGAAAGCCCGACGCTCGGCGCCTGGGGGCTGGGCTGGGAAGTCTGGTGCGACGGGATGGAAGTCACCCAGTTCACCTATTTCCAGCAGATGGGCGGGTTCGACTGCAAGCCGGTCGCGGGCGAGTTGACCTACGGGCTCGAGCGCCTGGCGATGTATATCCAGGGCGTCGACAACGTCTACGACCTCGATTTCAACGGACAGGGCGTGAGCTACGGCCAGGTCTTTCTCGAGAACGAGCGGCAGATGTCGAAGTGGAACTTCGAGGTCGCCGATACCGACGCCCTGTTCGACCTGTTCAACAAGGCGGAGGCCGAATGCCGCAACGCGATCGCGAACGACGTGCCGATCGCGGCCTACGAACAGGCGGTCGAGGCGAGCCACCTGTTCAACCTGCTGCAGGCGCGCGGCGTGATCAGCGTGCAGGAACGCGCCAGCTACATGGGCCGCGTACGCGACCTGGCGCGGGGTAGCTGCGAGAAATACGCCGAGCTGATGGCGCCCCGGTGGCAGGCAGCATATCCGGAGTGGTCGCTGTGATGGGTGCGTATCCGCATAGTTCGTGCGCTCCTGCGAAAGCAGGAGCCCAGGGCAATCGAGGGGGCGGCTCGGCTGGGTTCCTGCTTTCGCAGGAACTCGTGACGGGGGAGGCGGCCCATGGCTGATTTCCTGCTCGAACTTCGCTGCGAGGAAATTCCCGCGCGGATGCAGGCCGGCGCGCGCGCCGAACTGGAAAAGCTGTTCCGGCGCGAGATGGACGCCGCCGGGGTCGCGGTGGGCGCGGTCATCGTCTGGTCCACGCCGCGCCGGCTCGCCCTGATCGCGCGCGACCTTCCGCAAGCGACCGAGGCGGTCAGCGAAGAGGCCAAGGGCCCGCCCGAGGGCGCACCCGATCAGGCGGTGGAGGGCTTCTGCCGCAAGAACGGCGTCACGCGCGACCAGTTGGAAGTGCGCGATGTGAAGGGGCGGCCGACCTATTTCGCGGTCAGGAACATCCCCGGCCGCGCGACCAGCGCCCTGCTGGCCGAGGCGATTCCCGCGATCGTGCGCGATTTCTCCTGGCCCAAGTCGATGCGCTGGGGTGCCGCCTCGCTTTCGACCGAGAGCCTGCGCTGGGTGCGCCCGCTGTCGGGCATCGTCGCCATCCTCGGCGAAGAACTGGTCGAATGCGTGATCGACGGCATCGCCTCGGGCTACGCCACCAAGGGCCACCGCTTCCATTGCCCGGGCGATATCACGATCGGCAGCGCCGACGACTACGCCGAGAAGCTGCGCGCCTGCCACGTGATCGTGAACCACGAGGAACGGCAGGACATGATCCGCGCCGGCGCGGCGAGGGCGGCCGCCGATGCCGGCCTCACGCTGGTCGAGGACGAGGGGCTGGTGATCGAGAACGCGGGGCTGACCGAGTGGCCGGTGCCGCTGCTCGGCCGCTTCGACGAGGATTTTCTCGCCGTCCCGCCCGAGGTCATCCAGCTCACCGCGCGCGTGAACCAGAAGTACTTCGTGTGCGAGGACGCATCGGGCAAGCTCGCCAACGCCTTCGTCTGCACCGCCAATATCGAGGCGCAGGACGGCGGCGCGCGGGTTGTGGACGGCAACCGCAAGGTCCTCGCCGCGCGCCTCGCCGATGCGCGCTTCTTCTGGGACGTGGACCGCAAGAAGACGCTGGCCGAACACGCCAGGGGGCTGGAGCGGATCACGTTCCACGAGAAGCTGGGCACCGTCGCCGACAAGGTTGAGCGTGTGGCGAAACTGGCCCGCTGGCTGGTCGAGGAAGGGATCGTACAGTCCTCCCCATCGTCTTGCGATGGGGAGGGGGACCGCTCGCCGCAGGCGAGTGGTGGAGGGGCCCCTCCGTCAGACGCTGGCGCGTCTGCCACCTCCCCATCGCAAGCCGATGGGGAGGATCGTGCTGCACTCGCCGACATGGCCGAACGGGCCGCGCGGCTTTGCAAGGCTGATCTCGTCACCGAGATGGTCGGGGAATTCCCCGAACTCCAAGGGCTTATGGGCGGCTACTACGCCCGCGCCGAGGGCCTGCCCGATGCCGTGGCCGACGCGATCCGCGATCATTACAAGCCGGTCGGCCAGGGCGACGTCGTGCCCACCGCGGCCGTTACGGTGGCGGTAAGTCTGGCGGACAAGCTCGACACACTGCGCAGCTTCTTCTCGATCGACGAGAAGCCGACCGGATCGAAAGACCCCTTCGCGCTTCGGCGCGCGGCGCTCGGCGTCATCAGGCTGGTGACGGACAATGGTTTGCGCCTGCCGATCGCGGAGGGCGAACTGCTAGATTTCTTCGCCGACCGCCTCAAGGTCCAGCAGCGCGAGGCCGGCGTTCGCCACGACCTGATCGACGCGGTGTTCGCGCTCGGGAACGAAGACGACCTCGTGCGACTTCTGGCCCGTGTGAACGCATTGCAGGCCTTCATCGAGACCGAGGACGGCGCCAATCTCCTCGCCGGCTACAAGCGCGCGGCCAATATCCTGAAGAAGGAAGACTGGCACGGCATCGAGGGCGAGATCGCGCAGACCGGGGAGGAAGACCCGCTCGCGATCGTGGACGACCCCGACCTGAAGGCGGTGATCGACGCCAAGATGGCCGAGCGCCATGCGAAAGAGCTTTCCTACACGCCCGAACCTGCCGAAAAGGCGCTGATGGACGCGCTCGACGGTTCGGAACGGAAAGCGGCCGCGGCCATTGAGGCGGAAGACTTCGGCGCGGCAATGGCGGCCCTTGCCAGCCTGCGCGCGCCGATCGACCGGTTCTTCGACGAAGTGACGGTAAACGCGGATGAAGAAAACAAACGGGCCCACCGGCTCGACCTTCTTGCACGGTTCCGTGCTGCGGTGCACAAAGTGGCCGATTTCTCTCGGATCGAGGGATAACGGCCGCTTGCCACCCTGTCCGTCACCTTCGGGAATCGGGCGGTAGATCAACGGCTTGGTACGAACAACGCGGGTGACACCCTGTCACCTTCGTCAACTTTTCGGGATGGATGGCATGGAACAGACGGTCTTCACCTTCGGCGGCGACGCCCCGCATTCGAATGCGCGACAGAAGGACAAGACCGTTACCGGGGGCAAGGGCGCGAACCTGGCGGAAATGGCCGCGATCGGCCTGCCCGTGCCCCCCGGCTTCACGATCGCGACCGACGAATGCGTTCGCTACCTGAAGGAAGGCGGCGACTTTTCCGCCGAACTGCGGGACGAAGTGGCCACCGCGCTGCAACATATCGAACGGTCCGTCGGCAAGCGCTTCGGCGATGCGGGCGATCCGCTGCTGGTCTCGGTCCGCTCGGGCGCGCGCGTCTCGATGCCGGGAATGATGGACACCGTGCTCAACCTCGGCCTCAACGACGAGACGGTGGAAGGGCTCGCCGCGACCTCGGGCGATCCGCGCTTCGCCTGGGATAGCTATCGCCGGTTCATCCAGATGTATTCCGACGTCGTGCTCGGCCTCGACCATGGCCTGTTCGAAGAAGCGCTCGAAATCGCCAAGGAAGACAAGGGTTTCTACAACGACACGGAGATGGAGTGCGAAGACTGGCAGGCGCTCGTCGGCCAGTACAAGGACATCGTCCGCCGCGAACTGGGGGAAGATTTCCCGCAGGACGTCCTGCACCAGCTCTGGGGCGCCATCCGCGCGGTGTTCGACAGCTGGGATTCGGAACGGGCGAAAGTCTATCGCCGGCTCAACGACATCCCGGGCGACTGGGGCACGGCGGTCAACGTCCAGGCCATGGTCTTCGGCAACATGGGCGACACCTCGGCCACCGGGGTCGCCTTCACCCGCGATCCCGCGACCGGGGAAAAGGCCTATTACGGCGAATACCTGATCAACGCCCAGGGCGAGGATGTCGTCGCCGGGATCCGCACGCCGCAATACCTGACCCGCGCCGCGCGCGAGAAGGCCGGGGCCAAGCCGCTTTCGATGGAAGAGGCCATGCCCGAGGCCTATGCCGAGCTGACCCGCGTGTTCGAGCTGCTCGAACGGCATTACCGCGACATGCAGGATATCGAGTTCACGGTCGAACGCGGCAAGCTCTGGATGCTGCAGACGCGCACCGGCAAGCGCACCGCGAGCGCGGCCTTGAAGCTGGCCGTGGACATGGTCGACGAAGGGCTGATCGACGAGAAGACCGCCGTGCTGCGGGTCGATCCGATGGCTCTCGACCAGCTGCTCCACCCGACGCTCGACCCCGATGCCCCGCGCGACGTTCTGACCACAGGGCTTCCCGCCTCGCCGGGCGCGGCCTCGGGCAGGATCGTGCTCGATGCCGATACCGCCGAACAGTGGTCGCAACGCGGCGACAAGGTGATCCTCGTGCGGGTCGAGACCAGCCCGGAAGACATTCACGGGATGCACGCCGCCCAGGGCATCCTGACCGCGCGCGGTGGCATGACGTCACACGCGGCGGTGGTCGCCCGGGGGATGGGCCGGCCCTGCGTGTCGGGCGCGCCCGGCGTCTCGATCGATCTCAAGGCGCGCACCCTGCGCGTGGGCGAACGCGAACTGGCCGAAGGCGACACGATCACGCTCGACGGCGGGACCGGGCAGGTCATGGCCGGCGAAGTGGCGACGATCGAGCCAGAACTGGCCGGCGATTTCGGCACGCTGATGGAATGGGCCGACCGGCACCGCCGGATGAAAGTGCGGACCAATGCCGAAACGCCGGCAGACTGCCGCATGGCGCGCCAGTTCGGCGCCGAAGGCATCGGGCTGTGCCGGACCGAGCACATGTTCTTCGACGCCGGGCGGATCAGCGCGGTGCGCGAGATGATCCTCGCCGACAGCGAGAAGGGGCGCCGCGCAGCGCTCGACAAGCTGCTGCCCGAACAGCGGGCCGATTTCCGCCAGATCTTCGAGGTCATGGTCGGGCTGCCGTGCACGATCCGCCTGCTCGACCCGCCGCTGCACGAGTTCCTCCCGCACGGCGACGCCGAGTTCGCCGAGCTTGCCGAGGCGACCGGGCTGGGCGTCGATCACTTGCGCCGCCGGGCGCAGGACCTGCACGAATTCAACCCGATGCTGGGCCATCGCGGCTGCCGACTCGGGATCACTTATCCCGAGATCTACGAGATGCAGGCGCGCGCGATCTTCGAGGCCGCTTGCGACGTCGCGGCCGAAAGCGGCGAGGCCCCGCTGCCCGAGGTGATGATTCCGCTCGTCGCCACCCGGCGCGAGCTGGAGCTGCTGCGCGAACTGGTGGACCGCGTCGCGGGCGAGGTCTTCGCGGAGAAAGGACGCGAGATCGCCTATCTCGTGGGCACGATGATCGAGCTGCCGCGCGCCGCGCTGATGGCCGGCGACATCGCCGGGGCGGCGGAGTTCTTCTCCTTCGGCACCAACGACCTGACGCAGACGACCCTGGGCGTCTCGCGCGACGATTCGGCGCGGTTCCTCGCGCAGTATGTCGATCGCGGGATCTTCGCGCGCGATCCCTTCGTCAGCCTCGACATCGACGGCGTGGGCCAGCTGGTCGGGCTGGCGGCGGAACGCGGGCGCGGCACGCGGGCGGAGCTGAAGCTGGGCATCTGCGGCGAACACGGGGGCGATCCGGCCAGCATCGCGTTCTGCGAGAAGACCGGGCTCGATTATGTCAGCGCCTCCCCCTACCGCGTGCCGATCGCGCGACTGGCGGCAGCCCAGGCCAGTCTTCGCTAGTCTTTCCAGCCTGTTAGCGTCACTATCTCGAAAGTCTCGGTGACGCGGCCCTCGGCATCGGCGGAAGACAGGAAGGCATCGCGCGCCCGGCCCGCCGCGGCCCGGCCGAGCGGCGGGGGCGGGCTGGCGAGGACATTGGTGAGCGCCTGGTCGCGCAGGTCGCCCACCAGCCGGTCTAGCCCGCGGTAGCGGACCTTGAGCGGGTAACCGTCCGCCACCTGCCGGGCGAACCCGGCCCGCTGCATCAGGGCCGATCCGGCCTGGATGTCGATCATCGGGTGCATGCGCGCCGCCTGTCGGTCCGGCTCCGCCGCGAGCAGCGCGCGGCGCAAGTTGGCGAGGCTGCCGGCCCCGACGAAGGCGATCATCGCGATCCCGCCGGGCGCGAGCGCATTGCGCATGTGGATCAGCGCCCCCGGCACGTCGTTGACCGTGTCGAGCATCGCGAGGCTGGCGACGAGGTCATGGCTCCCGCCCAGCGCGCGCTCCTCGTCGGTATCGAGCGGCGAGGCGGAAGTAACGTCCGCGCCCAGCCGCGCCAGCGCCGCCTGGGCGTGCCCGGCCGGGTCGCCCAGGACCAGCGCGGTGCGGGGGCGCAGATTCATGAAGCCGAGACGGTCCTCGATCTCGTCCGCGAACGAGCGATAGAGGAAATCGGCCGCATCCGCCCGCCGCTGCCGTGCGAGGGCCCTCTGCCAGCGCCGGCGGCGGCGTGCCTGGTCGAAGATGCGGGGAACGGGGGTGGCGCTCATGCCGCGGTGCTCTGCCGGGCTTGCCTTCGCCATGCAAGCGCGACAGCCTCGGCGCATGATATCCGGCGCCGCCCTGCGCGACTCGATCGCTCCGCTGGTAGACCTCGTCTATCCGCCCCGCTGCCCGGCTTGCGGGGACGCGATCGCCCGGCAGGACGGGCTGTGCGCGCAGTGCTGGGCCGGGCTGGTCCTGCCGTCGGAGCCCGCCTGCGCGGCGTGCCAGCGCCCGTTCGCGGTCGATCAAATCGCCGAAGGCGCGCTGTGCCCTGCATGTCTCGTCGATCCGCCGCGGCACGACGGGATCGTCGCGGCGGCGCTCTACAACGACACGGCGCGCAAGCTGGTGCTGGCCTACAAGCACGGGCGCAGGATCGGGCTTGCGCCGATGCTCGCCCGCCTCGTCGCGGCCCGAATGCCCGGGCTCGAGGGCGAGTGGCTGCTGGTGCCCGTTCCGCTGCACCGCTGGCGTCTCTGGCGGCGGGGCTTCAACCAGGCCGCCCTGCTGGCGCACAACCTCGGCCGCGAGCTGGCCCAGCCGGTCCTGGTCGATGCGCTCGTTCGGCGCAAGCCTACGCCGACGCTCGGCGGGCTCGGGCGCAAGGAGCGGAGCCGGGCGCTACGCGGCGCCATCGTGGCGGATCGCAGGCACCTGGCGGCGCTCGATGGCGCGCAGGTGATCCTGGTGGACGACGTGCTGACGAGCGGAGCGACCAGCGATGCCTGCGTCGCAGCCCTCAGGCGCGCGGGGGCCGCCAAAGTGAAGATAGCCTGCTGCGCGCGGGTGATCGACGGACAATCGCCGGCCGCGACGGCAAGGGCAGTGCCGCATAACGAAACGCCCGAAGCCGAAGCTCCGGGCGCCACGTGACGAAAATCATTGGATCCGCCCTAAGGCTGGTGACCATACCCCCCAGTCGGCCACGCGGGATCCGATCCCTCAACGTTGATGGGGGCGCCATCGCCGACTGGCGGGCTGCGTCCCCTTTCCCCCTGAACCCGGCGCTCTTGCGGCACCGAAAGATCGGTGGGCATTCCTTGCGGAGTGCAAGTGTTTCTTCCCACCTCGCGCCCGTTCATCAAAGCGTCATGTGCCGGGCGTGTCGATTTTGAACAGTCGCTGTGGTTATCGTGCAACAAACCGGCTAACCGCGGCCGCGAAATTGTTCAGGTGATATTGTTATGAGCGACAAGTTCGAACCGAAGTTCGATGCGGCCGGCCTCCTGACGGCAGTCGTCGTCGACGTGTCCGACAACAGCGTGCGCATGGTCGCCTTCATGGATCGCGAGGCGCTGGAACGTACGCGGGAAACCGGGCTCGCCCATTTCCATTCGCGCTCGCGCGGGGCCCTGTGGCTGAAGGGCGAGACCTCGGGCAATACCCTGGCGGTGGAGGAGATCCTCGTCGATTGCGACCAGGACGCGGTGGTCCTGCGGTGCACGCCGCGCGGGCCGACTTGCCACACCGGTGCCGAAAGCTGTTTCTATCGCCGGCTCGAGGGCGACCGGCTCGTCGCGCAAGGCGATTGACGTTTACGTAAAGGGTATTATTCTGGCGGCATGTCAGATCCCGCTCGCAAGCTTCCCGAACAGCATTCCGGCGCCCACCTCGACCGGCCGGACAAGCATGCGCGCGAGCAGTACACGATCTCCGACCTGACGGCGGAGTTCGACTGCACGGCCCGCGCGCTCCGTTTCTACGAGGACGAGGGGTTGATCGCCCCGCGGCGCGTCGGTCTCTCGCGCGTCTATTCCAAGCGCGACCGCGCGCGGCTCGCCTGGATCATGCGCGCCAAGAACGTCGGTTTCTCGCTGTCCGAGATCCGCGAGATGATCGACCTCTACGACCTTGGCGACGGCCGCGTCGAACAGCGCCGCGTCACGATAGAGAAATGCCGCGCCCACGTGGCCAAGCTCAAGCGGCAGAAGGCCGACATCGATTCCTCGATCAAGGAACTGTCGGCTTTCATCAAGCTGGTCGAATCGATCGATTCCGACTGACCCGAATTCCTTCAGGATAGATTCCATGCCCGTTTACACCGCCCCCACCCGCGACACGCGCTTCGTGGTGAACGAAGTTCTCGACCTGGCAGGCTATGCCAAGCTGCCCGGGTTCGAAAGCGCCACGCCCGACATGATCGACACCGTCATCAACGAGGCGGGCAAGTTCTGTTCGGAAGTTCTCGCCCCCCTGAACCAGCCCGGTGACGAGCACGGCTGCACCCGGCACGACGGCGGCTCGGTCACGACCCCGCCGGGGTTCAAGCAAGCGTTCGAGCAGTTCCGCGAAGCGGGCTGGGGCACGATCTCCGCGCCGGAGGAATTCGGCGGGCAGGGCATGCCGCATGTCCTCGGCTTCGTGATCGAGGAGTTCATTTCTTCCGCCAACCAGGCTTTCGGCATGTATCCGGGCCTCACCAACGGCGCGGTCTCGGCCCTGCTGGCGAAGGGCTCGGCCGAGCAGAAGGCGAAATACGTTCCCAAGATGATCGCCAACGAGTGGCTCGGGACGATGAACCTTACCGAGCCGCAGTGCGGCACCGACCTGGGCCTGATCCGGACGAAGGCGGAACCGCAGGACGACGGCAGCTATGCCATCACCGGGACGAAGATCTTCATCTCGGCCGGCGAACATGACCTGACCGAACAGATCGTCCACCTCGTGCTGGCCAAGACCCCCGGCGCGCCCGATTCGACCAAGGGCATCTCGCTCTTCGTGGTCCCCAAGGTGCTCGTCAACGAGGACGGATCGCTGGGCGAGCGCAACGGCGTGAGCTGCGGGTCGATCGAACACAAGATGGGCATCCACGGCAATTCCACCTGCGTGCTGAACTACGACGGCGCGAAAGGCTGGATGGTCGGCGAGGAGAACAAGGGCCTCGCCGCGATGTTCATCATGATGAACGCGGCCCGCCTCGGCGTCGGCATCCAGGGCTTCAGCCAGGCGGAGGCGGCCTACCAGAATGCCGTCGCCTATGCGCTCGACCGGCGGCAGGGCCGCGCGCTGACCGGCCCGGCAGAGCCGGAAGAAAAGGCCGATCCGATCATCGTTCATCCCGACGTGCGGCGAATGCTGATGGACGCCAAGGCCTTTACCGAGGGCTTCCGTGCGCTGGCCCTGTGGGGCGCGCTGCTGGTCGATCTCTCGCACAAGGCGGAGAGCGAGGCCGAGCGGGCCGAGGCGGACATGCTGCTGGGCCTGATGACCCCGGTGATCAAGGGCTACGGCACCGACAAGGGGTTCGAAACCGCCGTCAACATGCAGCAGGTCTTCGGCGGGCACGGCTACATCAAGGAATGGGGCATGGAGCAGTTCGTGCGCGATGCCCGCATCACCCAGATCTACGAGGGCACGAACGGCATCCAGGCGATGGACCTGTGCGGGCGCAAGCTGGCCCAGAACGGCGGGGCCGCGGTCCAGGCGTTCTTCAAGCTGGTGGGCGAAGAAGCCGCGGCGGCCCGGGAAGACGAGGCGCTGGCCCCGATCGCCCAGGCGCTGGAGAAGGCGCTGGGCGAGCAGCAGGCGGCGACGATGTGGTTCATGCAGAACGCGATGCAGAACCCCAACAACCTGGGTGCCGGGGCGCACCACTACATGCACATCATGGGCATCGTCACGCTCGGCCTGATGTGGCTGCGCATGGCGAAAGTGGCGCAGGCGAAGCTGGCCGAAGGGGCCGGCGACAAGGCGTTCTACGAGGCCAAGCTGGTCACCGCGCGTTACTATGCCGAGCGCTTCATGCCCGACGCGGGCGCCCTGCGGCGCAAGCTGGAAGCCGGCAGCGAGGCGATGATGGCCCTGGGCGAGGGCGCCTTCGAAACCGCCGCCTGAGCGGCACGATCCCAGGCTGGCGGCGCTATTCGAGCACTTCGTCGAGGAGGCTCTTCAGCGCCGCCCAGCTCTGGCGGTCTGCGCTGGCATCGTAGGCGACAACGGGGTTTCCGGGCGGCGGATCGGGATTGGTGAAGCCGTGGCTGACCCCGGCGTAGCTGTGGAAGTGCCAGTTGGCGCCGGCGCGATCCATTTCCTCCCAGAAAGCGCGGACATGCGCGCGCGGCACGAGGCTGTCGGCATCGCCGTGGCAGACGAGGATGCGGGCCTTGATTGCGCCCGGCCGCGCCGGCGCATCGGTTTCGAGCAGGCCGTGGAAGCTCGCCGCCAGCACCAGGTCCGCCCCGTCGCGGGCGAGTTCGAGCACGGCCTGTCCGCCGAGGCAGAAGCCGATCACCGCCATGGGAAGGCCGGGTGCCTCGGCGCGAAGTGCGCCAAGCGCGGCACGCAGCCGGCCGCGCCACTTCCCCGTGTCGGCGCGCAGCGCGTCGGCCCATTCGAAGGCGACCGGCCCGTCGGGCATCCGGCCGTAGAAGTCGGCAACCAGAACGAGATAGCCCGACTCGGCCAGCAACCGCGCCTTGGCCATGACCGCGGGTGTGACGTTGGCGATCGTGGGGAACACGGCGATCGCCGCCCGGGCCTGCGCCACCGGCCGAAGGAGATGGCCGGTCAGGGCAAGCTCGCCGTCGCGATAATTCAGCTGATCCGGCTCGATCATTGTCAGGCCTCCGTCGCTGTCAGCGCGCTATGCCGGTCGGGATAGGCGCGCCGTAGGATTTCCAGCGCCCGCGCCGTTTCCGCCCGATCGGGCACTTCGCTGGCATCGCCATAGCCGAAATCCTCGTTCGGCCCGTAAGACTGGATGACCACCCCGTCGCGCCGCGAAATCGCGTTGGCGCCGCCGTGGTAGAGCGAATAGCGGGCATTGCGCTGGGGGACGAGCCACCCGATCTGCCCGCGCACCGGCACCATCGCGGCATCGCCCCAGATCGCCCTGGCACCGTATCCCATGCAGTTGACGATCACCGGTTCGGCAAGAGAAAGCACTGCGGCATGGTCGGGAAACGACCGGCGGATCATCCGGCCGCCGCGCAGCAGGAACGTCTGCGCCAGGCGATCGGCATAGCCGGCGACGTTGAACACCATTCCCTGCCCGCCCGAGGCGGCGCGCGGCGCGAAAGGGTTTTCGGCACCGGTCAGCTTTCGCCACGGCAGGTCGAGATCGCGCACCCGGCGGTGGAGGTGCAGGAAATCGTGCTGCGCACGCGGCGATGGTCCGTCGCCTCCGCCGCCGGCCACGTCGAACTGCGGCATGTACTCGACCGGCTCGCCGGCAAGGCCGACGAAACGCTGGTGCGCGGCATGGGCCTGCCGGGCCCATTGCTCCCATCGTTCGGCGAAGCCGGTCGGCGCCGCGCCCTCCAGCGCGATCCGGCTGCTGGGCGACCAGACCCCCGTTGCCCGGGCGGAGCGGGTTTCGGCCGGAAACTCGTCGGCGTAGATCGTGACCCGGGCACCGGTTTCGACCAGGCGCAGGGCGCTGGTCAGCCCGATGACACCGGCGCCGATCACGGCGAACGACGCCGCGCCCGAAGCGCGGGCGAGGGCGGCCGCCTCGGCCGCGCAGCCCCAGCTCAGCGACCATCCCGCGCCGCCGTGGCCGTAATTGTGAACGACCAGCTTTTCGCCCAGGCGCTCCGCCTCGAGGCGCGGCCCCGCGGGGCGGAAAGGGCGCAGGCAGACGGTGATCTTCATCAGCCGGTCGAGATCCAGCTTCAGCGCGGGCAGGCGCGTGGCGGCCAGCGGGGCAGCAGGCGCCAGGCCGGCCCCCGCGCACCCCGCGAGGAAAGCCGACCCGGCGCCGGCGAGCACGGTGCGCCGCTGGAATTCCATCCGGGTCCTCCCTCGATCTCGTGTCGGAAGGCGCGCTGCGCCGGGTGCGATTATTCCTCCGGCAGGAAGTCGGGCACGGAGAGATAGCGCTCCCCCGTGTCGTAGTTGAAGCCGAGCACGCGCGCGCCGCTGTCGAGTTCGTCAAGCTTGCTGGCAATGGCGGCCAGCGTGGCACCACTGGAGATGCCGACCAGCAGCCCTTCCTCGCGCGCGCACCGGCGGGCCATGTCCTTGGCCTGTTCGGCGGTGACCTGGATCGCGCCGTCGATCGCCTGGGTGTGCAGGTTGCCCGGGATGAAACCCGCGCCGATGCCCTGGATCGGGTGCGGACCCGGTTGGCCGCCGGAGATGACCGGCGAAAGCTCCGGTTCCACCGCGTAGGCCTTCATCGCGCTCCACTGGCGCTTCAGTTCCTCGGCACAACCGGTCAGGTGCCCGCCGGTGCCGACACCGGTGATGAGGACATCGACCGGGCTGTCGCGGAAATCGTCGAGGATTTCCTTCGCCGTCGTGGCGACGTGGACTTTCCAGTTCGCCTCGTTGTCGAACTGGCTCGGGATCCAGGCCCCGTCGGTTTCGGCCGCGAGCTCGCTTGCGCGTTCGATCGCGCCCTTCATGCCCTTTTCCTTGGGCGTGAGATCGAAGGTCGCGCCATAGGCCAGCATCAGCCGGCGCCGTTCCACGCTCATGCTCTCGGGCATGACGAGGACCAGCTTGTAGCCCTTGACCGCGGCGACCACGGCCAGCCCGATGCCGGTGTTGCCGCTGGTCGGTTCGATGATCGTGCCGCCCGGTTTCAGCGCGCCCGATTTCTCCGCGTCCTCGACCATGGCGAGCGCGATGCGGTCCTTGATCGACCCGCCCGGGTTGGCACGCTCGCTCTTCACCCAGACCTCGTGATCGGGGAACAGGCGGGAGAGGCGGATATGCGGCGTTCCGCCGATCGTTTCGAGGACGTTTGCGGCTTTCATGGGACAGGCTCCTGCAGCTTCTGTTCAGGGATATGATCGTCCAATTCCCGAGGCGGGTCAAAGGTCCGCGTCGTGCGCAGCACCGGAAAGATGCGCGCCCACAAGGCGACGGTCGCGATGGCGCCGATCCCCCCGCTGACGACCGCCAGCACCGGGCCGATCAGCCAGGCGAGCGTGCCGGAGAAGAAATCGCCAAACTCGTTCGAGGCCGAAATCGTCAGCAGCGACACGGAAGAGACGCGGCCACGCTTGTCGTCGGGCGTGTGCAACTGGATCAGCGACTGGCGGATATAGACGGAGAACATGTCCGCCGCGCCGACGATGAACAGCATGGCGAGGCTGAGCGGCATCCACGTCGAGAGGCCGAAGACGACGGTGGCGAGGCCGAAGACCGCCACGGCCCAGAGCATCTTGGGCCCGACGTTGGTCTTCAGCGGGCGGAATGAGAACCACAGTGCGGTCAGCGCCGCCCCCGTCGCCGGGGCCATGGCCAGCTGGGCAAGCCCGGTTTCGCCGACCTGGAGGATGTCGCGGGCGTAGACCGGGAAGAGCGCGGTCGCCCCGGCGAGGAAGACGGCGAACAGGTCAAGCGTGATCGCGCCCAGGACCATCTTGTTGCGCACGACGTAGCGCAGGCCGTCCACCATCTGCCCGATCGGCCGCGCCGCCCCCGGGATCGGCGGCTGCGGCACCTTTCCGATCAACGACAGGGCGCCGATGGACACCGCGAGCAGGGCGCTCGCCGCGAGGTAGGGCAGGGCCGGCATGATGGCGTAGAAATAGCCCCCGATCGCGGGGCCGACGATCATCCCCGCCTGCCATGCGATCGAGCTCAGCGCGATCGCATTGGGCAGGATCGCCTTCGGGACGAGGTTCGGCGCCAGCGCCGAAAGGGCAGGGCCGTTGAACGCGCGCACGACCCCCAGCACGACGGCAACCGCATAGAGCCAGTGGAGCCGGATCGCATCGTGCCATGTCAGGAAGGCGAGCACGGCCGCGCAGCCGAACTGGAGCAGGATCGTCAGGCGGGCGAGGTCGCGGCGGTCGAAGCGGTCGGCGGCGAGGCCCGAAAACGGCGTCAGCAGGAACAGCGGAACGAACTGGAGCAGGCCGATGAGAGCCAGCTGGCCGGAGGCGCCGGCCACGCTCATCCCCCCGTCGCGCGCGATATTGTAGGTCTGCCAGCCGATGATCAGCATCATCGCGTACTGGGCCAGCGTCATCGACAGGCGCGAAACCCAGTAGGCGCGGAAATTGGCAATGCGAAAGGGGGAGGATGGGATCGCTTCGGTCACCCGGGCGGCATGGCACCGGGCGCGCCGCAAGCCAAGCAATCAGATCGACCCGGTCGAAAAGCGATGCTTGAAGGCGCCCTCAGGGCCGCCGCAGGCGCGGGTTCTTCTGCATCTGTTCGACCAGGCGGGTGAAATCGTCCACCCGGATGATCCGTTCGAACTGGAAGCCCGCGCGCGTGTCCCGGGTCCAGATGACATAGGCCTCGATCAGGCCGATCACCGGCAGGCGAACCATCAGCCGGTCGCCCCGCGAAAGATCGCTGGCATTGTCCACCATGAAGCCATGGGCCGAGATATTGCTGATGTGCAGGGGCACGTCGCCGCGAACATGGTGTTCGGCGATAATGTCGTGATCGACGGGATGGCGCGCGGCGCGGCGCTGGTCGGTAACGCTCAGATTGGCTCCGGCTGACACGAACGGCAACTCTCTTCATCGGTGGAGGGGCATTCCTCCTACCGGTCAATGACTGACAATTGGTAAAATCGCGGCCTCGCGAAAATGCCCGAAAAGCCCGATTCTTCGCGGCTTCAGCGAGTCACCAGGCCGTGCTTCTTCTTGCCCAGGCTGAGGCGCATTTCCCGGCCCGCATCGGGCAGGAGCAGGTGCCCGGGGTCGCTCACGGCCTCGCCGTCGAGCCGCACCGCGCCCTCGGCGATCTTGCGCTTCGCCTCGCCGTTCGAAGCGGTGAAGCCGATGGCGGTCAGGGCGGCCGCGGCTCGCATTCCTTCCTCGCCGACCGACAGCGTGGGCAGGTCCTCGCCCGCTCCGCCGGCGAATGTCGCCGCGGCGGTCGCCTCGGCCGCGCGGGCCGCATCTTCGCCGCGGACGAGCGCGGTCACGGCATTGGCCAGCACGACCTTGGCCGCGTTGATCTCGTTTCCTTCCAGCGCTTCGAGTCGGGAGATCTCGTCGACCGGGAGATCGGTGAAGAGCCGCAGGAACCGGCCCACGTCGCGGTCGTCGACATTGCGCCAGTACTGCCAGAAATCGTAGGACGGCAACTGCGCCTCGTTCAGCCAGACCGCGCCATTGGCGGTCTTGCCCATCTTCGCGCCGTCGGCGGTCGTCAGCAGCGGCGTGGTCACGCCGAACAGCTCGATGCCGTCCATCCGACGGCCCAGTTCGACGCCGTTCACGATATTGCCCCACTGGTCGCTGCCGCCCATCTGCAGCCGCGCGCCCATTTCCTGCGCCAGGTGACGGAAATCGTACCCTTGCAGGATCATGTAGTTGAATTCGAGGAAGGTCATCGGCTGCTCGCGCTCGAGGCGCAGGCGAACCGAATCGAATGTCAGCATGCGGTTCACGGTGAAATGCGTGCCGACCTTCTGCAGCATCTCGATATAGCCGAGCTCGCCGAGCCAGTCCTGGTTGTCCACCAGGACCGCGTCGGTCGGGCCGTCGCCGAAAACCAGCAGCCGCTCGAACACCGAACGGATGCCGGCGATGTTGGCGGCGATCGTCTCGTCGTCCAGCATCTTGCGGCTCTCGTCCCGACCGGTGGGATCGCCGATCCGGGTCGTCCCGCCGCCCATTAGCACGATCGGCTTGTGCCCGGTCTGCTGCAGGCGGCGCAGCATCATGATCTGGACCAGGCTGCCGACGTGGAGCGAAGGGGCGGTGGCATCGAAACCGATATAGCCGGGCACGACCTGTCGCGCCGCCAGGGCATCCAGCCCTGCCGCGTCGGTCATCTGGTGGACATATCGGCGCTCGTCGAGCAGGCGCAGCAGATCGGATTCGTATGTCGTCGTCATCAATGCCCTCGAATGCGGGGCGGCGCCTAGCACGAGGATTCCCGCTTGCAAACGCATCAACTGGTCGCCCATCCCGATCATCCGCCGCTGGGCGTCACACGGGTGGAGGCGCGGGTTCTCGGTTCCGACGCCGAATGGCTGCGGTTGCGCTGGCGGATCGAGGGGATCGGCAAGCTGGTGGTGCCGCCTTTCGCCGGCCGCGGACGGGCCGACGAGCTCTGGCGCACGACGTGCTTCGAGCTGTTCCTGAAGCCGGGTGACGGCCCCGCCTATTGCGAGATCAACCTCTCGCCCTCCGAACGCTGGGCCGCCTACGATTTCACCGATTATCGCGACGGCATGGTCGAGCGCCCGTTCCCGCGCGAGCCGGACTGCACGATGCGGATGGGCAGCGCGATGGCCATTTTCGATGCGACGGTGCCGCGGAGCGGGTTGCCCGCGGGCGAATGCGCGATGGGGCTCAGCGCGGTTCTGGAGGAGGCAGGCGGGACGCGCAGCTACTGGGCGCTCGCCCATCCCGAACGGGGGCCGGACTTCCATCATCGGGCTTGCTTCGCCGCACGGCTTGAGGCACCCGCCGGGCCATGAAATTCGGCATCGATCGGCTGCTCGCCGACCCGGAACTGAGGAAACCGCTCGAAGGAAGGCGGGTCGCCCTTGTCGCGCACCCCGCGTCGGTCACGCGCGACCTCGGACACAGCCTCGACGCCCTGGCCGCGGCCGGCATCGGCCTGGCGAGCGCCTTCGGCCCCCAGCATGGCCTGAAGGGCGACAAGCAGGACAACATGGTCGAAACGGCCGACGAGGTGGATCCTCGCCTGCAAATTCCGGTCTTCAGCCTCTATGGAGAGGTCCGCCGGCCGACCGACGCGATGATGGCCAGCGCGGACGTGTTCCTGTTCGACCTCCAGGACCTCGGCTGCCGGATCTACACTTTCGTCACGACGCTGCTCTACCTGCTCGAGGAGGCGGCCCGGCACGGGAAGACGGTCTGGGTGCTCGATCGCCCCAACCCGGCGGGCCGGCCGATCGAAGGGACCATGCTCGTCCCCGGGCAGGAAAGCTTCGTCGGGGCGGCACCGATGCCCATGCGGCACGGGTTGACGCTCGGCGAGATGGGGCACTGGTTCGTCCGCCACTTCGGCCTCGACGTCGATTACCGCGTCATCGGGATGGAAGGCTGGGAGCCGTCCGGGCCCGCACACGGGTGGCCGACGGACCGCATCTGGATCAACCCGAGCCCCAACGCCGCGAACGTCAACATGGCCCGCGCCTATGCCGGCACCGTCATGCTGGAAGGCACGACGCTGAGCGAGGGTCGCGGCACGACCCGGCCGCTGGAGGTGCTGTTCGGCGCGCCCGATCTCGACGCCGGCGCCGTGCGGGCTGAGATGGAGCGCCTCGCGCCGGAGTGGCTGGCCGGTTGCGGCTTGCGCGAATGCTGGTTCGAGCCGACGTTCCACAAGCACGCAGGCAAGCTCTGCAATGCCCTGATGATCCATGCCGAGGGCCCGTTCTACGGCCACGATCGCTTTCGGCCGTGGCGGCTCCAGGCGCTCGCCTTCAAGGCGATCCGCAATCTCGTGCCCGACTATCCGCTCTGGCGCGACTTCGCCTACGAGTATGAGCTCGACCGGCTTGCGATCGATGTCATCAACGGCGGCCCCAGCCTCCGCACCTGGGTCGACGACCCCGAAGCGACCCCCGGCGACCTCGACCAGCTCGCTTCCGCCGACGAGCAACGCTGGCGCGACCAATGCGCCGAGGTCCTGCTTTACCGATGAGCGCGATAGAGAAACCCAATCCGGCATTTGATGAAGCCGAAGCCGACCGGCGACTTTCGGTCGACCAGCGTGACATCGTCGCGACATTGGCCAAGGCCGATAATCGCATGCGGGCGCGGGATTATCGCGCCGCCAATGCCTATTACGGGCAGGTAGGACGCCTGGCGCAAGAGGGTGGAACGATCGCTCGAACGGAGCTTCTGCGCGCGCGAGATGCAACGATCTGGTTGGCGGACTACTTTCGGCAAGCGATCGTCGACGGATTGGCATCGCGTGGCATTACAGCGACCACGATGCACCCGCGGTTCGCGAAATCGCTTGCAATCATGTTCGGCGAGCAGGCGCGAGACCCGGTTTATCAGCGGTTTCCGCAGATGCCGAACTCCTATTTCTATCCGGATTTACCGTATCTCTGCTTTTCGGATCCGTCGGCGCATGGATGGACCGCCCCGATTGAAGCGGGTTTCCCCGACATCCTGGAGGAGGCGGAGGAGCTTCTGAAGAATTCGGAGTTCGCCCCCCACGTTCGAGACGCAACCGATCGTCCCCAGGGCGACGTGCACGGCCTCGTGAACGATCCGAGGTGGAGCACATGGGATCTCACGGCAATGGGGGTCCCGGTGCCCGAGCGGACTGGCCTTTGTCCTCGCACGTTCGAACTGATAGATCGGAATGCGCCTTTATGCCGGATTCCGAGCCGGGCGCCGACGATCATGTTCTCGCTACTGCGTGGCGGCGCCCGAATCCCGCCGCATACCGGGATGATGAACGCACGGATCATCTGCCATCTGCCCCTTATCGTCCCGGGCAGCGGCGCGCTCCGCGTCGGCGACCAAGTTCGGGAGTGGCAGCCCGGGCGTCTTCTGATGTTCGACGATACGGTGGAGCACGAAGCGTGGAATCACTCTTCGGATAACCGGCTGGTCCTGATTTTCGACGTTTGGCGTGACGAGATCGAGCAAGTTGAGCGCGAGCAGATTCGTGCACTGTTCGAGACGGTGGATGAAAGCCAGCCAGACAGCTGAATTCTGCGGAACCGATTTTTCGATTCCTCCCGCTACCACTTGACCTGAACCGCCGAGTAGGGGACCACTGCGCTCCGCGACGGGCATACCCGCGCTTTAGGAGAGGGGTCGATCACGATGGCGACGGCGGCGAAGGACGGCACGGCGCAGCGTTCGGTGCGGGCAACGCTCTGGATTCTGCTGGTCGTCTATATTTTCAATTTCATCGATCGCCAGATCGTGAACATCCTGGCCGAGCCCATCGCCTTGGATCTGGGCCTCAGCGACACGCAGATCGGGCTGATGACCGGGCTCGCCTTCGCGCTGTTCTACACCGCGCTAGGCCTGCCGATCGCGCGGTACGCCGATCGCCCCACTACCAACAGGCCGCGGCTGATCGCCGTCGCCCTGGCCACCTGGTCGGCAATGACGGCGCTGTGCGGACTGGCGCAGAACTTCGTCCAGCTGCTGCTCGCCCGGATCGGCGTCGGGGTGGGGGAGGCCGGGTGCACGCCGCCGGCCCATTCGCTGATCAGCGACATCGTGCCGCCCGAACGGCGCAGCTCGGCGCTGGCTTTCTACGCTCTGGGCATTCCGATCGGGACCCTGCTCGGCATGATGATCGGCGGGTTCCTGGCGGACTGGGTCGGCTGGAGGCGTGCCTTCCTGATCGTGGGCCTGCCGGGCATTGCGCTGGCGCTGGTGGTTCACTTCGTTCTTCGCGATCCGCGGACCCGCCTTGCCGGCGCGTCCGATTCGACGGCGCCGGCTGCACAGAACGAGATGTCGCTATGGAAGGCGGTCCGCTCGGTCATGGGCTCGCGCGCCTTCGTCCTGCTTCTTGCAGCCGGATCGACGGCATCGTTTCTCGCTTACGGCAAGGTCACCTGGACGACGATCTTCTTCCAGCGCACCCACGAGCTGACCCCGGGCGAGGTCGGCTTCTGGTTCGGCGTGGTCAACGGGGCGGCCGGTATCTTCGGCACCTGGCTGGGCGGATGGATTGCCGACCGGTTCGGGGCGAAGCGTCGCCGACACGTCCTGTCCGCGCCCGCCATCGGCATGGCCGTGGCCGCCCCGGTGGCGTTCCTCGCCTATCAGGCGACCAACTGGCAGGTGGCGCTGGCCCTGCTGATCGTGCCCACCGTGTGCAACTCGCTCTACTACGGCCCCACCTACTCGGCCGCGCAGGGGCTGGTGCCGCTGCGTGCGCGGGCGATCGCGGCGGCGCTGGTCCTGTTCTTCCAGAACCTGATCGGCCTGGGCCTGGGCCCCCTGTTCTTCGGCATGCTGTCGGACCTGCTTCAGCCCGGATTTGGGGAGGAAAGCGTGCGCTACGTGCTCTACGGCGCGGCCTTTCTCGGCCTTGTCCCGGCGTTCTTCTTCTGGCGCTGCAGCCTGAGGCTAGACGAAGAACTCGACAGGAAGGGCTAGCGCGGATCGGCCGGCCTGACCGGCTGCACCAGGCTGACGAGGACGAAGCTGATCAGCATCAGCAGGTACCAGCTGCCCAGCTTGGCCAGGCCGACCATCTCCCACCCGTCTTCCTGCCCGGGGTAGTGCCAGGCATTGGCGAACGTGGCGATGTTCTCCGCGAACCAGATGAACAGTGCGACCAGCGCGAATCCAACCAACAGCGGCATCCAGCGGTGGACCTGCCAATTGCGGAAATGGACCCGGGTGCGCCAGAACAACACGCCGGTCATGGCGAAGAGCGCATAGCGCAGGTCCATCGTCCAGTGATGGGCAAAGAAATTGATGTATATGCCTGCGGCGAGCAGCCAGGTCGCCCAGCGCGGGGGATAGTGGCTGAACCGGAAATCGAAGATCCGCCAGACCCGGGCGATGTAGCTGCCGACGGCAGCGTACATGAAGCCGGAAAAGAGGGGCACGGCGCCGATGTGGAGCAGGCTTTCTTCCGGGTAGATCCACGATCCGGCGGCCGTCTTGAACAATTCCATTACCGTGCCGACGACGTGGAAGATCAGGATCACGGAGGCTTCGCGCAGCGTCTCCAGCCGGAACGCGAGCAGCGCCAGCTGGATCGCCAGCGCGGCCAGCGTCAGGAAATCGTATCGATGAAGCGCGGCATCGGCGGGATAGAGGAAATGGGTCGCCAGAAGCAGGGCGAGGAGGAGCGCGCCGAACAGGCATGCCCAGGCCTGCTTGAAACCGAAAAGCAGGAACTCGTAGGCCCAGAGCTTCCACCCGGTGCCCGGATCGAAGCTCTCGAGACGGCGGCGGACCGCCTCGAACCGGGTGTGTTTCAAGCGCCTAGCCCTGCTTGCGGCTCAACTCGCGCATGGCATCGTCCAGCCCGTCGAGTGTGAGCGGGTACATGCGATCGTTGAGCAGTTGCCGCATGAGCTTAGTGGACTGCGAATAGCCCCACTGCTTCTCGGGAACGGGGTTGAGCCAGACGGTCGCGGGATAGGTGTTCGTCACCCGCTGCATCCAGGTGGCGCCCGATTCCTCGTTCATGTGCTCCACGCTGCCGCCGGGATGGGTGATCTCGTACGGGCTCATCGCGGCATCGCCGACGAAGATGACCTTGTAATCGTGGCCGTACTTGTGGAGCACGTCCCAGGTCTTCGTGCGCTCCTGCCAGCGCCGGCGGTTGTCCTTCCACACGCCTTCGTAAAGGCAGTTGTGGAAATAGAAGAACTCCAGGTTCTTGAATTCGGTCGTCGCGGCGCTGAACAGCTCCTCGCACAGCTTGATGAACGGGTCCATCGAGCCGCCGACGTCGAGAAACAGCAGCAGTTTCACCGCGTTGTGCCGTTCGGGCCGCATCTGGATGTCGAGCCAGCCCTGCTTGGCGGTGCCTTCGATCGTGGCGTCGAGATCGAGCTCGTCGGCGGCTCCTTCGCGCGCGAAGCGGCGCAGGCGGCGCAGCGCCATCTTGATGTTGCGCGTACCGAGTTCCCGGGTGTTGTCGAGGTTGCGGAACTCGCGCTTGTCCCACACCTTGACCGCGCGCTTGTGCCGGCTTTCGCCGCCGATCCGCACGCCTTCCGGGTTGTAGCCCGAATTGCCGAACGGCGACGTGCCGCCGGTGCCGATCCACTTGTTGCCGCCCTGGTGGCGCTTTTCCTGCTCCTCGAGCCGCTTCTTCAGCGTCTCCATGATCTCGTCCCAGTCGCCCAGCGACTTGATCTTTTCCATCTCCTCAGGCGTCAGGAACTTCTCGGCCACGGCCTTCAGCCATTCTTCGGGCACGTCCGCGGGGTTGGTTCCGTAGTCGGTGAGAATACCCTTGAAGACTTTCTGGAAGGCCTGGTCGAAGCGATCGAGGAGGCCTTCGTCTTTTACGAAAGTCGCGCGTGTTAGGTAGTAGAACGCCTCGGGCGTCTGCTCGATCACGTCGCGGTCGAGCGCTTCGAGCAGGGTCAGGTGTTCCTTGAAGCTGGCGGGGATCCCCGCGGCCCGCAGTTCGTCGACGAAATTGAAGAACATGGCGCCGGTTCCTACCCCCTTCGCGGGCCGACCGCCAGCGTGACGTTACGGCAAGTTTCCCGCCCAGCTTAAACCTTCGCTAACCACGACCGTTTAGTTGCCCGATGATTATCCTTCGGGGGGAAGCGCATTGATGGAAAACGCCAGGTTCGACGCCGAGGAACGGGAGCCGATCGACCGGATCCCCGACAGCTGCGGCGAAGTGACCGTCGGCTGCACCGACGTCGCGGGGATCGTGCAGGCGGTGATCGAATCGTCCGAGACGCTGCGCGCCGAGCACACCGCCCTGCGCGGCACGGTGGAGGAGCTGGAGGCCGACCAGCGCAAGGTTTCCCAGGCCAGCGACGAGGCGCGGATGCTGTCCGAGCGGGCGATCGACCGCCTGGGGCAGGGGACCGACCTGATCCAGTCCTCGCTCGGCCAGATCAGCGACCTGCTCGAACTCGTCGCCACGCTGACCCAGCACGTCACCGGCTTCGCCGCGGCGATGGACCAGGTGCGCCGCTGTTCGCAGGACATCGAGCAGATCGCCGAGACGACCAATATCCTGGCACTCAACGCGACGATCGAGGCCATGCGCGCCGGCGATGCGGGGCGGACCTTTGCCGTCGTCGCGAACGAGGTGAAGAGCCTGGCCGGCGACACGCGCCGCGCGACCGAGGAGATCGCCCGCACCGTCGATGCCCTGGGGGGCGAGGCCAATTCGGTCATCGCCCAGATCGAGAGCGGGGCCGAGGCGAGCAAGGAGGCCAAGGCGTCGGTCTTCCGGATCGAGCAGACCATCCAGGGCGTCGCCGAACTGGTCGAGGAGGTCGATCGCCACAACGACGAGATCGCCCGCGCGACCGGCACGATCAGCGGCCATGTGGGCCGGGTCCAGCAAGTGCTCGACAGCTTCGACGCCGCCGCGCTGGAGAACGAGAGCAAGCTGCAGAGCGCCCATTCGCGCATGGGCGAGCTGGAGATGACCGCGAGCGAGATGTTCGATTCGATCGTCAAGTCCGGGCTGTCGCCGCAGGACAGCGCGATGGTCGAGAAAGCGCAGGAGAACGCGCGCGAGGCCGAACGCCTGGTGGAACAGGCGATCGCCGCCGGCGAGATCACGCCGGAGCAGGTGTTCGACCGCGACTACGTCGAGATCGAGGGCAGCAATCCGCCGCGGTTCCGCACCGCCCTGATGGACTGGGCCCATGCCCACTGGCGGCCGCTGCTCGACCGGGTGGCGGAAGCCGACCCGGCGGTCCTCGCCAGCGCCTGCACCGACATGAACGGCTATCTGCCCACCCACCTGACCAGGCATTCGCAGGAACCGACCGGCGATCTCGCGCACGATACCGATTCGTGCCGCAACGGGCGGATCATACTCGATCCGATCGACCGCAAGGCGAAGCGCAGCAGCGCGCCCTACATGATGGCCGTCTACCGCCAGGAAGGCGACGGGAAGACCTATCGCGTCGTGCGCAACGTCTACGTGCCGATCCACGTCGGCGGGCGCCGCTGGGGCGATTTCGAGCTGGCCTATACTTTCAGCTGACAGGCCCGCCGGGAAAGTTCCGGCGGGTCCGGGCGGCTACTGCTGGCGCCGGGCCATGAAGGCGAGGCGTTCGAACAGCATCACGTCCTGTTCGTTTTTCAGCAGGGCGCCGTGCAGCGGCGGGATCGCGCTGTTGGGATTGGCATCCTGCAGCACCTCCAGCGGCATGTCCTCGTTGAGAAGGAGCTTGAGCCAGTCGAGCAGCTCGCTGGTCGAAGGCTTCTTCTTCAGGCCGGGAACCTCGCGGATCTCGTAGAAGACTTCCATCGCCTTGGTCACCAGGGCTTTCTGGATGCCGGGGAAGTGGACCTCGATGATCTCGCGCATCGTCTCGCGGTCGGGGAACTTGATGTAGTGGAAGAAGCACCGGCGCAGGAACGCGTCGGGCAGTTCCTTTTCATTGTTCGATGTGATGACCACGATCGGGCGTTCCTTCGCCTCGATCCGTTCCTGCGTCTCGTAGACGTCGAAGCTCATCCGGTCGAGTTCCTGCAGCAGGTCGTTCGGGAACTCGATATCGGCCTTGTCGATCTCGTCGATCAGCAGGACGGGAAGCTTCTCGGAGGTGAAGGCTTCCCACAGCTTGCCCTTCTTGATGTAGTTGCGGATGTCGTGGACCCGCTCGTCCCCCAGCTGCCCGTCGCGCAGGCGGGCGACGGCGTCGTATTCGTAAAGGCCCTGGTGCGCCTTGGTCGTCGATTTCACGTTCCATTCGATCAGCGGGGCGTCGATCGCCTTGGCGATCTCGTGCGCCAGGACGGTCTTGCCGGTCCCCGGCTCGCCCTTCACCAGGAGGGGGCGGCGCAGGGTGACCGCGGCGTCGACCGCGACCTTCAGGTCGTCCGTGGCGATATAGGAGCTGGTGCCTTCGAAGCGCTGTGTCATCCGGTTTCCTCGTGCAACTTTACGTGCGCGTTAAGCGGTGCGGCACGCGAGTGCAAGACCGGTCGGGCCGGAACCCGCGCGTTTCAGCCGGCCGGCGAAGCGGGTCCGGGCGCGTCGCGGCCGAGCGAGAGGGCCCGCTGCGCGATCAGTTCCAGCGCGCTCGTTTCCACCGGCGCTGTGGGATCGTTCCAGCCCAGCGTCAGGATGCGCCACTCCCCGTCATCGCCCTGGAGCAGCCAGGTGAGGTTGAGGACGCCCGGCTCCGACCCGCCCTTGTACCCGGCATAGCGCCAGTCCGCCCGGCGGATGTCGGGCATCGACGGGTTCACCGCCATGATCTCGCGCGCGGTCGGATCGTCGAGCGCGGCGATCCGGCCCAGCAGGCGGGCGAGGTCGCGCCCGCTGGCGAACCATTCGAGGCTGTCGATCGCGGTCGGCGCGGTGAAGGTCGGCTTCACGATCCGTTCGGGGTCGCCGGCGATCTCGGTCGCGAAAGCATCGAGCATCCGTTCCTGTTCCTCCTCGCTCGCGCGGGCATAGGCGAGGCCGTGCTCGATATCGCCCTTGAGGCCGAACAGCTCGAGCGTGGTGAGGAAGGGCAGGGTCCGCTCCGGCGCCGCGTGGCCGCTGGCGCGCAGTTCCGCGGCAATGGCATCGCGCCCGACCACGGCGACCAGCTGGTCGGTCGCGGTATTGTCGCTGATCGAGATCATCAGCGTCGCCAGCGTGTGGATCGTCACCGGCGCGCCTTCGGGCCAGGCCTGCGCGATCCCGCTGGGCAGCGATCGCCGGTCGAGCCGGACGACCTCGTCCCACGCGCGCTCCCCGCGTTCGACCTGGCGCGCCAGCGCCGAGAGGACATAGAGCTTGAAGGTCGAACCGATCGCCATCTGCGTATCGGCATTGACCGCCATGATCGGTTCCGCCCCGTCGCCCAGCGGCGCGTAATAGAGGCTGGTCGTGCCCGGCAGCGCGGCGAGGTCGGCGACGATCCTGTCGGCGCCATCGTCGAGCGGGTCGAACTGGTTGAGCAGGAGGCCGGCGACCTTGCCCTGCGCGTCGATCTGCATCGGGCCGGAGCCGATCGCGCGTTCGAACCGCAGCGCGATCGTGGCCGAGGCGGGGCCGGTGGCGGTGACCGCTTCCACGCCCTGCAGCGCCCCGAACTGGGCGACGAGGCGCTGCATCAGCTGCGCCAGCTGTTCGTCGGGCACGGCGGCGCGGAAGGAAGGCGCGAAGACGTCCGCCGCGGGCCGTTCCTGCCGCAGGACCGCGACCACGCCTTCGGCCGCTGCCTCCAGCGGGCCGGCGGCCTGCGCCTCGGGCGGTGCGGGCTGCGTGGGCTGGGCGGAAGCCCGGGCAAGCAGCGGAGCGGGCAGGGCCGCGGCGGCGACCAGGGGCGCAAGGGCCAGGGGCAAGAGCTTCATCGGTATCTCCTCAGTCGTGGGGCGGGCGGGGTGCCGCGCGATCGTTGTCGGCTCCGGCGGCCGATCCGGCGGCCGAATCGAGTGCCTCGATCTCGCGCGCCAGTTCGCGCGCGGCGCGGCGGTTGAGCCAGGCGATCCCGGCGAAGACCCCGGCGATCAGCGCGAGCGGCCCGGCCGCCGCGAGCGACGCGACGATCCAGCCTTCGGCGCGCGCGATCGGCAGGACCGATCCCACCGTCACCAGGGCGAGGCCGGGGACGAGCGGGGCGAGGTACCAGCGCGGCACGCTGGCCAGGGCATCGCGCTGGTGGACCAGCTGCGCGCGCAAGTGGCTGCGGCAATCGACCTCGGGCCGGTGGGGCAGGTTTCCGGCGCGGTAATAGAGGCCGCACAGCACCACGACCATGCCGACGATCCCGGCCAGCCAGCCCGCGGTGAGGACGATCTCGCCCGCGCGGGCGGTAAGCCACGCGGTCCAGGCGAAGACCGGGATCACCAGCGCGCCGGCGACATATTCGGTCAGGTTGCGGCGGCGGACCCGGCGTTCGAAGCGCGTGCGCCGATCGGCCAGCGCGTCGCCGGGGGTGAAGCGGGCCGACGCGCCTTCGGCGGCCCATTGATCGAATAGGGTGCGGGTCATCGGCTCGGTTCCACTTCGGGGTGTTCGAATGCGGCCGCGATCAGGCTCTTCACCCGGTGCACGCGCACTTGCGCGGCGCCGACGCTCAGGCCGGTGATCTCGGCGATCTCGCTGCCGCTCTGGCCTTCCAGCCACAACACGATGACCTGGCCATCGAGCGGGGGCAGGCGGCGGACCAGTTCGCGCACGCGTTCGATCGCGAGGTTTTCGGCCGCCTGGCGCTCGGCATCGCCGGCCTCGGGCAGGCTCTCGATCGCATCCAGCGGCACCGGCTCCGGCCGGCGGCTCGCCGCCGCGACGTGGTCTGCCGCGACGTTGTGCGCGACGCGATACGTCCAGGTCTTGAGCGAACAGCGCCCGTCGAAACGCGCGAAGCTGCGCCACAGCTCGGCATGGATGTCCTGCTCCAGGTCGCGCGCCTTCTCGCGATCGCGCTCGAACGCGCGGGCGAGGCGGGCGATCGCGGGTGCGAAAAGCTCGCCGGCCCGGGCGTAGAGAGTGTGCTGATCGCTGGACATGCCCCCTTAGTCCTGCCCCGGGCGAAAAGCTTACACGAAAGCGCGGAAAATTTCCCACCGCCCCGGCAAGGCGCTAGGTTCCCGGGCGGTTTCGCCGGTCGCCGTGCGCCTGTTATCGGGGCCCGTTGCCGGGACCTGTCGGGCGGGCAGCATATCGAGGGCCGATTCAGCAAGGGCCAATTCAGCAAGGGAACGCCATGCCGACCGAAAAGATCGCCGTAACCACCGCCGCCGGGCACGAACTGTCGGGTTCGCTCGAGCTGCCGACCGGCCTCGTGCGGGGGGCGGCGCTGTTCGCGCACTGTTTCACCTGCACCAGCCAGAGCAAGGCGGCGGTCGCGGTTGCCCGCGCCCTCGCGCGCGAGGGGATCGCCTGCCTGCGCTTCGACTTCACCGGGCTGGGCGGCAGCGGGGGCGAGTTCGGCCGGGCGGGATTTGCCACCGACGTGGAGGACCTCGTGGCTGCCGGGCGATACCTGGCCGACCGGTTCGGGGACAAGATCCTGCTGGTCGGGCACAGCCTGGGCGGGGCGGCGGTGCTGGCGGCGGCCGACGATCTCGGCTTCGACCGGGTGGCCGCGGTGGCGACGATCGGCGCCCCGTCGGACGTGCCGCACGTTCTGCGCAGGATCGAGGGCGACCTCGACGCGATCCGCGCGGGGACAACGGCAACCGTCTCGATCGGTGGGCGGCCGTTCGAACTGAGCGGCGAGTTCCTCGACCGGGTCGAAGCGACCGATCTCCTGGCCGAAGTCGCCCGGCTTCGCGTGCCGGTGCTGTTCCTCCATTCGCCGACCGACGACCTCGTCGGGGTGGAGAACGCCAGCGCCCTGTTCCAGGCCGCGCTCCATCCCAAGAGCTTCGTCAGCCTGGCGGGGGCCGATCACCTCCTGCTCGACGCCCGCGATGCGGAGTTCGCCGCGACCGTCATCGCCGGGTGGAGCACGCGATACCTCCCGCTGCGCGACGACTGGCCGATGCCCGAAGAAGGGGTCGTGGTGCGAAGCGGCCATGGCAAGTTCGGCACCGAAGTGCACACGCCCGCCCACCGCTTCGTGGCCGACGAACCGCGCAGCTACGGCGGCGACGACAGCGGCCCGACGCCCTACGACCTGCTCCTCGCCGCGCTCGGCACCTGCACCGCGATGACGATGCGCCTCTACGCCGATCGCAAGGGCTGGCCGCTGGAGGGGGCGACGATCCACCTCTCGCACGAGCGCGATCACGAGGAAGACTGCGAACACGCGCTCGATGGCGAGGACGGGCAGATCCAGGCGCTGCACCGCCGGATCGCGGTCCGCGGGCCGCTGGACGACGACCAGCGCCGCCGGATCGTGGCGATTGCCGACAAGTGCCCGGTCCACCGCACGCTGGAGGGGCACCTGCACATCCACACCCGGGCGGAGGACTGACCGGGACCCCTCGCGCACGGCCGCCGGTGCGCGATCAGGCGTCGATCATCTCGCGGTCGAACTCCCCGGCGCGGTTCTGGATGAAGTTGAACCGGTGTTCCGGGTTGCGCCCCATCAGCTGGTCCACCAGTTCCTTCACCGCGTGCCGCTGCTCGTGCTCGGCCGGCAGGGTGATGCGCACGAGGCTGCGGGTATCGGGGTTCATCGTGGTTTCGCGCAGCTGCTGCGGGTTCATCTCGCCCAGGCCCTTGAAACGGGCGACATCGACCTTGCGGCCCTTGAACACCGTCGCCTCCAGCTCCGCCCGGTGCGCGTCGTCGCGGGCATAGGCGCTCTCCTTCCCGGCGGTCAGGCGGTAGAGCGGGGGCTGGGCGAGGAACAGGTGCCCGCGGCGCACGACCTCGGGCATTTCCTGGAAGAAGAACGTCATCAGCAGCGTCGCGATATGCGCGCCGTCGACGTCGGCGTCGGTCATGATCACGATCCGGTCGTAGCGCAGGCTTTCCGGGTCGCAGTCTTTCCGGGTGCCGCAGCCCAGCGCCAGGACGAGATCGGCGATCTCGCTGTTCGCGCGGATCTTGTCGGCGCTGGCGGAGGCGACGTTGAGGATCTTGCCGCGGATCGGCAGGATCGCCTGGGTCTTGCGGTCGCGCGCCTGCTTGGCGCTGCCGCCGGCGCTGTCGCCCTCGACGATGAACAGCTCGGTCTCGCCCGCGCCTTCGCCGCTGCAATCGGTCAGCTTGCCGGGCAGGCGCAGCTTCTTGGCGTTGGTCGCGGTCTTGCGCTTGACCTCGCGTTCCTGCTTGCGCCGCAGGCGCTCGTCCATCCGTTCCATGACCTGCCCGAGCAGGGCCTTGCCGCGTTCCATGTTGTCGGCGAGGAAATGGTCGAAGTGGTCGCGAACCGCGTTTTCCACCAGGCGCGCGGCCTCGGGCGAGGTCAGGCGGTCCTTGGTCTGGCTCTGGAACTGGGGATCGCGGATGAAGACGCTGAGCATGATCTCCGCCCCGGTGACCACGTCGTCGGCGGTGATGTCCTTCGCCTTCTTCTGGCCGGTGAGGTCGCCGAACGCGCGCAGCCCCTTGGTCAGCGCCGCGCGCAGGCCCTGTTCGTGCGTTCCGCCGTCGGGCGTGGGCACGGTGTTGCAGTACCAGCTGGTCGAGCCGTCGGACCACAGCGGCCAGGCGATCGCCCATTCGACCCGCCCCTGTTCATCGGGAAAATCCTGCGTTCCCGAGAAAGGGCTGCTGGTCACGCACTCGCGGTCGCCGACCTGTTCGGCCAGGTGATCGGCGAGGCCGCCGGGGAACTTGAACACCGCCTCTGCCGGAACGTCCTCGCTCGCCAGGGCGGCCGCGCATTTCCAGCGGATTTCCACCCCGGCGTAGAGATAGGCCTTCGACCGGGCGAGCTTGAACAGGCGCCGCGGGCTGAACTGCCGCTCGCCGAAGATCTCGCTGTCGGGGGTGAAGGCGACGCTCGTGCCGCGCCGGTTGGGCGCCGCACCCAGTTCCTCCAGCCCGCCGAGGGTCGCCCCGCGCGCGAATTCCTGGGCATAGAGCTTGCGCTCGCGCGCGACCTCGACCCGCGTGTGGCTGGAAAGCGCGTTGACCACCGAGACCCCGACGCCGTGCAGGCCGCCGCTGGTCGCATAGGCCTTGCCCGAGAACTTGCCGCCCGAATGGAGGGTGGAGAGGATCACCTCGAGCGTGGACTTGCCGGGGAACTTGGGATGTTCGGCCACCGGGATGCCGCGCCCGTTGTCGGTGATCGTCAGCCGGTTGCCTTCCTCCAGCGAAACCTCGATCCGCGAGGCATGGCCGGCCACGGCCTCGTCCATCGCGTTGTCGAGGACTTCGGCGGCCAGGTGGTGCAGCGCGCGATCGTCGGTGCCGCCGATATACATCCCGGGCCGACGGCGCACGGGCTCCAGCCCCTCCAGCACCTCGATCGAGGAAGCGTCGTAATCGCCGCCCGTGGCGGCCGGGTTTTCGAACAGGTCTTCGGACATGGTCTGTCTATTGCGCCGGGCAGGGGCGCCGCTCAAGCCGTTCGGCGCGGTTATCCGACGCTCTCTTGCGGGTCAGCCGGCGGCACGAGGCCGCCGGTCGTTCGCGTATCACGCGGCGCGATGCCGCCCGCGCTTCAGAAACCACTCGGCGCGGGCGAGACGATGACGACCTGCCCGTCGCGGATCTCGCGCACTTCCATCGCGCGTTCGATCACCCCGTCGCGGCCGAACCGGAACGGCCCGTCGAGGCCGAGGAAGCCGCTGTCCTCGCGCAGTTGCGAGACCGGGAAGGGGCGTCCGACGCGCCAGTCCTGCGCGACCCGCAGCGCCAGCAGGACACTGTCGTAGCCGAGGGTGGAAATGCGATAGGGCTGCGCGCCGAAGCGGTTGCGATAGCTGTCGGAAAAACGCTTGAACCGCGCGTCCGACACGGCGGCGAACAGGGCCCCGCGCAGGGCCGCCGCACGGGTAACCGCGCTTTCGCCGCTCCACAGCTCGGTGCCGATGATCTGGGTCGCGCCGGTGCCGCGCGGCCGCAGCTCGCCCGCGGCCTGGGTCGCCAGGCGCGCGCCGTCGGCGATCAGCACCGTGTCGAACCCGCCTTCCTGCTTCAGCCGCTGGGCCGCGCTGACGATCGAGGTATTGCCGCGGGTATAGCGCTGCGTCGCCACCAGTTGCCCGCCCGAATCGCGCACCGCGCTGGAGAACGCGAGTTCCGCGCGGCGGCCGTATTCGCCGTCGGGCACGATCGCGGCGAAGCGTTCGGAGCCGCGATCGCGGGCATAGCTGACGCTGCGCGCGATCGACTGGTCGGGGATGTGACCCATCAGGAACACGTCGGGCCCGGCCACGGCGGTATCGTTGGAGAAGGAGATCAGCGGCACGTCGGCGGGCCGCGCCTCCGCCAGGACGGTCGGCACGTTGTCGCCCATCAGCGGGCCCAGGATCAGCCGGTTGCCGTCGGCGATCGCGCGCCGGGCCGCCTCGCGCGCGCCGCGCGCGGTGTCGTAGGTCGTGATCCGCAGGTTGTCGGCACTGGTATCGAGCAGGGCCATCGTCGTCGCGTTGGCGATCGACTGGCCGACCGCGCCGTTATCGCCCGACATCGGCACCAGCAGGGCGACGCGGTGCCGCGTCTCGTCGCTGGGCAGGCCCGAGGGGCCGGGATCGGGGGCGGGGGCCGGTTCGGGCGCCGGGCGGCTTGCCGGCCCCTTGGGAATGATCTGGCACCCGGCCAGGACGGCACTCGCCCCGGCGACAACCAGCATTCGCCGTGTCAGTTTCCAACGCTTCATGCTTGCGGCTCCCCGTCGTCGTGTTCATGGATGCGGGAGTGGCCCACCAACCTCTCCGACCCGGTCTCTATATAGTCGCGACCCCGATTGGCAATCTCGGCGACATCACCGTGCGGGCAGCCGAGACGCTGGCGCGCTGCGACGCGGTCGCGTGCGAGGATACGCGGGTGACCGGCAAGCTGATGAAGCACCTCGGGCTGTCGAAACCGCTGCGGCGTTACGACGACCACGCCGGCGCGGCGGAGCGCGAGCGACTGGTGGCGGACATGCACGATCAGGCGATCGCGCTGGTCAGCGACGCGGGCACCCCGCTCGTCTCCGATCCCGGCTATCGCCTCGTGCGCGCGGCACGGGCGGCGGGCATCGCGGTCACCGCGCTGCCGGGGGCCTGCGCGGCGATCGCGGGGCTGACCCTGTCGGGCCTGCCCAACGACCGGTTCCTGTTCGCCGGGTTCCTGCCCAACAAGGACAAGGCCCGGCGCGAGGCGCTGGAGGCCGTCGCCGGCATCGACGCGACGGCGATCTTCTACGAAACGGCGCCGCGCCTCGTGAAATCGCTCGACGCGATCGCCGCGGTCCTGCCCGGGCGCGAAGTCTCGGTCGCGCGCGAGCTGACCAAGCTGCACGAGGAATGCCGCACGGGCAGCGCGCCGGATCTCGCCCGGCATTATGCCGCCCATCCGCCGAAGGGCGAGATCGTCCTGCTGATCGGCCCCGGCGCGGCCGGCCCGCCGCCGGGGCAGGACATCGACGCCCTGCTGCGCGAGGCGCTGGCTTCGGCCAAGCCTTCGCAGGCCGCGGCGCAAGTGGCGCGGGCGACCGGGCACGACCGCAAGGCGCTTTACGCCCGGGCGCTGGAACTGCGCGGGGCATGAAGCGCCAGCGCGCCGAACGGCAGGGCCGGGCGGGCGAAGGGCGGGCCGCGCTGTGGATGCAGTTGCAGGGCTGGCGCGTGCTCGACCGCCGGCGCCGGACCCCGCTGGGGGAAATCGACCTCGTCTGCCGGCGCGGCAATGTGATCGCTTTCGTCGAGGTCAAGTGGCGGGCGCGGGCGGCCGAGCTGGACCACGCGATCGACGAGTTCCGCCTGGCCCGCGTCGCCGCCGCGGCCGAGGCGGTCGCGCACGAATACGCGAACGGGGGCGAGGACCTGCGGATCGACGTGATCCTCCTTGCGCCCGGGGCGATCCCCCGCCACATCGTCAACGCCTGGCAGCCCTGACGCCGATACCGACCGAAAGAGAACCCCCAATGCCCTTACGCGTCGCCATCCAGATGGACCCGATCGAAAGCGTGCGGATCGCGGGCGATTCCTCGTTCGCGCTGATGCTTTCCGCCCAGGCGCGCGGCCATCGCCTGTGGCACTACGACGTTGCGACCCTGGCCTGGGAGGACGACCGGGTCACCGCCTGGGCGCGCGAGGTCTCGGTCCAGCGGGTGGAGGGCGACCATTTCCGCTGGCTGGGGGAGCGGGAGAGGATCGACCTCGGGCGCGACATCGACGTCGTCCTCATGCGGCAGGACCCGCCGTTCCACCTCGGCTATATCAGCGCCGCCCTGCTGCTCGACCGGCTGCGCGGCGAAACGCTGGTGGTCAACGACCCGCGCGAAGTGGTCAACGCGCCGGAAAAGATGTTCGTGCTCGATTACGCGCGGTTCATGCCGCCGACGCTGATCGCGCGCGAACTGGCCGACATTCGCGATTTCCACCGCCGCCACGGCGCGGTCGTGGTCAAGCCGCTGCACGGCAACGGCGGCAAGGCGATCTTCCGGATCGACGCCGACGGGACCAACCTTTCCGCGCTGGCGGAAGTGTTCAACCAGACCTGGCCCGAACCGCACATGGTGCAGCCCTTCCTGCCCGAGGTGGCCGAGGGCGACAAGCGGATCGTGCTGATCGACGGCGCGTTCGCCGGGGCGATCAACCGCTTCCCGGGCGAAGGCGAATTTCGTTCCAACCTCGCCCAGGGCGGCCATGCCGAAGCGGCCGAACTGACCGCGCGGGAAGAGGAGATCTGCGCCGCGATGGGGCCCGAGCTCAAGCGGCGGGGCCTCGTCTTCGTCGGGATCGACGTGATCGGCGGCAAGTGGCTGACAGAGATCAACGTCACCAGTCCCACGGGGATCGTCGCGATCGACGCGTTCAACGGCACCGACAGCGGCGCGCGGATCTGGGACGCGATCGAGGCGCGCCACGCGGCGCTCTGACCCCGGCAGCCCGCAGCCCCATGCACGAGATCATCATCGAGGCGATAGCGCGCGGCGGCTATCTCGGCATCGCGGTGCTGATGGCGCTGGAGAACATCTTTCCCCCGGTGCCGTCCGAAGTGATCATGGGCATCGGCGGCGTGCTGGTGGAGCGCGGGGAGATGGCGTTCTGGCCGCTGATGCTGGCCGGAACGATCGGGTCGACCGCGGGCAACTACGCCTGGTTCTGGCTCGGCGATCGCTGGGGCTACCGGCGGCTGCGCCCGTTCATCGACCGCTGGGGGCGCTGGCTGACGCTCGACTGGGAACATGTCGAGGGGGCCTCGCGCTTCTTCCGCCGGCACGGGCAGTGGGTCGTGCTGATCCTGCGCTGCACGCCGGTGTTCCGCACGATGATCTCGCTGCCGGCGGGGCTGGCGCACATGAACGTCTGGCGCTTCCTCGCCTTCACTTTCGTCGGCGCGGGGGCGTGGAACGCGCTGCTCGTCATCGGCGGGGCGGCGCTTGCGCGCTACCTCGAAGGGTACGAGCATGTCTTCGGCTGGATCGTGCTCGGCCTCGTCGGGGTGACGCTGGCGGCTTATTTCTGGCGGGTCGCGACCTGGACCCCGCGCAAAGGCGGCGAGGACTGACCCCGGCGGTCAGTCGCCCGGCTCCTCCCGCTCGCGCGGGTGGGCGGCGCGATAGGTGTCGAGCAGGGTCGCCGCATCGACCCGGGTGTAGATCTGGGTCGAGCCCAGGCTGGCATGGCCCAGAAGCTCCTGCAGCGAACGCAGGTCGGCCCCGGCGCCGAGCAGGTGGGTGGCGAAGGAATGGCGCAGGGCATGGGGGGTGGCGCTGGCCGGCAGCCCCAGCGCGGTGCGCGCACGGGCGACCGCTTTCTGGACCATGCCCGGGTTGAGCGGGCCGCCGCGTGCCCCGCGGAACAGGGCCTGGTCATTCGCCGCGGGCCAGGGGCACAGGCGCGAATATTCGTCCACCGCCGCGCGCACGACCGGCAGGATCGGGACGACGCGCTGCTTGCCGCCCTTGCCGGTCACGGTCAGCGTGTCGCCCAGCGGCAGGTCGCCGCCCCGCAGCGAAAGCGCCTCCGCGATCCGCAGGCCCGCGCCGTAGAGGAGAAGGAGGACCGCGCGGTCGCGCGCGCCGATCCATCCCTCGGCCGCATCGGCCGCGACGAGGTCGGCCAGCCCGCTCGCGTCGTCGGGCGTGACCGGGCGCGGCAGGCCCTTGCGCAGGCGCGGCCCGCGCAGGCGCGGCGCGGCGGCATCGGCCCGGCCCGCGCGCTCGCGGGCGAAGGCGACGAAGGCCTTGAGCGCGGACAGCTCGCGCGCGGTGGAGGCGTTCGAAAGCCCGTCTGCCCGGCGCCGGGCGAGCTGCGCGCGCAGGCCGGGCGCCTCGATCGCCGCGACGGCGGGCCACTGCGCGCAACCGGTGGCGGCGAGCAGGCGCTGCGCGGCGGCGAGGTAGGCGCGCACCGTGTGCGGCGAGCGGCGCCGGCCCTGCTCCAGGTGGTCGCGCCACTCTGCCAGCAGGTCGGGCGCGCTCATGCCGCGACCAGCCCGGGATGGACCAGTTCGCCCAGGATCGCGTCGAGCACCGGCATCCCGCGCGCGGTGACGCGCAGGCGATCGCCCTCGCGCCGCAGGAAGCCGAGCCGCGCGAGCATTTCCTGCCGCTCCGCGTCCACCAGGCGCCCGGGCGGAATGGCGAAGCGGCGGGCGAGGGCGGGCAGGTCCACCCCCTCGCTCAACCGCAGGCCCATCAGCAGCGCCTCGGCCGCGGCGGTCGGCGGGGACAGCGCGCTCTCTTCCGCGATCCCGTGCCCCTGGCGGGCGACCGCGGCGAGCCAGTTCTCGGGCTTGCGGTGCCGCTGGGTCGCGACGCCGCCGCGCCGCCCGTGCGCGCCGGGGCCGATCCCGCAGTAATCGCGATAGCGCCAGTAGGTGAGGTTGTGCCGGCTTTCCTCCCCCGGCCGCGCGTGGTTGCTGATCTCGTAAGCCGGCAGCCCGGCGGCGGCGGTCATCGCGCGGGTCAGTTCGAACAGCTCGGCCGCCGGATCGTCTTCCAGCGGCGCGAAGCGGCCGAGCCTGACGTCGGTGGCGAAGCGCGTATTGGGCTCGATCGTCAGCTGGTACAGCGAGAGGTGCCCGGTCCCCAGCGCCAGCGCGCGGGCCAGCTCGCCCTCCCACGCTGAGGGCTGCTGGCCGGGGCGCGCATAGATCAGGTCGAAGCTGACGCGGGCGAACTGGCGCTGCGCCACTGCGAGCGCGCGCAGCCCCTCGTCGGCATCGTGCAGCCGCCCGAGGAACCGCAGGGCCGCGTCATCGAGCGCCTGGAGACCGAGCGAGACGCGGTTGATCCCCGCTTGCGCGAGGCCGCCGAAAGCCGCCGCCTCGACCGAGGAAGGATTGGCCTCCAGCGTGATCTCGATCCCCTCGGCAAAGCCCCAGAGGCGCTCCGCCTCCGCCAGCAGGGCCGCGACGAGGGCGGGCGGCATCAGCGAGGGGGTGCCGCCGCCGAAGAAGATCGAGCCGAGGGGCTCCCCGCCCGCGAGCGCGGCCTCGTGCCGCATGTCGGCGACCAGCGCGTCCTGCCAGGCGGCGTGATCGACCGCGTCGCGCACGTGGCTGTTGAAGTCGCAATAGGGGCACTTCTTCAGGCAGAAGGGCCAGTGGATGTAGAGTGCGCGTGCCACGAGGCATCCCTAGCATGGCCGGCCCGGCGGCGAAACGCGCCCCCGGGCGAGGGCGGCGCGCCCGTCAGCCGGCGCCGAACTGTTCCGCGACGAGTTTCGCGAAAGCATCGGCCCGGTGGCTGATCCGGTGCTTTTCCGCCGGGTCGAGCTCGGCGAAAGTCCGGTCGCGGCCCTCGGGCACGAAGACCGGGTCGTAGCCGAAGCCGCATTCGCCCCGCGGCGGCCAGGCGAGCGTGCCGGCGACGCTGCCTTCGTAAACCGCCTGTTCGCCGTCGGGCCAGGCGAGCGCGAGCACGCAGTGGAAGGCCGCCGCGCGCGAGACGTCGGGCCCCTCGGCCGCGAGCAGCCCCTCGACCTTGCCCATGGCCATGTACCAGTCGCGCCCCGGCTCGCCTTCGAACCACTGCCGTTCGGCCCAGTCCGCGGTATAGACCCCGGGCCGCCCGCCCAGCGCCGCGACGGCGAGGCCGCTGTCGTCCGCGAGCGCGACGATCCCCGACGCCTCGGCCGCGGCGCGCGCCTTGAGCAGGGCGTTCTCGACGAATGTCTGGCCGGTTTCCGCCGGCTCGGGCAGCCCCAGCGATCCCGCGCCGATGCAGGATACGCCATGGGGTTCGAGCAGCGCGCCGATTTCCTTCAGCTTGCCGGCGTTGTGCGTGGCGATGACGAGCGAGCCGGCACCGATGCGGCGGGTCATTTCTTCACCGCCTCGCGCTGCGCCTCGAAGATCCGGTCGCAACCGATCCGCGCGAGGCGGAGCAGGCGCAGCAGGCCTTCCTCGTCGTAAGTCGCGCCTTCCGCGGTCGCCTGGACTTCGGCGATCTGCCCGCCGGAGATGAGCACGAAGTTGGCATCGGCATCGGCGGCGCTGTCCTCGTCGTAATCGAGATCGAGCACCGGCGTCTGCTGGTGGATGCCGCAGCTGACCGCCGCGACCTGGGCCTGGATCGGGTCTTCGGCAAGCTCGCCGCTCTCGATCAGGCCGTCGATCGCCAGGCGCAGCGCGACCCATGCGCCGGAGATCGCCGCGGTCCGCGTGCCGCCATCGGCCTGGATGACGTCGCAATCGAGCGTGATCTGCCGCTCGCCCAGCTTGCCGAGATCGACCACCGCGCGCAGCGACCGGCCGATCAGCCGCTGGATTTCCTGGGTCCGGCCGCTCTGCTTGCCTTTCGCCGCCTCGCGCTGGCCGCGGGTATGCGTGGCGCGCGGCAGCATCGAGTATTCGCCGGTGACCCAGCCTTCGCCCTTGCCGCGCAGCCACGGCGGGATGCGTTCCTCGACGCTGGCGGTGCACAGCACGCGCGTATCGCCGAAACCGATCAGGCACGAGCCTTCGGCATGGCGGGTGAACCCGGTTTCGATGGTGATGGCGCGCATTTCGTCGGGCGCGCGGCCAGAAGGACGCATGGGGATTGTCTCCGTTCGCTCGGGGCCTTGCACCGGGGCATGTCCGGGTGCCGGGGGCCGTTCTTGCCGATCGCGCTAGATGAAAAGCCCATGCTTCGACAAGCGGCGCGCGATGGGAAATTGAGATTGCCCGGCGAATTGCCTAATTTCCCCTGCATGGCACCACCCGTCACCGAACTGACCGATCGCGCCCGGGCCATCTTCCGGCTGGTCGTGGAAGGCTATCTCGACAGCGGGCAGCCGGTGGGCTCCAAGACGCTCGCCGGGGAACAGGGCCTCAACCTGTCGCCTGCCTCGATCCGCTCGGTCCTGGCTGACCTCGAATCGCTGGGGCTGCTGGCCGCACCGCATACCAGCGCTGGCCGGATGCCGACCGAGAGCGGGCTGCGCCTGTTCGTGGACGGCATGATGCAGGTGGCCGAGCCGAGCCGGGCCGAGCGCAAGGAGATCGAGCGGCGACTGTCCGAACCCGGCCCGATCGAGCAGGCGCTGGAACAGACCAGCGCGATCCTGTCCGACATCTCGGGCGCGGCGGGCATGGTCATGGTGCCCCGGCTCGAGCCGCGACTGGCGCAGTTCAACCTGGTCAACCTGGGGCAGGGCCGGGTCCTCGCGGTCCTGGTGGGCGAGGACGGCGCGATCGAGAACCGCGTGATCGAGCTGGGCGAAGGGGCCGCGCCGCAGATGCTCGAACAGGCCAGCAACTACATCACCGCGCGGCTGGCCGGGCGCACCCTGGCAGAGGCGGTCGCCGCGATGCGGGCCGAGATCGCCTCCGGCAAGTCGGAGCTGGACGAGGCCAGCAGCAGCCTGGTCGAACGCGGGCTGGCGGTGTGGAGCGAGGATGCCGCGCAGCGGCCGGTCCTGATCGTGCGCGGCCAGGCCCGGCTGCTCGACGAAGCGGCACTGTCCGATCTCGACCGCGTGCGCTCGCTGCTCGACGACCTGGAGAACAAGCAGTCGGTGGCCGACCTGCTCGAAAGCGCGCGCGAGGCGGAAGCGACGCGGATCTTCATCGGCAGCGAAAATCGCCTCTTCGCGCTCAGCGGCTCGTCGGTCATCGCCTCCCCCTATCGCGACCGCGAAGGGCGCGTGGTCGGCGTGCTGGGGGTGATCGGCCCCACTCGGTTGAATTACGCCCGGGTCGTCCCCATGGTGGACTTCACCGCCCGTTCCCTGGGCAAACTCATCGGGTAGATACGAGAAAACATGAGCGACAACGATACTCGCAAGAACGGCGAGCCGGCCCGCGACGAGGCCGTGGAAAAGGAACTGGAAGGCGTTCCCGAGGAATTTCTGAACGACGCCGGCGAGGCAGAAGGCGACGGCGACGGCGACGGCGACGACAAGGGCGATGCCGGCGATGCCGGTGATGCCGGCGACCTGAACGAAGCGCTCGCCGCGCTGCGGGCCGACCTCGATGCCGCAAAGCAGGATGTTCTCTACGCCCGGGCCGATACGCAGAACGTGCGCCGCCGGCTGGAAAAGGACGTGCAGGACGCGCGCAATTACGCCGCGACCGGCTTTGCGCGCGATATCCTCTCGGTCGCGGACAACCTTTCCCGCGCGCTCGACCACGTCCCGGCCGGCCTGCGCGAGGACGAGCAGGCCCGCCGCTTCGTCGAGGGGATCGAGGCGACGATGCGCGAGATCGAGAAAGTCTTCGCCCAGCACGGGATTACCCGGATCGCCGCGACCGGGATGCCGCTGGACCCCAATGTCCACCAGGCGATGATGGAAGTCCCGGCCGAAGACGGGCAGGAGCCGGGGACGATCGTGCAGGAGCTGCAATCGGGCTACATGATCAAGGATCGCCTGCTGCGCCCCGCCATGGTCAGCGTGGCCAAGTAGATGGCCGGACGGCGGGGAGGGGGCCCGGCGCGGGCGGTTCGCACGATCCTGGCCGCGGCCGTCCTGGCCCTGGCCGTCACCGCGGCCCCGCCGCTCGCCGCCCGGGACAGCGCCGACGGCCAGCTCGCCGCGCTGGCCGATGCCTATTACGAATACCAACTCGCCGAACACCGGCAGGTGGAACAGCCCAACGGCAGCATCGCGCCCGGCCCGCGGCTGTGGTCGGTCACGCCGGAGGCGCAGCGCGCGCGGGCGGACAAGGCGCGCGAGTTCCTCGCCCGGCTCGAGAGGCTCGACCGCGAGGCGCTCGGCCCGCAGGCACGGATCGACGCCGCCGTCCTGCGCACCCTGCTGCAGCACGAGATCGGCGATGCGCGCTTTCGCGAATGGGAAATGCCGTTCGACAGCGATTCGAGTTTCTGGAGCTATCTCGCGCCGCGCAGCGGCTTCGCCACGGTCGAGGAATACGAACGCTACATCGGCCGGATGCGCGACATCCCGCGCTATTTCGACGAGCACATGGCCAATGCCCGCGCCGGGCTGGAGCGGGGCTTCAGCGTTCCGCGCGTGACGCTGGAGGGGCGCGACGCCTCGATCGCGCCGAACGTGGTGGACGATCCCGAGGACAGCCCGTTCTGGACCGCGTTCGAACGGATGCCGGCGCGCATCCCGGCCGAAGAGGCCGCCCGGCTGAAGGCCGAGGGGCGCGCCGCGATCGCCGGCAGCGTGACCCCGGCCTATGCCCGCCTGCTCGCCTTCTTCCGCGACGAGTACCTGCCGCGTACGCGCACGTTGCTGGCGGCCAGCGAAATGCCCGACGGGCCGGCCTATTACCAGCAGCAGATCGCGCAGTACACGACGCTCGACCTCACGGCCCCGCAGATCCACGAGATCGGCCTGGCCGAAGTCGCGCGGATCACCGCCGAGATGGAAGCCGTGCGCGAAGAAGCCGGCTTCGAGGGGGCGCTGGAAGACTTCATCGCCTTCCTGCGCAGCGATCCGCGCTTCGTCGCCGACGACGCGGACGAGCTGATGGGCGTTTCGGCCTATGTCGCCAAGCGCGTGGACGGCGTGATCGCCGACTATTTCGGGTTCCTGCCGCGCCACCGGTTCACGATCCGCCCGGTGCCCGACGCGATCGCGCCGTTCTACACCGCCGGGCGCGGGGGGCTGGATGCGTGCATGATGAACACGTACGACCTGCCTTCGCGCCCGCTCTACAACATCCCGGCCCTGACGCTGCACGAATGCATCCCGGGGCACAGTTTCCAGGCCGGCGTCGCGCTGGAGCAGGAAGATGCCCCGCGCTTCCGGCGCCAGACCTACTTTTCCGGCTTCGGCGAGGGCTGGGGCCTCTACGTCGAGTACCTGGGCGAGGAAATGGGCATCTACCGCACGCCCTACGAACGGTTCGGGCGCCTCAGCTACGAGATGTGGCGCGCCGCGAGGCTGGTGATCGACACCGGCATCCACCACTATGGCTGGAGCCGCGAACGGGCGATCGACTACCTCGCCGGGCACACGGCCCTGTCGCGGCACGAGGTCGAGACCGAGGTCGATCGCTACATCAGCTGGCCCGGTCAGGCGCTCGCCTACAAGCTGGGCGAGATGACGATGCGGCGGGTGCGCGCGAAGGCCGAGGACGCGCTGGGCGATCGGTTCGACATTCGCAAGTTCCACGATGTCGTGCTCTCGCTCGGCTCGGTTCCGCTGCCCGTGCTGGAGGAACGGATCGACCGTTTCATCGCCGATGGCGGCCAGGGGCTGCCCGGCGTCGCTTACGACTGAGCCGGCGGCAGGCCGGAACCTCGGCCCGCGCGATCCGTAGCGTTACCGACAGGGATGCAACGGAGACATGCCATGAAAACCAAGATGCTTCTCGCGCCGGCGCTGCTGGCCACTTCGCTCGGCCTCGGCGGCTGTGCGGACAACTACGCGGTGGAAGGCGCGGGCCTGGGCGCCGCGGCCGGGGCCGCCGCCGCCGCGATCACCGGCGAAGACTTCGAGACTTACGCCATTGCCGGGGCGGCGATCGGCGGGATTGCCGGCTATTTCAAGGACAAGGATAACGACTGCGACGGCTGGTACGAACGCAACGGCCGCTATCTCGACGACGATTGCCGCCACGACGACCGCTATCGCGACTATTTCTAGGCGCCGCGAGTCAGGCGAGGAAAGGGGCCGCTCCCTTGCCGGGGGCGGCCCCTTCTTCGTGCGCGGTGTCGAAGCGCGTCAGACCGTCTGCGCGCGGTTCTCGTCGCGGTGCTTCTTCAAATAGCGCATGAACGGCGTGCCGCCCGTGCCAACGTCGGGATCGTTGCCCGCGATCGATCCGGCCTGCTTGTTGATGTAGCTGGCCGCATATTCGAGGTGTCGGGTGCGGAACCGCGCCGACTGCTCGAGGCAGGCGTTGAACGCGTCCTTCAGCGCCCGGTTGCCCGAGGCGGAGACGAAATCGCGCAAGCTCGATTGTGCGGCCAGGTCCTCGATGAAGCGGCGATGGGCGACCGGGCGATAGTGGTGCAGTTCGTCGAGGAAGCTCTTGAGCGGATCGTCCGAGTGGCCGACCTGGAACAGCGCGTCCATCGACGGGACGATGCTCGACTGCGAGCCGGTCTGGCCGCGGAAGGCCTGGGGCCGGTCGCCGAAGCGCTCGATCCCCTGGTAGACGAGCCCGCCGTCCAGCGCCGGGTTGTTCGCCCAGCCATGGATATAGGGCCGCACCCGGTGGAAGTAGACGTAGGGATCGCAGCGTTCGGGCATCCGCGCGAAATGGCCGTAGATCCGTTCCCACGCGGTGTCCATTTCGGCCAGGAGGCGGATCGCCTCGTCCTCGTCGCCCTGCCGGGCCACGGCGACGAGCCGCGCGGCGTTGTCGAGCAGGACGCCGGCCTCCGCCTCGATCGCGACGTGGACCAGGACGAACCAGTTCTCGTCCGCCCCGCCGTAGAAGTTCTGGAACATCGCGATATTGTCGAGATCGACCGGACCGGACTTGTCGACCCGGTACCAGTTGTCGAGGACGTAGGAGGAATAGGGCAGCAGCGGGGCCTGCCCCAGGCGGTCCGCGATCGCCACGATCGGCCGCGAGAGGTTCGCGGGCAGGTGGGCGGGCGGCTCCGCCTCTCCCCAGACGTAGGCCTGGACGAGGAAGGAATAGTGCACCATCGCGGTGCGGACCTCTTCCTCCGGTGCCTCGCACGCCCAGTCCTCCAGCCCCGGATCGGGCAGGGCGTCCAGCCAGTGCCGGATGCGGCCGGTGGTCAACAGCGCGGAAAGCTGGCCGGCGGCTTCGAGCACCGGGGCGAACTGGCCGGGGAGGGCGATCGAATCGATCTCGTAATGCGAAAGGAAGCCGCGCTCGCGCGACATTCCGTAGTCCTTTAGCTCCATGATTGAACCTGCATGCCGGGCGCGGGTTGGGCCGCCCGGTCATGCGGTCAAGTGGTATCGGTTGAAACCGTTTCTCTCAAGAGGCGCCGGGAAAGCGGACGAGCAGGTCGTAGGCGGCGGCGTCGCCGACGCCGGCCAGGCGGACCCCGTTGCGCAGCCAGAAGGCGTGCTTGACGATTTCGGCCTGCTGTTCGATCCCGTAACGTTCCAGCGGCCACCCGGGCTTGAGGCTGTAGTCGTAGCGGGCCCAGGGCATCCGCCGGAATACCAGCCACCAGCTGCCATTGCGCTGGGCCTGCCAGACATGGACCATCTCGTGGATGAAGAGGCCCTGGCGCAGGACCGATTCGCGCGCGAAATCATCGCAGTAGGCATCGCCCCGCGGGTGGAAATGCAGGTGCCCGCGCGGCGCCATCGTCACCCGGCGGGGCTGGAACGGGAAAAACTTGCGCCGCCTGATCGTGACCCGGGCATAGTCGATCGCGTCGCCGAACACGCTGCGCGCGAGGGCGATTTCGCCCGGGGTCAGCGGCCGCTCCCCCCCGGCCGGGCAGCGCGGTGCGGGTGGAGATGCGGCCCGGGATGCAGCCCGCGCCTCGCTCAGCGCTCTTCCCCGGGGCCGCGGATCTCCGCCTCGAACGTGGTCTTGTCGCCGCCCGAAACGATCAGCGTCACCTCGGTCGTTCCGCCGGGCTGAAGCTCGGGCGAGACGTCGGTCGCCATGACGTGCTTGCCGCCCGGCTCGAACTTGACCTCGGTCCCCTTGGTCAGGACCAGCGGCAGCATTTCCTGCATCTGCACCTGGCGGTTCCATTCGCCGTATTCGTGGAGCGACGCGCTGCCGGCCCCTTCGACGTGGGCGCGGTTGAGCGCGACGTTGCGATCGCCGTCGTAGGACAAGTCGAAATAGACCGCCGCCGGGTTGCCCTCCACCGGGGCCAGGACCATGCGCGCATTGGTGACCGTCAGGCCCGGCACCCCCTCGGGCGCGGTTTCGGCCTGTTCGTCGGCGCCGTCGCCGCAGGCGGCCAGGCCCAGGGTGGCGCACGAAAGGAACGCGGCGGCAAGGATCGGTGATTTCACGGTCGTTTCTCCCCTCCGGAACATATCCCGAAGCTAGCCGTGCCGCTCCCTTGTGCCAACCGAAACCGCACCTATATCGCCCTCGTAATCGAGCCGCCGAGCTGCTTTGCCGGTTACCGGGAAGCACATTGCGCGGCGTCCAACGTGTAGAAAGTGGAATAGGGAAACCATGGCGAAAGTAATCGGTATCGACCTCGGCACGACGAACAGCTGCGTTGCCGTGATGGACGGGGACAAGCCCAAGGTCATCGAAAACTCCGAAGGCGCGCGCACGACGCCGTCGATCGTGGCCTTCACCAAGGACAACGAACGGCTGATCGGCCAGCCCGCCAAGCGCCAGGCCGTGACCAATCCCGACAACACGCTGTTCGCCATCAAGCGCCTGATCGGGCGCCGTTTCGACGACCCGATGACCAAGAAGGACATGGAGCTCGTCCCCTACGACATCGTCAAGGGCAAGAACGGCGACGCCTGGGTCGAGGCCGGCGGCGAGGACTATTCCCCCAGCCAGGTTTCCGCCTTCATCCTGCAGAAGATGAAGGAAACCGCCGAAAGCTATCTCGGCGAAACCGTTTCGCAGGCGGTCATCACTGTTCCCGCATACTTCAACGACGCGCAGCGCCAGGCGACCAAGGACGCCGGCCAGATCGCCGGGCTCGAGGTGCTTCGCATCATCAACGAGCCGACCGCGGCCGCGCTTGCCTATGGTCTCGACAAGGACGACGGCAAGACGATCGCCGTCTACGACCTCGGCGGCGGCACGTTCGACGTCTCGATCCTCGAAATCGGCGACGGCGTGTTCGAGGTGAAATCGACCAACGGCGACACGTTCCTGGGCGGTGAAGACTTCGACAGCGCGATCGTCGAATATCTCGCGGACCAGTTCGAGAAGAAGGAAAACATGGACCTGCGCAAGGACAAGCTTGCGCTCCAGCGGCTGAAGGAAGCCGCGGAAAAGGCCAAGATCGAGCTGTCGTCCAGCCAGCAGACCGAAGTGAACCTGCCGTTCATCACCGCCCGCATGGAAGGCGGCTCCAGCACCCCGCTGCACCTGGTCGAAACGATCACCCGCAGCAAGCTGGAACAGCTGGTCGGCGACCTGATCAAGCGGACGCTGGAACCGTGCAAGAAGGCCCTGGCCGACGCGGGCGTCGAGAAGGGCGGCGTCGACGAGGTGATCCTGGTCGGCGGCATGACCCGGATGCCCAAGGTGCGCGAAGTGGTCGAGGAATTCTTCGGCAAGAAGCCGCACACCGGCGTCAATCCCGATGAAGTCGTCGCCATGGGCGCGGCGATCCAGGCCGGCGTGCTCCAGGGCGACGTCAAGGATGTCCTCCTGCTCGACGTGACCCCGCTCTCGCTCGGCATCGAAACGCTGGGCGGGGTGTTCACCCGCATGATCGATCGCAACACGACGATCCCGACCAAGAAGACGCAGACTTATTCGACCGCGGAAGACAACCAGAACGCGGTGACCATCCGCGTCTTCCAGGGCGAGCGCGAGATGGCCGCGGACAACAAGATGCTGGGCCAGTTCGACCTCGTCGGCATTCCCCCGGCGCCGCGCGGCGTGCCGCAGATCGAGGTGACGTTCGACATCGACGCCAACGGCATCGTCAACGTTTCCGCGAAGGACAAGGGCACCGGCAAGGAGCAGCAGATCCGCATCCAGGCTTCCGGCGGCCTCAGCGAAAGCGACATCGACCAGATGGTGCAGGACGCGGAAAAGTTCGCCGAGGAAGACAAGAAGCGGCGCGAGGGGGCCGAGGCCCGCAACCAGGCCGACAGCCTGGTCCACGCGACGCAGAAGCAGCTCGACGAGCACGGCGACAAGATCAGCGCCGACCTGAAGGGCCAGGTCGAGACCGCGCTTGCCGAGACGAAGACCGCGCTGGAAGGCGACGACATCGAGGCGATCGGCAGCAAGGCCCAGGCCCTGACCGACCTGGCGATGAAGATGGGCCAGGAAATCTACAGCCAGGAGCAGGCCTCCGCCTCGGCAGGGGCGCCGGAAGGCGACGGCGCGGCGGGCGAGAGCGGCCCCGACGAGGAAGTCGTCGATGCCGAGTTCTCCGAAGTCGACGAAGACAAGAAGGACTGAGACGTCCGGTGAAGAAACAGGCCGCCGCCGGAGCGCACCGCCCCGGCGGCGGCTAGTTTCTTGAAGGACGGGGATATCATGTCGGCAACCGAAATCGATTTCTACGAGCTGCTCGGGGTCAGCCGCGACGCGGACGGGGCGACGATCAAGTCCGCCTATCGCAAGCTGGCGATGAAGTATCACCCCGATCGCAACGCCGGGTGCAAGGAGAACGAGGCCAAGTTCAAGGCGATCAGCGCGGCCTACGACTGCCTGAAGGACCCGCAGAAACGCGCCGCCTACGACCGTTATGGCCATGCCGCCTTCCAGCAGGGCATGGGCGGCGGCGGGGGCCATCCGGGCGCCGACTTCGCCGACCTGGGCGATATCTTCGAAACGATTTTCGGCAGCGCCTTCGGCGGTGCCGGCGGCCGCCAGCAGGCGCGCCGCGGGGCCGACTTGCGCTACGACATGGAAATCGGGCTGGAAGAGGCCTTCCACGGCACGACCAGCCAGATCGAGATCGAGGTTTCGCAGAACTGCGAGACCTGCCACGGATCGGGCGCGACGCCGGGCACCAGCACGCGCGGGTGCAACTTGTGCAACGGATACGGCAAGGTCCGCGCCAAGCAGGGCTTCTTCGTGGTGGAGCGGCCGTGCCCCAATTGCCACGGCCGGGGCGAAGTCCTCGTCAGCCCGTGCCGCGATTGCGGCGGGGAAGGGCGGATCGACCGGCCGCAGGCGATCGACGTGGAGATCCCGCCGGGCGTCGATACCGGCACCCGCATCCGCCTTTCGGGCAAGGGCGAGGCCGGGCCGCGCGGCGCGCCGCCGGGCGATCTCTATATCTTCGTCCACGTCCGCCGGCACGAAGTGTTCGAGCGCGAGGGCACGACCCTGCTCAGCCGCGTCCCGGTCAGCTTCACCACCGCCGCGCTGGGCGGCAAGGTCGATATCCCCGATCTCTCGGGCGAGACGAACACGGTGGAAATCCCCGCGGGCATCCAGTCGGGCCGCCAGCTGCGCGTGCGCGGTGCCGGGATGCCGGTGCTCCAGGGCCGCGGGCGGGGCGACCTGGTGGTCGAGATCATGGTCGAGACGCCGACCCGCCTGACCAGGGAACAGCGCGCGATCCTCGAACAGTTCCGCGAGACCGAAACCGGCGACGAATGCCCGGAAAGCCGGGGCTTCTTCGAAAAGCTGAAAAGCGCGTTCGGCGCCTGATCAGCGGGCGCCGAGCACTTCGGCGCGAATCCTGTCGAGCAGCCCAGGGTCCGCGCGCAGGCGCTCGCGTTCCTCGTCGAGGATTGCGAGGAACAGCTTGCGCTTGAACGCGGCCGGGTCCGGCCCCTCGGGATCGCCCACGGTCGAGCACACGAGGTCGATCATCCGCTCCGCCCCGTGCAGGCGGCCCCAGAGATAGTCGTTCTCGCGATAGGCGCGGCTGAAGAAGGCGCCGAAATTGTAGAACTCGATTCCCCGCAGCGTGGCCCGCGTGCCCCCTTCGCGGATCGAGCGGGCATCGTCGGGGCTGATCCGGTCCACCTTGATCGGGTCGAACTCGGTCAGCGCGTCCTCGCGCACCAGCGGCAGGGTGGCGACGTCGTAGAACGGGAAGCCCAGGTACGTCAGCAGCATCAGCCGCCGCAGGTTGCGCGGCATCCGCTCGAGCGCCTCGGCCAGCATCCGTTCGGCCGTCTCGTCCACCCCGGGCAGCAGGCGGCGCTGGCCGAGCGTGTCGATCACGTCCAGCGGATCCTCCATCACCCGCGCGGCGACGGCGGGGAAATCGTCGCCCAGTCCCGCCACGCCCTCGCGGTCGAAATAGAGCGCGAGGATGGCGTAGATCGCGTCGCGCGCCTCCTCCACCGCGGCATCGGGGATTTCGGGATCGGCCTCCCACTCGCGCGAGAGGCGCCGGGCGAGCAGGCGCAGGCGGCGTACGCGAAAGCCGACGTCGTGCGCGCGGAAGAAGGCGATCGCCTCCTCGCTCGCCCCGCCCGAGGGCGAGGAAAGCCGCTCCAGCCCCCGCTCCGCCAGCGCCGCGCGCAGGCGCAGCACGATCGGCCGGGCGTCGGGCAGGTCCAGCCCCGGCGCGGCCTCGAACACCAGCTCGGCCAGCTCCTCCACGATCGCGGTGAACTTGGCCTGGGCGTAGGACTGGAACGCATAGCCGGCCCGTTCTGCCGCCGCCTGCTGGGCCTTGGCGCGCCAGGCGTGGAGGCGGCGCGGGGTCGGCCGGTCGAGGAACAGCGTCATCCCGAACAGCTTCTCCACCGCCGCCTCGACGTCCGGGCGCAAGGCCGCGATCATCGCCTGCCGGCGCTGCGCCTCGTGCGTCTGCCGCTCGAGGATCTCCAGGTTGTCGCGGATCGGCTGCTCGCGCGGGATGGTCGAGAGCGAGCCGAGGATGACGCCGAAGAACCCGACCGGTTCGCCCTCTTCCTCCGCCGCCGCCTGCGAGCGGTCGGGACGCGGGTCGATATAGACGAAGCGCCGGTCCACCTCGCGCTGCGCCGGGCGGCCGCGCAGGGCCTCGATCGCCGCCTCGAACGGCTTGTTGACCAGCACCGATCCGTCGATCAGCGATACGTTCTCGACCGATCGCTGCTGGACGTGCGCGGGCATCACGCGGCCCAGGAACGCGCCGCGCCCGGACCAGCCCGCCCCCCGTTCCCCCGCAAGGCGGTCGATCTCCTCCAGGCGCAGCGGGGGGAAGGCACCGGGAAAGCTGGCGGTGGCGCGGGCGGCGAACGTCAGCTCCAGCGGATCGGCCAGGTCGGTGCCGCCGGTGCGCGGGCTGCGCGCGGAAAAGGCGATCGGCAGCCGGTGTTCGCTTTCTTCGACCACCGGCGGGCTGTTCAGCCGCAGCAGTTCCAGGTGGCCGCGGAAGTCGGTCGCGGTGACCATCAGGTCGATCGGGTGGTTGGGCGGCAGCAGCGGCTGCGCCACCGGCCCTTCGGCCATGGCGCGGAAAGCGTCGTAGAGCAGGCGCGAGAAGCCGATGCCGGAGAAGGGCGGCGCGAACCAGCGGCCGCGGATGAACTGCGAGACCTTGCGCCGCACCTCCGCCTGGGTTTCGGGCGCCACGCTTTCCGACACCGCATTGCCCGGACGCTTCAGCAGCCACCATGCGATCGGCTGGGCCCAGTACTTGGCGAATCGCCAGACCGGCTCCGCCTCCGGGTCCACCAGGCGCTCGACATCGGCGGTCGAGAGCCACAGCTCGGTCAGCGGCTCGAGCGACTGGCCCGAATGGATCGCCTGGGCGAGGAAGACCGCGTTGATCCCGCCCGCGCTGGCCCCGGCCAGGATATCGGGCAGGACGCGCAGCTTCAGGCCATTGCGCGATCCGATGTCCTGCAACAGCTCGCGATAGACGCCCTGGACCCCGCCGGCCGGGGCATCGCCGGCGTGATAGGCGCGGCTGGCGCTGGCGAGCTTCCAGATCTCCTTCGTCACGCCGTGCATGTAGACGGCAAGGCTGACCCCGCCGTAGCAGACGAGCGCGATCCTCAGTTCCTTCTGCCGCATGGCCCGCCTTGTGCCGGGCGCGTGCCGGCTTGGCAATTGCGTTCCGCAAATGTTCTGTTTACGGAGCGGGGATGGCGAAGACCAAGAAACGTTACGTGTGCCAGGCCTGCGGCTCGGTTTCGCACCGGTGGCAGGGGCAGTGCCCCGATTGCGCCGAATGGAACACGCTGGTCGAGGATGTCCCGGCCACGGTCTTCTCGCAGAAGCACGACTTGTCGAGCGGCGGACGCCGGGTGGCCTTCGAACCGCTCGACGCGCCGGGCGAGGCGCTGCGCCGGCGCACGACCGGGCTGGCCGAGTTCGACCGCGCCCTGGGCGGCGGCCTGGTGCCCGGTTCCGCCATCCTGATGGGCGGCGATCCGGGCATCGGCAAGTCCACCCTGCTGCTCCAGGCGGCCGCGCGGATCGCCGCTGCCGGGGCGGAGGCGGTCTATGTCAGCGGGGAGGAAGCCGCCGGGCAGGTGCGCCTGCGCGCCGCGCGCCTGGGGCTGGCCGACGCGCCGATCAAGCTCGCCGCCGCGACTTCGGTGCGCGATATCCTGACGACGCTGAACGGCATGGCCGCGCCCGCGCTGCTGGTGATCGATTCGATCCAGACGATGTATTCGGACACGATCGAAGGGGCGCCGGGCACGGTCAGCCAGGTCCGCGGCTGCGCGTTCGAACTGATCCGCTATGCCAAGGAGAACGGCGTCGCGCTGGTCCTGGTGGGGCACGTGACCAAGGACGGCAACATCGCCGGACCGCGCGTGCTGGAGCACATGGTGGACGTGGTGATGAGCTTCGAAGGCGAACGCAGCCACCAGTACCGCATCCTGCGCAGCCTGAAGAACCGGTTCGGCCCGGTGGACGAGATCGGCGTCTTCGCCATGGCGGGGCAGGGGCTGGAGGAAGTGGCCAACCCCTCGATGCTGTTCCTTTCCGGCCGCGACGAGCCGCTTGCCGGCAGTTCGGTCTTCCCCGCGCTGGAAGGGACGCGGCCGGTCCTGGTCGAGGTCCAGGCGCTGATCGTGCGGTTGCAGAGCGGCGCGACCCCGCGGCGCGCGGTGGTCGGGTGGGACAGCGGGCGCCTGGCCATGCTCCTCGCCGTGCTGGAGGCGCGCTGCGGGCTGAACTTCAGCTCGGCAGAGGTCTATCTCAACATCGCTGGCGGATACCGCCTGACCGATCCGGCGGCCGACCTCGCCGTTGCCGCGGCGCTCGTTTCGGCGCTGGCGGACAGGCCGCTGCCGGCGCGCAGCGTGTGGTTCGGCGAAGTCTCGCTGGCAGGTGAAGTCCGCCCCGTCGCGCATTCGGCCGTGCGCCTGCGCGAGGCGGCGAAGCTCGGGTTCAGTTCCAGTTTCGGCCCGCACGACGATACCGCCGCGGGCGCGCACGACGGGGTTGATTACCGGGCGATCGGGCAACTCGCCAATCTCGTTGACCGGATCGCGGCAACCCCCTAATTTTGCCCCCTCCATGACCGTCTTCGACATCATCGTCCTGGTTATCGTCGCAGTCGCCGCGATCGGCGGTTTCATGCGCGGTTTCGTGCAGGAAATCCTGTCGCTGGCGGCGTGGATCCTGGCGGTTTTCGCCATTCGCGCGCTGCATACGCCGCTCTACCAGGCGATAGAGCCTTATGTCGGGAGCGAGACGGGAGCGGCCGTGCTTGCCTTCACGCTGCTTCTGCTGATCCCCTATGCCGCGATGAAGCTGATCGCAGGGCGTGCGGGCCAGGCCTCACGCAGCTCGATCCTCGGCCCGATCGACCGCGTGCTGGGCTTCGGCTTCGGCGCGATCAAGGGGGCGATCATCGTGGTCCTCGCCTTCTCGCTCCTCGTGCTCGGCTACGACACGATCTGGGGCGTCGCCGGCCGGCCCGACTGGATCAGCACGGCGCGCACCTACCCGGTGGTCAACGCGGCCAGCGATGCCCTGGTCGAAATCGTCCACGAAAGGCGGCAGGCGATCCGCACGGCGATCGAAGCCGGCGAATGACGCTAGGCGCCGCCGCGCGGCTCTACACCCCCGAACTCCTCGGCCTCGCCGTGGAACTGGCCGATTACCCGCTGGACGCGGGCCTTCCCTGGCAGGGGGAAGCCGTTTCGCGGACCTGCGGCAGCACGCTGGCGATCGGCTTCGACCGGGCGGCGGACGGCACGGTCGCGCGGCTCGGGATGCGCGTTTCGGCCTGCGCGGTGGGCCAGGCGGCCGCGGCGATCTTCGCGCGTGTGGGCGTGGGCAGCGACGAAACCGCCATCGTCGAAGCGGGACGCGCGGTCGAGGCCTGGCTGGCCGGCGGCGCGCCGCCCGCCTGGCCGGGGATCGAGCTGCTCGGCCCCGCGCGCGCCCACGCCGCCCGGCACGGCGCCATCCTCCTGCCGTGGAGAGCGGCCGCCAACGCGCTTTCCAAGCCCGCCCGGCGCGATTAAAGCTGCCCGGCCTTGGGAGAGGGGGGGAATGCGATGAACGAGAGCCAGCCACCGGGAATGCGCGAGCCGACCGAGACGGAAATCCGCCTTGTCATCGCCGCTTCGTCGGCCGGCACGGTTTTCGAATGGTACGATTTCTTCATCTACGGCACGCTTGCCGGGCTGATCGGCGCGGCCTTCTTCCCCAGCGGGAACGAGACGTTGCAGCTCCTGCTGGTCTGGGCCGGGTTCGCGGTCGGTTTCGGTTTCCGCCCGCTGGGCGCGATCCTGTTCGGTTTCCTCGGCGACAAGTGGGGGCGCAAGTACACCTTCCTCGTCACCGTCACGCTGATGGGCATTGCCACGGCGGGCGTCGGGATGATCCCCAGCGCCGCCAGCATCGGCATTGCCGCGCCCATCATCGTGATCGGTTTCCGCATCCTCCAGGGCCTGGCGCTGGGCGGTGAATACGGCGGCGCGGCGATCTACGTCGCCGAACACGCCCCGCCCGAGAAACGCGGGTTCTACACCAGCTTCATCCAGGCCAGCGTGGTCGGCGGCTTCGTGCTGTCGATCGCGGTCGTGCTCGCCTGCCGCCTAGTCATCCCGGCGGACGACTTCGCCGACTGGGGCTGGCGCGTGCCCTTCCTGCTGTCGATCGTGCTGCTGGGCATTTCGCTGTGGATGCGCCTGAAGCTCAACGAAAGCCCGGTGTTCCAGGCGATGAAGGCGGAAGGCCGGACCGCGGCCAATCCCTTTGCCGAAAGCTTCAGTTACCCGGGCAACAAGAAGCGGATCTTCGTCGCGCTGTTCGGGATCACCGGCGTGCTGACGACGATCTGGTACACGGCCTTCTTCTCCGGCCTGTCGTTCCTGCGCGGGCCCATGCGGATGGAGGAAGGGCTGGTCGAAGTGATCCTCTTCGCCGCCGGCATGATCGCGATGTCGTTCTATATCTTCGTGGGCCGCTGGTCCGACCGGGTCGGCCGGAAGAAACCGATCGTGATCGGCGCCCTGCTGACGTTGGGCCTGCTGTTCCCGATCTTCTGGGGCATGGGGCAACTGGCAAACCCCGGCCTGGCCGCCGCGGCCAAGGCCAGCCCGGTCGTCGTCTCGGGCCCCGAGTGCACGACCGACCCCTTTGCCGAGCTGTTCGACCGCGAACAGACCGATTGCGGCAAAGTGCTCGAAACGCTCACCGCCTCGGGCGTGCGCTACACGGTCGAGCCGGGCTCCTCGCTCTCGTTGACCGTCGCCGGGCAGCCGATCGCGACCCCGCCGCGCTGGTTCGAAGACCCGGTCGCCCGGCGCGAAGGGATCATCGCCGCGCTCGAAGGCCACGGGTTCGATTTCAGTCGCCAGTCGCCGCCGCTGCTCAACGTGCTCGGCATTCTCGGCCTGCTCCTCGCGCTCGGCGGGCTCTCGGCGCTCACCTACGGCTCGGTCGCGGCGCTGCTGGCGGAGATGTTCCCGCCGCAGATCCGCTATTCCTCGATGTCGATCCCCTACCATATCGGCGCCGGTTACCTCGGCGGCTTCCTGCCCCTGATCGCGGGGATCATCGTGGCGCGCACCGGGGACGTCTATGCCGGCCTGTGGTACACCTGGGCCGTGGTCGCGTTCGGCGTGATCGTCGCCTGGTGGGGCATCCCGGGCGGGCCGCCCAAAGACTTCGAAGCCGATGGCTGACCTTCCGCCGCCGAGCTTGCGGCTGAACCTCGACGAAGGGGCGCTGGCGGCGAACTGGCGCGCGCTGGACGCGCTTTCGGGCACGGCGCGCGCGGGCGCGGCGGTGAAGGCCGACGGTTACGGCCTCGGCGCGGCGCGGGTCGCGCGCGCGCTGAAAGCGGCCGGGGCGCAGGATTTCTTCGTCGCGCACTGGAGCGAAGCGGCAGAGCTCGAAGGCGCTATCGACATGCGCCGCCTTTCGGTGCTGCATGGCCCCTTGCGGGCCGAGGATGCGGCTTTCGGCCGGGCGCTGGGGGTCAGGCCGGTGATCAATTCGGTGCCGCAGGCCCGGCGCTGGCTCGAAAGCGGCGGCGGGCCGTGCGACCTGATGGTCGATACCGGGATCAACCGCCTGGGCCTTGCGCCCGCCGATCTCCGCGACCCGGCGGTCGCCGCGCTCGAGATCGACGTGCTGATGTCGCACCTCGCCTCGGCGGACGAGGACAGCGCGCTCAACGCGTTGCAGCTGGATCGTTTTCGCGCGGCCTGCGCCGCCGTCCCCGCGCGGCGGCACAGCCTTGCCAACAGCGCGGGGATCGCCCTTGGGGCCGATTACGCCTTCGACCTGACCCGGCCGGGGCTGGCGCTCTACGGCGGGGTTCCGCGGCCAGAGCTGGCCGGGCGCATCCGCCAGGTGGCCCGGCCGCAGGCGGCGATCGTACAGGTCCGCATGCTCTCGCCCGGCGAAAGCGTCGGCTACAACGCGACTTTCACCGCCGACCGCCCGCTGCGCGCGGGGGTCGTGTCGCTCGGATATGCCGACGGGTTCCTGCGCTGCCGCGGGCAGGGCGCGCTCCACCACCAGGGGGCCGCCCTGCCGCTGCTGGGCAAGGTATCGATGGACATGGTCGTCGTCGATCTTTCCGCCGCGCCGCAGGCGGGGGAGGGGGACTGGCTCGACGTTCCCTTCGACCTGCCGGGCGCGGCAAGCGCCTGCGGCCTGTCGCAATACGAGCTGCTGACCACGCTCGGCCGGCGGCTGCGGGCCTAGCCGTCCCGCACCGATGTTGCGCTGCACATGCTGCACCTGCTAATGCAGCATTCGCGCAGCATTTTCAGGACCTTTCGATGCCGAAAACCCAGGCCAACCCCGACGACCCGATCATCATCAAGAAGTACGCCAACCGGCGCCTCTACAACACCGGCACGTCCAGCTACATCACGCTCGACGACCTTGCCCGGATGACGCGCGAGGACGTGCAGTTCCAGGTCGTCGATGCCAAGTCGGGCGACGACATCACCCATTCGATCCTGACCCAGATCATCATGGAGGAAGAGGCGAGCGGCGAGCAGATGCTGCCGGTCAGCTTCCTGCGCGACCTGATCTCGATGTACGGCAATTCGATGCAGGCGATGATGCCCGGCTATCTCGAGGCCAGCATGGCGAATTTCCGCAAGAACCAGGCCAAGCTGCAGGAGGCCTTTCGCGAAGGGATGGGCAACAGCCCCTTCGCCCGGATCGCGGAAACCAACATGGCGATGATGCGCGCCGCGACCGAGGCGTTCATGCCCGCGCCGCCCGCCGCCGACGAAGAGCCCGCGGCCGGGCCGAAGCAGGACACCGAGATCGCCGCCCTGCGCGAACAGATGGCGGCGATGCAGAAAAAGCTGGACGAGCTGGGCAAGTAGCGCGAACGGGCGCCCCATTGCCGAACACTGATTGACGGGAACTGACGTGTCCAAGATCCGCCATGCGCTGAACACCCGGCGCGCCGACGATTTCGCCCAGTGGTACCAGGAAGTGATCGCCGCCGCCGACATGGCCGAGGAATCGGGCGTGCGCGGGTGCATGGTGATCAAGCCCTGGGGCTATGGGATCTGGGAACGGATCCAGCGCCTGCTGGACGACCGGATCAAGGCGACCGGGCACGACAACTGCTATTTCCCGATCTTCATCCCGCTGTCGAACTTCGAGCGGGAGGCCGAGCATGTCGAAGGCTTCGCCAAGGAAATGGCGGTCGTCACCCATCACCGGCTGGTGGCCGACGGCAAGGGCGGCCTGGTCCCCGACCCTGAGGCCAGGCTGGAAGAGCCGCTGGTCGTGCGCCCGACTTCCGAAACGATCATCGGCGATGCCATGGCCCGCTGGGTCCAGTCGTGGCGCGACCTTCCGCTCAAGCTCAACCAGTGGGCCAATGTCGTGCGCTGGGAAATGCGCACCCGCATGTTCCTGCGCACGAGCGAGTTCCTGTGGCAGGAAGGCCATACCGCGCACGAGAATGCCGAGGACGCGAAGGCCCATACCCTGCGGATGCTGGAAGTCTATCGCGCCCATGCCGAAGACGACCTGGCCATGCCCGTCGTCGCCGGGGAGAAGCCCGAGCACGAGCGGTTTCCCGGCGCGGTCGAAACCTGGTCGATCGAGGCGATGATGCAGGACGGCAAGGCCCTGCAGGCGGGCACGAGCCACTATCTCGGCACCAATTTCGCCCAGGCCGCGGGCATTCGCTACCAGGACCGCGAGGGTGGGCAGGAACTGTGCCACACGACGAGCTGGGGCGTTTCCACCCGTCTCGTCGGCGGCATGATCATGACCCACGGCGACGACGACGGGCTGCGCGTCCCGCCGCGGCTGGCCCCGTGGCAGGTGGTGATCCTGCCCATGCTGCGCGACAACGAGGGCGACGCCGCGCTGCTCGACTATTGCGAGGCGCTGCGCTCCGCGCTCGGCGCGCGCGCGGCGCTGGGCGAGCCGGTTCGCGTCCTGCTCGACGACAAGCCGGGCAAGGCCGCCGCCAAGCGGTGGGACTGGGTGCGCAAGGGCGCGCCGATTATCGTCGAGGTCGGCGGGCGCGACATGGAAGGCGGCGTCGTCAGCCTGCTGCGGCGCGACCGGCTGTGGGGCGAAAACGGCAAGCCGGCCTTCGCCGCGCCTTCGCACGAGGAGGCGGGCGAGACGATCCCAGCCATGCTCGAGGACATCCAGCAGGCCCTGTTCGACGAGGCGCGCGAGCGGCGCGAGGCGAACATCCGGCGCGGCGTCGCCACGCTGGAGGACATGGAAGCGTTCTTCGCCGGTGCCGGGCGCTATCCCGGCTGGGTCGAAGTCCAGTGGGCGCGGCCCACGGGCGCGGAACTCGACGGCGTGGTCGAGCGGCTGAAAGCGCTCAAGCTGACGGTTCGCAACGTTCCGATGGACGGCCCGCCGGTGGACGGCGCCTGCATCTTCACCGGCCGGCCGGCGGTCGAAAGGGTGCTGGTCGGCAAGGCATACTGAGCCGCGCGACCGGTCCGAGGATGACAGCGGCCCCTGCCGTTCCCATATGGGGCCGATGCAACGAAAGACACAACGACGGACTGCCGGGCTGCCCACGCCCGAACAGATCCTCGAATTCATCCAGACGTCCGACCAGGTCGTGGGCAAGCGCGAGATCGCGAAAGCCTTCGGCCTCAAGGGGCAGGAAAAGATCGCGCTGAAGAAGCGCCTGAAGGACATGGCCGAGGAAGGCCTGATCGACGGCAAGAAGACCGCCTATCACCGGATGGGCGGCGTCCCGCGGGTCACCGTGCTGCGGGTGATGGAGATCGAGGACGGCGAACCGTTCGCGATCCCCGACAGCTGGCAGCCCGACGACGCGACCCCGCCCCCGCGCGTGCGGATCGTCGAAGCGAAGAAGGGCAAGGCGCGCCACGCCGCGCTGAAGGTGGGCGACAGGGTCCTCGCCCGGACCGAGGAGGCCGGCCGGGGCTGGAAAGCCCACGTGATGAAGAAGCTGCCCGCACGGACCGAGGGCCTGATGGGCGTGGTCGAGATCGACCGCAGCGGGAAGGGCTGGCTGGCGCCGGTCGACAAGCGCGTGCGCAACGCCTCGCCCATTTCCGATCTCAGCGGGGCGGAGGAAGGGCAGCTCGTCCTGGCCGAGCCGGCCGGGCGCAGCCCGCGCTCGGGCGTGCGGGTGGTCGAGGTACTGGGCGACCCGCTCGCGCCCCGGAGCTTCTCGCTCATCGCGATCGCCAAGCACGGCATTCCGCACGTCTTCCCCGAGGCCGCGATCGAGGAAGCGCGGCGCGCTGCGCGCCTCCCGCTGAGCGAAGACAGGCGCGAGGACTTGCGCGCCCTGCCGATCGTCGCGATCGACCCGGCCGACGCGCGCGACCACGACGACGCGATCTGGGCCGAGCCCGACGGGGAAGGGGGCTATCGCGCGCTCGTGGCGATCGCCGATGTCAGTTTCTACGTCCGCCCCGGCGGCGAGCTGGACCGCGAGGCGCGCAAGCGCGGCAACTCGGTCTATTTCCCCGACCGCGTCGTGCCCATGCTGCCCGAGGTGCTGAGCGCCGACGTCTGCTCGCTGCGGCAGGACGAGGATCGCGCGGCCATGGCCTGCCACCTTCGCATCTCGCCCGAAGGCAAGGTGACCAGTTGGCGCTTCACCCGGGCGATCGTGCGGATCGCGCACAATATCGCCTACGAAGACGCGCAGGCCGCGATCGACGACGGCGATGCGCCCGCGCACTTGCGCCACTTGTGGGACGCCTGGAAACTGCTGTTCCGGGCCCGCAACGACCGCGACCCGCTGGAGCTGGAACTGCCCGAGCGGCAGGTGCGGCTGGACGAGGAAGGGCGGATCTCCGAAATCGCCGTGCGCGAGCGGCTGGACGCGCACCGGGTGGTGGAAGACTTCATGATTGCCGCCAACGTCGCCGCGGCCAAGGCGCTGGAAAGCAAGACCGCGCCGGTCGTCTATCGCGTGCACGAACCGCCGAGCCGCGAGAAGCTGGTCGCGCTGAAGGAATACCTCGCCACTTTCGGCCGCTCGATGGCGCTGGGCCAGGTCATCACGCCGGGGCTGTTCAACCGGATGCTCAAGGACGTCAGCGACGAGAGCGAGAAGGCGCAAGTGATGGAAGCCGTCCTGCGCACGCAGACCCAGGCTTACTACGGGCCGCAGAACGCCGGCCACTTCGGGCTGGCGCTCGGCTCCTACGCGCATTTCACCTCGCCCATCCGGCGCTATGCCGACCTGCTCGTCCATCGTGCGCTGGTCGATGCCTTCGCGCTCGAACAGCCGCGCCCGGCGGGCGACCTGCCGCCGACCAGCGGCCTTTCCGACCGCGACCGGGCGGACCTGGGCAAAGTGTCCGACGCGATCAGCCAGGCCGAGCGGCGCGCGATGGAGGCCGAACGCGACACGATCGACCGCTATGTCGCGGCCTGGCTTTCCGGCCGGGTGGGCGAGACGTTCGATACCCGCATCACCGGCGTGCAGCCGTTCGGCTTTTTCGCCACGATCGAGGGGCTGGGCGGCGACGGGCTGGTGCCGGTTTCCACCCTGGGGGCAGAGCATTTCGGTTACGACGAGGCCGCGCAGACGCTCGTCGGGTCGGACAGCGGGACGCGATACGCCCCGGGCGACCGCATCCGCCTGCGCCTGGGCGAGGCCAACCCGCTGACCGGGGCGCTGAAGTTCGAGCTGCCCGATGGCGAAGGGCAGATCGAACCGCGCGGCGAACGGCCCGCCCCGCGCCGCAGGAGCCACGCGCGGCAGGGCCGGCGCGGACGGCCCGCCAATATCCGCCACCAGGGGCGCGGCAAGCCTAAGCGGTAGCCGCCCCTTGCGCGAGATCGGCCAGGATCGCGCGCGAGGCCTCGTCCGAAGGGAAGAAGGCCTCGATCGCCAGTTCCGACAGGGTGATGTCCACCGGGCTGCCGAAGACGGTCGTGGTCGATATCAGCGACAGGCGGCCCTGCTGCAGGTCGAGCACGAGCGGTACGGCGATCGCCTGGCCGCTGCCTGCCGGCGCGGGGCCGGCCGTGCGCGGCAGCGGCAGTGCCCGCAGTTCCCGCTCCAGCGCGGCCAGCGCCGGGTCGCCGCTCGCGTCGACCTGCGCCGAAAGGCGTGCGAGGAGATGGGCCCGCCACTCGGCGAAATTGGCAATGCGCGGCGCGATCCCGCCGGGGTGAAGCGCCAGGCGCAGGACGTTGACCGGCGGCGCCAGCAGCTCGCTCTCCACGCCGGACAGCAGCGGGGCGAGCGCGGCATTGGCCGCGACGAGGTTCCACGCCCGGTCCACCGCCAGCGCCGGATAGGGCTCGTGCCCGGCGAGCAGGCGCTCGACGATCTCGCGCGCCCCGGCGAGCTGCGGGTCGTCCAGCGGACGCTCGCGATGGGCGGGCGCGAACCCGGCCGCCATCCGCAGGACATTGTGCGCCCGCATCGGCATCGCGAGTTCGCGGGCGAGGCGGTCCACCACCGCCGGGCTGGGCGCGCTGCGGCCGGTTTCGATGAAGCTCAGGTGGCGCTGCGAGATCTCGCTCGCGAGCGCGAGGTCGAGCTGGCTGACTTTCCGCCGCGCGCGCCATTCCTTCAGGATCACGCCGGGGCGCGCCGCCTCGCCCGCGGCATCGGGGTGGGGGAGGGTTGCCTGTTCCATGGTTGCGATCCTAGCCGCCGGGGCCGGGAAAGCCATTACCTGCGGGGTAATCGACCCGCCGCAGCCGCGCTGCGAGGCTGGTCTTCGTCACTTCAACGGAGAAAGACCATGCCGAAAATATCCCTGCGAACCGCCCTCGTCCTCGATGCCGCCAGCTGCGCGCTGTTCTTCGCGCTGTGCGTCGGGCTGACCGGCGCCGTTGCCGCCATCCTCGGCCTGCCGGCCGGCCTGGTCGCGATCGCCGGGTGGATCTGCCTGCCGGTGGCCGCGATGCTGGCTCTCCTCGCGATCCGCCCCGTCGCGCCGCTGCTGGGGCTCGTCGCGCTGGGCAATGCCGGCTGGGTCCTGGCGAGCCTGGCGGTCTGGCTGACGCATTTCGGCGCGCTTACCGCCGCCGGCCACGCGGTGATCCTGGCCCAGGCCGTCGCGGTCGAGATCTTCGCGGTGGTGGAATGGCGCGGGTGGAAGAACCTGCGGCACGTGCCGGCGAAGGCTAGCTGAGCTGGTCGATCGCCTCGACCGGCAAGCCGCCGGGAATCACGAACAGCGGGCAGGGCAGGGAGCCGGAGTGAGCCGAGAAATGGGTCACCAGCGGTCCCGGCCCGCCTTCCGGCGCCGACCCCAGGACGAGGGCGGCGACCTCGGGGTGTTCGGCCAGGTATTCCTTGATCACCGCCTGCCCTTCGCCCACGCGCACCGCGATCGTGGGCATTCGCCCGCTTTCGGAATAGAGGTTGCCCGCGGCGCTGCTGGCCATGACTTCGGCCCGGTCGCGCGCCTCCTGCTCGATCGTCGCCTGGACGCCGCCGAAGGCGTTGAAGCTCTGCGGCTGGACGAGCGCGAGGATATGGACCGCGCCCCCGGTCGCCTGCGCGCGGCGCGCGGCGAAGCGCAGCGCTTTGCGCGCTTCTTCGGTCTCGTCCATGATCACGAGGTAGACCCGCATCCCGTATCCTCCGCGCCCGGGTATCCGATGAAATCGTATTCCGCGCAAGGACCTTGCCCGCGCGCGCCAAATTGGCCACAGCGGGCCGCGCAAACTCGCGAGGACCCGACGTAAACCATGCCCACCCCGATCAAGATGCCCGCCCTTTCGCCGACGATGGAAGAAGGCACTCTCGCCAAGTGGCTCGTGAAGGAAGGCGATCAGGTCAGTGCCGGCGACATCATGGCCGAGATTGAAACCGACAAGGCGACGATGGAGTTCGAGGCCGTCGACGAAGGCACGATCGTCGCCATCGACGTGCCCGAGGGCACCGAAGGCGTGAAAGTCGGCACCGTGATCGCCACGCTCGCCGGCGAGGACGAGGACCCGGAAGAAACCAAGGCCGCCGCCGGCAGCGATGCCGCGAGCGAAGACACGAACGAAAGCGCGAACGAAAGCGAAAGCAAGGATGCCGCGCCGGCCGATTCGCCCGCCGGCGCAGGCGGCGACGAGGCGCCGGCCAGCGGCAATGGCGGCAATGGCGCTGCCACGTCCGCCCGGCGCGATCCGGCCAAGGCCCCGCCGGTGCCCCGCGCCGATGGCGAGCGGGTGATCGCGTCACCGCTGGCGCGCCGCATTGCCGAGCAGAAGGGGATCGACCTGTCCTCCGTCACCGGCAGCGGGCCCAATGGCCGGATCGTCAAGGCCGACGTCGAACAGGCCGAAAGCGCGGCCCCGGCCGCCGCGGCGCCTTCGGCCGCGCGCGAGGCCCCCGCCCCCGCCGCCCCGCAGCAGCAGGGCGAGTTCGGCGCGCCTTACGAGGAAGTGAAGCTCAACAACGTTCGCAAGGTCATCGCCCGCCGCCTGACCGAGGCGAAGCAGTCGATCCCGCATATCTACCTGACGGTGGACGTGCGGCTCGACGCGCTGCTCAAGCTGCGCGGCGAACTCAACGCCAGCCTCGAGGCGGATGGGGTCAAGCTGTCGGTCAACGACCTGCTGATCAAGGCGCTTGCCCGCGCCCTGCAGCGGGTGCCGCAGTGCAATGTCAGCTTCCAGGGCGACGCGCTGCACCAGTACCAGCGGCAGGACATCTCGGTCGCCGTCGCCGCGCCGAGCGGGCTGATCACGCCGATCGTCACCGATGCCGGGCGCAAGGGCCTGGCCCAGATCTCGACCGAGATGAAGGAACTGGCCGGCAAGGCGCGCGAGGGCAAGCTGCAGCCGCACGAATATCAGGGCGGCACCGCTTCGCTGTCGAACCTCGGCATGTTCGGCACCAAGCAGTTCGACGCCGTGATCAACCCGCCGCAGGCGATGATCCTGGCCGTCGGCGCGGGCGAGAAGCGCCCCCATGTGATCGACGGCGCCCTGGGCGTGGCCACGATGATGACGGCCACCGGCAGCTTCGATCACCGCGCGATCGACGGGGTGGACGGGGCCCAGCTGATGGACGCGTTCCGCCAGCTGGTGGAAAACCCGATGGGATTGCTGGTCTGACGTGGGCCTGCTGCCTGCCATAGCTCTTGCGCTTCAGACGGTCGGCCCTCCCGCGCCGGACGCCGCCCCGGTCAGCAACGTTCGCGTGCCGATGATCGGGCTCGAGGGCCCCGCTTTCGACGCTTGCGGCGGAATTGCCCGCGTCGCTACTTACGATGGAGAGGAGCCGGTGCGCGAGAGGCCCGAGGCCGGCGCGCTGGAAAGCGATACCCTGCCGCACCGCGCGCTCGTGTGGCTATGCGACGCGGAAGGGGAATGGCAGGGGATCGTCTATCCTTCGGGCGAATTCCAGGAGCTCGGCGATTGCCGGGTCAGCAGCCCGGTCGCAGAATCGCGGCCCTACGACGGGCCCTGCCGCCACGGATGGGTCATGGCGGTGAACCTCCAGCTGGTGGCGGGGTAGGGCGATGGCGGAAACGCGCGAGCCGACGATCCGGGTCACGGCCATGCCGGCCGATACCAATCCCTATGGCGGCGTGTTCGGGGGCTGGTTGATGAGCCAGATGGCGCTGGCCGCCGGATCGCTGGCCAGTCGCACCGGGCGCGGCAAGGCGGTGGTCGTTTCGGCGAGCGATTTCGCCTTTCCCGGGGCAATGGCGGTCGGCGACGAGCTGTCGGTCTATTGCGAGATCGCCGCCACCGGCACGACGTCGCTGACGATCGCGGCGGAGGCGATCGCGCGCGAACGCAACGGCGAATCGCAGGTGAAGGTGGCGCAGGGCCGGTTCAAGTTCGTCCTGCTCGACGAGAACGACCGCCCGCGCGCGGCCGCCGCACCATCGAAAAGTTTTCACCCGAGGTAGTCCAACGGCGCCCGATTTCATGCTTTCCTACACGGCCATCGCCGCGGCAAGGGACCGGACGCGCCACAATTTTCTGCGAGGCATTTCGACCCATGGCTGACAACAAGTACGACGTCATCGTTCTCGGCTCCGGCCCCGGCGGCTATGTCGCGGCGATCCGGGCGGCCCAGCTGGGCCTGAAGACCGCGATCGTGGAACGCGAGCTGCTGGGCGGCATCTGCCTCAACTGGGGCTGCATCCCGACCAAGGCCCTGCTGCGTTCGGCCGAGATCTTCCACTACATGCAGAGCGCCGGCGACTACGGGCTGAAGGCGAAGGAAATCGAGGCCGACCTGGAAGCGGTGGTGAAGCGCAGCCGCGGGGTTGCCAAGCAGCTGAACCAGGGCGTCACCCACCTGATGAAGAAGAACAAGATCGCCGTTCACATGGGCGAGGGCACGCTGACCGGCCCGACCAGCCTGACCGTGAAGGGGGAGAAGGGCGAGGAGAAGCTCACCGCCAGGCATGTCATCGTCGCGACCGGCGCGCGGGCGCGCGACCTGCCTTTCGCCAAGGCCGACGGCAAGCGCATCTGGACCTATCGCCACGCGATGACGCCGCCCGAAATGCCGAAGAAGCTGCTGGTGATCGGCAGCGGCGCGATCGGGATCGAGTTCGCCAGCTTCTACAACGACATGGGCGCCGACGTGACCGTGGTCGAAATGCTCGACCGGATCGTGCCGGTCGAGGACAAGGACGTTTCCGCCTTCCTCGAGAAGTCGCTGGCCAAGCAGGGCATGACGATCATGACCGGGGCCGGGGTGGAAGACATCAAGGCCTCTGCCAAGGGCGTGAAGGCGAAGATCAAGGCGAAGGACGGCACGGTTTCCGAAACCGAGTTCACCCATTGCATCGTCGCCATCGGCATCGTTCCCAACACCGAGAACATCGGGCTGGACAAGCTGGTGGAGATGGACCGCGGGTTCATCCGGATCGATCCGTTCGGCCGCACGAAGTCGAAAGGGCTGTGGGCGATCGGCGACTGCACCCCCGGCCCCTGGCTGGCGCACAAGGCCAGCCACGAAGGCGTCGCCGCGGCCGAGGCGATCGCGCAGGAACTGGGCAACAAGGACGTCCACCCGCACCCGCTCGACCGCAACAACATCCCCGGCTGCACCTACTGCCACCCGCAGATCGCCAGCGTCGGCATGACCGAGGCCGCCGCGCGCGAGGCCGGGCGCGAGGTGAAGGTCGGCACTTTCCCGTTCATCGGCAACGGCAAGGCGATCGCGCTGGGCGAGGCCGAGGGCTTCATCAAGACCGTGTTCGATGCCGCGACCGGCGAACTGCTGGGCGCGCACATGATCGGCGCCGAAGTGACCGAGCTGATCCAGGGCTACACGATCGGCAAGACGCTGGAGACGACCGAAGCCGAACTGATGCAGACGGTCTTCCCGCACCCCACGCTGTCGGAGATGATGCACGAGAGCGTGCTTGGCGCCTACGGCCGCCCGCTGCATATCTAGCGCGATCGCCGGAAGGAGGGCGAGATGACCGATTTCCTTGTTCTCGCCTTCATCATCATGGTCGCCGGGGTCGCGGCGGTGCCGCTGGCGACCCGGTTCGGGCTCGGCTCGGTCCTCGGCTACCTCCTCGCCGGCATGGCGCTCTCGCCGTTGCTCTCGGCCCTGCGCGTGGACGTGGAGGGGCTGCAGGTCTTCGCCGAGTTCGGCGTTGTCATGATGCTGTTCATCGTCGGGCTGGAGCTGGAACCGCGCAAGCTGTGGGACATGCGGCGCCAGCTGCTGGGCCTGGGCGGGGGGCAGGTCGTGGCGACGACGCTGGTTCTCGCCGGCGCGGTCTACCTGGCGGGCGAGGAATGGCGCACGGCGCTGGCCATCGGCATGATCCTCGCGCTCTCCTCCACCGCCATCATCGTCCAGACCCTGACGGAAAAGGGCCTGCTGAAGAGCGAGGGGGGCGAATCGAGTTTCTCGGTCCTCCTGTTCCAGGACGTGGCCGTGATCCCGATCCTCGCGCTCCTGCCGTTCCTCGCGCTGCCGGAAATCGCCGCGACGGCCGGCGCCGCCGCGGGCGAGGCGGCCCACGCCCACGCGGGCATCGACCTGACCGAGGGGATGCCGGTGTGGCTTTCGGGGCTGGTCACCCTGGCCGCGATCGGGGCCGTGGTGCTGATCGGGGCCTACCTCACTCGCCCGGTCTTCCGCTTCATCGCCGCCGCCCAGCTGCGCGAACTGTTCACCGCGGCCGCGCTCGTCTTCGTGATCGGGATCGCCCTGCTGATGACGCTGGTGGGCCTGTCGCCCGCGCTGGGCACTTTCCTCGCCGGCGTCGTGCTGGCGAACAGCGAATACCGCCACGAGCTGGAAAGCGACATAGAGCCGTTCAAGGGCCTCCTGCTCGGCCTGTTCTTCATCACCGTGGGGGCGGGAGTCGATTTCGCGCTGGCGATCGCGAACTGGGCCACCGTCCTGGGCTGGGCCCTGGCCATCATCGCGATCAAGGCCGCGATCCTCGCCATCATCGCCCGCATCGCCGGGCTGCGCCGCCAGTCGGCCTGGCTCTTCTCGCTCAGCCTCGCCCAGGCCGGTGAATTCGCCTTCGTCCTGATCAGCTTCGCGGTCGCGAACTTCGTGCTCGACGGCGAGACGGCGGACATGCTGCTGCTGATCGTGGCGCTGACCATGCTGGCGACGCCGCTGCTGTTCATCGTCTACGACAAGCTGATCGCCGCCGCCTATTGCCGGGGCGAACAGCGCGAGGCGGACACGATCGACGAGGACAACCGCATCATCATCGCCGGGCGCGGCCGCGTCGGCGGGATCGTGGACCGGATGCTCGATGCCGCCGGTTACCGGGCGACGGTGATCGATTACGATTCGACTCACCTCGAACACCTGAAGAAATTCGGGGTCAAAAGCTATTTCGGCGACGCCACCCGGCCCGACCTGCTCGCCTCGGCCGGGATTGCACGGGCGCGGCTGCTGATCGTCGCGCTCGACGAGCGCGAGCAGATCGACAAGCTCGTGCGCTATGCCATCCGCAACTTCCCGCAGCTGCACGTGATCGCGCGGGCGATCGATCGCGACCACGTCTATCACCTCTGGGCCATGGGCTGCCGCGACGTGATCCGCGAGACTTACGACGCCGCGCTGCGCATGGGCCGTTCGGCCTACGAGGCGCTGGGCGCCGACCGCCAGGCGGCGATCGCCATGCGCGACGCGTTCGAGGAGATGGATCGCAGCTCGATGCGCGAGGTCGCCGAACTCTATCGCGAGGATATGCCTGCCTGGGACAACGAGCCGCTCCTCGCCAAGGTCAGGGAGCTGCGCGCCGAGTGGGACCCGAAGCTGCGCGAGATGATGGACGACATCATCGGCCGCGGGCGCTAGCCGGGCGCGCACCGCTCGGCGCGAATTCCTCCCGGCCCGGCGCGCACCGGCGCACCCTTCGCCCGTTTCCGGCGTTCTTCATCCGAAGGAGAGGCCGGATGAAATTCGAGATCGACGACGACCCGCAGGGCGAAACGGGCCTGTGCGAAGGCGACCGCACCGGCGGCGTGCGCGAAGACCACCTGCTGCGGCGGCGCCCGCGCGAGATCGTCAACGATGCCGGCCGGGGCCGCTTCGGTTCCCCGGGCCGCCGTGTGGTGCCGTCCGGCCCAGGCGTTCCAGCGTCCGTTCCTCCCGCCGCCCCGCGAACCACGCATCCAGCACGGCGGTGAACGCGGGCGCGGGTTCGACCGCCTCGAATAGCGTCAGCGACGACCAGAGGCGCATCGTGTCGCAGGGACCGAACAGGCAATAGGGCGGCTTCGCCAGGTGCGGGGCAAGTTCGCCCACGCACCGGCGATAGCGCGCGCCCAGGACCGCGTGTTCGAGATAGGCCGCCGCCTCGTCGATCGAGCGCAAGGCAAATCGCTCGGTCGTCTCGTCGCGGCTCAGCCCGGCGAGGGGCGGGAAGATCGCGTGGGTCCAGTCTGCGTGGCAGGTGCCGCGCCGAAGACGTTCCACCGCGGTGTCGTAGACGCAGCCCTGCGCCCGCAGGAAACGGCACAGCCCGTGCGGGTCCTGCCCGGTCATGCCCCCGGCTCCGGCGCGCGCAATGGCCCGCCGCGCGCGCGACGGGCAGAACCGTTCCGGGCAGGGGCAGCGGCAGGGGCAGGGGCCAACATGTCTCGGCCCCCGAACGCCTCCAGCCATCAAATGTAAAGCGTAGTACTACGGCACGGGGCTTAACCCGCACCCGACCCCCGCGCCCTATGGAGGGCCGTGGAGGGTGGGTAACTTGCAATGTTTCAAAGCCTTGAAGCCGATTCGATCGAAGATCTGAACCGGATCATCGACGTCATTCCCAATCCGGTCATCGTGAAGAACCGCGATCACCGGATCGTGCTGCTGAACGAGAGCGCATGCCGGTTCTTCGGCCATTCGCGCGAGGTCGTTCTGGCCTTCACCGATTACGACCTCTTCCCCGATGCCGAGGTCGCGGTGTTCCATGCCGCGGACGACCGCGTCTTCGCGACCGGAGAGCTCGACGAGATCGAGGAACGGATAACCGATGCACGCGGTCGCACGCGCACGGTCGTGACGCGCAAGCAGCGGGTCCGCATCCGCGGCGAGGACCACGTCGTCGCGGTGATTACCGACGTCACCGCCTATCGCGAGGCGGAAGCGCGCAGCCGCTACCTCGCCTTTCACGACGCGCTGACCGGCCTGCCCAACCGCACCCTGCTGAACGAACGGCTCGACCAGATATTGCTGCGGGCGCCGCGCCGCCCCGAACCCGGTGCGCTGATCTACATCGACCTCGACCGCTTCAAGGAAGTGAACGACACTTACGGCCACCAGGCCGGCGACGAGCTGGTCCGGCAGTTCGCCCAGCGGATCGGCGGGCTCGTCCGCGCTTCCGACACCGCCGCCCGGCTGGGGGGTGACGAGTTCGCCATCCTCCTCCACGGCGCAGACCCGGGCTTCAGCCCTGCCGAAGTCTGCCGCCGGATCCTCCTCGCCGCCGAACGGCCTTTCGCGCTGGACGAGGGGCAGGCCTACGTCAGCGCCTCGATCGGGCTGGTCGAATGGAGCGAACCCGTGATCGGCCGGACCGAGCTGCACCAGCGCGCGGACATGGCGCTGTACCAGGCGAAACGCGACGGGCGGGCCTGTTTCCGGGTGTTCAACGCGGCGCTCGATGCGCGGATGCGGCGCCGGCGCAGGCTCGAGGTGGACCTGCGGGCCGCGCTCGCGGCGGGCACGGGCCTCGAACTCGCCTATCAGCCGCTGTTCGCGACCCAGGGCGAACAGCTGGTCGCGTTCGAGGCGCTGGTGCGATGGCAGCATCCCGAGATGGGGTATCTCCAGCCGGCCGACTTCCTCGACGTGGCCGAGGAAAGCGGGCTGATCGTCCCGCTGGGCGAATGGGTGCTGGAAGAAGCCTGCACCAGCCTTCGGGCCACGCCCGACATCTCGCTGGCGGTGAACCTCTCGCCCGCCGAACTGGGCAGCGAACAGTGCGTGCCGCGCATCCTGGCGGTGCTGGAACGGACGGGCTTCGACCCGGCGCGCCTGCAACTGGAAGTGACCGAGCACACGATCCTCGACCTGCGGCTGGCGGTCGAGCGGCTGCGCGCCTTGAGGGATGCCGGCATCAAGATCGTGCTCGACGATTTCGGCACCGGCTATTCCAGCCTTTCGCACCTCCAGCGGCTGGCGATCGACAAGGTCAAGATCGACCGCTCCTTCGTGCAGGATTTCCTCAACTTCGACGAATCGCGGGCCATTGTCCGGGCGATCGCGCGGCTCGGCCGTTCGCTGGGTGTCTCGGTTACCGCCGAGGGGGTCGAAACCGAGGAACAGCGCACGTTCCTGCGGCGCCTCGGGTGCGAAGAATTGCAGGGATTCCTGCTTTCGCGACCGTTGAGCACGTCCGATGCGATAGCACTGCTGCAATGTCGCTCCGAACAATCCGCGTCAATTGGCGGCCTGTCCGCCGCACCGTCTTAGGAACATTTTTACCACTCCGCCCATTCTCTCGAAGACCGATAGTAGAGAGAGGACGGTGAGTTTGGCGTGACTGGCAGAGCCGAGCGAGCCTATATTGTCGACGACGACGCCGGGATGCGCCGGTCGTTGCGGTTCGTTCTGGTATCGGCCGGCTACGACGCCCGCCCCTTTCTCTCCGGCGAGGACCTCCTCGACGAACTGCCCCACCTCCAGCCGGGGATCGTGCTGCTCGATGTCAGGATGCCCGGGATGGACGGGCTGGAAGTCCTCGCCCGCCTGCACGAGGATGCGAAACGCTTTCCCGTTATCGTGATGACGGGCCACGGCGACGTGCCCACCGCGGTCAAGGCGATGAAGCTGGGCGCCGCGGACTTCCTGGAAAAACCTTTCGTGGACGATGCCCTGCTGCAGGCGCTTGCTCACGTCCGGCAGCGGCTGGCCGCGGACGAGGCCTACGAACGGCGCCGGGCCGAGGCGGAACGCACGGTCGCCGAACTGACGGTGCGCGAGCGCGAGGTCCTGCAAGGCATTGCGGCCGGCTATGCGAACCGGCAGATCGCCGAAACGCTGGGGCTGAGCGTGCGGACGGTCGAATCCTACCGCGCCGACATGACCGAGAAAGTGGGAACGACCGCGGTCGCCGACCTCGTCCGGCTCGCGCTGCTCGTCAACCTGCCTCCGCTGGAGGGGGAGGAGAGTCCGCCGGCGCGGCAGGAACGGTAAAGGCGAAGACCGCGCCGCGCCCTGGCGCGGGTTCGGCCCAGATCCGCCCGCCGTGCGCCTCCACGATCGTCCGGCAGATCGAAAGACCCACGCCCAGGCCGCCCGCCTTGGTCGAAGCGAAGGCCGAGAACAGCCGATCGCTCATTTCCGGGGCAATGCCGCGGCCGGTATCGGAAACGCGCAGGCAGACGTCGCGGCCCGTGCGCTCGGCCTCGATCGTGATCGCTTTCTCGGCGCAGCCGCGCATGGCATCGGCGCTGTTGCGGATCAGGTTGAACAGGACCTGCTGTAACTGCACGGGGTCGGCCAGGACCTCCATATCGGGCGGGACGGCAACCGTCAGCGCCACGTCGGCCGCCTGTGACAGGGCAAGCCGCGCGGCTTCCCGGACCGGCTCCGCCAGGCGGACGGGCCGGGTTTCGGCGCTGCCGTGTTCGACCAGTCGCCGCAGCCGCCGAATGATCTCGCCCGCGCGGGTCACCTCGGCGTGCGCCTGGTCGATGCCGGACTGCACGGCCGCGAGGTCCGGCTCGCCCCCGGCCATGATCCGCCCCAGCCCGAGCAGGTAATTGCCCGCGGCGGCGAGCGGCTGGTTGATCTCGTGCGCCAGCGTCGATCCCATTGCTTCCATCGCGCTGACGCGCGAGATCTGGACCAGCTGCGCCTGCAGGCGATTGATCCGTTCCTGCGCCTCGATCCGGGGGGTGATGTCGCAGATCGCCCCGATCATCCGCGTCGGCGTGCCGTCGTCGTCGCGTACCAGGTATCCCCGGTCGAACACGATCCCGTGCGACCCGTCGGCCCGCCGGAACCGGTACTGGCGTTCCCAGCGCTGGTCGCCGCTTTCCAGGAAGCGCAGGATGCCGTTCACCACGTCCTCGCGATCGTCGGGATGGATGCGATCGCTCCACCAGTCGAGCGAATTGCCGGGTTTCTCGCCGGTCAGCGAGGCGGAGGAACTGCTCCATTCGATCGTCCCGCGCCGCAGGTCCCACTCCCAGATGGCGTCTTCGGTGGCGAGGGCGGCGAGGCGGAAACGCTCCTCGCTTTCGCGCAGGGCGGCCTCGCTCTTCACCCGCTCGGATATGTCGCGCGATATCGCGATGATCCCGCGGATCTCGCCGTCCCGCTGCCAGGGCACCTTGATCGTCTGGAACGTGCGCGTGCCTTCCGGCGCTGGGAACCGCTCTTCCACCACCAGCCGTTTTCCGCTGGAGATCACTTCGTCGTCCTCGGCCCGGAACCTGCCGGCTTCCTCTGGGAAACGGTCTCCTTCGTGTTCGCCGGGCATCACGCCGAATTGCGATCGCATGCGCTCGTTCGTCAGCACGAACCTGCCCTCGGTGTTCTTGACGAAGATCAGGTCCTCGGCGCTGTCCACCACCGATTGCAGGAGCGTGCGCGTCTCTTCCGCGCGCTGCTGCGCCTCCATTTCCTCGGTGATCTCGCGCGCGACCACGATCGTCGCCGGCTCCTCGGCTTCGCAGTAACGGACGAAGGACACCGCGACCGAACACCAGATCACCTCGCCATCGGGCCGGATATAGCGCTTCTTGATGTAGAAAGGCGTTTCCGTTTCCCGGTGCTTTGCCAGGATCGCCGCGCTCCACGGGATGTCGTCGGGATGGGTGAAGGCCTCCATCGGCAGGCCGTCCAGCTCCTCGCGCGTGCGGCCGAGAATCCGACAGAACTGTTCGTTGATCACGACCAGCCGGTGATCTTCGGCATAGTGCATGATGCCGACCCTGGCGTAGCTGAGCACGGTGTCGAGCTCGTTGTAACGCTGCAGCAGCGCCTCCGAGGCGCGCTTGCGCTTGGTCGTGTTGCGGAAGAACACCACGATCATGTCGTGAAACGGCACCGCGTGCACTTCGTACCAGGCGTCGAGCGGGTCGGGGTAATAGGCTTCGAACGTCTCGCTTACCCGGTTCTTCGCGACCCGGCGATAGACTTCCTCGAACGTCGAACCGGCGGTGTCGGGGAAAGAGGTCCAGATGGTCTTGCCCAGCAGGTCCTGGGTATCGAGCTCGTCCTGGGATCGCTCGTTGAAATAGATGAACCGCCAGTCGCGATCGAGCACCAGGACGCAATCGGTCGTCGCCTCGAACAGCGCGATCGGCAGCGCCCCGGCCGCCGTGCCCGTGGTATCGATTCTTCCGGAAAGTGCCGATCCGGCCATGAAGCAGCGATCCCTGCGAGGAAGCTATGGGGCAAGGTGCGCCGTTACGACCCGCATCGGAACGGCCACCATCTCGAACAGGGCAATAGCGAGGAACCCGCACATGACAATCGCGAAGGTCAGCGTCGAAAGCCACTGGAACAACCGCGCGAGATAGCGATGCGGCAGGGCGGCCGGGCGGCTTCGGCCGCTGCGGCGACCGCGCCGCAGCAAGGCATGGCGGATGAAACGGTCGCACCGGCGATCCCTTGCCACGAGGGCGGCCTTGGCCACCGGGTGCGTGCCGACCATGCCGAAACGGCCGTTCTTGCGCCAGATGACGCGGCCCTCCGTCGCGACGGGGCCGACGCGGATGATCACCGCCGCGCCCACCGGCGGGGGAATGGCGGTTTCCACCATCATCCCTTTCGACGACACGTTGCGCACGCAGGCGAGGCGCTTGCCGCCGCGATCGTGCAAGGTCGCGGGCAGGGCGACCGCGGACCGCGGCTCGCGCGCCCTGGGGGTGCCGGGGCGGGTACGGGGCCGCGACAATGCGTTCATCGCGGCCCCGTGTGCGGCCCGGCCGGGGTCAGCCGGGCGCACGGCTTCATGCCTCGGTCGACGCATTCGCCGGGCCGAGCGTGGCCAACAGCGTCGATCCTTGCCAAAGCTCGCCGGCAAGCTCGGTCGTCACCGCCTCGCCGTAAGCTTCGGCGCTGTGCAGGTCGCCGCTGATGAACTCGATCGATGCGAGCTTGCGCCCGCGTTTCGGATCCTTGAAGACCAGTTTGTATTTCAATGTTTTTCCACCCTCCGTGCTCGGCTCTGTTCGAGCTCTTCGCGCCAGCCCGGGTGAAGAGAGTGACTCTTGCGCCCACCTCCCGATCCCCCCTGCCGGCCTAGCCAAAGCGATCTTTCCGGAAGGCGAAGCTGAAAACCGTAGTCCTACGGTCAAACAGGCAGCGCCCCCGCCTTTCAGGGGAGGAGGGGCCTGGCGAGCACCGCGCCGAGATAGAGCCCACCCCCGAACACGAGGTGCGATGCAACGCTTTTCGCACGGGCCACGGCAGGGCGCGGCGCGCGCGACGCCGCCATGCCGAGGCCGAGCGCAGGCTGGAGCACGAGGAACGGCGCAGCGACCGTCGCGACGCCGAAGGCGAGGGCGGCCACCGGCGAGGGCGCGCGCGCCCATTCCCGCCCTGCCGCGGCCAGGAGCAACGCGGCGAACGCCACGCCGATCGCATAGTGGAGCAGCCAGCCCACCTGCCGCTCGCCACGGCGGGCAGGGGCCTTCGCGATCCCGTCGTGCACGAACCTGCCGGCCGGCATGGCCAGCACCCAGCGACCGACAAGGGCATAGTCCAGCGGGACCAGGCCGAGCAGATGCCTCGCCCCCAGGGCCCAGAGATCCATGACGAGCGTGGCGGTAACGCCCACCACCAGAATCCACGCGAACTCGGCCATTGTCTGCTCCTCAGGCCCGGTCGCCCTGGCTTGCGGGCGACGATTCGCCTAAGGAATGCCACTTCAAGCCGGCTTGAGGTAAAGGGCAATGCGACCACCCGACATAGCCGAGGTCGCCCGGCACTCGGGCGTCCCGGCATCCACGCTGCGGTACTACGAGGAAAAGGGCGTCATCGAATCGATTGGGCGCCGGGGCGCGCGGCGGATATTCGGGCCCGGGATCTACCAGCAGCTGGCGCTGGTCGCGCTGGGGCAGGCGGGCGGCTTCTCGCTCGACGAGATCGCGGAAATGTTCGCCCCCGACGGCCGCCCGCGGATCGAGAGGGCGAAAGTGGAAGCCAGGGCGCGCGAGCTCGAACGGACCATTCGCCGGCTCCAGGCAACGCGCAAGGCCCTGCTCCACGTCGCCGCCTGCCCGGCGCCGAGCCACATGGAGTGCCCGTCCTTCACCCGAATGCTGAAGATTGCCGCCGCCGGCCGCCTGAAGAGCGAGCGGCGATCGCGTGGCCGCTAGCTCTCACCGCCGCGCCGACCGCCGGTTCCGTCGGCTATGTGGCGCCAGAGCCGCTGCGCGACCGGCCGGACAGATTTCGCCCAGCACGAGGCGCAAGTGGACCAGCGTGGGACCGGCGACACCGCTGGCTCGCGCCGAGGCGGGGCGCCTGTCGTCCACGACATGCCCGGCGATCGAATGGAGCGCAAATTCAGCCGGACAGACTAACGGCGCCGGCACTCCCGCGTCAGGTCATCCACCATGGCGCGGGTGAGGGTCGAGAGATCAATCGCCATTTCGGCGAAGTAGCGCGTGCTGGACCCTTCTCTGGTCCTGACCTTGACCTCGAGGGGAACGTCTCTCGCCCGGGCCCGCCCTATCAACCTTCTTATCATGCGGTTGAAGTAAGGAAACGCTGTGGCAACGCCGGTGTCGCTCGTGTCACGATCGAAGAGTGTACCGGAAACCTTGCCGTCGATAAAGAACTGGACTTCGACCTCGCCCCCCTTCCTCAGGGGGATGGAGCCGCGCTTTGTTATGACGACGAAATCGAAGGAGCCGTATTTCGGCCTCACTGCACTGCAGACCACGCCAAAGGCCATTTCCCCGTTCTCTGCCATCATGAACGGGTGTTTTCCGCGGTCGTTCCACTCGAGCGGAACAGCCTTTTCTGCTTGGGCGGGCGCGCTGCCCGCCAAGGCTGCGGCGGCTAGACCATAGAGCCAGGATCTCACGTACTTTCCTCCCTGTCTGGATCCGGGAGCATAGCTGGAATCTGCCTGAGTTCCACCCGTCCCCAGCGCACATTGTGCCAGCTACGGCTTCTCCGAATGCAGCGATGCGGCAGACGACGCGCGTATGCGACCGCTTACGGTCCAGGCTGGTTTCTCTTCCCTATGTTCCCGCATTTTCTCGATCGGGCGACGATGGAGCGACAGGACAGTGAGGAACGATCTCGGCAGGCAAGCCCGGTGAAACACCGGCTTCTTCCGGAAGCCATCGCAATGCTAGCCGCAGGGGATAAAGCGGTTCCTCTACGATGGCGATGCGCTGATCTGGTTTGAGGGAAGCGCGGCTACCGCCGCTGCTCGTCGCTATCTGCATGGCGATGCGCGTGGCTCGATCGTGGCGGTGACCAATTACCAGGGCACCTCGATTGCCACCAACAGCTACGATGAGTACGGCATCCTCGACAATGCCAGCATCAACAGCAACGACATCGGGGCCAAGGGCCGGGAATGACTATTCCAAAGTGTCGTCTCAAACTGCCGGCACTCTTGAGGATGGACGAAAAGTTGAAATACATGGCTATCGAAACGAGGTCACCGGCGCACTGTTTGATGAAAAGATAAAGCTCCGAGGCAGGCCAAAGTTTTGATTATTTATATATTACAATAAATGGTCAGTTATGTCTATAAACGAGGATAAAATTGTTTCAGCGAAGCGCTCTTTGATTAATGCATTGAGTCGTAGTCCAGAAAATGGGCTGGAACTTTATCAGATATCCCGCGATATCATCTCTAGTGCAATTGGCGCTCGCATCGATTACACCCATGCTAGCTTCAATTCTATCGTTGGTATTGAGAGCGAGTTATCCAGCGACAATGGCGCTGGGCTCGAAGTCCAAGATGTCTTATTCCAAAAATACGCGATCTCTCTTCAGAGAGCCCAATCCGCAATACTTGAACTTCTCAAGAAAAATGGATTTGAAAATAGAGAATAAGTTGGCCTGAGCTCTGCCCGAGAGCGCCGGCCTTATAAGTTGCTCGTTTGCCGAAAGAGGTCGGCTCATTGCATGCGCAACGTCATCTCCGCCCATGCCAGCCCAGTGGGCAGATGGTATTTGTAATGGTAGTGCTCTGCCACCTGAAAACTGGACCATTCGCAGTTAGAGTTCTCCACCGTAGATATCCTTGGCTGGGGAGGGGTGATGTCATGCACCATCAGGATGGCCACGCCCAAACAACTAAATCGGGAGCTCCAGAGAATTATAACATAGGTGTGTTCGCGAATCCCGAAGCACCGATATTTTAGATCGGCGGCTATCACGCGGTCGATTCATCGACAGAACGAACAACAGAAGTGGGGCCCACAATGGGACCGATGCTCATGCTAGTTGATATTCGTAAATTTAATCAATGGATTAAGCCATAATAGTGGCGGACAGGGTGGGATTCGAACCCACGGTGGGCGTGAACCCACGGCGGTTTTCAAGACCGCTGCCTTAAACCACTCGGCCACCTGTCCGCGTTCCCCGCAGCTAGCGTCTGGCGCGCCGCTTGTCATCAGGGCAGCGCGCGCCGGGCCTTCGATCCGGCGCCGGACTGGCCGCAACCGTCGAAAACCGTTTGCGGTTCTCGGCCGAACTGCCAGACTGGCCGCATGACCATACGGACCTTGAGCTTCCTTCTCGCCGCCATCGCCGCCGTCCTGACCCCGCCGCCCGCCGCGGCGCAGGACATGTCGTTCGATGCCTATCTGCAGCTCCTGATCGCCCGTGCGCGGGCCGAAGGGGTCAGCGAGCCGACGATCCAGCGGATGACCCGCGGTCTGGAACCCAGCCAGCGCGTGATCGAACTTGACCGCGCGCAGCCGGGCACGCCGACGCGCAGCGGCTATCCCCGGCTGGCGCCCTATATCGCGCGCCATGTCGATGCGGCGCGGATAAACGGGGGGCGAAGCGCCCATGCCTCCTCGCTCGGGACGATCCGCGCGATCGAGCGCGAATATGGCGTCCCGGGCGAGATCCTGGTCGCGATCTGGGGGCACGAGACGGCCTATGGCCGGGTGACCGGCGGGTTCGACCTGGCGCAGGCGCTCGCGACGCTGGCCTGGGAGGGGCGCCGGCGGGAGCTGTTCTCGGCCGAGTTCGTCGATCTGCTCAAGGTCGCCGACAAGGGCTTTTCCCGCTCGCAGCTCAAGGGCAGTTGGGCCGGGGCCTTCGGCAACCCGCAGTTCCTGCCGAGCGTCTACCTGCGCCTCGCGACCGACGGCGATGCCGACGGGCGGGCCGACATCTTCGGCAACAGCGCGGACACGCTGGCTTCGATCGCCAACTATTTCCGCGACGCGGGCTGGCGGCAGGGGCAGCCGTGGGGCGTGCGCGCCTCGGTTCCGGGCGGGTTCGACTGGAGCGCGGTCGAAAGCCGCATAGTGTCGCCGGTGTGCCACCGCGTGCACGAACGCCACAGCCAGTGGCGCACGGTGGGCGAATGGCGCGCGCTCGGCGTCCAGCCTCAGCGGCCGCTGGCCGAGGACGTGATGGCCTCGCTCTTCCAGCCCGACGGGCCGGGAACGCCGGCCTGGCTCTTAACCACAAATTATAGGGTCATCCTCGAATACAACTGCTCGAACTACTACGCGATGAGTGTGGGGTTGCTTGCAGATGAGATTGCCCGATGATCGTTCAGGCGCGCCGCTCGCGCTGGCGCTAGGCCTGGCCCTGGCCGGCTGCGGCGTTGTCGGCGGCGGCGAACGCCCTGCCGCCACGGCCGCCGCGAACCCGGCCGATGTGGCCAACGGCCCGGCGGCCGACTATCCCGTCGTCCTGGGGGAGCCGTTTACCATCGAGGGGGTCGAACATGTCCCTTCCGATGCGCTCAACCACGACGAGGTCGGCTTCGCGACCGTCGATCGCGAGGCGCAGGCAGGCGTCACCGTCGCCCACAAGACGCTGCCCCTGCCGAGCTATGTCGAGATCACCGCGCTCGATACCGGGCGGACGATCCTCGCACGGGTGGAGCGTCGCGGACCGATGACCAACGCGCGCGTCGTGGCCCTCTCGCCCGATGCCGCGCAGCAGCTCGGGGCTGGGGAGGGTGCTGCCGTGCGCGTGCGGCGGGTCAACCCGCCCGAGGTCCAGCGCGCCGAACTGCGCGCCGGCCGGACCGCGCCCCTGCGGATGGACACGCCGGAAACGCTGCTCGGCGTACTGCGGCGAAAGCTGCCGGCCGCAGGCTCGGCAAGCCTGGCCGACGCGCGCAAGGCGCCGGTGCCGTCCGGCGTTCGCCCTGCCGCGCCGGTTGCCGGCGTCGAAGCGACCCGTACGCCAGCGCGATCGAGCGCCCCTGCCGCCGCCGCTGCGGGTGCCCCTGCCGGTTATGCCCTCGCGCCGCTCGACGGGGCACCCGCGACGCGGCCGGAAGAGGCATCGCCGCCGGCCGCGGCAGTGCAGGGCGGTCTCGTCGTGCAGGCCGCCGCCTTTGCCAACCGGGCCAATGCCGATCGCGCGGCCAGGGCGCTGGGCGGCTTCGTCTCGCGCGCCGGGCGGTTCTACCGTGTACGAACCGGGCCGTTCGCGACGCGCGCCCAGGCGGAAGCCGCGCTCGCCAAGGTCCGCGCTGCCGGTTATAGCGACGCGAAAATCTTCTCAGCAGGTTGAACCGCCGGCTTTCGCCCGGCGGGCGGGAGCGCAATTGACCAGGTATCTTCGACATCTCGCCGTCTTGCCGGCGCTCGCCCTCGCCACCGCTTCGCCCGGCGCGGAGGTGGCGCCGGCGGCAAGCGACGAACCTTTCGCCGAGGCGCCGATCGCACTCCTGCTCGATATGTCGTCCGGCCAGGTCCTGTTCGCGCGCGACGCCGACCGGCGGTTCATGCCCGCTTCCATCACCAAGGTCATGACGCTGTTCCTCGCGTTCGAGATGATCGAGGAAGGCAAGCTTTCGCCCGGCCAGTCCTTCGCGATGAGCGAGCAGGCCCACCGCGACTGGTATGGCCGCGGCTCGCGCATGTTCCTCGAACTGGGCGAAGCGGTGACGGTGGAGACGCTGCTGCTGGGCATCGCCAACGTCTCGGCCAACGACGCCTCGGCCGTTCTCGCCGAGGGGGCGGCCGGATCGGTGGAAGACTGGGTCTCGCTGATGAACGCCAAGGCGCGCGAGATCGGCATGGACGATACCCATTTCGGAACGCCGAACGGTTGGATGGACGAAGGGCGCACGTTCACCACCGCCCACGACCTCGCGCTGCTGGCGCGCGAGATGATCTCGCGTCATCCGCAGCTCTACCGCTATTATCTCGGGCGCGAAGGGCTCGCTCACCGGGGCATCGCACAGGCGAACCACGACCCGATCCGCGGCAAGGTGGAGGGGGCAGACGGGATCAAGACCGGCTTTACCAACCAGGCCGGGTTCGGCTTCCTCGGCAGTGCCGAGCGCGACGGGCGGCGGCTGGTCATGGTCGCGGCGGGGGCCGGTTCCAGTCGCGAGCGGGCGAAAGTCTCGATCGCGCTGATGGAATGGGGTTTTGCCGCGTTCGATACCCGCAACCTCTATGACGCGGGGGCCCATGTCGGCCACGCGCTCGTCCAGGAAGGGGCGCAGCGCACCGTCCCGCTGGTTGCGGCGGCGCCGATCAAGGCGACTTTCCCCAGGGGCGCGGCCGGCACCCCGACCCTGACGATCCGCTACGAGGGGCCGCTCCAGGCGCCGCTCGAAGCCGGCGAGCCCGTGGCCGAGCTCGAAATCGCGCTGGGCGACGCGCCACCCTCGCGCGTTCCTTTGCTCACCGGCGCGGCCGTGCCGCAGGCGAACGAATGGCAGCGGCTGCTCAACGGCCTGGCGAGCCTGTTCCAGTGACGCGGGGCCGCTTCATCGCCTTCGAAGGGGGGGAGGGGACCGGCAAGTCCACCCAGGCCCGGCGCCTCGCCGAATCGCTCGCCGCGCGCGGGATAGACGCCGTGCTGACGCGCGAGCCCGGCGGCACTGTGGGAGCCGAGGCGATCCGCAGTCTCCTGCTATCCCCGCCGGGGGAAGGCTGGGACGCGCCGGCCGAGGCTCTGCTGTTCGCAGCGGCCCGGGCCGACCACGTGGCGCGCCTGATCCGCCCCGCGCTCGCGGCTGGGCAGTGGGTCGTGTGCGATCGCTTCGTCGATTCGAGCCGTGCCTACCAGGGCGGGGCAGGGGGCATCGGCGACGAGGCCGTGCAGCAACTTCACGCGATCGGCAGCGGCGGCCTGCGGCCCGACCTGACGCTGCTGATCGAGGTGCCGGCCGAGGTGGCGGCGGAGCGGATCGCCCGGCGCGACGGTTCGCGCACCGACGCGATCGGGGGGCGCGATGCCGATTACCATGCCCGCGTGGCCGATGCCTTCCGCGCCATCGCGGGCCAGGCCCGCTCCGTCCGGGCGATCGACGGCAATGCCCCGGCCGACGAAGTGCACGACCGCGTGCTGCGCGCGATCGAACCGCTGGTGGAGGATAGCGGCCGATGAGCCTGCTCGGGCACGAGAACGCGTGGCGACAGTGGCGCGAGGCCCTTCGCGGGCAGCGCATGCACCACGCTTGGCTGCTTGCGGGGAAGCGCGGGCTGGGCAAGATGACCTTTGCCCTGGCGGCCGCGCGCGAACTGTGCGGTGCCGACGCCGGCGATCCCGCCCCGCATCCCGACATCCACGTCCTGACCCGCCAGCCCAAGGACGACAAGGAAGAACGCAAGCGCGACGAAGGCAAGCCGTTCGAAACCCGGCGCAACATCGCCGTCGCGCAGATCCGTGCCATGCAGCAGCGCCTGACGACCCGCCCGACGATGGGCGCGCGCCGGGCAGTGATCATCGACCCGGCCGACGACCTTGAGCCGAGCGCGTCGAACGCCCTGCTGAAAAGCCTGGAGGAGCCCCCTGCCGGGACATATTTCCTCCTCGTCGCGCACCGGCCGGCAAAGCTCCTGCCGACGATCCGTTCGCGCTGTCGGCTCCTGCGCTTCGCTCCGCTGGACGATGACGCGCTCGACCGGTGGCTGGCGTCGGAGGCGCCGGAAGCGGACGCGGCGACCCGTGAAGCCGCCGTGCGCGCCTCGGGCGGATCGCCGGGGCTGGCGCTCGATTTCCTCCAGCGCGACCTCGGTCCGCTCGACACGCTGATGGCGCGGATCGTGCGCGAAGGCGACCCGGGCTTTACCTTGCGCGGCCAGCTGGCCGAGGCGGTGGGGGCACGCCCGGACCGCGAGAGGATCGCCGCGATCCTCGACCTCGCGCGCTCGGTGCTGGCTACCGAGATGAATCGGGCCGGCGAAATCGACCGTGGGCGGCGCGTAGGCTGGGCTGCCCTGGTCGATGCCCATTCGCGGCTGGTCCAGCTCGCGGGGCAGGCGCCGACCTACAACTTCGACCCCGGACTGCTGGTGATGGAAATCGGCACCTTGCTCGCCTCCGCGGCGCCCGCTAGCGAGCGGGCCGATGTCTGAACCATTCTATATCACCACCGCGATCAACTATCCCAACGGTCGCCCGCATATCGGCCATGCCTACGAGGCGGTGGCCGCCGACGTCGTCGCGCGCTTCCAGCGGGCCATGGGGCGCGAGGTGCGCTTCCAGACCGGGACCGACGAGCACGGCCTGAAAATGGCCCGCAAGGCCGCCGAGCAGGGGCGCACCGCACGCGACCTTGCCGACGAAATGTCCGGCTATTTCAAGGAAATGGCCGATACATTGAACATTTCCTACGATCGTTTCATCCGCACGTCCGACAGCGACCACCATCGCGCCAGCCAGGCGATCTGGCGCGCCATGGAGGCCAAGGGCGATCTCTACCTCGACCGGTACGAAGGATGGTACTCGGTTCGCGACGAGGCCTATTACGACGAGAAGGAACTGGTCGCGGGGGAGGGGGGCGAAAAGCTCTCTCCGCAGGGCACGCCGGTCGAATGGACGGTGGAGGAAAGCTGGTTCTTCCGCCTTTCCCGCTACCAGGACCGGATCCTCGAACTGCTGCGCAGCCCCGGTTTCTGCGAGCCCGAAAGCCGCCGCAACGAGATGATCGCCTTCGTTTCCGGCGGGTTGAAAGACCTCTCGGTCAGCCGGACGAGCTTCGACTGGGGCGTTCCCGTGCCGGGCAGCGACGGCCATGTCATGTACGTCTGGGTCGATGCGCTGACCAATTACATCACCGGGCTCGGCTACCCCGACGAGACCGATCTCTGGCGCAAGTTCTGGCCGGCGGACCTGCACCTGATCGGCAAGGACATCGTCCGGTTCCATACCGTGTACTGGCCGGCCTTCCTGATGAGCGCGGACTTGCCGCTGCCGCGGCAGGTCTTCGGCCACGGTTTCCTGCTCAACCGCGGGCAGAAGGAATCGAAGTCGCTCGGCAACGTCACCGATCCGCTCGACCTTGCCGCGCGTTTCGGGGTCGATCCGCTGCGCTATTTCTTCCTTCGCGAGATCGCTTTCGGACAGGATGGCAGCTATTCGGCGGAAGCCATCGTCACCCGCTGCAACGCGGAACTGGCCAACAGTTTCGGCAACCTGGCGCAGCGGACCCTGTCGATGATCTTCAAGAACATGGACGGCCGGCTTGCCGCCTGCGCGCTGGATGCGGCCGACGACGCCCTGCTGGCCACGGTGAAAGAGGCATGCGCGGTCGATCTGCCGCGCGAGTTCGGGCGGCTGGCGTTCTCCGCCGGGCTCGAGGCATGGATGCGGGCCGTTTTCGCCTGCAACCAGTACGTTGACGAACAGGCGCCCTGGGCGCTGCGGAAAACCGACCCGGCGCGGATGGAAGCCGTGCTGATGACCCTGCTGCGCTGCGTCCGCGACCTGGCGATCGCCGTGCGCCCGGTCGTGCCGGGCGCGGCGGACGCCCTTCTCGACCAGGTTGGGGCTGCACGCGAAGAGCGCGATTTCGCGGCGATCGGGAACGAGGCGTGGTTCGCCGCGCTGGTGGAAAGCGGGTTCGCGATCGCAAAGCCGGTCGGCGTGTTCCCGCGCCTGGAACTGCCCGAGGGCCCGGAAAGCGACGCTGCCTGATGCTGATCGATAGCCACTGCCACCTCGAATACGACGGCCTGGCCGAACGCCAGGGAGAAGTCCTCGCGCGGGCGCGCGGGGCGGGGGTGGCCGGGTTCCTCAACATCTCGACCCGCCGCAGCGAATGGGATCGCGTGGTCGGCACCGCGCGGCGCGAAGGGGATGTCTGGGCCAGCGTCGGCATTCACCCGCACGAGGCCGACGGCCACCACGACATGGGCGCTGCCGAACTGCGCGAGGCGGCCGAAGGCGCGCGCGTGATCGGGATCGGCGAAACCGGCCTCGATTACTATTACGACAAGTCCGACCGGGCGGTGCAGCAGGACCTGTTCCGAATGCATATCGGCGTGGCGCGGGAAACCGGCCTGCCGGTCATCATCCACACCCGCGATGCAGAGGCCGATACCGCGGCGATCCTTGCCGACGAGATGGCGCGCGGGGCCTTCCCGGCGCTGATCCACTGTTTCACCGCGTCGCGCGACTTCGCCCGGACGGTGCTGGACCTCGGCCTCTCAATCTCCCTGTCGGGTATCGTGACCTTCAAGAACGCGGCTGAACTACAGGAAATCGCGAAGGAATTGCCGCGCGACCGGCTTCTGGTCGAAACCGACAGCCCGTTTCTCGCCCCGGTCCCGCATCGCGGCAAGCCGTGCGAGCCGGCCTTCGTGCGGGACACGGCGCAATTCGTGGCCGACCTGCGCGGCGAGACTCTGGAGGAACTGGGCGAGGCGACGACGGCGAACTTCTTCCTCCTGTTCTCGCGAGCGGCGGCATGAAGTGCATCGTCCTCGGTTCGGGGACATCGACCGGCGTTCCGCGGATCGGCGACGACTGGGGCGACTGCGATCCGGACGAGCCGCGCAACCGCCGCACGCGGGTTTCCATCCTGCTCGAAAGCGCGGAAGGCCGCCGGATCCTCGTCGATACCTCGACCGACTTGCGCCAGCAGCTCCTGGCCAACCGGATCGATGCGATCGACGCGGTGTTCTGGACCCACGATCATGCCGATCACTGCCACGGCATCGACGATCTGCGGGTCCTGCGATACGGGCGGGGCGGCTCGATCCCGGGCTACGCCTCCGGCTTTACCGTCGAACGCCTGCGGCGGCGGTTCGACTATGTCTTTGCCGGGCAGCACGGTTACCCGACGATCGTTTCGCTCGAGTCGCTCGATCGCCTGAGGCTCTGCGCCGGCTTCGCCGTCAACTGGTGCCAGATGCCGCACGGGCCGGCGCAATCGACCGGTTTCCGGTTCGAATGCGACGGAAAATCAGTCGCCTATGCGACGGATTTCAGCGAGATCCGCGACGAGATGGTCGACACCTTCTACGGCGTGGACCTTCTCGTCACCGACTGCCTTCGCCGCGAGCCGCATCCGACGCACGCGCACCTGGCCATGGCGCTCGAACTCGCCGAGCGTTGCCGCGCGCGCCAGACCGTTCTGACCCATCTCGACAAGAGCATGGACTATCGCACGCTGGCGCGCGAGATACCGGACGGCGTAATGGTCGGTTACGACGGGCTGGAGGTGAGACTGTGAGCGAGTTCGACGGTGTCAGGCTGGTCGCGCTGGTCGGTTGGCTGATCCTCGCGGCCAGCGCCTTTGCGTCCTACCGGCTCGACTGGAAGAAGGGCCTGCGCCTGGCGCTCGTCTGGATCGCGATCTTCACCGGGGCCGCGCTGCTGTTCGGCCTGTTGCTGCCGTAGCTCCACGCCTGTCCGCCCACCCCGAACTTTACATAATATATATTATCATTTCTAGATGACCCAGCAACTTCACCGCCTCCTCGACATCATGGCCACCCTGCGCGACCCCGCCCGGGGATGCGAATGGGATCGTGCGCAGACGTTCGATACGATCGTTCCGCACACGATCGAGGAAGCCTACGAGGTCGCCGACGCGGTCGAACGCGGCGACCCGGCGGACATTCGCGACGAGCTCGGCGACTTGCTGTTCCAGGTCGTGTTCCAGGCGCGGATCGCCCAGGAAGCCGGCCTCTTCGCGTTCGACGACGTCGCCGCGGCAATCGCCGACAAGCTGGAGGCGCGCCATCCGCACATCTTCGGCGATGCGGACATGCCCGGCGGCATGCGCGAGGAACGCTGGGAAGCGATCAAGGCGCAGGAACGCGCATCGCGCGGGGCGCAGAGCGCGCTCGACGGCGTGGCGGCGGCGCTGCCGGCGCTCTCCCGCGCGGAGAAGCTGCAGAAGCGCGCGGCCCGCGTCGGTTTCGACTGGCCGGACACCGCCGGTCCGCGGGCCAAGGTGGTCGAGGAACTGGACGAGCTCGAACAGGCCACGCCCGAGGAACGGCTCGCCGAAGCGGGCGACCTGCTGTTCGCCGCGGTCAACCTCGTGCGCGCGCACGGCCTCTCGCCCGAAGACGCCTTGCGTGCCGCCAACCGGAAGTTCGAACGCCGTTTCCGCGCTATGGAAGACCTGGCCGAAGGCGGGTTCGAAAGCCTGTCGCTGGAAGAGCAGGAGGAGCTCTGGCAGCGCGTCAAGCGCGGCGAAGCGGCTGGCGAAGGCGACTAGTCCGCGAGGCTTTCGAAGCGGCCGAATTCCTTGGGGGTCAGGCGGACGAGCAACCTGCGTCGTGGCCCCTCGCCGCCTTCGGCCTCGACATCCTCCAGCACCTGGCCGTGGGCGTGGAGCCAGGCGATCTTCTGTCCTTCGCCAGCGTCGAGCACGAACTCGTGCACTTTCGCGCCGGCCGTCAGCAGCCGATCGACCCGGGCAAGAAGCGCATCGACGCCCTCGCCCGTCATGGCCGAGATCGGCACGATCGTATCCTTGCCCTCGGCCGCCTCGCGCAGCCGCTCGCGGTCGGGCTCGGCCAGGAGATCGAGCTTGTTCCACGCCTCGACGATCGGGATCGTGCTTTCGCCCCCCTCCCCTTCGACAAGGCCCAGTTCGCCGAGCACCGCCAGCACTTGCGCCTTCTGCGCGGCGGCGGCCGGGTTCGCCATGTCGCGCACGTGGACGATGACATCGGCGCCGGTCACTTCTTCCAGCGTGGCGCGGAAAGCCGCGACAAGCTGGGTCGGCAGGTCGGAGATGAATCCGACCGTGTCCGACATGATCGCCTTTTCCACGCCCGGCAGCCGGATCGCCCTCATGGTCGGGTCCAGCGTCGCGAAAAGCAGGTCTTCCGCCATGACAGATTCGCCCGTCAAGCGATTGAAAAGGGTGGATTTTCCTGCGTTGGTATAGCCGACCAGCGCGATCACGGGCCAGGGCGCCCCCCCCCGCCGTTCGCGGTGCAGGGCCCGGGTCTTGCGAACCTGCTCAAGTTCCTTGCGGAGGCGTGCCATGCGCTGGCGGATCATCCGCCGGTCCGCCTCGATCTGCGTCTCGCCAGGGCCGCCGAGGAAGCCGAAACCGCCGCGCTGGCGTTCAAGGTGGGTCCACGACCGGACGAGACGGCTCTGCTGGTAATCGAGATGGGCCAGTTCGACCTGGAGGCGCCCTTCCGCCGTCGCCGCCCGCTCGCCGAAGATCTCGAGGATCAGGCCGGTGCGGTCGATCACCTTGCGCCGCAGCGTTTCCTCCAGGTTGCGTTGCTGGATCGGCGATAGCGCGCCATCGACCACGACCAGTTCCGCCTCGTGCTGTTCGCAGGCAATCGCGATGTTTTCCACCTGGCCCGCCCCGAACAGCGTGCCGGGCCGCACCTGGCGCACGGGCACGATCGTCGCATCGGCGACGACGATGCCGATCGCCAGCGCCAGGCCGCATGCCTCCTCAAGCCGCGCCCCGGGATCGAGGTCGTGCTTCTGCCCGCGGATATCGGGGCACACGACGAGGGCCCGCGCCCCGCGCGAGACCTCGCCCAGGAGGTTGTCGTCGAAGCTCAGTCGCCCTCGCCTTCCCAGTCGTCGCTGAGATCGACCGGCGTCGCAGGCTGGATCGTCGAAACCGCGTGCTTGTAGGCGAGCTGCACGTAGCCTTCGCGTTCGAGCAACATGCAGAACAGGTCGTAGGCCGCGATCGCGCCCTGCAGCATCACGCCGTTGACGAGGAACATCGTCACTTGCGCCTCCGCATCGCGCACGCGCGAAAGGAACACGTCCTGCAAGAGGCGCTGCTTCTTGCTCGAATCCTGGCTCGCGAACTGCTTCGCATCCATCGGCTGGGCCGGCATGATGGTGGAGATCGCGTGCTTGTAGACAAGCTGCGACTGCCCGTCGCGGCGCAGCAGGATCGAGAAGTTGTCGAACCAGGTCACGATGCCCTGAAGCTTGACGCCCTTGACGAGAAACATCGTGACCGGCGTCTTGTTCTTGCGCAGGATATTGAGAAACGCGTCCTGCAGGTTGGGCTGGCGTCCCTGTTTCGGCTCCTCGGCCGGCTTGGGCTTGGGACGCGCGGAAAGTGTCTGTCCGCTAGGCATGTCTGCTTCCTTCTTGTTGGCGGCCGCCCTTGCGGTCCGCATTCTGGCGGGCGCTTTCGAGCCCGCCGGATAGTCAACCGATTATGCCGCGCTTGGTGCCCGCGGGCAACGATATTTGATCGCCCCTGCCGCGGGCGCCGGCATCAGCCCTTGCGCTCCGCCGTGCTGCGTTCGCCCATGCCCAGGAGCTTGAGCTTGCGATGAAGCGCCGACCGCTCCATCCCGATGAAGCTCGCCGTCTTCGAGATATTGCCGGAGAAACGCCGGATCTGGATGCTGAGATATTCGCGTTCGAAGGTCTCGCGCGCCTCGCGCAGCGGCACGCCCATCAGCGACGACAGGCCGTTCGCCGCCCCAAGCTTGCCCCCGGTCACCTCGCTCGGCAGCATGTCCGCTTCGACCGTGTGCAGGTCGTCGCGGGGGGACAGGATCACGGTCCGCTCGACCACGTTGCGCAACTGGCGCACGTTGCCCGGCCAGTCGTAAGCCTGGAGCGCGGCCATCGCCTCCTCGGAAATCTCGGGCGCGGGAATGCCCTGTTCGGCCGCGTAGCGGGTGAAGAAATGCTGCGTCAGCGCGGGAATGTCGTCGCGCCGCTCGGCCAGCGACGGGATCGCCACCGGAACCACGTTGAGCCGATAGAACAGGTCCTCGCGAAAGCGGCGATCCTCGATCTCTTGCGCGAGATCGCGCGACGTGGACGACACGACGCGCACGTCCACCCCGATCTGCCGGTTGCCGCCGACCCGCACGAAGCTCTGCTCGGTCAGGACGCGCAGGATCCGGGCCTGGGTGGAAAGCGGCATGTCGGCCACTTCGTCGAGGTAGAGCGTGCCGCCATCGGCCAGCTCCAGCAAACCGGGGCGCACGAGCTTTCCGTCGGCCTCCTCGCCGAACAGTTCCTGTTCGAACCGCTCGGGCGTGATCCGTGCCGAGTTGACGATCACGAACCCGCCGTCGGCCCGCCCGCTCCAGCTGTGCAGCAGGCGCGCGGCGACTTCCTTGCCCGCGCCTGCCGGGCCGCTGATCAGCACGCGGCTGCCGGTGCCCGCCACGCGCTTGAGCGTCGCGCGGACCTGGTTGATGACCGGGGAGTTGCCGGTGAATTCCTCGCCCCCGGTGAAGCCCTGGCGCAGGCGCGTGTTCTCCCGCCGCAGGCGCTCGGTCTCGGTCGCGCGGGCGACGAGGTGGAGCAGCTTTTCCGCCTCGAACGGCTTCTCGATGAAGTCCATCGCCCCGCGCCCGACCGCCGAAACGGCGGTGTCGATATTGCCGTGACCCGAAAAGATGATCACCGGCAGTTCCGGCTCGCGCTTCTTGATCTCGTCCAGCACCTCGAGCCCGTCCATCGGGCTGCCGTGGAGCCAGACGTCGAGCAGGACCAGGCTGGGGCGGCGCTCGTCGATCGCGGCCAGGGCGGAGCCGCTGTCGCCGGCGGTGCGACATTCGTAGCCCTCGTCGCTGAGCACGCCGGAGACGAGTTCGCGAATGTCGCGTTCGTCGTCCACGACGAGAATCTCGAGGGTCATCGGCAGTTCTCCTTGCAAGCTGTCATTCGGCGGCCTCGCTTCCCTGCGCCCCGGGCTTGCGGGCGAAGCGAAGCGTCACCCGCGTTCCGCCCCCGGCCGTGGTAGCGAAAGCCATTTCCCCCCCGTGTTCCTCGACGATCTTGTTCACGATCGCGAGGCCGAGCCCGGTGCCTTTCTCGCGAGTGGTGACATAGGGTTCGACGATCCGGTCGCGATCCTGCGGCAGGCCGACCCCGTTGTCCTCCACCACGACCGTCACGTCGTCGGCCCCCGGCGCGATCGACACGGCGATCCGGCCGCGGAAATCCGCCTCGGCATCGCGGGCGCGCGCCTCGACCGCCTCGACCGCGTTCTTCAGCACGTTGGTCATCGCCTGCCCGACCTGGTGGCGGTCGCAGGCCAGTGGCACCGGGCCCTGGGTGGCGGAGGCGAAGCGGAAATCGATCTCCGGGTGGGCGACTTCCTGCAGGAACAGCGCCTGGCGCACGAGGTCGAGCACGTCCTCCTCGCGGAAGACCGGCTTGGGCAGCCGCGCGAAGGAGGAGAACTCGTCCACCATCTTGCGCAAGTCCCCCACCTGGCGGACGATCGTGCTGGTCAGTTCGTCGAACAGTTCGCCGTCGCTTTCGATCTGCGATCGGTAGCGGCGCTTCAGCCGCTCGGTCGCGAGCTGAATCGGAGTCAGCGGGTTCTTGATCTCGTGCGCGATCCGCCGCGCCACGTCGGACCAGGCCGCCTGCCGCTGATCGAGCAGCTGGCGGGTGATATCCTCGAACGTGATCACCTTGCCTTCGGAGAAGTCGGCGATCTTGACCGCCAGGGTCAGCAGTTCGCCGCCGACCGTCTGGTTGACGATGCCGCGATCGATCCCGCCCCGCAGGAGGGCCGCGATGGGCGGGGTAAGCGCCTCCAGCGTCAGCCCCACCGGCGGCGGCGAGCCTTCGTCCAGCAGCAGCGCCTGGGCCGATCCGTTCATCAGCAGGACCTGCCCGTCCTGGTCGACCGAGATCACGCCGGCGGTCACCGATTCGAGCACGGTCGCCATGAAGGCGCGGCGGTTTTCCAGCTGGCGATTGGCGGCAACGAGGGCGTCGGTCTGCTTCTCGATCTGGGCCGTCATCCGGTTGAACGCACGGTTGAGCAGGCCGATTTCGTCGGGGCCGGTGCGCCCTTCCACGCGCAGCGCGAAGTTGCCCGCGCCGACCTGGCGCGCCGCGCCGACGAGATCGGTCAGCGGCTCCACCTGGCGATCGGCGAAGCGCAGCGCGAACCACACCGCCAGCGCCAGCAGGCCGAGCGAGACGACGAACAGCGCCAGGTTGAACCGCAGCTGGAGCGCCCGGCCCCGCTGGGTCAGCGCGGCGTAGTTGGTCGAAAGGGCATTGGCGCGATCCCACAGGTCGAACGCAAAAGCCTTGGAGTTGCGGGCGTTGTAGAGGAATATCCCGCTCTCGCGATCGATCGCGGCGACCGCCTCGATCCGTTCGGCCTGGCCCTGGACCACGACCGGCTCCTCGCCCCCGATGGCGTCGAAGATCGCCGGGTCGAGCTCGGTCGGATCGTTGTCGGTCATCAGGCCGAACATCGCCGCGGTGCGCAGGCTGCCGTCGGCCACCCGCTGCAGGATCGCCGATTCGTTGATGTTCCGCCCTTCGGCCTGGTAGCGGTAGAAATCCTCGAACCCGCCGTCGGTCAGCGTGCCGCGTTCGAAGTAATAGCGCAGATCGCCCGCCATCGCGATCGTGTGGTTGGCGACTTCCAGCTGGTTTTCCTCGTAGTAACCGCGCGCGAACTCGTCCGCGTTGCGCATCAGGCCGCGCGAATCGTCCGAGAACCAGAAATCGACCCCGGACTGGAACAGGACGGCGGCGAAGGCGGCGACGAGCAGGGTCGGCACGGCCGCCACGAGCGAGAAGAAGAACACCAGGCGCACGTGGAGGCGCGCGGTGCTGCCCGCGGCCCGACGCAGTGCGAGACGCCGCCCGAACAGGACGACGAGGGCCATGGCCGGCAGCAGCGTGCCGATCAGCAGGCTCGCCACCTTCCCCGCCGGCACCAGTTGCCCGTCGCCGGGGGCGTTGTTGAAGGTAAGCCAGGTGGTGAGAACCATCGCCGCCAGCGCGAGGGCCGAGGCGATCTCGAGCAGGCGGAAGAAATTTGCGCGGCGCGAGGCGACGACGAAGCGTCGCCACCAGCGCGGACTGCGCCTCGTCAGGGAAAGTGTCGATTCCGCCACAGTTGCAATACTACAACTGCGCTGTTGCGGATTTGCAAGGGGCAATCCGTCCAAGGGAGGAATTTGTCGGACGGGCGGCTATTCGGCGCGCGCGAAGCTGTCGGCGTTTATCTGCAACTCGCCCAGCCGCTTGCGCAAGGTGTTGCGATTGATGCCCAGCAGCTTGGCCGCCCGCAACTGGTTTCCGCCGGTCTGGCCGAGGGCATATTCGAACAGTGGCCGCTCGAAGGCGGAGACGGCGCGGTGATAGAGCGTTCCGTGGGCCGGCGCATTGTCGCCCAGCCACGCCGCCAGGGCGGCGCCCAGCGCGTCGTCGCGCCCGCGCATGACCGCTTCCGCCGGGTCGCCCAGTACCGCGGTGACCGTGCCCGCGTCGATCACGTCGTCGCGCGCCATCAGCGCCAGGCGATAGACCGCGTTCTGCAACTCGCGCACATTGCCCCGCCACGGCTGCTGTTCCAGCAGCGCGAGCGCCGGGCGGTCGATCCGCCGTTCGGGCAGGCCCTCGCGCGCGGCGAGCCCCAGGAAATGCTTGGCCAGCGCCTCGATGTCCTCCACCCGGTCGCGCAGCGGCGGCAGCACGATCGGCACGACGTTCAGCCGGTAATAGAGGTCTTCGCGGAACTGCCCCGCCGCGATCATCGGCTTGAGGTCGCGGTTGGTCGCCGCGATGATCCGCACGTCCACCGCGATTTCCTGCCGCCCGCCGACCCGCCGGATGCGGCCGGATTGCAGTGCGCGCAGCAGGCGCGTCTGCGCCTCGATCGGCATGTCGCCGATTTCGTCGAGGAACAGCGTGCCGCCATTGGCCTGTTCGAACTTGCCGATGGCCTGGGCGATCGCGCCGGTAAAGGCGCCCTTCTCGTGCCCGAACAGCTCGCTTTCGATCAGGTCGGCGGGAATGGCGGCGGCGTTGACCGCGACGAAAGGGCCGGACTTGCGATGGCCCAGCTGGTGGATTGCCTCGGCCACCAGTTCCTTGCCGGTGCCCGATTCGCCCAGGACCAGCACGGTCAGGTCGTTGCGCAGGACCCGCGTGATCATGCGGTATACGGCCTGCATCGCCTGGCTGCGGCCGACCAGCGGCAAGCCGTCGCCGGCCTCGGCCTCCTCGCCGCGCTTGTCGCCCGACCCCCCGGCCTGGACGACCGCGCGCACGAGATCGTCGAGGTCGAAGGGCTTGGGAAAGTACTCGAAGGCGCCGGTGTCGCTCGCGCGGACCGCGGTATCGAGCGTGTTCTGCGCCGAAAGCACGATCAGCGGCATCTGCGGGCAGGCCGCCCGCACGCTGTCGATCGAGGCAATGCCGTCGCCGTCGGCCAGCATGACATCGGTCAGCATGACGTCGTAACGGTCCGACGCCAGCGCCCGGTCGCGCGCGGCGATGCTCTCGCACCGGTCCACCGCGAACCCCTCGTCCTCCAGCGCGGAGCGGATCACCGTGGCGATGGAGGCGTCGTCCTCCACCAGCAGGACCTTGCCATTCATGCCGGTTCTCCTTCCTCGCGCGCCAGCGGCAGGTGAATGCGAAAATGGGTCAGGCCCGCGCGCTCGTCGCGTTGGTGGCCGATCCGGCCGTCCATGTCGCGGACCAGCTTCCGCACCAGCGCGAGGCCGAGCCCCTGCCCGCTGGACTTGGACGTCACGAACGGTTCGAACACGTGATCGCGCAGCGACGGATCGACGCCCGGGCCATTGTCGCTGACGGTCACCTCGATCGGCAGGCGGATCGCCCGGCCCAGCTTCAGGTTGGACACCAGCCCGCTGACGAAGCGCGTGCGGATGACGACGCGCGGCTCCTCGCCCCCCGCACAGGCATCGCGCGCATTGGTGACCAGGTTGATCAGCACCTGCTCCAGCGCGTCGCGGCTGGCGAGAACGGGGGGCAGCGACGGGTCGAATTCCTCGACCAGTTCCACCCCGCCGCCGCCCGCCGCGCGAACGGTGGCGATGGCGCTGCGGATCGCCTCGTGCAGGTTGGTCGGTTCGACCGGGTCCGCGCGCTCGCTGCCGAGGCGCTGCATCCGGTCGACGAGCCGCGCGATCCGGTCCACCTCCGCGGAGATCATCGCGGCCAGGGGGCGATCCTTCTCGTCCAGCTTGCGCGCCACGAGTTGCCCCGCCCCGCGAATGGCGGCGAGCGGGTTCTTGATCTCGTGCGCGAGGATCGAGGGCGCGCGCAAGGTCGTCTCGTCGCGCCCCTCGTCCCCCAATTCGCCCTGCCCGACCTCGGAGAAAGTCATGACCCGCCAGCCCGGGTGGGTCGCCAGCGGCGAAACGGTGACATTGACCTGCATCGCCCGCTCGCCGCACCGCATGACCATGCCGCGCACGGTCAGCCGGGCGTCGGCATCGCCCAGCCGGTGCGCGACCCGCTCGTCGTCGAGCCCGATCACGTCGAGCAGCCGCTCCCCCACCAGGCGCCGTGCGCTTCGGTGCAGCAGGTCTTCGGCAGCCGGGTTCGCCTCGCGCACGACCATGTCCGGGTCGAGCAGGAGGACGGCGAAGATCAGTCCGGCGATCTGGGCCCCGGGATCGGGCCGCTCCTCCACCGCGATCACGCCGCGCGGCGGTGGAGGAACGGTTCGTAGAACCGCTCGATCTCGCCAAGGACCTGGTCGGGGTCGTCGATGAAGTTCGCGCGGTTCCGAAACTCGGCCGAACCGTGCATGCCCTTGGTGTACCAGCCCAGGTGCTTGCGCGCGATCTTGGTCCCGACCTCGCGGCCGTAGTGATCGAGCATGGCGCGATAGTGTTCGACCAGAACCGCATACTGTTCGTCGAAACTCGGGCTGTCGAGCCTCTCGCCGGTGCGCCACCAGTGCATGACCTGGCCCAGCAGCCACGGCTTGCCATAGGCGCCGCGTCCGATCATCACCCCGTCGGCCCCCGATTGCTCGAGCGCGGCGGCGGCGTCCTCGATCCCGCAGATGTCGCCGTTGACGATGACGGGGATCGAGACCGCGTCCTTCACCTTGCGGATGAAGGCCCAGTCCGCCTGGCCCTTGTACATCTGGTTACGCGTGCGCCCGTGGACGGTGATCATCTTCACCCCCAGGTCCTGCGCGATGCGCGCCAGTTCGGGCGCGTTCAAGCTCGAATGGTCCCACCCCATGCGCATCTTCACCGTCACCGGCACGGACACGGCCTTGACCGTCGCCTCCATCAGGCGGGTCGCCAGCGGAACCTCGCGCATCAGGGCGGAACCGGCCATGCCGTTGGTGACCTTGCGCACCGGGCAACCGAAATTGATGTCGATGATCTCCGCCCCGCGATCCTGGTTCAGCTTCGCCGCCTCGGCCATCGAGTCCGGGTCGCAGCCGACCAACTGCATCGACACCGGCTCTTCCACCGGGTCCCAGGCGGCCTTCTGGATCGACTGGCGCGTTTCGCGAATGGCCGCCTGGCTCGCGATCATCTCGGTCACGTTGAGGCCCGAGCCATAGCGTCGCACAAGGGTGCGGAACGGCATGTCGGTCACGCCCGTCATCGGCGCGAGCACGACCGGGCAGTCGATCGTGACGGGGCCGACGTGGATGGGCCGGAGCGGCGGGGGAGCGGGAAGTTCGGTCATGGGTACTGGTGCCTAAAATTTGGGCAGCGCATAGTGGATTGCCCGCCCCCGTGCAAGGCGCTAGCGCCCACGGCCATGTCGGCCGTCCCGCCCCCGCCCCTGTTTGCCGCAGTTGTCGTCGCCGCGGGCAAGGGGCTGCGCGCAGGCCAGGCGATTCCCAAGCAGTTCGTTCGCTGGCGGGGCAAGCCGGTCGTGCGCCATTCGGTGGAGGCGCTCCTGGCGGCCGGCGCGGCGCCGGTCGTCGTGGTGATTCCGCCGGACGGCGAAGACAGGGCGCGCGATTGCCTGGCGGGGCTGCAGGGATACGCGCTGGTCACCGGGGGCGCGACGCGCCAGCAATCGGTCGCGAACGCGCTGGAACGACTGGCCGGCGCAGCGCCCGACGCCGTGCTGATCCACGACGCCGCCCGCCCCGCCCTTTCGCAGGCCGTCATCGCGCGGCTGCTGGCCGCGCTGCCGGCTCATCCCGGTGCGATCCCCGTCCTGCCGGTGGTGGACAGCCTGGCGGAGGCGCAGGGCGACGTCATGGCCGGTTCCGCCGATCGCGAGCGCCTGCGCCGGGTGCAGACCCCCCAGGCGTTCCGCTTCGAGGCGATCCTGGATGCCCATCGCGCGTGGCATGGCGCGCGCGAGGCGGGCGACGATGCGCAGGTCCTGCGCGCCGCCGGCGGAAGCGTCGCCCTGGTGGAAGGAGACGAAGCCCTGGCAAAACTTACCGTGGCGGAGGATTTCATGGATCAAGGCCCGCCGGTTCGAACCGGCCTGGGATTCGACGTCCATCGCCTGGCGGAGGGCGAGGAGCTGTGGCTGGGGGGTGTCCGGATCCCGCATGACAAAGGCCTCGCCGGGCACAGCGACGCCGACGTCGTGCTCCACGCGCTCGTCGACGCGCTTCTCGGCGCGATAGGCCAGGGTGACATCGGGACCCACTTCCCCCCGTCGGACCCGCAATGGAAGGGGGCACCCTCGTCGCGCTTCGTGGAACACGCGGCGCATCTGGTGGCGGAAGCAGGCATGAGCGTAGGCAACGTCGACCTGACCGTGATTTGCGAAGCGCCCAGGATCGGCCCCTGGCGCGAGCCGATGCGGGCGAATATCGCGCGCCTCTTGGCCATTGCGCCCGGGGCGGTTAGCGTCAAGGCAACCACGACCGAACGGCTCGGCCTGACCGGCCGCGGCGAAGGGATCGCGGCCCAGGCCATCGCGACGCTAGTCGCCGCGGCCTGAGCGACAACGCGACCACCGTGCCCGTGCCGGGGCCGCCGGCGGAACGGGCCAGACCGAAAGGAACGATCGTGAACGCTTGCCTGCCCCAGCCTGCCCTCCGACCGGGACGCTGACGATGTCCGACACGCTTCTGCCCGACGATATCGAGACGCTGGCCCGCCGCGTGATCGAGGAAAATGCCCGGGCCGGGCGCAGCGTGGCCCTGGCCGAAAGCTGCACCGGCGGGCTGGTATCGGCGGCGTTGACCGAAGTGCCCGGCTCCTCGCGCGTGCTCGACCGCGGCTTCGTGACTTACTCGAACGAGGCGAAGCGCGAGATGCTGGGCGTTTCGAGCGAGATCATCGAGACTTTCGGCGCGGTGTCGATCGCCTGCGTCTGGGCCATGGCGCAAGGGGCGGTGGAACGCAGCGGGGCGGACGTCGCCGTCGCCATCAGCGGCGTTGCCGGCCCGGACGGCGGGACCGACCTGAAACCGGTGGGCACGGTCGTCTTCGCCCGCGTCGTGCGCGGGCAGGACGGCGATCCCGAAGGCGAGCTGCGCAGCTTCGGCAATGTCGGCCGGGCGGAGATCCGCCGTCAGGCGACGCTGTGCGCGCTGGAACTGCTGCTGCCGTAGAGATCGCGCGCGCGATCCTCGAAGGCGGCGACCATCTTGCGGAACGCGCGGTCGAAGTACTGGCCGGCCAGCGCCTCGAACACGCGGTTCTTGAACGTGAACTGGACCGAGAAATCGATCCGGCTCCCCCCCTCGGGCAAGTCGGTGAAATGCCACTCGTTGTCGAGATCGCGCAGCGGCCCGTCGACGTAGACCACGTCGATCATCTCCGGCCGGCGCTTCGTCACGCGCGAGGTGAAGCTTTCGCGGAAGCTCTTGAAGCCGACGACCATGTCGGCGATCATTTCGTCCTCGCTGTCCGAACGCACGCGGGTGGCAATCACCCAGGGCAGGAACTCCTTGTAGCGGGCGACGTCCGCGACGAGGTCGAACATCTGCTCGGCGCTATAGGGAACGGTGCGGCTTTCGCGGATTCCGGGCATCAGGCCTTCTGCTTGGCCAGTCGCGCTTCGCGCGCGGCTTTCATCTCGGCGAAATCGTCGCCGGCGTGGTAGCTCGAACGGGTCAGCGGGCTCGACGCGACCTGGAGGAAGCCCTTGGCCCGGGCAATCGAACCGAAGGCGGCAAAGGCCTTGGGCGTGACGAAATCCTCCACCCTGGCATGGCGCGGCGTGGGCTGGAGATACTGGCCCATGGTGATGAAATCGACATCGGCGCTGCGCATGTCGTCCATCACCTGGTGCACCTCCAGCCGCTGCTCCCCGAGGCCGAGCATGATGCCCGACTTGGTGAAGATCAGCGGGTCGTGCGCCTTCACTTCTTCCAGCAGGCGCAGCGAGGCGTAATAGCGCGCGCCGGGCCGGATCGTCGGATAGAGGCGCGGAACGGTCTCCAGGTTGTGGTTGAAGACGTCGGGCCCGGCCTCGCAGATCGCCTCGATCGCGGGGCGCATCTTGTTGCGGAAATCCGGGGTCAGGATCTCGATCGTCGTCTCGGGCGTCTCGCGCCGCAGCGCCTTGATCACCTTGACGAACTGCCCCGCCCCGCCGTCGGGCAGGTCGTCGCGGTCGACGCTGGTGATGACGATGTGCTGCAGGCCCATCTTGCCGGCCGCGATGGCGACGTTTTCCGGTTCCATCGGATCGACCATCCGCGGCATCCCGGTCTTGACGTTGCAGAAAGCGCAGGCGCGGGTGCAGACGTCGCCCAGGATCATCACCGTGGCATGCTTCTTGGTCCAGCACTCGCCGATATTGGGGCAGGCCGCTTCCTCGCACACGGTGTTGAGGTTCAGCTCGCGCATCAGCTGGCGCGTTTCGTGATACCCCCTGCTGATCGGGGCCTTGACCCGGATCCAGTCGGGCTTGCGCTGGCGCTCCGGCCGGGGCGCGTCGGGTGCGGGTGCGGCGGAAAGGTCGTTCATGCCGGCCCATCTAGTCCGCGACATGCCGTCTTGCCAGCCCTTTCCCGACAAGGCATTGGGAAGCCCATGAAAAGCTTCGACGACCTTATCGATGGATATCGCAAGTTTCGCAGCGGCGCCTGGATCTCGCAGCGCGAACGCTGGAGCGAACTGGCCGAGGGACAGTCGCCGCAGGTGATGGTCATCGCCTGTTCCGACAGCCGGGTCGATCCCACGCAGATCTTCGACGCCGATCCGGGCGAGATCTTCGTCGTGCGCAACGTCGCCGCGATGGTCCCGCCGTTCGAGACGACCCCGGGGCACCACGGCGTTTCCGCCGCACTCGAATTCGCGGTCCAGTTCCTGAAAGTGCGCGAAGTCGTCGTCATGGGCCATGGCCTGTGCGGCGGGTGCAAGGCCGCGCTGACGCAGGACCTGCACGGCAACGACCCGGGCCAGGGCGGCTTCGTCGCCAACTGGATATCCATGCTGGACGAGGCCCGCGCCCCGATCGCGGCCAGCCTCGGCACCGAAAGCCGCGAGGCGGAGCGCGCGATGGAACTGGCGGCTGTGAAAGTGAGCCTCGCGAACCTGCGCACGTTCCCCTGCGTGCAGGAAAAGGAAGGGGCCGGCGCGCTGAAGCTGCACGGCGCCTTCTTCGCGATTTCCGACGGCGTGCTGCACCTGCTGGACGAGGATAGCGGAGAGTTCAGCCCGGCCGCCTAAACCGCTTGCGCCCCCGCCCGCGGACGGCCATCTAGTCGCGCATGTCCGACGAGCTACAGCACCGAAACATCGCCCTCCTGATCGATTCCGACAATGCCAGCCCGGCCGGGATCGACCCGGTCCTGACCGTGCTTGCCGAACTGGGCCAGGTGAACATCCGCCGCGCTTACGGCAACTGGCGCAAGCCGGCGCTCAAGAGCTGGGCGGATCTCGTCCACCGTTACGGGATCGAGCCGCAGCAGCAGTTCGACCTGACGCGGGGCAAGAACGCGACCGACATGAAGATGACCATCGACGCGATGGACATGATGTATCGCGGGCGCGTGCATGGTTTCGGCATCATGTCGAGCGACAGCGACTTCATGCCGCTCGCCATGCGCATCCGCCAGGACGGCTATCCCGTCTATGGCTTCGGCAGCGCGAAGACGCCCGAGGGTTTCCGCCAGGCCTGCACCCGCTTCATCGATGTCGACGCGCTGATCCGCGCCGAAAAGGAAGAACGCGCCAATGGCGGCAACGATGGCGGCAAGGGCACGCTGGACGACGACATGCTGCACCTGCTGTTCGAAGCCTACAACGCCAGCAAGCGCGACCAGAAGGGGTTCGCGAAGCTTTCCGAAGTCGGCCAGCGCGCGGGCAACCGCTCCAGCTTCGACACGCGCAACTACGGCTATGCCCGGCTGATCGACCTGGTCGAGGCGATCCCGAATTTCGCGATCGAACGGCGCGAGAACGACCAGATCTGGATCAAGCGGCTGCGCTGAACGGGGGCCGGCGCCGCGCCGGCTTCCCGCGCCAGTCAGGCGCACATCCGATGCAAAAGGGCGCGAGGACCGAAGTCCCCGCGCCCTTTCCTTCTGCAGGGGCGAGACGCTTACTGCGCCGTGGCGCCTGCCGACATCTGCTGCTCGGCATAGATCGACCAGAGATCGGCGATCATCGCGCGCTCGCCCTCGACCTTGTCGAAGTTCGCCTTCGCCTCGGCGTACTGGCCCTGGTCGGCCTGGGCGATGCCGAGACGGATCAGGACGCGCCCGCGATCGACACCCGGCCGCGTCAGCGCCAGTTCGTACATCTCGATCGCTTCGGCGGTATCGCCGAAGTTGAGATACATGTCGCCGGCCGCCGCGGCATCGAGAGCGGTCGCGCCCGAACCGCGCGCATCCTGCGCCAGCTGCGCCACGTCGGCCCGGGCGGGCCCGGCCTGCGCCTGCGCGGTGGCCTTGGCCTCGGTCACCAGGACGTCGCCCGGGTTCAGCATGTTGGCCGCCAGGCCTGCTTCGACCACCCGCCCGACTTCGGCCGGCAGGCGGCGGGCGTCGGCAGCGGAGATGTAATCCACGTAGTCGCGTTCCGAACGCAGGCTGCCGGTGCGGTCCGAAAGGCGCATCAGGTCGAGCAGTTCCTGGTCGTCGTATTCGAAGAAGCTGCGCTGGACCGCGATCGCGTCGCCCCAGACGTTCGCCGACGGGTAATGCCGGAGGTAGATCTCGGCGAAATCGGCGGCATGTTCGGCCAGCTGGTTGTTGTAGGCGATGGCGAAGCCGCGCTTGATCCAGTCTTCCTCGACCGTCTGGCCGGCCTCGTGCCGCGTCGAGATCGCCTGCTTCAGCGTCGCGAGCCCGGCGTCGTAGTTTTCCTCGGCGAAGTACGATTCCGCCATCAGGCCCTGCAGGGCCGGGTCGTCGTAGCCGGCGGCTGCCGCTTCCTCGAAGCGCTCGCGCGCCTTGGCGTAGTCTTCCGCGTTATAGGCCAGCTGGCCCGACGCGAAGAGGCTGAGGCCCAGGTTCTCGGCGCCGACCTTGCCGCTTTCGAGCATCATGTCGAGGCCCTGGCGCTGGAGCGCCGTGTCCTTGGCGCGGGTGCCGATCGTGTAGATCGCCTGGCCGGCGACGAACTTGTCGTCTTCCGACTCGACCGCCGCGGTGATCGTGGGAATCTCGGCCTTCAGCGCGGCCGGGTCTTCCTGCGCCTCGATCCGCTTGGCCAGCGGCTGGTAGGCTTCGATGAAGCCCTTGGTATAGTTCGGCTTGCCGTTGTCTTTCTTCTTCTGCGCGGCAGCCGGCGCCTCCAGCGCCGTGGCGCCGACAACGCCGCCGGCAACCAGCGCGAGGGCAAGGGCGAAATGCGAACCGATGCGCATGCGGCGCGCGTTCGGGTTGCGGACGAAAGACTGCATCAGGGTATCTCCCATTTGGATGAATTCTGCCATTCAGGCTGAAGAAACGCGTTGCATGCGCGCTAGTGCCGCCTCGAAGCGGCCATTGCAATTCCTTCTAGGGCAAGGCTGCTGAACCGCCATTGAATGGCCCCCGCGCGCAGGCGAGGCGCAAGCCCGTGCGGAAATGTGGAAAAACCGCGCGCCAGACCCCATCTGGGCAGTATCCCGGTGGTGCTGCCCCGCGCTCTCGCCTAGGCTGACCCGCACAAGTTCCAGACCACAGAACGAAAAAGAAAAGAAGTCCGTTGAGCGACGATAGCGATACCCTTGCCCCCCCGGCGCCCGCCGGTGACTTCGACCGCGTCGACATCGTCGACGAGATGAAGACGAGCTATCTCGATTACGCGATGAGCGTGATCGTCAGCCGCGCGCTGCCCGACGTGCGCGACGGCCTGAAGCCCGTCCATCGCCGGATCCTGTTCTCCAGCCAGGAAGGCGGGTTCGTCGCCGGCCGGCCCTATCGCAAGAGCGCCAAGATCGTCGGCGACGTGATGGGTAACTACCACCCGCACGGCGACAGCGCGATCTACGAGGCCCTGGCCCGGATGACGCAGAGCTGGTCGATGCGGGTCCCGCTGATCGACGGCCAGGGCAACTTCGGTTCGATGGACCCGGATCCGCCGGCCTCAATGCGGTATACCGAGGCGCGGCTGGCGAAAGTCGCCAACAGCCTGCTCGACGATCTCGACAAGGACACGGTCGATTTCGCCGAGAACTACGACGGTTCGCGAAGCGAGCCGACCGTCCTGCCCGCGCGCTTCCCCAACCTGCTGGTCAACGGCGCAGGCGGGATCGCGGTCGGCATGGCGACCAATATCCCGCCGCACAACCTGGGCGAGGTGATCGACGGCTGCCTGGCCTTCATCGAGAACCCGCGCATCAGCAGCGAGGAACTGTTCGAGATCATCCCGGGGCCCGATTTCCCCACGGCCCCGCTGATCCTTGGCCAGTCGGGCGCCAAGGCGGCCTATACGACCGGGCGCGGATCGATCCTGATGCGGTGCCGCCACACGGTTGAAACCTCGCGCGGGGACCGGCAGGCGATCGTGCTGACCTCGATCCCCTACCAGGTCGGCAAGTCGAACCTGGTCGAGAAGATCGCCGAGGCCGCGAAAGACAAGCGGATCGAGGGCATCGCCGACATCCGCGACGAATCCAGCCGCGAGGGCGTGCGCGTCGTCGTGGACCTGAAGCGCGACGCGACCGCCGAAGTCGTCCTGAACCAGATCTGGCGGCACACGCCGGCCCAGGCGAGCTTTCCGGCCAACATGCTCGCGATTCGCGGCGGCCGGCCCGAAGTGCTCAACCTGCGCGACATCATCCAGGCATTCGTCGCCTTTCGCGAACAGGTCATTACCCGGCGCACGAAGTTCGAGCTGAACAAGGCGCGCGAGCGGGCCCATATCCTGCTCGGCCTGGTGGTCGCGGTGTCCAACCTGGACGAAGTCGTGGCGATCATCCGCGGTTCGTCCAACCCGGCCCAGGCGCGCGAGAAGCTGCTCGCGCGCGAATGGCCGATCGGCGACATCGCGCAGTACATCCGCCTGGTCGAGGCGATCGAGCCCGACGCCGAACAGCGCGGCGGCACCTATCGCCTGTCCGAACGGCAGGTGAAGGCGATTCTCGACCTGCGGCTGCACCGCCTGACGGCGCTGGGGCGCGACGAGATCGGCGACGAGCTGAAGGAACTGGCCATCGCGATCGAGGAGTACCTCGCGATCCTGGCCGACCGGCAGAAGCTCTACGCCGTCATGCGCGAGGAGCTGGAGGAGATCCGCGATCTCTACGCCACGCCGCGCCTGTCGGAGATCGCCCCCGCCTGGGACGGGATCGACGACGAGGACCTGATCGAACGCGACGAGATGGTCGTGACGGTCACGCTCGACGGCTATATCAAGCGCACCCCGCTATCGACTTTCCGCGCCCAGGCCCGCGGCGGCAAGGGCCGCGCCGGGATGGCGACCAAGGAAGAAGACGCGGTGATGGACATGTTCGTCACCTCGACGCACAACCCGGTGCTGTTCTTCTCCACCGCGGGCAAGGTCTATCGGCTGAAGGTCTGGAAGCTGCCCGAAGGCGGCCCGGCCACGCGTGGGCGGCCGATCGTCAACCTCCTGCCTGCGCTCGACGACGGGGAAACGATCCAGACCGTCCTGCCCTTGCCCGAGGACGAGGATAGCTGGGGCGCGCTGTCGGTCGTCTTCGCCACGGCCCGGGGCAACGTACGCCGCAACTCGATGGACGCGTTCACCAACATCCCGTCGAACGGCAAGTTCGCGATGAAGTTCGAGGAAGGGAGCGACGACCGGCTGATCGGCGTCGCCCTGCTCGACGCGACCGACGACGTCCTGCTCGCCAGCCGCAACGGCAAGGCGATCCGCTTCGCGGGGGAGGACGTGCGCGAGTTCACCAGCCGCACCTCCACCGGTGTGCGCGGGATGAACCTGAAGGACGGCGACGAGGTCGTCTCGCTTTCGATCCTGCACCGCGTCGGCACCGATGCAGAGGAACGCGAACGGTACCTGCGCTTCGCCCCGTGGAAGGGCGAGCGCGAGGGCGAATGCGAGCTGCCGGCCGAACGGTTCGAGGAACTGGCCGGGAAGGAACAGTTCATCCTGACGGTCTGCGCCAACGGCTACGGCAAGCTTTCTTCCGCCTACGAGTATCGCCGGATCGGCCGCGGCGGCCAGGGCATCCTCAACATCGACAATATCGAGCGTAACGGTCCGGTCGTGGCGAGCTTCAACGCGACCCAGCGCGACCAGCTGATGCTGGTGACCGACCGGGCCAAGCTGATCCGCATCGGGCTCGACAGCCTGCGCGTGATCGGCCGCGGTTCGGCCGGGGTCCGCCTGTTCAAGGTCGCCGAGGGCGAGCACATCGTTAGCGCCGTTCGCCTCGACGAGGAAGAAGCGCCCGAGACCGAGGCCGAGGAAGCGATCGTCGAGGAAATGGCCGCGCGGGGCAGCGTCGAGACGGAACCGAAGACCACGCTGCATTCCGACGACAATCTGGCCGACGACAACCTGGCCGACGACAACCTGGAAGACGGGGCCGAGGGGGAATGACCGCCCCCTCCGCGCCCGGCCGGCCGGGCCGTGCGCGCGGCTAGCGCGTGGCGCGCAAGGTCTGGATCACCCCGGTGGCGATCAGTATCTGGCCGGCGAAATAGGTCGGCCAGATCAGCATGTCGGGGAGCGCGCTGCCGGCCAGCGGGCCGAAACGGGCGAAGATCAGCCAGTCCGACACGACGAACAGGATCGCCCCCATCCCGACGCGATAGCGCGGAAACCGGCTCATCCAGGCACAGGCGGCCATGCCGCCGAGGGCGAGCGCATAGAGGGCGATGCTGGAACTGCCCGAGACGAGCCAGGACACCAGCGGCGTCGCGACCAGCAGCGCGACGGCCAGGCCCTTCTGGCTCGGCGCCGGATCGGCGCGCAAGTTGCGCAGGTAAAGCGACATGGCCGCGAGGTGCGAGGCGAAGAACGCCGCCCCGCCCCATAGGAAATCGAGCTCGATCAGCATGTCCCCCAGCGCGGCGAGCGCCATGACGAGCGCCAGCAGACGGGCGTCGCCCCCGCCGTGCCGCGCGAGCGCATAGTTGGCGAGGAACAGGCAGCCCGCCCCCTTCAGCAGGATCAGCCAGAGCCCGCCGATCTGCCAGTCGCTGACGAAGTAGTATAGCGTCGCCGCCGCGATCGCGGCCAGCAGCCAGGGCCTGTGTTCGACCAGTGCCTGCCTTGCCATCGTCCCGTTCACCCCCGAAAACCCCATTCTTGGACTTGAACCCGGGGTGGCGCAACCACTAGGTCACGCGCGCAATGACCCACGATGTCCACATTATCGGCGGCGGCCTGGCGGGAAGCGAAGCGGCCTGGCAACTGGCGCAGCGCGGCTACCGCGTGCGCCTGTCCGAAATGCGCGGAGGCGGCGGCACGACGCCCGCGCACCAGACCGACGGGCTGGCCGAGCTCGTGTGTTCGAACAGCTTCCGCTCCGACGACGACGAACGCAACGCGGTGGGCCTGCTGCACCACGAGATGCGGCGGCTCGATTCGATCGTCATGCGCGCGGGGGAAAAGGCCCGCGTGCCCGCCGGCTCCGCGATGGCCGTGGACCGCGACGTCTTCTCGGCCGAAGTCGAACGGACGCTGCGCGAACATCCCCAGGTCACGATCGTGCGCGAACGGATCGACGCCCTGCCGGCCGAAGGGCCGACCATCGTCGCCACCGGCCCGCTGACGGCGGAAGCGCTGGCGGGCAGCATCGTGCGCGCGACCGGGCAGGACCGGCTGGCCTTCTTCGACGCGATCGCCCCGATCGTCCACCGCGATTCGATCGACATGGACATCGCCTGGTTCCAGAGCCGCTGGAACAAGGGCGACGGCAAGGACTACATCAACTGCCCGATGACGAAGGAGCAGTACCTGGCCTTCCACCAGGGCCTGCTCGACGGCGAGAAGACCACGTTCAAGGACTGGGAAGCCGACACCCCGTACTTCGAAGGCTGCATGCCGATCGAGGTCATGGCCGCCCGCGGCGTGGACACGCTCCGCTACGGGCCGATGAAACCGGTCGGGCTGGACAACCCGCGCGATACGACGCCCGAGTTCCCGCAGGGGCGCTGGCCCCATGCCGTGGTGCAGCTGCGGCAGGACAACAAGCTCGGCACGTTGTGGAACATGGTCGGCTTCCAGACCAAGCTCAAGCACGGCGCCCAGGTCGAGCTGTTCCGCACCATCCCCGGGCTAGAGAAGGCGGAATTTGCCCGCCTCGGCGGCCTGCACCGAAACACGTTCCTCAACTCGCCGCTGGTGCTCGACCGGCAGCTGCGCCTGCGCGGCGGCGAACACGTCCGTTTCGCCGGCCAGATCACCGGTTGCGAAGGCTACGTCGAAAGTTCCGCGGTCGGCCTCCTCGCCGGGATGATGGCCGCCGCCGAGCTGGGTGGCAGGGGCTGGACGCCGCCCCCGCGCAGCACGGCCATGGGCGCCCTCCTCGCCCATATTACCGGCGATGCGGAGGCCGAGACGTTCCAGCCGATGAACGTCAACTTCGGCCTGTTCCCGCCGCTTCACGACGTGAAGAAGAAATCGCGCAAGGAAGCCTATACCACCCGCGCCAAGGCCGATTTCGGCACTTGGATGGAAACGCTCGAAGCGCTGCCGGCATAGCGCCGCGCGGGCTGCGCTTCAGCAACGACAGGCCGGCTTCTTGCGCCGTTTCGGCGCGGTCGTGGCGAATTCGGCCGGGGTCAGCTCGCCATTGCCGTCGGCATCGGCGCCCTCGAACCGGCGCGAGGTGGTGACGGCCCATTCCTCGAACGTCAGCAGGTTGTTCCCGTCGACGTCGAGCTTGCGAAAGGCGTCGGTTCGCGTGGACAGCATCTCGGTTCGCGTGATCCTGCGGTCGCGGTTGCGATCGTAGCGGAAGAAACGGCGCTCTTCGCGGGTGAGCTCGGTCGCCTCGGGCGGCTCGGGGCCGATCATGTCGCCCGGATCGATCTCGGGCAGGGCTTCGGTCTCCGGCTCGCCCGTCTCCTCGACCAGCGGCGGAGGGGCGCCCCGCTCGACTTCCGCCCTGCCCTGCCACCAGAACAGGCCCAGCCCGACCAGCGCGAGCGTGGCGATCGCCGAGAGCACGACACGTTGCATGGTTAACCCCCTCTGCCGGGGGCACCATAGCCTAGCGGCCGAACATGCCAAGCCGCATGGCGACGAGGATATCCGCGCGGCCCGCGACCAGCTTGCCCCCGCCCCGTGCCACCGCGCGGTGCCCCAGGCCCGCCAGCACCGCCAGCGGGCGCAGTGCGCGCGGCATCGCGGGCACCGGCCCCGCAGCATCGCGGGCACGCTCGATCGCGCCGGAATGCTCGCGCGGGTCGCTCGCGTTCGCGGCGAAATCGGCCAGGGCCCAGAGGCGGCCCGCGGCCCGTGCATCGTCGGCCGCCGCGCCATGGGCGGCAAGCCGCGCGAGCGCCGCGAAGGCCCCGGCGCGCGCCGCCACGAAAACCTCGAGCGCCGCGTCGTCCAGCGGGGGTTCGGCCACGAGCTGTTCCCACCCGTCCACCAGGCCTTTCAGCGCGTCTTCCTCGCCGTTCCACGAAGCGCCGATCGCGTCGAGCACCGGGTCGCCGCGCGGCCGGTCGGCAGCGGGCTTGCCCAGCTCGTCGCGCCACCAGGCGAGGCGCATCTGCGCCAGCAGCGGTTCGCTCGCCCGTGCCAGCAGCTCGCCGAGCCGCGCATCGAGCGCGAGCATGGCCGCGGTGGCCGTGCGCCGGCGCGCCGGCGCGTAGTTCACCGCCAGGCGTTGCGGCAGGGGCAGGAGATCGTCGAGCATGGTCGCGCCCGGCGATAGCATCGCGATCCGCCCCCGGCCACGCCCGCGCTCGCCCTGCCCTCATTTGGAGTTTCTTAAGGCTGGCTTCCTAAAGCGATCGACGAGGAAACCACGGAATTCGGCCAGGCTATGATCACGGTTAATCCGCTTCGCGCGCTGGGGCGCGACCGACGGGGCAATACCCTGCCGATCTTTGCTGCCTCGCTGATTCCCCTGATCGCGATCGTCGGCGGCGGCGTCGATGCCAGCCGCGGCTACCTGGCCAAGACCCAGCTGCAGAACGCCTGCGATGCCGGCGTGCTGGCCGGCCGGCGGGCGATGGCCAAGAGCGGCGAGTACGAGACGGGCGAGCGGGCCAAGGCGCGCACGATGTTCAACGCGAACTTCGAATCGGAGATCATCGACGCCGACCTCATCAAGTTCGAGACCGCGGCGGGCAGCGACGGCGACGTCACCGGCACCGCCAGCGCGCGCATCCCGACGGTGCTGATGAAGATCTTCGGCAAGACCGAGCTGTCGTTCTCGGTCGATTGCATGGCCGAACTGCAGATCACCAATTCGGACATCATGTTCGTGCTCGACACGACCGGTTCGATGTCCGGCTCCAAGATCGACGGGCTGCGCGACGCGGTGGAGGATTTCCACAAGACGATCGCCTCTTCGGTCAACGACGACGACGTTCGCGTACGCTACGGCTTCGTCCCCTACAGCATGACGGTGAACGCCCGCGACCTGCTGACGAGCGGGGCCATGCCGGCGGACTATATCGCCGACACGGCGATCTACCAGTCGCGGCGGGGCCGTTTCACCGAGGCGGCCTGGCTGCCCAATCGAAGCGAGACCGACCGCGAGGTCGAAAGCGGCGGGAAACTGTCGCGCAATCGCTGCGACGAGTACCAGGACAATTACGGCAACAACCCCGAGCAATACGGAAGCCCGCCCGGCCGCACCGTGACCGTCCACTATGAGGGCTACGGCCGGGGCCGTAAACCTTGCCGCCGCCTGAAAGAAACGGTGACGGTTGATTCCTACCGCCAGGTCTATGTCAGCGATGGCGACAAGTGGCGCTACGAGGAAGTGGAGCTCGACGTTGCCGACCTGACATCGTTCGGGTCGGTCGAGCTGGCGACCTGGATCTCCGACGATGCCTACGTGCCGACCTCCGGCCTCTACGACCTGCGGACCCTGGCCGAGATGGAGGATACCAGCGGGATCTACACGACGTCCTACACCTGGGGCGGGTGCATCATGGAACGCGACACCGTGGTCGATGCCGACATGGACCCGGTGCCCGGCGGCGCCTACGACCTCGACATCAACAGCGCGCCCGACAGCGACGCCACCCGGTGGAAGCCGCACTTCGCGCCGGCGGTCTTCTATCGCAACAACTATTACAACGGCGTCAATTCGAACACGACCATCAGCCACACCTCGAACCGCTGCCCGGCACCGATGCGCCTGTTCCAGGAAGTGGACCTGACGCCGGACGAGGTTCCGGAATGGCTGGAGGACTACCTCGACGACCTCGATCCGGTCGGCAATACCTACCACGATATCGGCATGATCTGGGGCGGGCGCCTGGCGAGCCCGAGCGGCATCTTCGCATCGACCGTCAACGACGAGCCCGATCGTTCGGTCAGCCGCCACATCATCTTCATGACCGACGGCAAGATGGAGCCGTCCGTCAGCGGCTATTCCGCCTACGGGATCGAGAAGTACGAGAACCGCGTCGCGCCGCGCTACACCGACGGCGACGATCTGGCCGACTATCACGACGCGCGCTTCGTCGCCGCCTGCAACGCGATCAAGGACGAAGGCTACACCGTCTGGGTGATCGGTTTCGGCGCCAGCCTGACCGACGAGATGCGCGCCTGCGCCACCGGGCACCGCGCGTACTTTTCCAGCGACGTCACCGAGCTGCGCGCGACCTTCCGCTACATCGCCTCGCAGGTGGCAGACCTGAGGCTGGGCCAGTGATGCGGGCCGCGTTCGCCAGGCTGCGGCGCGACCGCGAGGGCGTGACGATCATCGAGTTCGCGATCGTCGCGCCGGTCCTGCTGGTGTTCATCTTCGGCATCCTCGACCTGGGGCACGGGCTCTACATGCAGTCCGTCCTGCAGGGCACGGTGCAGAATGCCGGGCGCGACGCGGGCCTGGAAAGCGGGCGCGTCGGCCAGGCGGCGATCGACGCCGACGTCAGGGAACGCATCAAGGCCGTCATGCCCTACCTCGATGACGACGATATCGCGATCGAGCGACAGAACTACGAGACGTTCAGCGACGTGGACGTGCCGGAGGACTTCGACGACATGAACGGCAGCGGCGCATACGACGACAACGAGTGCTTCACCGATCGCAACAACAACGGGCAGTGGGACCCGGACGTCGGCGCGGACGGGCTCGGCGGGGCGGACGACGTCGTCCAGTACGAAGTGACGGTGACGTACGACCGGCTGCTGCCGTTCTGGCGCATGCTCGACCTTCCCCATCGCGGCGTGGCGCAGGCGACGACCGTGATGCGCAACCAGCCCTTCGGCCAGCAGGCAACCCGGCGTTCGGTGCGGATATGCCCGTGAAGCGCGCCCTCCTCCGCCTCCGCCACCGTTTCGCCGCCCTGGTGCGTGCGCGCGAGGGCGTGGCGCTGATCGAATTCGCCTATTCCCTGCCGATCATGATCACGCTCGGCTTCGGCGGGCTGGAGCTGATCAATTACACCACCGCGCACCTGCGGGTGAACCAGCTCGCGATCTCGCTCGCCGACAACGCATCGCGCGCGAAACAGGAAGTGGTCGGCGGCAATCCCCGCTTCCGCGAGCTCGATGCCAACGAATCGATCCGGGCCGCCTATCTCCAGGCCGGCGATCTCGACCTGGAGGCAAACGGCCGCGTGATCCTCTCCAGCCTCGAGGTGAACGGCGATGGCGGCCAGTGGATCCACTGGCAGCGCTGCGGAGGAAGCAAGACCTACCCGTCGAAATACGGGCCGGAAGGGACCGGCAGCGCCGGCACCGGCTTTCCCGGCATGGGCCGCGGCACGCGGCAGGTCCAGGCGGAGGAGAACTTCGCGATCATGTATGCGGAAGTCTTCTACGACTACCAGCCGGTCGTGTTCGGCGATCTCCTGCCCGAAGCGACGATCTACAAGACCGCCGCGATGTACGTGCGCGACGATCGCGACCTTTCGGGCATCTTCAATCCCGACCCCCAGGCGCCCGTCAACCGCTGCTGACGCATCTTTCGATCAAGCCGCTGTAACCATGTAAATTCGCGATGGGCTTACGCAAATGGGCCTATCGCGAAACCGTGGTAAACCATGTCATCACGAAAGGCGCGCGTGCCCTTCGCCTGCCGCGGCTGGCCCGCGACAGGTCGGGCAACACGCTGGCGATCATCGCCGCGGCGCTGGCGCCGATCCTCGCCATGGTCGGCGGCGGGATCGACATGGGCCGCTCCTACCTCGCGCAGAGCCGGCTGCAGCAGGCCTGCGATGCCGGCGTGCTCGCCGCGCGCAAGCGCCTCGGCTCCCAGGCCGCGGCGACGGGGGAAATCTCCGAAGACGTGGCCGATACCGGGCAGCGTTTCTTCAACATCAATTTCCGCGACGGGTCTTATGGCACCGAGAGCCGCTCGTTCGTGATGACGCTGGAGGAAGACTACGCCATCTCCGGCCTGGCGACGGTCGATGTCCCGACCACGATCATGCAGGTCTTCGGTTTCGCGCGCGTGCCCATCCGGGTGGAATGCCAGGCCCAGATCAACTTCCCCAGCACCGACGTGATGATGGTGCTCGACGTCACCGGATCGATGGGGCGCACCAACCCGGGCGACAGCATGCCGCGGATCGACGTGCTGAAGGAAACGGTGATGTCGTTCCACGCCCAGCTCGACGCCGCGGCGCAGGCGGGCGCCCCGGTCCGATACGGCTTCGTGCCCTACTCCACCAACGTCAACGTCCTCCACCTGCTGAAGGACGAATGGGTGGTGGAAGAATGGGGCTACCAGTCGCGCAAGGCGCGCACCGTCGAGGTCGAGTTCCAGCAGACCCGCTATACCGATGCCGCGCCGGTCTCCGGCACGCGGAACGAGACCACCGTCGAAAGCTATCCCGCCGATTTCAACGAGATCAACGGTTATCACTGCTCGTCCCGCCCGGCGAATACCGTGGTGAAGTCGGAGCGGGAGGTCAGCTCGCGCTCGGAAGTCGTCCTCGTTCCGCCGGGCACGCGCACGATCACGACGATCGAGCGGACCCGGAACGGCTCGGCATACGAGGCGCGGCTCACCGGCCGGCAATGCTCGGTCGTGGAGATCGCCTATACCGACTACGTCGACCGCTACGACGAGATCGTCGAGCCCGCGCTGCGGAACGAGGAACGCTGGAAATATGCCCAGTACCTGTTCGACGTCAGCGACTGGCGGGCCGAGGCCAATGGCTGCGTGGAGGAACGCAGCACATACGAGATCGACGATTTCGACAATGTCGATCTCGACCGGGCGCTGGACCTCGATATCGACCTCGTGCCCGGAAGCGATCCCCGCCATCGCAACGGCGGCCTGCTGCGCTCGCTCCTGACCTTCGGCGGCGGCTCGGGCGGCGGTGACGACGATGACGACGACGATGATGACGACGACGATGACGAGGGCGACGACGAGGGCGGTTCCACCTCGCTCCGGTTCGATTCGTCGAAGTGGCGGCCGATGTACCCGGAACGGGTCTTCATCCGCGCGATCAACTGGGACGGTTCGGGCGATTTCCAGCAGGAAAGCTCGACCACGACGGCCAACTATGCCTCCCCCGTGGAGCTGAACTCGGCCCCCTGCCCGCCCCCGGCGCGCAAGCTGGCGACGATGTCGGCCGACGAGCTTGGCGCCTATCTCGCCACGCTGCACCCCCAGGGGAATACCTACCACGACATCGGGATGATCTGGGGCGGCCGGCTGATCTCGCCAACCGGCCTGTTCGCGGAAGAGAACGCCGATCGCGGCGGTTCGCAAACGAGCCGGCACCTGATCTTCCTGACCGACGGGGAGACGGCGCCGCTCGACGTCGCCTATTCCAGCTACGGCGTCGAACCGCTCGACGGCCGGCGCTGGACGCCCGGCTCCCCGATGTCGCTGGCCGAGACGATAGAGCAGCGCTTCCTCTTCACCTGCGGCGAAGTGCGCCGGCGCAACATCACCGTCTGGCTGATCGGTTTCGGGACCGAGCTGACCGACGTCATGCGCCAGTGCGCCGGCGAGGGGCACTACTTCGAGGCCGCCGACGCGGCCGAGCTGAACGCGTCGTTCGCGACGATCGCCGACAGCATCAGCGACCTGCGGGTGAGCAAGTGATGCGCCGCCTTCCCCTTCTCCGCGACCGCCGAGGGGCGACGCTGGTCGAGTTCGCGCTCGTCGCGCCGCTGCTCCTCCTGCTGCTGCTCGGCATGTTCGACATGGGGTACAACTACTACATCCAGTCGCAGCTGCAGGGCGCGGTGCAGCAGGCCGCCCGCGACGCGACGATCGAGGGCGCGGCCGGGCAGGAATCGAAGATCGACGCCCGCGTTGCCCGCGCGGTCCGCCAGATCGTGCCGAGCGCGCGGATATCGTTCTCGCGCAAGGCCTACGCCACTTTCTCCGAGGTCGGCCAGCCGGAGGATTTCAGCGACATCGACGGCAACGGCACCTGCAACGACGGCGAACCGTTCGAGGACGCGAACGACAACGGCACCTGGGACCGCGACCGCGGAACCGACGGCTTCGGCGGCGCGCGCGACGCGGTGCTCTACGTCGTCAGCGTCAGCTACAAGCGCGCCTTCGGGGTCACGGCCTTCGTCGGCTTGCCGGACACGTTCACGACCCAGGCGACGACGCTGCTGCGCAACCAGCCCTATTCCGACCAGGTCGTCTCGGCGACGGTGAGACAATGCCTGTGACCCGCGCCCGCACGTTCCTTTCGCGGCTCGCGCGATCGGTCTCGGGCGCCGCGGTGACCGAGTTCGCGCTGGCCGCGCCGCTACTGATGATGGCGGGCCTCTGGGGCGTGGAATCGGCGCACCGCGCGGTCATGCAGATGCGGCTGAGCCAGGTCGCGATCCTCGTCGCCGACAACGCTTCGCGCGTCGGTGAAAACTCGCTCCTGGGCGAAACGAAGCTGTATGAAAGCGACATCAACGACGTGCTGTACGGCGCGCATGTCCAGGCCGGGCGCAACTTCGATCTCTACACCCACGGGCGGGTGATCCTCTCCAGCCTCGAGGTCGTGCCCGATACCGAGGACCAGCAATATATCCACTGGCAGCGGTGCAAGGGCGAAATGGCCCACCACTCCAGCTACGGCGAGGAAGGCGACGGGCTGGCGCAGGGGATAACGGGCATGGGGCCGCCGGGGGAGGAGATCATCGCGTTCAAGGGCGAGGCGGTGATGTTCGTCGAAGTCGCCTACGAATATCAGCCGCTGATCTCGACCGCCTTCACCCACGCCGAGACGCTGCACGCGACCGCGGCCTTCAACGTGCGCGACAACCGCGACCTGACGCAGGTGTACCAGCGCGATCCCGCGCAACCGACCCCGCGCGCGACCTGCGATCTCTACGAAGGCGTGTGACGCCTATCCGGGCGTGACACGTCCCATCCATGACCGGACGACTGCCGCGGCGGCCGCGACGCGGCGCACCGCCGGGTACACGATCAGACGTAGCAGACTTTCTTCGCCGCCTCGACGATGCGCTCCGCGTCGATCAGGGCCAGCTTCTCGAGGTTGGCCGCATAGGGCAGCGGCACGTCCTCGTTGCAGACCCGCAGGACGGGCGCGTCGAGATGATCGAAGCCGTCCTCCATGCAGATCGCGATCACTTCCGACGCGATCGAGCAGGTCGGCCAGCCTTCCTCGGCGATGACGAGGCGATTGGTCTTGGCCAGGCTTTCGAGGATCGCGTCCCTGTCCAGCGGGCGCAGGGTGCGAAGGTCGATCACCTCGGCATCGATCCCCTCGTCCGCCAGCTGCTCGGCCGCCTCGAGCGCGAAGCCAACGCCGATCGAATAGCTGACGATCGTCACGTCGGCGCCTTCGCGCATGATCCGGGCCTTGCCGATCGGCAGGACGTGGTCGTCCAGCTCGGGCAGTTCGAACGTGCGGCCATAGACCAGCTCGTTCTCCAGAAAGACGACCGGATCTTCGCTGCGGATCGCGGCCTTCAGCAGGCCTTTCGCGTCCGAGCTGTCATAGGGCGCGATGACGATCAGGCCGGGGACGCTAGCATACCACGGACCGTAGTTCTGGCTGTGTTGCGCCGCCACGCGGCTCGCCGCGCCGTTGGGGCCGCGGAAGACCACCGGGCACCGCATCTGGCCGCCGGACATGTAGTTCGTCTTGGCGGCGGAGTTCACGATATGGTCGATCGCCTGCATCGCGAAGTTGAAGGTCATGAACTCGACGATCGGACGCAGTCCGCCCATCGCCGCGCCCGTGCCGATGCCGGCGAAGCCATATTCGGTGATCGGGGTGTCGATCACCCGCTTCGGGCCGAATTCTTCGAGCAGGCCCTGGGTGACCTTGTAGGCGCCCTGGTACTCGGCGACTTCCTCGCCCATGACGAAGACCCGTTCGTCGCGGCGCATTTCTTCCGCCATCGCATCGCGCAGCGCCTCGCGCACGGTGACGCTGGCCATGTTGGTGCCATCGGGAATTTCCGGGTCCGCGCGCGGTTCGCGCCGGGGCCGTTGGGGCGCCGGGCCTGCCGATGCGCCCTCGTCGTCATCGGCCGCGGAGCTTTCTTCCCCTTCATCCGCCGGTTCCGCGGAAGACGCCTCGATATCGCCCACGTCCTCGCCCTCGTCGGCCAGGACCGCGATCACCGTGCCCACTTTCACGTTCTCGGTCCCCTCGGGCACGACGATCTTGCCGACCGTGCCCTCGTCGACCGCCTCGAACTCCATCGTCGCCTTGTCGGTCTCGATCTCGGCCAGGATATCGCCGGAGGAAACCTCGTCGCCCTCCTTGACCAGCCAGCGGGCCAGCGTTCCCTCTTCCATCGTGGGCGAAAGCGCCGGCATCTTCAGTTCGATCGCCATGGCTCAGTACCCCTCCACCAGGACATCGGTGTAGAGTTCGGCCGGCTCCGGCTCCGGCGAATTTTCCGCGAAATCCGCAGCTTCTGCCACGATCTTGCGAATTTCCTTGTCGATCGCCTTCAAGTCGTCCTCGCTCTTGCCCTGCTCGACCAGGGTCTTCTTCAGCCCCTCGATCGGATCCTTGTGCTCGCGAATGTCCTGCACTTCCTCGCGCGTGCGGTATTTCGCCGGGTCGGACATCGAGTGCCCGCGATAGCGATAGGTGTTCAGTTCCATCAGGACCGGGCCCATGCCTTCGCGCACGTGCTTGAAGGCGACTTCGGCCGCGGCGCGCACCTCGAGCACGTCCATCCCGTTCACGTCCATGCCGGGGATGCGGAACGCCGTGCCGCGCCGGTGAAACTCGGTCTCAGCGCTCGAACGGGCGGTGCTGGTGCCCATCGCGTACTGGTTGTTCTCGATCACGAAGACGATCGGCAGCTTCCACAGGCTGGCCATGTTGAACGTCTCGTAGACCTGGCCCTGGTTGGCCGCGCCGTCGCCGAAATAGGCGAGGCACAGGCCGCCGTCCTCGTTGTACTTGTGCGCGAGCGCGAGACCCCCGCCCAGCGCCACCTGGGCGCCGACGATGCCGTGCCCGCCGTAGAACTTGTGCTCGGTGCTGAACATGTGCATCGAGCCGCCCTTGCCCTTGGAGATGCCGGCCTGGCGGCCCGTCAACTCGGCCATGATGACCTTGGGATCGATGCCGTAGGCCAGCATGTGGCCGTGGTCACGGTAACCGGTGATCACGCTGTCGCGATCGTTGTCGAGCGCGCTCTGCAGGCCGATCGCGACCGCTTCCTGCCCGATATAGAGGTGGCAGAAACCGCCGATCAGGCCGAGGCCGTAGAGCTGCCCGGCCTTTTCCTCGAACCGGCGGATCAGCAGCATCTGGCGATAGAACGCGAGCAGCTCGTCCTCCGAAGCGTCGTAACGCTTCGCCTTCTCGAACGCTTCCTGGAGGCTGTGCAGCGCGAAATCGACGTCTTCCGCCGGGCCTTTGCCTTTGTTGCCGGCGGGCGTTTTGCGGGTCTTGGCGGTTCTGGCCAAATCTCTTTCCTCGGTTGTCGCGATCACCTGGGGAGGCGTGCCGTCTCTCGCGGCATGGCCGCCCTATAGGCGCAAGCCGATTGCAGGCGCAACGCCCCGGCGACGCCGTGAATACGAAATTTTGCGGGTGCCGCCGTGCGCCGGGGGGGCGCGATTCCGTAAGGGCGGCGCCTATTCGCCGGTTTCGTCGAGGATCAGCACCAGCTCGTCGGGATGGACGACGTTGAAGTTCTGCCGGAGCTGCTCGCCGACGAGGTCGGGATCGGCCTGCGCGGGATCGAGCAGGTCGACCCGGTTCTTCAGCGCGTCCCGCTCCTCCACCAGTTCGGCGATGCGGGTCTGGCGCTGTTCGAGCAGGCGGGCATTCTCCCCCCAGGCGAGCAGCCCGCTGGGCCCGGCAATGGCAAGCGCCATGAGCAGCAGGAGGATCGCGAGGGCCAGCCCCTGCGTCAACTTCTCCCGGGGGAGAGTGATCCTGTGTCCTTCGCGCGTCATGTCGCGACAGAATCACAGTTTGCCCGTGGATTCAAGGCGTTTGTCGCGATTGGCCGCCTGTCCGGACCCGCCCTTGCGCGCTGGCGCCGAATTGGTTACATATGAAACCAATAACCAAGGAGATAGCTTCAGATGCCCGACCTGTTCGACAACCCCGCCGGCCTTGACGGTTTCGAGTTCGTGGAATTCTGCGCACCCGAAAAGGGCGTGCTCGAACCCGTGTTCGAGGCCATGGGCTTCACCCACGTCGCGACCCACCGCAGCAAGGACGTCCAGCTCTGGCGCCAGGGCGGGATCAACCTGATCACCAATTACGAACCGCGCAGTGCCGCGTGGTACTTCGCGCGCGAGCACGGGCCGTCGGCCTGCGGCATGGCCTTCCGCGTGCGCGACGCGGCCAGGGCGTGGGACCACCTGATGGACAAGGGCGCCGAGCCGGTCCAGGTCGAAACCGGCCCGATGGAACTGCGCATCCCGGCGATCCGCGGAATCGGCGGGGCCATCCTCTACCTGGTGGACCGGTACGAGAACGAGGACGGCGAAGGCCTTTCGATCTACGACATCGACTTCGAATATCTGCCCGGTGTCGAGAAGCACCCGGCCGGTGCCGGCTTCAAGCTGATCGATCACCTGACCCACAACGTCTACGGCGGGCGGATGAAGTACTGGGCGGACTATTACGAATCGCTCTTCAACTTCCAGGAAATCCGCTATTTCGACATCAAGGGCGAATATACCGGCCTGACCTCGAAGGCGCTGACCGCGCCCGACGGCAAGATCCGCATCCCGCTCAACGAGGAAGGCGATGGCGGCAAGGGCCAGATCGAGGAATACCTGCGCGAGTTCAACGGCGAGGGTATCCAGCACATCGCGCTGATCTGCGACGACCTGATCGCCTGCTGGGACAATCTCAAGAAGCTGGGCGTGCCGTTCATGACCGCCCCGCCCGCGACGTACTACGAGATGCTCGACGAGCGCCTGCCCGGCCACGGCGAGGACGCGAAGGAACTGCAGGCGCGCGGCATCCTGCTGGACGGCACGACGGAAGGCGGCCAGCCGCGGCTGCTGCTCCAGATCTTCGCCGAGGCGCAGATCGGGCCGGTGTTCTTCGAGTTCATCCAGCGCAAGGGCGACGAGGGTTTCGGCGAAGGCAACTTCAAGGCCCTGTTCGAGAGCATGGAGCGCGACCAGATCAAGCGCGGCGCGCTGAAGGTCGAGGAGGGCGCGTCCACAGAGGCGGAGCCGGCCGAATGAGCGAGCACCCGATCAGGCTGGGCGGCGTTCACCACGCCGCCTATCGCTGCAAGGACGCGAAAGAGACCGTCGAGTGGTACGAGAAAGTGCTGGGCATGGAATATGTCAGCGCCTTTTCCGAAGACCACGTGCCCTCGACCGGGGAATACGATCCCTACATGCACGTGTTCCTCGACGCCGGGAATGGCAATGTCCTGGCCTTCTTCGAACTGCCGACGCAGAAGGAAATGGGCCGGGACGAGAATACCCCGGCCTGGGTCCAGCACCTGGCCTTCAAGGTCGGCAGCGAGGAAGAGCTTGTCGCCGCGAAGGATCATATCGAGGGGCTCGGCATCGACGTCCTCGGCCCGACGCATCACGGCATCTTCAAGTCGATCTATTTCTTCGATCCCAACGGGCACCGGGTCGAACTGGCCGCCGATATCGGGACCGACGAGCAATATGCCGAACTGAAGCGCGTGGCGATGCCGATGCTCGACGAATGGAGCCGGACCAAGAAGGCCCCGCGCCACGCCGACTGGCTGCACGAGATCGCCCGCCAGGAGCACGCTTCGCGCTCCTAGGAACGATACCGCGCCCCGGCCCGTTCCCTCTGGAGGCAACAGAGGGAGCATTCATTGAACTACGTGCAGGTGCTGCAGGACGAACTGCAGAAAATGGCCCGGGGCGCGGTCGAACTTCTGCCAAACCTGGCCATCGCGGCCGTCGTCCTGGTGGCGACGGCCTTTCTCGCCCGCCTGGCGGTTTCGATCAGCCGGCGGATCGCCGAGCGGTCCAGCGTCCGCAACGACTTGAAGGAGCTGCTCAAGACGCTGAGCAAGCTCGCCGTGTGGATCGTCGGCATACTGCTTGCGCTGACGATCCTGGTACCGGGCTTCACCTTCGGGGGGGTGGTAGCCGGCCTGGGGATCGGCGCCGTGGCGATCGGCTTCGCCTTCCAGGACATCTTCGAGAACTTCCTTGCCGGCGTGCTGATCATGCTGCGCGAGAAGATGCAGCTGGGCGACACGATCGAGGCCGAAGGTATCAGTGGCACGGTGGAGAAGATCACCCTGCGCGAAACCCATGTTCGCCAGTTCTCGGGCGAGCTGACCATCCTGCCCAACTCGATGATCTTCAAGAACGCGGTGAAGATCTTCACCGACCAGGCCCAGCGCCGGTTCGATCTCACGGTCGGCGTCTCCTACGACAGCGACCTCGCCGCCGTGCAGGACATTCTCGCCCGGGCCGTGTCGACGGTGGAAGGGATCGATCGCGAGCGCGGGGCCGAAGTCTATGCCCGCGAGTTCGGCGGCAGCTCGATCGACTTCCTCGTCCGCTGGTGGATCGACACGAACGAGCACAGCCTGTTCGCGGTCCACAACGACGTCGTCTTCGCGATCAAGAAGGCGCTGGACGAAGCCGGGGTCGAAATCCCCTATCCCCACGTGACGCACACTTTCGCAGAGCCGGTCCCCCTGCCCGCCGGCGGAAAGGACAGCGGCGCGTGAATCGCCCGGCGGCGGCGTCCGTGACGGGCGCCGCTGCTGCGATCCTTGGCGAAAGGGGAAAATGGCGCGCCCGAAAGGATTCGAACCTCTGACCCCCAGATTCGTAGTCTGGTGCTCTATCCAGCTGAGCTACGGGCGCGCTTGGAGGGCGCCACATAGGGGCGGCATTCGGCCTTGGCAATCCCCTATTGTCGGGAAAGTTCGGTTCCCGGGGAAAAGAGCCTGTCGCAAAGCGCCACGTCGAGCGGGGGGCGATCGAGCGTCGCGATTTCCGCTGCCGCGAACCAGGCGACCTCGCCGCCTTCCAGAGCCGCCGGCTCCCCGCGCCAGCGCTTGGCGGTGTAAAGAAGAATGACAATGGCCGGCCCGGCCCCGCCGGCCGGGCCCTGGGCGAAGGCGGCAGGGGCCAGCGCAGCCCGATCGACCGCGATGCCCAGCTCCTCGCGAATCTCGCGCACGAGGGCGGCGTCGGGCATCTCGCCGGGTTCGACCTTGCCCCCCGGGAATTCCCACAGGCCGCCGTGGTGCTTGTCGGCCGGGCGCCGGTGCATCAGCCAGCGCCCGTCGTCCCGCTGCAGGGCAAGCGCGGCGACCGCGATCCATGTCGGGGAATTTTCCATCTCGGGCCCGCCTGAAAACCTTTTCTTAACACCTGAGGCCCAAAAGCCCTTCCAGGGACCGTATCGGGGGCGACCAATGCAGTCGAAGCATTTTCTGACACGCATCGGTCGCGACACCCGCGGGGCGACCGCAGTTGAATACGGCCTGATCGTGACCTTGATCGTCGTCGCCTGCATCGGCGCGTTCACGACCGTTGCCGATGAAAGCATCGCGTTGTGGAGCACGGTTTCGACCGAAGTCACGAAGGAAAGAGGCTAGGAGAATATCGGGCCCGCCAGCCCTTAGCATTTTGTCAATTCTCCCCGCGTATTTCCAACAATTGCTCGTTCCGCGTTTTGGAAAGAGTTCGGGTATCGAAGACTGGACCAGGAGACTATACATGAAGTTCATCAACAAGCTGCTCCGCGACGAGCAGGGCGCCACCGCCATCGAATACGGCCTCATCGCCGCCCTGATCGCCGTTGCCGCGATCACCGCCATGTCGACGCTGGGCGACAACCTCTCGGCCACTTTCTCGGCCGTTTCGGACGACCTCGTCGCGGCCTGATCGGCGACGAACCTAGACACGCGAAGGGCGGCGGGAGCGATCCCGCCGCCCTTTTCGCGTCGGCTTGCGGCGCGGCGCGAGGTCAGGTGCCGCGAACGACGATCTTGACCTTCTGCCCGGCACGCAGCGTATCGCGCGAGCCGAGGCCGTTCAGGACGCGGAAGCGCTGTTCCTTCGCGTTGTCGTAGGCCATGCGGTTCGCCAGCGACGAAACCGTTTCGCCGCTGCGTACCGTCACCACATCAATCCGCCGCGGAACGACCCGGCTCGCCTCGGCCTGGCTGATTCGCCGCATCGAGTTGAACATCGGCGTGAACACGCCCGACCGGCCCGCCTGGCTGATCGTGGCGAAGTGATAGGCCTGGCCGTTCGAGAACTCGTAAGCGAAGACGACCACGTCGACCTGGCCATTGCCGCTGTTGACCCGCGCCGTGCCATAGGCGGCCGGCAGGCCGTTCACGGTCGTGCGTTGCAGGCTCGCCGGGGCCAGGGCCTGGCCGCTGCCGCCCAGCGCGCGGAAGACGTTCCGGACGTAGTTGGAAAGGTTCCCGTCATAGGGCCCGGTGCTCAGCTGGCCCTGCCCGCTCTGGCCGTTGATCGACACCGCGCGCGTGCCGTTGACCATGTAGAAGCCCTGCGGCGCGGTGAATGCCAGCCGCAGCTCGGGATGGATGAACTGCCGGCCCTCGATAATGCCCTGTTCCGGGTCGTCGCCATAGACCAGCCCGTCGATCCGCGCGAGGAAGGTGTCGCGGTTGGTCACGCCGGTGCGGTCGCCCGCCATCTGCCGCGCGGTCTGCACCCGGCTGGCCGGGTCGGGGTGGGTCGAAGCCCATTCGGGCAAAGTCGCGTCTCCGCGCCCTTGCAGCGAGGCATCGAGAGCGTTCTGGGCCGCAAGGCTCTGCAGCACCGTCGCCATTGCGCGCGGATCGTAGCCGGCCCGGGTCAGGTAGGTTACGCCGAGCTGGTCGGCCTCCAGCTCCTGACTGCGCGAGAAGCGCAGCGTGAGGAGTTGCGAACCCTGGAGGAACCCGCGCGAGAGCCGCTGCCCGATGCCGCTGTCGCCCAGGAAAATGCCCGAGAGGATCGCGCCTGCCGCGCCGAGCAGCGTGTTGCGCTGCGCGCGCGCCTGGCGCCGCTGCGAATGGCGCGCGGCGACATGGCCCACCTCGTGCCCGAGCACGCCGGCCAGTTCCGCCTCGTTGTTCATCAGCGTGACCAGCTGGCGCGTGGTGTAGACATAGCCGCCCGGAATCGCGAAGGCGTTGTTCACCGAGCTGTTGAGCAGGGTGACGGTGAAATCGGATGCCGCGTTGCCGAGGCCGGACTGGACCGCGATGTTGCGCCCGACCTGCTGGACGTATTGCGCGTGCGAGCCGGTCATCGCGCCGCCGAATTCGGCGAGGAGCTTGGGATGCGCCTCGGCCCCGGTCTGGGCTTCGGACTGGGTGATCGGCGTCGATGCGCTGGGGATATTGCCCCCCGCCCCCATGCAGGAGGCCAGGACGAGCGGCAGGGCCGCGGTGCAACCGAGTGCGATCTTCTTCAGGCGGGGCATGGGATCTCGTCTCCTCCGGGCAGGCGCGGCATGCTTGCGGCCGCTGCAATCCATCCTGCGGAACGAACCCCTTCGGCGAGCCCTTGGTTCCCGCCTGCCCCGATCAGGCGCCGCCGATCCGCAGGAAGCGTTCCTCGCGCGCGCGGCGCAGCTCGTCGGCGGAGCGGCCGGCCAGGGCGTCGAGTTCCTCGCCGATCGCCTGCGCCAGGCTGCCCGCAGCGGTCGCGGGATCGCGGTGCGCGCCGCCGACAGGCTCGGGCACGATGCGATCGATCACGCCCAGCTTTTCGAGGTGCTGCGCGGTCACTTTCATCGCTTCGGCCGCGTCGGGCGCCTTTTCCGCCGTGCGCCAGAGGATCGACGCGCAGCCTTCGGGCGAGATGACCGAGTAGATCGCGTGCTCGAACATCAGGACCCGCTCGGCACTGGCGAGCGCGACCGCGCCGCCCGATCCGCCTTCGCCGACGATCGTCGCGACCATCGGCACCGGAAGCGCGAGGCACGCCTCGGTCGAGCGGGCAATGGCCTCCGCCTGGCCGCGCTCCTCCGCCTCCACCCCGGGAAAGGCACCCGAGGTATCGACCAGCGTCACGACCGGCAGGCCGAAGCGCCCGGCCATTTCCATCAGGCGGATCGCCTTGCGGTAACCTTCGGGCTTGCCCATGCCGAAGTTGTGCCGCAGCCGGCTCTCGGTATCGTTGCCCTTCTCGTGCCCGATCAGCATGACGCGCCGCCCGCCGAGACGGGCAAACCCGCCCAGGATCGCTTCGTCCTCGCCGTAATAACGGTCGCCGCCGAGCGGGATGAACTCGTCGAACGCGTGGTGGACGAGGTCGCGGAAATGCGGCCGCGCCGGATGACGGGCGACTTGCGTCTTCTGCCACGGCGTCAGCGCGGCATACGTGCTGGCGAGCAGGTCGGCGCTCTTGCGCTCGAGCCGCCGGAGCTCGGCCGAGATATCGACGTCGTCGCCTTCGGCCGCGGATCGAAGCTCGGCAATGCGTGCTTCCAGCTGCGCGACAGGCTTCTCGAATTCGAGGTAGGAAATCATGGCTCTGCGCCTAGTCACGGCGGCCGCGATCGGCAAGGGGATGGCGCTGGTTTACCAGCGCGACCAGGCGCGCGCTGTCGACGTGGGTATAGATCTGCGTCGTCGCGATATCGGCGTGCCCGAGCAGCGACTGGAGAACCCGGAGGTCCGCCCCACCCTCCAGCAAGTGGGTGGCGAAGGCATGCCGCAGGACATGGGGGCTGACCTTTTCCGGGGCCAGGCCGGCGCGGGCGGCGAGGGCCTTCAGGATCTGGAACAGCCGGACCCGCGTCAGGTGCGCGCCCCCTCGCGAGGGGAAGAGGTAACGCCCGCCCGCCGGGCGCAGGGCCAGCCAGCGCGACAGCGCCTGCCGCGCCCGGCCGCCGACCGGCACCATGCGCGCCTGCCCCCCCTTGCCGCTCACGGTCAGGAACGGCGCATCGCGCGGAACGGCCGCCAGCGGCAGCGACACGAGCTCGCTGGCCCGCAGGCCGGAGCCGTAGAGCAGCTCGAGCAGGGCCAGCTGCCGGACGGCGAGCGGCTTGTCGCCGGAAGCTTCCTCCTCCGCGCGCCGGAACAGCGCCTCCACCTCGCCGTGGTCGAGAACCCTGGGCAGCGGGCGGCGCGTCGCAGGACGCGGCAGCGCGGGCGAGGGATCGTCTTCGCGCAGGCCCTCGTCCACCAGGAAGCCGTAGAACTGGCGCAGGGCCGATACCTTGCGCGCGACCGTGGACGGCGCGAGGTCCGCCCAGGCCCGGCCCAGGCGGGCGAGATCGTCGCGCCCGGCGCTGTCGAGCGGGCCGACGGCCTCGCTTGCCCCTTCGAGATCGCGCCGATAGGCGGCCAGGGTATTGGCGGCCGCGCCCCGCTGGGCCGCGAGCATGGCGAGGAAATCCTCGACCGCGGCGGTCATCAGGCCCGCGCCACGGCCTCCGCCGCGATCATGCGCGCCTCCGCCGAGAGGCCGACGCGGTTGAGCGAATCGACGATGCGGAACAGGTGGCGCGCGGTCATCCGGTCCCACCCGTCGCCCTGCATCCCCAGGCCCGCGAGCAGCGCGACGAGCGCGGCATTGTCCACTTCGGCCGCGCGGTCGATCGTGCGGGTCCAGCGGGTATGGCGATCGAGATCGAGCGCGAGGCGATCGGCGAACGATCGCCGCGTGTCGCCATCGATCCGGCCCAGCCCGGCGAGCGCGGCGACGAGAAAGCGCGACTTGCGCTGGCCCGCGCTGTCGTCGTCATCGACGAAGGCGTCGAGCGCGCCGCTCGAGACCGCGCTTTCGCCCGGTTCCGCGAGGGCGAGAAGGGCCCAGGCCTGGCTGCCTTCCTCGACCACGCCCGACCATTCCATCGCGTCGCGATCGAGCCCGGCGGTGAGCATCGAGGCGATCAGCGCCGGCGCATCTGCGGCCCACTGGCTCGACGGCGCGAGCCGCGCGGCGGCATAGGCGGTCAGGACCTGCAGGCCGTGATCGCGCTCGTCCATGCCCCAGATCGTCCGCATCGCCTCGACCCGTTCGGCGGCCGTCGGCGCGGCATAGGCCGTGCGCAGGGTGGCGGCCGTTTCCGCGGCCTCTCCCTCGGCGCCGTCGGCCAGGACCTGGCTGTAGAGGCTGACGATCGCGGAAGCGGACAGGATGCCCTCCCCCGCGGCCGCCAGCGCGCCGGGTGCCCGCTGCGCGGGTGCCAGCATCGGCGAGATCGCGGAGACGCGCTGGTAATAGGGCGCCGGTTCGGCCAGCAGCGATTCGGGGATCTCGGCACCGACGGCCGTGGCCAGCGCGTAACGCCAGGGGGTGATGTCCTCCACCTCGTCCCATTCGAGGTGAACCGCCCGCCGCCCGGCCCCGGCCGCGCCGGCATGGCGCTGGGCCAGGAGCACGTCGATCGCAGGCGCCGTCCCGCGCGAGAGCGCGCGGCTCAGCTCGGTGCCGGCGCGCACCCCCTGCCCGGCGTAGGCGGAACAGATCGAGCGCCAGAGCTGCCATTGCCCGTCCTCGCGCGCATTGCCCTGCAGCTGGATCGCCGGGCAGGCGCCGACAATGTCGGCCGTGGCGATATAGGCATCCAGCGCGGCATCGGTCAGCGCATCGTTCCAGTTGGCCGTGTCGATATCCTGCACGATCGCGCGCGCGGCGGTGTATTCGCCCAGCGCATTGAGCGTCGCGGCCCTCAGCGCGGCGAACTCCACCGGGTCCATCCCCCCGGGCGCGGCGAGGCGGCTGGCGAGGGCCCGGCGCACGAGGATATGGCCCCAGCGCGAGACCAGCGGGCCGCGCGTCCCGGCCAGGACCGCGCGCACCAGCGATTCGGGCTGCGCCGCGAGCGAGGCGGTTGCGAAGCCGCCTTCGCGCGGGCCGATCACGCCGATCCTTTCGAGCGAGCGGCGCGCGGCAGGCGGGATGTCGAACCGCGGTTTCAGCCCCAGCAGCTCGTCGAGCGCATCGGTGTCCATCGCCTCCAGCTCCTCCAGCGAGGGGAGTTCGTCGGGCAGGTCGATCGACGGCGCGGGGGCCGGTGCGGAAGGGCCATCCTGCGGCAGGGGCTGGACGACCGGCGAACTCGTGCCGGGCGCGGAAGGCGTCGGGGCGGCGGTGGGGGTTGCCGTCGGGCGCGCGGTCGGGGCCGGGCTTGGCTGGACCGGGCTTGGCTGGGCCGGCGGCGGAGGGTCGTCGAACCCGGGCGGCAGCAGCGATTCCGGCGCGTCCTGCGCCAGGACGAGCGTGGAGCTGAGCGCCAGCAGGGCCGCGCCTGTCGCGAGCGCGCCCTTCATCGCGCAGCCCCGGGCAGCGCGACCGGCTGTGCAATGGGCCGCAGCGGCTCTTCCCCGCCGTCGATCCATGCATAGAGCACCAGCGCGGCAACCAGCACCACGATCGCCCCCACGGCACGCCTACCCGTCATTGCCAATCCAGCGGACCTTTCCTGCACACCCTGCATGGTTGCGCGGCATCTAGCCCATCTATAGGCGAAGCGGCAATGACCCATGCCGCCGAAAAGCTCAGCGATGCAGAGATTGCGCGGATCGCCCACCGGATCGATCGGCCGGTGGCGCTGGTCGGGCTGATGGGCGTGGGCAAGTCCACCGTCGGGCGCAAGCTCGCCGCCCTGCTGGGCAAGGACTTCGTCGATGCCGACGAGGAGATAGAGGCCGCGGCGCAGATGAGCGTGTCCGACATCTTCGACCGTTTCGGCGAACCCTATTTCCGCGACGGAGAGCGCCGGGTGATCGCCCGCCTGATCGAGGATCGCCGCGGCGTGATCGCGACCGGGGGCGGCGCGTTCGTGAACGGGGAAACGCGCGCCCTCCTGCTGGACCAGGCGGCCGTGGTGTGGATCGACTGCGATATCGATACCCTGGTGGAACGCACCACGCGCCGCGACGTGCGCCCCCTCTTGCGCGAAGGCGACCCGCACGAGATCCTTTCGCGCCTGCACCGCGAACGCGAACCGTTCTACTCGCAGGCCCATATCCGAATCACTGGCGAAAACGGCCCGCACGTCGATACGGCGATGGCCATTATCGGAGCACTCGACCGATGGCTGTAGTCCCCGTCAAACTGGGCGGACGATCCTACGACGTGCATATCGGGCCCGGCCTCCTGGCCGATGCCGCGGCCCATTGCGCGCCGCTGCTGCGCAAGCGGGCCGTCTCGATCGTCACCGACGCCAATGTCGCCGGCCACTGGCGCGAGCCGGTGGAACGGTCGTTCGCGGCGGGCGGGATCGCGACGCGCTGGCTCGTCCTCGATCCCGGCGAATCGGCCAAGAGCTGGCAGGGGCTGGCGACGGTGGTGGACTGGCTGCTCGCCGGCCAGGTCGAGCGGGGCGATCACGTCGTCGCGCTGGGCGGCGGGGTCATCGGGGACCTGGTGGGCTTCGCCGCCGCGATTCTCAAGCGTGGATGCCATTTCATCCAGCTCCCGACCTCGCTCCTCGCGCAAGTGGACAGCTCGGTCGGCGGCAAGACCGCGATCAATACCGGCGCGGGGAAGAACCTGGTCGGCGCCTTTCACCAGCCCTCGCTGGTGCTGGCGGACCTTTCCGCCCTCGGCACCCTGCCCGGCCGGCAGGTGCGCGCCGGCTATGCCGAAGTGCTGAAATACGGCGTTCTCGGCGATCGCGCGTTCTTCGACTGGCTGGCCGACAACGGCCCGCGCGTGATCGCGGGGGAGAGCGAGGCGCTGGAACATGCCGTCGCCACCAGCGTCGCGGCCAAGGCCCGGATCGTCGCCGAGGACGAACGCGAGACGGCCGACCGGCGCGCGCTGTTGAACCTCGGCCATACTTTCGGCCACGCGCTGGAGGCCGAAACGGGCTTTTCCGATCGCCTGCTGCACGGGGAGGCGGTGGCGCTGGGAATGGTGCTGGCCGCGCGCTATTCGGCGCGCATCGGGCTTATGTCCGCGGACGAAGCGGCGCGCGTGACCGCGGCCGTCGATGCCGCGGGCTTGCCGGGAGAGATCGCCGCGCTCGGCCTCGACTGCGACGGGCGGCGCCTTGCCGACCATATGCTGCACGACAAGAAGATGGACGCCGGCACCCTGCCCTTCATCCTGCTGAAGGGGATCGGCGCGGCCTTCGTGGACCGCGATGTCGCGCTGGCCGACGTGGCCGCCTTCCTCGACGAACAGCTACGCGCGCACTAGCTCGGGCTGGAGATCGACCTGCTCGAAATCGGAGAACAGCGCCGCGACCAGCAGGTTGCGATGGCATTCGCAGGCCTGGCGTTCGTAACACAGCAGCGCCACCCGGCGGGTTTCGGCCAGGGCGCGCAGCTCGGCCATCTGGGCCAGCGCCTCGGGCAGTTCGAGCTGGCCGGAATAGATCCGATCGAGCGCGGCGAGGTCGCCCCGCCGCGCCGCCGCGCGCCCTTCGGACGGGGTGCCGAGATGGCGGAAATGGCGATAGCCGATCCCCGCCTCCTCCACCGCGGCGCGCAGGCTGTTCTTGGAGAAGCCCGGCCTGCGCGACAGCGGCAGGTACCGCACGTCGACGAGAACCTCGACCCCCGCCTTGGCCAGGCATTCGACCAGCGCGGCCTGGGTGACCTGCTCGTAGCCGATCGTCCAGACGCGCCGGGCCATCAGAACAGGCGCGACCCGTTCGGCACCGGCCTGTCCGGCTGGAACAGCACGACTTCGCCGTTCTCGTCGGCGAACCCGAGCGTCAGGACTTCGGACATCATCGGCCCGATCTGCCGCGGCGGAAAGTTGACCACCGCCGCGACCTGGCGGCCCTCCAGCTCCTCCGGCGCGTAGTTCGCGACGATCTGGGCGGAACTCTTCTTCTCGCCTATCGCCGGCCCGAAATCGATCCGCAGCCGGTAACTCGGCTTGCGCGCCTCGGGAAAAGGCTCGACCGAAACGATCGTGCCGACGCGGATGTCGGCCTTCAGGAAAGTCGCGAAATCGGTCTGCTCCGCCGCGGGAGCGTCGGGCGCATGGCTGAGATGCATCGTCCTATTCCAGCTCCAGTATGACCTCGTCCACCGCGAGGCTGTCGCCCTCGCCGGCGTTGATCCTGCCGACGATGGCCTGCTTCTCGGCGCGCAGGATGTTTTCCATCTTCATCGCCTCGACCGTCGCCAGCGGCTGGCCGGGCTGGACCTCGTCGCCTTCCGCCACGTGCAGCTTCACCAGGAGGCCCGGCATCGGGCAGATCAGCATCTTCGAAAGGTCGGGCGGCTCCTTCTCGATCATGTGGCCGGCGAGATGCGCGATCCGGCTCTGCAGGATCCGCAGGTGATGCGTCGCGCCGCGCGTCGTGACAGCATAGCCGGTGCGCGTCGGCCGCAACTGCAGGGTCAGCCACTCGCCGTCCCCCTCCTCGCTCCCGCCGTATTCGACCGAGACCGTCGCGTCGCCGGGCGTGTATTCCATCTCCAGCATGACCGGCTCGCCATCGACGGTGATCGCGTCCTCGCCCAGGCGCACCTCATAAGTGGAGGAGCCTTCCTCGCGCTCGCCGATCCGCACGGTCCAGTCGCCGGGGGCGTAGAACGCGCTGTCGAGCTGCTGGTCGATCCGGCGCGCGCGGTCGGCATCGGCGGTGGCGATCACCCCGCCCACCGCGGCCAGCACGCGCTTGAGCTCGTCCGAAGCGGGCGCGCCGGCGAAGCCTTCCGGATATTCCTCGGCGATGAAGCCGGTCGTCAGTTCGCCCGAGCGGAACCGCGGGTGCTGCATGATCGCGTTGAGGAAATCGACGTTGTGGCCCAGCCCCTCGATCCGGAAGGCGTCGAGCGCGGCGACCTGCAGGTCGGCCGCCTCGTCGCGGGTCGCGCCCCAGGTGACGAGCTTGGCGATCATCGGGTCGTAGAACATCGAGACTTCGCCGCCTTCGAACACGCCGTCGTCCACGCGCACGCCGTCCACGCCGCGGCGGCCGTTCGCCTGCCCGTCGTCGGCCCAGGGCTCGACCGGCGGCTGGTAACGCACGAGGCGCCCGGTGGACGGGAGGAAGCCGCGATAGGGGTCTTCGGCATAGACGCGGTTCTCGATCGCCCAGCCGTCGATTTTCACGTCGTCCTGCGCGATCGCCAGCTTCTCGCCCGCGGCGACGCGGATCATCTGTTCGACCAGGTCCACGCCGGTGATCGCCTCGGTGACCGGATGCTCCACCTGCAGGCGCGTGTTCATCTCGAGGAAGTAGAAGCTTTCCCCGGTCTTGTCGGCGCCGCTGACGATCAGTTCGACCGTGCCCGCGCTGTAATAGCCGACGGCCTTCGACAGCGCGACGCACTGTTCGCCCATCGCCTTGCGCATCTTCGGCGTCACGAACGGCGACGGCGCCTCTTCGACCACCTTCTGGTGGCGCCGCTGGATCGAGCATTCGCGTTCGTTCAGGTAGATCACGTTGCCGTGCTGGTCGCCGAGGATCTGGATCTCGATATGGCGCGGATCCTCGATAAACTTCTCGATGAAGACGCGGTCGTCGCCGAAGGAATTGAGCCCTTCGCGCTTCACGCTCTCGAAGCCCTCGCGTACGTCCTTCTCGCTATAGGCGAGGCGCATGCCCTTGCCCCCGCCGCCGGCGCTGGCCTTCATCATCACCGGGTAACCGATGTCGTTGGCGATCTCGACCGCGTGATCGGTATCGCGGATCTCGCCGACGAAGCCGGGGACGACGTTCACCCCCGCCTCGCGCGCGATCTTCTTCGATTCGATCTTGTCGCCCATCGCCGCGATCGCCTCGGCCGGCGGCCCGATGAAGGCGATTCCCTCCTTCGCCAGCGCCTCGACGAAGCTCGCGCGTTCGGACAGGAAGCCGTAGCCCGGGTGCACCGCCTCCGCCCCGGTTTGCTTGCAGGCGGCGATGATCCTGTCGGCGACGAGATAGCTCTCGGATGCCTGCGCCGGGCCGATATGCACGGCCTCGTCGGCCATGCGGACGAAGGGCGCGCGGGCATCGGCGTCCGAATAGACGGCCACGGTGGCAATGCCCATGCGCCGGGCGGTCTTGATGACCCGGCAGGCGATTTCGCCGCGATTGGCAATGAGGATCTTCTTGAACATCGTCGGTCTTCCCGTGCGCTTAGATCTGGGCCAGGGCCTGGTCGAGGTCGGCAATGATATCGTCCACGTGCTCGATACCTACCGAAAGGCGGACGACGTCGGGGCCTGCGCCCGCCGCCTCCAGCTCGTCGGCCGAAAGCTGGCTGTGGGTGGTCGAGGCCGGGTGGATGATCAGGCTGCGCGTATCGCCGATATTGGCGAGGTGGCTGAACATCCCGACTCCGGAGACGAGCGCCTTGCCCGCTTCGAACCCGCCCTTCAGCCCGAAAGTGAAGACCGCGCCGCCGTGCCCGCCGAGATAGCGGTCGGCCAGCGGCTTGTACCGGTCGCCGTCCAGCCCGGCGTAGGAAACCCACGCCACTTTCGCATGGTCCCGCAGCCATTGCGCAACCGCCAGCGCGTTGCTGCAATGCCGCTCCATGCGCAGCACCAGCGTCTCCATGCCGGTGAGCGCGAGGAAGGCGTTCATCGGGGCCATCGCGGGGCCGAGATCGCGCAGCCCGAGCACGCGGCAGGCGGTGATGAAGGCGATCGGCCCGATCGGTTCGAGCGCGTCGGCGAGCACCACCCCGTGATAGGAACCGTTGGGCTGGGTCAGGCTGGGGAACTTGTCGCTCGCCTTCCAGTCGAACCTGCCCGAATCGACGATCAGCCCGCCGACCGCATTGCCGTGGCCGTTGAGGAACTTGGTGCAGGAATGGACGACGATGTCGGCGCCGTGATCGAACGGACGGCACAGCGCGGGCGTTGCCAGGGTATTGTCGACGATCAGCGGCACGCCGGCATCGTGCGCGGCCCCGGCGATCGCCGCGATATCGCTGACCACGCCGCCGGGGTTCGCCAGGCTTTCGATGAAGACGCAGCGCGTCTTGTCATCGATCGCCGCAGCGACATTGGCGGGATCGTCGGCATCGACGAAGCGCGTTTCCCAGCCGAACTTGCGGAAGCTTTCGCCAAGCTGGTTGAGCGAGCCTCCATAAAGCTTTTTCGCGGCGACGATGTTGCAGCCCGGCTCCATCAGCGTGTGAAACGCAATCAGTTGCGCGGCATGGCCCGACGCCACGCCGAGAGCTCCGCCCCCGCCTTCGAGCGCGGCAATCTTCTTTTCCAGCGCATCGTTGGTAGGGTTCATGATGCGCGAATAGATATTGCCGAATTCCTGCAGGCCGAACAGCCGCGCGGCGTGGTCGGGATCGTCGAAAACATAGCTTGCCGTCTGGTAGATCGGCGTGATCCGCGCCTTCGTCGTCGGATCGGGCTCCTGCCCGGCATGGATCGTCAGCGTTTCCAGCTTCTGTTCGGTCATCGTCTCCCTTTCCTTACTCGGCCGGCTCGCAGGCGCCCTGGCAGGAAGCCGTACGCATCGGTTCATCCTGCTGCAGGGCCGTCAGCCCGAGCTTGGCGAAGAGCGCGGCGTCGGTATCGTCGCCGGCATTGGGGGCGGTCAGCAGCTTGTCGCCGGTGAAGATCGAATTCGCCCCTGCCATGAAGCACAGCGCCTGCGTCGCTTCGCTCATGCTCTCGCGCCCGGCCGAAAGGCGCACCATGCTCATCGGCATGCAGATCCGCGCCACCGCCACGGTACGGACGAACTCGATATCGTCGATCTTCGCAAGCGGCGTATCGGCGAGCATGTCGCCCAGCACCGTGCCCTTGACCGGCACCAGCGCGTTGACCGGCACGCTTTCGGGATGGCGTTCGAGCGTGGCGAGCGTGTGGACGAAGCCGACGCGGTCGTCGCGCGTCTCGCCCATGCCGACGATCCCGCCGCTGCAAACGTTGATCCCCGCATCGCGCACGTTCTGCAGCGTATCGAGCCGGTCCTGGTAATTGCGGGTCGAGATCACGCGCTCGTAATATTCCGGGCCCGTGTCGACATTGTGGTTGTAATAATCGAGCCCGGCCTCCTTGAGCATCTCGGCCTGCCTGGGCGTCAACATGCCCAGCGTCATGCAGGTCTCCATCCCCATCGCGCGCACGCCTTTCACGATCTCGACGATCGCGGGCATGTCGCGGTCCTTGGGGTTGCGCCATGCAGCGCCCATGCAGAACCGCTGGGAGCCGGCGTCCTTGGCCTGTGCCGCCGATTGCAGCACGCGCTGGACGTCCATCAGCTTGGTCGCCTCGACCCCGCTGTCGGCCTTCACGCTTTGCGAGCAATAGCCGCAATCCTCCGGACACCCGCCGGTCTTGATCGACAGCAGCGTGCAGAGCTGCACCTGCTCGGGCGGATGGAATTCGCGGTGGACGGTGGCGGCCTGGAACAGCAATTCCGTAAAAGGAAGATCGAACAGCGCCGCGATCTCGTCACGGGTCCAATCGGTGCGGATATTGGTCATACGGGTTTCCTGGCTAGGTAGAGGCCGACTGCCATGACTACCAGGCCCAGCGCGCGCTTGGGGGTGATCGCGCTCTGGATGGAGCCAAGCAGGCCGAAATGGTCGATGATCGCCGCAGCGACGATCTGGCCGAGCAGCACGAAAAAGATCGCGTTGCCCAGGCCGATACGCGGGGCGGAGAATGCCACCGAAGTGGCGTAGAACAACATCACGAGCGCCCCGATCCACAACCAGGGCCGCTCGAAGGTGAAGGCACTGGCAGCGGGGAAACCGGTAAAGGCCAGCATCGCGCTGGCGATCACGAATCCAACCGCGAAAGTCACCGCGGTCGCGGCGACGGGGCCGCCGAGCTGCTGGCCCAGTGCGGCATTCAGCGCGGCGAAAACGGGAATGCCGAGCCCCGCGGCGAACATCATTGCCGCGATCGGTACGAAGGCGCTGGAGGTCGGCGCGCTCATCTGGGCAAAGCCGTGGCATTCAGCGTTTTGCCGATGATGTTCGATGATGCCACGGCCGCATTCTGCGCTGTGGCCGGTACCGCTACCGGATGCGCACCGGCGAACGGCCTCATTCCGCTGCCTCGTCGAGGTTCTCGCCGGCCGGGGGCATATTGTGCCCCAGCAGACGCAGCACGTCGGCGGCGCATTCGACCACATTGCTGCCCGGACCGTAGATCCCCTGGACCCCGGCATCGCGCAGGAAGTCGTAGTCCTTCTGCGGGATCACGCCGCCGGCGACGACCTTGATATCCGCGCGGCCGGCGTCCTTCAGGTGGCCGATCAGTTCGGGGATCAGCGTCTTGTGCCCGGCCGCGAGGCTGCTCGCCCCCACGGCATCGACGTCGTTCTCCAGCGCCATCGCCGCCGTCTCGCGCGGGGTCTGGAACAGCGGGCCGGAGAGCACCTCGAACCCCATGTCGGCGAAGGCGCTGGCGATGACGTTGGCCCCGCGATCGTGGCCGTCCTGCCCCATCTTCGCGACCATGACCTTCGGCTTGCGCCCCAGCCTGCGGGCGACCGCGTCCACCCCGCGCACGACCTGTTCGTAGCGTTCATCGCCGGCATAGGCGCGCGAATAGACGCCCTTCACCGGCGTCGGCATCGTGTCGTAACGGCCGAAGGCACGCTCCATCGCGGCCGAGATTTCGCCCAGCGTCGCGTCGTGACGCGCGGCCTCGACCGCCAGCGCCAGCAGGTTCTCGCCCCCCTCGGCACCGTGCGCCAGCGCATCCAGCGCGCGCTGGCAGGCCTGCTCGTCGCGCGCCGCGCGCACCTGCTCGATCCGGGCGATCTGGCTCTGGCGGACCTTGTGGTTGTCGATATCGAGCGTGTCGATCTCGTCTTCCTGGTCGCGGCGATACTTGTTGACGCCGACGATCACGGTCTCGCCGCGGTCGACGCTCGCCTGCTTGGCTGCCGCGGCCTCCTCGATCTGCGCCTTGGGTTTGCCGCTGGCGACATATTCGGTCATCCCGCCCGCCGCCTCGACCTCGTCGAGCATCGCCTTGGCCTGATCGACCAGCGCGGCGGTGAGGCTCTCGATGTAATAGCTGCCGCCCAGCGGATCGGCGACATTGGTGATCCCGGTCTCTTCCTGGATCACCAGCTGCGTGTTGCGCGCGATGCGGGCGGAGAAATCGGTCGGCAGCGCGATCGCCTCGTCCAGCGCATTGGTGTGCAGCGACTGCGTGCCGCCCAGCACCGCCGCCATCGCCTCGATCGTCGTGCGGATGACGTTGTTGTACGGGTCCTGCTCCTGCAGCGAGACGCCGCTGGTCTGACAATGGGTGCGCAGCATCTTCGACTTGGGATTCTGCGCGCCCAGTTCGGTCATGACATCGTGCCACAGATGGCGCGCGGCGCGCATCTTGGCGATCTCCATGAAGAAGTTCATGCCGATGCCCCAGAAAAAGGACAGGCGCGGCGCGAAGGCATCGATATCGAGCCCGGCCTCCATCGCGCGCTTCGCATATTCCTTGCCGTCGGCGATGGTGAAGGCGAGTTCCTGCACCGCAGTCGCCCCGGCTTCGTGCATGTGATAGCCGCTGATCGAGATGCTGTTGAACCGCGGCATGTTGGCCGAAGTATAGGCAATGATGTCGGAGACGATCCGCATGCTCGGTTCGGGCGGGTAGATATAGGTGTTGCGGACCATGAACTCCTTGAGGATGTCGTTCTGGATGGTCCCCGAAAGCTTCTCCTGCGCCACGCCCTGGCGCTCGCCCGCGACGATGTAGAACGCCATGACCGGGATCACCGCGCCGTTCATCGTCATCGACACGCTCATCTGGTCGAGCGGGATCTGGTCGAACAGGATTTCCATGTCGCGCACGGTGTCGATCGCGACGCCCGCCTTGCCGACATCGCCGACGACGCGCGGATGGTCGCTGTCGTAGCCGCGGTGGGTGGCGAGGTCGAAAGCGACCGACAGCCCCTTCTGCCCGGCGGCGAGATTGCGGCGATAGAAGGCGTTCGATTCCTCGGCCGTGGAGAAGCCGGCGTACTGGCGGATCGTCCACGGGCGCCCGGTGTACATCGAGGCGTAGGGGCCGCGCGTGAACGGCGCGATGCCCGGCACGCCCGGGTCCAGATCGGCGGTATCCTGCGAGGTGTAGAGCGGCTTTACCGCGATCCCTTCGGGCGTATGCCAGGTCAGGTCGCGCCCCTTGACCTCCTTGTCGGCAAGGGGCTTCCAGTCTTCGTAAGTCGGCTTGTCGGTCATGCGCATCCCCTAAACACAATCGTATGCACAGGGGAAGAGCGGGCCGCGCGGCTTGCACCGCTGCCCCGCTGCCCCGGGCGGCCCGGCCGGTCACTCGGCCTTGCCGATCACTCGCCCTTGCCGGTCACTCGCCCTTGAACGCGGGCTTTCGCTTCTGGAGGAAGGCCATGCCGCCTTCCATCGCGTCCTGCGTCGCGGCGGCGCGCCGCTGCCCCTCGGCCTCGGCCAGGAGGACCTGGTCGACCGTGCCGTCGAGCGCGGCGGCGATATTCGCCTTCATCGTGGCGTAGGCGACCGTGGGCCCGTCGGCGAGCCGCTCGGCCAGGCCCCGCGCCTCGGCCATCAGGGCATCGTCGTCCACCGCCTTGTAGATCAGGCCCCAGTCCTCCGCCTGCTCGGCGCCGATCTTCTCGCCGAGCATCATCATCCGCGTCGCCCGCGCCCGCCCGATCGCGCGGCTGAGCAGCCAGGTCGATCCGCCATCGGGCACGAGGCCGATATTGACGAAGGCCTGGAGGAAATAGGCGCTCCTGCCCGCGAGCACGAAGTCGCCCGCCAGCGCGAGCGAGCAGCCGATCCCCGCCGCCGGGCCGTTGACCGCGCAGACCACCGGCACCGGCGCGCGCAGGATCTGGCTGATCGCGGGGTTGTAATGGTTCTGCAGCGCGCGATGGCTGCCGCCGCTGGCCTGGAGTGCGCTGCCCTCCCCCCGCGCGGACAAGTCGGCGCCGGAACAGAACCCCTTGCCCGCGCCGGTAATCAGGACCGCGCGCGCATCGCCCAGGTCGTAGAACGCGCTGCCGATCTCGTCCGCCATCTGCGGCGGCATCGCGTTCAGCCGGTCGGGCCGGTTGAGCGTAATGGTGACCAGCGGCCCTTCGTTCTCGACGATGATGGTTTCGTAGCGCACGCGTCTCTCCCAAGCGTTTCGTTTCGCAACCGAGAGTGGCGGCGAAGTCCGCCGCGCGCAAGCCCGTTGGCCGCCAGGCCCGGTGCTGCGAGCGGACCGGCCGCGCCGGTCAGTGGCCGGCGGCCTTCGGCGTTTCCATGATTTCGGTGAGCTGGCCCATCATGTCCTTGGGATGGAGGAAGAAGATCGGCGTGCCATGCGCGCCGATCCGCGTGGGGCCGAGGATGCGCTTGCCTTTCCCTTCGAACCAGGAACGCGCCTGCTCGATGTCCTCGACCTCGTAACAGACGTGATGCTGCCCGCCCTGCGGGTTCTTCTGGAGGAATCCGGTCAACGGGCTTTCGGGTCCGAGCGGCTCGATCAGCTCGATCTGCGTGCCCTTCCCGACCTCGCCCTGCGCGTCGGGCGTATCGACGAAGCAGACCTTCACCCCCTGCTCGGCAAGGTCGAACGGTTCATGCGCGATCGTAGCGCCCATGACGTCGCGGTAATAGCGCAGCGATTCCTCGATGCTCGGGGTGGCGACCCCGATATGGTTCAACCGTCCCAGTTTCACGCGCCATCTCCCATCAAGTCGTCAGGCCGAGCCTGCCCCGGCATGGATCGCCGCCGCTGCCGCACCGGTTCACTGTGCCCCGTCGAAGAAAAGCGCAAGCGCGCCGACGATCGCGCAAACGCCGATCAGCGCCGTCACCGCCACCTGCAAGGCGAACAGCATCGGCTCGCTATCGCGGTCGGCGCGAAGGCCCTTCCAGTCATACGTGCCGGTTTGCAGCGAACGGGCGACGGTCCAGGCGCAGAAGATCGATCCGGCGAAGAACACCAGCGCCACGAAGTCCAGCGACAGGGTCACTTCCTGCCCCCACATCGTGGCGGTGATGCCATCCGCGTCGGCGACAGGCTTCTCGGCAGGCGTCACAACGGGATATTGTCGTGCTTCTTCCATGGGTTCTCGAGCTGCTTGCCTCGCAGCTTCCTCAGGCCCAGCGCGATCCGGCGGCGGGTCGAGTGCGGATAGATCACCTCGTCGATATAGCCGCGGCTTGCCGCGACGAAGGGGTTGGCGAAGCGATCTTCGTATTCCTTCGTCTTCTCCGCGATCTTGTCGGGATCGTCGCGGTCCTGGCGGAAGATGATCTCCACCGCGCCCTTCGCGCCCATCACCGCGATTTCCGCCGTGGGCCAGGCGTAGTTCAGGTCGCCGCGCAAATGCTTCGACGCCATCACGTCGTAGGCCCCGCCGTAGGCCTTGCGGGTGATCACGGTGATCTTCGGCACGGTCGCCTCGGCATAGGCGAACAGCAGCTTCGCACCGTGCTTGATGATCCCGCCCAGTTCCTGGCTCGTGCCGGGCAGGAAGCCGGGCACGTCGACGAACGTCAGGATCGGGATGTCGAAGGCATCGCAGAACCGCACGAAGCGCGCGGCCTTCTTGCTCGAATTGATATCGAGCACGCCCGCGAGCACCATCGGCTGGTTCGCCACAACGCCCACCGTGCGCCCCTCCACCCGGCCGAAACCGCAGATGATATTGGCCGCGTGGGCCGGCTGGATCTCGAAGAAATCCCCTTCGTCCAGCGTCTTGCGGATGACTTCGTGCATGTCGTAGGGCTGGTTGGCATTGTCCGGCACCAGCGTATCGAGCGAAGGTTCCTCGCGGTCCCACGGGTCGGCGGTCGGCCGTTCGGGCACGTCCTCGCGGTTCGACAGCGGCAGGTAGTCGAAGAAATTGCGCGTCTGCAGCAGCGTCTCGATATCGTTCTCGAACGCGAGGTCGGCCACGCTGGTCTTGGTCGTGTGGGTGACCGCGCCGCCCAGCTCCTCCTGCGAGACGACTTCGTTGGTGACGGTCTTCACCACGTCGGGCCCGGTGACGAACATGTAGCTGGAATCCTTCACCATGAAGATGAAGTCGGTCATCGCCGGGGAATAGACCGCCCCGCCCGCGCACGGCCCCATGATCAGGCTGATCTGGGGAATGACGCCGCTCGCCAGCACGTTGCGCTGGAACACCTCGGCATAGCCGCCCAATGAGGCGACGCCTTCCTGGATGCGCGCGCCGCCGCTGTCGTTGAGGCCGATGACCGGGGCGCCGACCTTCATCGCGGTATCCATCACCTTGCAGATCTTCTCCGCGTGGCGCTTGGACAGGCTGCCGCCGAAGACGGTGAAATCCTGGCTGAAGACATAGACCAGCCGCCCGTTGATCGTGCCCGATCCGGTGACCACGCCGTCGCCGGTGATCTTCTGGTCCTGCATCCCGAAATCGACGCAGTCATGCTCGACGTAAGTGTCGAGTTCCTCGAAGCTGCCTTCGTCGAGCAGCACGTCGAGCCGTTCGCGGGCGGTGAGCTTGCCCTTGGCGTGCTGCGCATCGATGCGCTTCTGCCCGCCGCCCATGCGGGCGGCTTCGCGGCGGCGTTCCATTTCGGCGATATTGGCTGACATCGGCATCCCTGCAGTTGTTCTCCGGCCGGCCTAGCGGGCGGTGCAAGCGAGCGTCAATCTCTCATGGCGGCCGTCGCGCGCCGCCCGGGGGCTTTCATGGCCGGCCGCCGCGCGCCACGTCCCCGAGGGGGAGCTGGCGGACTAGCGCAGCAGGACCAGCTCTTCCGCCATCGTCGGGTGGATCGCCACGGTCGCGTCGAAATCGGCCTTGGTCAGCCCGGCCTTCACCGCGACCGCTGCCGCCTGCATGATCTCGGCCGCTTCGGGCCCGATCATGTGAATGCCGAGGATACGGCCCGAATCCTCGTCGCACACCATCTTGTAGAGGCTGCGCTCGTTGCGCCCGGCGAGGACGTTCTTCATCGGGCGGAAATCGGACTGGTAGACGCGCACCGAGCCGTAAGTGTTGCGCGCCTGCCCCTCGGTCAGGCCGACCCCGGCGAGGGGCGGGTGGCTGAAGACCGCGCTGGGGATGCAGGTGTGGTCCACCGCCACCGGGTCGCCGCCGCCGAACACGGTATCGGCGAAGGCCTGGCCTTCGCGGATCGCGACGGGCGTCAACTGGACGCGGTCGGTCACGTCGCCGACGGCGTGGATATGATCGACGCTGGTCTTGCTGAACCGGTCGACCACGATCTCGCCCTTGTCGCCGGTCTTCACGCCGGCCTTGTCGAGGCCGAGCCCCTCGGTATTGGGCACGCGCCCGGTGGCGAAGAGGACGCAATCGACCTCCAGGTCGTCGTGATTGGTCATCGAAACGCGCAAGGTGCCGTCGTCGGTCTTCTCGATTCCGCGGAATTCGGCGTGGAAGCGGAAATCGATGCCCTTCATCATGCTGATCTGCAGCAGCCGGTCGCGCAGCGCCTCGTCGTAGCCGCGCAGCAGCTGGTCGCTGCGGTTGATGATCGTGACGTGGCTGCCGAACTCGTTGAAGATGCCGGCGAACTCGTTGGCAATATAGCCGCCGCCGGCAATCAGGATGCGCCTGGGCAGGGTTTCGAGGTGGAACGCCTCGTTGCTGGTGATGCCCAGCTCGTTGCCCGGGCAGTCGGGCACGTGGGGCCGGGCGCCGGTCGCGATCAGGATATGCCTCGCGGTGACCGTCCTGCCGCCCGAAAGGCGGATCTCGTGCGGGCCGGCCAGTTCGGCGCGCTCGTTGATCACCTCGACCCCGTGGTTGTCGAGCGTCTCGGTATAGAGGCCGTTCAGGCGATCGACGTCGCGCAGCACGTTGTCGCGCAGCGTTTCCCAGTCGAAGCGCGCGTTCTCGATCGTCCAGCCGAAAGCCTGCGCGTCTTCCAGGTCTTCGGCGAAATGGGCGCCGTAGACCAGCATCTTCTTGGGCACGCAGCCGCGGATGACGCAGGTCCCGCCGACGCGGTGCTCCTCCGCCACGGCGACGCGCGCGCCATGCGAGGCGGCGACGCGGCTGGCGCGAACGCCCCCCGAACCCGCGCCGATCGTGAACAGGTCGTAATCGTATTCGGGGGAAGTCTTGCTCGCCATCGCTGCGCTCCTGTTGCCGGGAGCGCGCGATATGGCGACGCGGCGGCGGCAGGGCAACCGCCGCCCGCCGGTCAGCGCCCCTGGCGCCGCCGGTTACGGTTGCGCGAAGGGCGCTTGCCCCCGCCCTGGCCCTGGCCCCCGCCGTGGCCCTGACCCCTGCCCTGGCCCTGGGCCCGCTCGGCCGAAGCCGAGCCGCCGTGGGCCGGCTTGCCCCCGTCGCGCCGCGGCTTGCCCGCGCGCCCCAGGTGCTTCTTGCCCGGCTGCGCCTGGCCTGCCTGGGCAGAGCGCGGCGCCCCCTCGCCGCCGCGCGGCTTGGGCTGGACGCGCTGGCGCGGCTGGCGCGCGGCCGGCTTGGTCGGCCCGACGCCTTCGACCACGGCCCGGAAATTGTCCGGCAGGGCGAGCCGTTCGAACTCCGCATCGGTGGTCTTGCGGATATCCTTCAGATAGGCGCGCTCGTCCTCGGCGCAGAAGGCGATGGCAATGCCGTCGCGCCCGGCGCGCGCGGTGCGGCCGATCCGGTGGACGTACTGTTCCGGCACGTTCGGCAGCTCGTAGTTCACGACGTGGCTGACGCCGGGAATGTCGATCCCGCGCGCGGCGACGTCGGTCGCCACCAGCACCGGCGTTTTCGCCGAGCGGAACTCGCCCAGCGCGCGTTCGCGCTGCGGCTGGCTCTTGTTGCCGTGGATCGCGTTGGCAGGCACGCCCGCCTGGGCGAGCTTCTTCACCACGCGGTCCGCGCCATGCTTGGTCCGGGTGAAGACCAGGACGCGCTCGATCTTGCCCGGGACCGCGTGGCGCCCGCGCAGGATCATCTCCAGCAGGGCCTGCTTCTCGTCCTGCTGGACCATGAACAGGTACTGGTCGATCCGTTCCGCGGTCGTGCTCTCGGGCGTGACCGAAACGTGGACCGGCTCGTGGCAGTACTTGCCCACCAGCTCCTTGATCTGGCCCGGCATCGTGGCGCTGAAGAACAGCGTCTGCCGGTCTTCGGGCACGAGCTGGCTGATCTTGCGCAGCGCGTGGATGAAGCCGAGGTCGAGCATCTGGTCCGCCTCGTCGAGGACGAGGATCTCGACCGCGCCGAGGCCGAAGGCCTTCTGGTCGATCAGGTCGAGCAGGCGGCCCGGCGTGGCGACGAGGATGTCGGTCCCCCGGTGCAGCTTGTTGCGGTCCTTGTTGACCGAAGTGCCGCCGACGATCGACTGCACCTTGAGGCCCGCGAGCGCGCCGTAGTCCTTGGCCGACTGGGCGATCTGCCCGGCGAGCTCGCGCGTCGGCGCGAGCACGAGCATGCGGCACGACTTGAACGGCGTCTGCTGCCCCGCCTCGCGCAGCCGGTCGATGCTGGGCAGCATGAAGGCCGCCGTCTTGCCGGTGCCGGTCTGGGCGATGCCCAGCAGGTCGCGCCCTTCGAGCACGGGGGGAATGGCCTGGGCCTGGATCGGCGTGGGCGTGTTGTAACCCTTCAGGTCGAGCGCCTGGAGGACGGGCTGCGACAGCCCGAGTTGATCGAATGTCATGGGTAAAAAACTCGCAATCGATGCGGCGCGCAGCCGGATCGGCGCGCGGCGCGGGGGTTGAAACCGCCCGCGTGAAAAGGGAAGTCTGTGAGAAAAACCGAAACGCGGCCGGGGCGCCCCCTGTCTCGGGATCGCCGCTTCACGCTGGCACGCGCGCTTCGCTGGTCAGGCAGATGGGGGCTGGACGGGGGAAAGTCAATCGCCGGTTTCGCCGGCGGGCGATTTCCTCGCTTCCGCCAGGACGTCGGACGGGGCGCGCACGTGCCAGCGCAACCCGTCGGGCAGGTAATCGAGCGTCACGTCGGCGCGCATCGCCATTTCCGGGTTGCGCTTGATGATGACCGTGCCGAAGCCTGTGCGGGTCGGCTTCTTCACCGGCGGGCCGTCGCGCTCGCGCCATTCCAGGTCGAGCACGTCGGCCCCGTCCTCGCGCTCCAGCCGCCAGCGCAGGGCGATGCAGCCTTCCGCGCTGGAAAGCGCGCCGTACTTGGCCGCGTTGGTCGCAAGCTCGTGGATCGCGAGGCCCAGCGCCTCCGCCGCCGGCGGCTTGAGCCGCACGTCCGCCGGCCCGTCGAACACCACCCGCCCTTCGGAAACGTCGCTGACGTGGAGGACCTGCGATTTCGCGATGTCTTCCACCGTCGCTCCGGCCCAGGCCCCCTCGGTCAGCAGGTCCTGGTTGGCCGAAAGCGCGGCGATCCGGCGGGTCAGCGCCTCGACCAGTTCCGGGTCCCGCCCGTCCACCGTGCGCTGGATGATCGCCTGGATCGTCGCGAGGATATTGCGCGAGCGGTGGTTGACCTCGTTCATCAACAGGCGGATGCGCTCGTTCGTCTCGCGTTCCTCGGTAATGTCGGTGTTGGTCCCGCACCACAGGACGACGTTCCCCGCCTCGTCGCGCAGCGGGTGCGCATGGGTGAGGAACCAGCGATATTCGCCGTCCTTGCGGCGCAGGGGGAAGGTATCCTTCCACGGTTCGCCGGTGTCCCAGGCACGCTGGACGCTGCGCACGACGCGATCGACGTGGTCGGGATGGTGCACCGCGCGCCAGCCCCAGCCTTCCATCTCCTCCAGCGTGGTGCCGGTGTATTCGTACCAGCGTTCGTTATACCAGAAGATCCACCCTTCGCTGTCGGCCATCCAGGCCAGCTGCGGGATATTGTTGGCCAGCGCCTTGAACTGCTGCTGGCTGCGCAGCAGCTCGGCCCGCAGGTTCGCCTGTTCGCGCAGGTCGTTCGCGATCTTCGATGCGCCGACGATCCGCCCGTCGCCATCGCGAATGGGCGAAACGGTGATCGCGACCGGGATCTCGGTGCCGTCCGCGCCCAGGCGCATCGTCTCGAACTTGGGCACGAGCTCGCCGTTGCGAACGCGCGCGAGGATCGAGTCTTCCTCGTCCTGGCGGTCGGCGGGAATGATCCGGCGGATCGACTGGCCGATCATTTCCTCCGCCGGGATGCCGAACAGCCGCTCCGCCGCGGCGTTCCAGCTCATCACGATACCGTCGAGGTCCTTCGACACGATCGCGTCGGAGGAGTGATTGACGATCGCCGCGAGATGCGCGTCGCGAAAGGCGTCTGGCAAGGCTGGCACCAGCAGGAACTAGCACAGCCCCCGGCAAAAACAACGGCCTTATCAAGGGCCTGCCCCTGCCTTCCAAGAAAGCCCCCGAAGCGCGCGCGAAGACCGGCCGCGCCGCCCCCGGTCAGCCGAGGCCCGCCGCGTCGAGCAACGCGCGCGTGCCGGGGTCGAAAGTGCCGCCGCCCGCCTCGATATCGCGGGCCATGCGCTTGCCCAGCTCCACCCCGAACTGGTCGAACGGGTTGATGCCCATCAGCACGGCATTGGCGAAAGTGCGGTGTTCGTGGAACGCGATCAGCGCGCCGAAGGTCGCCGGGTCGATATCGTCGCACAGGATCGTCGCGCTCGGCCGGTCGCCGGGGAAATGGCGCGCCGGGTCCTCCCCCTTGTCGCCCGCCATCAGCGCGGCACCCTGGGCGAAACAGTTGGTGAGCAGGATGCGGTGATGCGCGGGATCGAGCGTGTCGCCGGGCGCGATGCTGGCGATGAAATCGACCGGCACGACGTGGGTGCCCTGGTGCAGCAGCTGGAACACCGCGTGCTGGGCGTCGGTCCCCACCCCGCCCCAGGTGATCGGCGCGGTCGGGCCGGAGACCGGTTCCTGCCCCGCGGTCACCCGCTTGCCGTTCGATTCCATCTCCAGCTGCTGCAGGTAGTCGGGCAGAAGCGCCAGCCGCTCGTCGTAGGCGAAGACCGCGCGCGTCTGGCATTCGCGGATACGCGCGTAGTAGAGATCGGAAAATGCCGCCCGCAGCGGCAGGTTCTCGCGCCCGTCGGCCGCCTGGAAATGGGCATCCACCGCCTGCGCGCCGGCCAGCATCTCGCGGAATTCCTCCATCCCGATGGCCAGCGCGACGGGAAAACCGATGCTGGACCACAGCGAATAGCGGCCGCCGACCGTTTCCGGGAACGGCAGGACGCGGGTTTCGTCGACGCCCCATTCCACGGCCTTCCCGGGGCTGGCGGTCAGCGCGACGACGCGGCCGGACGGGTCCGCCACGCCGTTGTCCGCCAGCCAGGCCAGCGCGCTGGCGGCATTCGTCATCGTCTCGATCGTGGTGAAGGTCTTGCTCGCCACCGCGATCAGCGTGGTCGCCGGGTCGCAGGCGGCAAACGCGCGTTCGAGCGCAAGCCCGTCGATGTTCGACACGACGTGGACATCCACCCGCGCGCCGTCGCGGGTCAGCGCGTCGACCGCCAGCGCCGGGCCCAGCGCGCTGCCGCCGATGCCGATGTGGATCAGGTGCTGCACGTTGCCCAGCGCGCCGTCGTGGATCGCATCGACCAGCATTTCCATCCGGCGCAGCAGGGCCGCGGCCTCTTCCGCCTTGGCGGCATCGCCCGATCCGCGCATCGCGGCGTGGGTCGCGGCGCGCCCCTCGGTCGGGTTGACGACTTCGCCGTCGAACATCGCGCGGCGCATGGCGGCGAAGCCGGCGGCATCGGCCAGCGCCTCGAACGCGGTGCACAAGTCGTCGTCGAGGTGGGTCTTGGACCAGTCGAAGCGGACCTGGCCCGCGTCTTCCCCCGGCAGGTCCAGGCTGCCGGAAAAGCGCGCGGCCCGTCCCTCGTCCGCATGGAACAGTTCCCCCAGCGTCCGCCGCGGCACTGCCGCGATTGCATCCCAGGCGGCCGAAACTGCGTCGCTCATGCGAAAATCCCTTTCCTACTTCGTCCTCTCCCGACTAGGGCTTGTGGCCATGTTTTCAAGCATCGCGATGCCGCTGGCGGCGCCCCGGCCGAAAGTCACACCCCGCCCCGCCCGCGCGGCCCGGAAAGTCACACGCAACCGTGCGAACGCGGCCCGGGGCGCGGGCTGCGCGCGATTCAACACGTTGCACGAACGTAACGCGTCGGCATGACCCGGACCGCCCCCGCCGCACCCCGATCCGACGCGTCCGGGCAGGACCAGGGCGAAACCCCGGCCAGCTTCACCTGGTTCCTGATCAAGCTCGCCCTCGCGGTGCTGATCTTCCGCAGCTTCGTCTTCTCGCCCTTCTCGATCCCCAGCGAATCGATGCTGCCGCGGCTGATGAACGGCGACTACCTGATCGCGGCCAAGTGGCCTTACGGCTTCTCCAGCCACTCGCTGCCCTTCTCGCTCCCGCTGATCCCCGGGCGCGTGCTGGCCAGCGCGCCGGAGCGCGGCGACGTGGTGATCTTCAAGCACCCGGTTGACGGGGCCGACTACATCAAGCGCGCGATCGCCCTGCCCGGCGACACGGTCGAGCTGCGCGGCGGCCAGCTCGTGCTGAACGGCGAACCGGTGCGCAAGGAACGGATCGAGGACTTCGTCGTCCCCGTGTCGCCCAACACCGGCTGCGCCTGGGGCGGCGTGCGCGAGGAAACCGGCCCGGCGGGCGACGCGGACGGCGCGGCCTGCCGCTATGCCCGGTTCCGCGAGACCCTGCCCACCGGTCGCAGTTACGAGGTGCTCGACTTCGGCCGCACGCCGCAGGACGACTTCGGCCCGCTGATCGTGCCCGAAGGCCATGTCTTCGTGCTCGGCGACAACCGCGACAACTCGCAAGACAGCCGCTTCCCCCCCACGATCGGCGGGGGCGTGGGCCTGGTGCCGCAGCAGAACCTGGTCGGGCGCGCGACGATGCTGATGTGGTCCACCGACGGCAGCGCCGAATGGCTCCTGCCGTGGACCTGGTTCACCGCCGCGCGGTGGGACCGGATCGGAGACGGCCTGTGAGCGCGCTGCCCCCCGCGACCCGCGAATGGCTCGCCGCCTCCGGCTTCACCGTCGCGGACGAGGGGCGCTGGCACGAGGCGCTGACCCACGGCAGCACCGGCGAGACGCGCCATTACCAGCGGCTCGAGTTCCTCGGCGACCGGGTGCTGGGCCTCGCGATCGCGGGCTGGCTGTTCGAGCTTTCGGGGGACGAGGAAGGCAAGCTGGCGCAGCGGCTGAACGCGCTCGTCAGCAAGCGCGCCTGCGCCCACGTCGCGCGGCGGATCGGCGTGCCCGACCACGTCCGCCTGGGCAAGCAGGCGCGCGACGACGGCGCGGCCGACAGCGAGAACGTGCTGGGCGACGTGATGGAGGCCCTGCTCGGCGCCAACCACATCGACGGCGGCTTCGACGCGACCCGCGACCTCGTGCGCAGGCTCTGGCGCGAACAGGTCGAAGGCAAGGCGGGCCGGGCCAAGCACCCGAAGAGCGCGCTGCAGGAATGGGCCGCCGGCAACCGGCGCCGCGCGCCCGAATACACGCTGCTCGACCGGTCGGGCCCCGATCACGCGGCGCGCTTCACCGTTCGCGTCTCCGTGCACAACGTGGGCGAGGCGGAAGCGACCGCCGGCAGCAAGCAGGACGCCGAAACCGCCGCTGCGCGGGCATTCATGGAGAAGTTCGGATGAACGGCGAGAGCCAGACCCGTTGCGGCCTCGTGGCCGTGATCGGCGCGCCCAATGCGGGCAAGTCCACCCTGGTCAACCAGCTGGTGGGGCAGAAAGTGGCGATCACCAGCGCCAAGGCGCAGACCACGCGCGCCCGGATGCTGGGCATTGCCCTGGGGGAGGCGGGCGACGGCGCGCCGACGCAGATGATCCTGGTCGATACCCCGGGGATCTTCGCGCCCCGGCGGCGGCTCGACCGGGCGATGGTCTCGGCCGCCTGGGAAGGGGCCGAGGCGGCCGACGCGGTCCTGCTGATGGTCGATCCGGTCAAGCAGCGCCGGCACGAGCTGGAGCCGCTGCTCGAGGCGCTGGCCCAGCGGCCGGAGCGCCGGATACTGGTCTTGAACAAGGTGGACGTGGCGAAGAAGGAGCCGCTGCTCGCGCTCGCCCAGGAACTGACCGGCAAGGTCGATTTCGCCAAGGTGTTCTTCGTCTCCGCGCTCACCGGCGACGGGGTGGCGGACCTGAAGACCGCGCTGGCGGGGATGATGCCGGTGGCCGAATGGATGTATCCCGAAGACCAGGTGAGCGACGCGAGCGAACGCCTGCTGGCAGCGGAGATCACGCGCGAGCAGCTCTATCGCCAGTTGCACGAGGAACTGCCCTACGACAGCGCGGTCCGGCCCGAGCTCTATCGCACCCGTCCCGACGGCAGCCTGGAGATCCACCAGCAGATCGTCGTCGCGCGCGACAACCAGCGCGCGATCGTGCTCGGCAAGGGCGGCAGCCGGATCAAGTCGATCGGCGAGGCCGCGCGCAAGGAACTGTCCGGGCTGCTCGGCGTGAAGGTCCATCTGTTCCTCCACGTTAAGGTGGAGGAGAACTGGAGCGAGAGCCGCGAGGTCTACGAGGAGATGGGGCTGGATTGGGTCCGCTAGGGGGTATAGCCTCGCCCGCGTTCGCGTGAACACTGAGCATGAACGACAAGGGGAGAATTGCGATGCGTAATGCCTGTCCCGGCCCCGTGGGAACGACCGCGAGAAACGCCGTGAGAACCGCGGCCGGCACCGCCATGGCCGCCGCCCTGCTCGCCGGCTGCGTGCCGGTGGACGATGCCCCGCCGCCTGCCTCCGACTGCCCGGTTTCCGACAGCCGCAACTGGCATGCCTGGATCGACCGGATGCCCGGGCCCGGCAGCAAGCCCACGCTCCACATCAGCGGCGAAGTGGACCTGCCGACGCCGGGATACCAGGTCTCGCTCAAGCCCGGGCCCGCGGACCGCGCGATGCCGCCGGGGCAGCGCTTCGCGCTGGAAACCCGCGCGCCCGACGGGATGGTCGCGCAAGTCATCACGCCGACCGAGGTGCGCTATCGCGGCCCCGCGACTTATCCGCGCTATCGCGAGATCATCATCGGGTGCGGCGGATCGACGCTGGTGACGATCCCCGACGTCATGGTCACCGAGTGATCACAGCCGCCGGCAGTTGCTGGCGGGCCTCTCGCCGGCGAAGCGCCGGGCGATCCAGTCGAGGGTCGCCCGCGCGCTGTTCGCCGCGGTCCGGGCATGGTCGCCGCCGGCCAGCGGTTCGTACCACACCGCCCTGCCCCGCCGGCACAGCGCCTGCGCGAAATCGCGGGTGACGGCGGCGGAAACGATCGGGTCCTGCGCGCTCTGCGCGATCAGCACCGGCCCGGGCACGCGCCCCGCCGCGATGCTGTTGCGCCGGGCGAGGCCGGACCAACCGTCGATCTCGGCAATGTCCTTGTTCCGCAAGGCGTTGCGGATCGCGAGAATGCCGACGATCGTGCCCAGCCGCGGCTTGGCGTCCAGTTCGATGCAGTTGTTGCGCGCCAGGCGCGAGGCCACGCCGCGATCGATGCGGTTGAACACCTTGTCCATCGGCGCGCCGTAGCGCTGCGACCAGCTATAGGTGAGATAGGCCAGGAGCATGGCCTGCACGTTCTTGTCGCCCATGCCCTCGAGGTTGCGCGGCAGGTCGGTCGGCGGCGCAGCGGCGGCGGTGCCGACCAGCCGCAGTTCGCGGGCATAGGCGCGCGCCTCGGCCGCGGTCCAGAGCGCGGCATGGCCACCCTGCGATTCGCCCCAGACCGCGAAGTCGCGCCCGGCGGCCGCGCCCGGGATCTGCCGCGCGGCACGCACGGCATCGAGCACCGACCGCGCAGTCTCCCGCCCGGCGAGATAGCCATGCGGCATCGGGCTGCCGAGACCCGGATAGTCCGGCGCCACGACGACGTACCCGGCCGCGATCATCTCGCCCAGCGCGGGCGTCACCGCGAAGAAAGCCGGGTTGCTCGACAGCGCGCACCGCTCGACCACGCCCGAGGTCCCGTGCGCCCAGGCCACGACCTTGCGCGCCCGCCCCGGCGCGGCCTCGCGCGGGGCGACGACCATGCCGGTGACGCGCAGCGGCCGGTCGTCGTCGCTGCGGGTCCAGTAAACGATCCGCCAGGCCTGCGCGCCGGGCGGCGCGGCAACGACCGGGTCGGCGGACACGAGCGTGCCGGGCCGCTGCAGCGCCGCGACCGTCGCCGCTTCCTGCGCCAGCGCGGGCGGCCCCGCGGTGGCGATCGCCAGGGCAATGGCCCACAGAAGACGCTTCAGTACCATCGGCCGCTCTCCCCTCGGTTTCGCGGCCCGGCACTGGATCAAGAGCCTGCCGCTTCCTCCTTCTTCGCCGCAGAACCTTTCTTACCGGTTGATTTGCGGCCGGTCGACTTCTTCGCCGTTGCCTTCTTGGCGGGTGCCTTCTTGGCGGGTGCCTTCTTGCGCGTCTTCTTCTTGGCAGGACCCTTCGCGGCGCGTGCGTCGATCAGCTCGATCGCCTGGGCTTCGGTCACGTCTTCGGGCTTCACGTCCTTGGGGATCGTGGCATTGGTCGTCCCGTCGGTGACATAGGGGCCGTAGCGGCCCGGCATCACCCTGATCTCCCCGCCCGAGGTGGGATGCGCGCCGAGCGTCTTGATCGGTTCCGCCTTCGCCCGGCCGCGCCCGCCCCTCTGCGCGGCCTCGGCCAGGAGCGCGACCGCCGCGTTCATCCCGGTGTCGAACACGTCGCGGGTGGAGGCGAGCTTGGCGTACTTGCCATCGTGGCGCAGATAGGGGCCGTAGCGCCCGATGCTGGCCTCGATATCCTCCCCCGTTTCCGGGTGCTTGCCGACGATCCGGGGCAGCGAGAGGAGCTTCACCGCCCATTCGAGGTCGAAATCGGGCAGGTCCTTGGGAATGCTGGCCCGCTTCGCCTCCTTGCCTTCACCCATCTGGACGTAGGGGCCGAACCGGCCGGTCTTGCGGTGGATCTCCTCCCCGGTTTCCGGGTGCTGGCCGAGAATGCCGTCTTCGGCCGCCGCTTCGCCGTCCGCGCCCGGCTGGGCGAAACGGCGGGTGTACTTGCATTCGGGATAGTTCGCGCAGGCGACGAAGGCCCCGTAGCGGCCGCCGCGCAGCGCCAGCCGGCCACCCTCGCGCCCTTCCTGTTCGCACAGCGGGCAGGTGCGCGGGTCCTTGCCGTCCTCGCGCGGGGGGAAGAGGAAGTCGGACAGGAACTCGTCCAGCGCCTCGGTCACTTCCGAGGGCTTGCGCTCCATCACTTCCTCGGTCTTCGGCTTGAAGTCGCGCCAGAACTGGTTGAGCAGCGCCTTCCATTCCTCGCGGCCGCCCGAAACCTCGTCCAGCTCGTCTTCCATGCCGGCGGTGAAGTCGTAGGCGACGTAGCGATCGAAGAACCGTTCGAGGAACGCGGTCAGCAGGCGGCCCGATTCCTCGGCGAAGAAGCGGTTCTTCTCCATCCGCACATAGGCCCGGTCGCGCAGGGTCTGAATGGTCGAGGCGTAAGTGGAAGGCCGCCCGATGCCCAGCTCCTCCAGCCGCTTGACCAGCGAGGCTTCGGAGAAGCGCGGGGGCGGCTGGGTAAAGTGCTGGTTCGCCTCGACCCCCTTCTTCACCGGGCTGTCGCCCTTGTTCATCACCGGCAGGAGGCCGTCGTCGTCATCGCTGTCGCGATCGTCGAGCCCCTCCTGGTACACGGCGAAGAAGCCGGGGAACTTCACGACCTGGCCGGTCGCGCGCAGTTCGTGGCGGCCGGTCCCCTCGCGCAGGGTGACCGTGGTCCGTTCCAGCCGGGCGGGCGTCATCTGGCTGGCCATGGCCCGCTTGAACACCAGGTCGTAGAGCTTGGCCTCGTCGCCCGAACCGGCCCGGTCGCGACTGAAATCGGTCGGCCGGATGGCCTCGTGCGCTTCCTGCGCGTTCTTCGCCTTGGTGCTGTAGTGGCGCGGCTTCTCCGGCAGGTAGTGCCCGTCGTAACGGTCGGCGATCGCCTTGCGGCAGGCGCTGATCGCGCCACCGTCCATCTGCACGCCGTCGGTACGCATGTACGTGATCGCGCCCGCTTCGTAGAGCGACTGCGCGAGGCGCATCGTGTGGCTGGCCGAGAAACCGAGCTTGCGCGCGGCCTCCTGCTGCAGCGTGGAGGTGGTGAACGGCGGCGCGGGATTGCGCGTCAGCGGCCGGGTCTCGATTTCCTCGACCGTGAAGCGACCCTGCTCGACCGCCGATTTCGCGGCCTGCGCGGCCCCTTCGTCGCCCAGCGAGAGCTTGTCCAGCTTGGCCCCGTCGTAGCGGACGAGGCGCGCATCGAACTCGGTGCCGTCCTGTTCGAGGCGCGCGACGGCCGACCAGTACTCCTGCGGCCGGAAAGCCTCGATCTCACGCTCGCGATCGACGATCAGGCGCAGCGCGACCGACTGCACGCGCCCTGCGCTCTTGGCCCCGGGAAGGCGGCGCCAGAGGACCGGGGAGAGCGTGAAGCCGTAGAGGTAATCGAGCGCGCGCCGGGCGAGATAGGCATCGATCAGGTCGCTATCGAGCTCGCGCGGGCGGCCCATCGCCTCGGTCACCGCGGGCTTGGTGATCGCGTTGAACGTCACCCTGTCCACCTTGGCCGGCAGCGCCTTGCGCTTGGCGAGCAGCTCGCGCACGTGCCACGAGATCGCCTCTCCCTCGCGATCGGGGTCGGTCGCGAGCACGAGGCGATCGGCCTTCTTCGCCGCGTCGGCGATTTCCTTGAAGCGGCTCTGCTTGTCGCGATAGAGTTCCCAGTCCATCGCGAAATCCTCGTCCGGGCGAACGCTGCCGTCCTTCGGCGGCAGGTCGCGGACATGGCCGTAGGATGCGAGGACCTTGAAGTCCTTGCCCAGGTATTTCTCGATGGTTTTCGCCTTGGCCGGCGATTCGACGATGACAAGCTGCATGGAGGTAACGGCAGTCCCTTACGTGTGTACGTGCGCGAGGGTGGCGAGATGTGGCCGCGTTCGTCAATCCATCAATTCGCCTCCGATGACGCCGCGAGCCCGCCCTTCACCCCCCGGCAAGGCTGACCCGCCCTGCCGAGTGCCGCTGGAGACGGCCGGCGATCTCCAGCTCCAGCAGGGCCAGGTGCACCGCGGCCGGCGTTTCCCCCGACTGGCGGATCACCTCGTCCACGCTGACAGGCACGCTGGACAGCAGGCTGTCGACCGCGGCCGGCCGGGCATCGGCCAGCTCCGCGGCCTCGAACGCGAAATCCGCCGGCGCTTCGGCCAGGGCGGTGCGCGGCGTGCCGTCGAACCCGGTCAGCAGTTCGATCACCTCCTCGGGCGATTGCACCAGGACGGCGCCGTCGCGGATGAGCTGGTTGCATCCCTGCGACCGGGCATCGAGCGGGCTGCCCGGGATCGCCATGACCTCGCGCCCGGCCTCGGCCGCCAGGCGGGCGGTGATCAGCGAGCCCGAACGCGGCGCGGCCTCGACCACCAGCGTCCCGGCGGCGAGCCCGGCGATGATCCTGTTGCGACTGGGGAAGTGGCTGCCGCGCGGCTCGGTCCCCGGCGGCTGCTCGGCCAGCAGCAGGCCCTGCGCCGCGATCCCGGCCTGCAGTTCGGCGTGTTGCGGGGGGTAGGCGATGTCGATTCCGCTGGCGATCACGCCGATCGTGGCCGGCATGGCCCCGCGGTGCGCGGCCCCGTCGATCCCGCGGGCAAGCCCGGACACGACGGTCATGCCGGCACCGGCCAGCGCGGCGGCGAAATCGCGGGCCAGCTTCGACGAGGCGGCCGAGGCATTGCGCGCGCCGACGATCGCGACGCAGGGCCGCTCCGCCAGCGAGAGGTCGCCGCGATAGAGCAGGATCGGCGGCGCGCCCTCGATCCGGCTCAGGAGCCGCGGATAGCCAGGCTGGTCGTGGAACAGGTATCGTGCGCCGTGATCGCGGGCCGCCTCGACCTCGCGGGCGATGGTCTGCGCCGGGGCCGCGCGCCCTGCACGCCCGGCCCGCGCGCCCACTTCGGGCAGGGCCTCGATCGCCGCCTCCGCCGTGCCGAATCGGGCCAGCAATTGGGCGTAGGAGACCGGGCCGATGTTGGGCGAACGCAGCAGCCTGATGCGGGCGAAGGCTTCCGGCTGCGAGAGGCCGCTCACTTGCCGGAGCCGACCTTCGGCTCGGTCCCGGCGGCAAGGCGGCGAATGTTCGCGCGGTGCAGCCACAGGACCAGCACGGCGATCAGCGCGAGGGCCGGCACGAAGGACAGGTAGCCCATGACGGCCGCGACGATCGCCGCCGCGCAGACCGCGCTCATCCCCGCGAGCGAGCTGATCCGCGTCAGGCCGAGAATACCGAGCCAGACGAGCGCATAGGCAAGCCCGATCGGCCAGGCGAGGCCGAAGCTGACCCCGGCATTGGTCGCCACCCCCTTGCCCCCGCGAAAGCCGAGCCAGACCGGGAAGCAATGGCCGAGCACGGCGAAGAGCGCCGCGACGGGCACGGGGCCGATGGCAGCTTCCGGCATCGCCCCGGGCATGGCGAACAGGCGCCCGGCGAGCATGACCGGGACGAAGCCCTTGGCCAGGTCGAGCAGGAGCGTCGCCGCCGCCAGCCCCTTGTTCCCGGTGCGAAGCACGTTGGTCGCGCCGATATTGCCGCTGCCGATCTTGCGAACGTCGCCCATCCCGGCGATCCGCGTCAGCAGCAGGCCGAACGGGATCGACCCGCAGGCATAGCCCAGCGCTGCCGCCAGCAAGATCGCAGTTGTCAGACCCGTTTCCACGCCACCTCCCGGCCCAGCGCCAATCGCTTGTCGAAGCGGGTTACTTCCAATAGGCGCAGCGGCAAAGCAATAGCGGACCTTCACGTCCCCGCGCGAACGGAGCGAGTTTGGACATTTCTGCACATTCCCCCGTCCTGCTGTTCGATTCGGGCGTCGGCGGACTGACGGTGCTGGACGCGCTGCGGCGGGTGCGGCCCGAAGTGCCCGTCATCTATGCCGCCGACCTTGCCGGCCTGCCCTACGGCGCGAAAAGCGAGGCGGAGATCGCGGCCCGGGTCTGCGGCCTTCTCGGCCGGATGGCCGAACGGTGGCATCCGCGCCTCGTCTGCATCGCCTGCAACACCGCCAGCACGATCGCGCTGGGGATGGTCCGCGAGGTGCTGGAGATCCCCGTCGTCGGCACGGTTCCCGCGATCAAGCCGGCGGCGGCGCTCACTCGCACCGGGGTGATCGGGCTGCTCGGGACCGAGGCGACGATCCGCCAGGCCTATGTCGACAAGCTGGAGGAGGCCTTCGCCGCCAGACGGACTCTGCTGCGCCATCCGGCCCCCGGCCTCGTGGGGGCGGCAGAGGCCAAGCTGCGCGGGCACGCGGTCGATCCGGCGGCAATCGCGGCGGCGACCGCGGGTTTGCGCGAACAGGCCGGCGGGGACCGGATCGACACGCTCGTGCTCGCCTGCACGCATTTCCCGTTGCTGCGCGACGAGTTGCAAGCGGCCTTCGGCGCCGCAACCCGCCTCGTCGACGGGGCGGAAGGGATCGCCCGGCGAATCGCGCATCTCGTCGAAGGGCAGCCGATGGCGCGCGCTGAACCCGACCGCGCGGTCACGACCGGCGGCCTGGAAGACTTGACCGGGCTCGCCCCGGCCTTCGCCGCGCGCGGGATCGAGCGGCTCGACCGGTTCTAAATGCGAACCTTTCGCAAAGATCGCGGTGGAAATGGCGGGCACAGGGGCCTAAATGCCGGCCCGGAGCGGCCGCTGTTGCAGCGACGAAGACCGAGCGAGCGATGAATTACGACCAGATCTTCGACCAGGCGATCGACCGCCTGCATTCCGAGGGCCGCTATCGCGTCTTCATCGATATCCTGCGCAACAAGGGCGCCTATCCCAACGCGCGCTGCTTCGCCGGGCACAACGGGCCGAAGCCGATCACCGTCTGGTGTTCGAACGATTACCTCGCGATGGGGCAGCACCCCAAGGTGATCGAGGCGATGGAAAACGCCCTGCACGATGTCGGAGCGGGCAGCGGCGGCACGCGCAATATCGGGGGCAACACCCATTTCCACATCGAGCTGGAGCGCGAGCTGGCCGACCTGCACGGCAAGGAAGGCGCCCTGCTGTTCACCAGCGGCTACGTCTCCAACGACGCCACGCTCTCCACGCTGGCCAAGCTCCTGCCGGGCTGCGTGATCTTTTCCGACGAGCTGAACCACGCGAGCATGATCGCCGGCATCCGCAATTCCGGCTGCGAGAAGCGCGTGTTTCGCCACAACGACATCGCCCATCTCGAGGAACTGCTGGCTGCCGAAGCGCCGGAAACGCCCAAGGTCATCGCCTTCGAAAGCGTCTATTCGATGGACGGCGACGTCGCGCCGATCCACGCGATCTGCGACCTGGCCGAAAAGTACAACGCGCTGACCTATATCGACGAAGTCCACGCGGTGGGCATGTACGGGGAACGCGGCGGCGGCATCTCCGAACGCGACGAGGCCGCGCACCGGATCGACATTATCGAAGGGACGCTGGGCAAGGCGTTCGGCGTGATGGGCGGTTACATCGCGGCCGACACCAAGGTGATCGACTGCATCCGGTCCTATGCCCCGGGGTTCATCTTCACCACCTCGCTCAGCCCCGTGCTCGTCGCCGGCGTCCTGGCCGCGGTTCGCCACCTGAAGGATTCGAGCGAGGAGCGCGAGGCGCAGCAGCGCAACGCCGCGACGCTGAAGGCCAAGTTCGCCGCCGCCGGCCTGCCCGTCATGGCGAGCGAGACGCATATCGTCCCGCTGATGGTCGGCGACCCGGTGCGCGCGAAGAAAATCAGCGACATCCTGCTCGCCGAATACGGCGCCTACGTGCAGCCGATCAATTTCCCCACCGTTCCGCGCGGCACTGAGCGGCTGCGCTTCACCCCCGGCCCCGCCCATACCGAGGCGATGATGGACGAGTTGACCGCCGCGCTGGTCGAGATCTGGGACCGGCTCGAACTGCAGCTCGCCCAGGCCGCCTGATCGCCCACCGCGCGAACCGTCACCGACAGACCCCGGTGTAGCGGCCCGACTGGTCGAAGTGGAAATGGTTGGCGTGGGCCGCGTTGTAATCGGGCGAAAGGACCGTCGCGAACAGCGGGCAGGCACCATTGCGCACCTCGCGCAGGAACTGCGCCGCCTCCCCCTCCCCCGGCCAGTCGCCGAGCACGCTGATCCGGCGTCCGTCCTCCAGCACGAAACCGCCGATGTCGATCGCGTTGCCGGTCGCATGTTCGCTCCACCGCCCTTCGGATCGGCCGTAGAGCCGGCGGCAGCTATAGGCGCCCATGTGCTCGATCCGGCTGACCTCGGCGCCGAAGTGGCGGCGCGCGGCTGGCTGGACGATATCGCGCAGCCATAGCTCCAGCCCGACCGCCACCGGGCAGGTCGTGGGCGGTACGCGCGGCGCAAGCGGCAGCGTTTCGATCACGGTGCGGTCGGGGCGGTGGCAGGCGCCCTCTCCCTGGCTCTCCAGCGCGCGAAAGGAAACATCGCTGCGCTCCAGCACCGCGCGGCATTCGGCCAGGTCGTCCTTCAGCGCGAGCAGCTTCGTGCGCGTCGCCCATCCCGGCGGGTCGTCGAGGTCGAGCGGCGCCCAGGGATTGTGCTGCGGGTGGTCCGCCAGCCAGCCGCGCCCCGCCAGCAGGATGCCGGCCACGATCAGCAGGGCAGCCACGCGCAAGTCGCCGCGAAAACGACCGATGCGGCGAGAGATGCCGGCGCCCCGCTCAGCCAAGGGCGCCCCCGGGCGGCCGGGAGTGGAAAAGGCGCGGGCCGGCGCGGTCGCTCATCGGGTCAGTTCCTCCAGGCGATCCTTCACAGCGGCCAGGTCGGCATCGAAAAGCCGCTCCTGCTCCGCCTTCTTCCCGCCGCTCAACCGCAGGAGGTACGACGGATGGGCCGTGACCCAGGCTTCCGCCCCGTCGCCGAGCGTGATCCCCTCCCCCCGCGAGCGGGAGATGCGGACCGTCTTGCCCAGCACCCCGCGCGCCGCGCTGACGCCCAGCGCCAGGACGAGGCGCGGCGCGACGATCGCGCGTTCGCGTTCGAGCCACCAGCGGCAGGTGTCGATCTCTCCGGTCGTGGGCGACTTGTGCAGCCGCCGCTTGCCCCGGCGGGCGAACTTGAAATGCTTCACGGCGTTGGTGAGATAGGCCCGCTCGCGCTCGATGCCGGCCTTTGCAAGCCGCTGGTCGAGCAGGCGCCCGGCCGGCCCGACGAAGGGCCGGCCCGCGCGATCCTCTACATCGCCCGGCTGTTCGCCGACGATCATCAGCGGCGCGTCGCGCGGGCCCTCGCCCATGACGGCGCGGTTGTCGAGCGCCCCGATGGGGCAGGCGCGGCAATTGCAGATGGCCTCGCCGACCCCGGGCAATGTCTCGGGGGCTTCCATCTCGGAACTGTCGGACTCTCGCATTGCGGCTCCGTTCGTCCAGGGGAGAAACCGGCCTCGGTCCCGGCCTTGCGGCCGGCCACCTGGCCGCCAGCGGCGGGCATTTCCCACCGGGGGTCCCCCCTGCAACGCACGAGGCCGCGATTCGATGCATGTTTCCCGCATCGCCGCCGCGCGCGGCGGAGGCGACAGCGGCGTGAAGCTACACCAGCAGTTCGGGGAACAGGCCGAAGACCAGGATCAGGGCCACCGCGATCGGGCACACCCAGGCGACCAGGAAGCGCCAGGCGAGGAACAGCCCCCCGCTCAGGCCGCTCTGCATCTCGACCAGCCGGCGATCGGCCTTCCACCCGACGAAGATCGACATCAGCAGGCCGGCCAGCGGCAGCATGAGCTTGCCGGTAAAGCCGTCCAGCGTATCGAGAATGTCGGCCTCGGCAAAAATGCTCCAGAAGCCGAGCGGGCGCACGTCGGACCAGACGTTGTATCCCAGCGCGCAGGCAATGCCGATGACGAAGGCCCCGCCGCCGATCATGATCGCGGCCGCGGGACGGCGCAGGCCGAAGCGGTCGATCGCCCAGGCGGTGGGCCCTTCGAGCAGCGAGATCGAGCTGGTCAGGGCGGCGAAGAAGATCAGGACGAAGAAGAGCAACCCGATCAGCGAGCCGCCGGGCATCGTCTGGAACGCGACCGGCAGCGACTGGAAGATCAGCGCCGGGCCGGCCGAAGGGTCCAGGCCGACGGCAAAGACGATCGGGAAGATCATCAGGCCCGCGATCAGCGCCACGCCGGTATCGGCAACGCTGATCGTGGCCGCGGTGGGCGCCAGGTTCACCTCGCGCCCGACATAGGCGCCGTAAGTGATCAGCGCGCCCGAGGCGAGGCTGAGCGAGAAGAACGCCTGGCCCAGCGCCTCGTTGATCGCCGGGGCCGTGAGCTTGGAGAAATCGGGGGTGAACATGAAGGCCAGCGCCCGTTCGAAGTCGCCGGTGAACGCGCCGTAGATCGTGATGCCGAGCAGAAGGAAGAAGAACGCAGGCATGAGCCAGGTGGCCGCCTTCTCGATTCCGTCGTGCACCCCGCTGGCGACGATGGTGATGGTCGCGACCATGAACAGGGCGTGGACCCCGATCAGGCGGCCGGGGCTCGCGAACAGCTCGCCCATCATCCCGCTGACGGCATCCTGCCCCATGTCGGAGAACGCGCCCCGCAGCGGTTCGCCCGCGAAGAGGTTGCCGAAGAAATCGCCGCCCGAAAGCCAGATGTAATAGAGGACCCAGCCGGCGACGACCGAGTAGAACGAGAGGATCAGGAACCCGGCGAGGATCTCGATCCCGCCGAAAAGGCGCCACTTGCGCGAAACGCGCGATTCCTCCGCCACGCGGGCGACCGAGCCGATCGCGTCGGACTGTCCCGCCCGGCCGACCACGAATTCGGACAACATCAGCGGCAGGCCGATCAGGAGGACGCAGACCAGGTAGACAAGGACGAAGGCCCCGCCCCCGTTTTCGCCCGCAAGGGTCGGGAAACGCCAGATGTTGCCGAGACCCACGGCGGCGCCGACGGCCGCCAGGATGAATGCCGTGCGCGAGGACCAGCCCTGCTCACCTGCTTGCGCACCTGCACTTGCGACCATCCCGGTATCTCTCCCTCTCAACGATTCTGCCCCTGTTGAAAGCCCTGTTGCAAGTTTTCGACCAAAGGCCAAGGGCGCGGTTGGCGCTTGCCCCCAACGCCGCTAGAACCGGGGCATGTCCACGACCTTCCAGCTCGATACCGCGACCAGCCGCGCCACGCCCACGCCGCAGCCGATGCGCCGGCTGACCGTGCCGAAGATACGCCAGCGCAAGAAGGACGGCGTGACCGAGCAGCCGCTCGTCATGCTGACCGCCTATACCGCCCGCCAGGCCCAGCTGCTCGACGAGCATTGCGACCTGCTGCTGGTCGGCGATTCGCTGGCCCAGGTAATCTACGGCCTGCCCTCCACGATCCCGGTGACGCTGGAAATGATGGCCAACCACGCCGCCGCGGTCGTGCGCGGCAGCTACCACTCGGTCGTCATCGTCGACATGCCTTTCGGCAGCTACGAGGCATCGCCCCGGCAAGCGTTCGAGAGCGCATCGCGCCTGCTGAAGGAAAGCGGCGCTGCTGGGGTCAAGCTGGAGGGCGGCGCGGCCATGGCCGAGACGGTCGCCTTCCTGGCCGAGCGCGGCATTCCCGTGATGGGCCACGTCGGACTGACGCCGCAGGCGGTCAACGTCCTCGGCGGCTATGCCGCCCGCGGGCGCAGCGATGCGGAGGCGGAGAAGATCGTCGGCGATGCCAAGGCGCTGGACGAGGCCGGGGCCTTCGCGATCGTGGTCGAAGGCGTCGTCGAACCGATCGCGATCTCGGTGACCGAGGGCGTCTCTTGCCCGACGATCGGGATCGGGGCCTCGGCCCAGTGCGACGGCCAGGTCCTCGTCTGCGAAGACATGCTGGGCATGTTCGAACGCGTGCCGCGCTTCGTGAAACGCTACGAGGAGATGGCCGAGGTGATTTCCCGGGCCGCCGCGACCTATGCCGCGGAAGTCCGCGACCGATCGTTCCCCGGCGAGGCGCAGACCTACCAGCCGAAGTAGCCCGCACGGGAACTTGCGCTCCGGCGCCGGATTTCCTAGCCGGCGCGGTGACCGGTCCGCCGCCTCGTTCCAGCCGTCCATTTCACGGGATCGCCGCATGGCCACGCTGCTTCGCTTCTACAAGTTCTCGCTGGTCTTCACCGCGACCTGCTTCGCGCTGGGGATCTGGTACGGCTGGTCCAGCACCGGCACGCTCGCCGGCACGCTGTCGATGCTGTGGATCATCCTGGTCCTCTCGATCCTCGAGATTTCGCTCAGCTTCGACAACGCCGTGGTCAACGCCACGGTGCTGCGGCACATGGACCCGGTCTGGCAACGGCGCTTCCTGATCTGGGGCATCGCGATCGCGGTGTTCGGCACCCGCATCGTCTTCCCGCTCGCCATTGTCGCGATCGCGGCAGGGCTGGGGCCGATCGACACGATCGACCTCTCGCTCAACCGGCCGCAGGAGTACGAGGCTATCGTGAGCTCGGCCCACGTCGGCATCGCCGGTTTCGGCGGGGCCTTCCTGGCCATGGTGGGCCTGAAGTTCTTCTTCGACAACGAGAAGGACATTCACTGGATCGCGGTGATAGAGCGGCACCTGTCGCGCTTCGCCGCGCTCCCGGCGGCGGAGATCGCGTTCCTGCTGCTGGTCCTGTGGGGCATTTCCGCGATGCTGGAGCCGGAAGAGGCCCTGACCTTCCTCGTCGCCGGCATCCTGGGCCTGGTCACCTTCATCGCCGTGCAGGGCGTCAACAAGATCCTCGAGATCCACGAAGAGAAACAGCGACTGGCCGGCGCGGCGGTGCGCAGCGGGCTGGGCGGGTTCCTCTACCTCGAGGTGCTCGACGCCTCCTTCAGCTTCGACGGCGTGATCGGCGCATTCGCCCTGTCGAACAACATGATCGTGATCGCGCTCGGCCTGTCGATCGGCGCGATGTTCGTGCGCTCGATGACAATCCACCTGGTGGAGAAAGGCACGCTGGCGCAGTACCGTTTCCTCGAACATGGGGCTTTCTGGGCGATCATCGCGCTGGGCGGGATCATGCTGTTCTCTGCCCGCTTCCACGTTCCGGAAACGATCACCGGCCTGATCGGGGCGACGCTGATCCTGATCTCGCTGGCCTGGTCGGTGCGCCACAACCGCCGTCAGCCGGTCACTCCGACGGGCGGGAACGCATCGCCAGACGCGTAGCGAGCGGCACCGAAACGATCAGCTGGAACAGGTGATAGGCGAGCAGCGGCACGAGGATCAGGCCCGCCCGCTCCGCGCCGAACAGGATCAGCGCGATCGGCGCGCCGCTCACCACGCTCTTGTGCGCGCCGGCGAACATGAAGGAAATGCGGGTCGCCCGGGGCAGCCGCAGCGCGCCCCCGAGCAGCCAGCCCCCGCCGAACGCGAACAGCAGCAGGCCGGCCAGCGCGGCGCCGACGACGATCCATTGCCAGGTGCCCAGCGCCTGCCAGATGCCCTGTTCGACCGCGGCCGAGAAGGCGACATAGACGGCGATCGCGATGGCCGCGCGGTCCAGCCAGGTCACGAGCCGCGGATGCCCCGTCACCCAGGCGCGGCCCAGCCCCTGGAGCGCCTGGCCGAGCACGAAGGGCAGGACCAGCAGTGCCAGTATCCGTCCAAGCGCGCCCCAGCCCACGTCGACCGTCGCGAACCCGCCCAGCAGGGCGAAGAGCGGGGCCGTGACGAAGACGCCGAGAATGTTCAGCAGCGCGGCCGCGACGACCGAGGCGGCGACGTTGCCCCCGGCGAGCGAGGTATAGGCCGTGGCGGATTGCACGGTGGACGCCAGCGTGCCGAGAAAGAGGAACCCGATCGCGATTTCGCCCGGCACGTGGCCATCGACGAGGCGCGAGAGCGCGAGCCCGGCCAGCGCCATCGCGCCGAAGCACCAGGCCACCAGCGGCAGCAGGAACCGCCCTTGCCCCAGCCCCTTGAGGACATCGCCGCGCGCCAGCCGCAGCCCGTTGAGGAAGAACAGCAGGAAGATCGCGAGGCTCGAAACCGCCTGCGCGACCGCCTTTCCAGCCCCGGCCGCGGGCAACAGCGTGGCCAGCAGGATGGCGACCACCAACAGCCTGACCATCGGATCGATGCGGGGGAGGATCGAAGCGCGCACGGCGCAGGCCATGCCGGCTTGCCAGCGCCTTGTCGAGCCGCCCCGGGCACGGGGTCTGCCGCGCGCCTAGGGGGCGCTCGCCAGCGCTTCCACCGCCGCCTGCGCCGGTGCGCCGTCACCGCGCAGGACCTGCGCGAGCGCCGCGCGCGCGCCGCGGTGCCGGCGTTGCAGGCGGAATGCGCGCATGGCCAGTTCCCTCGCCTCTTCCTGCCGCCCCGCGCGCGCCGCGGCCCGCGCGGCGAGCGACAACAGCCCGGGGTCCTGCGCGCCGCCCAGGGCGAGCGCGCGGCGCAGCAGGGCCTCGGCGCCATCGAGCCAGTCGTCCTCGAAGGCAAGCCGGGCGGCCAGCGCCAGCGCCTCGCGATTGGCCGGCTCGCTCGCGAGCTGGTTGGCCAGGAGCCACTCCGCCCCGGCGCGATCGTCGATGGCCGCGTGGGCTGCGAGCATTCGGCGCGCCAGCGGCCAGGGCCGGCGAATGGCCGCCGCCGCGCGATAGCTTTCGATCGCCTCGCGCGGCCGGCCGGCAGCGAGGTGCACATCGCCGGCAAGGCTCCGCGCATCGGCCGAGCCGGGGAAGCGGCCGAGGAAGGCCTTGGCCGCAGCCATGGCCTGTGCGGTCCTGCCTTCCGCCAGCGCCGCGCGGATATAGGCCTGTGTCTCGATCCCGCTTGGCGCTTCGCCCAGTGTGAGCGGACCGCCGGGCCTGCCGCTTGCCAGCAGGACCGGGCTGTCAGGCATGGGCGCGGCCGCCCGCTCCAGGAAAGGCGCGGCCTGCTCGCGTTCGCCCAGCGCCTCGTAAGCCCGGCCCACGGTCTGCACCAGGTAGCGGTCGGCATCCTCGGCCCGCGCGGCCGCGGCGAAGCGATAGACCAGTTCGCGGTTGTTGCCCGCGAGGTGGAGCGCGCGCACCAGAAGTTGCCGGACGCGCCGGTTGTCCGGCTGTTCGCGCAGCAGACGATCGAGCACCTGCGCCGCGCTGGCAGGGTTGCCCGTTTCGAGATCGACGACGGCACCGGTCAAACGGGCCGCGGCGTCGATCCGCCGGGCAGAGCCCCCGCGCGCGAGGAGGTCGCGCGCCAGGCCGAATTCGCCCGCCCGCGCCGCCAGCACCGCCTGGTAGAGCAGGACGCGCGGATCGCGCGGCGCCAGCCCGGCCATCTCGCGGACCTGCGCGAGCATTTCCGGCGCGCGGCCAAGCTCGCCCAGCGTGGCGGCACTATCCGCGAGGAGATCGACGTTCGCCGGCTCCACCTCCAGCGCGGCCTCGAACCACGGCAGCGCCGCCTCCATTCCGTGCGCATCGCGCACGAGCTGTCCGCGCAGGTGCAGCGCCTCGGCATTGCGCGGCGCCAGTTCCACCGCGCGCTCGCTCGCCGCGATCGCCTGCGCCTGCTCTCCGCCGAGATAGCGCAGGCGGCCGATATCGCTCCACAGGCGGGGATCGTCGGGCGCGATCCGCAGAGCGCGGTCGAACGCCGCGCCCGCGGCGGCGAGGTTGCCCTCGCGCATTTCCAGCCTGCCCAGGATGCGGAAACCCCGCGCCCGCGTGCCTGGCGAGAACTGGCCGCCTCCCAGCCAGGCCCGCGCCGCCACCAGGTCGCCCTGGAGCAGCTCGGCCTCGCCGAGATAGGCGGCCAGCTCCTCGCGCGCGGTGCCGCGGTCGAGCTGGCGCCGCAGCGCGATCTCGGCCCCCAGCGGATCGCCCCGCTCCATCGCGGCGACCGCGACGTCGACCGGGTCGGATGCCGGCTGTGGCTGCGAACAGGCGGCCATTGCCAGCGCCAGCAGCGCGATCGTGCCCCTGCCCGCCATCGGCTCAGCCCTGCAGATCGTACTGCTTGAGCAGGTCGTAGAGGGTCGGCCGGCTGATCCCGAGCAGCTTTGCCGCCTTCGAGATATTGCCTTCGCTGCGCGACAGTGCCTGCCGGATCACGCGCCGGTCGGCCCGCTCGCGCGCGCTCTTGATATTGAGCGGCAGCGCCTCTTCCTCCAGCGCGTCCTCCAGGTCGAGGTCGGCCGCGCCGACCAGCTTTCCATCGGCCATGATGACCGCGCGCTTGACCCGGTTTTCCAGCTCGCGGACATTGCCGGGCCAGTTCCAGGCGTCGATCGCGGCGAGGGCGTCGGGTGCGAAACCCTTGATCGCCGGGTTCATTTCCGCCGCCATGCGCTTGAGGAAGGCCTTGGCAAGGAGGACGGGATCGCCCGGCCGCTGGGACAGGGGGGGGATCTTGATCACGATTTCCGCCAGCCGGTAGAACAGGTCCTCGCGGAAGCGCCCCTCGCGCGTCATCGCCTCGAGATCCTGGTGCGTCGCGCAGACGATCCGCGTGTCCACGTCGATCGCGCTGCGTCCGCCGAGGCGCTCGATCTGCCGTTCCTGGAGGAAGCGCAGCAGCTTGACCTGGAGGGGCAGCGGAATGTCGCCCACTTCGTCGAGAAACAGCGTGCCGCCATGGGCCTGCTCGATCTTCCCCTCGGTCGTTTTCACCGCCCCGGTGAAGGCCCCTTTCTCGTGTCCGAACAGTTCCGCCTCGAGCAGGGTTTCGGGAATCGCGGCGCAGTTGATCGCGACGAAGCGCCCCGCCGCACGGCCGCTGGCATCGTGCAGACCGCGGGCGAGCAGTTCCTTGCCCGTGCCGCTCGCGCCGAGGAGCATGACCGAGACGTCGGTATTCGCGACCCGTTCGATCGTACGCGCGACCTTCATCATTTCGGGCGCCGCGGTGATCAGGCTGCCGAGCACGGTCTTGCCTTCCGGGCTGCGCAGCGCGAGACGCGCGTTTTCCTGCTCCATCTCCCACAAGTTGAACGCGCGGCGCACGATCAGGCCCAGCTCGTCGATATCGACCGGCTTGCGGTAGAAGTCGTAAGCCCCGCGCGAGATCGCCTCGAGCGCGCTCTCGCGGGCCGAGTGGCCCGATGCGACGATGACCTTCGTATCGGGCTTGAGCGCCATGATCGCGTCGAGCACCGCGAACCCTTCGCTCACCCCGTCCGGATCGGGCGGCAGGCCAAGGTCGAGCGTGACGACCGGCGGCGCATCGGACCGCAACGCGGCGAGCGCCGATTCGCGGTCGCGGGCCGCGACGATCTCGAAATCCTCGTAAGCCCACTTGAGCTGCGCCTGCAGGCCCTCGTCGTCCTCGACCACCAGCAGCCGGGGTTTGTCCTGCGCCATCAGGCCGCCTCCGATCCGTCGCCGCGCGAGTCATCGTGGCCGCCCGCGCGCGCAATCTGGGCGGCGACGAACATCGGCAGGGTGACCGAGAAGCGCGTGCCGATGCCGGGCCGCGAATCGACGTCGATCCGCCCGCCCATCGCGCGCACCAGTTCGCGCGCCTCGTAGGCGCCGATGCCGAAACCGTTGGATTTCGACGATACGAACGGCTTGAACAGGCCGTCGCGAACGAAGTCCGCCGACATGCCGGGGCCCGAATCGACGATGTCGATCCGACCGCGCACGCCGTCGCTGGAAACGTCGAGATAGACCGGCATCCCCTCTTCGCTGGCATCGAGCGCGTTCTGGACGAGGTGTCCGATCGCCTGCTCCAGCGCCTCCCCGTCGGCGAGGACCTCAACCTCGGCGGTGCCGATCACCGACAGCGCGCCGCGATCGCCGAGCGAGGACCGGACCCGCTGTGCCAGCGCGCCCAGCGAGACACGGTCGAGCGAGGAACTTCCGGCCGACTGGTAACGGCCCAGCCGGTTCATCAGCGCGGTCAGCTTTTCCGCGCTGTTGCGCAGGGTCACCAGCATGTCCGCCCGGAAGTCCGGGTTGTCCGCATGGCGCTCCGCGTTGCGCGCCAGCAGCGAAAGCTGGCTGGCGAGGTTCTTCACATCGTGCATGACGAAGGCGATCCGGCGCGAGAATTCGTCGAACTGGCGCGCTTCGAGCAGGGCCTGGTGGCTCGCCCGTTCGGCGAGGTAGCTGGCGAGCTGCCGGCCGACGAGGCGCAGCAGGTCGAAGTCCTCCCAGTCCAGCTTGCGCGCGATCGGCGGCCTCGCCAGGACGACGAGCCCGCGGAGCTGGTCGAAGTGAAGCAGCGGCACCGCGGCCCAGGCGCGCGGCAGGTCGCGCAGCCAGGGGGGCAGGTCGATCGGCGGATCGCACGCCTCGGGCCGGGCGCGCTGCGCCTCTACGTCGACGATGTGGGCCGCTTTCTCCACTGCGGCCGCGAAACGGGCGGGGATCGCGCGCGGCGGAACCTCGATCTCGGGCCAGTTCCAGCGCGCGGCCAGGACCATTGCACCATCCTCGTCCGGGACGAAGAGCAGTCCTGAAGGGCTCTCCGCCACTTCCGCCATGGCGCGGGTCGCGCGCTCGTAGAGGTCGCTGCCGTCCTGAGCCGGCCCGGCCTGTCCCATTGTCTGGGCCAGGCGAAGCCACTCGGTGCGATAGTCGTAACGGTGTTCGAACAGGTGCTTGATCACCGTCACCTTCCACCAGCCGCGCAGCTTGCGCGACGGCAGCCAGTAGAGCGCGGCCACGACTGCCGCGAACAGCAGGCCGACCTGGGTAAGGCGCTGCACCCCGTCGCCGAGGAGATCGAGCGACTGCGCGAGGATCGCCATCGCCACGAGATAGGCCCCGATCAGCACCAGCGAGAGCGTGCGGAAAGCGACCGCGTGCGACGGGCTGAGCCGCCGCGCCTGCACCTCGGCACTGCCGCCGAAGACGACGATCGCCCCGACCAGCCCCGCGACGATGCCGTGGAAAGCCGCCAGCCCGTCGAGCGTGCCGCCGAGATAGGCGATCGTGTAGAAGTTGAGATCGTAGGCCCAGAACGCCGCCAGGCCGCCCGCGGGCCAGCGCAGCAGCGTCCGCGTCGCCGGCCCCGCCCCGGCATAGAGATTGTGAACCAGCATCAGCGCGCCAACCGCCACCAGCACGTTCAGAAGGGCGGAAATGTCGAAGGCAGGCGAATCCGGGTTGGCCAGCGTGCCGCGTGCCGCCAGGGCAATCGCCAGTTGCAACCCGGTCACGAACACGAGCGAGAAAACCAGCGGGCGAACCGCCTGCATCAGGTGGTGGCGGCCGTCCGCGGCGAAGAGGCGGTAGAGGACCGCGATCCAGGCGACGTCGCGGGCGGCGGCCAGGGCCACGCCCAGCCCGTGCCCCGCCCCGAGCGCGGCGACCGCCAGGCACCAGGCACCGGTCGCCGCCAGCGCGCCGAGGGTCCACCCGCGGTGCGGGATCGCCACGCGCCGGTTGCGCAGCAGCCAGCCGGCAGAGACCGTGCAGGCCAGCGCCCCCGCCAGATGCAGGAAGAAGCCGACGAACTGCCAGCCTGCGGCGAGCCCCGTCATCGGGCCCCCTCGTGCCACAGCACGACGCGCAGGGTCTGGAGCAGGATCAGCAGGTCGAGGAAGGGCGTGTAGTTCTTGGCGTAATAGAGATCGTATTCCAGCTTGTGCCGCGCGTCCTCGATCGACGCGCCGTAGGGGTAGTTGATCTGCGCCCAGCCGGTGATCCCGGGCTTCACCATGTGCCGCTCTGCATAATAGGGCAGCTTCTCCTCCAGGTCGGCGACGAACTTGGGCACTTCGGGGCGCGGGCCGACGAAGCTCATCTTCCCCGTCAGCACGGTCCAGACCTGCGGCAGTTCGTCGATCCGGGTCTTGCGTATGAACCGGCCGACGCGGGTGATCCGGCTATCGTTTCGCTCGGCCCATTTCGCCCCGTCCTTTTCCGCATCGACACGCATCGAGCGCAGCTTCACCAGGTCGAACGGCTGCCCGTAGAGGCCCACGCGGGTCTGGCGAAAGAACGCCGGCCCCTTGCTGTCGAGCTTCACCAGCAGGGCGAACAGCGCGATCACGGGGAAAGTCAGCAGCAGCAACAGGCCGCTGGCGACGATGTCGAACACCCGCTTGAAAGCGCTGGAGAACATCCGGCCGGACGAAAAGCCGTCGGAAAAGATCAGCCAGCTGGGATTGAGCGTGTCGAGATCGACGCGGCCCGTCTCGCGTTCCAGGAAGCTGGAGAAATCGTTGACGTGAACGCCCATCGTCTTGATCCGCAGCAGGTCCTTGAGCGGCAGGGCGTTGCGCCGTTCCTCCAGCGCCAGGACGACTTCGCTCGCCCCCAGGTTCTCGACGAACCGGCCGAGATCGTGAATGGCAGAGCGGGCGATCGCTTCCTCCACCTCGCGCTCGCCATCGGACATGGCGATGTAGGAAACGATCGCGAAGCCGCTTTCGGGGCGGTCGCCCAGTTCGCGCAGGCGCTGCGCGCGCCGGCCCGCGCCGAGCACGAGGATGCGCCGCCGAAAGGCCGAGGCGCCGAGGAACGAGCCGAGCAGGAGGCGATTGAGCAGCAGGAAGGCCGCTGACAGCACCATCGCGAAGAGCAGGGTCGAACGCCAGAAGGTCAGGCCCGGGATCAGGAAATCGAGCAGCGACAGGGCGATGATCGCCAGGCTGATTGCGACCAGCAGGCGGGCGCAGGCATAGCGCATCGAACGCAGCGCCTCGCTGCCGTACACCCCGACCGAGATCATCGCGATCCAGACCGTGGTCGCGAACCCGGCCAGCGGGGCCACCCTGTCGCCCAGCGGGCCGGTATCGATCCCCGCCTGCGACGCGCGCAGGATCCAGCCGAGCTCGCCGGCGGCGACGAGCAGCAGCAGGTCGACCAGGCCCAGCAGCAAGACCGCGTGGGGGATATAGTGCTTGAAGAGGCGGATCATTCCCGTCCGGTCCGGAAAATTGCGAATACCGGGCCGGCATAGGCGCCAGAGGTGAAATGTCGGTAAACTTTACAGCCTGTCCCCCGCGCGCCGTTCACCCGCGCCTGCGCGAGGGCGGAGCGTCGCCGGCCGCATGGGCGCTGAAACGATAGGGGCTGAACCCGCGCTCGTGGCTGTCGAACGCCAGCTGCGCGTTACGCGGCGGCAGCGAGCGCTGTCGGCAATCGACCGCGTGGCAGGCCTGGCATCCCGGGCCGATGCGCTGGGCCTGTTCGCGCCGCAGCGGCAGCCCGCGCGCGGCCGCGAGTTCGCCGGCGAAGCGCGCCTCGATCCCGACGACGACCGAGAACTGCGCCTCGTCGCCCGCACCCACGCCTTCCGACATGCGCGCGACGGTCAGCCAGTGGTCGTGCGCCTCGGCCCCTTCGACCGCGATTTCCTGCACGCACCACTCGCCCGCGCGGTCGAAGGCCCGGTGCAGGTGCCACAGCGGGCACGTCGCGTCGCCCTCGAAGAACGTTGCCCCGCTCGCCCCCGCGAAGCGCTTGGAAAACTGGCCGGCGCGGTCGACCCGGGCCATGAAGAACGGCAGGCCCCGCTGGCCGACCCGCTGCAAGGTGGTCAGCCGGTGCGCGAGCTGTTCGAAGCTGACCCCGAAGCGGCGCATCAGGACGGGAAAGTCGTAGCCGGTCGCGTCGCATGCGCGCAGGAACCGGCCATAGGGCATGATCAGCGCGGCGGCGAAATAGCTCTGCAGGTGCCGCTCGAACAGCCGCCGCGCCTGCTCGCTCGCCAGGTCCGCCCCCGCCGCGAGCGCCCGGATCGCGTCGCGCTGTTCCAGCAGGGCGAGCTGGGCCGCGATCTGGAAATTGCGCGATGCCGGGTCGAGCATTTCCGAAAGCTGCAGCTGCCGGGCGTGGAGGTCGAGCCGGCGGACGAGGTCCGGCATGACGTCGCGCGGCAGGATGCGGAGCGCGATCTGGTGCCGTTCGCGCAGCCGCTCAGTCAGCGCCGCGCCCAGGTCGGCGCGCGACAGGCGCAGCTCATCGGCCAGTTCCTCCGCCGCCGTGTCGAGATCGGCGAAGTGGTTGCGCCAACGCTCGATCTCGCGCCGGCAGGCGGCCAGGGGGTCTTCCCCGCTCGCGGTCCCCTGCCCGGCATTGTCGTAGAGCGTGGCGAAGGCGCTGGCGAAATGCGGGGCCACGGCCAGGATCTCGGCCATCTCGTCGCGGTCGATCGCGAAAGGGGCGAAGCGTTCGTCGGCAAGGCGCCGCGCGAGGCCGTCCACCCCGCCGACATTCTCCGCCTCGCGCAAGCTGCGCGGATCGAAATCGAACCGCTCGACCACCTGCATCATGACGCGCGCGGTCAGCGGGCGCTGGTTGCGTTCGATCAGGTTGAGGTAACTGGGCGATATGCCCAGCTGCCCGGCCATGGCCGCCTGGGTCAGCCCCTCGCGCCGCCGCAACCGGCGCAGGGCCGGGCCGGCAAAGACCGCTTCATCCGCCATATGTAAATACCTTTACAACTTTACACTTCAGATTGCCACATTCAGCGCAATTGGACAACAAAGTGTGTAAGTTTTCCTGTCCGCTCCGCTTGTCGGCTGCCATCAAAGGTCCCGAGGCGACCGCCGACATTTTCAGGAGACCGAGACGTGACGTACCAGGGCAAGATCGACGAGTTTCGCAGCACCATCGGCAGCCGCGGCGCCCCGTGGGATGCGATCGATCCCGAGTCGGCGGCCCGGATGAAGATCCAGAACCGCTTCCCCACCGGGCTCGACATCGCGCGCCATACCGCGCGGATCATGCGCGAAGACATGGCGGCCTACGACGCCGATCCCGCCGCCTACACCCAGTCGCTGGGTTGCTGGCACGGGTTCATCGGCCAGCAGAAGATGATCTCGATCAAGAAGCACTTCGGCAGCACCAAGGGCCGTTACCTCTACCTGTCGGGCTGGATGGTCGCCGCGCTGCGCAGCGAGTTCGGGCCCCTGCCCGACCAGTCGATGCACGAGAAGACGAGCGTGCCCGCGCTGATCGAGGAGCTCTATACCTTCCTGCGCCAGGCCGACGCGCGCGAACTGGGCATGATGTTCCGCGATCTCGATGCCGCGCGCGAACGCGGCGACGCGGTCGAAACCAAGCGGCTCGAACACGCGATCGAGAACCACGAGACGCACGTCGTGCCGATCATCGCCGACATCGACGCCGGCTTCGGCAATGCCGAGGCGACTTACCTGCTCGCCCGCAAGATGATCGAGGCCGGGGCCTGCGCGCTCCAGATCGAAAACCAGGTGAGCGACGAGAAGCAATGCGGCCACCAGGACGGCAAGGTCACCGTCCCGCACGAGGACTTCCTGCAGAAGATCCGCGCGATCCGCTATGCCTTCCTCGAACTCGGCGTCGAAGACGGGATCATCGTCGCCCGCACCGACAGCCTCGGCGCCGGCCTGACCAAGCAGATCGCCTATAGCAGCGAGCCGGGCGACCTGGGCGACCAGTACAACGCCTTCCTCGATTGCGACGAGGTGGAACCGGGCTCGATCGGCAACGGCGAGGTCCTGATCACGCGCGACGGCAAGCTCATGCGGCCCAAGCGCCTGCCGAGCAACCTCTACCAGTTCCGCCAGGGAACCGGCGAAGACCGCTGCGTGCTGGACTGCATCACCGCGCTCCAGAACGGGGCCGACCTGCTGTGGATCGAGACCGAGAAGCCCCACATCGGCCAGATCGGCGGGATGGTCAGCCGGATCCGCGAGGTGATCCCCGATGCGAAGCTGGTCTACAACAACTCGCCCAGCTTCAACTGGACGCTCAACTTCCGCCAGCAGGTCTACGACGCCTGGGCGGAGGAAGGCCGCGACCTCTCGGCCTACGACCGGGACAAGCTGATGAGCGTGGATTACGACGGCACCGACCTGGCTGCCGAGGCCGACGAGCGCATCCGCACGTTCCAGAAGGACGCATCGCGCGAGGCAGGCATCTTCCACCACCTGATCACCCTGCCGACCTATCACACGGCGGCGCTGAGCACGGACAACCTCGCCAAGCGTTACTTCGGCGAAGAAGGGATGCTCGGCTACGTCCGCCAGGTCCAGCGCGAGGAGATCCGCCAGGGCATCGCCTGCGTGAAGCACCAGAACATGGCCGGGAGCGACATCGGCGACGACCACAAGGAGTACTTCGCCGGCGAAGCCGCCCTGAAGGCCGGCGGCGAGCACAACACGATGAACCAGTTCGCGGCCGCCTGACCGGCGTTCGCAACCCGATCGCGGCGGCACCGTCCCCCGCCGCCGCGACACCGCCTGAAGGAGAGGCACGATGACGACCACCGAAGCCCCGCCCCGCGAACCGGGCCGCGCCCGCGCCCTGTTCTCGACCGCCGATTTCAAGCTCCTGCGCGCCGCGCTGGCCAGCCACGCCCGCACGGTCGAGGATCGCGACGAGCTCGCCCGCATCAACGCATTGCACCACCGGCTCGGCACCTACAGCTGAGCCTGCTCACAGTCTCCTGGGGAGGAGAGCACGGCCGTCGGGGTCCTTCGGGGCTTCGGCGGTCGTCTTGTATCGGCGGCGGGTGGCGGCGGCCCGCGTTGCGGCGATCTTAACCTTTCCCCCCTAGGCGGACGCAATGGCACGTCGCGCACGCCCGACCGGACTGAATGCCAAGGTATACAGGCACTTCGCGGTGATCACCGTGTGCCTGACGGGCACCCTGGCGATCTTCGCCGACGGGGAGAACCGCGCCGCGGTCGCCGAGACGATCGACGACCGCGAGGAGCAGACCCGCCTGGCCGAGGCCGAGGCCCGCAAGTACGGCAAGCCCCGCCTGATCAACGCCGCCGGGGCCCGGCCGCGCCAGCGCCCCGCGCGTTTCGACCACGGCGATGCCGGCGGCGAGTTCGGCGCGCCGATGGACCGGGTCGCGGTGACCGAACTGGGCAGCGGCCGGCAGCCCGCCCGCGGCGGCGGCGCGGTGGGCGGCGCGGGGGCCGGCCCGGTCGTCGATTACACCGCGCTGGGCATGACGCGCGCGGAGTTCGAGAGCCTTTCGCCGAGCCAGCAGCGCGCCCTGCTGGAGCAGCTGCGGGACCGCCGCGCGCGCCAGGCGCGCGCCCTGCTCGAACGCTCGGCCGAACGCGGCGGAACCCGGCTGGAGCTCTAGCGCCCCGCCCCGGCGCCGCTCAGCCCCCCGCTGCCGGCATCAGGTCGAGCGTCGCCGCGGTCAGCGCCTCGGCCGCGGTCGCGATCACTTTCTCCGCGTCGGGCGCCCAGAACGGGCTGTGCAGCGAAGGCAGCGTGGCCTCGCCCCGCTGCGCGGCATCGAACTGTTCCTGCGGCACGCCGCCGACCCAGAAGATCAGCGACTTCACCCCCTCGGGATCGGCGCGCAGGTACTGGCTGAAGTCCTCCCCGCCCATGACCGAGGGCACCTGTTGCACCCGGTCCTGGCCGAAGCGTTCGCGGAAGGCGGCCATCACGTCCTCGGTGAAGTCGGGCGAGTTGTAGGTCGCCGGGGTATAGGGTTCCTGCACCGTCACCTCCGGCATCCGGTCTTCCGGCATCCCGGCGGCGATCGCTTCCCCGCGCGCGATCCGCGCGATCCCGTCGAGCAGCAGCTTGCGCGATTCGTCGGTGTAGGAGCGCACGGTGAGCTGGAGCCGCGCCTCGTCGGAGATGATGTTGTGCTTCGCGCCCGAATGGAAGCTGCCGACCGTCACCACCGCCGGTTCGAGCGGGCTCGATTCGCGGCTGACCAGCGTCTGCAGCTTCATCACGATCGCGCTGGCGAGCACGATCGGGTCGCGCGTCGTGTGCGGATAGGCGCCGTGGCCGCCGACGCCGGGGATGACGACGTCCACGCTGTCCACGTTGGCCAGCGCGAAGCCGGGGGAATAGCCGATCATCCCGGCGGGGAACTGCGCCGCGTCGTGGAAGGCGATCACGTAATCGGGCTTGGGGAAGCGGGTGTAGAGGCCGTCCTCGATCATCGCGAGCGCGCCTTCGCCCAGTTCCTCGGCCGGCTGGAGGATCATGACCAGCGTGCCCGACCAGCTATCGCGCCGTTCGACCAGTTGCATCGCCGCGCCGTACCAGGCCGCCATGTGGGTATCGTGCCCGCAGGCATGCATGACCCCGGTCTCCACGCCCGAGGCCGGTACCGCGACCTCTTTCGAAGCGAAGGGCAGGCCCGTCTGTTCGACCACCGGCAGCCCGTCCATGTCCGCGCGCAGCATGACGGTGGGGCCTTCGCCGTTCTCCAGCACGGCGACGACGCCGGTGCGGCCGACCTGCTCGGTCACGGTGAAGCCCAGTTCGCGCATGCGCGCCGCCAGCTTGGCCGCGGTCTTCACTTCCTGGAAGCTGAGTTCGGGGTGGGCGTGGAGATCGCGGTACAGTTCCATCAGGCCCGGCATGTCGGCCGCGACCGCGTCGCGCAGTTCGTCGGCCTGGGCCGGGACAGCCATCATCATGGCCCCGGCAAAGAGCGAGACCCGTGACGCAAAACGCCTTGCACGTTTGCTGGAAATGCCTGCGATCATTGAACGATTCCCTCCTGCTCGTGACCTTTCGCCCGGCCTGCCGCGCGCGCCGTGACCTTTCGTCCCCGCCGCGCCTGCCGCCGCACCGCCCCCGGGGGCGACCCCCGCGGGCAACCCCGGAGCTGCAACCATTGCAGATCGCGCGCGTGTAGGAAAGCGGTCGCGCTTACATCCCGTAAGTCGTCACCAGCAGGACCGAGAGCGTCGCCACCATCAGCAGGACGAGCGGCACGCCGGTGCGGATGTAGTCTTTGAACTCGTAGTTCCCCTCCGCCATGATCAGCATGTTCGTCTGGTAGGCGATCGGCGTGGCGTAACACAGGTTGCACCCGAACAGGACCGCCAGGATCAGCGGTTCGGGCGGCAGGCCGAGCTGCTGCGCGATGCTGAAGGCGATCGGGGTGCCGACCGTCGCCGCGGTGGCGTTGGAGGCGAAATTGGTCAGGAACGTCACGAAGAGCATGATCGTGGCGAGGACCGCGGCGGGCGGCAGGAACTGCAGCCCCGATGCCAGCGCCTCGCCCAGCCAGGCCGCCGCCCCGCTTTCGAGCACGATCCGGCCGACCGCGATGCTGGCCGCGACCAGCACGATGACCTTGGCCGACAGCGCGCGGCCCACGCGGTCGAACTTCACGCAGCCGGTCACGAACATCAGGATCGCCCCGGCCAGCGCCGAGATGGCGATCGGCAGAAGCCCGATCGACGCCAGCCCGACCGAACCGAGCATGATCGCGCCCGCCAGCACCGCCTTCGAGCGGCGCGGAAGCTCGCGCATGCCCTCCAGCGTCAGGAGGCTGTCGGCGCGGGCGAAATCGTTGAGATCCTCCCCCAGTCCCATGACCAGCAGGACGTCGCCTTCGGCGATCCGCAGGTCGCCCCCTTCGCTGTAACGGTCTTTCTCCCCCACAAGCCGGTCGGGCCGGTGGATGCCGAGCACCGCGACGCCGTAGAGATCGGCAATGCCCGATGTCGGCAGGGTGCGGTTGATGAGGCGCGAATCGGCCGTGACCGTCATTTCGACGACCGCGATATCGGCCCCGGTTTCCGAGGAGCGCCGCCGGATCCGGTCGAGCACCCAGGCCGGGGCGACTTCGCCCTTGAGCGTGCGCATCGCCTCTTCCAGCGCCTCGTGCGTGCCCGAGATCGTCAACTGCTGCTGCGGCTGGATCGGCCCGGCGGGCGCGTCGTGGAAGGCGATGTCCGCCGGCAGCCGCGGGAGGATGGAGGCGAGGACCTGGCCGTTCAGCGCGCTGTCGTCGCCGATCCGCAGGCGGGTCTGGAACCGGCGGGGGACATAGGCCTCGGCCACCGTGTTGTCGCGCAGGAGGCGCGGCATGACGAGCCAGAGATAGGGCAGCGCGATCAGCGAGGCGGCGAGGACGATCGGCGTGTAGTGGAACACGCCCATCGGCGGCATTCCCAGGTCGCGCGCGATCGAGACGACGAGGATGTTGGTCGACGTGCCGATCGTGGTCGCCATGCCGCCGATCAGCACGGCGGCGTTGAGCGGGATCAGCGTCTTCGATGCCGGCATCGCCCCGCGCGCGGCGAGGCTGACGAAGATCGGCAGGAGGAGGACGAGAACCGGCGTGTCGTTGACGCCCATCGACAGGGCGAAAGCGATCAGCAGCGATACCAGCAGGCCGAGCTGGACGTTGAGCTTGAACACGCGTTCGAGGAACCGGGCCGCCGGCTCCAGCGCGCCGGTGACCACCAGCCCGCGGCCCATGATCATCAGCGCGCAGATCGTTATCAGCGCGTAGTGGCCGAAGCCCGAGAAGGCGAGTTGCAGCCCGTCGGTCGGGCCCGTCCCCTCGAGCGGGAAGAAGTAGAGACCGACCGCGATCACCGCGATCGTCAACAGCGAGATGATCTCCACCGGCATGCGCCCGCGCGCGAAGGCGACGAACATGACGACCGTGATCGCCATCGCCGCAATCGCGTGGAAAGAAGGAACCCCCGGCAACATTCGCTGCCGAATTCCCAGAGGTGCGCCGCAATATCAAGCGAATATCGCCGATGCGGTCTGTCGTGGAGTGGGGAGATGCCGGGCAACGGGGCTACGGTGTAAGGTGAAAGTGGCGGCGGGCCGCGCGTTATTCCGATGATGCCCAGGGTAAGGGTGCAGGAATTCCATGGAATCAGCGCTTTGCTGATGTCCAACTTATCTGGCGGCCCGCGGTAAGCCGCCGCAAGCAGCAAGCCGATGCCCAACTGTCTGCGTGTGCGATTTCGCCCATCGTCAGACCGGAAACCGAAACGCCGCCGTTCCCGCAGACAGCGATGCTGGTCTTTTGACCGAAATCGGGTGGCTTGCGGACGGGACTCAATTCCGTGGGTGACAATGACGAGGAATAAGGGAGATCTAAGGCCTGGTTGGGCACCTAAGCTAGGGCAGTCCTAACTCGATTGCATCCTTAGCCGAGTGGATGGACCAACTCCCTTCTCCACTTTTCATGATATTTTCTACACAGTCGGACTCTACATCATTCATTTCGTCCCAAAAAACAGCAACAAACGGACTTGAATGAAGGCCTTGAGAAGGGACGAAGTGCAATTCGATTACACCGCAATTTCTCAGTTTTTTGCCTATAGATGCTACACCTAACTCATAAGCGGAAGCTGAATGGTAATATTCTTCCGATTTCTCACCATCGAAAAATAAGATGACTGTCCTTTCTTCATGGCTTTTTTCTTGAGACAGAAATTCTCCGACAATGAAAGAAAGAGTGCTCGCTGCCGCACCCAGTGTAATTCCAACAAGAAGTCGCCTCATTCCAAAGCCCCCACGGAATCTTGGACACGTTGTCTCTGCCGATAGCTTGAAGTTGACGCCTTCTGATTTGTCCGCAAAGTCGTCGCTAGCGGAAATCCGGCATTTAGCCCAGGTTGGAGCGATTCTGCCAACACGCGGCCAGATCAAGGTTCGACATGGCTGCGCCTCAAGTCGATTGCCCAACCTTTAGAAAACGGGCGAAAGATAGGGCGACATCAAACTCTGGTGCCCCTGGCCGGACTCGAACCGGCACTTCCGTGGAAATTCGATTTTGAGTCGAACGCGTCTACCAATTCCGCCACAGGGGCACTGGTGCGGGAGAGCGGCGGATAGCCGCGCGCGGGCCGGGGTTCAAGCGGCAGCGACGCGCGCGCCCCGCGGCGCCGCCCCTGCCCGGGCGGCGCGGATCGTCAGGCCTTGAGCGCGCCCGCCAGCAGCTTGTGGAGCTTGGAATGGAGCGTGTCGTTCGCGGCCAGGACCTGCTTCGCGTGGATCGGCTGCGTACGCCCGCGATAGTCGCTGACGAAGCCGCCCGCCTCGCGCACCAGCAGGCAGCCGGCGGCGGTGTCCCACAGCGCGAGGTCGCTTTCCCAGAAGCCGTCGAACCGGCCCGCGGCCAGCCAAGCGAGGTCGAGCGAGGCCGCGCCGTAGCGGCGGATGCCGGCGACCTGCGGCCCGATCGCGGCGAAGATCCGGCCCCATTCGCCGAAATCGCCGTGGCCGCCATAGGGAATGCCGGTCGCGATCAGCGATTCGGGCAGGCGCGAGCGCGACGAGACCCGCAGGCGCGCGTCCTGCAGCCAGGCGCCGCGCGATTTCTCGGCCCAGAACGTCTCGTCGGTGATCGGCTGGTAGACGACCCCGGCCGTCACCTCTCCCCAGCCCGAACCGTCCGGCCCCTTCCCGTCCAGCGCAGGCTCCTGCACTGCGATCGAGATCGCGAAGTGCGGAATGCCGTGGAGGAAGTTGCTGGTGCCGTCGAGCGGATCGACGATCCAGCGCGGCTTGCCCAGATCGCCCTCGATCGTGCCGGCCTCCTCCATCACGAAGCCCCAGTCGGGGCGGGCATGGATCAGCTCGTCGTAGATCGTGCGTTCGGCCGCGCGGTCGGCCTTGGAAACGAAGTCCGAAGGCCCCTTGCGGCTGACCTGGAGGTGCTCGATCTCGCCGAAGTCGCGGCGCAGGCGGCCGCCGGCCTTGCGCGCGGCGCGCTCCATTACGCGGATCAGTCCGGAAAGGGCCATCGTCTTGTCAGTCCTGTCAGTCGAGCGCGATCTGGATCGATTGCGCGGTCAGTTCGATTTCGCCCCACCCGCTCGATATATTGGCATAGTCGCCGTCGATCGTGGCCGAGTAGATATCGGAATAATCGACCTCGCGCCCGTCTTCGGGCCGGGCCTTGCGCAGGCGAAGGTCGTCGAGGTCGGCGAAGCGGATGAAGCCCTTGCGATAGCAGCCGTCCTCGCCGTCGGCGGGAGCCTGGTAACGCGGGTGGGCGTCGAGCAGGTGGAAATCCATCTCCAGCGTGAGCGACTCGTCGTCGTAGATCACGCCGAGGATATAGCTGGTGGCCAGGTCGATCCCGGCCAGTCTCGGATCGCCCCCTTCGCCCATGTCAGCCCGCCTTGCCCACGTAAGTGCGTTCGTAGACGTCGACCACGATGCGCGTCCCGCTCTCGATATGGGGCGGCACCATCACGCGCACGCCGTTGTCGAGCACCGCGGGCTTGTAGCTGGAGGAAGCGGTCTGCCCCTTCACCACCGCGTCCGCTTCGACGATCGTCGCCTCGACCTGTTCGGGCAGCGCGACCGAGATCGGCTTCTCCTCCCACAGCTCCAGCGTCACCTGCATACCGTCCTGCAGGAAGGCCTTGGCCTCGCCCAGCAGGTCCGACGGCAGGTGGATCTGTTCGTAGTTTTCCTGGTCCATGAAGACCAGCATGTCGCCGTCTTCGTAGAGGTACTGGAATTCCTTGGTGTCGAGCCGGACGCGCTCGACCGTGTCGGCGCTGCGGAAGCGGACGTTCGTCTTGCGGCCATCCTGCAGGTTCTTCATCTCGACCTGCATGTAGGCACCGCCCTTGCCGGGCTGCGTGTGCTGGATCTTGGCGACTTTCCAGATGCCGCCTTCGTATTCGAGGATGTTGCCGGGACGGATGTCCACGCCGCTGATTTTCATGGTTCAAGGAGCCTTCGTCTGATGGGCGGAGCAGCCCGCCCGCAATCGCGCGCCGCGCCTTAACCCAGCGGCCCTGTTCGGGCAAGGTCGCTGGCGCGGGGGCGGCGCGAATGCTAAGGGGCGCGCCGATGCCCCGTTCCTCCGCCATTTCCCGCGCCCCGCGCGCGGTCGTCGCCGGCCTGGCGATCGCCGCCGGCGCGCTTGCCGTCGGGCCGGGCGCCGCCGCGCCGGGGGGCAAGCTCGGCACGCTGCCGCACGGCATCTACCGCTGCGCCACGCCCGGCGACGCGGCGGGCCAGCCCTGGCGCCCGATCGCGGGGGACGCGTTCGCGATCAACACCGCCTCCACCTACCGCGCGCAGGGCGACACCGGGACGTACCTGCTCACCGGCGACAGCGTGGTCTTCACGCGCGGGCCGTTGAAGGGGCGGCGCTTCGTGCGCACCGGCACCGGGACCCTGCGCGAACTGGGCGCCAACGGCGTGCCGGGGCGCGTGCGCTGCGTGCGCGGGGGGGGTCGGCCGGCCCTGAAACCCCGCGCTAGCGCGCGCCGGTCAGCAGCGGATAGGGATTGATCGCATTGGCCGGCTCCCACCACTCGGCATCGGCGGTGGTCCGCAGCATCGCGAAATGCAGGTGCGGCGTCTCGCCCGAGGCGCTGCCCGTGCTGCCGACCGCGCCCAGCCGCTGGCCGCGCCGGATGCGCTGCCCCTCGGTCAGGCCGGGCGCATATTGCTGGAGATGGGCGTAGTAGTAGATCGTCTCCCCGTCGGTGGAGCGGACGTAGATCGTGTTGCCCCCGGCCTCGGAGCGGAACAGCTTCTCGATCGTGCCCGGCGCGGCCGCGACCACGCTGGTGCCTTCCGGGGCCATGATGTCGATCGCCTCGTGCAGCCCTGCGCCCTCGTCGCGGCTGTCGGTAAACGTGTCGCTCAGGTCGCGCGCGCGCACGTTGAGCACGGGAATGATCAGGTCGCGCGTCGACGTGCCGGGCGTCGCCGCCGGGGCCGGTTCCAGCGGCGCGGCGCGCAAGGCGCCGCCGGCCGGGCCCGCCAGATCGTCGGTCGCGACCGGTGTCGGGCTGGGGCTCGGCGCGGCCTCGGCCGGCCGGGTCGTCTCGCGCTGCCCCTCGCTGTCGGCGAGTTCGATCAGGCTGCCCCCCGCGACGATCCACACGGCGGACGTCAGCGTGGCGGTGACCACCACGGTGAGGGTGCGATCGAGGAAGTCGAGGGCCATAGCCACTTGGAATAGCACGCTTTCGGCGCGGCAGCCATAGACCTGACACACCCCGCCCGCGGGCCGATCAGTCCCCGCCGGCCGCCGCGATCGCGCGGTGGAAGTCGCCGACGGCCGCGCCCGGATCCGCCGCGCCCCAGACCGCGTGGCTCACGGCGAGGAAATCGGCCCCTGCGGCGACCAGCGGGGCGCAGTTGCCCGGCGTGATGCCGCCGATCGCGACGCAGGGGATCTCGAACAGCGATTGCCACCAGGCCAGCAGTTCCGGCCCGGGCCGGTGCTCGCTCGCCTTTGTCTCGCTGGGGAAGAAGCTGCCGAAGGCGACGTAGTCGGCCCCGGCCTCCCCCGCCTCCATCGCCAGGTGCTTCGACGCATGGCACGTCACCCCGATCTGCGCCTCGCGCCCCAGCGCCTCGCGCGCCTCGCGCGGGGAGCCGTCGGCCTGCCCCAGGTGCACGCCGTCGGCGCCAAGGCGCCTGGCCAGCGGAACCGAATCGTTGACGATGAAGGCGCATTCGCGCGCGGCGCAGATCTCCTGCAAGGGCGCGGCGAGGCGCGCGGCCTCGTGCTGGTCGATGCCTTTCACGCGCAGCTGGAACGCGGCCACCGGGCCGCCGGCGAGCGCGGTTTCGAGCCGGGCCGGAAAATCGCCCCCCACGTCGAGGGGGGAGATCAGATAGAGCTGCGTGGGCGGGTTGGTTGCTGTCATGAGGCGGCTAGGTAATGGCCCGGCACGGATTCGTCACGCGTTCAGGCACCCGAAAGGGCGGCTGCGCGTTATGGCCGGCATGGCTGCCGCAATCTCGCCCTTCGCCGCCGCACCGCTCGCCCTCGTCGCCTTGGCGCTGGGCGGGTGCGTGCTCGTGCCCGATGCGCCGAACGTCGAAGGCACCCCCGCGCCCGAAGGGCACGGCGTGCCGATCGACCGGCCGGTGCGCGTCGGCGACCTCGTCGTCACGCCCAGGGCCGTGGTCGAGGACAGCCGCTGTCCCGAAACCGCGCGCTGCGTCTGGCCGGGGCGGCTGATCGTGCGGACGCGGATCGACGGGGCGGGCTGGCGCGACACGGCCGACCTGACGCTGGGGCAGACATACGGCACGCACGGGCGCGTCATCGCGCTCGTTTCCGCGACCCCCGGGCGCCAGGCCGAAAGCGAGATCGAAACCCGCGCGTACCGCTTCGTCTACGCGGCGCGCTAGCCCGCGCGGATCAGGCCATGCTGGCGGCGTGGATCCGGTCGATCGCCGCGCCCAGCGTCGCGTCGAATTCCTCGTCGCTCTGCGTCGCGCGCAGATCCTGCAGCAGGCCGCGGCTGAAGCTGGCGATCATGCCCGGGTTCTGCGCCAGCTTCTCGCACGCCTCGTCGGTCGAATAGCCGCCCGACAGCGCGACGACGCGCAGGACGCGCGGATGATCGACGAGCCCGGAGTAGAGCCCCGCCTCGGCCGGGATCGAGAGCTTGAGCATGACCTTCTGGTCCGCCGGCAGGGCGTCGAGACCCTCCTCGATCGCTTCGAGCAGGATCTTTTCGCCCTCGGCACGGTCTTCGGCCTTGATGTCGTATTCGGGCTCGATGATCGGGACCAGCCCGGCGGCGAGAATGCGCGCGCCCTCGGCGAACTGCTGGCGCACGATCGCCTTGATCCCCGCCGGTTCGTTGCGCTTGATGACCGAACGCATCTTGGTGCCGAAGATCCCCTTGGCCTTCGCGCGTTCGAGCAGGCTTTCGAGGTCGGGCATCGGCTTCATCATCTGGACGCCGTTCGCTTCGTCCTCCAGCCCCTTGTCGACCTTGAGGAAAGGCACGATCCCGCGTTCCTTCAGCCGGTCGGGCACCGGCTTGCCGCCGCTTTCGCCGTCCATCGTCTTCTCGAACAGGATCGCGCCCAGCACTTTGCCGCAGCCGAAGCACGGGCTTTCGACGATCCGGCTGCGCATGGCGTGGATCCGGGCAAACATCTCGTCCTCGTTCGACCAGGAATCGTCGGAAACCCCGTATCCGCGCAGCGCCTTCGGCGTGGAGCCGCCGGACTGGTCCAGCGCGGCGATAAAGCCCTGCCCGTTGGCAATGCGGTCGGTCATTTCCTGGTGGTTCATCGACAGTGTCCTCATGTCCGGTGCATACGAATGCGTCGGGCGGGCTTTAGCCAGCCCGCCGGGCCGCCGCAACCGCGCGCGGACCGGCGGCCGGCCGGCGTCAGTCGCGCCGCCCCGAAACCTTGCGAATAATGCCGTTGAGCCGCAGGACCGGCTGGCCGTCGGCCGTGACCAGCCCCTGGACGAAGACGGTCTTTCCCCCCGCCCGCACGACTTCGCCGCGCGCTTCGATCAGCTGGCCCACGCGCGCGGGATCGAGGAAATCGGCCCCGAGATGCAGCGTGACCCCGTGGCTGCCGCCCATCGCCTTGCGCGCGATGGTGAAGATCGCCGAATCGGCGAATGTCATCAGGCAGCCGCCGTGCATGAAGCCCGCGCCGTTCATGTGCCGCCGCTCGGCGCGGAAGGCGGTGACCATCGTCCCGTCTTCCAGCTCCTTCTCGTAGAACGGGCCGGTCCGCTCCTCGAAAGGATCGCCCTGCCAGCGCCACCACCCGGCCCACTCGCCTTCGGTCACCTCGACCAGGCCGTTATCGTCGCCGACAACCGGTGCTTCGCTCATCGCGTCTATCCCCGCCGGCTCAGCGCGCCAGGGCCGCCACGCCGGGCAGTTCCTTGCCTTCCATCCATTCGAGGAAGGCACCGCCGGCGGTCGAAACGTAGCTGAAGCCATCGGCGACGCCGGCGTGGTTCAGCGCCGCGACCGTGTCGCCGCCCCCGGCGACCGAGGTCAGCGAGCCGTCCTGCGTCAGCGCCGCAGCGGTCTTCGCCAGGGCGACGGTGGCGGTGTCGAACGGCTCGGTCTCGAACGCGCCCAGCGGGCCGTTCCACACCAGCGTGCGGCAGGTCTTGAGCACGTCGGCCAGGGCCTCGGTCGCCTGCGGGCCGATGTCGAGGATCATCTCGTCCGACCCCACCTCGTGCACGTTGCAGGTGCGCAGCGAAGGCGGGTTGGCGGCGAACTCGGTCGCCACGACCACGTCGTAGGGCAGGTGGATCGTGCAGCCGGCATGGTCGGCCTTGTCCATGATCGCATTGGCGGTGGCGGTCAGGTCGTGCTCGCACAGCGACTTGCCGACATCGACGCCCCGCGCGGCGAGGAAGGTGTTGGCCATCCCCCCGCCGATGATCAGGTGCTGGACCCGCCCGACGAGGTTTTCCAGCACGTCGAGCTTGGTCGAGACTTTCGCCCCGCCAACGACCGCGGCCACCGGGGTTGCCGGGTTGCCGAGCGCCTTGTCGAGCGCGGTCAGTTCCTTTTCCATCGCCCGCCCGGCAAAGGCGGGCAGCAGGTGCGCCAGCCCCTCGGTCGAGGCATGGGCGCGGTGCGCGGCGGAAAAGGCGTCGTTGACGTAGAAATCGCCGAGCGTCGCGATCGCGCGGGCGAAATCGGGATCGTTGGCCTCTTCCCCCGGCCAGAAGCGAACGTTGTCGAGCAGGCCGATGTCGCCGTTGCGCAGGATCGACAGCGACTGTTCGACCACCGGGCCGGCGACTTCGGAAATGAACATGATCTCGCGGCCCAGCACCCGCTCGACGTCACCCTGGACGAAGCTCGTGCTCAGGGTCGAGTGGCGTTCCCCCTTCGGACGGCCGAAATGGGCGAGCAGAAGGACTTTCGCGCCCGCGTCCGCCAGTTCGAGGATCGTCGGCATGCTGGCTTCCACCCGCGTCACGTCGGTCGCGGAGCCATCCTTCATCGGCAGGTTGAGATCGACCCGCACCAGCGCGACCTTGCCGGTCACGTCTCCCAGGTCGTCGAGCGTCTTGAATTCGGGCATTCGGCGAACTCCGGTCCTTGCCCCCGGTTGCGGACAGGGGCTCGCGCACGGCGGCGCGGGGTGGAAGGGCACTGGTGAAACGTTGCGGGCGGCGGCGGGTGCCCTTCCGCCGGCCGCCGGCCGGCCCCTCCCCCGCGATCGGGGGAGGGATCGTGCCTTACAGCAGGCCCGCCATGACACCGGCGGTGTCGATCATGCGGTTGGAAAAGCCCCACTCGTTGTCGTACCAGCTGACCACGCGCGCCAGCTTGCCTTCCATGACCGAAGTCTCGAGGCTGTCGACGGTCGAGCTGGCGGGGTAGTGGTTGAAGTCGCTCGAGACCAGCGGCTGGTCGGTATAGTCGAGCACGCCCTTCATCGCCCCGTCGGCCGCGGCCTTGAGCGCGGCGTTCAGCTCCTCCGCGCTGGTGTCGCGGCCCGGCGTGAACACCAGATCGACGAGGCTGACGTTCGGCGTCGGCACGCGGACAGAAGACCCGTCGAGCTTGCCCTTCAGCTCGGGCAGGACCAGGCCGACCGCGCGCGCGGCGCCGGTCGTCGTCGGGATCATGTTCTGCGCGCCGGCGCGGGCGCGGCGCAGGTCCTTGTGGATCTGGTCCAGCATCCGCTGGTCGTTGGTGTAGCTGTGGATCGTGGTCATGAAACCACGCTCGATCCCCACCGCGTCGTTCAGCACCTTGGCCACCGGGGCCAGGCAGTTGGTGGTGCAGCTGGCGTTGGAAACGATGTCGTCGTCGGCGGTCAGCGTGTCCTGGTTGACGCCGAACACGATCGTCTTCGACACGCCGCTGGCCGGGGCGGAGATCAATACGCGCTTGGCGCCCGCCTCGATATGGGGGCGGCTGGCCTCGTCCGACTGGAAGAAGCCGGTGCATTCCAGGACGATGTCGATCCCGTTCTCGCGGTGCGGCAGCTTGCCCGGCTCGCGCTCGGCCGTGACGTGGATCCGCTTGCCGTTGACGACCAGGTCGTTGCCCTCGGTCTCCACCGTGCCGGGGAAGCGGCCGTGCGTGCTGTCGAAACCGAACAGCAGGGCGTTGGACGCGGTGTCGGCCAGGTCGTTGATCGAGACAAGTTCGAGATCGTGGTCGTCACGCTCCAGGATGGCCCGCGCGACGAGGCGCCCGATACGTCCGAATCCGTTGATCGCAACCTTGGTCGCCATATGACAAGCTCCTGCTAGCGGCCCAGGCGGGCCTTGATTTGGGGGACAATGGCTTCTGCGGTGAAGCCGAACTTTTCGAACAGGTCGGCCGCGGGGGCCGAGGCGCCGAACCGGTCGAGCCCGATCTGCAGCCCGTCGGTCCCGGTATAGCGTTCCCAGCCCAGCGTCGATCCGGCCTCGATCGAGACTTTCAGCGCATCGGCGGGGAGGAGATCGCTGCGATAGCTCTCGTCCTGCTCGGCGAAGAGCTCCATGCACGGCATCGAGACGACGTCGGCGCCGATCCCTTCCGCCTCCAGCGCATCGGCAGTGGCGCAGGCGACCTGGACTTCCGAACCGGTCGCGACCAGCACGACCTTGCGCCCGGCCTGCGCCGCGCGCAGGCGGTAGGCGCCGCGCGCGCTGAGCATCCCTTCGCCCGAATTCTCGGCGTTGCGCAGCTGCGGCAGGCCCTGGCGGGTGAGCGCGAGGACCGAAGGCGTTTCCTTCGCCTGGAGCGCGAGCTTCCAGCACTCGGCCGTCTCGATCACGTCTGCCGGGCGGAAGACGTTGAGGTTCGGGATCAGCCGCAGGCTCATCAGCTGTTCCACCGGCTGGTGGGTCGGCCCGTCTTCGCCCAGCCCGATCGAATCGTGGGTGAAGACATAGATCGCGCGCGTCTGCTGCAGCGCCGACAGGCGCACCGCGTTGCGGCAATAGTCGCTGAAGATCAGGAACGTCCCGCCATAAGGGATCACCCCGCCGTGCAGCGCCATGCCGTTCATCGCCGCGGCCATGCCGAATTCGCGAATGCCGTAATAGAGATAGCGCCCGCCGTAATCGTCGGCGGTCAGCGGCTGCATGGCCTTGGTCTTGGTGTTGTTCGATCCCGTGAGGTCCGCCGATCCGCCGATCATTTCCGGCACAAGCGGGGTCAGGACTTCCAGCGTCATCTCCGACGCCTTGCGGGTCGCGACGGTCAGGTCCTGCGCGAGCCATTCGGTGAAGGCCTGCCCGGCCTTGTCGCCTTCGGGCAGGTCGCCGGCCATGCGCCGCACGAATTCCGCCTTGCAGTCGGACGCCTCAAGCCGGGCGTTCCATTCGTTGCGCGCGGCCGCGCCGCGTTCGCCGGTGGCGCGCCAGTCTTCGAGGATGTCGTCCGGCACCTCGAACGGGGCGGCGGCCCAGCCCATGGCCTCGCGCGCGGCGGCCACTTCCTCGGGCCCGAGCGGCGCGCCGTGGACCGCGCTGGTGCCTTCCTTGTTCGGCGCACCCTTGCCGATCACCGTGCGGCAGGCGACGAGCGAGGGCCGCTCGTCGGCCAGCGCCTCGTCGATCGCGCGCTCGATATCTTCCGGGTCGTGCCCGTCGCAGGTCACCGTGTGCCAGCCGGTCGCGGCATAGCGGGCGCGGATGTCCTCGCTGGTGGACAGGTCGGTCGAGCCGTCGATGGTGATCGCGTTATCGTCCCACAGCACGATCATCCGGCCCAGCTTCAGGTGGCCGGCAATACCGATCGCCTCGTGGTTGATGCCTTCCATCAGGCACCCGTCGCCGGCGACCACCCAGGTGCGGTGATCGACCAGGTCGTTGCCGAATTCGGCATTCAGGTGCCGTTCGGCGATCGCCATGCCGACCGCCATGGCCAGCCCCTGGCCGAGCGGCCCGGTCGTGCATTCGACGCCGTCGAGCAGGAAGTTTTCCGGGTGGCCGGCGCAGGGGCTGCCCAGCTGCCGGAACTTGGAAATGTCTTCCATCGTCGGCTTGGCATAGCCCGACAGGTGCAGCAGCGAATAGAGCAGCATCGATCCGTGCCCCGCGCTCAGCACGAAGCGGTCGCGGTCGGCCCAGTCGGGCGCGGCGGGATCGAAGCGCAGGTATTTCGACCACAGCACGGCGGCGACGTCGGCCATGCCCATCGGCATTCCCGGGTGCCCCGACTTGGCTGCCTGCACCGCGTCCATGGACAGGGCGCGGATGGCATTGGCCATCGGCGCGAGGCGGGTCGGGTCGAGGCTCATGCGGGGTGGGCTCCTGCGGGCAAGTATTGTCGGTCTGCGCCCGTGACGATTCGGGCGCGAAACCCTTTGCGGACGCGGGGGCGCAGGTCAACAGCGGCCCGGCCGGCACACACCGGGCCGGCCGCGCCCGCAGCCCGGCCCGCAGACGCGGCGAGTTATCAACAGGCAGCGACAAGGCTTTGCGCGGTCACGCATTTGCGATATTTTGGTCTTATGGCCGACCCGCGGATCGAAAGCGCCGTGCAGCGAATTGAAGCCGCCCTGGCGCGGATCGCCGCCGTGGCCGAAGACGGGCCTTTGTCCAGTTCCGAACCGGCCTGTTCCGAACCGGCCAGTTCCGAGCCGGCCAGTTCCGAACCGGCCGATCCCGAAGGCATCGATCTCGCCGCGCGCCACGAACGGCTGACCGGTGCGGCGACGCGCGCGCTGGCGGAGCTCGATTCGATCATCGGGGCACTCGAACGATGAGCGAGGTGACGCTCACGATCGGCGGGCGCGACTACGCGGTGTCGTGCGCCGACGGGGAAGAAGCGCACGTCGCTCGCCTGGGCGCGGCAATTGACCGGAAATTTCAACAACTTGGCAGGAATGTCTCGACCAAGGACGCGCAGAACATGCTGTTCGCCGCGCTCCTGCTGGCCGACGAACTCCACGAAGCGCGCAAGGAGGGTGAGGCGCTTCGTTCGCAGGTGGAAGAAGCGGGGGCCGAGCGCGAGACCCTCGCCGCGCAAGTCGCCGAGGCCCGGCGCGCGGTCGAGGCGGCGCGGGTCGAGGCGGCGCGGGTCGAGGCTGCGGGGACCCAGCCGGCCGCGGCCCCACCGGCAGACGCCGCGCCCACCCTGTTCGACGACCCGGAGCTGGGCCCGGCCCTCGAACGTTTCGCCGACCTGCTCGAAACATGCGCCGACAAGCTTGAGGGCAAGGGGCCGAGCACCTAGATAGACCTCGGCGGGACTGCCCGGCACGAGCCGTTTGAATATCCCTGAGGCTATAAGCAATCCAACGGGAGCTGTCCCTGCCCTGGTTCACTGGTTCGTCCGGGGGGCCGGGGCATACGGCGCCCACCTGACGTTTAGGCGTCAGAGGATTTCCCGGAAAACGACCCATGGTGGTTCCGCCACCCCATTTCCCCGTTATGAGGCGAGGCATGACGAAGGCCGAACTCAGAAAGGCGCTGCGCGCCGCCCGGCGCGACCATGTCGCGGCCCTGCCCGAACAGGTCCGCGCGCTGGTGTTCCACCGGCCGCCCGCGCCCCTGCTGGACATGATCGCCGACCACGCCGTGATCGGCCTCTACCACGCCCGCGAGGCGGAAGCGCCGGCAGCATCATACGCCCGTTTCTTCGCCGAACGCGGGCACCGGATCGCCCTGCCCCGTTTCGGCGGCGAGACGGCGGCGATGGAATTCGCGCTGCATGGCGACCCTTTCGGCGAAAGCGACCTCGTCACCGGGCCGTTCGGCCTGCAGCAACCGGAAGAAGGCGCCGGGATCGTCGAACCGGATGTGCTGTTCATGCCGCTGGTGGGCTTTACCGCGCAGGGCCAGCGCCTCGGCCAGGGCGGCGGCCATTACGACCGCTGGCTCGCCTCGCGGCCCGCGACTGTGCGCATCGGCCTGGCGTGGGATGCCCAGTTGGTCGAAGAGCTGCCGGTCGAGCCGCACGATATGGCCTTGAACGCGATCGTCACGCCGACCCGCCTCTACGGGCCGTTCTGATGCGCGACCAACCGAGCTGGCGCCTCCCGGTCGGCATTCTCGCGCTCCTGGCCGGGCTGACCGTCTATGGCCTGCTGATCGCGCGCTACGTCCCCGACCTGATCGGCCACTGGCCGGCCTGGGGGCAGGGGCCCGTCTACCTGGCGCTGGGTGTCGCCTGGCTCCTGCCGCTGCGCCGCTTTCTCATCTGGATGGAAACCGGGCGCTGGGGATAGCGCCGGCGGGCATCGTCGCCTGACCGCGCCGGCGGGCATCGCCCCCTGACCACGACGTGCGTCGGCGCGCGCGCGGGTCCGCGCGCCAGGGCGGCGGCGGTTGCGAGCGTCGATGTGCAAGAGAAAATCCCAAGTGGCGCGAGTGACGGGACTCGAACCCGCGACCTCCGGCGTGACAGGCCGGCGCTCTAACCAACTGAGCTACACCCGCGCATTCTCGGGCGGTGCGCCGCTTGGGAGCCGCGCCACTAGGGCAGGCCGCGGGGGCTGTCAATGCACTTGCGCGCGCCTTTTTCACAAGCGCGAAAAATGCCCTCGACAGCGCCCCCGAACCGCCGCCTGTGGCGACGCGGACGGCCCCGGCAGGAACGCGATCGTCCGCCCGGGGGAGGTCGCCGGTGCGCCCGGCGCACCCCGAATCGCAGCCCCGGCGGCGTGGCCGCGATTCGCCTGCGCCAGGCCTATTGCGCGCCGGCCATGACCAGGATCTTCGCCCATTCGTCGGGCCGGACCTCGGAAACCGACAGGCGCGACAGCCGCACCAGTTCCATCTCCTCCAGCGCGGGTTCGGCCTTCACTTCCTTCAGCGTCACCGGGCGCGGCAGCTTCTCGACCGGCTTGACCTTCACCGCCGCCCACTTGCCTTCCGGGTCGGTCGGGTCGGTAATGCCGGCCACGCTGATCTCGACGATGCCGACGATCTCCAGCCCGATGTTCGAATGGTAGAAGAAGGCCTTGTCGCCCACTTCCATCGCGGCGAGGTTGTTCTTGGCCCGGTGGTTGCGCACCCCGTCCCAGGTGCCCTCCCCCTCGGCCAGGAGATCGTCCCAGCTATAGACGTCGGGTTCGGATTTCATCAGCCAATAACGCGGCACCTCGTGCGCTCCTGTCCTTGTTTCGTGAAAGCAGTCGGCCTGCGGCGATAGCGGACCGGCCCTGTCGAGGCCAGCCGGCCGCCGCGTGGCGCCGCCCCGGCGTGGTTAACCGATATTTCAGCCCCTGCGGCCATAAGCCATCGGCAGGAACAACGAGGGGCTGGAGCGGCCGGGTGCCGCTGACACTATGGCGGCACGAGAGAACAACCGGCAGAACAGCCCGCGGGCGGAACGCGATCTGATAGCGATCGGCATCGCCGCGGCGGCCATCATCATGTTCGTCGGCACCGGCGGATCGGTCTTTCCCCAGGCGCTGCGCTCGTGGCTCGGATCGGGCGAGGCGCCCGACGTGCTGCTGGTCAACGCCCTGCTGCTCAACATCGCGCTGATCATCTTCGGCTGGCGCCGCTACAACGAGCTGATGGCCGAGATCCGCCAGCGCCGGGCGGCGGAGGAGAAAGCCCGCCAGCTGGCCCAGACCGACCCGCTGACCGGATGCCTCAACCGCCGCAGCCTGCCCCCGGCGACCGACGCGCTTGTCGCGCGGCACCATTCGGACGACCAGGCCGTCGCCTTCACGATGATCGACCTCGACAATTTCAAGCGGATCAACGACGTCAACGGGCACCTCGCCGGCGACGAGGTCCTGCGCGAGACCGCCCGCCGGATCGTCGCCCTGGCCCCGGCCGAGGCGCTGGTCGCGCGGCTGGGCGGGGACGAATTCGCCTGCGTCGTGCCTTACGACGCGGCGCAGCCCGAGCGGCTCGACCGGCTGGTGCAGCGCATGATCGAGACGATCGCGGAGCCGATCGCGGTTTCGGAGCACGAAGTGGAGGCGACCGTTTCGGTGGGGATAGCGACCACCCGCGCCGGCCACCCCGACGCCGCGGAGGCGCTGGACGGGCAGGAGCTGATGCACCGCGCCGACATCGCGATGTACAATGCCAAGAAATGCGGCAAGAACGGCTATTGCTGGTTCGAACCGCAGATGGAAAACGAGCTGCAGTTCCGCAACGCGCTGGAAACCGGCATCCGCGAAGGCCTCGTGAACGGGGAATTCGTCCCCTATTACGAACAGCAGATCGACCTCGAGAACGGCGAGCTGACCGGTTTCGAGATGCTGGCCCGCTGGCACTCCCCCCGCCTCGGCGTGGTCGCGCCCGACGTGTTCATCCCGATCGCCGAGAGCATGGGCCTGATCGCCGAGCTTTCCGAACAGCTGATCGAACAGGCGCTGGAAGACGCGAAGGAATGGGACGCGGACCTGACCCTGTCGGTCAACATCTCCCCGCTCCAGTTCAACGACCCCTGGTTCCCGCAGCGGCTGCTGAAGCTGCTGGTCAAGGCGAACTTCCCGCCCCAGCGGTTCGAGATCGAGATTACCGAGAGCTGCCTGCACGACAATGTCGCGCTGGTGCGTTCGATGATCGTCAGCCTCCGCAACCAGGGCATCAAAGTCAACCTCGACGATTTCGGCACCGGCTATTCCAGCTTCGCCCAGCTGCGTTCGCTGCCGTTCGACCGGATCAAGATCGATCGCAGTTTCGTGTCGGCGATCGGCCGCGAAGGCGGGGCCTCGCAGATCGTCAACGCCATCGTCTCGCTCGGCCAGGGGCTGGGAATGCCGATCACGGCCGAGGGGATCGAGGACGACGAGACGCTCGACAACCTGCGCGCGCTGGGCCAGCTCAAGGGCCAGGGCTATATCTACGGCCGGCCCGAGACGATCGAGCAGGTGCGCGAGCGCCTGGAAGGCCTCGGCCGCCTGGCCCGGCCGGCCGAGCCGGTCGATGGCGCGGGCGCCGCCGAACTGGCCAGGGAGGCCGCGCGCAAGAAGGCCTGACCGGGCCCATGGCACTGGACGCGCCCTCGCGCGACGCATAGATGCGCGGGAAATGCGCGTACCGTTCATCAAGATGCATGGCCTGGGCAACGATTTCGTCGTGCTCGACGCGCGGCGCGATACCCTGCCGGCGATGACGGGCGCGCTGGCCGCGCGCATCGCGGACCGGCGCACCGGGATCGGCTGCGACCAGCTCATCCTGCTCGAACCTTCCGATTCCGCCGATTTCCGGATGCGGATCGTCAACGCCGACGGCAGCGAAGTCGGCGCCTGCGGCAATGCGACCCGCGCGGTCGTCCTGCTCCACGGCGCCCCGGCACGGATCGAGACCGACGGGGGCCTGCTCGCGGCCGAGCCGCGCGATGGCGGGGCCACGGTGGACATGGGCCGGCCCCGGTTCGGCTGGGACGAGATCCCCCTCGCCTACGCGATGGACACCCTGTCGATGCCGGTCGGCTGGGACGGGCTGAAAACGCCCGCCGCGGTGAACGTGGGCAACCCCCACGCGGTCTTCTTCGTCCCCGATTGCGACGCGGTGGCGCTGGAATCGCTTGGCCCCCGGATCGAGAACGACCCGCTGTTCCCCGAGCGGGTCAACGTCAACGTCGCCACGGTCGAATCGCGCAGCCGCATTCGCCTGCGGGTGTGGGAACGCGGCGCGGGGCTGACGCGGGCCTGCGGCACCGGCGCCTGCGCCACCGCGGTCGCGGCGATGCGCCGGGGGCTGGCCGACCGCGCGGTCGAGGTGGTCCTGCCCGGCGGCCCGCTGGATATCCGCTGGGGCGAAGACGGCCGCATCGCGATGACCGGGCCGGCGCGCGAGGCCTATCGCGGCACGTTCGAATGGGACGATTTCGCATGACGGGCGGCGCGCAGGTCATCTCGCTCGGTTGCCGGCTGAACATTGCCGAGAGCGAGCGCATCCGCGCCATGCTGTCGGGCGAGCGCGACGTCGTGGTGGTCAACAGCTGCGCCGTCACGGCAGAGGCGGTCCGCACGACCCGCCAGGCGATCCGGCGCGCCCGGCGCGAGCGGCCCGACGCCCGGCTGCTGGTGACCGGCTGCGCCGCCGATGTCGAGCGCGACCAGCTTTCCGCCATGCCCGAGGTGGACGGGCTGGTGGCGAACCGCAGCAAGCTGGACCCGCGGGCCTGGAACGCGCCCGAACGCACCGAACCGGTGCCTGCGCGCCGCACGCGCGCCTTCGTCGCCGTCCAGAACGGCTGCGACCATGCCTGCACGTTCTGCATCATCCCGCAGGGCCGCGGGCCGAGCCGCTCGCTCACCGTGCCCCAGGTCCTGCGCGAGGTGGAACGCCACGTCGAACAGGGCGCGCCCGAAGTGGTCCTGACCGGGGTGGACGTCACGTCGTGGGGCCACGACCTGCCCGACCGGCCGCCGCTGGGCCGGCTCGTGGCGGCGATCCTCGAGGCTTTTCCCGAGCTGCCGCGCCTGCGCATGTCCTCGCTCGACGGGGTCGAAATCGACGCGGAGCTGTTCGACCTCTTCGCCGGCGAGCCGCGGTTGATGCCGCACCTGCACCTCTCGCTCCAGCACGGGAACGACCTGATCCTCAAGCGCATGAAACGCCGCCACTTGCGCGCCGACGCACTGGCCCTGGTCTGCCGGCTGAAGCGCGCGCGGCCCGAGATCGCGATCGGGGCGGACCTGATCGCCGGCTTCCCGACCGAGACGCAGGCCGCGCACGAAGACAACCTGTCGATCGTGCGCGAGCTGGAGATCGTGCACGGCCACGTCTTCCCCTATTCGCCCCGCCCCGGCACCCCGGCCGCGCGAATGCCGCAAGTTGCGCGCGAGACCGTGAAGCAGCGCGCGGCGCAGTTGCGCGCACAAGTCGCCGCGGTGCGCGATGCCTGGCTGGACCGGCTGGTCGGCACCGAACAGGTCGTCCTGGCCGAGAGCGACGGCACCGGCCACGCCGCCAATTTCGCGCGCCATGCCCTGCCCGCCGGAACGGCCGGCGGCGAGATCGTAACCCTGACACCCCGGCATCACGAGAAAGGCCTGCTCCTATGAGCGAGACGAGCTGGAGCGAGCGGCTCTTCGCGGGTTTCCGCAAGACATCCGACCGCCTTTCCACCAACTTGACCGGCGCGGTCGGCACGGCCCGGCTCGACGATGCGACGCTCGACGACGTCGAGGACGCGCTGATCCTGTCGGACCTCGGCCCCTCGGCCGCGGCGCGCATCCGCGCCCGCCTGGCGGACAAGCGTTTCGGGCTGGAGATTTCCGAGCGCGAACTGAAGGAAGCCGTGGCGGAGGAGATCGCCGCCATCCTGCGCCCCGTGGCGCGGCCGCTGGAAGTCGTGGCCTTTCCGCGCCCGCAGGTGATCCTGGTGATCGGCGTCAACGGCAGCGGCAAGACGACCACGATCGCCAAGCTGGCGCACTGGTTCCAGGAAGACGATTACGAGGTCATGCTGGCCGCCGGCGACACTTTCCGCGCCGCCGCGATCGGCCAGCTGGCCACCTGGGCCGAGCGGATCGACGCGCCGATCGTGCGCGGACCGGAAGGCGGCGATCCGGCATCGGTCGTGTTCGACGGGGTCAAGGCGGCAACCGATCGGGGGACCGACGCCCTGATCGTCGACACCGCCGGCCGCCTGCAGAACAAGCGCGAGCTGATGGACGAGCTGAGCAAGATCCGCCGCGTGCTCGGCCGCCTCAACCCCGAGGCGCCGCACGACGTCGTCCTGGTGCTCGATGCGACCAACGGCCAGAACGCGCTGAGCCAGATCGACGTGTTCAAGGAAGTTGCCGGCGTCACCGGCCTGATCATGACCAAGCTCGACGGGACGGCCCGCGGCGGCGTGCTGGTCGCGGCGGCCGAACAATATGGCCTGCCGATCCACGCGATCGGCGTGGGCGAGAAGATATCCGACCTGAGGCCGTTCGATCCCGACCTGGTCGCGCGGGTCATTGCAGGAGTGGCCTGATGGGCGAACAGAAACAGAAATCCGGCTGGCTCAACATCCTGGTCGATTACGGCCCGCTGCTGGTGTTCCTCGGCGTCTACAAGTTCAATGCCCCCGCCGAATCGAGCGCGCTGGGCGAAATCGCGGCGGTGATCCGCGGCACGATCGCCTTCATGGTCGCGGCGGTCGTGGCGCTCGCGTTCTCGAAATGGAAATTCGGTCGCGTCTCGCCGATGCTCTGGCTCTCGACCGCGCTGATCGTCGGCTTCGGCGCGCTCACCATCTGGCTGCGCGATGAAAGCTTCATCCAGATCAAGCCGACGGTGATCTACCTGCTGTTCGGAACCGCGCTGCTCATCGGCTGGCTGCGGGGCAAGGCCCTGCTCGAAATCCTGCTCGGCGCCGCGTTCGAGGGGCTCGACGCGCAGGGCTGGCTCAAGCTGTCGCGCAACTGGGCGTTCTTCTTCTTCGCTCTTGCCGGCCTCAACGAAGTGCTGCGCGCCAGCCTGTCGTTCGAATCCTGGCTCTGGGCCAAGCTCTGGGTGTTCCTGCCGCTGACGTTCCTGTTCACCTTCACCCAGATCCCGATGCTGCTGCGCCACGGGCTGGCGGCCGAGGGGGTGAAGGAAGAGGAACGGACCCCGCCGCCGACCGCCTGACCGGGGCCATCGCCGGGCTGCGCCGCAACGGCCGCCCCCGGGGATCGGATCTCGTCCCCGGCGATCAGATCTCGACCTGGCTGCCCAGTTCAACCACGCGGTTGGTCGGCAGGCGGAAGAACTCCATCGCCGTCGCCGCGTTGCGCAGCATCCACGAGAAGATCTTTTCGCGCCAGATCATCATGCTCGGGTTCTTCGACGGCAGCAGCGTCTGCCGGCTGAGGAAGAAGCTGGTGTTCATCATGTCGAAGGCGCCGCCGCAGCCGTTCACCTGCTTCAGCGCGGCCGGCACGTCGGTTTCCTCCATGAAGCCGTAATGCAGCACCATGCGGTAGAACCCGTCGCCCAGGTCGTGAAACTCGATCCGGCGTTCCGGATCGACGTAGGGTTCCTCGGCGATCTCGACCGTCAGGATCACGACCCGTTCGTGCAGGACCCGGTTGTGCTTGATGTTGTGCAGCAGGGCCGATGGCACGCCCGCCGTGCTCGACGCCATGAAGATCGCCGTGCCCGGCACGCGGATGGCGCTGTTCTTGGCCGACTTGGCGAAGATCTCGATCGGCAGGGCGACTTCGCTCATCCGCTCGCGCATCAGCTTGCGCCCGCGCGACCAGGTGGTGAGGAAGGTGAAGGCGATTGCGCCGACCAGCAGCGGGAACCACCCGCCATCGGGCACTTTCGTCAGGTTCGCCCCGAAGAACGCCCCGTCGAACACGAAGAAAAGCGCGGCGGCGGGGATCACGATCCACATCTTCCACCGCCAGACCGCGATGAACAGGACCGCCATCAGGCAGGTATCGATCAGCATCGCTCCGGTCACCGCGATGCCGTAGGCGCTGGCGAGGTTCGACGAGTTGCGGAACGTCAGCACCAGCAGGATGACGGCGATCATCAGCACCCAGTTAACGAAGGGGATGTAGATCTGGCCGTGCTCGGTCTCGCTCGTGTGCAGGATCGACAGGCGCGGGACGTAGCCGAGCTGGATCGCCTGGTGCGTGACCGAGAAGGCCCCGGTGATGACCGCCTGGCTGGCAATGAAGGTCGCGCATGTCGCCAGCAGGACGAGCGGAAGGCGATAGGCGTCGGGCGCCATCAGGAAGAACGGGTTGCGGATCGCGTCGGCCGCCGCGGCCGCTTCCAGCCCCATGATCATCGCCGCCTGCCCGAAATAGTTGAGCAGGAGGCACGGCATGACGAACCCGAACCACCCGATCCGCAGCGCGCCGCGGCCGAAATGGCCCATGTCGGCATAGAGCGCCTCCGCCCCCGTCACCGCCAGCACGACCGAACCGAGCGCCAGGAAGGCCAGGAGCTTGTCGGTCAGGAAGAACTGGACCGCGTACCACGGGTTGAGCGCGGCCAGCACGCCCGGGTTCTGGACGATCTGGATCAGGCCGAGGATTGCGAGCACGCTGAAATAGACCAGCATGACCGGTGCGAAGAGCCGCCCGACCTTGGCCGTGCCGCGCCGTTGCAGCAGGAACAGCCCGATCAGAAGGACCAGCGCGATCGGCACGACGAAAGGTTCGAAGCTGTCTTCCACCGTCGTCAGCCCTTCCACCGCGGAAAGGACCGAGATGGCCGGCGTGATCATGCTGTCGCCGTAGAACAGCGCGGTCGCGAAGACCCCCAGCATGACGGCGACCCAGCCATAGCCGGTTCGCCCCACCCGGCCGGAAATCAGCGCGACGAGGGCCAGGGTGCCGCCCTGCCCCTTGTTGTCGGCCCGCATCATGATCGTGACGTACTGGATCGAGACGATGATCGTCATCGACCAGAAGATCAGGCTGAGCACGCCGAGAAGATGGAGCGTGTCGAGCGCCAGCGGGTGCGGACCGACGAAAGTTTCGCGAAAGGCGTAGATCGGGCTGGTGCCGATATCGCCGAAGACGACGCCGATCGCGCCAACGGCCAGCGCGGCCTTGGACGAGGATGCGCCGTGGGCGCCCGCCTGCCTGCCGCCCGAAGGCACAGGATCCTGTGAAACGGAAGTCTCGCTCATAAAATCGGCGTTCCCGAATCTACCCGGTGCTGCCTTCGACGCGCCATGTAAAGGCGGCGGCGCTTAGCACCGTCCCTTCGCGCCTGCAACATGGCCCGGGAACGGCCATTACCGTGCGGAGAGCGCGGCGATCAGCGCGTCGAGCCGTTCGAGCCGCTGCTGCATCGCAGGCAGCCACTCGGCCCCTTCCGGCGCGTTCTCCACCGCCTGCGCCCAGAGCCTGCGCGTTTCGTCGGGCTCGCCGGCGCGCAGCAGGGCCAGCCCGTGGAAATAGGGTGCGGCAGGGTGGCCGGGCGCGGCGCGCGCCGCGCGGTCGTAGGCGTAAGTCGCCGCCGGGGTCAGGTTGCCCTGCGCATGCTCGACCAGGGCATTGCCCAGCGCCACCCATGCCTCCGCATTGCCCGGGTCCTTGCGGACTTCGCCGCGCAGGATCTTGGCCGCGTCGGCATATTGCCCCCGCCGGGCGAAACCGTCGGCCACGATCACGAAATTGCTGGGCGGAACGAGGGCATCGAACATCGTGCGCCGGGCCTCGATCATCGCCTCGCCCGCCTCGCTCGGCCGGGGGACGGCAGCGCGCGGGGCCGACGCGATATCGGGGCGCGCCTGGAAGGCATAGCCGGCCAGGCCGAACAGCAGGGCCGAGCCGAAGGCCGCCCAGCCCGCGCGCGGCAGGCGCAGCGCGAAAGCCGCGACCAGGAACAGCGCGAGCGCCAGTGCGAGGGCGGGCAGCCAGGTCACCGGGCGCCCCTCAGCCGCCGCCAGAGGATCGCCCCGGCCACCAGCAGCAACGCCAGCGGCACAGCGAAAAGCGGCCAGGTCGTCTCGCCGATCACCGGTGCGTAGCTGACGTAATCGCCGTAACGCCGGACCAGCCAGGCGCGGATTTCCTCCGGCTCCTCGCCCGCGGCGATGCGGGTGCGCACCTGGTGGCGCATGTCGCCCGCCATCGGCGCATCGCTGTCGGCGATCGACTGGCTCTGGCACTTGAGGCAGCGCAGCGTCTCCATCAGCGCCTGTGCCTCGGCCTCCTGCGCCGGGTCGTCGAGCTGGCGGTAGGCATAGGGCGCGGGCGGCATGTCCTGCTGCGCCGCCGCCAGTACAGGCACCAGCGCGAGCGCCGCGAGAGCCGCGAGGGCCGCGAGGATGCCGCCGCCCCTCATCGACCGGCCTTCCGCAATTCCTCCAGCAGGCGCGGGACATGCTCTGCGCGAATGTCGCCGATATGCTGGTGCGTGATCCGCCCTTCGCCGTCGATCACGAACGTCTCGGGCACGCCGGAAGAACCGATGGCGAGCTGGACCTGCGACAGGTCGTCCGCGCCGATCCGCGTATAGGGATTGCCGTAACGGTCGAGGAAGGCGGCGACGTCTTCCGGCCGGTCGCGAATCGCAACGCCGACGATCTCCGCCCCTTCCTCGCGCAGCCGCTCGAGCTGCGGTGCCTCGGCAATGCAGGGCACGCACCAGCTCGCCCAGATGTTCAGCAGGCGCGGCTTGCCGTCGCGGAAATCGGCGCTGGAAACGCCCGGCACGCCGTCCAGCGCGGGCGGCAGGTCGAACGCCGGCAGGGGCTCGCCGATCATCGCGCTGGGGACAAAATCGTCCTTCGGCTGGTTCAGCTGATAGGCGGCAACGCCCAGGAACAGCGCGAAAAGCAGCAAGGGAATCCACCACCAGCGCATCACTCGATCACCTCCGCCCGGCGCTCTGCGGCCCGCGCGCGGACCGTCCGGCGTTTCACGTCCGCCGCAACCCGCCCGACCAGCGCCAGCGCGCTGCCCAGCGCGACCAGGATGCCGCCGTACCAGATGAAGGTCACGAACGGTTTCCACCACAGCCGGAGCTGCCAGCGCCGCACGTCGCCCTCGGTCACGGCGCCGACATCGCCGGCCGTGCCGACGACGGCATAGAGCTGCCCGTTCCAGCGGGTGGCCAGCGCGCTCTCGGTCGTCTCCTGCACCGGGGCCCAGAAACTGCGCGACTGCGGATCGAGCGCGACCGGATCCCCGTCGCGGTAACTGGCGACGAGGTGGCCTTCGATCGCGGTCCAGTTCGGCCCGGCATTGGGCAGGACCTCGGCCAGGGTGACGGACCAGGGGCCGACCCGCACGGTCTCGCCGGGCGCGACAGCGGCCAGGCGTTCGTCGGAAAAGGCCGTCTCGCTCGCCATGCCGAACACCGCGACGGCCAGCCCGAAATGAGCCACGACCATGCCCCAGACCGACAGCGGGACCCGGTGAAGCCGGCGCCGGCGCAGCGGCATGAGGCTGGCGAGAGCGAGCGCGGCCGAAAGCGCCAGGCCCAGCAGCGGCAGAAGATCGACGCCGCCGATCGCCAGCGCCGCGGCGGCCGCCGCGAGCAGGATCACGCCGATCAGCACGACCGGCCGCTGGATGCGGGCGATGCTGTCGCGCCGCCAGCGCAGCAGCGGGCCGACCGCCATGACCAGCAGCATCGGCACGGCGAAGATCGCGCCGACCGGGTTGAAGTAAGGCGGCCCGACCGAAACGCGCACGTCGAAGGCTTCGGTCAGCAGCGGGTAGAGCGTGCCCAGCAGGACGATGGCCAGGATCGCGCTCAGCATCACGTTGTTGAACACCAGCGCGCCCTCGCGGCTCGTCGCGGCGAAGCGCTGGCCTTCGCTGACCGATCCGGCGCGCAGCGCGAACAGCGCCAGCGCCCCGCCGATATAGAGCGCGAGCAGGACCAGGATGAACGCCCCGCGCTGGGGATCGACGGCGAAAGCGTGGACGCTGGTGAGAATGCCCGAGCGGACGAGGAACGTGCCGAGCATCGACATCGAGAACGCGACGACGCCGAGCATGATCGTCCATGCGCGCAAGGCGTCGCGCGCGGCCAGCACGCTGGCCGAATGAAGCAGCGCGGTCGCCGCCAGCCAGGGCATCAGCGAGGCGTTCTCCACCGGGTCCCAGAACCACCAGCCGCCCCAGCCGAGTTCGTAATAGGCCCAGTACGACCCGGCCGTGATGCCGAGCGTCAGGAAGACCCAGGCACCCAGGACCCAGGGCCGCATGACGCGCGCGAACTCCGGCGTGACCTGCCGCGTCAACAGCGCGCCGACGGCGAAGCTGAAGGCGACCGAGAGGCCGACATAGCCGAAATAGAGCGTCGGCGGGTGGAGCGCGAGGCCGATGTCCTGCAGCAGCGGGTTGAGGCCGAGCCCCTCGGCCGGAGGCTGGGGCAGGCGCTCGAACGGGTTGGAGCTGAAGATCAGGAAGGCATAGAAGCCGAGCCCGACGAAGGCCTGCGCGGCGAGCGTGGCCAGCATCGTGCGTTCGGGCAGGCGCCGTTCGACCAGTGCGATCAAGCTGCCGGAAAGCGCCATCACGGCGACCCACAGCAGCATCGAGCCTTCGTGGTTGCCCCAGGCACCGGTCAGCTTGTAGATCAAGGGCTTGGCCGAATGCGAATTGGTCGCCACCAGCTTGACCGAGAGGTCGGTCACCGCGAACAGCCACAGCAGCATGACGAAGGCGAAGGCGCAGGCCAGCCCCTGCACCACCGCCGCCGGCCGGACCAGCGCGGCCGCCGCGCCGCCGCCGTCGCGCTGCGCCATCGCGCCGGCATAGAGCTGCAGGGCGGCGAGCGCCGCTGCCAGCCACAGTGCCGCCAGGCCGAGCCCGGCGATCAAGCGCCGTCCTCCGCCTCGGCCACGAGGTCGCGCCGCTGGTGCTCGGTCATTTCCTGCAGCTCGCGCGGGACGTAGTTCTCGTCGTGCTTGGCCAGGAGGTTGTCGGCCACGAAAGTCCCGTCACCGCCGAGGCGCCCCTCGGCCACGACGCCCGATCCCTCGACGAAAAGGTCGGGCAGGATGCCGGAAAAGCGCACCGGGACGCGCGCCTTGCCGTCGCCGACGACGAAGGCGATCGTCACCCCGTCGGGCATCGTGCGGATCGATCCTTCCTCCACCATTCCGCCCAGGCGGACTGCGCGGCCCGGCTCCGGCGGTTCGGAGACGAATTGTTCGGGAACGTAGAAATAGCTCGCCTGGCTGCGCAGGGCCCACGCGGCGAGCAGGCCCGCGCCGACGAGCGCGACCAGCGCGATGATCACGAGCACGAGCCGCTGGTGCTTGGCCTTGATCCGGTCGGCAGGGGCGGTCACTTGCGGCGTGCCTCTTCCCGCCGCCGCTCGGCCCGGCGCATGTCCCACCATGCCCAGGCGACGAGCGCCAGGGTGGCGGCAATGCCCAGGGCATAGGCCGCGATCACGAAAGTCCACTGGTCCAGCGCCTCGCGCATCAGGCTGCCTCCCCCGCCTTGCGCCGCAGCCGCGCATCGGCCTGGATGTCGCCCAGCAGCGCGCGCATCCGGGCGAGGACGACCCCGCCGAAGACCAGCGAGAAGCCGAGCACCGCGACCAGCAGCGGGGCGAGGAACTGCGGATCGATCGCGCTTTTGCCCACCGTGATGCTGGGCGGCTGGTGGAGCGAGTTCCACCACACGACCGAGCGGTTGATGATCGGGATGTTGATAGCCCCGACGAGGCCGAAGATCGCCGGGATGCGGCTCGACCCGCCTTCGCGCGCCACGGCCTGGGCCAGCGCGAGATAGCCGAAATAGAGGAACAGCAGGACCAGCATCGACGTCAGCCGCCCGTCCCATACCCACCAGGTGCCCCAGGTCGGCCGGCCCCAGATCGATCCCGTCGCCAGGCACACGGCGGTAAAGACCATGCCCGGCACCGCCGCGGCGCGCGCGGCCAGGGCGGCCAGCGGATGGCGCCATACCAGGAACGCGGCGCTGGCGACGGCGATCGCCGCCCATCCCCCCATGCCGAGCCAGGCGGCGGGAACGTGCAGGAAGAGGATGCGCACCGTCTCGCCCATCAGGCGGTCGGGCGGCACGAACCACAGCCCCCAGGCGAGGGCGACGGCGGCCAGCACCAGCCCGCTCGCGAGCATCGTCGGGGTCAGCCAGCGCACGAGGGAGAGGAACCGCTTGGGATTGGCGAAGCCATGCATCGATCAGGTCCGTTCGCGAGGCGCAATGGCAGGAGAGCCCGCGCGGGGCAAGCGTTTCGCGCCCTGCCCCGCCCGCGAGCGATCGCGTCGCCGGACGGTCAGCCGCGCCCGATCAGTTCCTGCGCCATGCGATCGGCCACGACGTCGGGCGACTGCCCGCTTTCGTCGCTCTTGCGCCAGACTTCCTCGAGCCGCTCGGGGATCCGCGCGATCCGCTTGCGCACTTCGTTGATGTCGCTCGGCGTGCCGTTGCGGCGGGCCAGGTATTCCAGCGTCACGCTGATGATGCCGCCGGCATTGATAACGTAATCGGGCGCGTAGAGAATGCCGCGTTCCGCCAGCATCCGGCCGTGGTGGGCACGGGCGAGCTGGTTGTTCGCCCCGCCCGCCACGATCGGCGTGTCGAGCCGCGCGATCCCGTCTTCGTCGAGGATGGCGCCGAGGGCATTGGGGCTGAAGACGTCGCAGGCGACGCCCATGATCGCATCGGGCGCGGCCGTCTGCGCACCCAGTTCTTCCGCCAGTTCGGCGGCGCGAGCCTGGTTGATGTCCGACAGGGTCAGGCGCGCGCCGTCCTTCGCCAGCAGGCGGGCAACGCCGCCGCCCACGCTGCCGGTGCCCTGGATCGCGACATGGACGCCCTCGACGCTGTCCTTGCCCAGCTTGTACCGCACGGCGGCCTTGATGCCGTGATAGATGCCCATCGCGGTGAACGGCCCGGGATCGCCCCCTGCCGCCCCTTCGCCGCTGACCGGCAGGCCGGATACGTAATCGGTCCGCTGCGACACGGCGACCATGTCGCTTTCGCCGATTCCCACGTCTTCGGCCGTGACGTAGCGGCCGCCCAGTGCCTCCACCGCGTCGCCGAAGGCCGCCAGCATGTCGGGCGTCTTCGCCTTGTCCTCACCGGCCAGGATCACCGCCTTGCCGCCGCCCATCGGCAGGCCGGCCATGGCGTTCTTGTAGCTCATCCCGCGGCTGAGGCGCAGGGCATCGCGCATGGCCTCCCCCGCATCGGCATAGTGCCAGAAGCGCGTGCCGCCCGCTGCCGGGCCGAGATGGGTCGAATGAAGCGCGATGATCGCGGTCAGGCCCGACCGGCGATCCCTGACAAGCTGCACCAGTTCGTGATCGTCGAAGTCCGCTTCGGTCCAGAAAGCCGTCATGTCCGTGAGAAAGCCCCGCTGTGATCAACGGCAAGAAACTGGGAAAATGGGGCGATCGACGGGGTTCGAACCCGCGACCTCCGGTACCACAAACCGGCGCTCTAACCAACTGAGCTACGATCGCCACATGCCCGGCCCGACCTGGGCCTGCCGTGTTAAAGCGGGGCTGATACGCCCCTGCGCCACGCGGTCAAGCCGCGAACCGCCAAGGCGCGCGCCTGTTGCACAAGCGCGCCGGTTTGCAAAGCGAAAACTGCGCCCCGCCCTTGCCGGCGCAAGAAAATTTCGCCTGCCTCCGAAGGCATGGCCCCGAGACCGGGAAATGGCGCGCCCTCGCCCCGAATCCGCGCGATTGGTGCGCGCGTGGGCGAGCCGGACAAACGAAAAAGGGCGGCCCATGCGGACCGCCCCGATTCTTCCGGCGCGGCGCGACCGGCGCCGCCGATCGCCGGCGAAATCAGCCCTTCTTGAGCGAGAGGCCGCCGAAACGCTTGTTGAACGCAGCCACGCGGCCGCCTTCCTGGATCTGCTGCTTGCCGCCCGTCCAGGCCGGGTGGCTGGTGGGATCGATATCGAGCGTGAGCGTGTCGCCTTCGCTGCCCCAGGTCGAGCGGGTCTGGAATTCGGTGCCATCGGTCATCTTGACCGTGATGGTGTGGTAATCGGGATGTGCGTCGGCCTTCATGGCTCAAAGATCCTTGTGCATATGACCGGTTCCGACCGGTCGGCAGTGTCGGGAAAGGCGCGCGCCTAGGCGTGTTTCGCGCGAAAAGCAAGCCCGCTCGCGCCCGGGTGGTTCGCCGGGCAGGTGGCCGGCCCCGGCGTGCCCTCAGCCGGCGGGCGGGTCGGCGATCATCGCGGTGAATTCCGCTTCCGAGGTCGTCTTGCCTTCCACGCTGGCCCGGCCCTTGAACTTGTAGACCCGGCTGCGTTTCTGGAGGAACTCCACTTCCAGATCGAGCAGACACCCCGGGGTCACCGGTGCGCGGAACTTCGCGTTGTCTATCCCCATGAAATAGACCAGCTTTCCGCTCCCGGCCAGCTCGAGCGTCTCGATCCCCAGGATAGCGGCCGCCTGGGCCATCGCCTCGACCTGCAGGACCCCGGGCATGATCGGCGCACCGGGAAAGTGGCCCTGGAAGAAATCCTCGTTGAAGGTGACCGCCTTCACCGCGTGAATGCGCTCGCCCAGCTCGATCGAGCGGACCCTGTCCACCAGCAGGAGGGGGTAACGGTGCGGCAGGGCGGCCAGCACCTTGCGGATATCGTAATCGGACCGTGCGCCCGTGTCGTCGCTCATCGCCCTGCCTTCTTCACCCTGTGCTTCTTACCGTTCGATCAGCGGCCGGTCGGCTGCTGCGGCTGCGCGGCCTGCTGGGCCTGGGCCGCCTGCGCGGCGGCCTGCTGCTGCTGCCGGATCTCGCGCGGAACCCAGCCTTCGGGCGGGGTGATCTGCACGCTGGGCACCAGCGTGTTGAGCTCGTTCAGCACGTCCTGCGTCAGGTTGTGCTGCGCGCCGGCGAAGATGACCTGGCCCGAGGTTGCATCGAGGATCAGCGTGACGTTGCGCTTGGCAGCGGCGGCCTGCACGGCCTCGTCCAAGCGGTCTTCGATCTGCTCGGTCACGTAGGCGCGGCTGAGCGCGACCGGTGCGAGGATCGTCTGCAGTTCGCGCTGGCCCGCCTGCTCGATCTGCTGGATCTGCGCGGCCTGCTGCTGCAGCGCCTGCTGGTCCGGATTGGCGCCCTGGCGCGCGGTGTTGAACGCCTGGATCATCGGGGTCAGCTGCGCCTCGATCTGCTGCCGGCGCGATTCGGCCTGGCTGATCTGCGCCTGGTAGGTCGTCTGGCGCTGCTGTTCCGCGGTGCGATAGGCGTTGGAATTGGCGATCACGGCCGGCAGGCTGACGACGCCGATACCGCGCGCATCCTGGGCCACGGCCGGCGCGGCGAGCATGGGCGCCGCCGAAGCAGTCAGCATGAGGCCGGCAGCGAGAACCGGCTTGAAAAGCGTTTTCATCAGAACTGTGTCCCTACGTTGAAGGTGAATTTCTTGGTGTCGTCGCCCGGCTCCTTCCTGAGCACGTGGGCGAAGTCGATGCGGAACGGCCCGAAGGGCGAGTTCCAGTTGACGCCGATACCCACGGAAACGCGCGGGCTGGCGGAATCACCCAGGAAGACTTCCTGGAAAGGCGCGGCCACCTGGTACATCCACGGATCGTTCGGGTTGCCCGAACCGTCGGTCGGGTCGGTGGTCCACTGCGTCGGATCGTCGGGGTCGACGTAGAGCGGGTTGCCGTCGTTATCGAACAACTGCCTCTGGATACCGTCAGGGAACGGCGAGCTCTGCAGCACCGGCCGGGTCACGTTGAACAGCGCCCCGACGTCGACGAAGATCGAGGGGCGCAGCCCCATCTCGCGCGCGCCCGAGCCCAGCGGGATCTCCAGCTCGGCACGGCCGAGGTAATAGGCATTGCCGCCCAGGGCGTCGTCGCCCACCTGGTCGCGATCGGTGATCAGTTCGCCGACCCCGTCGCCGTCGGTATCGCGGATCGGCTGGCGCAGGACGCGCGGGCCCACGCCGCGGATGTCGAAGCCGCGGAACTGCGGCTCGCCGAGGAAGAAGCGGTCGGTCAGGCGCACGTCGTCCACCCCCGGGCCGCGATCTTCCAGTCCCTTGATCACGCCGCCTTCGCCCTGGAGCGAGAAGATGAAGCCGCCGAACACCGGCCAGTACTTCGCCCCTTTGGCCCGCAGCCGCAGGTATTTCACGTCGCCGCCGAGCCCGGCGAACTCGGTGCTGAGCGAGAGCGTGTGCCCGCGCGTCGGGCGATAGGGATTGTCGATCGTCCGCATCGACACGGTGAGCCCGAGGATCGAGCTGAGCCGCGTCCCGACCGCCTCGCACAAGTAACGCCCCGCGAGCACCGGGTCGCATTCCGCCACCCCGTCGCCGTCGATGTCGCTGTAATAGGTGAACTCGTCGAGCGAGACGTCGTCGTAGTTCAGCGTATAGCTGCCGATGGCCGAGATATATTCGGTCAGCGGCACGCCGAGGCGCAGCGAGAAACCGGTGGTCGATTGCTCGAACGTCCGGTTCCGGTCGTTGTTGGTGAAGTTGAAGCTGTTGTAGTCCTTGCGGTAGATATCGATCCCGGTCGAGATGTTCCGATCGAAGACGTAAGGCTCGGTGAAGCTCAGCGCCGCGGACCGCGAATAACGCGAGTAATTGACCGATGCGCCGACCGTCTGGCCGCGCCCGCGGAAATTGTTCTGCTTGATCGAGCCGGCGAGGATGAAGTTCTCGATCGACGAGAAGCCCGCCGAAAGCTGCAGCTCGCCGGTCGGCTGCTCTTCCACGTTCGCTTCCAGCACGATGCGGTCGGGGGCGCTGCCCTCCTTCTGCTCGATCTCGAAGTTTTCCTGGAAATAGCCGAGCGACTTGATCCGGTTGGTCGAACGCTTGACCTGCAGCGAGTTGAACGCATCGCCTTCGGCCACGCGGAATTCGCGACGAATGACCTTGTCCTGCGTCAGCGTATTGCCGTTGACATCGACCCGCTCGACATAGACGCGTGGCGCCTCGCGCAGGACGAACGTCACGTCCATCGTCAGGTCTTCAGGGTTGCGCACGAACTGCGGCTGCGTGTCGGCAAAGGCATAGCCGAACGTGCCGGCCAGCTCGTTCATCTGCTCGACCGTATCCTCGACCAGCTTGGCGTTGTACCAGTCCCCGCTCTTGATCGCGAGGTTGCTGGTCATGCGTTCGCTGTCGAAGTCGCGGATCTGGCTGTCCACCTCGACATCCCCGAAGCGGTAACGATCGCCTTCCTCGACCACGTACGTGATGATGAAGTCGCGCTTGTCGGGGGTAAGCTCCGCGACGGCGGACACCACCCGAAAATCGGTGTAGCCTTCGGTGAGATAGAACTGGCGCAGCTTCTGCTGGTCGAAGGCCAGCCGGTCCGGGTCGTAGCTGGTGTTGGAGCTGAAGAAGCGGAAGAAGCGCGCTTCCTTGGTCACCATCTCGCTCTTCAGCTCGCCGTCATCGAATTCCTCGTTGCCGAGAATATTGATCTGGCGGACTTTCGACTTCGGCCCTTCGCTGATCTCGAACACGATGTCGACGCGGTTCTGGCTCAGCTCGACCGTCTTCGGCTCCACCGAAGCGGCGAACCGGCCCTGGCGCTTGTACAGCTCGATGATCCGCGCCGTGTCGGCCCGGACCTTGGAACGGGTGAAGATCTGCCGGGGCGCGAGGCGGATTTCGGGCAGGATCTTGTCGTTCTTGATCCGCTTGTTGCCCTCCAGGATGATGCGGTTGATCACCGGGTTCTCGGTCACCGAGATGACCACGGTGCCGGCGTCGTTGCGGATGCTGGCGTCGGAGAACAGCTCGGTCGCGTAGAGATCCTTCAGCGCCTGGTCGGCGAGAGCCTGCGTGTACGTATCGCCCGCGCGCATTTCGATATAGGACAGGATCGTTCCCGCCTCCAGCCGCTGGGCCCCGACCACGGTGATCGACTGGATCGTGTCGCCGCTGGGCGCCGGTGCCGGCTGCTGCGCGGCGGCAGGCTGCGCCGGGGCCCCCGCGTCCTGTGCCAGCGAAGGCGCCGGCACGCCGGCCAGCATGGTGCCCCCCAGGAGGGCTAGCGCGAAACGTGCGCCGGTCTTGCCGAATGCGCCGGCGGCTTTCTCGCGTTCTGTCATCGCCACGGTGATCCCGTCCATCCTTATCCATTGCACCAATGGGCCGCAGCCCATCATCGGGCGCTGCGGCAAATGCCGCCCTTGCCCGATGCAGTGCCCCCGATCAAGCAAAGGAAGGAACGAGTCCCCCGCGCTCTATAGTCCCCCCGGATCGGTCAGCTGCCGAATATCGGCAGCGAAACCAGGTCGTTGATCGTGACGAACACCATCAATCCCAGCACCAGCGCCAGGCCGGTGCGAAAAGCCAGTTCCTGCCCCCGCGGTCCCACCGGCTTCCGGCGAACCGCCTCCAGCGCGTAGAACGCCAGGTGGCCGCCGTCGAGCGCCGGGATTGGCAAGAGGTTGATGAATGCCAAATTAAGCGAGATCAGCGCGATGAAGTTGATGAAGGCCAGCGGGCCCAGGCTGAACTGCTCGCCGGAAAACTTGGCGATCTTGATCGGGCCGCCCAGTTCCTGGACCGAGCGTTCGCCCGACAGGATCTGCCCCACCCCGGTGATCATCATCCGCCCGATGTCGATGCTGTGATCCACTGCCAGGCCGAGCGAGGCCAGCGGACCCTGGCGGACGAAATCGTGTTCGACCGCCGCCGGGGCGATGCCGATCAGGCCGATCGTCGACACGTTGCCGAAATTGTCCTCGATCTCCAGCGGGCGGGCGGTCACCTCCAGTTCGAGTGCCCGGCCGCCGCGGTCCACCGCGATCTCGAACGTGCGCCCGGGATAGAGCATGACGGCATCCTGCACGTCGCGAAAACCGTTCATCGGCTCGCCGTCGATGGCCACGATGCGATCGCCGATCTTCATCCCCGCCGACCGGGCGGCCGATTCCTCGGAGAAACCGGCGACCGTCAGCTGACTTTCCGCCTCCACCGGAACCGGTTTGCCGACCACCATGAAGAAGGCGGCAAAAATGCCGAGGGCGACGATCACGTTGGTCGCCGGGCCGGCGAAGACGATCAGCGCCCGTTGCCACAATGGCTTGAAGTGGAAGGCCCCGGCCCGGTCGCGCTCGGGGATCGCGGCCAGCCCCTCGTCGTCGGGAATGCTGGCGGGGTTCATGTCGCCGCGAAACTGGACATAGCCGCCCAGCGGCAGGGCCGAGAGCTTCCAGCGAGTCCCCCGGCGGTCGGTCCAGCCGGCGATTTCCTTGCCGAAACCGATCGAGAAAGCCTCCGCGTGAACGCCGAACAGGCGCCCGACCAGGTAATGGCCGAACTCGTGGATCGTGATCAGCGGCCCCAGCACCAGCAGGAAGCCGACGACGTACATCCAGAATGAAGGGCTATCGGCCACTTGCGGCGTTCTCCATGATTTCGCGGGCACGGCGCCGCGCCTCGGCATCGACGGCGAGCACGTCGTCGAGAGTCGCGGGCGGCGGCGGGTCAAGGCGTTCGAGGGTCTGCTCCACCACTAGGGCAATCCGGGTGAACGCGATCTGACCGGCCAGGAAAGCTTCCACGGCGGTTTCGTTCGCCGCGTTGAGCACGGCGGCCGCGGCCCCGCCGGCATGGGCGGCCTCGCGCGCCAGCCGCGTGGCGGGGAAGCGTCCCTCGTCAGGGCGTTCGAACGTCAGCGCCCCGATCACCGCGAGGTCCAGCGGGTCGCAAGGGGTATCCATCCGTTCCGGCCAGGCGAGGCACGAGGCGATCGGCACGCGCATGTCCGACGGGCCGAGCTGGGCCAGCGTCGATCCGTCACGGTATTCGACCATCGAATGGACCACGCTTTGCGGATGAACGACGATGCGCAGCGCCTCCAGCCCCACGGGGAACAGGTGGTGCGCCTCGATGAATTCGAGGCCCTTGTTCATCATCGTCGCCGAATCGACGCTGATCTTCGCGCCCATGTCCCAGTTGGGATGGGCGACCGCCTCGGCCGGAGTGGCGCGGGCCAGCCGCTCCGCGCTCCAGGTGCGGAACGGGCCGCCGCTGGCGGTCAGCGTGATCGAGCGGACATCGGCCAGGCGGCCGCCCTGCAGGCACTGGAATATCGCGTTGTGTTCCGAATCGACCGGCAGCAGGGTCGCGCCGTGCTCCGCCACGGCCGCGGTCATCACCGGGCCGGCGGACACGAGCGCTTCCTTGTTGGCGAGCGCGATCGCCCCGCCCCGGCGGATTGCCGTCATCGTCGGGCGCAGCCCGGCGCAGCCGACGATCGCGGCCACCGTGATATCGGCCGCCCGGGCAGCCGCATCGCACAGCGCCGGCCTGCCGCCGGCCGCCTCGACCGCCGACCCGGCCAGCGCGGCGCGTAAGTCGCCGAGGCACGATTCGTCGGCCACGACGGCGATTTCCGCGTCGAATTCGCGGGCCAGCGCGGCGAGTTCCCCGGCGCTGCAGTTCGCGGTCAGCGCGACCACGCGCCATTGCTCGCGGTTGCGACGCACGAGGTCCAGCGTCGAGGCCCCGACCGAACCGGTCGCGCCGAGGATCGAGATCGCGCGGGTCACGCGGCCACCGATGCGGCCAAGCCGCCGATGGCGAGCGCGACGGGCAGGAGGCCGTCGACGCGGTCGAACACGCCGCCGTGGCCGGGGATCAGCCGCGAGCTGTCCTTCACCCCGGCACGGCGCTTGAGCCAGCTTTCGAGGAAATCGCCCGCCTGGGCGAGCACGGCCAGCCCGGCCCCCAGCGCGGCATAGGCCGGCAGCGCGTCGCCCCACGGCAGCGCGGGCGGCGCCCCGGGGCCGAGGCCGGCAAAGCCGCGGTCGATCGCCCAGGCCCAGGCACCGGTCCATAGCGCGGAAGCGACCATCCCCCCGCCGAGCCCCGCCCAGGTCTTGGACGGGCTGATCCGCGGCGCGATGCGCGGCCCGCCGATCGCGCGGCCGGCGAAATAGGCGCCGCTGTCGGTGAAGATCGTGACCCCCAGGATCAGCACCAGTATCGGCTCGCTCGCGCCGACGAGCACCGCGGCTGCCCCGCCGATGTAGAGCGCGCCGGCAATCAGCGCGGCCAGGCGATAGGGGATATTGGCGGTCGCGCGCGCGACGAGCACCGTGAACTCGGCAAGGCAGGCGAAGGCGACGAGGCCGATGAACAGGTCGAGCACCCGCCCACCCTGCCACAGGGCGAGCCCGGCCAGCGCGAGCATGACCGCCGCCGACGCCAGCCGGACCGGCAGGTCGGAGCGCCCGGCCCCCGGCGACGCGCCCGCCGGGGCACGCTTGTCACCGTCCGCCATATCGCCTCTCCCGCCGGGCGAATTCCTCCAGCGCATCGGCCAGGTGGCCGAGGGTGAAATCGGGCCACAGCGTGTCGACGAAGATCATCTCGGCATAGGCGCATTGCCAGAGGAGGAAATTGGACAGGCGCACTTCCCCGCTGGTGCGGATCAGCAGGTCGAGCGGGGGCAGGTCCGCGGTGTCGAGATGGGCGGCGATCGTCTCGGTCGTCACCTCCCCTTCCCGCGCGGCCCGGGCGGCGGCACGGGCGATTTCCTGCTGCGACCCGTAGTTGAGCGCCACCGCCAGGGTGCGCGTGCCCTCGCGCGTGCGGTCCAGCGCATCTTCGAGCATCTCGACGATGTCGGGGGCGAGCGAGCGCCAGTCGCCGATGATCTTCAGCCTGACGTCGTTGGCGATGAACTCGGGCAGGTCCGATTTCACGAACTTGCGCATCAGGTTCATCAGGTCGTCGACTTCCTCGCCCGGCCGCTTCCAGTTCTCCGAGCTGAAAGCGTAGAGCGTGAGGCACTCGATCCCCGTGCCGGCCAGGCCCCGCACCAGCGCGCGCACGGCCTCCACGCCGCGCTGGTGGCCCATCGCGCGCGGCAGGTGGCGGCGCTTGGCCCAGCGGCCATTGCCGTCCATGATGATGGCCACGTGGCGGGGGGTCGTCATCGCGCGGCTTTCGGGCGGCAGCGGCCTGACATGACAGCGGCGGGCACGACAATGGCGGGCACGAACGCCTTTCCTGAGCCCGGGTCGATCACTGGGTCAGGATTTCCTTTTCCTTCTGCGCGGCGGCGGCATCGGCTTCGGCGACGTACTTGTCGGTCAGCTTCTGGACCTCCTCCTCGCTGCGCTTGCGGTCGTCCTCGGAAATTTCCTTCTTCTTCTCGTCTTCCTTCAGGGCTTCCATCCCGTCGCGGCGGACGTTGCGGATCGCGATCTTCGCGTTCTCCGCGTACTTCCCGGCGAGCTTGGCCAGTTCGCGGCGACGCTCTTCGGTCAGGTCGGGCATCGGCAGGCGAATCGTCTGCCCGTCGGTCATCGGGTTGAGGCCCAGGTTGGCATGGGCGATGCCCTTCTCGACCGCGGTCACGTTCGCCTTGTCCCACACCTGCACCGCGAGCATCCGCGGTTCGGGCGCGTTGACCGTCGCCACCTGGTTGAGCGGCATCATCGCGCCGTAGACTTCGACCTGAACCGGGTCGAGCAGGCTGGTGTTGGCGCGCCCGGTCCGCAGGCCCGACAGGTCGCCCTTCAGGCTTTCCACCGCGCCCTGCATCCGGCGCTCGATATCGCTCTTGTCGTATTTGGCCATTGTCAGGCTTCCTCTTTCACTACCGTCTGGACGCCCTGGCCGGCGAGCACGCGCGCGAGATTGCCCTTTTCGCGGATCGAGAAGACCACGATCGGGATCCCGTTATCGCGGCAGAGCGCAACGGCCGATGCATCCATAACCTTGAGGTTGTTCGCCAGCACCTTGTCGTAGCTGACGGTTTCGAAACGTTTTGCGGCGGGATTCTTCTTCGGGTCGCTGTCATAGACCCCGTCCACGCTCGTCCCCTTGAACAGCGCGTCGCAGCGCATCTCGGCCGCTCGCAGCGCCGCGCCGCTGTCGGTGGTGAAATAAGGCGCGCCGACACCGGCGGCGAAGATCACCACGCGCCCTTTTTCCAGGTGGCGTTCGGCGCGGCGCCGGATCACCGGCTCGCACACCTGGTCCATCTGTACCGCCGACTGGACGCGGGTCTGCACGCCGAGCTGTTCGAGCGCGTTCTGCATCGCCAGCGCGTTCATCACCGTCGCCAGCATTCCCATGTAGTCGGCCTGCGCCCGGTCCATCCCCTGCGCCGCGCCGGCCATGCCGCGGAAGATATTGCCGCCCCCGATCACCAGGCAGATTTCCAGCCCGGTATCCTTGGCCGCCTTCACTTCCTGCGCCAGTTCCGCGACGAAGGCGGGGTCGATCCCGAACTGCTGGTCGCCCATCAGCACCTCGCCCGAGAGTTTCAGGAGTATGCGCTTGTATTCCGGGGAAGACATGGGCTGGCTGGTTTCCGAGAAAGTTGCGAGGGTTGCCGGCGTCCTTAGCCGCCCCGCCCCTTGCGCGCAAAGGGAAAGCCGGGGCCGGGCCGCCGAACGAAAACGGCCGCCGAACCGGGGTTCGACGGCCGCACGTTCGTGCGCTGCGAAAAGTCAGCCGGCGACGGCCGCGGCAACCTCTGCCGCGAAGTCGCTTTCTTCCTTCTCGATGCCTTCGCCAAGCTGGAAGCGGACATAGTCCTTCAGGACGATCGGCGTGCCTGCGTCCTTGCCCGCCTTGGCAACGACGTCCGCCACCGGGGTCTTGTTGTCCATCACGAAGACCTGGCTCAGCAGCGCGTTTTCCTTGGCGAACTTCTTCACCGCGCCTTCGACCATCTTTTCCTGGACCTCGGCCGGCTTGCCGCTTTCGGCGGCCTTTTCCGCGGCGACCTTGCGCTCGCGCTCGATCACCTCGGGGTCGAGCCCCTCGGCATCAAGGGCCTGCGGGAAGGCGGCGGCGATGTGCATCGCCAGCTGCTTGCCCAGCCCTTCGAGCGTCGCCTTGTCGGCCTCGCTCTCGAGCGCGACGAGCACGCCGATCTTGCCCAGGTTGGGCGCGGCGGCGTTGTGGACGTAAGGAACGACGACGCCGTTCTCGACCGAGACGGTCTTCATCCGGCGAACCTGCTGGTTCTCGCCGATGGTCGCGACGTTGTCGGTCAGCTTGTCGGCCACGGTCCCGCCCTCGGGATAGGCGGCGGCCTTGAGCGCCTCGACGTCGTCGCTTTCGACCGACAGCGCGGCCTCGGTGGTCTTGCGGACGAAGTCCTGGAACTTGTCGTTCTTGGCCACGAAGTCGGTTTCGGAGTTCACCTCGACCGCCACGCCGCGAGTGCCCGCGACGGCAACGCCGACGAGGCCTTCGGCCGCGGTGCGGCTGGACTTCTTCTGCGCGGTGGCCAGGCCCTTGGCGCGCAGCGCGTCGACCGCGGCCTCGATATCGCCGTCCGCGGCCTCGAGCGCCTTCTTGGCGTCCATCATGCCCGCGCCGGTCTTCTCGCGCAGGGTCTTCACGTCAGCGGCAGTGAATGCAGCCATGATCGTTTCCTCTGTAAATCTGGGGCGCCGGGCCCGAGGGTCAGGCCCGGCGCGCTAGGTCATGTTTGTGACAGTCGCCTGAAATCAGGCCGCGGTTTCGACCGGCGGCTGTTCCATCGCGCCGACGTCGTCACCGCTTTCGGCGACCTTGCCGCCGCGGCCGGCGGCCGCCGCATCGCGCACGGCCTCGCAATAGAGGCGCACGGCGCGGCTGGCGTCGTCGTTGCCCGGAACCGGGAAGGCGATGCCGCTGGGATCGACATTGGTGTCGAGCACGGCGACGACCGGGATGCCGAGCACGTTGGCTTCCTTGATCGCCAGGTCTTCCTTGTTCGCGTCGATCACGAACATCACGTCGGGAATGCCGCCCATGTCGCGGATACCGCCGAGCGAAAGCTCCAGCTTGTCCCGCTCGCGCGTGAGCTGGAGGACTTCCTTCTTGGTCAGGCCCGAGGTGTCGCCCGAAAGCTGCTCTTCCAGCGACTTGAGGCGCTTGATCGACTGGGAGATCGTCTTCCAGTTGGTCAGCATCCCGCCCAGCCAGCGGTGGTTGACGAAGTGCTGGCCGGCGGCGCGGGCCGCCTCGGCGATCGGTTCCTGGGCCTGGCGCTTGGTGCCGACGAACAGGACCTTGCCGCCCGAACGCACGGTCTGCTCGATGAAGTCGAGCGCGCGCGAGAACAGCGGAACGGTCTGCGACAGGTCGATGATGTGCACACCGTTGCGGGCGCCGAAGATGTACGGCTTCATCCGCGGGTTCCAGCGGTGGGTCTGGTGGCCGAAGTGCGCGCCGGCCTCGATCAATTGCTGCATGGTGACGGTGGAAGCCGCCATAGGTATTTCCTTTCCGGTTGAGCCTCTGGAGAGCTGGAACCCGTGCGGAGATCCCGCGGCAGGCACCGGTATGTGGCGCTCTCCATGTGGATTTGCGTGGGGTTCGAACCCGGCGGAAATGCCCGCGGATTCGCCACGCGGCCGCGCCCCTAGACCGGTTCTGACCGAAAATCCAGCCCCCGTTTGCCGCAGGAAAAACGCCGCTCACCCCATTCGGCGCTTGACAGGCAGGAACAAATAGGGAACACCCGGCTCGTCACCCGGAACAAAGGGGCGACAAAGGGTTTATCCACTTCTCATCCACAGGCTGTCAACAGCCGGGATCGGCAACGGAAGGATTCGCGTCATGCTCGGCATTGCACTGGTGGGATTGTTCGTCCTCGCGGCAACGGCTTCCGCGCTCGTGCTGGCAGACAGCTTCGTGCGCGGGCGCGCTGCATGGCGCCGCCTTCGGCGCGAAAGGTCCGCGCCCGCGGGGCCGGCCGGGGTCAGGGTAACGATCGTCGCGGGGCCGCGGGCCATCTGCCCGCGGGACGGCGGCTCTCGCCCGGTCAGCCGACCGGGTCGTGCGGCGCGTCGTCCGGCTCCGGCCGCATCCCGCCCGCACCCGCTTCCCGTAGCCGCCTGACGCGGGCGTAACGGACCAGCGCATAAGGCATCAGGGCGAGATAACCGGCGCAGATCGCGACCAGCGTCCACCAGGGTTCGAGGAGGAGCGCGGCGAACAGGATGCCCACGCCGGCAATGAGTTCGAGGCGCACGGTCCGCCGCGGCCGGATCGAGGTCCAGCTGAGCGTCGCGATGTTGGAAATCATCAGGAAGGCCATGGCGACCATCCAGATCGCGCAGACGATCGGCTCGCGGAATTCTTCCCACCCGGTGGCCATCCACAGGTAGAACGGAAGGAAAGCCAGCCCGGCACCGACCGGGGCCGGCACGCCGGTGAGGAAGCCGGCCGACTTGTGCGGCTGGTCGTCCACGTCGATCTGCGCGTTGAACCGCGCCAGTCGCAGCGCGCAGCAGATCGCGAAGGCCAGCGCGGCGAACCAGCCCAGCCGGGGCAGGTCCTGCAGTGTCCAGAGATAGAAGATGATCGCCGGCGCCATGCCGAACGAAAGCGAATCGGCCAGGCTGTCCAGCTCCGCCCCGAAGCGCGACTGCGCCTTCAGCAGGCGCGCGATGCGGCCGTCGATCCCGTCGAGCAGGCCGGCCAGAATCACCGCAAAGATCGCGAGGCTCCAGTTTTCGGCGATCGCAAAGCGAATCCCGGTCAGGCCCGAACAGAGCGCGGCCGCCGTGATCGCATTGGGCAGGACGGCGCGCAGCGACAGCCCCCTCACCCGCCCTGCAGGCAGCGGAACCTCGTCTTCCGCGGCCTTCGGCCCCAGGCGGGGATAATCGTCGTTCACTGGGCAATGCCCTCGATCAGGCGGCGTTCGCCCACTTCGGCGAGGATCGTTTCACCCGCGACGACCTTCTGCCCGACCAGGACTTTCGGATCGGTACCTGCCGGCAGGTAGACATCGACCCGGCTGCCGAAACGGATCAGGCCGACGCGCCCGCCGGCCGCAACTGTGTCGCCCGGCTTGACGAAAGGCACGATCCGGCGCGCGACCAGCCCGGCGATCTGCGTGAAGCCGAGCATCAGGCCGTCGTGCCGCTCGATCAGGATATGCTGCCGCTCGTTGTCCTCGCTCGCCTTGTCGAGATCGGCGTTCATGAACTTGCCCGGGATATAGACCAGGCGCCGCACGGTGCCGGCGATCGGCGCGCGGTTGATGTGCACGTCGAACACGCTCATGAAAATCGACACCCGCGTCACCGGCTCGCGCGCGAGCGAGGGCGTGCCGCTGCCGTCGTCCATCGTCAGCTCGGCCGGCGGCTCGACTTGCGCGATCAGCGAGACGAGGCCATCGGCAGGCGAGACGATGAAGGCATCGTCCTGCGGCACGACCCGTTCCGGGTCGCGGAAGAAAGCGAACACGCCGAGCGAGAGGAACGCCATCGGCCAGGCGATCGTCTCCCACGCCATGAACGCCGCCGCCAGGCTGATGCCCACGGCGATCAGCCCGAATTTGCGCCCTTCGGGATGGATCGGCGGCCAATGCCAACCGACATCGCCGCGTCCCTTGTTATCGACCAGTTCGCCTGCCATGCCTGCCATCTAGGGCCTCGGCGCAAAGCAAACAAGCGGATCGCGACATGCGCCGCGCGTTAGGGCGATCCTTACCATATCGCCTTATCCGCCCCGGCGTGGACACCCGCGGTTCCCTCCTGCGGCGCTGGACCGGCGAAATGCCGGTCTACGGCGTGACGCTGGCGCTCTTCGCGCTCTGCACCGCCCTGCTCGCGAGCCGCGGAATCGGGCTCGACGCCGGGCCGGTGCTCGCCAATGCGCGGATCTACCTCGTATCGATCGTCGCCTGGATGGCGCTCGACGCCGGCCTGCACCTCGCCCGCCACCGCCCGCGCGAACCCTTCGCGGCGCTCCACCGGCGTTACGCCGGCCCGGGCGCGATCCGGCGCTGGATCGCCGGCGCGCCCCTGCTGGCGCTGTGCATCCTGCTGATGCCGTTCTTCTCCAAGATGAAGGCGGCGATCCCGCTGTTCAGCGCCTATACCTGGGATGCGACCTTCATCGCCTGGGACCGGGCGATCTTCTTCGGGTACGACGCCTGGCAGGTGCTCCAGCCGCTGGTCGGCTATCCGCCGGTCACCGCACTGCTCGGCCTGCTGTACCAGGCCTGGTTCCTGCTGCTCTACGCCGGCTGTCTCTACATGGCTTTCGCCGCGATCGACCCGGCGCTGCGGCGGCAGTTCTTCCTCGGCTATGCCCTGTCGTGGTCGGTCATCGGTGGCGGCGCGGCCACGCTGCTGGCTTCGGTCGGGCCGTGTTTCCTTGGCCCGCTGATGGGCGATCCCACTTTCGACGCGCAGATGGCCTACCTGCGGGCCGCCGATGCCCAGATACCGGTCATGCCCCTGGCGGTTCAGCAGATGCTGCTCGACTGGCACGCCGCCGATGCCGACGGGCTCGGCAGCGGGATAACCGCGATGCCGAGCATGCATGTCGCGATCGCGTTCCTCTACTGGCTCGCCGTGCGCCGCATATCGGCGCGCGCCGGGCGCTGGATGTTCGCCTTCTTCGTCGTCACCTGGATCGGCTCGGTCCACCTTGCCTATCACTACGCCGTCGACGGGCTGGTCTCGATCGTCATGGTCGCGCTGCTCTGGCGTCTTTCGGGCGCGGTCATCGCGTGGTGGGACGCGCGCCTGGCCGGCAGCGCCCCGCGCCTTCAGCCCGCCTTGCGAACGAAGACCGTCCCCGCCGAATAGCCCGCCCCGAAGCTGCAGATCAGCCCGGTGTCGCCTTCGCGCAGGTCCGCGCTGTGCAGGTGGAAGGCGATGATCGATCCGGCGCTCGACGTATTGCCATAAGTGTCGAGGACCGTCGGGCTCTCGTCCGCGCTGGCCTCGTGCCCCAGCACGCGCTGGGCGATCAGGCGGTTCATCCCCGCATTGGCCTGGTGCAGCCACAGCCGGCGCAGCGCCTGCGGATCGATCCCCAGCCGCCCCGCCTCGTCCACGATCATCTGCGCCACCATCGGCACGACTTCCTTGAAGACCTTGCGCCCTTCCTGGACGAAAAGCTTGTCCGGCGTGTCGGCGGTGTCCGGGTGCGCGCGGTTGAGAAAGCCGAAATTGTTGCGGATGTTGTTGGAGAAAACCGTCTTCAGCCGGGTGCCGAGAATGTCCCAGTGGGCGGCCGGGGCCAGGTCCGCCTCCTCCACCAGCACGGCGGTGGCGACGTCGCCGAAGATGAAATGGCTGTCGCGGTCGCGCCAGTTCAGGTGGCCGCTGGTGATTTCCGGGCTGACGACCAGGACCGAGCGCGCATGGCCGGCGCGGATATAGTCGGCCGCGGTCTGGATCCCGAAGGTTGCGGACGAGCAGGCGACATTCATGTCGAAGGCGAACCCGTCGATGCCCAGCGCCTGCTGGATCTCGATCGCCATCGCCGGATAGGGGCGCTGCATGTTCGATGCGGCGCACAGGACGGCATCGACATCGCGTGCCTCGCGCCCCGCCCGCGCCAGTGCATCGCGCGCCGCGGCCACGCCGATCTCGGCCAGGATCGACAGGTCTTCGTCGGCGCGCTCTTCCCAGCGCGGGGCCATGATCTCGGGATCGAGCACCGGCGCCTTGGCCATGACATGGCGCGACTTGATCCCGCTCGCCTTCTCGATGAACTCGACCGAGCTGGGCTCGAGCGGGCGAACCTCTCCCGCCTCGATCGCGGCGGCGTTCGAGGCATTGAAGCGCTCGACGTAAGCGTTGAAGCTGGCGACCAGCTCCTCGTTGGAAATGCTCTCTTCCGGCGTGAACAGGCCGGTCGCGGAAATCACGGGGCGCGGTGCAGTGTCCATCGCCGCCGATTAGAGCGGCCGAACCGACAGGGCAAGTTTGCCGGGAACGACGGCGCCGATTGAGAAGGGATGGCAGGTGGTGGACAGGGCTGGATTCGAACCAGCGTACGCTTGCGCGGGCAGATTTACAGTCTGCTGCCTTTAACCACTCGGCCACCTGTCCACATGCCTTGGCCTGCGTGAAACGGCGCCGCCAACCGGGGCGCCCCTTGCCGAGAGGCGCCCCTTTGGCGAAGCGGCGCTTGCCTGTCAATGGGGCCGCTGGCATGGGCGGGGCAACGAAGGTGGCACATGACCACAAGGGGATTTTCGATTGGCCAAGGGTGATCGCAAGCGGGCACTGCGCGGGCGCGCCGGGCGGATGCAGGGCGGGCGCGGCAGCGGCCGGGCCGGCACCGGCCAGGTGCGCCTCTGGGGCCGCCACGCGGTGGAGGCTGCGCTGCGCAATCCCGCGCGCAGCCATCGCAAGCTGTGGGCGACGCGCGAAGGCATCGAATCGCTGGACGGCGAGTTGCCGCCCGATTTCCCGGTCGAATATGCCGACGTGCAGGACCTGGCCCGGCTGGTGGCGCGCGACGCGCCGCACCAGGGCCTCGTGCTCGAATGCGCGCCGCTGGAGGATCTCCTGCTCGACGAAGTCCTGGCGCAGGACGGCGCGGGGCCGCTGGTCTTCCTCGACCAGGTGACCGACCCGCACAACGTCGGCGCGATCCTGCGCTCCGCCGCGGCGTTCGATGCGCGGGCCATCGTCACCCAGGATCGCCATGCCCCGCCCGAATCGGGGGTTATCGCCAAGTCCGCCTCGGGCGCGCTCGAGATCGTTCCCTGGGTCCGCGTGGTCAACCTGGCCCGCGCGCTCGAGAGCGCGGCCGAGGCGGGATACTGGCGCATCGGCCTCACCGGCGAAGCGGACGCGAGCCTGGCGGAGGCGCTGCCCGCGGGCCCGGTCGCGCTCGTGCTCGGCGCAGAAGGCGAAGGCATGCGGCCCAATATCGCCGCGCATTGCGATGCCCTCGCCCGGCTGCCGATCAGTCAGCGCATGGAAAGCCTCAATGTTTCAAACGCAGCTGCGATCGCGCTTTACGCGCTGGCATCGCGCTGACACGCATCGACGCAAGACGGGGGAAAACGACATGACGATCTTTACCAGGCCGCGACGCGCGGCGGCAGGCCTTGCCGCGGCGCTCGCGCTCGTGCTGGGCGGCTGCATGCTCGCGCCGGGCACCTTCACCTCGCAGCTGGAACTGCGCCAGGGCGGCACGTTCAGCTACACCTACCAGGGCGAGATATACATCCTCGCGATGGGCCAGCTGGCGGAAATGGGCGAGGCGCTGGAGGACGGGGACGAGACGTTCGAGGCCGCGTGCTTCGACGAAGACACCCTCGAAGGCCGCGACTGCACCGAGGAAGAACGCGCCGAGCAACTGGCCGCGTGGGAGGAAGAGCAGGCCGAGAAGCGGCGCGACCGCGAACAGGGCGCGGAGATGATGCGCGCGATGCTGGGCGGGATCGATCCGAGCGACCCGGAAGCGGCCGCGGAATTCGCCAGCCGGCTGGAGCGCCAGGCCGGGTGGGAGCGCGTCGAGTACAAGGGCGACGGGCTGTTCGATGTCGATTTCCGCATCGCCGGCCGGCTCGACCACGATTTCCTGTTCCCGACGATGGAACGGATGCAGATGGCCAACTTCTTCCTCCTCGCCGCCAACCGCGACGACGGGACGGTGCGGGTCGAAGCCCCCGGCTTCACGAAGGCGGCGACCGCCAACCCGTTCCAGGGCATGATCTCGGGCTTTGCCGAGGGCATGGCCAGCGCCGGAGACGGCGAAGCCGCCCCCGCGCCCGGCGTGCCCGAGCTCAACGGCACCTTCCGCATCGTGACCGACGGGGAGATCCTGGCCAACAACACCGACGAAGGGGCGGTGGAAACGGCCGATGGCAAAGTGCTGGAGTGGGAAGTCAACAGCCGGACCCAGGCGGCGCCGACCGCGCTGGTGCGGATCGGCGACTGACGAGGCGGGCCGGGCCGGCCCGGCCGGCCTGCTGCCCCGGAAAAGCGAAACGCCGCGCCTGCCCCCGGCAGACGCGGCGTTTTCGCGTGGGCCGCCTGCGCCGTATGCGGCAGGCGGCCCCGGTGAACCGGCTTCAGTTGACGCTGTCCTTCAGGCCCTTGCCGGCCTTGAACTTCGGCTGGTTCGACGCCTTGATCGTCATCGGTTCGCCGGTGCGCGGGTTGCGCCCGGTCGAGGCCTTGCGCCGCGCCACGGAGAAAGTCCCGAACCCGACCAGCCGCACTTCGTCGCCCTTCGACAGCGCCTTGGTAATGGCATCGAAAACACCCTCGACCGCGTTGGCGCTATCGCTCTTGGAAAGCCCGCTGGAATCCGCGACGGCGCTGATCAGATCGTTCTTGTTCATTCTGGGAACCCCCTAAAAGTTCGCGTTTGAGACCGGTTTCGGTGAATCGCCTCTCCGAAAGGGCGGGATTTGAACGCCTTTTTGCCCGGGCTGTCAAAGGCAAATCCGGCCGGAGCGGCCCGACCGGTAACCTTCCGGCAAGATTTGCCCGCGCCGGCCGCCCGCCCCCCGGGCCGTAGCGGCACGCGCGCGGCGGCGGCGATCAGTGCGCGGTCGGCGCCTGTTCGCCCAGCGCCTGCGCTGGATGGCCCGGCTGGCTGGCAATATCGTCCGCCTCGGTCCACTCGATCGGGTCGGGCTGCGAAACCAGTGCCTTTTCAAGCACCTGATCGACATGGCTGACCGGCACGATCTCCAGCCCATCCTTCACGTTTGCGGGGATTTCGGCCAGGTCTTTCACGTTCTCTTCCGGGATCAGCACGGTCTTGATCCCGCCGCGCAGGGCCGCGAGCAGCTTCTCCTTCAGTCCGCCGATCGCCAGAACCCGCCCGCGCAGCGTGACCTCGCCGGTCATCGCCACGTCGGGCCGCACCGCGATCCCGGTCAGGGTCGAAACGATCGAGGTGACCATGCCGATGCCCGCGCTCGGCCCGTCCTTGGGCACCGCGCCTTCGGGCAGGTGGATGTGGATGTTCTTGCGCTGGAAGATGCTCGGCTTGATGCCATAGGCCGGCGCGCGCGCCTTGACGAAGCTGAAGGCCGCGGCGACCGATTCGTTCATCACCTCGCCCAGCTTGCCGGTCGTCTTGATCTCTCCCCGCCCCCCGCCGACGGCGGGCGTGGTCACGCTCTCGATCGTCAGCAGTTCGCCGCCCACCTCGGTCCAGGCGAGGCCGGTGACGGCGCCGACCTGCGGCTCCTCTTCCGACATGCCGTGCTTGAACTTGCGCACCCCGGCGAAGTCGCCGAGGTTGTCGGGCGTGATCTGCACGCTCCCGGCCTTGTTCTCGAGGATGCGGCGCAGCGACTTGCGCGCCAGCCGCGCGATCTCGCGCTCCAGCGTGCGCACGCCCGCCTCGCGCGTGTAGTGGCGGATCAGGGCGCGCAGCCCGTCCTCGGTCAGTTCGAACTCGCCTTCCTTCAGGCCGTGCGCCTCGATCTGCTTGGGGATCAGGTGCCGCTGGGCGATCTCGACCTTCTCGTCCTCCGTATAGCCTTCGAGCCGGATGATCTCCATCCGGTCCAGCAGCGGCTGCGGGAGGTTGAGGCTGTTCGCCGTGGTGACGAACATGATGTCCGACAGGTCGATGTCCAGTTCCAGGTAGTGGTCCTGGAACTTGCTGTTCTGTTCCGGGTCGAGCACCTCGAGCAGGGCCGAGGCCGGGTCGCCGCGGAAGTCCTGCCCCAGCTTGTCGATCTCGTCGAGCAGGAAGAGCGGGTTGTTGGCCCCCGCCTTCTTGAGGTTGGTGACGATCTTGCCCGGCAGCGAGCCGATGTAGGTGCGCCGGTGGCCGCGGATCTCCGCCTCGTCGCGCACGCCGCCCAGGCTCTGGCGGATGAACTCGCGCCCCGTGGCGCGCGCGATCGACTTGCCGAGCGAGGTCTTGCCGACCCCGGGCGGGCCGACGAGGCACAGGATCGGCCCCTTCAGCTTGTCGGTCCGCGCCTGGACCGCGAGGTATTCGACGATCCGGTCCTTCACTTTCTCCAGCGCGTAGTGATCCTCGTCGAGGATCGCCTGCGCCTCGCCGATGTCCTTCTTCAGCTCCGATGCCTTGCCCCAGGGCAGGCCGAGCAGGACGTCGAGGTAGTTGCGGATGACGGTCGCCTCCGCGCTCATCGGCTGCATCGTCTTGAGCTTCTTCAGCTCGCTCTCGGCCTTGGCGCGGGCTTCGTCCGACAGTTCGAGGCTCTCGATCTTGGCCTGGAGCTCGGCGATCTCGTCACCGTCCTCGCCGTCGCCGCCGCCCAGCTCGCTCTGGATCGCCTTGAGCTGTTCGTTCAGGTAGTATTCGCGCTGCGTCTTCTCCATCTGCCGCTTCACGCGGCCGCGGATCTTGCGTTCGACCTGGAGGACCGAGAGCTCGCCTTCCATGAACGACATGACCATCTCGAGCCGCTTGAGCGGGTCGAGCTCGGTCAGCAGCGCCTGCTTGTCGGCCACTTTCGCGCCGATCGCGGCGGCGATCGTGTCGGCGAGCTGGCCGGCATCGTCGATCTCGCCCAGTTCCTCGCCCGCGCCTTCGCCCAGCTTCTTGTTGAGCTTCGCGTATTCGTCGAACTGCTCGATCACTTGGCGCATCATCGCCACGACTTCGTTGCCCGAGGCCGTGCCCGGTTCGCGCAGGGTCACTTCGGCCACGATGAAGTCGCCGTTGGGCTTCAGCCCTTCCAGCCGGGCGCGCGCCGTGCCCTCGACCAGCACGCGCACGGTGCCGTCGGGCAGCTTGAGCATCTGCAGCACCTGGGCGACGGTGCCGATGTCGTAGAGATCGTCTTCCCCCGGCTCGTCGCACCCGGGATCGAGCTGCGAGAGGAGGAAGATGTCCTTGCTGCCGTCTTCGCCGCTCGCCTCCATCGCCGCTTCGAGCGCGGCGACCGACTTGTCGCGCCCGACGAAGAGGGGCACGACCATGCCGGGGAAGACGACGATGTCGCGCAGGGGGAGAAGGGGGTAATGCTGGTTCATTGCGTCAATCCGTAGGTCTGGCGCGGCAACCGGTGCGCCGCGCCTGGCCCGGAGATATGGGAACCCGCCCCGCCGGCCGCAACGCCTGCCTCCCGCGAAGCTGTGGATGCCGCCCCCGGCGGAGGAGACATGGACCGCCTGTTACACTGTCCTGAGGAAGAAAAACCGCGTCCCCTCAGCCCCCGCCGAACGCCGCCTGCGCGGCGCGCGCGAGGCTGCATGGCGGGTAACGGGATGACGCGTGACGAGCGGAGCATGGCCCCACGATGGCAGATTCGCGCCGTGTAGGAAAACGATGCGCGAACGATCTTCGCGGCGCCCGGACAAAGGGCCGCCGGCGCACCCGGCGGGCGGGACGCGCCGCCCCGCGCGTGGCCCCTATTCTATTCGCGGAAGCCCGGGTCGATCCGGTCGAGCTTGCGCAGGAGCGCGGGCCAGGCGAGCGCATTGGCGACCATGCCGATGCCGGCGGGCGGGGTCTGCTCGCGCACTTTTTCCGGCGTGCCCTGGGGCGGGTTATGCAGCCCGTCGCGCCCGGCGGAAAGCATCTTCACCTGGGCATCGCAGGCGCGCTCGAGGAAATAGAGGCGCAGGAAGCATTCGCCGACCGTGCGGCCGATCGCCAGGGTGCCGTGGTTGCGCAGGATCATCGCGTGCCTGTCGCCCATGTCCTCGACCAGGCGCTCGCGCTCTTCCAGGTCGGTCGCGATCCCCTCGTACTCGTGATAGGCGATGTCGCTGCGCGCGATCATCCCGGTCTGGGTATGCTCCATCAGCCCGTCGGCCATCGCGCTGACCGCCTGCCCCGCCGGGGTGTGCAGGTGCATGACCGCATGGGCATCCTCGCAGTTCATGTGCAGCGCCGAATGGATCGTGAAGCCCGCCGGGTTGACCGGGTGGCTGGTGGGGATGACCGGCTGCCCCTCGACATCGATCTTCACCAGGCTGGAAGCGGTGATTTCCTCGAACATCATGTCGTAGGGATTGATCAGGAAATGGTGCTCCGGTCCCGGCACGCGGGCGGAAAGGTGGGTGAAGATCAGGTCGTCCCAGCCGTAGAGCGCGACGAGGCGGTAGGCGGCGGCGAGATCGACCCGCACCGCCCATTCCTCGTCCGAAACCTGCGCGCGAACGTCCGCGTCGGACCCGGTCGCGTTATCGTTCATCACCGTTGCCATGCTGCCTCTCCGATTGGTTGTCTTTCGCCACCGGTAGCATGATTTGGCGGGCGTGCGCCATGGCCATGGCGCCAGGACCCCGGGTCACCCCATGCCGGGCAGGTTGAAGCCCGGGGGCAGGCCCATGCCGCCCTGCATCTTCTTCATTTCCTCGTTCGAAACGCGGTCCGCCTTGTCGCGCGCGTCGTTGAAGGCGGCGGTGACGAGGTCTTCCACCATCTGCTTTTCTTCGGGCTTCATCAGGCTCTCGTCGATCTCGACGCGCAGGATGCGGCCCTTCGCGCTGGCACGGACCTTGACCATGCCGCCGCCGGCCACGCCCTCGACCTCGATCGCGTCGAGCTTGGCCTGCATCTCGCCCATCTGGGTCTGGATCTGCTCGGCCGCCTTCTGCGCGGCCTGGATCATCTCTTCCATCGATTGCATCGCTTGCGTCCTCGTTGTTCCGTTCGGGTCAGCGGCCCCAGGCCTGGCGGCCGGCGGGCTGGATCTCGGCATCCTCGACCAGCTCGGCCTCGGGGAAAGCCTCGAAGGCCGCCTCGACCAGCGGGTGCGCGCGCATTTTCGCCTGAGCTTCCGCTTTCGCCGCTTCCTCGCGCTCGCGCAAGCTCGGCTCGCCGCCGGTCTCGCGCTGTTCGACGTCCCACCGGCTGCCGGTGAGCTTGTAGAGCGTGTCGCGGAAATCGGCCGCCGGATCGCCGACGAAGCCGGGCGCGAGGGCATAGACCAGCCGGCCCTGCGCCACCTCCACCGGGCGGACCCAGTCGCGCATCGTCTGCGCCACGCGCAGCGCGCCGGCGGCATCGACCTGCTCGACCAGCGCCTGCCAGTCGATCGCGCCGGCGGCGGCCGGGGCGGTGCCGGAGGGGGCAGCCGCGTCGCCGGCAGCAGGGGCGACGCCGCTGGCGGCCATGTCGTCCAGCTTCTTCGCCAGCCTGCCCGGATCGGGCAGGTCGGCGGCGTGGAGCACGCGCAGGAGCGCCATCTGCGCCGAGACCAGCGGATCGGGCGCCTGGCGCACCTCGTCGTAGCCCTTGAGCAGGAGCTGCCACAGGCGGTGAAGCTGGCCGGCGGAAAGGCGCGCCGCCCATTCGGCCAGCGCGGCCCGTTCCTCCGCGCTCGGCGCGTCGGGCTCCGCCTGGCCGATCTGGGCGACGGTGATCCGATGGACGAGATCCATCAGCCCGCGCATCAGCGCCAGCGGTTCGACGCCGAGCGCGTACTGGTCCGATACGCCGTCGAGCAGGGCCCGCGCATCGCCTTCCAGGATCGTGCCGAGCAGGCGGCGCTGCGCGCCCTTGTCGGCCAGGCCCAGCATGTCGCGCACCCGATCCGCCGTGACCTGCCCGTCTTCGCCCAGGTCGGCATGGGCGATCGCCTGGTCGAGGATCGAGAGCCCGTCGCGCACCGAGCCTTCGGCCGCGGCGGCGATCATCGCCAGGGCCTCGGCCTCGGCCGCGACCCCTTCCTGTTCGCAGACCCAGGCGAAATGCGCCTGGAGCAGTTCGGCCGGGATGCGGCGCAAGTCGAACCGCTGCGTCCGGCTGAGGACGGTGACCGGCAGCTTGTCCACCTCGGTCGTCGCGAAGAGGAACTTCACATGCGCGGGCGGTTCCTCAAGTGTCTTCAGCAAGGCATTGAAAGCATTGCGAGACAACATGTGAACTTCGTCGATGATATAGATCTTGTAACGCGCGCTGACCGCGGCGTAGCGGACCGCCTCGATGATCTCGCGCACGTCGTCCACGCCGGTATGGCTGGCGGCGTCCATCTCGATCACGTCGATATGGCGCCCCTCGGCGATCGCGCGGCACGGCTCGCACACGCCGCACGGGTCGATCGTCGGCCCGCCCTGCCCGTCGGGGCCGATGCAGTTGAGCGCCTTGGCCACCAGCCGCGCGGTCGATGTCTTGCCCACCCCGCGCACGCCGGTCATCAGGAAGGCATGGGCCAGCCGGTCGCGCTCGATCGCGTTGGCGAGCGTGCGCACCATCGGTTCCTGCCCGATCAGCTGGGAAAAGGTCTGCGGGCGATACTTGCGCGCCAGCACGCGATAGGGCTGGTTCGCCGGGGGCGGCGTTTCTTTCGCGGCGGCAGGCTCCGCCGGCTGCGCTGGGGGAGAATCGACGGGCGGATCGGCCGGCGCATCGCCGAACATCGCGCCCTGCCCTTCGGCCTCCAGCTCGGCCGCGCTCGGCTTCGCCGCCGCGTCCTCCCCCGTATCCCAGGGCAGGTCGTGCGCGCCGTTTCCCGCGTCTGTCGGTGAATCACCCATGCTCGCCTAGGTAGGCGCTTGCCGGGGGATTGTCATGCTGGTGTGGAGAAAAGGAGCCGGGCGACCCGCCGCAATTCACCTGGGCTGCTTCCTTCCGGACCTGACCCGGTGAGCGAACGCAAACGTCCACCCGACTCCCGGGCCGCCATATGGCCGGGCCCGCGGCGGATTTCAACCTTGAAGACGGCCGCGCGGCGCGCCCGGCGCGATCAGCGGAAATTGTCGGCGTAGGCCTGGAGCTTGAGATGCCGCGGCGGCGTTTCGTGAACGCGCGCGGGAATGCCGTATTTCGCGGCATAGGCCTGCGCCGCCGCCTTGTCGGGGAACGTCAGCTGGACCTGCGCCTGGGTGTCGCCGCTGCCGATCCAGCCCATCAGCGGATCGGGCAGGCGCGCCTCGGTCTGCTCGAATTCGAGCACCCATTCGTCGATCCGGGCCTTGCCGGACTGCATCGCGTTCTTGGGTCGCTGATAGATACGGGCTGCCATGGGCTCGGTCCTCTAGATCACGAATCGCCGCGTGAAAAGGCGTTCCTCGTCTTCAGGCTCGGCTTTTCGGCCCAGGGTTCCTCGGGCCAGCGGTGCTTGGGATAGCGGCCCTTCATCTCCTTCTTCACCTCGGCCCACGATCCGCGCCAGAAGCCCGGCAGGTCGCGAGTGGCCTGGATCGGCCGGCCCGCGGGGCTGGTCAGCTTGAGCAGCAGCGGCGTGTCGCCGATCACCGGGTGCCGCTCCAGCCCGAACAGCGCCTGGACCCGCACTTCCACGCTCGGCGCGTCGTCGCCGGTGTAATCGATCGCGTGGCGGGTGCCCGCGGGCGAGACGAACTCGCGCGGGGCGCCGCGATCGAGCGCCTGGCGGCTGTCCCAGTCGAGCAGCCCGAGCAGGGCCTCCACCACCCGCCCCCGCGGGACCGCGAGATCGCGTCGCCCGGCAAGCAGGGGGCGCAGCCAGAGATCGGCATTCGCCGCCAGTTCCCCGGGTTCGAGCGCGCGGATGCCGGCATGGCGCGCGCGGGCGAGGAGATCGGGGGGGAGCCATGTCCCCAGCCGTTCCACCGCCTTTTCCACAAGGATATCCACAGCGGCCTCGCCATCGGGCGCTGGGTCGGGGCCGCTCGCGAGGACGATGGCGTCAAGCCGCCGCTCCAGCCGCGCCTCGATCCGCTGCTCCCCCTCGTTCCAGCGGACCACCTGCCGCCGCGCGATCCGTTCGGGCAGCCAGCGCTCGATCGCGCTTTCCTCCAGCGGCAGGGCGGCGGTGATCCGCGCGCCTTTCGCCTGCCCCTGGGCATCGCCGATCGCGATCCACTCGCTGCGCGCGAGCGGGCTCGCCGGGTCGAGCACGAACCCGCGCCCCCCGGCCGAGAGCCAGTGTTCGCCCGAGCGATCGCGTCGCCGGGCGACGTTGTCGGGCATTCCGGCGGCGAGCAGGATGCCGGGCGGGACCGCGCCTGCCCCCCGATCCGCCGCCGCCGGCTTGTCCGTCCCCGCCAGCTTGACCGCCTGCGCGGCCCAGCGCGCGGCCAGCTTGCGGCTCGCCCCGGCGCGGGCGGAGCGGTCGCCGGCCCAGCGCTGGAGGCGTGACGCCAGGTCCTCCCCCCGGCCGCCCAGCCCGCGCTCCTGCAGCAGCAGCGCGATCCGCGCCGCCTCTTCCGCCGCGCCGTGCTCCGCGCCGAACAGGACCATGGCGGCATGGGCCGGCCCCAGCGGCAGCGCGGCCAGCGTCTCGCCGCGCGGCGTGATCCGCCCCGCGCCATCGAGCGCGCCGAGCCGTTCGAGCCGTTCGCGCGCCGAGGCGACGGCGGCTGCCGGCGGCGGGTCGATCCACGGCAGCGAGGCGGGATCGGCCGTGCCCCACCGCGCGAGCGCGAGGACGAGCGGGGCGAGATCGGCGCTGGCAATTTCCGGCAGGTCGAACGCGGGCCGTCCGGGGTGGGCCGCCTCTTCCCACAGGCGATAGGCGACGCCCGGGCCCTGCCGCGCCGCGCGGCCGGCGCGCTGCCCGGCCGCGGCCTGGCTGGCACGGCGGGTGACGAGATGGGTCGTGCCCGCCGCCTTGTCGAACAGCGCGTGGCGGGCGAGGCCGCTGTCCACGACCACCGACACCCCGTCGAGCGTCAGCGAGGTTTCCGCGATCGCGGTCGCGAGCACGATCCGGCGGCGGCCCTGCGGATCGCGGCGGAGCGCGGCGCGCTGGGCCGCGGGATCGACCTGGCCGTGGAGCGGCAGGACCGGGGTGTCGGGCAGCCGTTCGGCGAGCCGTTCCTGCACCCGCGCGATTTCCCCGGCACCGGGCAGGAAGGCGAGCAGGTCGCCGCCCGCCCCCGCGCCATCGCCTGCCGTCTCGCGCCAGGCGGTCATGACGGCGGCGGCCATCGCATCCTCTATCCGCTTGTCAGGGAACGATCCCAGCCACCTGATTTCCAGGGGAAAAGCGCGCCCCTCGCTTTCCACGACCGGGGCATCGTCCCCCAGCAGGGCGGCGAAGCGCGCGCCGTCGATCGTCGCCGACATCACGCAGATGCGCAGGTCCTCGCGCAGGACCGCGCGGCTTTCGAGCGCGAGCGCCAGCCCGAGGTCGCTGTCGAGGTGCCGTTCGTGCGCCTCGTCGAACAGCACGGCGGAAACGCCGGGCAGTTCCGCGTCGGCCACGATCCGGTTGACGAAGATCGCCTCCGTCATCACCAGCACGCGCGTTCGCGCCGATGTGCGGCTGTCGAGACGTGTCATGTAACCGACTGTTTCGCCCGGCTTTTCGCCGATGAGCGCGGCCATGCGCTCGGCCGCGGCACGGGCCGCGACCCGCCGCGGGCTGAGCACGATCACCTGCCCGCTGCACCATTCCTCGCCCAGCAGGGCCGGGGCGACCGCGGTGGTCTTGCCCGCCCCCGGCGGCGCGACCAGCACGGCCGCACCGGGCCCGCGCAAGGCGGCCAGCAGCTCGGGCAGGACGGCGTGGATGGGAAGCTCGGCGGGCACGGGCCGTTCCCTATCCCGTCGGGCCGAGCGAAGTCGAGATGGCGTGGCGTCCCCCTGCCCGGCGAGGTTGCGCCGGCAGGCCAGCCGCGCCGCAACGCCGGCGGTCAGCCCCGGGCCGTCGGGTCGCCCAGCGCGCGGTTGAGGGCCGCCGCCTCGCGCGCCAGCCGCGCGAGCGCCGCAGGATCGATCGCATCGCCTTCACGCAGCACGAGGTTGCCCAGTTCATATTTTCCGCTCGGCCTGATTCGCGGCTCGATCCCGGTCAGCCGCTTGCCGCGCCAGAAACCGAGCAGGACGCGCTCCGGCTCGGCGCGGATGAGGATGCACGGACCATTGTCGAGGAAGACCAGGTTGCCCCACTTGATCGCCTGTTCGAACGGTGCGGCCGCGGCAATCGTCTCGCGCATGGGAGGCACGACGCGCGCCTGCCAGCCGGACAGGCTTTCGACGAAGGCTTCGGGGCTGGCCGCTGCCTTCATCGCCGGTTTCATCGCTGCGGAGGCTCAATAACCGCGCGCGACCGCGAAATGCGCGGCTTCGGCCATGGCCGAGCGCGCCTTGCCGTCGGGGAAGATCGAGATCGCATCGACCGCGCGCGCGGCGAAATGGCGCGCCCGCTCGCGCGTCGCCTCGACCGCGTCGTACTTGTCGATCAGGTGGATCGCCTCGGCCAGGTCGGCGTCCGCCGTGCGGTGGCCGGCAATCGCGGCCTGCCAGAACTTGCGCTCTTCCGCCGTGCCGCGGGCATAGGCGAAGATCACGGGCAGGGTCATCTTCCCTTCGCGGAAGTCGTCGCCGCGGTCCTTGCCCATTTCGGCGGCATCCGAATCGTAATCGATCGCGTCGTCCACCAGCTGGAAGGCGACGCCGAGGTTGCGGCCGTAATCGTCCAGCGCCTGTTCCTCGCGCTCCCCGCACTCGGCCACGACTGCGCTGATCCGGCTGGCGGCGGCGAACAGCGCGGCCGTCTTCGCGCCGATGATCTGGAGATAGCGCTCCTCGCTCGTTTCGATCTGGCGCTGCGCGGTCAGCTGCGAGACTTCGCCCTCGGCAATCACCGCGCTGGCGCCCGAAAGGATCTTCAGCACTTTCAGGCTGCCATCCTCGGTCATCAGTTCGAAGGCGCGGCTGAACAGGAAATCGCCGACCAGCACGGTGGCCGGGTTGCCGAAGATGATATTGGCCGCCGCCTTGCCGCGCCGCAGCTCGCTGCCGTCCACGACATCGTCGTGCAGCAGGGTGGCGGTGTGGATGAATTCCACCGCCGCGGCCAGGCGATGATGGCGCGTGCCCTGGTATCCGACCAGCTCCGCCCCGGCGAGCGTGAGCATCGGGCGCAGGCGCTTGCCCCCGCCGGAGATCAGGTGCCCGGCGAGCCGCGGGATCAGCGGGATTTCGCTCTGCATCCGTTCGAGGATCACCGCGTTGACCGAGTTCATGCCGTTCGCCGTCAGCGCCAGCATGGGTTCGAGCGTGGGCGGCGCATCGGCCGGGTTCCGGCGCGGCAGGGGGACGATATCGGCAGTCATTGCGCGCCCGCATTGCGGCGCATGGCGGGGCTTGGCAAGCTTGGATTTGTTCGCGGGCGCGTGATAAGCCCGCCCGCGATGCCCGATTCCGCGACCCTGGATCCGAACGCCCCGCCCGCCGCCGCCGGCGACGCGCAGCTCGCCGCCTTCCGCCGCAGCATCGACAATATCGATGCCGCGCTGATCCATATCCTGGCGGAGCGGTTTCGCATCACCCAGGCCGTGGGCGAATACAAGGCGGCCAACGCCCTGCCCCCGGCCGACCCTGCGCGCGAGACCGAGCAGATCGCCCGCCTGCGCGCGCTGGCGGAGGACGCGCAGCTCGATCCCGAGTTCTCGGAGAAGTTCCTGCGCTTCATCATCGACGAGGTCATTCGCCACCACGAGCGCGCGCGCGAAGGCGGCCGCGCTTGAGCGAAGGCGGCGCCTCCGCCCCCGGCGGCGAGGCCGACAGGTCGCGCGACGCCGCCGCCACGCTGGGCGGGCTCGAATATCTGCTGCCCTTCGCCGCCGCCGCCGCATCGGGCATCGCGCGCGAGGAGTGGAAGCATTTCCGGCTGGCCCGGCGCGCGGATTTCGAGGTGCGCGTGATCGACGGCGACTGGGAGGACGAGGGCGCGCGCCGATACCGGTGGACGCTGGAGATCGCGAACAACACCCCCTCCGGCGCGAAGATCGTCGATTGGGATACGACCCACGCCTCGGGCGGCGCGCTCTATCGCGATGCCCCGGGTTCGGAGATGGAACGCCGTTCGGACGGGCCGAGTCTCCAGCCGCTCGACCCGTTCCTCGCCCGCGAATCGGAGACCAAGCTCTACTTCCGCGCCGCGATCGACGATGCGCCGGGCCGGCCGGCCAAGAAGTTCGTCAAGCTGGTCCTGAGTGTCTTCCCTTTCGATCGCGACGGCCCCCGCGACGTGCCCTGCACGCTCGCCATTCTCTAGCCGGCTAGGCCGCGCGCGGGAGGATCAACCGGACGAGCAGGCCGCCGAGGTCTTCGCTCTCGTCCAGTTCGACCGCGCCGCCATATATCTCCGCCACGTCGCGCACGATCGCGAGGCCCAGCCCGGTCCCCGGCTTGTCGGTATCGAGCCGCGCGCCGCGATCGAAGATGCGCGTTCGCTCCGCCGGGGGGATGCCGGCGCCGTCGTCCTCGATCCAGGTCACGCAGCGCTCCGCATCGGGCTCCGCGTCGATCGTCACGAAGACGCTGCCGCCGCCGTATTTCGCGGCATTCTCGATCAGGTTGCCGAGGATCTCGTCGAGGTCCTGCCGCTCGATCGCGACGCGCGCCTGGCGGTTGCCGTCGATGTCGAACCGCACGTCGGGATAAAGGCGCTCGACCGCGCGGCGCACGGCCTCAGCGCTTTCGCAGGCCGGGGTCCGCGCGTGGCCGACCGATCGGCGACCCACCGCGCGCGCGCGGGCCAGGTGGTGATCGACGTGGCGGCGCATGGTTCGCGCCTCGCGGATCACGGTCGCGGCAAGGTCCGGCGCCTGCGCGGTGGCGGCGTTGTTGACCACGGTCAGCGGGGTCTTGAGCGCATGGGCGAGGTTGCCGGCATGGGTCCGCGCCTCTTCCGCCTGTCGTTCCGAGTGGGCGAGGAGCATGTTCAGCTCCTCCACCAGTGGCTGCACCTCCAGCGGCAGGGGGTCGGAAACCCGGTTGCTGCCGGTCGTGCGGATTCGCTGGATCGCCGCGCGGATGCGCCGCAGCGGACGCAGCCCGTAATAGCTTTGCAGCACGGCCATCCCGAACAGGCCGAGGCCGAGCGCGACGAAGCTCCACGTCAGGATCGAGCGGATGCGGACGATCTGCGCGTCCAGTTCCTCGCGCGCGGCGGCGACCATGAAGGTCCAGCGCGTCTCGCTGTCGGGCAGGATCACGCTGCGTTCGACCACCCGCAGGGGCTCTTCCGGGAACTCGAGATTGTCGTAGTAGTGCGGCTGGTTGTCGAGATGCCCGCCGCGCGGGGTCAGCGTGCGGTCCCACAGCGATTGCGAGGGTTCGAGCGAATAGGATTCGAACCCCTCGCGCCCTTCGGCGGTGATCTGCCAGTACATGCCGCTGTTGGGTTCGAGGAAGCGCGGTTCGCCGATCGGGCGGATGAAATAGACCTCGCCGTCGGGCGCGACTTCCGAAATGACGATCATCGTGTTGAGCAGGTAGCCGAGCCGCTCGTCGAAACTGCGTTCGACCTGGCCGGTCAGGGTCCGTTCCAGCGCGATCCCCCCGCCCAGAAGCAGGACGACGATCCAGCCCGCGGCGATGAGCAGCATCCGCCGGGCGAGGCTGCCGGTATGGGGGGAGGCAAGGTCGTCCCCGCCCCCGCCCGGGCCGCCGGGGCCCGGATCGCCGGAACCATCGCCCCCACCATCGCCCGCGCCGCCGCCCGCGACCGGTGCCGGCCCGCGGGTGGCGGGCGCGCGCGCCGGGTCGTCAGGCGCGCGGTGCGTCGTCGGGGTCGTCGAGGCTATAGCCGAGGCCACGGATGGTCGTGATCACGTCCGCGCCCAGCTTCTTGCGGATGCGGGTAACGAAGACCTCGATCGTGTTCGAATCGCGGTCGAAATCCTGATCGTAGATGTGTTCGATCAGCTCGGTACGGCTGACCACCTTGCCCTTGTGGTGCATCAGGTAGCTCAGCAGCTTGTATTCCTGCGCGGTCAGCTTGACCGGCTCCCCCTTCAGCGTGACCCGGCCCGAGCGCGTATCCAGCCGCACGTCGCCGGCGATCAGCTCGCTCGAGGTATTGCCCGAAGCGCGGCGGATCAGCGCGCGCAGGCGGGCGATCAGTTCCTCGGTCTGGAAGGGCTTGGCGAGGTAGTCGTCGGCCCCGGCGTCGAGCCCGGCGACCTTGTCCGACCAGCTGTCGCGCGCGGTCAGGACGAGAACGGGGAACGTGCGCCCTTCGCGCCGCCACATGCCGAGCACGGTCAGGCCGTCGATCTCGGGCAGGCCGAGATCGAGGATGACCGCGTCGTAATCCTCGGTCGAGCCGAGGAAATGGCCGTCTTCGCCGTCGGTCGAAAGATCGACCGCGTAGCCGTTCTGTTCGAGCGTGGACTTGAGCTGCTGGCCGAGTGTCGGTTCATCCTCGACGATCAGTATGCGCATCGGTGGTCGTTCCCCCTGGATCAGGCCATCGCTAAGTGGGCGTTCGCGTCCGGGCCGTCAACAAGGCCGCGGCCCTTCCCGCCCCGCGGTGCGGCGCGCGCGGTCACCGGCGCCGGGCCATCAGCGGCTGCGCCGCACGACGCGCCCCGTGCGCGCATCGACGTCGACGAAGATCACCCGGCCATTGCGAATGAACTTCAGCCGATAGATCTTGGCCGTCGAATCGTAGGCCGGACCGATATACTCTGCGCCCCGCATCGTCGGGACGACGCGGCGTTCGATATCGGCGAGGCGCAGCTGGTTGCCGGCCTGCATCTCGCGCCGCGCGTCGCTCTGGTCGTCGAGCGACTGGGCGTGCGCGGGCGGCACGGCAAAGCCGGCGATCGCGATCGTGGCGGCCAGGCAAGGGACGATGAGCTTTCGCATGACGCCAACTTGCCTAGACCGAAACGATTGAACAAGCTCTGAATATTGCCGGGCGATCCGGTTCAGACAGGTCCGTCCCGCGAAAGGCGCGCGGGCCGCCCCCTATCGCGTCATCTCGAACGTCAGCGTCACCGTGGCGGCCGTGCCGACTTCGCCGGGGGCGATCCGGGTCCCGGCATCGGCGCTTTCCGCGCTCTGGCGCATGGCCATCGGCCGGGGGCCGCCATGCGACTGGAAACTTTCGGAAATTTCCAACAGTCGCACGTCCGAATATCCGGCCATGCGGGCATATTCGCGCGCCATGTCCTGCCCGCTGGCAAAGGCGCGCGAACGCGCCTCGCGCCGGGCGGCCTCGTCCGCCTCGAGCATGAAGTTGGGGCCGTAGATATTGTTGGCTCCTGCGGCGACGAGCGCGTCGAGCGCTTCGCCCGCGCGGTCCAGATCGCGCAGCTTGACCTGGACCTGGTTGGTGACGTCATAGCCGACGAAAGTGCGCGTGCCCCCTTCGCGGTCGTAATCGTATTGCGGGTTGAGGCTGAAGTTGGCCGTCTGGATGTCGCGCGCGGCAATGCCCAGCTCGCGCAGTTGCGCCGTGACCCGGGCCATGGCGCGCGCGTTCTCGCGAACCGCCTCCTGCGCGCTGGCCGCGCGGGTCGTGACCCCCGCCCCGATCTGCGCCACGTCGGGTTCGCCATAGACGGTCTCGCTGACGGTCAGTTCGACCACCGGACCCTGCGCCTGGACCTGGATCTCGGCGGCCTGCGCGGGCACGAGGGCGACCGGGGTGCAGAGCGCGGCGAGGGCGAACAGGGGCATGGAACGGATCATCGGGCGATCTCCTTTGGTCGTGGACCGGGGTCTTGGGCCGTGGTGCTTGTCGGGCAGGGGTGATGCGGCCCTTCCGCTTACGCGCCGATGAACCGCCTTGTTCCCCGGACCGATCGCGGCAATAGGGGGCACAGCAAGAGGGGGGAGGAAGTCTTGACGTCGATCCTGCGGGCCATTGCCACGATCCTGCTGGGCTGGAGCGCGGTGACAGCCGCCCAACCGTCGATGGAGCGGGTGCCCGATCGCCTGCCCGGCGAAGGCGACGGGCCCTATTCGACGCTGGTGATCGAGGGGGCGACCTTGATCGACGGCACCGGAGCCCCGCCGATGGGCCCGGTGGACATCGTGGTCGAGGGGAACCGGATCGTCGCATTGCACCCCGGCGGCGCGCCGCAGGACGTGCGGCGCCGCGCGGCGCGCACGATCGCGGCGCAGGGGATGTACGTCCTGCCCGGCTTCGTCGATACCCACGGGCACAACGGCGACCCGGGCAAGGCGCCGCAGCCCGGCTACGGCTATCGCCTGTGGCTGGCCCACGGGGTGACGACGGTGCGCGGCGTCTCGTTCTATTTCGGCCCCGGCCAGCCGGACCTTTCGGATGCGGAGCGCAGCGCGGCCAATACGATCGTGGCCCCGCGCCTCGTCCCCTACGCGGTGTTCGGCGACAAGTGGGACCGCGGCACGCCCGATACGCCGGAGCGGGCTCGCGAATGGGTCCGCTGGGCCCGCGCGGCCGGCTATCACGGGGTCAAGTTCTTCAACGGCCAGCCGCCGGCCGTGCTGGCCGCCGCGCTGGACGAGGCGAAAGCGCAGCAGATGGGCACCGTCGCGCACCTGGCCCAGGTCGGCGTCGCGCAGGTCAACGCGCGCAAGGCGGTGGAAATGGGTCTTGGCGGGGTGACCCATTTCTACGGCCATTTCGAAAGCCTGCTGGCCGACGGCGTCGTCCCCGCCTACCCGGCCGGCTACAACTACCTCGACGAGCAGGACCGCTTCGCCTGGGTCGCGCGGCTGGCCGACCAGATCGTTGAGCCCGGCAGCGAGGAATGGGACGCCTATGTCGATTTCCTGGTCGAAAGCGGCGTGACGCTGAGCCCGACGTTCAACATCTATTCCGCCAGCCGCGACGTCATGCGGATGCGGACGGCCGAATGGCACGAGAAATACACGCTGCCCTCGCTGATGAATTTCTACGAGCCGAGCCTGACCAATCACGGCAGCTATTACCACGACTGGTCGAGCGAGGACGAAGTCGCCTGGCGGCGGTTCTATGCGCCGTGGATGCGGCTGACCAACGAGTTCAAGAACAGGGGCGGGCGGGTCACGGCCGGTTCCGATCCCGGCTATATCTACCAGACCTGGGGTTTTGCCTATGTCGGCGAGCTGGAGATGCTGCGCGAGGCGGGGCTGAGCCCACTCGAGGTGATCCAGGCGGCGACGATCAACGGCGCGCGCGAGATCTACGAGCCGAAGGGCATCGAGCCGCCGATGGGCAGCATCGCGCCCGGCAAGCTGGCCGACCTGGTGATCGTGCCCGAAAACCCGCTCGACAATCTCAAGGTCCTCTACGGCACCGGCCACACGCGGCTCGACCGCGCGACCAACCGGCTGGAAACGGTCGGCGGCGTGCGCTGGACGATCAAGGACGGGATCGTTTACGACGCGCCCGCCCTGCTCCAAAGCGTGGCCGAAATGGTCGCCGCGCAGAAGGCGCGCGATGCGCGGCAGGGGCCCGCCGCCGGCTCGTGACCCCATCGCCGCTTGCGGCAATGCCCGCCCTCGCCTAACCCGCGCGCCCTATGGCGCAACCACCGATCCTTTCCTGGGAAGGCCTCGCCCTGCAGCAGGGCGGCCGCTGGTTGTTCGGCGGCCCGGGGGAAGACGGCATCGACCTGCATATCGGCCCGCGCGACCGGCTGGCGCTGATCGGCCGCAACGGCGCCGGCAAGACCACGCTGTTCCGCCTGATCGACGACCGGATCGAGGCCGACCATGGCCTTCGCAAGGTCAAGCCCGGCACGCGGATCGTCGTGCTGGAGCAGGAACCGGACTTTTCCGGCTGCGACACGCTGATGGATTTCGCGCTGCGCGGCCCCCACGCCCCGGCCGAGCACGAGGTGGAAGCGATCGCCGGCCAGCTGGGGATCGACATGGCCACGCGGGCCGCGGGCGCGAGCGGGGGCGAGAAACGCCGCGCCGCGATCGCCCGGGCCCTGGCGCAGGAGCCCGACCTGCTGCTGATGGACGAGCCGACCAACCACCTCGACCTGGCCGCGATCGACTGGCTGGAAGGCTGGCTCGACCGGTACAAGGGCGCCTTCGTCGTCATCAGCCACGACCGGACCTTCCTGAAGCGGCTGACCCGGGCGACGATCTGGCTCGACCGCGGCCGGCTGCGGCGCAAGGAAGTCGGCTTCGGCGGCTACGAGGCGTGGGAAGAACAGGTCTATGCCGAGGAAGCGCGCGCCGCGGAAAAGCTCGACGCCAAGCTGAAGATAGAGGCGCACTGGCTCGAGCGCGGGGTGACCGCGCGGCGCAAGCGCAACCAGGGCCGGCTGGAGAAGCTGTGGCAGATGCGCGCCCAGCGCGCGGCGATGATCGCGCCGAAAGGCACGGCCAAGCTCGGCCTTGCGACCGAGGAGGAGTTCAAGTCGAAATCGGTCATCGTGGCCGAGGGTGTCTCGAAATCCTATGGCGAGCGCCGGATCATCCGCGACTTCAACTTGCGCATCCAGCGCGGCGACCGGATCGGCGTGGTCGGCGCGAACGGCGCGGGCAAGACGACCCTGCTGAAGCTGCTGACCGGCGAGATCGCGCCCGACGAAGGGACGGTCGAGATCTCGAAGAAGCTGACCGGCGTGATGATCGACCAGCAGCGCAGCCTGCTCGAAGGCGATCGCACGGTCCGCCAGGTCCTGGCCGAGGGCGGCGACTGGATCGACGTGCGCGGGGCGCGCAAGCACGTCCAGGGCTATCTCAAGGAATTCCTGTTCGATCCCAAGGTCGTCGATACCAAGGTCGGGATCATGTCGGGCGGCGAGCGCAGTCGGCTGCTGCTGGCGCGCGAGTTCGCCCGCAAGTCCAACCTCCTCGTGCTCGACGAGCCGACCAACGACCTCGATCTCGAGACGCTCGACCTGCTGCAGGAAGTGATCGCCGATTACGAGGGGACCGTCCTGATCGTCAGCCACGATCGCGACTTCCTCGACCGCACGGTCACGCTGACGCTGGGCCTCGACGGCAGCGGCTTCGTCGATATCGTCGCCGGCGGGTACGCGGACTGGGAGGCGAAGCGGCGCGAACGGTCCGCCCCCGCGCGCGCCGCGCGCGGCAAGGCCCCGCCGCCCCCGCCTGCCCCCCCGCCGCCGCCACGCGCGAACAAGCTGTCTTACAAGGACCAGCGCGATTACGAGATGCTGCCCGCCCGGATCGAGGAGCTGGAAGGCGCGATCGCCCGGGGCGAGGCGATCCTGGCCGATCCCGACCTCTTCACCCGCGACCCGCAGAAGTTCGCGAACATCACCAAGGGGATCGAGAACGCCCGCGCCGAGAAGGAAGCGGCGGAGGAGCGCTGGCTCGAACTGGCCGAAATGGTCGAGGGATAGCGCGTCAGGCGATGCGGTAGAATTCGGCCACCCGGTCGAGCGCGATCCGCAGCACGACCTTGCCGCTGCGCGCGGGCCAGGCCAGCGCGCGCTCTGCATCGGCCAGGCTTTCGCACCCGCAGACCACGCGCCACAGGATGTCGGACAGGCCCCGGCCGGCCAGCGCCAGCGCCCCGTCGAACCGCTGCTTCGCCGCGACCTGCCGCTCGCCCGGGGCCATGCGCGGCGCGCCGCCGGGCACCTTGATCCGCACCGGGTCCCACCGCATCGTGACGTCGGGCGACAGCTGGGCGCGCTCGAAATCGGCGCGCAGGCATTCGCCGGCGGCGAACAGGCGATCGTCGAGGTGGCCGCGCGCGTGGAGCCACGACAGCGGCGATTCGGCCAGGTTGACCGTGACCGTGCGCCGCCGGCCCCGCGCCGCCCCGGTGCGGCGGGGCCCCTCCCCCGTCAGTTCGCGTTCGACAAGCTTGCGCGGCATCGCGTGCTCCCTTTCCCGGTGTTGCGCCAGTGACGAATCGACCCTTGCCAAATGGCGAGCGCTGTAGGAAAGTGAAAACCGATTTGGTTAGATGGAGAGCGCCGTGATCAATCGCATCCGCGACATCCGCAAGGAAAAGGGCATGACCCTGGCGGACCTGGCAGAGGCCTGCGACCCGCCGACCACCGCGCAGACGATCGGCCGGCTCGAAACCGGGATGCGCAACCTCTCGACCAAGTGGATGGACCGGATCGGCAAGGCGCTGGGCGTATCGCCCGAGGCGCTCGTCCGGGCCGAGGAAAGCCAGCACCCGCAAGTCGTCGCCACCCTCTCGGCCGGGGGCGCGGAGCCGCTGGCCCGCCCGCGCGACGCGATCGCGCCGAGCGAGATCGGCGGCGAATCCCCGCTCGTCGTGCTTTCGGTGGAAGGCGCCACCGGCCCCTATCTCGCCGGCGACCAGGTCTGGCTGCGCCGGATCGCGCCCGAAGAGGCGCCGCGCGCGATCAATCGCGACGTGCTGGTCCCGCGCAAGGGCGGGCGATTCGCCTTCGGGCGGCTGATCGATCGCAAGGGCACGATGGTCGGCGTTCTCCCGCCCGGCGCGGGGGAGAAACAGCAGGTGATCGATGCGCCCGAATGGCTGGCAGTGGCCGAGATGCTGGTGCGGCGGCTGTGACCCGGCGCCTGCTGTCCCTCTCGACGCTCTACCCCAACGCCTCCACCCCGCAGTTCGGCACTTTCGTCGCCCGCTCGCTGGAAGCGCTCGCCGCGCGGGGGGACTGGGAAGTAACGGCGATCAACCCGATCGGCATCCCCCCGCTCGCGCTCGGCCGCTATCGCGCGCTCGCCGCAGCGGCGGTGGACGGGGTGGAAAACGGGGTCGATGTCCGCCGGCCCAGTTACCTGCTGGTGCCGCGCATGGGCGGGCGGATCAATCCCAGCATGATCGCGCGCGCCGTCCTTCCCCTCGCGCGCGAACTGCATGAACGCCGGCCGTTCGACCTCGTCGATGCCCAGTTCTTCTATCCCGACGGCCCGGCCGCGGCCTGGATCGCGGGGCAGCTGGGCCTGCCATATGCGATCAAGGCGCGCGGATCCGACATCACGCTATGGGGCACCAAGGGCTTCGCCCGCGAACAGATGCTGGAGGCCGCCGCCAGGGCGCGCGGCCTGCTGTCGGTTTCGCGCGCGCTGGCGGACGACATGGTCGAGATCGGGATGCCGCGCGGCAAGATCGCGATCCACTACACCGGGCTCGACCGCGATCGCTTTCGCCCGCTGGCCCATGCCGGTCTGCGCGCGCGCCTGGGCGAGAAGCTGGGCCTGCCGCTGAGCGAAGGCGAACGGCTGGTCGCGACCGTCGGCGCGCTGATCGACCGCAAGGGGCAGGACCTCGTGATCGGCGCGATCGCCAGCATTCCCGGCACCCGCCTGCTGCTGGTCGGCAAGGGGGAGGACGAGAAGCACCTGCGCGCCCTCGCCCGCGACCTGGGCGTGGCCGACCGCGTGCATTTCGTCGGCTCGGTCGATCACGACACCCTGCCGGTGATCCTTTCCGCGGCGGACGCGATGGTTCTGCCGTCGAAGAAGGAAGGGCTGGCCAATGCCTGGGTCGAGGCGCTGGCCTGCGGCACGCCGATCGTCATTTCCGAAGCCGGCGGCGCGCGCGAGCTGGTGACCGGGCCCGATGCCGGATACGTGGTCGCCCGCGATATCGACGCGATCGCCGGCGCGCTGCAGAGGCTGTTCGCCGATCCGCCCCCGCGCGAACGCGTCGCGGCGACGGTGGAGCGGTTCGGCTGGCCCGCCCACGCCGCCCGCCTGGCGGGGCTCTACGAAAGCTTCGCCTAGCGAGGCGGCGCCCCGCAGCAGGACGTTCGCGGCCCGCACGCCGTTCGCACGGCGCGCGGTCAGGCCCGATTTCTCAGGCCCGATCTGTCAGGCCCGATCTGTCAGGCCCGACTTTCAGGCCTCGCCCCGAGCGATCTTTTCCTGCTTGTCCGCCTCGGTCTCGGTCGGGACGAAGCTGTTCGAATCGACCCCCAGCCAGATCAGGATCGGCGCGGCCATGTAGACCGAGCTGTAAGTGCCGACGAAGATCCCCAGCGTGATCGCCGCGACCATGCCGAACAGGCTGGCCGGGCCGAACAGCAGCAGCGGGACCAGCGCGATCAGCAGCGTCAGCGAGGTCATCACGGTACGCGCCAGCGTCTCGTTCACCGACAGGTCGAGCAGCTCGGGCGTCTGCATCTTGCGGTACTTCTTCAGGTTCTCGCGGATGCGGTCGTAGACGACGATCGTGTCGTTCAGCGAATAGCCGATGATCGCCAGGATAGCGGCGATGATCTGCAGGCTGAATTCGAGCTGGAACAGCGCGAACATGCCCAGCGTCAGCGAGACGTCGTGGAACAGCGCGAACAGCGCGCCGACCCCGAACTGCCATTCGAACCGGATCCAGATGTAGAGCGCGACCGCCAGCATGGCCGCGATCAGCGCGAAGGCCGCGTCGCTGCGGAATTCGTCGGAGACCTTGCCCGAGACGTTCTCGTTCCCGTCGAGCCGGAAATCGGCGAACCCGCTTTCCAGCTCGGCGACGATGGCATTGGCGATGTTCTGCGCCGCTTCGGGGTTGCCTTCCGCGCTGTCGGGCAGCGGGACGCGGATCGAGACCTGGTTGTCCTCGCCGAAGCGCTGGACGATCGGCTCGCCATATCCCAGCTCGGCGACCGTCTCGCGAAGCTCGCCCACGGGGGCCTGCTCGCTTTCGGTGAAGGTCGCGGTGATGTTCAGCCCGCCGGCGAAATCGACGCCGTAGTTCAGCCCCTTGGTCAGCACGAGGCCCCAGCTCGCCGCGATCAGCAGCATGCTGACGACGTAGAACGGGATGCGCCAGCGCAGGAAGCGGATGTTGGTATCGTCGGGGACGAGTTTGAGCAGTTTCATCGGTCGTCTCCCTTAAATGTGCAGGTCTTGCGGGCGCGCCTTGCGCAGCCATCCGGCCACCCACATGCGGGTGAGCGCGACCGCGGTGAAGACGCTGGTGAACAGGCCGATCACCAGGACGACCGCGAAGCCGCGGATCGGGCCGGTGCCGAACATGAACAGCAGGACGCCGGCGATGAAGTTGGTGATATTGGCGTCGAAGATCGCGCGGCTCGCCTCGCGATAGCCGTTCTCCACCGCGGCGATCACGCGCCGCCCGCGCTTGCGTTCCTCGCGTATTCGCTCGTTGATCAGGACATTGGCGTCCACCGCCGCGCCGATCGTCAGGACGAAACCGGCAATGCCCGGCAGGGTCAGCGTCGTGTTCATCAGCGCCATGATCCCCAGGATCATCAGCACGTTGAAGACCAGCGCGATCGTCGCATAGACGCCGAAGCGGCCGTACGACGCGATCATCAGGGTCACGACCGCGATCGAGCCGACCAGCATGGCGAGGAGGCCGAGACGGATCGATTCGGCGCCGAGGTCGGGGCCGACCGTGCGTTCCTCCACCACCGTCAGGTCGACCGGCAGCGCGCCGGACTGGAGCGAGATCGCCAGCTGCTGCGCGCTCTCGGGCGTGAAGTTGCCCGAAATCTCCGACACGCCGGAAAGGATGCGGTCCTGGATCACCGGCGCCGAGATGACTTCGCCGTCGAGGATGATCGCGAACTGCTTGCCCACGTTCTCCGACGTCAGCTTGGCGAAGCGATTGCCGCCCTGCTGGTCGAACTGGATGACGACGACGTCCTGGTTATCCTGGTTGCGGCTGGCCTGGGCGCGGATCAGCGATCCGCCGTCGATCCCGCCGAGGCGGTAGACGGCCACGTTCTGCCCGGCGAAGCCGCTGTCGGCCGCATAGGGGAAGATCTGCTGCCCCGGCTCGGCAATGCCCTGGGCCAGGTCGGTCTGCAGCGCGTTCTCGTTGACCAGCTTGAATTCCAGCTTGGCCGTGCGCCCGACCAGTTCCTTGACCTGGTCCGGGTCCTGCAGGCCGGGGACCTGCACGACGATGCGGTTGTCGCCCTGGCGGATGATCGTCGGCTCGCGCGTGCCGAGCGCGTTGATGCGCCGGTCGATCACGTCCTGCGAGGAATCCATCGCCGCGTTCAGCGCGGCGTCGAGCCCCGCCTCGGTCGGGGTGAGGATGATGCGGGTTTCATCGACGACCGAGAGATCCCACTCGCGCACCAGCCCTTCGCCGTTGAGCAGCGGTTCGAGCAGGCCGCGCGCGCGATCGACGTCGGCCACGCTCTCGACCATGAAGCTCAGCCGCCCGCCGGCCGTGGAGACGTCGCCGAAGTTCACCCCGGGCTCGGCCCGGCGGAGGGTCGAGCGAACCGATTCCTCCATGTTGCGAAGGCGCTGGCTCGCGACTTCGGCGGGGTCGGCTTCAAGCAGGATGTGGCTGCCGCCGGCAAGGTCGAGCCCGAGGTTGACCTCCGGGTCGGGCAGGGCCGCGGGCCAGCGTGCGCCCGAAAGCGAGAAGATCGAGGGCAGCGCCAGCGCCGTCAGGGCCAGCGTCAGCCCCCAGAACCAGCCACGCTTCCAGAGCGGGAAATCGAGCATTCGCCGGCCTCGCTCAGTCGTTCGCCGCGGCGCCGCCCGGCGGCACGACGTCGCCGATCGTGTTCTTGACCGTCTTGACGCGGACGCCCTGCGCGATCTCGATATCGGCGTAGTGATCGTCCACCTTGACGACCTTGCCCACGATGCCGCCGGCGGTGACGACCTGGTCGCCCTTCTTGATACCGGCGATCTTTTCGCGGTGCTGCTTCTGCTGGCGCATCTGCGGGCGGATGATCAGGAACCAGAAGATCGCGATCATGCCGACGATCGGAAGCCATTGGATCCACGCAGGCGGCGCCTCTGCGCTGGCCGCGGCGGCAAGGAAATCGAGCATGAAAATGTGCCTATCGAACTTGAGCCAAGAACTGTGCGGGGACGCACCCGGCCCGTGCGTTGCAGGACCTTCCGCCTCCCCGGCGATCAAGTGGGCGCGCCTAGCAGCATTGCAAGATGAGGGCAACGAATCGCGCATCGTGCACACACCGAAGATCGGCGCTTGCCAGCGCCCGGCCCGCCCCCTATAGGGCCGCCCTCCACTGGATACGGGACGTAGCGCAGCCTGGTAGCGCATCACACTGGGGGTGTGGGGGTCGCTGGTTCGAATCCAGTCGTCCCGACCAGTGGAATTCCTCCGACATCGAAGACCGTTCCCGGGGCTTGCGCCCCTGCCGCTTCGCCCCTAGCGCGCGCGGCATAGGAGGATCTGCCGATGAGCGCGCCCACCCCCGCCCTGCCCCGCATGCGATCGTGGCTGTTCGCCCCGGGCGACAGCGAGCGCAAGATGGCCAAGGCCGCCGATGGCGCGGCCGATATCGTCCTGCTCGACCTGGAAGATTCGGTCGCCCCCGACAGCAAGCCGGCGGCGCGCGCGATGGTGCGCGATTTCCTCGCCGCGCGCGAGGATCGGCGGCGGCTGTGGGTCAGGGTCAATCCCCTGTCGGGGGGCGAGACGCTGGCCGACCTCGAAGCCGTCATGCCTGCCGCGCCGGGTGGGATCATGCTGCCCAAGGCCGAAGGGCGCACCGATGTCGAGGCGCTCGACGCCCATCTCTCGCGGCTGGAAAGCGCGCACGGGATCGCCGCCGGGCAGACCCGCGTGGCCGCGCTGGTGACCGAGACCCCGCGGGCGATGTTCCGCACCGGCGACTACGAGGGCGCGCCGCGGCTGGCCGCGATGAGCTGGGGCGCGGAGGACCTGTCCTCCGCGCTCGGCGCGCGCGTCCAGTTCGGGCCCGACGGACGTTACATGCCGACGTTCGAGCTGGCGCGCAGCCTCTGCCTGCTCGGCGCGGCGGCGGCCGGGGTCGCACCGATCGAGACGATCCAGGCCGATTTCCGCGACTTGGAGGGCTTGCGCGAACGCGCGCGGACCGTGCGCGGCCAGGGCTATCGCGGGATGCTCGCGATCCACCCGGCGCAAGTCGAGGTGATCAACGCGGCCTTCACCCCGGGCGAGGAGGAGATCGCCCATGCGCGCAAGGTGATCGCGGCCTTCGCCGCGAACCCCGGCGCGGGCACGGTCGGGCTGGACGGGGCCATGCTCGACCGGCCGCACCTCGCGCTCGCGCACAACCTGCTGGCGGACGCGGGCCTCGAGGCCTGAGGGAGAAAAAGCACCTGAGGGCGATAAAGCACCCGGGGGCGAAAAAGCATTTTCCTACACTAACCGATATGGTTATCTGATGGCGCGACTCGCACCCATGGAGATCGCGTCATGCCCCTGCTCGAATCGCTCATCGCCCCGCTTTCGACGATTATCGACAAGGTGATTCCCGACAAGGACGCGCGCGCCCGCGCCAAGCTGGAACTGCTCCGGCTGGAGGGGACGCAGGAACTGCGCCAGATCGAGGCCCGCCTCTCGGCCATCGTGGCCGAGGCGAACGCGCGCGATCCCTGGACCAGCCGCGCCCGGCCCAGCTTCCTCTACGTCATGTATGTCCTGCTGCTGTTCGCCCTGCCGATGGGCGTCCTCTCCGCCTTCGACCCGGCTGCCGCGCGCAATATCGCCAGCGGGATCACCGCCTACCTGCGCGGCCTGCCCGAAGAGCTCTACATGCTCTTCGGCACCGGCTACCTCGGCTATACCGCCGCGCGGCAATGGGGAAAGGCGAAGGGCGTCGACAGCTGAGGGCCCGCCACGCTAAGCGCAGCGGCATGAGCGTTCCGATCACCGATACCGTCTATGTCCTCAACGGGCCCAATCTCAATCTCCTGGGCCTGCGCGAACCGGAGATCTACGGTTCGGACACGCTCGACGACATTGCCGCCATGCTGGAAGACCGCGCCCGCGAACTGGGCCTGGCGATCGACATGCGCCAGACCAACCACGAGGGGATGCTGGTCGACTGGCTGCACGAGGCGCAGGCGGAAGGGGCGCGGGCGGTCCTCCTCAACCCAGCCGCCTATACCCATACCTCGATCGCGCTGCTCGACGCGGTCAGGGCGATCCGCACCCCGGTGATCGAGGTGCACTTGTCCGACCCCGCCACGCGCGAGCCGTTTCGCCACCAGTCCTACGTCGGCATGGCCGCGGCGCGCACGGTCAAGGGGCTGGGCGCGCGATCCTATCTCGTCGCGCTGGATGCCGTCGCGGAATTGTAACCTTGCGCCCGCCGCCCCCCTTGCCAGCCGGGGCCGAGCCGCGCATAGGCGGGCGCTCGAAACGAACAAGGGTTGTTTGATGGCCGAGAACAAAGGCAGCGCCGGGCGCAAGTCCGGCATGGACGTCGATACCGCGCTGGTCCGCGAGCTGGCCGAAATGCTTGCGGACACCGGGCTTACCGAAATCGAGGTCGAGGATGGCGACCGCAAGGTCCGCGTGTCGCGCGGCGGCATGGCCGCTGCGCCCGCCGCCTTCGCACCGCCGGCACCGGCCCCCGCCCCGGCTGCATCGGCCGCGGCCCCTGCGGCAGAGGCCGCCCCCGCCCCGGCGGCGGACGATCACGCCGGCGCGCTGAAATCGCCGATGGTGGGCACCGTCTATCTCGCCGCGGAGCCGGGCGCCGATCCCTTCGTCAAGGTCGGCGACAGCGTGAAGCAGGGCGATACCCTGCTGATCGTCGAGGCGATGAAGGTGATGAACCCGATCACCGCCGACAAGGCCGGCACGGTCAAGGCGATCCTGGTGGACAACGCGCAGCCGGTCGAATTCGACCAGCCGCTGGTCGTCATCGGCTGAGGCGAACCGTGGGCATTTCCCGAATCCTGATTGCCAACCGCGGCGAAATCGCGCTTCGCATCCACCGCGCGGCGCACGAGATGGGCATCGAGACCGTCGCCGTCCATTCGACCGCCGATGCCGACGCCATGCACGTGCGCCTGGCCGACCACGCCGTGTGCATCGGCCCGCCGCCCGCCACCGACAGCTATCTCAACGTCGCCAACATCATCTCGGCGGCGGAGATCGCGCAGGCCGACGCGATCCACCCCGGTTACGGCTTCCTGTCGGAAAACGCCAAGTTCGCCGAGATCGTCGAGGCGCACGACATCAAGTGGATCGGGCCCAAGCCCGAACATATCCGCACGATGGGCGACAAGGTGGAAGCGAAGCGCACCGCCGGCGCGCTGGGCCTGCCGCTGGTGCCCGGCAGCGACGGCGCCGTTTCCGATTACGACGAGGCGCGCCGGATCGCGCGCGAGATCGGCTATCCGGTGATCATCAAGGCCGCCAGCGGCGGCGGCGGGCGCGGGATGAAGGTCTGCGAGGGCGAGGACCAGCTCGAAAGCCTGATGAAACAGGCCGGGAGCGAGGCCAAGGCCGCCTTCGGCGATGCGACCGTCTATATCGAGAAGTATCTCGGCAATCCGCGCCACATCGAATTCCAGGTGTTCGGCGACGGGCGCGGCGGCGCGATCCACCTGGGCGAGCGCGACTGCTCGCTCCAGCGGCGCCACCAGAAAGTGCTCGAGGAAGCGCCCTCCCCGGTCATCACGCCGGAAGAACGCGATCGCATGGGCGGTGTCTGCGCGAAGGCGATGGCCGACATGGGCTATCGCGGCGCCGGGACGATCGAGTTCCTGTGGGAAGACGGCGAGTTCTACTTCATCGAGATGAACACCCGCCTGCAGGTCGAACACCCGGTGACCGAGATGATCACCGGGATCGACCTGGTGCGCGAACAGATCCGCATCGCCGACGGCAAGGACCTGTCGGTCACTCAGGACGAGATCACCTTCACCGGCCACGCGATCGAATGCCGCCTGAACGCGGAAGACCCGTGGACCTTCGCCCCCTCGCCGGGCACGGTGAACTACTATCACGCCGCGGGCGGCATGCACGTGCGCGTCGATAGCGGGCTCTACGCCGGCTATCGCATCCCGCCCTATTACGATTCGATGATCGCCAAGCTGATCGTCTACGGCCGCAACCGCGAACGGTGCATCATGCGCCTGCGTCGCGCGCTGGAGGAAATGGTGGTCGAGGGCGTGAAGACCTCGATCCCGCTCCATCAGGAACTGATCAAGCAGCCCGACGTGCTGAGCGGCGACTATTCGATCAAGTGGCTGGAACAATGGCTGAAGGAACGCAGCGCCGACAGCCAGGCGTGACGGACAAGAATCCGCCCCGTTTCCGCGGCAGGAGGCGCGAGCGGGGAAGATCGCCGCGATCGGTCGGGCGACTCATGGCCGGCTCCCGTGGCGCTGCTCCGCGGCCTTCCTGAGGTCGTCGAGCGTCTGCCCCGGGCCGGGCGTCAGGTATGCGGGGGCTGGCGCCTCGCCTGCCGGGCACATCCCCGGCCGGGCGCCGCCTTCGATCCGCAAGATGTTGTAGGTGCCCTGGGCGTTGCGCCGCAGCCACCACTTCCTTGTTCCAAGATCGTCGCGCCAATAACTGTGCTGGACAGAAAGAGCGGCGATCTCTCCATCGATGATCTGACCTGCAACGACGCGCTCGATCCGCAGGTCTATGAAGTACGGCCAAGACATTACATGGCCGTTGTATTCGGGATCGGGGAAATCGCCCGGAACCTGGCCGACAACTTCGGCGAGCACCAGGGCGTCGAAACAATCCCGCGCGGAACTGCCGGGCCCCGCCCCGGTCAAAGCGGCGCAGCCGGCTGCCGCGAATGCGGCAACTCCAGCAACGATCCTCGCCCGCTTCATCGGCATGTCATCGCTGGGCTTCATCAAGCGATCCGGCAATCGCCGTCATTCCAGCGCCGTCATTCCAGCGAAACGCCCGGTTCGTGCCTGCCGGCCGGAACGTCAGGCTGCGAGCCGGCGCAGTTCGTCCGCAGCAGCGCCCGCGACATGCCTGTCCCCCGAATCGCGCGCCTTTGCCAGCCAGAAGGCGGCCAGCCCCTGATCGGGATCGACGCCCCATCCCCGGGAAAACGCCACGCCGACGAGCAGCATCGAACGACTGTCCCCGATGACTGCGGCTTCGTAGAACCACCCGAGAGCCCTGGCGGAATCGACCGGCACGCCGTTGCCTTCGGCATAAAGCCAGCCGAGCTCGCGCATTGCCCAACTCTCACCGGCATCGGCCAGTTTCAGCAGCAGGGGTACTGCCTCGGCAAATTCGCGTTGGCGCAGCTTGGCGATCACCATGCCGCGATCGGTATCGCCACCGGAATAACTGATCGTCGCATCGCCCGGACGACTCTCATTGATCAATCCGGAGAGCGAAGGCTCGGCCTTCGCGGCCACCGGAAGGCTGGCTGCGAGGAGACAGGGAAGACAAGTCAACGAAAGGGAAATGCGCATGGCAGCCTCCATAAATCGAGTAGAGAGTGCCATGTACGATGATCGTGGTCAAATCGGCTATTCGGCGCCCGATTATTGCAAGTCGAGGCGATTCCAGTCGCTCAACTCTCCAACGACTTGGGGAAAGGACTACTCCAGCGGAACGCCCGGTTCGTGCTTGCTGGTCCGGATCGTCAGGCTGGTCTTCACGCTGGCCACGTTGGGGGCCGGGGTCAGCTTGCTGGTCAGGAATTCCTGGAAACTCTGCAGGTCGCGGCTGACGATCTTGAGGATGAAGTCGATCTCGCCGTTGAGCATGTGGACTTCGCGCACTTCGGCCAGTTCCTGCATGTGCGTTTCGAACTCGCGCAGCGCATCTTCGGCCTGGCTCTTCAGGCTCACCATCGCGAAGACGGTGATCGCGAAGCCCAGTTTCGATGCGTCCAGCTCCGCGTGGTAGCCGCGGATCACGCCTTCTTCTTCCAGCGCGCGGACCCGGCGCAGGCAGGGGGGCGCGGTCAGGCCGACGCGATGCGCCAGTTCCACGTTCGTCACGCGCCCTTCGTTCTGCAACTCGGCCAGCAGGCGCCGATCGATCTCGTCCAGATTCGCCATTGCGGGTGCCCCCACGTCTGCCGCGCAATGCGCGCGACCCCTTCTGCAACTAAACGGCGCGGCTATTGCTCGCTGCCTAATATTATTAGCCTTGCCAGCAATTGTCCCGCTTTGCAACGCAGTCTGCGGCGCCATGCCCGTAGTGGTGGAAACTGCTAGAACGATGCGTTCACGGGGCCCTGGCAAGGGCCTATGCCGTTTCGGAGATCCATGCAGTTCGACGACCGCCTCGCCACAGTGTTGCGCCACCGCGCGGGCAGCGGGCGCGCGGCGCGTACGCAGTTCCGGCAGTTGCTCGACCTGCTGGGTGCGCGGCGCGGCGGTTTCGAGCGCGGGCTGACGTCGGCCGCCTGGCTGCGCCTCGGCGCGCTGGGCGAGGCTATCCCCCCGGGCGAACGGGCGGCGATGATTCGCGATCGCGGCTGGCACTTCCGCAACCCCGAACTGGCGGCCCACCTGGCGGAAGACGAACCCGAAGTGGCCGCCGCCGCGCTGTCGCGGGCCGACCTGGTCGAAGAAGACTGGGAAGCGCTGATCCCGCGCCTGCCGGTGCGCGCGCGCGGGTTCCTGCGGCTGCGGCGCGACCTGCCGCCCGGCGCGGTCGAGCTGCTCGAGCGGCTGGGCATCCACGATCGCGGCCTGCCCCTTCCCGGGCCCGCGGAGGCGGACGAGACGGTGGCGGAGGCTCGCGCGCCGCAACCGGCGCCGCCTTCTGCGGCCGAAGGCATTGAATCGACTGCCGAGCGCGCTTTCGTCGCCACGCCGGCCAACGACGAGGGCGCGCCCGACGCGGACGAGGAAACCGCGATCGGCGCGCTCGTCCGGCGGATCGAGGCGTTCCAGCGCGCCCGCTCGGAAAAGCCCGCGGCCGATCCATCCCCGCGCCTGCCTCTGGACGAAGAGGACGAAGGCGACCTGCCGCCGCTGCGCGGTTTCGCCTTCACGACCGATGCCGCCGGGCGGATCGACTGGGCCGAGCCGGGCGTCGCCCCGATGGTCGTCGGTACGCGCCTTTCCGGCGAGGCCGCGCGCCGCGCGCTGCGCACCTGGCAGCGGCTGGACGGCGCGCGGATCGCGCTGCGCGGCGCGGAGCCGGTCGCGGGCGAATGGATCGTCGATGCCGCGCCGCGCTTCGCCGCCCCCGGCGGCCATTTCTACGGCCTCGCGGGGAAGTTCCGGCGCCCGGCCCTCCAATGCGCCCCCGGGGCCGCAAGGGGCGGCGGGTCGGGCAACACGGGGGGCAACACGGGGGCCGACCCGGGGGGCGAGAGCGACCGCATCCGCCAGTTGCTCCACGAGTTGCGCACGCCGGTCAATGCGATCCAGGGCTTCGCCGAGGTCATCCAGCAGCAGGTCTTCGGCGAGGTGCCGCACGAATACCGGGCGCTGGCCGCGAATATCGCCGGCGATGCCGCGCGGATGCTGGCCGGGTTCGACGAGCTCGACCGCCTGGCGCGGATCGAGACCGGCGCGCTCGAACCGGCAGAGGGGGAATGCGACTTCGCCCGCCTCTGCCGCGGGCTGGCGAAGCAGCTGGAAAGCGTGCTGGCGCCGCGCCTTTCCGGGTTCGAGCTGGACATTCCCGCCGGCCCGGCGATCGTGCCGCTCGCCCTGCGCGAGGGGGAGGCGCTTGCCTGGCGCTTTCTCGCCACGCTCGCCACCGCGCTGGGTGCGGGGGAGACGGTCGCGCTGTCGCTGTCCGGCGAGAGCGGGGTCATGCGGCTCGACGCGGGGCTCCCGGCGAGCCTGGCGGCGGAAGAGGATGTCTTCGCCGCGGTGCCGCAGGCCAGCCAGGGCGCGCTGAGCGCGGGCATGTTCGGCGCCGGGTTCGCGCTCCGCCTGGTCCGGGCCGAGGCGGGTCTCGCCGGCGGGGACCTGCAACGTGTGGACGACACGCTGCGCCTGGCGCTGCCGCTCTTGACCGCGTCGGGCCGCGATTCTAGCGCCATGACCGAGCGCGAGCAGAAGCGAACCCCCGAAGCGCGCTGATCGCTGCGGATTTCCGCTGGAGAAACAGCGCCTTGAACAAGCCCGTCTATTCCCTCCCCCCCGCCGGCCCCCGCGCCCGTTTCGCGCCCGAATTCGGCCGCAGGGTCCTGCTGACCGTCGATACGGAGGAGGAATTCGACTGGGGCGGCCCCTTCACCCGCGACCGGCACGGGCTGCGCCACGTCCCGCGCCTGCGCAATTTCCAGGAGTTCTGCGAGGCGCAGGGGATCGTGCCGAGTTACCTCGTGGACTGGCCGATCGCCAATTCGACCGTCGCCAAGGACATCCTGGGCGATGCCATCGCCCGCGGCACGGCCGAAGTCGGGATACAGCTGCACCCCTGGGTCAATCCGCCGTTCGACGAGGACGTGGACGAGCGCAATTCCTATGCCGGCAACCTGCCGCCGGACCTGGAGCGGGCCAAGTTCCTGCAACTGCGCGACGCCATCGCGAAGAATTTCGGCACCAATCCCCAGCTCTACCGCGCCGGGCGCTACGGCTTCGGCTCCGCGACCACGCAGCTCCTGCGCGAGGCCGGGGTCGGGGTGGACACCTCGTTCCGCCCGCTGTTCGATTACCGCGCCGGGCACGGGCCGGACTACGCCGCCTATCCGCTCGAGCCCTTCTGGCTCGACGGGGAGATGTCGGTCCTCGAGCTGCCGCTGACGACGGTCTACTGGGGCATGTTGCGGCGGCAGGGGCGCCTGCTCTACCCCGCCCTCTCGCGAATGCCGCGCATGCGCGGGATCGCCGCGCGGCTGGGCCTGCTCGAACGCATCCCGCTGACGCCGGAAGGGACCACGGTGGACGACGCGATCCGCGGGCTCGACATGGCGATCGACGACGGGCTGCCGCTGATCGTGCTGTCGTTCCACAGCCCCTCGCTCGCGCTCGGCCACACGCCCTATGTCGAGACCGACGACGACCTCGACGCGCTCTACGACTGGTTCCGCGCGGTCTTCGCCTATCTCGCCCGGCACGACATCCGCCCGACCACGGTGGCGGAGATCATGCAGGCGGTCGTCGCCTGACGCTTGCGCGCCGACGCGCCGCGGGCTAGTCCGCCGGCGCCGAACGGTACCCGGGGGCCTGTAGCTCAGTTGGTTAGAGCTGGCCGCTCATAACGGCTAGGTCGCGGGTTCGAGTCCTGCCGGGCCCACCAGGTACCGCGGCAACCGTCGGTCGGGGAGTGGCGCAGTCCGGTAGCGCGCTTGCTTTGGGAGCAAGATGTCGCAGGTTCGAATCCTGTCTCCCCGACCAGCATTTCCCCCGACCATCATTTTCCCCGGCCTTCCCCGCACCGCACCGGCTCCTGCCGGGAGCGCCCGCAGCGCTGCGCCCGGCGGCGCGCAAAAAGAAGGGGGCGGCCAAGCCGCCCCCCAGGCAGGGATAGTCTTTCCCGGCAGGTCAGAACGCGATCGTCGCGCCGATCCGGAACGTGCGGCCCAGCAGGTCGAACAGCGACTGGTTGGTCGCCGGCGTGGCATAGGCGCTGCCGGCCGGGCCGGAGCCGACCACCGGCGGGTCCTTGTCCAGCAGGTTGCTGACCGCGAAGAACAGGCTGAGTTCGGACATGCCGAGGCTGAAGTCGTGATAGACCGAGGCATCGAGGTAGAACGCGCCGTCGATGTGGTTGGTGTTGATCGTGCGCGCCGTGGCCGAGGATTCGGGGCAGCCGGACGTGCATTCGACGAAGCTGTTGTCGTAGGTGCCCGAACTGATGCCGCGGCCGATCAGGTTCAGGCGCAGCGGCCCGTCGGCATAGCTCGCGATCATGCGATAGACGAACTCCGGATTGCCGTAGGCGGTGTTCTCGCCGACGATATCGATCGCCGGGTCGATCCCGTTGTCCACCGTGTTTTCGAGGTAGAGCGTGGCAATGCCCCGCAGGGTGAGCGCCCCGGCCCCCAGGTCGGTGCGATAGGACGTCTCGAAATCGAGGCCGCGGGCCCGCTGCGATGCGAAGTTGAACGGGCTTTCGAAAATCTGCAGGTTGGTGCCGAAATCGTTCGGCCCGCGCACGATCGCCGCGCAGTATTCGCTGACCCCTTCGTGACACCGGTCGATGATCGTCTGGGCGTCGAGCGAGTCGATCGCGTCCTTGATCTTGATGTCGTAGTAATCGACCGAGGCGGAAAAGCCCGGGAAGAAGCGCGGCTGGACGACGACCCCCACGCCCCACTGATCGGCCTTTTCCGGTTCGAGCCGCGGGTTGCCCGTGCTCGTGCCGGCGAAGGGGGTGGACTGGTTGTTGTTGAACGGATCGAGCACGGTGTTGGTCCGCGTCGAGCCGGCAGTGAACAGCTCCGCCAGGTTGGGCGCGCGGATATCGCGCGAGCGGGTGGCACGGAAACGCAGCCCGTCGATCGGCTCGAACGTTGCCCCCAGCTTCCAGGTGGTGACATAGCCGCTGGTCGAATAGTCGGTCGCGCGGATCGCGCCGTTCACGTCGAACCCGTCGAAGACCGGGGCGAGGACTTCGATGTACCCCTCGGTCACCGAGTAATCGCCGAAGCTGGGCAGGTAATTGCCGGTGAACCAGCCCGACTGGTACCGGTCCTCGACATAGCCGGAGACTTCCTCGGTCCGGTGCTCGCCGCCGATCGCGACCGACAGGGGCCCGGCAGGCAGGTCGAAGGCGGTGAACGAGAGGTTGGCGGCGACCACGTTCTGCTCGAACCGCTGCTTGCGGTAGAGATCGCCGAGGATCCAGTCGAGCGCCGCGGGATCGGCCACGCCGACGCCGAAACGGTTGAGCGGAACGCAGCCGTTGTCGGTATCGGTCAGGCTCGAACGGCACACGATCGTGCCCTGGGCCACGCCCAGGGCATTGCCCGCCGGGGCGAAGACCGCGTCGGTCGCCAGCGCGAAGCGCGTGTTGTTGGCAATGCCCAGCGCCTCTTCACGCGTATTGGCGATGCCCTTCTGGTAATAGACGTCCCAGCGGGCGTAATCGGCGAACAGCGGAAATTCGCCATTGGCCCCGACGACGTAGCGCTGGACCCCGCGCGTGGTGCGATTGGTGCGAATGCCCAGATCGGCGTTGGTCGTGCCGAAGCGGAAAGAGGTTTCGCCGGCGGCCAGCAGCGCGCTGCGCACTTCCTCGGGCAGGAAGGCATTGTCCGCCTGGATCGTGACATTGCCCTGGTTGCGGTGGATGCCGAGCTGCCCCTGGTTGACCGAGCGTGCATAGCTGCCCTGCGCGAAGACGTTGAGCCAGGGCGCGACTTCGTAGCTGATCCGGCCGAAGATGCTCTTGCGGTTTTCTTCCGGATCCAGCGACTGGGTGTCGTTCACCTGGGTCATGGCCCAGTCCCCGCCGATGATCCACGGATTGGCGACCGTGCCGAAATCGAACTGGCCGATCGCGCCGCCCTGCCCGAAGTAGAGGCCGCGCAGGGGGCCATCGGTGATCAGCCCGCCCGGCGTCGCGAGGCCGAGCCCGACCTGGTCGACGATCAGCCGCTCGGGCTCGCCATTGCCGGGCGCATATGCCGGGTTGGTGATCTGGTACCAGCCCTTGTCGTTCCAGTCGCGCGGCACGCCGTGCAGCCCGTCCTTCACCGCCAGTTCGCCGTTCAGCAGGATATGGCCGCGCCCGTCGGCGAAGGGCGTGCCGAACGTCAGGTCGAGCCGGTAGTTGGGCGCATCGCCATACGTCGTGATGCCCGCTTCGGCCCCGGCCTTGAGGCCGGTGAAATCCTCGTCGAGGATGAAGTTCACGACGCCGGTGACGGCATCGGACCCGTAAGCCGCCGAGGCGCCGCCGGTGACCACTTCGACCCCGGAGATCAGGCCCTGGGGAAAGGTGTTCACGTCAACCTGGCCGCCCAGCGCCGAGCCGACCGACCGCTGCCCGTTGAGCAGCACGAGCGTGCGATTGGTGCCGAGGCCGCGCAAGTTGATCGTGTTGAGGCCCGACGTGCCCGCGCTCATCGACAGGTTCGAACTGGCCGGGGTCGCGCTGCCGATGACCGAGGGGATCTGGTTCACGAAATCGGCGATATTGGCCGGGGCCGTCGCCTCGATGTCCTCGGTCTGGAGCACGGTCAGCGGGGTCGGCGCATTGTAGCCGTCGCGCTGGATGCGCGACCCGGTGACGACGATCAGGCCTTCGCCCGTCCCCGCCGCCTGCGTGTCCTCGCCGGGGGCCGCCTCGGCCGGCGGGGCGGCGTCCTGCGCCTGGGCCATCGATGCGCACAGGAGGCTGCCCGCCAGTGCGATGTGCGAAGTGATCAGTTTTCCCGTCATGTTCGTTCCCTTCGATATGGGCCTCGCGCACGGCCTCGGGCGCCAGGCTTTTTCGGCCTTTCCGCTCCGCCTCTTGCCGGGCGGGTTTCGTGCATCCTCCGGTGGATCGCCGCCTTTTCGCGGCGAGGTATTCCCGCCGCTGCCCTACGGCGCCGGGCAGTCGGCGCTGCGCGATCGTCGCGGAAGCGGGCGCCCCGCCGCCTTGCCGGTCGGCGCGCCGTCCTCCAGCGCGACAACGCCGTTGATCACCACCGTCTGCACGCCGGTGGAAAACAGCGTCGGCTCGAGGAAGTCGGCGCGCGGGGCGTAGTTCTCAGGATCGAAGACCACGACGTCGGCGAAGGCGCCTTCGCGCAAGCTGCCGCGCCCTTCGATCGAAAAGGCCCGGGCGGGCACGATCGTGCTCTGGTCGATGAACTGCCTGAGGTCGATCACCTGCCGTTCGCGCACGTAAGTGTCGTACTTGCGCGCATAGCTGGCGTAATAGCGCGGGTGCCCGGCCGACGCGTCGGAACTGGTCATGACCCAGGGCCGCACCATGAAGGCCGCGATGTCCGCCTCGTCCTGGTTGAACGAGGCAACGCCGGCTTCCGAACGGCGCAGGACGTCGATCGCCGCCTGCACCGGGTCGCCGCCGGCCGCGGGAGCGAGGTCTTCCAGCGTCTTGCCCAGCACGTCGGCCGGGCCGCGGGTGATCAGCAGCGAGGCGGGCCCGCCGCGGCGGCGCATGTTCTCCGCCATCTCGGTGCGGATGCGCGCCATCTGCGCCGGGTCGTCGAAGCGGGCGAGCATGGCCTCGCGCCCGCCGTCCTGCGCCCAGCGCGGCATCAGCGCGGCCGAAAGCCCGGTGCCCGAGGCGGGCCAGGGGTACTGGTCGGCATGGACCACCTGCCCTTCGGCGCGGGCGGCCTCGACCGCCTCGATCACCGCGCCCGCCTGGCCGTGAACGTCCACGCCCAGCGCCTTGATATGCGCGATGTGGACCGGGATGTCGGCCTGCTTGCCGATGTCGATCGCCTCGGCCACCGCGCCGGCCAGGCCGATCGTGTAGCTCGATTCGTCGCGGATATGGCTGTCGTAGATCCCGCCGTGGCGCGCGGCGACTTTCGCCAGGGTGACGACTTCGCCTTCCTCGGCATAGCTTTGCGGGGCGTAGAACAGCCCGGTCGAAAGACCCAGCGCGCCCTCGCACATCGCCTGGTGCGTCAGGGCGGCCATTTCGGCCAGCTCGTCTTCGGTCGGGGCGCGGTCGTCGCTGCCGATCACTTCGCCGCGCAAGGCGCCGAGGCCGACGTACGTGGCGAAATTGACGCCGTAATCGCGCCCGCTATCCCTGCCGAACGTGGCCGCGACATCGGGATCGCCGCGACCGTCCACGCCGATGAACGCGGTCGTCACGCCCTGGGTGATGAACGGCAGGACCAGCCGCGCGGCCGGGATGCGCGACATCAGGGCGCTGTCGGCATGGGTGTGCGGATCGATGAAACCCGGGGCGACGATCATGCCGTCGGCCGAAATGGTCCGCTGCGCGGCGTGGGGGTAGCGCGGGCCGGCATAGACGATCCGGTCGCCGGCGATCGCGATGTCGCCGGTGAAGGGATCGGCACCGCCCGGATAGATCGTGCCGCCGGTGATCAGGATATCGGCCCCGGCCTGCACCTCACCGGCCCGCACCGCCGCGTCCTGCGCGGCGGCGGGCGCGGCCAGAACCAGCGCGGCGCCCATCAGCCCGGCGATCCTGCCTGCGAACTTCGCTTGCGTAACTCTCATCCCGCCCTCCGTTTGTTACAGCAGTATTGCGAAAGCGGCCTCTCGCGGGAACACCCCCGGCGATCATATTCGCAGCGCAGGATATAACCGTAGTCTATATCTCGCCCCAGAATCCGCGTTCGGCGGGCGCCATCACGCCGCCCGTCTCGCTCACCCCGCCCGGCATGTCCTCCGCCAGCCAGGTCGGCCCGTCGAGATCGACGAAGCCGCAATGCTGCGCCACGATCATCGCCGGCATGATCGACAGCGAACTGGAAACCATGCAGCCGATCATCAGCCGGATATCGACTTGCCGCGCCGCCTCCATCATCGCCAGCGCCGTCGTCAGCCCGCCGGTCTTGTCGAGCTTGATGTTCACCACGTCGTAGCGCCGCGCGAGATGGGCGAGATCGCCGGTCACGTGGCCCGATTCGTCGGCCGCCAGCGGCACCCGGCGCGCGAAGCCTTCCAGCGCCTCGTCGCTGTCGGCGGGCAGCGGCTGCTCCAGCAGGTCCACCCGCAGCTCCGCCAGGGCGTCCTGCCAGTCGGCCAGCTGCGCGATCGTCCAGCTCTCGTTCGGGTCGACGATCATCCGCGGACCCGGCGCCGCCTCGCGCACGGCGCGCACGGCATCGACGGGGTTTTCGGCATCGACCTTCACCTTCAACAGCGGCACCCGGCTGATCGCCGCCGCCGCCCGCGCCATCGCGGCAGGCGTGTCGAGGCTGATCGTCATCGCGGTCGGCACCGGTTTCAGCGGCCCCCAGCCCAGCGTTTCGGTGATCGACCGCCCGGCCACGCGCGCCTCCAGGTCCCACAGCGCGCAGTCCAGCGCGTTGCGCGCGGCGCCCGGCGGCATGATCTCGACCAGGCGATTGCGCCCGGCCCCGCGCTCGATCTCATCGCGCACCGCCTCAACCTGGCGCAGCACGCTCTCGATCGATTCGCCGTAGCGGGCATAGGGCACGCTCTCGCCCCGCCCGACATGCTCGCCCGCGGCGATCTCGACCTGCACCGTATCCGCCGCGGTCTTGACCCCGCGCGAGATACGGAACGGCCGGTTCAGGCGGAACGGGACGTGCCGGGCAGAGAGCTGGCGAAGCATTCGTCGATCCTGTCTACGATGGGGTCCGCGCCATGCGCGTAGGGGTCGGTGCAAGGTAGCCCGGTGGCGTCCGCCGTGCGCGCGCACAAGTCGCGCGCCTCGTCCGCCGGGAGGGAGGAGGTGTTGAGCGCCACGCCCACCGGCACCACCGCCGGGTTGGTCAGGCGCGCGACCTGCAGGTTGGCGGCGATCGCGTCTTCCAGCGCGGGCACGCCGAAGTGCGGCAGGCCGCGCATGTGCTCGCGCAGCGGATCGTGGCAGATCACGATCGCATCGGGCTGCGCGCCGTGCAGCAGGCCGGTGGAAACCCCCGCGAACGAAGGGTGGAACAGCGATCCCTGTCCCTCGATCAGGTCCCAGCCGCCATCGTGCCGCTCGGGCGAGAGCTGTTCGATCGCGCCGGAGATGAAATCGGCGATCACCGCGTCGAGCGGCACGCCCGATCCGGCGATCAGGATGCCCGTCTGCCCGGTGGCGCGGAAATCGGCGCGGTAGCCGCGCGCGCGCATCGCCTTTTCGAGGCACAGCGTGGTGACCATCTTGCCGACCGAGCAATCGGTGCCGACCGTCAGCAGGCGCATCCCGGCACGCGGGCGGCCGGTGCCCACCGCAAGGTCGAACGCCGGGTCGCGCACGTCGATCAGCGCGCGTCCGTTGCGCTTCGCCGCCTCGACCAGGCGGGGCACGTCGCGCAGGCGGCCGTGGAGGCCGGCGGCGATGTCGAGCCCCGCGTCGAGCGCCGCCTCGGCATCGCGCACCAGCTCTTCGTTGAGCGCGCCGCCCGCGCTCGCCACGCCGAGCACCAGCGTCTTCGCGCCGGCCGCGGCCGCCTCGGCGAAATCCATCCGCGGCAGGCCGAGCGTGAGGTTGCCGGGCGGGCGCGAGAATTCCCCGATGCAGGCTTCGGAACGGAACATGGCGACCCCGCGCGAGGTCTTGATCGACAACGGGTCTGCGGTCGATCCGAGGTAGAGGAAATAAGGTGCGCGTATCATCTTGATTACCGTTGCTGGGTCTCTAGGCACGCACCTTGGCAGCCTTCACCGGACCGGTCCTATCGCTTAAGGCTGCCCGGTTATAACCGTTGGCTATGGTGTCGGGGCCGATCGCGAAAGCGCGCGTTCGGCCCGGCAAGAGGAGAGCAAGGCCCATTTCCGCCGATCCGCCCGCCCCCGCCGTGCCCGGCCGCTTCACGCTCGATTCCCGGGCGATCTGGGCGATCTGGGCCATAGCCCTGCCCGCGATGGTGACCAATGTCGCGACCGCGCTGATCGGCCTGGGCGACATGTGGATCGTCGGCCGGCTCGACGACGCGGCGACGCAGGGCGCGGTCGATGTCGGCGCGCGCCTGTTCGCCATGCTGTTCACGGTGATGAACTTCCTCAAGATGGGCACGACCGGCCTCGTCGCGCAGGCGGGCACGCGCAGCGGCGCGGCGGAACAGGCGGCGATCCTGCTGCGCGGGGGCACGATCGCGCTGGCGATCGCGGGGGCGCTGCTGCTGGCCAAGCCGCTGCTGATGCCGGCCCTGCTCGACGCGCTGGGCGCGCGCGGCGAGGTCCTGGCCGCGGCGCGCACATATGCCGATATCCGTTACTGGTCGGCCCCCGGCGTCATGCTCAACCTCGCGCTGATCGGCTATCTCGTCGGGCAGCGCCGGATGGGCGCGGTCCTCGCGATCGAGGTCCTCTACAACCTGCTCAACGTCGCGCTCGGGCTGTGGTTCGTGCTCGATCTCGACATGGGTATCGCCGGGGTCGGCTGGTCCAGCTTCATCGCCGAATACGCGAAGCTGGCCGTGCTCGGCATCGTCGTTTCGCGCGGCAGCCACGGGGCCGCCCTGTTCGCCGCCGCGCGCGGGAAGGCGGTGCTGCGCTGGGCCAGCCTGCGCCCTTTCCTGACGGTCAACCGCGACCTGTTCCTGCGCACCGTCGTGCTGATGATCGCGCTCGCCGCGCTCACCCGCCTGAGCGCGGAGCGCGGGCCGGTCGTGCTGGCGGCCAACGGCATCCTCTACCAGATGTTCGTCTTCACCGCGCTCCTGCTCGACGGGTTCGAGAACGCGGCCCAGGTCCTGAACGGAGAGCGCCGCGGGGCCGACGACCGCGCCGGGTTCACCGCCTATATCCGTGCGATCCTGGTCCGCGGGATGGGCGCGGCGGCGCTGGTCGCGCTCGGTTTCGCGCTGCTGGCGGACCCGGTCCTGGCCAGTTTCGCCGCGACCCCCGCGGTCGCCCGCGCGGCGCAGGAACAGGCGATCTGGCTGGTCCTGATCCCCTTCGCCGGGGTCGCCGGGTTCGTGTTCGACGGGATCTTCGTCGGCGCGAGCTGGACGCGCGCGCTGCTCCTCTCGATGCTGGGGGCGAGCGCGGTCTATGTCCTGGCGCTGTGGCTCGCCTGGCCGCAGGGCAACTGGGGCCTGTGGCTCGCCTTCACGCTGTTCCTCGCCGCGCGCGCCGCGTTCCAGGCCGCCATGCTGCCCGCGCTGATGCGGCGCGGGTTCGCCGGCCCGGTCTAGCGCGTTCCCGGCCCGGCGGGGCCGCGTCCACGTGCAGCTTGCCCGCGCGCGCCGCAGGCCCTATCTGGCCGCCAATTCCGAAACACCCGCGATCATTTCCCGAAGGACGACTGATGGCCGCCCAATACGCATTCGTCATGAAGAACATGACCAAGACTTTCCCCGGTGCGCCCAAGCCGGTGCTGTCGAACATCAACCTGCAGTTCTACCAGGGTGCGAAGATCGGCATCGTCGGCCCGAACGGCGTGGGCAAGTCCACCCTGATGAAGATCATGGCCGGGATCGATACCGATTTCAGCGGCGAGGCCTGGCCGGGCGAGAACATCACCGTCGGCTACCTGCCGCAGGAACCGCAGCTCGACGAAAGCAAGACCGTGCTGGAAAACGTGCGCGACGGCGCGCGCGAAGTGGCCGACATGGTCGAACGCTTCAACGCGATCAGCGCCGAGATGGGCGACCCGAAGGACGATACCGATTTCGACGCGCTGATGGAGGAGATGGGCACCCTCCAGGAAAAGATCGACGCGGTCGACGGCTGGACGCTCGACAACCAGCTGGAAATCGCGATGGAGGCGCTGCGCTGCCCGCCGGGCGACTGGCCGGTGACCGATCTTTCGGGCGGTGAGAAGCGCCGCGTCGCGCTGACCCGCCTGCTGATCCAGAAGCCGTCGATCCTGCTGCTGGACGAGCCGACCAACCACCTCGATGCCGAAAGCGTCGAATGGCTGGAAAACCACCTGAAGGAATATGCCGGCGCGGTGCTGATGATCACCCACGACCGCTATTTCCTCGACAACGTCGTGGGCTGGATCCTCGAGCTCGATCGCGGGTCCTACTATCCCTACGAAGGCAATTACTCCACGTACCTGGAAAAGAAGGCCAAGCGGCTCGAACAGGAAAGCCGCGAGGAATCGGGCCGCCAGAAGGCGCTCAGCCGCGAGCTGGAATGGATCAGGCAGACGCCCAGCGCGCGCCAGACCAAGTCCAAGGCGCGTATCCGCAAGTTCGAGCAGCTGCAGGACGCGCAGCAGGACCGCAAGCCGGGCAAGGCGCAGATCGTCATCCAGGTGCCCGAACGGCTCGGCGGCAAGGTGATCGAGGCGAAGAACATCTCGAAGGCCTATGGCGACAAGCTGCTGTTCGAGGATCTCAGCTTCACCCTGCCGCCGGGCGGGATCGTCGGCGTGATCGGCCCCAACGGCGCCGGCAAGTCCACCCTGTTCCGCATCCTCACCGGCCAGGAGACGCCCGACAGCGGCACGATCGAGGTCGGCGACACCGTGCGCCTGGGCTACGTGGACCAGAGCCGCGACGACCTGAACGCGAAGAACAACGTGTGGGAAGAGATTTCCGACGGCCTCGACTACATGAAGGTCAACGGTCACGACATGAGCACGCGGGCCTATGTCGGCGCGTTCAACTTCAAGGGGCAGGACCAGCAGAAGAACGTCGGCAAGCTCTCGGGCGGCGAACGCAACCGCGTGCACATGGCCAAGATGCTCAAGCAGGGCGGCAACGTGCTGCTGCTCGACGAACCGACCAACGACCTCGACGTCGAAACGCTGGGCGCTCTGGAAGAGGCGATCGAGAACTTCGCCGGCTGCGCCGTGGTCATCTCGCACGACCGCTTCTTCCTCGACCGGCTGGCGACCCATATCCTTGCGTTCGAGGGCAACAGCCACGTCGAATGGTTCGAAGGCAACTTCGAAGCTTACGAGGAAGACAAGCGCCGCCGCCTCGGCGATGCGGCGGACCGGCCGACCCGGCTCGCGTACAAGAAGCTGACGCGCTGAGCCGCGCGCCCGCCCGCCCGGCGCATGCCGCGGGGCGGGCGGGGCCGCGAGGCGCGTCGGAAAGGAAAGGCCCGCCGATGATCGCCCGCCATCTCGTCGTCCACGGCAAGGTCCAGGGCGTGTTCTACCGCGACTGGACGGTGGCCACGGCCCGCGCGCTGGGCCTGGCCGGCTGGGTCCGCAACCTGGCCGACGGCACGGTCGAGGCGCACCTGCAGGGCCCGGCCGAGGCGGTCGAACGGATGATCGCGCAAATGCACGATGGGCCGCCGCGCGCCCGGGTGGAGCGGATCGCCGCGACCGCGGCGGAGCCGGCGACGATAGAGGGCTTCGAACGCCGCTAGAAAAAAGCGTTTTCCTACAGTGCGCCGGCCGGTCTAGCCTCGCTGGCCATGCCTGCACCTTCCCCTTACCGCCTTCACCGGCAGCCGTCCGCCCCGCGACGGGCCATCGCGGCCGCCTCGCGCGCCGGCGGGCGGGCGGGCGGGCTTTTATCGCCTGGACAGTGTAACAGGCGGTCCATGTGTTGCTGGCGCGCGACGAACCGAGCGCCAGCGTTCATGCGGCGCGGACCGAACATGAACAGCAGCCTAAACGTCCGGTTCAGTCGGGGGTCATTCGCGGGCGCCTATACCCGGCCCATTGCACATGGAGGGGCCGCGAGTTGGTGGGCGCGGCGTTCTCGACCAAACGGAGAGCCGCAGACATGACATTCGGACAATTCCTGAAGGGGAGCGCCCTGACCGGCCTGGCCGGCGCGCTCGCGCTGACCGCGCTTCCCGCCCAGACCCACGCCGCGGAATCCGCGCAGCAGCGCGCCCAGGAGCGCGAATCGCGCGTGCCGTGGAACCGCGACCGTTCGCGCGCCCGGTCCGAGCGTTCCGAACGCCGGCGCGAAGTGCGCCAGGAACGTTCGCGCGAACGCTCGAGCCCGTCGCGCGCGGTTGCCCCGTGGAACCGCGATCGCTCGCGCGCCGACGACCGGCGCGAGAACCGGCGCGAGCGCAACCAGGAACGGCGCGAGAACCGGCGCGAACGCAACCAGGAGCGGCGCGAAAACCGGCGTGAACGCAATCGCGAGCGGCGCGAGTACCGGCGTGACCGTAACGAGAACCGGCGCGAGCGCTGGGAAGACCGGCGCGACTACCGCCGCGACCGGTGGGAGGATCGCCGCGACCGGCGCGACTACCGCCGCGACCGGTGGGAAGATCGCCGCGACTATCGCAACCATCGCGCGTGGAACCGCGCCTGGCGCAAGAACAACCGGTACAACTGGCATCGCTATCGCGCGGCCAACCGGCATCTCTATCGCCCCGGCCGCTACTACGCGCCCTATCGCAACTATCGCTACAACCGGGTGAACATCGGCATCCGGCTGGGCAGCATGTTCTACGGCAGCCGCTACTGGATCAACGATCCGTGGCACTATCGCCTGCCGCCGGTCTACGGCCCCTATCGCTGGGTCCGCTACTACGACGACGTGCTGCTGGTGAACGTGCACACCGGCCAGGTCGTGGACGTGATCTACGACTTCTTCTGGTGATCGGGGGCGCCGACGGCGCCCTCCCCCGCCGCCGGGGTCTCTCAGCCCGGCGGCCCTTTGCGGGCCCCCGCCATCGCACTGGCGGGGGCTTTCGCATGGGCGATCAGGCCTTCGGCCGGCCGAACGGCAACATGCGGAACAGGTTGCCGTCGCGATCGACCAGCGTGTGCTTCAGCGTGCCCAGGACGTGGATCGCGGTCACCACCAGCAGCGCGACCCCGGCCGCGGCGTGCAGTTCGAAGATCCGCCCCGCCCCTTCCGGGTCCGACGCGACCGGCAGCGCCGGCAGCGAGACGACGCCGAAGACATCGACCCCGTTGCCGTACTTCGACATCGCGTACCACCCGGCCAGCGGCATCGCGATCAGCAGGACGTAGAACAGCGTGTGCGTCGCCCTGGCCAGCCAGCGTTCCCAGCCGGCGAGATGGCTCGCCAGCGGGGGATTGGGCTGGACCAGCCGCCAAGCCAGCCGCGCGAGCGCGAGCAGCAGGACGACGACGCCGAGCGAGAAATGGTTGCCCATGATCTCGCGCCCGGCCGCCTCCGACGCGGCGTTCTCGCCCGCCACGGCCAGCCGCCACTGGGCGATCACGCCGATCGCCAGGAGCCAGTGCAGCGCCATGGCCACTTTCGGATATCGATGTGCGGGGGTATCGTTCACGACGTCTCTCCTCCCATATCGTGCGCGGGGCCGCCGCCCCGGCTGCCCCCTTGAAGCACACTCCGGCGCTGATAGGAAAGCGTGCGATGACCAAGACCGCCACGATTCCCGACAAGGACGCGCTCAAGCGCGTCGGCGCCTCCGTCCGCAAGCGGCTCGAAGCCGATCCGCAGGCCTACAAGGTGCCGACCGACAAGGCGGAGATCTACGCTTTCGGCCAGTTCCTCAGCCCGGCCGAGTGCCAGCGGCTGATCATGATGATCGATGCCGTGGCCCAGCCCAGCACGCTCTACGACACCGACTACGCGACCGGGTTCCGCACGTCCTATTCGGGCAACCTCGACCCGCGCGACCCCTTCGTCGCCGGGATATCGCGGCGGATCGACGACGCGCTGGGCCTGAAGGCCGAAATCGGCGAGGCGATCCAGGGCCAGCGCTACATGCCGGGCCAGCAGTTCAAGCCGCACAACGACTGGTTCTACACGACCGAGGAATACTGGAAGGCGGAGCGCAAGCGCGGCGGCCAGCGGTCGTGGACCGCGATGGCCTTCCTCAACGCGGTCGAGGCCGGGGGCGAGACGCACTTCACCGAAGTCGGGATCAAGATCCCGCCCAAGCCCGGCGTCCTGCTGACCTGGAACAACGCCCTGCCCGACGGCTCGCCGAACGAGGACACGCTCCACGCCGGCACCCCGGTCGAACGCGGGGTGAAATACGTCATCACCAAGTGGTATCGCACGCGCAAGTGGGGCTGATGCCCCGGCGGATCACGCAGGCGATCGGGCGCGGGCGAGCGCCTCGGCGATCAGCCTGCGCGTGTCGGCAATGCCGTAAAGCGCGATGAAGCTGCCCACCCGCGGCCCCTGGCTCGACCCGAGGAGCGTCTCGTAGAGCGCGCGGAACCAGTCGCGCAGGCTCTCGAACCCGAATTCTTCCTGCTTGCCGATCTCGTAGACGATCGTCTGCAATTCCTCCGCCGGGGCATCGGCGGCGACCATTTCCAGCGCCATATCCAGCGTCTTCAGCGCCGCCGCTTCCTCCGCCGTCGGCGCGCGCCGCTCCAGCGTGGGGGCGATGAAATCGCGGTTGTAGGCGAGCGCCGCGTCGACCAGCCGGTCGAGCTCCGGGTGGCGCGCCGGGTCGGGATCGTCGATGTAGTTGCCGAGGTAGGACCAGACCTGCTCGCGCGTCGCCCCGGCGCCGAGCACGCCGACCAGGTTCAGCAGGAGGCCATAAGTGACCGGCAGGCTCTCGCCCGCGCCGGGCGCCTCGGCCCCGTCGAACCCGCCGTTCGCGCGCAGGAGATGCCAGGCCGGGTTGCCGAGCTGCTTGTCGAGCGATTGTTCGGCAATGCGCTGACGGAACTGCCAGTAATCGTCCACCGCGCGCGGGATCACCCCGACGTGCAGCTGCTTGGCGCTCTTCGGATTGGGGAAGATATAGAAGCCGAGGCTCTCCTCGCTGCCGTAGGTCAGCCATTCCTCGATCGTCAGGCCGTTGCCCTTCGACTTGGAGATCTTCTCCCCTTTCTCGTCGAGGAAGAGCTCGTAGATCAGGCCTTCGGGCTTGCGCCCGCCGAGCACCTTGACGATCTTGCCCGACTGGATGCCGCTGTCGGTCAGGTCCTTGCCATACATCTCGTAATCGACTCCCAGCGCGTACCAGCGCATGGCCCAGTCGACCTTCCACTGCAGCTTGGCCATCCCGCCCAGCGCGGACTGTTCCACGGTCTTGCCGTCTTCGTCCTCGAAGCGGACGATCCCGGCCTCGGCATCGACGACCTCCACCGGCACCTGCAGCACCGCGCCGGTCGAGGGGCTGACGGGAAGCACCGGCGAATAGGTCCGGCGGCGTTCCTCGCGCAGGGTCGGCAGCATGATGTCGAGGATCGCCTGGTTGCAGCGCAGCACCTGGCGCAGCGCATCGTCGAAAGCGCCGTCGTCGTATCGCTGGCTGGCGGAGACGAACTCGTAATCGAAGCCGAAGCGGTCGAGAAACTCGCGCAACCTGGCGTTGTTATGGTGCGCGAAGCTGGCAAAACCGGCCCCGAACGGGTCGGGAATGCGCGACAGCGGCTTGCCGATATGACCGGCCAGCATCTCGCGGTTGGGGACGTTGTCGGGCACCTTGCGCAAGCCGTCCATGTCGTCGCTGAAGGCGACGAGGCGCGTCTTGCCGTCTTCGGGCCGCGCGCCGATCAGCGCCTCGTAGGCGCGGCGAACCAGCGTCGTGCGCAGGACTTCCTGGAACGTGCCGATATGCGGCAGGCCGGAGGGGCCATAACCGGTTTCGAACAGCACCGGCTCGCCGCCCGGCTTGCCGTCGGGATAGCGCTTGAGCAGCTTCTGCGCCTCCTGGAACGGCCAGGCCTTGGACACGCGGGCGGCTTCGATTAGGGTCTGTTCGGTCATGGCGGCAGCCTCTTGCCCAAGCGGCCCCTTGTTGCAAGTGCGAAGGCGGCGCGCGGGCCGATGCGAGAGAAGGGACGCCCCTGTCGGAACGCCCCTTCCCTGCGACCCTCTTGGTCGGAACCCGGGTCAGGCGCGGTGTGGCCCTTCCGGCGTCGTTCCGGCAGCCCGCGACGCGGGGTCGCGCGGCTGCGAGGGGGAGGCGATCGGCCCGGTGCTCGCCAGCGAGGCCCCGACGGGGCGCGCACGGCGGCGGAACCAGGCGAAAGCGGCGAGCCCCAGCGCCAGCGGGATCAGCCCGGCGAGACCCAGCGCGACGATCGCGAGCCAGCTCGTGCCGTTCTGCGCGGGCTCCACCGGCGTGGCAGCGGGCGAGGCGGTGGCCGCCGGCGGGGTGCTGTCCGGCGTGGGCAGGATCGCGGTATCGCCCGTCGCCGGGGCGGCGGGCCCCACGGACTGCGCCGCCGCGACCCGGAGGCCGGGTTCGATCGCGGGGCCGGCCGCGGTGTCCGTCCCTTCCGATGCCGCGACACGGGCCCGCGCGCCTTCGTTCGCCTCCGGGAGGTCCGCCGAGGCCCGGGCGGCCGGGTCGATGCCGTGGGCGGGCAATTCGAGCAGGAACGGCTGGTGCTGCGCCTCGGCCGCGTTGAGCGGCAGCGGCGTTGCCGGCACCGGGGCGGAAGCGGCCGGCGGGGCCACCGGCATCTGCAGCACGATCGTGTCGGCTTGCGCGGCCGGTGCATCGGGCTGGGCCAGCGCGGGCGAGGCGAAGGCGGCGGCCGCCAGCGCCGCTGCACGCGCGACCTGCGGAAGGTATGGGGCCGGTCTGGTCATCTCGCGGCATAAACGCGCCAGCGAGGCCGGGCGTTCCCGGCCCGATCGGGCGGGCCGGGGCACCGGGCCTTGGTTTTCAAGGGTTTCGCGCCCGGGCCAGCGCCGGGCCGTGCGGTGGCAGCGCCGCCCCGCGCGCCGGCCGCGATCGGGCGCTCCTGCGATGTTTACATTCCGTTCCCCCTGTCGCATCGTCGCGCCATGCCCCCGCAACTGACGCTTCCCGCGCTCCACGCGAGCCACGCCGGCACCTGGCTGCGCGAGCCCGAGGGGCCCACGCGCGGCTGTTCCAAGGGGGAAGCGATCATGGCCGCGGCCGATACGCCGGTGCTGATCGTCAATGCCCCGCTCGTCGCGACGCGGCTGGGCTATCCCGATCTCTCCGGGCTCGACCTGCTGGAGCTGTTCGCATTCGTCCATCCCGCGCGTTTCTGCGTGCCGACGCCCAAGGGCCTGGCCCACGCGCTCGACCTGGAGGTGCCCGAAACCGACGACGACGTGCCCGGCTTGCTGCAACGCGCCGCCGGTGTCCTGCTCGCGCGGTGCGGGGCCGACGACTGGGCCGAGCGCGAGGGGGCCTGGTCGTCGCTGCAATCGCTCGTGCGGCTTCGCTGGCCCTGGGCGCAGGTGCTGGCAGCCCACGTCGCGCGCCCCGAACGGGCGGAGAAATGGCTCTTCTCCCGCCTGCCCGAATGGGAGGAGGCACCCGACCGCCCGGCGCCCGGCCAGGTCCTGATCGAGGAAGCCGAGATCGAAGGCCAGCTGGCGCACCTGACCGGCAGCGGAGCCGAGCGGCGCGAGGGGCAGCACAGCTACGCGCGCGACGTGGGCAAGGTCTTCGCCCCGCGCGCCGGGCGCGGTGCGCCGCATGTCCTGCTGGCGCAGGCCGGCACCGGGATCGGCAAGACGCTGGGCTATCTCGCCCCGGCCTCGCTCTGGGCCGCGGCGGCGGGCGGCACGGTCTGGGTCTCGACTTACACCAAGAACCTCCAGCGCCAGTTGCGCGGCGAGAGCCGACGGGCCTGGCCCGAGCGCCGGGCGGACGGAACGCAACCGGTCGTCGTGCGCAAGGGGCGCGAGAACTATCTCTGCCTGCTCAACCTCGAGGACGCGCTGCAAGGCGGGTTCGCCGGGCGCGCCGCGATCCTGGCCCACCTGGTCGCTCGCTGGGCCGCCTATAGCCGGGACGGCGACATGATCGGCGGCGACCTGCCCGGCTGGCTGGGCACGCTGTTCCGCAAGCGGGGCATCGCCGCGCTCACCGACCAGCGAGGCGAATGCGTCTATGCCGGCTGCCCGCACTACCGGAAATGCTTCATCGAGCGCGCGGCGCGCGCCTCGGCCCGGGCCGACCTCGTGATTGCCAACCATGCCCTGGTGATGATCAACGCCGCGCGCGCCGGGTTCGGCAGCGGGCGCGACCAGGGACAGCGCCCAACGCGGATCGTGTTCGACGAGGGGCACCATGTCTTCGATGCGGCGGACAGCACCTTTGCTGCCGCCCTGACCGGGCAGGAAACGATCGAGCTGCGCCGCTGGATCGTCGGGCCGGAACGCAAGAATCGCGGCCGCCGGCGCGGGCTGGCCGCGCGGCTGGCCGATGTCGCCAGCTACGACGAGGCCGGGGGCGAGGCGATCGAGGCCGCGCTGGAGGCGGCCCGCGCGCTGCCCGCCGACGGCTGGCTGCAACGGCTGCAGGAGGGCGAGCCGCTGGGCGCGCTCGAGCGGCTTCTCGCCGCGGTGCGCGGCTGCGTCTATGCCCGCGACGAAAGCGGCGGGCAGGAAGCCGGCTATGGCATCGAGACCGAGGCCGCCGGGCTGCCGGGCAACGTGATCGAGGCCGCGCAGGATGCGCGCGCCGCCCTCGCCGCGATCCGCCACCCCCTCGCCCGCCTGGGCGCGCGGCTGGAGGCGATCGTCGAGGACCCGCCCAACTGGCTGGACGGCCAGGGCCGCGCCCGGATCGAGGGCGCGCGGCACTCGCTCGCCTGGCGGATCGACCTGGTCCTGGCATGGGAGGCGCTGCTCGACCGGCTGGGCGGGCCCGCCGATCCCGAGTTCGTGGACTGGCTCGCGGTCGATCGCAGCCCGAACGATGCGGGCGCGCGCGAGTTCGACGTCGGCATCCACCGCCGCTGGCTCGACCCGATGAAGCCTTTCGCCCGCGTCGTGCTGGAGCCTGCGCACGGCGTCATGCTGACCAGCGCGACCTTGCGCGACGGCGAGGACTGGGAAAGCGCGATCGAACGCTCGGGCGCGCGCCATATCGAGATCGAGCCGATGCGCAGCCACGCGGAAAGCCCGTTCGACTATGCCGCGCGGGCCGAAGTCCTGATCGTCACCGACGTGCGGCGCGGGGACATGCCGGGCCTCGCCGGGGCCTATGCCCGGCTGATAGAGGCCGCGGGCGGCGGCGTCCTTGGCCTGTTCACCGCGGTTCGCCGCCTGCGCGCGGTGCACGGACGAATCGCCGACCGCCTCGCCCGGGCGGGCCTGCCGCTCTATGCCCAGCACGTGGACCCGATCGACACCGGCACGCTGGTGGACATCTTCCGCGACGATCCCGCCGCCAGCCTGCTGGGGACCGACGCCCTGCGCGACGGGGTGGACGTGCCCGGGCGCTCGCTGCGCTGCGTGGTGATGGAACAGGTGCCCTGGCCCCGCCCCGACATCCTGCACCGCGCGCGCCGCGCGGCCCACGGCGGCTCCGCCTACGACGACCGGATCATCAGGGCGCGGCTGGCCCAGGCCTTCGGCCGCCTGATTCGCTCGCGCGACGACAGCGGCCACTTCGTCGTCCTCTCGCCCGCCTTCCCCAGTCGGCTGCTCTCCGCCTTCCCCGCCGGCACGCCTGTCATCAGGCTGACGCTGGCGGAAGCTTTACAACGCGTGGCCGCGGGTGTTTCAGGGGCCGGGGCAGACAGCCAAGCAGAGGACCGCCAGCCGTCGTGAAAATCCTGGGATTGTTGCGCCATGCCAAGTCGGACTGGGACGACGTGGGCAAACGCGATTTCGACCGCGGGCTCAACGAACGCGGCCGCAAGGGCGCGCGGCTGATCGGCCGCCATATCGGCGCGCGCTGGCCGGAGTGGGACGCGCTGATCGCCAGCCCGGCGGAACGCGTCCGCCGCACGCTGGAAGCCGCGCTGCCCGCGATCGAGCCTGCATTCGACCAGCGCCTCTACCTCGCCGGCGGCGACACGATCCTCGACGTCGTGCGGGAAAAGGCGGGCGATGCGGACCGGGTCCTCGTCACCGGACACAACCCGGGCCTGCAGGAAACGCTGTTCGCGCTCGTCCCCCCTTCCGCCGAAGACCGCCTGTTCGACGAGGCGGCCGTGAAGTATCCGACGGCTGCCTTCGCCGTGCTCGAACTCGATATCGACGACTGGGCCGACCTGAAGGCCGATTGCGGCCGGCTGGTCCACTTCATCCGCCCGCGCGATCTCGACCCGGCGCTGGGCCCGGAGGACTGACCCGGCCACTCAGCCGCAGGACTGCTCCGGCTGCGCGCCGCGGCGATAGGCGCTCGGCGTACAGCCCATCGTGCGGCGGAAGGCCGCGCTGAAGGCCCCTTCGGAAGCATAGCCTGCCGCGTAGCCGATCGTCGCCACGCTATCCCCGCTGCGCCGCAAGCGGTCCGCGGCAAGCTGCATCCGCCAGCGAGCGAGGTAATCGAACGGCGTGCGGCCGACGACGCGGCGAAACCGCTCTGCAAAACTGGTCCGCGACATGCCGGCGGCCGCGGCCAGATCGGCCAGGGTCCAGCGCCGCGCCGGCTCGCCGTGGATGGCGCGCAGCGCGCGGCCGAGGCGCGGGTCGGCAAGGGCCGCGAGCCAGCCCGATCCCCGCCCCCCGGACAGCCACAAGCGCAAGACCTGGAGCAGCATGATCTGCGCCAGGTGATCGCCCATCAGCCTGCTGCCGGGCGCGCCCTCGGCCAGTTCGGTGGCCAGCTGGGCCAGCGACCAGCGCAGCACGGCCGCCTGGTCGCTCGCCCGGCTGACATGGACGATCGCCGGAAGTTCGCCGAACAGCAGGCCGGCGTGATCGCCGTCGAAAGCGAAGCGCCCGCCGACGAGGAAGAAGTCCTGCCCGCCCTGGAAGGTGGCGATGCCGTCGCTGGCGCGGTCGTAGATCCGGGCCGATTCGACCTCGGGCAGCGAGAGGTCCGTCGCCATGCGGAACGGCCTCCCGCGCGTCAGCAGGAAGCAATCCCCGGCCGCGATCCGCCGCGGTTCGGCGCCGTCCACCGATACCCAGCAGGCCCCGTGGATAACGGCGTTGAACTTCACCCCTTCATGCCCCGGGAACCGGATCGCCCAGTCCCCGCCCGCGCGCAGGCCGGCGCTGACCGCCGTCCGCGGCCGCAGCAGGGAAAGGATATCCGATAGAGGGTCCAGGGGGTGTTCCGAATGCTCGCGAAAGAGTCGCGGACCATAGCGCATGGATCGTCCGTGTGCCGAGCGCCATCTTCGCCACCGCGTGTCGGCCGAGCCGCGGCGGCGCACCGACTGACCGGAGAATCCCCATGACAGACAGGCAGCATCCACTGGGCAGCGGCTTCGGCGCCCGTTCGACCGCGGGCGATGTCCTCGCCGGCATCGACCTCGGCGGCCAAAGAGCGGTCGTGACCGGGGGCCATTCCGGCCTGGGGCTGGAGACGACCCGGGCGCTGGCCGAAGCTGGCGCCGACGTGATCGTCGCCGCGCGCGACACGGCCGCCGCGCGATCCGCGACCCGCGGCCTCGCCAGGGTGACGGTGGCAAGGCTCGATCTGGCCGACCTGGCCAGCGTACGCCGTTTCGCGAGCCACTATGCCGGGGCAGGCGGGAAGAACGGCGCGGCAATCGACATCCTGGTCAACAATGCCGGCGTGATGGCCTGCCCCGAAACCCGGCTGGGCCCGGGATGGGACGCGCACTTCGCGATCAACCACCTCGGCCACTTCGCGCTGACGAACCTGGTCTGGCCCCTGCTTGCCGATGGGGCACGGGTGGTCTCGGTGTCTTCGGCCGGCCATCACTACTCACCCGCGCGGTGGGACGACCTGCATTTCGAAGCCGGCTACGACAAGTGGCTGGCCTACGCCCAGTCCAAGACCGCCAATGCCCTGTTCGCGGTTCATCTCGACCGGCTCGGCCGCGAGCGGGGAATCCGCGCCTTCTCGGTCCACCCGGGCAAGATCTTCACCCCGCTCCTGCGCCATGTCGGCCGCGACGAGATGGTCGCGGCGGGCTGGATCGACCGCGACGGCAACCCCGCCGACCCGACGTTCAAGAGCCCCGCGCAGGGGGCGGCAACGCAGGTCTGGGCCGCGACGTCGCCCCTGCTCGCCGGCCTCGGCGGTCTCTATTGCGAGGACTGCGATGTCGCGCGGCGGAACGACACGGCGGAAGCGACCCTGGAGGGAGTGAAGCCTTACGCCACCGACGAAGCGGCCGCCCGGCGCCTGTGGGATCTCTCGGCGGAAATGACCGGGATCGGCCCGGGACAGTCGGGCTGAACGGCAGGATGGCGGTGGTGCGCCCGACAGGATTCGAACCTGTGGCCCCCGGATTAGGAATCCGATGCTCTATCCGACTGAGCTACGGGCGCACGCGGCACGCCGTTTAGGGGACGGGGCGCTGGCTGGCAATCAGTTGAGTTCGTCCGGCTCGGCCACCGGGAACGGCAACGGGGCGACCGAGATTCCCTCGTCGAGCAGTTCCTGCGCTTCCTTCAACGTGGCCTTGCCGTGGATCGCCTCCAGGTCCTTCTCGCCGTAATGCATGGCGCGCGATTGCTCGGCGAAACTGTCGCCCACCCACTTGCTGTTCTCCAGCGCCTTCGCCTGGGCGCGGGCCAGCGCCTTCATCGCCTTGCGGACTTCGGGCGGGATCTCGCCGTTCGTCACCTGCCGGCGGGGCGCGGGCCGCTCTTCGCGCTGGTTGCCCTTGGCCGGAACCGCGGGCGCCATCGGGGCCTTCGCCACCTTGTCCGATCCGCATTGCGGGCAGGCGACGAGGCCGCGCGCCTGCTGATCGGCAAAGTCGTCCGAGGAACCGAACCACCCTTCGAACCGGTGGCCCTCGATGCAGGAAAGGTCGAAAACGATCATCGCGGCGCGCTACTCAAGGATTTCGCGGCGGTTGGCAAGGCTGGGCACCTGGCGACGGGCCTCCGCGATCCGCGCCGGATCGATCTCCGCGAAGCCGAGCCCGGCCTCCTCCCCGCCCATGTCGAGCAGGACTTCGCCCCAGGGGTCGACGACCAGGCTGTGGCCATAGGTCCGGCGGCCGTCGGCGTGGCGGCCGACCTGGGCCGCGGCCACGACGAAAGCGCTGGCCTCGATCGCGCGGGCACGCTGGAGCACGTGCCAGTGCGCCCGGCCGGTGGGGACGGTGAAAGCCGCGGGGATCGCGATCGCGTCGCACCCGGCGCGGCCCAGCGCGTCGAACAGCGCGGGAAAGCGCAAGTCGTAACAGACCGCCAGCCCCAGCCGGCCCAGCGGCGTGGTGGCGGTCACCACCCGGTCGCCGGGGCGGTAGGCGTTCGATTCGCGCCAGCTTTCCCCGCTCGCGAGATCGACGTCGAACATGTGAATCTTGTCGTAACGGGCGGCGATGGCGCCGTCGGGACCGACGAGGTAACTGCGATTGGCCCAGCGGGGCGCCTCGGCGCCACGGACTGCGCCCGCCCCCGCCCCTTCCGCCGCGGGGTCGAGCGCGACGGCGAGCGAGCCGAGCGCGACCCAGATCCCCTGCGCGGCAGCTTCCTCGCGCACGGCGGCCAGCACCCGGTCTTGGTCCTCGCGCGCGATTGCCGCGGCGGCACGCTTGCGATCGCGGTCGAGAAGGCCGGACATCTCGGGCGTGAAGAGCATTTCGGCCCCTTCCCCCCCGGCCTGGCGCACGGCATCCACGATCGCCGCGGCGTTCTGCGCGGGATCGATTCCCGCGGTCATCTGGAACAGCGCAATCCGCGTCATCCGGCGAGCAGGTCGTCGAGCTTGCCTTCGCGTTCGAGCGCATGAAGCTCGTCCGAGCCGCCGACGTGAACCTCGCCGATAAAGATCTGCGGCACGGTGCGGGCGGCCGGGGCGCGACGGGCCATCTCTTCGCGGTCGGGGCCGCCCATCGTGATATCGTACTCGGTATAATCCACGCCCTTGTCGTCGAGCAGGCGCTTGGCACGGTAGCAGTAGCCGCAACCGAACTTGGTATAGATGTCGACTTTGGGCGTAGCCATTGAATATCCTCGATTCTTCCCCGCTGCTAAGGCCCTTGAACGGGTCGCAGCGCATCCTATCTGGCAAGTGGAGGCGCGTGCCGCAATGGACGTGCCCTCCAATCGAACGGGGTGCCGGATAGCCGGGCCCCACACAGTGTCAAATTGCTCCAAGGAGGATTTGTTTCGATGAACCGTTTCGATTTCAGCCCCTATCGCCGCTCGACCGTCGGGTTCGATCGCCTGTTCGACCTGCTCGAACGGCAGGCCCGCAGCAATTCGGGCGACAACTACCCGCCGTTCAACATCGAGCGGCGCGGCGAAGACAATTACCGCATCACGCTCGCCGTCGCGGGTTTCCGCCCCGGCGACCTGGACATCACCGCCCAGCAGAACCTGCTCGTGATCCAGGGTCGGAAGCGTGAAGAGGGCGAAGACGATGCCGAAATGCTCCATCTCGGCATTGCCAATCGCGGCTTCGAACGCCGGTTCGAACTGGCCGATTTCGTCCGGGTGGAAAATGCCCGCCTCGAAGACGGCCTCCTGGCGATCGACCTCGTCCGCGAAGTGCCCGAGGCGATGAAGCCCAAGAAGATCGCCGTGAACGGGCAGAAGACGCTCGAAGTCGTCCGCGACGACAAGGATGGCGACGGCGACGAGCCGGAAAAGGCCGCCGACGCGGCCTGACCGAAGGCGCACCCTGCCCCGGCGGGGTGCGCTCCCCCCTTTTTCGCTTCGATTCCGCAAGGAAGGCGTGCCCGCCCAGGTCATCGGGCCCGTGACGCGGCGCGCGGGCCTCTGTGCGGCGCCTGCCTTCACGGGCGATATACTTGTGCAATGGGCAGCGGGGCGGACCGTTGGGGGCAGGCCCGAAAGCCTGCCCCCGCGACGCAAGCGCCGCCCTGCCCGGTGACTGGATCGTCCGGGTCGCAGAAGACGATCAAGTTCGTGGCAAGCCAGGTCGCACGCGTCCGGCGTGCGAATTGCCGTGCATTCGGGCCCGAGGCCCTGCCCCTGCACCTTGCGCCAATCGCGCCAAAAGTAAAGCGCGCACGCAACCTTTGTTAACCCGCTGTGCCAGTATCGCACGGGATATTGCGCGTCCCACGTGGCCGTGCCGACCGGGCTTTACGCGCTGGCCGGGGGCGTTCCCCGGTGCTTTCGGTCAGACGAGGCGCGACTGGTCGAGCGCGGCGGCGACGAACCCGGCGAACAGCGGATGGGGATCGAACGGCTTGGATTTCAGCTCCGGGTGGAACTGGACGCCGACGAACCAGGGGTGGTCGGCCCGCTCGACGATCTCGGGCAACAGCCCGTCGGGCGACATGCCCGAGAAGATCAGCCCGCCCTTCTCCAGCGGCTCGCGATAAGCGGAGTTCACCTCGTAGCGGTGGCGATGACGCTCCGAAATATCGGTCGCCCCGCCGTAGATCTGCGAGACGCGGCTGCCCTCTGTCAGGCGCGCCTCGTAGGCGCCGAGGCGCATCGTTCCGCCGAGGTCGCCGCCCACTTCGCGCTTCTGCAGGCCCTCCTCGCTCATCCACTCGGTGATGATGCCGACGACCGGCTCGGCCGTTTCGCCGAACTCGGTCGAGGAGGCCGCGTGATGCCCGCCGCTGCGCGCGCCCTCGATGCAGGCCATCTGCATCCCCAGGCAGATCCCGAAGAACGGCACCTTGCGTTCGCGGGCGAAGCGGACGCTGGCGATCTTCCCTTCCGACCCGCGCTCGCCGAACCCGCCGGGCACGAGGATGCCGTGCAGCGGCTCCAGCCGGGCGGCGATCTCTGCGTCGTCCTCTTCGAAGACTTCGGCGTCGATCCAGCGGATATTGACCTTGGCCCGGTTGGCCAGGCCGCCGTGGACGAGCGCCTCGTTCAGCGACTTGTAGGCATCGGGCAGGCCGACGTACTTGCCCACGACGCCGATCGTCACCTCGCCCTCGGGGTTTTCGTAGCGGTCGACGATATCGTGCCAGGCGGCGAGATCGGGCTGCGGCGCGTCGGTAATGCCGAAACCGCGCAGGACCTCGCCGTCCAGCCCCTCGGCATGGTATTGCAGCGGCACCGCGTAGATCGACGACGCGTCGAGCGCGGGGATAACCGATTCCTGCCGCACGTTGCAGAACTGCGCGATCTTGCGCCGCTCGCTGTCGGGCAGCGGGTGTTCACAGCGGCACAGCAGCACGTCGGGCTTGATCCCCAGGCTGGCGAGTTCGCGGACCGAATGCTGCGTCGGCTTGGTCTTCAACTCGCCGGCCGCCGCGATATAGGGGACCAGCGTGACATGGACGCTGAGCGTCTGGTCCGGTTCCAGCTCGTTCCTGAGCTGGCGGATCGCCTCCATGAACGGCAGTGATTCGATGTCGCCGACCGTGCCGCCGATCTCGCACAGGATGAAATCGTGATCGCCCTGGTCGGCCAGCGCGAATTCCTTGATTGCGTCGGTGACGTGGGGGATCACCTGGACCGTCGCGCCCAGGTAGTCGCCGCGCCGTTCGCGCGCGATGATCTGCTGGTAGATCCGGCCCGAGGTGACGTTGTCGCTCTGGCGCGCGGAAACGCCGGTGAAGCGTTCGTAATGCCCCAGATCGAGGTCGGTCTCCGCCCCGTCGTCGGTGACGTAGACTTCGCCGTGCTGATAGGGGCTCATCGTCCCCGGATCGACGTTCAGATAGGGGTCGAACTTGCGAATGCGGACCTTGTAGCCGCGCGCCTGGAGGAGCGCGCCGAGGCTGGCCGCCATGAGACCTTTGCCGAGCGATGAAACCACGCCGCCGGTGATGAAAATGTACCGCGCCATGGGAGTCGGGCCTTAAGCGTGCGAGTGGAGTCGGGGCAAGCGGAATGCGGCGGGCCATGGCCCGCAATCCACATTTCCTGCGATTGCGGGGTTATTCGCTCGCGCCGGCGAGCGGATCGTCGGCACCGGGCGCCGGATCGGCCGCCGGTGCCGTCGGCTGAGCCGTGCCGCCCGCGGCCTGGCCCAGCGGATCGGCCGGGAGCGAGCGATCCAGGGTCGAGGTAATGCTGTCCTGCCCGCCCGATTCGGCGGCGATCGCCGCCAGCGCGATCGACAGGGCGACGAACAGGATCGCCAGCCACTTGGTCGCGCGCGACAGGAAATCGGCCGCGCCCCTCGCGCTCATCAGCCCGGTCGGGCTGCCGCCGATGCCGAGGCCGCCGCCTTCGGACCGCTGCATCAGGACCACGCCGACCAGGGCGGCGGCGACAATCGCCTGGAGCACGAAGAGGAAAAGGAACAGGGACATCTATCAATCTCGATCGGTTCGCCGGCGCGGGGCGCGCGGCACTGTCTGCGCCCGGCATCTAGGGATTGTGACGCGGCGGGGCAAGCCGCCGATTGGCCCGCGCGGTCGAGCGCGCTTGTATCGGCCCCGACAACTGAATACCAACCCGCGCGATGCATGAAATCCCCACGACCGAAGAGCTTTTCGCCCGCCCGTTCTTTTTCTGCGGGATCGGCGGATCGGGCATGTTGCCGCTGGCCCAAATCGTGAAGGGGCGCGGGGCCGAAGTCGCCGGCAGCGACCGCAGCCGCGACCAGGGGCGCACGCCGGCCAAGTTCGCGGCCCTCGAAAGCCAGGGATTCGCGCTGCACCCGCAGGACGGCAGCGGCATCGTCTCCGACCGGCAGATCCTGGTCGCCTCGGCCGCGGTCGAGGACAGCGTGCCCGAGATCGTCCGGGCCAACGAACTGGGCTGCCTTCGGATGAGCCGCGCGCAGCTCAACTCGATCCTGTTCAACACCGCCGGCGCCGGGCTGGCCGTGGCGGGGACGAGCGGGAAGTCCACCGTGACCGGGATGCTGGGATGGATCATGCACGCCGTGGGCCGCGATCCCACGGTGATGAACGGCGCGGTGATGAAGAACTTCGTATCCGACGAACGGCCCAATGCGAGCGCGCTCGTCGGCGGGAAGAGCATCTATGTCAGCGAAGTGGACGAGAGCGACGGGTCGATCGCGCTCTATCGCCCGGCGATCGGCGCGCTGCTAAACGTCAGCCTCGACCACAAGGAAATGGACGAACTGCGCCAGCTGTTCGGCGACTTCCTCGGCCGCAGCCGGATCGCGGTGATCAATGCCGACGACGAGGAGGCCCTGGCCCTCCTGCCGCGCGCGAACGAGGTGATCACGTTCGGGATCGCGCAGGAAAAGGCGCAGATCGGGGTCGTGCCCGGTTCGGTCGCCGAAGGGCCGATCCGCCAGGCCGCGCTGGTCGTCGATCGCCACGACGGCAGCGAACACGCGCTGACGCTGAACATGCCGGGCCGGCACAACCTGTCGAATGCGCTGGCGGCGATTGCCGCCGCCGCGGCCGCCGGCGTGCCGGTGGCCGCCGCGGTTGCCGCGCTGGCGGATTTCCGCGGTCTCGCGCGCCGGTTCGACATGGTCGGCATTTCCGCCAGCGGCATCACCGTGATCGACGACTTCGGGCACAACCCCGAAAAATGCGCCGCCACCCTGCGGACGCTGAAGGCGCACGAAGGGCGGGTGATCGCCTTCTTCCAGCCCCACGGCTATGGCCCCTTGCGCCAGATGGGGGCCGAACTGGCCGAAACTTTCGCGCGCGAGCTTGCCGCCGAAGACCGGACGATCCTGTGCGATCCGGTCTATTTCGGCGGCACGGTCGATCGCAGCCAGGGCAGCGAGCGGATCGTGCGCCTGATCGAGGAAGCCGGGGGAGAGGCCGAATATATCCCCTCGCGCAAGGCCTGCGGCGACCGGATCGTGTCGATCGCGCGCCCGGGCGACCGGGTGGTGATCATGGGCGCGCGCGACGACACGCTGGGAACGTTCGCGCGCGACCTGCTCGCCCGCCTCTAGTGCGCCTCGCCCCCCAGGCCCAGGACCTTGTGCAGAACGAAGGCGATCGCGCCGCCGAGGACGAGGCCGAACAGGGCCGACAGGGCCGCGTAAGTCGCCCAGCCCAGGATGCCCGATAGCGCGCCGGTCGCCCCTTCGACCGCGTGCTGCACCGCGTGGGCCCAGTCGGCCGGGGCGTGCAGGCCCAGTTCGTGCAGCCCGTGAAGGATGATCCCGCCCCCGACCCAGAGCATCGCGACCGTCCCGATCAGCGAGAGCGCGACGAGCAGTTTCGGCATCGCGGCCAGGAGGAACCGGCCGACCCGGCGCGAGAGCGTCGATTCGCGACCCGCCAGGTGCAGGCCGACGTCGTCCATCTTCACGATCAGCGCGACCGAGCCGTAGACGACCACGGTTATGACCGCGCCGACCAGCGCGAGGACCGCCGCGCGGGTGAGGAATGTCTCGACCGCGACTTCGTTGAGCGTGATCGCCATGATCTCCGCCGACAGGATCAGATCGGTGCGGATCGCGCCCGACACGCGCTTCTTCTCGAACGCGGCCGGGTCCTCGATCGGATCGTCCAGCGTCTTCCCGTGCTTCGCGCCGCCCAGCTTCTCCAGGACTTTCTCCGCCCCTTCGTAGCTGAGATAGGCCCCGCCGAGCATGAGGACGAAGATGATCGCCGCCGGCAGGAACTCGCTGAGCAGCAGGGCGCCGGGCAGCAGGATCAGCAGCTTGTTCCTGAAGCTGCCCTTGGTGATCTTCCAGATGATCGGCAACTCGCGCGCGGGCGAAAGCCCGGTGACATAGGAAGGCGTGACCGCCGCGTCGTCGATCACGACCCCGGCCGCCTTCGTGCCCGCGCGGCTCGCCGCCACGCCGACATCGTCGATCGAGGCGGCCGCCGTGCGGGCAATCACGGAAACGTCATCGAGCAGGGCCACCAGTCCGCCGGGCATCGAACCTCCTGTTTCGCAAGCTTTCCCCTGCCCTGCCGCGAGCCACCGGCCGGCACAAGCCCAACCTTGGCCTTGCATTCCGCGCCCAGGCCGCTATGTGCGCGCCTTCCTGCCGCCCGGCGACCGCAGTCGCCCGGCAGGAAAGAAGAAAGCCGGAGGGGCCCCGCAATCCCGCGGATCAGCCAGCGATCGGCATTGCAGAGTGAAGGAAGCGAAGCATGGCTCTCTACGAGCATGTCTTTCTCGCGCGGCAGGACCTGAGCCAGAGCCAGGTCGACGCGCTGGCGGCAACCGCCACCGAAATCGTCGAGAAGAACGACGGCAAGGTCACCAAGACCGAGACCTGGGGCCTCAAGAGCCTCGCGTACAAGATCGACCGCAACCGCAAGGCGCACTTCGTGCTGCTCAACATCGAGGGCCCCGGCTCCGTTGTCGAGGAACTGGAGCGCCAGACCCGTATCAACGAAGACGTCATCCGCTACATGACCGTGCGCGTCGAAGAGCACGAGAGCGGCCCCAGCGTGATGATGCGCAAGAGCGACCGCGACCGCAAGCGTCGCGCCGACCGCGAGGAGCGCGACTGATGGCCCGTCCGTTTTTCCGCCGCCGCAAGTCCTGCCCGTTCGCGGGCAAGAACGCGCCGAAGATCGATTACAAGGACGTGCGCCTGCTCCAGGGTTTCATGTCCGAACGGGGCAAGATCGTGCCCAGCCGCATCACCGCCGTCAGTGCCAAGAAGCAGCGCGAACTCGCCAAGGCGATCAAGCGCGCGCGGCACATCGGCCTGCTGCCCTACGTCGTGAAGTGAGAGGAGAATAGACATGGACATCATCCTCCTCGAACGCATCGGCAACCTGGGCAACATCGGCGATGTCGTGACCGTCAAGGACGGCTACGCCCGCAACTTCCTCCTGCCGCAGAAGAAGGCGCTGCGCGCCAACGACGCGAACCGCAAGGTCTTCGAAGCGAACCGTGAACGCCTGGAGAAGGAAAACGCGGAACGTCGTGGCGAGGCCGAGAAGCAGGGCGAAAAGATCGACGGCGTCGAGATCGTCCTGATCCGTGCCTCGTCCAATGCCGGCCAGCTCTACGGGTCGGTCAACGTGCGCGATATCGTGACCGGCCTGGCCGACAAGGGCCACGAGATCGACAAGCGCCAGGTCGTCATGGGCCACCCGATCAAGACCATCGGCATGCACGATGTCACGATCACGCTGCATCCGGAAGTTCACGTCACCGTCAAGGCCAACGTGGCCCGCTCGGAGGACGAGGCCGAACTGCAGAGCCAGGGCATCGACGTGATCGCGCAGATGTTCGAAGACGAGCAGAAGGAAATCGAGGAAATGGCCCAGGCCAATGCCGTCGATCCGACGCTCGAACCGGGCGAGATCCCGGCCGACATGCTCGAACAGGATGCCGGCGAAGGCGAAGCCGCGGCCGAGGAAGAGACCGGCGAAAGCTGATCTCCCGCGCCCGGCGCAAGCCCGGAACAATCGAAAAAGGCGCGGCCCTTCACAGGGTCGCGCCTTTTTTCATGCGGCTGGCCGGCGGACTTTGAATTGTCACGCGGGCGGCGCTATCTGCCCCCGATGGAATCACCCGAAAAGATCATCGAAGACCTGATCCGGCTCTACGACGAGTCGGTCGAACGGCTCCGCGCCGATATCGTCGCCTTCGCGCGCGAGGGCACCCTGCCCAAGCCCGAAAAGCGCAGCGACGGCAGCTATGCCTACCCCGAGATTCGCCTGCGCTTCCGTGGCGGGGCCCGCCCGGCCGACAGCAGCCGCGCCTACGGCCGGCTCAACGCCCCGGGGATCTATGCCACGACCGTCACCCGGCCCCGGCTTTTCGCCGACTACCTGGCCGAACAGCTGCGCCTGATCGCCAGCGATTACGACGTCGATTGCGAAGTCGGCGCCTCGCGCCAGGAAATCCCCTTTCCCTACGTGCTCGACGGCGATGCCGGGGCCGAGCTGGCCGGCATCAGCCCCAACGAGCTGGCGCGGCATTTCCCCGCGACCGAGCTGGCCGACATCGGCGACGAGATCGCCGACGGCTACGAGCTGGGCGCGCCGGGCGATCCGTTCCCCCTGTCGCTGTTCGACGGGCTGCGGACCGATTTCAGCCTCGCGCGCCTCGCGCACTATACCGGCACCGACCCGGCGCATTTCCAGCGCTTCATCCTCTTCACCAACTATCACCGCTACGTCGACGAGTTCGTGGACTGGGCCGGCGCGCAGCTGGGCAACGACGACTGCACCGCGCTCGCCGGGGCCGGCGGGCTCTATATCGACACCCCGCGCGAGAATGCCCGGGCCGAGCTGTCGGACACCGCATGGCGCCGGCACCAGATGCCCGCCTATCACCTGATCGGCAAGAACCGCGGCGGGATCACCCTGGTCAACATCGGCGTCGGCCCGTCGAACGCCAAGACGATCTGCGACCACCTGGCCGTGCTGCGGCCCGAGGCGTGGCTGATGATCGGACACTGCGGCGGCCTGCGGCCGAGCCAGAAGATCGGCGACTACGTGCTCGCCCATGCCTACTTGCGCGACGACCACGTGCTCGACCCCGTCCTGCCGCCCGAGATCCCGCTGCCCGCGATCGCCGAAGTCCAGCAGGCGCTCGCCAAGGCGGCGGAGGACGTCAGCGGAACGCACGGGGCCAACCTCAAGCGGCGAATGCGCACCGGCACCGTGGTGACGACCGACGATCGCAACTGGGAACTGCGCTATACCCAGTCGGCCCGCCGCCTCTCGCTCAGCCGCGCGGTCGGGATCGACATGGAAAGCGCCACCATCGCCGCCCAGGGCTATCGCTTCCGCGTCCCCTACGGCACGCTCCTGTGCGTGTCGGACAAGCCGCTCCACGGCGAGATCAAGCTGCCCGGCCAGGCGAACAAGTTCTACGAAGAAGCCATCGCCGCCCACATGCAGATCGGCGTCACGACCTGCCGCCTCCTGCGCGAGGAAGGCAACCGCCTGCACTCGCGCAAGCTGAGGGCGTTCAACGAACCGCCGTTCCGGTAAGGCGCTGGATGCCGGCCTTGCCGTCGCCGCCGGATCAGGCCCGGGCGACGGAGAGAGGTTCCCTCACCCCTTCCCCTTCGTCCTGGTTTTCCAGGCCTTGGCATTGGCGGCGACGAAATCGATGATCATGCCGGCGATGTCCTTGCCCGTCGCGGCCTCGATCCCCTCGAGACCGGGCGAGGAATTGACTTCCATGATCACCGGGCCGTGATCGCTGCGCAACATGTCCACGCCGCAGACGTTGAGGCCCATCTTGCGCGCGGCGCGCACCGCGGTCGAGCGTTCTTCGGGCGTGATCTTGATCAGCTTCGCACTGCCACCCCGGTGGAGGTTGGACCGGAAATCGTCGGGGGCGCCGGTGCGCTGCATCGCGGCGACCACCTTGCCCCCGAGCACCAGCGCGCGGATATCGGTGCCGCCGGCTTCCTTGATGAATTCCTGCACCAGGATGTTGACGTTGGCCCCGCGGAACGCCTCGATCACCGACTTCGCGCTCGCTTCCGTCTCGGCCAGGACGACGCCGATCCCCTGCGTCCCCTCCAGCAGCTTGATCACCACCGGCGGCCCCTTGACCGACCGGATCACTTCCCCGGTCTGCTTCGGATCGTGGGCGAAGGCGGTCAGCGGCAGGCCGAGGCCATGCTTGGCAAGGATCTGCATCGAACGCAGCTTGTCGCGGCTGCGCCCGATCGCGACGCTTTCGTTCAGCGGCCAGACCCCGGCCATCTCGAACTGGCGCAGGATCGCCAGGCCGTAATTGGTGATCGATGCGCCGATGCGCGGGATCACCGCGTCATATCCGCTCACCGTTTCGCCGTTGTAGCTGACGGTCGGCCGGTGGCTGGCGATATGGACGGTACAGCGCAAGGTGTTGAGAATGTCGAGCGTGTGCCCCCGCTCCTCCGCCGCCTCGACCAGTCGCCGGTGCGAATAGAGTTCCGCATTGCGCGCGAGCATGGCGATTTTCATGGCTGCAAGATCATGGTTTGTAGCCTTTTTCCACCTCGAGCCCGGGGGTTTGAAGCCACGAATGCCCCGAGTCGACGACGAACCGGCACCTTAGCGCAGAACGGCCGACAAGCATCGGGAATTTCATGTCCGAACGATCGGCAAGGCTGATCTCGGCACGGAATTCGAGATTACCGATCCTCAGTGGCGTCTTGATGACATAGCGAAACTGGGTCTTGCCGTTGGAACTGGTGATGCCGCGCCTGTCGACGTGCACCGCCTCGCACACCTGGCGGACGTGCTGGCGTTCAAAATCGACCGCGAAACGCACGTATTCCGCGCCGTCGCGTGCGAACTTCTCCAGCACGACGCCATGGAGCGAGGATGTCCGCGCCCCCGTGTCGATCTTGGCCGGGACATTGTGCAGCCCCAGTTCGGGCAGGTGGACCAGCTCGCGCCAGCCCACCGTCGCCATGCGCGTTTCCGGGCCGCTCAAGCGCGCATCGCCCGGCCGCCGCACCCGCCCGCCGGCACGCTCACCATCCGGAGGGCTTGCCCTTGTTCTGCTCGTCCAGCCATGCCTTCAGCGGGGCGAAATATTCGAGCATCGGCCGCGCGCTCATCTCGCGCGTGCCGGTGAAGGCCTCCAGAGCGTCGGGCCAGGGCTTGCTCGCGCCCATTTCCAGCATCGCGTTGAGATTGCGGCCGACTTCCTCGTTGCCGTAGAAGCTGCAGCGGTGCAGCGGCCCGTCCCATCCGGCCTGCTTGCACGCTGCCTCGTAGAACTGGAACTGCAGGATCCGCGCGAGGAAGTAACGCATGTAGGGTGTGTTGCCGGGGATGTGGTACTTCGCGCCCGGATCGAAGGCATCGGCCGGGCGCTCCACCGGCGGCTCGATCCCCTGGTAATCGCGCTTCAGGTCGACCCAGGCGGTGTTGTATTCCGCCGGGCTGATCGAACCGTCGAACACGCCCCAGCGCCACTTGTCCACCAGCAGGCCGAAGGGAAGGAAGGCGACCTTGTCCATCGCCTGCCGGAGCAGGAGGCCGATGTCCTTGTCCGCTCCCGGCACCTGGCTGCGATCGAGCAGGCCGATCTGCACCAGGTATTCGGGCGTGATCGACAGCGCGATCATGTCGCCGATCGCCTCATGGAAACCGTCGTTCGCGCCGTTCAGGTAGAGATAGGGCTGGTCCTTGTAGGCGCGCTGGTAATAGTTGTGGCCCAGCTCGTGGTGGATCGTGACGAAATCGTCGGCGTTCACCTTGATGCACATCTTGATCCGGATATCGTCCTTGTTGTCGATGTCCCATGCGCTGGCATGGCAGACGACCTCGCGGTCGGCCGGCTTGGTGAACATCGAGCGTTCGTAGAACGTCTCCGGCAGGGGTTCGAAGCCGAGCGAGGAGAAGAAGTCCTCGCCCGCCTTGACCATGTCCAGCGGGCCCTTGCCCTGCGCTTCGAGCAGTTCGCCGATGTCGTATCCGAGTTCGCCCGCGCCCTCGGGCGCGACGAGCGGGTAGATGTTGCCCCATTCCTGGGCCCACATGTTGCCCAGCAGGTCGGCGCGGATCGGCCCGGCAGGCGGCTGGACCGCATCGCCGTATTTCTCGTTCAGCTTCCAGCGGACGTAAGTGTGCAGCGCCTCGTAGAGCGGGCGGGTCTCTTCCCACAGGCGGTCGGTCACGGCGGTGAATTCGCCCGGGTCCATGTCGTAGCCCGAACGCCACATCGCCCCGACATTGTCGAAGCCGAGCTCGGCCGCGCCCTCGTTGGCGATCTCGACCAGGCGGGCGTAGTCCTCCTTCATCGGCGCGCCGACATTGTCGTGCCAGCTGGCCCACATCTCGGCATATTCCTCGGGCGTGTGGTCGAGATTGCCCATCTCGGCCTCGATGTCGGAGCCGGAGATCGGCTCCCCGTTCAGCGTGCCCTTGCCCTTGCCGTACTGGCTCTGCAGGTCGGTCGCGATCCGGTTCAGCTCGCCCGCCGCGCCCTCGGTCGTCGGAGCGGGCAGGACGATCCCGTTGCGCAGGATGTCAAGCTTGCGCGCGACATCGGGGTCGAGCCCTTCGACCTGCGCGAACTTCGCCGCCTCGAGCGCGTAGTTGACCGACTTCTCCGTCCCCTCGGCCCCCACTTGCGCCGCGAGCGCATTGGTGTCGTGCGTGATGTAGGTGGCGTTCACCCAGTAGACCCGGCTCGCGCGCACCGAGTAGTCGAACAGGTCCTGTTCGACCATCTCGACCCATTCGGCCGCGCCTTCGGGCGTCATCGGGTAGTGCGCGGTGGCGGCGGCGCTTTCCTGGCCCCCCTGCTGCGCGGCGGCAGGCGTGGCAAGCGATACGGCGAGCGCGGCGAGTGCGACGGATGCGAATTTCATGGCGGTGGCGGTCCTCTCTCGATCGGCAATGCGGTTTCCGCAGATACCGGTTTGTTAGCCGCAGCGCGAGGTGAATCAAGCCGATAGGCGCGTCGGCCCGCCAGCCGGAACCTCAGCCGCCGAGAAAGGCGACCAGTTCGTCGCCCAGCGCCCCCTCGGTTACCGAGCCCATGTGCGTGCCGGGAATCGTGACGTGGCGGGCATCGGGCAAAGTCGCCGCCAGCCGTTCGGCGGAGCCGTTGTCGTCGTCCTTGTCCCCGCACAGGACGAGCGTGGGCATCGTGATCCGCGCCAGTTCCCCCGGGTCGGTGTCGTCCACCGCCTGCAACAGCAGCCGCGCGGCGACGCGGTCGATCTTCATCGTCTTCATGAAACTGACCGGCATGAAGGCGGGATCGCCGCGCTTCACCTGGTCGAAACGGTCGATCGCATCGATGAAATAGGCGGCCCGGCGATTCCACCCGGCCAGCCCCTCCAGCCCCATGCCGGCCAGCACCAGGCGGCGAGGGCGCTGCCCCTCGATCACGGAACGGGCCGCGGTGCGGGCGCCGAGCGAGAACCCGACGAGATCGTAATCGTCCAGCTCCAGCGCGGCGACCAGCGCCGCGACATCGCGCGCCAGGACACCGGGCGGATAGCTTTCCGGGTCGTGCGGCTTGCCGCTTGCCCCGTGCGCGCGCAAGTCGGGCATGATCGCCTCGAACCCCGCGTCCGCCAGCTTGCCCGCGTGGCCGAAGCGGACCCAGTTCATCTCCGCGCTCGAGAACAGGCCGTGGAGCAGCAGGACCGGGCGCCCCGCTCCCATCCGGTGGACGGCCAGTTCGGTGCCGTCGAACGAAGAAAACGAAAAACTTCTTTGCGTATCCATTCGATCCATGGGTCAGTGTTCAAAGACACTCACCGGAGCCCTACCGTATCCCGGATCACGCCGTAACCCGGGATCGTCGGCAACGCCAGGTCCGTGCGACAGCGTGTTCGATCGAGGTGCTGGCAGTGCGATTTTTGCGCTGTCGATGATTCGTCCAGTGATCAAGTCGACACCAATCACCTTCGCGTCATCTTCTGTGGGCCAGACAATCATTCCGACCGTATTGTTGCCTCGAACTGTCGGCAGATCGACGTACCGTACATCTTCTGCGACTACAGTGCGGGTCATCGCAGGCAAAGCGCCAACGATCAAATCGGCTCGCCCCTGAGGATACTGAGAAGAACTCGCGACCGAAGCTACGTAACCGACAACCTTGGGCTCTTCACCCCCATGATCGAAGATCAGTTCGAACATTATGAGCGAATCTTGTGGGCTCACCGCAAGTTCGACAGATTCGCCCGATTTTGGATTCACTAGCGTAACTCCTCCAAGATCATCGCGTTCATTGTCATCGCCTTCCTCGTAGTATGCAACGAGTTGACCGTCAGCGGTGTCGATCCCTTGCCCTATCAACCGAGAGATTTTGTTGTGTTCCGAACCGTAGGGTCTTCCCTCGGTCCGGCTATCATCTGAGTATGGCCAATAGCCAGAAAGCAACATCAGGATCGCGGATCCGATCACGATCAACGCAATGGCCACCGCGTTGAAACGACCGAGACAGAAGAAAAATCTCTCCCAGTTCACCGTTCCACAAGCCCTTTCTGTTCCATCCGCCATTGCGCCATTGCGATCCGGTCCTGGCCGAAGAACGGCTCCCCGTCGATAACCAGCGTGGGCACCCCAACGGCCAGCTCGGTGCCGTCGAACGCGGTGACCGTCTGGTGTGAAAGCTCGCCCATGCCGGACCTATCGATCGCTGTCGCGCTGCGAGACGACGAGGTGCGCGCGCATCGGCGGCGATCCGTCGCGGTGATGTTCGTCGAGCATGTCCGGCCCGCCGGGCCGCCGGGCCAGGCCGCGCGCGTCGCGCGTCGCCTGCAATTCGCCATAGACGCCGGTGGCGTCGCCGCCCGCGTGGTCGGCGCTCAGGCTGGACAGGGCAGGCAGATCGAGGCTCTCCAGCCCCGGCACGACCTCTTCCGATTCAATCCCGACGAAATGGCGGAAGCCGTCGGGGCGATCCTCCCACGAAACGCCCCAGAGCGTCTCCGGGCGCTCTCCCAGCTTGCTCTCCAGCTCCTCCATCAGTCGGCGAATGGCGCCCGCCGCCGCCTCGGCATATGTTCCTTCCCATGCCAGGCCCGCCAGGCGGCGGGGCGGATGTTCGGTCAGCATCGCGGTCATCGTTTCTCCAGTCCCTTCTGCTCCATCCTCCACCGGGCGATGGCGATCCGGTCCTGCCCGAAGAACGGCTCGCCGTCGAAAACCAGCGTCGGCACGCCCCAGTGGCCGGCATCCTCCAGCGCCTGCTGGTTCGCCGCGATCTCGGCGTCGAGCGTTTCGGGCTCGGCCGCCACCTCGCGGTCCAGCTCGGCGAGGTCGAGCCCGGCCCGCTCTGCCGCCCCGGCGAGGTGATCGCCCTCGTGCCAGTTTTCCGCCCCGCCCCAGATCAGCTGCGCGGCCTCGTGCGCGAAGGCCAACCCCCGGCCCCGCCGCGCCGCCGCCTGCCCCAGCCGCGTGATCCGGCGGATATAGGGCTGCTCGGGCGCGATCCGGCGGGTCGCCACGTCCTGCACGATCGGATCGGGGCGCGGCAGGGCGAAGGGGATGTCGTGGAACTGTGCCACGCGCGCCATGTCGAGAAAGGTGTATTGCAGCCAGTTCGGATGATTGCGCTCGAAGAAATCCGGCTGACGGATGGCCAGCGGATAGACGGGACGCAGCGAGATATCCACCGCGCAGTCCCTCGCCATCGCGCGATAGCGGCCGATGGCGAGGTAGCTGTACGGGCTGCGGAAGCTGAAATAGAGTTCGGCGGACAGGGTCATGCGGCGCCTTGTGCCGCAAGGCCCGGCGCGCGTCACCCCTTCTTCAGGTGCCGCCGGCCGAGCAGTTCGGCGATCTGCACCGCGTTGAGCGCGGCGCCCTTGCGCAGGTTGTCGCTGACGCACCACAGCGTCAGGCCGTTCTCGACCGTAGGGTCTTCGCGCACGCGGCTGATATAGGTCGCGCCGTCGCCCGCGCTCTCGACCGGGGTGACGTATCCGCCGTCCTCGCGCTTGTCGACGAGCATGATTCCCGGCGCCTCGCGCAGGATATCCATCGCCGCCTCGGCCGAAAGCTCGCTCTCGAACTCGATATTGACCGCTTCGGAATGGCCGACGAAGACCGGCACACGCACGCAGGTGGCGTTGAGCTTCACCTTCGGATCGAGGATCTTCTTGGTCTCGACCACCATCTTCCATTCTTCCTTGGTCGAACCGTCGTCCAAGAAGACGTCGATGTGCGGGATGACGTTGAAGGCGATCTGCTTGGTGAACTTCTTCGGATCGACCGGGTCGCCGACGAAGATCGCGCGGCTCTGTTCGAACAGCTCGTCCATCCCCGCTTTCCCCGCGCCGGACACCGACTGGTACGTGCTGACGACGACCCGCTTGATCGTCGCCGCGTCGTGCAGCGGCTTGAGCGCGACGACGAGCTGCGCGGTCGAGCAGTTGGGATTGGCGATGATGTTGCGCGCGGTATAGCCGTCGATCGCGTCGGGGTTCACCTCCGGCACGATCAGCGGCACGTCCGGCTCCATCCGGTAGAGCGAGGAATTGTCGATCACCACGCAGCCGGCGGCGGCCGCCTTGGGCGCATATTCCTTCGCCGGGCCGCTGCCGGCGGCGAACAGGGCGATGTCCCAGCCGGTGAAATCGAAATGCTCGATGTTCTTGCACTTGAGCATCTTGCCGGTGTCACCGAATTCGACCTCGGTCCCCACCGAACGCGAGCTGGCCACCGCGGCCACTTCGTCGCAGGGAAACTCGCGCTCGGCGAGAATCTGCATCATCTCGCGCCCGACGTTCCCGGTCGCGCCGACGATTGCCACCCGATATCCCATCTGCTGCTCCTAGCTGGTTCCGGTCGCGTGCCTAGCGCCCCGCGGGGCGCGCGCAACCGCAATTGAAATTGTGCCGGGCCAAGCAAAAGGGGCGCCCCGACCCTGTGCCGGAGCGCCCCTTCGCTTGTCTCGTTCCCGGTCGGAGGCTGTCAGGCCTTCGCGGTCGGGCGACTGTCGCGGCGCTCGGCGATGCGGGCCGATTTACCGGTGCGGCCGCGCAGGTAGTAGAGCTTCGCCCGGCGCACGACGCCGCGGCGAACCACGGTAATGCTGTCCACGACCGGCGAATAGAGCGGGAACACGCGCTCCACGCCTTCGCCGAAGCTCATCTTGCGCACGGTGAAGTTCGAACCCATGCCGCGGTTCGAACGGGCGATCACCACGCCTTCGAAATTCTGCACACGCTCGCGCGTGCCTTCGACGACCTTCACGCCGACGCGCACGGTGTCGCCGGCGCGGAATTCGGGAATGTCCTTCCCGAGGTTCTCGATGGCTTCGGCCTCGAGCTGCTGGATCAGGTTCATTTGCCTGGTCTTCCTACGTCTTTTCGCTGCGCGCCAGAGGCAGGTCGGTCCCGAGCGTCACAGTAACGCTCCCAAAGGTCCGGCCTGCGTGACCGTGTGTCATCCTCGCTGCGTTGCCTGCGCCACGCCGCGATCTTCGCATGATCCCCCGATCGCAGCACTTCAGGGATCCTGCGCCCTTCCCATTCGACAGGTCGGGTATATTGCGGGTATTCGAGAAGCCCTTCCTCGAAGGATTCCTCGGCCCCGCTCGAAGCCGCGCCCATTACGCCCGGAAGCAGGCGAATGCAAGCGTCGAGAATCGCCAGCGCGGCCGGCTCTCCGCCCGAGAGCACCACGTCGCCGAGACTGACCTGCTCGATCTGCGGCCGCGCTTCGAACAGGCGCTCGTCGAACCCCTCGAACCGGCCGCACAGGATCACCACGCCCGGGCCCGCCGCCAGCTCGCGAATCCGCGCCTGCGTGATCGGCTCGCCGCGCGGCGTCATGGCGAGGATGGGCCTCTCTCCCTCCCCTTCACGGGAGAGGGTCGGGGGGAGGGGGTCGCCCGCTACCTGTGCCGCGGCCCCCTCTCCCAACGCTCTCCACCGGAGGGGAGAGGGCTTCGCCAGCACCGAATCCAGCGCCCTCGCCAGCACGTCGGCCTTCAGCACCATGCCCGCCCCGCCCCCGGCCGGCGTGTCGTCCACCGTGCGGTGCCGGTCGGTGGCGAAATCGCGGATCTGCACGCTCTCGCAGGCCCAGTCGCCCCGCTCCAGCGCGCGCCCGGCCAGCGAAACGCCGAGCGGCCCGGGAAACATCTCGGGATAGAGCGTTAGAATGGTGGCGGCAAAAGTCATGACCACGCCCATGCGCCAGGCGGAAGGGGATTAGCAAGCAGGATGGACGACTGCATCATCATCGGCGCCGGCCCGGCCGGCCTGACCGCGGCGATCTATCTCGCGCGCTATCATCTCTCGATCCGGCTGTTCGACTGCGGCACCAGCCGCGCGGCCTGGATACCGTGCACCCACAACCATGCCGGCTATCCCGACGGGATCGCGGGCAAGGAGCTTCTGCGCCGGATGAACGCGCAGGCGCGCAAGTACGGCGCCCTGCGCGAGGAAACGCGGGTCGAGCATCTGGCCAAGGCCGGCGACCGCTTCACCGTGGGCACCGCGGCGGGAACCTTTACCGCGCGCACCGTCCTGCTCGCCACCGGGGTCGTCAACCGCCGGCCCGATGCCCTGGCCGACGAGCTGCACGACGCCGCGCTCGCTCGCGGGCTGATCCGCTATTGCCCGGTCTGCGACGGATACGAGGTCACCGACCGCAAGGTCGCGGTGATCGGCACCGGAAAGCATGGCACGGCGGAAGCGCTGTTCCTGCGCGGCTTCACCGCCGATCTGACGCTCGTCAGCCCCCACGGCGACCACGACCTCGACGCGGAGTGCTCGGCCCGGCTCGACGACGCGGGGATCGCCCGCGTTCCCGGCCCCTGCGGCGGCTTCGCGATCGAGGGCGATCGGCTGGCTTTCGACACGGCCGAACGGCGCATGTCCTTCGAAAGCGTCTATCCGGCGCTCGGCACCCATGTCCGCTCCGAGCTGGCGGGGCTGGCCGGGGCCGGGACGAGCGAGGATGGCTGTATCGCGGTCGACGATCACCTGGAAACGAGCGTGCCCGGCCTGTTCGCTGCCGGCGACGTGGTGATCGGGCTCGACCAGATCAGCCACGCGATGGGCCAGGCCGGGGTCGCCGCGACGACGATCCGCAACCACCTGGCGCGCGAACGCCCGCTCCGCCGTCAGCCCGTCAGCCGCACTTGACGAAGACCACGCCGTCCCCGGTGATCGGCTGACCGGCGAGCGTCACCTCGCGTTCGCCGGACGACGGCATGACGGCTAGCCCGTCGGGGCCGCGCGCCGCGATCGGAAGCGGCGGAATCCCCTCGTCCCAGCGCAGGGCCGGGTCTTCGCCCAGGGCGACGCGCCCGGTGGCGGGGATGCCGTTGACGCTGGTTTCGATCACGTGGTCGCCGCCGCGATTGGCGCGGACCTGGAAATCGGGCCGGTCGCAGTCGGCCTCGACGCCCTTGGCGACCCACGAACCACGCACGTAGGACGCGGTGAGCGGAATGCTGCCGGTCCGCGCCGGGTCGCGATCGCGCGCAGGCTCCGCCGGCGCGTTGTCGGGAGAGCCTGCCGGGCGGTCGATATCGTCAATCGCGCCGGCATCGGTGTCGGCACCGGCATCGGCCGGTTCGCCGGAGGGTTCCGGCGCGCCGCAGGCGGCAAGCGCGAGGAGGAAGGGCAAGGCGGTCACGATCGGTCGCTGTATCATGCCCTTTCAGCGAGGGAGCAGCGCCGCAGTTCCGCAAAATCTCGCCGGGTGCCGGCTATTGCTCCGCGAAAGCGGCGGCGACGACCAGGCGCGCCGCGTCCCAGCCGGGAACGGCCGCGTCGATCAGCGGCACCATGAACCGCTTGCCATCGGGCCGCTCGATCTCGACCAGGTCGGTCGCGCCGAAGTTCTCGACCGCGACGACGGTGCCGAGCGGCTCGCCACCCTCGGTCTGGGCGGAAAGGCCCAGCAGGTCGGCGTGGTAGTACTCGCCGTCGTCGAGCGCGGGCAGCGCGCTGCGTGGAACGGTGAGGGCGGTGCCGCGCAGGCGCTCGGCCGCGGCACGATCGGCAACCTCGGCGAAGCGGGCGATCGCCCCGCCCTTCCTGTCGCTGCGGACTTTCAGCAATGTCAGCGCGCCATCGTTGAAGGCCTCGTGCGCGCGCAGCGAATCCACCCCGTCGCCGAACAGCTTGAGGCGGACTTCGCCCGTCACGCCATGCGCGCCGGCGACGGCGGCAAGGGTGACGGGCCTGTCGTTCATCGCGAGGCGCTCAGCCTTCCGACTTCTCTTCGCTCGATTCGTCGGCGGCCGGCGCTTCCTCGCCAGCAGCGTCCTCGGCCGGCGCTTCCTCGGCCGGTGCTTCGGCAGCGGCCTTGGCCTCTTCCTCGGCCGCCTTCTTGGCTTCCTCGGCCTCGGCCAGCTTCGCGGCCTTTTCCTCGGCGCGTTCCTTGGCCTTCTCGCCCGGCTCGGCCTTGTTCGGGTTGTTGCGCGCGGCACGCTCGCGGATACCGGCGGCGTCGAGGAAGCGGGCGACGCGGTCGCTCGGCTGGGCACCGACGCTCAGCCAGTAACGGGCGCGGTCCTCGTTCAGCTGGACGCGCTTCTCGTCGTCCTTGGCGAGCAGCGGATTGTAGGTCCCGATCTGCTCCAGGTAGCGGCCGTCGCGCGGCTTGCGGCTGTCGGCCGCGACGATGCGGTAATAGGGCCGCTTCTTCGCGCCACCGCGCGAGAGACGAAGTGCAATTGCCATTGTACGTTACCTTTCCAAAGTAAATTTCTGAATAAACGAATTATTTCTTCGATCCAGGGAGGCCGGGAAGCCCAGGCATCCCGCCCGGCCCCGCGCCCGGGCCGCCCAGGCCGGGCATGGCGGCGCCCATGCCGCCGCTGCCCAGCAGCGCGCCGAGCCCCTTGAGGCCACCCATCTTCTTGATCTGCTTCATCGCGCGGCTCATTTCCTGGTGCATCTTGAGCAGCTTGTTCACGTCCTGCACCTGCAGGCCGCTGCCGGCCGCGACGCGCTTCTTGCGCTTGGCGTTCATCAGCGCCGGGTTGGCGCGTTCCTTGGGCGTCATCGACCCGATGATCGCGTCCATGTGGACAAGGACCTTGTCGTCCATCCCCGACTGCGACAGCGCCGCCTTGGCCTTCTTCATCCCGGGCAGCATCCCGGCCAGCATTCCCAGGCCGCCCATGTTCTGCATCTGGCGCAGCTGGGTGCGCAGGTCGTTGAGGTCGAACTGCCCCTTGGCCATGCGCTTGGCCATGGCCTCGGCCTCTTCCTCCTTGATCGTCGCCGCCGCCTTCTCGACCAGGCTGACGACGTCGCCCATGCCGAGGATGCGGCCGGCCACGCGCTTGGGATCGAAGGCCTCGATCGCGTCGAGCTTCTCGCCCGTGCCGGCGAACTTGATCGGCTTGCCCGTGACATGCCGCATCGAGAGCGCGGCGCCGCCGCGCGCATCGCCGTCCATCCGGGTCAGCACGACGCCGGTCAGCGGCACTTCCTCGGTGAAGCTTCTGGCGACGTTGACCGCGTCCTGCCCGGTCAGCGAATCGACCACCAGCAGGACCTCGGTCGGCGTGGAGACGCCGGCGACGGCCTTCATCTCGGCCATCAATGCCTCGTCCACGTGCAGGCGGCCGGCGGTGTCGAGCAGGAGGACGTCGGCCGATTGCAGCTTCGCCGATTCCATCGCCCGGCGGGCGATATCGACCGGCTGCTGCCCGGCGACGATCGGCAGCGTCGCCACGCTCACCTGCTCGCCCAGCACCGCCAGCTGCTCCTGCGCCGCGGGGCGATTGACGTCGAGCGAGGCCATCAGGGCCTTCTTGCCGTGACGTTCCTTCAGCAGCTTGCCCAGCTTGGCGGTCGTCGTGGTCTTGCCCGAGCCCTGGAGGCCGACCATCATGATCACGACCGGGGGCTTCGCCTCGAGCGTGAGGCCTTCGACCTCTTCCCCGCCGAGCATCTCGACCAGCTCGTCGTTGACGATCTTGACGACTTGCTGGCCGGGGGTGACCGACTTGAGAACCTCGGTCCCGATCGCCTTCTCGGTCACGGCATCGATGAAGCGGCGCACGACCGGCAGCGCGACGTCGGCTTCGAGCAGCGCGACGCGCACTTCGCGCATCGCATCGCGCACGTCCTGTTCCGACAGCGCCCCGCGACCACGCAGGCGGTCGAACACGTTGCCGAGCCGGTCGGACAGGTTGTCGAACATCGCCTACTCCATAAAGGTCTGCGGCCCGGTCGGCGGGCCAAACGCGAAAAACGCCGGCGGACGAAACCTCGTCGGCCAGCGTGGGGCGAACCCCTTGTAAACCCAAATTCCTATCCGGGTATGTCGAGATCCGGTCAGCGGCGGCGCGAAGGCCCCGATGGCCGGATGTCGGCAGATCCGGTAACTGGTGGAGCCGAGGGGGATCGAACCCCTGACCTCTACAATGCCATTGTAGCGCTCTCCCAGCTGAGCTACGGCCCCGTTCCAGTCATGTTCCGGCGCGCACTGGGTGGCGAACCGGCCCGCCGAAGCGGGAGGGCCGCCCTTTATTGAGAGCGGCCCGGCTTGGCAAGTGCGATTTCGCGGAAAAGTTCAGCTGTCTTCCTCTTCGTCGTCGCCCTTGCCCTTGGAAACGCCGAGATCGTCGTCGCCGCCGAGATCCACCTCGTTGTCGGGCGAATCCTGATCGTCGTCGACGTCGATATCCTCGAGGTCGTCGCCGCCCAGGTCGCTGTCGGCTTCCTTGTCCTTCTTTTCCTCTTCCTCGAACGGAATCGGCTGCTTGGTCTTCAGCACCGGTTCGGGGGTCCATTCCTCGCCGCACTCGATGCAGGTGACCGGGTCGTCCTTGCCCAGGTCGTAGAAACGTTCACCGCACTTCGGGCACGTACGCTTCGTGCCCCATTCTGGCTTGGCCATTGTCAATCCTTAACGTCGCCCGCCGCCACGACGGGGCAGAAATCCGAAAGTGTAACGTGATGGGTGCGGCCGCAACGGGAATCAAGAGCGCACCGCATGCGGCGCGCGCCTTGCCATAGGGCAATCGCGCTGTCAAAAGCCGCGGCCGTTCGCCCCGCCTGGTGAAGGATCTCTCTTGCACGCGCAGCCCCGCCCCCGCCGCTTCATGCCCTCTTCCCCCCTGCGCGGGACAATTCGCGTGCCGGGCGACAAGTCGATCAGCCACCGCGCGCTGATGCTGGGCGCGCTGGCGGTGGGCGAAACCCGGGCCAGCGGGCTGCTGGAGGGCGAAGACGTGCTGGCCACCGCCGCCGCGATGCGGGCCTGCGGCGCGCGGATCGAGAAGCAGGGCGATACCTGGTCGATCCACGGCGTCGGCGTGGGCGCGCTGCTGCAACCAGAAGGCGCGCTCGACATGGGCAATTCGGGCACGTCCACCCGGCTGCTGATGGGTCTGTTCGCGAGCCACGCGATCACCGCCGTGCTGACCGGCGACGCCAGCCTGACGAAGCGCCCGATGGGCCGCGTGATCGAGCCGCTTTCGCAAATGGGCGCGAGCTTCACCGCCTCGCCCGGCGGACGTCTCCCGCTGACGGTGGAGGGGCTGTGCCCGGCGGTGCCGATCGAATATCGCCTGCCCGTCGCCAGCGCCCAGGTGAAGAGCGCGCTGCTGCTCGCCGGGCTCAACACCCCGGGCATCACCACGGTGATCGAGCCGGTGCCGACGCGCGACCACTCCGAACGGATGCTGCGCGGCTTCGGCGCGCAGATCGATGTCGAGGAGATCGGCGGCGAGCGGATCATCCGCCTGCACGGCGAGGCGGAGCTTTCGCCCCGGGCGATCGAGGTTCCCGGCGATCCCTCGTCCGCGGCCTTCTTCCTGGTCGCGGCGAGCCTGGTCGAAGGCAGCGACCTGACGATCGAGAACGTCGGCCTCAACCCCACGCGCGCCGGCCTGGTCGGCGTCCTGCGCCAGATGGGCGCCGACATCACGGAAGAAAACCCGCGCACCGTGGGCGGGGAGCCGGTCGCCGACTTGCGCGTGCGCCATGCCCCGCTGAGCGGGATCGACGTCGATCCGGCGCTCGCGCCGAGCATGATCGACGAGTTTCCCATCCTGTTCGTGGCCGCCGCGCTGGCCGAGGGCACGACCCGCACCAGCGGGCTGGAGGAACTGCGGGTGAAGGAAAGCGATCGCCTCTCGGCCATGGCCGCCGCGCTCGCCGCCGCCGGCGCCCGGGTGGAGGAAAGCGCAAACGGGCTGGTCGTCGCGGGCACGGCGGGCGAACCGCTGGCGGGGACCGAGCCCGCCGCCGCGGTCGCCACCCATCTCGACCACCGGATCGCGATGAGCATGGCCGTCGCCGGCCTTGCCAGCCGGGCCGGGGTGGAAGTGGACGACACGCGCCCGATCGCGACCAGTTTCCCGGCCTTCACCGACCTGCTTGCCCGCGCGACCGGGACGGCGGACGCGCGCTAGCGCATCACGCCGGGCTGGACAGCTTCATCAGCACGATGCCCGAGACGATCAGGCCCGCGGCGAACAGGCGCATCGGCGTCACCGCCTCGCCCAGCAGGACGATGCCGAGCACGAAAGCCCCGACCGCCCCGATCCCGGTCCAGATCGTATAGGCCGTGCCCAGCGGCAGCGCCCGCATGGCCAGGGCCAGGAGGGCGAAGCTGAAGATCATGGCGACGATCGTGACGATCGAGGCGACCGGCCGGGTGAACCCGTCAGAAAGCTTCATCGAATAGGCCCAGACCGTTTCCAGCAGGCCGGCGACAAACAGAAATATCCAGGCCATGGCAGCCCCTTCGTTCCATTGCAGCGACTGCCGGGCCGTCCCGGTCTTGATCGCCCGCGAGGGGGCACGCGCGGACGTGGCCGGCGCGCCTGCCAGATAGGGTGCGCCTTTGCGGTTCTCAATCCTTGAACGGGTCTTTAAGGGCCCGAACGGGATCCCAACGGGCCCCGCAGCCGATCGCGCGGCCCGCGCAATTTGCAGGAGCGACAGCAATGACCATGGCCGGCAACGGCATTCCCGAAGGCAGCCAGGCCACGCCGGCCTGGTCGCTCGGCGCCGAACTGGGCCTGCCCTACCCCGGGCCGGAGCTGGCCAATTACATCGGCTTCGCCGGAATGGCCTGCATCATCGCGGCCTATGCCTACCAGACCGTGCGCGACAATCCCGACCCGTTCGTGCAGCACGGCACGAACCTGCTCGGCGCGGCGCTGCTGACGATCTCGCTGCTGGTCTATACCAACCTCGCCAGCCTGGTGCTCGAAGGGTTCTGGGCCGCGATCGCGGTCTACGGCCTGGTCAAGGCCTTCTTCGCGCGGCGCCCCGCGGCCCGCACGGCCGCCGGGAAAGGAGAACGGCAATGATCATCGCAGTCGATGGCCCCACCGCCTCGGGCAAGGGCACGATCGCGCGCGCGCTGGCCGCGCATTTCGGCCTGCCGCATCTCGACACCGGGCTGCTCTACCGCGCGGTCGGGCGGCAGGTCTTCCTCGACGGGGGCGACCCGGACGATCCGGCCGACGCGCTGGCGGCAACCGCCTTTCCCGATGCGCTGCTGGCCGATCCGCACTTGCGCGACGAGGATACCGGCGGGCTGGCGAGCCGGGTCTCGATCCACCCGGTCGTGCGCCAGGCGCTGTTCGAACGGCAGCGCACGTTCGCCACGCGCCCCGGCGGCGCCGTGCTCGACGGGCGCGACATCGGCACGGTGATCGCACCGGAAGCGCAAGTGAAGCTGTTCGTGACCGCCAGCGTCGAGGCGCGCGCGCTCCGCCGGTGGCAGGAAATGCACGACCGCGGCGCGGAGGCGACGCTGGAGGACATCGCCGCCAACCTGCGCCGCCGCGACGCGCGCGACATGGAGCGCAAGGATGCCCCGCTGGTCGCCGCGCCCGACGCGCTGGTGATCGATACTTCCGCGCTCGACCGCGACCAGGCGATCGCCGCCGCGATCGAAGCGGCGCGGACCGCGCTGGACGCCGCCTAGGCCGGCTGGACCGCCCGGCTTGCCCGGGCCAGGCCAACGCGCCGGGCCGGCGGCGCGGTCACCAGGCGATCGTCAGCCCCGCCGTGCCGCTCAGCCGCCGGTTGCGCGGGCCGCCCGCGTCGAGCGCGTAATCGCCCTTCAGGTGCAGCGCGACATTGCCCAGCCGGGCGACGACGCCGGCCCCGCCCTCGAACGCGGTGCGGTCGAAGTCGGTCCGGATCGCATCGCTGCCGAACCGCACCGCCTGGCTGCCCGAAAGGCCGTGCAGCACGCTGGCGTGGACATAGGGCAGTATCCGCGCCCCGCCCTCGCCATAGTCGCCCGCCAGCCGCAGGCCGAGACGCCCGGCCAACGCGTCGCCGCGCGCGTAGCCGATCGTGGAGAAGGCGTCCTCGCGGTCGTCCAGCCGCACCTCGCGCCACTCGATCTGGGCCTGCGGCTCGAGGGTCCAGCGGGGCGAGAGCGCGAGCGGGTAACCGGCCTCCAGCGTGGCGGCGAGCCCGGTCCCGTCGAGGTCGATCGCCATGCCCGTATCGGCCGAGGCGCCGCCTTCGAACCAGTTGTGCGCGAAGACCGCATCGACGTACCAGCCATCGGCCCCGACCACGCTGGCATATCCGGCCAGCGTCGTGCTGCGCACCTCGACCTGTCCGACAGTGAGATCGTTCCAGCCGATCGAGCGGCCGCGCACCGTGCCGTCGCCGGTGATCCGGCCGCCGAAGATGCCGAGGCGCAGCGTGTCGCCCCCTTCCCCGCCCAGGCCGACGAGGTCCTGGCCGACCTGGAAGCCCGAGAAATCGCCGTCGAACGAGGGCGCGACGTCGCCGCGCCACTTGATCTCGCTGTCCTCGGCGAACAGCCGGCCCCAGGTCGCGGGCAGGATGCCCCCGCCGCGCAAGATCCCTTGCTCGCCGCGCCGCTCGTGAAACGTACCGAGCGACAGGTGCGACAGGTGATGCATGACCGCGACCGGCGCGACGAAGGCCGGGACTTCGGGCCGATAGAGCGGCACGATCTCGCGCGTGTCGGCGGTGGCGCCGGGGGTGGGCGGCGCGACCGGGGCCCCGGCCACCGGCACCGGCGCGGGGTCTTCCGGCACGGGCGGCGGCGGCGGCGGGGGATCGGGCTGCGGCGCAGGTGCGGGCGGTGGCGGCGCGGGCGGCGGCGGGGCGCCCTCTTCGACCGGGGGCGCGGGATCGACCGGATCGGGGTCCGCCGGGGTCGGCTCGGGCGGCAGCGGCGGCGGCGGCGGAACCGGTGCCGGCGGCGGGGCCGGCGGCTCCGGTGCGACCGGCGGCGGCGGCGGAGGGGGCGGCTGGTTGGGCGGCGGCGCCGGCGCCGGCTCGGGCTGCGCCACGTCGGCCGGCGGGTTCGCCAGGGTCGAGCGCAGATACCAGTTCTCTCCCGTGCCGTTCGACAGGCCGCCGCGAAAGAGGAAATACTCGAACGCGCCGATCGCGACCCGGTGATTGAGCGCGAATGCCCCGCTGGCCGTGCTCGCCCCGTTGAGCGCCTCGACCACCAGGATGCCGTCGGCGGTCGTTTCGGCGCCCGCGCCGCCGGCGTTGAGGATCGTCACGCCGGTCGTGCCGGTCGCGGTGCCCCCGTCGATCACCAGCCGGTCCGACAGCGAGCTGTCGTCGCCCAGGACCGTGTCGAGCAGCAACAGGCCGCCCTCCCCCACGTAATCGCCGGCCACGGTGAAGGTGTCGCCGGGGCCGGAACCGCCACCGGTCAGGTCGATCCGCCCGGCGTTGACCAGCATGGCCGTCGCGCCCGCGGCGAACCCCGCCACGCCGGCGTGCCCGCCGCCGCCGAACAGCGTGCTGGAAGCATCGATCGTCAGGGTCCCGGTGCCGGTGCCCACGTCACCCAGCACGAGCGTGCCGGCAAAGGCGATCTCGGTATCGTCGGTCAGCGCGATCGTTTCCCAGCCGGTGAAGCGCGCGACTTCGCCGGTCGTCACGTTGGCGAGCGTCAGCGCATCCACCCCGTCGCCGCCCGCGATTTCGGGCACGGCGCCAAGGTTCGCGTCGGTCAGGTTGGCGAGCACGGCGCTGTCGTCGTCGCGGCTCATGTCGATCGCGCCGTGGACGATGCCGCCCCCGTCCCAGGTCAGCAGATCGTCACCCGAGCTCATGCGGATTTCCCCGCCGACGGAGCCGCCGGTGATCGTGACGCTGTCGGTTCCGCCCGAAACGCTGATATTGCCGCCGATCGTGCCGCCCGAGAGGACGATCGTGTCGTCGCCGAAGCCCGCGACGAGGTTGCGATCGATCGTCCCGCCCGACATGTCGAACACGTTGTCGGCCAGCTTCAGGTTGACCCGGCCGATCCGGCCCCCGGTCATGACGGCGTGATCGCCGTCGTCGAAGGCATCGACGATCCGACCGCCCGACATGAAGAACGTGTCGAGATCCCCGCCCTGGTTGAGCGAATCGATCTGGCCGCCGGTCATCGCAAAGTCGTCCAGCCCGTCGCCCTGCTGGACATTGCCGGTCACCGTGCCTTCGGCGATCTCGAACCGGTCGTCGCCGTCGCCCTGGTGGACGGCGTCCGCGATCGTGCCCGATTCCATGACGATCGCATCGGCCCCGCCGCCGAAGTTCACGTCGCCAGCGACCGTCCCCGATCCGCCGGCCGGGAAAGTCAGCGTGTTGTCGCCGCCGAAATCGTCGAGGCCGCCGGCCGAGCTGCCGCTGTCGCAGACGTAAGTGTCGTCGCCCGCCGTGGGCACGAAGTCGCAGTCCGCCTGCGCCGGCGCCGCGTGGCACAGCGCAATGCCGGCCGCGCCCGCCATCAGCCAGGGCCTGTGCCCCGCCCGGCGGGGCAGCCCCCCGGCGAGCGCCCCGTTGCGACGACGATCGGCCATTGCACGCATATCGATTTCTCCCCTGCACCGCTGGCGGCCGGTCTTCGCGCCGGCGCTTCACCGGGGGACGCTGACGGGCAAGCGTTATCAATTCGTTGCACGGCACACTTCGCACCTCGCTCCCTTCGCTCCCGCCTCCGGGCGTTTCGTGCTATGCACGGGCGGGCAGCAGAAAGGATCGGACAATGCTTCGCATCGTGCTCGCGGCCGCAGCGCTCGCCGCACCCGCCACCGCCGCGCAGGCGCAGAAAAGCGGCATCGACAAGCTGATCGCCGTTACCCAGACCAAGACCCAGGACGCCGACGAGGAGGCGCTTGGCGAAGACGGTGAAGAGGCCAGCCCCGCCGACCGCGTCGGCGCGCAGGCCCAGCGCCAGGCCATGGACCGCGCGCGGCTGGGCCGGACGCTGACGGTCAAGTGCCGCGACGACGCGGCGATACGGGCCGAGCTCGACCGTGCCCGCTCGCTGCTCGAGGCCGCGCGCGGGCAAGACGGGGCCGCGCTCAAGGCCTCGATCGCGCGGGCCCGCGCGCACCTCGGCACGGCGCTCGCGGCCACCGGCTGCCCGCGCGGCAGCACGGCCGTGGGCAAGCGGACCGACGACGCGGCCTACGGCATAATTTCCAAACTCTGATCCGCGCGGCTCGCACCGCCGGCGGCCCGGCCCAAAAACCTTGCAATCTGCCCGCGCGTGATCTAGGCGCGCGCCCGTTCTCTTGATCGTTCGATTGACAGGACCCGCGCGAAGGCATCCGGCCCGTGCGGCAGCGGCCCTCTTGCCCCGCCAGCCGTCGCAATAGTGCGGCGGAAGCGGTGAAAGACCCCGGTAAAACCGGTGGCCGGAAGCAAAACGTGAACAGGATCACCAACTCTATGGCAACTTCCGCCAATCCCACGCGCGCCGATTTCGAGGCGCTGCTCAACGAACAGCTCGGCGGCGCCGGCGACGAAGGCTTCGAAGGCCGCGTCGTCAAGGGCACCGTTACCGCGATCGAAAACGGCATGGCCGTGATCGACGTCGGCCTGAAGAGCGAAGGCCGCGTCAACCTCAAGGAATTCATGCGCGTCGATGACGAGCACGGGCTCGAAGTCGGCAGCGAAGTCGAAGTCTACGTCGACCGCGTCGAGAACGCCGAGGGCGAGGCGATGCTCAGCCGCGACCGCGCCCGCCGCGAAGCCGCCTGGGACAAGCTCGAAAACGAATTCGGCGAAGGCAAGCGCGTCGAAGGGCGCATCTTCGGCCGGGTCAAGGGCGGCTTCACCGTCGACCTCGACGGCGCCGTGGCCTTCCTGCCCGGCAGCCAGGTGGACATCCGCCCCGTGCGCGACGTTACCCCGCTGATGGACATGCCGCAGCCGTTCCAGATCCTGAAGATGGATCGCCGCCGCGGCAACATCGTCGTCTCGCGCCGCGCGGTGCTGGAAGAAACCCGCGCCGAACAGCGCAGCGAGCTGATCGACAAGCTGTCCGAAGGCCAGGTGATCGACGGCGTCGTCAAGAACATCACCGACTACGGCGCCTTCGTGGACCTGGGCGGGATCGACGGCCTCCTCCACGTCACCGACATGAGCTACAAGCGGGTCAACCACCCGAGCGAGATCATCGAGATCGGCCAGACGGTCACCGTCCAGATCATCCGCATCAACGAGGAAACCCAGCGCATCAGCCTGGGCATGAAGCAGCTCGAAAGCGATCCGTGGGAAGGCGTCGGCGCCAAGTACCCGGTCGGCGCGAAGCTGACCGGCACCGTCACCAACATCACCGAATACGGCGCCTTCGTGGAGCTGGAGCCGGGCATCGAGGGTCTCGTCCACGTGTCCGAGATGAGCTGGACCAAGAAGAACGTCCACCCGGGCAAGATCGTTTCGACCTCGCAGGAAGTCGAAGTCATGGTGCTGGAAGTGGACAGCGAGAAGCGCCGCATCTCGCTCGGCCTCAAGCAGGCCCAGCGCAATCCGTGGGAAGAATTCGCGGAGAAGCACCCGATCGGCTCGAAGGTCGAGGGCGAAGTCAAGAACGCCACCGAGTTCGGCCTGTTCGTGGGCCTCGACGGCGACGTGGACGGCATGGTCCACATGTCGGACATCGCCTGGGGCATCTCGGGCGAAGACGCGCTGGCGCTGCACCGCAAGGGTGAACAGGTCGAGGCGGTCGTTCTCGACGTCGATGTCGACAAGGAACGCATCAGCCTGGGCATGAAGCAGCTCGAAAAGGGTGCGCCGAGCGAGGCGGGCGCTTCGGGCAGCCTGCGCAAGGGCGAAACCGTCACCGTCACCGTGCTCGAAGTGCGCGACGGTGGACTGGAAGTGCAGGTCGGCGAAGACGGTGCGACCGGCTTCATCAAGCGTTCGGACCTCGGCCGCGACCGCGACGAGCAGCGCCCCGACCGGTTCCAGCCGGGCCAGAAGGTCGATGCCATGGTCACCGGGTTCGACCGTTCGAAGAAGCCGAACTTCTCGATCAAGGCGCGCCAGATCGCCGAAGAGAAGGAAGCCGTGGCGCAGTTCGGTTCGTCCGACAGCGGCGCGTCGCTCGGCGACATCCTCGGCGAAGCGCTGAAGAAGAAAGACTGATCCGGGACCGGCGCCCCCGCGAGGGCGGGGGTGCCGAACCTGTCGGAAGGCCCGTCTGCCCCGCGGCAGGCGGGCCTTTCCTATGGCGCGCCACCGGCCTAGGATGGGCGCCATGCTCGACGTTCACCAGTTCCCCTGTCTCGGCGACAATTACGGCTACCTGCTGCACGATCCCGCCAGCGGCGAAACCGCCTGCATCGACACCCCCGACGGCGCGGAATACCTGCGCCAGGCGGCGGCGAAGGGCTGGCGCATCACCCAGGTCTGGAACACCCACTGGCACCCCGACCATGCCGGCGGGAACGCGGCGATCGTCGAAGCGACCGGCGCCACGGTCGTCGCCCCGCGCGAAGTGGAGAAGCTGTCCCCGATCGATCGTGTCGTGGCCGATGGCGACCGGGTCACGCTCGGCACGCACGAGGCGCAGGTGATCGACGTCGGCGGGCATACGCAGGGGCACGTCGCCTATCACCTGCCCGATGCCGGCATGGCCTTCGTCGGCGACAGCGTCTTCGCGCTCGGCTGCGGGCGCATGTTCGAGGGCACGGCCGAACAGTTCTGGGCCAGCCTGGAGCGGATCAGGGCCCTTCCGCGCGACACCACGCTCTATTGCGCGCACGAATATACCCAGGCCAACGCGCGCTTCGCGCTCCATGCAGACCCGGACAATACCGCCCTGCGCCGTTATGCCGAGGAAATCGATCGGCGCCGCGCCAAAGGCGAACCGACCGTGCCCATGCCGCTTTCGCGCGAGCTGGAGACCAATCCCTTCCTCCGCGCCGACGACGCGGGCCTGCGCGATCGCTGGGGCGGCAACGCCCCGCACGAGACTTTCGCCGCGCTGCGCGCCGCGAAGGACGCGTTCTGACGGCGCGCGCGCTCAGCCTTCCTGCCCGGGGTAGGGGCTGTCCTTCAGCAGGCCGGCGAGGTGCGCGGCATTGCCGGCCACCATCGCGGCGGTTTCGGACACCTTGTCGGGAACTTGGTCGAGGTCCTTGAAGTCGGTCGATCCCATCGCTTCGCCAACCCAGTAACAGGCCGCGGCGGCGGGGATCGTCCACCCGGTGTCGTTGAGCGACTGGAACAGCTGGGACGAGGCCCAGTGCGCGCCGTCCTCGTTGCCGACGATCGCCGCGACGGCGACCTTGGAATAGCTGGGCATCCGCCCCTTCTCGTCGGTCTCGCTCAAGAAAGCGTCCATCCGTTCGAGCACGCGCTTGGCGATCGAGCTGATCTGGCCCAGCCAGATCGGGCCGCCGAAGACGAGGATGTCGTGGGCGAGGATCTTTTCCCGCAACCGCGGCCAGTCGTCGCCCTCCCCCTCGTCGGACGTGACGCCGGGCAGGACGTTGTAATCGGCGATGCGCAGCGTTTCGGACAGCGTAACGTCGTGCCGGGCGAAGGCATCGCGCAGCACCGCAATCATCGCGTCGGTCGAGCTCGCCTCGTCGCCGGAGGACTTGAGCGTGCAGTTGAGGGCAATTGCGGAAAGGGCCATGTGATTCTCCTGTCTTCACAGGAAGAAGCACACGGCCCTTCTATCGTTCCGGCGTTTGCCGGCGCGCGGTGCCCGCAGGCTGGCGATCAGGGGCTGGCGATCAGAGGTTGGCGATCAGAGGTTGGCGATCAGAGGCTGGCGATCAGTTCGTCCGCCAGCTTGCGATCGGCGTCGGCGTCGTGCTTCTGCGCGATCAGCTTGCGCGAAGCCTCGGCAGCGGCGGCGGCGGCGCGGTTGCGCACGTCCTCCACCGCCTCGCGCTCGGCCGCGGCGATCTTGTCTTCGGCCATCCGCTTGCGCCGTTCGACCATCGCCTTGCTGTCGTCTTCCGCCTTGGCGAGGATCGCGTCGGCTTCGCGGCGCGCGTTGTCGAGCATCGCCTCGGCGTCCTTCTCCGCCCCGGCGACCTTGCGGCGATACTCGTCGCGCAGGGCCTCGGCCTCGGCGCGAAGGGTCTTCGCCTCGTCGAGCTGCTGGCGGATCGCGGCGATCTTGTTGTCGAGCCCGCCGACGATCATGCCGGGGACTTTCTTCCACACCGCGATCAGGATCAGCACGGTCATCGCCACCGCGACGATCTGGAACGGGGCCAGCCCGAACAGCTCCGGCTCGACGTGTTCGGCCGAACCGTGTTCGATCACGGTCTGCGCCTCGGTCTCGTCGGTCGTGAACACTTCCGGCGTGTTAGCCATGGCTCAGGGCCTCCTTCACGGCCTTCTTGGCGCTGGCCGGGGTCACGCTGGCCCCGGCAAGGCGCTGGACGATGTCGCGGGCCGCATCGGCCGCCACGTCTTCCACTTCGGCCAGGGCCGTCTTGCGCGCATCGGCAATCTCGGCTTCGGCCTTGGCCAGCTTGGTATCGAGGCGCTTCTGCGCCGCCGAAAGCTTCTTTTCGCTGGCCGCGGCCGCATCCGCCTTGGCCTGGGCGACCAGGGCCTGCGCGGCGGCGCGATTCTCGTTCTCGCGCTTGCGCCAGGCTTCCTCTTCCTCGTCCGCCTGGCTGCGCGCGGCCTCGGCAGCGGCAAGATCGGCGGCGATCTGGCTGTCGCGCTGGGAAACGGTGTCCATCACCTTGGGCACCATGCCCCGGCCGACAACGAAGAAGACGATCCCGAAGAACACCAGCAGCCAGAAGATCTGGCTGGAATAGGTATCTGCGAGCTGGGCTATCTGGGGCATCGAAGCACGTCCCGGAAGTCAGGCGGAAAAAGGCGTGCCGGCCGGGGCTGGCCCGGCCGGCGACGGGTATCGGTCGATCAGGCGACGAAGATCAGGATCATCGCCACGACGAACGCCAGCAGGCCGAGAAGCTCGGCAGCGGCGAAGCCGATGAACAGGCGGCCCTGCTGGCCGTCGGCGGCACCCGGGTTGCGCAGCGCGCTTTCGAGGAACGAGCCGAACACGTTACCCACACCGATCGCGGCCATGCCCGCACCGATAGCGGCGAGACCGGCGCCAACCAGCTTTGCAGCTTCTACGTCCATTTCAAAAACTCCTTTGGATCGAATACGTTAATTCGGGTTGGTAAAACTCAGTGAAGGTTCTCGGCGTCGTTGATGTAGAGCGACGTCAGGAGAGCGAACACGTAGGCCTGGATGCCCGCGACCAGGATTTCCAGCGCGCAGATGCCGATCATCAGCAGGAAGCTGGGCAGGCCGACCAGCGCGGCGAAACCGACGCCGGCATTGGTGCCGTCGATCACGAAGCTGGAAAGCACCTCCAGCAGGACGTGACCGGCCATCATCGCGACGAACAGCCGCAGCGCGAGGCTGAACGGGCGTACGGCGAAGCTGACCAGTTCGATCAGGAAAATCGCCGGGATCATCGGCAGCGGGGTCCCGTGCGGGACGAACAGGCTGAAGAAATGAAAACCGTGCTTCCAGAAGCCGACGATCAGGACGATCGAGAAACTGATCGCGGCCAGGACGCCGGTGATCGTGAAATGGCTGGTGAAAGTGAACGGGTGGAGGCCGACCACGCCGAGCGGCAGGAGGCCGAGGAGGTTGGCGAAGAGAATGAACATGAACAGCGAGAAGACATAGGGCACGTACTTGCGCCCGGCCTTGCCGATGTTCGCTTCCAGCATGTCGTCGATGAAACCGGTGAAGGTTTCGACCGCCATCTGCCAGCGGCCGGGCACGAGCTGGCGCTTCGTCCCGCCCCATACGAAGATGCCCAGGATCACGGTCGTGATCAGCATCCACAGCGCGCTGTTGGTGAAGGCGATGTTATAGCCCGCCAGTTCCCAGTTCTGCGAGCCGAACATCGGCTCGATCGTGAACTGGTACATCGGGTCGACCTTTGCCGGTTCGGCTGCCACGGCTGTTACGTCCCTACCTCATGAACATTCGCGCTCGCGGCTACCCCTCGGTCGAGGAGTCGTCGGAGCGCGTGTTCGCCATCCGGAAAATGTTCCTGAAGGCCACCACTATCCCGAGGAACAGGCCGGCCAACAGACCCCAGGGCGACGTGCCGGCGAAGGTATCGACCAACCAACCGAGCACGAGGCCGCCGAGAATACCGCCGAGAAGATCCGCCAGGACCCGGTTGCCGCTGCGGTAATTCGCATCGGCACCCTGGACCTGCGGCCGGTTGCGGTTGTCTTCGCGCTCGCGTGCGGCCTTGAGCCGCTCTTCGAGCGCGTCGATGCGCGCATCCTCGGCGATTGGTTCTCGTGCGGGCTTTTCGTCGCTCATGCCGTGTTCCTTAGGGGAATCCGCGACATGCGCAACACCTGCCCGCCGAGGGCGCCGCCCCCTTAGGCCGCCCCTTTTGGCGAGTCAATCGGCGGCTTGCCCCGGCCGGGGCCTGCGCGGCGCGCGATCAGGCCGGGCAGCGGCTGTCGCGCTGCGGCGGCGCGCCGGTGCGCGTCTGCCACGAACCGTCGGGCGCCTGGTACTTCTCCCCCGGAACGGTCTTCGCGATCGCGATGCAGCCGGCGGTCAGCGCATATTCCTCCACCGTCGCATTGGCGGCCTGCGCCCGCTGGGCATAGACCGCGCGACGCTTGATATTGATGTCGTTGACCATGCGCTGGAGATCGGGCGTGGCGGTGCCGACGATGCCGAGATAGCCGTCCATCCGTTCGCCCACCTTGCCGGCGGCGCGCGCGGCCTCGTAGGCCGGATCGCGCTGCGCCTGCGCCGGGGTGGCCAGGATCGCCCCGCCCGCCAGCGCGAAAGCGGCTGCGGCGAGCGAGAGCTTGCGGGTCAATGTCGTTTTCATGCCGGTTCCCATCAGAAGATGTCCGCGTTTTCCTCGATCGTGTTGCCCGCGTCTGCCGCGAGGCGATAGATCACTTCCTGCCGGATGTTGATATTCAGCTCGATCACGATCGGCCGTTCGGGCGCCTCCACCGAGATGCAGCCGCCCAGTGCCGCCGCGCCGGCCGTTACCAGCACCAGCGAACGGATCGCCCGCGTGATTGGCCGCGCTCCCCCCTGCATCGCCAGGGTTGTCGCAGCCGCGCAGCGGGCAGTCAATTCGGCGGGGATCATGGCATTGTCTCGCTTTCCTGGGTCTGAACGGGTGAATCGGCGGGCCGGGAATCGGCAGGCAGGGAATCGGCGGGCGGACTGCCCCCGCCCACCGGCCCGGGCGCGGGCTGCAGCCGCTCGCCGTCGTCGGACAGCAGCCCCAGCTCGCGCGGGTCGCGCACGAAGGCCGGATCGTAGAGCGACCGGAGATTGGTCAGCAACTGGGTGAAGGCGGCGCGGATGTTGACGCGGAATTCGAGCGGCAGCCCGGCGATCTGGCGGGTGACGAGGTTCTTGCTCGTCCCTTCCCCCTGGCTCACCCCCTCGAAGCGCAGCTCGGTCACGATCTCGCCCGAGAGGCTGCCGTTCATTTCCACCACCATCCGCCGGTAATCGAGCGAACGCAGCGCGTCGAAGGCGAAATTGGCCACCGGCGACAGGTCCTCGTATGTCAGTTCGCCGACATAGGACACGCTGCCGCCCGGCGCGCGCGAGACCAGGCGGCCGCCCTCGATCCGGCCGTTCCCGGCCGCGTCGAAGACGATCGGCAGTTCGCCGTCGAACGTGCCGGTGGCGTGGATATTGCCGAGATCGAGCTGCTGGACGAAAGTCGCCGCGTCGAGGCCCTCGATCACGAAGACATAGGCGCGCCGTTCGCTCGCGCCGATGTTCAGGTCCACCGGGCGCAGGGTCAGCGTGCCGCCCATGAAGGGCCAGGTCCCGCCGGCGATCGACAGGAACTGGCCCTCGCGCAAGGCGAATTCGACTTCGCCCCCCGTCGCCTCGACCCCCGGGTTGACCGATTCGACGCGCAGCCGCTGGCCCGGCACGGTGGTCAGGTCGAGGAGGTCGGAAAAGACGATCGTGCCCGCCGCGCCGCGCACCGGGCCGAAGGCGGCGGCGAAGTCCAGCCCCTCGCTCGAGAAGCGCCCGCCGCTCGTCACCCCGTCCCCGTCCCACGCGATCCGCCCGGTCCCGCGCACCACGCCGCGGGTATTGGCGATCACGCCCAGGGCCAGTTCGCTCAGCATGTCGGGCTGGAGCGCCTCGTCGAACCGCAGCGCGTCGACGTCGAGATCGGCATGGCCCGCCCCGCGCGCCAGGTCGTGGACGACTGCGACATCGACGACCGCGCGGTCGCTGCGCGGTTCGCGCAGCAGGGCGTCGGCGCGGATCACGTTGTCCTCCAGCGCAAGCCGCGCCCCGCGCGCGACCAGCGGGCGGAAGCGGTCCTGCTCGCTGCGGTCTTCGAGGACGAAGGCGCCGTCCTCGATCGCGAAGACGCCGCCGGCATAGCGCCAGCGGCCGCGCGTCTCGCGCAAGTCGAGCGGGACGGCGAACAGCGCGACGTCGGCATCGGCGAAAGTCCCCTCGATCGCGCTGCCCAGCGTCGCGCCGACCTGGCTGACGCGGAACCGGTTCGCTTCCTCGACCGGGCCGAGCGAGATGTCGAGGTCGCGCGCGCTGAGATTGCCGGGCCAGGCGAAGCCGACCGGGCCCGATTCGATGCGGATCGCCGTGCCCGCCAGCTCCCCCGCCAGGTCGAGCGACGGCGTGCCTGCCGCCAGCCGCAGCCCGCGCGCATCGTAGGCAAGGATCGGCGCATTGCGCGGCGGACAGAGCCGCAGGCCGCGGCGTTCGAGCACGAGGTCGGCCATCTCCAGCCGTTCGAACCGGAAATCGGCGCAGTCGTGCCACAGCGCGAGGCCGCGCGCGGGCGACCAGTTGCCGTCGAGCGGCACGACCAGCGCCCGCGCCGCGCCGCCCGGCAAGGCGCCCGAGACGACCGCGCGGCCGGAAAAGCCGAGCTGCCCGCCCGCGCCCTGGGCTAGCACGAGCTCGGGCAGGGCGACCCGCGAATCGCCGGCCGCGTATTCGGCCATCCGCATCCGCAGCACGGTATCGCGGCCGCCGAGCTGCTCCATCCGCCCGACCATGCGCGGCAGGCCCCTGCCCCCGGTGCGGAAATTGCCGGCGATGCGCGGCGCGCGCCCCGCGCCGCCCAGGTAGTGCACGCGCGAGAGGGCGAGCAGCGTTTCCCCGCTGCCCCCGCGCAGGCTGGCGCTGGGGACGACGGCGGTCACCGCCTCGCCGGTCCTGCGCCAGGTCAGTTGCCCGGCGAGCCGGCTGCCGCGCTCCTCGCGCCGGAGAGCGTCGGCCATCCGGCGGGCGAGCGGCGCGAGCAGCGTGTCGCCGCCGTCGCGGGTGACGGCCGCCAGCGCGTCGGAAACGGCCCGCCCCATGCGCAGGCCGTTGCCTTCGAGGTCGGCGTCGATCTCGACCCGCCGAAACCCGTCGCGCGCGCGCAGGCCGCCCTTGGCGGTGAGGACGGCGAACTGCGCCTGCGGATGGGCGAGACCGCGGCCGACCAGCGAATAGCGCGCCGTCAGCCGCGCATCGCGCCAGCTGGCGCGCAGGTTGGCGTTCAGCCCGTTCAGCCGCGCGCCGCCCAGCGTGGCACGGCCGGACGCGAGGCGGGCGCGGCCGTCGTAGCCGACGAGGTCGGCATCGCCCGTCGCCTCCAGCGCGAGCGCGAGATTCTCCACCGCCGGGCCCTCGCCCGCGCAGGCGAGGCGCGCCACGCGCAGCGGCCCGTCGAAGCTCGGCCGGCCGGCGGCGGTGGTCAGGCGACCGTAGAGCGTCGCGTCTTCGGCCCGGCATTCTCCGGCGGCGATTCGCGGCGCGACCGCGGCGAGGTGGCCATCGAAGCCGTCGTCGAGTTCCCCCTCGCCCGCGGCCTTGATCCCGACCGGCCCGTAATCGCTTTCGATCAGCGCGCGACCGTCCACCAGCCGCAAGTCGAGGTCGGGCAGCCCGGCGCGCGCGTCGCTGTCGGCGAAGAGCACCCGGTCGAGCGTGCCGAAGCTCAGCCGCCCGCCCGTCAGCCGCCCGAAAAGGCGCGCCCGGTCGAGCTCCACCCGGCCGATCGCCGGCGTGCCGAAGCGATAGCGCAAGTTGACCACGACTCGCGCGATCGTGAGGTCGGGCCGCGCAGGGTCGCCGATCACGACGTTGCGCAGCACCTGGCGTTCGGGCCCGATGCTCTCGATCTCGTACTGCGCGGGGAGGTCGTGGTCTTCCAGCATCCCGGCGATCACGTCCTGCGCGATCCGCTCGCGCGAGAACCACAGGACCGCGATCGCGCTTGCCACCAGCGCGAGCAGGAACAGCGACAGGCGCACGCGCCAGCGCGGAGCGCGCCGGCCCGATGCCGCCGAATCCGGCCTTTCCTCGTTCTCGTCCTCGGCCAGCGCCATCGTGCTCCACTTGCGCGCATCGCCCGGCAAAGGCAATGCATGGCGGTTGGGGATCGCGCCCCGGGGGATCGCAACCGAAGGGGCGCAACCCAAGAGGACGCGACATCTGGGGTCGCACTCCGGCGCAAGAGGGGGAGCCATTGCCGCAAGGGGGGAACAAGCCGCCCGGCAAGACGCCGGCCCACGCGGGCCTGGGCCACCGCGCGCGGCTGCGCCGGCGCCTGCTTGCCGGCGGGGCGGAGGCGCTGGCCGATTACGAAGTGCTCGAATATCTCCTTTTCGCCGCCAATCCGCGCGGCGACACCAAGCCGCTGGCAAAGGCGCTGCTCGACCGGTTCGGCTCGCTACCCGCGGTGCTCAACGCCGATCCCGCCGCGCTGGCCCGGGTCAAGGGCATGGGCGAGACGGGCACCGCCATGCTCAAGGCCACCGCCCTCGCCGCCCGGCGCATGGCCCGCGGCGAAGTCGAGCGAAAGCCGGTTCTGGGATCGTGGCAGGCGCTGCTCGATTACCTGACGATCGACATGGCGCACCTGACGGTGGAGCGGGTCCGCGTGCTCTATCTCGACACGCGCAACCGCCTGATCCTCGATTACCATGTCGGCGACGGTTCGATCGACGAGGCGGCGATTCACCCGCGCGAGGTGGTCAGGCGCGCGCTGGACGTGGGCGCGAGCGCGCTGATCCTGGTCCACAACCACCCCAGCGGAAACCCCGCGCCGAGCCAGGCCGACATCCAGGTCACCCGCCGGATCGCGGAGGCCGGCCGCCTGCTGGGGATCGTCGTCCACGACCACGTGATCGTGGGGCGCGAAGGCCATGCCAGCCTGCGCGCGAAAGGATTGATCTGACCCGAGGCCCCGCGGCGGCCGGCGCGCTAGCCTTCCGCCAGCGTGCGGAAATCGAGGCCGCTCGGCTGCTGGAATATCCGCAGGCCGAACTCGGGCAGGATCGCCAGCAGGTGATCGAAGATGTCCGACTGGATCCGTTCGTATTCGAGCCACGCGGTCGTGTCGGTGAAGCAGTAGATCTCCAGCGGCAGGCCCTGCGGCCCCGGCTCGCGCTGGCGCACCATCAGCGTCATCGCCGGGGAAACCCGCGGATGGGCGCGCAGATAGGCGAGGACATAGGCGCGGAACGTGCCCACGTTGGTCGCCCGGCGCGCGTTCACCGCCTCGCGCCCCGCCTCGCCCAGCCCGGCGTTCCATTCGCCCAGCTCGCGTTCCTTGTCGGCGAGGTAGTCCGCGATCAGCGCGACCCGCTTCAGCCGCGCGATCTCCTCGGCTTCGAGGAACCGGATCGAGTTCTGGTCGATGAAGATCGGCCGCTTGATCCGCCGCCCGCCCGATTCGGACATCCCGCGCCAGTTCCTGTAGCTTTCCGAAATCAGCCGGTGGGTCGGGATCGAGACGATCGTCTTGTCGAAATTCTGCACTTTCACCGTGTGCAGCGCGATATCGATCACGTCGCCGTCGGCCCCGGCCTGGGGCATCTCGATCCAGTCGCCCACCCGCAGCAGGTCGTTCGACGTGAGCTGGACCGAGGCGACGAGCGAAAGGATCGTGTCCTTGAACACCAGCAGGACCACCGCCGCCATCGCGCCGAGGCCCGAGAGGAGGAGGAGCGGCGACTGTTCGATCAGCACCGCGACGATCAGGATCGCCGCGCCCGAATAGACGACGATCTTCAGCACCTGGACATAGCCCTTGATCGGGCGGCTCGCGCTTTCGGGGCGCTGTTCGTAAAGCGCGTTGACGAAGCTGAGCGCCGCGCTGATCGCCATGGCGATGACCAGGATCGTCACCCCGTTGGCGACGTTCGCGATCACCGATGCGATTCCGGGCGCGAGATGCGGCACCGCGCCCACGCCGTAGGCGACGATCACCGTGGGCACGATATTGGCGAGATAGGCGACGACCTTGCGCGGGCTCGGCCCGTCCTGCGGCAGGACCCGCGCGATCAGGATGCGCAGGATGATCTTCTTGGCGACGAAGTTGCCCAGCCAGGCCAGCGCCGCCAGGATGCACAGGCCGACGACCATCTCGGCCGTCGGGGCAAGGCCGGTCAGGCCCAGGTCCTCGAAAGTCGGAAGTTCGATCATCGCGTCTTGCCGGGCGGGGAGCGGCCGAACCGCCCCGGCCTGTCCACTTGGCCCCTCGTTCTCGGTCGGTCGTGACGGGCGGCTAGGTGGACGCGGCCGCCCCGGCTGTCAATCGAAGCGCGCGCCCCCGACCGGCTGGGCGCGGCGCAGGCCCGGTCAGCCGGCCGCCCGGGCGCGGTTGGCGGCCACCGCCTCGCGCACCAGCGCGGTAAGCGCGGCCTCGTCCGGCTCGTCGCCTTCGCGCAGGTCGATCGCGCGGCGGACCTTGCCTTCCAGCCCCGCGTTGAACAGCCCGTGCGGATCGGCCAGCGCCGCGCCGCGCGCGAAAGTCAGCTTGACCTTGTCGCGATATGTCTCGCCCGTGCAGACGATGCCCTCGCAGGTCCAGGTCGGCACGCCCGCGGGGTTGGAGGGCTTGCGCCACTTCACCTCTTCCACGATGGCCGGGTCGGCGGCGAGGACGATCGCGCGCACCCGGGCGAGCGTTTCCTGGCGCCAGTCGCCGGCCCGATCGCCTGCTTTCGCGTCGCGCGCGCCGGTCACAGCTTCTCTCCCGGAAGGGCGGCGGCCTGCCTGATCCAGTCGGCAAACCGCTCGCCGGGCCGTTCGCCTTCGTGAAAGTGGCAATAGCGAACCTCGGGGTATTTCGAGGTCTCGGGCGGCTGGGGTTCGAGCGACCCGCCGCGAAAGAAGGTGACTTTCACGTAACGGTCGAAACAATGGAACGAGGCGAACCAGCACCCCTGCTCGACACCGTAGAACGGGGTGTTCCACTTCACCGCCTTCTGCACCCCGGGCACCTCGCGCACGATCGCCGCGTCGAGCGCCTCGCCGATCGGTTTCTTCCATCCGGGCATGGCGGCGATATAGGCCTGGACCGGGGCATCCCCCTCCCCCTTCGGGATCTGGGGATTGCCCCCGGCCAGCAGCTTCGGCTCGCCCTCGTCGCTCATTTCGCGGCTCCCGGCCGCGCCGGGCGGAACCACATGTACATGCCGGATGCAATCAGCCCCAGGAGGAACGGCAGCGGCGTGTAGTAAAGCCATTCGGGCGGCGTCGTCAGCGCCTGGAGCAGGAAGATCGCGGCGACGAGAGCGACGAAGGCCATCGATATCCAGCGGTGCCATTTCCTGATCGTTGCGGGCATCAGCCAATCCTTTCGAGCAATGCGTCGAGAGCCTTGAGAAAGCGCGGCCAGCCTGCGCGCGCGCCGTAATAGGCCTGTCGATCCTGCGGCCGGAACCCGGTCTGTTCCAGCGTCAGGCGGGTTCCCTCGGCAGCCGGCTCCAGCGTCCATTCGACCTCGCTGCGCAGTTCGGGGCCGTTCCAGGTATAGCGCAGCCGGCGCTGCGGCTCGACCTCGAGGACCTCGCCTTCGACCCGGCCCCATTCGGCATCCATCGCGAAGCGCGCGCCCGTCTCGGCCCGGAAATCGTTGGGCATGATCCATTCGGCCAGCAGCTCGCTCTGCGTCAGGGCGCGCCAGACGCGTTCGGGCGGGTGGGCGAACTCGCGTTCGATCGTCAGGGTGCGGGTCCGGTCGTCGCCTGGGGTCAATTGTCCATCCTTCGCAAGACATCGTCGAGCGCGTGGAGCCGCGCGTGCCAGGTCGCGCGCATTTCGCGGGTCCAGTCGTCGAGCGGGGCGAGCCGGTCCGCGCGCGCTCGGTAGAATGTCGCGCGGCCCGCCGGGCGGGCCTCGACCAGGCCGCCTTCCTTCAGGACCGCGAGATGCCGCGAGACCGCCGGTTGCGAGATCCCCGCGCCATCGGTCAGGCGGGCGACCGTCAGTTCCCCTTCGCGGCACAGGCGTTCGAACAGCGCGCGCCGGCTGCCATCCGCCAGCGCGCGGAAGACCTGGTCCCTCGCGGGGCTTGCGGGAGGCGCATCGGCGGGCACGACTCATTCATAACCACGCAGTTATGAATGAGTCAATCGGCGCTTGCCCGCTGCCCCGGCCCCCCTTTCAAGATTGGGCGAGATCGGCGCGATCAGCGCGGCGGGGCGATGCCGTATGCGCGATAGACCGCCTCGAGCGCCGGCTCGGCCGCGAGCGCTACCGCGATGTCCTCGCGCCCGCCGGCGTCGCCCAGTTGCAGCCGCACGATCCCGCGCATGTAGCGCGAGGCATGTTCGTCCGGCGAGGCGGCGAGCACCTTGTCGAGATCGGTCAGCGCGCCTTCCGCCTCGCCCAGGCGGAACAGGACCATGGCCCGGCTGTCGAGCGCGCCGATCCCGCCGGCCGACTGTTCCACGGCCTTGAGGCAGACCGGCAGCGTCTCGTCCGTCGCGCGGTTCCAGATCCCGGAATACCAGCACAGGGCATTGAACGCCTCCGACCCGGGGGCGGCGAACTCGACCAGGTCGGCCAGCCGTTCGAGCCCTTCCTCGGTCTGGCCGGCCCAGCCCTCGGCATAGGCGATCTGGATGTCGCCCCAGTCGGGATTGCTGGCGACCAGCGCGCTGTCCTGCGCCAGCGCGATCGCTTCCTCTCCGCGGCCGAGCTGGCCGAGGATCTCGACCTGCTTGAAGTGATCGGGATTGGCCGGATCGAGCGTTTCGGCCGCCTGGAGGTCGGCCAGCGCGCCCTCGAGATCGCCGAGCTGCCGCCGGGCCTGGGCGCGCCGGCGGTGAAGCCAGGCGGCGGGCTCGCGCTCCAGCGCGACGTCGAGGTCGGCCAGCGCCCCGTCCCAGTCGCCGACCCCGGCGCGGAAGATCGCGCGGTTGGTAAAGGCGCCGGCCTCGTCGTCGTCCTCGCGCTCCACCAGGACGGCATAGGCCTGCTCCAGGTCCTCCAGCATGGCCCGGTCGCTGCCGCGATAGTCCCAGGCGCGCCGGGTGTCGGCAGGCGCGACGAAAGTGGGCAGGCGGCGCTTCATGCGGATCGCCTCGCGCTTGGTCGCGGGCAGTTCGCTGGCCGGGATTTCCCACGCGTGGCTGACCACGTCCTGCGTGATCGCGATCCGGTCGCCCTCGATCCCGCCCGAGGAGACAATCCGGTTGCCGCCGATCTCGCGATCGAACGCCGGTTCCCCCCGCACGGTGAACCCCGCCCCGTCTTCGGGCAGCAGCCATTCCACCTGCGTGCGCCAGAACAGCGGCCCGTTCACCGTTACCGGCAGGTCGCGCCACTCGGCCCGCGCGCGGTCGTTGTCGAAGCGGAACGACGCGGCGGGGAGATAGGGCATTTCCAGCCGGTAACGGCCGTCGCGCATGTTCCACGGCGTGGTCATCAGCCCTTCGACCGTCACCGTCGCGCTGCCCGATTCGTCGTCGAAGGCGATCGACCGCTCGATCTGGCGATGATCGCCGATGATCGCGGTCGCCGCGCCCTGGATGAACTCGTCGCGCTGGTCGCCGTCTTCCAGCTGGGCCAGCATCCGGAAGGCCGAGGCATCGGGCCCGGTCACGGTCAGTTCGAGATCGAACAGCGCCGGCAGGGCGATACCGGCCCGCTGGTCCACCGCGAGGCGCACGGTGCGGCCCGGCACCGGCAGGGGCCGCGCGGGAATCGGCTGGAGCCCGGCCCCGCCCTCGCGCAGCGGCAGCGCGTGCCCGAACCGCGGAACCGCCGCCATCGTCTGCAGGCGCGTGCCCGTGCTCGTGCCGTCGAGCCAGTACGTCTCGCCGCCGATATCGGCGCGCACGATCACGTGGTTGAAGTTGCCCGGCACGGGCAGAAGCTCGGGAATGGCATCGCCCATCGTCGTGCTGACCAGCACGGCCTCGGCCTCGATCCCCAGCTCGCGCAGCATGGCAAGCAGGAGGAGCGACTTGGCCTTGCAATCGCCGTAGCGCTTCTCCCACGTTTCGGCCGGGGATTGCGGCAGGTAATTGCCCCCGTCGAGGCCGTTCATCAGGTAACCGACTTCTTCCTGCACCAGCTGCACGGCCAGCGCGGCGCGCGCGAGCGGGTCGCTTTCCGCGGCGCGGATACGGTCGAGCTCCTGCGCGATGGCGCCGCCGGGCGCGATCGTCCCCTCGGTCGCGTAGTAGGGCGCCATCGAGGCGGAAACCGCTTCCCAGCTGTCGAACGTGCCGGCCTGCACGGTGGGCGCGAGGCGGAACCGCACCGGCGCATCGTCGGGCATCTCCGGCGGTTCGGCCAGCGGCATGGCGATCGCCAGCCGCGTCATCCCGTCTTCGCGGGTCAGCCGGGCCGCGCCGTCCGCGCGGCGCAGCTGGTGCTGCACCGCCTGCCCTTCGGGCCAGGCGAGGACGATCCGCCCGCTCGCGACGGGCAGCGGCTCGGCAAGGATTTCGGAGCTCCATTCCATCTGCCCGTCGAGCGCCTGGTCGCGCCGCGTGACCGAGTAGGCGACCCGCAGCGTATCGCCGACGCGCAGGCCGGGGACGGCCAGCGTCGCGGTCAGCCCGCCATCGAGGATGCGTTGTTCCAGCTGCCGCTCGCGGCGAAGCACCTCGAACCCCGCGCCGTCGGCCAGGACATCGAGCGTTTCCCCGTCGCGCACCAGCTCGATCCGATGGACGATCAGGTCGCCCTTGTCCGGCAGCCAGTTGGCCGAGACGGTGCCGAGCTGGCTCAGCATCTCGGGCGTCTCGAAGGCCAGCGCGATGTCCCTGAACTCCCACACCGTTCCGCCGTCGAGCAGGACCTGCGATTCGATCAGCCGCATCGGCTTGCCCTGGTGGCTGTCCGCCGGGGGCAGTTCGGCCACCTCGACCCATTCCGGCTCCGGCTGGTAGAGGATCTCCTCCCCGGCCCAGGCAGGCGCGACGAGCGCCGCCGCGGATATTCCCCCGGCAATCAGACGAACCACGTGATGCATGTGCCCCCCAGCGATGCAATTCCCCTGCCGTGCACCCTACCCGCGATCTGGCGGGTTGCCAATCGGCCTCCCCGCATATAGCCGCGCCGCGACACCCGTTTTCCCGCCCGGAGTTTGCCATGGTCCCCCGTTACGCCCGCCCCACGATGTCCGCGATCTGGGAGCCGGAGGCGCGCTATCGCATCTGGTTCGAGATCGAGGCCCACGCGACCGAGAAGCTGGGCGAGCTGGGCGTCGTGCCGAAAAGCGCGGCGAAGGCGCTGTGGGACTGGTGGGCGACCGACCCGAAGATCGACGTACCCGCGATCGACGCGATCGAGGCGGTGACCAAGCACGACGTGATCGCCTTCCTCACCTGGGTGGCGGAGCAGGTGGGCGATGAAGCCCGCTTCATGCACCAGGGCATGACCAGTTCGGACGTGCTCGACACGACCCTGGCGGTGCAGCTCGCCCGCGCGTCGGATATCCTTCTGGAAGACCTCGACCTGCTGCTCGCCGCGATCCGCCGCCGCGCGGAAGAGCACAAGTACACCCCCACCATCGGCCGCAGCCACGGCATCCATGCCGAGCCGGTGACCTTCGGCCTCAAGCTGGCGCAGGCCTATGCCGAGTTCGCCCGCTGCCGCCAGCGGCTGGTCGCCGCGCGCGCGGAGATCGCGACGTGCGCCATTTCGGGCGCGGTGGGCACGTTCGCCAATGTCGATCCGGCGGTGGAAGAGCACGTGGCCGAGCGGCTGGGCCTGGCGATCGAGCCGATTTCCACCCAGGTCATTCCGCGCGACAGGCACGCGATGTTCTTCGCCACCCTGGCGGTGATCGCCGGGTCGATCGAGCGCGTCGCGGTCGAGGTCCGCCATCTCCAGCGGACCGAGGTGCTCGAGGCGGAGGAATACTTCTCCCCCGGCCAGAAGGGTTCGAGCGCGATGCCGCACAAGCGCAACCCGATCCTGACCGAGAACCTGACCGGCCAGGCGCGCATGATTCGCGCCTATGCCCTGCCCGCGCTCGAAAACGTCGCGCTGTGGCACGAACGCGACATCAGCCATTCCTCGGTCGAGCGCTTCATCGGCCCCGACGCGACGATCACGCTCGACTTCGCGCTCGCACGGCTGACCGGCGTGATCGACAAGCTGGTCGTCTATCCCGAGCGGATGCAGAAGAACCTCGACCGCATGGGCGGGCTGGTCCATTCGCAGCGCGTCCTGCTGGCGCTGACCCAGGCCGGGATCAGCCGCGAGGATGCCTATGCGATCGTCCAGCGCAACGCGATGAAAGTGTGGGAATCGGACGGCGAACTGGCGCTGCTCGACCTGTTGAAGCAGGACGCCGAAGTCACCGCCGCGCTGGGCGAGGCCGAGCTGGAGGAGAAGTTCGACCTCGATTACCACTTCCGCCAGGTGGACCGGGTGTTCGAACGCGTCTTCGGCTGAGGCCGCCGCGCGCGTCCTCCTGCGCCGACGGCGCCCGGAGGCACGATGGATGCCCGAACGAGTTCGGCATGACGGGAATGGGGCTGGCTTCCGCGCCGGATGACTAGCGCGGTGCGGTGTCCTGCGGTGGATCGTCGCGCGGCGCGGCGCCCGGTTCGAGCGCCAGCCCGTCGCGATCGAGCCTGACATCGACCGGCATTCCACCGACCTCGGTCGAAAGGGTCGCCCCGCCCCCATCCACGCGCAGGCGCGAACCGCCCTCGCCCAGCGGGATATCGCCGATCTGCGGCACGTCCTGCGGCTGGACAGGGCCGGCGGGATCGGGGCTCGGCGTCGGGCGCGGGCGGGCGGGAGCACGCGTCTCGCCCAGCGCGCGGGCCATGAAGTCGCGCCAGATCCGCGCCGGCAGGCCGCCGCCGCTGATCCCGGCGAGCGGCGAGTTGTCGTCGTTGCCGATCCACACCCCGACCACCAGATCGCCGGCATAGCCGACGAACAGCGCGTCGCGGTTGTCCTGCGTCGTCCCCGTCTTGCCGAAGTTCGGCGCGCGCAGCATCGCCGCGCGCCCGGTGCCGCGGTTGATCGCGCTGCGCAGCAGGCGCTCGATCGCCTCGTGCCGCCCGCGCGAGAGGCTGTCGCGCCCGTTCCACAGCCAGTCGAACCAGCCCGGCTCCTCCTCCACGAACGCGTGGGGGCGCACGGGGAAGGAATTGCCCGCGATCCCGGCATAGGCGGCGGTCAGTTCCATCAGCGTCATGGTCGAGGTGCCCAGGGCCAGGCTGGGGTCGCCCTCGGCCAGCGGCGAGGCAACGCCCAGCCGGCGGGCCGTGTCGATCACCGCCTCGCCCCCCACCTGTTCGAACAGCCGCACCGCGGCGACGTTGCTCGACCGGGCGAAAGCCTGTTCCAGCGTCAGGCTCTGCGAATAGGAACCACTGGCATTGCGCGGGCGATAGCTGCCCGTTTCGATCATGCTGTTGTCGATCGCGTCCTCGGGCGACATCCCCGCCTCCAGCGCGGCGAGATAGACGAACAGCTTGAAGGTGGAGCCCGGCTGCCGCCGCGCCTGGGTCGCCCGGTTGAACGGCGACCTGGCGTAATCGCGCCCGCCGATCATCGCTACGACCTCCCCATTCGGCCGCATCGCCACCAGCGCGACTTGCGCCGTGCCCAGCGGCGCGCGGGCGATCACGTCGCGGGCAATGCCCTGCAGGCGCGAATCGAGCGTGGTCGCGATCGTCTGCTCCGAATAGCCATTGCCGGTCAGCTTGCGCGCTTCGGGCAGGGCCCAGTCGGCGAAATAGGTCCCGGTCGGCAGCTCGTTGCGCCGGCGCACGTCGAGCCGGGGGGTCGGCAGGCGGCCCGCCTCCTCCGCGGTCAGGTAACCGGCATCGACCATCGCCGCGACCACCAGCCGCATCCGCCGCTCGGCCAAATCGAAATTGCGCGTCGGGGCGAGGCGCGACGGGGCCTGGAGCAACCCGGCCAGCATCGCGGCCTGTTCGGGCTTGAGGTTCTCCGGGTGGCGGTAGAAGTAATGGAGCGAGGCCGCGCGCAGGCCATAGGTATTGTCGCCGAAATAGGCGTTCGACAGGTACCGTTCGAGGATCTCGTCCTTGCTCAGCCAGGCTTCCAGCCAGAACGCGATCAGCGCCTCGCGCGCCTTGCGCGTCAGGCTCTGCTCGGGCGTCAGGAAGGTGAACTTGGCCAGTTGCTGGGTGATCGTGCTGCCGCCCTGGGTCGGCCCGCCGGTCAGGTTGGACCACAGCGCCCGGGCGATGCCGCGCGGATCGATTCCCCAGTGGCTGTAGAACCGCCGGTCCTCGATCGCCAGGAAGGGCTCGATAACGTGCGGTGGCAGGTCGGCCGCGCGCACCGGCTCGTCCACCACCGCGCCGTTGCGCGCGATCGGGGTGCCGTCCGATGCCAGCAGGGTCAGCTGCGGCGGCGCGATCGGTTCGAGCGAGCGCGACAGCGGCGCGGTCACCGCGAGCCAGCCGACCAGGAGGATAAAGGCGAACAGCCCCCCGGCCGCAATCCGCACCGTCCAGCGCCAGCGCCGTCGCCGGCGGTCGCGCTTCGGCTCGTCCTCGATATAGCGGTCGAGCTGTTCGAGCCGCTCGGCCCAGGGGTCGCCGGCCCGCGGCATCGCGCCGCCCCCGCGCGGCGCGGATTCCGGCGCGCCCGCCGGGTCGGACCAGCCACCGGCAGGGGCATCCTGCAACGCGTAGAATCCCGGTCCCTCAGGCTCGTCGCCATCGGTGCGCCGCTTGCGCGAAAGCCAGGAAAGGATGCGGGTCATCGACTTGCTGTGTTACACACTTAACACAGCCGGGCGCCGCTTCAACCCGTCACGCCGCCGAAACCACGCTCTCCGGCAGTTCCTCGCCGAAGACGCGCTGGTAATACTCGGCCACCAGCATCCGCTCCGCCTCGTCGCACTTGTTGAGGAAGCTGAGACGGAAGGCGAAGCCGATGTCCTTGAAGATCGCGGCATTCTCCGCCCAGGTGATGACCGTGCGCGGGCTCATCACCGTGGAGATGTCGCCGTTGATGAAACCCTGACGGGTCAGGTCGGCGACCTTGATCATGTCGGCGATCGTCTTCGGATCGCTGTCCGGGTTCTTGGCCGCGACGATCTCCTGCTCGGTCTCGGCCGGCAGGTAATTGAGCGCGACGACGATGTTCCAGCGGTCCATCTGCCCCTGGTTGATCGCCTGGGTGCCGTGATAGAGGCCGCTCGTGTCGCCCAGGCCGACCGTGTTGGCCGTGGCGAAGAGGCGGAAATTGGGATCGGGGCGGATCACCCGGTTCTGGTCGAGCAGGGTCAGCTTGCCCGCCTGTTCGAGCACGCGCTGGATCACGAACATGACGTCCGGCCGGCCGGCGTCGTATTCGTCGAACACCAGCGCCACCGGGTGCTGCAGCGCCCAGGGCAGCAGGCCTTCGCGGAACTCGGTCACCTGCAGGCCGTCGCGCAGAACGATCGCATCGCGCCCGACCAGGTCGATCCGGCTGATATGCGCGTCCAGGTTGATCCGGATGCAGGGCCAGTTCAGCCGCGCGGCGACCTGTTCGATATGGGTGGACTTGCCCGTGCCGTGATAGCCCTGGACCATCACGCGGCGATTGTGCGCGAACCCGGCGAGGATCGCCATCGTGGTCTGCGGTTCGAACACGTAGGCATCGTCGCGGTCGGGCGTGCGTTCGTCGGGCTTCGAGAACGCGGGCACTTTCCAGTCGATGTCGATCCCGAATGTCTCGCGCACGTCGACTTCGGTGTCGGGTGCGGCGATTACGGTCTTGCTCGCGTGGTCGAAGCTCTTGTCGGTCATGTCGTTCATCTCGCGCGGGTGACTATACGCGCGGCCGCACCGCTGCAAGCGCCGCGCGCGGCGCGCGGCGGAGATTTCATTGCCGCCGCGCCAGGCTATAGAGGCAGGCATGGCCGCCCCGCTCCCTTCCCAGCGCCTGCGCGAGCAACTCGTCCGGCGGGTGCGCGCGGTCTTCAACGAGGATGGCCAGCAGCCCGTCCCCCCTTCGGACGAGGCGCTGTTCGCGCGCGACACGCCGATCCGGCTGGTCCATGCCGACCTCGTCGGGATGATGGTCGGCGGGATTCGCGGCCTCCTGCTGCAGATGCTCCACCCCCACGCGCTCCAGGGCGTGCTCGACCATTCGGATTTCCGCCACGACATGCACGGGCGGCTGCGGCGCACCGCGCGCTTCATCGCGGTCACGACCTTCGGCCACCGTGACGATGCCCGCGCCGCGATCGCGCGGGTCAACCGGATCCACGAACGGGTCGGCGGCACGCTGCCCGACGGCACGCCCTATTCGGCGCGCGACCCGCGCACGCTCGCCTGGGTCCACGTGGCCGAAGCGACCAGCTTCCTCGCCGCCTACCTGCGCCACGTCGATCCGGCCCTGCCGCCGGCCGCGCGCGACGAGTACTATCGCCAGTTCGCCGTCGTCGCCCGCGCGCTGGGCGCGGCCCCGGTGCCCGAAAGCGAGGCCGAAGCGCGGGCGATCTTCGCCGAGCTGCGGGGCGAGCTGCGCACCTCGCCCGAGGCGCGCGAGGTCGCGCAGTTCGTGCTGACCCAGCGCCCCGAGGCTGCCCCGGCCGCGCTCCAGGCGACGCTCGCGGCGGAGGCGGTCGCCCTCCTCCCGCCGTTCGCCCGCTCGATGCTGGGGCTCCAGCGGCCCGGCCTCGCCGCCCTTCCGGCGCGCGCGGCGACGTGGGGCATGGGCAAGGCGCTGCGCTGGGCCTTCCGCCAGGGGCCGCGCCACCAGGGGCGCTGACGGCTCGTGGCCGGCCCCGGCCGGTCAGGCCGGCGGTTGCTGCGCGCCGGCCCTTTCGCCCTCCCCGTCCGCTTCCAGCCGGCGCAGGACGCGCGGGCCGGGCCCCGCCTCGCCCGCGCGGTCTTCGGGATTGTAGAGCTTGCAATGCTTCAGGCTCAGGCACCCGCAGCCGATGCACCCGTCGAGGTTGTCGCGCATCGCCTCGAGCTGCGCGATCCGCCGGTCGAGCCGGTCGCGGATCGCCTCGCTGATCTTCCACCAGTCGAAGCTGGTCGGGGTCCGCCCGTCGGGCAGGCGGGCGAGCTGTTCGGCGATCTCCTCCAGCGTCAGGCCCAGCTTCTGCGCGATCAGGATGAAGCTCAGCCGCCGAATGTCGGAACGCAGGAAGCGGCGCTGGTTGCCGCCGGTGCGATGGGCGGTGACCAGCCCCTTGTCCTCGTAGAAACGAATCGCGGAGGGGGAAAGGCCGGTGCGCCGGGCAAGGGCGCCGATGGGAAGGAGGTCGCTTGCGTGCATGATTCGCCGCTAGCGCATTTCGCGCTTGACCTCAACTTAAGTTGAAGTTGCATTGTCCGCCGCACCGATTCGCACGAAGCGCGGCAAGGGGCCGCTCGCGAGCCAAGGAGGTGCACAATGCCCAGGGGCCAGATCGAACACGCCAATCTCACCGTCACCGATATCGACCGCAGCGCCGCGCTGTTCGAAAGACTCCTCGGCTGGCACGAGCGCTGGCGCGGGCCGGCGATGCTCGGCGGGGAAACGATCCACGTCGGCGACGAGGCGACCTATCTCGCGCTCTACACCAATCCCGATGCCCGCGGCGGCTATGCCAAGGGCGTGCCGCTCAACCACGTCGGCCTGCTGGTGGACGATCTCGACGCGGCCGAGCGGATCGTGATCGAGGCCGGGCTGGAGCCCTTTTCCCACGCCGACTACGAACCGGGGCGCCGGTTCTACTTCCTCGACTGGGACGGGATCGAGTTCGAGGTGGTCAGTTACGGCTGATCGCCGTCAGGCATTGCCGACGACGAAGCAGGCGGCGGCGACCAGCGCGCCGGTCCACCGGTTCGAGCGGAAACGGTCGAGCGGGTTGGCCGGCTGCGCGGGATCGAGCGTCGCGACCTGCCAGGCGAGATGCGCCGCCGCCGGGGCCAGCGCCAGCAGCGCGACCCAGTCGCCGCGCAGCAGCCAGAAGGCGAGCGCCCACAGGGCCACCGCCCCGCCGTAGAACAGCGCCACGCCGGGCCTGACCCGCGCGCCCAGCCGCAGCGCGGAAGACCGGATGCCGACCAGCGCGTCGTCCTCCCGGTCCTGCAAGGCGTAGATCGTGTCGTAGCCGACGACCCACAGCGCGCAGCCGGCATAGAGCGCGGCCAGGGCATCGAGGTGGTCGCCGCGCAGCGCGATCCAGCCGACCGGCGCGCCCCAGCTGAACACCAGCCCCAGCCAGGCCTGGGGCCACCAGGTGATCCGCTTCATGAACGGGTAGGCGGCGACCAGCGCCAGGCTCGCCAGCGCGACGGCCTGCGCCTGCCACCGCAGCTGGAGCAGGACGATCAGTCCCACCGCGCAAAGCGCCAGCAGCCAGGCCCAGGCCAGGCGTTTCGATATCCGCCCGCTGGCGACCGGGCGCACGGCGGTGCGCGCGACCTTCCGGTCCAGCTCGGCATCGACGATGTCGTTGTAGACGCAGCCCGCCGCGCGCATCGCCACGCTGCCCAGCAGGAGCCAGGCGAGCAGCATCCATTGCGCGCCCGCCCCCGCCAGCCAGACGCCGAAGGCGCAGGGCCAGAACAGCAGCCACCAGCCGATCGGGCGATCGAACCGACCGAGCTGCGCGAGGTCGCGCGGGACCTGCGGCAGGCGGGCGACGAGCCCGCGGTGTTCGGTGTCGGGGACGATATTGTCGCTCATGTCCGATGCCCTGGAGTCGATTTCACTGGTCGTTTTCCTTGAGACCGCACCGGCCCGCACCCGGCCACCCAACGACAGGGTATTCCATGGGTGACCGGGTAGGGGTGCGGGCCGGTGCCGCTTCAGCCTTGCCGAAAACGACCCTAGCCCCCTCGCGAGGCGGGCGAAAGTCGCGATCGCGCCTTGATCGCCGCCCTCGCTCGGCTAGAGCGTGCCCATGCCCGCGACACCCGCCTGGCCGCCCCGCTCGACCCCGCGCCTATATATCGACGGCGAAATCGCGCCGGGCGCTACCGTGGCGCTCGATCCGGCGCAGGCGCGCTATCTCGTCGCCGTGATGCGGCGCGGCGAAGGCGACCCGGTGCGCCTGTTCGACGACCGCACCGGCGAATACCTCGCCCGCATCGCGCGTGCCGACGCGCGCAAGGGATCGGTCGTCGTCGAACAGCGCCTCGCCCCGCGCGAGGACGTGCCCGACCTGTGGCTCTGCGCCTCGCCGATCCAGCGCGACAACTTCGCCCTCGTCGCGGAGAAGGCCTGCGAACTGGGCGTGCGCCGGTTCGTGCCGGTCGCCATGCGCCGCTCGGTCGTGCGCAAGGTCAATCCCGAGCGGCTGCAGCGCCGAATGGTCGAGGCGGCCGAACAATGCGGGCGCACGGCCCTGCCCGAACTGGCCGAGACGCGCGATCTCGCCGCCCTTCTCGATGCCTGGCCGCAAGGGCGCACGCTGTTCTTCGCCGACGAGCTGGGCGGCGTTCCGGCCCCGCGCGCCTTTGCCGCGGCGCCCGGCCCGGCCGCGCTGCTGGTCGGCCCCGAAGGCGGCTTCGACGATGCCGAGCGCGAGGCGATCCGCGCCCTGCCCTCGGCGCGCCCGGTGGCACTCGGCCCGCGCATCCTGCGGGCCGAAACCGCCGCCATTGCCGCCACCGCGCTGTGGATGGCGACCTGCGGCGACTGGCACGCGGAAACGCAGGCGTAGAAGAATAATTTCCTTTCCACGAAAGGTCCGGTTTCCTAACTCCAGCCGAATGAGCACACGCGAGGCCGCCGCCGCCGAAGACCCGGTTATCGAGAGCCGCGACCAGCTGGTCGCGCCGATGCAGGCGGGTGAAAAACCCCGCGAGGCCTGGCGCATCGGGACCGAGCACGAGAAGCTCGTCTACAAGCACGGCGATTTCCACGCGCCCAGCTACGACGAAAGCTGCGGCATTCGCGACCTGCTGCTCAACCTGGAAAAATTCGGCTGGGAACCGGTCGAGGAAGGCGGCAAGGTCATTGCCATGCGCGGGGCCGACGGCACCGTCAGCCTCGAGCCGGCCGGCCAGCTCGAACTGTCGGGCGCGCCGCTCGAAAACCTGCACGAAACCTGCAACGAGACCGGCCGCCACCTCGAACAGGTCAAGGCGATCGGCGAATGCTGCGGGGTCGGCTTCCTCGGCCTCGGCATGTGGCCCGACAAGGCGCGCGATGACCTGCCGATCATGCCCAAGGGGCGTTACGACATCATGGTCCGGCACATGCCGCGGGTCGGCAATCTCGGCCTCGACATGATGCTGCGCACCTGCACGATCCAGGTGAACCTCGACTATGGCAGCGAGGCGGACATGGCGAAGAAGTTCCGCGTCGGCCTGGCGCTGCAGCCGCTCGCCACCGCGCTGTTCGCCAATTCGCCGTTTACCGAGGGCAAGCCCAACGGCTTCCTTTCCTATCGCAGCCACATCTGGTCGGACACCGACCCGCACCGCACCGGCATGTTGCCGTTCGTGTTCGAAGACGGCTTCGGCTACGAACGGTGGGTCGATTACATGCTCGACGTGCCGATGTACTTCGTCTTCCGCGACGGGAAATATATCGACGCCGCGGGGCAGAGCTTCCGCGATTTCCTCGACGGGAAGCTGCCCGCCCTGCCGGGGGAGAAACCGCGCGAGGGCGACTGGTGGGACCACCTTTCCACCGCCTTCCCCGAGGTCCGGCTGAAAAGCTTCCTCGAAATGCGCGGGGCCGACGGCGGGCCGTGGAGCCGGATCTGCGCCCTGCCCGCGTTCTGGGTCGGCCTGCTCTACGACCAGGCCGCGCTCGACGCCGCGTGGGACCTGGTGAAGGACTGGACGATGGAAGAGCGCGAGGCGCTGCGAAACGCGGTGCCGAAGCTGGCGCTCGACGCGCCCGTTCCCGGCGGCGGCACGCTGCGCGAACTGGCGCGCGACGTGCTCGCCATCTCGCGCGCGGGCCTCGCCGCCCGCGCCCGCCTCAACACCGGCGGCGACAACGAGACCGGCTTCCTCGAAACGCTCGACGAGAGCGTCGCCAGCGGCAAGGTCCCCGCGCAGCGCCTGCTCGATCTCTACCATGGCGAATGGGGCGGCGACGTGACCCGGGTTTACGAACAGAGCTTCTAGGGCCCATCGTCAATGCCCCCGCCTGCGCGGGTGCTCGGTCATGGATCGCCTCTGGCACATTTTCCTTGACATTTCTAACCGTTTTGGTTATGTGGTGAGGGCCAGTCCAGACTGGCTACAGCGACGGGGGCAAAGCGTGTACGCGTCACGTCTGGCCGCTTCGTCCATACGGCCGGTGCCTCGGGGGGCTAGTGACCGCTCAATAAAGCACCCCTGTGCCGGGATGCGAGGACATGGGAACCCGGGTTCGCTCTTCGCGGTGGCCCTCAACGCCGCGAACGACACGAACCCTGGTTCCAACGGACGCTGGTTCCAACGGACGGGGCAAGCGCGAGCCCTGGCCCTGTCCGCGCCTCGCATTCCTCGAAGGGCCGAGCGGGAGGTTGAAGGCAACCCCTCCCGCCACTCGCAAGGATGTTGCCAAGGCAACCCTGTGACGCCCAGGTGGCAATCCTGTGATGCCCAGGCGGCACCGGCCGGTTCCGTCCGCTTGCCTTTCCTCCCGGCGTAACCGTCCGCAC
>NZ_WTYO01000001.1:167500-771162 GCF_009827515.1 Pelagerythrobacter marinus | reverse complement strand
CCTCGAAGGGCCGAGCGGGAGGTTGAAGGCAACCCCTCCCGCCACTCGCAAGGATGTTGCCAAGGCAACCCTGTGACGCCCAGGTGGCAATCCTGTGATGCCCAGGCGGCACCGGCCGGTTCCGTCCGCTTGCCTTTCCTCCCGGCGTAACCGTCCGCACGCGCCAGCGGATGACCGGGCGTGGGCACCCTCCGCAGGGGAAGATACTCCACCCGTGAGTTCCTGCGAAAGCAGGAACCCAGACGCCACCACAGCGCCCGCCGTCCCTGGGCTCCTGCTTTCGCAGGAGCTCGCGTTGCGGGAAGGTGGAACGGGGTGCCGCGCTCCGCTATGCAACCCACGCCGAGTTCCTGCGAAAGCAGGAACCCAGAGGCAACCCCAGCGCCCGCCATCCTGGGCTCCTGCTTTCGCAGGAGCTCGCGTTGCGGAGAGCGTGCCTTCCCGCCGCCCCCACCCGTCATGCTGAACGTGTTTCAGCATCCATCGCGCCGCCCGGCACCGTCGGTGCGGGAGGAGGAATGGACCCCCGAACGACGTTCAGGGTGACGGCGTTTCGGCCGTCTGCGCTTCCCTCTGCCCCCGCGCCAGCATCGGGCCGCGCGGGCGCAGGTGGCGGCGGAGCGCGGTGAGGGGGCGGGTGACCAGCCCGTGGCGTTCCATCCAGGCGTGGTATTCGCGGTACTTCGCGTCTTCGCCCAGCAGGTGCGCTTCCTCCGTCTTCGCGCGCCAGAAATAGATCGCGCTGACGCAGGCGAGGAAGAAGGTGTTGCGGATCGCATCGACCGGCGAGCCGCTGGAAACGAGGAACGGCAGGGTCGCGCTCCACCAGAACAGGTTCTTCGACAGGTAGGCCGGGTGGCGGGTGAAGCGATAGGGGCCGTGGGTCAGCACGCCGCGATAGGTGAGGTTGGAAAAGCGCACTCCGAAGGCCACCGTCGCCCAGGCGTAGATCGCGGTCAGGAACACGAGCCAGCCGGCCCAGAGCCACATCAGCGCCGCGTTCCCGGCGAGCCAGTGCGCCCAGCCCGGCGTGTTCACCTCGTAGGCCAGCATCCCGTCGGCGCCCATGAAGGCATAGACCAGCGGCGGGTAACAGATCAGCGCTGCGACCCAGCCCGACAGCAGCGGGTTGCCGCTGCGGATATGGGCATCGAGCGGGCGCAGCGTGACGAGGTAACCGACCGTGCCGATCTGCACGTCGATCACGAACAGCAGTTCGATCAGCACGACGCTCGCCCGCACCGGGTCGGCCGCGAGTGCGGCCAGATCGGCCTCCACCACCGAGGCGAACCCGCCGGGCAGGATCGAGATCATGAAGGCGCCGAAGAACCCCTTGATGATCCAGGCGCGCCAGTGCTTCTTCACTTCTTCCGGGTCGAACGCCTCGCGCCCCAGCAGCATGGCGCCGAAGTGCCAAGCGTGGTCGCGCGGCTCGACCATTCGCCGGTCGAGCCAGAGGACATAGGGAACCGACAGCACGAACAGCGGGATCGCGGCGACGGCGATCACTTCCATCGCGAACAGGTACGATCCCTGCCAGTACCAGCGCGCGACGCAGTAGAGGAAACCGATGATCGCCCAGGTCGCCCAGAGCGCGCCGATCTTGACCACCGAGACCGGCAGGAGATCGGCCAGCGCGCGGCGGCGGCTCCAGTCGATGCCGGTGGTGGGATTGCGGTGGACCTTGTCCACCAGCAGCGACCAGGCCGCCATCGGCCCGGCGGAAAAGGCCAGCGCGGCGAGCGCGGCATAGGGCCCCGACAGCGGGGCGCGCGGCCCGGGCAGCGCGAAGGCCTGCGCGATATCCGGCCAGTTGCGGCAGATCGCGATCCAGGCGAGCAGGCCGAACAGCCCGGCCAGGCCCACGCCCGCCGAAACGTCGCTCGCCGGAAGGGCTTTCGCCGGGGGCTGGTGCGCGCTCATCTCGCCCCGCGCGATAGCGGCAAAGGGTTAAGGACGCGGTAAGGGTCGGCGGCGAAATGCGCGCCGCGCCCCCCCCGGCCCGCGCTCAGCGATAGGCGTGGATCGTGCCCGAATCGTCGAGCAGGTAGAGCGTCTGCTGCGCGACGACCGGCGGCAGCGAGACCGGCTCGTCGAGGTCGGTGAACAGGCTGGCCGAACCTTCGCCGGTGCTGATCCGGTAGACCTGCCCCCGGCTGCTCGCGACCCACAGGCTGTTGCCCGCCAGGACCGGCCCGGTCCAGAAGATCGCGCCCTCGCGGTCTTCCTCGTCGCGGTAGCGCTGGAGCTGCGTCATCCACCGCACCCGGCCCGATGCCCGCGCGATCGCCAGCATCCGCGCATCGTCGGTCAGCGCGAAGATCCATTCGCCGGCCACCGCGGGGGTGGAGATCCCGGCCACGTTCAGTTCCCAGATCCGCTGCCCGGTGACCAGCTCGTAGGCCGCCATGCGGCCGCCCTGGCCGAGCGCATAGACCTTGCCCGAATCGATGATCGGGTCCGCGTCGATATCGGTCAGCGATCCGACCTCGGTCGAGATCGAGGTCCGCGCCAGCGCATCGGACCAGACGACCAGCCCGTTCTCGTAACGGTAGGCGACCAGTTCGCCCGAGCTGTAGCCGGCGATCACCGTGCCTTGCCCCGCAGCCGGCGCCGCGACGCCGAAGACCCCGGCCTGCGCCTGCGAGCCCGATTCGTTCCACCGGGTCGCGCCGGTCGCGGTGTCGAGCGCGTGGATCTGGTTGTCCTGCGTCATGACATAGACCGAATTGAACGCGATCGTCGGCGATCCGCGCAGCGGCCCGGCGGGCTGGACCTTCCAGATCTCCGTGCCGCTCTGCGCGTCGAGCGCGGCGACTTCGCCCGCGCCGTTGGTCGCATAGACCCGGCCATTGTCGTAGGCCGCGCCCCCCCCGAAGGCGGAGCTGCGCACGTTGCCCGGCACTTCCATCCGGTGGCTCCAGCGCCGCGCGCCGCTCTGCGCGTCGAAGGCGTGGACCACGCCCTCGGTATCGACCGCGAAGACCATGCCGCCGCCGACCACCGGGGCCGCGGCGAGCCGCCGCCGCTCGGTCCCGCCGGCGATCTGCGCCGTCCAGGCCGGGGCCGGCGTGTCGGAAAGCGCCAGGTGGCCATAGGACTTGTCCGCCGTGCCGCCCGCCTGGGGCCAGGCCTCGTTGGCCCGCGCCGGGGGCAGGACGACCGAGATCCCGGCCAGCGCCGGATCGACTTTCGCCCCGCTCTCGATCCGCGAGAGGACCGGCTTGCGCTCGCCCAGCGTGGGCGTCGTCTTGGTGTCGCCGCCGCCGCCGAACACGCCGCAGGCGCCGAGCGTGGCGGCCAGCGCCGTCGCCGCGATGGCGCGCGTGAAATGGGAAATGCTGTTCGCTGTCATCGCCTCGAATCCTGACCTGTTACTGCGCCGGGCCCGCGCCGCCCTGGGGCGCGCGCATGTCCTCGAGCACGGCATCGACATCCTCGATCGCGTCGACGCCCAGCGCGCCCGCCATCTGCCGCGCGCGCGAGCGCAGGCCGTCGGGTTGCGTCTCGTCCTTCGCGATCGCCGCCAGCAGCGTACCCGCCTCGCGGTCCTTGCCCTGCTCGAGGTAGGCCATTGCGAGCAGTTCGCCCGCGCTGGCGAAGAACGGCTTGCCCGGCACGGCGAGCGGCTGGAGCCGTTCGACCGCCTCGGCCGGTTCGATCGTGTCGAATGTCGCCGCCACCTGCCGCACCGTCGCCATGTCGCGCAGCAATTGCGGCGCATCGGCATTGGCGGCAATCTCGCCATAGAGCGCGGCGGCATCCTCGGCCCGCCCCTGCTCCATCGCGACACCCGCTTCGACCAGCGCGGCCTGGATCGCCGCGCCGCCGCCTTCGCCCTCCAGCGGGGCGAGCGCTTCGACCGCGCCGTCGAGATTGCCGGCCTGCAACTGGTCGAGCGCGCCGACCAGCGTTTCGGAGCGCTGTTCCATCGCCGCTTCCTGCCGGCTGTCCCAATAGAGGTAGCCGGCGAAGGCGGCGAGGCCGAGCACCACCGCCGCGACCAGCGGCTTGCCGTACCGGCGCGCGAAATCCGAATACTGGTCCTGCCGCACGGCATCGTCGACTTCGCGCATCAGCACGTCTTCTTCGGCGGCGCGGCGGCGTTCGGGGCTTTGCTTGGAGGGGAGGTTCAGGGCCAAGTTGCGGCTCTTTCAAGTTTCCGTGACGTTCGGCGGGCGTGTTTAGCGGATGGGCGCATCAATTCAACTTGGAAACCGGCCTGTCCCCCGCCGCGTGAACCGCAGGTGAAGCCGGGCGCGGCCCGGTCAGCCGATCCCCTTGCCGCCGAGCGCCGAGGAATAGAGCCGGCGATAGGCCGCGATCATCGGCTTTTCGTCGAACGCCTCGCGCGCCTTGGCCCGGTTCGCTTCCCCCACTTCGCTGCGCAGCGCGGAATCGGCCGCGAGCTGCGCCAGCGCCCCGGAAAGCGCCGCCTCGTCGCCGGCGGGCGCGATCAGCGGCACGTTCGCCTCCGCGACCATCGCCGCGACATCGCCCACCGCCGGCGCGGCGACCGGCAGGCCGGCGGCCATCGCCTCGACCACCGAGATCGGGAACTGCTCGCTGTCCGAAGACAGCGCGAAGACATCGAACAGGCCGACGTAGCGCGCCGGGTCGGGCGCGAAGCCGGGCAGGTGGACCCTGTGGCCGATGTCCCACCGGTCCGCCTCCGCCCGGATCGCGTCGCGTTCCGGCCCCTCGCCGACGATGACCAGGTGCCAGTCTTGCGGAAGGGCGCGGAAAGCGCGCACCAGCCGGGGCAGGTTCTTGACCGGGCGCAGGCCGGCGAGCGTGCCGACCCAGCGTTCGCCCTTGCGCTTCACCACCCCGCGCAGCGCGTCGGGCCTGGGGCGCCTGGCGAAAGCGCGGGTGTCGATCCCGTTGGGAATGTGCCTGACCCGCCCGATCGGCTGTTCCCACACCTCCAGCGCAATCCGTTCGAGCGTCTCGGACGGCACGACCAGCCCGTTCGAACGGCCGAGCGCGATCTTGCGGAACCAGTTGCGAAGCGGTTTCAGCCGCTCGCGCTCGTCCTCGTTGAAGCCATCCTCGTGGTGGATCAGCGGGGGAAGCGCGAAGACGTCGCGGAACGCCGTGCGCGCGAGAACCGCGTTCATCGCGCCCCAGTTGTAGGTCAGGACGAGGTCGTAGCCCTGCATCGCCCGCGCCAGCCGCTGGAGGCGGCCCGGAGTGGGCTTGCCCTGGAGCGTGGGAAACTCGCGCGGGTAGCGCACGGGAACGTGGCGCGCGATGTGCTGCGCGGCCTCCATCCGCCCCGGCTCGCCCGATACTATCGCGTGTTCGGCCTTCGCCCCGAAGGCATTGATCAGCCGCACGGTGCGCAGTTCCTTGCCCCCGGCGGAAAAGGTCGAATGCAGGTGCAGGATGCGCGGCCTGTCGCCGCCCTTGCGCGCGCTCATGCCGCGCGGGCCAGCAGCCGGTCGATCGCGGCCAGCGCCTCCGGCTCGTCGAGCAGCGGGGCATGGCCGACGCCGGGCACGGTGACCAGTTCGGCATCGCCGTGGCGCGCGACCATCGCCTGCGCCGTGGCCTCGGAAAACAGGTCGGACAGCGCGCCGCGCACGACCAGCAGCGGCGCGGTGCGCAGCGCCTCGAACGCGGGCCAGAGATCGGGCGGCGCCCCGCCCTCCCCGCCCTGGAACGGTTCGGCGATGCCCATGTCGTAATCGAACGCGATCCGCCCGTTGGGCTGGACCGCCATGCCCCGCTTGGCCATCGCGATCCAGTCTTCGGTGGCGAAGCCGGGATGGGCCGCGCCGTGGACGTCCTCCAGCGCGCGGGCGGCATGCATCCAGGTCGGGAAATTGCGCGGCTGGCCCACGTATTCGCCGATCCGGGCGAGGCCGCCGGCCTCCACCTCGGGCCCGATGTCGTTCAGCACCGCGCCGGCGATCCGCCCCGGCCCGGCCGCGGCCAGCAGCATCGTCATCAGCCCGCCCAGCGACGTGCCGACCGCGACGAAGCGCCCGATCCCCTCCTGCGCCAGCAGCGCCTCGACGTCGGCGACGTAAGTGGCCGGGGTATAAGTCGCGGTATCGCGCGCATATTCGCTTTCGCCGCGGCCGCGCATCTCGGGCACGATCACGCGGCGCCCGCCGGCCAGGTGCTGCGCCAGGGCGGCGAAATCGCGCGCATTGCGGGTCAGCCCGTGCATGCACAGCACCGGCGCCCGGTCGGCCGGGCCGGCATAGTCGCGGAAATGCAGCTTCAGGCCGTCCGGGCTCTCCCAGAAGCGGTCGGTAAATCCAGTGCCCATCGGTTTTCGGGAGTTTCCTGTGTCCAAATCCTCGCATCGCCGGGCAGCCGCATTGCCAGCCCTGCCCGCGCACCCCACTATCGCCGCATGAGCCAGGAACCGCAAGCGTCGCCCTATCGCCCCGATCCCGCGATCGCCCCGCTGGCCGGCTGGCTGGGCGACGCGGTGGAGCCGGCGCGGTTCCCGCAGGCCACCGTGCGTTTCCGCAACCGCCGGTGGGATCGCGCGATCGGGCTCGACGACCTCGACGAGGCGGGCTGGATCGCCCGCTTCGCGCGCTTCGATCCGCTGCCCGGCAACCCGCCCCGCCCGCTCGCCCTGCGATACCACGGGCACCAGTTCCGGGTGTACAACCCCGAGATCGGCGACGGGCGCGGGTTCCTCTTCGCGCAAGTGCGCGACGGCGCGGGCAGGCTGCTGGACCTGGGGACGAAGGGTTCGGGGCAGACGCCCTACAGCCGCACCGCCGACGGGCGGCTGACGCTGAAGGGCGCGGTGCGCGAGATCCTGGCGACCGAGATGCTCGAAGCGCTCGGCGTCTATACCTCCAAGACGCTGTCGGTGATCGAGACGGGGGAGGAACTGGTCCGCCACGACGAGCCTTCCCCGGCGCGCTCGGCGGTCATGGTCCGGCTCAGCCACGGCCATGTCCGCATCGGCACGTTCCAGCGGCTGCTCGTGCTGGAGGAAGCGGGGCAGATGGCGCAGCTGGTCGATTACTGCCTCGCGCAGTTTCCCGGCCCGCCCCCGCCCGAAGAGGCGCCCGGGCGCGGGGAACCCGCGGTGATCCTGATGCACCAGGCGGTCGAGCGGATGGCCGATCTCGCCGCCGCGTGGATGGTCGCCGGTTTCGTCCACGGCGTGCTCAACACCGACAATATCAACATCACCGGGGAAAGCTTCGACTATGGCCCCTGGCGCTGGCTGCCGGCGTGGGACCCGGGCTTCACCGCGGCCTATTTCGACCAGGGCGGCCTCTATGCCTTCGGCCGCCAGCCCGAGGCGGTGAACTGGAACCTGGGGCAGCTGGCGGTCGCGCTGCGCCTGCTGGCAGAGGCCCCGCCGCTGATCGCCGCGCTCGACCGGTTCGGGCCGCTGTACATGGCGGCGGTGGGCCGGCGCTGGTGCTGGCGGCTGGGGGTGGAGCCGCGCGGGCCGGAGCGCGACGGACCGCTGGTCGCGGCGAGCGAGCAGGCCATGCGCGAAAGCGGCGAGCCGCCCGATCGCTTCTTCCACCGCCACCGCGGCGGGCGCGCGGCCGAAGGCGACCTGGCGCGCGCACTCGAAGGCTATCGCCCCGTCGCCGACACGCACCCCTACTGGGACGAGGACGCGCCGCAGGCGATGCCGATCGAGGAAGTCGAATCGATCTGGTCGGCGATCGAGCGCGACGACGACTGGGGCCCGCTCGAAGCCAAGGTGGAGGCGGTCCGCCGGATGGGCGCCGCCCACGGCCGCGCGCCGCGGCCGCAGGGCCATCGCCTGCCCGAAGGCGAGGCGGGCTGGCAGAAGATCGGCCTGTGACTATCGGCCTCTGACTACATCGGCCTGTGACTACATCGCCGTTTGCGACTAGAGGGCGGTTTGTGACAACGCGCCGCTTGTGGCATGGGCCGGCTGGCCGAAATTTCAGGGAATTAGGCTCTGGTGAGCAGTGAAATCGTTTCGTTCGAGCCCGCGACGGGCAAGGAATTGTGGCGCAGCGCGCCGGGCGACGTCGATGCGACGGTGGACCGCGCCCGCCGCGCCTGGCCGGCCTGGGCGGCCCAGCCGCTGGCGACCCGGATCGAGCTGTGCCGGCGCTTCGCCAACGAAGTGCGCAAGAAGGCGGACGAATTCGCCGAACTGATCGCGCGCGAAACCGGCAAGCCGCTGTGGGAAGCGCACACCGAAGTCGAAACGGTGATCAAGAAAGTCGATATCTCGGTCACCGCCTATGCCGAGCGGACCGGGCAGAAGAAGCTCGACAGCGCGCTGCAGGGCAAGGCCGCGGTGCGGCACAAGCCGCACGGGGTCATGGCCGTGCTCGGCCCGTACAACTTCCCCGCGCACCTGCCCAACGGCCACATCGTGCCGGCGCTGATCGCGGGCAACGTCGTCGTCTTCAAGCCGAGCGAGAAGACCCCGGCCGTGGGCGAATTCCTGGTCGAATGCTTCCACCGCGCGGGGATTTCGGCCGCGGTCGTGCAATTGCTGGTCGGCGGGCCGGACGAAGGCAAGGCGCTGGTCGCCCACCGCGGGGTGGACGGGGTGCTGTTCACCGGTTCGGCCCAGGCCGGCATCGCGATCAACCGCAAGCTGGCGACCAGCCCGGGCAAGATCGTCGCGCTGGAAATGGGCGGCAACAACCCGATCGTGGCGATGGATACGCCCAAGATTTCCGACGCGGCGACGCTGGTGATCCAGTCCGCCTTCACATCCGCGGGACAGCGGTGCACCGCCGCGCGCCGGCTGATCGTGAAAGACAGCATGTACGACGATCTGGTGGCCGAGGTGAAGGCGCTGGCCGGGCGCATCCTGGTGGACGAACCCTTTGCCGATCCCGCGCCGTTCATGGGGCCGGTGATCGACAACCAGGCCGCCGACCAGCTGATGGAAAGCTTCCTCTACCTGCTGTCGAACGGCGGCAAGGCGATCCGCCACATGACGCGGCCGAACGACGACCTGCCCTTCCTCTCCCCGGCGATCATCGACACGACCGCGATGGCCGAACGGCCCGACGTGGAACTGTTCGGCCCCCTGCTGCAGGTGATCCGCGTGGCCGACCTCGACGAAGGGATCGCGGAAGCGAACAATACCCGCTTCGGCCTCTCCGCTTCGCTGATCGGCGGCACGCCGCAGGATTACAACCGGTTCTGGGCCAATATCCGCGCGGGGATCGTCAACTGGAACCGCCCGACCAACGGCGCATCCTCCGCCGCGCCGTTCGGCGGGGTCGGCCTCTCGGGCAACCATCGGCCGGCGGCCTACTACGCGGCCGATTACTGCGCCTATCCGGTCGCGAGCACCGAGATGGACCAGCCGCGCGCCAGCGTCGGCGTGGGGTTCAAGGACGCCTGAGCGGTCGCGACGGGGTCAGCGTGGCTGGCCCCAGGTGACCAGATCGACTTCGCTCGTCCCGTCCGGCGCCTTCCGGGCATAGACCGCGAACGCCGCCCGGCCCCGCGTTCCGCGCAGCACCTGTTCCTCGCCCATTACCGTGCGGGACGAACTGTAGCCCGCCCCCAGCGCCCGCGTGTGGTAGAACGCCAGCACTTCCTCCAGCGGCACGGGCGTGCGGAACACCGCGGCCCGCAGCGCGCAGCCGGGCGACGCATTGCCCATCGCATCCTGCGCGGCGGAGCGAGGGTAGAGAGGAAAGGTCTGCGGCATTCGCGCGGCCCAGATAAAGCCGCCCTGCGCCCGCCCCGCGCATTCGGCTCCGGCCCCCGACAGGATGGCCCGCTCGGCCAGCGAGAGGCGCGCGGCGAGCGGGGCCGCCTCCCCCTCGCCCGAAGGCGGCGGCAGGTCGATCATGGCATCGCGCCCGCCGACCAGCGCCAGCGCCTCCTCGCGCGCGGCATCGATCGCGCGCTGCGTGCGGTTGTCGAGCGGCAGGGCGTTGTCGATATTGACGGTGAGCGCGGCATTGCCCTCGTTCTGGCGCGAGAGGTCGGGATCGACCAGGATCGGATCGTTGATCGCTGCCAGCACCGCCGGATCGACCGCGCGCCCCGCCACGGGCGGATCGCTTTCGCCGCAACCCGCCAGCGCCAGCAGCGCCGCGCACGAGATCCCCCGCCGGATCGACCTGGCCCGCATCCTCGCCATGCCCCGCCCATAGCCGCCAATGTGCGAGAATATGGTTAATCGAAAAACGGGCTGGTGTACGGCTGATGTTCCCTATATGTTCTCACACCATGAAGCAACGCCGCGAACCCCCAGTGCATGGCAGGGGCGCCCAGTCGGGCGAGGTCCCGACGCGGTTCGGCCTGGCCACGCGTGAAGCCGACGGCGACTGGCGCGACCACGTCGAATCGCTCGACGGCCCGCCGGTCAGGCTGCGGACCACGGTGACCGAGGAAAACCCGAAGACGATCCTCAGCTTCAACCGCTCGCCCGACATTGCCTTCGACCGATCGATCAACGCCTATCGCGGGTGCGAGCATGGCTGCGTCTATTGCTTCGCGCGGCCGACCCATGCCTATCACGACCTGTCGCCGGGGCTGGATTTCGAAACGCAGCTGTTCGCCAAGCCCGCGGCGGCCGAGCTGCTGCGCGCCACGCTGGCCAAGCGCGCCTATCGCCCGCGCCCGATCGCGATGGGCACCAATACCGATCCCTACCAGCCGATAGAGCGGCGATACCGGATCACGCGGCAGGTGCTGGAGGTGTGCCTCGACGCGCGCCATCCGGTGACGATCACGACCAAGTCCGACCGGGTGCTCGACGATCTCGACCTGCTGACACAGCTCGCGCGGCACAGGCTGGTGGCGGTGGCGATCTCGGTGACGACGCTCGACCCGAAGCTGTCGGGCAAGCTCGAACCGCGCGCAGCCGCCCCGGCCAAGCGGCTCGCCGCGCTGGGCAAACTGGTCGACGCCGGGGTGCCTGCGCACTGTTCGATCGCGCCGATCATCCCCGCGATCACCGACGCCTTCATGGAAGAGATCGTCCAGCGCGCCGCCGCGCTGGGCGTGCGATCGGCCGGATGGATTCCGCTGCGCCTGCCGCACGAGGTCGCCCCGCTGTTCCGCGAATGGCTATCCGTCCATTTTCCCGAGCGCGGCGACAAGGTCATGGCCATCGTCCGCTCGATCCGCGCCAAGGACGGACAGGGGCGCGACAACGATCCCGATTTCTTCACCCGCATGAAACCGCGCGGCGTCTGGGCCGACCTGTTCCGCGCCCGCTTCCGCCTCGCCTGCAAGCGCGCCGGGATCGGCAAGACGCGCTTCGAACTCGACTGCTCGCAATTCCGCCGACCCGAGGTGAGCGGACAGATGCGGTTGTTCTAGCGCGATGAGAGGGAAGTTCGCACCATCGAAAGCGCGCCACCCTGAACCTGTTTCAGGGTCCATGCCTCCTCTCGCGCCAACAGTGTCGGCATGCACGTTGGATGCTGAAACGCGTTCAGCATGACGGGTAGAGCAGGGAACTTCGATCGCAGGTGGCTTGGTCCTGGACGGCGCGAATTTGCCCCCGTCAAAACCCCTCGCCGCCTTCGCGCGGCTTGAAGCGGACGAGGCGGCTGTCGGCCAGGGCGGCGGTGCGGTTGACCACGGCCTGCTGGTAATCGGCGTCCTTGATCATTTCGAAGAAGGCCGCGCTGTTCGGATACTGCGCGACGAAGCCGTCGTGCCAGCGGCGGTCTTCGGGGCCGGTGACCATCGCCTGGAACGCGCCGCGCCAGACGATCGTGCCGCCCACCCGGCGGAAGATCGGCCCGCTGGTCTTGCCGTATTCCTCGTAGGCGCGGCGCCCGCTCCAGCCCTTGTCCGCGTGTTCGTGGCCCTCCGGGTACTCGGCCCGTTCGCGATAGAGCAGGAGGTTGAGCATGTGGATCGGCTCGTCGCGCGGCAGGGCCTTGAAGGCGTCGAAATTCGCGCGGCTCGGGTCGATGTAGGCGGTCATTCGGCGGCCTCCAGCGTATAGTCGGCGAAGCGGGCGCGCAGGTCCTTCTTGCTGATCTTGCCGGTCGCGGTGTGCGGGATGTCGTCGACGAACTCGACCGCGTCGGGCAGCCACCACTTGGCCACCAGCGGCTCGAGATGGGCGATCACCTCTTCCGCCGTGCATTCGCAGCCTTCCTTGGCGACCACGAACAGCACCGGGCGCTCGTCCCACTTGGGGTGCGGCATTCCGATCGCCGCCGCCTCGGCCACCTTGGGATGGCCGCAGGCCGCGTTCTCCAGCTCGACCGAGCTGATCCATTCGCCGCCGGACTTGATCACGTCCTTGGTCCGGTCGGTCAGTTGCAGCGTCCCGTCGGGGTGGAGAATGCCGACGTCGCCGGTGTTGAACCAGCCATCCTCGGTCACCGCGTCCTCTTCAGCCTTGAAATAACGCTTGATGATCCACGGCCCCCGGATCTGGAGCGCGCCCGCGCTCTTGCCGTCGCGCGGCAGTTCCTTCGTCCAGTCGTCGAGATCGACCGTGCGCAGTTCCACCCCGAAGACCGGGCGGCCCTGGCGGGTGACGATGTCCACCTGCTCCTCGAACGAGAGGCTGTCCCAGTCGGGCGTCGGCGCGCCGACGGTGCCGATGGGGGAGGTTTCGGTCATGCCCCAGGCATGGGCGACGCGGCTGCCGTTCTTCATCAGCCGCTCGATCATGAAGCGCGGCGCGGCCGAACCGCCGATAATCGCCTGCTGCAATTTGGGCAGCGGGGTTCCGGTGCTGTCGCAATACTGGAACATCGCCAGCCAGACGGTCGGCACCCCGGCCGAATGGGTCACCCCCTCGCGTTCCATCAGGTTGCACAGCACGGCCGGGTCGTTGACCGCGGCATAGACGAACTTGACCCCGGTGATCGCCCCGGCCCAGGGCAGGCCCCAGCTCGCGGCGTGGAACATCGGCACGACCGGCAGCATGACGCTGCGCGCATCGAAGTCGAAGGCATTGGGCTGGATGCCCGCCATGGCGTGGATCATGGTCGAGCGGTGTTCGTAGAGCACGCCCTTGGGATTGCCCGTCGTGCCGCTGGTGTAGCAGAGCATGCACGGATCGCGTTCGTCGACCGCGACCCAGGCGGTGTCGCCGTCGTGCGCGCCGATCCAGTCCTCGAAGCCCAACGCCCCGGAATCTGGCCCCCCGAACCCTTCGGGCGGGTCGTAGCAGACGTAGTGTTCGATCGTCGTCCACTTGTCGCGCATCTTGTCGACGATCGGCTGGAAGGCCGCATCGTAGAGCAGAACGCGGTCTTCCGCGTGGTTGGCGATATATTCGAGCTGGTCCTCGAACAGGCGCGGGTTGATCGTGTGCAGCACGCCCCCGGCCCCGGCCACGCCGTACCAGCTGACGAGGTGGCGCGAATGGTTCATCGCCAGGGTCGCCACGCGGTCGCCCTTGGCGATCCCCAGCGCGCGCAGGGCCTGCGTCATGCGTAGCGCGTCGTGGCGAATGCTGGCCCAGGTGGCGCGGGTTTCCGTCCCGTCGGCCCAGTAGGTGACATGTTCGCGCGACCCGTGTTCGCGCGCGGCATGGTCGATCAGGTGGGTGACCACCAGGTCCCAGTCCTGCATCGCTCCGAGCATCATCGTCCTCTCCCCATTCGATTTCGCTTTGCCACTTTCATGCCCATGCTTGCGCGGCAATGCAATCGGCTCCACTAGCGCGGAATGAGCCTGCTCCAGCAAGTCAAAATGGTCATCATCGAATACACGCACCTGGCGAAGGACGCGCTGCACATCTACGTCGCGCTGGCCATCATGCTGGGCGCCTGCTTCGCCTTCGGGTGGAAGGTGCGCCAGTGGCGCCCCTGGCTGCTGGTCCTGGCGGTCGCTCTCGCGGGCGAATACTGGGACTGGCTTGAAAACAGGAGCGTCGGCCGCACCCCCGATTACGACGGGCACTGTAAGGACGTGTGGAACACGATGCTGGTGCCCACGATCCTGCTGCTCGCGGCGCGCTACACGGCGATCTTCGACAAGGCCCCGCCGGCGAGCGAGGAAGCCCCCCCGCCGCGCGAGAATCGCTCAGGCGACGAGGCGCAGGTGCCCGGCCCCGCGGCGGGTGGTTAGCGAGACCTTGTCCAGCCCCGGCACTTCGGCCAGGCGCTCGGCCAGTTCGCCGTCGATCTGGTAATCGCGCCCCAGCCGCAGCAGCGGCTCTTCCCCCGTCCCCGTCTTCAGGCGGACATAGACCTCGCCGTGGCCCGGCGTGCCGATCGCCAGCGCCATCTTCAGCTCGCTCAGCGCCTCGACCGTCGCGACTTCCATCGTCAGGACCATGCGCGAGCCGCTCTTGACCTCGTCCAGCGGGCGCGCGCCGCGCACGGTGACGCGCGGCGGCTCGTCCGGGCTGGGGCTGTCGAGCTCGACGTTGAGGAGGACGCAAGCGCCCTCCGCGGCCCATTTCTGGAAGCTTTCGACCAGCGATTCCTCGAAACAGGCGGCGCTGAACTGGCCGGTGCTGTCGGAGAAATCGGCGCGCACGAACTCGCCCCCGCGGCGGGTGCGGCCCTTGTTCACTTTCTCCACCATCGCCGCCATCACCGCCGGCTGGCGCCCGCCGGCCGGCCCGCCGCCTTCCATCAGGCTCTGGTAACTGCGCGCGCCGTTGGCGCTGGCGATCGCGCGATACTGCTCCACCGGATGGGCGGAGAAATAGAAGCCGAAGTTCTCCCGCTCGTTCGCCATCCGCTCCGACCGGCTCCACGGCTCGGCCGCTTTCAGCCGCAGCGTGTCGCCCGCGGCCTCTTCCCCGCCGAACAGCCCCGCCTGGCCGCTTTCGCGCTCGCGGTTGGCGGCCTCGGCCACGGCCAGGAGCATGTCGATATTGGCGTGGAGCCTCGCCCGGTCGGGCTCGAGGCTGTCGAGCGCGCCGGCGCAGATCAGCCCTTCGAGCTGGCGGCTGTTCATCGAGCCCTTGGGCAGCCGTTCGAACAGGTCCTGCAGGCTTTCGAACCAGCCGTTCGCCTCGCGCTCGGCAACCAGCGCCTCCATCGCCTTCTCGCCGACGTTGCGAATGCCCGCCAGGGCATAGCGCACGGCATAGCCTTCGTCGGTCCGCTCGACGGTGAACTCGGCCTCCGACCGGTTGACGTCGGGCGCGCGGACCTCCACCCCTCCGCGCCGCGCATCGTCCACGAACAGCGCCAGTTTTTCCGACTGGTGCATGTCGAAGCACATCGACGCGGCGTAGAACTCTTCCGGGTAATGCGCCTTGAGCCATGCGGTCTGGTAGGCGAGCAGCGCGTATGCGGCGGCGTGCGACTTGTTGAAGCCGTAGCCGGCGAACTTGTCGATCAAGTCGAACAGCTCGTTCGCCTGCTTCGCCTCGATCCCCGAAACCGCCTTGCACCCTTCGACGAAGCGTTCGCGCTGGGCGTCCATCTCGGCCTGGACTTTCTTGCCCATCGCGCGGCGCAGCAGGTCGGCATCGCCGAGCGAATAGCCGGCGAGGATCTGCGCCGCCTGCATGACCTGTTCCTGGTAGACGAAGATGCCGTAAGTCTCGGCGAGGATCTGCTCCAGCTTGGGATGCGGATACTCGATCGGCACTTCGCCCGCCTTGCGCTTGCCGAACAGCGGGATGTTGTCCATCGGCCCCGGGCGATAGAGCGAGACGAGCGCGATGACATCCTCGAACTTGGTCGGCTTCACCGCGGTCAGCGTCCGCCGCATCCCCTCAGATTCGAGCTGGAAGACCCCGACCGTGTCGCCGCGCTTGAGCAATTCGTAGACCGCCGGATCGTCCCACGCCAGCTGCCCCAGATCGACCGTGATGCCCCGCTTGCCGAGCAGCTGCACGGCCTTCTGCAGGACCGAGAGGGTCTTGAGCCCGAGGAAGTCGAACTTCACCAGGCCCGAGCTTTCGACATGCTTCATGTCGAACTGCGTCACCGGCATGTCCGAGCGCGGATCGCGGTAGAGCGGGACCAGCCTTGCCAGCGGCCGGTCGCCGATCACCACGCCGGCCGCGTGGGTCGAGCTGTTGCGCGGGAACCCTTCGAGCTGCATCGCCAGATCGACGAGGCGCTTGACCTCGTTGTCGTTGTCGTACTCGCGCTTGAAATCGGCCGCGCCGTTCAGCGCGCGCGGCAGGGTCCACGGGTCGGTCGGGTGATTGGGCACCATCTTGCACAGCCGGTCCACGTGGCCGTAGCTCATCTGCAGGATGCGCCCGCAATCGCGCAGCACGGCGCGCGCCTTCAGCTTGCCGAAAGTGATGATCTGCGCGACGTGGTCGTGCCCGTACTTGCGCTGGACGTAGCGGATCACTTCGCCGCGCCGGGTTTCGCAGAAGTCGATGTCGAAGTCCGGCATCGAAACGCGTTCGGGGTTGAGGAAGCGCTCGAACAGCAGGCCCAGCCGGATCGGGTCGAGATCGGTGATCGTCAGCGCCCAGGCGACGAGGCTGCCCGCGCCCGAACCGCGCCCCGGGCCGACCGGGATGTCCTGTTCCTTGGCCCACTTGATGAAGTCGGCAACGATCAGGAAGTAGCCGGGAAAGCCCATCCCGACGATGATGTCGACTTCGAAATCGAGCCGCTCGAAATAGACCTTGCGCTCTTCCTCGCTCAGATCCTCGTAGGCCGAAAGGCGCGCCTCCAGCCCCTTGCGCGCGTCCTCCGCCAGCATCCGCGCCTCGCCTTCCAGATCGCCGGCCAGGCTGGGCAGGATCGGGGCGCGGTTGGGCGGCGCAAAGGCGCAGCGCTGCGCCACGACGAGGGTGTTGGCGGTCGCCTCGGGCAGGTCGTCGAACGTCCCGGCCATCATGTCGGCCGGCTTGACCCAGGCCTCGCGGTTGGAGCGCGCGCGATCCTCCGCCTCGATATGGGTCGATCCGGCGATGCACAGCATGGCGTCGTGCGCCTTGTACATGTGCGGTTCGGCGAAGTTGGCCGGGTTGGTCGCCACCAGCGGGATGTCGCGGCGGTAGGCGAGATCGATCAGCGCCTCTTCCGCGGCGTCCTCCACCGGGTCGTCGCGCCGCGCCAGCTCGATGTAGAGGCGCTCGCCGAACAGGCTCTCCAGCCGTTCGAGCAGCGCCTCGGCATGGTCGTGCTGCCCTTCTGCCAGCAGGCGGGTCAGCGCGCCCTCGCTCGCCCCCGTCAGCGCGATCAGCCCCTCGGTCCGCCCCTCCAGGTCGGCCATCGCGACATGCGGTTCCAGCTCCAGCGGCCGGTCGAGGTGGGCGCGGCTGACGAGGTGGCACAGGTTGTCCCACCCCGCCTCGTCCTGCGCGTAGAGCGGAAGATAGTCGATCTGGCGCCCTTCGGCATCGCGGGCAACGCCGAGCAGGGTGCCGACAATCGGCTGGATACCCTCGTCGAAGCAGGCCTTGGCGAACATGACCGCGCCGTAGAGCCCGTTGCGGTCGCAGATCGCGATCGCGGGAAAGCCGCGTTCCTTCGCCAGTCGGGCGATCGCCTTGGGGTCGATCGCACCTTCGAGCATCGAGTAGGACGAGAGCACGCGAAGGGGAACGAACGGCGCGAAGGACATCGCGCGAATATGCGGGCGCGGGGCGGATTCGCCAAGGGGCGGCGGCCGCGTTTCCCCGGCCCGCTGTGCCCCGGGCGCGTATCCGGCGCGCCCCGGGGGCCGGCCGGCGCGCCATCGACCGAACCGCCCGCTAGAGCAGCGCCTCGATATCGGCGGCGAGCTTCTCCGGCTTGTCGGTCGGGCCGTAGCGGCGCACGACGTGCCCCTCGCGGTCGACGAGGAACTTGGTGAAGTTCCACTTGATCGCCTTCGACCCCATCAATCCGGGCGCCTCGCGCTTCATCCAGTCGAACAGCGGCGATGCGCCCGCGCCGTTGACCTCCACCTTGGCCATCAGCGGAAAGCTGACGCCGAAATTGACCTGGCAGAACTGCGCGATCTCTTCGGCATCGCCGGGTTCCTGCCCGCCGAACTGGTTGCAGGGGAAGGCGAGCACCTCGAACCCGCGATCGCGGTACTTGCGCCAGAGCGTTTCGAGCCCCTCGTACTGCGGCGTGAAGCCGCACTGGCTGGCGGTGTTGACGACCAGCAGGACCTTGCCCCGCTTCGCCGCGAGATCCACCGGCGTGCCGTCGTTGGCGGCGACGGTGAAATCGGCAATCGTGGTCATTGCGGTCCCCTCCCCTTGTCGCGGGCTTCAGCCCGGAAAGTCGTCGCGCGCGGCAAGCGCCTCGATCTCCGCGCGTTTCAGCCGGTGGTCGCCGGCCTTCTGGATCACGAAGTCGCCGCGCCGCTCGGGCGGATAGGCCATGACCTGGGCGACCATTTCGGCCAGCGTGCCGCTGCGCAGGCCCTTGGCCCCGTCGAGGACGCCCTGCCCGTCGTCTGCCTCGTGGATCGAGGCGCGGTCGTCCCACTGGACCCCTTCCTGGTGGGTCCGCACGGCCTTGTAGGTGCTGGGATGGTCGGTCATGCAAAATCCTCCTTTGCATGGCCAACGCCCGAAAGGCCCGCCGGGTCCGCTATTCCAGCAACCCCTCGTGCAGGCGCAGGACGCGGTCCATCTTCGCCGCCAGCCGTTCGTTGTGCGTCGCCACCAGCGCCGCGCTCCCCTCCCCGCGGACGAGCGCGAGGAACTGTTCGAGCACGCGGTCGGCCGTGTGCTCGTCGAGGTTGCCGGTCGGTTCGTCGGCGAGCACCAGGGTCGGCCGGTTGGCCAGCGCGCGCGCGACGGCGACGCGCTGCTGCTCGCCGCCCGAAAGCTGGCTGGGGCGGTGTTCCAGCCGCTGCGCCAGGCCGAGCGCGGACAGCAGCTCGCGCGCCCGCTCGGCCGCTTCCTCGCGCCCCCGGCCGGCGACGAGCTGGGGCAGGATCACGTTCTCCTCCGCGTTGAAATCGGGCAGGAGATGGTGGAACTGGTACACGAAGCCCAAGTGCTCGCGCCGCACGCGGGTCCGCCCGTCCGAAGGCAGCGCGCTCGCCTCGGTCCCGGCGATCGCGATGCTGCCGCCGAAGCCCCCTTCGAGCAGGCCGACCGCCTGGAGCATCGTGGACTTGCCCGATCCCGAGGGGCCGAGCAGCGCGACGATCTCGCCCGGTGCGATCTCGAGGTCGATCCCGCGCAGGACGTCGATGCGTTCGCCGCCCTGTTCGAAACTGCGGGTGAGGCCGGAAAGGCGGACGACGGCGTCACTCATAGCGCAGGACCTGTACCGGATCGGTGCTCGAGGCCTTGAACGCCGGGTAGAGCGTGGCGAGGAAGCTGAGCACGAGGGCCAGCGCGACGATTCCCGCGATCTCCAGCGGATCGACCCGCGCGGGCAATGTCGAAAGGAAACGGATCGACGGGTCCCACAGGTTCTGTCCGGTGACGACCTCGATCACTTTCACGATCTGTTGGCGAAAGGCGAGGACCAGGAAGCCGAGCACGAGCCCGGCGACCGTGCCCAGCGCGCCGACGGTGAACCCGGTCGTGACGAAGATCTTCAGCAGGCTGCGCCGGGTTGCGCCCATCGTGCGCATGATCGCGATGTCGCGCGTTTTCGCGCGGACCAGCATGACCAGGCTCGAAAGGATGTTGAACGCCGCGACCAGGACCATGAAACTCAAGGCGAAGAACATCGCCACCCGTTCGACCTGCAGCGCCTCGAACAAAGTCGAATTGATCGTTTTCCAGGTGTTGACCACCGCCCGCCCGTCCAGCTGGCGGCGGATCGGTTCGAGGATTTCCTCCACCCTGTCGGCATCGGTCGTCGTGATCTCGATCATGCCCACGGTATCGCCCATCAGCAGCAATTGCTGCGCGTCGCGCATGGGCATGACGACGAACTGGTCGTCGTAATCGTAGATCCCGACCTCGAATATCGCCGCGACGCGGTACCCCACCTGTCGCGGCATCGTGCCGAACGGCGTCGTGCGCCCTTCGGGGTTGTAGAGCGTGATCGTGTCCCCCACGCGCAGGCCCATGTTGGCCGCCAGGCGCGATCCCAGCGCGACGTTCTTCGCCCCGCCGCTCAGCTCGGTCAGGTTCCCGGCGACCAGGTTGGGCGCCAGGTTGCCGATGTCTTCCTGCGTGTTGCCGCGCACCAGCACGCCGGCGATGCGGCCGTTGTAGCTGGCCATCAGCGGCTTTTCGATCAGCGGGGATGCGCTGACCACGCCGGGCGTTTCGCGCGCGTCGCGCAGCACGTCTTCCCAGTTGTCGAGCCGCTCGCCATAGGCCTGGACGATCGCGTGGCCGTTCAGCCCCACGATCTTGTCCAGCAGCTCGGCCCGGAAACCGTTCATCACGCTCATCACGATCACCAGCATGGCGACCGAGAGCATGACCACGCCGACGCTGATCCCGGCGACCAGGGCGATGAACGCCTCGTTCCGTCCGGGCAGCAGGTAACGCCGGGCGATCGTTCGTTCGAAGAGGGAAAGTACCAAGGGCGCGGGGTCTTTTTGTTGTTGGGTCGCTGCGGCTTTAGGGTCGCTTTGCTGACGGCGCAATGAATCCGTGCCGTGCGCCGCGGCGGGCCACGCTACCCTTGTAATCGGCCGGTAACATCGCCATTGAGCGCGGCGAGACGCGCAACCCGGATCGCACCGTCATGAACATCACCCACCCGTTCCGCGACGAGGACGGCGACAAGCTCCGCGAGGAGTGCGGCGTCTTCGGCGCGATCAACGCTTCCGACGCGGCCGCGGCGACCGCGCTCGGCCTCCACGCCCTGCAGCACCGCGGCCAGGAGGCCGCCGGCATCACCAGCTTCGACGGGGGCGAGTTCTACCAGCGCCGCGGGCTGGGCCAGGTGGCGGAGAACTTCTCTTCCAGCGAGGCGATTTCCGAACTGCCCGGATTCATGGCCGCCGGGCACGTGCGCTATTCCACCACCGGCGGATCGGGCCTGCGCAATATCCAGCCGCTCTATGCCGATCTTGCCAGCGGCGGTTTCTCGGTCGCGCACAACGGCAATATCTCCAACGCCGGCACCTTGCGGCAGGAACTGGTCGGCAAGGGCGCGATCTTCCAGTCCACCTCGGATACCGAGGTGATCATCCACCTCGTCGCGACCAGCCGCTACCCGACGATGAGCGACCGCCTGATCGACGCGCTGCGCCTGATCGAGGGGGCCTATGCCCTGATCGTGATGACGCCGGAGGGGATGATCGCCTGCCGCGACCCGCTGGGCATTCGCCCGCTGGTGATGGGCAAGATGGGCGATGCCACCGTCTTCGCCAGCGAAACGGTCGCCTTCGACGTCGTCGGGGCCGAGTTCGTCCGCCAGGTCGAACCGGGCGAGCTGGTCAAGGTCGATTTCGACGGCAACATCGATTCGCTCCACCCCTTCGGCAACCACAGCCCGCGCCCCTGCATCTTCGAGCACGTCTATTTCAGCCGGCCCGATTCGATCTTCGACGGGCGCAGCGTCTATGCCGCGCGCAAGGCGATCGGCGAACAGCTGGCGATCGAGAACCCGGTCGAGGCGGACCTCGTCGTGCCGGTGCCCGACAGCGGCGTGCCGGCGGCGATCGGCTATGCCCAGCAGTCGGGCGTGCCGTTCGAACTGGGAATCATCCGTTCGCACTATGTCGGGCGCACCTTCATCCAGCCGAGCGACGGCGTTCGCCATTCCAGCGTCAAGCGCAAGCACAATGCCAACCGCGCGCTGGTGGAAGGCAAGCGGATCGTGCTGATCGACGATTCGATCGTGCGCGGCACGACCAGCATGAAAATCGTCGAGATGATGCGCGAAGCCGGGGCGACCGAAGTGCACTTCCGCGTCGCCAGCCCGCCGACCGCGCATTCGTGCTTCTACGGCGTCGATACGCCCGAACGCTCCAAGCTGCTGGCCGCGCGGATGGAGATCGAGCCGATGCGCGAGTTCATCAGGGCCGACAGCCTCGCCTTCGTCTCGATCGACGGGCTCTACCGCGCCGTCGGGCACGAGCCGCGCGACGCGGCCTGTCCGTCGTTCTGCGATGCCTGCTTCACCGGCGATTATCCGACCCCGCTGACCGACCTCGCCAACCGCGAGCGCCGCGATGCCCAGCTTTCCTTCGACAAGGTTGCCTGATGGCCGACAGCACGTCTCTGGAGGGCCGCGTTGCCCTGGTTACCGGCGCGAGCCGCGGGATCGGCGCGGCGAGTGCGACCGCGCTGGCCGCCCGGGGCGCCCACGTGATCCTGACCGGGCGCGACGTGCGCGCGCTGGAAGCGGTGGAGGACGCGATCCACGAAGCCGGCGGCACGGCCACGATCGCGCCGCTCGACCTGGCCGAACAGGACGGGATCGCCCGCCTCGCCGCGGCGGTCGCCGGACGGTGGGACAAGCTCGATATCCTGGTGATCGCGGCGGCCTATCTCCCCACGCTCACCCCGGTCACCCAGATCGAGCCCAAGCAGTTCGCCCAGGCGGTGACCACCAACCTGCTCGCGACCCAGGCGCTGATCGCCGCCTTCGACCCGCTGCTGAAGCGTAGCGACGGCGCACGGGTCGTCGGCCTGACCAGCAGCGTGGGGGCCGATGCGCGGCCGTTCTGGGCCGCCTACGGATCGACCAAGGCGGCGTTCGAATCGCTGCTCGACAGCTATGCGGAGGAAGTCCGCAAGCTGGGCGACATCCGGGTCGCGATCGTCGATCCGGGCGCGACCCGCACCGCCATGCGGGCCAAGGCCTATCCGGGCGAGGACCCGGCCACGGTCAAGGAACCGGCGGTCGTGGGCCGGCGGATCGCGGACCTGGTGGGCGAGGATTTCCCCACCCGCCACCGCGAACGCGTGGTGAATCCGGCTTAACCCTTTTCCGCAACCTCGCCGAAAGCAGGCGGGCACAGCATTCGCTCCAGTCCCCGCGCGCGCGGCGTGCGCGCGACGGCAAGCGAAAGGGTAACCAAGCCATGCCGGTCGATTCCTTCGATCGCTATTCGATCGCCGCGCAGGAAGATCGCTGCGCCCCGCGGACCAAGCTGACCATCCCGGCGCAGCTGCGCGCCTCGGGCGGGAAAGCGTTCCAGACCGTGGTCCACGACCTGTCGGTCTCCGGCTTTTCCGCCGCCGCGATCAACCGGATGCACCCGGGGCAGCTGTGCTGGCTGACCCTGCCCGGCCTCGGCGCGCTCCAGGCCGAGGTGATCTGGTGGGACAATTGCCAGGTCGGCTGCTCGTTCGCCGAACTGCTGAGCCCGGTCGTCCACGACAACATCGTCGCCCGGCACACCAGCAGCCCGGTCTTCCGCTCCGCCTGCTGACCGCGCTCAGCGCGCGTCGATCAGCGTCCGCCACAGCTTCATGCGCGTTTCCGCCAGGCCGGCGTCGGTCGCCACGCGGTAATTCGACACGATCGCGACGACCATGTTCCGTTCGGGCACGACGATGACGTATTGCCCGAAGATCCCCTGCCCGCCGAAGAAACCGCCGGGGTAGGACCACCACTGGTAACCGTATCCATGCCCTTCGCCCAGGTCGACCATCGGCGCGCCGGCACGCCCGAACCAGCCCTCCGGAACGGAAGGCTGCGCGCCTTCGAGCACCCACTGGCCCATGCGGGCATAGTCGGAAAGGCGGATCGACAGGCAGCAGCCGCCCACGTTGCCGCCGGTGAGGTCGGTCATCCAGAACAGGTCGCCCGCGAACCCGGCCGGATCGACGATCTTGTCCTTCGCATAGGCCGCCAGCGAACGCCCGGTGGCCGCGGCGACGATATCGCCCAGCAGGTTCGTCTCCAGCGTCTTGTAGAGCCATTTCTCGCCCGCGGGCGCCTCGCGCGCCAGCGTCCGGGCGAACGTGACCGACTGGGTTTCGCCTTCGCGCGGCGCGATCATCAGCATTCGCGCCACGTCGCTGTCGGGATCGGCGTAGTCTTCGTTCCAGGCAACGCCCGAAGTCATCGTCGCGACCTGTTCCACCGTCACCCCGTCGTAGGCCGTGCCGGCGAGTTCGGGCAGGTAATCGGTCACCGGGTCGGAAAGGCTGGCGATGTGCCCGTCCTTCACCGCCGCGCCGAGCAGGGTCGAGGTGAAGCTCTTGGCCACCGAGAAGCTGGTCCAGCGCTGCTGCGGCCCGAAGCCGAGCCGGTACTTCTCCAGCCGCACCTTGCCGTCCTGGATCACCATGATCCCGGCCGCGTTCAGTTCCGCGAGGTAGCCGTCGACCTGCGCCAGCGTCGCCGCGTCGAACGGTTCGCCCGCCGCAAACCGGCGCGGATCGGGCGCGGCGGCGACCTCGGTGCCGGCGAAGTAGTCCTCCATCCGGCGGAAGCGGTCGGCGCGCGTGGCGTCGTCCCAGAACAGGACCTGCTGGTCCTCCAGCGTGACCGAATCGGGTTGGCGCGTCTCGCGGACCTGCGGCTCGGGCACGGTATTCGCCTGGGCGCAGCTCGCCAGCAGCGCCGCGCCCAGCGCCAGTTTCCAGTTCGGCATTCCTCTCACCTTTCCTTGATCAGCGTAACCTGGTGAACGTCGATCCCGCCCCCGCGGAACCCGCCCTCGCAATACATCAGGTAATAGCGCCAGAGGCGCCGGAACCGCTCGTCGAACGCGGCCGGCAGGCGCCCTTCCTCCACCGCGCGGTCGAACCGCGCGCGCCAGGTCCGCAGCGTGCGGGCATAGTCCTGCCCGAACGATTCGCAGTCCGCCCAGCGCAACCCGCGTTCGCGCGCGAGTCGCTCGAACTCGCGCGTGCGGATCAGCAGCCCGCCGGGGAAGACATAGGCCTGGATGAAATCGGCGCTGCGGGCATAGGCCTCGAACAGGCTGTCCTTCATCGAAATGAACTGGATCGCGGCCCGCCCGCCGGGCTTCAGGCAACGGGCGATGCAGTCGAAATAGCTCGGCCAGTACTCGCGCCCGACCGCCTCGACCATCTCGACGCTGACGATCGCGTCGAAACGCTCGTCCACGTCGCGGTAATCCTGGTGGCGGAAATCGATCGCCGGGTCGTGCCGCTCGCGCGCCCAGGCCAGTTGCTCGTCCGACAGGCTGATCCCGACGACGCGCGCGCCGGCGGCGGCGAACCGGTGCGAGAGGCCGCCCCAGCCGCAGCCGATCTCCAGCACCGAGGCCGGGTCGCCCACCCGCCGGGCCAGCCGTTCCCACTTGCGCCGCTGCGCCGCCTCGAGGTCGTCGCCCTCGCCCCAGATCGCGCTGGAATAGCTCATCGTCGGGTCGAGCCACTGGGCGTAGAAATCGTTGCCGAGGTCGTAATGGACGTGGATGTTCCGCGCCGCGCCCTCGTGCGTGTTGCGGTTCATCCAGTGCGCCGCCCGCGCCGCCCAGCGGAACGGGCCGCGCGCCCTGCCGGTATCGCCCAGGGCATCGCCATTGGCCATGAAAAGCGCGAACAGCGGCACCGGGTCGGGGCTGTCCCACTCGCCCGCTTCCCAGGCCTGGAACCAGCCGATCGAGCCGTTGGTCGCCAGTCGCATCAGCGCGCGCCAGTCGTGCACGGTGACTTCGGCGTCGAAGCCCGGCGCGCGCCCGCCCAGGACGCGGGTGGAGCCGTCGGGCAGGTGGCCGGTGATCGATCCCCGCTCCAGCCCGCTGTCGATCCGGTCGAGGATCTTGTGGAAGCCGGGCGCGAACACCCGCGCGAGCAGGCCCGGGCTGCGCTCGAACCGGGCGCCGCCTGTCAGAAGGGATTCGCCCCTGCCTAGCCCCTCCGCTTTCATGCCCCGATCTATGGACCGGGCGCGGTGCCGGTTCAAGCATGCGATCGGCGCGCCAAACCGGCGCGCGGCGTGCTATGATCCCCGCCAGGTTGGAGAAAGGATGCAGATGACCAGTCCGGCAGTGCGCAACGTCGTCGCCACGATCGCGGGGATCGTGGTCGCGGTCACCGTGGTCTTCGTGATCGAGGGGATCGGCCACGCGCTCTTCCCCCCGCCCCCGGGGCTGGACCTCGCCGCGGCGGAAGATCGCGAACGGTTGATGGAACTGATTCCCACCGGGGCCAAGGTGGCGGTCGTCGCCGGCTGGTTCCTGGGCGCGCTGGCCGGGGCCTGCACCGCGATCGCGGCCTCCCGGCGGGTGCTGATGGCCTGGATCGTCGGGCTGGCGATCGCGCTCGCCGGGGTATGGACGACGCAGATGTTCCCCCACCCCGACTGGATGCTCGCCTCGGCCGCGGTCCTGCCGCTGGTGGCCGTCCTCGTCGCCAAGCGGCTGATGGCGGGCCGGATCGTCGCTGCCTAGGCTTTCGCCGCGCGATAGGCCTCCAGCGCCCGCTCGCGCGCTTCGCGATGGCCGATGATCTTCGCCGGATAGGCGCCGCGCGCTTCGTCGGGCGGATCGTGGATCTGGCCGTCGGGAAGATCGGCCAGTTCGGGCACATGGCGGCGGATATAGCCGGCTGCGTCGAACTTATCGCTCTGGCGCAACGGGGCCATGATGCGTGGGAACATGTTGCTGTCCACCCCCGTGCCGGCGACCCATTGCCAGTTGACCGCGTTGTTGGCGTAATCGGCATCGACCAGGCAATCCCAGAACCAGCGTTCGCCGAAAGTCCAGTCGATCAGCAGGTGCTTCACCAGGAAGCTGGCGCAGACCATCCGCGCGCGGTTGTGCATCCAGCCGGTCTGCCACAGCTGGCGCATCCCGGCATCGACCAGCGGGTAGCCGGTCCGCCCCCGCTGCCACGCGCGCAAGTCCTCCGCGATAAGGTGACCGCGGTTCGGGTTGCGCCAGATATCGTCCAGCCCTTCGCGGTAGCTGGCCCGGCCATAGCCGGGGAACTGGCAGACCACGGTCTGGGCATAGTCGCGCCAGAGCAGTTCCCCGGCGAACGTCGCCCAGCCCTCCCCCCGGCGGCCCTTGAGCGCGTGCCAGACCTGCGCGGGAGAGATCTCCCCCCAGTGCAAGTGCGGCGAGAGGCGCGAGGAACCGTCCTCGGAAGGCATGTCGCGGCTCTCGTGATAGGTGGAAACCGCGCCGGCCCAGCGCTCGAGCCGGTCGTGCGCGGCCGCTTCGCCGACGTCCCAGGCCTCGCGCAGCCCGCCCGCCCAGTCGGGCGCGGTGGGCAGGAGGTTCCAGTCGTCCAGCGCGTCGCTGTCGGGCCAGCTATCCGGCAGCGCGATCCGCGCCGGTTCGGGCAGGCAGGCGCGCGGCGGCATCTCGGCCAGCATGGCCTTCGCGAAAGGCGTGTAGATCTTGTAGGGATCGCCCGAACCCGTGGTCACGAACCCGGGAGGAGCGAGGTAGTTGCCATCGTGCAGGACCAGGTCGAGTTCCGCCCCCAGCCGGCTTTCCGCTTCCTGCCACCACGGCTCGTAATGGCGCACGGCGTGGACGGCGCCCGCCCCGGCCGCCTGCGCGATCGTGGCCAGGTGCTGGACCGCGTCGCCGCGGCGCAGGACGATTCGCGAGCGGTGCCGCGCGAGCGACCGCCCGAGGCTGTCGAGCGAGTGGTGCAGCCACCAGCGCGCCGCGCCGCCGGGCGCATGGTCGCCCGGGGCATCCTCGTCGAGCACGAAGACCGGGATGACCGGCCCCCCCTGCGCCGCCGCGTGGAAGGCGGGCTGGTCGGCCAGGCGCAAGTCGCGCCGCAGCCACACGATCTGCGGCGAAGTCATGCCCCGGGGAACGGGAACGGCCGCCCCCAGGTTCCCCGGGCATGAACGATCCCGCCCGCCAGGGCCATCACCTGCCCGCCGAAACCGTCCGCCTGCCGGCGCGCGGATTCGCGATCGACCGGCGCAAGGCGGCCGTCGCGGGCCTCGCGTGCTGGGCCGGCTTCGCCCTCGTCGCCTGGCTCCTCGCGGGCGGACACGCCGCCGGGTTCGACCGCGCGGGCCTGGTGCTGGCGCGAAGCGGGGAGGAGCTGGCGCTGGCCGGGCCGCCCCTGCTGCGCGAGATCGTGCGCGACGTGACCGCGCTGGGCGGCGTGTTCCTGCGCAACCTCTTCGCAGTAGCCGCCATCGTCGCGCTCGCGTTCCTGAGGCTGCGACGCGAGGCGGTGCTGCTGGCGATGACGGTGGTCGCGGGCTGGCTGGTCAATACCGGGGCCAAGCACCTGGTCGGGCGAGAACGGCCCGAGATCGTGCCGCGGCTGATGGAAGCGGGCGGGCAGAGCTTCCCCTCGGGCCACAGCTTCAACGCGGCGGTGGTCTATATCGCGATCGCGCTCGCCTTCGCCGCGCTGAGCCGGCGCCACGCGGTGCGCTACACGGTGGTCGGCGCGGCCATGGTGGTGAGCGCGATGGTCGCCTGGAGCCGCGTCATGCTGGGGGTCCATTTCCCGACCGACGCGATCGCGGGCTGGCTGGGCGGGGCCGGCTGGGCCTTCCTCGCGGCGGCCCTGCTCTATCGCCCGGCCCGGGCGGCGGCGGACAGCGAGGCGGTGGAGCGCCTGGCCCCGGCCCCTCGCCAGCCGAGCGGTTCGCAAGGTATGCCGGGCAAGGCGACCGAGAACCGGTCGCGCGCGCGCGGATCGTAGAAACGGGCATCGCGCAGGACGAGCGATCCGTTTGGCGATCCATCCGGCGAACCGTCGGGCGCCCGTTCCGCGAAGGGTGCGCGCGACCAGAAAAGGAACGCCGCCGCCTGGGCATTGCCCGCAAGGGTGCCCTCGTCCGGCAGGGCGCATTGCTGCCGCGGGGGCGCGCGATATCCATGGCCGTCGGCCGCGCCGGTCCAGTGGGAGGACCACCAGAGGCCGTCGGCCGTGCGGATGATCCGCTCCCGCTCCCAGAATGCCAGCGGCACCGGCGCGGCGATCGCCACCTCGGGATAGGGTTCGGCCATCAGCGCGCCCGTCTGGCGCTCGAAATAGGTGATGCCCCCGTTCAGCCCGACGTAGGCCAGCGCCACCGCGATCGCGATCCGCGCCGGCCGCCGCCACTCCCCGCCGCGCTTCTCGCGCCGGAGCGAGAACCACGTGGCGAGGCCCAGCAGGGCCCAGAGCCAGACGTCGATGATGAACAGCGTGTCGCCGTAGAACCAACGGCTGGAAAACGGCTCCAGCAGGCGAATGCCGTAGACGTTGAGCCAGTCGAGCGCCGGGTGGGTGAGGCAGCCGATGAAGGCGAGCGCGTAGAGCCAGCCGAACCGCACAGGCAAGCGCCCTTCGGGCCGCGTCCCGCGCCGTTCCTGCCACCGGTCGAAGGCGTAGAGCAGCCCGGCCAGGACCAGCGGCAGGAGAACCCAGGCGATCGGCCCGTGGGTGATCCCGCGGCGGAAGCCGAGGTGCTCGACCCCTTCGAGCCAGAAGAAACAGGCCGCGTCGACATCGGGCAGGTTGGCGCCGATCACCAGCGCGGGCATGGCGAGGCCGGTCTTCCGCTTCAGCCCCGCCTGTCCGATCAGCGCCCCGACGAGGCTGTGCGTCAGATTGTCCACGTCGTCTCCGTCCCGATTCGCGCCCCTGCGCCGGCCCGGCCTGCGCGGTAACGCGGTTCGGGCGAATCAAAAAGGGCGGCGAAAACCTCGCCGCCCTCTCGTCGTCCGCTGTCGGCGCCGTCAGGCGACGTCGGCCCCGCTGCGGGCGGCCTGGAATTCGGATTGCGACAGGTAGGTGTCGCCGTCGCGGTCGTAGTAGAAGAACGAATCCGCGGCCTTGTTGGCCTGTTCCGCCGTCACGCGCGGGGCGTTCTGGTCGTCGGGACGCGGCGCCGTGGGGTCGAGCGGGATGGCCCAGATCGCATATTCGGCGACCGAGAGCTGCCCGTCGTCGTTCCGGTCGAGATAGGCGAAAGTCATGTTCTCGCGCGCGCGCATGTTGGTCTGCGGATCGCGCGGGGCGGACGCGGCCTGGGCCTCGGCAGGATCGTCGGCATCGCTGCCGGTCGGTTCGGCCGGTTCGGACATGATGTCGTCGCGATAGGTGCCGTATTCTTCCTGGAAGGCGGTTTCGTCGAACGCGTCGCGGCGCGCCTGCGCCTCTTCAGTCAGCGTGTAGTCGCGGGTCGAGGGATCGAATTCGGCCGTTTCGGACAGGTCTTCCTCGACCATCGCGTTGTCGGTTTCGGCCACCTCGGGTTCGCCGCACGCGGCGAGGGCAAATGCGAGCGCGCTCGCCGTGGCGAGGGAGGCGTTGAGCTTCTTCATCGAACTCTCCTTCGTATGACCTGCCAGTGGGGCAGGCTTCACGGCACGAACGAACGAGCCGGCGGAAGGTTCAGAAAAAGCGTCCAATTCTTGTCAGGCGGCGGAAAATCCCGCGTCAGACCGGGTCCTGCGCGGTTCCGCTGACGGTCCAGGTCTGCCCCTTGCCCAGCAGCCGCGCGAGGTCGGCTTCCTTGCCCGCGCTGGCCTGGGCGCGTTCCTCGATCACCGCGGTCTCGAAAGTCGGGCGCGGATCGTCGTAGAGGACGCCCAGTGCCATCGGGAACGGGCCGAACGGCATTTCCACCAGCATGTGCGCGATCGAGCGGTTGGCCGCGTCGTGCACGATCACCCCGGCCGCCTGCCAGTCGCCATCGACGACATCGACGACTTCGAGGCATAGCTTGTCGCGGTTGAGCGTGATGCCCCTGGTGCCGCCGGCGAACAGCATCGGCTCGCCGTGTTCCAGCCAGAGCTGCTGCGCCTCGGCCCCCTTGGGGGCGGCGAAATCCTCGAATACGTCCTTGTTGTAGACGATGCAGTTCTGGAAGATCTCGATGAAGGCCGCGCCCTGATGGGCATGGGCCGCCTTCAGCACTTCGGGCAGCTTCTTCGACACGTCGAACCCGCGCGCCACGAAGCGCGCGCCCGAACCGAGCGCGAAGGCCGCCGGCCGGGCCGGGTGGTCGTAGCTGCCCAGCGGGGTGGAGGGCGACTTGGTCCCCTCGCGGCTGGTCGGCGAGTACTGGCCCTTGGTCAGGCCGTAGATCTCGTTGTTGAACAGCATGATCTGCATGTTCACGTTGCGCCGCAGCACGTGCATCAGGTGATTGCCGCCGATCGACAGGCCGTCGCCGTCGCCGGTCACCAGCCAGATGTCGAGATCGGGATTGGCCAGCTTCACCCCCGTCGCCACGGCCGGCGCGCGCCCGTGGATCGTGTGGAAGCCATAGCTTTCCATGTAATAGGGGAACCGGCTGGAACAGCCGATGCCGCTGATGAACACGGTGTTCGCCGGGTCGGCCCCGATCTGCGGCAGCGTGCGCTGCACCGCCTTGAGGATCGCGTAGTCGCCGCAGCCCGGGCACCAGCGAACCTCCTGGTCGGTTTCCCAGTCCTTGAGCGTGGTTTCGATTTTCACTGGTGCGTTCACGAGCCGTGCTCCTGCGATTGCGGCGAGGCCTTGGCGTTCAGCGAGCCGTCGTCATGCCCCGATTCCAGGTGCGGCAACTGCTCTTCGTTGACCGGGACCTGCCCGCCCTCGTTGTCGGCAATGCCGTCGAAGTACTTGCCGATCGCCTCTTCCAGCTCGGCGATCTGGAACGGCTGGCCGCTGGTCTTGGTCAGCGGCTCGGCGTCGATCAGGAACTGGTCGCGCAGCACGGTCTTGAACTGGCCGGTGTTCATCTCGGGCACGAGGACCTTGTCGAAACGCTTGAGCAGAGCGCCGAGGTTGGCCGGCAGGGGCCAGATATGGCGCACGTGGACGTGGCTGACGTCGTGCCCCTTGCGCCGCGCGCGGCCCACGGCCTGGTGGATCGGGCCGAAGGTCGAGCCCCAGCCGACGACCGCCAGCCGGCCGCTCTCGCCGCCGAGGCAGACGTCCTGGTCGGGCACCGTCACGCCCAGGACCTTGTCCTTGCGCGCATCGGTCATCGCCTGGTGGTTGTCGGGCGAATAATCGATGTGGCCGGTATCCACCGCCTTCTCGATCCCGCCGATGCGGTGCATCAGGCCGGGGGTGCCGGGCTTGATCCACGGGCGCGCGCCCTTCGCATCGCGCTTGTACGGCAGCAGGGTGTCGCCGGCGTTCTTCTCCGCCAGGAACGTGGCCGGGAACCTGGCATAGGCCGCCGGATCGGGCACCTTCCACGGCTCGGCCGCATTGGCGATATAGCCGTCGGTCAGCAGCATGACCGGGGTCATGTATTCGACCGCGATGCGGCAGGCCTCGATCGCGCAGTCGAACGCGTCGCCCGGGCTGCGCGCCGCGATCACCGGCATCGGCGCGTCGCCGTTGCGGCCGTAGACGGCCTGGTAGAGATCGCTCTGCTCGGTCTTGGTCGGAAGCCCGGTGGACGGGCCGCCGCGCTGCGAATTGACGATCACCAGCGGCAGCTCGGTCATGATGGCAAGGCCCATCGCCTCGCCCTTCAGCGCGATGCCCGGCCCGCTGGAGGAGGTTACCCCCAGGCTGCCGGCATAGCTGGCGCCGATCGCCGCGCAGATGGCCGCGATCTCGTCTTCCGCCTGGAAGGTCGTGACGCCGAATTCCTTCAGCCGCGCCAGGTGGTGCAGGATCGCGCTCGCCGGCGTGATCGGATAGCCGCCGAAGAACATCGGCAGTTCGGCCAGCTGCGCGCCCGCGACGAGGCCCAGCGAGACCGCCTCGGCCCCGGTGATCGTGCGGTAGAGGCCCGGCTCGCTCGGCACCGGATCGACGTGGACCTGCTTCAGCGGGCCCGAAAGCTCGGCCGTTTCGCCATAGGCATGGCCGGCATCGAGCGCGGCGATGTTGGCATCGGCGATCTCGGGCTTGTTGCGGAATTTTTGGCGCAGCCAGTCGTGCAGCGGCTCGCGCGGGCGGTCGAACATCCACAGCGCCAGCCCCAGCGTCCACATGTTCTTGCAGCGCAGGGCATCCTTGTTGCCGAGGCCGAAGGGCTTGACCGCCTCGATCGTCAGCGCGCTGATGTCGAACGCCAGCAGGTCGTATTTCGCCAGGCTGCCGTCTTCCAGCGGGTTGGCCTCGTACTTCGCCTTGTCGAGGTTGCGCTTGGTGAACTCGCCGGTGTCGGCGATGATCAGCCCGCCCGGCTTCAGCGCGGCGAGGTTCACCTTCAGCGCGGCCGGGTTCATCGCCACCAGGACATCGGGCGCGTCGCCGGCGGTGTTGATCTCGCGGCTGCCGAAATTGATCTGGAACGCCGATACGCCGAACAGCGTGCCCTGCGGGGCGCGGATCTCGGCCGGGAAGTCGGGGAACGTGGCCAGGTCGTTGCCCGCCAACGCGGTCGAGAGGGTGAACTGCCCGCCCGTCAGCTGCATGCCATCGCCGGAATCTCCGGCGAAACGCACGACTACGGCATCGGGGGAATCCGCTTCACGCGGGGTTGCGGCGGCCTGACTAGCCATCGAAATTCCTTTTCGCGCACCGCCCGCGGGCGATGCATTCTTCTCGGGGGGCGGCACCTATGCACCCTCCCCCTCTCCCGCAATGAAGTTTTTCTCCCCGGGGCGCAAAATGTCGAGTGGAAAACCGCACTTTGCGCGCTAGGATTGCGAAAAGAAACCGATTGGCGGGAGGGAACAATATGGCCAGCGACGATCACTACGTGCGCGACGACGTGCGCGCATTCCTCGACATGCTGGAGCAGCTCGGCCGCCCGGGGGTGGAGGAACTGCCGGTCGAGGAAGGGCGCGAGGGGATGCGCACGATGGGAATGCTGGCCGAGGCGGAGCCGCGCGATCTGGCGGTCGTGCGCGACCTCTCGTGCCCCGGCCCGGGGGGCGAGATCCCGCTGCGGTTCTACGACACGCGCGAATCGCGCGACCCCGGCCCCTGCGTGGTGTTCATCCACGGCGGGGGCTTCGTGATCGGCGACCTCGAGGTCTATCACGCGCTGTGTACCGAGATCTGCCACCAGCTCGACCTGCCGGTCGTCTCGATCGATTACCGGCTCGCGCCCGAACACCCGTTCCCCGCCGCGCCCGACGATTGCGAGGCGGCGGCCCGGTGGATCGCCGGCAGCCCGTCCGAGCTGGGGCGCGAGATCACCGGCCTCGTCATCACCGGCGACAGCGCGGGCGGCAACCTGACGATCGTCACCACGAACCAGCTCTGCGCCGAACCGGCGGCGGTGCCGGTGATCGTCCAGGCGCCGATCTACCCGGTGGCGGACGATCCCGCGCAGCACCGCAGCTTCTTCGACTTTTCCGACGGGTTCCTGCTCACCGGCGCGGCGATGGCCTGGTTCACCGCGCAGTATGCCGCCGACCCGCAGGACCGGCGCAACATGCCGATGATCGGCGACTGTTCGGGCACGCCGCCGACCGTGGTCTGCACCGCGGGGCTCGACCCGCTGCGCGATTCGGGGCGCAACTACGCGGCCCACCTGATCGGCCTGGGGATCGACGTGACTTACCTGGAATTCGCCGGGAACATTCACGGCTTCACGACATTGCGCAAGGCGATCCCCAGCGGCCAGGAGGACCTCGAATCCTTCATCGCTGCGATCAAGTTGATGCTGACTCGCCAGGCGAGCCAGGGCAAGGGAGGCGCATGAACGAACTGGGTTATCGCCCCTGCGTGGGCGTCATGCTGGTCAATGCCGAAGGCCGCGCCTTCGTCGGCCGCAGGATCGACAACAAGGAAGGCGACTGGTGGCAGATGCCCCAGGGCGGCGTGGACGAGGGCGAGGACCTGCGCGAGGCGGCCCTGCGCGAACTGGGGGAGGAAACCGGCGCCGATCCCGCACACGTCACGATCCTGCGCCAGATGGAAGAACCGGTCCGCTACGACCTGCCCGAAGAGCTGATGGGCAAGCTGTGGGGCGGCCGCTATCGCGGGCAGGAACAGGTCTGGTTCCTGGCGCGCTTTTCCGGCACCGATGCCGATATCGACCTGGAAGCGCACGACCCGCCCGAGTTCTGCGACTGGAAATGGGTCGATCCCGAACAGCTGCCGGACCTGATCGTGCCGTTCAAGAAGCGCGTCTATCGCGCCGTGCTGGAGGCTTTCCGCGAACTGGTGTGAGCGCGGCGGCACGGCCCGGCGCGCGGGGATGGCATTCGCCTAGTTCGGCGCATTCGCCTAGTTCGCCTGGCTGGCCTGGGCATCGGGCATGACCGCTTCCGCCGTCAGCACCGGCGCGCGCGGCCCGCGCTGGATCGCGCCGGCCAGCCTCTGCGCCTCGACGCAGCCTTCGCCGCACATGCTGTGAAGCTTGGCAAGATTGGCCTTGGCCTTTTCCACCGCGCCTTTCTCCACCAGGGCCTCGCCCTCGCCCGAAATGGCCGCCAGGTTGCCCGGATCGCGGGCCAGCGCCTCGCGGTAGTAATGGATCGCCTTGCCCTGCAGCCCCTCCGCCCGCGCGGCCCGCGCGAGCTCGAGGAAGATCGCGGTGTGCCCCGGATCGACCGCCAGCGCGGCCTCGAACGCGTCGATCGCGCGCTGCGGGTCCTGCGCATCCATCGCCGCGCGGCCTTGTGCAACCAGCATGGCGGCCCGCGGATCGGCCTCGCGCTCCGCGCCCTGCCCCACGCTCGCGGTAATCGCGACGACCAGCGACAGGGCGGCGGCGGCGGGGGCGAAACGCATGATCAACTCCTGAAAAGGCGGGACATTTGCAGACGGTTCCTCTGCCATGACCTCGCCGATTAACATGCCCGGGCTGCACGTGCGATGAAAAATCCGTCGGTATCGTCGTGGCCCGGCGTCAGGCGCAGGCCGGCCCCGCGCTCGCGCCCGAGGGGGAGATCGGGCCGCTCCGCCCGCCAGTCGGGGCGCTCGGACAGGAAGGCGGCGATCCGCTCCGCCCCTTCCGCGTCGAGCAGCGAACAGGTCACGAAGACCAGCCGCCCGCCGGGACGCACCAGACCCGCGGCAATCGCCAGCAGCCGGTCCTGCACCGCGGCGAACCGCGTCAGTGCCGCCGGGTCGAGCCGCCAGCGCGCCTCCGGATTGCGGCGCCAGGTGCCGGTCCCCGAACAGGGCGCATCGACGAGGACGGCGTCGGCCTGCCCGGCGAACCGGGCCAGCCCCTCGGCCTCGCGGCCCGGATCGAGCAGCACGCTCTCGATCATGCCCGCGCCGGCCCGCTGCGCGCGCGGCCCCAGGCGCGACAGGCGCGCGCGATCGGTGTCGCTGGCGACCAGGGTTCCGCGGTTTTCCATCGCCGCGGCGAGCGCGAGCGTCTTGCCCCCGCCGCCGGCGCACAAGTCGATCACCGTTTCACCCGGCCGCGCGCCCACGGCGATGCAGGCGAGCTGGCTGCCGTGGTCCTGGATCTCGACCGCGCCCTCGCGATAGGCGGTCCATCGATCGACCGCCGTCCCTGCCGGAAAGCGCAAGCCGTCGGGTGCCGCCAGCACGTCGCCCGGCTCGGGCAGGTCGAGCGTGGCGCGATCGGCCTTCAGCCGGTTGACCCGCAGGTCGAGCGGGGCCCGGCCCAGCAGGGCGCGCGCCTCGTCCCCTGCGATGGCCGAACCTGCCAGCGCCTCCTCCAGCCACGCGGGCGCCAGCCCCGCGTCGGCGGCTTCCTCGCCGGGGCCGATCGGCGCGGGGCCGTGCGGCGAACCGTCGAACAAGGGGGGCAGCGCCGCGTCCTCCAGCGCCAGCCGGCACATGGCCGCGCGGCCATCGCGGGGCACCGGCCCGCAGGCGCGGATCGCGCGATAGACCAGCTCGCGCACGGCGCGCCGGTCCTTGCTGCCGGCATAGCGGCGCTGGCGGAAATAGTCCGCGATCAGCCGGTCGGCAGGCGCGCCGCCGGTGCGCGCGGCGGCGATGACCGCGTCGAGCAGTTCGATCGCGGCCTGGACCCGCGCGGCGGGCGTCATGCCCGTACCCCGGCGTGCACGAAGCGGCCGTCCGCCACCGCGCGGCCGGGCCTAGCGGGTCGGATAGTTCGGTGCCTCACGCGTGATCGCCACGTCGTGGACATGGCTTTCGCTCAGGCCCGCATTGGTGATCCGCACGAATTGCGCGCGGGTGCGCAAGTCGTCGATCGTCGCGCTGCCGGTATAGCCCATCGCAGCCTTCACCCCGCCCACGAGCTGGTGGATCACGTCGGCCGCGGGCCCCTTGAACGGCACCTGTCCCTCGATCCCCTCGGGAACGAGCTTCATCGCCGACACGTCCTGCTGGAAATAGCGGTCGGCGCTGCCGCGTGCCATCGCGCCGACGCTGCCCATCCCGCGATAGGCCTTGTAGCTGCGGCCCTGGTAGAGGAACGTCTCGCCCGGGCTTTCGGCCGTGCCGGCCAGCATCGACCCGACCATGACGGTCGAAGCGCCGGCGGCCAGGGCCTTGGCCGCGTCGCCGCTGGTCCGCAGGCCGCCGTCGGCAATCACCGGAACGCCCGATTTCGCGGCCTCTTCGGCGCAGTCCATGATCGCGGTCAGCTGCGGCACGCCGACGCCGGCGACGATGCGCGTGGTGCAGATCGACCCCGGGCCGATCCCGACCTTGACCGCGTCGGCCCCGGCATCGATCAGCGCGCGGGTCGCCTCCGCCGTCGCGACGTTCCCGGCGACGATCTGGACCGAGTTCGAAAGCCCCTTGGCCTTCTCGACCGCCCGCGCCACGTCGCGGTTGTGGCCGTGCGCGGTGTCGATGATCACCACGTCCACTTCGGCATCGACGAGCGCCTCGGTCCGTTCGAAGCCCTTGTCGCCCACGGTCGAAGCCGCCGCGACGCGCAGCCGGCCGGCCGCGTCCTTGGTCGCGTGCGGATAGTTGACCGCCTTCTCGATATCCTTGACCGTGATCAGGCCGATGCAGCGGAAATCGTCGTCCACCACCAGCAGCTTCTCGATCCGTCGCTGGTGCAGCAGGCGGCGCGCCTCGTCCTGGCCGGTGCCGAGCGGCACGGTGGCGAGGTTGTCGGTCGTCATCAGTTCGCGGACCGGCTGGGCCGGGTTCTCGGCGAAACGCACGTCGCGGTTGGTCAGGATGCCGACCAGCTTGCCCCCGCGATCGGTTACCGGGATGCCGCTGATCCGGTGCTGCTGCATCAGGGCCTGCGCATCGCCCAGCGTGGCATCGGGCGAAACGGTGATCGGGTTGACGACCATGCCGCTTTCGAAGCGCTTGACCGCGCGCACCGCCGTGCACTGCTGCTCCACCGTCAGGTTGCGGTGAAGCACGCCGATGCCGCCCAGCTGCGCCATGACGATCGCCATGTCGGCTTCCGTCACCGTGTCCATCGCGGCCGACAGGACCGGGATGTTCAACGCGATCTGGCGCGTGAGCTGGGTGCGGGTGTCCGCCATCGAAGGCAGGATGTCGCTTTCGGCCGGCCGGAGGAGAACGTCGTCGAACGTCAGGCCGAGGGGAATGTCGATGGAAGCCACTTGCAAGTCTTTCGCCGGAAGAATCGTGGCGGCCCATGTAACCGCATGTCCCCCGGCCCGCTAGGGGTGCGGGGCAATTAATCGCCGGGGACGGCCGCCCTGGCGGGATAGCTCGCGGCGCTGGCGAAATGCTCCACCAGGGCGAGGTGGAGCAGGACGTCCTCGGCCGCCCCGCCCAGCACGATCGAGCCGTCGGCAACGTCGGCGGCCCGGTGGTAACGCTCGCGCATGAACCTCTCCAGCGCCGGGTGATCGGCGAAGGCCGCCGATACGGCCACGGTCGGCACGTCGTGCTGCAGCAGCGCCCAGCCATCCTGCCGGCGCAGGTAGCGGTTGGCATAGTCGTGATCGCCAGCCGCGCGCCCGCTCGCGGCGAGGACGCGCGCGATATCGTCGTCGAGGTCGGTCAGCCCGTGGCCGACCACTGCCACCGGCCCGCCGCGCGGGGCGATCGCCACGGTATCGACGTTGAAGGCCGCGACGATGCTGTCGAGCGGTATCGCCGGATCGCGCGCGAAGGCCCGCGCGCCGAGGAGGCCCCATTCCTCTGCCGTGGTGGCGAGGAAATAGACGTCGCGATCGAACCCCGCCGCAGGCAGGCGCCGCGCGACCGCGCTCAGCAGGGCCAGCCCGCTGGCATTGTCCACCGCGCCGTTGCAGATCGCCAGCGGCTCTTCCCCTTCCGCGCAGTAGCCGAAGTGATCCCAGTGCGCGAGCAGCAGGACGGCGCCGGTTTCGGGCCGCCGCCCGGGCAGGCGCGCGACGAGGTTGTGCGTGCGCACTTCGGCCTGGAGCGAGGTCGCCTCCAGCCGGGCCTCGACCGCGAGCGGCTGCGGGCGGAAACCCGGCAGGCCGGCCGCCCGCGACAGCGATGCGAAACGCTCCGCGCCGAGCAGCGCCCGCGCACCGTCGGCCGAGACGAGCCCGTCGAGCCGGGCGCCGTCCTCCTCGTCCACCAGGCGATAGGAACCCTTGGCCCGGCGGTCGGCCAGTTCGCGCAGCTCGCCCGCGTCGGGGACGATCGCGAGGACCGCTGCGGCCCCCTTGTCCAGCAGCGCCTCGTGCTGTTCGATGCGGCGCGGATGGTCCCACAGCATCAGCGCGATGCGCCCGGCCAGTTCGGACTGCTCCAGCGCTTCCCCCGCCCGCCCGACGAAGACCACCGGGCTGCGTTCGAGCAGCGAGCGCCGGCCAGAGGTATAGAGCCGCACCGATCCTGCGGGCACGGGCAGTTCGCGCCGCCCGCGATAGAACCGCGCTTCGGACCGGTCGGGCGTGTTCAGTTGCAGGGCGACCGGCGCGAACCAGGGGTTGGCCGGGTCGTTGGTGCCCGATTCCAGCCCGGCGGCCTGCCAGGCCTGGGCCAGGTATCGCAGGGTCTTCGCCTCGCCCGGCGTGCCGGGGCGCCGCCCCTCGAACGCGTCGCTGGCCAGGACGGCGATGTCGGCTTCCAGTTCCGCCTCGATCGTCGCCAGCCTGTCGGCCGGCGGCCCGCCGATCGGCGCCGGGGCGCAGCTTGCCGCCAGCATCGCGAGCAGGATCGCGAGTGTTCGGCGCTTTGCCGGTGCCCCCGCCGCCATCGTCCCTCCTATTCGGCGGTCCAGCCGCCGTCGACGCTCCAGTTGGCGCCGGTGACATTGCCGGCTTCCTCGCGGCATAGAAACACCGCCAGCGCGCCGAGTTCCGCCGGCTGGACGAAACGCTTGGTCGGCTGCTTGGCCAGCAGCACGTCGTCCACCACCTGTTCGCGCGTCAGCCCACGGGCCTTCATCGTGTCGGGAATCTGGTTCTCGACCAGCGGCGTCCAGACGTAGCCGGGGCTGATGCAGTTGGCCGTCACGCCCGATTGCGCCAGTTCCAGCGCCACCGTCTTGGTGAACCCGTCCAGCCCGTGCTTTGCCGCGACATAGGCGCTCTTGAACGGCGAGGCGGTCTTCGAATGGGCGCTGGCGGTGTTGATGATCCGCCCCCAGCCTTGCGCCTTCATGTGCGGCACGGCGCGGCGCACGGTGTGGAAGGCGGCGGTGAGATTGAGCGCGAGGATCGCGTCCCACCGTTCGGCGGGAAAGTCCTCCACCGGGGCGACGTGCTGCATCCCGGCGTTGTTGACCAGGATATCGACCGGCCCCGCCGCGTCCATCAGCGCATCGCATCCTTCGGCCGTGGTCAGGTCGGCACCGACGTGGCGCGCGCCCAGCTCGTCGCAGAGCGCGGCAATGGCATCGTCGTCGCCGAAGCCGTTGAGGACGATTTCGGCCCCCTCGCCCGCCAGCGCACGCGCGATGGCAAGGCCGATGCCCGATGTCGATCCGGTGACAAGGGCCCGCTTGCCGGTGAGGAACATCTGGATCTCCCGTGGATTTCAACTGCGTCGCGCTGCATAACCGCTTTTGCGGCAGGACACACCGCTGTCCAGAAGATATCGTCGCGCCGGCGCCGACAGGGAGGAAACGATGCGGCTCAAACGGTTCGATCCCCGGAATATCAGGGTCCGCCAGGGCGGCACGGGCGGCGGCCGCTTTCCCGGCGGCGGCGGGGGCAAGCTGGGATGCGGCTCGCTGATCGTTGTCGTGATCGCGGCGCTCGTCTTCGGGGTCGATCCGGGCCAGATGCTCGGCACGCTCGACGGAATGCAGCAGCAGCAACAGTCCGCCCCCGGCGGGCCGCAACAGGCATCGAACCTGTCGCAGACCGAAATATGCGAACAGAATGCCTACGAGCTTCTACGACACGCTCGCGCGCGAACTGGGCGCGGGGGGCGACTTCGCCCGCTATTACGTGATGGCGCATGAATACGGACACCATATCCAGAACCTCACCGGCCTGGCCGCCCAGGTCCGCAGCGCGCAGGCGCAAAACCCGCGCAGCGCCAACCAGCTCCAGGTCCGCATGGAGCTGCAGGCCGATTGCTACGCCGGCGTGTGGGCGGGCAAGAACCGCAACCTGATCGAACCGGGCGACATGGAGGAAGGCCTGCGCGCCGCGAGCGCGATCGGCGACGATACCTTGCAGCGGCGCGCCGGGCGGCAGGCGAACCCCGAAAGCTTCACGCACGGCACCAGCGCACAGCGCATGGAAGCCCTGCGACGCGGAATGGAAAGCGCCGACGAAAGGGTGTGCGATGCCTATTTCGAAATGGGCTGAACGCCCGATGCGTAGCGGGATCCTGGCCGGCGCGGTGGCTGCGGCGATCGCGGCGGTCCCGGTCGCGCCGGCGGCTGCCCGGGCCCAGGGCGCGATGGACGCCGAACCCGACGTGGAAGACGTGGCCAGGACGCCGCTGACCGACCTCAACCTCGCGAAAGATCCGATCCCGCCGCTGCTGCTGGAAGCGGCCGAGGCACCCTATGCCGGCGACGGGCTGGACGGGTGCGACGACATCGGCGGTGCCATCGCCGAACTCGACACCATCCTGGGCCCCGACCTCGACGTCGCCGACGGCCGCGGCGATGCGATCTCGGTCGGACGCATCGCCCAGAGCGCGGTGGGATCGTTCATCCCCTTCCGTTCCATCGTGCGTGAAATTACCGGCGCGGCGGACCACCAGCGCGCCTTCGAAGCCGCGATCACGGCGGGCGCCATCCGGCGCGGATACCTAAAAGGGCGCGGCGAGCAGATGGGCTGTTCCTATCCGGCGCGCCCGGCCTTTGCCCGGATCGACATGGACGAGGACGACAGCGTCGAGTGGAGCGACCGCGAAAAGACCCCGCGGCTCGCCTCGCCGGAAGAGGCAGGCGTACCCGGAAACGAGGGCCCCGGAAACGAGGGCGACATCACCTTCGTTTCCGAGGAAGTCGTGCAGGATACCGGCGGCTGAGGGGACCGTGCCGGCAGCCGGGCCCGCGATCGATCAGTCGTGGGCCGGCATCTCCGCCATCGCCTCGTCGATCGAGCGCAGGGCCTCGGCCCGCGCTTCGGGCGGGATCGTGGTGTCCTGCGCCAGCGCGGCACGGGCTTCGCGCAGGCCGGCCCTGGCCTGGGCCTGGATCCGGCGGGTGCAGATGCGGATGACCTCGCGCCCGCCCTCGTTGCTTTCATGGACGATCCCCTCGCCGCGGCACCCCGGGATCACCCTGGGCGCGCTCGCGAGGGCGAGCCGGACCTCGCGCTCGACCTCCTCGCCGATCCCGTCGAGCTCGACTTCCAGCCGTGCCATGTCGGCCGCCAGTTCGGCCCGATCGGCCTCGGACAGGGCCGCCATTTTGCGGGCCTTCTCGGCCTTCCGGCGCGCCTTCTCGGCCTTGGCCCGGGCATTCTCGCGCTCGACGCGGCGGACCTCGACCGTGCGCCGCCCGTCCTCGCTGCGCTCGATCCGTTCGATGAGGACGTGGCGCGCATCGTCGGTGCCGGGCGCGGGGGGCGCAGGCGGCGCGGGCGGGGCTTCGGGGGCGAAAGCGGCCGGCTGCGGGGGCAGCGGCGGCTCGGGCGGCAGCGGCGCGGCCGGCGCCTCGGGCGGCTGCGGGAGCGCGTCGGCAGCGCTCTCGGCATAGGACACCGTGGCGGTGAGCGGCAGGGCCAGGAGGCCGGCTGCCAGCAGGGCGCGACCGGCCATCCGGCGGCGCGGTGTGATCTCGTTCATCGTCAGGCTCCTCAGGCGTTGGATTATCGACTTGTCGCCCAGGACCGGGCAGGCCATCGGCGCGGCGAGCGCCACCCGCGGGCCGGCGGCGAAGCTGGCGATCACGCGCCCGTATTCGGCGCGCGCGCGGCGATCGCGCGTTTCGACGACCCTCGCGTCGCAGGCCGCCTCCTGGTCGCGGCGCATCGCCTGCCAGCCGAGATAGGCGAGCGGGTTGAACCAGTGCAGCGCGAAGAGGAACTGGGCCGCGAAATTGGCCAGCAGGTCGTGCCCGCGATGGTGCGCGAGCTCGTGCGCCAGGGCCAGGTCGCGGGCATCGCGGTCGCGGCGGGCCATGAACCCGGGCGGCAGGGCGACGACCGGGTCGAACAGGCCGAAGGCTATCGGCGCGTTGGTCTCCGGCGTTTCGACCAGCCGGACCCGGCCGGCCTCCCCGACCGGGGCGGCATCGGCCAGGAGCACGCGCCGGGCGCGGAAATAGGCGGAAAAGCGCAACCACAGGAACCCGGCCACACCCGCGAGCCACAGTGCAAGCAGCACCGCGGCCCAGGGGATGTCCGCCGGCACTGCCTGCACCGGGCCGCTCCCGTCCAGCAGGAGAGGCTGTTGTCCGATCGTCTCCGCCATGGCGGCGGGGGCGGAAGCGCCGGCCCCGTCGATGGCGGAAGGCGGACCGGGAAACGTCGGATCGCCGGCCGGTGCCATCCACGACGGCAGGACCAGCGGCGGCATCAGAAGGCGCGCGAAAGGCACGAGCCAGAGAGCATAGGCGGCCCGCGCACCCAGGTGCCGGGCGACCGGCCGCCGGACGAAAAGGACGAGCGCGATCAGCAGGCCGGTCCAGGCGAGCGTCTCGACCAGCCAGCTCATTGCCGCAGCTCCTTCAGCAGAGCCTCGATCTCGGCCAGGTCGTCCTCGCTCAGCGCCTCTTCCTGCGCCAGGTGGGCGAACAGCGGGGCGGCGCGGCCGCCGAACAGGCGATCGACCAGCCGGCGCGATTCCCCGCCGAGATAGTCGGCCCTCGAAAGGAGCGGCGAATAGAGGAAGCGCCGGCCATCGGGCCGGGTCGCAACCGCCTGCTTCGCCACGAGGCGCGACAGCAGGGTTTTCACGGTCGGCAGGCTCCAGTCGCGCTCTTCGCACACGGCGGCGCAGACTTCGGCCGCGGTCTGCGGGCTGCGCGCCCAAAGCACTTCCATCACCGCGTGTTCGGCTTCGCTGATGCGATCGGGTCTCTCGTCGTCTGGCCTGGCCATCGCTGCCTCCTCGCCTACATCTGTAGGCAATTCGACTACGCCTGTAAACATTAAGCCTGGATGAACCGATTGGCGCAGCCCCACGGCGCTGGTAGAGCCCGGTCATGCGTTTGTCGGACTGCCACAACATCGCGGACATGCGCCTGCTGGCGCGGAAGCGCCTGCCCTGGCCGGTCTTCGACTATATCGACGGCGCGGCCGACGACGAGGTGACCAAGGCGCGCAACACGGCGGCGTTCGACGAGGTGGACCTTGTACCCAACGTCCTGGCCGGGGTTGCGCGGATCGACACCGGCTGCACGATCATGGGGCGGCACAGCGCCCTGCCCCTGATACTCAGCCCGACCGCGCTCCAGCGCGTCTTTCACTGGCAGGGGGAGCGCGCCGTCGCCCGCGCGGCCGAACGCTTCGGCCTGTGGTTCGGCATCTCCAGCCTCGCGACGGTGAGCATAGAGGAGATCGCCGCGCTCGTATCCGCGCCCAAGATGTTCCAGCTCTACGTCCACAAGGACGCGGGGCTGAACGCGTCGATGATCGAGCGGTGCCGGGCCGCGCGGTTCGACGCCCTCGCGCTGACCGTCGACACGATCGTTTCGGGCAAGCGCGAGCGCTGCCAGCGCAGCGGGTTCACCACCCCGCCCCGCTTCACGCCCGCGGCGCTCTGGTCCTACGCCACGCGGCCGCGCTGGACGCTCGACTACCTGCTGCGCGAGGAATTCCGCCTCCCCAACCTCGACACCCACGTGCGCGAAGGGACCGGCAAGGCGGTGAGCATCGCCGAGTATTTCAACACCATGCTCGACACGGCGATGGACTGGGACACCGCCGCCCGCATCCGCCAGGACTGGGGCGGCACCTTCTGCCTCAAGGGCGTGATGAGCGCGGCCGATGCGCGCCGCGCGGTGGAGATCGGGGCCGACGCGATCATGGTCTCCAACCACGGCGGCCGCCAGCTCGACGGGAGCCGCGCCCCGTTCGACCAGCTGGCCGAGATCGTCGATGCGGTCGGCGGCGAGATCGAGATCATCTGCGACGGCGGGGTGCGCCGGGGCACCCACGTCCTGAAAGCGCTCGCCACCGGGGCGAGCGCCGCTGCGGGCGGGCGCCTCTACCTCTATGCCCTCGCCGCCGCCGGCCAGCCGGGGGTCGAGCGCGCGCTGGCGCTGCTGCGCGACGAGATCGAGCGGGGGATGCGCCTGATGGGCGTGACCGGGACCGAGCAACTCGACCGCACCATGCTTCGCCGCCGCGGCGCCTGAGGGCACCGGCACGGCGAGACGTCTGGGACCGGCGGGCCACGCTGGCTAGGATGTCCCGCATGTTCAAGCGATTCGCCCTTCTTGCCGCCCCTTTCGCGCTCACCGCCGCCGCCGCGCAGGACGCCCCCGCACCTGCCCCGGCCGAGGAGCACGAAACCGCCCGCGTCGTGATCGAGACCGAGCTCGGCGACATCACCGCCGAGATCGAGGTCGAGCGCGCGCCGGTGACCGCGGCCAATTTCCTGCGCTACGTCGACGAGGGGCGGTTCGACGGCACGGCGTTCTATCGCGCCATGCCGCTCGAATGGGGCGATCAGCCGAACGGGCTGATCCAGGCGGGCACGCAGCACGATCCGGAGCGGGTCCTGCCCCCGATCGCGCACGAGACGACCAGCGAGACCGGGATCGCCCATGTGCGCGGCGCGCTGTCGATGGCGCGCAATGCGCCGGGCACGGCAACCGGCGACTTCTCGATCATGCTGCAGGAACAGCCGGGCATGGACGCCGACCCGTCTTCCGAAGACCCCGATCTGAGGGCCGGCTATGCCGCCTTCGGCCGCGTGGTCGAAGGGATGGACGTGGTCGAGGCGATCCACGCCGCGCCGACCGATCCCGACAAGGGCGAAGGGTGGCTGAAAGGGCAGATGCTCAGCCCCCCGGTCACGATCGAGCGCGTGCGCCGCGTGCCCGCGGACTGACCGCTTCAGGCCTCGCGCCGGTCGAAGTCCGCGCGCGCCGCCTCGATTGCCGCGCGGTGGGCGATCGCCCAGGCACCGAGCGCCCGCACCGGCTCGCGCAGCGACCGGCCCAGTTCGGTGAGCGAATAGTCCACCCGCGGCGGCACGCTGGGGGTCACCGCGCGCACCACCAGCCCGTCGCGCTCGAGCGCGCGCAAGGTGCGGGTCAGCATGCGCTGGGAAATCCCGTCGATCGCCCGGCGCAGCGCGTTGAAGCGGACCGGCCCGTCGGCCAGTGTCATCACGACCTGCATCGACCACTTGTCCCCAACGCGGGCGAGGACGTCGTTCACCGCCGGGCAGTCGGCGGCGATCGAGGCCCCGGCAGGCACATCGGTGTGCCCTGATGACGGCAATGTGCCTTCTTGCGGCAGCGGTGCGGCAGTATCCATATGCCCCCTAGTTATCATCCGTAACCAGGAAATCCATAACCATGCAGATCCTCCGTATCGACAGCGCCTCCACCGGCGAAAGCTCCGTCAGCCGCGAGCTGACCCAGGCGATCCTCGACCATTTCAGGGCCGCCCATCCCGAGGCAACGGTGATCGAGCGCGATCTCGTCGCCGATCCGCTGCCCCATATCGACGAAGCGCGCACCGGCGCGATCCGCCAGCCGCCCGAAGCGCACGATGCGGCCATGGCGGAAGCCTTTCCCGCCGAACGCGCGGTGCTCGACGAATTTCTCGCCTCGGACATCGTGATCGTGGGGGCGCCGATGTACAATTTCACCATCCCCAGCCAGCTCAAGTCGTGGATCGACCGGCTGGGCGTGCCCCGCGTCACGTTCGCTTACGAGGACGGCGCGCCCAAGGGGCTCGCCGGCGGCCGGCGGGTGATCGTCGCCTCGGCGCGCGGCGGTGCCTACGAGATGGGCGGCCCGGCCGAGCACCAGGATTCCTACTTGCGCGATTTCTTCGCCTTCATCGGCCTGCCCGATGTCGAGTTCATCCGGGCCGAGAAGACCGGTTTCGGGCCGGACGTGCGCGCCCAGGCGATCGAAGACGCCAAGGCGGCGATCGCGGAGCTGTGATGCACCCTCTCGGTCGGCCGTTCGCCGCCTGTCGCGCACGGCCGGTCGCATTGTCCCGCCCGGGCCCGTTCGTTCATCCAGCGTTGTGGATCGCTGAACGAGACATCGGCGTTGAACCCACGACCTGCCCCGTGCTGCGAAGGAGAACGAACGATGTTGAAGAAGACCCTCTTTGCTGCCGCCGCGATCGGCCTTTCGGCCGGTGCCGCCCCCGCGACGGCCGCCGAACTGCCCGCGCCGACGCAGGCCGGAACGGCCGCCTTCCTCGACGTTTCGACCGCCTATGACCGCGACCGCTGGCGCGACCACGATCGTTACGACCGCCGCGGCCGCTATCGCGAACCGCGCCGGATCACGCGCAATTCGCGCATGTGGCGCGGCCGCGACGGGCGTTACTATTGCAAGCGCGACAACGGCACGACCGGGCTTGTCATCGGCGCCGGCGTCGGCGCGCTGGCCGGTCACGAGATCGCCGGCAACGGCGGCGACCGCACGCTCGGCGCGATCCTGGGCGGCGCGATCGGCGCGGTCGTGGGGCGCGAGATCGATCGCGGCACGCTGAAATGCCGCTAGGCTGATCGCGCGAGAGGTTGCGCGAAAAAGGCGCGTCGCCCGCCCCCGGGCGGCGCGCCTTTCGCTTTGCCCGCGCCGCCTCATGTGCTTGAACGGGCGCGATGAGCGAGCACGACCAGAGGCCCGACCGCCCCGCCGCCCTGATCACCGGCGCCGCCAGGCGCATCGGCGCGCGGATCGCCCGCGCCTTCGGCGAAGACGGGTGGCACGTCGTCATCCACTATCACCGCTCGGCCCGGGCGGCGGAGGAGCTGGCCGCCACCCTCCCCTCGGCCGAGACGGTCGCCTGCGATCTGTCCGACCACGCGGCGGCGGCGGCCATGATCGCCGGACTGGCGGAGCGCCTGCCCGACTGGCGCGTACTGGTAAACTCTGCCTCCGTATTCCAGCGCGACGAGGCGTCCGCCCTCGATCCCGCCACCTGGACCGGGGCGATGCGGGTCAATGCGCTTGCGCCGGCGCGCATGGCACAGGCCTTCCTCGCCCGCGCGCGCGGCAGAACCGGCCGGCGCGTGATCCAGGTGACCGACCAGAAGCTGGCCAATCCCAACCCCGATTTCTTCAGCTACACGATGAGCAAGCACGCCGCCGCGGCCACCGTGCCGATGCTGGCCATGGGCGCGGCGCGGGCGGAAGACCGCGTCTATGCCCTGGCCCCGGGCGCGATCCTGGCCAGCCACGACCAGAGCGAAGCGGAAACCGAGGTTTCGCACCGGCTCAACCTGCTGCGGCGCAAGACCGGGGCGGACGAGATCGCCGGCGCCTGCCTGTGGCTGGCCCAGGGCTGGCTGGCGAGCGGCGAAACGCTCTATGTCGATAGCGGACAGCACCTGCTGTCGCAGCCGCGCGACGTGATCTACCTCGCCCGCGAAGGGGCCGCGGCGTGACACGGCACGCGCTGTCCACGCGGCTGTGGCACTGGCTCAACCTCGCCTGCGTGGTCGTGCTGTTCATGTCGGGCCTCAACATCTCGAACGCCCATCCGCACCTCTACTGGGGCGACTGGGGATTCGACCCGCGCGATGCCTGGCTCAGTGTGCCGCGCTTCCCCGGATGGATGACGATACCGGGACACTACAGCCTTGCCGCCGCGCGCGACTGGCACATCCTCGCGGCCTGGCCCTTCGCGCTGGGCCTGCTGTTCATCTGGATCGCGATGCTCGCGAACGGCCATTTCCGCCGCGACATTGCCACCGGGCGCCGCGAATGGCGCTGGGCGGCCCTGCGCGCCGATATCGCGGCCCATCTGCGGCTCGATTTCCGGCACCGGCGGGGCGGGTACAACCTCCTGCAGAGAATCGCCTACGGGATCGTGTTCGGCATCCTCCTGCCGCTGATGATCGCCACCGGTATGGGGATCAGCCCGGGCTGGGAGCCGCATCTTCACTGGATGATCGAGAGCATGGGCGGACGCCAGTCGGTCCGTTCGATCCACTTCGTCGCGGCCTGGGCGCTGTTCGGCTTCGTCGTCGTTCACGTCGCCCTCGTCCTCCTGTCGCGGCCCCTGCGCCAGGTGCGCGACATGGTCACGGGGGGCCGGCGATGAAGCGGCGCAGCCTGCTCGTCGGGCTGGGGGCGGCCGCCGTCGCCGGGTGCTCGCGCATTGCCGATAGCGGCCCCGGCGCGCGGGCGCTGGCAGCGGCGGAAGACTGGCACCGCAAGGCTCAGCGCCTGTTTGCCGCGCGCACCGCGCTCGCGCCCGAATACGATCGCGCCGCCATCTCGCCCAGCTTTCGCGGCAACGGCTCGCTCACCGTCGATACCGACGCCTATCGCGCTTCGCTGGCGAGCGGCTTCGCCGACTGGCGGCTGAACGTGCGCGGGCTGGTGCGCCACCCGCTGTCGCTGAGCATGGACAACATCCGCCGCCTGCCCCAGCGCACCCAGGTCACGCGGCACGACTGCGTCGAGGGGTGGAGCGCGATCGGCGAGTGGACGGGGCCGCAGCTGGGCCTGATCCTCTCGGCCGCGCAGCTCCTGCCGCAGGCGAAATACGTCGTCTTCCGCTGCGCAGACCGCCTGCGCGGCGCGCCCTATTACGAGAGCATCGACCTGATCGACGCCTTCCACCCGCAGACGATCGTCGCCCATCGGCTGAACGGCGAACCCCTGCCCGAGCGCAACGGCGCGCCCCTGCGCCTGCGGGTCGAGCGGCAGCTCGGCTACAAGCATGCGAAGTACCTGACCGCGATCGAGGCGGTCGCCAGCCTCGATGGGATCGGCGGCGGCGCGGGCGGGTACTGGGAGGATCGCGGCTACCAGTGGTATGCCGGCGTCTGAAGGCAGCGGGAAAAGCCCCTTCCCTCCCCCGCAGAAGGGCATTATCCCCCGGCCTCGATGAATGCCGCATCGCTCTTCGACAAGGCGATCGGCCGGGCGGTGAAGTCCGGCCGGCTCACGGTGCACCATGCCGATGGACGCTGCGCGCGCTTCGGCGAGCCTGCCCCCGGCTTTCCCGAAGTGACCGTGCGCTTCGCCGATAGGCGCGTGGCGCGCGACATCGTGCTCGATCCCCGGCTGGGCGCGGCGGAGGCGTTCATGGACGGGCGCCTGGTGATCGAACAGGGCGACGTGATGCAGCTGGTCCAGCTGATCCGCACCAACGCCCCGTGGGAAGCCAATGCCGACTTGCGCGCCGGCAGCCCGGGGCGGCGGCTGGCCAACGCGATCGGCTTCGCGGTCGAATCGTTCAACCAGGCCCGCTCCTCGCGCCGCAACGTCGCGCACCACTATGACATCGGGAACGCGCTCTACGCGCTGATGCTCGATGCCGAGCACATGCAGTACAGCTGCGCCTACTGGCCGCGCGAAGACATGACGCTGGCCGAGGCGCAGGAAGCCAAGCTGGCGCATATCGCGGCCAAGCTGGCGATCGGCGACGGGCAGACCGTGCTCGATATCGGGTGCGGCTGGGGCGGCATGGCGATCTACCTCGCGCGGCATTTCGACGTGCGCGTGAAGGGGATCACGCTCAGCCGGGAACAGATCGCCCTCGCGCGCGAGCGGGCGGAGGCCGCCGGGGTCGCCGACCGGGTCGAGTTCGCGCTGGTCGATTACCGCGACCTTGCCGAGCGCGGCGACCGGTTCGACAGGATCGTGTCGGTCGGCATGTTCGAACACGTCGGCCGCCCGCAGTTCGAAACCTTCTTCCGCGCCAGCGCCCGGATGCTGGCAGACGACGGGGTCATGCTGCTCCACACGATCGGGCGCATGGGCGGCCCGGGCAGCACCGATGCCTTCACCCGCAAGTACATCTTCCCCGGCGGCTACATCCCCGCGCTGAGCGAAACGGTCGCCGCGAGCGAGAAGGTGCGCCTCATCGCCTCCGACGTGGAGACGCTGCGGCTGCACTACGCGCGCACGCTGCGCGCCTGGTACGCCAATTGCGAGGCGCACCGCGAGGAGATCCAGCGCCTGTTCGACGCGCGCTTCTATCGCATGTGGACCTTCTACCTCGCCGGGGCCACTTCGGCCTTCGAAAGCGGGGGCATGTGCAATTACCAGATCCAGTTCGTCCGCGACCGCCGCGCCCTGCCGCTCGCGCGCGACTACATGCGCGAGGCGGAGCTGCGCCTCCTCGGCGAAAACGCCTGACGCCCCGCCCGGCCAAGCCGCTGTTGATGCGCGACAACACCTTCCCCGTTGCCCCCTTGCGCGCGCCCTGATACCGGCCCCGCCGATTGACGGAGTGCTAGCGTAATGTCCGATGTGAAACGTGTCGTCCTCGCCTATTCGGGCGGCCTCGATACCAGCGTGATCGCCAAGTGGCTGGAAGTGGAACGCGGCCTCGAGGTCGTGACCTTCACCGCCGACCTCGGCCAGGGCGAGGAGATCGAGCCCGCGCGTGCCAAGGCGCGGGCGATGGGCATCCCCGACAAGCACATCTTCATCGAGGACCTGCGCGAGGAGTTCGTGCGCGACTTCGTCTTCCCGATGATGCGCGCCAATGCCCGCTACGAGGGCGATTACCTGCTCGGCACCAGCATCGCCCGGCCGCTGATCTCGAAGCGCCTGGTGGAGATCGCCCGCGAGACCGGGGCCGATGCGATCGCGCACGGGGCGACCGGCAAGGGCAACGATCAGGTGCGCTTCGAACTGTCCGCCTATGCGCTCGATCCCGACATCAAGGTGATCGCGCCGTGGCGCGAGTGGGACCTCAACAGCCGCACTGCCCTGATCGCCTGGGCAGAGAAGCACCAGATCCAGGTGCCGACCGACAAGCGCGGCGAAAGCCCGTTCTCGACCGACGCCAACCTCCTCCACACCTCGTCCGAAGGCAAAGTGCTCGAAGACCCGTGGGAGGAGACGCCCGACTACGTCTATTCGCGCACCGACCACCCGGAGGACGCGCCCGATACCCCCGAATACGTCACGATCGACTTCGAGAAGGGTGACGGCATCGCGCTCAACGGCGAGGCAATGAGCCCGGCGACACTGCTCGCGGCGCTGAACGACCGCGGGCGCCGGCACGGCATCGGCCGGCTGGACCTGGTCGAGAACCGCTTCGTCGGCATGAAGAGCCGCGGGATGTACGAGACCCCCGGCGGCGAGATCTACGCCCGCGCCCATCGCGGCATCGAACAGATCACGCTCGACGGCGGCGCGGCGCATCTCAAGGACGAGTTGATGCCCAAGTACGCGGAGCTGATCTACAACGGCTTTTGGTTCAGCCCCGAACGCGAGATGCTCCAGGCCGCGATCGACCTCAGCCAGGAGAAGGTCAGCGGCACGGTGCGGCTGAAGCTCTACAAGGGCCAGGCCGCCGTGGTCGGGCGCAAGTCGCCCCATTCGCTCTATTCCGAAGCGCACGTCACGTTCGAGGACGACGCCGGCGCCTACGACCAGGCCGATGCGCAGGGCTTCATCAAGCTCAACGCGCTGCGGCTGAAGCTCCTGGCGAAGCGCGACCGCTAGCATCTTGCGACAAGCGGTGGACATAGCCACCCCTGTCCACAGCGAAATCCGGGCATAGTGGATAACCCGGGGCTTGCGCGCTTGCGCGACTCGCTTTCGCGGCGCAATCTCGAACCATCGAAAGGGCGCAGAAAGCCTCGCGTTTGATGGCCTAACAGCCTGAAAACACTGAAGTTTCTTGCACTCGTTCGACGTGGCGGCATCTGTCCGCGCGGTCTTCGAGGGACACCTGCAGAAGGCTTCGGCCGGATGCAAGGGCACCGCTTGAGAGGAACGCGAAAGCATTGCCGTCACGGGCCGGACGATCCGGCCGGGTGTCGAGGCCCTGCACGGTGCAAGCCGCGCAAGGCCGCTTAAGACAACCGGCCATTCGCGATCGACCGGCTGCGGAACCGCCGGAAGGCGCGCGAAGGCCCCCGGGCCCGACCCGCCCCCGACGGAACCGGATGCCGGTGCGAGCGCCGGTGACAGACGCGGCGGTCCGGTTCGCCGGATAGCTTGCGAAAACACCGGGCGCCAAGCGCTTCCCGACTGGTCCGCCACGACGGAAGACCACGCATCGGTGAGAGTGGGGTCGGCAGCGATGCCGGCCCCATTTTCACGCCCGCCCCGTTCCGGCATTCGCTCCTCCCTCCCCCCCCTCATGCCCGCCGCGACACCCGATTCGCCGGGCCGGGATCGCGGTTGACCGTTCCCCCGGGCGCGACGAGCCGAACGCCTTTCGGGGCAGGCGGACGGCCAGGTGGTCCCGGCCGGCGTCGGCAGCGGGTATAGGGGGAACCGTCATGGACGGGACCAGACCATACCGCCGCATCCCCGCGCGCAAGCTCGCCGGGCTGGCCGCCGCGCTGATGCTGACCGCGCCCGCGGGCGGCCCCGCGCTGGCCGACACCGGCCCTGCCGTCACCGCCGCCAGCGCCGCGACCGGGGGCGAGTTCGAGGCGAGCTTCGCCCACCTGCCCGCGCCGCGCACCCTGGCCGCGCCCAGCGTCGGCGCGGTGGACATCGCCGCGATCGATCCGCCGGTGGAGGTCGAGCCGGCGGGCAAGCCGCTCGGCGCCGGGGTGGCATCCTATTACGGCCGCCGCTTTGCCGGCCGCCCGACCGCGAGCGGGGAGATCTTCGATCCCGGCCTGATGACCGCCGCGCACCGCACCCTGCCCTTCGGCAGCCGGGTCAAGGTGACCAACCCGCGCAACGGCAAGTCGGTCGTCGTGCGGATCAACGACCGCGGGCCGTTTCACAAGGGCCGCACGATCGACCTCTCGCGCGCCGCCGCGGGCGAGCTCGGCCTTGTCCGCCGCGGGCATGGCCGGGTCGAGATGGTCCTGCTCGACTGAGCACCCCTGCCACCGCGCATCCTGTCGGCACATACCGACGGCCCCCGCCGCCTGCCGCGCGCGGGGCCCGGGAGGGGCGCGCCCGCCCTCGGTGGTTTCGGCGGGCGCGCCCGGTCCTGAGAGGGACCGAGGGGGCGCGCGGAACCTCGGGAGAGGGGGGAGAGGGAGTCGAAGGCCGCGCGCCGCCTCTCCCGCCCCAATGATGCCCCGCCGCGCCGGGTCCGCCCCAATCGGCCAGCCGTGCCAATGCTGCGACGGCTCCCGCCGCGCCTTCCCCGCGCCCTCGCCCACCGCCGGGCGCTAGTCCTCCGCGAAGTGCCAGGCCTCCGGGTCCTCCCCCTCTTCCGGCGGGACGACCAGCCACCAGCGCTCCACCCCCGCCTCGAAGGCGGCGACCTGCTCGGCCTCGACCGCGTCGGTGTCGAACCCGCGCCGGGCCAGCTGGTGCGGCAGCGGCGCGCCGGGCGGGCGTTCGGCCTCCATCGCGTTGAGCAGGCGGGAGAGCGGCGGGATGTAGACCCCGCCGCGCCAGTGGTCGGGATCGTCCATGTCCGGCTCCCACGCGTCGTATCCGGGCGGCAGGCTGCGCCCCGGCGGCGGCGCGCCCGGCGGCCGGGCCGCCCCGTCCCCGCCAGGCACGCCGTCGCCCGCCTGATCGGCCGCGTGCCCCTCCCCCTCGTCCGGGGTTCCGGGTCGAGACATGGACCGCCTGTTACACTGTCCTGGAGATGAAATTCCGCCCCCTTCGCGCGGCGTTGCGGCGGGCGCGGCGCCGGCGGGTTCGGCCCGGGGGTCCGGCTGCGGCTCCGGTTGCGGTTCCGGCTGCGGCTCCCCGCGCGCGAAGCGGTCGAGCGCGGCCTCGAAATCGTCGGCGAAGGCGCAGGTGGCGGCATCCTCGGTCAGCTTGTCGAGCCGCGCGAGGTGCGCCAGCAGCAGCCGCGAATCGTAACGGCGGCGGGTGGCGACGACTTCGCCGTGGTAGAACACCTGTTCCTCCACCCCTTCGAGCGCGCGGCAGGCGAGCACGTCTTCGGCCGCGGCGCGCGCGGCGAGCAGCGCCGCGTTCCAGGCGCGGCGGAACTCGGCGCTGGCGCGGCGCATGCGATAGGCGGTCTGGTGGCTGACCCCGGCCGCCTTCGCCGCCCGCCGGGCCGAGCCGCTGGCCGCGAGCGCGGAGAGAAACACGACCTGCCGCGCGCGGGTGAACTCGGTCTGCGGCGCGCGCGTGGAATCGGACGGCAGCGCATCGATCAGCGCGGGCAGGTTCGGCGTGGGAATAGTCGCGGGCGCGTTCATGCGCCGGCCCCCACCGGCCGCCCCGACCGGCACAGGCGCCCCCGGGCCCGGGGTTTCAGCGCAAACGAGGGGAGAGAGGATCATGGTTCGGACTCCGCATGGATGAACGAACCGAACCACTTATGCGATGCAGGGGGCTGTAGGAAAATGGTTTGTGGGGTGCTGGGGTGGATGGTGGGTGAAGGTCGGAGGGCGTACCGACACTGCGCCTCCGAACCGCCAGTCTGTCAAAAGTAACCGAGGCGCACTTGAGGCAGGGGGCGACGGCGCATCTGAGCCCGTGCGACAAAGCGCAGCCGGCCCGCGCCCGGTGCTTGAGGGTCTAAAGGAAGATTGTGCATTGGTTCGTCTGCTTGTGGGGCAGCGAACGGATCTAGTATAAGTGAGAGGCGTGTAGGTCAGAATTTAGCAGGTCACTAAGATGTGGAAAAGGGAGACCAGCCTGACTTGTAATGGCGGAAAGCGGCTATGCTCTCAGCATGCTGCCGGCTTTCCAAAAAATTGTCTCAACAAGAGAGAAATCGAACATCGACATCATGCGAAAGATGGTCGGTGAGATCGAGCCAATCGTTGCCGATATCGCGAGACACTGCATTTTTGAAGGCTCCGCAAGCGAGATTGTGAGAGAAAGCGGCGAGACAGATAAGACGAAAATTGAAAAGCATGAAGGCTCTGTAGAAATACGTATCGCCCCCATCGATGAGTTTTCATATCAAGATGTACTCGAGAAACTGTGGGAAATGGCACAACAGCTTGCGCAAAGCACTGCCAAGCAGATCATCGATGCCATCAGCGAAGGTGCAGATAAATCCGGCAATGTGATAAGTGGAGAAGGCAAACCGTTGTCCGAAGAACTCCTCCTTGAGGCCTTGTCTACAATGTCCCACTCCTTCGATGCTGATGGGAAGTGGCAAGCGCCCTCAATTTTGCTGACACCTCAGCAGATAGAGCGGATGGCTGAGAGGCATAGAAATCAATCGGCTCACGAAAAAGCAGAGTACAAACGGCGCTTGTCTATGATAGTATGCGAAAAGAAGGCTGAATATGATCGCGAACAAGCTCGTCGAATCTTGGCTGGATAATCAGTCTGAGAGGCAATACCAGCCGGCCTTCGTCCAGCTCCTGATTTCTGAAGGTTGGGACGTTCTTCACAACACGCGCCACACGGCTCTTGAGTTTGGCAAGGATGTAATCGCTCGCGCTCCAGATGGAACCCTGTATGCCATTCAGTTAAAAGGGAACCCGGGCACGCGTGTTTCAAAGTCGGAAGCCCAGTCACTGCTCGGGCAATTTCGTGAGGGTATGATTAGCTTCGTACCGGACGCATACCAGGCTACCAAGAACGAGAGACATGTTTTCGTCTTTTGCACGAACGGCGAAATTGACGAAGCGGCGATGGTGCTTTTCGAGAATGTAGCCAAGCACTGCGGGGAACCTGGAGTTGCCGCAAGCAAGGTCGAATACTGGTCTCGCGGTAACCTTTTAAATCGCTTTACGCCTCAAATTGAGAAAGTATGGCCCTCTTCTCCCGAAGCTATGAGCCGTGTCTTGAAGGTCTACACCCATGAAGGGCGAGATCTACCGGACATCCAGCTTATATCAGCCTCGATAGAGGAGGCCATGAAGGACCCGTACAAGATGACTGCCTCGCGTAAGCGAGCGATCATTACCGCTAGCCTCTTATTCTCGGAGATCCTAAAAAGGCCGTGGCGCGAAAGCGAAGATCACTACTCTATGTTTTTAATCAGTGTTCTCGCAGCAGTTAGATGTATCCCCCTTGCGGACAGGGATGATGGCACAGTTTTGATTGCCGAGTATCTAGAAGTCGCGGCGGAGCATGCAAACAGCTTAATATCTGAAGCGATTGAACTTGACTACGATCCAAAGCTAATGTGGGCACAGCGGAACCCGCTGGCCGAAGTGGACATTATGATCGAAAGAAGGCGCCTCATCGCTGACGCAGGCGCGTTCCTGGTCCTCTTCGGCGTGGAGTTGAGCCCTGAGAAGCGAACCTACTTGAGAGAATTGCTAGAATACAGCTTCGGCCCGAATACCCTTTGGGGTCAGGCCGTCATACCATCAATGATTGTGCGATACTGGGCATATCGAAAACTGGATGCCACGCGTAAACCCGATCTGGCTCTCATCTCGGTGCTAGGAGCGGTAATTTCGGCGGCGCGTCGGCGAGACAGCGCGTTGGCTGCGAATTCCCCCCCATACTATCGGTTTGATGAAGTCCTCTACCTTACTTCCGGAGGAATCGTGGGAGACAAAAGCGATATTAGTCGCGACATAGCGCTGAATCGATCTTACTTCGCGAAAGCACTTTTTTTAATGGTAGCAAAACGCAACTGGAAGCAAACATGTAAGAATTTCTGGAGAGTATACTCCAACCTCCTCCATGAGTCTGTTCGGGTGCCCGACAACGATTTTTTCTCGCCTCAGCATTCCAAAGAAGGCGAGAATTCCGGGCAACAGATATTTGACAGCACTTGGTTAGAACAAATAGAAGAGGCCGTGCGATTAAGCGATTGGAGCTTGGCAAAAGCATTTGAGCCTTTTCCAGCTCTACTAGCGGCTTACCTGACTATTGTGCCTTATCGCGCGCAACCATGGGTGATAATGCACCTAGATGAGCAACTAGCTGACACATGGTACGGCAGGCATCACTTTCCTCCACGATCGTAAATCAGGTAACGTATTGCGCTGCTCTCGCATTACTTCGTCGCGTCCCTCCGCTGCTCCAGCATCGGCTTGAGGTGTCGCTTTGAATACCTCTCTCCAGCGCCTTGGCAATCTACTCCGACCCCAGCCTACACCGGGGCAGGCTCGTTCCGGGTTGCGCGATCCAGCATCGGACGCAGATACTGCCCCGTGTAACTCCCCTCGACCGCAGCCACCTCCTCCGGCGTCCCCTCCGCCACGACCTCACCCCCGCGCACGCCCCCGCCCGGCCCCAGGTCGAGCACATGGTCCGCGGTCTTGATCACGTCGAGGTTGTGCTCGATCACCACGACCGAGTTCCCCTGGTCGACCAGCCGGTGGAGCACTTCGAGGAGCTTGCGGACGTCCTCGAAATGGAGGCCCGTGGTCGGCTCGTCGAGGATGTAGAGCGTCTGCCCGGTGCTGCGCTTGGCGAGTTCCTTGGCAAGCTTGACGCGCTGCGCCTCGCCGCCCGACAGCGTGGTCGCCTGCTGGCCGACCTTGACGTAGCCGAGGCCGACCTCGTTCAGCATATGCATCTTGTCGCGGATCGGCGGGACCGCCTTGAAGAATTCTTCCGCATCCTCGATCGTCATGTCGAGCACGTCGGCGATCGAGTGCCCCTTGAACTTCACCTCCAGCGTTTCGCGGTTGTAGCGCTTGCCGTCGCATTGTTCGCAGGTGACGTAGACGTCGGGCAGGAAGTGCATCTCGATCTTGATGAGGCCGTCGCCCTGGCACGCCTCGCAGCGGCCGCCCTTGACGTTGAAGCTGAAGCGCCCGGGCTTGTAGCCGCGCGCCTGGCTTTCGGGGAGGCCCGCGAACCAGTCGCGGATCTGGGTGAAGGCGCCGGTGTAGGTGGCCGGGTTGGAGCGCGGGGTGCGGCCGATGGGCGACTGGTCGATCTCGATCACCTTGTCGCAATATTCGAGCCCGGTAACCTTGTCGTGCGCGCCCGCGACGATGCGCGCGCCGTTCAATTCGCGCGCGGCGGAGGCGTAGAGCGTGTCGATGGTGAAGCTGGACTTGCCCGAGCCCGAGACGCCGGTGACGCAGGTGAAGGTGCCCAGCGGGATCGAGGCGGTGACGTCGCGCAGGTTGTTCGCGCGCGCGCCGTGGACGGTGAGCTTGTGCCCGTTGCCCTTGCGCCGCGTGGCCGGGACCGCGATCTCGCGGCGGCCGGTGAGATAGGCGGCGGTGAGCGATTTCCTGTTCTTCAGCACCTGCTTCAGCGTGCCTTCGGCGACCACCTCGCCCCCGTGGACGCCAGCGCCGGGGCCGAGATCGACCACGTAATCGGCGGCGCGGATCGCGTCCTCGTCGTGCTCGACCACGATCACGGTGTTGCCGAGATCGCGCAGGCGCTTCAGCGTTTCGAGCAGCCGGTCGTTGTCGCGCTGGTGCAGGCCGATGCTGGGTTCGTCGAGCACGTAGAGCACGCCCGACAGCCCGCTGCCGATCTGGCTGGCGAGGCGGATGCGCTGGCTCTCGCCCCCCGATAGCGTGCCACTGGTGCGGTCGAGGTTGAGATAGTCGAGCCCGACATTGTCGAGGAAGCCCAGCCGCTCGTTGATTTCCTTGAGGATGGCCTTCGCGATCTGCGCCTGCTGCTCGGTCAGGTGATCGTCGAGCCCGAGGAACCACGCCTTGGCATCGGCGACGCTCATCTGCGTGGGGGTGGCGATGTCGGTCGGGCCCGCGGGGCCGGGGATCTTGACGCTGAGCGCCTTGGGGTTGAGCCGCTTGCCGCCGCAGGTCTCACACGGCTGCGCGGTCTGGAACTTGGCCAGCTCCTCGCGCATCCACGCGCTCTCGGTCTGGAGCATGCGGCGGTTGAGATTGCCGATCACGCCCTCGAACGGCTTGTTGACGGTATATTGCTTGCGCCCGTCCTTGAAGGTGAGCGGGATTGCGCGGCCCCTGGTGCCGAACAGGATGATGTCGCGGATTTCCTGGTCGAACTCCTGCCACGGGGTGGTCAGGTCGAACTCGTATTCCTTCGCGAGGCTGGCGAGCACCTGCATGTAATAGGGCGACGGCGGGTTGCTCTTCGCCCAGGGCACCACCGCGCCCTTCTTGAGGCTGAGCGCCTCGTTGGGGACCACCAGCCGCGGGTCGAACAGCTGCTTCTCGCCGATGCCGTCGCAGGTCGGGCAGGCGCCCTGCGGCGCGTTGAAGGAGAACAGCCGCGGTTCGACCTCCTCGAGCGTAAAGCCGCTGACCGGGCAGGAGAACTTCTCCGAAAAGACGATGCGGTTGGCGGGAATCCCCGCGCCCTTCATCGCGCCGCCGGCGGTGTCCCCCTCGCCCTCGCGCCCGGGCACCGCGCCATCGGCGAGATCGACATAGGCGAGCCCTTCGGCGAGCTTGAGCGCGGTTTCGAAGCTGTCGGCGAGGCGGGTCTCGATGCCCGCCTTCACCGCGAGCCGGTCGACCACGACCTCGATGTCGTGCTTGAACTTCTTGTCGAGCGCGGGCGCGTCCTCGATCGCGTAGAGTTCGCCGTCGATCCGCACGCGGGTGAAGCCCGCCTTCTGCCATTCGGCCAGTTCCTTGCGGTATTCGCCCTTGCGCCCGCGCACCACCGGCGCGAGCAGGTAGAGCCGCGTGCCCTGGGGCAAGTCCATGACCCGGTCCACCATGTTGGAGACGGTCTGCGCCTCGATCGGCAGGCCGGTGGCGGGCGAATAGGGCACGCCCACGCGCGCCCACAGAAGGCGCATGTAGTCGTAGATCTCGGTAACGGTGGCGACGGTGGAGCGTGGGTTGCGGCTGGTGGTCTTCTGCTCGATCGAGATCGCGGGTGAGAGCCCGTCGATATGCTCGACATCGGGCTTCTGCATCATCTCGAGGAACTGGCGCGCATAGGCGCTGAGCGATTCGACGTAGCGCCGCTGCCCCTCGGCGTAGATCGTGTCGAAGGCGAGGCTCGACTTGCCCGAGCCGGAAAGGCCGGTGATCACGATCAGGCTGTCGCGCGGCAGATCGATATCGATGCCCTTGAGGTTATGCTCGCGCGCGCCGCGGACGGAAATCTGGGTAAGTGCCATGCGAAGCCGTGTTCCTGAATTGTTCGCCCGGGTCAAGTGGGGGCAACGGGCGCGGACCGCCCGCCCCCGGGCGCCGCGATCGCGGCGGGGCGGCGCTGGATGTGGGGCCTGTCGCCGGTGATGCAACGCGTGCCGCCCCAACGGGGTCCACGCGCGGCGCGGGTTCTGTTAGGCGGGGCGCATGCATCGCCTGTTCGTTGCCCTGCCCCTGCCCGAAACGGTGTGCGACCGGTTGCTGGACGCGATGGACGGGATCGAGGGCGCGCGCTGGCAGGGGGAGGAGCAGTTGCATCTCACCCTGCGTTTCGCCGGCGAGATCGATCCGCCGGTGGCCGAGGATCTCGTCGCCGCGCTGTCCGCGGTGCGGGCGCCGGCCTTCGAACTCGCGATCCGCGGGGTCGGGCATTTCGCGCGCAAGGGGCGGCCGCACGCGGTCTGGGCGGCCCTCGCCCCGAGCGAGCCGCTCGCCATTCTCCAGCGGCGGGTCGAACGCGCCTGCCGCGCGGCCGGCCTGGTACCGGAAACGCGCAAGTTCGTGCCCCACGTCACGCTTGCCCGGCTCAATGCCTCCAGCGGGCCGATCGGCGGCTGGCTGGCCGACAATGCCCTGCTGGCCACCGAGCCCTGGCCCGTCGAATGCTTCGCGCTCTATGAAAGCCGGCTGACGGCGGGCGGATCGGACTACGCACGGCTGGAGGATTTCCCCCTCGGCTGACGCGGCGCCTGCCGTTCGTCGGCAAGTCCTTGCATTCGCCCCCGATCTCCGGTTCAACGCGCAGCAGCAAACCTGTCCTGCCCGGTGCCCCGCGCCCGGCCCGACACACGATTGGAGAGACCATGAAGGCCCATATCCTGGCCACCATCGCATTCGCACTCGCCGGGTGCTCCACGATCGAGGAGGGTGCCGTGAATTCCGCCGATACTGCCGCTGCCGAGAGCGCGATTCCCGAGGCAACCGGCTATTTCGCGAAAGCGAGCAGCCTGCCGTTCCACGCGCCCGATTTCACGCAGATCGACGATAGCGATTACAAGCCCGCCTTCGAACAGGCGATGGCGATCCACAGCGCCGAGATCGAGGCGATCAAGAACAACCCCGAGCCGCCGACGTTCGAGAACACGATCGTCGCGCTCGAAACCTCGGGCCGGATGCTCGGCCGGGTGGCGACGGTGTTCTACGCGCTGACCGGCGCGAACACCAACGACACGCTCGACGCGGTCCAGGCCGAGATCGGCCCCAAGCTGTCGCAGCATTCGGACGCGATCACGCTCGATCCGGTGCTGTTCCAGCGGGTCAAGGCGGTGTACGACAACCGCGCGGCGATGACGATGACGCCGGAAGACGCCAAGCTGCTGGAAGAAACCTACGACCAGATGGTCCATGCCGGCGCCCTGCTCGACCCGGCGCAGAAGGAACAGGTGAAGGCGATCAATTCGCGCCTGTCCGAACTGACCACCGAGTTTTCGCAGAAAGTGCGCCAGGCGACGGTGGACGGCGCGCTGGTGGTGGACAGCAGGGCCCAGCTCGCCGGCCTGTCCGATGCCGATATCGAGGCTGCCGCCAAGCTGGCGACCGAGCGCGGGCTGGATGGCAAGTACGTGATCGCGCTGCAGAACACGACGCAGCAGCCGCTCCTGCCCGAGCTGGAAGACCGCGCCACGCGCGAGGCCTTGTTCATGAACAGCTATCACCGCGCGGACCGCGGCGGCGAGAACGACACGCGCACCCTGCTGGCCGAAATCGCCGGCTTGCGCGCGCAGAAGGCGGCCCTGTTCGGCCAGCCCGACTGGGCGAGCTACGTCATGTACGACCGCATGGCCAAGAACCCGAAGACCGCGCTCGATTTCATGGAGCAGATGGTCCCCGCCCTCGCCGCGACCCAGCGGCGCGAGGCGGCCTTGCTGAACGAGCAGATCCGGGCCGAAGGCGGCGATTTCGACGTGCGCCCGTGGGACTGGTATCGCTATGCCGAGAAAGTCCGCAAGGCGAAGTACGACATCGACGAGAACGCGGTTAAGCCCTATTTCGAACTGACCAGCGTGCTCGAAAACGGCGTGTTCTACGCCGCGAACAAGCTCTACGGCCTGTCGTTCGAACAGCGCACCGACCTGCCGGTCTACCACCCCGACGTGACGACCTATACCGTGTTCGATGCCGATGGCAGCGAGCTGGGGATCTTCTATTTCGATCCCTTCCAGCGGCCGAGCAAGCGCGGCGGCGCGTGGATGAGCAACTTCGTGGACCAGAGCCACCTCTACGGCACCAAGCCGGTGATCTACAACGTGCTCAACATCCCCAAGGCCGCCGACGGCGAACCGCAGCTGGTCAGCTTCGACAACGTCAACACGCTGTTCCACGAGTTCGGCCACGCGCTGCACGGTTTCTTCGCCGACCAGAAATACGCCAGCCTCTCGGGCACGGCGACCGCGCGCGATTTCGTCGAGTACCCGAGCCAGGTGAACGAGCTGTGGGCGACATATCCCGAGGTCCTGCGCAACTATGCCAAGCACTACGAAACGGGCGAGACGATCCCGGCCGAGCTGGTCGAGAAGATCGAGGCCGCGGCCAAGTTCAACCAGGGATACGATTTCGGCGAAGTGGTCGAGGCCGCGCTGCTCGACATGAAGTGGCACGCGCTGAGCGCCGAGGAAGCGGCGGCGATCGACACGCCCGAGGAAGTCGATGCCTTCGAACGCAGCGCGCTGGAGGAACTGGGGCTGGAAGTGGACCTGGTGCCGCCGCGCTATCGCTCGACCTATTTCAACCACATCTTCTCCAGCCCGGCCGGTTACAGCGCGGGGTACTATTCCTACCTCTGGACCGAGATGCTCGACCGCGACAGCCGGCAGTGGTTCCTCGACAACGGCGGGCTGACGCGCGCGAACGGCGATCACTATCGCAAGACCGTGCTCAGCCGCGGCGGGACGATGGACTATTTCAAGATGTTCGAGAACTTCGCCGGGCGCCAGCCCGACGTGACGCCGATGCTCGAGGCTCGCGGGTTGCTGGGCGGCGAGGCGGAAGCCGAACCGACCACGTCGGACGGCCCGCTGCCGCCCGAAACGACCGAGGACTGAGGGGGTAAGCGCTCCTGAGGGGCGGCCCGCGGCGCCGCCCCCCGTCACCCTGAACTCGTTTCGGGGTCCATTCGTCCTCTCGGGACTCAGCCCATGAAGGCGCGATGGATGGTGAAACGAGTTCAGCATGACGCGAGACGGAGAGAGAGCGAAACAGAAAAGCGCCCGGCCTCACCGCGAGGCCGGGCGCTTTTTCGTGCTTCAGACTTTGCGGCGGATCAGAACCGCGCGCGCGCGCCGACGTAGGCGCTGCGGCCCGCCGTCGCATAGCCAGCCGCCGTCTGGTATTCGGTGTCGAACAGGTTCTCGACCCGGCCGAACAGCTCGAACCGCTCGCCGAAGGGCAGCGCCGCGCGCAGGCTCGCGAGGGCATAGCCGTCGAGCGGGGTCAGGTTGCTGGCATTGTCGAACGAATCGCTCACCAGCCGCACGTCGCCGCCCAGGGTGAAGTCGGCCAGCGGGCTTTCCCAGTCGGCCGACAGCGTCAGCGTGTGGCGCGGACGGCGGGCGAGGACATTGCCCTCGTTCGCCGAACCGGCGGTGCGGTTCTCGGTATCGACCCAGGCATAGACCGCGCGAGTGACCCAGCGATCGGACGGGCGCGCACCCAGTTCGACCTCAATCCCCTCGGCCCGGACGCGGCCGATATTGTCGTAGAAGCCGAACGGGCGATCGGCGCAGAGCGGGGCCGGGTTCTGCCAGCAGCTGGCGAACTCGATCTGGTTGCGCGCATCGCGGCGGAACGCGGTGACCGCGCCGTAGAAGCGCGTGCCCGACAGCGACCGGTCGCCGTGGACCAGGCCGATGTCGTAGCTGGTGCTCCGTTCGGGCTGGAGCGCCTCGTTCCCGTAGTCGGAATAGAGCTGGTAGAGCGTCGGCGCCTTGAACCCTTCGCCCACGCTCGCGCGCAGGCGCAGGTCGCCGGCCAGGGCATAGCTGACGTCCGCGCCGAAGCTCGTCTCGCTGCCGAAGCGGGCGTGATCGTCGAGCCGGGCGCCGGCATGGGCCGAAAGCGGCCCCATCTCGATCCCGAGCTGGGCATAGGCGCCGAAGATCCGCGTGCTGTGCCGCGCGTCGTCGGTCAGCGTGCGATAGTCGCTCCACTCGTTCTCCGCTCCGAAATTGACCAGCAGCGGCCCGATCGGGCGCCATTCGCCGCGCAGCTCGACCCGGTCCGAATGGCCGTCGCTGGCGAAAGTCGGATCGTCCACACCCTCGCTGCGGTTCGCGCGCTCGGTATCGGCGAAGGAATAGGCGGCGCTGACGAACAGCGGCCCCGCGTCGTAGACCGCGCCGGCCGATGCCGAGTACTGGCGCGTGTGCTGCGTATCCTCGGTGTCGGCCAGCGCGTAATCGGGCGGCGGGAAACCGTCGAGATCGAGGTCGCCTTCGGCCCAGCGGCCGCGTGCGAAGACCTCGAACCCGGGGGTGAGGTAGAGCCGCCCGTGGCCGTTGACGGCCCATTGCTCGAAGCCGTCGGGCTCGGTGCCGCTGGCCGCCTGGGAGAAGCCGTCGGTGCGGTAATAGCTGGCCGATCCGCCGAGGAACCCGGCCGTGCCGCCGACGCCGCCGGAAACCGCGCCGGTCAGCGTATCGCGCGATCCGTACTCGGCGCTCGCCTCCAGCCCGGTTTCGCTGCGCGTGCTGGCGACCAGGACCCCGCCGATCGCGTCCGAGCCCCAGATCGTGGAGTTCGACCCGCGCAGGACCTCGACCTTGCCGAGGTTGGTGGCGAGCAGGTTGCCGAAATCGAACCCGCCGCCGGGCGCCGCCGGGTCGGACACGCGCACCCCGTCGACGATGACGAGGAGCTGCTCGCCCTCCGCCCCGCGCAGGCGCACGCCGGTCACCGCGCCCGGGCCGCCGTTGCGGCTGAACGACAGGCCGGGCACTCGCTCCAGCACGCGGGTCAGGTCGGCGCCCTGGACGCTTTCGATCTCGTCCCGGCCGATCACGGTGACCGGCTGGCCGGTGTCCTCCACCTCGATCCGGGTGCCGGTGGCGGTGACGGTGATCTCGGTCTCTTCGGGCCGGAACTGGCCATAGGGGTCGGCTGCCTCCTGCGCCGCGAGAGGCGCGGAGAGCGCAAGGATGCTGGTGCCAAAAATCAAGTGGTTACGCATGGGATACTCCTGTCACGAACGAATGTCGCCCATGACGGAACGGGGGCGCATGCCCCTTCCGCTTGCTTCCGGTACACCCCGCCCGGCAGCACGAACGACCGTCGGCGGGCAGGTCTCCTGGCTCCCGGATCGACGCGCCGCGCTTCGCCTTCCCGGTTTGCCGGTGGCCCGGTTCCCCAGTGGCTTGCCGAACGGGCACTCCCCGGTCACAGTTGCGGGGGCAGCGGGGGCTTCTACCCCCTTCCCTCTTCGGTCCGCCGCCTTGCGGGCGGGCGGACAACCCGTGACGTGCGGCGGCCCTTAGCCGCGCCGTCGGGCCCGGGCAAGCGGGGCGCGCGTTAACCTCTCGCTAGCCACGCCGCTTAACCGCCGCTTGCGACCTGTCCCGCCAAGGGACGGGGGAGACGGCGCGTTCGCAGTTCATCATTTGCGCTGCTACGCGCCCGGGGCGCGCCCGCACCCGGCGGCGGACAACCGAAAGGACGCAGCTTGCACCACGGCCCGGCCAGGACCGATCGCACCCGCCGCAAGCCGGCGAGCGCCTGGTCGCGCCTGCTGCGCGGCGGCCCGGCCGGGCGGCATCGCGGGCGGCGCATCCTCGCGATCGCCGCGGCGCTAGGCGTGCCGGCGATGGCCGCGCCGGACGACTGGCACGCGTTCGGCCAGCCCGCGGCCCAGCCCGCGCCGGCAGAAACCGTCCGCCCGATGCCGTTCGAACGCGCCGGCCATTCGTTCCCCGGTTCGGCGTTCTACTTCCTCGAAGACAGCCCGCGCGTCGTGCCGTCGGCGCGCGACGACCTCGCCGCGGTGTTCGACCCCACCGGCACCGGCGATGGCGAGGCGGCCGAACTGGCCGCGGCGCGCACCGCCGGCCCGGCCGCGCGCAGCTTCACCGGCGGCGGCAGCGCGATCGACCGCGCCCGCGCGCTGCATTGCCTGGCCAGCGCCGTCTATTACGAGGCGGCGAGCGAGACCCTGGGCGGGCAGAAAGCCGTCGCCCAGGTCGTGCTCAACCGCGTGGCGCACCCGACCTATCCGAACAGCGTGTGCGGCGTCGTTTTCCAGGGCAGCGAGCGCAGGACCGGCTGCCAGTTCACCTTCACCTGCGACGGCTCGCTCGCGCGCAGGCCGGTCAAGGCGGCCTGGGACCGCGCGCTGCGGGTCGCGCGGCAGGCGCTTTCGGGCGACGTCTATGCCCCGGTCGGCCTGGCGACCCATTACCACACGATCTGGATCAACCCCTACTGGGCGCCGAGCCTCGACACCGTCGGGGTGATCGGCGCGCACCGGTTCTACCGCTGGCGCGGATCGGCCGGCCGCCCGGCCGCCTTCACCGCCGCCTATCGCGGGAGCGAGCCGGTCGCGGCCGCCCCGCGCGGCGATGCCGCCGGCGCCGCGCTCGCCGCCGCGCGCGACGTGCCCGCGCCGGGCCGGGCCGTTCCCGACACGCGCGCCGCCACTCCGCCCCTCCTCCCCGGCCCCGCGCCTGCCGGACAGGCCGCGCGACCGGGCGAAGGCGCGGCCGACGCCGCCGGCGGCAACCTGCCGGGCGGCGGCGGGGTGAAGCCCGAATATGCGAACAGCGGGCGCTGGATCGCCCGCCCCTGAGGCCTTTTCGCAAGGCTTCCCCGCAAGGCTTTCTTGCCAGCCGGTCGCTCGCGCCCCTTTGCTCTCGGCCCTGCGCCCCGATCGGGCGCAAATCGTTAAAGCGGCGGAAACCCTAGGGCAAAACCCCTGCTTAGGGCTGCCGCGCCTAGAGCGGCGCGCAAGTCGCAACCCGCCTTTGCCGCCAGCCGCGAAGAGCATACCGGAAGGCCCACCTTGTCATGACGGTCCATTTCGCCGCATCGCGCCGTTCGACGCAGAGCCCCCTTGCCCGCGCGCTGCGCCGGCGCAAGCCCGGTCGCGCGGCCAATGACAACTGCACCGAACGGGGCAACGACCGGATGCTGCATGCCGCGCTCCACCACTTCGCCCGCCATGGCCTGGGCGCCGCGCGCGAGGCGCGCCGCCAGGCCGAGCGCGCCTTCTTCGCCGGCGACCGCGCTTCGTACGACTGGTGGCACGGCATCTGCCGCACGCTCGACGCGCGGCTCGCCCGCGGTCTGGAGCGGACGACGGCCGCCGGCCTGCGGACCGAGGGGGTCGCGCCCTCGGCGAACGAAACCCTCCCGCAGTAGGGTTTCCACCGCCTTCCAGCGGCCACCGGCAAGGGGTGTAAGGCACCTCTTAACTATGCGGTGACCAATTTTGGGGTAACGGTGTCTTCATGGCGAGCTGCGAACCCCGGGGGAAGGTCACCAGGGCCTTGTCCTATTTCCAGAAAGGCGATGCGTTGTCCGAACGCGTCCGCCGTATCCTCGTTCGCACCCTCTATACCCAGCCGAGCAGCCTGGCCGCCGGCGCGGCGAGCGGGATCGTCTCCTCGCTGGTCGTCGCCTACGTCAGCGATTCCGCGGCCATGTACGGGCTCAGCGCCGCGCTGTGCCTGGTCGCGGCGGTGCGCGTCACGCTCGCGTTCGGCATTTCGCCCGACAGCGATGCCAGCACCAGCACGCTGGAAAAGATCTACGAGGTCGGTGCCTTCACCTATGCGCTCCTGCTGGGGACGGCGACGGCGACCGCGCTGATCCTCGAAGTCGATCCGGCGGCCGAGGTGATGATGGCGGCCAACGCGATCGGTTACGGCATCGCGATCTGCGCGCGCAACGCGGGCCGCCCGGTGATCGCGATCGGCCAGCTGGTCCTGGTCTGCTTGCCGATCAGCCTCGCCTGTCTCTATCTCCAGTCGCTGCCCTTCCTGGTCTTCGCGATCACGATCCTGCTGATGGTCCCGGCCATGGCCTCGATCACGATGAGCGTGTTCCACCTGCTGCGCGACAATATCGCGGCGGCCGAAACCAGCGCCCGGCTGGCGACCAAGATGCAGCAGCTCGCCCGGACCGATACCGTCACCGGCCTCGCCAACCGCGCCGGGCTGAACCACGAGATCGTGGAGAAGCTGATGGAGATCGACGAGGACCAGATGATGGGCCTGATCTGGATCGACCTCGACCGGTTCAAGGAAGTGAACGACCTGCTCGGCCACCCGGTCGGCGACCGCGTGTTGCAGACGGTCGCGCGGCGGCTGCAGGAAATCACGCCCAGCGGCACCACGGTCGCGCGCTTCGGCGGCGACGAGTTCATCGTCTTCTGCGAGATCGAGAGCCGGGCCGACTGCATGCGCTTGGCAAGCGAAGTCCATGCCGAGATCATGCGCCCGGTGCGGATCGACGGCGAACGGCTGGAAATCGGCGCCTCGCTGGGCGTCGCCGTCTTGCCCGAGGACGGGCCCGATGCCGACAGCGTGATGCAGGCCGCGGACCTCGCGCTCTATCACGCCAAGGTCAACGGGCGGCGGCAGACCTGCTTCTTCGACAGCTCGATGAGCCGCGACCTCGCCCGCCGGCGCGAGATCGAGGCCGAACTGCGCAGCGCGATCCAGAAGAACGAGCTGTCGATCTTCTTCCAGCCGATCGTGGACCTCGCGACCGGCCGCATCCGCACGTTCGAGGCGCTGGTGCGCTGGTTCCACCCGCAGAAGGGCGAGATGCGCCCCGACGAATTCATCCCGGTGGCCGAGGAAACCGGGGTGATCGTGACGCTGGGCAACTGGATCACGGCCCAGGCGGCCAAGGCCGCCGCGCAGTGGCCCGAAGACGTGACGATCGCGGTCAACCTGTCCTCGCTCCAGATCAAGGCGCCGGGCGCGGCGCTCGGCATCGTCAGCGCCCTGCGCGAGGCCGGGCTGGACCCGACGCGGCTGGAGCTGGAAGTGACCGAGAGCCTGTTCCTCGACGACAGCGAGGCGACCGATGCCTTCATCCGCGACCTTTCGGCCCGCGGCGTGCGCTTCGCGCTCGACGATTTCGGCACCGGCTATTCCTCGCTTTCCTACGTCAACAAGTACCCGTTCAAGAAGATCAAGGTCGATCGCAGCTTCGTCTCCGGCCCCGATGTCTCGCGCCGGACGGAGGCGATCATCCGCGCGGTCGCCGAAATGGGCGCGCAGCTCGACATGGAAATCGTGGCCGAAGGGCTCGAGACGATCGAGCAGGTCACCGCCGTGCGCGAAGCCGGCTGCACGCTCGGCCAGGGCTATTACTTCAGCCGCGCCGTGCCCGACTACCTCGCCGCCATGCTGCTGGCGCAGGAGCGCGACGAGGAGACGCCGCAGCGGATCGCGATCTGACGGCGCGCCTGCCGGACACGCCGATGCTATTGCAATTGCAAACTAGTTGCAAAGATAGTTGACTTCGCTCGACTTTCCCGGGTTGCAATCGGTTTGCCCCCGGCCTAGGTCGGCTGCCGTTCGCCGCGCGTGGCCTTCCCGCGGGACAGGGGGGCCGCGCATCTCACGGCCAGGCATCGGCTGTCCCGCGTAGCGTGAAGGACACTCAGCTCAACCATGGCCCGCAAAAAGATTGCCCTCGTCGGCGCCGGCATGATCGGCGGCACCCTTGCCCACCTCGCAGCGATGAAGGAAATGGGCGACGTCGTCCTGTTCGACATTGCCGAGGGAATGCCCGCCGGCAAGGCGCTGGACCTCAGCCAGGCCGGCCCGGTCGAAGGCTTCGACGCGAACCTCAAGGGCACGAGCGACTACAAGGACATCGCCGGCGCCGACGTGGTGATCGTGACCGCGGGCGTGCCGCGCAAGCCGGGCATGAGCCGCGACGACCTGCTCGGCATCAACCTCAAGGTGATGAAGGCGGTCGGCGAAGGCATCAAGGCCAACTGCCCCGACGCTTTCGTGATCTGCATCACCAACCCGCTCGACGCGATGGTCTGGGCGCTGCGCGAATTCTCCGGCCTGCCGCATAACAAGGTCGTCGGCATGGCCGGCGTGCTTGATTCCGCGCGCTTCCGCCACTTCCTGGCCGAGGAGTTCGACGTCTCGATGGAAGACGTCACCGCCTTCGTGCTCGGCGGGCACGGCGACACGATGGTCCCGATCCTTGAGTATTCGACCGTCGCCGGCATCCCGGTGCCCGACCTGATCAAGATGGGCTGGTCCACCCAGGAAAAGATGGACGCGATCGTCGATCGCACCCGCAAGGGCGGCGGCGAGATCGTCCAGCTGCTCGGCAATGGCTCCGCCTACTACGCGCCGGCGACCAGCGCGATCCAGATGGCCGAAGCCTACCTGAAGGACAAGAAGCGCGTCCTGCCCTGCGCCGCGCACCTGACCGGCCAGTACGGCGTCGACGGCCTCTACGTCGGCGTGCCGATCGTGATCGGCGCGAACGGCGTCGAGCGCGTGGTCGAGATCGAACTGAACGACGAGGCCAAGGTCAACTTCCAGGTCAGCGTCGACGCGGTCAAGGAACTGCTCGAAGCGTGCAAGGGCATCGATAGCTCGCTGGCGTGAGGAAGACGCTATGAGCTACGATTTGATGGTTTTTGACGCAGAGGTTGCACCGCGTGAGCGGGCTGCTTTCGTTGAATGGTACCATCATCAAGCGGAGTGGTCGGAGGGTCACTCCTACGATGATCCAACAAATACCACGGCGGCTCTCGCCGCATGGTACGAGGATATTCGCCAGAGCTACCCGAATATGAACGGTCCGGAATCAGTGACCGACCAAGATCTAATGAAACCGGGGGTCGAGGATCGGCTTGGTGATTATTGCATCGGGCATCATGTAATTTATGCGGGATTTCGCTGGTCAGAAGCCGAACTAGTTATCCCCTCGTCCGAAGTTTAGCTGTCAAACACGGAGTGGGATTTTATGACGTGAGCGGCGATGAAGGAAGCGGCGAAATCCACTTCCCCGGAGAAGAATTGGAACCAGAGTCGCAGGGCACCTGGCGTCAGATCGCGCGCGAATTCAAGGAAATGGACACGCAATGAGCATTCTCGTAGACAAGAACACCAAGGTCATCACCCAGGGCATGACCGGTGACACCGGCACGTTCCACACCCAGCAGGCGCTCGATTACGGGACGCAGATGGTGGCGGGCGTGACGCCGGGCAAAGGCGGTACCGAGCATATCGGCCTGCCGGTCTACAACACCGTGGCCGAGGCGAAGGCCGCGACCGGCGCGACCGCGAGTTGCATCTACGTTCCCCCGCCCTTCGCCGCGGATTCGATCCTGGAAGCGATCGACGCGGAGATGGAGCTGATCGTCGCGATCACCGAAGGCATCCCGGTGCTCGACATGGTGCGCGTCAAGCGCGCGCTGGAAGGCAGCAAGAGCCGCCTGATCGGCCCCAACTGCCCCGGCGTGCTGACCCCCGGCGAGTGCAAGATCGGCATCATGCCCGGCTCGATCTTCAAGAAGGGTTCGGTCGGCGTCGTCAGCCGCTCGGGCACGCTGACCTACGAGGCCGTGCACCAGACCACGCAGGTCGGGCTGGGCCAGACCACCGCGGTCGGGATCGGCGGCGACCCGGTCAACGGCACCAACTTCATCGACGTGCTCGACCTGTTCCTGTCCGACGACGAGACCAAGTCGATCATCATGATCGGCGAGATCGGCGGATCGGCCGAGGAAGAGGCGGCAGAATATATCGCCAACCAGGCGAAGAAGGGCCGCAAGAAGCCGATGGTCGGCTTCATCGCCGGCCGCACGGCCCCCCCGGGCCGCCGCATGGGCCACGCCGGGGCGATCGTTTCGGGCGGCCAGGGCGGCGCGGACGACAAGATCGCCGCGATGGAGAAGGCGGGCATCCGTGTTTCCCCCTCGCCCAGCGAACTCGGCACCACGCTCGACGCGATGCTGAAGGAACTCGCCTGACGTCCGGCGCGGGTCGCCTTCCTCCCCGGGAGCGTCCGCGCCGCCGAGGCATTGCCATGGTAAGCCGGCACGACCGTCGGCGTTAGAGGTGACCCGGATGGGCAACGAGAACCACGATTTCCTCCCCGAACTGGCCGGGCAAGACGGCCCGCAGCCGGGGCCGAGCTGGGGCAACCCGCGCTGGCCGCTGACCGGGATCGACGCCGAGAGCGACCTGACCCAGGCGCTCGACCCGACCGCGATGAAGATCGCGGTCAAGGCCGCGGCGGAAAAGGCCGGCAAGGCCACCGATCCCAAGGCGATCGAGGAAGCGGCGTCGGATTCGATCCGCGCCATGCTGCTGATCCGGCTCTACCGCGTGCGCGGCCACATGGCGGCCGACCTCGACCCGCTGGGCCTGGGCAACCGCGAGCTGCCCGAAGACCTGACGCTGGAATGGCACGGCTTCGACGGGCAGGAAGACAAGGAAGTCTTCGTCGGCGGGCTGCTCGGCCGCGAATGGGTGACCGTCGGCGAACTGGCCGAGCTGCTGCGGGCGAACTACTGCGGCAAGGTCGGCCTCGAATACATGCACATCGCCGATGTCGAGGAACGGCGTTTCCTGCAGGAAAAGTTCGAAGGGCCCGAAGACGTCATCCAGTTCACGCCGGAAGGCAAGCGGGCGATCCTGGCCGCGGTCGTTCGCGGCGAACAGTACGAGGCGTTCCTCGCCAAGAAATACGTCGGCACCAAGCGCTTCGGCCTCGACGGCGGCGAATCGATGATCCCCGCGCTGGAAGCCGTGATCAAGTACGGCGGCCAGTCGGGCGTGCGCGAGATCATCTACGGCATGGCCCACCGCGGCCGGCTGAACGTGCTCGCGAACGTGATGGGCAAGCCGTACAAGGTGATCTTCCACGAATTTTCCGGCGGCAGCGCCAACCCGGAAGACGTGGGCGGATCGGGCGACGTCAAGTATCACCTGGGCACCAGCACCGATCGCGAGTTCGACGGGATCGACGTGCACATGTCGCTGGTCCCCAATCCCAGCCACCTGGAAGCGGTGGACCCGGTGGTCCTCGGCAAGACCCGCGCCCAGCAGGCGATCCGCGACGACCTGAAGAAGCACGAGCAGGTCCTGCCCGTGCTGATCCACGGCGACGCGGCCTTCGCCGGCCAGGGCATCGTGTGGGAATGCTTCGGCTTTTCCGGGGTCCGCGGGTACAATACCGGCGGCTGCATCCACTTCGTCATCAACAACCAGATCGGCTTCACCACCAGCCCGCAGTTCGCGCGCTCCTCGCCCTATCCGTCCGACGTGGCGAAGGGCGTCCAGGCGCCGATCCTGCACGTCAACGGCGACGATCCCGAAGCGGTGACGTTCGCATGCAAGCTGGCGGTCGAGTATCGCCAGCGCTTCGGCCGCGACATCGTGATCGACATGTGGTGCTATCGCCGGTTCGGCCACAACGAGGGCGACGAGCCCAAGTTCACCCAGCCGCTGATGTACGACGCGATCAAGAGCCACCCGAAGGTGAGCGAGATCTACGCCGCCCGCCTGGTGGAAGAAGGCGTGATCGACGAAGGCGAGCGCGACCGGCTTTCGGCCGAGTTCGTCAAGGAGCTGGAAGACGAGTTCGAGGCGGCCAAGAGCTACAAGCCGAACGAGGCCGACTGGTTCGGCGGGCGCTGGGCCGGGCTGAACAAGCCGGCCGACCCGGAAACCGCGCGCCGCAACGTCGAGACCGCCGTTTCCGACAAGCTGTTCGACAGCCTCGGCCGCACGCTGACCGAAGTGCCGGATGACCTGACGATCCACCGCACGCTGGGCCGCGTGCTCGACGCCAAGCGCAAGATGTTCGACACCGGTGAGGGCTTCGACTGGGCGACGGCGGAGGCGCTCGCCTTCGGCAGCCTCGTCACCGAAGGGTACGGCGTGCGCCTGTCGGGGCAGGATTCGGGCCGCGGCACCTTCAGCCAGCGGCACGCGGTCTGGATCGACCAGACCGACGAGCACAAGTACATCCCGCTGACGCAGCTGCCCCACGGCAAGTTCGAGGTCTACGACAGCCCGCTGAGCGAATACGGCGTGCTCGGCTTCGAATACGGTTTCGCCATGGCGGACCCGAAAACGCTGGTCCTGTGGGAAGCGCAGTTCGGCGATTTCGCCAACGGCGCGCAGATCATGATCGACCAGTACGTCGCCAGCGGCGAGGTCAAGTGGCTGCGCGCGAACGGGCTCGTGATGCTCCTGCCGCACGGCTACGAAGGCCAGGGGCCGGAACACTCGTCCGCCCGGCTCGAACGGTTCCTGCAACTGTGCGCGAACGACAATATCTGCGTCTGCAACATCACCGTGCCGGCCAACTATTTCCACGTCCTGCGCCGGCAGATGAAGCGTTCGTTCCGCAAGCCGCTGATCATCATGACGCCCAAGTCGCTGCTGCGGCACCCGATGGCCAAGAGCGCGGCCGAGGAATTCCTGGGCGAGAGCCATTTCCGCCGCATCGTCAGCGACACGACGGATATCGAGGACAAGAAGATCCGGCGCCTCGTGCTGTGCAGCGGCAAGGTCGCCTACGACCTGATCGAGAAGCGCGACGAGGCCGGGCTGGACGATGTCTCGATCGTGCGGATCGAGCAGCTCTATCCCTTCCCCGGCGAACCCCTGGCGGTGCGCCTCGGCCGGATGACGAACCTCGAAGAGGTGATCTGGTGCCAGGAAGAGCCCAAGAACAACGGCGCGTGGTTCTTCGTCGAGAGCCAGATCGAGGAAGCGCTCGCCGCCGCCGGGCATGACGGCATGCGCCCGCGCTACGCGGGCCGCGAAGTCGCCGCCTCCCCCGCAACCGGCCTCGCCAGGCGGCACGAGGAGCAGCAGCGCTGCCTCGTCTCGATGGCGCTGGGTCTCAACGATGGCGGCGAGGCCGCGCGGAACGGCAAGGCTGCCGGCAAGAAGAAGGCTTGAGGAACGCGAATATGGCCAGCGAAGTCAAAGTCCCCACCCTGGGCGAATCGGTTACCGAAGGCACGATCGGCGAATGGCTGAAGCAGCCGGGCGACCCGGTTAAGGTCGACGAACCGATCGCCAGCCTCGAGACCGACAAGGTCGCGGTCGAGGTCCCCTCCCCCGTCGCCGGCGTGATCGGCGAGCTGAAGGCGGCCGTGGGCGACACGGTCGAAGTCGGCGCGGTGATCGCCACGGTCGAGGACGACGTCGCCGCCGGCGAGAGCACGAAAGTCGCCCCGCGCGAGCAGGACGAGGCGCCTGCGGACAAGCCGACCCCGGCCGCCGCGAAGGATGCGCCCGCCGGCGACGCGCAGACCCTCTCGCCCGCCGTGCGCCGCGCGGTCCTGGAACACGGGGTCGATCCCAGCACGATCAAGGGTACCGGCAAGGACGGGCGCCTGACGAAGGAAGACGTGCTGGCCGCGGCCCAGGCGAAGAAATCGGGCGGCGGCACGATCGACGACGCCGCGCCCGACCAGGCCAAGGCGGCGGCGGCCCCCGCCCCGGCCGGCGAGCGGCGCGAGGAACGCGTCAAGATGACGCGGATGCGCCAGACCATCGCCAAGCGGCTGAAGGGCGCGCAGGAAAACGCCGCCCTGCTGACCACGTTCAACGACGTGGACATGAGCGCGGTGATCGAGGCGCGCGAGAAGTACAAGGACCTGTTCGCCAAGAAGCACGACATCAAGCTCGGCTTCATGGGCTTCTTCGCCAAGGCCGCGTGCCTCGCGCTGAAGGACGTGCCGGCCGTCAACGCCTATATCGAGGGCGACGAGATCGTCTATCACGACTACGTCGATATCTCGGTCGCCGTCAGCGCGCCCAACGGGCTGGTCGTGCCGGTGATCCGCGATGCCCAGGCCAAGGGCTTCGCGCGGATCGAGAAGGACATCGCCGACTTCGGCAAGCGCGCCCGCGACGGCACGCTGACGATGGAAGACATGAAGGGCGGCACCTTCACCATCTCCAACGGCGGCGTGTTCGGATCGCTGATGAGCACGCCGATCATCAACCCGCCGCAAAGCGCCGTTCTGGGCCTGCACCGGATCGAGGATCGCCCGGTGGCGATCGACGGCAAGGTCGAGATCCGGCCGATGATGTACATCGCGCTCAGTTACGATCACCGCCTGATCGACGGGCGCGAGGCGGTCACCGCGCTCAAGATCATCAAGGAAGCGATCGAGGATCCGACGCGGATGCTGATCGATCTGTAACTTGTCATGACCCAGCTGACCCGCTCCGCCGATTGTGGCAACTCCCCCAAGAACAAGGCCGTCGAGGACCTTGCAATTGCGCTGGAGGGTGGCCCCTGGAGCGGCGGGCTGCTGGACGACGACACGGTCTGGGCCCTGCCTGCGGGCGACCGGGTGACCGGGGCGCCGGCGATCAGGGCGGCCATTGCCGACAAGCCGCGGGCGATCCAGGTCGATCGCGTCGCCACGCACGGCAAGACCGGCGCGGCCAGCGGCAGCGCAGACGGCAGGCGCTTCGCCCACTTCATTACCTTCACCACCGCGAGCGCGAAGAACGTCGCCGCGATAGACAGCTTCAGGAAGAACGAGACCTCATATGGCTGAATACGACTACGACGTCCTCGTCATCGGTGCCGGCCCGGGTGGCTATGTCGCCGCGATCCGCGCCGCGCAGCTGGGGCTGAAGACCGCATGCGCCGAAAGCCGCGACACGCTGGGCGGCACGTGCCTCAACGTCGGCTGCATCCCGTCCAAGGCGATGCTCCACGCCTCCGAGTACTTCGAGGCGGCTGCCGGCGGGGCGATGAGCGACATGGGGATCGAGGTTTCGCCCAGGCTCGATCTCGACAAGATGCATGGCCAGCGCCGCGACGCGGTCGAGGGGCTGACCAAGGGCGTCGCCTTCCTGTTCAAGAAGAACAAGATCGACTGGAAGAACGGCCACGCGACGTTCAAGGACGCGCATACCGTGACGATCGGCGAAGAGACGGTGACGGCGAAGAACGTCGTGATCGCGACCGGCTCGTCGGTCACCCCCCTGCCCGGCGTCGAGGTGGACAATGCCAAGGGCGTGGTTGTGGACAGCACCGGCGCGCTGGAGCTGCCCAAGGTGCCGAAGAAGATGGTCGTGATCGGCGGCGGTGTGATCGGGCTGGAGCTCGGCTCCGTCTGGCGCAGGCTCGGCGCGGACGTCACCGTGGTCGAGTTCCTCGATCAGCTCCTGCCCGGCATGGACGGCGACGTGCGCAAGGAAGCGGGCAAGATCTTCAAGAAGCAGGGGATGGAGCTCAAGCTCTCGCACAAGGTCACCGGGTGCGAGGTGAAGGGCAAGAAGGCCACGCTGACGGTCGAGCCGTCGCAGGGCGGCGACGCGGAAACGATCGAGGCCGACTGCGTCCTGGTCGCGATCGGCCGGCGCCCCAATACCGAGGGGCTGGGCCTCGATGCGATCGGGCTCGAGACGAACGAGCGCGGCCAGGTGGAAACCGATCACGCGTTCCGCACGGCGGTCGACGGCGTCTGGGCCATCGGCGACGTCATCCCCGGGCCGATGCTGGCGCACAAGGCGGAGGACGAAGGGATCGCCGTGGCCGAGAACATCGCCGGCCAGACGGGGATCGTGAACCACGACGTGATCCCCAGCGTCGTCTATACCTGGCCCGAGATCGCAGGCGTCGGCCTGACGGAGGAGCAGGCGAAGGAACGCGGCGAGGTCAAGGTCGGCAAGTTCCCGATGATGGCCAACAGCCGCGCCAAGACCAACCACGAGCCCGACGGGTTCGTCAAAGTCGTCGCCGACGCGGAAACCGACCGCGTTCTGGGCGTGTGGTGCATCGCCAGCGTGGCGGGCACGATGATCGCCCAGGCCGCGCAGGCGATGGAATTCGGCGCGACGAGCGAGGACATCGCCTATACCTGCCATGCCCACCCGACCCATTCGGAAGCGGTCAAGGAGGCCGCGATGGCGGTGACGGGCAAGCCGATCCACATTTGACCGCTGCACGCCGCCCGTTACAACGGGCGGCGCAACAGGAGCGGCCATGGCGATACCCAGACTGACCGACCAGCCGGGGGCGATCGCGCTCGCGGCGCAGATCCGGGCCGGCGAGCTCTCCCCGCGCGAGGCGGTGGAGGCGGCGATCGCGCGGATCGAGGATCGCGACATGCCGATCGACGCGGTGGTCGTGTGCGATTTCGAACGCGCGCGCACCGCTGCCGAGGCGCTCGACGGGCAGGTGCCGGGCGACGATCGTCCGCTGTTCGGCGTGCCGATGACGATCAAGGAAAGTTTCGACATTGCCGGCCTGCCCACCTGCTGGGGGCACGAACGCTTCGCCGACAATATCGCCCGGCGCGATTCCTTCGTGGTCGAACGGCTCAAGGCGGCGGGCGCGATCTTCCTGGGCAAGACCAACGTGCCGCCCGACCTTGCCGACTGGCAATCGCGCAACCCGGTCTATGGCCGCACGCGCAACCCGCACGATACCGCGCGCACCCCGGGCGGATCGTCGGGCGGGGCGGCGGCGGCCGTGGCGAGCGGCATGGTGCCGTGCGAATACGGCTCCGACATCGGCGGCTCGATCCGCGTTCCGGCGCATTTCTGCGGGGTCTGGGGCCACAAGGCGAGCTGGGGCCTGGTGCCGATGCGCGGCCACGCGCACCCGATGCTGGGCCAGGACGCGCGGGCCGAGGTGGCGCTGGGCGTGGCCGGCCCGATCGCCCGCAATGCCGAGGATCTGGCGCTGCTGCTGCGCCTCACGGCCACGATGCCCCTGCCCGAACAGGTACGCCCGCTCGCCGGGTGCAGGATGCTGCTGGTCGCCGACTATCCGGGCAGCCCGGTGGACGACGCGGTCCGCGGCCCGGTCGAGGCGGCAGCCGACGCGCTCGAGGGCGCGGGCGTCCAGGTCGCGCGGTCGAGCGATCTCCTGCCCGATCTCGCCGCGCAGCAGCGCAGCTACATGAAGATGCTCAACATCGCGCTCGCCCGCGGGATGCCCGGACCCGACGGCAAGCGCGCGAGCGCGAGCGACTGGTTCGACCTGCTCGACGCGCAGGCGCGCTGCGAAGAGGCCTGGCGGGCCCTGTTCGAGGTCTACGACTTCGTCCTCGCACCCCCGGCCCCGGTACTCGCCCTGCCGCATGGCGAGGGGCGCGTGTTCGACGGCAAGCTGGCGATCAACGGGCGCGAGGAAGATGCCGGCGCGGCGCTCGCATGGGCCGGCCTGGCGACATTCCCCAACCTGCCTTCGACCGTGCTGCCGGTGGGCGAGAGCCAGGGCCTGCCCTGCGGGATGCAGGTGGTCGGGCCGCGCTGGCACGATCTCGGCTGCATCGCCGCGGCCCGGGCCATCGGCGACGTTCTCCACGGCTGATCGGTGCGCGCCCCGCGCCCCTGCCCCGCCGCCGAGCCGGACCACACCTCCGACCGCGACTGCGCGCGCTGCACGACCCGGGCCGTTCCCTTGCCGGGCAAAGGCGGCTAGGGGCGCCCGGTCATGTTCACCGCCGCCCCCGCCCTGCCCCCGGTTCTCGACCTTGCCGGAACCGCGATCTTCGCGCTTACCGGGGCCCTGCTCGCCGCGCGGCTGCGGCAGACCTTCGTCACGATGGCCTTCTTCGCGCTCGTCACCGGGGTCGGCGGCGGATCGCTGCGCGACATGCTGATCGGCGCGCCCGCCTTCTGGCTGCGCGATCCGTGGGTGGCGCTGGTCGTCTTCGGCACCGCGCTGGTGGCATGGTTCACGCCGCGGCGTTGGTGGGAGGGGAGCCTGCTCGAATGGGCCGACGCGGCGGGCCTTGCCGCTTTCGCGGTGCTCGGCGCGGCCAAGGCCCTCGCCTTCGGGGTCGAGCCCCTGCCCGCCGCCGTGCTGGGCGTGGTGACCGGGTGCGCCGGCGGCGTCGTGCGCGACGTGATCGCGGGCGTGCCCTCGATCATCATGCGCCCCGAGCTCTACGTCACCGCCGCTGCGCTTTCCGCCGGGATCACCGTGGTCGGCAGCGTGGCGGGGCTTCCGCTCGCCTGGATCTGGGGGGCGGCGTGGATTGCCGGGTTCGCCCTGCGCGGCGCGGCGATCCGGTGGGAACTGGCCCTTCCCAGCTATCGCGAGCGCGCACGGCGGCGGGCGGACAAGCCCGACTGAGCCTGCCCGCCACGCGGCGCGTCAGCCGCCGTGGTCGTATTCACCTTCGGGATAGCCCGGCCCGCCCGGCAGCGGGCCGCCGGGATAGGCGGGCTGCGCCGCCGGAGCCGCGGGCACCGTCGCAGTGCCGCGATCGACATTGCTCCACGCCGCGGCGTAAGTCGCATCGCTCCACTGCCCGTCGCGGGCCTGGGTGCGATAGGTCACCCCGCCGCGGCCGAAGTCGATATCGTCGATCCGCCCGTCGTTGCCGATGTGGCAGGTAAAGCGCTCGCCATCGTAGAGCGCGCCTTCGACGCGCCAGCCGCGCGCGGTGCGGTCCACGGCATCGACCGAGGCGACGCGGACGTCGCGTTCGATCCGGGCGACGCACATCTGCGCCGCGCGGTCGAGCCCGCCATTGCGATAATCGTCCCGCGGGGGCCGGTAATCGGCGCGCCGATCGGGCGTGTCGTTGTCCATCGCGCTCGCGACCGCGGCAATGCCGCCCAGGATCAGGACGCCGGCGATCACGTCGCCGGCATCGATCCCGCGATCGCGATGGCGGTGCCAGCGCCGGTCGCGATGGCGCCAGCGCGAGTGCTCGGCCGCGACGTCGGCACCGCCCCAGGCGCCGGCTTGAGCAGGGCCGGCGTGAGCGGGCGCTGCTGCCGCGACAAGGTCGGCTGCGGCTGCGGGGCTCGCGGCCATCGACAGCGCGGCGAGGCCGGCGAGGACGGGGGCTGTTCTTGCGTGACGAACCATAGTCTCAATACCCGTAAAGTGATGCGGCAGGCACCGCAATGTCAGCGTTGGGGCCGGCATCGGGGCCGCCGGGGACGGCGCGGGAATGGGCGGCCCAGCATGTCGCCATGCTGAACCGCCGCTCGGTGGCCGGTGAACTGGCCGGGCGGCGGACGCCCGCCTCAGCGAAGTCCGCGGATCCCGCTGTAATCGATGTCGTAAACGCGGCCGCGGCTGATGCGGCAGGTGAACTTGCCGCGATCGTACCCGCGGTTGCGGTCGTAGCGGCCATAGCCGCGGCGATCGTAGCGACCGTAGCCATACCGGTCATAGCGGTCGTAACGGCCATCGACGACCAGGCGGCCGCGAACCCGCAGGTTCCCGCGCCTGCCATCGACATCGCGGATCTCGGTCACATTGGCCATGCGATAGCCGGAGCGGCGCGCATCGCGCTCCACCGCCCTGACGCAGCGTTCGACCGCGCCGCGCGCGCCGTAGCGATGGCCGCGCCGGTCGCGATAGCGCCGGTCGTCGCGGTCGAACGCGCCGGCCAGGGCGGCAATGCCCCCGATGATCACGGCGCCGGCGATAACGTCGCCGGCATCGATCCCGTCGTCGTGGTCCCGCGCCAGTGCGGGAGTGGCGGATGTCATCGCCATCGCGCCTGCCGCGACGGTCCCGACCAGGGCTTTGCTTACGGTCTTCATGGCTCTCTTCCTCGCTGGCCGGAACGGGACTGCTCCGGGCTACGAGGGCCCTTCTAGGACATGGGCCGTGAGACGACGCTGAATTGGCGTGACAGCGGGTGTTCAGAAAACGCCCACCCAATATGAACGGGCTGTGAAAAGGGCGGCCGGGCGCGGGGCATCGCCCCGGCATTCGGCCGCCCACCACGCGATCCCGTCAGTCCTCGGCCGGGCTTTCCGGCACGGTCAGCCCCGTCCAGTATGCGAGGAAACCGAGGACGTCGGCCCCTTCCTCGATCGCCTTGTCGGTCGGCTTGCCGCTTCCGTGGCCGGCGCGCGTCTCGATCCGGATCAGGTGCGGCTTGTCGCCGAGGTCTGCCGCCTGGAGCGCGGCCGCGTACTTGAAGCTGTGCCCGGGCACGACCCGGTCGTCGGTATCGGCGGTGGTCACCAGGATCGCCGGGTAATCCTCGCCGGACCGGATGTTGTGATAGGGCGAATAGGCGCGCAGGACGCGGAAATCGTTCTCCTTCGACGGATAGCCGTAATCGTCCACCCAGTAGCGCCCCGCGGTCCAGCGGTCGAAGCGCAGCATGTCCATCACGCCCACCGCGGCGTTGGCGGCATCGAACAGGTCGGGACGCTGGTTGACCACTGCGCCGACCAGCAGGCCGCCGTTCGATCCGCCCTGGATCGCCAGCCCGTCCTCGCTCGTGTAGCCATTGGCCTTCAGGTATTCGCCCGCGGCGATGAAGTCGTCGAACACGTTCTGCTTGTTGGCGAGGCGGCCGGCATCGTGCCACGCCTTGCCATATTCGCCGCCGCCGCGAATGTTCGCGAGCGCGAACACGCCGCCAGCCTGGAGCCAGGCCATGCGCGAGGCGGAAAAGCCGGGCGTGAGCGAGATGTCGAACCCGCCATAGCCGTAGAGCAGCGTCGGCGCCGGGCCGGTCACGTCCTTGCGCCGGACGATGAACATCGGAACCCGCGTGCCGTCCTTCGAGGTGTAGAACTGCTGCTCGGTGACGAAGCGATCGGGATCGAACGTCAGTTCGGGCGCGGCGAAGGTGCTCGTTTCGCCGCTATCGACGTCGAGGCGATAGATCGTGCCGGGCCGGTTGAAGCTGGTGAAGGTATAGAAGGTTTCCGGGTCGCCCGGCTTGCCGCCGAAGCCGCCCGCCGTGCCCAGTTCGCCCAGTTCGATATCGTCGAGCGGATTGCCCTGCAGGTCGAACACCGCGGCCCGCGTCGTCGCGTCCTTCAGGTAAGTGACGATCAGCTTGTCGCCGACGATCGAGGCGCCGTCGATCGGCTGTTCGCTTTCGGGCACGATCGTCGTCCATTCGGGCGTGGCGGCGGAAAGGTCGGTCGTGACGATGCGATAGCGCGGCGCATCCTTGTTGGTGACGAAGAAGGCGCGCGTGCCGATCGTGTCGATCGGGTTCCACGCGTTCTCGAACCCGGTGACCAGCGGGCGCGCCTTCCACTCGCCGCCTTCATCGGCAAAGTCGATCACGTGGACTTCGTATTTCGCATCGGTGCCCAGCGAACTGATCACGAAGCCCCAGCGCCCGTCGTCCGACACGCCGAGGCCATGGCCGCGCTCGGGATGGTCGGGGGTGGCGAAGACCATCCGGTCCTGCGACTGCGGCGTGCCCAGTTCGTGATACCAGACCGCCTGGTTGTAATTGAGCGCCTGGAAATCCTGGCCTTCCTCCGGCTCGGGGAAGCGCGAATAGAAGAACCCCTTGTTGCCCAGCCACGAGATGCCGGTGAACTTGGCCCAGCGAATCTCGTCCTCCAGCGGCTCGCCCGTCTCGACGTCGAGCACGCGGATGATGCGCCAGTCGGTCCCCCCGTCCTGCACGGCATAGGCCAGCAGCTTGCCGTTTTCGGACGGTTCCCACCCGGCCAGCGCGGTCGCGCCGTCGTCGGCCCAGGTATTGGGATCGATCAGCAGGCGCGGTTCCGCCTCCAGCCCGTGGCGGACGTAGAGCGGGCTCTGGTTCTGCAGGCCCGTGTTGCGGGTGTAGAAATAGTACTGGCCCGCCTTCTGCGGGATGCCGAAGCGCTCGTAATCGAGCAGCGCGCCGATCCGTTCCTTGAACCAGTCGTTGGCCGGCAGCGCCTTCAGGTAGGCATCGGTGAACTCGCTCTGCTCCTTCACCCAGGCGGCGACCTGCGCGTCGTTGCGAACGTCGGCCTCCAGCCAACGATAGGGATCGGCGATCTCCTCGCCGAACAGCGTTTCGACGACCTCGTCGGCGCGGGTTTCGGGATAGTCGGGCAAAGTTACCTCTTGGGCGGAAAGCGGCGCGGCGAATGCCAGCGCGAGAGCGGATGCCGCGAGGGCGGCGGAACGGAGGCGCATTGTCATCTCCCGAAGGGCCTTGTCACTGGTTGCAGATGTAACCGGCGCGCGGCGCTTTGCAATCCGGGAGGGATCAGTTGTCCAGCGCGGCAAGCACGTCGCGGGTGAAGGCGGCGATGTCGAAGCCGCTGCCGGGCGGATCCTCGCCGCGGCGAACGATGACGACCTCGCGGCTCGGCACCACGACCACGAACTGCCCCCGGTTGCCCATCGCCGCATAAGTATCGGCTGGCACGCCTTCGCTGGCGTTGAACAGCCAGAACCCCGCCCCATAGCCGAAGGGCCCCTCGGGCTGTGGGCCGCTGGGGCGGGCGACGTAATCGCTCCAGCCTTCGGGCAGGACGCGCTCGCCGCCGGGGAGCACACCGTCGTCGAGATAGAGCTGGCCGAGCAGCGAAAGATCGCGCGCGGTGGACCAGACCTGGCTGGAAAGGATGTAATTTCCCTGCCAGTCGCGCTCCGCCACGGTGTCCACCATGCCGACACGGGCGAAGAACGCGTCGGGCGGGTGCCGTTCGAACGTGTCCGCGATCGCCTCGATCGCCATCAGCGTGTCGTTGTTGGCATAGCGATAGACGGTGCCGGGCGGGTGGACCAGCGGCCAGGCCCCGGCGCGTTCGTCCACCGTCGCGCCGCCGAAATAGAGCGGATCGGTGCGGTTGCCCGCGGTGTCGGAATAGCGGCCCGAAGCCATGCGCAGCAGGTGGTCTATCGTGATCCGGGATCGCCCGTCGGACGGCGAATGCCCCAGCCCCGCCCGCTGCGCCGTATCCGCCTCTCCGCGATGGACGGCGGCCCCGACCAGCGTGGCCGCGATGCTCTTGGCGACCGACCAGGTGCGCTGCGGCACGTCGGGCCCGAACCCTTCGGCGTAGACCTCGCCCAAGGTTTCGCCGTCGCGGCGCACCAGCACCGCGGTCGTGCGCGTGCCGTCGCCGTAGAGCGGCGAGAAGCCCGCCTCCATCACCGCTGCCAGCGCCGCGTCCCGCGGGGCGACGACCGGTGCGGACGGGCCGGCTTCGGTCGCGCGCAGCGCATCGATCGGCGGCAGCCCGCCGCCGATCGGGAGCAGGTGGCAACCGCGCAGCGAATCGTGGTCGGCAATGCGCGGGGGCATGTCGTCGGCCCAATCGACCCTGACGTGGCGGACCTGCCCGTCCCCCCGGTCCCGCACGATCTCGAACGGCAGTTCGGGCACGATCGTATCCAGCGGCGCCTGAATGCCGGCAAGCTCCCAGGCCATCACGCTCTCGGGGGTGCGCGTGGCGCCGGCGCGTTCGGCGTTGGCGATCGCGCTGCACAGGAACAGCGCCTTGTACCCGGCGGCCAGCGCGCGGTCGTAGCGGGCGTCGAGCGCGTCCTGCTGGCTTTGCGCGACGGCGGAAACGGGCGCGAGGAGCGCGGCTGCGGCGATGACATGGCGGATCATGCGCTGCCTTGTGCCACGATGCGCCGCGCGGGCAAATGCCCCAAGGCAAAAGGGCCGCGAGGTTTCCCCCGCGGCCCTTCGCTACCCTTCGTCGAGGTGCGCTTACGCGTCCTCGAAAGTGTCTTCGTCGCTCGTGATCGGACCCGAGTCCTGGCCCTTCGCCTCAACGTCGCGGTCGACCAGCTCGATCACCGCCATCTGCGCCGCGTCGCTGTCGCGATAGCCGGCCTTGATCACGCGGGTGTAGCCCCCGTCGCGATCGGCGTAACGCTCGGCCAGGACGTCGAACAGCTTCTTCAGCTGCGTCTCGTCGCCCAGGCGGCTCATCGCCAGGCGGCGGTTGCTGAGCCCGCCGCGCTTGGCCAGCGTGATCAGCTTTTCGACGTAGGGGCGCAGTTCCTTGGCCTTGGGAGCCGTGGTCAGGATCTGCTCGTGCTTGATCAGCGCGGTGGCCATGTTGCGGAACAGGGCCTTGCGGTGGCCGGTCTTGCGCTGCAGCTTGCGGCCGGAAATCTTGTGACGCATCTCGATATATTCCTTCGTTCGAAAAGGGCCCGTGCGAGGTAGCCCAGTGCTGGCGGCGCTTTCCCGTCATGGGGGGCGCGCCGCCGGAACCCGTATCAGCCCAGAAGTTCCTGTTCGAGCTTCTTGGCCATTTCCTCGATGTTCTCAGGCGGCCAGCCCGGGATGTCCATGCCGAGGCGCAGACCCATCGACGAGAGCACTTCCTTGATCTCGTTCAGCGACTTGCGGCCAAAGTTCGGCGTGCGGAGCATCTCGGCCTCGGTCTTCTGGACCAGGTCGCCGATGTAGATGATGTTGTCGTTCTTCAGGCAATTGGCGCTGCGGACCGACAGCTCCAGCTCGTCCACCTTCTTGAGCAGGTAGCGGTTGAGCTGGTTGGCGTCGCTTTCTTCCGGCTGCGCGGCCTGGCCGATCATGGCCGAGCTCGGCTGCGGAATGCCTTCCTCGAAGTGGACGAACAGCGTCAGCTGGTCCTGCAGGATGCGCGCGGCATAGGCCACGGCGTCTTCGGGGGTGACGGTGCCGTCGGTTTCGACCGTGAGGTTCAGCTTGTCGAAATCGAGTTCCTGGCCGACGCGGGCCGCCTCGACCTTGTAGCTGACCTGGCGCACGGGCGAATAGAGCGAGTCGACCGGGATCAGGCCGATCGGCGCATCGGCCGGACGGTTCTGGACCGCGGGGACATAGCCCTTGCCGGTGTCGGCGGTGAGTTCCATGCTCAGGTTCGCGCCCTCGTCGAGATGACAGATCACGAGATCCTTGTTCATCACCTCGATATCGCCCGAAACGGCGATGTCGCCGGCGGTCACTTCGCCGGGGCCGGTCTTGTTCAGCTGGAGCCGCTTGGGGCCTTCGCCTTCCATCTTGAGCGCGATCTGCTTGACGTTGAGCACGATGTCGGTCACGTCCTCGCGCACGCCGGCCAGCGAGGAGAACTCGTGCAGCACGTTCTCGATCTTGATCGAGGTGATCGCCGCGCCCTGGAGGCTGGAGAGAAGCACGCGACGCAGCGCGTTGCCGAGCGTCAGGCCGAAGCCGCGTTCGAGGGGTTCCGCGACGAAGGTGGCCTTGCGCGATTTGTCGCCTACGGCCTTAATTTCGAGGCTGTTGGGCTTCTTGAGTTCCTGCCAGTTCTTGGTGTTGACGGCCATGGATTTCCCCTAGGGTTCTAATACGGGCGGGACCGGCTGCGCTGGTGGGCGCGTCCGGTCCGTCAGGGTCGGCGGCCTCGCGTCGAACGCCAGGCCGCCGGGCAGGTACGGATCAGACGCGGCGGCGCTTCGACGGCCTCACCCCGTTGTGCGGGATCGGGGTAACGTCGCGGATCGAGGTGATCGTGAAGCCGACCGCGGCGAGACCGCGCAGCGCGCTCTCGCGCCCCGACCCCGGGCCCTTCACTTCGACTTCCAGCGTGCGCACGCCGTGTTCCGCCGCCTTCTTGCCGGCATCGTCGGCAGCGACCTGGGCGGCATAGGGCGTCGACTTGCGGCTACCCTTGAAGCCCATCATGCCGGCACTGGACCAGCTGATCGCATTGCCCTGCGCATCGGTGATGGTGATCATGGTGTTGTTGAAGCTGGCGTTGATGTGCGCGACGCCGCTCGAGATGTTCTTCTTGTCGCGCCGCCTGATCCGGCCGGGTTCGCGTGCCATTGGTTCGGTATCCTGTTCTTAAAAGAAGTGACTGAAAGCGAAGCCTTGCGAAAAGCGTTCGCTTACTTCTTCTTGCCCGCGATGGGCTTCGCCTTGCCCTTGCGGGTGCGGGCGTTGGTGTGCGTGCGCTGCCCGCGGACGGGCAGGCCGGCGCGGTGGCGCAGGCCACGATACGAACGCAGGTCCATCAGGCGCTTGATGTTCATCGCGGTGTTGCGGCGAAGATCGCCCTCGACCTGGTAGTCGGAGTCGATCGTCTCGCGGATCTGCAGGATCTCCGCGTCGCTCAGGTCCTGAACGCGGCGGGAATGATCGATGCCGAGCTTGTCGGCAATCTGCACGGCCGTGGTGCGGCCGATACCGTGAATGTAGGTGAGCGCGATGATCACGCGCTTGTTGGTGGGGATGTTTACCCCGGCAATACGAGCCACTTACTTCTCCATGCTCCACAGGGGCCGACCGGCCGGCTCGCCACGCGAGCACTCGGCCTCCCCTATCTCAACGCTATCGTTCATCGGCGAAAGACGAATGCCGGAAATGGCAAAAAGTCCGAATGGCGCGCGTTTCATGCTGCCGCCTCTCGAACTACCCCGCAAATGCCGAATGAAGAGCGCGCTTAGGGCGATTCTCCTCGCGCGTCAACAGCCATGCGCGCGCATACCGTCACACCGCCCGATGCGGGCGGTGAGGGGCTGGCTGCAAGGTCAGCGTATATCAGCTTTGCCCTGCGGTCAAAAGGCTTCGGCCGCGTTTACCACGCCCCGCGGGCGCACCGGCGGGTCAGCCGTCCGACAAGTCCTCGAAAGCCTGCTCGACGCTTTCGCGCGCAGGCGCCTCGCGCGCGCCCTCGCCCGCGCCCGCGCCTGCCCCCTCGTCCGCATCTGGCGCGGCCTCTTCGCCCTCTTCGCCGGCGGCGCCCGCTTCTTCGGGCTGTTCCGCCGGCTGTTCAGGAGCCGCCGGGGAGTCGGCGGGGCCGAGCAGCGTGGCCAGACCGTCGAGCTGCTGGGCGATCACGGCGTCCACCGCGGCCGCGATTTTCGCGGTTTCATACCGCATGTAGCCACCGACGACATATTCGAAGGTCACGGCCGTCCCGTCTTCCTGCGCGTCGAAGGCGATCGTCAGCACGCCGGTCACGGCCTCGCTCTGCAACGGGCCCAGCGCGCCGCGCATCCGCAGCGCGCTGTCGGGCGCGGCATAGATCACTTCCATGTGCCGGACGCTGCCGGCAAGGCCGACCGTCTCGGCGGTATCGACTTCGGGGATGCGTTCGCAGAAACAGCCGCCCGCCTGGGGCGTGAGGGTCAGGTTGGCGGCATCGCCCGACCAGGTGTGGCCGTCGCTCCACCAGCGCGCCGGGGAAATCAGCGCCATCCACGCTTCGCGCGGGCTCGCTTCGACCACGCGGACATGGCGGGTGACGAAGGTCCCCTCGCCCGCCTCGACCACTTCCGCCGCGGCGGGGCCGGCCTGGGCCAGCGCCGCGGCAGCCAGCATAGCGGCAAGGCCACGGGTGCCGGCGGCGCGGGCCGCCCGGGGTGTGGTGGTGGAGCGCATCGCCATCGGTAATCCTCCCTCGCGCCGGCAGCTATTCCACAACCGGACGCACGAGGCAAAGCCCGGGCGCATCGCTATGCCAGGACGGCGTCGATATTCCCGGTGACTTCGTCGATCGCCTGCATCCCGTCCACCCGGCTGACGATGCCGCGTTCTTCGTAGATCGGCAGGATCGGCGCGGTCTTGGCGCGATATTCGACCATGCGCGTGCGGACCGTTTCCTCGTTGTCGTCGGGCCGGCGCTTGAACTCGGTCGCGCCGCATTCGTCGCACACGCCGGGCTTCGCCGGCTGCTTGAACGAATCGTGATAGCCCGCGCCGCAATTGGCGCACGTGAAGCGGCCGGTGATCCGTTCGACCAGCGCGTCCTCGTCCACGACCAGCTCGATCACGTGGTCCAGCGAGCGGCCGTGCCGGGCGAGGATCTCGTCGAGCGCGCTCGCCTGCGCGGCCGTGCGCGGATAGCCGTCGAAGATCGCGCCGACATCGTCGCCCATCGCGGTCAGTTCGGCATCGATCAGCTCGGAAACGATCTCGTCCGAGACCAGCTCCCCGCGATCCATGACCGCCTTCGCCTTGATGCCCACCGGCGTACCGGCGCGCACCGCGCCGCGCAGCATGTCGCCGGTGGACAGCTGCCGCATGCCGTGGCGCTGCTCCAGGCGCTGCGCCTGCGTGCCCTTGCCTGCCCCCGGAGGCCCGAGAAGGATGATATCCAAGCCGCTTCCCCTATTTCCTGGCGGTTGCGATCAGCGCATGCGGCCTTTCAGCTTCGCCTTCTTGATCAGGTCGCCATACTGGTGCGCCAGCAGGTGCGACTGGATCTGGCTGATCGTGTCGACCGTGACGTTGACCACGATCAGCAGGCTCGTACCGCCGAGGAACAGCGGGATGCCCGTCTGCGCGATCATGTACTCGGGGATCACGCAGACCAGGGTCAGGTAGATCGCACCGATCACGGTGATGCGGGTGAGAACGTAATCCAGATACTCGGCGGTCCGCTTGCCCGGGCGGATGCCGGGAATGAAGCCGCCGTTCTTCTTCAGGTTCTCGCTCGTCTCCTCCGGGTTGAAGACCACGGCGGTGTAGAAGAAGCAGAAGAAGATGATCCCGATCGCATAGAGCAGCATGTAGATCGGCTGCCCGTGCGCGAGATACTGGTTCAGCCAGACGATCGCGCTGCCGAACGTGCTCTCGGTATCGACCTGGTTGCCGGCGAACTGACTGATCGTCAGCGGCAGGAGCAGCAGCGAACTGGCGAAGATCGGCGGGATGACGCCCGCGGTGTTGAGCTTGAGCGGCAGGTGGCTGCGATCGGCCTGCATCCCGCCCCGCTGCGTCGCGCGCTTGGGATACTGGATCAGCAGGCGCCGCTGCGCACGCTCCATGAAGCAGATGAACAGGATCAGGATCACGACCATCGCGACGAAGCCGACGATGATGACGGGCGAGATCGAGCCGCTGCGGCCGCCTTCGAACATGTTCGCCGCAAAACCGGGGAACTGGGCGACAATGCCGGCCATGATGATCAGCGACACGCCGTTGCCGATCCCGCGGCTGGTGATCTGTTCGCCCAGCCAGAGGAGGAACATCGTCCCGCCGACGAGGCTGACGACCGCGCCGACGCGGAACATCATCCCCGGCTGGACCACGGCCTGGAGGCCGCTCTGCGCGGCATAGGCCTCGAGCCCGGAAGCCAGGAACCAGCCCTGGATCGCGCAGAGGAAGACCGTGCCGTAACGGGTGTACTGGTTCAGCTTCTGGCGCCCGGTGGCGCCTTCCTTCTTCAGCGCGGCGAGCGAGGGATGGAGCGCGGCGGCCAGCTGCACCACGATCGAGGCCGTGATGTAGGGCATGACGCCGAGCGCGATCAGGCTCATGCGTTCGAGCGAACCGCCCGAGAAGGTGTTGAACAGGTCGAGGATGCCGCCCCGCGCGGTGTCATACAGGTCCTGCAGCACCAGCGGGTTCACACCCGGCAGCGGCACGAAGCTGAGGAAACGGAACACGATCAGCGCCCCGATCGTGAACCAGATCCGGTTCTTGAGCTCGGTCGCCTTCGAGAAGTTGGCGAGGCTGAGATTGCTCGCGATATTGTCCGCGCGTGATGCCATGAGAAATGCTTGTGCCCTAACTCGGCGCCGGACCCTCCCGGCTCGGACAGGCTAGATAGGGTGCGGGGGGCACGTTGTCGAACCCCCCGCCCCTATTTTTCCCGCTTACTCGGCGCTGTCGCCGTCGGCGGCCTTCTTCGGCGCGATCACCTCGACCGAACCGCCGGCCTTCTCGACCGCCGACACGGCGCCCTTGGATGCGCCGGCGACCTTGAACTGGACCTTGGCCTTCAGCTCGCCCTTGCCCAGAAGGCGCACGCCGTCCTTGCCGCCGCGCGCGAGGCCCGCGGCCTTCAGCGCTTCGTGATCGACGACCTTCTTGGCATCGAGCTTGCCCGCGTCGATGAACTTCTGGACCATGCCCAGGTTCACTTCGGCGTAGTCCTTGCCGAACGGGTTGTTGAAGCCGCGCTTCGGCAGGCGCATGTGCAGCGGCATCTGGCCGCCCTCGAAGCCCTTGATGGCCACGCCCGAACGGCTCTTCTGGCCCTTCTGGCCCCGGCCACCGGTCTTGCCCTTGCCCGAACCGATGCCGCGCCCGACGCGGATCTTCCGGTGGCGGGCGCCTTCGTTGTCGCGGATGTCGTTAAGTTTCATAATCCTGCACTCGCTTTCGCTTTTCTTCGCGCTTCAAAAAATCACGAGCCCCACGCGCGGTGGGAGCCCAGTGCCGACGATTACACGTGCCGACGATCACAACGCCGGCGGTCGTAACGCGCCGGCGCTGCCGGTGGCCCCCGCCTCGCGGCAGGGGCCGGCCGGTCAGTCGACGATCGCCACGAGATGCGGGATCTTGGCGATCGCGCCGCGCACCTCGGGGGTGTCCTGGCGTTCGACGACCTTGTGCATCTTGTCGAGGCCCAGGCCGACCAGGATCTTCTTCTGGGCTTCCGGGCGGCGGATCGGCGAACCGACCTGCTTGATCTTGATGGTTTTCGCTTTGGCCATCGAACTTACTCCGCAATCGCGGCGGCGTCGGCTTCAGCCTCCGCCTCGCTGGCGCCACCGCGACCGAGAAGGTCGGCGACCTTCTTGCCGCGGCGCTGGGCAACCGACTTCGGCGAAGTCTGGTCCTGCAGCGCGGCGAACGTGGCGCGGATCATGTTGTAGGGGTTGGACGTGCCGACCGACTTGGTCACGACGTCGGAAACGCCCAGGCTTTCGAACACGGCGCGCATCGGGCCGCCGGCGATGATGCCGGTCCCCGGAGGTGCGGTGCGAACGGTGACCTTGCCGGCACCGAAACGGCCATTGCCGTCGTGGTGCAGCGTGCGGCCTTCCTTCAGCGGAACGCGGATCATCTTCTTGCGCGCCGAAGCGGTCGCCTTGGAGATCGCCTCGGGCACCTCGCGGGCCTTGCCGTGGCCGAAGCCCACCCGGCCCGAACCGTCGCCGACCACGACCAGCGCCGCGAAACCGAAGCGCTTGCCGCCCTTCACCGTCTTGCTGACGCGGTTGATGTGGACGAGCTTCTCGATGATGCCGTCGTCTTCTTCCTCGCGCCGGCCGCCGCGACGATCGTCGCGCCCGCGGCCCCGGCCGCGACCGCCACGGTCACCGCCGTCGCGCCCGCCCCGGCCGCGACCGCGCGGCTGGGCCGGATCGCCCGAAGCCGCCGACTGGTTCTCGGCCGCCTCGGTCGGCGCCGTGGTCGACGTCGGGGTGGAACCCGCGTTGTCGATCTTCGGCTCCTCGCTCACGGCGTGCTCGGTTTCCGCCTTGGCTTCGACCGTTTCGGCCTTGGTCTCTTCGACCTTGGTCTCCTCGACCTTCGGCGTCTCGGTGTTTTCGGTCTTGTTTTCTTCAGCCATCATCAGAACTCCAGCCCGCCTTCGCGGGCGGCGTCGGCCAGCGCCTTGACGCGGCCGTGGAACAGGAACCCGCCGCGATCGAACACGACGGTGGTCACGCCCGCCTTCTTGGCGGCCGCGGCGATATCCTTGCCGACCTGCTTGGCAGCATCGACATTGGCGCCCGAGGCCTTGCCGCCCAGGGTCGACGCGGCAGCCAGGGTCTTGCCCTGGGTGTCGTCGATGATCTGGGCGTAGATGTGCTTGCCGGTCCGGTGGACCGACAGGCGCGGGCGATCGCCGGCGCGGCTGCGCAGGGCCGTGCGGACACGGCGACGGCGGCGTTCGAAAAGGGAAAGCTTGGCCATCTTACTTCTTCTTCCCTTCCTTGCGGAAGATGTACTCGCCGCGATACTTGATGCCCTTGCCCTTGTAGGGTTCGGGCTTGCGCCAGCGGCGGATCTCTGCGGCGAACTGCCCGACGGACTGCTTGTCGATCCCGCTGATCTCGACCGTGGTCTGATCCGGGGTCTTCACCTCGATGCCTTCGGGCACGTCGAGATCGACGTCGTGGCTGAAGCCGAGCTGAAGCTTGAGCTTCTTGCCCTGGGCCTGCGCACGATAGCCGACGCCCGAGATCTCGAGCACCTTGGTATAGCCTTCGGTGACGCCTTCGACGAGGTTGGAGACGAGCGTGCGCTGCATTCCCCAGAAATCGCGCGAGCGGCGGCTGTCGTTGGCCGGCTGCACCGAAATCTCGTCGCCTTCGAGCTTGTAGACCACTTCGTCCACAAGACCCATCGAAAGGGTGCCCTTCGGCCCCTTCACGGTCAGCGTGCCGTTGTCGATCGTGGCGGTGACCCCGCTCGGGATCGCCACCGGCTTCTTGCCGATGCGGCTCATCAGAACACCTCCGCCAGCACTTCGCCGCCGACGTTCTGGGTGCGCGCCTCGTTGTCCGAGAGCACGCCCTTCGGCGTCGAGACGATGGTGATGCCCAGGCCGTTGCGCACCGTCGGCAGTTCCTTGGAACCCGAGTAGATCCGGCGGCCGGGCTTGGAGACGCGGGCGACGTGCTTGATCGCAGGTTCGCCCTCGAAATACTTCAGTTCGATCCGCAGCGCGGGGTGCTTGCCGGTCGAATCCTCGCTGTAGCCACGGATGTAGCCTTCACGCTGAAGAACCTCGAGCACGTTCGCACGCAGCTTCGATGCCGGCGAGAGGACGGAATCCTTCTTCGCCTGCTGGCCGTTGCGGATGCGGGTGAGCATGTCACCCAGGGGATCGGTCATAGCCATCTGTCAGTCCTCACCAGCTCGACTTGGTCAGGCCCGGAATCAGGCCCTTGTTGCCGAGGTCGCGCAGTTCGATGCGGTTGAGGCCGAACTTGCGGTAATAGCCGCGCGGGCGGCCGGTGGTGGTGCAGCGATTGCGCACGCGGGTCGGATTTCCGTTCCGCGGGATCTCCGCCATCTTCAGGCGCGCGATCAGGCGTTCGCTCTCGTCGAGCGACTCGTCGTCGGCAATCGCCTTCAGACGGGCGTACTTGCCCGCGTACTTCTTCACGAGCTTCTTGCGACGCTCGTTCTTGTTGATGGAACTCAGTTTCGCCATTGGACTTAAGCTCTCTTTGCTTTCCTAGCGTTCAGGGGGCCGCTCACGCGGCCTCCTTCTCTTCGGCGGCCTGCTCTGCAGGGAACGGGAAACCGAACAGGCGCAGCAGTTCGCGGGCTTCCTCGTCGGTCTTCGCCGTCGTGGTCACGATGATATCCATGCCCCGGACCTTCTCGATCCTGTCGTAGCTGATCTCGGGGAAGATGATCTGTTCCTTCAGGCCCATCGCGTAGTTGCCGCGCCCGTCGAAGCTCTTCGGGTTCAGCCCGCGGAAGTCGCGGATGCGCGGCATGGCGATGGTCACCAGGCGGTCGAGGAACTCGTACATGCGTTCGCGGCGCAGGGTGACCTTGCAGCCGATCGGCATGCCTTCGCGCAGCTTGAACTGCGCGATCGACTTCTTGGCCTTGGTGATGACCGGCTTCTGGCCGGCGATCAGGGCCATCTCCTCGGCAGCGACCTGGACCTTCTTCTTGTCCTGGCTCGCCTCGCCCACGCCCATGTTGAGCGTGATCTTCTCGAGCCGCGGCACCTCGAAGCGGTTCTTGTAACCGAACTTCTCGGTCATCGCCTTGACGATCTGCTCGTCGTAGCGGGCGCGCATGCGCGGGGTGTACTTGTCAGCCATCGATAGTCTCCCCGGACTTGACGGCAACGCGGACCTTCTTCCCGTCCTTCTCTTCGAAGCGGACGCGGGTCGGCTTGCCGTCCTTGGGATCGGCCACGGCCACCTTGGAGATGGGCATCGGCGCTTCGAAGCGGTCGATGCCACCCTGCGGGTTGGCCTGGCTCGGCTTGCGGTGACGGGCGGCGACGTTGATGCCCTCGACCACGATCTTGCCTTCCTTCGGCATGACCTGGCGGACGGTGCCGGTGCGGCCCTTGTCCTTGCCCGAGAGCACGACGACGTTGTCGCCCTTCTTGATCTTCGCGGCGGCCATTACAGCACCTCCGGAGCGAGCGAGATGATCTTCATGAAGCCGCGGCCGCGCAGTTCGCGCACCACCGGGCCGAAGATACGGGTGCCGATCGGTTCCTCGTTCTTGTTGACGAGGACCGCGGCGTTCGAATCGAAGCGGATGGCGCTGCCGTCGGGGCGGCGCACGTCCTTCTTGGTGCGAACGATCACCGCGCGGTGAACGTCGCCCTTCTTGACGCGGGCGCGCGGCTGCGCCTCCTTGACGGAGACGACGATCACGTCGCCGACGCTCGCGGTACGACGCTTCGACCCGCCCAGCACCTTGATGCACTGGACGCGCTTCGCGCCGCTGTTGTCCGCGACGTCTAGGTTCGATTGCATCTGAATCATCGATGCGGTTCCTTCTCAATGGCTTGCCGGAACATGTCCGGCAGTTCCTTCAAATCGCTCAGTTGCTGGCGGCTTCGACGTCGAGATCGGCCTCGACCGCCTGGACCCCGCCGGCCTTGACCGTGTTGATCACGCGCCAGGTCTTGGTCTTCGAGATCGGCTTGGTCTCTTCGATCCGGACGGTGTCGCCCAGCTTGTATTCGTTCGCTTCGTCGTGCGCGTGGTACTTCTTCGAACGGCGGATGATCTTCCCGTAGAGCGGGTGTTTCACCTTGCGTTCGACCAGCACGGTGACGGTCTTGTCGGTCTTGTCGGAGGTGACAGTCCCGATCAGGATACGCTTCGGCATTGTCTAGCTCCTCAAGCCTTGGCTTCGGCCGCGGCCGCGCGCTCGTTCTGCAGAGTCTTGATCTGCGCGATCTCGCGGCGAACCTGGCGAATCCGCGCCGGGGCTTCCAACTGGTTGGTCGCCGCCTGGAAGCGGAGGTTGAACTGCTCGCGCTTCAGCTCGGTGAGCTGCGCGTCGAGTTGGTCGTCGGTCTTGGTGCGGAGGTCTTCCATCTTGCTCATGATCAGCCCTCCAGGTGCGAGTTGTCGCCGAGACGGGCAACAACCTTCGTCTTGATCGGAAGCTTCATCGCGGCACGTTCGAACGCCTCGGCGGCCAGCGGGCCGGCAACGCCGTCCAGCTCGAACAGGATCCGACCCGGCTTCACGCGGGCGGCCCAGTATTCGACCGAACCCTTGCCCTTACCCTGACGGACTTCGGCAGGCTTCTTCGACACGGGCACGTCGGGGAAGACGCGGATCCACAGGCGCCCCTGGCGCTTGATGTGGCGCGTGATCGCACGACGGGCCGCCTCGATCTGGCGGGCGGTGATGCGTTCCGGTTCGAGCGCCTTGAGACCGTACGAGCCGAAATTCAGCGTCGTGCCGCCCTTGGCGTCGCCCTTGATCCGGCCCTTGAAGGCCTTGCGGAACTTGGTTTTCTTCGGTTGCAGCATGTTATCTACTCAAGTTCGATGCTCAGCGCGCCGGACGGACGCCGGAGGTCTGCGATTCCATCATCAGACGGTCCTGGGCCGTCGGATCATGGCCGAGGATCTCGCCCTTGAAGACCCACACCTTGATGCCGATGATGCCATAGGCGGTCAGCGCCTCGGCTTCGGCATAGTCGATGTTGGCGCGCAGCGTGTGCAGCGGCACGCGGCCTTCGCGGTACTGTTCGACACGGGCGATTTCCGCCCCGCCGAGACGGCCGCCGCAGACGATCTTGATGCCTTCGGCGCCGAGACGCATGGCCGACTGCATCGCGCGCTTCATCGCGCGGCGGAAGGCCACGCGGCGAACGAGCTGGTCGGCAATGCCCTGCGCGACGAGCTTGGCATCGACTTCCGGCTTGCGGATCTCGACGATGTTCAGCTTCACCTCGCTCTCGGTCATCGACGCGAGCTTGGTGCGCAGCTTCTCGATGTCGGCGCCCTTCTTGCCGATGATGACACCGGGACGGGCCGCGTAGATCGAGATGCGGCACAGCTTGGCCGGGCGCTCGATCACGACCTTCGAGATCGCTGCCTGCGGCAGGCTCTCGATGATGTGCTTGCGGATCTCGATGTCTTCCTTGAGCAGCTTGGCGTAGTCGCGCCCTTCGGCGTACCAGCGGCTGTCCCAGGTACGGTTGATCTGCAGGCGCAGACCGATCGGATTGCTCTTCTGGCCCATCTTACGCCTCTTCCTGCTCGCGAACCACGATGCGCAGCCGGCTGAACGGCTTGAGGATGCGGGTGCTCTTGCCCCGCCCGCGCGTGTGGAAGCGCTTCATGGTGATCGACTTGCCGACGGAAGCTTCCGCAACCACCAGCGCATCGACGTCCAGGTCGTGATTGTTCTCGGCATTGGCGATCGCCGAGGCGAGCACCTTCGACGCGTCCTTCGCCATCGCCTTCTTCGAGAACGCGAGGATGTTCAGCGCGTCCTCGGCCTTCTTGCCGCGGATCAGCTCGGCGACGAGGTTCAGCTTCTGGGCCGAACCACGAATGGTCGTGCCGACGGCCAGAGCCTCGTTTTCGCCTACGCGGCGGGGAGCTTTCTGCTTGCCCATTAGCGCTTGCCCTTCTTGTCGGCGGCGTGGCCCGGGAAAGTGCGCGTGGGCGCGAACTCACCGAGCTTGTGGCCGACCATGTCTTCGGAAACCGAGACCGGGATGAACTTGTGGCCATTGTAGACGTTGAACGTCAGGCCGACGAACTGCGGGAGGATCGTGCTGCGGCGCGACCAGGTCTTGATCGGCGCACGGCCACCCGCTTCCTGTGCGTCCTCGGCCTTCTTCAGAAGGCTGAGTTCGACGAACGGACCTTTCCAGACGGAACGAGCCATGTGACGATTACCTCTTCTTCTTCGCGTGGCGTGAACGGATAATCATCTTGTCCGTCGCCTTGTTCTTGCGGGTCCGGGCGCCCTTGGTCGGCTTGCCCCACGGCGTAACCGGGTGGCGACCGCCCGAGGTGCGGCCTTCACCACCACCGTGCGGGTGATCGACCGGGTTCTTCGCGACACCGCGGGTGAGCGGCTTGATGCCCATCCAGCGGCGACGCCCGGCCTTGCCCAGGTTCTGGTTCTGGTTGTCGGGGTTCGACACCGCGCCGACCGTGCCCATGCAATCGGCCCGCAGGTAACGCTGCTCGCCCGAGTTGAGGCGCACGATGACCATGCCGCGATCGCGGCCGACCAGCTGCACGTAAGCACCGGCCGAGCGGGCGATCTGGCCGCCCTTGCCCGGCTTCATCTCCACGTTGTGGCAGATCGTGCCGACCGGCATCTGGCCCAGCAGCATCGCGTTGCCCGGCTTCGTGTCGGTCTTCTCGCCGGCGACGATCTTGTCGCCTACGGCCAGCCGCTGCGGCGCCAGGATATAGGCCAGCTCGCCGTCGTCGTACTTCACCAGCGCGATGAAGGCCGTCCGGTTCGGATCGTACTCGATCCGCTCCACCGTGCCTTCGACGCCCCACTTGCGGCGCTTGAAGTCGATGTAGCGATACTTCTGCTTGTGGCCGCCGCCCATGCCGCGCGAGGTGACATGGCCCTTGTTGTTGCGGCCGCCCGTCTTGCGCTTGCCTTCCGTCAGCGACTTGACCGGCTTGCCCTTGTACAGGCCGGACTTGTCGACAAGGATGAGACCGCGGCGCGCGGGGCTCGTCGGTTTGTAGTTCTTGAGTGCCATATCCCTAGCCTCAGATTCCGCCGGTGACGTCGATCGAGTCACCTTCCGCCAGCGTAACGACCGCCTTCTTCACGTCGCTGCGCTTGTAGGGCTTGCCCCGCCAGCGCTTCGACTTGCCCTTGACGACAATCGTGTTCACGCCCTTCACCTTGACATCGAACAGCGCTTCGACCGCTTCCTTGATCTGCGGCTTGGTCGCGTCGTTCGCCACCTTGAAGACGACACCGTTCTGCTCCGAAAGCAGGGTCGACTTCTCGGTGATGTGCGGGCTCAGGATCACGTCGTAGTGACGCGCATCGATTTCCTGCTTCTTAGCCATTGAAGCGCGCCTCCAGCTTTTCGACCGCGTCCTTGGTCAGGACGAGCGTGTCGTGCTTCAGGATGTCGTAGACGTTCGCACCGACCGCCGGCAGGACGTTGACGCCCTTCAGATTGCCGGCCGCCTTGCGGAAGCCCTCGTTCACCGCATCGCCGTCGATGACCAGGACCTTGCCGTTCCAGCCGTTCTTGCCGAACGCTTCGGCCACGGCCTTCGTCTTGGCGTCCTTGAGATCGAGGCTGTCGACGACGACCAGGCCGTCCTTCGCCTTGCTCGACAGCGCCATGCGCAGGCCGAGCGCGCGGATCTTCTTGTTCAGCGACGGGTTGAAGTCGCGCTTGCGCGCACCGTGGGCCTTGCCGCCACCGATGAAGATCGGAGCGCCGCGATCGCCGTGGCGAGCGCCGCCCGAACCCTTCTGCCGGCCGAACTTCTTGCCCGTGCGCGCCACGTCCGAGCGCTCGCGCGTCGGGCGGGCGGTGCCGCGCCGGCTTTCGAGCTGCCAGGTGACGACGCGGTGCAGGATGTCGGCGCGCGGCTCGACACCGAACACGGCATCGTTCAGTTCCACGTCGCCGGCCGCCTTGCCGTCGAGTTTCTGGACCTTGACCTTCACGATCAGGACTCCTTGCTCTCACCGCCGGCCTGGCCGTCGGTGGTGTTCTCGGTTGCTTCGCTCTCGGCACCCGCCTGCTGCTCGGCCGCCAGCTTTTCCTGCTGCTCGGCATCGACCTGCGGGTTCACCTCGTGCTCGGCCGCGCTTTCGACCAGGCCGGCATCGGCCTCTTCGTGCTGCGGCGCGCTCGATGCTTTCTCCAGCACGGCACCGGGGAACGGGGCACCTTCGGGAAGCGGCAGCTTCACCGCGTCGCGAACCAGCAGCCAGCCGTTCTTCGAACCCGGGACCGAGCCCTTGACGAACAGGAGGCCGCGATCGGCGTCGGTGCGCACGATCTCGAGGTTCTGCTGGGTGCGCCGGCGGTCGCCCATGTGGCCGGCCATCTTCTTGTTCTTGAAGACGCGACCCGGATCCTGGCGGTTACCGGTCGAACCGTGCGAACGGTGGCTGAGCGAGACGCCGTGCGTCGCGCGCAGGCCGCCGAAGCCCCAGCGCTTCATCGCGCCGGCAAAGCCTTTGCCCTGCGTGTGACCGGTGATGTCGACCTTCTGCCCGGCCACGAAGTGCTCGGCACTGATGGTCGCACCGACCGGGATCAGCGCCTCTTCGTTCTCGACGCGGAACTCGGCGACTTTCATCTTCAGCGGAACTTCCGCCTTGGCGAAAGCTTCGCGCTGCGGCTTGTTCACGTTCTTCTGCTTGGCCTCGCCCGAACCGACCTGGAGCGCGAAGTAGCCATCGCGATCGGCCGTGCGGTGCGAAACGACCTGGCAGTCTTCCAGCGCGAGGACGGTCACGGGAACGTGACGTCCATCCTCCTGGAACAGGCGGGTCATCCCGACTTTCTTTGCGATAACGCCGGTGCGCATCGTTAAGACTCCTAACACAGAGGCACCCCCGGCCCATCCGAAGGTGCGTGACAGCCCTGGATTGTGATGCGTCGCCCCGTCCGGGCTGAAATGCCTTCGAAGCGAAGGCGAGACGGGGGACGCTTGCCCGGCAGGAGCCGGAGGTATCCCTGTTGTCTTTTCGCTTCCGCTTCTGCGGGAAGCAGGAACCGCAGATGCAGCCCCTCGAAATCACCCCGGCCGTTTAAGGTCCGACCGGGCGGACCACCCTCGCCGTCGCGAGGATTTCGGTCAGAGCCGACTCAGGCCAGCTTGATCTCGACGTTGACGCCCGCGGCCAGGTCGAGCTTCATCAGCGCGTCGACCGTCTGGGCGTTGGGCTGAACGATGTCGAGCAGCCGCTTGTAGGTACGCACCTCGAACTGCTCGCGCGACTTCTTGTCGATGTGCGGGCCGCGGTTCACGGTGAACTTCTCGATGCGCGTCGGCATGGGAATGGGGCCACGAATAAGAGCACCCGTACGACGCGCGGTGTCTGCGATTTCGCCAGTGGCCTGGTCGAGAACGCGGTGGTCGAACGCCTTGAGGCGGATGCGGATGTTCTGAGCTTCCATTACCTATACCGATGCGAAAGAGCCTAGGAGCTGCGCCGCCGAAGCAGCTTCACTCCCAACAAAAAAGAAAGGCCTGCCCCGCCTCCCGGAAAACCGGTCAGGGGCGGCCCCCCTTCGAAAATTCGGACCGGCGGGAGACGAATCCCCCGCCGGTCGCGCGCCTATATTACTTCGTGATCTTGCTGACAACCCCCGAACCGACGGTGCGGCCGCCTTCACGGATGGCGAAGCGAAGACCTTCGTCCATCGCGATCGGCGCGATCAGCTTGACGCCGATCGTCACGTTGTCACCCGGCATGACCATCTCGGTGCCCTCGGGGAGGATCACTTCGCCGGTCACGTCGGTCGTGCGGAAGTAGAACTGCGGACGATAGTTGGCGAAGAACGGCGTGTGACGGCCGCCCTCGTCCTTCGACAGCACGTAGACTTCCGCGCTGAACTCGGTGTGCGGGGTGACCGAACCCGGCTTGGCCAGGACCTGGCCACGCTCGACGTCGTCACGGCCCGTGCCGCGCAGCAGGGCGCCGATGTTGTCGCCGGCTTCACCCGAATCGAGCAGCTTGCGGAACATTTCCACGCCGGTGACCGTGGTCTTCTGCGTGTCGCGGATGCCGACGATCTCGACTTCGTCGCCGACGTTGACCTTGCCGGTCTCGACGCGGCCGGTGACGACCGTGCCGCGGCCCGAGATCGAGAACACGTCCTCGATCGGCATCAGGAAGTCCTTATCGACCGGACGGTCGGGCTGCGGGATGTGCTCGTCGACCGCCGCCATAAGTTCCTTGATCGAGTTCTCGCCGATTTCCGGATCGCGACCTTCGAGCGCGGCCAGGGCCGAACCCTTGACGATCGGAATGTTGTCGCCGTCGAAGTCGTAGCTGCTGAGCAGTTCGCGCACTTCCAGCTCGACGAGTTCGAGGATTTCCTCGTCGTCGACCTGGTCGACCTTGTTCATGTAGACGACCAGCGCCGGCACGCCGACCTGGCGGGCGAGCAGGATGTGCTCGCGGGTCTGCGGCATCGGGCCGTCGGCGGCGTTCACGACCAGGATCGCGCCGTCCATCTGGGCGGCACCGGTGATCATGTTCTTCACGTAGTCGGCGTGGCCCGGGCAGTCGACGTGCGCGTAGTGGCGCGCATCGGTTTCGTATTCGACGTGCGCGGTCGAGATGGTGATGCCGCGCTCACGCTCTTCCGGCGCCTTGTCGATGTTCGCGAAATCGACCGCCGAGCCCATCACCTTGGTGATGGCAGCCGTCAGCGTGGTCTTGCCGTGGTCGACGTGACCGATGGTGCCGATGTTGCAGTGCGGCTTGTTCCGCTCGAATTTTTCCTTGGCCATTTGCTTGTAACCTCTGTCTGTCAGATTGAATTTCACCAAGTCGCGGACGGCACCGAGGTGAATCAGGCGCCGCCCCTAGACGCTTGCCCAGCCTTAGGCAAGCTTCTCCTTGACCTCCTGAGCGACGTTCGCCGGCACTTCGTCGTAGTGCGAGAACTGCATCGAGTACTGCGCACGCCCCTGCGTGAACGAACGCAGCTCGTTGACGTAGCCGAACATGTTGGCGAGCGGCACGAAGGCTTCCACCGCCTGGGCATTGCCGCGCGTGTCGGTGCCCTGGATCTGCCCGCGGCGGCTGTTGAGGTCGCCGATGACGTCACCGAGGTAGTCCTCGGGCGTCACGACCTCGACCTTCATGATCGGCTCGAGGAGCTTGATCCCGGCCTTGGAGGCCGCTTCGCGCATCGCGCCGCGACCGGTGATCTCGAAGGCCACCGTGCTCGAGTCGACGTCGTGGTACTTGCCGTCGATCAGCTCGATCGTGAAGTCGATGATCGGGAATCCGACGAGATAGCCGCTCTCGGCCTGCTCGCGCATGCCCTTCTCGACCGAGGGGATATATTCGCGCGGAATGTTACCGCCCTTGATCTGGTCGTCGAAGATGATGCCCTGGCCGCGTTCGCCGGGGATCACGCGGACCTTGGCTTCACCGAACTGGCCCGAACCACCCGACTGCTTCTTGTGGGTGTAGGTAACCTCGACTTCCTTCGCCAGCGCCTCGCGATAGGCGACCTGCGGAGCGCCGACGTTGGCCTCGACCTTGAATTCGCGCTTCATGCGATCGACCAGGATGTCGAGGTGAAGCTCGCCCATGCCCTTGATGATCGTCTGGCCCGATTCGTGATCGGTCGAAACGCGGAAGCTCGGGTCCTCGGCAGCCAGGCGGTTGAGCGCGACGCCCATCTTTTCCTGGTCGGCCTTGGTCTTCGGTTCCACCGACAGCTCGATCACCGGATCGGGGAATTCCATCCGCTCGAGCACGATCGGCGCATTGGGGGCGCAGAGCGTGTCGCCGGTGGTCGTTTCCTTCAGGCCGGCGATCGCGACGATGTCGCCCGCGAATGCCTCTTCGATGTCCTCGCGGTTGTTCGAGTGCATCAGCAGCATGCGGCCGATCTTTTCCTTCTTGTCCTTCACCGAGTTCAGGACCTGCCCCTTGGAGAGCTTGCCCGAATAGATGCGGGTGAAGGTGAGCGAACCGACGAACGGGTCGTTCATGATCTTGAAGGCGAGCGCGGCGAACGGCGCGTCGTCGCTCGACGGACGGGTATCTTCCTCGTCGCTGTCGGGCTTGACGCCGCGGATCGCGGGCACGTCGACCGGCGAGGGCATGTAGTCCACCACCGCGTCGAGCAGCGGCTGAACGCCCTTGTTCTTGAAGGCCGAGCCGCACAGGACCGGCACGAAGCTCTGGTTCAGCGTCCCCTTGCGGATCAGGCGCTTGAGCGTCGCCGCGTCGGGCTCGTTGCCTTCGAGGTAGGCTTCCATCACGTCGTCGTCCTGCTCGACGGCCGTTTCGATCAGCTTCTCGCGATACTCGGCAGCCTTGTCGGCCAGGTCCTCGGGGATATCGACGTAGTTGAACTTCGCACCCAGGCTCTCGTCTTCCCAGACGATGCCGCGGTTGTTGACGAGGTCCACGACGCCCTTGAGGTCGCTCTCCGCGCCGATCGGGAGATAGAGCACCAGCGGGGTCGCGCCGAGGCGATCGATGATCGACTGGACGCAGTAATAGAAATCGGCCCCCGTGCGGTCGAGCTTGTTGATGAAGCACATCCGCGGAACCTTGTACTTGTCCGCCTGGCGCCACACGGTTTCGGACTGCGGCTCGACACCGGCAACGCCGTCGAACACCGCGACCGCGCCGTCGAGCACGCGCAGCGAACGCTCGACCTCGATCGTGAAGTCCACGTGGCCCGGGGTGTCGATGATGTTCAGGCGGTGCTTCGGCCCCTCGCCGTCATCGGCCGACCAGAACGTCGTCGTCGCGGCGGACGTGATCGTGATCCCGCGTTCCTGCTCCTGCTCCATCCAGTCCATCGTCGCGGCGCCGTCGTGGACTTCGCCGATCTTGTAGGACTTGCCGGTGTAGTAGAGGATGCGTTCGGACGTGGTGGTCTTGCCGGCATCGATGTGGGCCATGATGCCGAAGTTGCGATAGCGCTCCAGCGGATAGTCGCGGGCCATGATGAATTCCTCGGATCGTGTGGGGGCGCCCGTTCGGGCCAGCCCCCATATGGTTGTTTTTGTGACCGGTTGAAGACCGGTCGCGCCTTACCAGCGGTAGTGCGAGAAGGCCCGGTTGGCGTCGGCCATGCGATGCGTGTCCTCGCGCTTCTTCACCGCGTTGCCGCGATTGTTGGCCGCGTCCAGCAGCTCGCCCGAGAGGCGGGCGGACATCGTGGTTTCGGCCCGGCCGCGCGCGGCCGAGATCAGCCAGCGGATCGCCAGGGCCTGCGCACGCTCGGGACGAACCTCGACCGGCACCTGGTAGGTGGCGCCGCCGACGCGCCGCGAACGGACCTCGACCTGCGGCTTGATGTTGTTCAGCGCATCGTGGAACAGCGCGATCGGATCGGCCTTGGCCTTGGCCTCGACCGTGTCGAGCGCACCGTAGACGATCCGCTCGGCAACCGACTTCTTGCCGTCCAGCATGAGGTTGTTCATGAACTTGGACAGCACCTGATCACCGAACTTCGGATCAGGCAGGATTTCCCGCTTCTCGGGACGACGACGACGTGACATCGGATATTCTCCTGTCAGCCCTTCCCCTTACCGTCACCCTGAACTTGTTTCAGGGTCTATTGTGCCGCGAGGGGTGGACCTATCAATAAACTTGCAAACTCAGGCCAGGGGGACACATGGATCCTGAACCACGGTCGCTTATGGCGACCTGTTCAGGATGACCTGTCCCCCGGACAGGTCACTTCGGCCGCTTGGCACCGTACTTGGAGCGCGACTGCTTGCGGTCCTTCACGCCCTGCGTGTCGAGCACGCCGCGCAGCACGTGGTAGCGCACGCCCGGAAGGTCGCGCACACGGCCGCCGCGGATCAGCACGACGGAGTGCTCCTGCAGGTTGTGGCCTTCACCCGGAATGTAGGAGATGACTTCGCGCTGGTTGGTCAGGCGGACCTTGGCAACTTTACGCAGAGCCGAGTTCGGCTTCTTCGGGGTCGTCGTGTAGACGCGGGTGCAGACGCCGCGCTTCTGCGGGTTCTGCTCCATCGCAGGGACCTTGCTCTTGGCCTTCTGCGGAACGCGGCCCTTGCGGACCAGCTGGTTGATCGTCGGCATTAAGACTTTCTCTCTTCACCGTATGGAGGTGACACCGGGCCGAGGGATGGAGAAAGTCCGGACTGCGCCCGGGTTTCCGCCAGGCGGAAACCCCGTCGCGGCGCCTGGGCCGCGGCACCGGCCCTTCCGCAAGTGCGGCGGGGCCCGGCGGCGAGTCTGAAACACTCCACCCGAACGGCCCTGCGGCCACCGGGTTACTTTGACGGCTGCCCCGAAACGCCCTTGCGGGCCGTTTCAATAGAAAAGAGCCTTCGGCGCTCAGCGCCAAGGCCCTCCGGGACATGACCGGCAATGTTCAGCTCTATCTGGCCGACGCGGACATGCACCCGCTTCGGATGCGCGCGCCCTTACGGGGATTCGCCCGACCGGTCAAGAGACGGCACCCTGCCCCGGCGCCCGATCGCGCCGGTGCGCCCCTTCCCGCCTAGACCAGCCCGGCATGCTCGAGCGCGGCGTCGACGGCCTTGCGCGCATGGTCCGAGCAATTGACCAGCGGCAGGCGAACGTCGGGCAGGATCCAGTCGTGCACCCGGCTGAGGGCGTACTTGACCGGAGCCGGGCTCGCATCCTCGAACATCGCGTAATGCAGCGGATAGAGCAGGTCGTTCAGTTCCCGCGCGCGGACAAGGTCGTTGTCGGCGCAGGCCTGCTGGAACTGCGCGCAGAGCGCGGGGGCGACGTTGGCCGTCACCGAAATGCACCCGGCAGAGCCGGCCGCATTGGCCGGCAGGGCCAGTTCGTCGTCGCCCGAAAGCTGGCAGAAATCCTTGCCGATCCCCATGCGGTGATCGGTCACGCGCGACAGGTCGCCGCTGGCGTCCTTGATCCCCACGATCCGCTCGGGATAGCGCTTGGCCAGTTCGCACACCGTTTCCGGCTCGATGTCGGTCACCGTGCGGCCGGGCACGTTGTAGAGCACGATCGGCAGCTCCGAATTCTCGGCCAGGTAGCTGAAATGGGCGATCAGCCCGGCCTGTCCCGGGCGGTTGTAATAGGGCGCGACGCAGAGCGCGGCAGCCGCCCCCGCCTTGCGCGAAAAGTTCATGTGGAGCAGCGCGTTGCGCGTGTCGTTGCTGCCGCAGCCGGCAATGACGGGGACCCGGCCCGCCGCCTGCTCGATGCAGATTTCGATCACGCGGTGATGCTCGGCATTGGACAGGGTCGATGCCTCGCCCGTCGTGCCGCACGGCACCAGCGCCTTGCTGCCGTTCTCGATCTGCCAGTCGACGAGGCGGCGAAAGGCCGGTTCGTCCAACGATCCATCGCGAAAAGGAGTCACCAGAGCCGGAATCGAACCCGAAAACATTGCCACCATCCTTGCCATTGCCCTAAGCGCGGGGCGAAATCCGCGCTGGGGGATCCATTCATTCAGCGCCTGATAAGGAGGCGGGGGGCAAGATGTCCAGCATGACACGTATTTCCTTGTACGGGCTGGCTTTTCTCGCGAGCACCGTGCTGTCGACATCGGCCCCGCTGGTCGCACAGCCGGACCGGGTCGAAAGCGCGCGCCAGCAGATGGTCGCCGCCGTTCCCTCGCAGGTCGGGCAGGCGATCGATCGCTGGAAATTCCTTACCGCGAACGACCGGATGGATTTCGATTCCTACGCCGGGTTCGCCCTCGCCTTCCCCGAGTTTCCGCGCATGGACGTGATCCGCGGCCACGCGGAAGAGGCGCTGGAACGCGGCGCCCCGAGCTCGGAGGCGCTGGTCGCCTATTTCGACCGCAATCCTCCGCGCAGCAACCCGGCCCGCGCGCGCTACGCGCTCGCCCTCGCCGGCCTGCAACGGCCCGAGGCGTTCGATGTCGCGCGCGAGGCCTGGCGCGGCGGCGACATGAGCACGCCGGCAGAAGCCTACATGCTCGGCCTGTTCGGATCGCGCCTGAGCCCGGAAGACCACGACGCCCGGATGGCCGCGCTGCTCTGGCAGGGCAAGGCCGACGCCGCCGCGCGGCACATGCCCAACGTTTCCCCCGCCTATCGCGACCTGGCGATGGCGCGGCTCTCGATCCTCCAGGGCACGGACCCGGCCGCCGCTGGCCTGCCGGTGCCCGCAGGGGCGCGCAGCGATCCTGGTTACGTCTACAACCTCGCCCGTCACTATCGCTCCACCGGCCGCCTGCCGCAGGCGATCGACCTGCTCGCCAGCCGCCCGCGCTTCGCCGGGCTGCCGTTCGACGCGCAGGATTACGTCACCGAGGCGCTGCGGATCGCGCGCGGGGCCGGGGCGCGCCCGGCGGCGCAGATCGCGGCCAAGGTGGACGACCTGTTCGCGCCCGGTGCCGATATCTCGGGCATGAGCTATCGCCTGCGCGACGACTACACCTCGCTCATGTGGCTAGGCGGGACGAAGGCCCTGTGGACCCTGGGCGACGGCGAGAGCGCGGCGCCGCTGTTCTACCGCTATGGCGCCGCGGCGCGCACGCCCCAGACCCGCTCCAAGGGCTTCTACTGGGCGGGGCTGGCCTCGCACCGGGCCGGCGACGCTGGCGAGGCGCGGCGTTACTGGGAAATGGCGGCCGAGTATCCGGAGTATTTCTACGGCCTGCTGGCGCGCGAACGGCTCGGCCGGCCGCTGCCGCCCTTCGGCACGGCGCCGGCCGCGCGGCCGACGGCGGAACAGCGCGCGGCCTTCCGCAACAACCCGCTCGCGCTTGCCGTTCGCGAGCTTGCGCGGGGCCGGACCGACTGGCGGACGGAACGGTATTTCTTCACCCAGCTGGCCGACTGGGCCCAGGACGCGGCCGAAATGCAGCTGGTGGCCGAACTGGCGCAGGAACTGCGCCTGCCCGAACTGGCCGTGGTGATCGGCCGCGCCGCGCCGGAAAAAGGGATCGCGGGCTTCGAACGGGTCGGCTTTCCCGTCGTGGACCAACCGGCCGGCACCGACTTCACCATCGTCCATGCCATCGCCCGGCAGGAAAGCGAGTTCGACCAGGACCGGGTCAGCCACGCCGGCGCCCGCGGGCTGATGCAGCTGATGCCCGGGACCGCGCGCGAACAGGCCGGGATGCTGTCGATGAGCTACAATTACGGCAACCTCATCGCCGACCCGGAATACAACATCCGCCTGGGCGATGCCTATTTCGCGCGCATGATGGATTATTACGGCGGCAGCTACCCACTCGCCATCGCGGCCTACAACGCCGGGCCGGGCAACGTGAACAAGTGGCTGCGGGCCAACGGCGATCCGCGCAACGGGTCGGTGGACTGGCTGCGCTGGATCGAGGAAATCCCGATCTTCGAAACGAAGAACTACGTCCAGCGGGTGATCGAGAACGCCGTGGTCTACGAGGCCATGCACCCCGACCGGGTCCGCTACGGCGGCCCCAAGGGCGTCAGCCGGTTCCTCGGCAAGGCGACGCCCGGCTGATCGCCGGGCGCCCCGCCTTTTCCCTCGTCCGCGATCCGCGCCAGAAGCCTTCGATGCCAGCCCCTGCCAAGACCAACCCGATCACGCCCGCCGGCTACGCCGCGATGAAGGCGCGCTACGACCAGTTGTTGGGGGTCGAGCGGCCGGAGATCGTCGAGATCGTTTCCTGGGCCGCGGGCAATGGCGACCGGAGCGAGAACGGCGACTATCTCTATGGCCGCAAGCGCATGCGCGAGATCGACCGCGAGCTGGCGCACCTGGCCCGCCGGATGAAGGCCGCCCGGGTGATCGACCCGCGCGAGCAGCCCGACCGCTCGCGCGCGTTCTTCGGTGCGCGGATCGAGCTGGCCGACGAGGACGACCGGCGCAGGACCGTGATCCTGGTGGGCGACGACGAGCAGGATGCCGGCAGCGGCCGCATCGGCTGGTCCAGCCCCATGGCCCGCGCGCTGCGCGGCGCCGCGGTGGGCGACCTGCGGACCGTGCGCTTGCCCGGCGGGGAAAAGGAATGGGAAGTGGTCGCGATCAGTTATGACTAGGTGGCGCCTATGATGAGGTGGCTATTATGATCAGGTGGCGCCTAATGACGAGGTGGCCGATCGCTCTTTTCGGCCCGGCGCTCGCCGCCCTGTCGCTGGCGGGGCCGGCCGCGGCGCGCGACAGCCTGGGCATGTTCGCCAGCTGGGCGGCGTTCCGCGACCCGGGCGTGCCGCGCTGTTACGCCATCGCGCGCCCGCTGCCCAGTTCCCGGCCCGCCGATTACCGCGCATTCGCCAGCGTCGGCACCTGGCCGCGGCGGCAGGTTCGCGGCCAGGTCCACTTCCGCCTGTCGCGAAAGCTCGCCGCGGAACCGAGGATCAGCCTCGTCGTGGGCGACCGGCGCTTTGCCCTGACGGGCGGCGGCGGCGATGCCTGGGCGCTGGACAAGGGGATGGACGCCGCGATCGTCGCCGCCATGCGGGCCGCGGGGCAGATGTCCATTTCGGCCACCGACGCCAGGAACCGGCGCTTCACCGACCGCTACGACCTGACCGGCGCGGCCACCGCGATGGACGCGGCGAGCGTGGGTTGCGCCAGACGCTGACCGCGCACGCGAAAAGGGCGGAGCCGCAGCCCCGCCCTTCCCGTTTCAATCCACCGTCCGGCGCGATCAGAAGCGCCAGCCGACCGCGGCCATGACCTGGTGCCGGTCGAGGTCAACGTCGAAACGCTCGCTGTCGGGCAGCGTGCCTTCCATGTCGATCTCGGCTTCCGAGTAGTTCGAGTAACGATACTCGCCCTTGATATACATGCCCGAATCCATCGCGTACTCGACGCCCGCGCCCACGCGGTAGCCGTCGGTGTCGATATCGTTCGCGAATTCGGTCGTGCCGTCGTTCGAGAGGATGTCGAACTTGGCATTGGTATAACCGCCCTTGGCATAGACCAGCGTGTTCGGCGTCGCCTTCACGCCGGCGCGCAGGCCGATGTAGAGGTCGCGATTGGTGTCCACGCTGCCGAGGCCGAAGCCTTCGAAGTCGCCGTCCTCGAAATCGGTATCGGCGGTCGAGCCCATGAACTCGCCCTCGATGCCGACGACCGCGCCGCCGGTGTCGAGGTCGTAACCGGCCTCGATCCCGTAGCCGAAGCCTTCGATCGACTGGTCGTTGTTGTTGTCGTCGGTGTCGTCATCGACCTCGCTGCCGGCCCGGGTCTGGTCGTAGCCGCCGATCACGCCGATGCGCGGGCCGTGGAACGGCGAATCCGCGGTCGATTGCGCCGTCGCGGGGGCCGCGAGCGCGACGAGCGATCCGGTTGCGATAAGTGCGAATGCCTTTTTCATTACGTACTCCATTGTTGTCCGGCATGGGCGTCATCCGCCCGCCTGGACCACCCCAACGGCGCGCGGTTCGGCCTGGTTTCATGAACCTGACACAACGATGTTCGTGTTGTTTTTCAGTCACATGTATCGCGACGGGCCGAGCGTTTCGGGCGACGAGCGGGTGGGAACCGGATCGCGGGCAGCACCCGTCCCGGGCGGCCGGCGCACGCCGGGGCGCGTTGCCTTTGCCATGTGCGATCGCGGCCCCTATATGCGCAGGCGCCATGGCCGACACCACATTGATGAGCATTCCGGGGCAGGTTGACCCCGTTCCCGTCGCGCGCGACATAACCCCGCGTGCCGACGGGCGCGTGGACCTGATCGGATTGCCGCGCCCGCGCATCGCCGAACTGTTCGCAGAGGCCGGGCTGGACCCGCGCCAGGCGAAACTGCGCGCGAAGCAGGTCTATCACTGGCTCTATCACCGCGGCGCGACCTCTTTCGAGGCGATGACCGACATCGCCAAGGCAATGCGCCCGTGGCTGGCCGAACGCTTCGTGATCGGGCGGCCCGACGTGGTCGAGGCGCAGCATTCCAGCGACGGCACGCGCAAGTGGCTGCTCAGCACCGCCGACGGGCACGAGTTCGAAATGGTCTTCATCCCCGATGCGGACCGCGGGACGCTGTGCGTGTCCAGCCAGGTCGGCTGCACCCTGAACTGCCGGTTCTGCCACACCGGCACGATGCGCCTGGTGCGCAACCTCACCCCCGGGGAAATCGTCGGCCAGGTCATGCTCGCCCGCGACGCGCTGGGCGAATGGCCGCGGGGCCGGATGGACGTCGCCGAAGTCGAGGACGAGGCCGAATATACCGCCGACGGGCGCCTGCTGACCAATATCGTGATGATGGGCATGGGCGAACCGCTCTATAACTTCGACAATGTCCGCGATGCGTTGCGCCTGGTGATGGACGGCGACGGGCTGGCGCTGTCGAAACGCCGCATCACCCTGTCCACCAGCGGCGTCGTGCCGATGATGGCGCGGTGCGGGGAGGAGATCGGGGTCAACCTGGCCGTTTCGCTCCACGCCGTGACGAAGGACGTGCGCGACGAGATCGTGCCGCTCAACCGCAAGTACGGGATCGAGGAACTGCTGGCCGCCTGCGCGGCCTATCCGGGGGCGTCCAATGTCCGCCGGATCACCTTCGAATACGTGATGCTGAAGGACAAGAACGACAGCGACGAGGACGCGCGCGAGCTGGTCCGCCTGCTCCGCAAGTTCGACCTGCCGGCCAAGGTGAACCTGATCCCGTTCAACCCCTGGCCCGGCGCGCCCTACGAATGTTCCAGCCCGGAACGGATTCGCCGTTTCTCCGACATCGTGTTCGAAGCGGGGATTTCCGCCCCGGTCCGCACCCCGCGCGGGCGCGACATCGACGCGGCCTGCGGCCAGCTGAAGACGACCGCGCAGAAGATGAGCCGGGCCCAGCGCGACCGCGAGGCGCAGGCCGCGGCCGGGCGCGAGGCGGCCGAGGCCGCGCCCTCCCCGGCGGCCGCGCCGTGATGCTCGCGCCGGTGCCAGGACTTCCCTTGCCCCCGCATCGCGACTAGTGTTGCAGGGCCTGCAAGGGGAGCGAATTCGACCATGCAAATCGTAAGAACCGTCGTCTGGGTGCTGCTGCTGGCCGCGCTGCTGGTGTTCTCGGCGTTCAACTGGACGCCGGTAGAGGTCAAGATCTGGCAGGGGATGGTCCTCGAAACCAAGATCCCTGCCCTCGTGATCGTCTCGTTCCTCCTCGGCCTCCTGCCCATGTGGCTGCTTCACCAGGGCTCGAAATGGCGCCTGAACCGCCGGATCAGCTCGCTCGAGACCGCCCATCGCACGGCCGTGGCGAACGCCGCCGCCGCGCCGCCGCCCGCCGCGCGCGAGAGCCGCGACATGCCGGCGGCCACGGCTGCAGGCGGCGACGTGCCGGCCGCCGACAGGGGGGATCCGGGCAAGCCACCGCTATGAGCAACCCGGTCTATCTCGCCCTCGACCTGCCGCAGCTCGACGCGGCGAAGGCCCTCGCGCAGAAGGCGCGCGCCCATATCGGCGGGGTCAAGCTGGGGCTGGAGTTCTTCTGTGCCCACGGGCACCACGGCGTTCACGAGATCGCGCACCTCGGGCTGCCGATCTTCCTCGACCTGAAGCTGCACGACATCCCCAACACGGTCGCCGGGGCGATGCAGGCGATCCACGTGCTGGAACCGGCCATCGTCACCGTCCATGCCAGCGGCGGGCGGGCCATGATGGAAGATGCCAAGGCCGCCGCGGCCAACGGCACCCGGGTCGTGGCCGTGACGATGCTGACCAGCATGGACGAACGGGACCTGCAGCAGACGGGCGTCGCCGGCAAGGCGCACGACCAGGTCCTGCGGCTGGCCGAACTGGCGCAGACCGCGGGGCTCGACGGTATCGTCTGCTCGGGCCAGGAAGTCGGCGCGGTCCACCGCCAGTGGAAGGACGGGTTCTTCGTCGTCCCCGGCCTGCGCATGGCAGGCCACGGCGTCGGCGACCAGAAACGGGTCGTCACCCCGCGCCAGGCCCGCGACGACGGGGCCAGCGTGCTCGTGGTCGGGCGCCCGATCAGCCGCGCCGACGATCCCGCCGCCGCCGCGCGCGCGATCGAGGCCACGCTCTAGCCTGCAATGCCCGCGGTGCAGATCAAGATTTGCGGGCTGACCACCCGCGCGGCGCTGGACGCCGCGATCGAGGCGCGGGCCGACTATTGCGGGTTCGTGTTCTACCCGCCTTCGCCCCGCACGCTCGGCACGGCGGCCGCGCACGAGCTGGCGGCCCATGCCGGCACGCGTATCGGCAAGGTCGGCCTGTTCGTGGATCCCGACGATGCCCTCCTGGCCGAAAGCGTGGCCGCGGGCTCGCTCGACGTCATCCAGCTTCACGGCAGCGAAAGCCCCGCGCGCGCGGCGGATATCCGCGCGCGCTTCGGCCTGCCGGTGTGGAAAGCCGTTGCGGTCGCCGCCGCCGGCGATGTCGCGCGGGCCGATGCCTATGGCGGGGCGGCCGACCTGGTCCTGTTCGATGCCCGCACGCCGCGCGGCGCGCTGCCCGGCGGGATGGGGCTGAAATTCGACTGGTCGCTGCTCGCGGCCTATCGAGGCACCCTGCCCTGGGGCCTGGCGGGCGGGCTGGCGCCGGGCAACGTGGGCGCGGCGATCGCGGCCACGGGCGCGCGGCTGGTCGATACTTCCTCCGGCGTGGAAAGTGCGCCGGGTGCGAAGGACCCGGACCTGGTCCGTGCCTTCTGCGCCGCCGCGCGGGCGGCCTAGCGCCTCCGCGGCCGCTCCCGCGCGCAAGAAAGGGGCGAGCCGCGCGCGGATCGCCCCTCTCGTGCCGGACGCGGCGATATCAGAAGCTGTAACCCAGCCCCACGACCGCGGTGTTCACATCGACGAAATCGCTGAAGAAGTGGCGATATTCGGCCTTGAGGTAGAGATTGGTCCCCACCGCGTGCTGGTAGCCGGCGCCGAGGTGCGGAACGTCTTCGCCCTCGCCGAACGTGTAGCCGCCGGCGGCATAGAGCTTGCCATTGGCGCCCAGGCGGGTGCCGACGCGCGCGCTGGCGCCCCAGACCACCTTGGCCCCGTCGACCAGGACCTTGTCCGCCGAACCCTCGATGCCGAGGAAGGCGGTATCGCCGAGATCGAAGTCGTAGCCGGCAGCAATGCCGGCGACCGCTTCCTCGACCCCTTCGGCCCAGGCGATGCCGCCGCGGGCCTCGACCCGCGCCTCGTTGGCCTGTGCCGGGACGGCCAGCGCGGCAGCGGCCGCGCCGAGAACGATTGCGAACTTGCGCATTTCTTTCTTTCCTCACAATCGCCGCCGGGCCATTCCCGGCGGGAGGCGGCGGATTGGCGCCGGAATCCTGTATCGCGGATGTACCGTCGACGAACGGCCCCGGCCGGTCGAGCAGCGTCACCAGAAGCGGCGATCCGGATCGACGAGCGACTTCGGGTGGACAGCATCGCGGGCCTGTGACAAGCGGCGGGCACGATGAACCACGGCAAATCCGATCCCGCGTCGCCACCCGCGAACAGCTATCGCCAGATGCCCGATTCGCGGGGGCACTTCGGCGACTACGGCGGCCGCTATGTCGCCGAGACGCTGATGCCGCTCGTGCTCGAGCTGGAGCGCGAATATCGCAAGGCCCAGGCCGATCCGGCCTTCCAGCGCGAGTTCGACGACCTGCTCGAACATTACGTCGGCCGCCCGTCCCCGCTCTATCACGCCGAACGGCTGAGCGAGGCGCTGGGCGGCGCGCAAGTGTGGTTCAAGCGCGACGAGCTCAATCACACCGGCGCGCACAAGATCAACAATTGCATCGGGCAGATCCTTCTCGCGATCCGCATGGGCAAGACGCGCATCATCGCGGAAACCGGCGCGGGCCAGCACGGCGTGGCCACGGCCACGGTCTGCGCGCGCTTCGGCCTGCCGTGCGTGATCTACATGGGCGCGGAAGACGTGCAGCGGCAGTCTCCCAATGTCTTCCGCATGAAGCTGCTCGGTGCCGAAGTCGTGCCGGTGACCAGCGGTCGCGGGACGCTGAAGGACGCGATGAACGAGGGGCTGCGCGACTGGGTCGCCAACGTCCACGACACGTTCTACATCATCGGCACCGCCGCCGGACCGCATCCCTATCCCGAGCTGGTGCGCGATTTCCAGAGCGTGATCGGCAAGGAAGCGCGGGCGCAGATGCAGGACCGCATCGGCCGCCTGCCCGACCTGCTGGTGGCCGCGATCGGCGGCGGATCGAACGCGCTGGGCCTGTTCCATCCCTTCCTCGACGATCCGGACGTGAAGATGCTCGGCGTCGAGGCGGCGGGCCATGGTCTCGACGGCGACGAGCACGCCGCCTCGCTGCTCGGCGGTTTCCCCGGCGTGCTCCACGGCAACAAGACGTATCTGCTGCAGGACGAGGACGGCCAGATCACCGAAGGCCACTCGATCAGCGCCGGGCTCGATTATCCCGGGATCGGCCCCGAGCACGCCTGGCTGAAAGACACGGGGCGCGTCGAATATACCGCGATCACCGACGAGGAGGCGCTCGAGGCCTTCCAGCTCCTTTGCCGCACCGAGGGCATTATCCCCGCGCTCGAACCGAGCCACGCCATCGCAGCGGTGGCCAAGCGCGCGAAGGACATGCCGAAGGACAGCGTGATACTCGCGAACCTGTGCGGACGCGGCGACAAGGATATCTTCACCGTGGCGGAGCGGCTGGGAGTGGAGATATAGCTATGGATACATTTGGGCTAGAAGCTCTTATTCCGTTTGCAGTAATAATCGGCCTAGCTCTCTTGGTCATTTACGTCGTTCATGTCGTTAATGGTTACACGACCCCAACGTCGTTCAGTCATTCAGTCAGGCGTACTGTCGCGGGTGTAGGAAGTGCTGGCGGTGGCTGGATAGTATCAAAACTAGTCCTTGGCGGAACGGGTTCACTAGGTGGTTGGGAGTTCTTGATTGCCCTCTGTGGTGTTGGTGCAGCGCTTCTTATCGTTGATCTTGTAGTTCTAACCCGCAACGGACGTCGATCCCCGGAATGACCCGCCTCTCCAACGCCTTTGCCAAGCCTCACCCCGCGCTCGTCACGTTCATCACCGCTGGCGATGGCGACACCGCGGCCAATCTCGACGCGCTGGTCGAAGGCGGCGCGGACGTGATCGAGCTGGGGATGCCGTTTACCGATCCGATGGCCGACGGTCCCGCGATCCAGCAGGCGAATATCCGTTCGCTCGGCAAGGGGACGACGACCGCCGATGTCCTGCGCATCGCGACCGAGTTCCGCCAGCGCCACGCGCAAGTGCCGCTGGTGCTGATGGGCTATGCCAACCCGATGGTCCGGCGCGGGCCGGAGTGGTTCGCCACCGCCGCCAGCGACGCAGGTGTGGACGGCGTGATCTGCGTCGATGTCCCGCCCGAGGAGGATGACGCGCTCGGCCCCGCGCTGCGCGATGCGGGCATCGCGCCGATCCGCCTCGCCACCCCGACCACCGACGACAAGCGCCTGCCTGCCGTGGTCGAGGGGAGCGAGGGCTTCCTCTACTACGTCGCGGTCGCGGGTATCACCGGAATGCAGCAGGCGGCGATCGAATCGATCGAGGCCAATGTCGCCCGCATCAAGGGCGCCACCGAGATCCCCGTCGCGGTGGGCTTCGGCGTGCGCACGCCGGAGCAGGCCGGCGCGATCGCGCGGGTCGCCGATGGCGTCGTCGTCGGATCTGCACTGGTGGAGCTCGTCGCCGAACACGGCAACGACGCACCCGGGCGGCTGCGCGAACTCACCGCCGCGCTGGCAGGTGCCGTGCGCGGCGCGCGATAACGCGCGGCCCCCGCCGCCCGCGGGGACGACGATGCTTTGAGGTTTCGTTCAGGACGACTATAGGCCCTGCCCATGAACTGGTTCACCCGCGTACGAAATTCGCTGCCCTTCGTGGCCAAGCGCTCGACCGAGGAAACGCTGTGGGTCAAGTGCCCCGGCTGTTCCGAGATGCTGTTCACCCGCGAGTACGAGGAAAACTTGCGGGTCTGCCCGCGTTGCGGCCACCACGGCCGGATCGGGGCCGACGAGCGGCTGCGGCAGCTGCTCGACGAAGGCTACGAAGTGCTGCCCCAGCCGGAGGTCGCGGAAGACCCGCTGAAGTTCCGCGATTCGAAGAAATATACCGACCGGCTGAAGCAGGCGCGGGCGAAGAACCCGCATCGCGACGCCTTCACCGTGGGTTCGGGCGCGATCGAAGGGCACCCGGCGGTCGTCGGCGTGCAGGATTTCGGCTTCATGGGCGGCAGCATGGGCATGGCCGTGGGCACGGCCTTCTGCCAGGGGGCCCAGCGCGCCCTGACGCGCAAGTGCGCCTATATCGTGGCCACCGCCGCCGGCGGCGCGCGGATGCAGGAAGGTATCCTGTCGCTGATGCAGATGCCCAAGGCGACCGTGATGACGCGGCGCCTGAAGGAAGCCGGGCTGCCCTATATCGTGCTGCTCACCGATCCCACGACCGGCGGCGTGACGGCCAGCTACGCCATGCTGGGCGACGTTCATATCGCCGAGCCGGGCGCCCTGATCGGCTTTGCCGGCCAGCGCGTGATCCAGGACACGATCCGCGAGAAGCTGCCCGAGGGGTTCCAGCGCGCCGAGTACCTGCACAAGCACGGCATGGTGGACATGGTGGTCGGGCGGCACGAGCTGCGGGGCACGCTGGCGAGCCTGCTCGACTATCTCCAGCCAAGGGCGGCGGCCTAGTGATTTCCCCCGAGAGGGGGAGCGGATGAGGGATTTCGGCAGTTCCGCCGACCCGGCGGTGCAGGCCCAGCTCGACCGTCTCGCGGCGCTCAGCGTGCCGCAGGGCCGCCTCGGCCTCGACACGATCCGCGCGCTTCTCGCACGGCTGGGCGATCCGCACCTGGCCCTGCCGCCGGTGTTCCACGTCGCGGGGACGAACGGCAAGGGATCGACATGCGCCTTCCTGCGCGCGATGCTGGAGGCGCAGGGCCTGCGGGTCCACGCCACCACCAGCCCCCATCTCGTGCGCTACAACGAACGGATCCGGATCGCCGGCTCGCTGATCGCCGATGCGCGGCTGGCGGCGCTGCTGTGCGAGGTGCTCGACGCGGGCGAGGACTTGCGGCCGAGCTTCTTCGAAGTGACGATCGCCGCCGCCTTCACCGCGTTCGCCCGCCTCGCTGCCGATGCCTGCGTGATCGAGGTCGGCCTGGGCGGACGGTTCGATGCCACCAACGTCGTCCCCCGCCCCGCCGCCTGCGGCATCGCCGCGCTCGGGATCGACCATGAACGCTTCCTTCTCGCGCCCGAGGAAGGCACCCCCACCCTGCCGCTCGCCCGGATCGCGTTCGAGAAAGCCGGTATCGCCAAGCCCGGGTCGCCGCTGGTGACGCAGGCCTACCCCGGCGAAGCGGCAGAGGAAGTGGAACGCGCCGCGCAGCGCACCGGCGCCGTGCTGGCCATGCGCGGTCGCCACTGGCAGGCAGGCGCCGACGACGACGCCCTGCGGTATTCGGACGAGGCGGGGTCGCTCGACCTGCCGCTGCCCGCCCTGCCCGGCCCCCACCAGCCGGAAAATGCCGCGCTCGCGGTGGCCATGTTGCGGCACCAGGGCGCGGTGCCGGTATCGCCCGAGGCGATGGCGCAGGGCATTCGCGCGGCGACCTGGCCCGCACGGCTGCAGCGCCTCGCCGCGGGCCCGCTGGCCGGCGAGCGCGAGGTCTGGCTGGACGGCGGACACAATCCCAGCGCAGGTGCGATCCTGGCGCGGCATTTCGCGGGCCGGCGGCTCCACCTCGTGCTCGGCATGATCGAGGGGAAGGACCCCGCGGCTCTGACCGGCCCGCTGCAAGGCAGCATCGCCAGCCTCACCGCCGTGCCGGTTCCCGGCCACGATCACCACCCGGCAGAAGCCTTCGGCGCCCGGGCCCGGGCCGCGCGCGACGTGCCGGCGGCGCTCGACGCGCTGCCCGCCGACGGCCTGCCGGTCCTTGTCGCGGGTTCACTCTACCTCGCGGGCGAGGTCCTGCGCCTGAACGGCGAGCGGCCGGACTAGCCGGCGCGCGGCGACATCATTCGGCCGGCTGCGCCGCCTGGCCCGCCTCGGGCGCGATCACCCCGGCCGCATCCTTCATCCGGCTCTGGCGCCACCATTCGAAACACACGAGCACCGCCGCGCCCAGCCCGATCCAGGTCGTGAGGATGAAGACGTCGAAATAGCCCTGTTCCTCGATCATCTCGCCCAGCGCGCCGCGCCCGAGCGTTCCGACCAGCAGGGTCAACGATGACAGGAGCGCATATTGCACGGCGCTGAACTTCTTCGACACGATCGAGGAAAGCCAGGCGACATAGGCCGCCCCGGCAATGCCGATCGCGAGATTTTCGAATGCGACGGTGATCGTCAGCTTGGCCAGCGCGGCATCGCCGATCCCCGGCACCTGTTCGATCAGGTAGGTAAAGCCGACCGCGTCGCTGAAGGCCTGCATGTTGTGCCCGCCGATCGCCATGTCGGCATAGAGCAGGTTGGTCAGCGCGGCGAGGACGCCGCCGATCAGCAGGGTCGCCATCCGGCCCAGCGCCGTGAGCATCAGCCCGCCGAGCGCCAGCCCGGCGATGATCGCCCCCACGCCGAAGAACTTCGAGGCGAAGGCCACATCGTCGTTCGTATAGGCCAGCTCGCCGAGGTAGAAGGGATAGGCGAAGGTGCCCCAGATCGCGTCGCAGATGCGATAGGTCAGCACCACGGCAAGGATCAGAACCAGCGACCAGCCCATCCGGCCGACGAATTCGACCAGCGGCAGCACGAGCGCGCGATAGAGGTGGTCGAGGACATAGGCCCCGCCGCGCGCCGGCGCCTCGTCGGCCGCCAGCAGGTGTTCGCCGCGATTCTTCTTCGACGCGAGCCAGCCCGCGATCAGCGCCGGCAGGATGATCGTGGCGACGATGATCCACGGCCCGATGTTGAGCGTGAACTCGGTCGGGTTCGGCCGGTCTTCCGGCGCATAGGTCATCGACATCACCATGAAGGCGAGCACGATGCCGATCGCCGCGGCCCAGAGCAGGGCGACGAGCGCCAGCGCACGGTTGCGGACCGCCGGCGCCAGTTCGCCCGCCCGGCGAAGCGCGCGCACCTGCCGTTCGCTCTCGGTCACGACATCGGCGGCATTTTCGCCCGAATTGGGCGCCCAGAGCCCGATGAAGCCCACCCCGAGCAGGATCGCCCCCATCAGGGCGTAGGTTTCCGGCCAGCCGATCCGCGCCGCGATGATCAGGCCCAGCGCCCCGCCCACGAGCGAGGACAGGCGATAGCCCATCTGGTAGACGGTGGAGAGAATGTCGATCGTCGCGCGCTCGTCCGCCACGTCGATCCGCCAGGCGTTGATCGCGATGTCCTGCGTGGCGCTGGCGAAAGCGCCGATCCCGGCGAGCAGGCTGAACCAGCCGAGCTGCGTGCGCGGTTCGAGCAGGCTCATCGTGACGAGGATCGCGCCAAGCGCCAGCTGCATCGGCACGATCCACTGCTTGCGCCGCCCCAGCCGCCGCAGCAGCGGTATGTTGACCTTGTCGATCAGCGGCGACCACAGGAACTGGAACGCATAGGCGAGCCCGATCAGCGAGAAGATGCCCATCGTTTCCAGATCGACCTCAGCCTCGGTCAGCCAGGCGAACAGCGTGCCCAGGAACAGCGCGAAGGGCAGCCCGCTGGCGAAGCCGAACAGGAGCATGAAGGCGGTCTTGCGGTCGCCCAGCGCCATGCCGAGCGCGCGCCAGGCGGAGATCTTCTTCTTGTTCCCTGCCACCGCGGCCATTCCCTAACGTCCTTCCGTTCAACCCGAATTTTTGCGACACTAGCGCCGGGAAAGGGCCAGGAACAGGCACCATGACAACTATCGACACCAAACACCCCGCACGCCGCCCGACCGATGGAATGCTGGCGCTCGCCCGCGCGATCGCCGGCGGGGAAACGCGGGCCGAACCGGGCGTCGCCCGGGTCCCGGCCAGCGTCTATACCGATGCCGGGCATTTCCAGCGGGAGAAGAGCGCGATCTACGACCGCCTGCCGCAGATCCTCGCGCCGTCGGCGCTGCTGCCCGATGCGGGCATGGCGGCGCCGCACGATGCCACCGGCCGGCCGCTGCTGATAACCCGCGACGGCGAAGGCAAGGCGCACGTGTTCCTGAACGTCTGCCGCCACCGCGGGACGCGACTGGTCGAAGGGACGGAGCCGCTGTGCCAGAAGCGGCTCGTGTGCCCCTACCACGCGTGGACTTACGCGGTGGACGGCCGGCTGCTCGCCCTGCCCCGTCCCGATACTTTCCCCGGTCTCGACAAGGGGGCGATGGGGCTGGTGGAGCTGCCCAGCCGCGAGACCGGCGGGCTGATCTGGTTCTGCCCGCAGGAGGAAACCGCCGATTTCACCGACGCGGAAAAGCTGGGGGAGGATTTCGACGCGCTGGGCATGGGCGACCACGTCCTGTTTCGCCGCAAGACCCACGAGGTGGCGGCGAACTGGAAGCTCATCATGGATGCCTTCCTCGAAAGCTATCACGTCACCAGGCTCCACGCCCAGACGATTGGGCCGTTCTTCAAGGACGGGGTGACATCGGGCGACATGGTCGGGCCGCATGCCCGCTCCGCCGTCGGCCGGCTGGAGGAGATGGAGGACGTCGACCTGACCGACATGGCCGCACTGCGCCGCGTGGTCACGTTCGCCTACCAGCTGATTCCCGGTGCGCTGATCATTCCCAGCCCCGACTACGTCAACGTGATGACGATGATGCCGCAGGCCCACGATCGCACGCTGGTGGAAGACTTCATGCTCATCCCCGAACATCCCGCGACCGACAAGGCGCGCGATCACTGGGAACGCAGCTGGGCCCTGCTCGACGGGGGCGTTTTCGCCAGCGAGGATTTCCGCGCCGCCGAACTGGGGCAGCAGGGGCTGGCGACCGGAGCGGTGCCCGAACTCACGCTCGGGACGCTCGAAGGCGGCATCCGGCGGTTCCACGAAACGGTGGAGGAGGCGTTGCGCGCAGCCAATTGAGCGCGTAGGCGCGCCGCATGGCACAGGACCAGAAACCCGAAGGCGAACGCATCGCCAAGCTCCTTGCGCGCGCGGGGGTCGCCAGCCGGCGCGAGGTCGAACGGATGATCGCCGATGGCCGGGTGTCGCTGCACGGCAAGGTGCTGGAAACGCCGGCCACGATCATTCCCAGCCTGCGCGGGGTTTCGGTCGATGGAAAACCGGTCGGCAAGGCCGATCGCACCCGCCTGTTCGCGTTTCACAAGCCGACCGGCCTGATCACCGCGGAGCGCGATCCGCGCGGGCGACCGACGATCTACGCCGCGCTGCGCAACGCCCTGCCCCGGGACGCCGGGCGGGTCATGCCGGTGGGGCGGCTCGACCTCAATACCGAGGGGCTGCTGCTGCTGACCAACGACGGGGAACTGAAACGGGCGATGGAACTGCCGGCCAGCGGCATCCCGCGCACCTATCGCGCCCGCACCTTCGGCGAGATTACCCAGGACCGGCTGGAAAGCCTGATCGAGGGGATCACCATCGACGGCGTGCGCTATGGCCGGATCGATGCCAACATGGAACGGCGAACCGGCCGCAACCAGTGGATCGAGCTGACGATCACCGAGGGCAAGAACCGCGAGATCCGGCGCGTCCTGGAACATCTCGGGCTGCAGGTCAGCCGGCTGATCCGCACCGGTTACGGCCCCTTCGCGATCGGGGACCTGCCCCGCGGCCAGGCGGTCGAGATCCCCAAGCAGCAGGTCGAGCGTTTCCGCAGCGGCCTGAAACGCCGATGAGGATCATCGCCGGCGAATGGCGCGGCCGCCGGCTGGTTGCGCCGAAGGGCGGCGAAACCCGTCCCACTGCCGACCGGACCCGTGAAACCCTGTTCTCGATGCTGGCCAGTCGGCTGGGCGATTTTGCCGAACTGCAGGTGGCGGACCTCTTCGCCGGGTCCGGCGCGCTGGGGCTGGAGGCCCTGTCGCGCGGGGCCGGCCACTGCCTCTTCGTCGAGCAGGACGAGGCCGCGCTCAAGGCCATCCGCGCCAATATCGCTGAACTGGGCGCGCGCGGGCGAAGCACGGTGCGCCCGGGATCGGTCCTGTCGCTCGGCCCGGCCGAGAGCGCGCCGGACCTGCTCCTCCTCGATCCGCCCTATGACACCGGGGCTGGTAGCGTGGCGCTCGACCGGATGCTGCGGCTGGGCTGGATCGGCGATGCCACCTGGATCGCGGTGGAAACGGGCGCGAAGGAAACGGTCGCGGTCAAGGGCCTGGCCGTGGAGGCCGAACGCAAAGTCGGCAAGGCGAAGCTGACTTTGCTCCGCCTCGCCGACCCGGGGTGACGGCGCGGAACCGGGCGTTACCGGTCCGCGCCGTCCTGTTCCTTACATCGGGGTTTCGCCGGCCCCGTCGTCATCGGGTGTTCCGGCGACCGTGCCGCCGGCGACCTGCGCCTCGATCTGCGCCCATGCCCGGTCCTGCTGTTCCGCCGGGAGCCCGGCCAGCGTGACCTTGTCGCTGTCCGCCAGGCGCCAGAACAGCTCCTGGCGATCGCCGGTGAGCGACCAGAAATAGGCCTGCGTCTCGGCCGGCCAGGCATCGAACTGCGCCTGCTGGGCGGGCGGCCAGGCGTCGTACTGCGCCTGCTGATCGGCCGTCAGCGTCGCCTCGGCACCCACTTCGGCCGTCGCGCCGGGAGGCATCGGGCCAGCGGGCGCATCCTGGGCGAGCGCGGGGGCAGACGCGATCGCCAGCACGGCGACGGCGGGGAGGACATTTCTGATACGCATTGCGATTCTCCTTCGATTGCCGAATGACGAACGCGAACTGCTCCTGGCCTTTTGGTCCCCTGGCCGGGATTACCCCGAGCGTGGGGAGCGCGGCGGGAGGGGGCAAGCCGGGCCCCGGCCCCGCTATCGCCCGCCGCGCACGGGCTGGCGGCAAATGTGTCGAAAACAGGGCAGGACGTCACAAACGGGTGTCATTGGCCTGCCAAAGGCGCCGTCGCGCGCGCGCGAACAGCCGACGCGCCCTGGCGGGCCAATCCCCATTTTGCTCCACCGCGCACCCGCGTTTCTGCGAAAGCAGGAACCCACCCAACCCCGCCCGCGGCGCCTCCACCACCCCGCGGCTCATCCCGGACATGCGAAGGGCGAGCCCGGTTGCCCGGCCTCGCCCTCGTCGCCCGGCCGCGGCGGGCCGAGGTCGGTCAGTCTCAGTCGTTCGGCCTCTGCGCCGGCAGCGGACCGTCGATCTCGCTCGCCGGGCGGCCCGGCCAGTAGTCGAGCGGCACGTTGCCGTAGTTCTTGCCCGCCTCGCGCGGGTTGATGCAGTTGTCCTGGATCTGCGCGCCGCAGACCGGGTATTCCTCCGCCGGCGGCGGGGCGTCCTGGACCATCGTGCTCTGCACGAAGCGCATGTTGCCGCTGGCCGACGCGGCGGCGGCGGTGTTCGCGGACGGGTTGCGCGTGGCGGCCGTGCCGCCCATCTGCGCCGCGATCTGCGCCCAGGCCGTGCTGCGCTGCTGCGGCGTCATCGCGTAGACCCGCGCGCGCTGCTCGTCGGTCAGCGCCCACCAGCCGCGCTGCTGGGCCGGCGTCAGGCTCCAGAAATAGACCTGCAGGTCCGGCGACCATGCATCGTAGGCCGCGCGGCGATCGGCAGGCCAGGCGTCATAGGCCGCCTGCTGGTTCGCATCCATCTCGACCGTCGTTTCCACTTCGGCGCCGGCGGCCACGTCCTGCGCACTCGCGGCGGCGGGAAGTGCAAGGGCAAGGGCGGCGGCCGTGCCGGCCAGTATCGTCTTCTGCATCGGAGCATTCTCCTGCTGTTCGTGTACACCCCACATACGCCGCAGCCGGGGGCCAGTTCCGCCCTGCCCCTTGCGCGTGGGGCGGCCGTTCTCTAGTTGTTCACGCGATCATGCCCCCATCCCCGCTTGCCCCCGAACACGCCGACGACGGCGAAATTCCCCTTTACGCAGCGCGACTTAACGCGCCCCAGCGGGAAGCCGTGCTGACCACGGAAGGGCCCGTGCTGATGCTGGCTGGGGCCGGCACCGGCAAGACCGCGGCGCTTACCGCGCGCCTTGCACATCTCGTCGCGACGAGGCGCGCCTGGCCGAGCGAGATCCTCTGCGTCACTTTCACCAACAAGGCCGCGCGCGAAATGCGCGAGCGCGTGGCCCACCACCTGGGCGAAGCCGTCGAGGGGATGCCCTGGCTCGGCACGTTCCATTCGATCGGCGCAAAAATGCTGCGCCGCCATGCCGAACTGGTGGGCCTGCAATCGAACTACACGATCATCGACACCGACGACCAGTTGCGCCTACTCAAGCAGCTGATCGCGGACAACGACCTCGATGAGAAGCGCTGGCCCGCGCGCCAGCTCGCCGGCCTGATCGACCGGTGGAAGAACAAGGGCCTGAACCCCGAGGATCTCGACGCGGTGGAGAACGAGGGTTACGCCAACGGCCGCGGGCAGCAGTTCTATCGCCTCTATCAGGACCGGCTGAAAGCGCTGAACGCCTGCGACTTCGGCGACCTGCTGCTGCACATGCTCAACGTCTTTCGGCGCGAACGCGACGTGCTCGCCCATTACCAGCAGCGCTTCAAATATATCCTGGTGGACGAGTACCAGGATACCAACCAGGTCCAGTACCTCTGGCTGCGCCTTCTCGCGCAGGAGCGCAAGAACATCTGCGTCGTGGGCGACGACGACCAGTCGATCTATTCCTGGCGCGGGGCCGAAGTCGCCAATATCCTGCGCTTCGAGAAGGATTTTCCGGGCGCCCACGTCGTCCGGCTGGAACAGAACTATCGCTCCACCCCGCATATCCTCGGGGCCGCCTCGGGCCTGATCGATGCCAATAGCCAGCGGCTGGGCAAGAGCCTGTGGACCGAGGTGGACGGCGGCGACAAGGTCCGCGTGATCGGCGTGTGGGACGCGCCCGAGGAAGCGCGCCGCGTGGGGGAAGAGATCGAGCGGCTGGAGCGCGAAGGCGCCCCGCTCGACCGTATCGCGATCCTCGTCAGGGCCCAGTACCAGACGCGCGAGTTCGAAGACCGCTTCATCCAGATCGGCCTGAACTACCGCATCGTCGGCGGTTTCCGGTTCTACGAACGGGCGGAGATCCGCGACGCGCTGGCCTATCTGCGGGTCATCGCCCAGCCGCAGGACGATCTCGCCTTCGAACGGATCTACAACCAGCCCAAGCGCGGGCTCGGCGCCAAGACGCTGGAAAAGATGCACCAGCACGCGCGCCGCACGGGCCTGCCGCTGGCCGCGGCAACGCTGCAACTGGCCGACAGCGACGAATTGCCGGCCCGCGCGGCGAACACGATCGGCGGGCTGATGCGCCAGTTCCTCGCCTGGCGCGAACAGGCGGAGAAAGCGACCCCGGCCGAGCTGCTGCGCACCGTGCTGGAGGAAACCGGCTACAACGCCATGCTCCAGGCCGAGAAGACCGCCGAGGCATCGGGCCGGCTGGAGAACCTGTCCGAACTCGCCCGCGCGATGGAGGAATACGAGACGCTGGGCGACTTCCTCGAACACGTCAGCCTCGTGATGGACAACGAGGCCGGCGACGACAGAGAGAAAGTCACCATCATGACGATCCACGCGGCCAAGGGGCTGGAGTTCGACAATGTCTTCCTGCCCGGCTGGGAAGAGGGGGTCTTCCCCTCGCAGCGCGCGCTCGACGAAGGCGGCCTCGCCAGCCTGGAGGAGGAACGCCGGCTGGCCTATGTCGCGATCACCCGCGCCCGGCGGCGCTGCACGATCCTGCACGCGGCCAACCGGCGGATCTACGGCCAGTGGACCAGCAGCATACCGAGCCGTTTCGTCGGCGAGTTGCCGGCCGACCATGTGGAGGAGGAAACGACGCTGACCGGGGGCGCATCGCTATGGCGCGCGGGCATGAGCGAGCGCGAAGACCCGTTCGCCCACGTCGCGACGAGCCGGCCCGAGCGCTCGGGCAGCCGCGGCCCCGGCTGGCAGCGGGCGCTTTCGACCGGTTACGACGCGACGCCGCGGCGGGTGCGCGAAACCACCCGCAGCGCCGCCAGCTTCGCCGCCAAGCCGCGCACCGACGTGACGGTCGGCCAGCGCGTGTTCCACGACAAGTTCGGCTATGGCACGGTGACGGGGCAGGAAGGCAACCGGCTCGAAATCGCGTTCGAACAGGCCGGGACGAAACGGGTCATCGACAGCTTCGTCACGCTCGCCTGACCGGCCCCCCGTCCGCGCCGCCCGCGCCGGCCCAAGCCGGTTACTTCCTGCCGAAGAAGTTGCTGGCAAAGCCGGCGATATCGTCGAACGGGTTGCCGTCACCGTCCTGGTCGAGGATCTGCGCGAACTTGGCCAGCGACCCCTCGCCGCCGATCTGTTCCACGACCTGCTGCAGCACGCCGGCATCGAGGCCGGTCTTCTGCGCGGCGAGACCGACAGTGTCGCCTTCCTCGTGGTGGGCCTCCCCCAGCGCGGCGATCGCGCGTTCGGCCTGGGCCGCGTCGATGCCGAGCTTGTCGGCCATGTTCTTCACGGTCGGATGGTTCTGCGCCGCACCGAGCAACTGATCGAAAAGAGCCACTGTCATTCTCCTGCGCGTTGTTGCCGGGCGACTGTAACCGCGCGCGCCGCAAACCAAAAGGCGCGAATCCGCGCCCCGCGGTCACGACCGCCCCGCCGGGGCGGCCCGATACGAAAAGGCCCCCGCTCCGGTTTCCCGGGCGGGGGCTCTCCTCTCCAACCGTAAAGGCCTGGCGCGGCGGCGTCAGGCGGCGACCGGGGTGCTGGGCGCGGCATCGCGCACGCCCTGGTCGACATGATCGGCAAACGGCGCGAAGTTGTCGATGAACAACTGCACCAGCTTTCTCGCGGTGCGATCGTACTCTTCCTTGTCGGCCCATGTCGAGCGCGGATCGAGGATCGCGTCATCGACGCCCGGCACGCTGACCGGCACGTCGAAGCCGAAGTTCGGATCGCGGCGGAACTCGGCATCGCCCAGCGTCCCGTCGAGCGCGGCGTTGAGCAGCGCGCGCGTGGCCTTGATCGGCATGCGCTGGCCCACGCCGTACTTGCCGCCCGTCCAGCCGGTGTTGACCAGCCAGCACTGCGCGCCGCCTTCGGAAATCCGCTTCTTCAGCAGGTTGCCGTAAACGCTCGGGTGGCGGGGCATGAAAGGCGCACCGAAACAGGTGCTGAACGTCGCCTCCGGCTCGGTCACGCCGATTTCCGTGCCGGCGACTTTCGCGGTGTAGCCCGACAGGAAGTGATACATCGCCTGTTCGGGCGTCAGGCGCGCGATCGGCGGCAGGACGCCGAAGGCATCGGCGGTCAGCATGATGACGTTCGACGGCGGCGGGCCGAGGTTCTCTTCCGAGGTATTGGGGATCGAGCTGAGCGGATAGGCCCCGCGGGTGTTCTCGGCCAGGGTATTGTCGTCGAGATCGATCTCGCCGTTTTCGTCCATCACGACGTTTTCGAGCACCGTGCCTTCCATCCGCGTCGTGGCGTAGATCTCGGGCTCGGCCTCGGGATCGAGGCGGATCATCTTGGCGTAGCAGCCGCCTTCGAAGTTGAAGACCGCAGTGTCCGACCAGCCGTGCTCGTCGTCGCCGATCAGCGTCCGGCTGGCATCGGCGGACAGCGTGGTCTTGCCGGTGCCCGAAAGGCCGAAGAACACCGCGCTCTTGCCATCCGGCCCGATATTGGCGCTGCAGTGCATCGGCATGACCCCCTTGGTCGGGAGGAGATAATTGAGCACGCCGAACACGCTCTTCTTCATCTCGCCGGCATATTTCGTGCCACCGATCAGGATCAGTTTCTCGCTCAGGTTGACGGCGATCACGGTCTCGCTGCGGCAGCCGTGCCGCTCCGGGTCCGCCCGGAAGCTGGGAAGGTCGATGATCGTGTACTCGGGCACGAAGCCATCGAGCTCGGCCTCGGTCGGGCGGACGAGCAGGGTCCGGATGAACTGGTTGTGCCACGCCAGTTCGTTGATGACGCGCACGTTGACCCGGTATTCCGGCTGCGAACCGCCGAACAGGTCGGCGACGTAGAGCGTTTCCCTGTCTGCCACGGCGGCGAGGAAATCGGCCTTGAGCGCGGCGAAATGCTCGCTCGTCATCGAGGCATTGTTGTCCCACCACACGGTGTCTTCGGTTTCCGAATCGCGCACGATGAACTTGTCCTTCGCGCTGCGGCCAGTGTGCTTGCCGGTTTCGACCACCAGCGGGCCGTGCTTCGCCCGGCGGCCCTCGCCGTTTGCCAGGGCGTGTTCGGTCAGCTCGGCCGATGACAGGTTGGCGTGGATCTTCGCCCGGGTCTCGATATTCTGGGCAGAAAGCGGGTGGGACAGCGAGGTGCTCACTCTGATCTCCTGGTCGCGCCGGGTGGCGGCCCGTGGAAGGCGCCCCGGCGAGTCGTTCGCATACGAATGCACGGAATGTCCGCAAGCGCATAATCGCGCGCTGCGCCCGCGTCAAACACCGCCGTCGTTCGCCCGCGTTGTCTCGCGCCGCGGATACGGCTAACCGTCGCAGCCACGTGCTCGCAACACCCTGACGACGGAGGCGAAATGGCCGAGAAAGAGCGTTCGCAGGCCGACGGGGAACAGGTCATCGCGCTGGTCGACGACGACCGCAACATCCTCACCACCGTCTCGATCGCCCTGCAGGCGGAAGGCTATGCGACGCGCCTCTATTCCGACGGGGAGACCGCGCTCAAGGCCCTGCTCGACGATCCGCCCGACCTGGCGGTGTTCGATATCAAGATGCCGCGGATGGACGGGCTGGAACTGCTCAACCGCCTGCGCCGGCATTCGAGCCTGCCGGTCATCTTCCTCACCAGCAAGGACGACGAGCAGGACGAGGAAACCGGGCTGGAGCTGGGAGCCGACGATTACATCGCCAAGCCTTTCAGCCTGCGGCTCCTGCTCGCGCGGATTCGCGCGATCCTGCGGCGGACCGAACTGCGGGAGGAAAAGGCCGAGCGCCCGGCCGGCACGGACGAGGTGGCGAGCGAGCCGCTGGTCCGCGGCCGCCTGACGATGGACCCGGCCCGACACCACGTCACCTGGGACGACAGACCGGTCTCGCTGACCGTGACCGAGTTCCTCCTGCTGGAGGCGCTGGCCGCGCGCCCGGGGGTGATAAAGTCGCGCAATGCCCTGATGGACGCCGCCTATCCCGACGACGTCTTCGTCGACGATCGCACGGTGGACAGCCATATCAAGCGGATGCGGCGGAAATTCCGCGCGGTCGACCCCGACTTCGCCGCCATCGAGACGCTCTACGGCGCCGGATACAGCTTCGGCGATGGCTGAAACCGGCCTGCGCGACCGGATCGACGAGCGGCTCGACCGGCTCAGCTGGTCGCGGCGTTTCTCGCTCACCACGCGGATCCTGGCGGTCAACCTCCTGCCGCTGGCGCTGCTCGGCGGCGGGATCTTCTATCTCGACACCTATCGCAAGCAGCTCCTGTCCGAACGCTACAAGCTGGCCCGGATCGAGGCGCAGATCACGGCCGAGGCGCTGGCCGGCGCATCGCGCCAGCGGCAGGAGGCCCTGCTGATCCAGATCGGCAAGGAACAGAAGATGCGCCTGCGCATGTTCGATGCCGAGGGGCTGCTGTGGGCCGACAGCTTCGCGCTGGACGGCCCGGCGTTCGAATTCGACGACGTGGGCGACGATTCGTTCTCCATCGAGTTCGCCCGCTGGCTCGACCGGGCGGTCGACGCGATCGTCGGGGCCGATCCGATCCCCGACTACATCGAGCCGGAACAGCCGGTGGCCGATTCCTGGCCCGAACTCGCCCGCGCGCGGGAGGAAGGCGTCTCGCAGATCCAGCTGCGCGATGCGCCCGACGGATCGCCGGTCATCAACGCCGCGGTCCCCGTGGGCCTGAACGGGGTCACCCTGCTGACCACGCGCAACGCGATCGACATCACCGAGAAAGTGCGCGAGGCACGCTCCACGCTGGGCATGGCGGTGCTGATCGCCCTGCTCGGTTCGATCTTCCTCTCGCTCTATCTCGCGCGGACGATCGTCCAGCCCCTGCAATCGCTGGCACGGGCGGCAATGCGCGTGCGCCTGGGACGCGAACGCGCGATCGAGGTTCCGCGAATGCCCGACCGGCGCGACGAGATCGGCGCCCTCGCCCGCGCCGTTTCGGACATGACCGCCGCCCTGCGCCACCGGATCGACGCGGTCGAGCACTTCGCCGCGGACGTCGCGCACGAGATCAAGAACCCGCTCGCCTCGCTGCGCAGCGCGGTCGAATCGCTTGCCAAGGTCGACGAACCGGGCCTGCGCAGCCAGCTCACCGCGATTGCCGAGCACGACATCCGCCGGATCGACCGGCTGGTGACCGAGATTTCCGATGCCAGCAGGGTCGATGCGGAAATCTCGCGCGCGACGTTCGAGCGGATCGACCTCGGCGAACTGGCCGCGGCGATCATCACGGCGCGCGAGGACCGGTCGGAGAACGACGGGCGCCGGATCCGGCTGCACCCGTCAGGCGCCCCGGCCCTCGTCATGGGGGTGCCGCTGCGGATCGAGCGCATCGTGGAAAACCTGCTCGACAACGCCGTGTCGTTCTCCCCCTCCGGCGGGATCATCGACGTCACGATCGAGCGTGACGAGGACGGCCGCGTCGTCCTCTCGGTCTGCGACGAAGGCCCCGGCATCCCCGAGGAAGCGCGCGAAAAGGTGTTCCAGCGGTTCCACTCGGTGCGCCCCGACGCGGAAGCTTTCGGCGATCACAGCGGCCTCGGCCTCGCCATCGCCCGCACGATTGCCGAGGCGCACGACGGCACGCTGGAGGCGCGCGACCGACCCGACGGGCAGCGGGGCGCCTGCCTCGTCCTCGGCCTGCCGGCGGCCCGGATCGCCCGGTGAGCGCGCCGGTCCAGCACCAGGCGACCTGCGTCGCGATCGGCGGGCGCGGGATATTGATCGAGGGGCCGCCCGGCGCGGGCAAGACCGGCCTGGCGCTGGCGCTGATCGATCGCGGGGCCAGCCTGGTGGGCGACGACGGCATCCTGCTCGCCCCGCGCGCAAACACGCTGTGGGCCCTGCCCCACCCGCGCACCCGCGGCCTGGTCGAAGTTCGCAACGTCGGCCTGCTGACATTCGCCTGCGCGGAAGCGGAAATCGCCCTGCGCCTCTTGCTCGACCCGGACGCGCCGCGTTTCGTCGAGCGGGCCGCGGCCACGCAGATGGCCGGGATCGCGGTGCCCACGCTCGCGTTCGACCCGCGCATCGCCCCGGCCGCGCTGCGCGCCGAGCTGGCGCTGCGCGCCCATGGCCTGCCCGGCGGTGGAACAGGGCCCGACTGACACTTTCCATTTCGCGGCAGAGAGCGCACACAGCCCATCATCATGGCCGACGATTCGCCCGCTGATCGCCAGCATATCCTCCTCGTCACCGGGCTTTCGGGTGCGGGGAAGACGACTGCCCTGCAGGTTTTGGAAGACCTCGGCTGGGAGGCGATCGACAATTTCCCGATCCGCCTCGTCGGCCGCCTGATCGGGCCGCCCAATCCCGAGGCGACGCGCCACCCGCTGGCGATCGGGTTCGATTCGCGCACCCGCGGGTTCGTGCCCGAGGAGATCATCGGCAAGGTGAAGGACCTTTCCCGGCGGCCCGACCTCGTGGTCACGACGCTGTTCCTCGACTGCAACAGCGGCGAGCTGGAGCGGCGTTACAACGAGACGCGCCGACGCCACCCGATGGCGGCCGACCGGCCCGTGCGCACCGGCATCCAGGCCGAACGCGAGCTGCTGGAGCCGCTGCGGCGCTGGGCCGACGCGGTGATCGACACCTCGAATTTCTCCAGCAACGACCTGCAGCAGGCGATCCGGGGCCAGTTCGCCGACACGGCCCCGCGTGAAATGGCGATCATCGTGTCCAGTTTCGGCTTCGCGCGCGGCACCCCGCCGCTGGCCGACCTGGTCTTCGACATGCGTTTTCTCGACAACCCGCACTGGGTGGATGGCCTGCGCGAGCAGACCGGGCTGGACGCGGCCGTGGGCGACCATATCGAGCGCGACGCCAGCTTCGCGCCGGTCTTCGCGCAGATCCGCGACCTCGTGCTGACGCTGATCCCGCGATACGAGGCGCAGGGGAAGAGCTACGTCAACATCGCCTTCGGCTGCACCGGCGGGCGGCACAGGTCGGTCTATGCCGCGCAGCGTTTCGCGCAGGCCTTGCGCGAGGCGGGTTTTTCCCCCACGGTCATCCATCGCAATCTTGGATCGCGCGCGGCCGACGAGATCGAAGGCCCGCAATGAGTCACTGCCGTCGGCCATGGTTCGCATGATTTCCCTGCCCCAACCCGCCCTCCTCCAGCCCGCCCTCCCCCTACCCGGACGAAGCACCAGACAATGATCGGCGTCATCCTGGTTACCCACGGCCGCCTGGCCGATGAATTCGTTCACGCGATGGAGCATGTCGTCGGCCCGCAGGACGCGATCGCGACCGTGTGCATCGGCCCCAGCGACGACATGGAGCAGCGGCGCAAGGATATCGCCCGCGAAATCAAGCGCGTCGATGGCGGCAAGGGCGTCGTGATCCTGACCGACCTGTTCGGCGGCACGCCTTCCAACCTCGCGATCTCGCTGCTCGAGGCAGGACGGGTGGAAGTGATCGCCGGGATCAACCTGCCGATGCTGATCCGCCTCGCCGGGGTGCGCAAGAAGGCCACCGCTGCCGAGGCCGTGCGCGCCGCGCGCGAGGCCGGCCAGACCTATATCACCGTGGCATCCGAACTGCTCGGGCAGCACGCCGATATCTCGTGATGGAGCGGCGCGAGGTTACCATCGTCAACAGCCGCGGGCTTCACGCCCGGGCCAGCGCAAAATTCGTCAATGCCGTCAGCCAGTTGCCGCCCGGCACACAAGTGCGCGTCGCCAAGGGCGGGAACGAGGCGGCCGGCGGCTCCATCCTCGGCCTGATGATGCTGGGCGCAGCCAGGGGCGACACGATCGAGGTGATCGTTAGCGGCGAGCGCGCCCCGCAAGTGCTCGACGAACTGTGCGAGCTGGTGGCCAACGGCTTCGGCGAAGACTGATGCCGGGCGCGCCGCGCCGGCTGATCACCGGCTTTTCCAACCCCACGGTCAAGTTCCTGCGTTCGCTGCGCGACAAGAAGCACCGCCGGCGCGAAGGGCGCTTTCTTGCCGAAGGGCTGCGCCTGCTGACCGACGCGCGCGAATCGGGCTTCGTGCCGGAAATGCTGGTCATGGCCGACCGGCGCGACCCGCATCCGCTGGCCGACGCGCTCGAACAGGCGGTCGAAAGCGCGGGCGGAACGATCGTCGAGACGACGCCCGAAATCCTGTCGAAGATCACCGGCAAGGACAATCCGCAGGCGATCGCAGGCGTCTTTCGCGCGTTCGATACCTCGCTTGCCGCGATCGAGCGCGATGCCGCGCCGATCTGGCTGGTCGCGCAGGCGCTGCGCGATCCGGGCAACCTCGGCACGATGCTGCGCACCGGCGATGCGGTCGGTGCGGGCGGCCTAATCCTGATCGACGACTGCACCGATCCTTTCGCGGTCGAGGCCGTGCGCGCCAGCATGGGCGCGATCTTCACCCAGCGGATCGCCCAGGCGCGGTGGGACGAATTCCTCCCCTGGCTGCGCGGCGGCCCGGGCCAGCTGGTCGCCGCCAGCCTGCGCGATGCCGTGCCCTATCGCGCGGCGCCCTACGCCGCGCCGTGCTTCATCCTCGTCGGCAATGAATCGCGCGGCCTGCCCGCCGATTACGAGAGCGCCTGCGACCTGCGCGTCACCATGCCGATGCGCGGCCGTGCCGACAGCCTCAATGCCGCGGTGGCCGGGGCCGTGCTCGCTTACGAGGTCCTGGCCTCGCTCGAGCGTGGCGATAGCTGACGAAAGGCTCGCCGGGGGCGGTTCATTCAGCCGCGACTCAGCCATTCAACCCTAGGCCCGCGCGCATGAGATTCGCCCTCCTGCCGATTGCAGCGATCGCGTGCGCCGCCTGCGTCCCGCGGGCGGCGGTGCCCGAGCGCCTGGCCGGAAGCCAGTGGCGCTTCGTCACCATCGACGGCGATTCCCCGGTCGACCCCGGCCGCTCGACCCTCACCTTTGCCGACGATCGCATGTCCGCCAGCGTCGGCTGCAACGCGATCGGTGGCGAATGGCGGGTGGAACAGGGCCGCCTGATCGCCGGCCCCCTGGCCGGCACGCGGATGTTCTGCGAAGGCGACGTGTGGGAACAGGAACAGGCGATCTCCGCCCTCCTGGTCGCCGCGCCGGTGATCGAATGGCGCGGCGAGGACCTGGTCCTGCGCTCCAGCGGGCACGAGGCGCAGCTCGAACGGCTCGGGGCCGACGCTTCCTGACCTTTCCCGCGCGCTAGTCGCCGGCGACGAGGCTGGTAATGCTCCAGGTGCCGTCGCGACTCGACGCGATCAGGCGATAATCGATCAGGCTGCGAAGCCGCTCGCTGGCGATGTAGCCGCGCACGCCGTCGGCCGTCTCGACGTGCTGGAACGGCGCCTCGGGCACGTAGCTTTCCACCACCTCGACCGCTTCCCACGAAAGCGCGCACAGGCGCTCGGCCCGCTCTTGCGCCGCCATTCGCAGCGGAACGTCCTCGCCGGTCACGATCATTCCCATCATCGGATCGACCCCGTCGATCGGCTGGGCGAAGTACCACGGCATCGTCATGCTCGCCTGCCCCTCGGCCGCGCAGCCCAGCGACAGGAGCGTTTCCAGCTCGGCCCACAGCGCGCCGCCCGGCGCCTCCAGCTCGCGGCGCAACTGCGCCCGGCCGGCCCCGCCGCCGAAGTCGAGCTTCACGTCGGGGGCGGCGAGCGCCAGCATGGCATCGACATCGCGCGCCGCGATCGCGGCGGCCAGGTCGCGGCGAAAATCGGCCGCCCCGGGCAGGTCCGCGCATTCGTCGCGCGGCGCATAGGGCCCGCTGGCGAGCGACGGCGCGGGCTGGCCGGCCGCTTCCTCCACCAGTTTCTCGGTCGCATCGCGCAACTGCTCCGACGGGGCACGGCCTTCCCCGCACCCGGCAAGAGCCAGCGAGACAGGCAGGAGAGTCAGGATCGCGAGGTGGCGCATCGTCGCGCTTTTCCCCGTCAACCGGCGCCCTTGTCAAGCGAGGGCAGCACGCGTTCGCCCTCTTCGCGGACATCGTCGGCAGTATAGCGCGGCGTCGCCTCCACCAGGGGGACGTCGGGTATCTCGGCCTTGCCGATTTCCACCCCCTTTTCCGCCATCCGGCGACCGGAAGAAAGCACGTTGCGTTCGAAGCTGCCGACGAACTTGTTGTAGTTGTTCACCGCGGTTTCGAGGCCGCCGCCGACCCGCTTCAGATGCTCCGAGGCCGCGCGCAGGCGGTCGTAGAGCTCCGCCCCCATTGCGCCGATCGCGCGCGCCTCGTCCGCCATCCTGTCCTGCCGCCAGACTTGCGCGACCGTGCGCGCGATCGCCACCAAGTTGGTCGGCGTCGCCAGCAGCACCTTGTTGCGAAAGGCGAAATCCCACAGCTCGGGATCGTGTTCGAGCGCGGCGGCCACGAAATGCTCGCCGGGAACGAACATGACCACGTAATCGGGCGCGTCGTCGAACTGGCTCTGGTAGCTTTTCGAGCCCAGCGTCTGGACATGGCCGCGCATCGATTTCGCGTGGAGATCGAGCTGGCGCGAGCGCTCGCCCTCGTCATCGGCCTCGAACGCCGCCTGGTAGGCGTTGAGCGAGACCTTGGCATCGATCACCAGCTTCTTCTGCCCGGGCACGTGGACCACCGCGTCGGGCCGCAGGCGCCCTTCCTCGGTATCGATCGAGTGTTCGAGGTTGAAATCGGTGTGTTCGGACAGCCCGCATTGCTCGAGCACGTTCTGCAGGGCGCGTTCGCCCCAGCGGCCGCGCGCCTTGGGCGCATTGGTCAGCGAGTTGCCCAGCCGCTGCGCCTCGCGCCGCACTTCCTCCTGCCCGCGCTGCATCTCGGTGATCTGCTGGTGGAGGCGCGCGAAGGCATCGGTGCGCTTTTCCTCCAGCGCGGCAACCTGCTTCTCGTAAGCCTCCAGCCGCTTGCCGACCGGGTCGAGCAGCGCGCGCAGCTTTTCCTCCGAGGTCTTCTCGGAATGGCCGAGCCGCTCGTTGGCCCGGGCGAGAAAGGCTTCCTGCGCCTTGGTCAGCACGGCAGAGCCGGTGTTCTGGAATTCCTTCAGCAGTTCCTCGCGCGCTTCGATCAGCAGGCGCTTCTGCTCGTCGAAGTTCGCGGTCTTTTCCTTCAGCATGGCCAGTTCGGCCGCCAGCGCGCCATTGCTGCGACGCAGTTCCTCCATCGCCGCCTCGTGCTGGCGGCGCGCCTCGCGCAACTCGCCGTCGAGCGCATCGGCCCGCTCGGCGCGGACCGTGGCATTTTCCAGCTCGACGATCGCGCGGCGGAACTTCTCGTCGAGCTCGCGCGCCTCGGCATCGCGCTCGCCATGGCGCGCCTGCCAGTCCCTGACCGGGGCCGCGCCCGACCGGTGACCGAGGAAGTATCCCAGCGCGAGGCCGAGGACGATGGCGGCAATGGCAAGAACTGTCGGGTCCATGCCCGCCCATTACGCGGAACGGAGAGGGAACGCCAGAGGCGCCTGCCGGGAACCCACAGGCAGAGCCTTGCCCAAGCGTCGCGCAGCTGGCGTGCAGGCGGCGCGCAGGCGCCCCGGGCGTCGAACCCGCCGGCCTAGGCTGCCTGGCGCAGTTTCTGCAGCTTCTTGAGCGCCATCTGCCGCTTCAGCCGGCTGAGGTGGTCGATGAACAGGATGCCTTCGAGGTGGTCCATCTCGTGCTGGATGCAGGTGGCCATCAGCCCCTCCATCGCTTCTTCGTGGACATTGCCTTCCAGGTCCTGCCACCGCACGCGGCAGGTCGCCGGGCGATCGACGTCGGCGTAGATCTCGGGGACCGAGAGGCAGCCTTCCTGGTACGTTGCCAGTTCTTCCGCCGGATCGAGGATCTCGGGATTGATGAAGACGCGCGGTTCCCGGATCGTCGGCTGGTGCGTGTGCTGGTGCCCACCGTGGTCGCAGACCTCGGGCTCCGCGTCCGGGTCTTCCGGCTGCAGGTCGATCACCAGCACCCGTTTGGGCACGCCGACCTGGATCGCGGCCAGGCCGATGCCCGGCGCGTCGTACATCGTGTCGAACATGTCCTCGACCAGCGTTTTCAACTCGTCGTCGAACTCGGTCACCGGTTCGGACACGACCTTGAGCCGGGGGTCCGGCACTTCCAGGATTTCGCGAATAGCCATGGCGGGGAAATAGTGCGCCGCCCGGCAAATCTCAAGTGAGGGTTACCCCACCGGGCGCCGCGCGCGCAGGGCCTGGGCCAGCGTGCCCTCGTCGAGATAGTCCAGCTCCCCGCCCACCGGCAGGCCATGGGCGAGCTGGGTCACGCGCACCGGCAGGTCCTCCAGCCGTTCGGCGATGTAATGGGCCGTCGTCTGCCCTTCGAGCGTGGCGTTCATCGCCAGGACGATCTCGTCCACCCCGCCTTCGCGCACGCGTTCAAGCAGCGCGCCGATCGTCAGGTCTTCCGGCCGCACGCCGTCGAGCGCCGACAGCCGCCCGCCGAGCACGTGGTACTTGCCCGTGAACAGCTTCGCCCGGTCGAGCGCCCAGAGATCGGACACGTCCTCGACCACGCAGATGGAGCGCGCGTCGCGGCGGTGATCGGCGCAGATCCCGCAGGGCGCGCGGGTATCGATATTGCCGCACACCGGGCATTCGACGAGCTTGTCCTTCACCTCGGCCATCGCGGCGAGCAATTGCTCCAGCGCGGTTTCGCGGCGCTTGACCAGCCACAGCACCGCGCGCCGCGCCGAGCGCGGGCCGAGCCCGGGCAGCCGCGCGAGCGCCGATGCCAGGTTCTCGATCTCTTGCGATGCCATGGGGGCGGAGATAGGGGCTGCGCGTCCGCAACGAAAGGTGGCCCGCCCGCTTATGCGCATCGTCTTCATGGGAACGCCCGATTTCGCGGTGCCGGCGCTGAAGGCGCTGCACGCGGCCGGGCATACGATCGCCGCCGCATATACCCAGCCCCCGCGGCCGGCCGGCCGGGGCAGGAAGCTGCAGCCGTCGCCGGTCCAGCGCGAGGCGGAAACGCTCGGCATCCCGGTCCATTCCCCCGCCTCGCTGAAGCCGCAGGACGTGCAGGACACGCTGGCCGAGGCGAAGCCCGATGTCGCGGTGGTCGCGGCCTACGGGCTGATCCTGCCGCAGGCCGTGCTCGACATCCCGGCGTGCGGGTGCCTGAACATCCATGCCAGCCTGCTGCCGAAATGGCGCGGGGCAGCACCGATCCAGCGCGCGATCCTGGCGGGCGACGCGGTTACCGGCGTCACGATCATGCAGATGGAGGCCGGGCTCGACACCGGGCCGATGCTGGCGACCGCGCGCACCCCGGTCGAGCGCAAGACCGCGGGCGAGCTGACCGCCGAGCTGGCCGAAATGGGCGCGCAGCTGATGGTCGGCACGCTGATCGACCTGCCGGCCCTGCAACCCGTCCCGCAAGACGATGCCATGGCCACCCACGCGCCCAAGATCGACAAGGCGGAGGCCCGGGTCGACTGGTCGCACGATGCCGAGGCGATCGAGCGCCAGGTGCGCGCCTTCGCCCCGTTTCCCGGGGCGTGGTTCACCCTGGGCGGGGAGCGGATCAAGCTGCTCGCCGCAGATGTCATCGCGCGCGAGGGCAAGCCGGGCGTGACGCTGGACGACGATCTCACCATCGCCTGCGGCTATGCCGCGTTGCGCCCCACCCGCATCCAGCGCGCTGGCAAGCCGACGATGGACGTCGCAGCCTTCCTGCGCGGCCGCGCCGTGCCGGCGGGAACGATGGTGGAATGACCCGCACTCTGCACGATCACGGGAGCTGACCGATGACCAGGACGCCGATCGCCCGTTTCACTCTGTTCGCTGCGCTTGCGCTCGGCCTCGCCCCGGCGGGTGCGACCACCGCTGCCGAGCCCGGCCCGTCTGAGTCAGGCCCGGCGGTCGAACGCTACGGCGTCGATCTCGAATACTTCGCCTACCCTTGGCCGGTCGAGACGATGCCGGTCGAAGTGGGGGACCGCGAAGCGCAGCTGGCCTTCATGGACCTGGCGCCCGACAGGCCCAACGGGCGCAGCGTCGTCCTGCTGCACGGCAAGAACTTCTGCGGCGCGACCTGGGAGGACACGGCGCGGGCCCTGCTGGGCGCCGGCTACCGCGTGCTGATCCCCGACCAGATCGGCTTCTGCAAGTCGTCCAAGCCGCGCGAGGCGCAATATACCTTCGCCATGCTGGCCTCGTTCACGCGCAAGCTGATGGAGCGGCAGGGGATCGCGCAGGCCGCGATCGTCGGCCATTCGACTGGCGGGATGCTGGCGATGCATTTCGCCCATGCCTATCCGGACGCGACGCGGCAGCTCGTGCTGATCAACCCCCTCGGCCTGACCGATCGCATGGCCGAGGGTGTTCCCTACGTCCCCCTGTCGCAATTGATCGCGCAGGAGCGGGCGAAGGATTACGAGGCGATCCGCCGCTATCAGCTGGAAACCTACTATCACGGCCACTGGAAGCCGCGCTACGATCGCTGGGTGCGGATGCTGGCGGGCCAATATGCCAGCGGCGACGCCGTGGCCCATGCCCAGGCCAAGACCAGCGAGATGATCCTGACCCAGCCGATCGCGCAGCACATCGAGGGCATCGCCATGCCAGTAACCTTGATGATCGGGATGCGCGACACGACCACGTTCGGCAAGGGGCAGGCTCCGCAAGAGGTGCAGCGGCGGCTGGACGCGATCCCGGCCCTGGCCCAATCCGCCGCGCCGCGTTTCCCCGCCGCGACGCTGGTGACGTTCGACGATCTGGGCCATTCGCCGCAGGTCGAGGCGCCCGAGGTGTTCGAGCCGCGCCTGCTCCAGGCGCTGGCCCGGGCCGAGAAGCGCGCCGCCACCGGGACATGACCCGCTTCGCCCTCACCCTCGAGTTCGACGGCACGCCGTTCATGGGCCTGCAACGCCAGCCGCACGGCCCCAGCGTGCAGGAATCGGTCGAGCGCGCCGTCCATGCCGTGACCGGCGAGGAGGCGACGCTGCATTCGGCCGGGCGGACCGATACCGGCGTCCACGCACTGGCCATGCGCAGCCATGTCGATATCGAAAAGCCGTTCGAACCCTTCCGGCTGATGGAGGCGCTGAACGCGCTGCTCCGGCCCGATCCGATCGCGGTCACCGCCTGCGAGATCGTGCCCGGCGACTGGCACGCGCGCTTTTCCTGCACAGGGCGGGCTTACGAATACCGGATCGTCAACCGGCGCGCGCCCTTGACGCTGGAGCGGAACCGCGCCTGGCAGGTGCCCCAGCCGCTCGACGCCGAGGCGATGCATCGCGCGGCGCAGGCGCTGGTCGGGCGGCACGATTTCACCACGTTCCGCTCGGTTCACTGCCAGGCCGCCAGCCCGGTCAAGACGCTCGACCGCCTCGCCGTGCGGCGCGCGGGCGAAGAGGTTTCGATCGCGGCCGAAGCGCGCAGCTTCCTCCACCACCAGGTCCGCTCGATGGTCGGCTGCCTCGCGCTCGTGGGCATGGGGCGCTGGCCGGTGGAGCGGGTCGCGCGCGCGCTCGAGGCTCGCGACCGGCAGGAATTGGGATTGAATGCCCCGCCGCATGGCCTGTATTTCGTTAGTGCCAGCTACGGCACGAACGCGGGGGACGAGACATGGCGAAGTGGTACAAGATCCCACTGACCTTCAGAATTACCGAGCGCGAGTATCGCGCCAATATCAATGGAATAAACATCGTTTTTGGCGCGGTCCTGGGGTTCGTCCTGGCCGGCGCCGAGGGCCTGCCGCCACACGATTTCGCAGGTCTTCTGTTTATCAGCGCGTTCGTTGTGGTGATGATCCTTTATCTCGGATCGACCGAATATACCCTGTTTTATGCATTGGCGACCGCGTCCAGTATCGTGTTTCTCCCATTCCTGCTTGAAGTGGTTGGAGTGGCACGCGCAGAGGTTCCGCAACTCCAGCCGACCCTTGCTGTCTGGGCGATCATGATCGTGATGGCAGAACTCACCCGGGAAAGGACGAACGATGCTTGACCTAACGACACCCTAGCCAAGCGCTTCTCTCGCGCTTAGCGATAGGCCCGATCGATCGAGGATCGAAGCGGGAGAATGCAGATGACGACCACGGGCAAACAGCTTTTCACCACTCTTGAAAGCGACGGTACGCTGACCGTCGAGATCGCGCAGAGCGAGTTTCCCGATCCCACCGGCAACCAGGTGCTGGTCAAGATGGAAGCCGCGCCGATCAACCCGTCGGACCTCGCGATCCTGACCGGCGCGGCCGATTTCGAGAATGCCGACTATTCGCCAGGCAAAGTCGTCGCCAAGATGCCCGAGCCGTTCAACTCGGGGCAGAAAGCCCGCCATGGCCAGCGCCTGCCCGCCGGCAACGAGGGTGCGGGCACCGTCGTGGCCACCGGCGACAGCGACATGGCAAAGGCGCTGATGGGCCAGCGCGTCGCCTGCGTGCCCGGCACCGCCTTCTCCGAATATGCGATTGCCGATGCTGCGATGTGCCTGCCGCTGGGCGATCACAGCGCCGAGGCGGGCGCATCCAGCTTCGTCAATCCGATGACCGCGCTGGGCTTCGTCGAAAACGCCAGGATGGATGGCCAGAAGGCGATCCTGCACACCGTCGGCGCGTCGAACCTCGGCCAGATGCTCAACCGCATCTGCCTCGAAGACGGCATGGGCCTCGTCAACATCGTCCGCAAGGACGAGCAGGCGAAGCTGCTCAAGGACCAAGGTGCGACGCATGTCGTGAACTCGTCGGACGACGACTTCCTCGAACAGCTCAAGGCAGCGATCGACGAGACCGATGCCTTCTACGGCTTCGACCCGATCGGCGGCGGCAAGATGGTCGATACCTGCTTCAAGGCGATGGAGCAGGTCGCGGTCGGCAAGATGAGCGAATACTCGCGCTATGGCTCCAACCAGCAGAAGCGCATGTTCATCTACGGCCGCCTCGACTTCGGGCCGACCACGCTGACGCCCAGCTACGGCTTCGGCTGGACGCTATCGGGCTGGCTGCTGACGCCGTTCCTGCAGAACGCGGGGATGGAAACGGTGATGCGGATGCGCAAGCGCGTGCTCGACAACCTCACCACGACTTTCGCCAGCCATTACAAGACCAAGGTCGATCTCGAAGGGATGCTGACGAGGGACGCGATCCTCGACTATCGCCAGATGAAGACCGGCGAGAAATACCTGGTCACGCCGCACGGCTGATCCGCGCACCGTGCCCTCCCCGCCCGCCCGGCGGGGAGGCTAGCCGCCGTCGAAGGCGCGCTGGATGGCCGCGGGATCGCCTTGCCCGCTCGCCAGCAGCAGTTGCAGCAGGATGCGCGCCTTCTGCGGGTTGAGCGCCCGCGCGGCGACGAAACCGCGCTTGTCGTCGGCCGGCTCGCGGTCCACCAGCCCCTCGTCCGCGCGGCTCGACCGGACCACGCGGACACCCTCTCTGGCCAGTTTCGCGAGTTCGCCCCGCACGGCATCGGGCATGTTCCCTTCGCCGACGCCGGCGATCACCACCCCGCGCGTGCCCGGCCCGACCTGTCGCCGCAGGGCCTCGGCATCGAGACCGGCATGGACGTAGACGATCGCGACTTCGGGCAGGTCCGCCGTCCACCGAAAGGCCGCGCCGGTCCCGTTGCGCCAGGGGGCGCCGAACCATTCGAGCGAGGCGGGCGTCACCAGGGCGACCGATTCGCGCGGAAAGCCGCGAAAAGCCTCGGTGCCCCGGGTGCGGACCTTGTACACGTCGCGCGCGGCGAAGACACGGTCGCCCATCACCACCAGAACGCCGCGCCCCGCCGCCTGCGGATCGCTGGCGACGCGCACCGCATTGGCGAAATTGCGCAGGCCGTCATAGCCGACGGCATCGGCCGGTCGCATGGCGCCCACGACCACCACCGGCTTGTGCGCGGGCAGGACCTGGTCGAGCAGGAAGGCGGTTTCCTCCAGCGTATCGGTGCCGTGGGTGACGATCACGCCGTGGCAATCGTCCTCGGCCAACGCGCCCTGGGCCGCCGCGTGAAGCGCGTCCCACACCGCCGGGCCGATATTGGCCGAATCGATGTTGGCGATCTGCGTGCCCGAAAGCTCCGCCCCCAGCCCCAGGCCGCCGGCCTTCTCCAGGTATTCGTCGATCCCGATCTCGCCCGCGCGATATTCGTGCTTGATCGCGGAGCCGGCGATGCCCGCGATCGTGCCGCCGGTGGCCAGGATGCGAATGTGCGGTTGGCTCATGTCCGCGCGCCCTAGCGCCGCCGCGCCGCGCCGCCAATGCCCATGCGCCGCGGGCGATTGATTATCCGGCCATGCGCGCTATGTGCTGGCGCTCCCGTGGGGCGGTTAGCTCAGTTGGTAGAGCATCTCGTTTACACCGAGAAGACAGCCGCCTTTTCGCCTTGGACCTGTCCAACGTCGCGAGAACAAGGCGGGATTCAATGCAGAACAAACGAGCATTTGCGGACCAATCGCGGACCACTTTTCTGCGCCCGCCTTCCCTCTAGCAATGGAGATAGGAAACATGGCTAAACTTAAAATCACCGGCTTCCAGTTCGGCTTCGCAGGCGTGGTCATCGCCTTCATGAGCGCGCTTCATCGACCGCGGTTCGTCCGCTTGGTCGGGCAAAAGGGGTGGCTACTGCTTGCCGGGCCGCTGTCCGTATCGCGGCTTCCGACCAACCGGCGCGCCCTGCACGCCTGCATCTTTTGAGGCCCGACATGAACGTATATTTCGAACCCCTCGACGTTGAAGAACTCGACCGAGAAACTGTCGAGCAGGAAAGCGATCCCGACGTTCTACAGGGATGGTTGCGGGAGCAATCCGCGCAGGCCGCTGAGCTTACGGAGATGAAGAAGGCCATGTCCGGGACCGGCGGCGGGATCGGGGTCGCCAGGAAGCTCGGTTTCACGCGCCTGTCGATCCTGTGGATCAAGAACCGCCTCGCCCAGTTGGACGAAGCTCCGGCGGATGAATCCTTCAAGCAGAAGGCCAAGCGACAGGCGAGGCAGCTTGGCACACTCCAGGAGGCGCTCACCAAGGCCAAGGCCCGCAACAAAGAACTCAATCGAGAGAACGAGCAATTGCGCGCCGAGATCGCCCGCCTCTCCCCCAGCAAGAAGGATAACTGACATGAAGGATAAACTGGTAGAGCGCGCCCGCTTTCTGGCGAGCGGCCAGGACGATCCGCACAGCGTAACGATTGACGAACTGTGTGATCGCATCGAAGCTCAGGCAGCGGCGTTGCGGGAGTCGGCAGCGGCACTCCAATGCGCGAAAGAGGAACTCGCACTTCTTATACCGGCTGAATGCTTACAGGATGGTGGTCCACAAATCCCCGCTGACTGGCCCGTTCCCAACGAAGCTGACGGAGAGTGCATCCAGTCTGCATGGGATGCTATTGAAGGGAATTATATACTTGACTCCCGAAAACAGATAGGGTAGCTATCTTCTTATCGGGCGGGTAAGCCGCTAAAGAAAAGGAGAAAAACATGGGACAAAGTCCGTATACCATGCCGGTTCGTTATGAATATGAGAAAGGCTATACCGCTCGGTTCCGCTATCATCAGGTTTGGGATAGGCTCGATGGATCGCTAGTTTCCTGCCATGAGACTTACGCGTCCGCGATGCGGAAGATTGAAAGGCTCAATGAGGAATGGCGAATGACATATCAACCCAATCTCGAAGATACAGGTGATATGTCATCTATAAAGCATCGTTCCGCAGCGGACGCGCTACTCCATTACCGTGGAGCGCTGGCGGCAATCGTTGCCGATGTTGATTGCTGCGCCGCATCAAAAGCTATCGCTCGTGACGCGTTGCGCGAACAAGGAGTTGCGTAATGAGCAAATCGACCATCTCCACTTTCGAACTGTTTCAGATGTTCCCCGATCAGGAGAGCGCCCGCGCCTATTTCGAGGAGCGACGCTGGCCTGACGGGGCCACCTGCCCCGCTTGTGGCGAGGCGGAACGCATCGGAACGCGCAAAGGCGGCTTCTACCGCTGCAACGCCTGTTTGCTCGATTTCACCGTCCGCACGGGCACGATTTTCGAGCGGTCCAAGGTGCCGCTGCACAAATGGCTCTACGCCATGTATCTGCTCGTCACGGCTCGCAAGGGTATCAGCAGCGTCCAGCTTCACGCGCAGATCGGCGTCACGCAAAAGACCGCTTGGTTCATGCTTCAACGGCTGCGCGAAGCCTGCGGCAACGACCCTACTGAACTGGCAGGAACGGTCGAAATCGACGAATGCTACATTGGCGGCAAAGAGTCCGCGAAGCACGAAAGCAAGCGTCTCAAGCTGGGGCGTGGCGGTGTCGGTAAGACTGCCGTGATCGCTGGCCGCGAACGCGAGAGCGGACAGGTCAAGGCAGAAGTCCGCGATACTGTCACGGGCCGCAATGCCAACGGCTTCACTAGTCGCCATGTTCAAGTCGGCTCGACCATCCACACTGACGAAAGTGCGATCTACAACCGCGTCGGCGGGCTGCTCTACAAGCATGAGCGCATCAACCATTCCGCTGGCGAGTATGTGCGAGGCGATGTGACCACGAACGGCATTGAGAGCGTGTTCGCGTTGCTCAAGCGCGGTCTGCACGGGGTCTATCACCACGCAAGCCCGAAGCATCTGCATCGCTATGTCGGAGAGTTCGCTTTCCGCCTTGGTGACGGCGATGTGAGCCATCACACCATGCAACGCCTTGAGCGGCTGTTCAGTGCAGCCATTGGGCGGCGCATCACCTACGCGGAGTTGATCGCATGAATAATACGAACGATGAAAACCGGCCTTTGACCGAGAAGGAAACCGCGATGATTGACGCGGCTTGGGAGCGCCACAAGGCAGCGAGGTTCGGCAGAACTGTGGCCTTAGAAACTCGCCTATTGGAGTTCGTGGACTTGTGCTGGGAAAATCCCCTTGGGGGAGATGAAGAGCGCGATGTTGCCTATGGACTAATCCGACAAGCGGCGGCGGAGATCGCCAGCCTTCGCCAGCGCATTGAGCAATGCCCTGCGCGTCACTCAATGCATGGTTGTCCTGCCTCTTTCCTGGCAAAGGAGCGGGAAGAATGACCGAACGCATCAAGCAAATACTCGACGCTGTAACCGACAAGGTGATGGCTTACCGACCTGCCGACAAAGGCCAGCAGGCGAAGAAGATCGAACGCCGCGTGAAGCGTCGCCGAAAGAAGCAGGATTAGGAGGATGGGAAGTCAAGTATATAATTCCCCTATTGAAGCCGCCCTCGCCTCCCACCGCAAAGCCACCAGCGAACAATAGGAGAGACATCGTGCGTAATGCAGCCAATGACACCGAAGAAGGGGTAGCGATCCCCTACATTGCCGCCCGATGCAGCACAGCGGGCGCTTTTTCTGGCGTATCATTCCGAGCGACGGCCCGGTTATTTCGGGCTTTGCGCCGAATAGCATGGCCGGGATGCGCGATATGATGCGCGCTGCCGGGGAGTATTCGAGTGACGATCTTGTTCGGGCAGAGATACGCCTAGAAGGCAACGAGTGGTCGCCAACGGAGATCGCGGTTACCCGCCCTGAATGATCGGTAAGGGAGAATAGAGCGATGACTGAGGCAGAACGCGAACGGGCTGCGATTGTGGCGTGGCTGCGGACTTTTCCAAGCGTCATCGGACTAGACGAAATGGCCGCATGGAATGTCGCCGCGCATATTGAACGCCTCGACCACCACAAGGAGGACGGCAAATATGACTGATCTTAGAGAGGTGATAGCGAGAGGGTTACGGGAAAGCGATCCCGAGGGCTGCGACGAAGATTGGTCCTACGAACCACAGGCGAAGAAGCTGCTGGCGTTCTTCAAGCAAGCAGGGCTTGTTGTGTTGCCTGTGGAGCCTACGGAAGCGATGGTGGAGAGAGGCTTGGATAACTGGTGCCTAGACTCAGACGATCCCGAGCGAGACGTCCTCCGCATCTACCGCGCCGTGATCGAAGCCGCCAAGTGAGCCGCACTCTTATAGGCGTATTAGGAACCCTGATTATCCTGGGGTTAGCGGTGGTGATCTATTCCCATAGGGCTGAGCGGATCGAGGTGGGACCGGAGCTGCCGGGCTAATCGCCGCCCCAGCCTTCGCCTGTCATACTGCCGACGCCTTCGCGCATGGTGATCTCCTATCGTTGTGACGCAGCGGCCAAAGCGTCCTTACGCGCAGCCTCACCCGCGATCAGGTGTATCGCGGGTGCGTCACTGAACCGCCGCGTCACCCTCTCTCTGTAGCGGAATACCGGCTTGTAGCCAAGGAAAAAATGTGGTAGTGAGGCCATCGCACTAGGCGGCGCTGAAAGCAGAAGCGCTAATCAGTGGAGCGAGAAGTCGAATATCTGATTGTGGAGCCGGTGGCTGTAACTGGTGATAGGCAGCGGTCGGTAAACAACCCAATCGCCTTATGCGGGTTCGATTCCCGCCCGGTTCCAACCGGACCCTCGACTGGACTAAAACGAGGCGCAGGTGAGCGCCTATCGCCCACACAGCCGGAGTCGCGCCCGGCCCTAGTGCAATTTCACTTTCCTACACGCCCCCACCCTGCATAGACCGCAGGCCATGATTCGAGAAAACATCCTGGCCCGCGCTCGTCTTGCCTTCCGTAAGGGACGCATGAGAGAGTATCTTATACTGACCATGCTTGCCCTAGAGGCAGAGACGATACGAGAGACTAGCCATCCCTGACGTTGCCCTTTCCGTTACCGCCGCGTGCTGTCTCTTATGGGGCATTGCCATGGGGGTGGCCGCTTTCGTTCCGAACCCCGATCATGACAGGGGGAACAAGATCGCGCGGTTTGCCTTTGGCCTGTTGCTGGTGGCAGGGGCAGCGTTCTTCGCTTGGGCCGCGTTTACGATGCCGAAGCTGACCGCTTAGAGCAAAGCCGGTCGTAAACCTCGTTATGGGCAAGCACCTCTAGGAAGGTTTGCTCGGTATCGAACAGGTTCCCCGGGTCGTCCGCGTCGGGAGCGATCGGGTGCGGCTCCACGGTCAGCCGTTTAGCGGCTAGGCAGAAGTCGCTGGCAGTTCGCGGGGGTTCGTGCCGACCGCAGGCACTGCTCGTAACGAGTGCGATCACCAGTCCGAATGTCATCGCGCGCTTCATTGGCTTTCTCCGCCCGTTCGATAGTCTTGCGTAGATCCCCTTCCCGTTGGACCTTCGCGCCGATCTCTTGATTGGCCCTGTCGTCCGCTTCCTCGCGGGCCTGGAGCCACAGAATGCCGCCGATAAGGGCCGCCAGCAGGATGGCGAGCCATATCCACCGCTGTAGGCCAAGCGCCTTTGTCCCGAGCCACGCTAAGAGCATCGCACTTCCTTTCGCTATGTTCTTGCCATGTTCCGCAGGTTTTGGCAAGTATTTTCCGCTTGCTTTATCGGGCCGGATTCGGCAGTATCTGTCGAGAAAGGGGATTGAGTATGGACTGGCAGCCGATTGAAACACTACCGCAAGGTGAGGCAGTTTTGCTTTTCTATGAGGGGCCGTTCACCGACACAAAGGCCACGGGGCACACCGTCGGCACATGGCTGGGCGGCGATGAATGGTGGCTCACGGCAATTTGGGCTGGGGCGAGCGGGCGGGGTAAGCCCCTCAAGTGGATGCCCCTACCGAAAGCGCCCGATGCCTAATCCCCTCGACTACGCCACCGACAAAGAGAGGCAGCGCTTAAAGGAACTGGACGCCATAATCGCATTTGCAGCCCCCGCCCGAAAAGAGCGGAGAAAGATCATGGACCGCCTCGTTAAGAGGCAGAAAGCGAGCAGGGAATGAGCGAGGAAACCACCTATCGAGTGACGTGGAGGCCGCCGCCGATGCACTACGATGGCCGGTTCCTGCGCATCTATCACCATCGCGATGATCCGCCGGAAGTCACTGTCGAGTGCCTTTGCAGGCAGAAAGCGAGTGAAGGATGAGTGACCGTCAATTTCTGCCCGATGGCGAGCAACGCTTCTATGATAGCGTGGTGGACGGGCTGCGACGGAAGGGATGGAGCCGGATTGAGGCAGAGGGCGAGGCGCTAGACAAGCTGGAACGCCTCCGCGTCAACAGGTCCACGAACCTGTCCGCGCCTAGCTAATCCCCTCCCTCCGCCTCATATTTCTGGCGCGCATAGATCCACCCCCCGCAACCGGCGCACAGGGCAGTCCACCCCCCGCCGAATGCCACCGGGTCGAAGCTCTTGTTCACGAACACATGCCAGATCGACGCGCCGAGAAACGTCAAGACGCCCAGCAGCGAAGACAGCCGCGAAATGTCGAGGTTTTCGTTGCCCCGCGCATACAGCAGGTCGCGCAGCAGTTTCATAGCTCGTGCCCTCCGCTCCACCCGTTTCGATGCCCTAGTTCGTGGCAGGCAATCCGCGCGAACAACTCTACGTCCCCCATCGGGCACGGGTTCGGCAGCACCAGCACCGGCGTTCCCTCAACCTGGAACGCGCATCCCAGCAGGGTGTAACCAGCAGGCACTCCCAACGGGCAATGATCGTTCACGTCATCTGCGAACATGACGATTGCCACCCCTTCCCCTTGGAACCGCTCAGGCGGCATTCCGGCGAAGTAGGGGCGCTCGACCGGCGCGGCCGATGCTACCGATAGACCGGCTGCAATGGCCGCTAGGGCCTTCACCGGGCCTCTCCGCGATACATGGAGGCCTCGGCAGCACGGCGACGCGTCAGCCCGCGTAGCACCCTACCGTTGGCCTTGTTCCAGCGCGCAAACTCGTTCGCAGCGCCTTCGTAGTCGCCTTCCATATGCTTGCGGAACAGCGTGGAGCGTTTGAGGCTATCAGGGCCAAGGTTGAACGCGAACGACACCATCGCATCGAACTGGCCTTGCGTAGTGGGGGCGCTGCCGAGCATATCCCGCACAGGGTCAGCGTGACGCTCAATGTCCACTAGCAGCAGCTTGTCAGCCTGCGCCTGCGTGATCGTCTCGCCGGGGTGAACGGGCCGCCCGTCAATGCGGGTTGCGCCGTAACCGATAGTCCAAGGCTTGCCCCCGGTGCCGGGGTCGGGATAGGCCGTCAGCTTGCAGCCTTCGAATTCCTTAATCAGATCCAGCCCATCGTCGCTCAGGGCCAGTTCGTTCCCGGCATAGTCGAGGTTCCGCATGGCAGCGTCTAGCGCACGGTCGAGTGCTTCGACCTCGACTTGCTTGAAGCTACGGCCCAACAGGCGGCGGACTGCATCGAACACGGTCTTGCGGTTCATCGTGACCTCCCCATCGAACGGCCAATTTCCTGCACCCAGCACCCCCAGTCAGAGGCGGGCTCGCCAGCGTCCAGGCGCTTCACGATCTTGAACAGCACGTTCGCGAAACCGGCGTTGGTTTCGGACACGGCGAAGCCTTCCGGGCGGGTGCGGTCACTCATCGATTTCCTCCCTGCGCTGGCGCTGTTCCTCGGCGTCCGCCTCGCACTGGTCGAGATGGGCTTGCCAAACGGCCTCGGCTTCATCGCCAAGCCAAAATGCGAGACGGTCGATCATGCTGCGAAGGCCCTCAATTGCGGCGGAGTGTAGTGGTCGGGATGCTTTTGAAGGATGCGGTCGCGCACCATCTCGATAGGCATGACAATCCGCCCCCGGTCGCCGTAGCGGCGGGACCGCAGGACAAGGCTCATGCACTGCTTTGAGCGCCAGCCCCCGTCATGGGCATACTTGTCGCGGGGCGCGAGGTTGTTCCAGCTTTCGAACACGCACCCGGCAAGCTCTTTCCGCTGCGAATGGTGGACGTGGCCGCCGTCGAGATAGCGGAACTCAGCCTCCCCCCAATCCGCGCTGAAATCGCTTGAAGCCACGTCGCGGAACTTTTCGGGCTTGGCTTTGTCGCCATGGTGGACAACCACCAGCGTCTTGCCCATGCGATAGGCGATGTAGGGGCTTTGGTTTGGCAGGACCGTCACGCGGGGATTGTTCCGGTGGAGCGAACGCATATGCGCCGCCATCCAGACATCGTTCGACCGCGAGTGATTGCCCTGATTATAGAGCAGGTCCACTTTCTGCGCCTTCGCCAGCGCGCGCTCGCAAATGAACTCGCTGATCTCCAGGTAAGCGTCGATCATCTTCCAATAGCGGGTGTCCTGATCGACCGCGTGACCGCTCGCCTCGGTTTCCGCCTTGAACGTTTCGAAGTGTGTCCCGTCGCCAAGGTCGTTAATGACCATGCGCTCGCAATCCGGCGCTGCATCGATCAACGCGGCGGCGGCTTCCATGATCTCGCGCTTGCCAATCGCGATGTCGAAGTTGGCTCCCGTCTCCACCTCGCTCGCTAGCATCCCGATATGGGCGTCCCCGATTTGCAGCCACGGGATTACGTCTGCATCGGGTTCGTCCGGGGCGGCCGGAATGCGCGTCGGATCGATTGGCTTGACCCGCTCGATTGCGCTGGCGATCCCCTCCCAATAGTCACGCTCCGCTTTGCGCGTCTTGAGCCATATCGGCTCACCCGTCTGCGTTTTCGTGAACTGGGAATAGCCGCGAAGCTCGAAGCCCTCGGCAATGCGGCCTTCCATGTCGGCTTTCAGTTCGTCGCCGGTTTGGAACCTCTCCCTCGCCTTATGGACTTGATCGGAAAGAGTCTGGCGCGGCATGTTCAACCGGCGGGCCGCCTCCGCAATGCTGCCGTACTCAGAGACGACGCGAAGGGCCTCTAGAAGCTGATCTTCGCTTAGCCGCGGTGTGGGCATTACCCGAATATCCCTTGCCAGAGCTTCATGAACCCGGCCCCGGCAGCCCCACCGGCGAGGCCAACCCCCACCAGCAGGCCGATGCCCCGGTTCTTCAATTGCGCCAGTTCCGCCTTGTCGGTATCGAGATCGGCGCGAATGGCCTTCATGTCCGCGCTCAGTTCGTCGATGCGCTTGACCACGCCCTCTTCGAGCAAGGTTTCGATGCGGGCCAATCGCTCCCCCTGTGTCATTTTCACCTGCACCTCCCCCAAACGAAGGCGCAGGCCGCCAGCGAACAAAGCGCCGCACCGGCCAAAAGGCTGATAAGAAAGCGGGATTCGAGCGTCGTCATGACGCGATTATCCCATGGTTGCGAAGTGCCGCTATAACCTCATTGAGGGTCGCCTGATTGGGGGCACCGCTGGCATCGTCAGCAATTGCGGGCTGTTGCGCGCCCAGAACCTTTGTTCCAGTGTAATACAGGCCATCCGGGCGGGCGGACAGCCGCTGACTGAGGTTCACATTGCCATAAGTCCCCGTCTTGCGCCGATAAGCGGAAATATTGATGTTATCGCTGGTGTCGGCACTCGCGAAGACAATCCTGTTGTCAGGGCTACCGCCGTTGTAATTCTCCCACTCAATTGCGACCTGGCTCCTGAACAGAGCAAAGTCCTGGAAATATGCCGAATATCCCGTGCTCGCCGTGGACGAGGCAGGGGACGACCCCGCCGCCGCGAACGTCTGCCGCGCAGCGTGGAGAACGGGATTGGAGGTGTTCGGCTCGATATCCCTTTGGGGGAACGTCCCGCCACGGGAATAAAGGCCCGTGGAGTTTGCCGGATTGAGAAACACCACCGGGCTTGTCGCGGTATGGCAGGACAGGAACGAAGGCCGGGTGCATCCCGCCGCAAATTCAACATCAGCGGCCTGGCTCGCCTCAAATCGAACCCCGACACAAGCGGTTTCGCGCCCCCCGGTTCTCAGCCCGACCCGGCAGCCTTCCGCGCGCCCCCTGGTGATGCCAATTGTATCGACACCATTTTCAACGTCGAAACCAAAATCGCAGGCGATGGCCTCACAGTTGAAGAAGCTGTTTTCGTTTGCCGCATCTTCGGCCACAAACGAACGCTTCATATATATCGCCGCGCAGTCCATGATGGAGTTAGTGTAGGAGGCAGCATCAAGAGGAGCCGAACACCTGACGCTAATCCCGCCCGCGCAATAGACAGGCTGGCCCGCGCCCGTTGCGTTGGCAGACATGGTGAATTGCGTTGCGCTATCTACGGATAGAACGGTCGTCCCGGCGGGAATATGGGGGCCGAAAACCGACTGCCCAGCCCTGACCCGAGACGTGTTATTCCCCCCCGCACCGGATAGCGTAACCACGGCAGAACCGCCCGTGGTGGTCGGACTTCCGAACCCCGCGCCGCCCGTAAACGAGCAATCGCGCACCACAGCGTTATTAACACTGGCGAGATCAACCGCTATGCAGTCCTCACCGTTAAGATCGAAATGCAGCTTCTCGACCCCGCAATAAGCGGTAGATCCGAACGCCGAATTAGTGTTCTGACAAATCGCGCCAGTGGCACCCGACGCAGCCTTTATGATCGTGCTGGACTTAGAGGCCCCGACCCATCGCGTTCCTGCGGCGTTCAACTTCATGGCCCCAGGGGAGAGGGTGTAGGTCCCATCGGGGATGAAAATTTCCTGCCCCAAGTGCGCGTCGTAAGCCGCGACAAATGCCGCCGTGCTATCCGTCGCCCCGGTCGGGTCCGCGCCGTAGTCGAGAACCGAAGGACGTTCGCGCAGCTTGGCTTCCACGTCCCGCAACGCGGCCCCGGCCCCGCTGTCGATCCAGCCAACACGGCCTGCGCCACCGGACGCGGCGAGATCGGCCGAGTTTTCTTTCGCATCCAAGTCGGTGGTCAGGTCGGTGACCGCGCTCTGCGGAATATCGCCCGGCAAGTTGTTCAGGACGTAGTTGTCGCCAAACCCCTCAATCGGCGGGCGAGCAAGGTCGCCCCCCGGGTCCAACACCTGCAAGAGCTGCCCGGTCGCGGCGGTCCAGTAGAACTGCACCATGCCGGTGTCTTCGTCCGACGTGGCGTAGTTGACGATATTGCCAGCGCCGTCAGTGAACCGCGTGCCTGAGCGGTCCTGGTAAATGTCCACCACCGCGCCGGTGTCGTCCACGATCTGCGCCCGATAGCCAAACAGCACGTCGCCGCGCAGGTTGGTCAGCGTTTCATAATACTTGTTCATGCGCCACCGGTCCCCCTGGTGAAAGTCGCGGAAATGTCGTGGGAGGCGGTCTGGCCGAGAGAGTCGGTCACGATGACACGCCAGGTGTCAGTGACGATCTGCCCGGGGATCAGGCCGCTCTTGCTGAAGCTGGTGCCAGCGCTGGTCGGCGCGGTGGCGGTCGAGGGGTTTGCGCCCCCATTCGCAACCAGCGACCAGGCGTAAGTGTAGGGACTGAAGCCCCCGCTGGGGCTGGCCGTCACAAGGTTCGTTACAACCGTCGAACTGTCCTGATGCCCGCTCGTATCGGGCGCAGTGACCGCAAGCGGATCGGCAAAGATCGCAACCGTCCGCAACACGCCGCCATCCATGACCTTCAAGGTGCGAATGCTGCGATTGACCCCCGCCTGCCGGATAGTCAGTCTCGTGATCGTGCGGAGCGTGCCCGCGTCGCGGATTTGCAGGGCCATCAGGCACAAAAAAAGCGGCCCGTAGGCCGCTCCCTCAGTCTTTTCATTTCGAAGCCCCCTTAAATGTGCTTCCAGGTTTTTCGCTTGATCGCATTGCAGGCGGTGGCAGGGGACACCCCGTATTCCCTCGCCAGCGCATTGGTGCCCTCGCCCCGCCTGTAACGGAGGCGCATCTGCCGGACAGACGCCGCATCCAATTTGGAGTTATGGACCCGCTCTCCGCGAGGGGCGGCCCCCAGTCGAATTCGATCCGATCCGTTTTCTCGGGCTGTCACCCAGCGCAGATTTTCCGCTCGATTATTGCCGGTATTGCCATCCCAATGAGCACAGTGTTCTTTGTCGGGCGGGCAAGGGCCGTGAAATGCCTCACAAACGAGACGATGGACAAGCGCCGGTCTGATCTTAGTATCGCGTTGCAACGAAACCCGGAGATAACCGTAGGGCCCTGCAGTAGCCCTCATCAAGCGCTCCCCCACCTTGCGGGTAACGGGGTTCCCGCGTTTCGATAGGAAGTGCTGAACGTGTGCTTTAGACTTCACGCGCCCAAGGTTGCTAACCTCGTAACGGTCCTCCCACCCGGGAATGGCTTTCCAAACTTCATCGGGCGGGCTATCGGCTTGGTCAGCCATACGGGCGCTCCTATCGCTCGTGTTGGTCAGGGCCGCGCGGTGTTACCAGCACCGTTGCGGCCCGCTGACCTTAGAACAAAGGGCGAATCTGAGCAACCTAATACGTCATTAAAATGTCCCCATTTGACATTGTTGGGGTGGCCGCGCCCTCTGCTTGGACGAATATGCGGCCCGAGGCGTTTGCCGCATTTCCATGGTGCAGGACCGCCCCGCGCGCGCTGACTGTGGGCTGTCCGGTGAAGGCAGGGGCGTCGAGCGGCGCGTAGCCCGACAGGTCAATTGCGGTCACCTGATCGTAAAGCTCGCGCCCGTCAGACATGAGCTGGCGAATTGCCATATTGATCGTGCCTGGCGAGGTCGTGCCCTCGGCAATGGACTGCCCGTCGATGGTCAGATTGTTCGATGGCGTAAGGCTGTAGTCGCTGAAGGACATTGCGGCGCTCCAAACGAAAAAGCCGCCCCGTATTGGAGCGGCTGCTAGGTTGTGGTATGGTGCCCGGGTGAGCGATCCCACCATCGAGCGGATAGAAGCGGAACTACGGCAATCTCGGTTCGAACCGTGGGACGTGGAACTGTTCCTGGCGAAACGGCATCAAGCGAAGATCGACGCCCTCACCCGCAGCGACGAAGCCTCCCCTTGGGACAGACGCTGGACCGTTGCCAAAGAGCTAAGCGTCCTCGCTTTCGCCTTCATCGGGTATTTGACCGTCATGGCCATGGCAGGGGTGTGGCTACTTACGGGCCAACTCCCCATTCAACCCGTCAGTTAGTATTCGGACACAGTGAGCGGCAGGGTTGCCCGGCCGAACAGCCCACGGCGGGCATTGATGATGCGTCCCGCCGTTTTCATCGCCTCGGGACGATCCAGCAGGGCTTTCGTCAGCGCTTTCTGTCCCCGCCTTGTGCCCCCTGCCATTAGTGCGAGGGTGGCGAGCGCGGACCCGATGGCACCCGTCTGTGCGCCTTCACCGCCGCCGAGGCCCGCACCTGCGCCGGCACCTGCACCGACAAGACTGCCGCCCATGAGCATCTGGGCTCCGCGTCCGGCCGTCCCGCTGTCGGGGATCTGCGAAGGGAGGACCGCCTGCCCTTCGTCGGCCAGATCCCGGAGAGCCATCTCACCCGGATACTTCTTTTGCGTTTTTGCCACCGCACCCTGAAGCTGCGACGGCGTGAAGGTGTAAATCTCGCCGGATTGCGAGCCGCCTTTTGCCCGCGAGACAGCATCCTCTAGCGTCTTCGTGTTCCGATAAGCCGCGTTGGCATTATCAAGCCCCCGCACGACGCTTTCCCCGCCGCCGCGCTCCATCTGTCGGGTGAGGGCATCCTGAGCCTTTGTGAGGGCCGCTCGGTAGTCGCCTTCGAACCCCGGCTTGATGTTCTCCGACTTGTAGGACTTGAGGCCGCGAATGGCCTGCTGGTAAGTGTCGCCCGTCATCGCGCCAGCGTCGTTGATCGGATTGACGCGATTGTTCAGCGCGAGGCCGAGCTTATTCCGCAGGTCGTCGGGGAGCCTTTGCCCCATCGCCGCAATTTCGCTGAAGTCGCTGGCATACTGGCCGTCAAGCGGCACTTCCACGCCTGCCGTCGCGCTATCGTAGGCATTGCCGGCCTGTTCGTAGAGTGCTTCGGTGCCCTCCCGGCCGATAGCGTCAACCCGCGCGCCGATGGGCTTGCCCGCTTCGTCGAACGCTTCGCGATTGAACGCCTGCAACCCCTCAAGGCGGCGAGCGTTTATCATATCGCCCACCAGCGGGATGCTCGTGGCCTTGTCCTCAACCGACTTGGCCATACCGCCCAGCGACTGCCCCACCGTCAGCGGGACGCCTCGGGCGCGCAGAGCCTGCACCGGCTGCGAAGCGTTGATGCCTCCCACGGCCTTGCCTGCCGCCCGGCCGACACCCTGCCCCAGGACAGAGCCGCCCGCGCCGAATGCGGCGGTGGCCAGCGGATCCTGCTCGGTAATGCCGCCGTAAATGCCGCCGTATGCTGCATCCGTTGCAACGTTGCGGCCAAACTGTGCCCGGCTACCGCCGCCCAGCAGGCTCGGCGCTGCCTTTCCGGCAAGTGCGCCTGCACCGCGCGCCAACAGCCCAGTCCCGGTGATCGAGCCGCCGATCTGTCCTGCTGTCAGCGCAAGGGGCTGTTCCTCGCTGAGGGCCTGCATCTGAGCGGGCGCGAGCGCGGACACACCGCCGAATCCGCCCATGTCGGCTGCACCAATTGCCGCGGCCCCGAGAGGCGAGGCAGCAATGTCGTTCCGCACTTGCTCGCTGGTAGATAGGTCGCGCTCGGGCGGGGTAATGCCCGCCGGGACTGAGGATCCGCCCTGATCGAGATAATCGTTGATGCGGCTTGCCCAGGCAATGTCACCCTGTTCGTCGCCCTGATACCCGAACTGGCGGTTAAGGTCCGCGCGGGCACGAGCGTAAGCTTGCGGGTCGAGACGGCCGCCGCCCTGTTGCAAGAGGCGGTTCACCAGCTGCTCGTGCGCTGCGACCATTTCAGGGGGATACGGCTCTGCCGTAGTGGTCGCGCCTGCCCCCGCCGCCTGTGGGCCGCCCGTGCGGATCGCACGCGGCATGGTCAGGGCGTTACGATATTCCTGCCCGATGTTGCTGCCGCGCGGCGCGGTCCAACCCTTAATCGTGCCGTGCTGCTCGTAATAGCGGGCGGCGCTGTCTTTCGCTGCCCCGGAGGACCGCAACTCGCTGATAAGGTTACGCAGGCGGCGCGCGTTCGATTCCTCGTTCTGAGTGGGGTCGAACGTTCGGGCTAGGATGCCTTCGCCTTCCTTTTGCGTGAACTGCGCGCCCAGCGTCTGGCGCAGGGTTTCCTGAATGGCCCGTTCAACGTCTGCACGAACGTCCTGGCTCGCCGGATTGACCATCTGCTGGATAAACTTGGGGAGCCGGCCGAAGACGGGGCCAGTGATCGTATCGCTGCCCTCGATGGTGTCGAGCGCTTCCTCCAGCACGCGCAGCTTGTTCTCCAGCCCGGCCAAACCGCCACCCGCCGTCCAATCGGCATAGTCGGTCGCGAACGCTTCATCGACCTTGCGCTGCCCCGGGGTAAGTCCTCCGCCGCTGTTCTGCTCCGCAATCAGTTTGTTGGCCTGCGCCTGCGCGGCAGCAGCCTCCGCATTGGCCTTGCGGATCTCGGCATCCATGGTGGACGCCGCAACCGTAGCATTGGCCTCAGCACGGCGAGCATCCGCCGCCGCCTTTGGCCCTTCATACTGATACGTCGGATCGGCCGGCATCTGCGACTGCGGGCCTGAGACAAACACCGGGTTCGGGTCATTCGGCCCCGACGCCTCCCAAATGTTGCCAGCATCATCGACAAAACGAGGCATCAGCGTCCCCCATATCTGCGGCGCGAACCGCTAACGTCCGGTGCCTTCCCCCAACCCGGGAAGGTGACGTGAATTGAATTACCGTTACTCGGGATGGCCTTGGCCCCCGGATATTGACGCTGCACCATCGCGATAGCCTGGGCCTTCGTCATTCCCTTAGGAACCGCGAAGTCCAGTGCATCGCCCCGCGTGTGCGAGCTATGCCGCGTTTTCGTCAGCCCCTGCGCCCGCAGCGCGTCCTGATGCGCTTGCGTGCGAAAACCACTGGTCGGGGTAAATCCCTGCTGACGCGCCCACCCCAGCGGGTCGAAATCGGCATCAAAACCCGCCACCGGCGTTGCCACCGGTGCCTCCCATTGGCTTGAGGCCCCCAACCGGTCGCGCAGGCTGTTCAGCAATGTCGATCCGGTAGAACCGACCGTCCGGCCCTTGGCGGTATTCGTAGTTCGACGTCATGCGCTCAAGGTAGGCGTCGGCAGCGTCGGGATTGGTTTCCCTGAGCCATTCGTAATTCTGCTGCAAAGCGGTTCCGCCGGGATTTTCCCGCTGGTAGTCCTGTTTCCACCGCCAGTCCGCCAGATCGGCCGCCCGCTTGCGCTGCTCGGCCGCAGTCTGCGCCGCTTGCTGGGCCGCCATGTCTTTGCGCTGCTGAAGCATGTAGGCCCCCGAGGGGTCGCCGCGCATCAGCCCGCCCACCGCGAACGCCTTGTCCTCCCACCCCTCGCCCAGCAGGCGGGTGCCGAGGCCGGGCTTTGCGTCCGGTTTCTGGAAACCAAGCCCGTATTCGCCCTGTGGCGTCCGCTGGGGGACAATCGGGGGCATTTGCACGTCTCGTGGCGCGCCGAACAGGCCCCTGCGGGCGTTCCTGAAGCCGACAGCCATTAGGCCACCTCCTCATACCGGACGGTTGCGAAGCCATCGACGACCGGGCCAAGAGCGTTCTCGTTCACTTCGTCGGCCATGACCCCCATGTGGAACGGCCCTTCGCCACCGTAGCGATAGGTGTAGATCGGGGTGCCCGCGTCAGTCCGCCCAACACGGCGCACGTCGGTCTTCAGTCGCCGGTCGCTGAACATGCTCGCCGCCTGAAGCCCCATGCCAAGCATGTCCATGAAGCTGCCGGATTGCTTTTGCGTGCCCTTCACGTTCTGATACTGGCCCAACAGCCCGCCAACGCCAGCAGAGTTGGCAAGCGCACCCTGAAGCGGCAGCATCGCGCCCGCCTGGCCCGCCTCCATCGCACCGGCGACCGGGATATACTCCGCCGCCGTGACGCCCGGAGCCAACCCGGCCGCCTGCGTCTTGCGATCCATCGCCTTGTCATAGTCGGTATAGCGCAGGCCGGTTTCGTTCTTCGCCAGCTCGCGCCCGATCAGGCCGTAATAATCCGAACCGCCGGTAAGCCCCCGCGTGCCCATCTTCGCCTGAAGCTGGTTGCGAACGCTGTCGTTCGTCTGCGCGATCATGTCGTCGAGATAGGGGTTCTGCGTCGGGTCGCCGGTCAGCGTGTCGGTGAGATAGCCCTTTGCGGCATCAATCGCGGGATCGCCCTCGCGAAACCGGGCCAGCAGGTCGTCAGACAGGCCCAGCAGGTTATCCGAAACGTCCGCAATCTTGCCCCTCGACTGGTCATATGCCGCCTGTTGCGCGGCGGCCGCACCCTCGATCTGGCGGCTGTAAATCGGGCGGTTCGTCTGTTCCGTCTTCGTCTTTTTCGAGCTAAGACCCATCGCTCAATTCCTTCACTATTCGCACCTGATCGACCTCGTAGTCGTCGAGCACCCTGACCCACCCCGGACGACTTTCGATGCTCGCCAGGCGGCACCCCTGTTGCTTGCCCCACGCTTCCGCCATCGGGATGAGCGCGACGATCTCCTGCATATCGCCCGCAGCGGCGAGGCCATGCACCTCCCTCAATCCGCTGGGATACGTCTTGATTTCCGCCAGTATCGCGGCGCGGTCGGTTCCCCAGCAGGCCCAGAACCCCGCCCAAACCTGCGCGTCGATGTATTCTGGCGGGTAACGCTCGGGATCGAGCGCAACGAACTGTTCGCGGAATGGCAGATACGCCTGCTCGCCAAACCTCATTTCAGCCTGTCCGAAACCGCTTCAAGCGCATCCGCGATTGCCTGCACCTGCGCCTGTGTCGGCGGATCGCTAATCGTCGGGGCGGTGTAGATCGTCTGCCCGTCCCGCTCGACCGCCTTGCCGATAAGCCGGTTGATCGCCTGCGCCACCTTGCGCGGCCAGTCAGCAGTCTTGTCGTCAACCGGAACGCGCGGCGTCATCGCAGCCCCCCTGCCGACTGTTCCAGCTCCAGCGCTTCGATGTAGGTCCAGCGGTCGTTCGCGATGACCGTCTCAAAATCCATATACTTGCCGCGCGCCTGAAGCGGGATCCGCCCTGAGGGTTGCAAGTTGCTGCCCGTATCGACAATTCCTGCATCGCCCCGGCGCTGGGCCGACGTAACGTTGACCGTCACACCGTCGATTGCGTCAGTGTCGGGCCACACGGCCCTAAGGCGCGTCACCCGGTTGGGGTTCGGCGTAAACCGCCCACCCTTCAGGGTCGCGGTCATGTTCTGGCCTTCAAGCGTGCCCACCTCGCCGTCCTGCACGAAATACAAGCGCGGGGCACCGCCGCTCCAGCGCGGATCGTCCAGCGTGTAAGGCATCGCGTCGAGATCGGGATAAAGGACCGCCAGCGCGTCCAGGTCGATGCTGTTCTCGAAGCCCGCAAACACCCCATCGAACGGCATCTCAATCGTGCTGGCCCGGTCGAGTGCCCAATCGTAAACCCATGCCGTGCCGACCACGCCGGGGATGCCCCAGATAACCAGCGTGCGCTTCGGATCCACCGCAGCCCAGATATTCTCGAAAGCATCCTCGCCAAGCTGCTCGCGAAACGAGCGATCAAACTTTTCGTTGCCGATAGGCCGAATGGCCTGCCCGTCGTCGAGCGCGATAAAGCCGCGGTCGGACAGAAAGAACACCGTGCGCCCGGACTGCACAATCGAGGCCTTCGAAGCGCACCCGAAATTCGTGCTGATCTCGTCAAACTGGAATGGCGCGTCTGCATCCCCTGTGCGGCTCATACGCACCAGCCTTTGACGCTGGAGAATTACCCCGTATTCGCCCCCGGCCACGCCCATGACCTCGCCGCCGGTCAGCATGATTTGCTCACCAGCCTGATCGACACCGGGCGTCCACGAGGTATGATCGTTGAACGCGCTCCACGCCACCTTGAGATTGTCGCCATCCGGCTGCGCGATAATGACGTGATCGCCAATGACCGTTACGTCAGTCCCGGTAGGTGCTCCAGCGATGGCGCTTGCCGAACTGGCCGGCAGGTTCACTTGCTGCGTAATGCCGCCGTTGACGCACACCACGTAATCGCCGAACTGCGCGAACTTCCACCGCGAAGGCACAGTGAGCGACGTAAGAAGATCACTCCAGACCCCGCTGTAAAGCCGCACGAGGCCGTTCGACGTGCCCGCCAGCAGGAAGGCACCCCCGCCGGTGGAAATGAAGCTGGCACCGCCCTTGAAGGTCGCAGGAAGCGGCTGCGAAATGCTTTCGAAGCCCCCGACCGGACGATAGCCGTTCTGTGCGGGATAAACGTTCTTACAGACAGTCAGGATGTCCCCGCGCGGCAACTGGTCGGGCAGGAACGGCGGAAGGGGCCAGCGCATGTCAGATACGCGCGCCGCACACTTGCGTTACGCCCAGCGGGGTCAACGGCCCCGCCCCCCAGCGGTTCTTCTTGCCGCTGTCGTTGATCTGCGTAAGCAGGCTGGTCGCGATGTCGAGATTGAGCGCCGCCCGCTCGCTGTCACCCGTCTTATTGAACAGGATCGACAGAACCTGGTGCAGGTAAACATCGGGGTGTTCGTCCAGCAGCCAATTCGTCGGGTTGCTGTCCGTAAGCGCCGGAATGCGCGCGTAGTAAAGGATCGTCAGGGTCGTCTCGCCAACGGGGGCGATAACGAGGCGGCGGTTTTCGATAGCGCAGGCCATCGGCACGCCCGCCATGCCCCGGTAGAGCTGCCGAAGCCCGTTCGGAGACATCGACGTAAGCGGATTGTCGGGCGAGCCTTCAGCGTAAACCGAGCGCAGCTGGAGAAAGTCCAGCGGCAGGTCCGTTTCCTCTTGCGAGGTAGTGAAGACGTATTCCGTCTCCATCCGGGGGCAGCGCAATTCACGGTTGAACACCGCCTCAGCCCGCCCGATGGCCCGGTTGATCTTGTCGAGCGGATAGGCGTCGTCGTCCATTTCATCGCGGATTTCCGCCACGAGATCGGACAGGCTCGAGATAGAGTTGGCCGGGGAGGTCGAAACAGCAATCGTCATGGCCCACCCCTCAGAGAATTATGTTCTTGCACTTGAGATAGCGATAGTCGGGGTCATTCAGCAGCTTCTTGACTGCATCCGAATGGTCGGGGTTCCAGGCGTCCACGCCGAACTTGACCAGCCATTCATACATGACGCCGACAGGTATCTCTGCGACCTTTTCGAGACTGCCCAGGCGCTTGCCCTGGCTATCGATCTGCGCCCTCTTGTTCCGCTCGATAATGGCATCGATCGACTTCGCGCTTTGCTCATAGCGCACAAGAACGCCGTCAGGGTCGTCGGGATGGTCGCCTACATACTTCCTCAACCCGGTATCGGGGTTGAAGTCGATAAGCTCCCAGTTGGACACTACTCGACCAGCCCCCGCGCCAGCAGCGCTTCGGGATCTACGGGCTTGATCTTGTCGCCCTTGCGGTAGAACCCGCCCTTGCCGTCGCTAATCCGGCCGCTGACTTTGACTGTCATCGTTCCGTCGTCAGTCTTTTTCGTTCGGGCCATACTTGCCTCCTGCGAAATGGGGCCAGCCCGAAGGCCGGCCCCGGTCAATCAGGCCGCCACAGCCTGAACGTCGCGGATCGCACCGCTGGCCGCTTCGTTGCGGCAAACGAGCGCCACTTCCTGATAAAGCGCCTTGCGCTTCGCCAGGCCGGTCTGCGCCAGGTCGATGGTCTTCATCGGGTCCAGCTCGGCAACCGCCCAGTATTCCGGGTCGATCACCAGAACGTCACGGGTCGAGGTGAAGCGTGAGGGCACAAGCTGCACCCGGCCCGCATCGCCGTCGTAAACCTCGGCACCGGCCACGATAGTGGCAGCCGAGGACGTGACAGCGTGACGCTGGGGCGCGATTCCCGCGAACCGAGCCGCCGTGCGCTTCAGCGACATCGACATGAGCGCCATGGTCGGGTTGCCACCAGCGGCCCAGATATCCGCCAGCGTATCGGCAAACAGCGTCTCGGTCAGGTCGCGCAGCGTGCCGTTGCCAGCAGCGGCGTTCACGTAACCGGAGGTGCCGCCCCCCGAATAGGTCGGCGCGGTGCCGGTCGCCCCCATGTCGTTGTTCGTCACGAGGAAGCCCAGCGCGCCAGCGGTTTCACCTTCAGTGCCCGAGGCCGGCGGCACAGCAGCGTAGTTGCCGCAGAAACGCTTTTCGGCGTCGGTCTTCAGTTCGCGCCCCGCCTTCATGACTTCGCGGGCAAGCTCCGAACGGCGGCCCGCAGTGCGCGAGGCCTCCATCGTGGTGGACGAACCAACCACCTTCTTCATGATCTGGGTGTAGTTACCCTGACGGACGGTGTTCGGACGCGCCTCGTTGGCGAGGTCATCGCCCTGAAGCGTCTTGTTCTCCGCATTCGCAGCGGCGAGGGCGTCGGTCTGCCATTCGTGGTAGACCTGCTTTGCGTCCTCGCGCCCAATGGAGCGCTGGAACGGGCAGTCGTCGGGGAACAGCTCGTAGATCTTATCGGACAGGTCTTCGCGGACGCCAACGCGCCCGACCGCCTGGATCGTATTGGTAGGAACAGCCATAGTGAAAATTCCATCTGTTGCGGCCGCAGCCGCGTATTGGGAGGGTCAACGTCTCTCGACGTGGTGAAGTGAAACCTACTCAGAGGTGGCCCGCAGCCTCAAGCCAATCGGCCATCGCGTCGGCTTGAGCAGCACGGTTGCCGCTCGCTTCCTTTACGCGCTGCCATGACTTTTTGGCCTTCGCGGCCCTGCCCAAGGGCTGGGAGCCTGCGCCGGGCTTCAGGGACTTGAATTTCCCCGTTTTCTTGTCGCGACGGCGTTCTTTCGACCTGGCCTTGATCCGCGCCAGTTCTTCGCTGTCCTTCTTATACTTCGCAAAGGTCGCGAGGGCATTGAAATCGGTCGCGTCCATGTTGTCCGCCAGCTCGGCTAGGTCGTAACCGAACTCAGCCGCGACAGACATGGCCGCATCGACCAGTGCCTTCTTGTCCTCAGCCTCCGTATAAATCGGGAGCTTTTCGATTTCAGCGTTGCGGGCCTTGATCCGCTCCACCTTCATCTCGTCCGTCTCGACGCCGACCGTCGCGATTTGCTGCATAAGTTCGTCATGCTGGGCTTTCGCGTGGTCGTAGATGGCCTTGTCGCGCTGGTATGCCTGAATGTCATTATACCGGGCGGGGTCGGGAGCCTGCGGCTCGAAAGCCTTGGTGAACTCCTTAAGTTGCTCGGCATAGCGCGCCTCGGCCTGGCGATTTGCGGATGCTGCGGCCTGTTCGGCTTGTCGCTGGGCATCCCTCGCCTTGGTGGTCGCTTCCTGGACCTGAGTGTTGCGGCGGGTTTCACTGTCGGCCCAAGCGCGCTGGGCTTCCGGGGGAAGCTGCGCGAAGACCTCCTTTTCCTCCGCATTCAGGCTGACGGGCGGTTCGATGGCCGGCTCTTCTTCCGGTTCGTCGTCCTCGTCGTCCTGCTCAACCTCGTCGTCGTCCGCGCCTTCTTCAAGGTCGCTTTCGTCTTCAAGGTCGTCTTCCTGCCCGTCTTCGGGGTCTTCGCCCTCGTCGCCAAACAGGAAATTCTCGAAATCTGCCGCCTTATCTTCCACACTGACAGGTGCGGTCGAAACAGCGGCTTCCGTTTCAGGATGGGCCATTGTCATCGTCCTCATGGGATAGCCGACGCTTCGCAGCGTGGGCGGGTTTGCCCGCTAGGGGCGGCTTAAATGCTCTTGCGGATCGGCGTGACGTTCATCTTCGCCCGGCGATCCTCGTTGACTGCTTCGATCTCGCCCGCCGCGATTACGCTGCGGACCTGCGCGGCCAGCTGATCGGCAACCCGAGCGCCGATTGCCAGCGTCTCCAGCGTCTTTGCATCCCCCGGCTTCACCTGCCCCATTTTGGCGAGGTATTCCGCCTTGATCTTGTCCAGCAGGTCGAACAGGCCGCCTTCCTCGCGGGCGAACTCTTCGAACCGAAGCGAGCGGGCCTTCTTGTCCCCGCCCATGTTGCGACGGGCTTCCTCTACGGGCCAAACGTCGAAACGATTGCAGAGCCACAGGATAAGGCGGACAGCGAGGTTACGCATCATTCTGCCAAGCTCCCACCGGGCCGATTCTGCGACACGTTCGCGTCAGCAAACTCGCGCTTCAGCTCCGCCTCAGCCGCCATGCGTTCACGGGCCAGCCTCAGTTCCTCAGCCGCCTTGTCGCGGGCCAGCTCGCTTTCCAGCGCCGCGCGTTCACGCATGACCTGCATGTCCATCGCGTGCTTCTGGCGCTGCGTCTCGATATCGGCCTCGGTCTTCTGGCGCTGCAACAGCGCTTGCTCTTCGGCCTTCTGCCGCTGGAGCGCCGCATCAGCCCCTGCCTTTTCACGCTCAAGCTCAAGCTTGCCCTGCACCTCGACCAGGTCAGCGTCGGGCTGCTGTTCCTTCGCCGCCATGCGCTGCTGAACCTCGGGATCGGACGGGTCATACATGAAGTCCTCGCCCTGCCCGACGCCGGTATCCCGCGCCATGCCGTCAAACCAGTTGAACGCGTGTTCCGGCCCGGACAATCCCTGTTCGATCGCAGCCTGAAGCGGCCCCAGCAGAGCGGTGCGCGCCATGATGCGCTTATCCTTGCTGCCGTTGCCCAGCCCCACGTTGACCCGGACATTCATGTCTTCGGGCCACTGCGACGGGTCCACGAGGCGATATTTGCCGTCCACCTTGATGCGGAACGGCTCGGCCTCGACACGCATCAGGCGATAGAGCTTGGCGAATGCGCGGGCCATCGCTTCCGCCAGATTGCGGGCGATGTATTCCTGCTGCGTCTCCGCCTTGCCTTCGCGGCCGGCAAACTCAGTGGCAGTCTGATTGTTGAGCGAGTTTTCGTCCAGCGTCGGGGTCGCCCGACCTACACCCGACCGCCCCTCTTTCTCCCGGCTGACCCACTCCATCGCCTGTAGACTGTCGCCAATATTGAAGCCGGTCTGTAGGTTCGTGACCGCCGCCACGCCCCGCCCACGCACCGGGCTACCCGGAATGGGATTAAGCAGGTCGTCCAGCGTCTCGTCCGTAGCCGAGTCCATATCCACGTAAGGACGCGGCATGTTGGCAAAGGCCATCCCGTCGATCAGCTGACGCGCAAAGTGCGAGCGCAGCAACTGAAGATCCATGACCTTGTCGGCCAGCGAATAGCCGATCAGGCGATGCTGACGCGGGAACGGGCAGAAAACACTAAACGGCTGCTCGTCAATCGTCTCAATCGAAGGCTCGCCGGTCTCGGCGTCGATCAGGATTTCATTCTCGACCCGGTAGCTCTTCACCAGCTCGGCAATGCCGTCGCCGTCCACGTCGATATGCGAGTATTCCTCGCACAGCAGCACCTTTTCAAGCGCAGGCGTCGATTCCTCGCGATTGTAGCTGTCGAGCTTGTCGCTTTCCGTTTCCTCGACCGTCGCAACGTCGTAGGTCGGCAGGCCATACACCTGCTCAGGATCGAACCCCATTTCCACCAGGTCCGAACGGGTCATCGGGCGGACGTGCGCCTGATAATCCGCCGTGTCCTCGTGCGCCGCCGCAGGGCTGAAGCGATACTCGTCCGTAGGAACGGAATGGATCGTATATCGCTTGATCGTGCGCTGCGTCTTCACCAGCGCCCGGCCTGAGCCGTCCTCGTTTTCGCGGACGTCCTCGATCTCGCCTTCGATCAGCCCAAGCTGCAACGGGTCATCGAAGGCAACCCACTGCCGCGATACCTTTTCGTCCTCTTCGCAGCTGACCTTGAAAATGCCGATCTTGCGCTGAAGGCCGTCCATGCCCGTATCGTTCAGAACGCGATAGCCGTCCTGCTGGCGCATGAACACGTAATCAATCGCAGCGGTCGCATCGTCCGCCGCCTGTTCGCCTTCCTCGTCAGTAGCCTCGAACTCAACCACGCGGTCGCCCGAGACGAACATCTTGAGGATAATCCCCAACATGCCATCACAGGTTTCCTGCACGTCAGGCAGGACGATCTGCGAACGCCCATCGATCTCGTTACCGAAGGGCTGGGCCTCGTAATAACGAAACGCCTCTTCCTGAAGCTGCTCTATCTGGTCGTGATAGTCGTCGGCCGCCTCGTATTCGCGCTTGAGGATCGCCGCCAGGTCTTCAGGGCTGGTCGGTTCGTTCATACCATCGCCCTCTTCAGCTTGCTCAGATCCAGCGGCTTGCTTGCCTTCGGTTGCGGGCGAATGGCCGCGCTTTCGAACGACTTGTAACCGTGTGAGAACTCGTCATGCCGGGGCCGATCCTTGAACACGCCCAGCTTGTCGTCCCATTCCTTGCGATAGTTATCGAGACACTTGATGAGCCGGTCGCACCGCTCTTCGTCGATGTAGACGTTCGGGAAAAACGTCCGGCTCGCCTCAATACCGTCCTGTTCGGTGCGGATGCGCTTTAACGTGCGTATCGGCCTGATGCCGGCCTTTTCGGCCTCCTGCTTGCGGGTCGTCGCCTCCTTATTCAGGAGGTGAACTTCCACGTCATGCGGCATCCAGTGCTCGCTGTAGTCGTATCCTCGCTCGCGAAGAATGCGGGCATAGTGCCCGAAGCCCTCCCCGCTGTTCTCGTAATAGTCGATCGCGCGGCGCTCCATCCCGACATCCTGCCAGAATGTGATCGTCATGCTGTCGTCGTATCCCAAATCCCAAGTCGTATAGACCGGGGCGTCCAGTATCGGGATGCGACAGATGCGCCCCTGCTTTCGCATCGTCGCCATCTGAGTGCTGAAATACGCACCCTCTACGCTTACCTCGAAAGCCTCCTTCGGCGTCGAAGGAAACTCCCGCTTCATGTCGTCGCCTTGCTGCTCGGCTTTCTTCACATACCAAGCGCGCTGCTCGTCATCGAGCGGCTCACCCTGCACCTCGATGACATACGGCTCGATCTTGTCGAAATACGCGGTCATCTCAGCCGTGATGACGACGCCCTCAGGGTCGAGACGATACTCCGGCGAGGTAAACCAAGGCGAGAAATGAAACTTGAAGTCCAGCGGGCTTAACGGCTCGCCGCTCTGCATCTTGTGCTCAGCTTTCTGGCACATGGCGTAGAAGTCGCCAGCCTGCCCCTCAGCCGTGCTCTCAACCGTTATGCTCTGCCCCGCCTGAACCGTGTTAAACGCACCCGTGCGGACCTCTCGGGCCTTCTCAGGATATTTCGCACACAGCTTACCGTATTCGCTTACGTGCAGCCGCTGGAGCGTGCCAGAGCGCAGAGACGTGCCGACACGAATGCTCGATCCGTTGCCGAACTTCATGCTGTCAGCCGCGTCCTGCTCGGCAGGGACTAGCGACCGGAAGGCCTGCGGCAGATTGTCATATGCGAACTTGATCTTGTCCGCGAAGAACGCCTTCGCATCGTTCAGGTTGTGGGCGATGACGCCCGCCGAAGTGTTCGGAACGAACAGGCAGTCGTCCAGCATGTCGAGCTGGATTACGGTGGTGAAGCCCTTCTGCCGAGCCTTCAGCACCACGTCCATGCCGTGCCGCTCCTGGAGAAACCTCTCCTGGTCGGCGTTCATTCGGAAAGGGACAACCTTCCCGTCCTTACCCTTGATCTTGTAGAAACCGTCCCGAAGGCGCGAGAGCTTATCAGGCCACCGCTTCATCGCCTCCCTTAGGAGGTCTTGCGGCCCAGCCATTCGGCCAAATCCTCATCGACCGCGTGCGTGTGGTCTTGCTGGACCCGCGGACCGTAAACCTTCGGGCGAAGCTGACCGGCGATCCACTTGCGGGTATCGATCCTCAGCTGGCTCCGCCGGATGGCCTCACCATTCTCTTTCCAGCCCGGAGCCTCGTCCTCTTTCCCGTAGCGGACCATCCAATCGTTGGTCGCGTCGTCGGCAATGTCCAGCGTCTCGTCGAACAACGTGTCGGCTTGAAGCTCACGCGCGCTCGCGTATTGCTGCCGAAACTCCTCGTCCTGCCTGAGCCAACGGTAAACCGTCGTCTGCCCCGGCATGTCGTCTTCGCAGCAAATCTTACGCAGACTCTCGCCGTCAGAAATGCGGTCGAGTATCTTGTCCGCCAGCTCTTGATCGAAGATCGTCGGGCGCGCCATCGTCTCTCGCCTTCCCCCGGCTCCGCTAGGCGGTGGGCCGGTGTGTATGCGGTGTGTATGAAACTTTGTCCCGATCGCAGCTGCGATGTGTTCGCGTCGTGCGATCACAGCAACTGAGTGCGTTTCGCGTGCTTTTTCAGATTGTCCTTTGCCCACAGCGGGCGCAGATTGCTCAGCGCCCAGCAGGCGCGAAACTCGGGGTCTTCAACTGATTTAAAATTGAACGACGACACCGGGACAATGTGGTCGATGTGCCACTCGCCGTAGTTCTCCCAAGTCATGCCAGGCGCAAACTGCCTGCCGATGTGTTCCCGAAGGTCATCGGCCGTATAGCCCAGCACCTCCCTCCACGTCCGCTGCTGCGCGTTGACCTCGCGCATCGCTCGCCGCATTTGACAACGGATGGCCTGGTCGAGACGATACGCCGGGTCAGATTGACGGCGCGCCTTCAGATAGGCGTTTCGACGAGCGCGATAATGCGGGGTGTGCACCACCAACCGGTTACGGATCTTTCGGCACTCATAGCAGTCGCCGTTCGGCAACCGCTGGTCCACATGGCCGCGCCGGCAAACGTCCGGCGACTTTTTCTTCTGGGAATCGGCCTTTGCACGCTCTATGCGCTGATTAGCCAAGCGAACCTCCTACGTTCGTTTTGGTCAGGGCCGGAGCGGGTCTAGCCACCCGTTTCGGCCCGCTTGTTCTACCTCATTCCCACTCAATTTCAACCGCCGAAGGTCTTCCGATAGCGACAAAAGGCTGCGCCTCGCTTTTCGTGAGCCGTCGGCGGCGCGACCCGCTTAGGGGCCGAATGCAAAAAGCCCCGCCGGTTAGGGCGAGGCTCTAAGGGGTTGCTGCGCGACCTCAACCTTGGGCGCTGCATCCAAGGCTTATGGCGAGGACCAACTCAGGACCGCGCAGCAATTCGCAAATAGCTGCCGTGGGCATGTCGCCAATCCCAACGCTCTGCGCGGGCAACACGGCAATTAAGGTTGCTGCGGGCCTTCGGACCCGGGCCTGTCATCCGGGCCTTGTGGCGTAGGCGGCTCTATACGCCCGCAGCAATTCGTGAAACTCAGTCGCACCCCTTCCGGGCGCTTCTCTGTATGATTGCAGACATGGCATATTTCGAGGCATGTGTCAACCTTTGTTCGTGATCTAGGCGCACTTTGTTCCAAGCCGCTCGTGCATAGCGTCCACGTCCTCCTGGCCGATCTCCCGCATCGCCTTGCGGTAGATATCTGCCCAGTTGTCCAGCGCCTGCCCAAGCAAACGCTGCGCTTTGGGCCAGCCCATGTTGTAGCGCGAGGCAATGGCCTTCAGCCGGTGGTCGCGAAGCACCATGTCCACGATCATGCGGCGCGGGATCGGGAGAGACTGCCGCCATTGCGTGTAGGCCCGCTCAGCGCGAACGTCATACAGGCTTTCCACCAGCTTGTCCGATGCCGAGCCCGAACAATCCACCCTCGCTTCCATGCTGGCGCACGATACTCCGGCTTCACGTTCGATCCGCTCGGCAATGCGGGCGATCTGCAATGCCGCCCCGAACTGTTCGCTTGATAGGGAGCCACGGTCGTGCATCGCCTTCAGGGCAGAGCGTTGCTTGCGGTGATAGGTCCGCGCGCGTTCCTGCGTGGGGGCATAGCCTTCCACCAGCCCGCCCTGCCGCAGCGTCTCGGGGGTGACAATGCCCTCCCCCTGCCTGCGCTGCGTCTCTCGGGCGCGAGCGACACGGGAGCGCCACTGGAGATAGTTTTCGTCCCGGCGCTTGGCGAGCGGGTCTGTGCGCGTCTTTGCCATCCTATGTGCCTCCCTTAAGCCCTCTTGACCGCAATGATGTCCCAATCGTGCCCGGTGTCGCTCCATCGAAGCTGGGCGGCGGTGTAAGTGTGCTTCCTGTCCACGTAACCGCAGCGAAACTGGACGATGAGGCGGCGCTCGCCAGTGCGGGGCTTTCTCCCGCGTGTGGGGGTGAAGCCCGGTTCATGCTGCATCCGCCCGGCCTATGAACAGGTCGCCTTGGCGCTGGGCCTCTTCGATGCGGCGGCAGGCGATGTCGAAATACTTCGGTTCGCGCTCGATGCCGATGAAGTCGCGGCCCATCTGAACAGCCGCTACGCCAGTCGTCCCGCTGCCCATGAACGGGTCTAGGATGATTCCGCGTGTCCAATCACAAACGGCGCGCATCAATTGGACCGGCTTTTCAGTCGGGTGAAATTCGTTCCCCGTGCGCGGAGCCCTTACAACATCATTCGGACGTCCACGGGGGAAGTCGTGCGCTTCCCCAGGATAGAAGAGGCAGAGTTCCGTTTGACGTCCATGCTCGTGCTCAAGGTCACCCATTGAATGATTGTTCTTAACCCACGTTATAACACTGCGAGGCCTTGGGACGGTGGCCAGATTGTCCCACCTACAAAAGACATAACGACTGTGTGAAACAGGCAAGCCACAAGCCCACACCAGCAATTCTTCGGTATCGTCATTGTCGATAGCTAGGTGCTTTTCCTTTCGATGATTGCTCTGGAACTTCATTCCAAACGGCGGATCGGTCACAACCGCGCCCACCTCCGGCAGCGTCGGCAGAATATCCCGGCAGTCCCCCCGATACAGGGTAGCCCGGCCTATGGTGACAGGGGAGGTCATGCGGCGTTCAGCGCCCGTGTCGCGCCTTCGATCAGGCCCCGAACCTCAGGGGGCGGCAACTGTCGCTCGACCTGGCCCGGCAGACGGCGTTCAAGCGGTTTACCCATCCGCCACGGGGTCGCCTCTTCCATTGCCTTGATAACGGTCGGCACGATCTGTCCGTGGTGCGTGCAGGTCTTGCGCGCCTCCCCCAGACCGATCCGAAGGATGCCAGCGCGATAGCCTTCCAGCTCGTTTGCCGCGACCGCAAGCCATTCCGCCGCCGCGTCGTCTGTCATGCTGACAGGGCGGACTAGCGCGAAACAGGCGGCCAACTCAGGGATAATTTCAGCGGCCGTGCTGAAGTCTTGCGAGCGCTTCCTGTGCTGCATTTCGCGTGCTTCCGCCGGTTGAATTGCGATTTCGGTTGTCATTGCTGGCTCCTTTCACCCAATCTGCCTTGAACCCTTCCCATCCACGCATCGTGGCCTCTTCGATTGCGGCCTCCAGCGTCCAACCGGCCTTGTCCGCCTCTCGCTTGAGGCCCTTCAGGGCTGTCTCGGTGACCGGTTTCTTTCGCTGTCGGGTGAAGTCTCGCCAAATGGCCTCACTCACCTCATCGGGCTTTGCGCATTGCACGCGCGTCTTAGATTTACCGTTAGGTAAATCATTGACGGTTCTTGACGGTTTGGGTGGCAATTTGCCGGGGGTCCGCGTCGTTTTTGTCGCCCCGTCATTTTGCCGGGGGGGCGATTTGTCAGGGGTGGCAATTTGCCGGGGGGTAAACCGATATTTGCAGCCCTTTCCAATCACTTCCTCGCGGCTGATATGGCCAGCGGCTTCAAGGCGGCGGAGATTGCGTTGCACCGTCCTGGCATCGCATCCGCACTTGCGCGCGAGGGTGGCGATCGAGGGCCACGCCAGGCCGTCGTCGTTCGCGCAATCGGCCAGCGCCAGCAGCACCAGCTTGTCCTTTGCGGGCAGGTCCATATCCCAGACCTTGGACATGACGCGGATGCTCACGAGAAGTCCTCCACCGCGAACCCGCCGCCATCTCGCTTCGCGCGCTTGCGAAGGGCGATGAAGCGGAAGGGATACTGGTCGGCAGCGACCTTGATCTTGACCCGCGCGTCGTCCTGCCAGAACCCCTTGACCTCGTGACATTCAAGCTCGCCAGTGCTAAGCATGACGGCGAAATCCGGGGTGTAGAACGTCTTGTCCGCAAGGCGCAGCTTCAGGCCCTCAAAGCGATACCAGGCGATCTCGCCAGCGCTCTTTCTCAGCTCCAGCTCGCGGGCATATTCGGCCTCGGTCTTGTTCATCTGGCCGGTTTTCAGGCGGCCAAGGGCATAGGAGCGGTTCATGCCTGCCACCCCTCAGCGAGGTGGCGCAGATCCTCGTATGCCTCGCGCATTTCCGGGTATTTCCGGGCGCGGTCGTCAAAGGTGTTCCATGCGTAGATGATCGTGGAGTGGTCGCGGCCGTCCAGCACCCTGCCGATGTCAGGAAAGGAAAAGCGGTGCTCGCCGCTGGCAAAGCGCATTTCGCGCAGGATGCGAATGGCGACGAAACGCGCACTAACCTTGTGGTGGGCGCGGGACTTGCCGAGAATGTCCTGCGGCTTCAGGCCAAACCATTCGGCCACAGCGTCGATCACGCGGCGCGACAGGCGGACAGGCGGCCTTACCTTGGCCGGCGGAACGAATGCCACCGGCTTGCGCCTGATGCGCGGTTTGGGCGTCGGCTTGGGCAGGTCCAGACGAACGACCTTGAAATCGTCGCCATCGTTTGCAGCCGGGTCGATCCTGTGGCGGTTTTGAACAACCCGCTTGATTGCCGCGGCATCCCGGTGGCGCTTGTCGATCCATTCCTGGATGCGGTGCACACCGGGCGCGATCCCGTATTCGCGAATGGTGAGAGCGCGGATATAACCAGCGTCGTTCATGTAGCCCGCGAGACGACGCGCATAAGCCGCATGACCGTCCGCCTCGTAATTGCTGGGGCGTTCCCGTGCGATACTCTTCACAGCAGCACCCCCGCGATAATCAGGGCAGCACAGATAGCGATAAGGGCCTTGGGGAAAGGATCGGGTTCAGATTCCCAGCCCACCAGTTCAGCGCCGTTGGTGTCGTGCATGGTTAGACCTCCACCGGCTTGCGGTTCATGAGATCGATTACTTCGCGGTCGAACTCGTCTGCCTTGGGGGGAGTGACCTTGCGGAAGCGATGGGCATAATATCCGAGCGCATTCGGATGATCGATTTCTTCGAACGTTAAACCTAGCGAATCTGCTATTACCACCGAAGCGACGGTGTAGATGCGCCCCTTGATCGCTGGGTGCCGCCCCAGCAGCGGACTTGGCTTATCATCCACGCACAGCGCCAGATCACCTCTCTGCCAATCGCTCATGCCGCCTCTCCCGCGCTGGACAGGGGCATGACGGTCGCGATAATGTGGTCAGCAGCATCCCGGCAAAGCGGGGCCTCGGTATGGTCGATCCGACCGTCAGCAGCAGCCGTGGCGATAATCGAAAAGTGCTGTAGGCCGTTCGCGACGATGGAATGGACGCACAGGTCGTCCGCTTCGTCCAAGGGCTTGGCACCACCGTAACCGATATTGGCCAGCAGGCCGTTAACCCGACGCTGCCCCATGACGACACAGAGCGACAGCATGGCAGCCGGTTTCAGCTTCCTGCGCCCCTCCCCGGTCTTTCTCAGCGCATCCAGGTAATCAACGCTGATGCCAGCAGCCTCGGCGAGTTGTCCGCGCGTCATCAGGCGTTCGATATGAATGAAGCGGTGAATCTCGCCGCAGATCCACTCTTGAAGGCGCTCGTCCGAGAACAGTCCCTCGTCTTGGACAGACTTGCTGTCAGCCATCGGCTATCTCCGAATTATGGAAAGGATGGAGAAACGGCCCGGCGAGATCGTCACCATTGGGGTGGCGGCCGCTCGGGTCGTGCGTGAAATTGGCGAACGTGTCGGGAGCGATCTGCGACCACGGCGGGAACATCAGAGCTTCCCGGTAAGCGCCGTCATCGCTGCCAGTGTCGATGATTGCGGGGATCATTTATGCCCTCCCCGGCCGCAGGGCGATTGCGACAATCGCGAGGATGGCAAAGATGATCGCGATAAGGTCGATGCCGGAGTAGCCAGTCATTTACTGGCTCCGCGCTTGGGCAAGTCGGTTCGCCAATGTCTTGCGCTGCTCGTCAGTCAGGACACGCTTTTTGCGGAACGGGTTCTTGCCCATTCGAAAGGGGTGGAGCGCGCAACTCACGATGGTGCATTCGCGAACCTCGGAGGGCATATCTCCACAGCAATCGAGGCATTTAGCGCGGACAGCCTTAAGGACGCTCATTCAATCCTCCTGTTGCTTGGGCACGATCCCGGCAGCGATTGCGTCGGGTATCTCGTGCAGGATCGGGGGGAGCGGCTTGTCGGGGGTCATGCGGCACCTCCGCCGGGGGCGCTTGCTACACCCCCGGCTTCGGCTATCGTGCGAACTTGCGATGGTGACGCACGAAAGGGACCTACATGGACGCCACGAGTATCGAACTCAGCAAGATCAACTTCATTCTCGAAAACCTTGTGGCCACTTGGCTGCACCGGGTTTCCGACAATCCGATTGACGACTGCGAAGGGCTGGCCGAGGAAATGCACAGGCAATTTACCGCCCTCCCCGCGACAGTTTTCGGAGAGGAATTGTCGCCAGAGCAAACCCGACAAGCACAAGAAGCGGCAGGCCAAAGGATGGACCTTTTTTGGGCGGGCGTGCGCGAGCGCTTGCGTTCCAGTTAGGGTCGAACCATTCGGGCGGGCGATTGCCGACGATATAAGGGTGGGTCATGCTGCTTTCTCCAGTTCGCTCACCAGCCCCTGCCGCTTGAACCACTTGTCGTTCTGGGCACGGCGGCGCTCGGTAATGAGTGCGTCGATTTCGGGGGTCAGCTCGAACCATTCGCCTTGGCGGCGATGCGCGGCGAACCGGCTATGAAGCGCCATTTCCTGCGCCCGACCGCCCTTCATGGTGGCTTCGATAACCAGCGGCATTGGGCAGCCGCTTTGCAGGGTTTCCAGCCTGCGCTGCGGATTGCAGCTGTGGCCGATCTTGACCTGCCCGAGGGAGCGGCATGTCATAAAATAGACGCTCATGCCGCCTCCCTTCCCGCCAGCAGGGCTTGTGCCGCCAGAAGGGTTCGCTTGTCCGTGGGCAGTTCGCCGCGCTCAAATCGGGAAATTGTGGTCTGGTGCAGCCCTAACCGGGCGGCCATTTCCACTTGCGAAAGCCCAAGCGCCTTCCTGATGCCGAGGATGCTATCCATTCCTCGTATATATGCGCATACGCATAGGGGGGTCAAGTGTTGATATGCGCAAACGGTTTCGGGAATCATCGTATCCCGGTTTATGCGGGCGCCATGACCGGGAAGCTCGCCGAAAAAATCAAAGCGATCCGCTGTGCCGCAGGCTTAGGCCAGACAGAGTTTGGCGAAAGAATGGGGGTCAGTCAGTCCACTGTCGTTCGCTGGGAACGTGGCTCCAGGCCCCAAAGCGATGCGCTGCACCGCATTGCGGAGTTTGCCAACACCACGATTGAGCGCCTCATGGATCTTGACGATCTATCCGGCACTTCCCCGGGCGATATACCGGTTGTCGGCTACGTGGGCGCAGGCGCGGAGGTTTTTCCTTACGACGATTACGCTCATGGCGAGGGCCTGGATCACGTCGAGCGGCCGCCTACTGTTACTGGCCGCGCCGTTGCTGTCGAAGTAAGGGGCGACAGCCTCTTACCCACTGCGGAGAACGGTTGGCGCTTGGTTTACACCGGCGAACAAACTATCGTTGAAGACGAGGTTCTTAATCGGATATGCGTCGTGCAGCTTGCTGATGGCCGAATGCTCGTTAAACGCATAATGCGAGGTAGCCGCCCGCAGCGCTATCACTTGGTATCGACCAATGCTCCGATTATAGAGGATGTTGAGATACTTTGGGCGGCTAGGGTTAAGGCGATCATACCAAGATGACTGAGATTATATCAACGTGGCCTTGGTATGATCGCTTGGTGATATTCGCGGTAATTTTCACCCTCCTTTACGCGCCCTACTCCCTGAGCAAGCAGCTCAGCGCCATTACCCAGATACTCAAGGACATTCGGGACAACACGCGCCAGTAGCTGGCTGCAAAAATGCGCTCGCGCATATTTAGCACTTGACTGTATGCGTATGCGCATATAAACCACCTCTCAACAGGTGATGCTCGGCATCACGATAGAGAGGTGAAGCATGGCAGACTTCAAGATCGAAAAGGGCATCGAGATGCCCGCCTCGCATCGGGCGATGCGCCGCTATCCCTTCGCGGATATGGAGGTGGGGGACAGCTTTGCTGTCCCGGTCAATGACGGCGAAGACGATATGACTGTCCGCAGCGCCGCCTGGGATTATGGCCGGCGCCACGGCATGAAATTCACCGGCCGCCTCCTTCGCGATGAAGGCGTTCTCCGCGTGTGGAGGGTGGCATGACCACTCCCAACGAAGAACGCGCAGGGCATACGCCGTGGTCGGTAAAACCGAAGTTCAGCGGCGATGGCTTTCACATCATGTCCGCCCCGATTGGGGGGCGCACGTTTCGCCTATTCTCCAGCGACTGCGCATCCGAGGCGGACGCGCTGAAAGCCGCAGCCGCGCCGGAGTTGCTGGATGCCGCTGAGAAGTGGGGGGTGATCCTTACGGTCGGCATCATGCATAGCGAGCCATCCAAGGTCCGAGAAGCAATGGACGACCTTGCTGCCGCAATCGCCAAGGCACGGGGTGAAGCATGACCCGCTCCAGCAACAAAGCAGCGCGGGAGCTGTTGGCGGAATTGGAGGCGCTTCTTCGCGCCCAGAAGCAGCACTGTGATTGGACGCACGACAAAGCTGTTGCTGGCTTCATGGAAACCAACGGCGACCGCATTCTCTCCGCCCTCCGCGCAACACATAGCCCGAGTGAGGCAGAGGTGGAGCCGCTCGACGAGTGGGGCGATTGCGGAAATCTCGGTTGGTGTGGGATGGGCGACAAGTCCTACTGCACCCGGCACAATCGCGAGGGTTGGGTTGCGGCCAAACGCGCCCTCTCCCTCCCGAGCGATAAGACGGTAGAGCTTCTGAGGGAGCGCGACACTCTGCGCAAACTGCTGGTGGAGTATGGCGACCGCGTGCGCATGGCCAGCGCTGCCGAACATCAAGAAATCATCGATGCCGCCTTCGACTCCCATCTGGGAGAGATGAAGTGAGGAGGGACGAACAAGATCAGGGCGCTTCGAGCAAGCTCGACCGGGCCGAGACGGAAACCGGCTCGGTTCACGAGAGCGCGGTCGGCAACGCCGATGCGCCCAAAGGGGAGCGCGAACAATGACCGCTCAATCCCCCATCAAACCCACCACCCCCGAACACCGCCTAGCAGATGCAGCAGCAGAAGAGCTTATCGCGGACGTTATGCGCCTGCACGGCGAGGTCGGCAATCTCCTTGCTGCTCTGACGCGCTCTGGCGGCGAATGGTCGATCCACGCGCTCCACGCCAACCTTGCCGCTGTTCGTGCAGCCCAGGTCATCTGGAACGACGACCTGGAGGTGGAGGCGGACAACACGGAAGCCGAGTTGCCCGAATACCGGGTGGCAGCGGAGTTCAATCCGTCGCGCGTCCATCCGAACGACCTCTGCCAATCGAAAGGTTACGTGTGATGAGCGACAATCCGCCCGCATTCCCCTGCGTTCACGATAAGCACCTGCAAGAAGGCATGACCCTGCGCGATTGGTTCGCGGGGCAGGCGCTGACAGTTACTGCCAAAATACCCCACCAGCATGGGATGAGCATCGTTCAAGTTGGCTCGCCCATGCACCCCGAAAAGGCTGCGAGCGCGGCATATCGCTTTGCCGACGCCTTGCTCTCCGAACGGGAGAAGAACCATGGCTAATGAAATAGAACAGTGGGCGGCTGAACGAGTGTGTCAGATCGTCAATGAGGACGGCTCTACCTACAAGCCCGAGTGCTTCCTCGAGGAGGGTGCGCTGCTTTCCTACAGCATAGGAAAGGCCTTCGCCCGATACATCATGGAGCACGAAGAGCCGCCGGTTGATCCACTGCTGCTCGAGGCGCGGGAGATTTGTGCTCGCGCATTTGAGCAAGATGACAGTTTCAGCGCGAAGCAGTTCGCACAGAGCGTTCGCAATGGCGATGTGGATGATGTCGGCGCCATGAAGGCGACCCGAGACGCCCTCCGCCGTGGCTTCGAACTCGGCAAGGCCGGGGAGCCTACCGATGGCGAGTAACCGCTCCCACTACGAACGGCTGTGCGCCCGTCAGGACGACATATCCCGCATGTCCCTATCGGACCTGCACTACCGGATTGGCAAGGCCGTAGAGGACCGCCCCGGCGTCCTGAATGCCCCTGATGGCACCAGCAACACGAACGTCCGTCATTTCGAGCGCATGGAAGTAAGCACCCTACCCACGATGGGCCGCCTTCAAGACATTGCTGATCAGGCCCGCGAGGAAATGGGCGAGGCACGTTGGCAAGAACTCCAGGCGGAATGGCCGAAAGAGGAGGAATACCTGTGAACACTTACACCCGCGATCACAAGCCGGGGAACGGTCAGTTCATGTCCCCGCTGCTTTCATTTCGCCGGCCGCCGGTGGGGGAAGCCCCCATGCGGGAGCGCTCCACCACCAGTCAGGGGAACCGTCATGGCGAGTGAGAACAACTTTCCCGCCTTCCCTGCCACCCGCGCTGAAAACATTGGCAATCAACTGGCCAAGGTAACCTACCCCGGCATGACCCTGCGCGATTACTTCGCGGGACAGGTAATGCCCGCCTGCTTCGCTGCCGACTACGGCAACGCCTGGGTCTTGTCCGGCAAGGACCACGCAAAAGCAGCTGCCCGCCGAGCCTACGCTTGGGCTGACGCCATGCTCGCTGCACAAGAGGACAACTAACATGGCACAAGAACAGGTAACGCAGGCGGATCGTGAGGCTGCGGTGGCCGCTGTCGAGGCGAACCTTCACGCCATCAAAGACAGGTTCCTAGAACGGCAATGCGGCGATCTGGATGCCGACGAAGCGCTAGAAGAAATCTCTCGGTTGGCGGAAGTATCGCTCGCCGCGCTTTCACGTACTCGCCACCGCCTCGCATCCACCACAGCACAGGCAGAGGCAGCCGAGAAAATGGCTGAGGCGCTGAGGGAATGCCTACTCGAACACGGCGGATACACCATCCGGGGGCGGTGTGAGCGTCTAGCCCGCGTCGCCCTCTCCACATGGGAATCAATAAAGGAGAATGAACATGGGCGCTGAGTCCAAGGTAGAGGCTGCGACCCTTGCTGGCGCGATGGCGCTCGCGTTCGGGGAAATCGACGCGGCCATGAAGTCGGCCAATAACCCGCACTTCAAGAGCAAGTATGCGGACATCACCGCCGTCATCGAGGCGATCAAGCCGGCCCTTATCAAGCACGGCCTGTTCTTTACGCAGCACCCGGAGCCTTCCGAGCGCGGCGTAACAATCGAGACGATCCTGCACCACGCGAACGGCGACAAGCTATCGCTCGGCAAGCTCTACGTCCCGGCGAACAAGAACGACGCGCAGGGCTTCGGCTCCGCTCTCACCTATGCACGGCGCTACGCCCTTGTAACGGCGTTCGGCGTCCCGGTCGAGGACGACGATGGCAACGCGGCGGCTCGCACGGTGAAGCGCGACGAACCGCGCATTACCGACGAGCAGGTGGTGAGGGTCCAAAGCCTCTTGCAGGCGACCGGGATCGACGCGGTGAACTTTTGCCGGGTGATGCGCTGCAAAGACATTCCCGACCTGCCCGCCTCGCGCTTCGATGAAGCCGTGAACCGGCTCGAAAAGAAGCTGGCCGAAATGGCCAAGGCGGACACGAACGACAAGGCGAAGGAACCGGCATGAGCGAGCATATCGACCAGCGCTCTGAGGATTGGTTTGCCGCCCGCCTGGGCAAGGCAACCGCAAGCCGGATCGTGGACGTTATGGCCACGCTGAAATCCGGCAAGCCCGCCGCCTCGCGCGAGAACTACGCCGCGCAACTGGTGGCGGAGCGCCTGACCGGGGCCAAGTCCGAAGGCTTCACGAACGCCGCTATGCAGTGGGGCGTGGATATGGAACCCGAGGCTCGCGCAGCCTACGCAGAGCACATTGGCGACCAGCCCGTGGAGATCGGCTTCATCGATCACCCGACCATTGCCATGTCCGGGGCCTCCCCTGACGGGCTGGTGGGCTTCGACGGGATGCTTGAAATCAAGTGCCCCAACACCGCCACGCACATTGCCACCCTTCGCGGCGCGCCCATCGAACGGAAGTATGTCCTGCAAATGCAGTGGCAGATGGCCTGCGCTGAGCGGGAGTGGTGCGACTTCGCTTCCTACGACCCGCGGATGCCCGAGGAAATGCGACTGCATGTGCGCCGGGTCGAGCGCGACGACGAGTTGATCGCAGAGATCGAACAAGCGGTGTCGGCCTTCCTGGCCGAGATCGACGAAACCGTGGCGGAACTGTCCGCCGCATACAGAAAGGCAGCATAATATGGAACGTCTCGACGCACTCTCTGTCCGCGAAAACAACGGCAAGAGCTACTTCACCCGCATCGGGGTCGCATTCCCCAACAAGGACGGCAAGGGCTACTCGGTCCTGCTGGATGCAATCCCCGCCCCCGTTGAAGGGCAATTCAAGATCATGCTGCGCGAGCCGCTGCCGAAAGACGAACGTTCCGGCTCTCGCGACCGTCGTGACGCGCAGGATCGCGCAGGTTCGCAGCCCGAATACGACGACGGGGAGGATATCCCATTTTAGGTTCCACAACGAGGGGCCGGGGCGGTGAAAGCCGTCCCGGTGGTTACCGATGAAATACCCGCTCCCACTCCTTCCGCGCACGTTCGCTACGTCGCTTCAGAATAGTGGCCTCGATGCACCGATACCCGGTGAAATCGCGTTGGGAAGCGGGCGCATCATGAGCGCGAGGAATCGGGGCAATAGCGAGAGAAAGTGCGGAAGCGGACCTGTAATCCGGCAGGGGGCTTCCGCCGCTCTCGGGATGGAGATGAAACATGGATAATGGCGCTTGCCCTTCGGGCACCGGGCTTTCGCAAGTCGAGCCGGTTCCCGTCTCGCCCGTTCCGGCTTCAATCCCTAGCGCATTCTCCATCTATGACCTTGATTGCCCCGATTGGGCGGCAGTGAACGATGATGGAATATGGTGCGGCTTTTGTGGCGATCTTTTGGTCGCGGCCTTCCACGCCGATGAAGAAACTGTTGCGCCCGAGTGCTGCCGAGCATGCGGCGCGCCGGACGATGTCGAAGCTATGGCAGAGTATTTCGCATGAACAGCCCCTACCTCAAGCGCTGGCAGAAGATGAACCGTTACCCCCGCGACGGCGAAAGCTGGGACGAGTTCTACAAGCGCACCGCGCAAGGGATCGAAGCGCGAAGCGATGAGACGCGCAGCGGCTCAGCCGAAGGCAAGAGCCCGGTCGCTGAAAGCGATGCGCCCAAAGGAGGCCAGTAACATGCGCTTCCTAGACCTATTCCGCCGCCACCCTACCGCCAGTGAGATTGGCAAGCTGGGCAATGCTGTAAAGCGCGACCGGGAGCGGGAAGCGATCCGCGCACGGTGCGACGAGATACGCGAGCGGCTTGGCCTGGAACCGGCGAGGTGGCCGGAGTGACCTTCCAAGGTCCCCTCCCCAAGGTGCCGCCGCACGGGCGCATTAAGCCGAAATACAATCCGCAGCCCAACAGCGGCGAGCGCGAGCACAAGGCTTATGTCAAAGAACAACCTTGCTACGGCTGCGGAATCCACGGCCAGAGCGAAGCGCACCATATCATGCTCGACTGCCCCGGCAAGCGTTGGAAGCGGCGCGATCACCGGTTTCTCGTGCCGCTGTGCCCGGATTGCCACCGTGGCCCCGAGGGCGTGCATGGGGTCGGCTGCGAAGCGAAATGGTGCGAGCGCAATGGGAAAGACACCGCTGCCGAGGCCGTGCGCCTAGAGGCCGAAAGCGTGGCGATGGGGATACTGCCGGAGAAAGAAGATGCGTAACGACCAGCCCATTAGTGAACAGTATCGGCTTGCGGCGCTGGATTGGTGCCAAGTCGATTCCGCCGCCCGAATGCTTGAGGAAGGCAAGACGACATACCTGGCGCAGCAAATCGCCCAGCTTGGCGAGATGGCCCATGCGAAGGCCGAGCGCATCGTGAAGTCGTCCCCGGAATGGGCGGATTACATCAAGAAAATGGTGAACGCGAGAAGCGCCGCGAACAGGGCCAAGGTCGATCTCGACTACCTGAAAATGCGGCACATGGAAAGAACGAGCGAGGAAGCAAACGCACGTTCGGAACGCAAGCTGTGATCGCGGAAGCGATGGCGCTGGCAGGATAAGGAGACGAACAATGAACTCACTTTCTTGGATGCTCTATCTGGCGGACGTAGCCGGAAGTGTCGCCGCCCTTATGACGAATGTTGCGGTCGTGGTTGCGGTCGTTGGCGGCACTGTCCTGATGATATCAGCAATCATTTTGCACGTTGAGGACGAAGACACGTCCTTCATCTGGCCCTGGGCTCGACGCATCGTTTTTGTGGCCGCCCCCTGCGCGCTGATGGCAGCACTGACTCCCTCGCAGAACACCATCTACGCCATCGCGGCGAGCGAAATGGGGGAAACCGCGCTCGAGACCGAAACCGGAGGCAAGGCCATGCAGGCGCTGAACGCTTGGCTCGACCGTCAGATCGATGGCGAAGAAGAGCCGGAATGACCCGCGATAGCGATGGAAACCCGAAGGGCGGAGACGCGAATGCGGCTCCGGGCGAAGCCTGACAGCGCGGGCCGCAAGGCATCGCCAAACCCCTGTAATCCAGTGAGTAGTAACCATGACACAAGCAGAGATAGCAGAACGTATCGAAGCACTTGAGGGGCTGGCGAAAACTGTTGCCGCCGCGAAGCGCAACCTACACGGCCTGCCGGTAGTAGCCATGCCCAGCGATACGCATAACGGCAAGACAGCTCTTTGGTGCGACAATGGCTTAGTGGGCTGCGGACAAACCTGCGTCGCAGTCAACATAGGCGAATTTTACGACAGCCAGCTTCATGGAATTGCCGCGCTAGCAAATATCGCGGCGTCCCTCGACTTGTCCGGGCTTATCGAAGCCCTCCGCACTCAGGAGGCCCACAATGGATAAGACCATCGCAGAGATAGCGGCAGGGCTGACCAAGGCGCAGCGGCGATGGCTGACGACTGAGGCGGGGCAGCGCGATCCATACGGGACCGGTTCGGAGCGGTTGATGACGTTTCCGCCGCCCAACACGCACCGCGTTCTTCGTAAGCACGGCTTAGTGGATAAGGTGGGCCTTATCAGCGATCTCGGCCTCTCTGTCCGCTCCCACCTCCTTAACAACACGGGAGAGGATAGGTGAGCATCCAGGCCATCGTGTCGAAATACCGCCGCGCAATGCGGAACGGCACCGGGGCGACGTTTACGCACGACCAGTTGTGCAAGCTGGGCGAGTATGGGGTATTGCGCTTCCTGTGTGAGATTGAAGCCGAGGAACTATGTCCCGCGAAGATAGCCCGTTCACCATTGGAAAATATTGGCTCGACAAGCGGCGGGACGGCAAATCGCCCGACATCTGGCAAATCGCAACCTACTCCGAAAAGTCGCGGTCCGTTGTCTATCGCAGCACTAAGCGAAGGACTGTAGATGAAGCCGAGGCCGTCCTGCGCGCTTACGAGGCGAACGTTCGATCGCTGGAGCGGGGGCAGGACGCCGCTGACGCCGAGCTGGTGCCGCACCTGTTCCACTACGTCCGCGAGCGCGGGCCGGACATCCATCGCGTCGATACGATCAAGAGCAGCTTTCGCGCCTGGATCGGCTTTCTGATGCAAGACCCGCTGGGAACCGAGGCGACAGTTGCCGACATCACCCCCGGCGTAATCGCGCGGTTCCGCCGCTGGCGCATGGCCCCGCATTCGTGGGAGGTCGAGTGGGGCGGCAAGACTTTCCGGCACACCTCCCAAGGTGTCAGCGGGCACGCCGTCCAGCGCAATATCGAAGACCTGCGCGCCGCCCTTCACCATGCCGAGGGTGAGCGGCGGATTGAGGCCCCTAAGATCCCCAGCGTCAACAAGAGGCTGAGGAACAGCGCGCCGCCCAAATTGCTGACACCCGAGCAGCTAGGCGCGATATGGGGCTATGCTCGCGAGGACGTGGGGATCTGGCGGGAGATTGCCCTAATGGTCGCCACGGCCTGTCGCCCCGGAACGGCGATGGCGTTCGATCCCGCTTTTCAGTGGGAGGGCGATATACTCGATTTGCAGCCCGCTCGCGAGGAAACCGACAAGCGCAACGCTATCGTCCCGGTGATCGAGCCGCTGCGGCCGATCCTGCGGGAATGGAAGGCGGAACCCCATGAACGGGTTGGCAGCCGCAAACGCTGGTGGCGCACCGCGCGGCGAGTTCTCGATATGCCGAACGTGGAAGCCTATCACATCAGGCACACGATTTCGACGCACCTGGACCGCGCAGGCGTGCCGGGCGCTCAGCTATCGGGCCTGACCGGGCATATCCCCGCGAGCCGGGGTATCGCCCGCACGACCAGCGCCCATTACCTGCATTATGACCCGCGAAACGCGCCCGAAGCGGTTGCGGCGCTGACCACTTTCTTTCAAGAGGTCGAGCGTCATGCCGATCTCTGGTGTGCGGACCATAAGCGGACCATTCCAGTTCGCGGCAAGCCGATTTCACTTGTCACGAAAGCAGGTTTAGGCTAGGGTTTGTGCGAGGTTCAGGCATCCCCGGGGCGGTTAGCTCAGTTGGTAGAGCATCTCGTTTACACCGAGAGGGTCGGCGGTTCGAGCCCGTCACCGCCCACCAGGACCCGGGAGGGGGGAACTTATGCCACTTGCCGCCAGGCGGGGATTGAAGATCGCGCTCGTCGCCGGTCTCGTCACGGGCAGCATTCCCGCGGGTGGAGCCCCTGCCGGCACCCGTCCGGCCCCGGCGGCCGGGACGGTGCCGGCCGAACTGAGCATCGAGCTGGAACAACTGCGCAACCGCAAGGGCATGATCCACGCCTGCCTGACGCGCAGCGAGGCGCATTTCCCCGATTGCGCCGGCGACGCCGATGCCGTGCGGCTGAGCGTGCCCGCCGCGAAGGCCGTTCTGCGCTTCCAGGGCCTCCCGCGGGGAACGTGGGCGCTCTCGATCGTCCACGACGAGAACGGCAACGGCAAGCTGGACAAGTTCGCCGCGATCCCGCGCGAAGGCTTCGGCTTCTCCGGCAATCCGCCGATCCGCTTCGGCCCCCCGCGGTTCGATGAAGCCCGCTTCGAAATGACGCCCGGCCCCAACCGCCAGCAGGTGCGCATCCGCTACCTGCTGTGACCATCGCCCCGGCGCGCGGCATCGAGATACTGGCTGGGGGCGGTGCCGAAGGCTCGCCTGAACATCGATGCAAACCCGCTGGTGCTGTCGTACCCGACCTCGAACGCGACTTGCGTGATCGAAGCGCCGGCGGCGAGAAGCGAAAGCGCCTCCATCAGGCGCACCTGCTGGCGCCAGACCGCCAGGCCCATTCCCGTCTCCTGCTTGAAACTGCGGGTCAGCGTGCGGCGGCCCATGCCGGCGACCTTCGCCCAGTCGTCCAGGTCGCGCGGATCGGACGGATTGGCGAGGATCGCGTTGCATACGCGCAGCAGGCGATGGTCGGTCGGCATGATGACCTGGTAGGGGGCATTGGGCATTCGCGCGATCTCGCCCAGCAGCAGGGAGATGATCGCGCCTTCACGCCCGTCGGGGTCGTAAAACGCGGGAAAGGCCACGACTTCGAGGATCAGCGCGCGCAGGAGGTCCGAGACCTCGAACACGCGACACTGCGCGCCGGCCTGTTCGGGGGTAGGCTCGAGATAGAGGGTGCGCAGCGAGACGGGGCCGCGACAGGCCACCTCGTGCTCGACCCCGGCCGGGAGCCAGACCGCGCGTTGCGGCGGAACGACAAAGCTCACGTCCCGGGTCCGCACCGCCATGACGCCGGAGGAGGCATAGAGGATCTGGATATAGTCGTGGCTGTGCATGGCATCGACGAAGCCGGCCGGATACTCGTCGCGCAGGGCGACCACCGGCCGGCCCAGGGAGAGGACGTCTTCGCTCTTCTTCATGGCCCGTTCCCGTCAAATCTCGCCCGATCCGCTCATGATGGCCAGATGCGCCGCCCTGTGCAAGCAAGCGCGACGGATGGCCTGTCTCGGCGGCAAGTTGGCCCGAAATCGTCGTCTCGTTCGCAGCGTCAGCCGCTATCAAGGCCCTGATAAGCCACAAAGAGGACGCCAGGCACGTGAGCAGCCATCCCGATTCGCGCATCGCCGACGACCCGATCGATCCGGACATCCGGCGCTTCGTGGAAATCGTGAACGCTGCCTATGCCGAGCATGCGACGGGCACCGCGATGGACCATGTCGCGCGGCGCGCCGTGGCCGAACGGGTGCGCGAGCGATGGCGTCGGGGCGGTCCGGAAATGGCCGAAACCCGTGACATGTCGTGGCACGGCCTGCGGCTTCGGCTGCACCGCCCGACGAGCGACCGGCCGGCGCCGGCCATGCTCTACATTCACGGCGGCGGCTGGACCCTGTTCAGCGTCGATACGCACGACCGGCTGATGCGCGAATACGCGGCACGCGCCGGGATCGTGGTTATCGGCATCGATTACAGTCTCTCGCCCGAGAGCAAGTTCCCCGTGGCGCTGGAGGAAATCGCCGGCGCCCTCGACTGGATGGAGGAGAAAGCGGAGAGTCTCGGGATCGACCCGGACCGCATTCTCGTGGGCGGGGATTCGGCCGGGGCCAACCTGGCCGTTTCCGCGTGCCTGCTGCGCCGCGACCGGCACCGTGCGCGGCTGGCGGGCATGGTGCTCAACTACGGCGCCTTTGCCGCAGAGCCGACCGAGAGCTACGATGCCTTCGACGGCCCGCCGTTCTCGCTCGAGGTGCCGGAGATGGACCAGTTCTGGAGCAACTACGTGGATCGCCCCGAAGACCTCGCGAATCCGCTCGTGGCCCCGCTTCATGCCGAGTTGCACGATCTGCCGCCGGCTTTCCTGGCCATCGCGGAATGCGACATCCTCGCCGGCTGCAACCACGCCATGGCGCGCAAGCTCGCCGCGGCCGGCGTCCCGACCGCAGCCGCGACATATGCCGGGGCGACGCACAGCTTCCTGGAGGCCATGTCGATCTCCCCCCTCGCCTCGCGCGCGCTCGACGACCAGGCCGCCTGGATCGCACGCGTCGCGGCCGACCGCGACGACCGGCCATGAGGGTCTTCTTCGACCAGCGTCAGGACGCCCACGCCCCCGCGCGCGAACTGCATAACGGCGAGTGGATGCCCTATTCGGAAAAGCCCTCGCGCACCCGCTCCATTCTCGACCGGCTGGGCAGCCCGGCCGCCGTGTCCGATCACGGGCTCGCGCCGGTTCTCGCGGTGCACGAGCGGGCTTACGTCGGGTTTCTGCAATCCGCGCACGCCCGGTGGCTTGCCGCGGGGCGAGCGGGCGACGCGATCGGATATACCTTCCCGGTCGTCGGGCGCCGGCCGCTTCCGCTCGACCGGATCGACGCGCAGCTGGGCGCCTTCAGCTACGATGCCGGAACCCCGGTGGCGGCCGGGACGTGGGAAGGCGCCTACTGGTCCGCGCAGACCGCGCTTTCCGCGCTCGATGCCGTGGCCGGGGGCGATCGGCAGGCGTTCGCCCTGTGCCGGCCGCCCGGCCACCACGCCGGGCGCGACTACATGGGCGGCTACTGCTATCTCAACAACGCCGCCATCGCGGCCCGGGCGGCACGCCCATTGGGGTACGAGAGGGTCGCGATCCTCGACGTGGACTATCACCACGGCAACGGCACGCAGGACATCTTCCTGGACGATGGCGAGACGTTCTTCTGTTCGATCCACGCCGACCCGGCGACCGATTACCCGTTCTACTGGGGCCATGCCGACGAAACGGGAACCGGCGACGGCGACGGCGCCACGCTCAACCTCCCGTTGCCGCGCGGGACGGCCGGGGAAACCTACCTCGCCGTGCTCGACGGCGCGATGGAGGCGATCGCGCGGCACCGGCCCGACCTCCTGGTCGTCTCGTTCGGCGCCGACACCCATGCCAGCGACCCGATCTGCGCCTTCGATCTCGACCGCGACGATTTTCGCGCCATGGCGCAGAGGATCGCCGGCGCGGCCGTTCCCGTGTTGATCGTGATGGAAGGCGGATACGCGATCGGCGACCTGGGCCTCAACGTATCCGCCTTCCTCTCCGGCTTTTCCGCCTGATCAGTCGAAGCTGAAGCGCAGGCTCGCGCCGATCGTCCGCGGCCGGGTGACCGAGCCGGCGAAGCCGAACGGTGCGTTGAGGATGCCGTAGGTGTCGGTCAGGTTCTTGACGAAGACGCCCAGTTCCAGCCCTGGCGTGACCTCGGCCGACGCGTTGACGTCGATGATATGGTAGTCGCCCTTCTCCAGCGTATCGCCGAAGGCGACCGGGGCTTCCGACAGGTAGCGGTGGGCGAAGGCGATCCGCGGGCGCATCGGCGCGTCGGCGAAGTCGAATGCCACCTGGTTGGCGATCGTCCACTCGGAAGCGCCGGGCAGCCGGGTTCCCTCGGCATAGCCGCCGCCAGGCGCGAAGCTGTCGGGCAGGAGCTGCGACAGGCGCGCATCGTTGTAACTGATGCTGGTCGACAGGTTCAGGAAGTCCACCGGGCGCACGCTGATCGCGGCCTCGATCCCGTCGATATCGGCCCCGCCGCCATTGGTCGTATAGGCATCGAAATCGACCGGGGTGAACAACCGCACCTGGATGTTGTTCCAGTCCATGTGATAGGCGGTGAGGTCGATCGTCACGCGCTCCTGCGCGCCGGTGATCCGCAGGCCCAGCTCGTAGTTCGCCGTGCTGTCGCTGTCGAAGTTGAGCGGCGCGCCCGAGGCCACGGCATAGACGTTGGTGCCCCCGATCCGGAAGCCTTCCGAATAGAGCGCGTAGACCATGATCGTGTCGTTCGGCGTGTAGGTGAGCGAGAACTTGGGAATGAAGCCCGATTCCTTCTTCTCGCCCGGCTGGTAGTCGAACGGGGGGATCAGTTCCGCGTTGGGGAGGAACTGCAGGCGCGGGCTGGAACGATATTCGAACAGGCGCCCGCCGGCCGTCAGCTTGAAGACATCGGCAAAGGTATAGGACGCCTCGCCGAAGAGGGCGATTTCCTTGACCTCGTTGCTGTCCACTGTTCGCTGGACGAAATCGCCCGGTGCGATCTCGCTGGCGGGGCGCCCGTCGAACTCGCCCGGATTGGCGTCGATATAGTCGCCGATCCCCTCGATATGGGCATAGCCGGTCCCCTCGGCATCGAGGCGGGTGTAGTTGGCCCCCACGAGCCATTCCAGCGGGCCGCCGCCCGCGGACGCGAGGCGCAGCTCGGCATAAGTCGTCTCCGACGTGCCCGCCGAACCCGACAGCTGCGGCGTGCCGGTGCGCGGATCGATGCCGACGAAGATCGAATCGTCGAATGCCAGGTCGCTCTCCTTGCGCACGTAGCTGCCCAGCGCGCTCAGCGTGGCGAAGCCCAGCTCCTGCTCCAGCCGCAGGCTGTGAAGCTGGAACTCGGTCTTCTGGTATTCGGGCACGTTGGTATTGCGTTCGAACGTTTCGGGATCGTCGTTGAACACGACGTAAGTCTGGTCGCTGAGATCGTATTCCTGGTACATGCTCAGCGCGGACAGCGTCGTCCCTTCGGCGGGAGTCCAGACGAGCGAGCCGCGCAGCCCGCGCACCCGCAGGTCGTTGCTCCCGTCGATGCCGGTGCCGACATTGTCGAGATAGCCGGCGTCGTACCGCTCCAGCGCCACGAGCCGGACTGCGAGCCGGTCGCGCACGATCGGAACGTTCACCATTCCCTTGACGCCGTAACTGGCCTCGCCCGCCCGGCGCGTGCTCGACAGGATGCCCTCGAACCCGGCCTCCAGCCCGGTGGGGTCGGCCTGGCGCGCGACGTAGTTGACGGCCCCGCCCAACGAAGACGATCCGAACAGCGTGCCCTGCGGCCCGCGCAGGACCTCCACCCGCTCGAGATCGAAGGTATCGACATCGGGGATGACCAGCGGAAAGCCGGGTTCGATCAGCGGGACTTCGTTCAGGTAATAGCCGGTCGTCGCCTGGTTCGCCTCGTGGTAAGTGGTGGAGGCAACGCCGCGGATGACGACTTCGGATACGCCCGGCTGATAATTGTTGAAGACCACGCCGGGCACTCGGGTGATGTAATCCGACAGGTCCTGCGCGTTGAGGTCGTCGAATTCCTCCGCGGTCACGGCCGAAACCGACCCCGCGATCTCGCGCAGGGATTCGTCGCGCTTGGTCGCGGTCACGATGATCTCGGGCCGCGCGGAGGCCGGCGAAGCGGCGGGCTGCGACGGGTCCGCGGACTGTGCGTGCACTGTCGTCGCGGCGCCGAGAGCCAGCAACGAGATTCCGCATGCGGCGGCGGTTCCGACCGAAGAAAAGGCCATGGTAATGCTCCCTGAGTGCTTTTTCGCGTCGGGACGGGAGGCTATCACCTCACCGGGGGCCGGCGGCACGGGCCGGGCCAGTTATCGGACGGATCGGGCCTCTCGGGTCATGCGCCTGTCACACGCGCCGGCCAGGGTTTCGCGTTTTGGCCCGTTCGCTGTGCTCGGCGACCCGTTCTGCACGGTCGGGCGGCGTGGCTAGCATATGCTCTTGCCCGATCGAGACGGGCAGAGGAGACAGCGCATGGACCAATTTCCGCGACCGAGCCGGCGCGGCTTCCTGGCGGGGACCGCGCTGGGCAGCCTGGCTCTGGCCGCGCCCGCGCTTGCCCGCGGCGCGCCCCCGGCCCGGCGCTGGCCGGACGTCGCTGCACCCAGCCCCCCACGCGTCCCCCAGGTGATCGAACAGCTCGGGCGCCGCCGCACCGATCCCTATGCATGGATGAAGTATGTGCCGGAGGCCGGCGTCCGCTCGCCCGACACGCTTCCCCCGCCGGTGGCCGGCCTGCTGAAGGCGGAAAACGACTATGCCCGGGCCATGCTGGCCCCGCTCCGCCCGCTGCAGGACGAGTTGCTGGACCGGATGCTGGCGCGCGCTGGCGGCGGGGTCAGCCCCCCGCCCCTGCCCCGCGACGGGTGGGAATACTCGGCCCCCGTCCCGCCCGGGGCGCTGCACCCGGTTCACGTCAGGCGGCGCGAGGGCCGACCTCCCGAGACCCTGCTGGACGAGGCGGAGCGCGCCAGGGGCCAGGCCTATTACCGCAGCACCGATCACCAGCCGAGCCCCGACCATCGCCATTTCGCCTGGGCCGAAGACGTGATCGGAAACGACCGGCACCGCATCGTCGTGCGCGATACCCGGCACGGCACGACCCGCGTTCTGGTGGAAGGCGACGCCTATGGATACGGCGCGCTTGCCTTTTCCCCCTCCTCGCAGTGGCTCTTCTGGATCTGGCGCGACCGGCACAACCGGCCGACGCGGCTCTACCGCACATCGGTCGAGGACGGCGAAACGCACCTCGTCTACGAAGAGCACGATCCGGCGATCTTCATGAGCCTGCGCCGGACGGCGGCGAACGGCTATATCGCGCTGACGCTATCGGGCCCCGAAGTGGCCGAAGTCCGCCTGATCCCCGCAGCGGCCGAAACCTCCCCGCCGCGAGTGGTCGTGCCGCGCAGCGCGGGCCTGCGCTACGAGATCGACGAGTGGGACGGCAGCCTCGTCGCCCTGACCGACCGCGGCGGCGCCTTCGACCGCAAGATCGAACGGCTCGACCCAGAGACTTTCGAAGCGCGCGAAACCCTGGTGCCCCATCGCCCGGGACAGCCGATCGTCGCCATGGTCCCGTTCCGCTCCGCGCTCGTGCGGCTCGAACGCGTGGATGGGCTGCACACGGTCGCCATGCTGCGCCCCGACGGCAGCGAACGATCGCTGGCATTCGACGATCCGGCCTATGCCCTCGCCCTGCCGGCGGGCCAGGATTACAATGCGCCCCAGGCCATGATCGTCCATCAATCGCCCCGCTCGCCGCGGCGCTGGATACGGATCGATCTCGAGCGGGGAACCCGCGAGGAAGTTCGCCGCGAGGCCGTGGCCGGGTTCGACCCCGACGATTACGAAGTGGAGCGCGTGTTCGCTCCGGCGCCGGACGGCGAGCGCGTGCCGGTCACCATCCTGTCACGCAAGGGCACCCCGCGCGACGGCAGCGCGCCGCTCCTCCTCTACGGCTACGGGGCCTACGGCGTCTCCAGCGATCCGGAGTTCTCGGTGCCGGCCACCGTGCTGGTCGACCGCGGCTGGCGCTATGCGATCGCCCACGTGCGCGGCGGGGGGGAACTCGGCCGGCGCTGGTTCCTCGGCGGCCGCCGCTTTCACAAGCGCAACAGTTTCACCGACTTCATCGCCTGCGCGCAGCACCTGGCGCGCGAGGGCTATTGCTCGCCGGGCCGGATCGTGGCTCACGGCCTCTCCGCCGGGGGGCTTCTGGTCGGGGCGAGCATGAACATGGCGCCGGACCTGTGGGGCGGCGTGATCGCCAAGGTGCCTTTCGTCGACATGCTCAACACGATGAGCGATGCGGATCATCCGCTGGTGCCGCTGTTCCGCCCCGACTGGGGCGATCCCCTCGCCGATCCGGCGGCATACGACTACATCGCCTCGATCTCGCCTTACGAGAACGTGCGCCGCGCGGCCTATCCCCCGCTGCTGTGTACCGCGGGCTTGAAAGACGATCGCGTGGCATATTGGGAACCGGCCAAGCTGGTGGCGCAGGTCAGGCACTTGTCCACCTCATCCGAGCCGTCGCTGCTTCTGACCGACATGCACGCCGGCCACCAGGGCAGCGGCGACATCCGCAGCCACTTTTCGGAGATGGCGCTGTTCTGGGCCTTCGCCGCGTGCTGCCTGGGCCGGGACCCTGCCCGATGACGGGCGCCGCGCACCTCTACGAGCGCTTCGCCCCGGCCGACGTCCGCGCCCTGATCGAGGAATACCCGTTGGCCTGGGTGGTCGCCGGACAGGGCAGCGCGGCGACCACGCTGCCGCTGATCGGCGAATACGATGCCACCGGCCGTCTGGCCGCTCTCGTCGGCCACTTCGCGCGCGGAAACCCGGTGGAAGGGGCGCTGGCAGCCGATCCGCGGGCGAGCCTGCTGTTCACCGGCCCGCAGGGCTATATCCCGACCGATCTCGCCATCCGGCCGGACTGGGCCCCCACGTGGAACTATGCCCGCCTGCAGATCGATGCGCGGGTCACGATCACGCCCGCCGATACCGCGCAGGCGGTCGATCGCCTGCTTCGCGCCATGGAGGGCCCCGGTGGATGGAGCGTGGAGAACCTCGGCCCCCGCTACCGGGCGATGATCGGGCGGGTCGTGGGGTTTCGTGCGCAGGTCACGCGGGTCCGCGGCCGGTTCAAGCTGGGGCAGGACGAAGACCTGCCCACCTTGCGCTCGATCATCGCCGGAACGCCCGATCGCGCGCTCGCCCGATGGATGGAACGGCTCAACGCCGAACGGCTCGGGCCACCGGTCGAAGGCGGCACCGGCGAAGAACGCTAGCCGACGACCTCGGCGATCGCTTCGCGCACGTCGGCGCCGGACCAGTCGTGCTCTCCCACGACGCGCCAGACTTCGCGGCCGCTGGCATCGTAGAGCACGGTGGTCGGCAGGCTCTGGCTTTCCAGCGCGAAGCCCAGTTCGAGGTCCGGCTCCATCCACGGTTCGAGGTGGTCGAAGGCCATGCGTTCGAAGAACGGCGCCACCTTGTCCGCCCCGCCCATGTCCTGGCTGACCGTCACGACCCGCAGGCTGTCGCCATATTCGGCGGCGAGAGCGTCGAGCTGGGGCATTTCCTTGACGCAGGGCGCGCACCAGGTGGCCCAGAGGTTGAGCAGGACCGGCGTGCCCTGGGTCGCGCCGAGGTTCAGGCGCTTGCCATCGGGGGCGGTCACCTCGATCGCGGGCATCAGGTCGCCCGCGCGCCCGCGGTCGAAGGTTTCGCCCAAGTCCCCCTTCTCTGCGGACAATGCGCCCTCGCCTTGCGCGGTCTCCGGCGCTTGCCTATCGCAGCCCGCCAGAAGCAGAGCCAGGGCGACAGACGTGAGCGACAACCGGAACGAAGAGCAGAACGACACGGGCGGATCCAATGCGATGTGGGGCGGGCGCTTCGCCGAAGGCCCTAGCGCGATCATGCGCGAAATCAACGCCTCGATCCCGTTCGACAAGGCGCTCTGGCGACAGGACATCGCGGCCAGCAAGGCCCATGTCGCGATGCTCGCGGCGCAGGGGATCGTCACGCGCGAGGATGCGGGGACGATCGCGCAAGGGCTCGACACGATTGCCGCCGAGTACGAGGCCGACGGGGTTCCGGAAGACTGGGACCTGGAAGACATCCACATGACGACCGAGAGCCGCCTGGCGGAGCTGATCGGCCCGGCGGCCGGGCGGCTTCACACGGCGCGCAGCCGCAACGACCAGGTGGCGACCGATTTCCGCCTCTGGGTGCGCGAGACGATCGACCAGGCCGACGCCGGGCTGGCGGCGCTGCAGCGCGCGCTGGTGATGCGGGCGGGCGAACATGCCGGCAGCGTCATGCCCGGTTTCACCCACCTGCAGACCGCGCAGCCGGTGACCCTGGGCCACCACCTGATGGCCTATTACGAGATGATCCGGCGCGACCGCAGCCGGTTCGCCGATGCGCGCGCGCGGCTCAACGAATGCCCGCTCGGCTCGGCCGCGCTCGCCGGTACCGGCTTCCCGATCGATCGCGACGCGACCTGCGCCGCGCTCGGGTTCGACCGGCCGACGGCGAACAGCCTCGACGCGGTGTCCGACCGCGATTTCGCGCTCGACTACCTCCAGGCCGCGGCGCAGGGCGCGCTGCACCTTTCGCGCCTGGCGGAAGAGATGATCCTCTGGGCCAGCCAGCCTTTCGGCTTCATCCGCATGCCCGACACGCTCAGCACCGGCAGCTCGATCATGCCGCAGAAGAAGAATCCCGACGCGGCGGAGCTCGTGCGCGGCCATGCCGGGCGGATCGTCGGCTGCCTGACCGGGCTGATGGTGACGATGAAGGGCCTGCCGCTCGCCTATTCGAAGGACATGCAGGACGACAAGCCGCCGGTGTTCGAGGCGGCCGGCCTGCTCGCGCTGTCGATCGCGGCGACGACCGGCATGGTCGCCGACAGCACGTTCGACACGGACCGGATGCGCGCGGCGGCCGAAATGGGCTTCGCCACCGCGACCGACCTTGCCGACTGGCTCGTGCGCGAGGCGGACATCCCCTTTCGCGAGGCGCACCATATCACCGGCGCGGCGGTGAAGCTGGCGGAAGAACGCGGCGTGGCGCTCGACCGGCTCTCGCTCGACGAGCTGCAGGCGATCGATACGCGGATCGGCGACGGGGTTTTCGCCGCGCTCTCGGTCGATGCCTCGGTCGCCGCGCGCGCCTCCTATGGCGGGACCGCGCCCGATCAGGTAAGGCAGCGGGTGGACGAAGCGCGCGAGGCGCTCGGCATGGAGCACTGATGCACAGGACCGTTCTCCCCCTGGCTTTCGCGGCCCTGCTGGCCGGGTGCGGCCAGCGCGCCGAGCTCGAACCGCTGGCCGGCAGCACGCTGCCGCCCGCCCCCTACGGGCAGGAAGCGCGCCCGGCGCCGGAGGATCTTCTCGCGCTCGATCCCCAGGCCGCGCCGGAACGCAGCGTGGAACTGCGCAAGCGCTCCGAGGAGCGCGAGGACGACCCGTTCGATCTTCCGCCCGGGTAGGCCGCTGGCCCCGCCCGGGGCACAACCGGCCGCCCACCCCGGCATATCGGGCCGGCAAGCAAGCCTTGCTCGACTGCGATCGCGCCACTCGCTAAGCGCCGCCGCATGGATCATTTCGAACTCAGGAACGGCGTCCTCCACGCCGAGGACGTGCCCCTGCCGCAGATTGCGGACGCGGTCGGCACGCCGGTCTACGTCTATTCGCGCGCCACGCTGGTGCGCCACGCCCGCGTGTTCCGCGAGGCGCTGTCGGACCTGAAAGAGGCGCACGTCGCCTTCGCGGTTAAGGCCAACCCCAACCTCGCCGTGCTCAGCGTGCTGCGCCAGGAAGGCTACGGCGCGGACGTCGTCTCCGGCGGCGAGCTGACCCGCGCGCTGGCGGCCGGCATGGCGCCCGCGGACGTGGTCTTTTCCGGCGTCGGCAAGACCCACGACGAGCTGGTCCAGGCGCTCGAGGCGGGCATCGGGCAGTTCAACATCGAATCGGAGGAGGAAGGATACGAGCTGGCGGCGATCGCCCGGCGGACCGGCCGCCGCGCGGCCTGCGCCCTGCGGGTGAACCCCGATGTCGATGCCCGCACGCACGAGAAGATCTCCACCGGCAAGCGCGAGAACAAGTTCGGCGTCCCGCTCGACCGCGCGGGGGCCGTCTATGCCGCGCTGGCCGGCGAGGACGGGCTCGATATGCGCGGGGTGGCAGTGCACATCGGCAGCCAGCTGGGCGACCTGGAGCCGCTGGAAAGCGCCTTCGCCCGGCTCGGCGCGCTGATCGGCGAACTGCGCGCGCAGGGGCATGCGGTCACCCACGCCGATCTCGGCGGCGGCCTGGGCGTGCCGTACAAGGCGGGCGAGACGATGCCCTCCCCGGCCGCATACGGGGCCATGGTCGCCCGCGTCACGCGCGACTGGGGCGTGAAGCTGACGTTCGAGCCGGGCCGCGTGATCGCCGGCAATGCCGGCGTGTTGCTGACCCGCGTGATCCGCACCAAGCGCAGTGGCAACGGGCCGCCCTTCGTGGTCGTCGACGCGGCGATGAACGATCTCGCCCGGCCCGCGATGTACGGCGCCTGGCACGATATCGAAGCGGTCCGGCCCAGCGGGGAGACGATGGCCGCGCACGTGGTGGGGCCGATCTGCGAAACGGGCGACACTTTCGCCATGGACCGCGAGATCGATGCGCTGTCGGCCGGCGACCTGGCGGTCTTCCGCACGGCCGGGGCCTACGGCGCGACAATGGCTTCCAGCTACAACAGCCGCGGCTTCGTGGCCGAAGTCCTGGTCGACGGCGATCGCTTCGCCGTCGTCGCCGACCGCATCCCGGCCGACGCGATCATGGACGCCGAGCGGGTGCCCGACTGGCTATGAACAGCCTGCCGCTCTTCCACCGGATCGCCGGCACGCGCGTGGTCGTGGTCGGCGATGGCGAGGCGGCGGAGGCGAAACGGCGGCTGGTCGAACGGGCGGGCGCGACCTGCTGTACCGAAGCCGAAGCGCATCACGCGCGGCTGGCCTTCGTGGCGCTCGACGATGCGCGCGAAGCCGCGGCCGCGGTCGCGCGCCTCAAGGCGCGCGGCCTCTTGGTCAACGCGACCGACCGCCCCGAGCTGTGCGATTTCACGGTCCCGAGCGTGCTCGACCGCGAGCCGGTGCTGGTCGCGGTCGGCACCGGCGGCGCCTCGGCCGGGCTGGCCAAGCACGTCCGCCTGCGGCTCGAAGCGCTCCTGCCGCCTTCGCTGGGCCGGCTGGCACGGGCGCTCCACGCGGGGCGCGACCGTCTGCGGGCGCGCTTTCCCGACGGTGGCGACCGGCGGCGCGCGCTCGATGCCGCGCTCGCCCGCGGCGGCCCGCTCGACCCGATGGCGGAAAGCTCTTCCGCGCAGGTCGAGGCCTGGCTCGACGGGGCGGAAATCCCCGCGGAGGCTGCGTGCATGGAGATCGTGCTGCACAGCGACGATCCCGACGACCTGACCCTGCGCGAGGCGCGCTGGCTGGGACAGGCCGACACGATCGTGCACGATCCCGGCGTGCCCGTCGCGATCCTCGACCGGGCGCGGGCCGATGCCGTGCGGCGCCCGGCAGGCGAGCCGCTGCCCATGGGCGGGCAGACGGTCGTCCTGCGCCGGGCGAAAGCGGCAGGCTGAACGCAAGCCGCAGGCCGAGCGCCGACGCGCCCGCCGGGCTGCTAGATCACCCGGTCGGCACCCTGCTCCAGCTCCGCGAAATAGCGGGCCATGGCATCGGCCGTCCGGTCGGAGAGGGCAATGAAGGCCCGCCGCCGGTCCGCCTCGTCCCCGGTCCGTTCGAGCAGGCCCGATTCGACCATCTGGCCGATCCAGCGCAGCGCGGTCGTCGGCGGCACCCCGCTCGCGATGCAGAGGCTGGTGACCGAAACGCGCTTGTGCTCCGCCCGGGCGGCCGTCAGGTCGAGCAGGATATCCCACGCCGGGTCCGCGAAAAGGGAGGGATCGAAGTGCCGATCGCGCAAGCGGCGATGGCGGATGATCTGGCGGACGAGGCGCGGATCGGGCAGCGGGGGGCGCGGCTGGCGCAGCAGCTTGCGCTCCGCCGTCTCGTCCTGCCCGCGAAAGGCCGTGCCCGGCGATTCGAACTGGAACGCGCCCTTGTCTTCCGGCAAGCCCGACGACAGGCGTTCCAGCCGCGCCGCGATCTCGCCGACCTGCTCGGTCAGGCGAAGAAGCGTCATCCGGTCTTCGTCCGACAGCTCGCGAACCCGCGCGCCCGGCAGGTGCGCGAGCGCCCGGCCCAGGGCCACGACGCGTTCGCCCCGGCTCGGCCCGACGAGCACTTGCGCGCGCGACTGGTCGAGGCACCCGAACACGGCGTCGAGCCCTTCCATCGTGGTCGACACGACCAGCTGCGCGCCCGACCGGGCCGCGCGAATATCCAGCCGCGCGAGCGCGGCGAGGCAGGCCGGGTCGGCCGCCGGGCAATCGACGACGACGACATCGGCGAGGGCCCGCACCGGCCCGTCCGCCAGCGCGCCGATCGCGCCGCTTTCGCCCGCGCGCAGGCCGGCGGCGGCCACGTCTTCCCCGATTTCCTGCCTCGTCCGCGCGCAGTCGGCAAAGACCGCCGCGGTCAGCCGCGCATTCGCATCGCCCGCCATGTCGTACGCAAAGTCCACCTGACCCATCTGTCGTTCCCCTGTGTCCCTATCGCAGAACACAGCTAGAACAAAACAGGATTAAGTCAAGAATGGAGCTATCGCGGCAGGCGCCTCGTCCCGGTCGCCCCGGCGCGCGCCGTCAGTCGAGGAACGGGTCGCGCACCAGGATCGTGTCCTCGCGCTCGGGACTGGTGGAAACCAGCGCCACCGGCGTTTCGATGAGTTCCTGCACGCGCTGGATGTACTTGATCGCCTGCGCCGGCAGCTCGGCCCAGCTGCGCGCGCCGGCGGTGGTTTCCCGCCAGCCTTCCATTTCCTCGTAGATCGGCTCCACCGCGGCCTGTTCGGCCGAATGCGAGGGGAAGTAGTCGAGGATTTTCCCGTTCAGGCGATAGCCGGTGCAGATCCGCACCGTGTCGAACCCGTCGAGCACGTCGAGCTTGGTCAGGGCAATGCCGGTGACCCCGCTGATCGCGCAGGATTGCCGGACCAGGACCGCATCGAACCACCCGCAGCGCCGCTGGCGCCCGGTGACGGTGCCGAACTCGTGCCCGCGCTCGCCCAGCCGCTGGCCGGTCGCATCGTCGAGCTCGGTCGGGAACGGGCCGCTGCCGACGCGCGTGGTATAGGCCTTGACAATGCCGAGCACGAAACCGGTGCTGCCCGGGCCGAGGCCCGAACCGGCGGCAGCGGTCCCGCTGACCGTGTTCGAGCTGGTGACGAACGGATAGGTGCCGTGATCGACGTCGAGCAGGACGCCCTGGGCACCCTCGAACAGGATCTTGGCCCCGGCCTTGCGCACTTTCTTGAGCCGTTTCCACACCGGCTGCGCGAACTGGAGCACGAATGGCGCGATCTCGCGCAAGTCGGCCAGCAATGCCTCGCGATCGACCGGCGGCTGGTCGAACCCGGCGCGCAGGGCGTCGTGGTGCGCGCAGAGCCGGTCGAGCTGCGGCTCCAGCTGGTCGAGATGGGCCAGGTCGCAGACGCGGATCGCGCGGCGGCCGACCTTGTCCTCGTAAGCCGGCCCGATCCCGCGGCCGGTCGTGCCGATCTTGCCCGCGCCCGCCGCCGTTTCGCGCAACCCGTCGAGGTCGCGGTGCAGCGGCAGGATCAGCGGGCAGTTGTCGGCGACCGCGAAGTTGTCGGCATCGATCGTAACGCCCTGCCCTTCGAGCTTCTCGATCTCCGCCTTCAGCGCCCAGGGGTCGAGCACCACGCCGTTGCCGATCACCGAGAGCGTGCCGGTCACGATCCCGCTGGGCAGCAGGCTGAGCTTGTAGACCTTGTCCCCCACGACCAGCGTGTGGCCGGCATTGTGGCCGCCCTGGAAACGGACGACCGCGTCGGCGCGGCTGGCCAGCCAGTCGACGATCTTGCCCTTGCCCTCGTCGCCCCACTGGGCACCGATTACCGTTACGTTGGCCATGCTTGCACCTCTTCCCCTGCCGGGGAAATCCTCATGGTCCTTCGACAGGACTCGACCAGGGGACGGGAATGGAGGGGCCGAGCCGGCCCCGAATGCGCCGCGCGCGTTAGAGCGCGGGCGGTGCGCGAGTCAAGCCGCGGCGATCGGCGGCGGGCGCGCGTCATGCCTCGACAGCCACCGCCTCGCTGCCTTCCAGCCGGTGGCTGCAGCCCAGCGCGCGCGCGTCCTCGCCCTCGGCCAGCGCGGCGACCGTGCGCCAGCCGATCGCGCGCAGCCGCGCGGCGACCTCGCGGTCGTGGCCGAGCGGCAGGAACAGGGCCTCGCGCGGGGCCTCCCCCGCATCCGCCGCCGGCAGCGCGTCGAGGTAGAGCGAGAAACCGGTCGCCCGTTCCTCGCTGCCGCGAATGCAGTAAGTTCCGCCGCGCCCGACCGATCCGCGCGCGCCGACGGCATAGAGGGTGAAGCCGAACCACGACTGGTATTCGAAACCGTGCCGCTCGGTCGGGTCGAGCGTGCAGCGAACGCCCGCCGGCACGCGTTCGGCGGCCCGGCGCAGGCCCGCGATGCGGCTTTCGAGCACGCCCCCTTCGTCGAGCGCGGCGACCCGCGCGATCGCCTCGTCGAAATCGCCCGCAGCGTAGAGCAGAGGCACGTAGCCTTCGCCGCCCGCCTCGCGCAGGGCGCCGGCATCCTTCATGTCGAGCTCGCGCCGGATGGCCTCGATCCGGTCGGCCGGCACGGGCAGCGCCTCCGCGGCCAGGGTATCGACCAGGTCGGGCATGGTGAAATCGATCGATATTCCCCGGGCGCCGGCCGCGGCCAGCGCCTCGAGCGCGACGGCGACGACTTCGCCGACCGCCTCCGCCCCGTCGCTGCCGACCAGTTCGGCCCCCAGCTGGAGGCGCTGGCGCGACGGGTCGAGCTGGTCCGCGCTGATCGTCACGACTTCGCCGGCATAGCTGAGGCGCAGCGGACGCGGCGCGGCGGCCAGGCGGGTGGCGGCGATCCGGCCGACTTGCGGCGTCATGTCGCTGCGCAGGGCCAGCGTGCGCAGGCTGGCCGGATCGACGAAGCGGAACATGCGCCGCGGCCTGACCCCGTCCATCCGCCCGGCGAGCGACTGCTCGAACTCCACCAGCGGCGGGCGCACGCGGTCGTATCCGTGCGAATCGAGCACGTCGAGCGCACCGCGCATGGCCGCCGTCATGCGCGCGGCCTCGGCCGGGAGGCGATCCTGGAGCCCTTCGGGCAGGAGATCGTCGGGATCGGTCATGTCATGTCTTCCCTTGCCGCGCGCCCGATGCGCCGGCGGCGTATTACGCGGCCCGCCTGTGCCGGGAACGCCCGCGGGTCAACCCCGCGGGCATTCCGGCCGGGTCAGAACGCCAGCGGCATGACCACCTTCACGCCTTCCAGCGCGCTGGCTTTCTTCACCACGTCCTGCGGGATCGGCTGGTCGACCGAGAGGAGCAGGACCGCCTCGCCCCCGGCATCGGCGCCCTTCGGCCGGCGGCCGAGGTGGAAGGTGCCGATATTGATCCCGTTCTCGCCCAGGAGCGTCCCGATCCGGCCGATGAAGCCGGGCGCGTCCTCGTTGACGATATAGAGCATGTCGCCGTTGAGGTCGGCCTCGATCCCGATTCCGAAGATCTCGACCAGGCGCGGATTGGCGTTGCCGAACAGCGTCCCTGCGACCGAGCGGTCGCCCTGGCTCGTGCCGACGGTGACGCGGATCAGCGTGTTGTAGGCCCCGTCGCGTTCATGCCGCACCGACCGCACGTCGAGCCCGCGCTCGCGCGCGAGGTAGGGTGCGTTGACCATGTTCACGCTGTCCGAATACTGCTTCATCAGCCCGGCCAGCACGGCCGCCTCGATCGGTTTGCCCGCCAGCTCGGCCGCGGCGCCTTCGCGCTCGATGCTGATCTTGTCGAGATTGCCGTGCGCCAGCTGCCCGACGAGGCTGCCGAGCCGTTCCGCCAGAGCCATGTAAGGCCGCAGCTTGGGGGCTTCCTCGGCGCTGAGGCTGGGCATGTTGAGCGCGTTGGTGACCCCGCCGTTGACGAGATAGTCGGACATCTGCTCCGCCACCTGCAGCGCGACGTTGACCTGCGCCTCGGTCGTGCTCGCGCCCAGGTGCGGCGTGCAGATGAAGCCGGGGGTGCCGAACAGCGGCGATTCCTTCGCCGGCTCGGTCTGGAACACGTCGAGCGCGGCCCCGGCGACGTGGCCACTGTCGAGCGCTTCCTTCAGCGCCGCTTCGTCGATCAGGCCACCGCGCGCGCAGTTGACGATCCGCACGCCCTTCTTCGTCTTCGCGATGTTCTCGGCGCTGAGGATATTGCGCGTCTGGTCGGTCAGGGGCGTGTGCAGCGTGATGAAGTCCGCCCGCGCGAGCAGGGTGTCGAGATCGACCTTCTCGATTCCCAGCTCCACCGCCCGCTCCGCGGTCAGGAACGGGTCGAAGGCCACGACCTTCATCCGCAGGCCGAGCGCGCGGCTGGCGACGATAGAGCCGATATTGCCGGCGCCGATCAGGCCCAGCGTCTTGCCGGTCACCTCGACCCCCATGAAGTCGTTCTTCGGCCATTCTCCGTTCTGGGTCCGCGCGTTGGCCGCCGGGATCTGGCGGGCGAGCGCCATGATCATCGCGATCGCGTGTTCGGCAGTGGTGATCGAGTTGCCGAACGGGGTGTTCATCACCACAACCCCCTTGCCGCTGGCATAGGGGATATCGACGTTATCCACCCCGATCCCCGCGCGGCCGATGACCTTGAGATTGGTCGCGGCGTCGAGAATCTCGGGCGTCACCTTGGTCGCGCTGCGAATGGCGAGCCCGTCGTACTCGCCGATCACGGCTTTCAGCTCCTCGGGCGTCATGCCGGGCTTCACGTCGACCGCGCAGCCGCGCTCTGCGAAAATGCGCGCGGCATTGGGGTCCATCTTGTCGGAAATGAGAACTCTGGGCTTGGTCATGATCGGTTCCTTGGCTGGGCCCGCGGGAATGCCTTGCGGCCCGTGCAGAAATTTCGTGCGGAAATGCGAAGGGGGCTCAGGCCCGGAGCGTCGCCCAGGCCCAGTCGAACCAGGGGCCGAGCGCCTCAATATCGGCGGTGTCGACCGTGGCGCCGCACCAGACGCGCAGGCCCGGCGGCGCATCGCGGTAACCGGCGATGTCGTAGGCCGCATCGTGCTCTTCCAGCAGGGCGGCGAATTTCTTGACGAAATCGCTATCCGCGCCCTCGACCGTCAGGCAGACGCTGGTGTTCGACCGCGTCGCCGGGTCGGCCGCCAGGTGGCCGAGCCAGCCGCGCTCGCGCACGATCGCGTCGAGCGCCGCGGCATTGGCGTCGGCGCGCGCCTTCATCGCGGAAAGCCCGCCGATCGACTTGCCCCATTCGAGCGCGAAGATCGCATCCTCCACCGCCAGCATCGACGGGGTATTGATCGTCTCGCCGCGGAAGATCCCCTCGATCAGCTTGCCGCCCTTGGTCAGGCGGAACACCTTGGGCAGCGGCCACTGCGGGGTGTGGCTTTCCAGCCGCTCGACCGCGCGCGGGCCCAGGATCAGCACGCCGTGCGCGCCCTCGCCGCCAAGCACTTTCTGCCACGAGAACGTCAGGACATCGACTTTGTCCCAAGCAATGTCCTGCGCGAAGACCGCGCTCGTCGCGTCGGCGATGGCCAGCCCCTCGCGGTCGGCCGCGATCCAGTCGCCATCGGGCACGCGCACGCCCGAGGTCGTGCCGTTCCAGGTGAAGATGACATCGTGGCCCCAGTCCACCTGGGCGAGATCGGGCAGCTGCCCGTAATCGGCACGGATCACCGTCGGATCGATCCGCAACTGCTTGACCGCGTCGGTGACCCAGCCTTCGCCGAAGCTCTCCCACGCGATCGTCGTCACCGGGCGCGCGCCCAGCATGGTCCACATCGCCATTTCGACCGCGCCGGTATCCGAACCGGGTACGATCCCGATCCGGTGCGTCTCGGGCACTTCGAGCACGTCGCGAATCAGATCGATGCAATGGGCGAGGCGCGCCTTGCCCAGCTTCGAGCGGTGCGAACGGCCGAGCGATTCGGCAGACAGTTTTTCGAGGGACCAGCCCGGCGGCTTCGCGCACGGACCAGAGGAGAACAGCGGCCGCGCAGGTTTGCGCGCCGGAGGCGTAAGGTCAGTCATGTATTCTCTCCTTGCAGAGAGCACGCGCGGCGTTGGGACCGCGTGGCCCACGCGCGGCAATAATGTTGCGCCGCAGCAAGTCAAGGACCGCATTCGATTTCATCGACAGGCCGGGCGACATTGGCCGGCGGGACGCAGGAAGGGGCAGATTTGCCGCGCGAGCCCCTCGCCAATGCCGTGCTCTCCGCTTATGGCCGTGCCGACCATGGATACCGCAGACCTTCGCATCGCCCTGTTCAGCGGCAACTACAACTACGTTCGCGACGGGGCGAACCAGGCGCTCAACCGGCTGGTCGAATACCTGCTGCGGCAGGGCGCGGCCGTGCGCGTCTACGCCCCGACGGTGGAAGAGCCGGCCTTCGCCCCCACCGGCGACCTGGTCGGCGTGCCCAGCGTCGCCATCCCCGGCCGGCCCGAATATCGCTTCCCCCTCGGCCTGTCGCGCGACAACCTGGCCGATCTCGAACGCTTCGCGCCCAATATCGTCCACACGTCCTCCCCCGACCTGACCGGTCATGCCGCGGTCCGCTGGGCCCGCGCGCGGGGGATCCCCGTTCTCGCCTCGGTCCATACCCGGTTCGAGACCTATCCCCGCTATTACGGGCTGGGCTTCACCGAACCCGCGCTGGAGGCGATCCTGCGCCGTTACTACCGCCGGTGCGACGCGCTGGTGGCGCCGTCGCAGAGCATGATCGATACCTTGCGCGAGCAGGGGATGAACGACGACATCTCGCTCTGGACCCGCGGGGTGGACCGCACGGTCTTCGCCTCCGCGCGCCGCGACCTCGCCTGGCGCCGCGAACTGGGCATCGGGGACGATGACGTGGCGATCGTCTTCCTCGGCCGCCTGGTGATGGAAAAGGGGCTCGACATATTCGCCGACGCGATCGTCGAACTGCGCCGGCGCCAGGTGGCCCACCGCGTACTGGTGATCGGCGACGGACCGGCCCGCGCGTGGTTCGAACGTGCCCTGCCCGGGGGAATCTTCGCCGGTTTCCAGACCGGCCCGGACCTCGGCCGGGCGCTCGCCAGCGGCGACGTGTTCTTCAACGCCTCGATCACCGAGACGTTCGGCAACGTCACGCTGGAGGCGATGGCCTGCGGCCTGCCCGTCGTCGCGGCCGGCGCCACCGGCAGCGCCAGCCTGGTGCAGGACGGCACGACCGGGCACCTCGTGCCGCCCGGCTGCCCGCTGGCCTTCGCCGATGCGCTGGCCCCCTATTGCACCGACGCGGCCCTGCGCGCGCGCCACGGCGCCGCGGGCGAGGCGCGGAGCAAGAGCTTTGCGTGGGACGCGATCAACCAGGCGGTTGCCGACAGCTACCTGCGGCTGGTGAACGCCCGGCCGGGCTGATCAGCGCAGGACGCCGCGCCGGCGCATCCGCAGGGCATACCAGAACAGCAGCAGGGCGATCGCGCTGATCACCGCGAACATCGCCTCGTTGTTCATCGCCGCCAGCTCGGGCGGCAGGGTCGCCTGCAACTGGAAGATCCACGATCCCGCGAGCCCCAGGATCGAGGCGGCGAAGGCCGCGATCGCCCAGCGGCTGCGCAGGAGCAGCAGGATCGATCCGGCCAGCCCGCCCCAGACGCCCAGCGCCCAGGCGGCGTCGGCCCAGGCGGGCATTTCGCCGAAGAAGCGCAACGCAGCGTCCGTCGTTTGGGCGTCGAACCCGGTCATCGCGAAGTAATCGCGGTTGCCCATCTGGGTCTGCGTGTAGTCGTTCGCGCCGAAGGCATTCCACAAGGTCGCGAGAATGCCGACGACCCACACGTGCCACGGCGTTCCCGTGGCTGCCTGTTCGGCCTGTTCGACCCGTTCGGCCTGTTCCATCCTGTCTCTCCCCTCTCCGGCGACCCGGGGCGCAGGATACCACTGCCGCCGCCGGCCCGCCAGCGGGTCAGCCGTCGCGCCAGTCGAAGGCCAGCGGCGCCTCGCGGAAGGCGAAGCGGTCGAGATGGCGCGCGACGACGCCCTTGAGCGCTTCCAGCTGGCCGGGTTCGCTCGCCGCGATCGTGCAGTCGAGCGCTTCGGCCCGCGCGGTCATCGTCAGGACGGCCTCCCCCGCCCAGTTGCCGCTGCGGCCCTCGGCCGGGAAAGTCACCCGCCCCTGCGCCGCGTCGTATTCGACCGTCATGTTGTGCGCCCAGTGCTTGCAAAGCTGCTGGAGATAGCGGGATCCGCTGGCTGTCGGCACGCTGGCGCTGCTGCGGGTTGTCATAGGCGTTCGATCCTCCTGGCCATGTCGTCGATCATGTCGACAATGGAGTCGATCGCCGCCTGGTCAAGCTTGCCGGCGCTCGCGCGGTGGCGCAGCACGTTGGCGAGGTTGCCCATCGCGCGCCAGAGGTGGGGCGACCGCCCGCCTTCACCGCTTTCGCCGTGCCGGCCCAGCCGGGCGAACAGGGCCTCGACCTCCTCGGCCCGTTCCGACAGTTCGGCCCGGCCGGCCTCGGTGGTGCGGAAGGCCTTGCGCGGGCCGGGATCGTCCTGCTCGGCGATCAGGCCCTCGTCCGCCAGCAGTTGCAGCGTGGGATAGACCGCGCCGGGGCTCGGCGCGTAGGTGCCCCCGGTCCGCTCCTCAATCGCCTTGATCAGCTCGTACCCATGCCGCGGCTGGTCGGCGAGGAGGCTGAGCAGCGCGAGACGCAGCTCGCCGTGGCGGAACATCCGGCCGCGCCGCTGCCCCCGCCCGCCGAAGGGCCCGCCAGCACCGAAAGGACCCCCGGGGCCGAAGGGCCCTTTCGGGCCGAAAGGTCCCCCCGCGCCGAAAGGCCCTCCGGGCCCGAAGCTCGCCTTCCACGCCCGGCGGCGAGCGCCCGGATCGCGGCGGTGACTGTAATGATGACAATCGCTGTGCATGGCGCAATATCCTTGTCTGCGTTGCATTACGATATATCTTTGAACTATCGAAATACAAGAGCCCTCGCGCTGCGCCGGCGGTGCCCCTATCTAGCGTGGCGCATGGCCGATCTCTTTCCCGATACCCTCCCCGAACAGGCCCCGCCGGACGAGCCGCGCGCCGACGCGCCGCTCGCCGACCGTTTGCGTCCGCGCGCGCTCGACGAGGTCGTGGGCCAGGAACACCTGACCGGGGCCGAGGGCGCGATCGGGCGCATGGTCGCGGCGGGCAAGCTGTCGAGCATGATCCTGTGGGGCCCGCCCGGCACCGGCAAGACGAGCATCGCGCGCCTGCTGGCCGATGCCGTGGGCATGCGCTTCGTCGCGATCAGCGCGGTCTTCTCCGGCGTGGCCGACCTCAAGAAAGCCTTTGCCGAGGCGGACAAGGCGGCCGGGGCCGGCCAGCGCACCCTGCTCTTCGTGGACGAGATCCATCGCTTCAACCGCGCGCAGCAGGACGGCTTCCTGCCCTTCGTCGAGCGCGGCACGGTGACTCTGGTCGGCGCGACCACGGAAAACCCCAGCTTCGAACTCAACGCCGCGCTGCTCAGCCGCGCGCAAGTGCTGATCCTGCACCGCCTCGATGCCGGGGCGCTCGGCCGGCTGCTGGACAAGGCGGAGGCGATCGAAGGCCCGTTGCCGCTGACCGCGGAGGCGCGCGCGGCGCTGGTCGCCAGCGCCGACGGCGACGGCCGCTTCCTGCTGAACCAGGCCGAAACGCTCTATTCCGCGGCGATCGAGGAACCGTTGGGCCCGGCCGAGCTCGGCAGCTTCCTGCAGCGACGCGTTGCCGTTTACGACAAGGACCGCGAGGGTCACTACAATCTCATTTCCGCCTGGCACAAAAGCCTGCGCGGCTCCGACCCGCAGGCCGCGCTCTATTACCTCGCGCGGATGCTGGTCGCGGGGGAAGACCCGCTGTTCGTCCTGCGCCGCCTCGTTCGCGCGGCGGTGGAAGACATCGGGCTGGCCGATCCCCAGGCCCTGGCGCAGTGCCTCGCGGCCAAGGATGCCTACGAGTTCCTCGGCAGCCCGGAAGGCGAGCTGGCGATCGTGCAGGCCTGCCTCTACTGCGCGGCCGCGCCCAAATCGAACGCCGCCTACAAGGCGCAGAAGGCCGCCTGGCGCAGCGCGAGGGAAACCGGCAGCCTGATGCCCCCGCCGTCGATCCTCAACGCGCCGACCCGACTGATGAAAGATATCGGTTACGGCAAGGACTATGCCTACGACCACGATGCCGAGGGCGGGTTTTCCGGGGCCGATTACTGGCCCGAGGAGATGGAGCCGCAATCCTATTACCAGCCGGTCGAGCGCGGTTTCGAGCGCGAGGTGCGCAAGCGGCTCGAATACTGGGAAAAGCGCCGGCGCGAGCTGCGCGGGTGAGGCCGGCGCACATGGCCGGGCGGCGATGAGCCGGTTCCGCCATTTCCTCGCCATCGACTGGTCGGGCGCGGCGGGCGAGCGGCACGCGGGGATCGCGCTCGCGCTCGCCGACGCGCAGGGCGGCGCGCCGGTGCTGGTCGATCGCGGCCGGCGCTGGTCGCGGCCCGAAGTTCTGGCTTTCCTCGCCGAGGGGCTGCCTGCCGATACCCTGGTCGGCCTGGACCTCGGAATCTCGCTCCCCTTCGCCGACTGCGGGGCCTTCTTTCCCGGGCTCGCCGAAAGCCCTGCCGATGCCCGCGCGCTCTGGGCCCTGGTGGACCGGGTGAGCGCGCGCGACCCGCACCTGGGCGCGGGGTCATTCGTCGATCACCCGGCCTTCGCCCCCTATTTCCGCCGCCACGGGGGGCGCGAGGGGGCGCGGTTTCGCTGCGACGGCGCGGCCCATGGGAAAGGGCGGTTCCGCGTGACCGAGAGCGCGCAGGCGGCGATGGGATGTAAACCTTACTCCAACTTCAATCTGGTCGGCGCGGCCCAGGTCGGCAAGGCGAGCCTGACGGGAATGCGCCTGCTGCACCGGCTCGGCCCCGCGCTGCCCGTCTGGCCGATCGATCCGCTGCCGCCGACGGGTTCGGTCGTGGTCGAAATCTACACCTCGCTCGCCGCGCTCGAGGCAGGGCGCAGCGCGGCCCGTGCAAAGATGCGCAGCCATGCCGCGCTGGGCGAGGCGCTGGGCGCGCTCGGCTCCCCCGCCCCGCGCGGGACCGGCGCGATCGACGATCACGCCAGCGACGCCCTGCTCGCCGCCGCCTGGCTGCGCAAGGTGGCCGGCGATCCCGAACGCTGGCGCCCGCGCGCCCTCACCCCCGCCCTCGCGCGCACGGAGGGCTGGACCTTCGGCGCGCTTTGACGCAAAGGGCGGACCTCGCGCGGGCCGGCTTAGCTCAGTTGGTAGAGCACCTGATTTGTAATCAGGGGGCCGCGGGTTCGAATCCTGCAGCCGGCACCATTTTCGCGGAGCGAAAATGGATTCCTTTGTTGCGCTACCGCGCTTCGCGCTACTTGAGCGCGGGATCTCTGCGCTACCGCGCTTCGCGCTGCTCGAGCGCGGGATCTCTGCGCTACCGCGCTTCGCGCTACTTGAGCGCGGGCTCGTGCCGGTTCAGCGCGGGGGTCAGACCATGTCTTCGGGGCGGACGAGGCGGTCGAAGTCTTCGCCCGATACATGGCCGCTGCGCACCGCGGCCTCGCGCAGGGTCAGGCCTTCGGCGTGCGCGGCCTTGGCGATCGCCGCGGCCTTGTCGTAACCGATCGCCGGCGCCAGCGCGGTCACCAGCATCAGCGAGCTTTCCACCCCGCGCGCGATATTCTCGCGCCGCGGCTCCAGCCCTTCGAGCAGGTTCGCGGTGAAGCTCTCGGCCGCATCGGCCAGCAGCCTGGCCGATCGCAGCGCGTTCCACCCCATCATCGGGCGATAGGTATTCAGCTCGAACTGGCCCTGGCTGCCGGCGAACGTCAGCGCGGCATTGTTGCCGAACACCTCGATGCAGACCTGGGTCAGCGCCTCGCACTGCGTCGGGTTGACCTTGCCCGGCATGATCGAGCTTCCCGGCTCGTTCGCCGGCAGGGCCAGTTCGCCCAGCCCCGCGCGCGGGCCGGAGCCGAGGAAGCGGATGTCGTTGGCGATCTTGTAAAGCGCCGCCGCCAGCGCGTTGAGCGCGCCGTGGGCGAAGACCAGCTCGTCCTGCGCGGCCAGCGCGGCGAAGGTGTTGGGCGCCGGACCGAACGGCAGCCCGGTGATCGCGGCTACGCGTTCGGCCACTTTCCCGGCAAAGCCATCGGGCGCGTTGAGACCGGTGCCGACCGCCGTGCCCCCCTGCGCCAGGCGACAGAGCCCCGGCAGCGCCAGCTCGATCCGCTCGATCCCCGCGCCGACTTGCGCGGCGTAGCCGGAAAACTCCTGCCCCAGCGTCAGCGGGGTCGCGTCCTGCGTATGCGTGCGCCCGATCTTGACGATATCGGCCCATTCGCGCGCCTTGTCCTCCAGCACGCCGTGCATCCGGCGCAGCGCGGGCAGCAGCGCGCCGCAGACCTCCCCGGCGACCGCGACGTTGATCGCGCTGGGAAAGGTGTCGTTCGACGACTGGCTGCGGTTGACGTGATCGTTGGGGTGGACCGGGCTCTTCGACCCCGGTTCGCCGCCCAGCATCTGGATCGCGCGGTTCGCGATCACCTCGTTCGCGTTCATGTTCGACTGGGTGCCCGACCCGGTCTGCCACACAACCAGCGGGAAATGATCGTCGAGCTTGCCGTCGATCACTTCCTGCGCGGCATTCGCGATCGCCCCGGCAATTTCCGGGTCGAGCACGCCGAGATCGCGGTTGGCCTCCGCCGCCGCGCGCTTGATCACGCCCAGCGCGCGGATCAGCGGTTGCGGCAGGCGTTCGCCGCCGATCCGGAAATTGGCCAGGCTGCGCTGCGTCTGCGCGCCCCACAGGCGATCGGCCGGGACTTCGACCGCGCCCATCGTGTCGGTCTCGGTCCGCGTCGCGTTCATCCCCGCCCCCGGTAGGACGCGACCCCCTGGTCGGGCACCCACAGTGCCTCCGGCGGGGGGCCGCTTTGCCAGAAGACGTCGATCGGGATGCCCCCGCGCGGATACCAGTACCCGCCGATCCGCAGCCACTTCGGCTTCATTTCCGCCGCCAGCCGCTGCCCGATGCCGACCGTCACGTCCTCGTGGAAACCGCAGTGATTGCGGAAACTGCCGAGATAGAGCTTCAGGCTCTTCGATTCGACGATCGTCTTGCCCGGGGCATAATCGATCACGAGATGCGCGAAATCGGGCTGCCCCGTGACCGGGCAGAGCGAGGTGAACTCGGGCGCGGCAAAACGCACCAGGTACAGCGCCTCGCCGCGCGGGTTGGGAACGTAGTCGAGCTGCGCCTCTTCGGGAGAGGGCGGCAGCGTGCTCGCCTGCCCCAGGTGCAGGGTGCCGGGTGTATCGTTCATCCTGCGCATGTGCCTTCATCGCCGCCCGCACACAACCCGCGGGATTGCGCTTCGCAGTTCAGAGCCTATTCAGCGCCCCGGCCCTTTCGCCACGCCTTCTTGCCATGCATTGCCAGCCAGCATCGGGATCCATGCACGTTCGCCACTCGCTTCCGGCCCTGTTCCTGGCCCTCGCTGCCCCCGCGCTCGCGCAATCGGGCTCGGTGCGCGATTTCCGCCTGCCGCCCGACCCGGAAGCGACGCCCACGCCCGAGGTCCAGGGCCCGGTCGATCCCGAGGCCCCTTTTCCCACGACCCCGCGGGTGATCCCGACCGCGCCGCCCACCGCGGCCCCGTCGCCCACCCCGCGCCCCACCGCCGCGCCGGGCCCGGACGCCCCGCGGGAGGCCGCGCCCTCCCCCGCGCCCGCACCGCCGCAGGGGCCGCAGCAGGAAACGCCCCGCCCCGCCCCGCGCGCCGCACCAGAGCCCGCCGGCCCGGCGAACCCGTCGCCGACATCCGCCGAAGCACCCGCGGCGGCGCCGGCAGCAGCGGAATTTCCCGCGCAACCGGACGAACCGCCCGGCGATGCGGCCGCCACCCCGGCCCCGCCGGCAAGCGCCCCCGCCTCGCCCCCCACGCAGGACAGCGCCTGGGCGACCTGGCTCGCGGCGGTCGTCGCCGTCCTCGTCCTTTCCCTCGCCCTCACCGCCGGGCTGCTCGCCTGGCGCCGCCGTCGCCAGGCCGAGGCGCAGGCTCCGGCCATCGAACCGCCGGTGGCACGCGTGCCCGATCCCGCGCCGCCTGCGCGCATCCCCGACCCTTCGCGGCCCGGCTCCGCCCCGGCGCAGCCTGCGCCCCCTGCTCGCGCCGCGCCGGCCACCCCCGCCGCGCGCGCCAACGCCCCGGCGGCCCCGACCCTCGCGGCCCAGCCCCTGCGGTTCAGCCGCAGCGTGATGAACGCCAGCTTCGCCTGCCGCGTCACGCTCCAGCTCGACGGGGTAGAGGCCTGGCACGACGTCGCGGTCGAGGCGGATCTCGTCACCGCGCACGGCGCTGCCCCGATCGGCGAGCAGCTGGCCGAACCGGCCACGCCGCTCGCGCCGTTCGGCACCCTCGCCACCCTCGCGCCCGGCGAGCCGGCGGCGATCGAGGGCGAAGTGCGCCTGCCGCTGCAACAGGTGCGCGTTATCCGGCAGGGCAGCGCCGCGGTCTACGTGCCGCTGCTGCGTCTGCGGGTCGCCGCCCCGGGCAAGGCCCCGCTCGCCCGAACCTACCTCGTCGGCCAGCTTCCCGACCGCCCGGGCGGCCGGCTGCGTCCCTTCCGGCTCGATGAAATGCCGCAAGTCTATCAGGCCATCGGCATTCGCCCGCTCGACGGGCGGTCCTGACCCCCGGCCTAGCCGGCCAGCAGACCCTTCACCGCCAGCAGGATCAGCCCGCCGCCCATGATCGCGGCGGCGAGGAAGATCGCGCGCCAGGGCACCCAGCCGACGCCGTCGATCCGCGCGCGCTTCTGCCGCCGCACTTCGGCCAGCGTCGCGACCAGCGCCAGCGCGATGAAGCCCAGCCCCCATAGGCCGACGATCTCGGCCTCGCTGGCGAATGTCAGGAATCTGTGCAGCTCGCTCATCGCGGCGCCATATGGGACGGAGGGCCGGGCCGTGCAATCGCAGCGACGAACGCGGAACGGCGCCTGCGCGGGGCCGTTTCTATCGGCAATCCAACCGATACCCGAAAGGAACCGCAAATGGCCCGCAAGATACTGATCGCGTTCGGCATCGCCACGATGTCGCTGGCCGCGACCGCCTGCAACACCGTCAAGGGCGTGGGGCAGGACATCGAATCAGTCGGCGAAGCCGGCGACGACGCGATCTGATCCACCTTGCGCGACCGGCGCCCCGAGTGCCGGTCGCGCGCCCTCCGGCCTGATTGCAGGGGAAATCAGCCCCCGCGGTACACGAGCGCCAGGTTGTCGGCAGGCGTTTCGTCGTCCTCGACCAGGACCCGCACCGCGCGCCGGACAGGCCCGACAGACGCCCCCTCTCTCGGTGATGCGGCCATGTTGACGCCAAGCATCGCCTCAAGCGCACGACTTTCTCTGAAGACCCCACATGAATGGCTTCATGACGTCCGCTCTTCGGGTTCGCAGGGAAAAGCCTGATCGTCCGATTTTTTGGGGGCAAGCGGACGTTCTCTCACTCATCCCGATAAGTGTTTGTGTAATTCAGGTTAACTGACCAGCGGGTCACCAAACCGATGATCACCGGCAGCATCAGCACATGAATAAACATGTCCGGAAAGCCGAGGGTGAAGTGCGAGACGCCAAACAACATGAGCGATAATACCCCAGTCACGACCCCAATCAGATTGGGGCGGATAGGTTTGTCATCCTTCGGGCTGTCGGAGGGTTCGCTATGTTCGGACATCGCAGACTCTGGCACAGGGTTCTAACGTCCGCAACCGGGTCGCTAGCGGACGGGCAGGTTTCAAGCGGAAGAATGTGCAAGGATGTCATTCCGTGCAAGATCTGGCTCAAAGGCCGTTGGCTGAGTTCCTTCTGTAGACGAGCGTGAGATTGTTCACCGGCATCTCGTAACGATTAGCCCGCTCATAATCGAACTCGGCAGCCACGCTATCGACGTCAGCGACCTTACGGAGGCCCCAAGCAGGATTGCGGTCTTTCAGGGAGCGGTCGAACGCCAGGTTGGATGGCGCAGTTTCGACATCATCCTCCAAGTACGGGCCGTAGAGAATGATTGGCGCTTGCCCGGCCAGGAATTTCGCGCATCCCCTGAACAGCCCAACCGTCGCTTCCCATTCGCCGATGTGGACCATGTTGATGCACAGCAGTGCGTCGGCGCGGGTCACCGGCCAGGCATTGGGCTTGCGCGCGTCGAGGGGCAGCGGCGGGCGCAGGTTCGCGGGGCCTTGCTCGTCCCGCCAGGCGGCGATCGAGGCGAGCGCATCGGGGTCGGGATCGCTCGGCTGCCATGCCAGGCCGGGGAACCGCTCGGCGAAGAACAGCGCGTGTTCGCCCGAGCCGCTGGCGATCTCCAGCACCGTTCCGCTTTCGGGCAGTTCCTGCGCCAGCACGTCTGCGATCGGCCCGCTGTTGCGCGCGGCGGCCGGGGCATGGCGCTTCATTGCCAGCGCCCCGAGGCCCGCGCCCGCCGCTCGCGAATCGCGAGCCAGGCGAACAGGCCCAGCGGCCCGGCGAGGAACGTCGCCGCCAGGACCGGCGCCTGCGCCAGGCGCGAGAAGCGCTTCGCATCGGCATCGCGCGCGATCCACAGGCCGACGAAGAGGTCGAAGGCGAGGTAATGTATCCAGCCGAGGACCAGCGCCGCGTCGGAGGCGAAGAGCGCCCGGATCGATTGCAGCGACCATCCGTCCAGCGCGGCGAGGTCCGGCCCGCCCCCGGCGAGCCCGGTCGCCAGCAGGACGAGCAGCACGGCATAGACCGCCGAGAGCAGCCCGGTGCCGAGGTAGAGCACCGCCGCCAGCGCGACCGGGCGGCGCGGGAGGAAGATCAGCAGGATCCAGCCCGCGAGGGCCAGCAGGTTGGCGGCGGCGAAAAGGGCGGTCCACATCGTGCCTTCTCCTCAGGCCGGCAGGGGTTGCGGCAATTCGCGCGCGGCCCGGCGAATCGCGTCGTTGTCGTGCCGGAACCGGCCGCCGGCGCGCCGCATGGCGAGGGCCAGCGCGGCCTCGGCCACCGTGCGCGCGGGGATCGAGCGATAGCCGCGCCAGCTGCCGTGCAGCAGCAGGTCGGTCACCGGGCTCAGCGCGATGCCGATCCGTTCGGCCCGCCGCCGGTCGCCGTCGCGCGCGCCGCGCAGCAGGCCCGGGCGCAGGAGGTCGAGGCGACGGAAGCCGACCTTGGCAAGGTCGCGCTCCATCTCCGCCTTCACCCGCAGGTAGAACGCCCTGGCCGCCAGCGAGGCCCCGGCGGAGCTGATCGCGACCATCCGCTCGACCCCGTGCTCGCGCGCCGCGCGGGCGGTCTCGAGCACGAGATCGCGGTCCACCGCGCGAAAGGCGTCCTCGTCCTCGCCCGCCTTGCGCCACGTGGTCCCGAGCGCGCAGATCAGCGCCGACGGGCGGACCGCCTCCAGCACTTCGCCCCAGCGGCCCGGCTCGGCCACGAACATCTCCATCCGCGCCCCGCGCGGAAGCGGCACCTCGCGCCGTGCCAGCCCGGTCAGGCGAACGTCCTCGCGCCCGACCGACAACGCGATCGCCTCGCGGCCGACCAGCCCGGTGGCGCCGACCAGCGCGATCCGCAGCGGGTCAGACATTGCTCAGCCCTTCCGGCCGCCGGCCGTGGATGCGCGCGTACTGGTCGATCGCGAACCGGTCGGTCATCCCGGCGATGAAGTCGGCGATGTGGCGCGCCCTTTCCGGTTGCTCCGCCGGCAGCGAGCGGCGCCAGTCAGCGGGCAGGAGCGTCTCGTCCGTGGCATAGGCGCGGTAGAGCGCGGCGACGACATCGCGCGCCCGCTCCGCCGTGGCGATCTGTTCGCGGTGGTAATAGAGCCGGTCGTACATGAACTTCTTCAGCCGCCGCTCGCGCGCGGCCATCGCGGGGGAGAACGTCGCCAGCGCGCGCCCTGCCGCGCGCACGTCCCCGGCCGAGGCGAGCGGCGCCGTCGCGCGCCGCGCCTGGGCGATAACATCGTTGACCATCAGACCGATCTGCACCCTCACCAGTTCGCGCAACTGGCGTTCGCGGGGCGCGCGGGGGAAGCGTTTTTCGACCTCGCGCCACTGGTCTGCGACGAAATCCAGCGTCAGCAGGTCGTCGAGCGAGAGGAAGCCCGCGCGCAGGCCGTCGTCGATGTCGTGGTTGTCGTAGGCGATATCGTCGGCCACCGCCGCGACTTGCGCCTCGAGCGAGGAATGCTCGCCCAGCGCGAGGGGGAAATCGCGGTCCAGCCCGGCCAGGGCCCAGCCCGGGTCTTCGACCGGGCCGTTGTGCTTGGCCAGCCCTTCGAGCAGTTCCCAGGTCAGGTTCAGGCCCGGGTGATCGCAATAGGGGCTTTCCAGCCGCATCAGGACGCGCAGGCCCTGGGCATTGTGGTCGAACCCCCCGGCATCGGCGGTCGCATGCTGCAGGGCATCCTCCCCCGCGTGGCCGAACGGCGGGTGGCCGATGTCGTGGGCAAGGCACAGCGCCTCGGTCAGGTCCTCGTCGAGGCCCAGCGCGCGGGCGATGACCCGGCCGATCTGTGCGACCTCCAGGCTGTGGGTCAGGCGGGTGCGGTAATGGTCGCCGTCGGGCGCGATGAAGACCTGGGTCTTCGAACGCAGGCGCCTGAAGGCGATCGAATGGATGATCCGGTCGCGGTCGCGCTGGAACTCGCTGCGCGGCCCGCGGGCCCCGGCGCGGTCTTCGGGGAATTCGCGGCCGCGCGATCGTGCGGGGTCGGCGGCAAGGGGCGAGCGATCCATGCCCGGGCGACTAGGTCAGCCCCGTCGCCGCGACAACCGGAACAATCGGGCAACACCGGCGGGCCGGCGCGCGATCAGGCCCCGTCGACGATCCAGTCCACCGCCGCCTCGCAATGGATGCGCGCCGAATCGAAGATCGGCAGGACGTTGGCATCGACATCGACGATCATCTCCAGCTCGGTGCAGGCGAGCACGATCGCCTGCGCGCCGTCCTGTTCCTTGCGCGTGATCATCGTCTTCAGCGCGCGCTGCGAATCGCGCGTCGCGCGGCCCAGCATCAGTTCCTGGTAGATGATCCGGTCGAGCGCCTCGACGTTGTTCATGTCGGGCGGCAGGAGGTCCACCCCGTGGGCGACGAGCCGCCGGCGGTAGAAATTCTCGGTCATCACGTTGCGCGTGCCGAACAGGGCGGCGCTGTCCACCCCGTCGGCCTTCATCCGCCGGCCGACGCATTCGGCGATATGCAGGATCGGCACGTCGACTTGCGCGGCCACGTCGTCGTAGACCTTGTGCATCGAATTGGCCGCGATCACGATCGCCCCGGCGCCGGCCGCTTCCAGCCGGCGGGCCGATTCCCCCAGGACCTGCGCCGCGCGGGCCCAGTCGTCGGCTTCGTGCAGGCCGTAGAGCTGGGCAAAGTCGAGGCTCTCGATCAGCAGGGGCGCGCTCGCCATCGGCTGCGTGCGGCGCTGCACCAGGCGGTTGATCCACTCGTAATAGATCCGGGTCGAAACCCAGCTCATCCCGCCGATAAGCCCCAGCTTGCGCAAAGTTCGTCCTTCCCCGATCTGCAAGAGGGGGCTGCCTTAGCGAAACCGCCGCCTGCGCGTCCAGCCGGGGGCGGACGCCATCCCCACCGCCGCGCGGGGCCACGGGGCGCGATCCGAAATCACGGCCCGATCACCGGCCGATCACGGCTCCATCGCGGCAATCCAGCGTTCGACCGCGCGCACCCCCTCGGGATCGACCGTCGCCTTGCCCAGTTCGGGCATGGCCACGCCCGGTTCGGCGCTCGCCATGCGGTGCAGCAGGATCGATTCGCGCGGCTTCCCCGGCACGACGGCGAACAGAAGCCCGGCCGAACCGCGCCCGGCGGCGACCGGCCGCTTCATCACGCCCAGCGCGCGCGGATCGCGCTGCTCCCAGCGCAGGTCCAGCCCCGAGTTGGAGGCCATCGCCCCCGGCCGGTGGCAATGGGCGCAGTTGACGTCGAGATAGGCGCGCGCCGCGAGTGTGACCTGCGCCCCGCCCGTGGCATCGGCCGCCCCTTCCCAGCGCGGCAGCGCGTCGGCCCCGTCCGGCACGCGGTCGATCATGCCCCGCGCGGCGATCGCGGCCAGCCATTCCTGCGCCAGGTTGCGCGCCTTCGGCCCGATCGGGACGACCGCGCCGTCGAGGCCGTGGCATTCCTTGCACTGGTTCTTGTTCGGGACGCGGTAGCTGATCGCCTCCCCCCGCGGGGTTACGAGGTCGATCCGCGCCCCGGCCAGCGCGAGGCGGGCCTCGGTCTGCGCCTCGTTCCACAAGTAGGGCAAGGCCAGCCAGCCGTCCGCGCGGTGGAGCAGGACGCGCGTTTCGATCAGCCGCCGCCCGGCCCCCTCGCCGAAGGCGAAAGTCTTGATCAGCGCGGCCCCGACCGGGATCTCGGGCAGGCCGTCGCCCGCGGCGGCGAGGTGCGTGCCTTCGGGCAGGTAGAGGAACCGCAGCTTCTCCGCCCCGTCGGAATAGAGCGGGGTGTTGAGCCGGTAGGGGACGACCCGCGCGGCGGGCACCTGCCCCGGCGCATCGGCGAAGAAGCCGAAGGCGGCGAGCGTGCGCGGAATGCCCTGCTGCACGGCGGCATCGTTCACCCGCGGGGGCTCGGCCGCGGCGGCGGCGGCAGGCCCTGCGCCCGGATGAAATGCCACGGCAGCGGCCAGCGCGAGCGCGCCGGCGGCCAGGACATGCGCGGGCCGGATCACCGGATCCGCGCCTCCAGCTCGGCGCCCGCGCCCCAGTTCTCGGTCGAGATCGCCGGCCCCGGCTCGGGAGCCTCCAGCGGCCCGGGCCGGGCCCCGGCCATGCCTTCGCCCTGCGCGGGAAGATTGAGCGACCAGCCGGGCAGGTCGGGATGGACCCACAGCGTCGCCCGCTCCTCGCCTGCGGAGAGGCCGTCCCACATCACCGGGGGCAGCGCCCCGCCGAAGGCGGCGAGCAGGCTTTCGGCCCCTTCGATCTGCGGATCGGTGCCGCCTTCGTCGACCATGTTCCGATCGATCGTGACGTCGCGCGGGTAAGGGTTGTAGTCCGGGTCGTCGAAGGCCATCGGATAGGCGATGACCATGATCGGCGCGGTCGGGTTGTCGTAGAGAAGGTTCTGGCCGACCCACACGTTCTCGTTCGCCATCACCATGATCCCGGTGCCGCGCGGGACGCTGGCGACGATATTGCCTTCCGGCGCGAAATTGGCAGTCGTGTTCGACGCGACGAGATTGTGGCGCACCAGCACGTTGCCCCCGCCCATCACCGGCAGATCGGGCAGGTCGAACACCAGGATGCCGCCGGTATTGCGGCTGACGAAATTGCGTTCGACGATGGCGTTGCGGCTGTTCTCTATCTCGATCCCCGCGACATTGTCGGTCGCGACCGAGTTGCGCACGGTGATCCGGCTCGACTGCCCGACGTAGATGCCCGCGTCCGACGCGCCGGAAACCTCGCTGCCGTAGACCAGGATATTGGTGCTTTCGACCGGGTAGATGCCATAGGCGCCGTTGCTGGCCCTGGGCCCCGCGGTCCATGTCACCCGGATCGCGTGATAGACGATATCGTCGGCGCCCTTGGACTTGATCCCGTCGCCTTTCGGGTTCTCGACCGCGAAATCGCGCAGGGTCACCCCGTCGGACGTGACGAGCAGGCCCTCGCCCGATCCCTGCTGCCCGCTGAAGTCGAGCACGCTCGCTTCCATCCCCGCGCCGCGCAAGGTGACGTTGTCGACATCGAGCGAGAGGCCGTCGGTCAGCGCGAAGCGACCGGCGGCGAGCACGATCTCGTCCCCCGGCTCGGCCAGGATCAGCGCTTCCTGCAGCCGCTCCTGCGCGCCTTCGCCCGGCGCGACGGTGATGGTCTCGGCCCAGGCGGGCACCGCGGCGGATGCCAGCGCGGCGGCCCCGCGCGCTTGCGGCCGGTCGCCCTCAGTCGAGTGCTTTCACGATCTCCTCGACCATCTTCTTCGCATCGGACAGCAGCATCATCGTCTGGTCCATGTAGAAGACGTCGTTATCGACCCCGGCATAACCGACGCCGCCCATCGAGCGCTTGATGAAGAAGACCTGCTTGGCCTTGTCCACATCGAACACGGGCATGCCGTAGATGGGCGACGACTTGTCGGTCTTGGCCGCCGGGTTGACCACGTCGTTCGCGCCGATGATGAACGCGACGTCGGCCTGGGCGAACTCCGAATTGATGTCCTCCAGCTCGAAGACCTTGTCGTAGTCTACGCTCGCCTCGGCCAGCAGCACGTTCATGTGCCCGGGCATGCGGCCGGCGACCGGGTGGATGGCGAATTTCACCTCGACACCCTTTTCCTCCAGGATGTCGGTCATCTCGCGCAGCGCGTGCTGGGCCTGGGCCACCGCCATGCCGTAACCGGGGATGATGATGACCTTGTCCGCCTGTTCGAGCATGAAGGCCGCGTCGTCGGCGCTGCCCTGCTTGTAGGGGCGCTGCTCCTTCGCCTCGCCCCCCGCGGCGGCATCGTCCGCGCCGAAACCGCCGGCGATGACCGAGAGGAAGCTGCGGTTCATCGCGCGGCACATGATGTAGCTGAGGATCGCGCCCGACGAGCCGACCAGCGCGCCGGTGATGATCATCGCCGTGTTGCCGAGCGTGAAGCCCATCGCCGCCGCCGCCCAGCCGGAATAGGAATTCAGCATCGACACCACGACCGGCATGTCCGCCCCGCCGATCGGGATGATCAGCAGGAAGCCGATGACGAAGGCGAGCACGGTCAGCGCGACGATCAGCGGCAGTGTCTCCGCCGGGCCGGTGGTCATGGCGAAAAGCGCGGTGAGCACGATGATCGCCGCCAGCGTGCCGAGGTTGATGACATGGCGCGCGGGCAGGAGGATCGGCGAACCGCTCATGCGGCCCGAGAGCTTGGCGAAGGCGATGACCGAGCCGGAGAAGGTGATCGCGCCGATCGCGATGCCGAGGCCCATCTCGACCTTGGAAACCGCGCCAATCCCGCCGTCCGCGGTCAGGAGGCCGAAGGCGCCGGGATTGAGATAGGCCGCCCAGCCCACCAGCACCGCGGCAAGGCCGACGAGGCTGTGGAAGGCAGCGACCAGCTCGGGCATCGCGGTCATCGCGATACGCCGGGCGATCAGGAAGCCGATCAGTCCGCCGATGGCGATGGCAATGGCGATCTCGACGAGATTGGCGACGTCGTGCGTCACCAGCGTCGTCACCACCGCGATCAGCATCCCGGCCATGCCGAAGCGATTGCCGCGGCGGCTGGTCGAGGGTGACGACAGGCCGCGCAGCGCGAGGATGAAGAACACGCCGGCCACGAGATAGGCGAGCGCGACCCACGGGTTCACCGGCTCACCGGTGGCGGCATGCGCAGGGGTAGCGAACAGGGCGACTGCGAGGACGGAGACGAAGCGACCCATCACTTCTTCTCCTTCTTCTTGTACATCGCGAGCATCCGCTCGGTCACCGCGAAACCGCCGAAGATGTTGACGCTGGCGAGCACCACGCCCGCCAGCCCGAGCCACTTGGCCGCCGGGCTGCCGGCTTCCGCCGCAGCGATCAGCGCGCCGACGATAATCACCGAGGAGATCGCATTGGTCACCGCCATCAGCGGCGTGTGCAGCGCGGGCGTGACCGACCAGACCACGTAATAGCCGACGAAACACGCCAGCACGAAGATCGACAGGATCGAAATGAAGTCCATGAAGGGCCCCTCCCCGGGCCGGAATTACGCGCTGCCCAACCTCTCGTTCACGATCCTGCCGCCCTGCGTCAGGCGCACGGCATTGCCGATCTCCTCGTCGAGCACGGGCTTGCCCGCTTCCTTGTCCCAGAAGGCGGACAGGAAGTTGTAGTGGTTGCGGGCGAACAGGGCCGAGGCATCGGCAGCAAGATGGCCCGCGGTGTTCGAATAGCCGACGATCTTCACGCCGTGCCTCTCCACCACGTCATCCGCCGCCGCGCCCTCGACATTGCCCCCCTGGGCCACCGCCAGATCGAAGATCACGCTGCCCGCCTTCATGCTGGCGATCTGTTCGTCCGAGATCAGCCGCGGCGCGGGCCGGCCCGGGATCAGCGCGGTGGTTATGACGATATCCTGCTTGGCGATATGGCCCGAAACCAGCTCGGCCTGCGCGGCCTTGTATTCCTCGCTCATCTCGGTCGCGTAGCCGCCCGATCCCTCGCCCTCGATCCCGGCGACGTTCTCGACGAAGATCGGCTTGGCGCCGAGCGAGAGGATCTGCTCTTTCGTCGCCGACCGGACATCGGTCGCCGAAACCTGCGCGCCCAGCCGCTTGGCGGTGGCGATCGCCTGCAGCCCGGCGACGCCCACGCCCATCACGAAGACCTTGGCCGCCTGCACCGTGCCGGCGGCGGTCATCATCATCGGGAAGGCGCGGCCATAGACGTTCGCCGCCGCCAGCACCGCCTTGTAGCCGGCAAGGTTCGACTGGCTGGAAAGCACGTCCATGCTCTGCGCGCGCGTGATGCGCGGCATGAATTCCATCGACAGCGCCTCGAACCCGGCATCGGCATAGGCCTGGACCCGGTCGCCCCGGGCGAAGGGATCGAACAGCGCGGCGACCATGGCCCCCGGCCGGGCGCCGGCCAGCGCCATGACGTCGGGCGCCTGGATGCCGAGGACGATGTCCGCCTCCTCCACCGCCTGCGGGCCGGGCACGACGTCGGCCCCGGCTTCGCGATAGGCGGCATCGGTGATCGACGCGGCAGCGCCCGCGCCTTCCTCCACCGCGACGCCGGCGCCGAGCGCCAGGAACTTCTTGACCGTTTCGGGCGTGGCGGCGACCCGGGTTTCCCCCGGGGCCCGCTCTTTCAGGACCGCGATCCGCAAGGCGCCGGCGGCGGTCAGCTGGCGATCAGGAGGACGATCAGCAGCACGATGGCCGCGACGATCGGCACCGACCACTTGAGAAGGCTGATGAAGCCGCCATACGTCTCGTTGGCTGCCTTCATGTCGTTACCCGAAGCCATTGATGTCGTTTCCCCTGGATAGAACTGTCGGGCAGCGGTCTATCGCGCGCCGCGCCCGGCTTCAAGTGCGGCGCATTCGTTGGCACGCGGCACAACAGCCTTAATCGGACCTTTACCCCCGCGCCCTAGAGCGAAGACCTGTACCGCAACGGGACGGTTTGGGGACCAATGGCCGAAAGCGAATCGCGCCTCTTGATGCTGATCGACGACGAACCGGCCCAGAGCCGGCTCATCACCGCGCTCGCCGCGCGCGAAGGGTGGCGCACGCTGGTGGTGAACGATTCGGAAACCGCGATCGCCACGCTCGGCACCCGCCAGGGCATGCAGCTGGCCGCGATCATCCTCGACCAGTGGGTGCCGGGCGACGATGCCTGCAGCCTGATCGAGGAGCTGAAGAGCCGCCGCCCCGCCCTGCCCGTGCTGATGCTGACGACCAGTTCCAGCCCGCTGCTGGCGGTCGAGGCCATGCGCGCGGGCGCCACCGACTACCTGGTCAAGCCGGTCGCGCCCGACCGCCTGATGCAGGCCCTGCGCAGCGCGACCAGGCACGAGGCCCCGCGCGACGAGCTGCAGCCGCTGACCGAGAAGATGCCGACCTCGCTCGATTTCGACGCGATGATCGGCACCGCGCCATCGTTCCGCACCGCGCTCGCCCGCGCGGCCAAGGCCGCGCGCGGGCACGGCCACGTGCTGATCGAGGGGGAAAGCGGCACCGGCAAGGAAATGCTGATCCGCGCGATGCACGCGGCCAGCCCGCGGGCCAAGGCCCCGATCCGCTCGATCAACATCGGCGGGGTCCCGGCCAGTTCGATCGAATCGATCCTGTTCGGCCACGAACAGAATGCCTTTCCCGGCGCGTTCGAGCGCCAGGTGGGCGCATTGCAGCATTGCGACGGGGGCACGCTGGTGCTGGACGAGATCGACCGGCTCGACCCGGCGATCCAGGGCAAGCTGGCCGAGTGCCTCGAACAGGGCATCGTCCGCCCGATCGGCGCGCGCCACGGCTTCCGCGTCGACGTGCGCCTGATCAGCGCCAGCAACCTGCCGCTGGCCGACCTGGTCGCGACCGGCCATTTCGAACAACGCCTGCTGGAAGCGGTTTCGGCCACCACGATCGTCCTGCCCCCGCTGCGCGAACGGCAGGGCGACGTTCCCGCGCTGACCCGGCATTTCCTCGCCCGCATCGGCGAACAGCCGGGCCTGCGCCACCACGCGATTTCCGACGCCGCGCTGCAATTGCTGGCCGCGTTCGACTGGCCGGGCAACGTGCGCCAGCTGCAATCGGTGCTGTTCCGCGCCGCCGTCTATTGCGACGGCGAAACGCTGACGACAGAGAATTTCCCGCAGCTGGTGGAAATGGTCGGCGAACCCGACGATCCGCCCGCCGCGGTCAACGAGGGGGCCGGCGTCATGCTCTATACCGACGACGGCAACTTGCGCGCGCTGGAGGATATCGAAGCCGACGTGATCCGTCTCGCCATCGGCCACTATCGCGGCCGCATGACCGAAGTCGCCCGGCGGCTCGGGATCGGCCGCTCGACCCTCTATCGCAAGCTCAGCGATCTCGGCATCGACAACGCCGCCTGACGGCGCGCCGCCGGGCACCCGAACGCTCCCCTCAGGGCATCTTTCCCGCAAGGCACGCGCCCCCGAAAAGGCATGGCGCCCGGCCGCCGGGCCGCCTAAGCCGTCCGGCATGACCGCATCGTTCGACTTTTCCGGCCGGGCCGCCCTCGTCACCGGGGCCGCATCGGGCATTGGCGCGGCGACCTGCCGCTGGCTCGACGCGCAGGGGATCGCGCGCCTCGTGCTCGTCGATCGCGACCGCGCGGCGCTCGACCGGCTGGCGCTGTCGTGCGACTGCCGGCGCGTGGTCGGCGACGTCGCCGATCCCGCGCTGTGGGACGGGCTGGACGGAATGGGCCCGCTCGATCATGCGGTCGTCAATGCCGGGATCGCCTCGGGCGCGCCGATCGCGGAATGCGATTTCGCCGAGTGGCGGCGCGTCATGGCGGTCAACCTCGACGGGGCGTTCCTCGCCCTGCGCGCGGCGATGCGGGCCATCCCCGGCGCGGGCAGCGTGGTCGTGACCGCCTCCATCAGCGGGGTGAAGGCCGAACCGGGCACCGCCGCCTACGGCGCATCGAAAGCGGCGCTGATCCAGCTGGCCAAAGTCGCGGCGAAAGAAGGCGCGCCGCAGGGGCTGCGCGTCAATGCGGTGGCACCGGGCGGAGTCGATACCCCGATCTGGGACCAGGCCCCCTTCTTCCAGGATCTCGTGCGCGAACACGGCGGCGACCGCGCGGCGGCGCTGAAGGCGATGGCCGAAATGGCGACCCCGCTCGGCCGCTATGCCGCGGCGGAGGAAATCGCCGGCCAGGTCGGCTTCCTCCTGTCCGACGCGGCCGCTTCCACCACCGGCGCCGTGCTGGTGACCGACGGCGGCTATTCGCTCTAGCGTGATTCTCTTTGGGGCGGCACCGGCCCGCACCCCCACCCGGCCACCCCCTTTGGGGCGGCACCGGCCCGCACCCCCGCCCGGCCACCCCCTTTGGGGCGGCACCGGCCCGCACCCCCGCCCGGCCACCCATAGAATACCCTGTCGTTGGGTGGCCGGGCGGGGGTGCGGGCTGGTGCCGCTTCAACAAACTGCCCGTCGACAGGCGCGCGCGGGCAGGCCATAGGCACACCCGATGAACAAGCTCGACCAGATCTGCGCCGTCAAGCGCGAGGAAGTGGCCGCCCGCCGGGCGCGCGCCACGTTCGACGATCTCGACCGCGCCGCCGCCGCGGGCACGCCCCCGCGCGGGTTCGCCCGCGCCCTGGCCGAAAAGGCGCATCGCGGCTTCGCCCTGATCGCGGAAATCAAGAAAGCATCGCCGTCCAAGGGATTGATCCGGCCCGATTTTCGCCCGGCCGAACATGCCCTGGCCTACCAGGCCGGGGGCGCGGCCTGCCTTTCGGTCCTGACCGACGCCCCCCATTTCCAGGGGCACGAGGATTACCTGGTGGACGCGCGCGCCGCCTGCGACCTGCCGGTACTGCGCAAGGATTTCATGGTCGATCCCTGGCAAGTGGCCGAAGCGCGCGCGATCGGCGCCGACGCGATCCTGGTGATCGTCGCCGCGCTGGACGATGGCGCCATGGCGGAGATCGAGGCGGCCGCGCTCGAACGCGGGATGGACGTGCTGGTCGAAGTCCACGACGAGGCGGAGATGGAGCGCGCCGCGCGGCTGCGCTCGCGCCTGATCGGGGTCAACAACCGCGACCTGCGGACCTTCGAAACCGATCTCGCCACGACCGAGCGGCTCGCCCCGCGGGCGCCCGAAGGGGCGCTGCTGGTGGGGGAAAGCGGGATCGCCACCCACGCCGATTGCCGGCGGCTGGCCGCAGCCGGGGTGCGCGCCTTCCTGGTCGGCGAGAGCCTGATGCGCCAGGACGACGTCGAACGCGCGACGCGCAGCCTGCTCGAAGGCTGAACTTTCCTACACCGGCCGCATCTGGCAAGACCTGCGGCCGATGGCCCTGCCCGCCCCCTCCTCGCCCCCGCGCCTCGCATGCCGCGCGCCCCGCCGCGCCCCCGGCGCCGGCCGCTTCGCGCGCGCCATCGGCGGGGCGGCTGCGGGGGCCGATGCAGCGGCCCCTTTTTTGCTCCAGGACAGTGTAACACGCGGTCCATGTCCAACAGGAAAGCGGGGGCCCCTATGGCCGGGCTGACCCATCTCGATGCAAGTGGCGCGGCCCGCATGGTCGATGTCGGCGGCAAGGCCGAAACCACGCGCTCGGCCACGGCGCGCGGACGAATCGCCATGCGCCCGGAAACGCTCGCCGCGATCCGCGACGGCGACCTGCCGAAAGGCGACGTGCTCGCCGCCGCGCGCATCGCCGGGATCATGGCGGCGAAGAAGACCGGCGACCTGATCCCGCTGTGCCACCCGCTCGCGCTCGACGCGGTGACGATCGACTTCGCGTTCCGCGACGATGGGCTGGACGTCACCGCCCGGGCCTCGCTGACCGGGCGAACCGGCGTGGAAATGGAAGCGTTGACAGCGGCTTGCACCGCGCTCCTCACGATCTACGACATGGCCAAGGCGGTGCAGAAGGACATGACGATCGAACACGTGCGCCTGATCGAGAAGACCGGCGGCAAGTCCGGCGACTGGCGCTACGACGACCGGGCGCGGGGATGAGCGGCCCGGCCCCGTCGCCGATACCGCTGGAAGAGGCCTGGGCCCGCCTGCTCGAAAGCGTCCGGCCGCTGCCGGCGGAAACGCTGCCGGTCGCCGATGCGCTCGGCCGCCATCTCGCCGCGCCGCTGACGGCCGCGGCCACGCGCCCGGCGGCGGACCTCTCGGCGATGGACGGCTATGCCCTGTCGGGCCCGGGGCCCTGGGCCCTGGCCGGCGAAAGCCGCTGCGGCGCGCCGTTCGGCGGCACGCTGTCGGCCGGGCAGGCGGTGCGGATCTCCACCGGCGCCGCCATGCCGGCAGGTGCCGACCGGGTTCTGGTGCAGGAAGAGGCGCTGCGCAACGGCGACCGCCTCTCGCTGGCCGCCGAACCGCCCGAAGCCGGCGCGAACGTGCGCCGGCGCGGGATCGACTTCGAGCGGGGCGACAGGCTGCTGCCCGCCGGCAGCCGGCTGGGTGCGCGGCAGGTCGCGCTCGCGCTGTCGGCCGGGATCGCGCGGGTCGCGGTCCACCACGCGCCGCGCGTGGCGATCCTCGACTGCGGCGACGAGCTGGTCGACGGCTCGGTTCCGGCGAGCAACGGCGCGATGCTCGCGGCGATGGCGGCCGGCCTGCCCTGCACCGTGCGCCGGATCGGGCCGGTCGCCGACGATGCCGGCGCGCTCGGCGCGGCGCTTGCCGCCTGCGCGGACTGCGACCTCGTCCTGACCAGCGGGGGCGCCTCGGTCGGCGACCACGACCTCGTGCGCCCGGCGCTCGAAGCCTGGGGCGCGCGGATCGCCTTCTGGCGCGTGGCGATCCGGCCGGGCAAGCCGCTGCTCGTCGCCCGGCGCGAAGACACCCTCGTCCTCGGCCTGCCGGGCAACCCGGTCTCCGCCTTCGTGACCGGGTTCCTGTTCGCCCTGCCGGCGCTGCGCGCCATGCTCGGCGCGCCCGATCCGCTGCCGCGGGCGGTGCCCGTGCCCGCGGGGGCGGACCTGCCGCCCGGCGGCGCGCGGGGGGAGTTCACGCGCGCCGTGCTGCGCGAAGGCCGGGCCGACCCGATCCGCCAGCGCGACAGCAGCCTGCTCGCCCAGCTCGCCCGCGCCGATGCGCTGATCTGGCACCCGCCGCACTGCGCCGGGACGAAAGGGGGAACGGATGTTCCGGTCTATCGCCTCGAAAACGGCGCAATTGCTTGACTTGCCAAGCCGGGTTGCCTAATTGTTCCGCATTCGTTCGCAACCGCGCACGATCGTGTCAGGCGACCAGGGAGATTTCGCCATGCTGACGGCAAAGCAGCACGAGCTGATCCGTTTCATCCAGCAAAGGCTGGAGGAAACCGGGATATCGCCTTCGTTCGAGGAAATGAAGGAAGCGCTCGATCTCAAGAGCAAGTCGGGCGTTCACCGCCTGATTTCCGCGCTCGAGGAACGCGGCTTCATCCGTCGCCTGCCCAACCGCGCCCGCGCGCTGGAGGTTCTGCGCCAGCCGGAGGATTCGACCCCTGCCGCGCGCGGCGCGAAGGCCGGCGGGGCCGCGGCCGACAATGTAGTGGACCTGCAAGGGGCCGCCGCCGCCCGCGCGGAAAAGGCCGTGCCCGAGCCGGCGAACGACGTGATCGAGATTCCGCTCCACGGCCGGATCGCCGCGGGCGCGCCGATCGAGGCGCTCGAAGGACAGAACAGCCTGCCCGTCCCCGCCGCCCTGCTCGGCCCGGGAGAACACTACGCGCTGGAGGTTTCGGGCGATTCGATGATCGAGGCGGGGATCTTCGACGGCGATTTCGCGCTCGTGCGCCGCACCGATGTCGCGCGCGACGGGGAAATCGTGGTCGCCCTGGTGCGGAACGAGGAAGCGACGCTGAAGTACCTGCGGCGCGAAAACGGCATGGTCCGGCTCGATCCGGCCAACGGCGCCTACGATCCGCAGGTCTACCGGCCGGACGAAGTCCAGGTCCAGGGCAAGCTCTCGGGCCTCCTGCGCCGCTATCACTGATCGCCCGGGCGGGTCGCCGGGGCATCCATCCGCACCGGCCCTGGCCGAAGGACAGCTGTCGTGTCGGCCCTGGCCGGAGGACAGCTATCTTGCCGGCCCTGGCCGGAGGACAGCTATCTTGCCGGCCCTGGCCGGCGGGCAGGCGATCAGTCGCCGAAGCCCCGCCACCAGCCGTGCTGCCCCTGGCCCTGCGCGACCGTGACGACGCGGGGCCGGTCGAGGTGGAGCGCCAGCCCGCCGGTCTGCCGCAAGAGGCGGCGGTCTGCCTTGAGCCAGCGCGGGCGGCAACTGCGCGGCAGGAAGCGATCGGCCACGACCACGTCGGCCTGCGCGCAAGCCCGGGCCAGCGCGCCTTCTTCCACCAGCACCGCGCTGCGCGCCATCAGCAGCGTCCAGCGGCGACTGTCGCGCCTGATGGTGAGGACGCAGAAGTCGCGGCTGCACCGCGCGCCCGGCCACTGCGCGAGCGGGACCGGCTCCCCCTCGATACCGGCGAGTTCGAGCAGGTTGTCGCGCGCATAGGCGCTGCGGCTGTCGCGCAGGACCAGCAGACGCTCGCCTTCCCCGGCGATCCCGACATGCCGCCCGTCGGCCGAAACGAGGACATCGGGCGGCGGGGTCGCCGCCAGCAGGAGGACAGTCGCCATGATCGCCGGGACCAGCCCGAACAGCCGCGCCCGGCCCCGCCACAGCGCCAGCCACAGCCCCCCGGCAACGAACAGCGCCATCGTGCCCGCCCCCATCTGCGGCGCCAGCTTGACCGCCCCGGGGCGCTCGGCGGTGAAATGGGCGATGGCAAGCAGGAGGTCGAGCGACTTGCCCGCCATCCACCAGGCCGGCGCACCGGCGCCCACGACGTCGAGCGCGAGGGCGAGCGCGATCAGCGGCATCGAGGCGAAAGTGACGAGCGGGATCGCCACCATGTTCGCCAGCGCGCCGTAGACCCCGGCGCGATGGAAATGGAACAGCACGATCGGCATCAGCGCGATCTCGATCACCAGGCCGGTCGCCAGCAGCATGGCCGCGCGGCGGGCGAACCAGGCGATCCACCCCTCCTCGCGCGGGGCGAGGAAGGCCTTTACCGGCGCGCTGGTGTGCAGGGCGACGATCGCAAGGACGGCGGCGAAGCTCATCTGGAAGCTCGGCCCGACCAGCGCCTCGGGCCAGAGCAGGAGGACGCAGATCGCGGCCACGGCCACCATCCTGAGCGAGAGCGGCTCGCGCCCCAGCGCCAGCGCGACCAGCACCAGCAGCGCGCCGATGCAGCTGCGCACGGTCGGGACCTGCGCCCCGGTCAGCAGGGTATAGGCCACGCCCGCCCCGGCCGCGAGCGCCGCGGCGACGATCGGCAGGCGAACCCGCAGCGCGAGCCAGGGCCAGAGCGCGAGGAGCCTGATCGCGAGCACGTAGGCCGCCGCGATCACCGCGCTGACGTGGAGCCCGCTGATCGCCAGCAGGTGGGTCAGCCCGGCATCGCGCATCGCCGCCTCGTCGGCCTGGGCGATCGCTCCGCGGTCCCCGCTGGCGAAAGCTGCCGCGATCGTCCCCGGCGATCCGGGCAGGCTGGCACGCACGTGCGCGGCGAGACGGCGCTGCAGCGCCGCCAGCGAGCCGCCCGCCTCGGCCGGCGCGACGACGTCCACCTCCCCGATCAGCGACCCGGTCGCGGCAAGGCCCTGGAACCAAGCCGCGCGGGCGAAGTCGTATCCCCCCGGCAGCATCGGCGGGGCCGGCGGCATCAGCCGCGCGCGCAGCCGCACCACCGCCCCTTCGCCCAGGCCCGGCGCGTCGCGGGCCAGCGGCACGTTCACCCGCACCTTGCGCGCCTGCCCCGTATCGCCCTCGCGATAGGCGAGCACGAGACGCAAGCGCCCTTCGGCCGGCTGCTCGATCCGGTCGAGCACGCGCGCCTCGATCCGTTCGACCCGCGGCCGCTCGATCGGCTCCGCACCGACCGTGGCGGAACGTACCCAGACCACGACGAGCCCGGCGAGGACCATGATCGAAAGCGAGGTGACGGCGAGCCGCAGCCCCGCCCTGTCCTCGCGGCCGCGCCAGGCCGCGGCGGCCCCCAGCGCCGCCATGGCCGCGGCCGCCATCGCCGCGAGCCACTCCGCCGGCCCATCGAGCACGAACCAGGCGCCGATCCCGGCCGCGAAGGCCACCGCGAGCCATGGCCCGCGGTCCACCCCGGCAGCGGCCAGAAAGGCCTCTGCCCGCGCGGCGAGCTTGCCCGGGGCACTGGACAAACGGGCTGCGCTGCGCCAATTGCGCTGCACCGCAACATCGGGCCGCTCGGGCCCGCCCCCCAGCGGAACTTCGGGCACCCCCGTCGCCATGCCCATCATAGGAAAGGAACAGCTCGGATATGGCAAGCAATAGCGGACAGGTCGTTACCCGCTTTGCCCCCTCGCCGACCGGGTTCCTGCACATCGGCGGGGCCCGCACGGCCCTGTTCAACTGGCTCTATGCCCGCCACCACGGGGGCAAGGCGCTGCTGCGGATCGAGGATACCGATCGCAAGCGGTCCACGCCCGAGGCGATCGACGCGATCCTCGACGGGCTGGCCTGGCTGGGGCTCGACTGGGACGAGGACGTCGTGTTCCAGTCCGAACGCGGCGCGCGCCATGTCGAAGTCGCCGAACAGCTGCTCGCGGGCGGCCATGCCTACAAGTGCTATGCCACGCCGGAGGAGCTGGAGGAGATGCGCGCCGCCCAGCGCGCGGCGAAGCAGCCGCTGCGCTACGACGGGCGCTGGCGCGACCGCGACCCGGCCGATGCGCCGACCGGCGCGCCCTACGTGGTCCGCCTGAAGACCCCGCAGGAAGGGGAAACGGCAATCGAGGACCGGGTCCAGGGCCGCGTGACCGTGCGCAATGCCGAACTGGACGATTACGTCCTGCTGCGCGCCGACGGCAGCCCGACCTACATGCTCGCGGTCGTGGTGGACGACCATGACATGGGCGTCACCCATGTCATCCGCGGCGACGATCACCTCAACAACGCCTTCCGCCAGCTCCCGATCTACCGCGCGATGGGCTGGGCGGAGCCGGCATATGCCCATATCCCGCTGATCCACGGCAGCGACGGGGCCAAGCTGTCGAAGCGCCATGGCGCGCTGGGGGCGGAAACCTATCGCGACGAGTTCGGCATCCTGCCGGAGGCGCTGTTCAACTATCTCCTGCGCCTGGGCTGGGGCCACGGCGACCGGGAAGAGATCGACCGGGACGAGGCGATCGCGCTGTTCGACCTCGACGGCGTGGGCAAGAGCCCGTCGCGCTTCGATCTCAAGAAGCTGCAGAACCTCAACGGCCATTACATCCGCGCGGCCGACGACGCGCGCCTGGCGCGGCTGGTCGCGGGGCGGATCGACCTGCCGACCGACGAGGCCCTGCTGACGCAGGCCATGCCGGTGCTCAAGACGCGCGCGCGCGACCTCGACGAACTGGCCGAAGGGGCGGCCTTCCTGTTCAAGACCCGGCCCCTCGCCATGACCGAGAAGGCGCAATCGCTGCTGAACGACGATGCCCGCGCAATTTTGCACCAGGTGAGCACCCGGCTGCGGGCCGAAAATGACTGGACAATCGAGGCTCTCGAAGCCACTACCAAGTCACTCGCCGAAGAACTCTCACTGGGTCTCGGCAAGCTCGCGCAGCCCATGCGCGCGGCGCTGACGGGGACGACGACGTCGCCCGGAATTTTCGATGTGCTGGTCCTGCTCGGACGGGAAGAGGCTCTCGCGCGGCTGGACGCGCAAGCCGCTCCGGCAGCTGAACGATAAGCCGGCAGCCGAACGACAAGATAGCGAGAAGGAGAACGAATTTGGCGGACAAGCAGGCGAAACTCGATTTCGGGGGCAACAGTTACGAGTTCCCGGTCCTCGAGGGCAGCGTCGGACCCGACGTGATCGACATCCGCAAGCTCTACGGCAGCACCGGCGCGTTCACGTTCGATCCCGGCTACAAGTCCACCGCCAGTTGCGAAAGCGCGCTGACCTATATCGACGGGGAGGAAGGTGTCCTGCTCCATCGCGGCTACCCGATCGGGCAGCTGGCCGAACAGTCGAGCTTCATGGAAGTCGCCTACCTGCTGCTCAACGGCGAACTGCCGACGCAGCAGGAACTGGACGATTTCGACTACACGATCACGCGCCACACGATGCTGCACGAGCAGTTGATGACGTTCTATCGCGGCTTCCGGCGCGACGCGCATCCGATGGCGATCATGTGCGGCGTGGTCGGCGCGCTGTCGGCGTTCTACCATGACAGCACCGACATTTCCGATCCGGAGCACCGGAAGATTTCCAGCCATCGCCTGATCGCGAAGATGCCGACGATCGCGGCCATGGCCTACAAGTATTCGATCGGGCAGCCGTTCCTCTATCCCGACAACTCGCTCAGCTACACCGGCAACTTCCTGCGCATGACGTTCGGCGTGCCGGCAGAGGAGTACGAGATCCACCCCGCCATCGAACGGGCGATGGACCGCATCTTCATCCTCCATGCCGACCACGAGCAGAACGCCTCGACCTCGACCGTGCGCCTGGCCGGTTCGTCGGGCGCCAATCCCTTTGCCTGCATCGCCGCGGGCATCGCCTGCCTGTGGGGCCCGGCGCACGGCGGCGCCAACGAGGCCGCGCTCAACATGCTGCAGGAAATCGGGACGCCCGATCGCATCCCGCACTATATCGAGCGCGCGAAGGACAAGAACGACCCGTTCCGCCTGATGGGCTTCGGCCACCGCGTCTACAAGAACTACGATCCGCGCGCGACCGTGATGCAGCAGACGCTGCGCGAGGTGTTCGAGGCGCTGAACGTCGACGACCCGGTGTTCGAGACCGCGCTGAAGCTCGAAGAGCACGCGCTCAACGACGATTACTTCAAGGAAAAGAAGCTTTTCCCGAACGTCGATTTCTACTCGGGCATCATCCTCAACGCGATCGGCTTCCCGACCACGATGTTCACCGCGCTCTTCGCCCTCGCCCGCACGGTCGGCTGGGTCGCGCAGTGGAACGAGATGATTTCCGATCCCGGCCAGGTCATCGGCCGTCCGCGCCAGCTCTACACCGGCCCGACCGAGCGCGACTACGTCCCGATGGACAAGCGCTGAGGCAAGGTTGGCCCCGGGTCGCCGGCATCGCGCTGATGCGCGCCGGCGGCCTGCGGGCGCCTTGGGAAAGATGTTGCGGAGCCGCGCCCTTGGCGGGCGGCAGCCGGCGCCATCAATCCGCCGGTCGCCTGCGCTTCGCCGGGTTGGGCGGCAGGTCGAGACGGAAGCTCGCGCCCTGCCCCGGCTTGCTCTTGACCGACAGGTCGCCACCCATGGCCCGCGCCAGGCGGCGCGAAATGTAGAGGCCGAGGCCCGACCCGCCGTCCCCGCTGCGGCCCAGCCGTTCGAACTTCTCGAACACGCGCGCCTGCTGCTCGGCCGAGAGGCCGGGGCCCTCGTCGATCACGCTGACCCGCGCGCGCCCCTTCCTGTCCGATAGCTTGAGGCGCACGCTCGTCCCCTCGGGCGCGTAGCGGATCGCGTTGCCCAGCAGGTTCAGCAGGATCTGCAGCACGCGCCGGAACTCGGCGATGGCAGGCACGGAAACGTCGTCGGCCGGGCCGGCGATCTCGATGTGCCGTTCCTTCGCCCGGACCGCGAGGATACCCGCGGCCCGGCGCGCGACATCGGCCAGGTCGATCTCGTCCGGCGCGGTGTCGAAATCCTCCGATTCGACAACTTCGAGGTCCGAAAGGTCGTCGAGCAGGGCCAGCAGGTGCTGCCCCGCAGCGGCGATATCCGCCGCGTAATTGCTGTATTCCTCGGCCAGCGGCCCGGCCAGGCGGGTGCGGATCGTTTCCGCGTTGGCGATGATGCGCGCGATCGGCTGGCGCAGGACGGGCGAGAGCTCCTGCCCGATCCGCCGCGAAGGCGGCGGCGGAGCAGCAACGCCGCTGTCCTGCGACTCATCGCCGTCGCGAGTGCTTGTGTCGAGCGCCGAATCGGCCACGAGCAGGAGCTCGAACCCGCCCTTCCCCGCGCTCGCCGGAGCCACCGGGGCAAGCATCGCGCGCCAGGTCCGTTGCGATTCGGCCACCCGCACTTCGGCATCGTCGAGCAGGCGCCAGTGCATCGGCTGTTCGTGAACGGTGCCGGGCAGATCGACGAAGTCGGTCCACGGATGGCCCAGCGCGCCGGCCATGCGCCGGCCGAGCGGCTCGAGATCGCTTGCGCGCACTTCGACCGCCAGCACGCACTGCGCCGAATCGAGCCGGGCCCATAGCTCGGCGACATTGCGGCCGATCTCGAGCCGGCGGCTCGCGGCCTGGGCATCGCTGTCCACCGGCGCGGGCGCGACCTGCCAGTCGGTTATCCCGATCGAGCACGTGCCGTCTTCGCCGGCATGGGGAAATATCTCCACCCGGGCGCTCACGATCTCGCTGTCGGCCTGCGCTTCGAACGCGGTGGCATAACGGGCGCCGGCGGCGCGCGCCTTGCCGATTTCGGCCAGGAGGCCGGGGATCGCCAGCGCGCCGGGCACTTCGCCGCCGCATTCGCGCTGCAGGCTGGCCACGGGCTCGTCCGCCTCGACCAGGCAGTCGTCGCCGTCGATCCGTCCGCGGGCGAGGTATCCGGGGGCCTGCGCGTTCATGGCTCAGCCCAGCTCCTTCCGGCCCGATCCGGCTAGCAGGGTCGCCGCGCGATCCGCCCTCAACGTGTCGAACGCGTCGGGCAAAGTGATTTCGGGATGCACGAGCAGAAACTGCTCGGCCACCTGGTCGTGCTTCAGCCCCGCCGCGCGCAACGCCAGCGCCAGCCGGCCGACCTGGCTTTCATCGGTCGCCAGCGCCACGATCTCGCGTTCCTGTCCCGATTGCTCGGCCAGGACCGAAAGAAACAGGGCCACGCCGAAATGGCCGATGGCCAGCGGCTGGCCCCCGCCCGTCACCGCCGCCGCGGCCTTGGCCAGCAGATCGAGGCGGCGCGCGCGCTCGGCGTGGCCATCGCGAAGCCGCTGGCTCGCCTGTTCGATCGCGTTCTCGTCCGTCCCGTCGGCCTGCCCGCGCCAGGTGGCGAGGACATGGTCGAACAGGGCCCGGGGCAGTTCGTCGAGCGGCAGCTCCATCCGGCGCTGCTGCTGGATGAACCGCGCCTGCGATGCCAGCAATTGCATGGCGAGCCGCGCCGTTTCGCCATCGGGCGAAGCGATCATCGCCTGGAGACCCGGCGACAGGACCGGGTCGATCGTGCTGCGCGCCTCCAGCTTGATCGCCAGCCGGTATTCGAGGGCGAGCGCGTGGCAATGGCCGAGAAACCGCAGCTCGCGCCCGATGGCCTCGGCCAGGTCGTCGCACCGGGGGGCCGCGAATTCGGCGGGGTCCTCCAGCCCGGCGGCATTCGCCTGGGCATAGAGGAGCTGGCGCGCCGCGTGCGACACCATGCCGCGCACGCGGGCGACGACTTCGTCGCTGAAAAGGCCATGGCCATAATTGGCCAGGAGCATGCCGAGCATCGGCCCGGCGGTGCCGAGCACGACGTCGCCGCGCGCGAGTTCGTCGGCGAGAACACTCTCGATCGGCGACTGGGGTGCCTGGTTCATGCCGGATTCGGTCATCGCCCGGCCTTAGCGCGACATAGTTAAGCCAGCGTTATCCGTCGGGCCGGGGCGCGGCCAGGCGAGAACGGCAAGGCCGAGGAGCGTCAGGAGCTGGATCGCCGGCAGGGGCTGGCCCAGCGCCGCCCCCGCCGCGAGAACGACGGCAAGGCTCGCCCGGTCGGAGGCTGTCGCCGCCACCGCGCCGCCGGCAAGCCGCTGAAGCGCGCGCAGCGTCAGGACCAGCGCGCCCGCGGCGAACAGCCATTCCGCCAGCGCAGCGACCGGCGCGAGGAAACCGGCCACGGCCACGAGCGTCAAATCGATCGCGAGGCCGGGCAGCGCGCGCCGGGCCCGCGCGGCAACGCCTTCCGCCACGCGGTCGCGCGACAGGGCCGCCAGGGTCCCGCCCATGCGCAGGAGGAAGGCGCCCAGGGCGACCGCAGCGAAGGCCCCGGCCCCCGTTCCCGCGCCCGCGCCCGTTCCCGTGCCCGCGCCCGTTCCCGTGCCCGTGCCCGTGCCCCAGTGGGCCGCGGCGAGCGCACCGGCCAGTGCGATGGCCCCGCCCGCGAACGGCAGGACCGCGCGCCCCTTCCGCGCGAGGACCCGCGGTGCCAGCGCGGTCGAAAGCCGGTCGGCCACGGCATGGAGAGGCGCGGTGAACGGGGCGGGGACGATCCGCTGGTGCAGCCAGGCGGTCTCGAAAGCGCGCGCGTGCTCCTCGTCGCGCAGCAGGGTCCACCGCCGGTCGGTCAGCACCGCCCGCGGCAACGGGACGAGCCGCACGCCCGATTGCAGCCCCAGGCGCAGGAGCGCCGGGATCGCCTCGACGTCGATCGGCATTTCGGCCAGCCGCTCCACCGCCGCGCCCGGCAGGCGCGCCATGCCGGCCCAGGCATGGTCGCGGTCGATCCGTTCGAACCCCGCCTCCATTCCCGCATCGGCCGGCAGGGCGACGACGCCCGACCGCTCGCCCAGCATCTCGCCCGCCGCGAGCGGATCGGGCACGACCCCCTCGGCGAAGAGGAACAGCTCGTCCTGCGCACGCACGAGGCCCGAAAGCGCACGCGCGCTGGCAAGCGCATGAAAGCTCGCCCCGCCCTGTTCGGCCCGGTGGAGCAGCGGCAGTATCCCGTCGTCCAGCCCCTCGGCGAAGCAGACGATCCGTTCGCACCCGAGCCGCAGCGCCAGATCGAGCTGCAGGGCCGCGGCGCTGCGGCCCGCGACCGCCAGGAGGCCGCGGATCGGCCCCTCGCCGTGCGAGCCGGTGGGATGCATTGCCGAGAGGATGGCGACGCGCAAATGATGACTCCCGCCTGAAAGCGCGCGATTCTAGGCCCGGCCGGGCCTGCTGCCAAGCGGCCTGGCGACCGCCTGCCCACCTGCCCGGTCAGGCCGGGTCGGCGGCGAAGGCGCGGGTAAAATCCTCGAGCTTGCGCAGGATCGCCGGATCGCCGGGCGCGGCGGCCACGGCCTCGTCCGCCAGTTGCAGCAAGGCGGTGGCGTGGAAACTGGCCGCCAACCCCCGCAGCCGCAGGGCGGCGACCTCCCAGTTGCCGTCGCAGCGCGCGCGGCGCAGCAAGTCGATCTGGCGCTCCAGACTCTCGACGAAAGCGGCCCGCAGCTCGGCGAGGAGCGCGGGATCGTCGCCCGCCGCCGCGGCCAGTGTCGCATCGAGAGTGCCGTTTTCGTGGACCATCCTGCCCGCTCTATCGCAAGTCTGGTTAAAGCAGGGTTTCAGCGCGCCGGTTTCGTGATAGATTCAAGGACATGAGCGGGGGAACCAAGATCAGGGCCGTCGGGCCCGAAACACCCGACCAGGTGCGGCCGGAAGGCGGCGCGGGCGGGGAATCAACGCCTGCGGCGCACCTCGGCGCGCCCGGTACGGAACCGGGCGACGGCCACGAGGCGGAGCCGGACGACTGGGCCGAGGCGGTAGTGGAGGATGACGAGAGCCTGCGCCGCCGCTGGGTCGTGCCCACCCTCGCCGTGATCGCGATCCTGGGCTGGACCGCCGCCTTCGCGTGGGTTCACCGCGAGGCCATGCTGGCAGGGGCCTCCCCCGCCCAGTGGACCGGCTGGATCGGCCAGTGGGCGGCACCCGCCGCGCTGGTCGCGGTGCTGTGGATGCTGGCCCGGCACAACAGCCGGCACGAGGCGCGTCGCTTCGGCGAAGTCGCCCGTTCGCTGGCCGCAGAGTCGGACCGACTCGAGACGCGCCTCGGCACGATCAACCGCGAATTGAGCCTCGCGCGCGAGTTCCTCGCTTCGCAATCGCGCGAACTCGACAGCCTCGGCCGCCTGGCGACCGAGCGGCTTTCGACCCATGCCGACCGCCTTCACGGGCTGGTGGAGGACAATGGCCAGCGGGTGGATGCGCTCGCTTCGGTCAGCGCGACCGCGCTGGAGAACATGAACCGCCTGCGCGACGACCTGCCCGTGATCGCCAATTCGGCGAAGGACGTGTCGAACCAGATCGGCAATGCCGGGCGAGTGGCCCGCGACCACGTGGATGCGCTGGCAAGCGGCTTCGCCCGGCTCGACGAGTCCGGGCAGGCGAGCGAGCAGCGGGTCGAATCGCTGTGCAGCCGGGTGGACGAGGCCCTGCGCCTGTTCGAGGAACATGGCGAGCAGCTCGACCGGGCCACGGCCGACCGCTTCGCCGCCCTGCGCGAAAAGAGCGAGGCGTTCCGGGTCGACCTGGAAGGGCGCGAGATCGAGACGCTCGCGGCGCTGCGCCGCCGGGCGGACGCCCTGTCGCAGGAACTTCGCACCGCGCACGAGGCCCTGGCCTCCGAAGAAGAGGAAGCGCTCGTTTCGCTGCGCGCGCGGCTCGGCGGGCTGCGCGACGAGGCGAAGACGATCGGCAATGCCCTGCGCGAAGGCGAAGAAACCGCGCTCGAGGCCTGGAACGGCCAGGTCGAGGCCATGCAGGCGCGCCTGTCCGAGGCGATCGATGTCATCAAGGGGATCGACGAGAACGCGCTCGCCTCCGCCAGCCGCAAGCTGCAGGCCCTGAAGACCGAGGCCGAGGCGATCGATCGCGGGATCGAGGAACGCGACCGCGAGCTGGAGGAACGCATGGCCGAGCGGCTCGCCGCGCTCGAGGCGGCGCAGGGCGAGGTGGCGGAAGCGCTCTCAACCCGGCTTGCCGAACTCGATGCGGCGATCGCCGAACGGCGCGCCGAGCACCTGGCCGAGACCGATGCCCTCGCCGGCAAGGGGGAAGCGATCACCGGGCGGATCACGCAGATGCGCGAGGCGGTGGAGGAAATCGCGCGTCACGGTTCCGAGACCGAGGAAACCCTGGCGGCGAGCCTCGCACGGCTGGAGTCCCGCCTCGACGCGAGCCGCGCCTCGCTGGCCGGGACGGACGAGGCCGTGGCCGGCCTGACCGAGGCAAGCGTGCGCCTGCTCGAACTGCTCCAGGCGAGCAGCCAGCACTCGCGCGAAGAACTGCCGGCCGCGATCGGGGAGGCGGAAACGCGCCTCGCCGAAGTGGAGGAGCGTGCCGCCGCGCTCAAGGCCACCGTCGACGATGCCGGCGCCACGGGCGCCCGCCTGGCCGAGCTGGTCACCGGGACACAGGGCACCGGGCGTGAAACGATCGCGGAGATCGACGCGCTGCACGAGCGGCTGGCGCAGGCCAACGAGACTTACGGCGAGCAGATCGCCCGCCTGCGCGATGCCGTCGCCGGCCTTGGCGACGACGGCGCCGCCGTTGCCGGCAAGGCGCAGGACGATCTTCGCGCGGCGATCGAGGCGCTCGAGATCGCGGCGCGCTCCGCCCGCGCCGCCATCGGAGAGGACGCGAGCGAGAGCATTCGCGAGCTGGCCGAACGGATCGGCGCGGAAACATCGCAAACGCTCGATGCCGTCCTGCGCGAAAAGGCCGAGGAATCGATCGGCCAGCTCGAAAAGGCTGCCTCGCGCGCGTCGGATTCCAGCCGCCAGGCGGCGATCCAGCTGCGCGACCAGCTGGCCAAGGTCGACGAGCTGGCCGGCAACCTCGAGGCGCGCGTCGCGCAGGCGCGGGAGCGGGCCGAGGAGCGGGTGGACAACGACTTCGCCCGGCGCATGGCCCTGATTACCGAGAGCCTCAATTCGAACGCGATCGATATTGCCAAGGCGCTGTCGAGCGACGTGACCGACACGGCCTGGGCGTCCTACATGCGCGGCGACCGCGGCATCTTCACCCGCCGGGCCGTGCGCCTGCTGGACAATACCGAGGCGCGCGCCATCGCCGAGCTTTACGAGAGCGAGCCCGACTTCCAGGAAAACGTCAATCGCTACGTCGCCGATTTCGAGGGGATGCTGCGCACGATGCTCTCCACCCGCGACGGCAACGCGCTGGGCGTGACCCTGCTGAGTTCGGACATGGGCAAGCTCTACGTCGCGCTGGCGCAGGCGATCCGCCGCCTGCGCGGCTAGCCGAACAGGCGGCTGAGATCGAGGTCCGACACGCCGATCCAGCCATACTGGTAATTGAGCGCGAAGAGGCCCGTGAGCACGGCCGCCAGGATGCTCGCCCGCAGGACGACGCGCCAGGGCCGGAAATTGGCCGGCGCGCTGTCGGCCTGGCCCGGCACTTTCTCGATCCCCAGTTCGTCGTGCGTGCGGATGCCGAGCGGCAGCATGACGAAGGCGCTGAGAACCCAGACGAGGAGATAGATCGCGAGGAAGGAAGTCCACTGCATCGCGTCAGCCCCCCACTATCACGACTTTGACCTGGGGGCTCTTGCCCGACCACCGGCGCGCGGCCCGGCGCGCGGCGAGCCGCGCGGCTTCCGAAACGTCCTCCCGGTCGTTGCGCGCGCGGCCGCGCAGCTTGCCGATGGCATCGCGTATGTCGGTTTTCGCCTCGGCCAGGAAATCGTCCATGTCTTCCTCCAGCGGCAGGCCGAACGTCTCCACCTCCACGCTCAACCCCTGCCCCAGCACCACGACCATCGCCCCTTCGGCGGCAATGCGCCGGCGCATCACCACGCCTTCGCCATCGGACGGGGCGATGATGTCGCCGTCGAGCACGAGCCGCCCGGCGCGCACTTGCGCGATCGTCCCCGGCTCGCCCGGGGCCAGGCGCACGATGTCGCCGTTCTTCTGGACGACGGCGCTGGGAATGCCGCATGCCAGCCCCAGCCGGGCCTGTTCCTGCATGTGGCGCATTTCGCCGTGGACGGGCAGCAGGATCTCGGGCCGGAGCCAGTCGTAGAGCGCCTCCAGCTCGGGCCGGCCGGGATGTCCGGAAACGTGGATCTCGCTCTGCCGGTCGGTCACCATCACGATACCGCGTTCGGCGAGCTGGTTCTGCACCCGCCCGATCGCGAGCTCGTTGCCCGGGATCTGGCGGCTGGAAAAGAGCACGACATCGCCCGCGGCCAGCTCGATCGGGTGATTGCCCTCGGCGATCCGGGCCAGCGCGGCGCGCGGTTCGCCCTGCCCGCCGGTGGCGATGAACAGGACTTCCCCCCGCGGCAGGCCCATCGCGGTATCGAAATCGACCAGCTCGGGCAAATCCTCGAGATAGCCGTTGTCCTGCGCCACCTCGATGATGCGGTCGAGCGAGCGCCCGGCGACGCAGAGCCGCCGCCCGGTGGCCTTGGCCACCTCGCCCAGCGTGTGCAGGCGCGCGACGTTGGAGGCGAATGTCGTGACCAGCACGCGCCGCCCGCCGTGGCGCTTCACCTCTTCCATCAGGCCCGCATAGACCGCGCCTTCCGAGCCGCTCGGCGCCGGGTTGAAGACATTGGTCGAATCGCACACCAGCGCGAGCACGCCCTCGTCGCCGATGGCGGTCAGCTCTTCCTCCGTCGTCGGAACGCCGACGATCGGGTCTTCGTCCAGCTTCCAGTCGCCGGTGTGGAACACCCGGCCATGGGGCGTATCGATCAGCACCGCGTGCCCTTCGGCGATCGAATGGGCCAAGGGGAGGTAGGAAACGGTGAAGGGGCCAAGCGCGATGGGATCGCCGTCTTCCACGATCCGCAGGTCGACTTCGCCGGTCAGGCCCGCCTCCGCCAGCTTTCGCAGCACCAGGTCGGCCGTGAACGGCGTGGCGTAGAGCGGCACGCCCAGCTCGGCGGCGAAATAGGGGACGGCGCCGATATGGTCTTCGTGCGCGTGGGTCAGCACGATTCCGACCAAGTCCTTCGCGCGATCCTCGATGAACTCAAGGTCGGCGAAGACCAGGTCGACGCCCGGATATTCCCCGCCGGAAAAGGTCATGCCGAGATCGACCATCAGCCACTTGCCGTTGCAGCCGTAGAGGTTGACGTTCATGCCGATCTCGCCCGAGCCACCGAGCGCGAGGAACAGCAGTTCGTTTTCCGGAGCGAAGTTCTTTTTCATCGTGCGGCCCTTTCGGCCAGTATCGCCAGCCCTTCCAGCGTCAGGTCGGCATCGACCGCATCGAAGATGCGGGTGTGTTCATCGAACAGGATCGCGAGCCCGCCGGTCGCCACCACGTTTGCCGGTCGTCCGATCTCTTCGCGCATCCGGGCGATCAGCCCCTCCATCATCGCGACATAGCCCCAGAAGACGCCGATCAGCATCTGGTCTTCGGTATTGGTGCCGATGACGCTGGCCCCGCGCGGCGCCTCGATCGCGATCCGCGGCAGCTTCGCCGTGTTGCCGACCAGCGCGTCGAGCGACAGGTTGATGCCCGGCGCGATGATCCCGCCCTTGTAGGCGCCGTTGAAATCGACCGCGTCGAACGTCGTCGCCGTGCCGAAATCGACGACGATCAGATCGCCGGGATAGCGCGCGTGCGCGGCAATGGCGTTGAGCGCCCTGTCCGCGCCGAGCGAGCGCGGTTCGTCGACGTCGATCGCGATGCCCCATTCGGCCGCCCCTTCCCCCGCGATCAGCGGCTCGAGACCGAAGTACTTTTCTGCCAGGACGGTGAGGTTGTGCACCGCCCGCGGGACGACCGATCCGAAGATGATCTGCGTGATCGATTCGCGGGCAATGCCCTCGATCTTCATCAGTTGCAGCAGCCAGACGGCATATTCGTCCCCGGTCCGCCGCGGATCGGTGGCAATGCGCCAGCGCGCCCGGATCTCGCGCCCGCCCTCCTCCAGCGTGGAGAAGAGCGCGAAAACGACATTGGTATTCCCGACATCGACGGCGAGCAGCATGACCGTATCCTTCAACCGAGCGTGACGTCACCGGCATGGATGGCACGGGTCGTCCCGTCTTCCAAGCGCAGCAGCAGCGAGCCATCGGCGGCGAGCCCGGCGAAACGGCCGCTGGTCGGCTGCCCTTCGGCATCGTGAACGCGCAGCGCGGTCCCCACCGGGTGCGCGGCGGCCAGCCAGCGCCGGACCAGTGGCTCGATGCCGAACGTGCGCCAGCGTTCCAGTTCGCGGTCGAACGCCTCGGCCAGGGTCGCCGCGAAGGCATCGCGGTCGGGAGCGGGGCCGAGCTGCGCCAGCGCCACGGCCGGCCGGTCGGGCAGGTCCGGCGCCTGGGCAAGGTTCACCCCGATGCCGACCACGACCGCCTCGCCGACCCGTTCGAGCAATATGCCCGAGAGCTTCGCGCCGCGCAAAAGAAGATCGTTCGGCCACTTGATCGCCAGCGCCTGCGGCTCCGCCAGGAGAGGCAGGACCGCGTCGTAAACCGCCAGCGCCGCCATCAGCGTCAACGTATGGACCGGGGGATCGCCCGGCCCCGGCCGCACCAGCGTAGAGCCCATGAAATTGCCGGCGCCATCGGACCAGGGGCGCCCCTGCCGGCCGCGGCCGGCGACCTGGCGATCGGCGATGAGCCAGTCCCCCTCGGCCACGCGCTCGCCATTGCGCAGACGCGCGGCGAGATCGGCATTGGTCGAGCCGGTTTCGGCGACGGTTTCGATCAAGCGACGAACAGCAGGGCCTCTGCCGCGCGGTCGGCGAGGTCGCCCAGCACGCGCGTCAGGAGATAGCCGAGCGGCGACATGGCGGCCGTGGTCACGCCCAGGATCAGCCAGTGCGCCCAGTCGCTCCTGCCCGTGACGACGCCTGCCGGCTCGTCGAAATACATCACCTTCACGACCTTGATGTAATAGAACGCGCCGATCACGCTGGCCGCGATGCCGATGGCGGCCAGGGCGACGAGGTCGGCCTCGACCGCGGCCCAGAACACCACGAACTTGCCCCAGAAGCCGAACAGCGGCGGAATGCCGGCCAGGCTGAACATCATCACCGCCAGGCAGAGCGCCAGCAGCGGGCGCGTGCTCGACAGGCCGGCGATATCGGCAAGCCCTTCGACCTGCTCGCCCTGCGCGTTGCGCAGCATGAGCACGGCGACGAAGCTGCCCAGCGACATCGCGACGTAGATCGCGAGGTAGACCAGCATCGCCGAGACCCCGGCGGCCGTGCCGGCCGCGAGGCCGATCAGGATGAAGCCGACGTTGTTGATCGACGAATAGGCCAGCAGGCGCTTGAGATTGCTCTGCCCGATCGCGCCGAGCGCGCCGACCACGATCGAGGCGAGCGCGGCGAAGATCACGATCTGGCGCCAGGCGTCCATCTGCATGCCGAAGGCATCCAGCGCGACCCGCGCGGTCAGCGCGACGGCGGCGACTTTCGGCGCGGTGGCGAAGAAGGTCGTCACCGGCGTCGGCGCGCCTTCGTAGACGTCGGGCGTCCACATGTGGAACGGCACGGCAGCTATCTTGAACGCCAGCCCGGCCAGCACGAAGATCAGGCCGAACAGCATCCCCATCGACAGTTCGCCCGACATGGCAGCGCGCGCGCCCTCGAACGAGGTCGTGCCGGTGAAGCCATAGACCAGGCTGATGCCGTAGAGCAGGATCCCGCTCGCCAGCGCGCCGAGCACGAAATACTTCAGGCCCGCTTCCGCCGAACGGTCGTCGCTGCGCATGAAGGAGGCGAGGACGTAAGCCGCCAGGCTGTTCAGTTCGAGCCCGATGTAGAGCGTCATGAAGTCGGTCGCCGAGACCATGATCGCCATGCCGAGCGCGGCGAACAGCATCAGCACCGGGTATTCCGCCCTTATCGCCCCGTCGCGATCGAAGAACCGCGGCGCGACCATCAGGCAGGCGATCGCCGAGACGAAGATCAGGATCTTCGCGAACGATGCGAAGGCATCGGCCGCGAACTGCCCTTCGAAGGCCAGCGTGTCGGGGCCCATGGCCCCGCTGCACAGCGCCGGCGCGACGAGGACGCTCGCCCCGCCCAGCGCGACGGCGGCCAGGATCGTGACCAGCCGGCCGGCATTGCGGCTCCACGCCGCGATCAGGAGCAGGGCCAGGCCGGCCAGGCTCAGCACGATTTCAGGCGCGATGAGCGCGAGGGAAGACTGCAGTTGCATCAGTGCGCTCCCTCCGCCTCGCCATCTGCGGCGTCATGTGCGCCGGCAACGGCATTGGCCGCCTCCGCCCGCGGGGTGCCCGCGGCCAGGTCCGCATCGCCATCGGGCGCGGCCCGCGCGAGGCGCGCATCGAGCGCGGCGATATCCTGGCGCATCGGCGCGAGGAAGCTTTCCGGATAGACGCCCATCCACAGCACCGCCGCGGCGATCGGGGCCAGCATGGCCCATTCGCGGGGGTTGAGATCGGGCATGGCCGCGGCATCGGCGTTCTTCTGAACGCCGAAGGCGATCCGCCAGTAGAGATAGAGCATGTAACCGGCCCCGAGGATGATCCCGGTCGTGCAGACCAGCGTGACCCAGGAATTGGCCTGGTAGATCCCGGCCAGGCTGAGGAATTCGCCGACGAACCCGCTCGTGCCCGGCAGGCCGATGCTGGCCATCGTGAAGAGGAGGAAGAACACTGCGTATTTCGGCATGTTGATCGCGAGCCCGCCGTACCGATCGATCTCGCGCGTGTGCAGCCTGTCGTAGATCACGCCGACGCACAGGAACAGCGCACCCGACACGAGGCCGTGGCTGAGCATGACGATCATCGCGCCTTCCAGGCCCTGGACGTTGAACGCGAACAGCCCGACCGTCACGATCGCCATGTGCGCGACCGAGGAATAGGCGATCAGCTTCTTCACGTCCTGCTGCACCAGTGCGATCAGGCTGGTGATGACGACCGCCGCCATCGACAGGCCCCAGACCAGCCAGACGAACTGCGCGCTCGCTTCGGGGAACATCGGCAGGCTGAAGCGGATAAAGCCGTAGCCGCCCATCTTGAGGAGGACACCGGCCAGGATCACGGAGCCGGCCGTGGGCGCCTGGACGTGGGCGTCGGGCAGCCAGGTATGCACCGGCCACATCGGCATCTTCACCGCAAAGCTGGCGAAGAACGCGAGCCACAGCCAGGTCTGCGCCGCCGGCGGGAAATCGTACTGCATCAGCGCGGGAATGTCGGTCGTTCCCGCCTCGTTCACCATCCACAGCATCGCGATCAGCATCAGGACCGATCCGAGCAGGGTGTAGAGGAAGAACTTGTAGCTGGCGTAGATCCGGTCCTGCCCGCCCCAGATGCCGATGATCAGGTACATCGGGATCAGGCCGGCTTCGAAGAAGATGTAGAACAGGAACAGGTCCTGCGCGGCGAAGACGCCGATCATCAGGACTTCCATCAGCAGGAACGCCGCCATGTACTCGCCCACGCGCCGGGTGATCGATTCCCAGCTCGCGAGGATGCAGATCGGCATCAGGAACGTGCTGAGAACGATCAGCAGAAGCGCAATGCCGTCGATGCCCAGCGCGTAGCTGAAGCCGGCGAACAGCTCGTAGCGCTCGGTATATTGCCACTGCGCGCCGCCGATATCGAAGTTGAGCCACAGCACGATGCCCAGGGCCAGGTCGACCAGCGTCGCGGCGAGCGCGATCGTGCGCGCCGCCTTCGCCTCGACGAACAGGCACGCGATGCCCGCCAGAAGCGGGATCGCCAGCATCAGCGAAAGGATCGGGAAGCCCCCCATTACATCAGCACCCAGGTGATCGCGGCGACCAGGCCAAGCAGCATGATCAGCGCGTAGCTATAGAGATATCCGGACTGCACCTTGCGCGCGACGACCGCGCCGCGCGCGACGACCCAGGCGGCCCCGTCGGGTCCGAAGCGGTCGATCAGGCCCTTGTCGCCGCGCTTCCAGAACTGCCGGCCGAACCAGAACGCCGGCTTCACGAACACGAGGTCGTAAAGCTCGTCGAAGTACCATTTCCGGTAGACGAAGTTGTGGACGTAGCGGAACTGCTCGACGAACTTGCCGGGGATCGAGGTGTCGCGAATATAGGCCAGCCACGCGCCGAACAGGCCCAGCAGCATGACGAAGCTCGCCGTCAGCTTCACCCACAGCGGCACGGCGTGCATCTCGTGGATCAGCGCCTCGTTGTAGAAGATCGAGCCGCCCCAGAAGGCCGGATCGTCGAGGAAGGCGTGGCTGAACACCCAGCCCGCGAAGACCGCGCCCACCGTCAGCACGCCGAGCGGGACCAGCATGGAAACCGGGCTTTCGTGGGGATGGTAGCCCGCAGTGCCGTCGCTCTGCTCGGTCGAGGGGACGTGATGCACGGCATCGTCGCCCGCGTCTTCCTGCGCCGGGGGATTGGCGTCTTCCGGATCGTCGTGACCGTGGTGGACGGCGTGCCGGATATGCTCGCTGCCCGCCCAGCGCGGCTTGCCCCAGAAGGTGAGGAACATGAGCCGCCAGGAATAGAAGCTGGTCAGCAGCGCCGCGACCGCGCCCATCCAGAAGGCGAACGTGCCCATCTCCGTGCCGCGGGCAAAGGCCACCTCGAGGATGGCGTCCTTCGAATGGAAGCCCGCGAAGCCGGCGTGCAGCCAGTAGATGCCGACTCCGGTGATCGCCAGCGTGCCGGCCATCATGGCCCAGAACGTCAGCGGGATGTGCTTACGCAGCGCGCCGTAATAACGCATGTCCTGTTCGTGGTGCATCGCGTGGATGACCGAACCCGCGCCGAGGAACAGCAGCGCCTTGAAGAAGGCGTGCGTGAACAGGTGGAACATCGCCGCGCCATAGGCGCCGACGCCCGCCGCGAAGAACATGTAGCCGAGCTGCGAACAGGTGGAATAGGCGATGACCCGCTTGATGTCCCACTGCGTCGTGCCGATCGTGGCCGCGAAGAAGCACGTCGCCGCCCCGATGAAGGTGACCAGCGCCAGCGCGACCGGCGCGGTTTCGAACATCGGCGACAGGCGGCAGACCATGAACACGCCGGCGGTGACCATCGTCGCCGCATGGATCAGCGCGGACACCGGCGTCGGGCCTTCCATCGCGTCGGGCAGCCAGGTGTGCAGGCCGAGCTGCGCCGACTTGCCCATCGCCCCGATGAACAGGAGGATGCACAGCACGTCCATCGTCTGCAGGCGCATGCCGAGGAAGCCGATCGAGCTCCCGCTCATCCCCGGCGCGGCCTCGAGGATCTCGGGGATCGAGGTCGTCTGGAACACGAGGAACGTGCCGAAGATGCCGAGCATGAAGCCGAGGTCGCCGACGCGGTTGACCACGAAGGCCTTGATCGCGGCCTTGTTGGCGCTCGGCTTGCGGAACCAGAAGCCGATCAACAGGTAGCTGGCGAGGCCGACCCCTTCCCAGCCGAAGAACATCTGGACCAGGTTGTCCGCCGTCACCAGCATCAGCATCGCGAACGTGAACAGCGAGAGATAGGCGAAGAACCGCGGCTGGTCCGGGTCCTCCTCCATGTAGCCCCAGCTGTAGAGGTGGACGAGCGCGGAAACGCTGGTGATCACGACCAGCATGACCGCGGTCAGCGTATCGACCCGCAGCGCCCAGTCGAAGCTCAGCGCGCCCGACTGGACCCACTGGAGCACCGGCACGACCTGCGCCTCGGCGGTCCCGGCGACGAAGCCGAGGAAGATCGGCCACGACAGCGCACAGGAAACGAACAGGGCGCCGGTGGTGAGCGATTTCACCACGGTGTTGCCAAGGGCCCGATTGCCCAGCCCGCCGACAATGGCCGCGAGCAGGGGCAGGAAGACGATGAGGAGAATCGACGTTTCCACCGGTGCTTATCCCTTCATCCGGTTGACGTCGTCGACCGCGATCGTGCCCCGGCCACGGAAATAGATGACCAGGATGGCGAGCCCGATCGCGGCCTCGCCCGCGGCGACGGTCAGCACGAACATGGCGAAGACCTGTCCCGTCATGTCGCCGAGGAAGGCGCTGAAGGCGACCAGGTTGATGTTCACCGCGAGCAGGATCAGCTCGATCGCCATCAGGATGACGATCACGTTCTTGCGGTTGAGGAAGATCCCCAGGACGCCCAGCACGAAGAGGACCGCGCTGACCACGATATAGTGTTCGATGCCGATCACAGCTCGACCCCCTTGCCGATTTCCGGCTTCTTCATTTCGGTCGCCTCGCCCGGGCGGCGGCGCACCTGCTTGCCGATGTCCTGGTGGCCGCGCGCGCCCTCGGGCCGGCCGCGGTGGGTCAGCGCGATCGCCCCGACCATGGCGACGAGCAGGATGATGCCCGCGGCTTCGAACAGGAACAGGTACTTGCCGTAAAGCACGGTGCCCAGGTTCTCGAGATTGCTGCGGTCCATCAGCGGGGCCGCGCTGCCATCGGGAACGCCCAGCTCCAGTGCGCCGGCGCGGTATGCGCCGATCCCCAGGATCAGCTCGGCCAGCAGGACGAGCGCGATCGCGATGCCGAGCGGGAAGTTCTTCACGAACCCGGCGCGCAGTTCGGCGAAATCGATGTCCAGCATCATGACGACGAACAGGAACAGCACCGCGACCGCGCCGACATAGACGATCACCAGCAGCGCGGCGATGAATTCCGCACCGACGAGGATCATCAGGCCGGCGGCATTGAAGAACGCCAGGATCAGCCACAGGACCGAGTGCACGGGGTTGCGCGCCAGTATCGTGAACACGCCGCTGGCGAGCACGAGGAACGCGAACAGGTAGAAGGCGAGAGTCTGGATCATGGGTCGGCGCGGCCCCTATCGGTAGGGCGCATCGGCTTCAAGGTTCGCGGCAATCGCCCGCTCCCACTTGTCGCCGTTGGCCAGCAGTTTCGCCTTGTCGTAGAGCAGTTCCTCGCGCGTTTCGGTCGCGTATTCGAAGTTCGGCCCCTCGACGATCGCATCCACCGGGCAGGCTTCCTGGCAGAACCCGCAATAGATGCACTTGGTCATGTCGATATCGTAACGCGTCGTGCGGCGGCTGCCGTCTTCGCGCGGTTCGCTCTCGATCGTGATCGCCTGCGCCGGGCACACCGCCTCGCACAGCTTGCAGGCGATGCAGCGCTCTTCCCCGTTGGGATAGCGACGCAGCGCGTGTTCGCCGCGGAACCGCGGGCTGATCGGGTTCTTCTCGAACGGGTAGTTGATCGTCGCCTTGGGCTTGAAGAAATACTTCAGCGTGAGGGCATGGGCCTTCACGAATTCCCACAGGGTGAACGACTTTATGAGATGGGCGACGCTCATGCGGCGACTCCGTAACGGGTAAGCATCAGCCAGCCGCTCACCAGCACGATGAACAGGAGGCTCAGCGGCAGGAAGACCTTCCAGCCCAGGCGCATCAGCTGGTCATAACGGAAGCGCGGAACGGTGGCCTTCACCCAGCTGAAGATGAAGAAGAACATGAAGATCTTGGCGAAGAGCCAGATCCAGCCCGGGATGTCGAACCACGGGATCAGGTCCACGTTCAGCGGGGGCAGCCAGCCGCCGAAGAACAGGATCGCGTTGAGCGCGCACATCAGCAGGACATTGGCATATTCGCCCAGCCAGAAGAGCGCGAAGCTCATGCTCGAATACTCGGTCTGGTAACCGGCCACGAGCTCGCTCTCCGCCTCGGTCAGGTCGAACGGCGCGCGCGCCGTCTCGGCCAGGGCGGAGATCAGGAACATGACCCAGATCGGGAACAGCAGCGGGTTGAAGAAGAACCCGTTGACGATCCCCAGCCCATGGCCGCGCTGCGCCTCGATGATGCCGTTCATGTTGCTCGTGCCCGCCCACAGGATCACGCAGACGAGGAGGAACCCGATCGAGACCTCGTAACTGATCATCTGTGCCGCAGCGCGCATGGCGGAAAAGAACGGGTATTTCGAGTTCGAGGCCCAGCCGGAAACGACCACGCCGTAAACCCCGAGCGAGCTGATCGCGAGCACGTAGAGCAGGCCGATGTTGATGTCGGCCAGCACCGCCTCGGGCCCGAAGGGAATGACCGCCCAGGCGAGCAGCGCGACGGTGAACGTCACGATCGGCGCGATCAGGAACAGGCCCTTGTTCGCGGCCGAGGGGATGATCGTCTCCTGCAGGAAGACCTTGAGCCCGTCGGCAAAGCTTTGCAGCAGGCCGAACGGGCCGACAACGTTGGGTCCGCGACGCAGCGCGATCGCGGCCCAGACCTTGCGGTCGACGTAGATGATCATCGCGACGGCCAGCATCAGCGGCAGCGCGATCAGCAGGATGCCGGCGACCGTGGCGACGAACCACGCCCACTCGTAATTCATGCCGAGCGATTGGAAGAACGCGGTCATTCCGCCGCCTCCAGAATCTCTTCACCCCGGGCCAGCTCGGCCGAGCACCGCTGCATCACGGCGCTGGCTCGGGCGATCGGGTTGGTCAGGTAGAAGTCCGCGACCGGATAGGAAATCGTGCCCCCCTTGCCCTTGCCGCCTTTCGCGGCCTTGGGCAGCGGGCCGAGATCGGCCAGGCCCTCGACACCCAGCGCGGGGACCTCCGCGATCATCGCGGATTGCAGTTCGGCGAAGCTGTCGAAGCCGACCTCCACCCCCAGGGCGTCGGCCAACGCGCGCAGGATCGTCCAGTCCTCGCGCGCGTCACCCGGCGCGAAGACCGCCTTCTCGGCGAACTGCACGCGCCCTTCGGTGTTGACGTACGTGCCGTCCTTCTCGGCATAGGTCGCGCCCGGCAGGATGATGTCGGCCGCGTGCGCGCCCTTGTCGCCGTGATGGCCGATATAGACCTTGAGGCTCTTGTCGAATGCCGACCAGTCGACCTCGTCCGCGCCAAGCGCGAGGACCACCTTGGGTTCGGCCTTCGCCACCTCGGCCATACCGCCCTTCTGCGCGTAGCCGAGCATGAGCCCGCCCATGCGCGCGGCGGCGGTGTGGAGGACGTTGAAGCCGTTCCACCCTTCCCGGCTCCAGCCCTGGGCAAGCGCGAGAGCCGGCTCGAACGCGCCCGCGGCGAGGCCGCCGGCCCCGACGATCACGGCCGGGCGTTCGGCCTTGTCGAATACCTCGGCGACTTCCGCCGGAAGATTGCCGAGAACGCTCACGTCCTCGCCCAGGAACTCGGCCGGATAAGTCGTTTCCCACTGCGGGCCGACCACGAAGACTTTCGCCCCGCGCCTGGCCGCCTTGCGCAGCCGCACGTTGACCAGCGCCGCCTCGTGCCGGACCTGGCTGCCCACGATCAGGATCGCATCGGCCGTCTCGATCCCGGCGAAGGTGGAATTGAACGCCATCGCGGCCAGGTTGTCGGCCGGGTAGTCCATCCCCGTCTGCCGCCCTTCGAGCAGGCCCGACCCCATCGCGCCGAGCAGCTTCCTGGCCGCGAACATCGTCTCGCAATCGACCAGGTCGCCGGCGATCGCCGCGATGCTCTTGCCCGGCTTGGCGCGGGCAATGGCCTTGAACGCCTCTTCCCAGGTGGCCTGTTGCAGCTTGCCGCGCTTGCGGATCCAGACCTTGTCGAGCCGGCGGCGGGTCAGGCCGTCGACCATGTAACGGCCCTTGTCCGACAGCCATTCCTCGTTGACGTCGTCGTTGATGCGGGGCAGCGCGCGCATGACCTCGCGCCCGCGGCTGTCGAGCCGGATGTTCGCGCCCACCGCGTCGCTGACGTCGATGGAAAGCGTCTTCTTCAGCTCCCACGGCCGCGCCTCGAACGCATAGGGGCGGCTGGTCAGCGCGCCGACCGGGCACAGGTCGATCACGTTGGCAGAAAGCTCGTGCTGGGCCGCCTGCTCGAGGTAGGTCGTGATCTGCATGTCCTCGCCGCGATAGAGCGCGCCGATCTCGTCCACCCCGGCGACCTCTTCGGAGAAGCGCACGCAGCGGGTGCAGTGGATGCAGCGGGTCATGATCGTCTTGATCAGCGGGCCCATGTACTTCTCGGTCACCGCGCGCTTGTTCTCGTGATAGCGCGAGCCGCCGCGGCCATAGGCGACCGCCTGGTCCTGCAGGTCGCACTCGCCGCCCTGGTCGCAGATCGGGCAGTCGAGCGGATGGTTGATGAGCAGGAACTCCATCACGCCTTCGCGCGCGGTCTTGACCATCTGGCTGTCGGTGCGGATTTCCTGCCCCTCGGTCGCCGGCAGCGCGCAGCTCGCCTGCGGCTTGGGCGGCCCGGGCTTCACTTCGACCAGGCACATCCGGCAATTGCCGGCGATGCTGAGCCGTTCGTGATAGCAGAAACGCGGAATCTCCTTCCCCGCCAGCTCGCACGCCTGCAACACGGTCGCGCCGTCGGGGACCTCGATTTCCTGACCGTCTACGGTGACTTTAGGCATTATTCCGCGGCCTCCGCGAATTTCGCGTTGTGTTCTTCGATCCTGCGCTCCAGCTCGGGGCGGAAGTGGCGGATGAGGCCCTGGATCGGCCAGGCCGCCGCGTCGCCCAGCGCGCAGATGGTGTGCCCTTCGACCTGCTTGGTCACCTGGTGCAGCATGTCGATTTCCTCGATCGCGGCATCGCCGGTGCGCAGGCGCTCCATCACGCGCCACATCCACCCGGTGCCCTCGCGGCAGGGGGTGCACTGGCCGCAGCTCTCGTGCTTGTAGAAATAGCTGATCCGGCTGATCGCGCGGACCACGTCGGTGGACTTGTCCATCACGATCACGCCCGCCGTGCCGAGGCCCGAGCCGAGCTCCTTCAGCCCGTCGAAATCCATCGGCGCGTCCATGATCTGCTCTGCCGGCACCAGCGGCACCGACGAGCCGCCGGGGATGACGGCGAGCAGGTTGTCCCACCCGCCGCGAATGCCGCCGCAATGCTTCTCGATCAGCTCGCGGAACGGGATGCTCATCGCTTCCTCGACCACGCAGGGTTTTTCGACATGGCCGGAAATCTGGAACAGCTTGGTGCCCGCGTTGTTCTCGCGCCCGAAGCCGGAGAACCAGCTCGCGCCGCGCCGCAGGATCGTGGGGACGACGGCAATCGATTCCACGTTGTTGACCGTGGTCGGGCAGCCATAGAGGCCGGCCCCGGCCGGGAACGGCGGCTTCAGGCGCGGCTGCCCCTTCTTGCCTTCGAGGCTCTCGATCATCGCGGTTTCTTCACCGCAGATATAGGCGCCGGCGCCGCGGTGCATGAACACGTCGAAATCGTATCCGCTGCCGCTGGCGTTCTTGCCGATCAGACCGGCGTCATAGGCCTCGTCGATTGCCGCCTGCAGCGTCTCCGCCTCGCGGATGAACTCGCCGCGGATGTAGATATAGGCCGCGCGCGCGCGCATCGCGAAACCGGCGCAGAGCGCGCCTTCGATCAGCTTGTGCGGATCGTGCCGGATGATCTCGCGGTCCTTGCACGATCCGGGTTCGGATTCGTCGGCGTTGATCACCAGGAAGCTGGGCCGGCCGTCCTTGCTTTCCTTGGGCATGAACGACCACTTGAGACCGGTCGGGAAGCCGGCTCCGCCACGCCCGCGCAGGCCCGAGGCCTTGATCTCCTCGATGATCGAATCCTGCCCGCGCGCGATCAGCGACTTGGTGTCGTCCCAGTCACCGCGCGCCTGCGCCGCCTTCAGGCCCCAGTCCTGGAAGCCGTAAAGGTTGGTGAAAATGCGATCCTTGTCAGCGAGACTCACGCGAAACCTCCCTGCGAAACGAACCAGACCGCCGCGACGACGATCAGCGCGATCGCGCCGAACTTCACCAGGCCGACGAGAACCTTCCACGCGATAAACACCAGGATCAGCGCGACGATGATGGCGACGATATCCATTACCACTCGCCCCGGTAATCGTGGTTCGCCTCGACCATTTCCTTCAGCGTGGTCGGCCCGCCGAGCGGCTCGCTGGTATGGCGGCCGGGCTCCTGCGTGCCGGTCTTGGGCTGCTCGCCCCGGGCGAGCGCGTCGAGAATGGTATCGAGCCGCTCCGGCGTCAAATCCTCGTAATTGTCGTCGTTGATCTGGACCATCGGCGCGGTCGCGCAATTGCCCATGCATTCGACCTCGGTGAGGGTCCACAGGCCGTCTTCCGACACCGCGCCCTTCTTCATGCCGCGCTTCTTGCAGGTTTCGAACAGGCCGTCGGAGCCGCGCAGCATGCAGGGCGTCGTCCCGCAGACCTGCACGTGGTACTTACCGACCGGCTTCAGGTTGTACATGAAATAGAAGGTCGCGACCTCGAGCACGCGGATCACCGGCATGTCGAGATAGCGCGCGACGTATTCGATCACCGGCAGCGGCAGCCAGCCCTGCGTATCGGTTTCCTCGCCCACCTGGCGCTGCGCAAGGTCGAGCAGCGGCATCACGGCGGAGCGCTGTCGTCCCTCGGGATAACGCGCAATCGCCTTGTCCGCCTTCGCCTTGTAGTCCGCCGTGAATTCGAACGATCCCCAGCGCTCGCGCAGCTCGGGGGTGTCGGGTGCGGGGGTGCGGTCGGCCATTAGCGGTCACACTCCCCGAAGACGACGTCGATGGCGCCGAGGATGGCGGTGGCATCGGGCAGCATGTGGCCTTTCGACATGAAATCCATTGCCTGAAGATGGCTGAAGGCCGTCGGGCGGATCTTGCAGCGATAGGGTTTGTTCGACCCGTCGCTGACCAGGTACACGCCGAATTCGCCCTTGGGGCTCTCGGTCGCGACGTAGACTTCGCCCGCGGGCACGTGGAAGCCCTCGGTATAGAGCTTGAAGTGGTGGATCAGCGCTTCCATCGACTGCTTCATCTCACCGCGCCTGGGCGGGGAGACCTTGCCGTCGGTGCTGGCGACCGGCCCTTCGGGCATTTCGGCCAGGCACTGCTTGATGATCTTCGCGCTTTCGTAGACTTCCTTCACCCGCACCATGAACCGGTCGTAGCAGTCCGAATTGGTGCCGACGGGAATCTCGAAATCCATCCGGTCGTAGACGTCGTAGGGCTGCGACTTGCGCAGATCCCACGGGATGCCGGCGGCCCGGATCAGCGGGCCGGAGAAACCCCAGCGCAGCGCGTCTTCCTTGCTGACCACCGCGATATCGACGTTGCGCTGCTTGAAGATGCGGTTGTCGAGCACGAGGCTCATCGCGTCGCCGAACAGTTCGGGCAGGCGCCCCTCGACCCAGTCGCCGATGTCGGTCAGCAGCTTCAGCGGCACGTCCTGGTGGACGCCGCCGGGGCGGAACCACGCGCTGTGCATCCGCGCGCCAGAGGCCCGCTCGAAGAAGTTCATGCAGTCTTCGCGCAGCTCGAACACCCACAGGTTGGGGGTCATCGCGCCCACGTCCATCACGTGCGCGCCGATGTTCAGCATGTGGTTCGAAATGCGCGTCAGCTCCGCGAACAGGACCCGCAGATACTGGGCGCGCAGCGGCACCTCGAGGTTAAGGAGCTTCTCGATCGCGAGGACGTAGCTGTGTTCCTGACACAGCGGCGAGCAGTAATCGAGCCGGTCGAAATAGGGCAGAGCCTGGAGGTAGGTCTTGTGCTCGATCAGTTTCTCGGTGCCGCGGTGGAGCAGGCCGACATGCGGATCGATCCGTTCGATGATCTCGCCGTCGAGCTCCATCACCATGCGCAGCACGCCGTGCGCGGCAGGGTGCTGCGGCCCGAAGTTGATCGTGTAGTTGGAGATCACCTCGCCTTCGGTGGTCGGCGAGCTCTCGGCTACGAGGCCGCTCATTCGCCCTTCTCCTTCGGCTCTGTCGCGGACTTGGTCTCGCTCGTCCCGCCTTCGCGCGCCGGGCGATCGGCACGGTCTTCGGTCGGCTCCGGAGCGGTCTCGTCGATCGCGGTATCGTCTTCGGCCGGCGGACCGGCACTGACCTTGTCGGCGGCTTCCTCGTCGGCCTTCGCCCCGGCGCCGGTCTCGCCCGGCTTGCCGGTCGTCTTCGGCTCGGCGACCGGCGGGGTGGCGGCCTTTTCGTCGCCGGGCAGGACGTAGTCCGCCCCTTCCCACGGGCTCATGAAATCGAACTGGCGCAAGTCCTGCGGCAGGTCGACCGGTTCGTAGACCACGCGCTTTTCCTCCTCGGAATAGCGCAGCTCGTGGTACCCGGTGAGCGGGAAATCCTTGCGAAACGGATGCCCTTCGAACCCGTAGTCGGTGAGGATGCGGCGCAAGTCGGTGTTGCCTTCGAACAGCACGCCGTAGAGGTCGAACACCTCGCGTTCGAGCCACCCGGCATTGGGCCACAGCGTCGTCACCGTCGGCACCGGCGTCTTTTCCGAGGCGGTGACTTTCACCATGACCCGGTGATTGCGCGTGACGCTGAGCAGCATGTAGACGACTTCGAACCGCTCGGCCCGCTGGGGATAGTCGACCCCGGCGATTTCCATCAGCTGCTGGTATTCATGCTCGTCGCGCAGCAGGCGCAGCGCGTCCTCGATCGAATCGCGCTTCACGGTCAGCAGGATCTCGCCATGCTCCTCGTGCGCATCGACGAGCATCGCGCCGAGCGCCGCGGACAGCGCGTCCTTCACGCCTTCGTTGGAGGCGAACCTGGGGGCGGAATGGAGAACGGTCATTGTCGGGCAATCACCTTTCGATCGTCCCTTCGCGCCGGATCTTCCGCTGCAGCTGCATCACGCCGTACAGCAGCGCCTCCGCAGTCGGCGGGCACCCGGGGACATAGATATCGACCGGCACGATCCGGTCGCAGCCACGCACGACGGAATAGCTGTAGTGGTAGTAACCGCCGCCATTGGCGCAGCTGCCCATCGAGATGACGTATTTCGGGTCCGACATCTGGTCGTAGACCTTGCGCAGCGCCGGGGCCATCTTGTTGCACAGCGTGCCGGCGACGATCATCACGTCGCTCTGCCGCGGGCTGGCGCGCGGGGCGACGCCGAAACGCTCCATGTCGTAACGCGGCATGTTGACGTGGATCATTTCGACCGCGCAGCAGGCGAGGCCGAAAGTCATCCACCAGAGCGAGCCGGTGCGCGCCCACTGGAACAGCTCCTCGGTGCTGGTGACGAGGAAGCCCTTGTCGTTCACCTCGGTCTGCAGCGCGCGGAAATAGTCCGCGTCGGGCTGGCGTACCTCGCCGGGGCGGGCTGCGGGTGTGACTTGGTTCATAACTTATTCCCAATCCAGCGCGCCGGACTTCCATTCGTAGACGAAGCCGACGGTCAGGATGCCGAGGAAGATCATCATCCCGATCCACGCGGACCAGCCGAGATCGAACACCGTGACGGCCCAGGGAAACAGGAAGGCCGCCTCGAGATCGAAGATGATGAACAGGATCGCGACGAGGTAGAATCGCACGTCGAACTGGCTGCGCGGATCCTCGAACGCGGGAAAGCCGCACTCGTACTCGCTCAGCTTCTCCGCATCGGGGTTGTGCGCCCCGGTCAGGCGCGCGACGCCCATCGGCAGGAACACGAACAGGGCCGAGAGTCCCAGCGCGATGATCAGGAAGATCAGGATCGGAAGATATTGGCTCAGGTCGACCACGATTGTTCCTTGAGCGGTTTTCCCAGGGGCGATTCCCGCGAGGCGGATATTTCGCGCCCGCCTCTAGGCCCGTCGCGCGAGTGGCGCAAGGGCGCGGAAATGCGAACCTTTCGCAATAAAATGGGCCCGGCGCGGGCCGCCCGCCGGGGCGCCTATTTCATCAGGCCGCGAACCGCCTTTTCGGTCGCCGGGCCATAGGGCGGCTTGAACCCGCCGAGCTTGGCCACGTCGATCTTCGGCTGGGTATAGACGGCGCGCGCATGGCTGAACTCGCGGAAGCCCTCGACCCCGTGGTAGGCGCCGATCCCGCTGGGCCCCACGCCCCCGAACGGCAGGTCTTCCATCGAGACATGGAAGATCACGTCGTTCACCGTCACCCCGCCCGAAATCGTGCGCGTCAGCACCTCTTCGCGCTCGCCGGGGTCGCCCCCGAAGTAGTAGAGGCCGAGCGGCCGGTCGCGATCGTTGACGTAATCGATCGCCTCGCCGATCTCGCGGTATGTCCTGACCGGCAGGACGGGGCCGAAAATCTCCTCCTGCATCGCCTGCATCTCGTCGGTCACGTTGCGCAGGATCGTCAGCGGCATCTTGCGGGCATTGGTGTTCGAGAAATCTTCCTTGCCGGGATTGACCTCGATCACCTCGGCGCCCTTGTCCCGGGCATCCTCGACCATGGCCTTGAGCCGGTCGAAATGGCGATCGGTCACGACCGAGGCATAGTCGTCGTTCTCAAGCAGGGTCGGGTACATCCGGTGGACGCCCAGCTCGACCGCGGCGATCGCCGCATCCTCCTGGTCGTGCGGGACGTACATGTAATCGGGCGCGAGGCAGATCTGGCCCGCGTTCATCATCTTGCCCATCGCGATTCGTTCGCCCGCGCGCTCCAGGTCGGCCCCGCGCCCAAGAAAGACCGGCGACTTGCCGCCCAGTTCCAGCGTGACCGGGCACAGGTTCCGCGCGGCGGCCTCCATCACCTTGCGTCCGGTGGCGGTCGAGCCGGTGAAGACGAGGTGATCGAAAGGCAGCGAGGAGAATTCCTGCGCCACCTCCGGCCCGCCGGTCACGAAGGCGACCTCGCGCTCGTCGAAATATTTCGCGCAGAGCTCCGCCGAAAGCGCGGACGTGCGCTCGGTGAACTCGCTCGGCTTGATCATCGCCCGGTTGCCCGCGGCCAGCACCTGCATCAACGGGCCGAAGCTCAGGTTGACCGGGAAGTTCCACGGGCTGAGGATGCCGACGACGCCCTTGGGCTCGTATCGCAGTTCCGCCTTCGCGCCGAGCAGGCCGAGCGGGAACTGCACGTGCCGTTTCTCGCTCCGCGCCCACTTTTCGAGGTGCTTCAGGCAGTACTTGCCGAAGGCGACGGTGCCGGCGATGTCGGTGATCATCGACTGGTGCGGGCTGCGATTGCCGAAATCGGCGCTCATCGCCTGGCACAGGGCATCCGCGTTCTCCTTGAGGAGCGCGATGGCCCGCCCGATCCGGTCGCGCCGCAGGTCGAGGCCTTCGGGCCTCGCCAGGGTAAAGGCCTCGCGCTGCTTCTGCAGAAGCTCGCGCAGCGCGGTCTTGTCCTGCTGGCTCATCGATATCTCTCCCAATCGTCTCGGCCCAGTCATCCGGCCCATTCGTTTCGCTTTGCCACCGAATGTCCACCACCCGGCCCCTCTTGGCAAGCGCTGCCGGGCATTTGCCTTTGCCGCAGTGCAACATTAGGTAGCACGCCGATAAGGACTTCCAGCGAAAGGCATTGTTTCCATGGCCCAGTTTTCCGCCAACGATCCCGTCGTCATTCTTTCCTACGCCCGCACACCGATGGGCGGAATGCAGGGGGCGCTGGCACCGGTCAGCGCGACCGAGCTCGGCGCAACCGCGGTCAAGGCCTCGGTCGAGCGGGCCGGCGTGGCCGGCGACGATATCGATCGCATCTACATGGGCTGCGTCCTGCCCGCGGGCCTGGGCCAGGCCCCGGCGCGCCAGGCGGCGATCAAGGCGGGCCTGCCCAAGTCGGTCCAGGCGACCACGGTCAACAAGGTCTGCGGCAGCGGAATGCAGACCGTGATCATGGGCGCCGAAGCGCTTGCCGCCGGGACGATCGACGTGGTCGTCGCGGGCGGGATGGAAAGCATGACGAACGCCCCCTACCTGCTGAAGAAGCACCGGTCGGGCGCGCGGATCGGCCACGACACGGCTTACGACCACATGTTCCTCGACGGGCTGGAAGATGCCTACGAGGAAGGCCGGGCGATGGGCACTTTCGCCCAGTCCACCGCGAACGATTACCAGATGTCGCGCGAGGAGATGGACGATTACGCCATCGAATCGCTGCGCCGGGCCAATGCCGCGATCGACAGCGGCGCCTTCGCGGACGAGATCGTTCCGGTTTCCTTCACCACCCGCGCGGGCGAAACGGTGGTCGATACCGACGAGCAGCCCGGCCGCGGCAAGCCGGACAAGATCCCGACCCTGAAGCCCGCCTTCGCGAAAGACGGCACGATCACGGCCGCCACCTCCAGCTCGATCTCCGACGGTGCGGCCGCGGTGGTCCTCGCGCGCGAGAGCGTGGCCGCGGCGAAGGGGGTGGAGCCGGTCGCCCGGATCGTGGCCATGGCCGCCCATGCCCAGGAACCGGCGCAGTTCACGGTGGCACCGATCGGCGCGATCCAGAAGGTGCTCGACAAGTCCGGCTGGTCGGTTGACGAGGTGGACCTGTGGGAAGTGAACGAGGCCTTCGCCTGCGTCGCGATGTTCGCCATGCGCGACATCGGGATCCCGCACGACAGGATCAACATCAACGGCGGGGGAACCGCGCTGGGCCATCCGATCGGCGCCAGCGGGACGCGGATCCTGGTAACCCTGCTGAACGCGCTCAAGCGCCAGGGCAAGAAGCGAGGCGTGGCCTCGCTCTGCATCGGGGGCGGTGAAGCCACCGCCGTCGCGGTAGAACTGGCCTGAGCCACCGGGGGACAAGCGCGCCGGTGCCGTTTGCCGCCGCGGTTCGAGCGGAGTATCATCGCCCGACCTCCACGAGATAAGGAGTTCTGGGAGATGAGAAATATCGTTCTGACCGCGGCCGTCGCGGCACTGTGCGCCTGTTCCGGACAAGGGGACGAAACGCCCGCCGACGCGCCTGCTGCCGATACCGCCGCGGCCCCTGCCGCCGGCAGCGGCACTGCCGCCCTCGCCAGCGACGATGCGGCCGGGGATTACGAGGTGACCTGGGCCGACGGCACGGTGACCACCACCACGATCAATGCCGACGGCACTTACGTCGACACGATGGACGGGGAAGAGACGGCGCGCGGCAGCTGGGTGGTCAGGGACGACCGGAACTGCCTGACGCCCGAAGGCGGGGCCGAGCTGTGCTGGACCGACAGCCCGCCGGCGGAAGACGGCAGCTGGACCGCCACGGCCGAAGACGGGACGACGGTGACCGTGGCCCGCAAGACGGCTGACGACGGGGTCTGAACGGGTCGGCGCAGGCCGCCGGCCGCCCGACTGCCAAGCCGATCATCGCATGGGAACATCGCATGGAAGCAGGGGCGGCCGCGTGCCGCCCCTCGTTTCCGGCCATCGTTCCGGCCCGTCGTTTCTGGCCTTCGTTTCTGGCCTTCGTCTCTGGCGCCCGGGCCGGCGGCCAGTGTCAGGGTTCGCCCGCGCCCCAGAGCCGTTCGGCCCTGATCCAGCCGACCCGCCCGGCGACATCGAAGCGGCACCACCCGGCCTCGCATTCGCCGAGCTTGCCGACCACGCCGGGCTCGGCATTCCATTTCAGCTGCGCGTTGTCGGCCGGCGCCTCGCGCAGCGCGGCGAGGCCTTCGCCGACGACGATCGCCCCCCGCCTCGCGCTGAGCAGGCGGGCGACGACCCACCCCTGGGCGCCGTCGGGATCGCGGATCAGCCGCCAGCCGTCGATCACGCGGACGACTTTCACCGGCAGCCCTTCGCGGCGATAGACCCACTCGATCCTGTAATTGACGCTCGGGCCGACGCGCATGTTCAGCTCGCTCGTATCGATCGTCGCCCAGTAGGGCACCTCCCGCTCCTGCCCGAAGGCGGGTGAAGCTCCGGCGATAAATGCCGCGAAAAGAACGATAAACAGCCTATGCATGCGCGACGTCCATAAATCGTGACGGGGGCGGTCATCAAGGGACCTTGAACGCCGCTTGACCGCGAGGCCCCCGGCGTCCTAGCGCGAAGGCATGGAAAAGGCGGGATCGGACTCGAACCGGCGCGTCGCGGGCAAGCCGCGCGTGATCGTGACACGACATCTCCTTCCCTCGGTCGAAGCCCGGATGGAGGAGCTGTTCGACGTCCGGCTCAACCGCGAAGACACGCCGATGTCCCGCGACGACCTGGCCGCCGCCATGCACGAATGCGACGTGCTGGTCCCCACCGTCACGGACCGGATCGACGCGGAACTGATCGCGGGGGCCGGCGACCGGCTGGGCCTGATCGCCAGCTTCGGTGCCGGCACCGATCATATCGACCTGGCCGCCGCGGCCGCGCGCAGAATCATGGTCACCAATACCCCGGGCGTCTTCACCGACGACACCGCGGATCTCACCATGGCGCTGATCATCGGTGTGCCGCGCCGACTGCGCGAAGGCACGGCCCTGATCCGGCGCGAACGCTGGACCGGCTGGGCCCCCTCGGCCATGCTGGGCCGCAAGCTTGGCGGCAAGGTCCTGGGCATCGTGGGCATGGGGCGGATCGGACAGGCCGTGGCCTCGCGGGCCCGCGCCTTCGGTCTCGAAATCCGCTATCACAATCGCCACCGCCTGCCCGAGGCGGTCGAAACGATGTTCGGCGCCCGCTTCGAGGAAGATCTTGACCGCCTCCTGGCCGAAGCGGACATCGTCTCCCTGCACTGCCCGGCAACCCCGCAGACGCAGGGGCTGGTCGATGCCCGCCGCATCGCGCTGATGAAACCGGGCGCGGCCCTGATCAATACGGCGCGCGCCTCGCTGGTCGATTACGAGGCCATGATCGACGCCCTGGAAAGCGGCCACCTCGGCGGGGCCGGCCTCGACGTCTTCCCGCACGAACCGAAAGTCGATGCCCGGCTGGTCGCCCTGCCCAACGTTATCGCCCAGCCGCATATCGGCAGCGCGACGGTGGAGGGGCGGGAGGCTTCGGGCGAGAAAGTCATCGCCAATATCCGCTTCTGGGCCGACGGGCACCGACCGCCCGACCAGGTACTCGAAGCATTGGTATGACGCCGGGAGGGTATCGATGCGCGCAGGCGTGACCGCCAAGGCCCTGGCCCTCCTCGTCGTCGCCCTCGCGGCCGCGCCGGCAAGCGCGCAGGAACTGGTGCAGCTCGCCGCCAACGACGGGGGCGACACGGCCTGGATCCTGGCCGCGGCAGCGATCGCCCTGCTCGCCGCATTGCCCGGCCTTGCACTCTATTACGCCGGCCGTACGCCGCCCCATGCCGCCGCCTCGATCGCGCTCCAGGTCGGCGCGATCGCGGCCATGGTATCGCTCGCCTGGGTCACGATCGGCTACACGCTCGCCTTCGGCCCGGTGACGCTGGGCTGGCTGGGCAACCACGCGCACTGGATGCTGGCCAACCTGGGCAACGTGCGGCCGGGCACGCTGCTGCCGGAAAGCGCCTTCGTCCTGTTCCAGATGCTTTTCCCGGTCATCGCGGCCTGCCTGATGGCGGGCAGCTGGGCCGGACGCGCACGGCTGGGATGGGTGATCGCCTTTGCCGGCCTCTGGTCGCTGCTGGTCCAGGCGCCGGTGACGCACTGGCTCTGGGGTGGCGGCTGGATCGCCAGTACGCTGGGAACGCTCGATTTCGCCGGCGGCCTGACGATGCACGTGACCGCGGGCGTCTCCGCGCTGGTCGTGGCGCTCCTGCTCGGCCGGCGCGCCGGCCTGCAGGCGGGGGACGCGTTCGACGCGCGCCCCGAACTCGTCGCCGCCGGGGCCGGCACGATGTGGATCGCGTGGCTCGTCCTCAACGGAGGGAGCGCGCTGGCCGCAACCGACGATGCGTCGAGCGCGATGCTCAACGCGCACCTCGCCGCCTGCGCCGGCGCGCTCGCCTGGCTGGGGCAGGAACGGCTGGCGACCGGCCGCACGACCGTTTCGGGATGGGCGAAGGGCGTGCTTGCCGGCCTGGCGGCCGCTACGCCGGCTTCGGGTTTCGTATCGCCGGGCGCAGCGATCGTCCTGGGCGCCCTTGCCGCCGTCGCGGGCCGCGGTGTCGCGATCCTCGTGCGCGACCGGCTGGCGATCGACGATACGCTGGGCGTCTTCGCCGTCCACGGCGCAGGGGCCGCGATCGGCTCGGTACTGCTGGGCCTGTTTCTTTCCGAATCGCTGGGGGGCGTCGGTTATGCCGAGGGCATGACCATGGGCTCGCAACTGCTCGCCCAGGTCCTGGGAACCGCGGTTGTCGCGGGCTGGAGCGCGGTGGCGACCGCGATCGCGGCGCTCATGGTCAGCCTGGTCGTGCCCATGCGGGTGAGCGAGGAGGAAGAGCGGGCGGGGCTCGATGCGTCGCGCCATCGCGACCCCGCCGCCTGATCGCTCGCCCGCCGATCAATCCCCGGTCAGGATGCGATCGACTAGCTGCTTCACCGTCGGGGTGAAGTTGTTCGAATAGAACGGGTCCTGCTTGAAGCGGTAGGCCGCGTGCCCGGCGAAGGCGAGATTCTGCTGCACGTCGCCGCCGTGCGCGATGTCCTGCAGCGTCTTCTGGATGCAGAAACTGCGCGGATCGGCCAGGCGCCCGGTGGTATAGTCGTCGTGGTCCTTCCACGACGAGAACCCGCAGTGCGACAGGCAGCCCATGCAGTCGGCCTGGTCCTTGCGGATCTCGGCACGGCTTTCGGGCGTCACGAAGACGACCGTGTCGTCGGGGGTCTTCAACGCCTCGGTATAGCCTTCCGCCGCCCAGCCGCGGGCCCGGTCGCGATCCTTGGGCGTCACCCAGAAGTTCTTGCCCTTCACCCCGACATCGAGCTGGACCGTGTGTTCGCCGGCCTCGACCTTCGAATAGGGGACCTGCCGTTCGCTGCGGTGGATGAGATCCCACAGGAACGGGTTCTTGACCGCGGAGGAATAGAAACCGGTGGGCGAGAACTTGTGCAGCAGCACGTCGCCCGGCTCCAGCGTGCGCAGCATGTCCTTCCACTGCTGCGGGATCGGGCTTTCTTCCGTCAGCAGCGGACGGGTGCCGAACTGGAAGGCGATCTTGCCCAGTTCGGGGTTGTCGATCCAGTTCTCCCACTCGCGCAGGAACCAGACACCGCCGGCCATGACGATCGGCACGTCTTCCGACACGCCTTCCTTGCGCATCGTCTCGCGCAGCGCCTTGACGCGGGGATAGGGATCTTCGGGCCGGGTCGGGTCTTCGGCGTTGGAAAGGCCGTTGTGCCCGCCGGCGAGCCAGGGGTCTTCGTAGACCACGGCGGCCATCAGCTCGCTCACCTTGTGATAGCTGCGCTTCCACAGCGCGCGAAAGGCCCGGGCGGAACTGATGATCGGCAGGTAACTGACGTTGAAACGCGCCGCGATCTCGGCCAGCTTGTAGGGCATGCCCGCCCCGCAGGTGACGCCGGTGACGAGGCCGCGGGTCCGCTCCAGCACGCCTTCCAGCACCTGTTGCGCGCCGCCCATTTCCCACAGGACGTTGATGTTGATCGCGCCCTTGCCGCCGGCGACGTCGTAGGCGCGGCGCACCTGTTCCGTCGCGCCGTCGATGGCGTAGCGGATCAGCTGCTCGTGGCGCTCCTTGCGCGTAAGCTGGTCATAGACCTGCGGCACGATCTTGCCTTCGGCATCGTAGCTGTCGGCGTTGACCGCGCTGACGGTGCCGATGCCGCCGGCCGCAGCCCAGGCCCCCGAACTCATGTGATTGGTCGCCGAAACGCCCTTGCCGCCTTCGATCAGCGGCCAGACCTCGCGTCCGCCGTAAACTATCGGGCTGAGCCCCTTGAATGCCATTGAACCTGTTATCCTCGTAGCGGCCTACCGGGCCGCGTTTCCATTACCCTGCCCCGCCGATCCGCGGCACGGCTTGATCTCTTCCGGTTCGGGCCTCTTAGCGGCCCGCTTGAACTGTGCATAGTACCCGGCCAGCTCCGGCGCGTCGTGAAACGTGTCGAGCTCGAACCCTACGGCCTTGAATTCGCAGGCAAGCAGCAGGGGCTCTATCCCGTGCTGGTCGGCCGGACGGTTGACGTCGACCACGATCACCCGCCCGCCTTCGCGCAGCGCCGGCCACAACCGCCACAGGAAGGCGTAGGGTTCGCGCACCTCGTGATACATGTGCACCATGAAGACGCGATCGAAGCTCGCCGGCGGCAGCTTGGGATCGTCCCCCGCCCCCAGCTTGATCGACACATTGTCGAGCCGCTGCCGCTCGACCCGCAGCGCCAGCCGGTCGAGCGCCTCGCGGTCGATATCCTGGGCGAGGACGCGCCCGTCCTCCCCAACGCGGCCCGCCAGGCGCACCGTGTAATAGCCTTCGCCCGCGCCGATGTCGGCCACGCTCATCCCCGGCGATATCTCCGCCAGGTCCATGACCTTGCGCGCTTCGCCGACGCTGTCGCGCGCCGTCTCGGTGGAAAACTGGTTGCCGCCCAGTTCGGACACCGGCCGGTCGGGCGTGGGGAACGGCTGCGCCGTTTCCGGCCGGTCGGAATCGACGGGCTCGCAGCCTGCCAGGGCCAGCAGCGTGGCGCCGCACAGAAGAGGCAGGAGCTTCCGCATGATCCCGGGACCTAGCGCGCCGCGGCGCGGGTGGCAAAAACCTTCGGCATGGCGGACTGTCAGTCGACGTCCTCGACCTCGACCGCCTCGCCGGTGACCCGCTGGGCCAGCGCGGCCGAGATGAACGGGTCGAGCGCCCCGTCGAGCACGTCGTCGGGCGAGGTGGAGGTCACGCCCGTGCGCAGGTCCTTGACCATCTGGTAGGGCTGGAGGACGTAGCTGCGGATCTGGTGGCCCCAGCCGATGTCGCTCTTGCTCGCGTGTTCGGCGCTGGCGGCCTCCTCGCGCTTGCGCAGCTCCTCCTCGTAAAGGCGGGCGCGCAGCATGTTCATCGCCGTGTCGCGGTTCTTGTGCTGGCTGCGGTCGTTCTGGCTCGCGACCACGATGCCGCTCGGCACGTGGGTGATCCGCACGGCCGAGTCGGTCGTATTGACGTGCTGCCCGCCGGCGCCGCTGGCGCGGTAGGTGTCGATCTTGAGGTCGGCGGGATTGATCTCGATCGCGATATTGTCGTCGATCACCGGATAGACCCAGACCGAGCTGAAGCTGGTGTGCCGCCGCGCCGCGCTGTCGTAGGGGCTGATGCGGACCAGCCGGTGGACCCCGCTCTCGGTCTTCGCATAGCCATAGGCGTTCTCGCCCTTCAGCAGCAGGGTCGCGCTCTTGATCCCGGCCTGCTCGCCCGCCTGGTATTCGACGGTCTCGACCTTGAACCCGCGCCGCTCGGCCCAGCGGGCATACATGCGCAGCAGCATTTCCGCCCAGTCCTGGCTCTCGGTGCCGCCGGCCCCGGCGTGGATTTCCAGATAGGTGTCGTTGGCATCGGCCTCGCCCGCCAGCAGGGCCTGGACCTTGTCGGCATCTGCCCTTTCGGCCAGCTTCTCGAGGCTCGCCAGGCCGTCGGCAACGACGTCGTCGTCGCCTTCCGCCTCGCCCATCTCGACGAATTCGATCGCATCGCTCTTCTCGCTCTCGATCTCGCGCACGGTGCGCACGGCGTCCTCGAGGCGCTTCTGTTCGCGCGTGATCGCCTGCGCTTCCTTCGGGTCGTCCCACAAGGTCGGGTCCTGCACGCGCGCGCTCAGTTCGTCGAGCCGGCGCAGGGCGCGGTCCCAGTCGAGCGACTGGCGGACGAGCGCGAGCGCGGCATCGATACGGTCGATATGGGCCTGCCCCTCGGCACGCATGAATTTCTTCTCCGATCAGGAATTTGGCCGCCCGCTTAGCCGAGCGCGCCCGATTGGGAAAGGGTGCCGCCTCAATCGCCGGCGGCCAGCCTGCGCACCGCGGAGAGGGTCAGGCGAACGTGATCGCGGTAATCGGCATCCGAGTGGACGAAGGCGATACGGCCGCTGCGATCGATGACGTAGCTGACGCGCTGCGTCAGCCCGGTGTCGCGGCCCTCGCGCTGCAGCGCAACGTCGTATGCGCGCACGATCTGCGGGGTGGCGACGCCGACGGCAAAGCGATCGCGGCATTCCTCGGTCGAAAACCGCTTCAGCGTTTCCAGGTCGTCGGCCGACATGCCGATCACCGTCGCGCCGGCGGCGGAGAAAGCTTCGGACGCCTCGGCAAACTGGCGCGCTTCGAGCGTGCACCCCCTGGTGAAGGCCTTGGGGTAGAAATAGAGGACGACCGGCCCCCGGGCGAGCGCGGCGCGCAGGCTGAACGCCATCGCCTCGCCGCCGAGCGCGGCCCGCGTCGTGAATGCCGGCGCCTTCGCACCGACCGGAAGCTCGGCCGCCGCCGGCGCCGCGCAGAAAACCGCCAGGATTGCGGCGATCAGCACCTTGCGCATGTCGTCTCTCCCTGCCGGCCGGGCGCGGATCGGCGCGGCCTCAATAGATGCCGCCCTGGTCCTCGACGAAATCGGACGGCTCGTTGTGATCGCCCGCCCCGGGGCCGGCGGATTGCCCGGCCGACTGCCCGCGCCGGATCAGTTCCAGGATCTCGCGCCGCTTGGCCTCGATCGCGTCGGCCCGGGTGCGCCGCGGCGGCTCGGTATCGGGCTTGAACGCCTCCCAGATGATCGCCGCGCGCGGATCGTCGCTCGGCCAGCCGTCGAGCACGCGCTTGCCGGAACGGCGATCGATCCGCACCATGCGTATCCCCGCGGGCGCGACGAAGGGATCGTCGGACCACCGCGCCCGCGTTTTGCGGACGAAATCCTTGAACATCGGGGCCGCCGTGTTGCCGCCCTGGACCCACCCGCCCATGTTGCGCGGCTGGTCGAAGCCGAGATAGACGCCCGCCACGACCTCGGGCGAGCCGCCCACGAACCAGGCATTGGTGGGGCCCGTCGTCGTGCCCGTCTTCCCGAACAGCGGCAGGCCGAGATCGCGCAGCCGCACCGCGGTGCCGCGGGTGACGACGCCCTGCAGCATGTGAACGACCTGGTAGGCGGTGCGCGGGTCCATCACCTGCTTGCCGCTCAGCCCCGCGCGCGGCATCGGCTTCCCGTCCCATTCGGGCATGTTGCACCGGTCGCAGGGCCGGCGATCCGCCCGCCAGATGACCTTGCCGCGCCGGTCCTGCACGTAATCGATCACCGTCGGCGCGTTCTGGCGCCCGTGGTTGGCCAGCGCCGCATAGGCGTTGACCATCTTGAGGACAGTCGTGTCCCCCGCCCCCAGCGCGAAGGCGGGATAAGGTTCGTAACTGCCGATGCCGACCCGCTCGAAGGTCCTGATGACCTGCGGCATGCCCGCGTCCATCGCGATATGCACCGTCATCAGGTTGCGGCTCTGCTCCAGCCCCCAGCGCATCGTGTGGACGCCGCCCCCGCCGCCGCCAAAGTTGCGGAAGCACTTTTCACCCAGGCGTGCGCCCTGGTAATAGCAGAACGTCTGGTCCGGCACCTGCGAGGCCGGCGTCATCCCGTGGTCGAGGCCAGTCGCATAGACGAAGGGCTTGATCGTCGAGCCCGGCTGGCGTTCGGCCTGGGTGGCGCGGTTGAAATCGCCCAGCCGGCTGTCGAACCCGCCCTGCATTGCCAGAACACGCCCGGTCAGGGGGTCCATCGCCACGAAGCCGCCGGAAACTTCCGGCACCGAGCGCAGGCGATAACCGGCCCCGGCCTTCTCCACCGCCACGACGTCGCCGACCTTCAGCGCGTCGGGAAAGCCGGACAGCGGGTGGCTCTCGCCATTGGTCAGGCCGATCGTGGCCGACGATCCGCTGCGCGCCGTGACGACGCCGATCCGCCAGCCGCGGTAATTGATGCCGAGGTTGGAGGAGCGCAGCTGCGCGATCAGCTCGCCGTTGTCCGGATCGATCGTGGCCACCGGTCCGGGCCAGCCCCGGTTGCCGTGATAGCGGATCATGCCGCCGCGCAGCGCGTCGCGCGCCGCCGCCTGCATTTCCGGATCGAGCGAGGTGCGCACCCACAGGCCGCCGGCATAGACGCTGTTCGGCCCGTCTTCGGCGTTCTCGCCGAAATCCTCGATCAGCTGGCGGCGCACTTCCTCGAAGAAATAGCCGGCATCGGCGGAACTGTACTGCGCCCGGCTGGGCTGCAGGCCCAGCGGCTGCGCCTGCGCCTCGGCCGCCTGCGCCTCGGTAATGAAGTCGTTGGCCGCCATCTGGTCGAGCACGAAGTTGCGCCGCGCCAGCGCCAGGTCGTGATGCTGGCTGCGCCCGTAACGCTCGGGCGCCTTGGGCAGGATCGCCAGGAACGCCATCTCGTGCAGCGCCAGCTCGCCCACGTCCTTGTCGAAATAGGCCCGCGACGCTGCCTGGACGCCGAAGCTGCGCCGCCCCAGCGGGATCTCGTTCAGGTAGAGCTCGAGGATCTGCTCCTTGGTCAGCGCGCCCTCGATCCGCCGGGCCAGGATCATTTCCTTGAGCTTGCGAGTGATCGAATACTCGTTCGACAGCAGGATGTTCTTCGCCACCTGCTGGGTGATGGTGGAACCGCCCACCGCGCGTTCGCCGGATCCCAGCTTGCTGACATAGTCGATCACGGCCCCGGTCAGGCCGCCGATGTCGATGCCGCCGTGGCTGAAGAAGGTCTTGTCCTCGGCCGCAAGGTAGGCCTCGATCAGGGTCTCGGGGAAATCGGCATATTGCAACTGCACCCGCCGTTCGCGTGCGTAGGAATGGACGATCTCCCCGTCGGCCGCGCGCACCATCGTCGGCAGCGGCGGTTCGTATTCAAGCAGCATCTCCGCATCGGGCAGCCCGCGCGCCAGCAGGGCCCAGACAGCCAGCCACAGCACCAGCAGCGCGCCCAGCGCGACCGCTCCCCAGCGGAACCAGCGCCTTTCGCGCCAGCTCGTCGCGAGCCAGTTCAGCGCGCCCGAGGCGTCGCGACGAATGCGGTAGCGAAAGTATTCGGTTGTAGAGGGTTCGGCCATGGTCGAGGCGTCTCTAGCACGCAGCTTCGGCGGAATGCCATATGGTTTAGGTGCCGGCCTGGCGGGCGAAGTAGATCCGGATCGCACGCGCCATGACGCCGGCAAAACGCTCGCGCGCCTCGGGGCTGGCGAGGCGCCGCGCGTCTTCCGGATTGGTGATGAAGCCGGCTTCGTAAAGCACGGCCGGCACGTCGGGCGCGCGCAGCACGGCCAGCGCCGCCGACCGGCGCGGGCGCGGGTGGAAGACCAGTTCCCCTTCCCCCTCGCGCACGATCAGCCCGGCGAACTCGGCCGATGCCTCCTGCACCCGGCGCTGCGACAGTTCGACCAGGATCGCGCTGACATCGGCATCCTGCCCTTCGATCCGCACGCCGTTGACCCGGTCGGCCTCGTTCTCCCGTTCGGCGAAGCGCGCCGCGGCCTCGCTCGAGGCCCGGGCCGAAAGGGTATAGATGCTCGCCCCGCTCGCGCGGCTCGCTTCGCCGGCCGAATCCGCGTGGATCGACACGAACAGGTCGGCGTCGAGCCGGCGGGCGATCTCGGGCCGTTCGTCGAGCACGAGGAAACGATCGTCCTCGCGCGTCAGGGCGACCCTGACCCCGCCGTCCGCCACCAGCCTGTCGCGCAGGGCCATGGCGAGCGCCAGGGCGATGTCCTTTTCCCGGTACCCCTCGACGCTGGCGCCCGGGTCCTTCCCCCCGTGGCCGGGGTCGATCACCACCAGCGGCCGCGACCGGTCCGGCGGGCCGTGGATCGTGGGCAGGCCGACCGGGTCGCCCGCCTCGGGCAGGGCCACGCGCACCACGTAGTCGCGCCCCAGGTGCGGCACCGGGATCGACAGGCCGAGCAGGTACAGCGCCGCCAGGAAAACCGGCGGCGCCAGGAAGATCAGCCATATCTGAAGCCGCATGGACATTGCGCCCGGTTGTTAGGGTGTTGCGGGCAGGATGCGCAACATGGTTGCCGAACGAATGGCGGGATGCTAGCTCTGCAAGGCCGAAATTCCGGCCCGCCACAGCCCGACGCCGCTATCCGGCGCGGGAACCAAACGGGCCCCAGGCTCGCCGGCAGCTTCCTGCTCCGGCGCTCGCAACAGGTTGATGCAGTTCATGAGAAGCCTCTCCCCGAGCATGACCACCCCGCCACAGGCGGGCGTCGTCGCGCTGGCGGGCCGGGCGGCGCGACACAGGCGCATTCGCATGATTGCAGACACATCATTCCGGCACCGCGAAAAGGTTCGCGGCGTCCGGTTCGACATTGCCGCCCATCGCCAGGCGATCGGCGGATCCCACTTATTTGCGCAGACGATCCCGGCCGGCGACAGCCCGCCCGGACGCGCACGGAGATTTTTACATGGCAACGCGCATGCTTATCGATGCGCGCCACCCGGAAGAAACGCGGGTGGCGGTGCTCAAGGGCAACCGGATCGAGGAATTTGATTTCGAATCCGCCGAACATCGGCAAATCAAGGGCAATATCTACCTCGCCAAGGTAACCCGGGTCGAACCCAGCCTCCAGGCGGCCTTCGTCGATTTCGGCGGCAACCGGCACGGGTTCCTCGCCTTCAGCGAGATCCACCCCGACTACTACCAGATCCCGAAGGAAGACCGCGAACAGCTCCTGGCCGAAGAGGCCGAGGCTGCCGAGGAAGAAGCGCGCCTGCGCGCCGAGGAAGAGGAACGCGGCGACGTTCCGGGCGACGAGTACGACGCCGACGACGAGACCGGCGAATCGCTGGTCGAGGAATTCGCCGAGGACGGGGTCGAGGAAATCGACACGTCCGAGAAGGACAAGGTCGCCACGATCGAGGAAGGCCAGGTCGCGAACGGCGACGACGATGGCGACGACGACAGCGACGACGAGGAAGAAGGCAACGGTTCGCGCCGCGGCCGCCGGGGTCGCGGCCGCCGCCAGGGCAAGGGCCGCGCGCGGGCCAAGGAAGTGGACGAGGTCCGCGCCCGGCGCCAGGCGCTGCGCCGCCGCTACAAGATCCAGGACGTGATCCAGCGCCGGCAGGTCCTGCTGGTCCAGGTGGTCAAGGAAGAACGCGGCAACAAGGGTGCCGCGCTGACGACCTACCTCAGCCTCGCCGGCCGCTACACCGTGCTGATGCCCAACAGCAGCCACGGCGGCGGCATCTCGCGCAAGATTTCCAGCGCCAGCGATCGCAAGCGGCTGAAGCAGATCGTCGGCGATCTCAAGCTGCCGCGCACGATGGGCCTGATCGTCCGCACGGCCGGCCTCCAGCGCACCAAGACCGAGATCAAGCGCGACTTCGACTATCTCGCGCGCCTGTGGGACGAGATCCGCGAGAAGACGCTTTCCTCCAGCGCCCCCACGCTGATCCATTCGGACAGCGACCTGATCAAGCGGGCGATTCGCGACATCTACAACCGCGAGATCGAGGAAGTCGTGGTCGAGGGCGAAGCCGGCTACCGCTCGGCGAAGGAGTTCATGAAGCTCCTGATGCCCAGCCACGCCCGGCGGGTGAAGGCCTATTCCGACCCGGTCCCCCTGTTCCAGCGCTATGGCGCGGAGGACCAGCTGCGCGCGATGTACGACCCGGTCGTGCAGTTGAAGAGCGGCGGCTATCTGGTCATCAACCCGACCGAGGCGCTCGTCTCGATCGACATCAACTCCGGCCGTTCGACCAAGGAACACGGGATCGAGCAGACGGCCCTGTCCACCAACCTCGAAGCGGCCAAGGAAATCGCGCGCCAGCTGCGCCTGCGCGACATGGCCGGCCTGGTGGTGATCGACTTCATCGACATGGAGTACAACTCCAACAACCGGAAGGTCGAACGCGCGCTGAAAGACGCGCTGAAGAGCGACCGGGCGCGGATCCAGGTCGGCCGCATTTCCGGCTTCGGCCTGATGGAGATGAGCCGGCAGCGCCTGCGCACGGGCGTGCTGGAAGCGACCACCCGCGAATGCCCGCACTGCGACGGCACCGGCCTTGTCCGCACGGCATCGAGCGCGGGCCTTTCGGCCCTGCGCCTGATCGAGGACGAAGCGGCCAAGGGCAAGGGCACGGTCATCACGCTGGCCGCCAGCACCGAGGCGGCGGTCTACCTGCTCAATTCCAAGCGCGACGACCTGGTCGAGATCGAGCGCCGTTACGGCGTCACCGTCGAAGTCGTGCCCGAGGGTGAGGAAGAAGGCGCGAAGATGAGCGTCTCCAGCTCCGGGCCCAAGCCGGCGCAGGCACCGAAGTTCGAACCGATCGTCGACGACGAGGACGAGCCCGAGGCCGACGAACAGGCCGAGGACCGCGACGACGAGGACGACGACAACGGCAACCGCAAGCGCAAGCGCCGCCGCCGGGGTGGCCGCGGCCGCAACAAGGGCCGCAACGGCGACGAGGGCGGCGACGACAGGGACGACGACGAAACCGCCGGCGACGAATCCACCGGTAACGAGGACGGCGACAGCGACGGCGGCCCCGCCTCGGAAGAGGACGAGGGCAAGCCGCGCAAGCGCCGCCGCCGGGGCGGACGCCGGCGGCGCGGCGGCCGCGATCGCGAGGACGGCGATAACGCCGGCGAAAGCGAGATCGAGACGCCCGAAGCGGTCGCCGAACGCGTGAGCGAGGACATGGCCGTCGCCCCGGGCGCCGAAGCGACCGCGGACGCGCCGGACCAGCCGGCCGGGGCCGAGGAAGAACCCAAGCCGAAGAAGCGCACGCGCCGCAAGAAGGCCGAAGACGGGGAGGAGGCTGCTCCGCCGGCCAAGCGCAAGCCGCGTGCCAAGGCGAAGGCCAAGGACGCGGCGGCGGAAGAGCCGGCCGGCGACTCCCCCGCGGAAACCCCGGCGGCCGAAGCCGAGACCGAGGAGGCTCCGAAGCCCAAGCGGCGCACCCGGCGCAAGAAGGCCGAGGAGGCGCAGGCACCCGCAGCCGAAAGCGCTGGCCCCGCCAAGGCCGAAGCCGAAGCGGAGGCCGAGGCACCGGCTGAAAAGCCCAAGCGCACGCGCCGGCGCAAGAAGGCCGACGATGAACCGGCCCCGCAAGCCCCGCCTGCGGAAAGCCGCGAGGAGCCGGCCTCCGCGCCCCAGACCGCCGATGCCGCCGCACCGGCAGACGAGAGCGAGGCCGAGACCGCGCCCGCCGCGCAGGAGGAAGGCAAGACGTCCTCTCCGCGCCGCGGCTGGTGGCAGCGCACTTTCGGGCAGTAAGCCGCAACAGGCGCCGACGAAGGGGCGGAATGGCCCGCGTGTTGCGTGCACGCGGATCGTTCCGCCCCTTCTCGCTGTTCGCACCGCTGCCGCGATCCCTGCCCAGCGAGCCGGTGCAAGAGGGCTCTGGCGGCGCGCCGCGTTCGCGCCTAGATGGCGGGCCTGTCCCAACCGACGAGACCCCCCGATGCCCGATTCTCCCCAGCCCCTGCGCATTCCCGACGACGCCAAGGAGCGCGTCCGCCTGCTGTTCATGGCCAAGCACGTCCTGTGGGGGGGCGGGATGCATCCCGAAGACGGCAACCACGCGATCTATCACCACGAAGTGCGCACGACGCTGGAAAGCCTCGGCCTCAACCTCCGGTTCGCGGATACGTACAAGGCGCTGTTCGAGCGGCCGGAGGTCGATTTCGTCTTCCCGCTCCTCAACCGTGGCGGCTTCGTCAACAGCGAGATGCTGATCCCGCTGCTGTGCAACATGCACCGCATCCCCTATCTCGGCGCGATGCCGTTCCTGCGCGGGATGGGCGACGACAAGTCGGTGTCGAAGCTGGCGGCCGCCCACGCCGGCGTGCCCACTGCCCCGTGGTTCTGTTATCGCCGGGGCGGCCCCGTGCTGGAAAAGGACCTGCCGCCCGCGCCCGGGGGCCGGTGGGTGATCAAGCCCAATGCCTCCTCCGCCAGCTGGGGCATCTCGGATGCCTCCGACTGGAACGGGGTGGCCAATGCCATCGCCGACATCCACGGCCAGGGCCACGACGCGATCGTGGAGCCCTACCTCGACGGTTACGACATCCAGTGCGCGTTCATCACCATCCGCGACGAGCCGGTCGCCCTGCCCATGCTGTGGTACGAGCGCGAGGACACGCAGAAGCTGTGGACCTATTACGAGAAGCGCGATCTGGTCCAGAACACCGAGAAGGCGGCGCTGAAGCGTTTCGACCATGCCGAGTTCGCCCCGCGGATCGAGGCCATGGCCCGCAAGGTCGCGCAGGAATTCGTGCCCTTCGACTATGGCCGGATCGAGTTCCGGCTGGATCTCGCCACCGGCGACGTGAATTTCATCGAGATCAATCTCAACTGCAACCTGTGGTCGGAAAAGGTCATGGCCAAGGCGGCGGCCCAGGCCGGCTTCAGCCACGGCGACCTGATCGAGACGCTCCTGGCCGAATCCTGGCGGCGCAACGCGCTGATCGCGGGCTAGCCCGCGCCGCCTGTCAGGCGACGGCTTCGCACTGGCGCAGGGCCTCCGTCACGAGCTCGAAATGCGCGGCAAAGGCCGCTTCGCAGGCAGACTGCGACAGGGGCGCGAGAGCGGCGATCTGCGGCATCGACAGGCCGAGGCGCAAGGTCCCGCCCCAGCCCCCGCAGGGCAGGCGCACGCTCCTGACCGGCTGGCCCAGCCGGATGCCCCCACGCGCGAGCCGCGCGTGCAGCGATACGGCGCCATCGAAGCTCCGCGCCGCCGGCAGGGCCGAGACGTCGAGGGTCGCCAGCGTGGCGAGGAGATCGGCGTGCGGCGCGGCGCGCTGGCCGGTGTCGGTGTCGGTGTCGGGGTCGGGGTCGGCGGAGCGTTCGACTTCGCGCAAGTGCAGCGGCGCGACCAGGCCCTGCCGCAGGGCACGCTGGAAGGCATCGATCACGCGCGAGACCGCATCCGCCGGCAGGGCGCGGAACCGCTCCAGTTCGAACAGCGCCCCCTCCAGCCGCGTGGCCAGCCCCGGGTTGCCCCGATCGGGCAGCGCCTCGCGCCCGTTCCAGCCTTGTGGCCATTCGGCCCGGCGGAACAGGGCATCGAACCCGGCGGGCAGCGGCGGCGCGCGGCGCACGAGGGCGGCGGGCACGAGCGCCCAGCCGCTGAACGCGACGCCGCCGGCAAACTTGGAACCGGTCATCAGCACGATCGCCCCGCGGTCCAGATAGGCCGCGACATCGCCGGGCGACAGGCGGACCTGGCACGCATCGACCACGGGCGTCATCGCCTGTCCCCAGCGAGCCAGCAGGCGGTCCAGGTCGTCGAGCGCGGGCAGGATCAGGCCGGTCTTCGATCCGTGGACGACATGGACCAGCGCGTGGCGTCCGCCGGCGCGAGCGCGCGCGATCTCCCCCTCGATGCTGGCGGCGATCTGGCCGCTGGTGCGCGCCAGCCCCCGCCCGCAGCGCACCGGGATGTCGGTCAGCGACACGGCCTCCAGCCCGGGCACGCTTTCGCCGGGTACGACGGTGCGGCCGGGCGCGGTGCGATCGTTGAAATAACGCCCGGCCGCCGAATGAACGCACCCCCGCCCCACCTCGTCCGCGCCGAGCAGGACATTGTGGACGCCCCCGGGCGAGCGATCGATCGTCGCGGCCAGCGCCACATATTCGAGGTCGGTCCCCGACGGCGCGAAGACGACATCGACATCGCCGCCCAGCCCGAACGCGCCGCGCAGGCGCCCGCGCATGCCCTCCAGCAAGGCGCCATAGTCCCCGTCCGCCGGCCGACCCTGGCCGAGCAGGTGGCGGAAGGCATCGCGCGAGATGTCGTTGGCCGTGGAGGAAGCATAGGCGACGATGTCGCGCGGGTACGGACCCGACATGTAGCGGTTGAGGCCGGTTTGCGGATCGAGTGCCAGCCGCTCGTCGCCGCCGCTGCAAAGCCGGGCGACCAGTTCATGGGCGCGTGGATCGTCCGCGAACTCGCGCGACATCTGGCTGGTGGCTGTTCGCATCGACGACCCGGATGGCTTTTTCGCTTGCGTGCAGACCTAACAGACCTAGGGACGCATTCCAGCGAATTTGCTGCACCGCGACAAACGCCGCAGCGCAACAAGGGCAATCGTTCGTGACCGCACTGCGTCCCATGACCATCGATGCCGCGGCCCGGGAGCGGCTCCGCATCCTCTTCATCGCCAAGAACGCCCTGTGGGACGGCGAACTGCACCCCGAAGACGGCAATCACGCGCTCTATCACCGCGAGATGCGCCAGGTGCTCGAAGGCCTGGGCCTGAACCTCGTCATCGCCGACCGGTTCGAGGTTCTGTTCGAAAACCCCGAGATCGATTTCGTCTTCCCCCTGCTCAACCGGGCCGGTTTCTTCAATTCGGAAATGCTCTGTCCGCTGCTGTGCGAGCGCAAGGGCATACCCTACCTCGGGGCCAGCCCGATCCTGCGCGGGCTGGCGGACGACAAGCACCTGGCCAAGCGGGCGGCGCGCGCGGCCGACGTGCCGACCGCGCCCTGGGCGATCTTTCGCCGCGGCGCCCCGGTGGACCTGTCCGCCGTGCCGCCGGCCACCCGCTACGTGGTGAAGCCCAATGCCTCGTCGGCCAGCTGGGGCGTCAACGATGCGACCGACCTCGCCAGCGTGGAGCGCGCCGTCGCCGATGTCCACGCGCTGGGTCACGACGCGATCGTCGAACCGTTCCTGCAAGGCAGCGACGTCGAAGTGCCGGTTATCACCGTCAGGGGGGAGCCGACGATCCTGCCGATGATGATCTTCCGCCAGGCCGATCCCTCGCACCTGCGCACCTACCGGGAGAAGCGCGATCTCGTGGACCGGAGCCAGAAATACTCGCTCGACCCGTTCGAGAACGCGGACATGGCCGCGCGGATCGCCGACCTGACGCGCAAGGCGTGGAACGAGTATCGGCCGTTCGACTATGGCCGGTTCGAATTCCGCGTGAACGAGGACACCGGCGAGATCACGTTCCTCGAGCTCAACCTCAACTGCAACCTCTGGTCGCAGAAGGTCTTCGGCCGCGCGGCGGCGCTGGCAGGCTGGAGCCAGCCCGAACTGATCGAGACCATCCTCGCCGAAAGCCTCGCGCGGCACGGGCTCATGGCCCGGTGAAGTTTGCGCCGCGCCCTTGCCAGCGCAATGCGAAGCGCTAGAGAGACTGCCGAAGCAACAGGATCGAACTATGGCGACCTTCACCCTCCCGAAGAACTCGAAGATCTCGCGCAAGGGCAATGTCCACCGGGCCGAAGGCGCCGCGCGGGTGCAGAAGTTCCGGATCTACCGGTACGATCCCGATAGCGGCGAAAACCCGCGCTACGACACGTTCGAGATCGACCTCGACGATTGCGGGCCGATGGTCCTCGACGCGCTGATCAAGATCAAGAACGAAGTCGATCCCACGCTCACCTTCCGCCGTTCCTGCCGCGAGGGGATCTGCGGTTCGTGCTCGATGAACATGAACGGCAAGAACGGCCTCGCCTGCACCACCGCGATGGAGGACCTGAAGGGCGAAATCCGGATCACCCCCCTGCCCCACATGGACGTGGTGAAGGACCTGGTGCCCGATTTCTCGCACTTCTACGCCCAGTACGCGTCGATCCGCCCGTGGCTGCAGACCGTTTCGACCACGCCCAGCGGCAAGGAACGCCTGCAGAGCCCCGAACAGCGCGAGAAGCTGGACGGCCTCTACGAATGCATCCTGTGCGCCTGCTGCTCGACCGCCTGCCCCAGCTACTGGTGGAATTCGGACAAGTTCCTCGGCCCGGCGATCCTGCTCCAGGCCTATCGCTGGCTGGCCGACAGCCGCGACGAGATGACCGGTGAGCGGCTCGACGCGCTGGAGGACCCGTTCCGGCTCTACCGCTGCCACACGATCATGAACTGCGCCAACGTGTGCCCCAAGGGGCTGAACCCCGCCAAGGCGATCGCCGAGACCAAGAAGATGCTGGTCGAGCGCCAGATCTGAGCGTGAACAGCGAATCTTCGGCGTTCGAATACCGCGAGCACCCCGACCATCCGGGCTGGCACACCTGGCGCCTGCGCGACGAAACGCGCTTCAATCCGGTCGTCATGGGCGAGCTGCTGGTACGGACCGAAGGGGACAGGTGCCGCCTGCGGATGTTCCCCGAACGGCGGCACACCAACCTGCAGGACATGATCCACGGCGCGGTGACGCTGGCGCTGATCGATATCTCGCTGTTCGCGGCGATGCGCACGCTGACCGATGGCGATGCCGGGCCGGCGGTGACGCTGGAGCTGTCGACCCAGTTTATCGGTGCGGGGAAAGTCGACGAGCCGCTCGACGCGGTGGTCGAGGTTCTGCGCGAGACCGGGCGCCTGCTGTTCCTGCGCGGTGAGGTCGTCCAGAGCGATCACCTGGTGGCCGGTTTCACCGCCCTGGTGCGCAAGGCCAGCCGCAAGTGAGCGCAATGCTCGCGCGGTACGAGGCGCTGGTCGCCGCGGGCGAACTGCGCCCCGATCCGCAGCAGCGCGAGGCAGCCGAACGGCTGCAATCGCTCCAGGAAGCGCTCGAGCGGCACCGCGAGCCGGGCCTGCTCGACCGCCTGTTCACACGCGCGCCGGCGCGACCGCGCGGCATCTACATGTGGGGCGGCGTGGGCCGCGGCAAGTCGATGCTGATGGACCTGTTCGTCGAGACGCTCGACATCGAGCATAAGCGCCGCGTCCATTTCCACGCCTTCATGCTGGAGGTCGACGCGCTGATCCGCGAGGAACGGGCGAAGGAAACCGGCGATCCCGTCGCTCCGGCAGCGGCCCGGATCGCGCAAGGGGTCCGCTGCCTGGCGTTCGACGAGATGGTGGTCAACAACACCGCCGATGCCGCGATCATGAGCCGGCTGTTCACCGCCCTGATCCGCGACGAGGGGGTCACCGTCGTCACCACCAGCAACCGCCCCCCGCGCGATCTCTACAAGGACGGCCTCAACCGTTCGCTGTTCCTGCCCTTCATCGACCTGGTGGAGGACGAGCTCGACGTCCTCGCGCTCAACGGCCCGGTCGATTACCGGCTCGACCGGCTGGGGGAGATCGACACCTGGCACACGCCACTGGGGCCCGAAGCGACCGCCCAGGTGCGCGAGGCCTTCTTCCGCCTGACCGACTACAAGCCCGAAGACGCCGCCCACGTGCCGAGCGCCGAGCTCGATCTCGGCGGCGGGCGCGCGCTCCACGTTCCCAAGAGCCTGAAGGGCGTGGCCGTGTTCAGTTTCAAGCGGCTGTGCGGCGAGAATCGCGGGGCGGCGGACTACCTGGCGATCGCGCGCGCCTATCACACGGTGATCGTCGTCGGCATTCCCGTCATGGGGCCCGACCGCCGCAACGAGGCCATCCGCTTCACCAAGCTGGTCGATGCGCTCTACGAACTGAGGGTCAAGCTGTTCGCCACCGCCGACGCGGAGCCGGATGGCCTCTACCCCGCGGGCGACGGCAGTTTCGAATTCGCCCGCACCGTCAGCCGACTGGAGGAAATGCGCAGCGCCGATTACATGGCCCTGGGACACGGCGCGCAAGGGTAAGCCGCCCCGGGTGCGCGGGCGCTTTCAGGCGGCCCTGGCGAGGCGCGCCTGCGCCGCGACCAGGCGGCCCATGACCTTCAGGTCCTGTTCGCGCAGCTGCAGGGCGGAATCGGCCCAAAGCTCGGTAATACGATTCAGTTCCGCCAGTTCGAGATCCCAGGCGACCTTCATCGCCCGGCGCGCGTTGACCAGCCCGGCATGGCGCCGCTCCGACTTCTTGATGAAGTCGCGGCAGGCGGACAGCCCTTCCCCGTTCTCGGCCAGCTTGTGGACCAGCCCCATGTCGTACATCTGTTCCGCGGTATACGTCTCGTTCGAAACGATCAGCCGGTCGGCCATCGCCCCGCCGAGCTTGCGGCTCAACAGCGCGTGGGCACCCATTCCGGGAAACAGGCCGAACATGATCTCGGGCAGGCCGAACGTCGCCCCCCGCTCGGCAACGATGTAATCGAACGACAGCAACGCCTCGAACCCGCCGCCGAGAGCCGCGCCCTGGACCAGCCCGACGGTCAGCATCGGGAGATCGAGCGAGGCCATGTTGCGGTGCAGGATCTTGCAGCACCGGTGCCCGTAACGGACCAGCGCCTCGCGGTCGCGCTCGCGGATCAGCCGCTGGAACAGGTCGAGGTCGCCGCCGAAGCAGAAGACGCCCGGCGCCCGGCTGCCGAGCACGAGGAAGCGCAGCGGCACTTTCTCCGGCCCGAACCCCTGCTCGATATAGACCTGCCAGTTCTCGAAATCGCTCAGCATCCGGGGCGTGAAGCTGGGACGCCCCGCCGGGTTCATGTAAGTCCACAGCGTCTGCGTGTCGTCTTCGTAGAAAACGTCGAGCTCGTGCAGGTTGAACAGCCCTTCCGGGATCGCCGCGTGCCGCCTGCTCTCGGTAACCAGCGGTTCCTCGCCCTCCCCCAGGGGGATGGCCGGGGTTTCCGAAGCCTCCCCGGCTTGCGTGCTGTCCAGCCGTGAACTCAACCGATCCATGTGGATCCCCCCGCTCGTCAGGCGGCATCGCTCTCTCTACCGATGGCCCGAAGGGTAATCGAAGGCCGACTCGTCTGGCAAACGATTAATTAACCATCCTTCGCGCCAGTCCCGATCTGGGCCAGTCCCTGCCCCGCGGGTGACATCCCCGATGGGAGCGACAGCTGGCGGCTGGCGGCTGGCGGCGGTCAGCCCGAAATGCCGAGCCGGTCGAGCGACCGGTCGAGCATCAGCAATTGCCATAGCAGGCGCGAATTGTCGGCCCGGCCGGCGATATGGGCCTCGGCAATGCGCGAAAGCTGCGCGGCATCGAACCATCCGGTGCGGGCGAGGCGCGCGCCGGTGGCGATCGCCCGCGCCTCCCCCGCCAGGGGCCCGCGCAGCCACTGGGCGATCGGGGTAACGAAGCCCTGTTTGGGCCGGAACAGCACGTCGTCCGGCAGGTATCGGCGCATCGTATGCTTGAGCAGCCACTTGCCCTGTCGCCCCCTTATCCGCTGGCGGAGGGGCAACTGGGCGGCAAATTCGATCAGCCGGTGATCGAGCAGCGGCTCGCGCGCCTCCAGGCTCACGTCCATGCTGGTGCGATCGACCTTGGTCAGGATGTCGCCGGGCAACCAGAACTTGAGATCGGCATATTGCGCCCGGTCGAGGCCACTGCGCGCCGGGGCCGCGCGCATCGTGCGCACGAAGGCGTCTTCGGCGCGATAGCCGTCGAGCCTCCCGGCGAAGCTGTCGGCATAGAGGCGCGCGCGCATCTCCGCCGGCACGACGCCCACGGCACGCGCATATCCCTCTGCCCCGTCGCGGGCGAGCGAGAGCAGGGTCGCCTTGGCCCTGAGCGGGCGCGGCGCCCAGTCGGCCTTGGGCCAGGCGGCACCGAGCGCGCCGAACATCGGGCCGCGCAACGCGCCGGGCAGGACCGCGCGCGCCTGCTCCTCGCGGGCGTGAAAGACCTGCCGCCGATAGCCGGCAAACGCCTCGTCCGCCCCGTCGCCCGAGAGGGCGACCGTCACGTGCTCGCGCGCGAGCTGGCACACGCGCCAGGTCGGCAGGGCGGACGCATCGGCAAAGGGTTCGTCGAACATCGACGCGATCCGGTCCGCCGCCGCGAAATCGTCGGGATCGACCGAGCGGGCGTGGTGATCGGTCCCGAACAGCCGGGCGACCTTTTCCGCGTGTCGCGTCTCGTCCAGTTCGGCCACGTCGAACCCGATCGAACAGGTGCTGACCGGGTCGCGGCTCGATTCCGCCATCAGCGCGACGACCGAGGACGAATCGACCCCGCCGGAAAGAAACGCGCCCAGCGGCACGTCGGCCACCATGCGCGATCCCACCGCCTCGCGCATGTGGTGCAGCAGTTCGGCCGAAAGGTCGGCCGTGCTGCCGCTGCGCCGATGGCTGAAATCGACATCCCACCACTGCACCGGCGGCGGGGGCGGCGCCTCGTGGCGCAGGACCTGGTAGTGCCCGGCCGCGAGCTTGCCGACGCCCTTCAGGATCGAACGGTGATCGGGGACGTAGCCCCAGGCAAGATAATCGTCGATCGCCAGCGGATCGACCTCGCGCCGCAGGAGCGGATGGGCCAGCAGGCCCTTGAGCTCGGAAGCGAAAGCCACGCTGCCATCGCTGAGCTGCGCGGTGAAAAGCGGTTTCACCCCCAGGCGGTCGCGCGCCAGCACGAGTTCCCGGCGCCGGGCGTCGTAGAGCGCGAACGCGAACATGCCGTGCAGGCGCGCAAGGCACTCGACGCCCCAGCGCGACCAGGCGGCCAGGATCACCTCGGTATCGCCATCGGTGCGGAACTGGGCACCCCCGGCCTCCAGCTCGCGGCGAAGCTCCCGGAAATTGTAGATCTCGCCATTGAACACGATCGCCGCACGGCCATCGGCCGAATGCATCGGCTGGGGCGAGCCGGCGATGTCGATGATCGACAGCCGGCGGTGGCCCAGCCCGACCCCGGGGCCGGTCCAGACGCCCGACCCGTCTGGTCCGCGATGGGCGAGCGCGTCCGTCATGCGCGCGACGCGCTCGGGATCGACCGGCTTGGGGGTGCCGCAATGGAAAATCCCGGCGATGCCGCACATGGCCCGGCCCTTATCGCAGGCCGGCCGCGCGGTCCATCCACGCGTCGCGTCCGCCCATCGCCGCGACGAAGCGGTCGATCGCCGCCGCGCTTTCATCGGCGGGCCTCCCTTCCACGGACAGGATCAGGGTTGCCGTCGGCTGCCGCCGCAGCAGGAGCCGGCTGGCCATCGCCTCCAGCTTGAGCCGGGCGGCGCTGCCGGTCGTGAGATCGCCCGAGCGCCAGGTCGTTTCCGCCACGCGCCGCAGGTTGCCATGGGCGAGGAGGACCGCGCCCGCGGCCTGCGGCATGCTGCGCCCCGGTTCGACCCAGCGCCAGGGCGTGTCGGGAACCAGCGCCCCCTCGCCATAAGCCGAAGCGTCGCGGGCATCGTCCTGCGCGGCATAGAGCGCGTAGAACAGATCGACTTCCTCCCCCGCCTCGCTGCGATAGCGCGCGATCCGCCGGTGCGCCGCGCCGGTCGCGCGCGGCATCCAGGGCACCTGCGGGGCATAGTCGACCCGCTCCCATCCCGGCACCTCGGGCAAGGCGAGGCGTGCAGGCACCTCGGCCTCGACGCGCGCGGCAAGCCCGGCCCAGAGCGCGAAACCGCCGGCAAGCGCGAGGACGGCGGCCAGCGCCGCGCCGGCCGGCATTGTCGCGCGGCCCAGCCGGTCGAGCAGGCGCGAACGCTGCAGCCTTTCGACATCGACGCCCGGGTCCTCCGGATCGCGGTCGAACCAGCGCCAGGTAACGCCCAGCAGGACGGCGACGACCAGCGCGAAGAATATCCAGCCGTAGAAGATGTGATCGAAGCCCTCGGCAAATTCGATCCCCTGGAACTGGGCGATGTAGATCGTGCCCCAGGCGCGCACGCCGTTGGCGAGGATCGGCAGGGACAGCGCGAAAGCCAGGAAGGCGATACGCCGCCCCCAGCCCCGGAAACAGGTCTGCGCGATCAGAACCCCGAGCGCCAGCATGGCGACGAGGAACTGCACGCCCGAACAGGCTTCCGCCACCTCGAACAGGCCGACGGGCGTATCGATGAAGACGCCTTCTATATGCGCGGGAACGCCGCTGACGCGCGTCAGCCAGATCACGATGTCCGCCGTGATCATCTGCAGGGCCGGCACCAGCTCGTCGCCGAAAGGCACGAGGAAGAGCATGTAGGCCAGCGGAAACAGCAGCGCCGCCGCCACCCGCGGGCCCAGCAAGGCCGGAACCGCGGCCTGCAGGGCGAGGACGGCGCCCAGCTGGCTGGCGCTGTTGACGCCCGCCAGGCGGCCCAGCAGCCACAGGAACAGTGCGCCCGCCAGCGCGGCAAGGCCCGGCCACCAGGCGCGGGGCACCAGAGCGCCGACCTGCCGGCGGCGGACCCAGGCCAGCCAGCCCACGATCAGCGGCACGAACAGGACGTGGTTATACGTGGAAACGTTCCACCACTTGCCCGCCATCGTCGCCCAGTCGGCGGCGGCGACGACCGCCAGCGCCAGCCAGGCGAGCGCGATCCGCGCCAGCGGCTTGCGCCAGCCGGCAGGGATCGCCTCGACGAGAGCGTCCCTGCGCCAGGAGAGCGCGGCATCAGGCGGCATCGCGCTGCCTTCCGGCCGGTTCGCCGGCACCCAGGATCGCCGGCAGCGGGGAGAGCATCGCCGCCCATCCCTGCTCCGCCTGGACGAAAGCGCGCGCCGCCTCGCCCATCGCCCGCGCCGCGCAGGCGTCGCCAAGCAGGGCCAGCGCCCGGTGCGCGAGCGCCGCGTCGTCGCCTGCGACGGCAAAATGCGCGCCGTCCTCCGCCTCGATCCCGGTCGCCGCCTCGGGCGTCAGCACTACGGGGCGGGCCATGGCCATGGCTTCGAGTACCTTGTTCTGGATCCCGCGCGCGATCGCCAGGGGGACGAGCACCAGGTCCGCCGCGGCAAGGAAGGGGCGCACGTCGGGTACCTCGCCCCAGACGCGCACGCCGGCATTCCGGTCGAGCGCGCGGACCTCCGCCGTGGGGGCACGCCCGACGACGTGGAAGGTCGCGCCGGGATGGTGCCGCCGGATCGCCGGCAGGATATGCTGCGCCGCGCGTTCGACCGCGGCGACATTGGGGGCGTAATCCATCTGCCCGGTGAAGACGACGTGCGGTCCGGCCGCGTTCGCCAGCGCCGGATGCGGCCCGGTGCCTGCCGGATCGAAGGCCGCGGTATCGATTCCGTTGCGCAGCGCGCGGACATCGGCGGCCGCGCGATCGCCCAGCCGACTGCGGAAGAGGGCCGCTTCCGCCTCGCTGACGAGCAGCGTGGTGGCCGACCGGCGGGCGAGGCGCGCCTCCTCGCGCGACAGCAGCCGCGCCTCGCGCCGGTCGATCCAGGCGCGCGGCCCGCGCCCCTGCCGGCCGTATGCTTCGAACTTGGCCGAATCGACGTCGCACAAGTCGGTGACCACCCGCCCGCGGAAGTCGTCCGGGACGTATTGGCCCATCTGGCCGGAGAACACGAAGATCGTCGATACGGGCCGTTCCGCGATCGTGCGGGCGACCCAGCGGCGCAACCGGCGATCGTCGAAGGCCGCGAGGCTGACCGGGATGCCGCGCACCAGCGCCTCCGCCCCCGCCAGCGCCAGGCTGCGCCTGCGCCGCACGAGGCAATGGCTGGCGGCCAGCGCGGCCAGCGCGCCGCCCTGTGCCATGTCCTGCTCCGTCTCGCCGAGGCAGCCGACATGCACCGGGGCGATACGCGCAAGCGCGGCAAGAAGGTGGTGCGAACGGATCTTGTCCCCGCGATCGGGGGGGAACGGGACCCGGTGCGCGAGGAAGAGGATCTCTCCCTGCATCAGCCGAGTCCGCGCGCGATCGGCGGGCCGAGGCGGTTGGCGACCGACAGCGGAAGCCGTTTCCACAGCGCGATCTTGGCCGAATAGCTGTCGTTCGTCGGGTCGATGTCGCGCCGCGCGCTGCCGGGGGCCGACCAGTGGGCATATGTCAGCGGCTCGGGCGTGAAACCCCAGTTCTTCTTGTAGGCTGCCGGCCCGCTGCCCGTCTTCGACCGGCCGAAATCGAACCGCGTACAGCCGCGCCGCCGGGCGTGGAGCATCAGTTCGTAATACATCCGCTCGTTCGCGCGCAGATGCCGCGCAGCGAAAGTTCCGCCGCCCCAGTAGGGCATGACCGTGCCGCCGTGGTAGAACGAAAGCACGCTGGCGACCGGGCTTTCGCCGTCGAACACGGTCAGGATGTCCCCCTCCAGCACGTCGAGCGCGGCATCGAACAGGCTGCGCGGGAAAACCGGCGTGCCCAGGTTATGGACGCTTTGGCAGTAGACCGCGTAGTGCGCGGCGCGATCGCTCTCCCCCCGCCCCACCCGAACGGCGAGATCGCCGGCCAGGCTCTTGCGCACTTCGGCGCGCTGCTTGCGCGGAATGGCGAGCAACTGCGCCTCGTCATCGGCGACAAGCTCTGCCACGAAGCCGAGGTGGCGGTCGGAGCGGCTTTCCCACCCGGCGGGCACCGGTCCGCCCCGCAGCTCCACCGTCGGGCAAGAGCGGCGGCTCGCGAGTTCGCATGCAGCGGCCGCGAGACGTTGCGCCGTCTCGCCGTCTGCCGACAGGATTCCCCCGCCGACGCCGAAGCCGCTGGAAACCAGCGCCCGGCCGAAGATCGGCGAATGCACTTCGGTCAGCGGCAGCCATCCGGCGATCTGCCCCCGGCGGCGGGCGACAATGCCCAGCGCGCGCTGCCCGGTGCCGCGCTCCACCGCGCAGAGCCAGGCCGGCCGGTGGAAGGGCGTTGCGCCCCGCTCGGCCGCGAACCCCTCGATCCGCGCCGCCTGCGCCGGATCGTGCGGATCGGCCAGGGCCAGGCCGTCGCCGGTCATGACGAAGGGGGCGTTCATGCCGCCAGCGGGACCGCGGCCTGCGCCTCGCGGCTGGCGATCTCGTCCATCCGCCCCCAGGCGAACTCGTGCACCAGCTCGCGCAGCTTCGGGGCCATGCGGGCCAGGTTGGTGTAATGGCGCAGGCGCGACTTGATCGGGGCCCCGGCCACGCGCGGCTGTTCAGGATCGATCTCCCACGGGTGGAAGTAGAACACTGCCGGTCGTCCCTCGCGCCGGTTCACCTGGCGAATGGCCCAGCGCGAAAAGCCATAGGGCAGCACGCGGAAGAACCCGCCGCCGCCTGCCGCAACCCGCCGGCCGCCCAGGATCGCGGTGGTCACCGGGATCTCGACCATGTCGGCCCCGGCCACGGGGCGGAAGGCGAAGCGAGGCGCCTCGCGCCAGCCGTAGTGGTCGTGCGCCACCGGCGCCACGCTGGAGGAATAGCGATATCCCTGTTCGGCCAGCTCGGCATGGGCCCATGGCGTGCGGGCATCGATCGAGAAGCTCGGCGCGCGGTAGCCGGTCACCGCCTGTCCCGATGCATCCTCCAGGATCTTGCGCGCGCGCACGATATCCTCGGCGAACTGCCCCCGGTCGAAAGTGAACACGCGCGCGTGGTCGAACCCGTGGCTGGCCAGTTCGTGGCCGCCCTCGACGATCCGCCGCATCAGGCCGCCGTTGCGCTGCGCGACCCAGCCGAGCGTGAAGAACGTCGCCTTGACCCCAGCTTCCGCGAACAGGTCGAGGATGCGCGCGACATTGTCCTCCACCCGCAGGGCGAGCCCGTCCCAGTCGCCGCGATCGATCACGTTCTCGAACGCGCCGACCTGGAACCAGTCCTCGACATCGACGGAAAGGCCGTTGACGATGGGTTGTCCGGCCATGGGGCGCCTCCTCAGGCCGCGACGCGGGGCGGCTGTCCGGTCTCGATCCACTCGATCAGCATCGCGAGCACTTCGCGCACCGATCGTTCCTGCTCGTCCAGCCGGCGGCCGAAGCCTTCGATCCGCTCGACCAGTTCGGCATCGCGTTCGTCGCGGCCGCTGTCGACCGATTGCGACAGCTCGATCACCGCCTGTTGCAGCTCCGCGATCTGCGCGTCGCGTTCGGCCAGCATGGCGACCAGGTCCACCGGCGGCGTCGCCGGCTCGGCCGCGGGCTCGTCCCCCGCCTCGGGCCGCGCGGCATGCTTGACCGGGCCTGCTGCCGGGGCCGGCCCCAGCTTGGGCATCGGGCTCGGCGCGGCCTCGGGGAAGGCGTTGTCGCTCTGCATTTCGTTCAGCACGGCGCGCAGCATGGCGCTGTCGATCCGCGTACGCTGCTCGACCGCACCCAGCAGCAGGAGGCGCGTGGCCACCTGGTTGACCTTGCGCGGAATGCCGCCCGCCGCCTGGTGCAGCTCGGCAAAGACGCGCTGGTCGAACTCGGGGTTGCCGTCCCAGCCGACGCACTGGAGGCGATGCTTGAGATAGGGCTCGATCTCGTCCGCGCCCATCGGTTCGAGGTGGTGGGTCGCGATCACGCGTTGGCGCAGTTGCTCCAGATCCGGGTGTTCGGCCAGGACCTGGCGGAATTCCGGCTGGCCCAGCAGCAGGGTCTGGAGCAGGGGGTGCGAGCCGAGCTGGAAGTTCGACAGCATCCGCAGCTCTTCGAGCGCTTCGACGCTGAGGTTCTGCGATTCGTCGACCACCAGCATGCAGCGGCGGCCGCTGCGCGCCTCCTCGTGGAGGAAGGCCTCGATCGCGCCGAGCGCGCTGGCCTTGTCATGCCCCTCGATGTCGAGGCCGAAGCTCTGCGCGACGACGTGGACCAGTTCCTCCCCGTCGAGATTGCTGGTCACGACCTGGCCGACCGTCATCTGGCTGGGGTCGATCTTCTGCATCAGGTGCGCGACGAGGGTGGACTTGCCCGCCCCCACCTCGCCGGTGATGACGATGAAGCCTTCGCCCTGCGCCATGCCATATCCCAGGTAGGAGAGCGCCTTGCGATGGGTCGTGCTCTCGAAATAGAAATTGGGATCGGGCGTGAGCTGGAAGGGGCGCCCCGTCAGGCCGTAGAAATCTTCGAACATCGGTATTTTACCCCTCAGAAATCGTAACGCAGGCCGAGCAGCGCGGAGGCGGACGTGTAGTTTTCGATCGTCGCCTCGCTGTCCAGGTGGTCGATCGCCACGGCCGCGCGGGCCGACAGGCGATCGGTGATGGAGCGGCGATAGGCGGCCGAAGCGCCCAGCGCAAAGACGTCGCCCTCGGCGGAAAAGCCGCTCTTGATCCAGTTGGCATAGACGTTGCCGGCGAAGCTGGCGTTGCGGCCGAGCTGGGCGTCGAGATAGTAATTCACCCAGTATGCCTCGTCGACGACGCCGTCGGCATCGGCCAGGACCGTGCCCGGCGCGGCAATGAACTTGCGCCGCTGGTACCCGGCGCCGACCCCGGTGCCGATCCGGCCCATCTGCACGCCATAGCTGGCGGCGACCCCGCGCGAACGGAACACCGACGAGCGGACCGAGCCGAGAATGCCGCCGAGGCAATTGGCGCCTTCGTCGCTGCCGACGCAGCCGGTGAAATCGCCGCTCAGCGCGTTGCGCGCGGCGCTGAACTCGGTCGGCAGGTTGGCCAGGGCATTGTTCAGCAGCCCGCCGAAGCCCGAAACCGTGTCGTAGACGGCGACGTTCACGTTGCTGCGCGCATCGGGCGCCCAGGCGAACGTGCCGTAGTAAGTGGTCGAATCGTAACGCCGGCCGACGTGCGCCTCCAGCGCGGTGCGCGTGCTGGGGCGCCACATCACGCCGACATCCCAGATCAGGCCGGACACGTCGTAGGCGATCTGCCGCGGCGCGCTCTTGTCGGTAACCAGGCGCCCGTCGTCGCCGATCACCGGGTTGCCGTCGGCATCGCGCACCGCATCGCGGCTGGAAACCTCGACATCCTCGTAACCGACCCCGCCGACGAGGGCGAGGTTGCGGCCCACCGGCACCTGCACGTCGCCGCGCACGAAGCGGTCGCGAACGCGCTGGTCGAGGTTCGACACGTCTTCCTGCACCCAGCCGCCGCCGACGCCGAGGCCGACCGGCAGGGGCTCGCCGGGCTTGGTGCCGAGATGGAAACCGGCGCTCTGCACCAGGCTGTCGTCGAACACGTCGACCGGGTCCTGCCCGGGTTCGAGCGCGATCGCGTCGGGCGCTTCCACCCGGGTGTAACCGATGCGATAGTTCGCGTTCACTTCGACGTCGCCGGCGCGGGTGTGCAGGTTCGGCCCGGCATAGGCCGAATAGATCCGGCTCTCGCTGTCGTCGCCCACGCGCGGGTTGATCGTCGTGCCGCCGTTGCCGTCCACCCGGGTGCGCGCCGCCATCGCCCCGCCCTCGACCGTCAGCGCCCGCGGAACCACGGTGGCATAGCCGCGCGCGACCCCGCTGACCGTGTCGGAATCGAGCGCATCGTCGCCGTAGCCGAAATTGCGTTCGTAGCGCAGCGAGATGGAGCCGCCGTTGTTGCGCCCCGTCACGCTGGCATCGATCCCCGCGGCGACCTGGCTGTAGGTCACGACGTCGTCGCCGGGCGAGATCTCGGCCACGAGGACCTGCGACGCCTCGATATAGGGCGCGATCGTGGCGCGGCGATCGCCGCGCCCCTCGGCAGCGTCCTCGCTGGCCGTCTGCTGGGCCATTGCCGGCGTCGCGCAGGCGATCGCCGCCAAAGCGCTGGCCGAAAGGAAATGGCTGCGTTTCATCGGGTTACTCCCCGTACCCATAGTAGGTTCCGAACTTCCGGCCGCTCGGGCTGAAATGCGCGTCGTTGAGCATGAGCTTGACGTCGGGGCAGGCGGAAAGCAGCTCGACCGCGTCTTCCAGCGCGCTCTGCGCGGTCGAATCGGCGCGCGCGACAAGGACCGCCTGGCCGACGTGCTTGGCCAGCTCCGCCGCGGGCGATGCGGCCAGGGCGGGCGGGGAATCGAAGATCAGGATGCGATGCGGCGCGCCCATGCTCAGCCGGTCGAGCACTTCGGCCGTCCGGCGGCTGGCAAGGTATTCGCTGTCCGAATTGGTCTGGTTCCCGGCCGGCAGGACCCAGAGGCCGGGAATATCGGTCCCGATCACCAGGTCTTCCGGCGCGATCCCGTCGTTCGCCAGGCAATCCATGAAGCCCGGCCCCTTGGGCAGGCCGAACGTCGACAGGATCGACGGCTTGGCAAAGTCGGCATCGATCAGCAGCACCTCGCTGTCGCGCTCGGCCGCCAGGGCAATCGCGAGATTGCTCGCGCAGAAGGTCTTGCCTTCGCCCGGATGCGGCGAGCAGATCAGCACGCGGCGCGACCGGGCCGTGCCGGCCTGGCTGGCGCTTTCCAGCAGGCGCCGCTTGACGATGCGGAATTCCTCCACCAGCGCGTTCACCGCGCCATCCGGCACGATCAGCCCCTGATCGCGCAGCAGCTCGCGATCGACCGCGAACCGCTTGCCCTGCAGGGCGACGGCGCCGACCTGGCGCTCGATCGTCAGCTGCGACGGGGGCAGCGTCGCCGGCACGCCGGCCTGACGGGCCTCGCCCCCGGATTCGACTGGCCCGGGATCGGCCGGCGCGGGTACGGCCGACGCCTGCGGCGCTGACCCGGCCTCGTCGGCCGGGGGTGCGGGCGCCTCGGTCTTTTCCTCCGCGCGCCGGCGGACCTTCGCCCGCTTCATCTTGTCTTCGGCCAGGCGATGGGGAACCGGCGCGGGCATGAACGGATCGAAGCCGAACGCACCGCTGGCGCGTTCGAGCAGCGAGCTTTCCTTCGCCTCGTCGTCGGGAGAGGGGATCTTCTTGTGTTCGGTCATTGTCCTCTCCTCATCCCACCATGCCGCGCTGGACGAACTCGACCACCAGCAGGAGGACGCAGACGCCCGCCAGCGAAGCGCAACCGGCAGCGAACATCCGCATCCGCTTGCGCGCGAGCGCGCGCCCGGCGTCGGTCAGCGTGTGCGAGATCGTGCCGATCACCGGCAGGCCCAGCGACCGCTCGAGCTTCGCCCCGGTGGCGAACGTGGAACGGATCTGGCTGAACGCGAAGGCCGCCCCCACGCCGGCACCGACGCCGACGATTAGCACGCCGATCAGCAGGATCGGCCGGTTGGGCGCGGCCGGCGCGCGCGGCGTGGACGGCGGATCGATCACCTCGAAGCTGAATGAACTGCGCTCGCTTTCCACCTGTCCGCGCAGGCGCATTTCCTCGCGGTCCTGGAGAAGCTCGTCGTACTTGCGCTTGAGAACCTCGTAATCGCGGCTGATCCGGTTGGCCTCGGCCGCGACCGCGGGCTCGTCGGCCTGGCTCGCCATCATCGCGCTGAGGTCTGCCTGGAGCGCGGCCTTGCGCGCCATCAGCGCCTGGACGTTCGCATCGCGCTCCGCCCGGATCGCGACGAGCGAGCTGTAGGCAGGGTTGACCGTGCCGCCGGCACCGGGCCCCTCGTTCGCCGCCTGGCGTTCGAGCAGGTCGATCTGCCGCTGCAGCGCGGCCACGTCGGGATGGTTGGCGGTCAGGCCGCGCGCCTGCAGGGCGGCGAGCTGCGAGCGGGCCTGGATCAGCGCGCCGCGCGCACCGCCGCCTTCGCCGGCGGTCACGATGGTCCGCGGGGTGCCCGCAATCTGGCCGTTGACGGCTGCCAGCGCGCTCTGCGCCGCGGCGAGATCGGCATCGACGCCGCGCATTTCCGCCCGCAACTGCTGGAGCCGGGTCGAAAGCGTCGCGGTGCCGCCGATCAGTTCGGGATGCTCGGCCTCGAACGCCAGGCGCCGCTGTTCGGCCGCCTCCAGCTCGCGCTTGCGATCTTCCAGCTGCTGGTCGAGGAAGACGATCGTGTCGGCGACTTCGCCCCGGCTGCCGGCGATGTTCTCCTCGCGGAAGATGTCGATCATCTTCTGCACGACATCCTGCGCCAGGGCGGCGTTCTGCGCGTCCGACAGGCTCGATTCGCCGATCTGGGCGGTGATCTCGAACAGGTTGTCCTCGGTGCTGACGACCTTGACCTTCTCCGCCAGGCCGGCGACCGTGCGTTCCATCTGGGCGGGGGAGGTCACATCGGCGCCGAGGCGGGTGGACCGGACGACCTTTTCCAAGTTGACCGAACTCGCCAGCGTCTTGCGCACGCGTTCGATCTCGTCCTGGCCGGCGTTGGCGATGCCGATCTGTTCGGACAGCACGTCGTCGAGCTGCACGAAGACCCGCGCTTTCGATTCGTAGGTGTTCGGAATCATCGCGACCGCCAGCCAGCCCAGCAGGCACACGCCCCAGGCCACGCCGAGGACGAGCCAGCGCCGGTGCCATGCCGAATGGAGCGCGGCCTGCAGCTCTTCGAAAACCTCGTTCATCTGCGCGGGGCCTTCCTCAGAACATGCTTTCGGGGATGATGATCACGTCGCCCGGCCGCAGCATGACGTTGGCCCGGCTGTCGCCGTCCTTCAGCAGGTCGCCCAGCCGCAGCGCATATTCGCGCTGGCGCCCGGCCTGCTTGTCGAACCGGATCAGCTTGGCGCGGTTGCCCGCGGCGAATTCGCTGAGGCCGCCGACCGCGATCATCGCGTCGAGCACCGTCATGTTCGCGCGGTAGGGGATCGAGGCCGGCTGCTCGGTCGCGCCGATGACGCGGATCTGCTGGCTGAACGTGCCGGCGAAATTGGTCACGATGACCGAGACCAGCGGTTCCTCGATATATTGCGAAAGCTGCAGGCGGATGTCTTCTGCCAGCATCGCCGGCGTCTTGCCCACCGCCGGCATGTCGGCGACCAGCGGGGTGGTGATCCGCCCGTCGGGGCGGACCTGGATCTTCTCGGCCCCCAATTCGGGGTTGCGCCAGACGTGGATCGTCAGTTCGTCCAGCGGCCCGATGACATATTCCTCGCCCGGCCCTTCCTGCATGGCGACGAACGACGCGGGGGGCAGCTCGGTGCCGCCGCCACCGGCGCAGCCGGCCAGCGAGACAGCCGCCAGCGCGCTGCCGGCGAGACGAAGGGATAGTCGGTCGATGGGCATCGATGCACGTCCTTGCCTGTCGGGCGGGTATTGCGATCGACAGGCAAGGAGCGACCTCGCCTGCCGCACCCGCGGTTCACAGGCTCGCTTCCTCGCGAAAAAGGGTGAACATTACGTTAGCCTTTGTCGCCCGGCTTGCGGGCGGTCCCGGAACGGGACGGTCGTTGCGCAAAGGTTAAAACCGGTGCGCTAGACCATGACCTCGCGCGCCGGGCCCTGCCCCAGGAACTGCGCCGGGGAAGCCGTCGCGCCGTAGGCACCGGCGCAGAACACGGCCACGAGGTCGCCCACTTCGGCCCGCGGCAGGTGCGCCGCGTCGGCCAGGCGGTCGAGCGGGGTGCACAGGCACCCGACGACGCTCGCCTCCTCCTCCGGCGCGGCATCGAAGCGGGTGGCGATCGCCAGCGGGTAATTGCGGCGCACGACGGTGCCGAAATTGCCCGACGCGGCAAGCTGGTGGTGCAAGCCGCCATCGGTGACGAGGAAGACCTGCCCGTGGCTCACCTTCCGGTCCACGATCCGCGCCAGGTAGACGCCCGCTTCGCCGACCAGGTATCGCCCCAGCTCGATGCACAGCTCGGTCTGCGCGAGGCCGGGGGGCAGGTCCGCCAGACGCTGTTCGAGCGCGGCGCCGATCGCCTCGATGTCCAGCGGGGTGTCGCCGTGGAAATAGGGAATGCCGAAGCCGCCCCCCATGTTGAGCTTGGGCAGGTCCGCCCCGATGTCCGCGGCGAGCCGGGCGGCCAATTGCAGGACATTGGCCTGGGTCTCTATGATCGCCTCGGCATCGAGCGCCTGGCTGCCGGTGAAGATATGCAGGCCGCACCATTGCGCGCCTTCCGCGATCAGCTCGCGCCCGAGCGCGGCCACGCGGTCCTCGTCTATGCCGAACGGCTTGGCCCCGCCGCCCATCTTCATCCCCGAGCCGCGCAGCTCGAACGAAGGGTTCACGCGGATCGCCAGCTTCGGCGCGACCCCCAGGCGCGCGGCAATGTCGAGCGCGCGGCGGGCCTCCCCCTCGGATTCGAGGTTGATCGTGCAGCCGGCGGCGATCGCCTGTTCGAGTTCGCGATCGCGCTTGCCCGGCCCGGCGAAACTGACCCGGTCGGCCGCGACCCCGGCTTCCTGCAAGCGGGCCAGTTCCCCGCCCGAGGCGACATCGAACCCGTCGACCAGCCCGGCCATGAAGCCCAGCAGCGGCGCGAACGGGTTGGCCTTGATCGCGTAGTGCAGCCGCAGGCGCGGCGGCATGGCGGCGCGCAGTGTCTCCACGCGCCGGGACAGGCGGTCGCGCGAATAGACGAACAGCGGCGTGTCGCCGGCCTCGGCCACGATCTCGCCGGCCTTGCGGCCGCCGATCGCCAGTTCGCCGTCGATCGATTCGAAGACTGCGGGAATGGGGCCGAGCGGTTTCATGCCGCCACCTCCCGCGCGATGGCCGCGCGGTCAAGCTTGCCGTTGGGATTGACCGGCAGCCGCTCGCGCCAGTGGATCGCCTGCGGCTGCATGAAAGTGGGCAGCTGTTTCGCGAGCGCGGCCGGCAGGCGCGCTTCGGCATCCTGCGCGTCGGGCGCGGCGCGCGCGACCAGGTGGACCGCCTGCCCCAGGCGGTCGTCCGGCACGCCGAGGGCCACCGCCTCGGCCACGAGGCCGGTCGCGATCGCCGCGTCTTCCACTTCCTGCGGGCTGATGCGGTTGCCCGCGCTCTTGATCATGGCATCGCGCCGGCCGACGAAATAGAGCAGGCCGTCGGCGTCGCGCCGGACCCTGTCGCCCGACCAGACCGCGGTGCCGCCGTAGCGGGAGGACGCGGGCGCCGCGCGAAACCGCTCCGCGCTGCGTTCCGGGTCCTGCCAGTATCCCTGCGCGACCAGCGGGCCGCAGTGTACAAGCTCGCCCTCCTCGCCCGGCTGCGCGACCTCGCCAGCGTCGTCGATCACGATGATCTCGGCGAAAGGGATCGCGGTGCCCATCGAGGTCGGGTGGCTTTCCACCAGCGCCGGATCGAGATAGGTCGAACGGAAGGCCTCGGTCAGCCCGTACATCGGAAAAAGCATTGCCTGCGGGAAGATACGGCGCAAATCGCCCACCAGGTCGACGGTCAGCGCGCCGCCCGAATTGGTCAGGCGCCGCATCGACGCCACGGCTTCGGGCGGCCAGTCGATCTCTGCAAGCTGCACCCACAGCGGCGGCACGGCGGCCAGCGTCGTGATGCCATGGCGCGCGCAGGCCTTCGCCACGTCGCGCGGGAAGAGATAGTCGAGCGGAACCGCCGAGCCCCCGGCATACCAGGTGCAGAGCAGCTGGTTCTGGCCATAGTCGAAGGCCAGCGGCAGGACGGCCAGCGTCACGTCGTCGCTTGCCATCCCGAGGTAGTGCGCCACGCTGACCGCGCCCAGCCACATGTTCGCGTGGCTCAGCATAACCCCCTTGGGCCGGCCGGTCGAACCGCTGGTATAGAGGATCGCGGCGAGATCGCCGGGGTCGGCGGACGACGGCTGAAGGGCCTGCGTTACGGCGGAGACCGCGGCCAGGGCATCCCCTTCGGTCATGGTCGCGCAGGCGGCGGGCACATCGCCGTCCTCCAGCGTGCCCAGCCGCGCCGCCGTGCCGAGGAGCAGCTCGGCCCCGCTATCTGCAAGAATGTGCGCCACCTGCGCGCGCTTGAGCAGCGGGTTGACCGGAACGTGGACCAGCCCGGCCCGCGCGCAGGCCAGCGGCAGCAGGCAGGTCAGCTCCCCCTTCGCCGCCCAGCTCGCGACCCGCGCGCCCGGAGTCGGCACCTGGGCCTGCAGCCATGCCGCCATGCGGGCGACACGGGTTCTTAAGTCCTGGTAGCTAAGCGTCCCCTCGCGCAGGACGAGCGCCGGCGCATCGGCCGCGCCGCGTTCGGCGAGATGGTCGAGCGGCCTCGGGGTCGGATCGGGTGCGTCGGACATGGGTTCTTTCGAGGAGTACGTCGGGGGTGATCGCCGCCAGCTATCACGACAGGGTTAACGTCTTGCAAGGGACGATCGCGGACGCGACATGCCCGTTCGACCGGCCCGAGTGGTTCGCGCTGCTCGCCGAAAGCGGGCTCGTGCCAACAATCGCCGTGGCGGGCGACGGTGCCGCCCGGGCCGCCCTGCCGCTGACCCGGGCCAATGGCCGGCTGGAGGCGCTGCGCAACTGGTACAGCTTCACCTGGAGGCCGCTGGCCGATGGCGGGGCAGACGATACCGAACGCCTGCTGGCGGCGCTTGCGGCCGACCTGCGGGGCCGGACGCACCGCGTCACCGCCTGGCCCGTGCCGGACGAGGACGGGTCGGCCAGCCTGCTCGAACGCGCTTTCCGCGCGGCCGGGTGGCACGTGCTGCGCGAACAGTGCGACCATAACCACGTGTTCGAGGTGCGCGGCCGCAGTTTCGCCGAGTACTGGGCCGACCGGCCCGGCCGGATGCGGACCACGCTGAAACGCAAGGGCAGGAAGGTCGATGTCTCGATCCGCCAGCGCTTCGACGAGGACGACTGGGCCGCTTACGAGGCGATCTATGCCCGCAGCTGGAAGCCGGAGGAAGGATCGCCCGACCTCCTGCGACGTTTCGCCCGCCAGGAAGGCGCGGCGGGCCGGATCCGCCTGGCCATCGCCCGCCATGGTGATGTGCCCGTCGCGGCGCAGTTCTGGACCGTGGAAGGCGGCACGGCCTATATCCACAAGCTCGCCCATCTCGAGGAACACAAGGCGCTGTCGGCCGGTACGACGCTGACGGCCGCGCTGTTCGAACACGTGATCGACCGGGACAAGGTCGGCTGGGTCGATTTCGGCACCGGCAACGACCGGTACAAAGCGGACTGGATGGAGATCGTCCGCCCGCGGTTTCGCATCGACTGTCTCGACCCGCGCCAGCCGCGCGCCTGGCCGGCGCTCGCCCGGCGCCGGGCCCGCCGCCTTGCGTCGTCTGTCCGCCGGGGCTAAGGCGCCGGCCGAATTGCAGGGGAACCACGCCGGCATGAGCAGTCTCGCGCCTAGCCGCAGTGAAATCGACACCAAGCTGCGCGCCATCCTGTGCGACGTGCTTGGCCTCGACGCCACGCAAGTCGAAAGCTTCGATGCCGACACCGGCCTGTTCGGCCACCTGCCCGAACTCGATTCGATGGCGGTCGCCGGCCTCCTGACCGAGATCGAGGATCGTCTCGGCATCATCATCGAAGACGATGAAGTCGATGGCGAAATGCTGGAGACCTACGGCGGGCTGCTCGCCTTTGCCGAGGCGAAAGTCGTCGAGTCCTGACCAAACCCGTCGTCAAGACCTGGCCCTGCCCCACCGCGGGCGGCGGCACGCATGACGAGATCGCGCTGGCATTTCGCGGTGGCGACACGGCGCGCGTGCTCGTCCTGCCGGCGTTCTTCGACGAGGCGAACAAGCTGCGCCGCCTGACGGTCGAGGTCATGCGCCGCCTGGCCGACGCCGGGATCGCCACCGTTCTGCCCGACCTGCCCGGCTGCAACGAGAGCCGCCAGCCGCTGCAGGCGCAGACGCTCGACCACTGGCGACAGGCGGCCCGGGCCGCGGCGGACCATTTCGAGGCCAGCCATGTCCTGACCGTGCGCGCGGGCGCGCTCGTCGCGCCGCCGGAGATGGCCGGGTGGAACTATGCCCCGGTCGGCGGCCGGCAGGTCCTGCGCTCGATGCTGCGCGCCCGCACGATCGCCGCGCGCGAGGCGGGGATCGAGGAAACGATCGGCACGCTGGAGGAACAGGGGCGCAGCGAAGGGATCGAACTGGCCGGCTGGACGCTGGGCGCCGCGATGTTCCGCGCGCTGGAAGAGGCCGCCCCCGCGGCCGAAACCGCCCAGGCGAAGATCGCGCAAGACGCGCTGGAAGGCGGCGGCCTGTGGCTGCGGGCCGAACCGGGCGAATCGGCCGCACAGGCCGATGGCATCGCCGCCGCGGTCGCGGGCGCGCTGGGGGCGGCATGAACAGGCTCCCGCTCACCTTCGCCTGCGAAGACGCGACGCTGGCCGGCACGATCGACACGGCGCCGGCCTCGGTCGGCCTGCTGATCGTCAGCGGCGGAAACGAGGTGCGCGCCGGTGCCTTCTCCGGGCAGGCGCAGCTCGCCGCGCGCATTGCGCGGGCGGGTTTCCCGGTCTTCCGCTTCGACCGCCGCGGCGTCGGCGACAGCGAGGGGGCAAACCGCGGCTTCCGTTCGAGCGGCAAGGACATTGCCGCCGCGATCGACGCCTTTCGCGCGATGGCGCCGCAGATGAACCGGGTGGTCGCGTTCGGCAACTGCGACGCGGCCAGCGCCCTGATGCTCGCCGGCGGGGCCGGTTGCGATTCGCTGGTCCTGTCGAACCCGTGGACGATCGAGGACACGCAAGACGACCTGCCGCCGGCCGGCGCGGTCCGCTCGCGCTATGCCGAAAAGCTCGCCGACCCGCGCGAACTGGCTCGCCTCGTCACCGGCAAGGTGGATTTCCGCAAGCTCGCCCGCGGGCTCGCGCGCGCGGTCATGCCGCGCCAGGCGCCGAGTTCGCTGGCGCAGGACATGTCGGCCGGACTGGCGCGGTTCGAGGGGCCGGTCCGCATCCTGCTGGCCGAAACCGACCGGACGGCCCAGGCTTTCGCGGAACAGTGGGACGCTGGCGACGCGCGCATCGCCTATTGCAAGGGGGCAAGCCACGCCTTTGTCGAGCCGCACGCCCGCGACTGGCTCCACGAACAGCTGCTGCGCGCGCTCCGGGCCTGATCGCTCCCGGCGGTCTCAGGCCGGCTCGCGCACGAACAGGCTCGCCAGTTCGACATGGGTGGACCAGACGAACTGGCCGACGGGCCTGGCCGCTTCCATGCGATAGCCGGCGGCGACCAGCCGCGCGGCATCGCGCGCCCAGCTCGCCGGATTGCAGCTGACATAGACGATCCGCGGAACGGAGCTGTCCGCCAGGCGCGCGACCTGTTCGCGGGCACCGGCGCGAGGGGGATCGAGCAGGACGGCATCGAACCGGTCGAGTTCGTCGGGCTGGAAGGGGTTGCGAAACAGGTCCCGGTGCATCGCGTGGACCGGCCGCCCGGCCCGCCCCGCGGCCGCCTTGCAGGCCAGGTGCGCATCGCGCGCCGCCTCCACCGCGAGCACCTTGGAAGCAGGCGAAAGCGCGAAGGCGAACGTGCCCAGCCCGGCGAAAAGATCTGCCACGAAGCGCGATCCCGCCAGCCATTCGGCGGCAATGCGGGTCAGCGCCGCCTCGCCATCGGCGGTGGCCTGCAGGAAGGCGCCGCTGGGATAATCGACCGGCACGCCGGAAAGCGTGACGGTCAGCGGCTCCGGCTCCCACACCGGCTCGGGGCCGTAACCCTGGTCGATCGTCAGGCGCGCCAGGCCGTTGTCGCGCGCGAAAGCGAGCATGGCCTCGGTTTGCTCCAGGCCTTCCATAGCGAGGCCGGAGATCGCGCAGTCCACGCCCTGGTCCACCAGGGCCAGTTCCGCTTTCGCCGCCTGCCGCCCCTTTCGCCGCGCCACCAGCTCGCGCACGGCAGGCACCAGGGCGAACAGCTCCGGCCGCAGGATATGGCATTCGCGCATGTCCACGACGCGGTGCGATCCGGCCTCGCGGAAGCCCACGGCCGGCGGCCCGCGGCGCGTCTCGGCATGGAGCGCACAGCGCCTGCGGCTGGCCGGGGGCGAGAGATGGGGGGCAAGCAGGCGGCCCACGGCCACGCCCTGCCCTTGCGCCGCGTAAGTCACCCGCTCGCCGAGGTAGCGCGCGATCGATTCGGCGTCGCAGTGCTGCAACTGGCATCCGCCGCAGGTGCCGAAATGGCGGCAGGGCGGCTCGGCGTGATGGGGTCCGCGGGCGATTGCGCCGTCCGGCCCGACCCGGTCGCCCGGCGCCGCCAGGGGCACGTGGCGTCCATCGGCCGTCACGCCGTCGCCCTTCGCGGCGATGCGCAGAATTTCGTCTGTCTCGTTCACAGGAAGCGCGCGTAGGCGCCTTTTACCGCTTGCGCCAGTTGGTCGGCGGTAAAGGCCTGCCCGGCGATCAGCGCGGCCTCGTGATGCAGCCACACGGCCTGTTCCGCCGCGGCGAATGCGCTCTCGCCGCTGGCCATGCGGCTCGCGGCGATTCCCGCGAGGACGTCGCCCGTCCCGGCCGTGGCCAGCCAGCTCGGACCGGGCGGGAACAGCCGCAGCGTGCCGTCGGGCGCGCAGAGGCAGGTGTCGGGGCCCTTGGCAAGGACCACGGCCTGGCTCGCCCGGGCGAGCGCGCATGCCTTCTCGCGCTTGCTCGTCCCTTCCACCCCGAAGGCCCGGCACAGGCCATCGAGCTCGCCCTCGTGCGGGGTCAGCAGCGTCTCCTGCCCGAAGACATGGCGTTCGAGCAGCGCGAGCGCATCGGCGTCGAGAACCAGCGGCAGGCCCCTTGCGAGCGCGCAGGCCAGGCGCGCTTTCGCCGTCTCGTCGCGCCCCAGCCCCGGCCCGGTGAGCAGCGCGGTGAAGCGCGCATCGGCCAGCGCCTCTTCGAGCGGGCGCTCGTCCACCACGAGCGAGGGCGGGGCCGCCGGATGCGAGTGGGGGGAAAGAAGCTTCACATATCCCGCCCCGCCGTGCTGCGCCGCCACGGCGGCGAGCAAGGCCGCGCCGGGCATGGCCCCGCCCGCCACGGCCAGCAGGCCGCGCCGGTACTTGTGGGCATCGGCGGCAGGCGCGCGCAACCGCGGGCGCGAGGAAAGCCGCGCCGACGCCTGGCCGGCATCGATGCCCGGATCGATCCCGATATCGACCAGCCGCCGCGCGCCCATCATGGCGGCGGCGGGCATCGTCCAGTGCGCGAACTTCCACGCGCCGAGCGCGATGGTCAGATCGAACGCGGGCAGGCCGGCGTTGAGCGGGACGCCGCGGTCGCTGTCGACGCCGCTGGGCACGTCCACCGCGACCAGCAGGTCGTGCCGGCGCGCCATCTGGTCCAGGAGGCAGGTGAGGTCGGGCGAGAACGGACGGGTGAGCCCGCTGCCGAACAGGCAATCCACCAGCACGGTGCCGCGCCGGCCGCTATCCGCGCCGTCCACCCGGCCGGCGAAGGCGGCCCTCGCCCTGCCCGCGGCCCCGGTGGCAGGCGGCAGCGGCGCGACCACCGCGACGTCGAGCCCCCTTTCGTGCAGGGTCCGCGCGATGACATAGCCGTCGCCGCCATTGTTTCCCGGGCCGCACAGCAATGTCACCGGGCGCCCGGCGGCCAGGCGCCAGACCCATTCCGCCGCGCCGCGCCCGGCCACCTGCATCAGGCTGTCCACGTCCCGGCCGGCATCGACCAGCGCCTGTTCCGCCGCCCGCATCCCGGCGACCGTCAGGATCGGCTCAGTCGCCGGCATCCGGCCCGTCCACGGGCTGGACGGCGAAGCGATAGCGATCACCGCCAACCGCGACTTCCAGCTTGCCCTCGCGCAGTTCCTGATCGGCCGGGTCGGCGCCGTCGTAGGGTACCAGTCCGCGACCGTCGGGCAATTGTTCGAAGCGGCGGAAACCGCCATCGGCGTGGCGCACGGTAAGCACCGTCGCCCCGCCGATCTCCGCCCGTTCCACCAGGCAGTCGGGCCCGAACCCGGCCCCCGGGCCGATCGCGCACTCGATCCGCTCCGCGCCTTCTTCGGCCTGGGCCTGGACCGGGGCCTCGGCCGACGAGCAGGCGGCCGCCAGCGCCAGCCCGGCAGCTGCGAGGAAAACCCGTGGCCTCACTTGCGAACCAGTTGCGTCACGTCGCGAACAGCGCCGCGCGCGGCGCTGGTCGTCATCGCGGCATAGGCTTGCAACGCGGTGGAAACGCGGCGCTTTCGCTTCTCGACGGGTTTCCATGCCCCTTCCCCCTTCGCGTCCATCTCCGAACGCCTCGCGGCCAGTTCGGCTTCCGGCACGTCGAGATGGATGGTTCGGCCGGGAATGTCGATCACGATCGTGTCCCCGTCCCGGACGAGGCCGATCGTGCCCCCTTCCGCCGCTTCGGGCGAGGCATGGCCGATCGACAGGCCCGAGGTCCCGCCCGAGAAGCGGCCATCGGTCACCAGGGCGCAGGCCTTCCCCAGCCCCTTCGATTTCAGGTAGCTCGTCGGATAGAGCATTTCCTGCATGCCGGGCCCGCCTTTCGGCCCTTCGTACCGGATCACGACCACGTCGCCTTCGCGCACCTGGTCGGTCAGGATCGCGGTCACGGCAGCATCCTGGCTCTCGTAAACCTTGGCCGGGCCGGAGAACTTCAGGATGCTCTCGTCCACCCCGGCGGTCTTCACGATGCACCCGTCCTCGGCCAGGTTGCCGTAGAGAACGGCCAGCCCGCCATCCTGGCTGAAGGCATGTTCGGCCGAGCGGATGACCCCTTCGCGCCGGTCGAGGTCGAGCTCCTCCCACCGGCGATCCTGGCTGAACGCCGTCTGCGTCGGCACACCTCCCGGCGCGGCGCGGAAGAAATTCTGCACCGCCGGGCTGTTGGTGCGGGCAATGTCCCAGGAATCGAGCGCATCGGCCAGGGTCGGGCTGTGGACCGTGGGCACGGCGGTGTTGAGCAGGCCGGCACGGTCGAGCTCGCCCAGGATCGCCATGATCCCGCCGGCACGGTGGACGTCTTCCATGTGGACATCGGCCTTGGCCGGCGCGACTTTCGACAGGCACGGGACATGGCGGCTGAGCCGGTCGATGTCGGCCATCGTGAAATCGAGCCCCGCCTCGTGCGCGGCGGCCAGCAGGTGCAGGACCGTATTGGTCGATCCGCCCATCGCGATGTCGAGGCTCATCGCGTTCTCGAACGCGGGCCGCCCGGCGATCGTGCGCGGCAGGACGCTGGCGTCGTCTTCCTCGTACCAGCGGCGGCACAGTTCGACGACCAGGCGGCCGGCACGCAGGAACAGCGCCTTGCGGTCGGCGTGGGTGGCCAGGGTCGATCCATTGCCGGGCAGCGACAGGCCGAGCGCCTCGGTCAGGCAGTTCATCGAATTGGCGGTGAACATGCCGCTGCACGAGCCGCAGGTCGGGCAGGCATTCTGCTCGATCGCGGTCACTTCCTCGTCCGAATAGTGTTCGTCCGCCGCCGCAACCATGGCATCGACGAGATCGAGCGCCACTTCCTTGCCCTTGAGAACGACCTTGCCGGCTTCCATCGGGCCGCCGGAAACGAAGACGACCGGGATATTGATCCGCATCGCCGCCATCAGCATCCCGGGCGTGATCTTGTCGCAGTTGGAGATGCAGACCATGGCGTCGGCGCAATGGGCGTTGACCATGTACTCGACGCTGTCTGCGATCAGGTCGCGGCTGGGCAGCGAATAGAGCATCCCGTCGTGGCCCATCGCGATCCCGTCATCGACGGCGATCGTGTTGAATTCCTTCGCGACGCCGCCCGCGGCCTCGATCTCGCGCGCGACCATCTGGCCCAGGTCCTTCAGGTGCACGTGACCGGGCACGAACTGGGTGAAGGAATTGACCACGGCGACGATCGGCTTGCCGAAATCGCCGTCTTTCATGCCCGTCGCGCGCCACAACCCGCGCGCGCCGGCCATGTTGCGGCCATGGGTGGATGTGCGGGAACGATAGACGGGCATGGGAGATGGCTTCCAATTGTTGCGCGTTGAGTGCAGCCGGCAAGACTAAAGCATCGGGCGCACCGGTCGAAGGGGAAATTCTTTTGCCGGCAACAGCGCGGGCGGCCTCCCCCGGGTTGGCGCTAGTCCTGATCGAGGGCCAGCGCGGTGCGATGGGCGACATCGGCGACGATGTCGGCCCAGCGGGCCTGGTCCGCCTCGTGCGGGATCATGTCCTGCCGGATCTCGATCGTCAGGTAGGGCCGGCCACGGGCCTCTGCATGGCGGTCCATCGTCGCGTTGAGCTGCTTGCCGGAATAGGGCTGGTTGTCGCCGACCGTCAGCCCGAGGTCCGCGAACAGGCGGATCGCATGGCGCGCGGCGCGGTCGTCCCGGTTGTAAAGCAGCGCCACTTCCCACGGCCGCGCCGCGCCCCCGCTCTCGAGCGCCGGGGTAAAGCTGTGCAGCGCGATGACGAGGCCCGGCCGCGCGGCATCGAGCCATTCGCCCAGCGCGGCGTGATAGGGGCGGTGGAACCGTGCCAGCCGCCGCTCGACATCGGCACCGATATTGCCGGGGATGAGGTGGCCGTCGCTCGTCTCCGGCACGACCCCGGGCGCGTCTTCCTCGCGGTGCAGGTCGCACACGAGGCGCGAGACGCGGGCGATGTGCGCCGGGATCGCGTGCCGCCGCGCCATGCGCTCGGCGACGCCTTCGACGCCGATATCGACGGCGATATGCTTGTCCAGCAGCTCCGGCGCGATCCCCAGGTCGATGTCGGCCGGGACGTGGCTGGACGCGTGATCGACGACGCAGACGATACCGCCACGAACCGGCTGGCCTACCTGGCGGAACGGGCTATCGTCGGTCATCGCAGCGCACCTTTCATCTGCCACCAGCCGGGATGGGCCGCGGCAATCCGCGCGGCGGCCTCGTCACGCGCCCCGGCCGTGTCGTAGAGGGCGAACGAGGTCGCGCCGGAGCCGGACATGCGGGTGAGGAAGCCGCCGCTATCGGCCAGGGCGTTCCAGGCGAACAGCGCCTCTTCCACGCACAGCCGTTCGAAAACGATCCGCTCCAGGTCGTTGCCGTTGCTTTCCGCGATCTCGCGCGCCGTCCTGCCCGAAAGGGGGCCCGGATCCACGCCGTCCCAGGCGGCAAAGACCGGGCCGGTAGGAACCGGAACGCGCGGGTTGAGGAGGAGGACGGGCGTGCCGGCAAGGTCGTTCTCGACCGGTTCCAGCTCGGTCCCGGTGCCGCGCCCGATGCAGGCCGCGCTGTCCACGCAGGCCGGCACGTCGGCGCCCAGGCGCGCGGCCCGCTGCTCCCAGTCGTCCGGCAGGCCGTATCGCTCGCGCACGATGCGGAACACGGCCCCCGCATCGGCGGAACCGCCGCCCAGCCCGGCGGCGACAGGCAGGTTCTTCTCCAGCGCCAGTGCCAGACCTTCGCTGCGCGGCAACACGGCCAGCGCCTTCGCGGCGATATTGCCGAACGGATCGCCCAGCGCGGGCGCGAACTCGCCGGTTACCGCCAGACTGTCGCGATCCGCCGTGCGCGCGACCAGTTCGTCGCCCGCGTCGACGAAGGCGAACAGCGTTTCCAGCTCGTGATAACCGTCCGCGCGCCGCCGTCTCACGTGGAGCGCGAGGTTGATCTTGGCATAGGCGGTTTCGCGCATCACGAGCTCCGCGGGCACCGCCCGGCCCGCCCGCCGTGCGGCGGCGCGGCCAGCGGCAGGCCGGCCATCACATGTTCGGGTAGTTCGGGCCGCCGCCGCCTTCGGGCGTGACCCATTCGATGTTCTGGTTCGGGTCCTTGATATCGCAGGTCTTGCAATGGACGCAGTTCTGCGAGTTGATCACGAACTTGGGATCGCCTTCCTCGACATCGACCCATTCGTAGACCCCGGCCGGGCAATAGCGTGCGGAGGGGCCGCCATAGACGCCCAGTTCGCTCGCCTCCTGCAAGGCCATGTCCTTCACCTTCAGGTGACAGGGCTGGTCCTCTGCATGGTTGGTATAGGAATAGGACACCGAGGTCAGGCGATCGAACGTGATCTCGCCATCGGGCTTGGGATAGTCGATCGGCCGATGCAGGTCCGCCCGGTGGGTATGCGTGTAGTCGGGCGTGTGCTTCATCGTCACCGGCAGGCCGATGCCCAGCGTGCGCATCCACATGTCGATCCCGGCCACCACGGTACCGATATCGCCGCCGAACTTCGCCACGGCGGGCTGGGCGTTCTTCACTTTCTTCAGCTCGTCGGCGATCCAACTCGACCGCACGGCCGCGTCGTAATCGCCCAGTTCGGTCTTCTCCGCGCCGCCGCCGATCGCGGCCGCGACCGCCTCCGCCGCCAGCATCCCGCTCTTCATCGCGGTATGGCTGCCCTTGATCCGCGGCACGTTGACGAAGCCCGCGGCGCAGCCGATCAGCGCGCCGCCGGGGAACGCCAGCTTCGGCACCGACTGCCAGCCGCCCTCGTTGATCGCGCGCGCGCCGTAGGCGACGCGCTTGCCGCCTTCCAGGTACTCGCGGATCGCCGGATGCTGTTTCCAGCGCTGGAATTCCTGGAACGGCGAGACATAGGGGTTCTCGTAATCGAGCGCGGTGACGAAGCCGAGCGCGACCTGCCCGTTTGCCTGGTGATAGAGAAAGCCCCCGCCCCAGGTATCGCTTTCCGAAAGGGGCCAGCCCTGGGTGTGGATCACCCGGCCCGGCACGTGCTTGTCGGGATCGATGTCCCACAGTTCCTTGATGCCCAGGCCATAGACCTGCGGCTGGCAATCGGCCTCCAGGTCGAAGCGCGCCTTCATCCGTTTGGTCAGGTTGCCGCGCGCACCCTCGGCGAACAGCGTGTACTTCGCATGGATTTCCATGCCCGGCTGATAATCGGGCTTGTGACTGCCATCGGCGGCGACGCCCATGTCCTGCGTCACGACGCCGGCGACCGCGCCGCTATCGTCGAACAGCACGTCGGCGGCGGGGAAGCCCGGGAAGACCATCACGCCCAGCGCTTCCGCCTGTTCGCCGAGCCAGCGGGTCATGTTGCCGAGCGAACCGGTGTAGCAGCCGTCGTTGGAGAGGAAGGGGGGCATCAGCAGGTGGGGGATCGCGGTCTTGCCGCCTTTCGACAGGACCCAGTGCCAGTTGTCGGTCACCGGCACTTCCGCCATCGGGCACCCCTGCTCGCGCCAGTCGGGCAGCAGTTCGTCCAGCGCCTTCGGATCGACCACGGCGCCGGACAGAATGTGCGCGCCGATCTCGGAGCCTTTCTCCAGGACGACGACCTCGAGTGCATCGTCGATCTGCTTGAGGCGGATCGCCGCGGCCAGGCCTGCCGGCCCGCCGCCCACGATCACCACGTCGCACGGCATCGATTCGCGTTCGCTCATCCCAAAATGGTCCTTCGTTGCTTTGCTGCCCCAAGACTTGCATCATGCCTTGATTGCTGTGGCAGGGCAGGTCAAGACCGCAGCCGAGATGGCCGATCGCCCGCCCCGCCCGCTTTCCGCAGAGTTCGCCGCCGCGATCGATTGGTGGCGCGAAGCCGGCGTCGATTGCGATTTCGCCGAAGACGCTACGGATTGGCTGGCTCCGCCGGAAGAACCGGCCGGCCCGGCGCCCCCGGTCGCCGCGAAGCGGGAGGCAGAGCCGCCGCGCGAACTGGCGCCGGCCGTAAAACCGCCGCCGCGCGTCGATGTGGACAAGGCCGCCTGGCCCGGGGACCTTGCCGCGTTTCGCAAGTGGTGGCTGGCCAGCGACACGCTCGACCAGGGGGGGGCCTATCCGCGGGTCGCGCCGCGCGGCGAGGCCGGCGCCCGGCTGATGATCGTGGTCAACCAGCCGGAAGAGGGGGACCGCGACCAGCTCCTTTCCGGGCCCGAAGGGGGTTTGCTGCAAGGCTTCCTGCGCGCGGCGGGGGTGCCGGAGGAGGCGACCTACCTCGCCTCGCTGCTGCCGCGCCACGATGTCGCGCCCGACTGGGACACGATCCGGTCCGCCGGTCTGGGCGAACTGCTGAAGCACCATGTCGGCCTCGTCGCGCCGGAAAGGATACTTGTCCTCGGCCGCAACATTCCGCCGCTGCTCGGGCACGATATGGCGCAAGGGCCTGCAATTTTACCCGATTTCAACCATGAAGGGGCAAGCATCCCCGCGATGACGGCCGGAGGGCTCGCGGACATGCGCCGATCGGCACGGCGGCGCGAGCGGTTCTGGCGATGCTGGCTCGATTGGACTTATGGCGATACCTGACCTGACCAAGTGCCTGAGGCTTGCGACCGCGGTGGCCGCCGGCCTGGCCGCGACGATGATCGCGCCCCCCGCGGCCGCCAGCAGCAGCGCGGCCGATTATTTCCGCTCCCGCGCGATGAACCGCACCGTGCCCGAACTGCTCAGCCGTTCGGACAAGGCCTATTACGCCGACCTGTTCCAGGCGATCGACCGGCAGGACTGGTCGCGGGTCGACGCCATGCTGGCCGAGCGCGACGACGGCCCGCTGCACCACGTCGCCCGGGCGGAGTACTATCTCGCGGCGACCAGCCCCCGGGTGGAGCTGCCGGCGATCCAGGCCTGGCTGGCCCGGGGCAGCCGCCTGCCCCACGCGGAACAGATGGGCCGCCTGGGCCTGACGCGCGGCATGATGTCGGCGCCCTATCTGCCGCGCGAACAGAGCTTCGTCCGGCAGCCCTACGCCTCCAAGCGGACGCGCCCCTCGACGGTGGACGACGGCACGATGCCGGGCGAGATCCGCCGGGCGATCCTCGACCGGATCAGCAACGACGATCCCGACGGGGCCCGCCAGCTGCTCGACGGCGTCGATGCCATGCTGAGCCCCCCGGCGCGCGCCGAATGGCACCAGCGCGTGGCCTTCAGCTATTATATCGAGAACGACGATCCGGCGGCGCTGGCCATGGCGCAGACGGTGCGCGAAGGCTCGGGCGCCTGGGTCGCCGAGGGAGACTGGGTCGCCGGGCTGGCCGCATGGCGCCTGGGCGACTGCGAAACGGCGGCCGACAACTTCGAGCGCGCAGCGCGCGGATCGACCAATCACGAACTGACCGCGGCCGCCTTCTACTGGTCGAGCCGGGCCCTGGTCCGCTGCCGCCAGCCCGAAAAGGCGGCCGAGCAGCTGCGCGGGGCGGCGAGGCTGGACGAAACGCTTTACGGGATGCTCGCCCGCGAACAGCTGGGCCAGGCCCTGCCGCAGAACCACGCCGGGGCCGACTTCGCGATGGAAGACTGGCACGCCTTGCGCGAGGTCGAGAACGTCCGCATCGCGGTCGCTCTGGCGGAAATCGGGCGCGACCGCCTGGCCGACGAGGTCCTGCGACACGAGGCGCGGATCGGCGACCCGGACAACTACGACGAACTCTCGCGCCTCGCGCGCGAACTGGGCATGCCATCCACCCAGCTGTGGATGGCGCACAACGCGCCGCGCGGCGCGCGCGCCGAACCCGCGCTGCGCTATCCCGCGCCTAAGTGGCAACCGGTCAACGGGTGGAAGGTCGATCCGGCGCTGGCCTATGCCCATACCTTGCAGGAATCGGTGTTCCGCGCCGATGCCGTCAGCCCGGCGGGCGCGCGGGGCCTGATGCAGATCATGCCCGCCGCCGCGCAGGACCATCGCGGCAAGTTGGGGGTGGCGGGGGATGCCCACGACCTTTCGCGGCCGGAAGTGAACCTCGCCTTCGGGCAGGAACACTTGCGTATGCTGCGCGATTCCAGCGCCACGGGCGGGCTGCTGCCGAAAGTCATGGCGGCATACAACGCCGGCCTTTCGCCGGTCACGCGCTGGAACAGCGAGATCCGCGACCAGGGCGACCCGCTGCTGTACATGGAAAGCATCCCCTACTGGGAAACGCGCGGCTATGTCGCGATCGTGATGCGCAATTACTGGATGTACGAGCGGCAGGCCGGCGGCGCCTCGGAAAGCCGGATCGCGCTGGCGCAGGGCATGTGGCCGACGTTTCCCGAGCTTTCGGGCGGCGGCGGTGTACGGCTGACCGCGCGCGATTGATGGCGATCGACACGCAGCGCCGCTTCATCCCGATCGCGATCGCGGTCGTCACGGTGTCCGATACGCGCACGGCGGCCGACGATACATCGGGCGATATCCTCTGCGACCGGATCGAAGGCGCGGGCCATCGCCTTGCCGCGCGCACGATCGTTCGCGACGACGCGGCGCTGATCGCGCGCCAGCTGGAAAGCTGGATCGAAGACAGCGGGATCGACGCGATCGTCTGCACCGGCGGGACCGGTCTGACCGGGCGCGACGTGACGCCCGAGGCGCTGGAACAGGTCAGGGCTTCGCACCACGGGCGCGACATCCCCGGCTTCGGAGAGCTGTTCCGCTGGCTCAGCTATGCGTCGATCGGGACGAGCACGGTACAGAGCCGCGCCTGCGCCGTCGTGGCCGGGGGCACTTACATCTTCGCCCTGCCCGGTTCCAACGGCGCGGTGAAGGATGGGTGGGACGGCATCCTCGCCGAGCAGCTCGACAGCCGCAACCGGCCCTGCAACTTCGTCGAGCTCATGCCGCGCCTGCGCGAGAGCTGAAGCGGCGCGGCAAGGTGCGCCGGCGAGCGCCGCCGGATCGTTCCGCAAAATTGAAAACGCCCCGTCGAAAACGCCCCGCTGCCGATGGCAACGGGGCGTCTTCCGCGGCCCGCGCGGGGCCGCGCCACGGCCGCAGGTGGGCGCGGCCGAAGGGGTATGCCGGTGGCGATCAGCGACAGCGGGTGCTGCCCCGGTCGATCTCGCGGCCGAGCAGCGCGCCGCCTGCCGCGCCGAGAATCGCGCCGAGCGTGCGATCCCCCCGCCCGGCGATCTCGTGCCCGATCAGGCCGCCGACCGCGCCGCCGATCAGCAGCCCGGTCGTGCCGTCGTCGCGGCGGCAGTAGTAACGGCCGTCGCGCCCGCGCCAGACGCGCGTATCGCGGCTCACCCGCTCGTAACGGTCGCGGTCGTAACGGTGATCGCGGTCGTAGCGGTCCCGATCGTAGCGACCGCGCTCGTAACGACGGTAATCGCGATAGTCGCGATCGCGATAGCGCTCGCGCCACTGGGCATTGCCATCGCTCTCGTACAGGGCAGCGCGCTCCGCCTGGAAGGCATGGGCCGGTTCGGCTGCCTGCGCGGGCGCGGCCAGGGCCAGGCCGGGCGCCGCAATGGCGAGGGCAGCGATCTTCACGGGGGACTTGATCATCGCTTCATCCTTTCATCGTCTCGCTGAAGGCCCGGAGTGGCCAGCCGCGTGATCTGTTAAGCTTTAAGCCCCGTTTTCTGAACGCCATGCAACGCCCGGTGCAGAAAGATCGATTTGCGATGAATCGAGCGACCATGGCCGTGCGCCGTGCCGTTGCACGGCCGCCGGGCGCGTCCTAAATCGCACCGACGATGGACAGCGCGAGCCCCCCTCCCCGCCAGTCGGGCTTCGTTGCCGGCCTTTCCGCCTATTTCATCTGGGGCTTCCTGCCGCTTTACCTGATCCTCGTGCGCGAGGTGCCGCCGTTCGAATTCGTCGGATGGCGCATCATCTGGACCCTGCCCATCTGCCTCGTGATCGTCGCCGTGCGCCGCCAGGGGCCGGAGATCATGCGCGCGTTGCGCCAGCGGCGCACGCTGGTCACGCTGCTGGCCAGTTCCACGCTCATCGGTGTCAACTGGCTGGTCTACGTCTGGGCGATCCAGAACGGCCAGGTCTACGCCGCCAGTCTGGGATATTACATCAACCCGCTGATCAACGTCCTGCTCGGCACATTCGTGCTGGGCGAACGGCTGACCGGCCGGCAATGGGCGGCAGTGGCCATCGCCGCCGCGGGCGTGGCCCTGCTGCTGGGCGGCGCGATCACCACGCTGTGGATCAGCCTGACCCTGGGGCTCAGCTTCGGGACTTACGGCCTCCTGCGGAAGCGGGTGGACGTCGGGGCCCTGCCGGGCCTGACGATCGAATCCGCGCTCCTGCTCGTGCCCGCGGTCGCGATCGCCTGGTGGTACGCCGCCTCTGCCGCGGGTTCGGCCTTCTTCCAGTCGGTCGAACTCAGCCTGGCGATCGTGCTCGGCGGCGTGGTCACCGCGGTGCCCCTGCTGCTGTTCGCAATCGCGGCGCGGCGGATGGACTATTCCACCCTGGGCTTCCTCCAGTTCCTCGCCCCAACGATCGTCTTCATCCTTGGCCTGACCGTGTTCGACCAGCCGCTTCGCCCGGTCCAGGTCGCCTGTTTCGTGCTGATCTGGACCGCGATCGCGGTCTTCGTCTGGGACATCCTCGTCCGGCGCAAGGCCGACAAGGTCCTGCAGGCCTGAGCCTCAGCCCGCCAGGGTCCAGCGCAGGCGCTCCCCCGCGTGGAAGGGGACGATCGGCGTGCCGCCGGCATCGATTTCGGCCGGCACCTCGACCGGCGTCCGTCGCAAGGTAACGCGCTCCTCGTTCAGCGGCAGGCCATAGAAACGCGGCCCGTGTTCGCTGGCGAAACCCTCGAAGCGATCGAGCGCTCCCTCGTCCTCGAACACCTCGAGATAGCTTTCCAGCGCGAAAGGCGCGTTGAAGATGCCGGCGCAGCCACAGGCGCTTTCCTTCGCGTGGCGCGGGTGCGGCGCGCTGTCGGTGCCGAGGAAATACCGGGGCGAGCCCGATGTCGCCGCCTGTCGCAGCGCCAGGCGATGCTGTTCGCGCTTGGCCACCGGCAGGCAGTAGGCATGGGGCCGGATACCGCCCACGAGCATTGCATTGCGGTTGATGTGCAGGTGCTGCGGGGTGATCGTCGCCGCCACGTTGTCCCCCGCCGAGGCAACGAACTGGACCGCGTCGGCCGTGGTGATGTGTTCGAAGATCACCTTGAGCCCCGGAAGCGCGAGCAGCAGCGGTTCGAGCACCCGGTCGATGAAGACCTTTTCCCGGTCGAACACGTCGATCTCGGCATCGGTGACTTCGCCGTGGATGCACAGCGGCATCCCGATCGACGCCATCCGTTCGAGCGCGCCGCGGATATTGGCCACGTCGGTCACCCCGTGGGCCGAATTGGTCGTGGCATTGGCCGGGTAGAGCTTGGCCGCGGTGAAAACGCCCTGCTCGAATCCCCGGGCCAGTTCTTCCGGGTCGGTGTCGTCGGTGAGATAACAGGTCATCAACGGCGTGAACCGGATGCCGGCGGGCACCGCCGCCATGATCCGTTCGCGGTACGCGGCCGCGCTTTCCACCGTGGTCACCGGGGGCGCCAGGTTGGGCATGACGATGGCGCGCGCGAACTGGCGGGCCGTATGGGCGGTGACGGCCTGCAGGACCGCCCCGTCGCGCAAGTGGACGTGCCAGTCGTCGGGCCGGCGGATGGTCAGGGATTCGGGGGTTTCGCTCATGGGGGTTCCCTTAGGCTCGCCGGGCCCTATCTGTCACCCATGACCGGAACCCGCCTGTTCGAACGCGCCGTCGTGCGCCTGGCCCCGCAGGACGACGCGGAAGACGCCGCCGCCTTCCTCCAGGGCCTTCTCACCAATGACGTCAGCGGCCCCCTGCCCGCCTATGCCGGGCTGTTGAGCGCCCAGGGCAAGGCCCTGTTCGACCTGATCGTCTGGCCCGGCGGCGAGCGCGAGATCCTGCTCGATTGCGAGGCCGACCGGGCGGAGGAACTGGTCCGGCGCCTGTCGCTCTATCGCCTGCGGCGCAGGATCGACATCGCGGTGGACGAGAACATCGTCGTTCACTGGCGCAAGCAGGTCGGCGACGGGGCCGCCGACGATCCGCGCCTCGCCGATCTCGGCCAGAGATGGATCGCGCCGGTGGCCGACGACGACGCGCCGGCGGACGACGAATGGCGCGCCCATCGCCTGTCGCTCGGCGTGGCCGAGGGGCACCGCGAACTGGGCGATATCCTGTGGCTGGAAACCAACGCGATCGAACTGAACGGCGTGAGCTTCGACAAGGGCTGCTACGTCGGGCAGGAGAACACCGCGCGGATGAACTGGCGCCAGAAGGTCAACCGGCGGCTCGTGGTCGTGCCGCTGGAGCGCTCGGAAGAAAAGCGCCGCCGCGCCGCCTATCCCGAACTGGGGCTGGCGGTGGACCACCTGCGGACCGATGCGATCGCCCCCGACCTGGTGCCGGCCTGGCTCTCGGCGAGCCTTAATCGGGCTGACTGACCGCCTCGATCGAGCTCAGCAACATGCGCTCCGCCCGGTCGCGCGCGGCGGTTTCGGGGAGCTTGAGCGAGCGGGTGAGCGCCGACCCGATCAGCGCGTCGCCCATGGCCATCAGCACCAGGGCCAGGGTGTCCTCGTGCACGCGGGCGACGTTCTCGTGCGGGCCGGCCTCTTCCGGCGCGATCTCGTCCACGAGGAGATGGATCGTCTCGACCACCGGGGCCAGCGCATCCTCGTTCCCGGTCAGGATCATCCAGCTCGCCAGGGCACCGGCGCCTTCCTTGTCGAACGCGTCGAAGGCGAGGTCCACGACCTCGCGCGGAGAGCCGAGGCCGGCGCGACTGGCACGAACCGCGTCCTTGATGCTTTCGCACACCGTTTCCGCCAGGTGGCGGGCGAGTTCCTTTTGCAGCCCGGCGGCGGAGCCGAAGTGGTGGAGGAGATTGGCATGGGTGCGCCCGATGCGACCGGCGACGGCTTTCAGCGTCACCGATTGCGGGCCCGTCTCGATCAGGAGCGCCCGGGCAGCCTCCAGCGCCGACCGGCGACTTTCTTCGGGGGTGAGGCGCTTGCGGCTTGCCATGCGATTCCTTGAACAATAAAACGGTGGCCCATGAACGGGGACCAAGCCAGCGGCCTAGAGCGGCCGGGCGGCGACGACAAGTCGCCCCGCACCGGCGGAAGCGCGACGCCCGGCGATCACGCGCTGAACATCCGCGATCTGAAGTTCTGCCGCGAAGGCCGCCCGGCGCGGTGGTGGCACTCCGGCGATCCGGTTGCAACCGCCTGGTACAACTCGGTTTCGGCGAGCCTGCCCCGCGGGGAGAAGTTCTTCATCCAGGTGATGAAGTACTACGACGACAAGGTCCCGCCGCGCATGGCGGCCGAGCTGCGCGCCTTCACCCGGCAGGAATCGAACCACGCGCGCGAACACGTGGCCTTCAACAACCTGGCGCAGAGCCACGGCTACGACATCGAGAGCATCGACAAGGGGATCGAGGAAATGCTCGCCCTGACCGAAGGGCGCCCGGTCGAATTCAACCTCGCGATCACCATCGCGCTGGAGCATTTCGCCGCCTCGATCAGCCACTGCCTGCTGACCGATCCGCGCTATCTCGACGGCGTGGACGAAGAGATCGCCGAAATGTGGCGCTGGCACTCGATCGAGGAGATCGAGCACAAGGGCATTACCTACGACGTCTGGCTGCACGCGACGCGCGACTGGTCCGCCTGGAAGCGGTACCGGGTCCGCGCGCTGATCGCGCTGCTGATCACGCGCCGTTACTACAACAACCGGGTGCGCGATGCGCTCGGCCTGCTGCGGCAGGACGGGATCACCGGCCTGCGCGCCCGCTGGCGGCTGTTCCGGCACCTGTGGATCGCACCGGGGATGATGCGGCGCATGTTCTTCGACTGGGCCAAGATACTTCTTCCCGGCTTCCATCCCTGGAAGCAGGACGACCGGCCGCTGATCCGCAAGTTCGACAGCCCCTATGCCGACGCGGTGATGCCGGCCGAATAGGCCGCTCCCTACGTTTCTTGCCGGCTCCGATGCACCGGTCCGCGCGCGGGCAGGTGTAGCTGCGCGCAGGCTATTGACACACCTGTCAGTATCGTTACTGACATTGTTGTCAGTAATCATTCCGAGTCACCCTTTGCCATGAACGCCCCCGCCTCCATCCCGCTGGACCGTGCCGCCGCTCCCACGCCCGCCGACCTGTCGATCACGATTCGCGACGAACGGTTCAATCGCGAAACCAAGCCCCGCCGCTGGTGGGCCGGCGATCCCTTCGGCACGGCCTGGCACAATGCCCTGTCCGCCACGTTCCCGCGCGGCGAGGCGTTCTTCATCGAGGCGGTGAAGGCCCATCGCGACGGCGCCGGCCCGAAGCTCGAGGCCGAGATCCGCGCCTTCGTGAAGCAGGAAATCAATCACACCCGCGAACACATCGCCTTCAACAAGCTGGCCGAGGATGCAGGCTACGACATCAAGGCGATCGACAGGCGCGTCGGCGAACTGCTCGCGCTGACCAAGGGCCGCCCGGAGATCCTCAATCTCGCTGCGACCATGGCGCTGGAGCATTATACCGCGATGATGGCGCACGAGTTTCTCGCCAACCCGCGCCACTTCGAATCGGCCGATGCCGAAGTGCGCGACATGTGGCGCTGGCACGCGGTCGAGGAGATCGAGCACAAGGGCGTGGCCTTCGACACCTGGAACCACGCCACGCGCGACTGGTCGAAATGGCGGCGTTGGAAAGTCCGCAACCTGATGATGCTGGTCGTGACCGGCCGGTTCTTCAAGAACCGGTGGGAGGATTCGCTGAACCTCCTGGCGCAGGACGGGATCACCGGGTGGAAAGCCCGCTGGGGGCTGCTGCGGTACCTGGCCGTGAGCCCGGGCATCGTGCGGCGGATATTCCCCGCCTGGCTCGCCTATTTCCGGCCCGGCTTCCACCCGTGGGACCACGACGATCGCGCCTTGATCGGCCGCTACGAAGGCGAGTTCGCCGACGCCCTGCTGCCCGCCGAGTAATCGCCCGCAGGCTCCCGCCCGTCAAAGCGGCGCACCCGGGCATGCGCGCGGCTGTTGCGCCTTGCTAGGCCGCGCGCATGCCCGGTTCGCTCTCGCCCTCGAGGTCGAGCGCATATTCGGCCGCCAGCGCGTCCGCCCCGCGCCCGCAGCTGTGACGCGGCCGCACGGCGCCGGTCGGTGCGAAGCCGAGCTTGCGAAGCACCCTGCCGGACGCGGGATTGTCGAGGAAATGGCTCGCCACGACCCGCGAATGGCCGAGCATCCGCGCGATCTCCAGCGCGGCCCGGCCCGCTTCGGTCGCGTAGCCGCGGCCCCAGTGGGGACGGGCGATCCAGTACCCCAGCTCGGCGGCGCCATCGGCCGGGTCGATCCCGACACAGCCGATCAGTGCGGCATCGTCCGCCCGCGCGACAACGAAGCGCGGGTAATGCGGCGTCGCCGGCCGCGACACGAACTCGCGGGCATGTTGCGGGCGATAGGGCCACGGCGCACGGGCGAGGTTGCGCACGACACCCTCGTCAGCAATGCCGCCCAGGATCTCGCACCAGTCCTCGGGCCATGGCGGTCTCAGGAGCAGTCTCTGGCTGCGATGGAACATCTGCGTTCTCTCCTCTTCGCCCCCGCCCCGCCCGGTAGTGCGGGTCGATGACAGTGGCATGGCGGCGGCGAAATATTCGCCGATACGAGAGGGAGATACGACAAGAGGGAGACGGGTCGGCCCCATCTCCCTCTTCGTCTGCCGGCACGTGGCGCCGGCTGGGACCGTCCCGTTTGGACGATCCCCTTATCGGATCGTCCGGTTATTCCGCGGCTTGCGCCAGCATGTCGACCGATACGTATTTGCGGCCGAGCTTGCCCGAGTGGAATCGCACCACGCCTTCGGCGAGCGCAAACAGCGTGTGGTCCTTGCCCATCCCGACGTTGGCGCCCGGATAGAACTTGGTCCCGCGCTGACGCACGATAATGTTGCCCGGGATCACGCCCTGGCTGCCGAACTTCTTCACGCCCAGGCGACGGCCAGCCGAATCGCGACCGTTACGCGACGAACCGCCTGCTTTCTTATGTGCCATCGTTCGTGATCCTTACTTCTTGGCTTCGGACTTGGCCGCAGCCTTCTTGGCCGGCGCCTTCTCGGCGGCGCCTTCCTTCTTCGGAGCGGCCTTCTTCGGAGCGGCCTTCTTCGGAGCGGCCTTTTTTTCGGCCGGCTTCTTCTCGGCGGCTTCGGCCTTCTTGGCCGGCGCAGCCTTCTTCGGCGCGGCTTCGGTAGCGTCCTTCTTCGGCGCGGCCTTGGAATCGCCGACCGCGGTAATGCGCAGCAGCGTCAGCTGCTGACGGTGCCCGGCCTTGCGACGATAGTTGTGGCGGCGGCGCTTCTTGAACACCACCACCTTCTCGCCCTTCGCCTGGGCAATGATCTCGGCCGAAACGGCAACCTTCGACGCGTCGGCGATCTTGTCGCCTTCACCCGCGAGCAGGACATCGCCCAGCGTCACCGTGTCGCCGGCTTCCCCGGCGAGCTTTTCGACCGCGATCTTGTCTCCGGCGGCAACCCGATATTGCTTGCCGCCCGTGCGCACTACTGCGAACATGGTGCTTACTTCCAATCTCGTTGCTTGTGCCCCCGCCTTCGTGGAAGGGGCGCGTCCGATGCGCCGCGCATGGCGGCTCCCGGAAAGATGGGTGCCGTTAAGGGAAGCGGTCGGACAAGTCAACGGCGGAATCGGCACGAAGCGCCTTCGTCTTCCCGGTTATCTCGGCAGCTCATCGCAGGCCGGCCGCACGCCGGCAAGCCGTCGCCGGCAAGTCACCGGTGGAACTGGGCGGCGAGCGTGCTAGAGCACGAAGCATGAGGCCCGCCGCCATTCGCCCCGCCCCGACAGCCCGCGCGCCCCGCCACATCGCGGCGCTTCTGCTGGCCGCGCCGCTGGCCGCCTGCGCCGCCGGCGGCGGCGACTATCCCTCGCTCGCCATTCGCGATGCCGAACGTGTCGGCGGCAGCCTGGAGGCGCCGGAACCGGCCGATCCGCCGCCGGCCCCCGCACCGCCCAGCGCCGAACTGCTCGCCCGCGTGGCGCAGCTGCGCGCGGAAGGCGAGAGCGCGCATTCGGCGTTCCGCGAGGCCTTGCCGACGGCGCGGCGCGCGGTCCGGGCCGCCGGCGGCGCTCCGGTAGAAACCGACCGCTATGCCGCGGCGCAAGTCGCGCTGGCCGACCTCGATTCGCATCGCAGCCGCACGGCCATTGCCCTGGGCGATCTCGACGCCCTCTATGCCCAGGCCACGCTGACGTTCGAAGCACGCGCGCCGATCGCCGCGGCCCGGGACGCGGTGACCGCCCTGGTGGGCGAGCAGGACGCAATCCTGGCCCGGCTTCGCGCGGCGCTCTAGCCCGTCGCCCAGCGGCGCAGGTCGCGTCGATCCTCGGCCCGCGGCTCGATCCAGTGCCAGCCGTCGCCGCGCTTCTCGCGCTTCCAGAACCAGGCGGCGGACTTGAGGTGGTCCATGCAGTAATCGACCGCCTCGATCGCCGCGCGGCGATGCCGGGCCGCGGCCGCGACGCAGACGATCGGCTCGCCCGGCGCCAGCCGCCCGACCCGGTGGAGGAGGACCAGTCCCATCAGCCCGAAACGGGCCAACGCGCTATCCGCCAGCGCCTCCATGCCCGGCAGGGTCAGCGGCGCGTAGTGCTGCAGTTCCAGCGCCTCGACCCCGCCGCCGGCGCGCACGCGGCCCACGAACGTGGCGATCGCCCCCGCCCCGGGGCATCGCGCCGCCAGTTCCTCGCCCGGCGCGCCGGGATCGAACGGCGCGGAGAGCAGGCGCACGTCGCGCATCGCTCAGCCCCCGCTTACCGGCGGGAGGAACGCGACCTCGTCCCCCTCCCCGGCGGACAGATCCCGCTTGTCGGCCAGCAGTGTGCCGTTGATCGCCAGCTTGACGCCGGGCGCGCGGACCGCCTCGACCAGGGCGTCGCCGCCGACGCGGGCGAGATGGCCCTCCAGGGCCGGCCAGTCGCACCGCTCGCTGGTGGCGATCACGTGCTCGCCGGTGCCGGCGAGATCCGCCAGCTTGCCGAGGAAGACCATTTTCATCCGCCCGTCACCGACATGTGCCGCGGCTGCGCCGGGGCGGCGGCGGGGGCATCGATGCGGAAGTGATGACGCGCGGGCTTGATCCGCATGGCCTCGTCCAGCGCGCGATCGAGCGGCTCGTCGTCCTCGCCCGAACGCAGCGCCGCGCGCAGGTCGACGCGCTCCGCCCCGCCGAGGCAGGGATAGAGCTGCCCGGTCGCGGTGACGCGGACGCGGTTGCAGCCGTCGCAGAAATTGGCGCTCAAGGGCGTGATGAAGCCGACCCGTCCCCCGGTTTCGGCAATATCGGCATAGCGGGCCGGTCCGCCGGTCCGGTGGGCGGAGGGCGTCAGGGTCCAGCGTGCTTCAAGCGCGGCCCGGACGGTATCCAGCGGCAGGTAGCGATCGAAGCGATCCTCCTCCACCTCGCCCAGCGGCATGACCTCGATCAGGGTGATCGCATGCCCCTGGCCATGCGCCCAGGCGACGAGATCGGGGATCGCGTGATCGTTCACGCCGCGCAAGGCGACGGTGTTGATCTTGACCGAGAGGCCCGCGGCCCGCGCGGCCTCTATCCCGGCCAGGACGTCGGCCAGCCGGTCGCGCCGCGCGAGCCGGGCGAAGGTTTCCGGCTCCAGCGTGTCGAGCGACACGTTGATCCGGCGAACGCCGGCGGCGGCCAGCCCATCGGCATGGCGCGCCAGTTGCAGCCCGTTGGTCGTGAGCGTCAGCTCCTCCAGCCCCTGCCCCAGTTGCCGGCCCAGGGCACGGACGAGGTCCATGACGTCGCGCCGCACCAGCGGCTCGCCGCCGGTCAGCCGGATGCGGCGCACGCCGCGCGCGATGAAGCCAAGCGCGAGCCGGTGAAGCTCCTCCAGCGTCAAGATGTCCCGGCGCGGGAGGAACTGCATCCGTTCGGGCATGCAATAGGTGCACCGCAAGTCGCAGCGGTCGGTCACCGACAGGCGCAGGTAATCGATCCTGCGGCAGTGACCGTCGACCAGGGGCGCCTGCACGTCCATCGCGCTACCCTGCCCCATCCGGTGCGCGCTGGCCACCGCCGTCGCCTCCGCCGGCTTCTCCGGGGGGCGCCAGCGGCAGGTACTGTCCCGTCACCCCCGGCGCCTCGGCAAGATAGCGCTGCGCGGCGGCGAGGCTGGCGGAGCCGGGGGACGCGACGGCGTTGACCCGGCGCGGCGCGTGCTTTCGCGCCAGCGCGGCCACCGCGGCGCGGCGCCAGCCGCCATGCGCGTGATCGGCCGGGGCGAACGCCAGCAGCAGGTCCTCGCCCGAGGCCAGGATCTCTTCGGCAAAGGGCAGCCAGTGCTGGTGGAACACGGCCGCCGCCGCCAGGGGATCGCCGGGCAGGTCGTCGACCGCGATCACCTTCATCCGCGCCGCTCGCGCGTCAGGGTAATGCCGATCCGCTCGCCCGCTTCGGCGATGGCGAGCTTGACGATCTTGACCGTCACCGTCTCGACCCGGTCGTCCTGGAGGAACAGCGTTTCGCAGATGTGGTCCGCGACCGCTTCGATCAGCTTGAAATGGACGCCGGGAGGCAGAGCCTCGGTGGCGGCGAACTTGAGGTCCATGTAGTTCTTGCTCGCATCGAGCGGGGTGTCGGGGGCGTAGTGCGGCGCGCACTTCAGCCGGGCCTGGATCGTGATTCGCAGCGGCTGCGGCTTGCCCGTCTCTTCCGAGTAGATCCCTGTCAGGACATCGTGTTCGAGATCGGCGACTTCGAGGATCAGCGAATCGGCCATTTCCAGCGCTTAGCCCTTATTCGACCAGCGTGCGAAGATCGCGGTGGGGAGGAGGCGGGGATCTTTGCCTTCTTCGCGCAGCGAAAGGTCGCCGTGTTGGATCTGCCCCGGCAGGTCCTTCAGCGCCGAGGCAAGCAGTCCGCCCAGCGCCAGGCTGCTCATCCGCACGGCATAGACGGTCAGGAACAGGAACCGGCTGCGATCGTCGAGCAGGCGGCGGCAGTCGGCGACGAGCCCCGGCAGGCCTTCCTCCAGCCGCCAGACTTCGCCGCCCGGCCCGCGCCCGAACTTGGGCGGATCGAGGATGATCCCGTCGTAGCGCCGCCCGCGCCGCACCTCGCGCGCGGCGAACTTCGCCGCGTCGTCCACCAGCCAGCGCACCGGCCGGTCCTCCAGCCCCGAAAGCGCCGCGTTGGCCCGCGCCTGGGCGACCGATTTCTTCGACGCATCGACATGGGCAACCCGCCCGAACCGGCTGAGCGCCAGCGTGCCGACCCCGGTATAGCCGAACAGGTTGAGCAGCTCGGCATCGTCCCGCCCATCGAGCTGGTCGCCCATCCAGCGCCAGACCGGCGCCATGTCGGGAAAGAAGCCGAGGTGGCGGAACGGCGTGCACTGCGCGGTGAAACGCACGCCCTCCCACGCCAGCGGCCAGCCTTCGCGCGGCACGTCCTGCGCGAACTGCCAGCGCCCGCCGCCATCCTCGTCCGAGCCGGGCACGAATTCGCCGTGCGCCTGCCAGCCGGCATCGCGCGGGGCCCACATCGCCTGGGGTTCGGGGCGCACGAAGCGCCAGGGGCCGTAACGTTCGAGCTTGCGCCCGTGGCCGCTATCGACGAGGCCGTAGTCGGCCCAGCCTTCCCCCGCCATGACCAGCGGCTGTTCGACCAGCTGCGCCATCAGCGCGGCGTCGCGTGGGCGGCGACATGGCCTGCGACCGCATCGTATTCGCCGGGCAGCTCGACCATCCGCTCCTCGCGCTCGAACAGTTCGCCCACCCGCGCGGGCAAGGCCGGGCGGAAACCGGTCGCGCGCTCGACCGCGTCGCGGAACTTGGCCGGGTGCGCGGTGGCAAGGGTGACGATCGGCACATCGGCCGGCAGGTCCTGCTGCCGCTGCGCGGCGTGGAGGCCGATCGCGGTGTGCGGATCGATCGTCTGGCCGCCGCGGTCCCAGGCCCAGCGGATCGCCTGAGCCATGTCGTCGGCATCGGCCCGCGCGCTGGCGAACAGCGCCGCCGCACCCTGGCGCTGGGCATTGGTGAGCCGCATCGACCGGGTCGCCTCGAACCCCTTCATCTGTTCGGCCAGCGCCGCCCCGTCGCGCCCGCCGGCATCGAACAGCAGGCGTTCGAAGTTCGAACTGACCTGGATATCCATCGAAGGCGCCGCGGTGGGCGTCACCTCGCCCGCCGAATAGTCGCCGTCGGCCAGCGCGCGGTGGAGGATGTCGTTCACGTTGGTCGCCACCACCAGCCGTTCGATCGGCAAGCCCATGCGCGCGGCGACGTAGCCGGCGAAGACATCGCCGAAATTGCCCGTCGGGACGGAGAAGGCGACCTTGCGCCCCGGGGCGCCGAACTGCAGCGCGGCGGCGAAGTAATAGACCACTTGCGCCATCAGGCGCGCCCAGTTGATCGAATTGACCGCCCCCAGCGCGAACCGGCCGGACAGCGCCGGGTCGGCGAACATGCGCTTCACCATCGCCTGGGCATCGTCGAAGCTGCCTTCGATCGCGATATTGTGGACGTTGGGCGCCAGCACCGTCGTCATCTGCCGGCGCTGGACGTCGCTGACGCGCCCTTTCGGATGGAGCATGAAGATCTCCACCCCCTCGCGCCCCGCGACCGCGTCGATCGCGGCCGACCCGGTATCGCCGCTGGTCGCGCCGACGATCGTCAGGCGCCCGCCCTTGCGGCCGAGGAATTCCTCGAACAGCAGGCCCAGCAATTGCAGCGCGACGTCCTTGAACGCCAGCGTCGGCCCGTGGAACAGTTCGAGCAGCCAGTGGCGCTGGTCGAGCTGGACCAGCGGCGTCACCGCATCGTGCGCGAAGCGGCCATAGGCTTCCTCGCACAGCGCCAGCAGCCGGTCGGCGGACAGGCTGCCGCCGACGAAAGGCTGCATGATCCGCGCCGCCAGCACCGGGTAAGGCAGCCCGGCAAGCGCCGCGATCTCCGCGCGCGAGAGCCGCGGCCATTCGCGCGGGAGGTAGAGCCCGCCGTCGCCGGCGAGGCCGGCCAGGGTGACCCCTTCGAAATCGAGCGCCGGGGCGCTGCCGCGGGTAGAGACATATTCCATCAGGGCGAAGCGACTAGCCGCGCCCCGCACGCCCCGCAAGCAACAGAGCCTAGGCCGCGCCGTGGGTTTGCTTCTTTCCGCCCGCCGCCGAGGTATCGGCGCGCGCTTCCCCGGCCCCGTCCAGCCCGCGCTTCAGGCGGCCGAGCCCGGCGGCGGCGGCGGCCGCGTGGGGCCCGATCCAGCGTTCGTGGATCGCCTGGATCGGCATGGCGTCGAGGTGATTGAACCGCTCGCGCCCCTTGCGCACCGCGACCACCAGCCCGGCCCGTTCGAGCACGCGCAGGTGCATCATCACCGTGGTCCGGTCGATCGCGGGAAAGGCGGCGCACAGTTGCTTGGTGGTCAGCGGCCGCAGCTTCAGCGCGTCGCAGATCTCGCGCCGCACGCGGTTGGCCAGGGCCTTGAAAACACGGTCGAGCTCGTCTTCGTTTGACATGTTAGGTTTTTATAACATAATTGGCCGCGACTCAAGAGGAGCGTCGATCATGCAGGTGAATTTCAGGATCTCGGGCCGGATCGCGAAGCCGGTGGACGAAGTGTTCGAAGCGGTCGCCGATCCCGGCCAGCTGTCGCGTTTCTTCACCACCGGCGGGGCGCAGGGCCGGCTGGAAACCGGGGCCACCGTGATGTGGGAATTCGCCGATGTTCCCGGCGCCTTCCCGGTCGAGGTGATCGAGGTTGTGCCGAACGAGAAGATCGTCCTGGAATGGGCCGCGCAGGAAGCCGAGAGCGGCGAGATCGGCGCCAGGCTGCACGATGCCGATTACCGGACCACGGTGACCATGCTGTTCAAGCCGACCGGCGACGGGCGCACGCTGGTCGAGATCGCCGAGGAAGGCTGGCGCGACACGCCCGGCGGATGGCGCAGTTCGTACAACAATTGCGAAGGGTGGACCGGGATGCTGGCCGCGATGAAGGCCTGGCTGGAACACGGGATCAACTTGCGCGAAGGTTTCTACAAGTAGCTTTACGAGGGAGATTGCCGATGCCCAGGTCCGTCCTGCCTTTCCTGATGTTCCAGGGCGACGCCGAGGCGGCGCTGGAATTCTACCGCGCCACGATCCCCGGCGCCGAAGTGGATCGGGTGGAGCGCTACGGCGAAGGCGAACAGGTGCCCGCCGGCCGGTTCAAGAGCGCGCGCCTGACGCTGGCCGGGCAGGAGATCATGGTGCTCGACAGCCCGCCGGTCCACGATTTCACGTTCACCCCGTCGTTCTCGTTCCACGTCGAATGCGCGGACGAGGACGAAGTCCGCACCCTCGCCGAAGCCCTGGCGCAGGACGGGGCGACGATGATGCCGGTCGGAAACTACGGCTTCAGCCGGCTCTTCGCCTGGGTCAGCGACCGCTTCGGCGTTTCGTGGCAGCTCAACTGCGCGTGACGCCCCGGGCCCCGTCCTCCGGCCCGCGCCACCTGCGGCGCAGCGCGAGCCAGTAGATCGCCAGCGCGGTGAGCGCGAAGAAGAACCACTGTCCGGCATAGGCGAGGTGATTGTTGGGCACGTTCGCCGGATCGGGCGGGGCCAGCGGGGCCAGCCCGGCCATCGGGCGCCCGGCAACGAGCCGCGGCCCGGATGCGATCACCCCTTCGACCGTGCCGCCCTGCCATTGGGGGGCCTGCGGCCGTTCGGACCAGCCGATCGCAATGTCCGCCTCTTCCCCCTCGCCGATTGCGCAGTGGGCGATGTGCGCCCAGCCCTTGCGCCCGTCGGCCGCCGTGCCCGCGCGGCTGGAAATCGACAGCACCCGTTTGCAATCGAGCTGCGCATTGCGGAACAGGTTGCGTTCGGCCTCCCCCTCGGTGCGCGGCCAGGGCACGGCGGCGGACATCGTGCGCGCGCCCTCGTAGCGTGCGAGCAGCGCCTCTTTCTGCCGCATCCGGTCGAGCTGCCAGAACCCGAGCGCGACCATCGTCGCGACCGCCGCCAGCACCAGGATCGTCGGCAGGACCGGGATCTTGCGGGTCATGGCGCGCGCCCGCCCGCCTCGCGCGCGGCATTGCGATACTCTGCCCCGATCAGCCAGGCTTTCGCGACGCGCAGGCCGAAGACCACCGCCAGCGCGGTGATCGGCACCCACAGCAGGACATGGACCCAGAACGGCGGCTGCACCGCCAGTTCCAGCCAGATCGCCAGCCCGGTGATCAGCGCGCCGATCGCCAGCGTCAGGAAGGCCGCCGGCCCGTCGCCCACGTTGAACCGCTCGTAATCGAGGCCGCAGGCGCGGCACCGCCGGTCGAACCGGATGCCGCGCGCGAACAGCGTCTTGCCCGCGCAACGCGGGCACAGACCGAAAAGGGCAGCCGCGGCGGTGCCGGGCTGCCCCTTTTTCGTGCCTGGATCGCGCCCGTCCATCAATGGACCGGTGCGCCCCAGCTGCCCCAGATATAGACGGTGACGAACAGGAACAGCCACACGACGTCGACGAAGTGCCAGTACCACGCGGCCGCTTCGAAACCGAAGTGCTGGCGCGGGGTGAAGTGCCCCTTGTAGGTGCGCACGAGGCAGACGATCAGGAAGATCGTGCCGACCAGGACGTGGAACCCGTGGAAGCCGGTCGCCATGTAGAAGGCCGAGCTGTAGGTGTTGCCGCCGAAGGCGAACGGGGCGTGCATGTATTCGTAGGCCTGGATGCAGCTGAACAGCACGCCCAGCAGGATCGTCAGCCACAGGCCCTTCTTCAGCCCTTCGCGGTCGCCGTGGATCAGCGAGTGGTGCGCCCAGGTGACCGTGGTGCCCGAACACAGCAGGATCAGCGTGTTGAGCAGCGGCAGGTCGAACGGGTTCATCACCGCCTCGATCGCGACCGGCGGGAACTGGCCGCCGACGACTTCGGAAATCTCGCTCGGGAACAGGGCGAAATCGAACCAGCTCCAGAACCAGCCGACGAAGAACATCACTTCCGACGCGATGAACAGGATCATGCCGTAGCGCATGTGAAGCTGCACCACCGGCGTGTGATCGCCGGCCTGCGCCTCTTTCACGATATTGCCGAACCAGCTGAAGAACGTGGCGATCAGGCCGGCAATGCCGAGGCCGACGACGACCTGCCAGTTCGCCATTTCGTGCATGTAGAGCACCATCCCGCTGGTGAAGACCAGCGCCGACAGCGAGCCGATCAGCGGCCAGATGTCGGGGGGAAGAATGTGGTAATCGTGGTTCTTGGTTCCGGCCATTGATCGCAGGTCCTGTCTAAACGGTTGCGCGGCCCTTAATCGGCGGCGCGGCTTTGGTCCAGTCCTAGGGTGTGTCCGCCGAGGCGGGTTCGGATTTGCGGTGGAAGGTATAGCTCAGCGTGATCTGTTCCACGCCTTGCGCGTTGGGATCGTCCATGATCGCCGGATCGACGAAGAACAGCACCGGCATGCGCACTTCCTCCCCCGGCTGCAGCGTCTGCTCGGTGAAGCAGAAGCACTGGATCTTGTTGAAATACTTGCCCGTCTGCTCGGGCTCGACGTTGAAGGTGGCGGTGCCGGTGATCGGTTCGGCGCTGTCGTTGCGCGCGACGAAGAAGGCCATGTCGCGCTCCCCGATCTGGACCGTCTCGGTCACTTTCTCGGGCGCGAAGGTCCAGGGCATCGAGTGCGATGTGGTCGCGTCGAACCGGACCGAGATCGTGCGCGCGCCGGCGCTCTGCGCCATGCGCGCGGCGAGGTCCGCCTCCGCCTCGGTCGCGCGCTGGGTCGTGCCGCCGAAACCGGTGACCTGGCAGAAAAGCTGGTAGAGCGGGACCGCGGCATAGCCGAGGCCGACCATACCCGCGGCGGCGAGGAAGCTCAGCATCCCCACCCGCATGTTCCTGCGCTGGAGAGTGGCGCTCGTCATCGGTCAGTCCCCCATCTTGACGAAGGTGAGGACGTAGAACAGCACGACGAAGAAACCGAGCACCACGGCGAGCGCCAGGTTGCGGCCCTTGCGCCGCCGCTTGAACTCTTCCTGCTCTTCGGGTGTCATGCGATCCATCCTTGGTTTTGCGCCACGCGGTCGGCCACCAGCGCGGCGAACAGCACGAACAGGTACAGCACGCTGTATCCGAACAGGCGCTTTTCCGGCCGCATCGGGTCGCCCTCGCCCGATTCGCGCAGGGCCACCGGCAGCGAGAACAGCACGAACAACGCGGTCAGCGCCGCCGCCGCGCCGCCATAGATCACGCCCGTGCCGCCGATCAACCACGGCGCCATCGCCAGCGGCACCAGCAGCAGCGAATAGGCGAGGATCTGGCGCCGGGTCGAACGCTCGCCCCTGACCACCGGCATCATCGGGATGCCGACCTTGGCGTAATCGGACTGCACGAACAGCGCCAGCGCCCAGAAATGCGGGGGCGTCCACATGAAGATGATCGCGAACAGCAGGATCGGCATGGCCGTGACCTCGCCGGTCACCGCGACCCAGCCGATCATCGGCGGAAAGGCCCCCGCCCCGCCGCCGATCACGATGTTCTGCGGCGTGCGCGGTTTCAGCCAGACGGTATAGACGAGCGCGTAGTAGACGATCGAAAGCGCGAGGATCGCGGCCGAGAGCCAGTTCACCGCCAGCCCCATCAGCAGGACCGAGCCGACCGACAGCGCGACGCCGAAATCGCGCGCGTCGGTGCGGCGCAGGCGCCCGGCGGGGATCGGGCGGCGCGCGGTGCGCTTCATCCCGGCGTCGAGATCCGCCTCCCACCACTGGTTCAGCGTCGCCGCCCCGCCCGCGCCGAGCGCGATGCACAGGACCGCGACGAAGCCGATCACGGGGTGGACCGCGCCCGGCGCCGCCAGCAGGCCGCAGAGCCCGGTGAAGATCACCAGGCTCATCACGCGCGGCTTGGTCAGCGCGAAGAAATCGCGCCAGTCGGCCGCCGGCATTCGGGTCGTGGTCGCGGTCATCTCTTTCTCCCGCCCCCGGCGGAGCGGAGGGCGAACGCGGTGCAGCGCATCGTCGCCGGCCCCGCCTTGCACCCTGCCGGTCGCGTGCCCCTCCCACCCGGTGGGAGGGGCCGCCGCGTCAGGCAGTGGCCGGGCGGTGATCGTGGTAGTCGTGATGCTCCTCGATCACCGGCAGCGTTTCGAACTGGTGATAGGGCGGCGGGCTGGACAGCGTCCATTCCAGCGTCGTCGCGCCTTCACCCCAGTAGTTCGCCGGTGCCCGGCGCCCGGCGATGAAGGCGTAGGCGATGTTCGCGAAGAACACGAGCATCGAGGCCGCCATGATCGCGTAGCCGGCCGACGAGATGTGGTTCCAGTAGGCATAGGCCTCGGTGAAGTCCGGATAGCGGCGCGGCATGCCGTTCAGCCCGAGGAAGTGCTGCGGGAAGAAGATCACGTTCACGCCGATGAAGAAGATCCAGAAGTGGATGTGCGCCAGCAGCTCGCTGTGCATCCGGCCGCTCATCTTCGGGAACCAGTAGTAGAACCCGGCGAAGAGCGAGAAGACCGCGCCCATCGACAGCACGTAGTGGAAGTGCGCGACCACGAAATAGGTGTCGTGCACCACGTCGTCGATGCCGCCGTTGGCGAGATAGACGCCGGTCACGCCGCCCACGGTGAACAGGAAGATGAAGCCCAGCGCCCAGACCATCGGGCTCTTGAACTCCAGGCTGCCGCCCCACATCGTGGCGATCCAGCTGAAGATCTTCACCCCGGTCGGGACCGCGATCACCATCGTCGCGGCGGTGAAGTACATCTTCGTGTTCACGTCGAGGCCCACGGTATACATGTGGTGCGCCCAGACGACGAAGCCGACCACGCCGATCGCGACCATGGCATAGGCCATGCCGAGATAGCCGAACACCGGCTTGCGGCTGAAGGTGGCGATGATCTGGCTGACCATGCCGAAACCCGGCAGGATCATGATGTAGACTTCCGGGTGCCCGAAGAACCAGAACAGGTGCTGGTACAGCAGCGGATCGCCGCCGCCGCTGGGGTCGAAGAAGGTCGTGCCGAAATTGCGGTCGGTCAGCAGCATCGTGATCGCCGCGGCCAGCACCGGCAGCGCCAGCAGCAGCAGGAAGGCGGTGACCAGCACCGACCACACGAACAGCGGCATCTTGTGCAGGGTCATGCCCGGCGCGCGCATGTTGAAGATCGTGGTGATGAAGTTGGTCGCGCCCAGGATCGAGCCGGCACCCGCGAGGTGGAGCGAGAAGATCGCGAAGTCCACCGCCGGGCCGTCGTGCCCGTAAGTCGCCAGCGGGGCATAGACCGTCCAGCCGGTGCCCGCGCCGTAGCCCGCGGCCGTGCCCGGCACGAAGGCGGAGAAGAGCAGCGAACAGAAACCGGCGACCGTCAGCCAGAACGAGATGTTGTTCATCCGCGGGAAGGCCATGTCCGGCGCGCCGATCATCAGCGGCACGAACCAGTTGCCGAAACCGCCGATCATCGCCGGCATGACCATGAAGAAGACCATGATCAGGCCGTGCGCGGTGATCAGCACGTTCCACATGTGCAGGTTGGCGTCGAAGTTCGCCTCCCCGCCCATCAGGTCGACCCAGTAACCCAGGACCTGGATGCCCGGTTCGGCCAGCTCGGCACGCATGATGCCCGAGATCGCGCCGCCCAGGATGCCCGCGACGATCGCGAAGATCAGGTAGAGCGTGCCGATGTCCTTGTGGTTGGTCGACATGAACCAACGGGCAAAGAAGCCGGGCTTGTGATCGGCATCGTGATGCGCGTCTTCGGTGTGGGCCTGGAAGCCTTCAGCGGTAGTAGCCATGGTCGCGTTTCTCTTCGACGTGGATCAGTTGGTCGCGGCGGCCGGATCGGCAGCCTCGGCGTCGGCGGCTTCACCCGCCTCTAAAGTCGCTGCCGCATCGCCGGCCGCGGCGGCCGCATCGGGCTCGTCGCCGCCGACCGTGCCGCCCGGCTGGGTGCGGACCCAGGCTTCCCACTGGTCGCGCGGGAGCGCCTCGATCGCGATCGGCATGTAACCGTGCCGCGCACCGCACAGCTCGGAGCACTGGCCGTAATAGATGCCCGGCTCCTCGATCGTCAGCAGGCGCTCGTTCAGGCGGCCCGGAACGGCGTCGATCTTGAACCACAGCGAAGGCACGGCGAAGGCGTGGATGACGTCGGCGGCCGTGGTCTGGATGCGCAGCGGCGTATCGACCGGCACGACCATGCGGTTATCGACCTCGAGCTGGGCCGGGAAGCCCTTCGCCCGCGCCTCGTCCTCGGGCATCATGTTGGAAATCACCTCGAACCCGCCGTTGTCGGGATAGGCGTAGCCCCAGTACCACTGGTAACCGATGACCTTGATCGTCACCGCGTCTTCCGGCGGCGATTCGTACTGCTTGGTCAGCAGCGAGATCGACGGGATCGCGATGGCGACCAGGATCAGGACCGGGACGAGCGTCCACACGACCTCGATCGTGGTGTTGTGCGTCGTCTTCGAAGGGCTGGGGTTGGCACCGCGGCGATAGCGCACGATGACCCAGATCAGCAGCGCGAGGACGATTAAGCTGATCACGCCCATGACCCACAGCAGGCCGACGTGGAGGCCGGTGGCCGTCTTGCCGATCGGCGAATACTGTTCCTGCACGTCGAGCGCGCCGGGCGTCGGCTGCCCCTTGATCCACTCGGGGCCGAGCGGCTCGTAGCCGCCGGCGGCATCCGCCGCGTCCGTTTCGCCGGCCGCGTCGGCCGTGACGTCCGCCGCCGCGCCAGCGTCCACCGTTTCGGCCGCCACCGGCGCTTCGGTCGCGGCCTGTGCATGGGCCGCCTGGGGCGCGAGGGCCAGCAGGATAGCTGCCCAGAGGATGGTTGCGAACCGCGCTGCCCGCGTGGGCCAATCACCGAATTTCATCTGTCCGACGCTTTCCGTTCTTGTCGTTGCCGTTCTTATCGCTGAAGACCACATGCGCAGCCGCGAAAACCCCGTCGGGGGACAGGTCTGCGCGGGCCTATACGCGCGCTTGCCCCCCGTCTCAAGCGCTTCTAGGAGAAAAATCCCCAACCGGCCAGAACGGCCGGAATCTGCCACGGACGGGACAGCAAGCCGAGATGACCGAAGACGAAGTGCTCCACGAATTCCGCGCGAGCGAGGCCCTGCTCGAAGGGCATTTCAAGCTCTCCTCCGGCCGGCACAGCGCCTATTACCTCCAGTGCGCGCGCGTCCTGGCCGACCCGATGCGCGCGAGCCGCCTCGCCGCCGCGCTGGCGGCGAAGATGCCGCGCGACTTGCGCGCCGCGGTGGACAAGGTCGTCTCCCCCGCGATGGGCGGGATCATCATCGGGCACGAGATGGGCCGCGCGCTGGGCAAGGAGGCGATCTTCCTCGAACGGCCCGAAGGAACCTTCGAACTGCGCCGCGGCTTCCGCCTCGAGCCGGGGGAGAAAGTGCTGGTGGTGGAAGACGTCGTGACCACCGGCCTTTCCTCGCGCGAGGCGATGAAGGCCGTCGCGGCGGCCGGCGCCGACGTCATCGCCCTCGTCTCGCTGGTCGATCGCCGCGCGGGCGACGTCGCCTTCGACGTGCCCTATCACGCGCTGCTGGACATTACCTTCCCCACTTATGCCGAAGACGAGATCCCGCCCGAGCTGGCGGCCGTGCCGGTGACCAAGCCGGGCAGCCGCAAGTAGGATGGCCGCGCCGCTGCGCCTGGGGGTCAATATCGACCACGTCGCCACGATCCGCAACGCGCGCGGGGGCGACCATCCCGATCCCGTGCGCGCGGCGGAAATCGTCGCCCGGGTGGGCGGCGACGGCATCACTGCCCACTTGCGCGAGGATCGCCGCCATATCCGCGACGAGGACCTGGCCCGGATCCAGGCCGCGACCGAGTTGCCGCTGAACCTGGAAATGGCCGCGACCGAGGAAATGCTGGAAATCGCGCTGCGCCACCGCCCGCACGCGGCCTGCATCGTCCCCGAGAAACGCGAGGAGCGCACGACCGAGGGCGGGCTCGACGCCGCGGGCCTGCACAACCAGCTTGCCCCGGTGGTCGCGCGGCTGGCCGACGCCGGCATCCGCGTGAGCCTGTTCATCGAGGCGAACGAACGCCAGCTCGACGCCGCGCTGCGCCTCGGCGCGCCGGTGGTGGAATTCCACACCGGCGAATATGCCCACGCCACCGGCGAGGACCGCGCGCGCGAGCTGAGGCGGATCGCCGACATGGCGGCGCTGGCGGCGAAGAACGGGATCGAGCCCCATGCCGGCCACGGGCTGACATACGACAATGTCCAGCCGATCGCCGCGATCCCCCAGCTGGCGGAGCTGAACATCGGCCATTACCTGGTGGGCGAAGCGGTCTTCGTCGGGCTGGAACAGGCCGTGCGCACGATGCGCGAGCTGATGGACGCGGCGCGATGATGGCGGGTGCGATGCGCCCTCCCTTTCCCCTTCAGGGGAGAGGGTCGGGGAGAGGGGGATGTTCTGTTGTCATGCACCAAGGCACCAGAGCCTTCTTGCCAGTCTTGTTCGCCCCTCTCCCTCCGCGGCTTCGCCGCTCCCCCCTCTCCCCTGAAGGGAAGAGGGCAAGATGATCATCGGCATGGGATCGGACCTGACGAACATGGATCGGATCGCCGCCTCGCTGGAGCGGTGGGGCGAGAAGTTCGAGCGGCGCTGTTTCACCGATGTCGAACGGGCCAAGGCGGCCCGGCGCCCCTATGCCCGCACCGGCACGTTCGCGAAGCGGTGGGCGGCGAAGGAAGCTTTCGCCAAGGCGGTCGGCACCGGGTTCAGCCGCGGCGTGTTCCACAAGGACATCGGCGTCGTGAACGCCCCCTCGGGCGCGCCGACCCTGGCGCTGACCGGCGGCGCTGCCGCGCGGCTTGCGGAAATGACGCCACCCGGCCATGAGGCGTTCATTCATCTTACCCTAACCGACGACCACCCATGGGCCCAGGCCTTCGTCATCATCGAGGCTCGCCCGCTATGAACAGCGCATCATCCACCGTGACCGAGACGAGCGAGAAACCGAAGAAGGACGGGATCGACTGGCTTTCGGAAATCCGGGGGCTGGCGCTGATGCTGCTGGCGGTGCTGGGCTTTCACAGCTTCATCGCCAAGCCGTTCTACATCCCCAGCGAATCGATGCTGCCCAACCTGCTGGTGGGCGACCGGCTGGTGGTCAGCAAGTATCCCTACGGCTGGAGCTGGGCCTCGATCTCGTTCCACCTGATGCCGCGCGGCGACTGGCGGATCTGGCCCGGGACGCCCGAATACGGCGACATCGTGATCCCCGTGCACCCGGTCCGCGACGAGGATTACATCAAGCGCGTGGTCGGCCTGCCGGGCGACACGTTCGAGGTGCGCGGCGGGCAGATCGTGCTCGACGGCACCCCGGTTCCGCAGGAAGTGGAGCCGCCGCTGCGAATCCCGCTCGACGCCAACATGCAGTGCGATTTCGGGACCGATCCGCGCACCGGGCTGCCGCTCGACTACACCGCCGTGCTGGCCGACGGGACGCGAGTGTGCGAACCGCCGACCCTGCGCGAGACGATGCCCAACGGCGCGACCTACCTGGTGATCGACCACAAGCGCCAGGAACTCGACGATTTCGGGCCGATCGTGATCCCCGACGGGCACGTCATGGTGATGGGCGACAACCGCGACCATTCCTCCGACAGCCGGGCCTACGACCCGAGCGGCCTGATGGGTCCGGTGCCGCTGGAAAACATCGGCGGCCGGGCGGAATTCATCACCTTCTCGCTCGACGGCACGACCGGCTTCAACCCGCTTTCCTGGTTCACGTCCTTGCGCGGCGACCGCGCCTGGAGCACACTGCGTCCCGCAATCGCCGACAGGGGCCCCGAGAGTGAGCGAAACTGACGAAGCGCACGGCGCGCCGCCGGAACGAATGGGCAGGAGCCCGGCTCACATCAGAAACCCCGAATTGCGGTTCGAGGCGATGCGCGCGCTCGTCTGGGCCGCGGTGGCGGGGCTGTTCGTCCTCGCCGTCTATATCTCGCAATCGCTGCTGGTGATCTTCGGCGCGATGGTCTTCGCGACCATGATCGACGGCGGCACGCGGCTGCTCGGCCGCTATCTCGCGATCGCGCGGGGCTGGCGCGTGGCGATCGTGATCGTGGCGATGATCGCCTTCTTCGTGTGGCTCGGCTATTTCGCCGGCTCGCAGATCTCGCAGCAGGCGGCGGAATTCCCGGCCATTGTCGGCGAACAGATCGGCCGCCTGCTCGGCCTGCTGCGCGAACAGGGGTTCGCGATCCAGCAGGACGACGTGCAGGATGTCGCCGCCAGCCTCGTCAGCGGGGTCGGCACGGTGACCCGCGCGATCGGCGGCATCTTCGGCGGCTTCGCGACGATCCTGCTGATCCTGATCATCGGCATCTACATCGCGATCGACCCCAACCTCTACGAACGCGGGGTCGCCTGGATGGTCCCGGCACACCAGCGCAAGGTCTTCCACGAAACGCTGGAGACGATGTCCTTCACCCTGCGCCGCCTGCTCGCCGGGCGCCTGGTGGGCATGTTCGCGGAAGGGATCTTCACCTGGGCCCTGCTCGCCTATGGCGGGCAGATCATCGGGATCGGGCCGGTGCCGATGGCCGCGCTGCTGGGGCTGCTGACCGGCCTGCTGGCCTTCATCCCCAACATCGGCGCGCTGATTTCCGGGGCGCTGATGGTGCTGGTCGGCTTTTCCGGCGGCACCGACATGGGGCTCTACACGATCTTCGTCTACCTGCTGGTGCAGAACTTCGACGGCTACGTGCTGATTCCGATGATCGCCAAGAAGACCGTCGATCTCGCGCCCGCGCTGGTCCTGGGCGCGCAGCTGATCTTCGGCGTCATGTTCGGCATTCTCGGCCTTGCGCTGGCGGACCCGCTGCTGGCCATGATCAAGGTCGGGCTCGAACGCCGCGCGGCGCGCCTGGACAACGAAACATCTGCCGAGGCGGAGGACTGATGGCCCGCAAGTTCCTCTATTTCATCGCCATACTGATCGTTCTGGCGATCGCGGCGATGTTCGCGCTGCGGTTCTTCTGGGACGACCTGGCCGAGGTCGCCTATGTCCCCAGCACCGCGTTCGTCGAACAGGCCCCGCTGGAAACCAACGCCTACCAGGACCCGGCCATGTGGCTCTCGCGCCCGGGCATCGGGCTGGACGACGCCGCCCGCTGGCAGCCGGCCAAGCAGGGCGAAGGCCGGCAGCTGCCCGCCGGGGGGGACGAGGCGCCGGGCGATTTCGCGGTCTTCTTCGTCCACCCGACCAGCTATCTCGACCGGTCGCGCTGGAACGCGCCGCTCGACGACGCGGAATCGCAGCGGATCGCCCGCATCTACGTGCGCGGCATGGCCAGCCCGTTCAACCGCGCGAGCGAGATCTGGGCCCCGCGCTATCGCCAGGCGACCTTCGGCGCTTTCCTGACCGATTCGGAAGAGGCGCGCCAGGCGCTCGACGCCGCCTATGCCGACGTGAAGCAGGCGTTCGCGTTCTTCCTCGCCAGCGTCGACGCGGACACGCCGATCGTTCTCGCCGGGCACAGCCAGGGCACGCTCCACCTGCTGCGCCTGCTGCGCGAGGAACTGGCCGACAGCCCGGTGAAGGGGCGCGTCGCCGCAATCTACGCGGTCGGCTGGCCGATCTCGGTCGAACACGACCTGCCCGCGCTCGGTTTCCCCGCCTGCGCCACGCCCGCGCAGGCCGGGTGCCTGATGAGCTGGTCTTCCTTCGCCGAGCCGGCCGACCCGAGCCGCGTGATCGAGGCCTATAGCCAGTCCCCCGGGTTCGACGGCACCCCGCGCGGCGACAGCGAGATCCTGTGCACCAACCCGCTGACCGGCGGGATCGGCGGCGACGCGCCGGCGGAAGCGAACCTGGGCACGCTGATCCCGGAAGCCGACTATTCCAGCGGGATGCTGGTGCCCGGCGCGGTCCCGGCGCGCTGCGGCGAACGGGGCCTGCTGCTGATCGGCGATCCGCCCGAAGTGGGCAGCGCGGTCCTGCCGGGCAACAACTACCACGTCTACGACATCCCGCTGTTCTGGGAAAACGTGAAGCAGGACGTCAGCCGGCGCGTCGCGGCATGGTCGAGCCGGCCCTGATCACCGAAAGCAGCCACGCCTTCGCGGCCGCCCTGCCGGCGGGCGGGCCGCTGATGGCGCTGGACCTGGGCACCAAGACGATCGGCACGGCCACCTGCGACGCCGGGTGGCAGTTCGCGACCGCGGGCAAGACGTTGCCGCGCGGCAAGTTCGGGCGCGACCTCCAGGCCCTGGCCGTGCTCGCCCGCGAGCGCGCGATCCGGGGCGTCGTGATCGGCCTGCCGCGCAACATGGACGGGACCGAAGGGCCGCGCGCCCAGTCGAGCCGCGCCTATGCCCGCAACCTGGCCGAAGGGCTGCGCCTGCCCGTGCTGCTGTGGGACGAACGCTGGTCCACCGCGAGCGCGGAGCGCGACATGATCGGCCAGGACATGAGCCGCCGCAAGCGCGCCGAACGCATCGACAGCCACGCCGCCGCGATCATCCTGCAAGGGGCGATCGACGCGCTGACGGGCGGCGCGTTCTAGCCTGCCGCAACGGCCGCGCGCCGGCGCGCCGCCTCCGCCCGCACCAGCCGGCTGCCCGCGCCTTCCGCCTCGCGCCAGACGCGCTCGGCCCCCTCGGCCGATCCGGCCGATGCGGCGCGCGCCGCGAAACTGGCCAGCCGCAGGCGATCGCTCGGGTGGCCGTGCCCGATCCACCGGGCCAGCTCGACCGCCTCCCCGCTGCCCAGCCCGACCGCGAGGTGCAGGAAGGCCTCGCTCGCGCCCGGGTTCAGCACGCGGCCGATCCGGTCCTCCTCCAGGTCGAAGGCGTACTGGTCGAACCAGGCCGCGGCGGGATCGGCGGCAACCACGTTGAGCGAGACCGACAGGCTCGCCGGCGGCAACTGGCGGTGGACGTCGCGGTGCGCGCGGTAGTGGAGCAGCCGGCCGGGCGACAGCGCGCTGCGTTCGACGAACCGCAGCCCGGCCCGTTCCCCGCGCCAGCCGGCGAGCGCGGCATGATCGTATTCGTAGTAGTCGCTGCGATAGCCGGGGCCGAAATAGCCGACCGTGAGAAAATCGAAATTGTGATCGTGCGGCAGGTCGTAGACGAAGCTGTGCCGGCCGCTGGTGCGGCAGGCATGGTCGCCGGCCGCGGGCCAGATGTTGGCGCGCAGGAAATGCCCCGCCTGCGTGCCGGACAGCATGATCGCCTGGGGGCCGTAGCCGGCCGCCCCCGCGTCCTCGTCGCCGCGCGTCGAAAGCCGTTCCACCAGCAGGTCGCCGAGGAAATCGCGGTTGCAGCCGAGCCGCGCGAGCCACCCGGCCGCGTGGTGCAGGCTGGCTTCGTCGCGCGGGTCGAAACCGCGCGCGCACAGCGCGTCGCGCGCTTCCTCCAGCGAACAGGGCGCGCCGGCCGGGGCGGTCAGCGCGCGGGGCACCGATCCCCTCCCCCCTCGCCCTCCGCCGCGGCCAGGGCCGGGTGGCGGGCAAGCAGGTCGTCGCGCAGCGCCGCCGCCGGGCCGGCCAGCGGGTCGGCCGGGTCGCGGGCGGTCCGGGCGAGCGCGGCGAACCCGGCGCCGCTGTCGAGCGCCAGGCATTCGCGCAGCGCCTGCCAGCGCGCGCTGTCGCTGCCGCTGCGCGCGGCATCGAGCATCAGCGGCAGCGCGTCCGCGCGCCCCATCCTGCCCAGCAGGGCCAGCGCCAGCTCGCGCCGGCTCTCGCGCGCCGTGCCTGCCGCCCGGTGGAGCAGGGCCCCGTCGGACAGGCGATATTCGCGGCTTTCGCCGGGCACGCGCGCCACCCGCGTTAGCCGCAGCAGGACCACGCTGCGCTGCACCCGGCGCACGATCTTGGTCGCCCGCGCGCCCGCGAAATCCATCCGCGTCCCGGGCGCGAGCGCGACGTCGGCAAGCGCCAGCCCGGCCCCGCCCCGCGTGGGCGCGGCGAGCGTCACCCGCTGCGCCCGGCCGCGTCCGGCAAGGCATATCTCGTGCCGCTGCGAATCGGTGAAGCACACGCTGCGCGGGGCGAGCCGGGTCGCGGCGGGATCGTAACCGATCAGCGACAGCGTGGCCCGGCCGGCGCGCGCCAGCTGGAGCAGGGCCACCCCCTCGCCTGCCTGGTGCCGGAACGGAAGCTGCGCCAGCGGGTGGCGACGCAGCACACCCGCCACCCGCGCGAGCAGCGGATCGACGAATGCATTCGCCGCCTCGCGCGCCTCGACCAGGGCGGCGAGCGCCGGATAGCGCGCGAGTGCCCCGCCTTCGCCATAGGCTGCCAGCTCGGCGCAGGCCGCCGCGACTGCCGGCTCGCGCCGCCACGCGGCAAGGGCCCGCTCGATCGCCGCCTGCGCCGGCTGCCCGGCCGCCGGATCGCCGCGCAGGGCCGCGATCGCCGGATCGATCCGCATGTCCGCGCCGGTCAGACGAGAACGTCGGGCAGGTTCCGGGTCGTTTCGTAGAGGTAGATCATGATGATGACCGCGCGGTCGTCCGTCGCCGCGTTCGCCGCGTCGGACAGGCTGCCGAACATGCCGGCCGCGGTGTCGAGCACCGGGAGCGATTCCAGGTCGATTTTCGGAAAGTCCATTGTCTCGCGAGTCCCCCTCGTTCCTGTTTTCGCGGCGTCCTTTCGTCGCGTCGGGCCGTTTTCATGCTGCCGTCGGCGCGCCCCGTCCGGCCCGCCTGCCCCGCCTAGCGAAGGCCGGCGATTCGAAGCGTGAGGAGATTGCAATGTTCGGGCAGCGCCCTAGAGCGTGGGGCATGGCCGACGACCTGCCACCGTTCGATCCCGCCACCGCGGCCCCGTTCATGCTCGGGCGCGGCCATCCCGGCTGGCTGGGCCTGCGCTATGTCGCCCACGGCGCGGACTGGGTCGAGCTGGCCCTGCCCTGGCGCGAGGACCTGCTGGGGGAAACCGGCAGTGGCGTGCTCGCCACCGGGCCGATCGTCAGCCTGATGGACATGGCCTCGGGCATGGCGATCTGGACCGCTACGGGGGAATTCCGCGCGATCGCCACGCTCGACCTGCGTGTCGACTACATGCGCCCCGCGCGCGAGGGCGCGGCGGTCAACGGGCGCGCCGAATGCTACCGCGTGACCCGCTCCGCCGCGTTCGTGCGCGGCGTCGCGCACGATGGCGACGCGGGCGACCCGGTGGCGCACGTGGCCGGCGTGTTCATGTCCATTCCGTGGAGGAAACGGTGAGCCGCGACCCCGACATCACCGCGCTGGAGCGCGACCTGCCCGCCTATGCCCGGTCGCTGGGCATCGTGATCGCGGCGATGGAAGACGGCAGCCCGGTGCTGGCAATCCCGTTCGGCGAGATCGTGGAGGGGCGGCCGACCGTGTTCCACGGCGGGGCGACCAGCGGCCTGCTGGAAAACGCCGGCTATGCCGCCTTGCGCGCCGAGCTGGCCCGCGCGGGGCGCGAACACCGGCTGAAACCGATCAACGTCACCGTCCAGTTCCTCAGCGCCGCGAAGAGCAAGCCGACCTATGCCCGCGGCCGCGTGCTGCGGCTGGGGCGGCGCAACGCGAATATCGAGGTCGAGGCCTGGCAGGACGATCGCACGCGCCCGGTGGCGACGGCGGTGATGAACGTGCTGATGGGCGGCACCGGGCCGGACGCCGCCGGCTAGCGCGCCCGCGCCGTCAGGCAGCGACGGTGCCGGCGCGCCGCGGCGGTTCGTGGAACAGGCTCAGCTTTTCGCTCACCAGCCGGTTCCGGCCACCGTTCTTCGCCTCGTAGAGCAGGCGGTCGGTCGCCGAATAGAGATCGGAAAAGGCGATCCCCGTCAGCCCGCGGGGCAGCTCCATCAGGCCCATGCTGGCGGTGACGATGCCGTGCAGGCCCGGCACGTCGGCCGCGATCCGCCGCGGGATCGCCTGACGCCGCGATTCCGCCCGCTCGCGGGCATGGGCGCCGCGCAGCAGCAGGACGAATTCCTCGCCCCCCATTCGCACCGCGAGGCAATCGTCGTCGGGGGCGAGCGCGCGCGCCGTGGCGCAGAGCGCGGCATCGCCCAGCGCGTGGCCGTGGCGGTCGTTCACCCGCTTGAAGTGATCGAGGTCGAGCACCGCCATCGCGCAGAAGCCGTCGGCCACCAGCTCGCTGAAGCGCGATTCGATCGCGCGCCTGTTCATCAGCCCGGTCAGGTCGTCGCGCTGGGCCAGGCGGCTGTAGTTCTGCGCCCGTTTCTGCGCGCTGTCGCGCTCGTCGCGCATCTGCACGGTCGTGCGCTCGTAAGCGATCGAGAGCGCGAAGACCCCGCTGGCGGACGTGTGAATCACCGCGACCACGAGGTGCGAGGGCAAGGTCCCGTCGAGCGGAAGGTAGGTCGTGAAGCTGTCGAGGAAGGCGAGCCCCTCGATCACGCGCGACACGAACGAGGCGGCCATGATCGCATAGGCGGCGGCAAGGCCGTAGCTGGAGAGCGAGCCCGGCTCGCGCGCGCGCCAGAACTGCCCGGCGATGACCCCGGCCTGGGTGGCGAGGATCAGGTTGATCGCGGCGAAGACCGTCCCCGCGCCGAGCGACAGCGGGGGCGCGAACAGCAGCGCCGCGAAGGAGGCCGGCGCCCAGACCGCGATCCAGGTCGTCGGGCTGGCGCTGAACAGGCGCGCGGCGCGCCAGCGCAGGCCGAAGCCCAGGACCAGCAGGGCATTGGGCAGGACCGCCCAGTCGGGCGCGATCCGCGGGACGAAGATATAGAGCACCAGCGCGGACGCGAGCACGAGGTTGGCGGCGATCCACGCCGGCCAGCATGCCTCCCCCCGGCGCCGCGCCCAGGCGGCGAGGAAGCCGAACGCCATGACCAGCATGACGATCGCGTTGACCCAGAATAGCGTGTTTACGTCCAACCGACCTTCACGCGCCCCCGCGGCGCACGCCCCCCGTCCCCTGCATGGTTCGGCCAGCTAGCGCGATAATCCTAAGAAATGCCCAACCGCGCGCTTGCGGGCCATCAGCAGACTTCGGCGGTGTTGCGGGGGATCGGCCCGGGGGGCACGCGCGCCGGGTGGCGGTGGAACGGGTCCCCGGCCAGGCGGTGGCGATCGCCATAGGCCCGCCGCAGCACCGCCGCCAGCCGCGGATCGTAGGCCTCCAGGTCGCCGTGGTTCAGGATGCGGCGCCCGTCGAACACCGCCAGGCGGTTGGAATCGAACCAGAACTGCGTCCCTTCGGCCCAGTATTCCTGCACCGTCGTGCTGGCATATTCGTCCTTCCACAACCCCTCGCGCAGGGCCGCGGCATAGGCGCTCTCCACCTCGCGGTAGAGCGCGGGGTCGGCGATACGCACGGCATCGAGCACGTTGTGGGCGAATTCGTGGACCAGGATCGTCTCGCCGTAGTACCGGCTGGTCTGCCGGCCGAGGATATCCTCTTCCGCGGCGACCGCGTGCCGCCCGCCGATCCCGCGCACCCGCGCGTTCCAGTAGGCGCGGTCGCTCAACCGCCCGATGCGCGCCTCGTAATGCTTGCGCTCGCACCGGGTCAGGCGCGGGTCGTCGCGCGAGGGGCGGGTCCAGTGGGCGTTTTCCGGCAGGTCGGTGATCGCCTCCTCCCGGGCCAGGATCGCGAGGCGATAGCCTTCCCGCGCCAGCACGGCGTGCAAGTCGGGGCGATGGGCGAGCATGTCCTCGACGATCCGCGCGGCCCGTTCCAGCGTCGCGGGCGCGACCTTGCGCGAAGCGACGATCGCGATCCCGCCCGCATCGACGTAGCGGGCATAGAACGGATCGAGCCCGAGGTGCGCGGGCGGCCCCGCCTCCCCGCCCGCACATGCGGCGAGCAGCGACGCCGCCAGCGCGCAGGCACCCGCCCGGGCGAGGAAAGGCCGCGTCATCCCGGCCGGCCCCTAGTCCAGCCCGAACAGGCGCCGCGCGTTGCCGTACCGGATCTTCGCGGCGTCCTCCTCCGCCAGGTCGAGCGCACCGAGCGCCGCCAGCGTGCGGCCGAGCGAGAACTGCGGAAAATCGGACCCGAGCAGGAGACGGTCGATCCCGACATTGCGCATGGTCCAGACGAATTCCTCCTCCAGCGGGGAATCGGCTGCCAGCAGGACCGTGGCCGAGATGTCGAAATAGATGTTGTCGGCGAACAGCCCGTCCGCCGTCCGCGCGAGGGCGAGGATGTTCCAGGCCCGGAAGTCGAGCCCGCCCATGTGCGCGAAGACGAAGCGCGTGCCCGGATGGGCGAGCGCGAGGTTGAACAGGTGCACCGTGTCGTTCGGCACGATCCCGGCGTTGTCGACCAGGACCACCAGCCCGCGCGCGCCCGCGCGTTCGACGAGCGCCCCGACGCGCGGATCGGCAAGGTCGAAACCTTGGGTATGGGGGTGGATTTTCAGGATCTTGAAGCCGAGGGCTGCCACGCGGTCGAGCTCGGCCAGCGCGGCCTCGCCGTCATGGGGGTGGACGGTCGCGATCGGCACCATGCGCGGATTGGCCGCGGCGAGGCGCGCCAGCGCGTCGTGCGCCGTGCGCGCGCCCTCGATATCGCCGGCGCGCGCCTGGTTCGGCCCGCCGAACCACATCGCCCCGAAGCCGGCGGCCTCGACCCCGTCCCGCGCGTTCTGCGCGCGGTATTCGGCCAGCGAGGATGCCCCGTCGTGCAGGTGGACGTGGACGTCGAACACGTCCTCGCGCGCGAGGGCCGGCGCGGCGCCGAGCGAGAGCGCGATCGCGGCGGGGAGAAGCCATTTCGACATCGTCGCCCCGCCGCCGTGGGCCATCCTAGTAGACCCGCTTCTTCGGCTTGATGTAAGCGACATCGTCGGTCAGCGTGTATTCGTGCACCGGGCGATAGTCGATCCTGACCTCGCCGCTGCCCGACCCGCGGGCCCCGCCGCCCCAGCCGTCGAACCAGGCGACCGTGTGCTTCATCCACTCGGCGTCGTTGCGATCGGGGAAATCCTCGTGCGCGTGGGCGCCGCGGCTTTCCTTGCGATTTTCGGCCGAGGCGATGGTGACATTGGCCTGGGCCATCAGGTTGTCGAGCTCGAGCGTTTCGACGAGGTCGCTGTTCCAGATCAGCGAACGGTCGGAAACGTGGATATCCTCCATCCGCCGGTTCACCTGCTTAAGCAGCTCGACCCCTTCGGACAGCAGCTTGCTGTCGCGGAAGACGGCCGCGTGCTTCTGCATGTTCTTCTGCATTTCCGACCGGATCTGCGCGGTCGGCGAGCCGCCGCCGGCGTGGCGGAAATGGTCGAGCCGGGTGAGCGCGAGGTCCGCGCTGTCGGCCGGCAGCTCGTCGTGGCTGGTGCCCGGCTTGATCAGTTCTTTCAGCCGGTGCCCGGTCGCGCGGCCGAAGACCACGAGGTCGATCAGCGAGTTCGAGCCGAGGCGGTTCGCCCCGTGGACCGAGACGCAGGCCGCCTCGCCCACCGCGAACAGGCCCGGGACCACGGTTTCCGGATCGCCGTCCGGCCCGATGGTCACGACTTCGCCGTGATAGTTACACGGAATGCCGCCCATGTTGTAATGCACGGTCGGCGTGACCGGCAGCGGCTGGCGCGTCAGGTCGACCCCGGCGAAGATCTTGCCGCTTTCGGTAATGCCGGGCAGCCGCTCCGCCAGGACCTTGGGATCGATGTGGTCGAGGTGGAGGAAGATATGGTCCTTCTCCGGCCCGACGCCGCGCCCTTCGCGCATTTCCAGCGCCATCGAGCGCGACACGACGTCGCGGCTGGCAAGGTCCTTCGCACTCGGGGCGTAGCGTTCCATGAAACGCTCGCCTTCCGAGTTCGTCAGGTAGCCGCCCTCGCCCCGCGCGCCTTCGGTAATGAGTACGCCCGCACCGTAGATGCCGGTGGGGTGGAACTGGACGAATTCCATGTCCTGCAGCGGCAGCCCCGCGCGCAGGACCATGCCGCCGCCGTCGCCGGTGCAGGTATGCGCGCTGGTCGCGGTGTAATAGCACCGGCCATAGCCGCCGGTCGCCAGCACGACCGCCTTGGCGCGGAAGCGGTGGATCGTCCCGTCGTCGAGGCACATCGCGATCACGCCGCGGCACTGCGGCACGCCGCTGGAATCGTTTTCCATGATCAGGTCGAGCGCGAAATACTCGATGAAGAAGTCCGCGTCGTACTTCAGGCTCTGCTGGTAGAGCGCGTGTAGCATCGCGTGGCCGGTGCGGTCGGCGGCCGCGCAGGTGCGCTGGACCGGCGGGCCTTCGCCCATGTTCTGCATGTGGCCGCCGAACGGGCGCTGGTAGATCGTGCCGTTCTCGTTCCGGCTGAAGGGAACGCCGGCATGTTCGAGCTCGTAAACCGCCTGCGGCGCCTCGCGCACCATGTACTCGATCGCGTCCTGGTCGCCGAGCCAGTCGGACCCCTTGACGGTATCGTACATGTGCCACGACCAGTGATCGGGCGTGTTGTTGCCCAGGCTGGCGGCGATCCCGCCTTGCGCGGCGACGGTGTGGCTGCGGGTGGGGAAGACCTTGGTGATGCAGGCCGTCTTCAGGCCCGCTTCGGCCGCGCCCATCGTGGCGCGCAGGCCCGATCCACCCGCGCCCACGACGACCACGTCGTAAGTATGGTCGACGATCGCGTAGGCCGGGCCGGTCTTGCCGTTGCTGGCGGTCTGGGGGGCGGGATTGGCCATCAGGCGGTCCCTCCCAGCGCGAGGCGGGCGACGCAGAACAGGCCGAAGCCGGCCCCGGCCACGGCCGCGAGGTTGAGCGCGGCGATCGCCGCGAACTTGTTGCCCGGGGTGTGGACGTAATCCTCGATCATCACCTGCAGGCCCAGCCGCGCGTGCCAGAACGTGCTGACGATCAGCAGCGCCATCGCGGTTGCCGGCACCGGCGCGGCGAGATAGCTGCTGACCGTGGCGTGGGTCAGGTCGGGGAGCAGCAGGATCGAGCCCGCCAGCCACAGCACCAGCACGAGGTTGCCGATCGCGGTGAAGCGCTGCAGCAGCCAGTGATGCACCCCCTCGTGCGCGGAGCCGAGCCCGCGCACGCGCCCGATCGAGGTTCCGTTACCCATCGTTCAATTCCTCAGAGAAGCAGAAGTGCGGCCCAGAACGCCGCCGTCAGCACGATGCCGATGATCGGCGAGGCAGTGGACCAGGCCTTGTTGGTGTCGATTTCGTATCCCGCGCCGATGTCGAGCACGAAGTGGCGCAGGCCCGAGGTCATGTGGTTGAAGAAGGCCCACGACAGGCCGACCAGCACGACGTAGCCGAACCACGAGGTGGCAACGGCGGTGAAAGTCGCATAGGCCGCCGGCCCGCTCGCCAGCGCCCCCAGCCACCACAGCAGGACGCCGAGGCCGACCAGGGCCATCCCGTCGCCGGTGACGCGATGGAGGATCGAGGTCAGCATGTGCGGGCCCCACTTCCAGATGCTCAGGTGGGGGGAAAGCGGTCTGTCGGCCATGGCGTTTGTCCGGTTGTCCTTGGAATTGCGTCCTCCCTTAGCGCAATGACGATGCGAGACAAGGCGGGCGGCTATCTCTTTTGTTCGTCCCGCCCAATATTCGGGCATGGCGCAAAGCGCCGGCGCGCGGCGCGGGGATGACGGATCGATGGCGATAATCTACGGGACACGGATGCCCAATATCCTCGTCACCGGCTCCAGCCGCGGCATCGGCGCCGCAATCCGCGAACTCCTCGAAACGCGCAACGTCCGTGTGATCGGCCACGGCAGTGCCAATCATGACGAACAGACCATTGGTGCCGATCTCTCTCAGCCCTCCGCGCCGCAGATGCTGTGGGAAGAGGCGCTGTCGCGCGCGGGCGGCGAAATCGACGTGCTGATCAACAACGCCGGGTTGTTCGCCGCCAACCCGATCGACGGATCGGATATCGAGTGGCTCGACGCGTGGGAAGACACCTTGCGGATCAACCTGACCGCGGCCGCGCAGCTGGCGCGTTTCGCGGTCCGCCACTGGCTGGAACGCGGCGTGCCGGGGCGGATCGTCCACGTCGCCAGCCGCGCCGGCCATCGCGGCGATTCGCCGGCGCACTGGCACTATGCCGCAGCCAAGGGCGGGATGCTGGCGCTGCATAAGACGATCGCGCGCGCCTATGCCGGCCGCGGCATCCTCAGCTTCGGCATCGCGCCCGGTTTCACCGACACCTCGATGGCGGGCGACTACCTGGAAAGCCGGGGCGGGCCCGGCCTCCTTGCCGATATCCCGCTGGGCCGCGTAGCGGAGCCGGAGGAGATCGCCCGGATCGCGGTCTTCTGCGCGCTCGACGCCCCCGAAAGCATGACCGGCGCGACGCTCGACGCCAACGGGGCCAGCCATGTCCGATAGCTGGAAGCTGACGGCTTTCGCCGGCAAGGCGGCGGTCCGGGATGCGCTGGCCGCGCAGGAAGAGGCCGCCGACTGGGACCACGAGATCGTGATTGCCGGCTTCGAAGTGGCCGACGACCGGCCCGACGACTGGCGGCTCGACGCCTATTTCCCGCGCGAACCCGACGCGGCGGACCGGGCGGCGATCGCGGCGCTTTTCAACGGCAAGGCCCCGCGCATGACGGTGGAAAAGCTGCCCGAAACCGACTGGGTGACCGAAAGCCAGCGCGGGCTGGACCCGATCCGCGCGGGGCGGTTCCATGTCCACACCCCCGACCATGCGCCCAGCCGCGCGCCGGGCGTGGTCAACTTCGCGATCCCCGCCAGCCAGGCCTTCGGCACCGGCCAGCACGAAACGACGGCCGGCTGCCTTGCCATGCTCGATGCGATGAAACGGCGCGGGACGGCCGTGCGCAACTGCGCCGACATCGGCACCGGCACCGGCCTGCTCGCCTTCGCCGCGCTCGCCCTCTGGCCCCGCGCGCTCGCCACCGCGAGCGACATCGACCCGGCCTGCGTCGGCGTGGTCGAGCATAATGCCGCGGCCAATGGCATCGCGCTCGGCGGCGGTGCGGGCGCGCTGGCGATGACGGTGGCCGACGGGATGGACGGCGCCCTGCTGCGCGCGCGGGCGCCCTACGACCTGCTGATCGCCAATATCCTGGCCGGGCCGCTGGTCGCGCTCGCACCCGATTTCGCGCGCGCCATGGTGCCCGGGGGCAACCTGCTGCTGGCCGGCCTGCTGCAGGGACAGGAAGATGCCGTGCGCCGCGCCTGTCGCCGGGCCGGCTTCCGCCTGGCCGCGCGCATGGTCAACGGCGACTGGTCGATCCTGTGGCTGCGCAAGCGCCCGCAATCCTGAAGCGGGCCGCGCGCCGGGCGGGCCGCGCGCTCGCCTGGCTCGCCCTGGCCGCCGGGCTGTTCATGGCGGCGGCCTGGATCGGCTCGTCGATCCCGCGCAACGGCGACTGGCGCGAACCGGGCCGCGGGATCGCGATCATGGTCGAAACCAACGGCGTCCACACGGCGATCGTCATGCCGCTGGTCAACGCGCAGAAGGACTGGCGGGCCGAGTTTCCCGCGGCCGACCTGCCCCCCGGCGCGGCGGACCGGCCCTATACCCACGTCTCGGTCAGCTGGGGGGAGCGGGAAGTGTTCCTCCACACCCCGACCTGGGCCGACCTGTCGCCGGGAACTGCACTCGGCGCGGTAGTTGGCGGCGACGGCCTGCTCCACGTCGCGCACTATGTCCGCCCCGCGCCGGACGGGAATGCCCGCGTCCTGCACCTGCGCCCCGCGGAATACGCCCGCCTGGTGCGCCGGATCGAAAGCCAGGTCCTGCCGCCCGCCCGCCGCGCGGTCCATCGCGGCTACACCGACCGCGACGTGTTCTACGATGCGCCGGGCACCTATCACCTCGGCAATACCTGCAACCAGTGGACCAGCGACACCCTCGCCGCCGCCGGGGTCCGCACCGGCTGGTGGACGCCCTTCGCCGGCGGGGTGATGAAGTGGGTGGACTGAGCCGCCCTACCCCGCCTCCGCGACGATCTGCGCCCACTGGGCCTCGTCGATCACCTCGACCCCCAGTTCGGCCGCCTTCTTCAGCTTACTGCCCGCGCCGGGGCCTGCGACCAGCAGGTCGGTCTTCGCGCTGACCGTGCCGGCGGCCTTGGCGCCGAGCCGCTCGGCCTGGGCCTTGGCTTCGTCGCGGCTCATCGTCTCCAGCTTGCCGGTGAAGACCACCGTCTTGCCCGAGACGGAGCTTTCCTTCGTCTCGACCTCGTAGCGCGGGGGATCGAGTTCGCGCAGCAGGTCGTCGAACACCGCGCGGTTGTGCTTCTCGTGGAAGAAATCGGCCAGCGCGAAGCCGACGGCGGTTCCGATCCCGTCGGCGCGGACTTCGAGGATGTCCTTGATCGCCTCGACCATGCGCGCGTTGAACTTGCCTTCGGACTCGTCCTCGCCGCGCGGGTTTTCCTCGCGGTAGGCGTGGATCTGCGCCGCCTTGTCCGGCAGGCGGGCGATCTCGCCCAGCCCCTTCATCAGGTCGCGCGCGGTGACCGCGCCGACGTGGCGGATGCCGAGGCCGAACAGCAGCCGCGCCGCGTCGGGCGCGCGCTTGGCCTCGATGCTCGCCAGCAGGTTCTCGACCGACTTGTCCTTCCACCCTTCCAGCGCCAGGATCGCCTCGCGCCGGTCCTTCAGGCGGAAGATATCGGCCGGACTTTCGAGCCAGCCGAGCGCGAAGAACTGGTCGATCGTCTTCTCGCCCAGCCCCTCGATATCGAGCGCGCCGCGGCTGACGAAGTGCTTGAGCCGCTCGGTCCGCTGCGCCGGGCAGACGAGGCCGCCGGTGCAGCGGACATCGACTTCGCCCTCTTCCGCCACGGCCTCGCTGCCGCATTCGGGGCAGTGGCCGGGGAAGCGATAGGGATCGCGCTCCGCATCACGGGTCAGGTTTTCGACCACCTGGGGGATCACGTCGCCGGCACGCTGGACCTTGATCCGGTCGCCCGGTCGCACGCCGAGGCGCGCGATTTCATCGCGGTTGTGCAGCGTGACATTGGTCACCGTCACCCCGCCGACCAGGACCGGCGCGAGGCGGCCCACCGGCGTCAGCTTGCCGGTGCGCCCGACCTGGATGTCGATCGCCTCCAGCGTGGTTTCGGCTTGTTCGGCCGGGAACTTGTGTGCGAGCGCCCAGCGCGGCGCCTTGGCGACGAAGCCGAGCCGTTCCTGCCAGTCGAGCCGGTCCACCTTGTAGACGACGCCGTCGATCTCGTAGCCGAGCGCGCCGCGCCCCTCACCGATCGCGCGGTAATGGGCAAGCATCGCCTCCAGCGTCTCGCACCGGACGAGGTCGGGGCTGATCGGCAGGCCCCATTCGCCGATCCGCTGCATCACGGCGAACTGCGTCTCGCCCGGCACCGCGCTGGCCGCGCCCCAGCCATGGGCCCAGAACCGCAGCGGGCGGCTGGCGGTGACGCTGGCGTCCTTCTGCCGCAGCGAGCCCGCCGCCGCGTTGCGCGGGTTGGCGAACTGGCGCACTTTGGCGGGATCGAAAGCCTCCCCCTTCGCCTCGGCCGCGCTGCGCGCTTCCTCCATCAGGCGGGCGTTGAGCGCCACGAAGGCCTCGCGCTCCATGTAGACTTCGCCGCGCACCTCGAACACCTCGGGCACGTCGCCGGCCAGTTCGGCCGGAATGTCGGGGATATGGGCGACGTTTGCGGTCACGTCCTCGCCCACCTGCCCGTCGCCGCGCGTCGCCGCGCGCACGAGGACGCCGTTCTCGTAGCGCAGCGAGCACGAAAGCCCGTCGATCTTGTCCTCGGCGGTGAAGGCAACCGGCTCGTCCTCGCCCAGTGCCAGGAAGCGCCGCACGCGGGCGACGAAATCGGCCACTTCCTCGTCGGCGAAGGCATTGTCGAGGCTCATCATCCGAACCTCGTGCGTGACCTTGGACAGCGGCGAGGCGGCAACCGCGTGGCCGACCGCGCGCGACGGCGAATCGGAGCGGACGAGATGGGGAAACTGCGCCTCCAGCTCCGCATTGCGGCGCACGAGCGCGTCGTATTCCTGGTCGGTGATCTCGGGCGCGTCCTCGGCGTGGTAGAGCCGGTCGTGCCGCGCGATCTGCTTCGCCAGCCGCATCAGCTCGTTGGCGGCCTCGGCTTCGGAAAGGCTGTCGTTCCGCGTCATGCCGGGGCGTCGATCACCGGCGTGAACTCCGCCCGGGTACCGAACCCGGCGATCAGTGGGCGCCCCCGGTCGATCGCGGCGGCGACCTGCGGCAGGTCCAGCGAAGCGGCGTGCGCCTGCCTGTCGGCCCAGAGCTCGACCACCCACAGCGCATCGGGGTTGGCCGTGTCCTCACCCACGAGATAGACGAAATTGCCCGGCATGCGGGCCCTGCTCTCGGTCAGGATCGCAGCGAGCGCGGCACGCTGGCCGGGCTGCGCGATGATCTGCCCGATCAGGCCGTAGTGCGGATGTTCCTCTTCCATGATCTTCCCCAGGGCCGCCACTTGCCGGGGCGGCAGTATCGCAGCCGCGAAAGCCACCAATGCCGCCAGGTTCTGCCGCCGATCCATCATTTCGCGCGCCCGGCCGCTTGACCCAGCAGCACCTCCAGCATCGCCGGCTCGTTGGCGCGATAGGCCTCGGCGCCCGGGGTCAGGATATCGAAATGGCTGGCCTGCGGATTCTCGCGGATCTGCAGCCGCGTGCCGCCGGCGCGGATCGCGGCCTGGACCGCGGGCGGCGCGGCGGGCAGCACGGCCTGGACGAACAATAGATCCTCCAGCGCGAGCGGCCCCGCGCCAAGCGCGCCATAGCGATCCGGGTGCGCCGCCGGGTCCCCGCCGATGAACGGATCGACCGCGGAAAATTCGCACAAGGCGTCGAAGGCCGCCCGCTCCGCCCCGACATCGGCCGGGCCGTCGAGCACGATCGCCGCGCGCACCGCCAGCGGCTCGCGCGGGCCGAGCGGGCCGCCTGTCCCCTGCCGCGCGGCCAGCCACTGCGCCGGCAGCGCGCCGGCCGAGTGGCCGACGAGCGTGATCCGCGCGGGATCGACCGGGTGATCGGCGACCACGCGGTCCACCAGTTCGCCCGCCGCGGCCCAGTCGGCAAACGAACCGGGCCAGCCGCCGCCGTCGCCCACTTCGCGGTAATCGACGTTGAGCGTGGCAATGCCGAGGTCCTGCCACCGGGTCGCGAGCGGCGCCATGTAGGCCTGGTTGGCGATCCCCGCCTTCCAGCAGCCGCCGTGGAAGATCACCGCCAGCGGAAACGGCCCCTCCCCTTCCGGCAGGCGCAGCTCGGCAAAGCCGCGCGGGTGGTCGGCATAGCGCAACACGGCGTCGGGCCGCGAAGGCGCAAGATGCGCGTCGGCGCCGAACCGGTCGCCGCTCGCCACGGGAACGGACGCGCCGGGCGCGCCGCCGGGGGCCGGCTGGCACCCTGCCGCCATCAGCAATGCACCTGCGAGAACGGCATACTTCACACCCCCTCCAGCAGGCGGTCGGCCTGGGCGCGGGCTTCGGGGGTGACTTCGGCGCCGGACAGCATCCGGGCGATCTCCTCCTGCCGCTCTTCTTCGTCGAGCAGGCGGACGGAGGTTTTCGTGACCGTGCCCTCGCTCGACTTGGCGATCAGGTAATGCGTGCGCCCGCGCGCGGCGACTTGCGGGCTGTGGGTGACGGCCAGCAACTGCCCGTCGCCCGCCAGCCGGGCCAGCCGTTCGCCGATCGCGCTGGCGACCGCGCCGCCGACGCCGCGATCGATCTCGTCGAAGATCACCGTCGCCGCCCCGCCCTGTTCGGCCAGTGCGACCTTGAGCGCGAGGATGAAGCGCGACAGTTCGCCCCCGCTGGCAATCTTGGCCAGCGGCGCGAAGTCGGCACCGGGATTGGTCGCGATCAGGAATTCCACGCTGTCGCTGCCGTGCGGCCCCCAGCGTTCTTCCGCCAGCGGCTCGACCGCGGTGCGAAAGCGCGCGGCATCCAGCTTCAGCGGCGCGAGTTCGCCCGCCACCGCCGCGTCCAGCCGGGCCGCGGCCTCCACGCGCCTGTCGTGCAGGGCCCGGGCCCGCTCGACATAGAGCCGGCCGGCCTCCTTCGCGGCTTCCTCCAGCGCGTCCAGTTCCGCCTCGCCCCCTTCGATCTTGTCCAGCGCGGCGCGGAACTCGCGCATCTTCGCGGGCAGTTCGTCGACTTCGCAACGGTGCTTGCGCGCCAGCGCGCGCAGGTCGAACAGGCGCGTTTCGGCCGCCTCCAGCGCGGCCGGATCGTGGACCAGCGCCTCGGCCGCTTCCTCCAGCTTCGCCTCGGCCTCCCCCGCCTCGATCACCGCGCGGTCGAGCGCGGCCAGCGCCTCGCCGAGCAGCGGGTGTTCAGGCGCGATCCGGTCGAGCCGGCGCGCCGCCACCCGCAGCGCCGCGAGCGGCGATTCGGAGCCGTCCCACAAGTGGCGCAGTTCCTCCAGGTCGCCCGACAGGCGTTCGCCCTTCTGCATCGCCGCGCGGGCTTCGGCGAGACGCGCCTCTTCCCCCGCCTGCGGCTCCAGCGCGGTCAGTTCGGCGAGATGGGCGAGCAGCAGGTCCTGGTCCTCGCGGGCCCGGGCGATCGCGTCGCGCGCGGCCTGGAGGCGGTCCTCCGCCGCGCGCCAGGCGTCCCAGGCGGCGGCCAGCGCGGCCGTGTCCGCCCCGGCGTAGCGATCGAGCAGGGCGCGGTGGCCGCGCGGGTTCACCAGCCCGCGATCGTCGTGCTGGCCGTGCAGTTCGACCAGCGCGGGCGCGATCCGGCGCAACAGGGCGACGCTGGCCGGCTGGTCGTTGACGAAGGCCTTGCTGCCCCCGTCCGCCCGCACCTGGCGGCGGATCATCAGCGGTTCGCCCGGTTCGGGCACGATGTCCGCCTCGTCCAGCGCCTCGGCCACGGGCGCGGGGAGCCGGGCAAATTCGAAACTGGCGGTCACGCTCGCGCGGTCGGCGCCGGCGCGCACCAGCATGGTTTCCGCCCGGTTGCCCAGGACCAGGCCGAGCGCGTCGAGCAGGATCGACTTGCCCGCCCCCGTCTCGCCCGTCAGCACGCCGAGGCCGCGCCCGAAATCGAGATCGAGCGCCTCGATCAGCACGACGTTGCGGATGGAAAGGCGGGTCAGCATGTCTGACCCGATTCCCTAGCCGGAATGGGGGGGCGCGTCACCAATCCGGGTGCCGCTTGCGAACAGTTGCGCGATCAGGAGGCGCGAACGTTCGCCGCGTGGTCCTGCACCAGCTCGAACGCCTTTTCGTACCACTCGCTGCCCGGGTAGTTCGTGCCCAGGACCGCGGCGTACTTCACCGCCTCTTCCGGAATGCCCAGCGCCAGGCTGGTCTCGGTCAGGCGATAGAGCGCCTCGGGTGTGTGGCTGGTCGTCTGGTAGTTCTCGACCACGTTCTGGAACCGGATCTGCGCCGCCAGCCACTTGCCGCTGCGTTCGTAGAAACGGCCGATCTCCATCTCCTTGCCCGCGAGGTGATCGTTGACCAGGTCGAGCTTGAGCCGCGCGTCGGAAGCATAGGCGGTCTGCGGGAACCGGCGAACGACCTCGTTCAGCGCGGTGCGCGCCTGTTCGGTGATCGCCTGGTCGCGGTGGACGTCGCTGATCTGCTCGTAATAGCTGAGCGCGATCAGGTAATAGGCGTAAGGCGCGTCCTTGTTGCCCGGGTGGATCGAGAGGAAGCGCTGCGCGCTCTGGATCGCCTTGTTGTAATCGCGCGCGACGTAATAGCTGAAGCTGCTCATCAGCTGGGCGCGGCGGGCCCAGGGCGAATAGGGGTGCTGGCGTTCCACCTCGTCGAACAGGGCGGCGGCGAACTTGGCATTGCCGGCATCGAGCCGCCGCTTCGCCTCGGCATAGAGCGTCTCGACATCGCGCGCGACATAGGCCGTGTCCTGCGGGCCGGACGTGCGCCCCGCGCAGCCGGCGGTGAGAAGGGCGGCCGCCGAGGCGGTAACGGCGAGTGCGAGCTTGAGCGGCGAGCGCGGGCGAGTGATCATGGACCGGGCCTATAACCTCGCCCTCGCTGAACGCCAAGTGAAGTTGGCGCAGGCCGCCGGCATCGCGCCCGCCCCGGTCGCGCGAGGCCGCCGCCCCAGGCGCTCATGCGGTCAGGCGGTCAGGCGGTCAGGCCGGGGTCATGCCCTCGGGCGCGTCCCACAGCAGGTGGCGGTTTTCCAGCATGACGAGGTTGTTGGCGCGGATGACCTCACCCTTCGTGCGATAGCCGAGCAGCTGCTCTTCCGGGGTATCGGGATTGAAGGTCATCACCCGGATCTCCTCCGAGGTGAAGTCGCTCAGCCCGCGGGCCCGTTCGACCCCCTCGCTGTCGTAGAGATGCAGCACGTCGCCGCGGGTGAAATCGCCGTCCATCGCCAGGATGTCCTCGCGCCGGATCGAGCGCTTTTCCGTCACCAGCTCGTCGGCCAGTTCCTTCGATATCTCGATGCTGCCGGCCATCTGCAGGCGGTTGGCGATCCAGCTGTCCTTGCCCGACAGCGGGTTCGGGTGCGGCAGGCACTTGGTGCAGCGCCGTTCGCCGCTGAGCACGGCGGACAGCGGACGCTCGTGCTCGCCATTGGCGATATAGGTCGTGCAGCCCGCTTCCTGCGCCATGTTGGCGGCCTTGAGCTTGGTCGTCATGCCGCCGGTGCCGAGCGTGCTCTTGCCGGTCGTCGCCTCCATGTATTCGCCGACGTCGCCGACTTCCTCCACCAGCTTTGCCTCGGGGTCGTCGGGATTGCGATCATAGAGCCCTTCCACGCACGTGAGGATCACGAAGTCCTTGGCCCCGACCATCTGCGCCACCTTGGCGGCCAGGCGGTCGTTGTCGCCGACGCGGATTTCCTCGGTCGTGATCGAATCGTTCTCGTTCACGATCGGGACCACCCCGGCTTCGAGCAGGCGGTGGACGGTATTGCGGGTGTTGAGGAACCGCCGGTGATCCTCGAAATCGCCCAGCGTCAGCAGGACCTGCGCGATCTCGAAACCGTATTCATGGCCGACCTGCTTGTAAGCGTTGAGCAGCAGCGGCATCCCGCAGGCGGCGGCGGCCTGCTTGTCGCTGACCCCGGCGGTTTCCGGCGTTTCGCCGACCGTCTTCAGGCCCAGCGCGACCGCGCCGGAGGAACAGAGGATGACGTTGTATCCCTCGCTGCGCAGCTGCGCCACGTCTTCCAGCAGCCGCTGGATGAAGCTGAAGCGGGGGGTGAGCAGGTCGGAATTGGCGAGGAGAGCGGAACCAATCTTGACGACGATGCTTCGATTCTCGGCCACGACAAAAATCCATTTCTTGCAATTTGCGCGTCGCTATCTAGGTAGGATTTGTGCAACGCACAACCGCCTGAAGGCCAAAAAAGTTTATACTTGGCCATTCGCCGGGCAACGCACCTTATAGATAGAATCTATATCGAAAAGACGAGTTGAATTTTACTTAACTTATCGAGGGGTTAATTTTGAGTCAGAGAAGCATCCTCATGATCGGCTGCGGCAAGATGGGCGGGGCCTTGCTCGAACACTGGATGTCCGGTGGCGATGACTTTACAATAGTTGACCCTGCTCTCGAACAAGTTCCCGCCCCCGCCCGGCTGGTGGCCGATGCCGGCGAGCTCGGCGATGCCAGCTTCGATGTCATCGTGGTCGCGATCAAGCCGCAGATGATCGACGACATCCTGCCCGGCCATGCCGGCCGCCTGACGCCGGGCGGCTATGTCCTTTCGATCGCCGCCGGCTGTGCCGCGGCGCGGATCTCGCGCGCGATGAACGGCGCGCCGGTCGTGCGCGTCATGCCCAACCTGCCCGCCGCCGTCGGCCAGGGGGTCAGCGGCATCTGTCCCGACCCCGCCGTGACCGAAGAGCAACGCGCCCATGCCGAGGCGATGATGGCCCGCACCGGCACCGCCATCACGGTGGACGCGGAAGACAAGCTCGACCGTGTCACCGCGGTCGCCGGATCGGGCCCGGGCTACGTGTTCGAGATCGCGCGCACTTACGTCGCCGCCGCGCAGGAACTGGGCTTTTCCGCGCAGGAGGCGCGGGCCATGGTGCTCGGCACGATGGCCGGCACGGTCGCAATGGCCCAGGCCGACGAGGCCGGCGACCTCGAGGCGCTGCGCAATTCGGTGACCAGCAAGGGCGGAACCACGGCCGCGGGGCTGGACGCCCTGAACGGCGACGATACGCTTACCCGCCTGATGCGCTCCACCCTGCAGGCGGCCTACGACCGGGCGGTGGAGCTGCGCTGAAGCCGCGGTTCCCGCCCCTAACGAGACGAGGATTACCATGAACGACCAGACACTCGACCCGCAGATCCACATCCAGGAACTCGGCCGGCGCGCGCGCGAGGCCGCCCGCGGCCTCCTGTCCGCCAGCACCGAGGCGAAGAACACCGCCCTGCGCGAAGCGGCCAGGGCCCTGCGCGCCGGCACGGCCGCGCTGCTGGAGGCGAACGCGGCCGATGTCGCCAGCGTCGAGGGCAAGAAGCCCGAAAGCTTCGTCGATCGCCTGCGCCTGACCGAGGACCGGATCGAGGGCATGGCCACCGCGCTGGAGGAAATCGCCGAGCTGCCCGACCCGGTCGGGCGCAAGCTGGCCGAGTTCGACCGGCCGAACGGGCTGAAGATCGAACGCGTCGCCGTGCCGATCGGGGTTATCGGCATGATCTACGAATCGCGTCCCAACGTCGGCGCCGACGCCAGCGCGCTGTGCCTGAAGTCGGGCAACGCGGTGATCCTGCGCGGGGGATCGGAAAGCCGCCATTCGACGCGCGAGATCGTGGCCGCGATGCGCGCCGGGCTGAAGGCCGCCGGCCTGCCCGAAGACGCGGTGCAGACAGTGCAGACGACCGATCGCGACGCCGTGGCGGCCCTGCTCAAGGCCGACCAGTTCGTCGACCTCGTGATCCCGCGCGGCGGGCGCGGCCTGGTCGAGCTGGTGCGCGACCAGGCGAGCGTGCCGACGCTGCTGCACCTCGACGGCAATTGCCACAGCTACGTCCACGAGGCAGCCGACATCGACGAGGCGGTGAAGGTGATCCGCAATGCCAAGCTGCGCCGCACCGGCATTTGCGGGGCGACCGAAAGCATCGTGATCGATCGCAAGATCGCCGACCGGGTCGTGCCCAGGCTCGCCGAAGCGATGGCGGCGGACTGCGAGCTGCGCGGCGACGAGGCGGCCGTCGCGCTCGACGACCGGATCAAGCCCGCGAGCGAGGAGGACTGGGATACCGAGTACCTCGACCCGATCGCCAGCGTGAAGATCGTCGATGGCCTCGACGAAGGGATCGCCTGGGTCGATACCCATTCCAGCCACCATACCGACGCGATCCTGACCGAGGACGCGGAGGCCGCGCGCCGGTTCATGACCGCGATCGACAGCGCGGTCGTGATGCACAATGCCTCGACCCAGTTTTCCGACGGGGGCGAGTTCGGCATGGGGGCGGAGATCGGGATCGCCACCGGCAAGATGCATGCCCGCGGCCCGGTGGGGCTGGAGCAGCTGACCAGCTTCAAGTACCTCGTCCACGGCGACGGCCAGACGCGCCCCTGATCGCCGGGCCTGGTCGCCGGGCCCGATCGCCGGACCCGACCATCGGGCCTGCCCACGGACCCGGTCGCCCACCCCTCCCCCGCGCCGCCCGTGTTCGCGTCCGGCGGCATGGCGGGCGGGGCGCGGGTGCCGGTGCAATTGCCTTCGGCGGGCAATCGGGGTATGGGCGGCTTCCTGCCCCGGTTCCGGCGGAGCGCAAGGCTTCGCCCGCCGGGGCACCGTTGTTTTTGCGCGCTAGGAATTCCCCATGCCCCGTCGCCGCCAGATCTACGAAGGCAAGGCCAAGATCCTCTACGAAGGGCCCGAACCGGGCACGCTGATCCAGTATTTCAAGGATGACGCGACCGCCTTCAACGCCCAGAAGAAGGGCACGATCAACGGCAAGGGCGTGATCAACAATCGCATCAGCGAATATGTCTTCCTGCGCCTGGGCCATATCGGCATCCCGACCCATTTCATCCGCCGCCTCAACATGCGCGAACAGCTGGTGCGGCAGGTGGAGATCGTCCCGATCGAGGTCGTCGTGCGCAACGTCGCGGCCGGCAGCATTTCCAAGCGCCTCGGGATCGAGGAAGGCGAGCCGCTGCCCCACACGCTGATCGAATACTATTACAAGGACGACGGCCTCGGCGATCCGCTGATCGCGGAAGAGCACATCGCCTGCTTCAACTGGGCATCGAACGAGGAAATGCAGGATATCGCCAGCATGGCGATCCGCATCAACGATTTCCTCTGCGGCATGTTCGCCGCGATCAATATCCGGCTGGTCGATTTCAAGCTGGAATTCGGCCGCATCTGGGACGGCGATTACAGCCGCCTGATCCTGGCGGACGAGATCAGCCCCGACGGCTGCCGCCTGTGGGACATGACCACGGGCGAGAAGCTGGACAAGGACCGGTTCCGCCGCGACCTGGGGGGCGAGGAAGACGCCTACCAGGAAGTCGCGCGGCGGCTGGGCCTGCTGCAGAACGAGGACAACGGCCCGGGCGAGGTCTTCGACCTCAACGCCCACCGCGGCAAGTTGCGCAGCCCGATCAAGCCGAAGAAGTAAGGCCTCGCTCAGACCACGTAGCGCAGGGCCATCCCGCTGGCGGCGATCGTGTCGTCGCATTCCGGGACGTGGTCGCCGTCCACCTGCACCGGGCTGACGCAGCGGTCGAACACGACCTTGCGCACGGTGCGGATCTCCGCCAGCCCGAGCCGGTCGAGCGGCAGGCGCAGCATCGCCGCGCCGGTCAACGCCGCGGTGCCGATCCGGGTCGAGCGATGGAGCGTGACGAGTTCCACCGAATCCGCCGCCAGCCCGGCCCGCGGGCTCAGCCGGAAAGGCCCGGCATAGAACGCCCCGTGCGAGGCGATCACCGCCTCCGCCGAGCAGGCGAACGGCGTCCCGTCGGCCAGTTCCCCGCTGATATCGACCGGTTCGCGCGGCCAGCGCGCCAGCTGCCGCATCGCCGCCGCGACATAGGCATAGCGCCCGATCCGGCGCTTGAGCGGCGCGGAGACTTGCGCCACGGCATGGCTGTCGGGCCCGATGCTGAGGCAGGCGACGATCGGCGTCCGGCCCAGCGTGTAGAGCGGCGCGCGGAGCCAACTCTCGGGGCCGCGATCCCAGGCCGCGGCGACCTGGGCCGCCAGGGCATCGGCACGCCGGGCATAGCCCAGTTCGCGCGCGACCAGGTTGATCGTCCCCGCCGGCGCGATGCACAGCGGTACCTCGCCGGCCGCGGGGCCCAGCGCCTGCACGGTATCGCGCAGCGTGCCGTCGCCGCCGTGGACGCAGACGAGGTCGGCAGCGCCCGAAAGGCGGGCCCCGTCGCGCGCGCTGGGCATGGCCGACACTTCCATCCCGCGCGCGGCGAAGGCGGCGGCCAGGGCATCGAGCCGCGCCTGCCGGAAGCTGCCCGCCGCGGGGTTGTAAACCAGGTCGATCTTCATCGTCCGCCGCCTAGCAGCGCCAGGTTGTGAAATACTCAAGAAATCGGCGACTTGCCTGTGCGCGGCCGGTGCGAGGGGCGACTTGCCCCGGGCGCGCGGAAACGCCATAGGCTGCGCGCGAGTCCCGATCTCGCAGCGAAAGGCGCCCCGCCCATGAAAGTCCGCATCCATGTCAGCCTCAAGCCGGGCGTGCTCGATCCGCAGGGTCGCGCGGTCCACCATGCCCTCGAAGGGCTCGGCTTTTCGGGGGTCGAGGACGTGCGCGTCGGCCGCCTGATCGAGCTGGAGGTGGCCGACGATACGACCGATGGGCAGCTGGAGGACATGTGCCGCAAGCTCCTGGCCAACACGGTGATCGAGAACTTCCGGATCGAAACGATGGAGACCGCGTGATGGCATTCCGCGGCGCGGTCATCACCTTCCCCGGTTCCAACTGCGACCGGGACATGGCCGTCGCGCTCGAGAAAGTGTCGGGCGTGCCGGCGCTGCGCGTGTGGCACGGCGATGCCGAACTGCCCGACGCGGTCGATTTCGTCGCCGTGCCGGGCGGCTTTTCCTACGGCGATTACCTGCGCTGCGGCGCGATCGCCAGCCGCAGCCCGATCATGCGCGCGGTGATCGCCGCCGCCGAACGCGGCGTGCCCGTGCTGGGCGTGTGCAACGGCTTCCAGGTCCTGACCGAGAGCGGCCTGCTGCCCGGCGCGCTGATGCGTAACGCGCAGCTGAACTTCATCTGCCGCACCGCGCCGCTGCGGGTGGAGAACAACCGGTCGCTGTTCACCGCCGGTTACGACCAGGGGCAGGAAATCGCCCTGCCCGTCGCCCACCACGACGGGAACTACTTCGCCGACGAGGACACGCTCGACCGGCTCGAGGGCGAAGGGCGCGTCGCCTTCCGCTATCTCGACACCTGCAACGGATCGCGCCGCGACATCGCCGGCATTCTCAACGCGCGCGGCAACGTGCTGGGCCTGATGCCCCATCCCGAACGCGCGATCGAGGTCGATCACGGCGGTACCGACGGGCGCGTGCTGTTCGAAAGCGCGGTGAAGGGCCTCGTCGCCGCCTGACCGGTCAGGCGATCAGCGGCTCCCGCTGGCGGAACAGGGCATGGACCTCTTCCGCCGGCATCGGCCGGCCGAAGTGGAATCCCTGGATCTTGTCGCATCCCAGCGAACGGACGAGTTCGGCCTGCTCGGGGCTTTCGACCCCTTCGGCAGTGGTCGTCATTTCCAGGCTGCGCGCCATCGCGATGACCGCGCGCACGATCGCCAGGCTTTCCTGGTTCCCCTCGGCCGCGCCGTCGACGAAGGTGCGATCGACCTTGATCGTGGAGAACTGCAGCTTGCGCAGGTAGCCGAGCGAGGAATAGCCGGTGCCGAAATCGTCGAGCGCGACGGTGCAGCCCAGCGCCATCACCTGTTCCAGCGAATTGCGCGCCACGTCGGGGTCGCGCAGGAAGATGCTCTCGGTCACCTCGATCTCCAGCCGGTGGGCGTCGAGCCCGCTGGCCGACAGCGCGTTGACGACCGTGGCCGGGAAATCGCGTTCGAGCAGCTGTTCGGGCGAGACGTTCACCGCCACGCGCACGTCGCGCGGCCAGCGCGCTGCCTCGCGGCAGGCCTGTTCCAGCACCCAGGCGCCGATCGGCACGATCAGCCGGGTGTCTTCCGCCAGGGGGATGAACTTGCCCGGGCTGATCGACCCGTGCTCCGCGCTGTTCCAGCGCATCAGCGCCTCGAAGCTGACCAGCGTTTCGTCCTGCGCGTTCACCACCGGCTGGAAATTCAGCGACAGCTCGCCGTCGGCCAGCGCACGCCGCAGGGCGACTTCCAGGACGCGCCGTTCCTCCGCCGTGGCGTGGAGGCGCGGTTCGTAGCGGTAGTGGCCGCTGCCCCCCTCTTCCTTGGCGCGATAGAGCGCCAGGTCCGCGTTGCGCATCAGGTCTTCCACCGTCTTGCCGTCGCGCGGGCCGAAGGCGGAGCCGACGCTGGCCCCGATGTAGAGCGTGTGGCGGTCGATCTCGTAAGGCTGCGAAAGGCGCTCGATCACCTGCCGCGCGACCGTCTCGACCCGCTGCGAGTCGCTGGCGTCGCGGATCACGATGGCGAACTCGTCGCCGCCCAGCCGGCCGCACAGGGCGTTCTCGTCCATCAGTTCCTTCAGCCGGCGCGAGACTTGCGCCAGCAGGCGGTCGCCGACCAGGTGGCCGAGCGAATCGTTGACCGCCTTGAACCGGTCGAGATCGACCATCAGGAAAGCGCATCGGGTCCGCCACTGGCGCGCGTATTGCAACGCATCGCCCAGCGCCTCGGTCAGCATCAGGCGGTTGGGCAGGCCGGTCAGCGTGTCGTAGCGCGCGAGGTAGGCGATCTTCTCCGACGATTCGCGCTGCTCGGTCACGTCGGAGCCGACCCCGCGGAAACCGGTGAAGACGTCGCCGTCGAATAGCGGCGTGCCCGAAAGCTCCCACCAGCGTGTCTGCTTGCCGATCGCGACCTTGACCAGGAGATTGGAGAAGCTCTCGCGCCGCTTCATCCGGTCGGCCAGGTCGTGCAGGCTCTGCGGGAAGTTGGCGTCGTTCCACGCTTCGCCGGCCAGGACCTGGAGGAAGGACTGGCCTTCCAGCTCCTCCGGCTTCCTGCCCAGCGCGAACGAGAAGCGCGGCGATGCACCGCGGATGCGGCGCGCGGCGTCGATCTGCCACAGCCAGTCGGCCTCGTTCTCCTCGAACTCGCGCAGGAGGAGCGAGACGACCTCGCTCTTTTCCTGGCTGTTGTTCTGTGCGATCCGCGCGACGAGATAGATCCGCGCGATCGCGATCGTGCCGTAGCCGACGACGAGCAGGAAGAAGACGACCAGGCTCATCAACTGATACGCCCGCTCGATCACCAGGATCGTCAGCATCCCGGCCCCGGTCAGCGCGCCGAAGACGATCGTGCTGAGCGGTGCGCCCGAAACGATCAGCGCGGCACCGGCGATCAGCGTGCCGATCGCCGCGATCATGATGTAGCGGTCGGTCGATTCGAGGTACCCGGTGAACAGGACCACGGCCATGGCCCAGGCCACGCCCAGCATTCCCGCGCGCAAGGCGTGCCTGTGCATTTCGCCCGGCGCGACCCGGCGCGTGTCGGCATCGATCAGCGCGCCGTCGCGCACGACGACATAGGCGAGCACGACGCCCAGCAGCGCCACCCAGGCGGCGAGCAGCGGGGTCGGAACCCGGCCATAGGCGGTCCAGGCGACCATCGCGGCGACGAAGACGTGGCCGAAGGCGCGGGCGCGCCAGACGCTGGCCACGCGGGCCAGCTGCATCCCGCGCAGGCGATTCCAGTCGGCGCCCGTGCCGCCCCGGAACCCCAGGACGGACAGGACGGACAGTGTCGACGGGTCGACGCGCTCTTCCAGTTTGCTTCCGCTCACCCCTCCCCGCCTAGGGCGGAAAGGTTAGGACCGGGTAAAACGCCGATACAATTCAACGCCCTGCCAGCGCCGTCCCGTCCGGGTCACTCGACGGTGACGGACTTTGCGAGGTTGCGCGGCTGGTCGACGTCGGTGCCCTTCACGCAGGCCGTGTGATAGGCCAGCAGCTGCACCGGAACGGCATAGACCAGCGGCGCGATCAGCGGGTGGACCCGCGGCATCTCGATCGTCGCGATGCAGCCCTCGCCCGCTTCGCGCAGCCCCTCGGCATCGGAAATCAGCACGACCTGCCCCCCGCGCGCGCGCACTTCCTGCATGTTCGAAACGGTCTTCTCGAACAGCGGGCCCGACGGCGCGAGCACGATCACCGGCACGGCCTCGTCGATCAGCGCGATCGGGCCGTGCTTCATTTCGCCCGAGGCATAGCCTTCGGCGTGGATATAGCTGATTTCCTTCAGCTTCAGCGCCCCTTCCAGCGCGAGCGGGTAGTCGGGCCCGCGCCCGAGGTAGAGCACGTCGCGCGCCGGCGCGATCAGGTGCGCCATCGCCGCGATATCCTCGTCATGGTCGAGCGCGGCGTTGAGCGCGGCCGGGGCTTCGAGCAGGTGGCGCACGACCTCCTCCTCCTCCGCCCGGTCCATCCGCCCCTTCTTCACCGCCAGGTGCGCCGCCAGCGCGGCGAGGACGGCCAGCTGGCAGGTGAAGGCCTTGGTGCTGGCAACGCCGATTTCGGGCCCGGCATGGGTCGGCAGGAGCAGGTCCGCCTCGCGCGCCATCGAACTGGTCGGCACGTTCACGACCACGCCGATCGTCTGCCCTTCGGCCTTGCAGTGGCGCAGCGCGGCCAGCGTGTCGGCCGTTTCCCCGCTCTGCGAGATGAACAGCGCCAGCCCGCCATCCTCCAGCACCGGCTGGCGATAGCGGAACTCGCTCGCGACATCGATGTCCACCGGCACCCGGGCGAAGGTCTCGAACCAGTACTTGGCGACCATGGCGGCATAGAAAGAGGTGCCGCAGGCCACGATCGTGATGCGCTTCACCGTCGAGAGGTCGAAATCGATCTGCGGCAGGGCGACCGAGTTGTTCGCCTGGTGGACGTAGCTGCGCAGCGTCTGGGCGACGACGGTCGGCTGTTCGAAGATCTCCTTCTGCATGAAGTGGCGATAGTTGCCCTTCTCCGCCGCCGCGGCGGTCGCCCCCGAATGGGTGATCTCGCGCTCCACCGGCACGTTCTGCGCGTCGTAGACTTGCGCCCCGTCGCGCCGCACGACGACCCAGTCGCCTTCCTCGAGATAGGCGATCTTCTGCGTCAGCGGGGCCAGCGCCAGCGCGTCGGAGCCGAGATAGGTTTCCCCCTCGCCATAGCCGACCACGAGGGGCGAGCCGAGCCGCGCGCCGATCAGCATGTCGGGGTGATCGCGGAAGGCGATCGCCAGCGCGAAGGCGCCGCGCAGCTTGGGCAGGACGGCCTTCACCGCGTCTTCAGGCGTGGCCCCGCCCTCGATCTCCTCCGACACGAGGTGGGCGACCACTTCGCTGTCGGTCTCGCTCTCCAGCGTGCGGCCGCGCGCGATCAGCTCGTCGCGCAAGGGGCGGAAGTTCTCGATGATGCCGTTGTGCACCAGCGCGACCTGCCCGGTCGCGTGGGGGTGGGCATTGCTGGCGGTGGGCGCGCCGTGGGTCGCCCAGCGGGTATGGGCTATGCCGATCGTGCCCGAGGCCGGGTCGCGCTCCAGCTCGGCCACGAGGTTGGCCAGCTTGCCTTCGGCCCGCCGGCGCACGAGCGAACCGTCGCGCACCGTGCACACGCCCGCGCTGTCGTAGCCGCGATATTCCATCCGCTTCAGGCCGTCGACCAGCCGGTCAGCCACTTCTTCCTTGCCGACGATGCCGATAATTCCACACATGAACTGGTTACCCCGGGTTGTGGTTGGCGGGCGGAGCGCCCGATGCGGTTTGCCGCCTGCTCGCGGGAAAAGGCGCGCGCGTCAATCCGCTTGGCGGGCCGGTGGCTGCACGCCCGGCGGGGTGCGCCACCAGAGCAACAGGCCCGCGCCGATGATCACGGCGGCCCCGGCAATCGTCGCGGCATCGGGCACGTCGCCGAAGACGAGCCAGCCCAGGGCCGAGGCGACGATCATCTGGACATAGGTCATCGGCGCGACCGTCGAGGCGCCGGCGCGCGTCGTGCCCAGGTAGATGAGCCAGTGGGCGATGCTGGCCGTTACCGCCACCAGCGCGCAGCGCGCGATCACGCTCCAGTGCGGCGGCCCGATCCGCAGCGCCTCGATCCCCGCGGCGTGTCCGCCGAGCGCGGCCAGCGCCAGGATCGGTGCCGCGACCGAAACGATGAAGACCTGCATCGACAGGGTGCTGCCCTGCCCGGAGGACGCGCGATTGGCGATCACCATCAGGCTGAAGAATGCGGCGGCACCCAGCGGCAGGAAGGCCACGGCCCCGACTTCGGCGAGGTTGGGCCGCAGGACTAGCAGCACGCCGCCGAGCGCGATCAGCGAGGCGACCCAGACCACCGGCCGGACCCGCTCCCCAAGCAGCGGCCCGGCGAGCAACGCGGTGAAGATCGGGGCGACGAAAGTCAGCGCCATCGTCTCGGCCAGCGGGAGGACGAAGACGGCGGAGAAGAAGCACAAGGTCACCCCCGCCAGGCATGCGCCCCGCGCGACCTGGAGCCACGGGTGCGATGGCCGGAAGGCGCGCGGCCCCTGGCCGAGCAGGAGGATCAGCGAGAGGCCGGCGGCCCCGAACGCCAGCCGCAGGGCCGCCACCGCCACCGGCGACCACATGCCTGCCATCGTCTTGACCACCGCGTCGCCGAGCGAGAGCATGGTGAAGCCGGCAAGCGCGCAAACGATGCCCGTGCGTTCGGCCTGTCGCATCTGGCGGCAATCCCCCCCCTTGGCTGGCCCGCGCCGCGGCCAAGGGGTCGTCGCGGCAGCGGCAGGCCTGCATCGTCGCCGGTGTCGATGGTTTACCGCAAGTTAAAACTTGCCCCCTAGGCCCCGGGGCGAGTTCACGCGACCGGGAAGGCGTTCTTCATGTCCATCGCCGCGGCGGCAGATCGCGCCGCCCCTGCCGAGACCAGCCCGCAGGCCAGCGCGCGCTGGCCGCTGTGCGGCGCGCTGGCGACAGTCGCGCTGGCGGCGCCGCTGTTCGCGCTCGGCGGCTGGCTGGCGCTGGACAGCCACCCGGCGATCCTGTTCTACGCCGTCCCGATCGTGGCTGCCGAACTGGCGGTGATCGCGCTGGCAATCGCCGACGGCTTCGACATGCGCGCCGCCCTCGCCCGGCTGGCGCCCGCCACCCGCGCGGGCGCGGCGGGCTGGCTCGTCGCGATCGCGCTGACCAATCTCGCCATCGCGGCGCGGCCCGGTGCCCCGCTGCCCCTGATGCTGACAAGCGTGGTCCATGCCCTGTTCGGCCTCGCGCTGTGGGCCATGCTCGGCTCTGCCTGGGCGCACCGGCGCAAGTCCTTCCTGCTCGCCGCCTGCGCGGGCGCCGCGCTCTACGGCGCGGTCTTCACCGCGATCGTCGCGGCCGAGTTCGGCAACCCCGGCTTCAACTGGGTCGGGGTCGGCATCGGCATTACCAATATCCGCCAGCTCGGCTTCTACGGCGTGCCGCTGGCCGCGATCGCCCTCGCCCTGTCGTGCGGCGCGCGCGGCCGCGGCGCGGCGCTGGCGACGGTGGGCGGGGCCTTCGGCTTCTGGCTCACGATCGTCAGCGGCAGCCGCGTCGCCCTGGCGGCGGGCCTGCTGGCCATGGCTGTCATCGCCGTCCTCCTGCCGAAAGGGCAACGCCGCGGGCTGGCCGTGCGCGTGCTGGCCGCGCTCGCCGTCGCGGTGCCGGCCTCGTACCTGCTCGTCCCGCACGAGGCATGGGGGCTCGACCGCATCCTCAGCCGCGGGCTCTCGGGCGACGGGATCGACCATTACACGTCGGGCCGCATGGCTATCTGGCGCGAGACCTGGGCCGCGATCGTCGAACGGCCCCTGCTCGGCCATGGCGAGGGCCAGTTCCGCACGCAAGTCGAAGCGGGGATGGGCGCGATCAACCACCCGCACAACGCCCTTCTCCAGTTCCTCTACCAATGGGGAGTGGCCGGCACGGGCGCGCTCGCGCTGATGCTGTGGGGGACGGGCCTGGGCCTGCTGCGCCTGGCGCGGCGGGCCGGCGACGGCGAACGGGCCGCGGCCGCCGCGCTGACCGGGCTGGTCGCGATCGCGATGCTCGAAGGGGCGCTCTATCACGCCTACCCGGTCATGATCGTGGTGACGTGCCTGGCCCTGCTCAACGCGGGGCGACCCGAGGGGCACCGCACGGGGGGCGGCGCCTTAGCAAAATAATTAACTTTCCCAATTATTCACCACGTTGAGAGGGGCCATCGTCACCATGCGCCGGCGGCTCTTTCGGATGATTTGAAACCAAGGGGTCACGCAATGAGCGCATTCGGCAGGAAGAACGGTCCAGGCGGAATGGCGCCCGGCAGCCGCCCGTCGTTCGGCGTGGCCCGGCCCATGAAAGGCGGCGAGGCGGCACGTCCCGCCCCGCCTCCCGGCGGCGACCAGTTCCCGCCCCTGCCGGGCGAGGAAGCCCCTGCCCCCAGCGAACCGGCAGCCCCGAACAAGGCCGACGCGATGACGCGCCTGGCGGACCGCGCCAACGCGATCCACGAACAGGCCGAGATCGGCGGCTTCGAGGCGAGCGTCCACAAGATCAAGGAACAGGTCCTGCCGCGGCTGCTCGAACGGGTCGATCCCGAAGCGGCGGCGACCCTGACCAAGGACGAGCTTTCCGAAGAGTTCCGCCCGATCATCATGGAAGTGTTGGCCGAGCTCAAGGTCACGCTGAACCGCCGCGAACAGTTCGCGCTGGAAAAGGTGCTGATCGACGAGCTGCTCGGCTTCGGCCCGCTGGAGGAGCTGCTGAACGATCCCGATGTCTCCGACATCATGGTCAACGGCCCGGACCAGACCTACATCGAGAAGAAGGGCAAGCTGGTCGTCGCGCCGATCAAGTTCCGCGACGAACAGCACCTGTTCCAGATCGCGCAGCGGATCGTGAACCAGGTCGGCCGCCGCGTCGACCAGACCACGCCGCTGGCCGACGCCCGTCTGAAGGACGGCAGCCGCGTCAACGTGATCGTCCCGCCGCTGAGCCTGCGCGGCACCGCGATCTCGATCCGCAAGTTCTCCGAGAAGCCGATCACCCTCGACATGCTCAAGGAATTCGGCTCGATGTCCGACAAGATGTGCACCGCGCTGAAGATCGCGGGCGCGTGCCGGATGAACGTCGTCATTTCCGGCGGTACCGGGTCGGGCAAGACGACGATGCTGAACGCGCTGTCGAAGATGATCGACCCGGGCGAACGCGTGCTGACGATCGAGGACGCGGCCGAGCTTCGCCTGCAGCAGCCGCACTGGCTGCCGCTGGAAACGCGCCCGCCGAACCTGGAAGGCCAGGGCGCGATCACGATCGGCGACCTGGTCAAGAACGCGCTGCGTATGCGCCCCGACCGGATCATCCTGGGCGAGATCCGCGGCGCGGAATGTTTCGACCTGCTCGCGGCGATGAACACCGGCCACGACGGTTCGATGTGCACGCTTCACGCCAACAGCCCGCGCGAATGCCTGGGCCGCATGGAAAACATGATCATGATGGGCGACATCAAGATCCCGAAGGAGGCCATCAGCCGCCAGATCGCGGAAAGCGTGGACCTGATCGTCCAGGTCAAGCGCCTGCGCGACGGCTCGCGCCGGACGACCAACATCACCGAGGTGATCGGGATGGAAGGCGACGTGATCGTCACCCAGGAACTGTTCAAGTTCGAATACATGGACGAAACCGAGGACGGCAAGATCCTGGGCGAGTTCCGCAGTTCGGGCCTGCGCCCCTATACGCTGGAAAAGGCGCGCCAGTTCGGTTTCGACCAGGCCTATCTCGAGGCCTGCCTCTGACCCCCTGCCGGCCCCGCGCCCGCCGGCAAGGCGGCGCGGCGGGGCTTGCCTCCGATCAGAACCGGAACGCGGCGCCGAGGCGGAAGTTGCGCCCGGGCTCGCGCACGCCCGAAACGATGCCGTAGTCGGGGATCGCGCTGTAATCGGCCACGCTGGCGTGGGCGATATAGGCCTCGTCGAACAGGTTGTAGACCGCGGCCAGCAGCTCGAAACGGTCGCTGCCCAGCGGCTGCCAGCGGGCGAAAAGGTCCAGCGTGGTATAGCCGGGCTTGTCGATGAACTCGGTCGCGGGCACGTACCCCAGCTCGACGTCGCGGAACAGGACCTCGAGATCCTCGACCCGCTCGAACCGGGTCAGGCTCGCTTCGAAACCCAGCGCGGGCGAAGGATCGAACGTCGCGCTGACGTTCCACTGGTCGCCCAGCGTATTGCCGAGCGCCAGGTGTTCGTAGCCGTTGACCGGGCGATCGTTCAGCTCGGGATCGTAGTGGTTGTAGAACCCGCTGATCCCGAACGCGCCGCGGCGATAGCCGGCCCGCAGCTCGAACCCTTCCGAACGGAACGTGCCGACGTTCTCGAAATAGACGCCGTCCTGCGGGAACGGCCCGCGATAGAGCTGATCGAAGACGACGTCCTCGATCTCCATCGCGTAATAGGCGGCAGAGGCATGGAAGCCGCCGCGATCGTAGGCGAGGCCGACCTCGAGATTGCCGACCGTCTCCGGCTGCAGGCCGGGCTGGAGGATCGCGCGACCCGGGCGATGTTCGAGGGTGAAGGCATCGCCGATCTCCTTGCCGCGGAAGGCCTCGGCATAGCCGGCATTGGCGGTCAGCCCGGGCAGGATCTCCAGATCGGCGCCGATATTGAACGAGACGCCGCTGCTGCTCGTACCCACGCCGTAAGTCTCGATGTCGAGCGTGTAGTAGTCGTAACGGGCCCCGAAGCTCAGGAGCAGCGGATCGGCCACCTGCCAGCGGTCCTGGACATAGACGCCGACCAGTTCGCCGCTTTCGCCGAAGCGGCCAATGTCCGGGTCCCAGGCCCAGGGCTGCCAGGTCGCCGGCTCGGCGAGGTAGGCGCTCGCGACCGAATCGTTGCGATATGCGACCCCGCCGACGATGTCGTGCGCGCCCACCGAGGCGCCGATCCGCAGGTCGCCGCCCCAGTTCTCGATCTCCGCACCGTAGAGGCCCCAGCGGTCGAACCGGTCGAGCTCGAATTCGGCCCGGGTCCAGTAACCCACCAGTTCCAGCCCCACCGGGCCGCCATCGTCGAAGCGGTAATTGCCGATCACCGTTCGCCGGCTCGCCTCGGCCGGGAACAGGTCGTCGCCTTCCATCACCGGCCAGTTGGGCCGCGCGCCGAACTCGCCCTCTTCCTCCCGCTGTTCATAGCTGAGCGAGAAGCCATGGCCGCCGCCGACATCGCCGCCCAGCTTGACGAAGGCGACGTTCTGCTCCGCCCCGCTGCCCGGAACCCGCTCGCCATGGCCGTCGCGATAGGGATCACGGTCCTGGTGGACGTAGGCGGCGACGATCCCGACGTCGCCGGCCAGCCGCCCGAAGGCCGTACCCGAAAGCTTGTAGCCATCGTTGGAGAACCAGCCGGCCTTGACGATCGCGCCCACGTCGCGCCCCGGCTCCAGCAGGTCGGCGGCATCGCGCGTGCGGAAGCGGATCGCCCCGCCGATCGCGCCGAAGCCCGCGGTGGCCTCGCCCGCGCCGGTCTGCACCTCGACCCGCTCGAGCAGTTCCGGTTCGATCGACACGCGCCCGACGTGGTGGAACAGCGTCCCCTGGACCTGCGCGCCGTCGATCGAGACGTTGAGCTGCGAATCCTCCAGCCCGCGAACGTAGATCTTCTGCGCTATGCCGATCGCGCCCCCGACCGAGACCGAGGGGGTGCTGCGGAACAGGTCGGCGAGATCGTTGGCCTGGGTCAGCTCGACATCGTCGCGGGTGATCGCCGAATCGGTCAGCTTGCCGACCACGACGATCGGGGCCGCGGCAGGCGCGCCCTCGGCGGGTGCGGCGGCGGAGGCGGCTGCGTCCTGCCGGGTATCGCCGGCGTGCGCGGCATCGGGCTGCGGCGTGGACTGGGCAGCGGCGGCGGAGGGAAGGACGATCGCGGCGGCGGCGAGAAGGCTCGCCTTGGACTGGGACATGGGAACCTCGCTTCGGCATCGACGACAGGCCGGATGCGGCCATCGCCGTCCCGCTAATGCGAATGCTTATCAATGGCAAGCACGATATGCCGCTTTCCCGGCGTGCGCGGCTATCGCTTCCACGGCGGCCAGCTGCGCGGGCCCGGTTCCGTCGAAACCGGGCCCGGCCCCGCCCTCAGTATCCGCTGGCCTGCCCGTCCTTCCGCATCTCGGTCGCCCCGGTGTAAACGCCGCTTTCCGGATCGCGCGCGATCGCCTGGTACCCGCCGAAGGGAATCCCGGTCCGTTCGATCTCGACCTTGTGGCCCATGGCCCGCAGCGCCTCGACCGTGGCGGCGGGGATTCCCGGTTCCACGAACAGCGTGCCCAGGTCGTCCACCGCCATGCTGTCGGCGGCGCTGCCGGCCAGCGCGTCGGTCGGCTGCCGGCCGCCGTCGTGCATCAGGCGCGCCGCGTCGCCGGCTTCCTGCAGGTTCATCCCGAAATCGACCAGGTTGACCAGGACCTGGACGTGCCCCTGCGGCTGCATCCCGCCGCCCATCAGGCCGAAGCTCATGAAAGGCTTGCCGTCCTTCTTCACGAAGGCGGGGATGATCGTGTGGAACGGCCTTTTTGCCGGGGCATAGGCATTGGGATGTTCCGGATCGAGGCTGAACAGCTCGCCGCGGTCCTGGAACATGAAGCCCAGCCCGTCGGCGACGAGCCCGCCGCCCATCCCGCGATAGTTCGACTGGATCAGGCTGACCATCATCCCGTCCCTGTCCGCCACGGTCAGGTAGGTCGTGTCTCCCGGCCCCTCCAGCTGCGGAGCGACCAGGTCGCCCGCGGCAAAGGCCGGCGTGGCCCGTTCGGGATCGATCAGCGCGAACCGCGCACGCCCGTACTCCTCGCTCAGCAGCTCGGCCGGCGCCGCTGCGAAATCGGGATCGGCGTAGAAGCGCGCGACATCGGCGAAAGCGAGCCGCTTGGCCTCGGTGATGTAGTGCAGCACTTGTGCCGAACCGCGTTCCCACTGCGCCAGGTCCACGTTCTTGAGGATGTTGACCATCTGCAACGCGGCATAGCCTTGCGAGTTCGGCGGCAATTCGCACAGCTCGTACCCGTCGCGGTAGGCGACGCAGGCGACATCGACCCATTCGCTCTCGTGCGCGGCAAAGTCGGCCAGGGTGAACGCGCTGCCCTGCCGGCGCAGGTAATCGACCATGATGCGCGCGGTCTCGCCCTCGTAGAACTCGTCGCGCCCGCCCGCGGCAATACGCTCCAGCGTGTCGGCGAGGTCGGGGTTGCGGAAGATCTCGCCCGGCGCGGGCGGGCCGTCGGCGAACCAGGTCGCCCGGGCATTGGCGAAATCGAACGGGTGCTCTTCCTGCCGCGCCTCGTAGCTCCTCAGCGCGCGGGCCAGGTACATCTCGATGACCGGCGCGACCGGGTGCCCTTCGCGCGCGTAGCGGATCGTGGGGGCGAGGTTGTCGGCCATCGGCAGCTTGCCGAACCGATCATGCAGCGCGAACCATGCATCGACGGTGCCGGGAACGGTCACCGGCAGGGGGCCGACCGGCGGGATCGACGTCGCCCCATCGCCCAGCCGGGCCCTCAGCTGCTCCAGCGTCTGGCCCGCCGGCGAACGGCCCGAGCCGTTGATGCCGTGCAGGTGCCCGGTCGCGGGGTCATAGACGATCGCGAACAGGTCGCCGCCGATCCCGTTGCCGGTCGGCTCCATCAGGCCGAGCGCGGCATTGGCCGCGATCGCCGCGTCGACCGCGCTGCCCCCGGCCTTGAGAATATCGAGCGCGACCTGCGTCGCCAGCGGATGCGCGGTGGCCGCCATCCCCTCGCGCGCGACGACCGGGCTGCGGCTCCAGTCCGCCCCCACCGGCCGCGCGCCCGGTCCGATCCCCTGCGTCGCCGCGGCCGTCGTGTCGGCGACATTGGCCGCGTCCTGCGCCGCCACCGGACAAGCCGCCAGGACGCAGGCACCCATCAATGAAATCAACCGCATGAACGCGCTCCCTTCTCCGCAATCGCAAGAGCGCTAGGCCACCCCGCCCGCCGACGAAAGGGGGACAGGCCAAAAAAGAACGGGGGCTGCCGGGCTGCTATCGGGGCCTGGCCGGCCGTCCGGTCCACGCGAAGACTACCCTTCCCGTCTTCCACGCAGGCCGGCGTTTGGCGCATCGGGCGAGACGGAAGCCGGCGCAGCGGCTTCTGACGAAGAGCAGGCGACGTGCATTCGCGCAGGCGGAAAAACCGCCCGCGCGTGATCGCGGATCAGCAGCGGGCGACCAGCGAGACCTGCCGCTCCGCGCCATCTCCTGAGCCGGCGAGCACGGCTTCGGCGCGAATGAGCGGGCCCCATTCCTGCACGATCGGCCCGGCGGGGCGGCCGCGATCGGTCCATTGGCCGCCGATGTTCATCCGGGTGGCGGACCAGTTGATATTGTCGCGGATCACGCTGATGGTCTGCACGTGATCGGCCCGGGCGAGGACGAGCGTGAGACCCACCTCCTCTATCAGGAGGCGCGCGGGTACGCCGTCGGTCGGCGTCATCGCGCAGTCGGCGATCGGATGAACCGTCGTCTCGCCGCCGAAGGTCAGCTGCGCGGTGCCGGCTTCGGGCGCGGTGGTCGAGGCAAGCGTCAGGGCAAGGGTGAGGACAGTGGTAAGCATGGGGGTTCTCCTGCTGGCGTGGTGGGAAGGCCGGCTACGGCTGGGCCGGGCACTCGCCGGCGAGGCGGAAGCCGGCGGTATCGTCGCCGACGCCCACTTTCCCGCGGGCCGTGAGCTGTCCGTCGGCCCCGAGGTCCATGGCCCAGCCATCCGCCGGCCCGCCCCGGTTGCTGACGTCGTAGCCGTCGCTGCGCGACAGCGTGGCGGAGATCGTCCCTCCGGCGCGGCGCATATCGATCTCCAGCCGGCTGCCCGGGTTGGTCTCGAAGACCACGCCCAGGCCCGCCAGGCCGCCGCCGCGGTCGAAATCGCAGCGCGTGATCGTGGCGGGAACGGTCGGATTGGTGCCGACCTCCAGCGTGATCTCCCCTTGTGCGGTGACGGTGACCTCGCGGGCGGGCTCGGCGCGCCGCGACGGCTGCGTTTCCGGGCGGTCGCCAGCCGTGGGGCCGGCCCCCAGCGCGGGGCGATCGGGCATCCAGGGCGAAGGTTCTTCCTGCCCGGCCACGGCATCGAGGACGAATTCCAGCCGCAGCTCCTCCGCCAGGTGCCGTCCGTCCTTCGCGCGCAGCCCGGTTCCGACCACCGCCGCATATGCCCGGCCCGCGACCGGGTCGCGCGGCCTGACCGAGACGATCGTGCCCGAGGGGCTGAGCGAGACTTTCGCTGCGACGGCCGTTCCGTCCATCTCGAGCCGCACGGCATCGAGCGAGGCGGGATCGAGCGCGACGTTGAAGGCCGCGCCGGCGGGGCTGTCGAACGCGCCCGCCCCCGTCTCGCCCGACGGCCAGCTGGCAAGCGGTTCGAGCGGAACGCTCAGCTGCACCGGCAGCATCGTCGTGCGTTCCGCCACCCCGTCGTGGGCGACGATCGCGAAGGCAGCGCGCGGGCCAGGCCTCAGCGTGAGCGGATCGGGGGTGTAGCGGGTATCCGAAAGGAAGTGCGCGAGCGTGGACCACTCCCTGCCATCGGGTGAATAGCGGACGGAATATGTCGTGGCCTCCGCCGGTCCCGCCCCGGCCGTCCACTCGAGAGCTTCGCCCGCGCGGTAGCTGGAACCGGGGGCGTGGGACGTCACGCTCGGGCTGTCCAGCTGGCCCGATGCGCGCAGCTCGCCGATGACCTCGGCCCCGTTGACAAGCGCGATCCGGGCCGGTTCGCCCGACAGCGCCAGGGTGACCGCGAAAGGCCAGACGGGCTCGTCCGATGTCGGTGGACCGACCTTGGCCCGCGCCAGCACGGAACCGGCGGCATCCTCCACGCGCAGTTCGAACGGTCCGTCGCCCGACAGCGGGTCGCGCGGCCCGGGCACGCCGACCGTGGGGAGGAACTGCGCCTTCGTGCCGTCGCTGAGGCCGGAGACCAGGATAAAGCGCCGATCGCCGTCCGCGCCGTCGAATGTCACGCTGGTGGCGATACCGTCGGCAGAGCCGCGGCCTTGGGCAAGCGGATTTCCGCCGAGCGCCGATAGCGAACCGGTATGCGCGCCGGCGTTGCGCAGGATCGCCGGCACGCGCTTCACCAGCCAATCGTACTGGTCGCCATCGATCCAGTATTCCCTCCGGTGATCGTAGGCGCAGGGGAACATCAGGTTGCGCATCGGGGTGCGCGACTGCGCATTGCCATATTCGGAGGATTTCTGCCAGCCGGTCGTCCCGTCGAGCGCGATGCGCATGCCGTCGATCCCCGGCGCTTTCCTGTCCCGGTAGGCGTCGCACACTTCCGCCCGGTGCTCGCGGCCTTCCACATAGGGCGTGTGCGGAAGCGCGAAGACATGGCCGAACTCATGCTCGATCAGCGGGGCGGTGACGATTCCCGGGACGACCCCATCGGGCAGCGGGCCACTGCTCATGACGATCATGTTCCGGTTCTCCCGGTTCTCCCTTCGGAGCGCTGCCAGGTCAGGCGCGGGCAGATGGGTCTTGGCCGTCTCACCCGGCCTGGCGATCAGCGTCGAAGGCTGATCGAACGGCGCATAGGTTTTCCCGGCCCCTCCGAGACTGGGGGGATGGTAGGAGACGATGACATGAGCGACCGATCGCGCGGAGACATGCTCGTAAAACAGCCTGAACAGCGCCATCATGTCGCCGGCATTCTCGTCGCACAGTTCCCTGTCGAAGATCCTGGGTAGTTCACAGATGGTGCGCGCGATGTTGTAGCTTCCCTGAAAACGCCCCACCACGCGAGCGATCGGAAAAACCTGGTTCATGTACGTCTGCTGCTGCTGCGCGGCCAACAGCGCGTAGTGGCGGGCTCGATCGTCGGCGCCTTGCGACCACTCGGCGTGCTCGGCGAGGTAATAATCGAACACCAGGAGGTCGCTGTGTTCGGCAGCGTACTGCATGGTGTGATCCACTGTCGCCGGTTCGGGATCGGCGGTTTCCGGATAGGGGTTTGCCGGCTTGACCTTGGCGGTGAAGTGCATCGGCAACGAGCCCGAGGTCGGCGTCCAGTCGAACAGGTTCAGGGCGTGTTTTCCCAGCCGGCGTTCTTCGTCCGAAATCAGGTCCGGACGGCGCGCCCGCTCGGCAATCTCGGGAAAGACGGTCTTGTCGTCGAGATCGGTGATCTCGGCCACGACAGGATAGTTCAGCACCTGCCAGGCGGGATCGATGTCGTCGCGTTCCTCCCATTCGACGAAGATCCGTCCGGCGGCGGGCTTGTCCTTTATCAGGGGCGCGTCGCGGGAAACCTGGTGGATCTCGAGCCGCAGCTCGTCGGGTTCGACCAGGGTGGAGATGGACATCCGGTAATCGCCGGCGAGCATTTCCTCCTCCAGCCCGCGAAGGCCCTCTTCCCCCGACATGACCTCGATGTCGTAGACCGTCCCGCTCAGTAGCGGCTCGACCGGCCTGACCCGCACCCGGTCGGGCGCGACGAGGGCAAGGTCGGTGGCAACGAAGATCGGCCCCCCGCCCGCGTTGCGGGTGGTCATGAAGACCGTGGTTTCATCGAGGGTCGTCGTTTCGATCGGGGCGTCGAACTCGATGTAGAAGTCCGCGCCTTCGAGAACCACGTTCTCGCGCCCGCTTTCGGGCACGGTCTCGACAACCTGGAGAAACTCCTTCTCCTCGCACAGCGTGAGATCGAAGAGATCCTCGGTCGCCGGCGTTCGCTCGAGAGTGAAAGTCGCCTCCAGGTGCAGTTCTTCCAGCCTGCCTTCGCGCTGCCGCTCGTAATCGAAGGTCTGGCCCGCCACCGGGGTGACGACCGAAACGAACCTGCCCGAAAGGTGCAGCGTGAAGCTGTCCTGCGTCCACTGCGTGACGATCGTCGCGGGGTTTGCCGCTTCCGCCCCGTAGACGGGGAATACCCGCATGTCGGGGCGACCGGTCGCGGCCAGCCGGTTGTCGAACGACACGGTGGCGAACCGCGCGCGGGCCTCCCTCGCCTCCAGCCCGTGAACCGCGTCTATCCGCCGTCCCGAAGGGCCGCAGGGGATCGTCCCGATGTGTATTTCCGAGAAGGTGTCGCCGGTCCGGTGGCGGTGATCGTGCAGGACGATCCCGAAATAGCTGCTGTCGCGATAGCCCCTGCGAACGAAGACGGCCTGGCCCGCCATCTCGCCGTCCGCTTGCGAAACCGAGCTGCCGGACACCCGGCCCGACCACGACCCGACGAGGCGGTCGCCGAAGCGCACGTCGTAGCTGTCGCGGTAAGGCGAATTGGGATCGCGCGCCTGCGCCTGGGCCGGCGAAGCGGCTGCGAACACCTGGAACAGCAGCCCGCAGGCCAGCACCAGGGCCGCGAGGCCGTGTCTGTGCAATCCCGGCATCAATCGCTCTCCATCATTCGCGTTCGGTCGGCCCGGCAGGCGCCGCGATCAAGCGCTTTCGCGCAGCGCTGTGTCGAAAGTCCCCTCGACGGCGACGCAATCGTTCCTGTCCGGCTCCGAGAAGAAATCGGCTTTCCGGCAAAGGTTGGCGGAGTAACGGCCGCTGGCCGAGGCGGCGCCTTGCTCGAACGACACCGCGTCGAGTACGACCTGCGGCGCCGACGCGCTCCCCTCGCTGTGATAGAACGGCCCGTCCGTGCCGCCCGGCCAGTAGGAGATCGTGGCACCGGTAACCGGCGCGGAGGAATCGCTGCCGGCCAGCGTGAACTCGACGGCGAGCACGTTGTGCATGAACCCGTCCGCCGCAGGGTCGTGCGCCTGGATATTCACGCTTTTCACCGCGCCCAGGTCGCGAAACTCGGCCGTGGAGGACCCGTGGGCCGCGCTGTCCACCGTTTCCCCGCGATAGGCCACGTCGCCGATCGTGGCCTCGAGTTCGCCGATCCCCGGCTGCCGGGCCGCGGCGCCATCGCTGTCCGCCGCAGGCTCATCCCCCGGCTCCGATCCGGGCGAGCAGGCGGCAACCATGCCCAGCGCGATCGCGCAAAGAACGGGGGCGGAGAGTTTTAAAGGCAAAGTCATGAGAAGCTCCTTGGTATGGCCGGCTGGATCAGGGAAAGGACCAGCCATCGTGTTCGATGCGGAAGATGCGCAAGGGCGCGCCGGGCTGCGCGGGATCGGCGCGCAGCCGGAACACCGCGGTGTGGCGCCGGCCGAAGTTGACGATCTCCACGTTCACGGTGACCATTCCGCGAAACATCGGCTGGTCCGCGTCCGCGGTCGGTTCGCCATAGCTGCCGTCGAAATCCTGCGCGCCGAACAGCGGATCGGCCTGGGGCGGGCGCGAACGCATCGCGGCCACGACATCGGCGGCGAAATAGGCCGGCGCATTGGCGGGATCGAGGGGATGGCTGGCGGCGGCCGCACCGGGGCCGCCGCTGGCGTAGAGGCGGCGCACGAGGTTCACCGCCTCGGCGATCGTCGCGTCGCCGGCCGGCGCCGGGGCGGCCGCGTCCGGGCCGTCGGGCACGAGGTAGTGCTGGCGAACCCAGCCGGCCTTCGACAGGTCCGCCGAACGCATCAGGCACCAGCTGGGCGGAAGTTCCTCGCGCTGGGCCCGGGTCAGTTTCTCCTGCACCCCGGCGATCAGCAGCGGCACGCAGGTCACCTGGCGCAGGTCGCGCGCATCGTGCGCGAAGCTGTCGATCACCGGATAGCCGGTTCCCGGCCCGACGCGCGCATTGAGCACGTCGTCCGCCGCGACACCGGTCACGCGCCAGGCATCGGGGCCGTGCCCGTCGATTTCGGCGTTCGCCGGAACAGGGGCGCATGCCAGCCCCGTCGCGGCCAGCCGCAGCAGCCACCCGCGCGCGGTCATTGCCCCAGTTCCCGCGTGCTGATCGCGCCGACGGCGTCGATGGTCGCGACGGCCGGGCGCGCACTTATCCCGTCGCCCGGCAGGTTCTTCAGCCGGACATGGGAAAAGGCGGCGTAGGGGCCGAAGCCCGCCGCGTCGATATCGACGCCCCCCCGCGGCCCGTGAACGCTGCCGACCGGCTCCCACGTCTTTCCATCGACGCCGACTTCGACCGACAGGCGCGAATGCGCGTCGCCGGTGAAGATCCACAGATCGCTCGCATCGTCGCCGCTGCCGGTGAGGACATTGTCGGTGAAGCGCACGACCATCTCGCCCCCGGGCGCCAGCGCGACGACAGGGCAATCGCCGCGCGCCGCGCACGGGGCGCCGCCCGCGCCATCGGGTGCGCCCAGGACATTGCCCTGGCCCTGCACCGCGCGCGAGAGCCCGCGGCGATCGCCCGGCCGGTAGGTCACCACCGCGTCGGCAAACGACCGCTCGCCCATCGGGAAGCGGATCTCGCGATCGCCGTCGATGACGGGGTAGGCCTTCGGCCCGCTCTCGCGGCGCACGATTTCCGGTTCTTCCCCCCTGCTCCGGGCCGCCTTGATGCACGTCGCATCGCCGAGCGCGCAACGGGTGACCTTGCGCGCCTCGCGGTCCACTTTCCCCTCGATCTCCCCTTTGACGGCACGCTCGGCGCGATCGAGGAGACGGTCGAAAAACTGCGCTTGCGCGGGCGTGGCGATCGCCGCCACCGCGATGGGCGCAAGCAGACGGATGGATAGGCGCATGGCGTCGTACTCCCTGGAAAGTCCGGCCGGCCTCGCCGCGTCGGGGTGCGACGTCGCGATCGCTCGCCCCGGAACGGAAAAGGGCCGGCGTGCTATTGCTGCTCGACGGCCGCCTCGATTGCGTCGAGGTCGAGGCTCTCGACCGCCTGCTTGAGATCGTCGATGTGGACCCCGCGGCCTTCGGCCGAGACCATGACCCGGTCGGCCACCAGCACGTTGTATTCGCTGCGCCGCGTCGCGCTGTCCCATTTCTCGCCGGTCATGCGGCCGTTGACCTTGCCCAGCCGTTCGTAACCGGTCGCGGTCTGGCGATCGCGCTGGACGTTGAGGCTGGCCGTGACCGCGGAAATCCCGCCCATCGGCGCCACGTCCACCAGGTCCAGCCGGGCCGTGGCGTCGCCGCTGCCGTAGCGCGCCTCGGCCGAGGAGCCGAGCCCGGCACCGAGCGAGGCGTGCTCGATCTCGGCCAGGGGCAAACCGGCGAGGGTCTTGGGCAGGATCGCGGCCAGCGACTCGGCCGAAAGCGCGCCCGATGCCGAGGCCACCGGGCTCTTCAGCGCGGCTTCGGCGCTCTCGGTGATCGAGCCGCCTGCGCCCTGCGGGTCGAGGCCGGCGCCCGCCGCGCCGCCATTGTCCTCGAGCATCTCGATCAGCCCGCCCAGCCCGGGATCGGGGGTGACCGACGGGTCGGGTGCCGGGCGCACGATGTTCGCCAGGGCGCCGAGGACCAGCCCGACGACGATCATGGCCGCGACCAGCACCGCGGTGAAGACGAGCGCCTTCTCGCGCGGCACGTCCATCAGCACCGGCAGGCCGCGGTAGAGCAGGTAGAGGCTGTAGAGCCCCAGGATCGCGAGGAACGACAGCATCGGGACGAGGTGGACAATGCCGACGACCCAGGCCGCGGTGGCCGAATAGGCCACGACCTTGAACGCCCTGGTCCAGTTGGCCGTGCCGCCGAACCGGGGCGCCAGCAGGTTGACCACCCAGGCGAAGACGAAGACGCCGGCCAGCGTCAGAACATATTGCACCAGCGCGGAAGAAAGCGCCGCGCCGAAGGTGGGACGATAGGTCATCCCCAGCACGGAAATGCCGAACAGGAGGGAGCCGATCATCGCCGCAAGCGCCGGGACGGCCGCGAGCGGCACGACGTAGCGGGTGAAGACCGCGCCCACGCCATCCGGTTCCCCGGCAATCCGTTGCCACTCGGTGCCCGGCGCGGCCAGGATGTTCCTGACCCGCGCCGCCAGCTTTGCACGGCCTTCGGCGCTTGCCCAGGCCTCGGCCGATCGGTCGCCGGCACCCGTCGGACCGGTCGCGGGCGGCATGGTCCCGTCGTCTCCGGCGTTGGTCTTCGTCATCGCGTTTCCCCATTCGCATCGCGCCCGATCGCCGGTGCCGCGCGCCGTCGTGCGCGCTGATGCCCGGCGCCGGGCAAATGCCCCCGCGCCCCGATCCGGGCCGCGAGGTTCCCGGGGGCGGAATAGGTCGCCGCGGGTCGCGGCGGAAATAGTGCAGATGCCCTATGCCGGGCGGCGACGCTCAGCGGTTGTCGCGGCCGACGAGCGCTGCAAGCTCGGTCTTGTTCGAAACGCCGAGCTTCTCGTAGACGCGCGCAAGCTGGTTGCGGACCGTCGAAGGCGACGATCCCAGCCGGCGGGCCACCGCCTTGTGCGTCAGGCCCGAGCCGAAGAGCCGGGCGACTTCCCGCTCGCGCGGGGACAGGCGCTCGAGCGCGGGGGTCGCGACCAGGTGGACGAAGTAATTGCGCCCGAAGGGGACCATCTTCGCCTGCAGCGCCACCCCGCCCCACCGGCCCTCCCGGTGCAGCGCCTGGACCACGTCGGCCGGCAGCCCCCCGCTCCCCGGCCCCCATTCCTGCATCGCCAGTTCGACAAACGGCCCTTCGACCGAGATCACCGCGCCATCGGGATCGACGAGGCCCATCGCCTCGCAGGGCAGGTCGCCGCGCGCCTGCCCCAGGTCGCGACTGATGCGTAGCGCCTGGGAGAAATGCGGCATCAGGACCTGCTTGAGGCCGCGCTCCGCGTCGGAAAAGGCGCGCGGGCGATCGTCGGCGCACAGGCCGACGAAACTGACATAGCCGTCGGACCGCTCGGCCACGATCGTCGCCATCATGTGCGAGGCATCGAACCTGCGCCAATGCTCGTTATAGGCGAGGCTTTCGCGATAACCGGGGACGTCGTCGAAACGGGCCGTGGTCCCGAGCTTTTCAAGCGTGAGATCGCAGAAACCGTCATGGTGCGCGACCGCTTCCCACTCGCCCAGGATGGCATGGCTCTGGTCGAGAACCGAAAGATCGTTGACGAGGCGCCCCTCGGCCTGCCCCCCGCCCCAGACGGCGAAGTCGAACGGCACGATGTCCTGCAGGCGCCTGAGAACGCGTATCCTCAGCTCGCTGGGCGAATATTCGGCGGCGTCATGGTACAATTCCAGCAGAAAATCCGCCATGTTCCAGGCGGCCCCTTGCCCGATTGCTGCCCCTTGCATCGAAACCCCTCGCGTTCCCCGTTTCAACGACTCCGCCCCGTCTACACGACATCGGCGCCGATGGGAAAAGCGAACGCGCCCGGCAGCCGCCCGCCCCGTCGCCATGGTGGCCGACCGCAGGCGAGGCGTATCGCTCCGCCAGTTGACGCTCCGCAGCCGCCGTCATAGGCCCGGCATCCACGGCCGGGCACGCCCATCGGGGCCCCGGGCACCCGTATCGACAGGGGAACAAATGCAACCGGTCACCCTCTACGGCGCGCCGCATTCGCTCTACACGGGCAAGACGCGGGCATACCTTCGCAAACAGGGCATCCCCTATGTCGAGCGTGCCGCGGATAGCCGGTTTCGAGCCGAGATCGTCCCGAAGATCGGTCGCGGAATCATACCCGTCGTCGAACTTCCCGACGGCACCATCGTGCAAGACACCGTCGATATCCTGGACCATTTCGAACGGGCCGGCGCCAGGATCAGTGCCTATCCCCCCGGGCCGCGACAGCGGGTCCTGGCGCACGTGGCGGAGCTGTATGCCGTGGTCGGCCTCACCCGCCATGCCATGCATTACCGCTGGAGCCATGCCGACCGGCAGGACCGTTTCCTGCAGGATGCCTTCACCGCAGGATCGGGGGCGGACCAGGCGGCCAAGGTGATGGCTCGCATGCAGTCCTATCTGCCGATGCTGGGCGTCACCCCGGCTACCGTCCCTGCGATCGAGGCTTCCTACCTCGAACTGCTCGACCTGCTGGAGGCGCATTTCGCCCAGCACCCCTACCTGTTCGGGGGAGCGCCCTCGCTGGGCGATTATGGACTGCTGGGCCCGCTGTTCGCGCACCTTGGCCGCGACCCGGTTCCCGCGGACCTGATGAAGCGCCGTGCGCCGAAGGTCTATCGCTGGGTTGAACGGATGAATGCGCCGGACCCGGATATCCCGGAATTCGGGGACTACGCGGCGACCTACCTCGCCGGGGACGCGATTCCCGAGACGCTCGAGCCGGTATACCGCCACATGGCGTCCGAACTGTTTCCCGAACTTGCCGACAAGCTGGCCATGCTGTGCCGGTTCGTCGCCGACGCCGACCCGCAAGAGGGTGCGCCGGTCACCGAGAAGCCGCACCGGCGCATTATCGGTTCGGTCGCAACGGCGTTTCGCGGGATCGCGTTCGAAAGCGGCGTGCAGCCTTACGTGCTCTACCTGTGGCAGCGGGTCACCGATGCTTTCGAACAGCTCGAGCCCCCGTCGGCGGCAGCTACGCGCGAGTGGCTGGATAACGCAGGCCTAGCCCCGCTGCTTGACCTTCACCGTCCGATCCGCGTGGAACGCAACCAGCACCTCGAAGTATGGGGCAGGAAGCTCTAGGGCGGGGTCGCTGCGCAGATAGCGGCGAACCGAGGATCGACCTCGGCGAAGTCTAGAACGCGATCGCGGCTTCCAGCCTGACGGTTCGCGCGAATTCGGGGCGGGCATAGAAATATTCGCCCGGATGCGATGCGGCGTCGAACGCCCCGTTGCGCGGATTGCCTTCGGTCAGGCCCAGCGTATTGGTGAGATTGGTCACATGCGCGCGCAGGCTGACCCGATCGGACAGGGCCGCCCGGATGTTGACGCCGACCAACAGGTAGCCGGGCAGTTCCTGCGCGTTCGCGATGTCGCCGAAACGGCGTGAAAAGTATTCACCCGTCACCTCGGCCCGCAGCCGGCCATTCATCAGTTCGAGGGCCGGCACGGCCCGCACGGCCAGGCGGGGCACCCGGATCAGGCGATGGCCCGAATAGTCGCGGCGCACCGCCTCGCCGTCGATCACCTCGACGAAGTGGAAATTGCGATAACGGCCATCCTGCAACGTCGCCTGGACGGCCACCTCGAAGGGGCCCGCAGGATCCCAGGCGGCCTCCAGCTCTGCACCGAACGTGCGGGTATCCCCGGCTAGTCGCAGGACGTGACAGTTTGCGGTCAGATCCTCTGCCGCTGGCCACGCCGGCAAGCCGCCCGGCCTTTGCCGGTCGCGGCAGGCGCCCCCCGCCCGATCGGCAACTCCTTTCGTTCGCATATCGGAACCTATCTGTCATAATCGTGATCTAGGCGCCGGCGACTGTGAGATCCCGCCGCGCAAGAACACACGACCAGGACGGTTCGTACGGTGCCATCGCAATCGGCGGTGGCGAGGCGGATGAATTCTTCGATTGGCCCGCCGTTCGCGACGCGATCGTGGCCTATGTCGTCCGCCGGGGCCATCCCCGGCACCTGGCCGAAGATGTGGCGCAGGATACGATCGCAGCGCTCATTGCCTATACCGATGAAAGGCGGCCGGGCAGCATCTATGCCCTGGCGTTCCGGATCGCGGCGAACCGCCTTGCCGATCATTTCCGCAAGAACAACCGTTTCACCGGCGAACTGGAAAGCGATCCAAGCTGCGAGAAACCGCTTCCCGATCGCGTGGCCGACGGCAAGCGAAAGCTGGCAATCCTGAAACATGCCATGTCCGCAATGCCATCGCTGCGGCGCGAGGTTATCGTCCGTCGGCGGCTCGAAAACCAGTCCCATGCCCGCATCGCGTCCGATCTCGGCCTCTCCCTCTCCAGCGTGGAAAAGCACGTGACGCGCGGCATGAACGATTTGCGCAAGGCCTTGGCGGCGGCCGAATGCCGGGACAGGATCGGCTGATGCGCAGTATCGAACAGACCAACGCCGAGGCGGCAGGCTGGCTCGACCGGATGAACCGGTCGGCGTTCGACAGCGTTGAAGGCGCGCGCTTCGATGAATGGATGCGCGCTGATCCGCGCAACCGCGAGGCTTTTGCCGAAATGGCGGCGCTTTGGGACGATCGGCTTCTGGAGCAGGCATGCGTGGCCGTTCGGGAGGCGCCGGCCACCGAGCGCGTTGCCGCGCGCGCCGTGCGGCGCCCCCTGTCGCGCCCCAGACGCTGGCTGCCCCTCGCCGCATCGGCCGCCGCAGCGGCTGTGGCGGCCTTGTTGTTCATTCCGGCCATCCCCGTCAGCCACCAGACCGCGCCAGGCGTCATGCGGACGGTGGCATTGTCAGATGGAACGACACTTTCGCTGGGTGGGAACAGCGCCGTGACGGTTCGATACTGGCCATGGCGGCGCGAGGTGGAATTGACCCGCGGCGAGGCCGGTTTCGATGTTTCGCACAGCAGCTGGCGATCGTTCGAAGTGGATGCCGGCAGCGTGCGGATCGGCGTCCTTGGCACCGCGTTTCACATCGATCGCCTTTCACAGCACCGCGTCTCGGTCGCCGTGGCCCGAGGAAAAGTCCGGCTCACCGACGCGGCGAGCCAACTCGATCTCGCCGCTGGCGAGGCCGCGCTGGCATCGGATTCAGTGCTGAGGCGCATTCCGATGGATCCGGAACACGTTCGCCCCGGTTCGGAATGGTTCGTCATGCGGGATGCACCGCTGGGCGATCTGGTCGCGAAAATGCGCCGGTTCTCCGACGCCTCGATCGCCGTCGATGGAACATTGGCCGACGATCTGCGGCTGACCGGACGGTTTCGCGTCTCTGCGACGGAGGAAACGCTGGCCTTGCTGCGAAAGGGTTATGGCCTCGATATCGCGCGCGACGGCGATGTCATTCGGATAGAGTAACAATATCGAAAAACTGTAACCTATTCGTAATTAAATAAATTTGTCCGGGTTGCGGGACCTCGCACGACTTGACCCTCGAAGAACATCGCAAAGGGGGTCAAATGACCAGATCGATCACCATGTCGGCACTTCTGGCCGGCGCTGCCATCCAAGCTATAGCCGCTCAACCTGCATCGGCGCAGGAAGCTGCGGCCCGGACATTTCAGTTCGACGAGCCTGCACAGGACCTGTCAGATGCGCTGATCGGTTTCTCGAGGATTACCGGGCTGCCGCTGGCCACAGCGCCGGATATCGTCGCGGCGTTGCGAAGCCGTCCGGTGCGCGGCGCGATGACCGCGCCCCAGGCGCTGGAACGGATGACCCATGCACTGCCCATCGATGCGCGGATCGACCGGGGGACGGTCATCGTCCGACCTCGCGAGCGCCAGGCGGCGCAGAGCGCGGCCCCCTCTCCGGCCAGGGCGACCGCCGCGACCGCGCCTGTCTGGTCCACCCAGGCCGTCGCCGCCGAGCCCCAGCCGGAAATCGTCGTCACTGGCTTCCGCGAAAGCCTGAGCGTTGCGCAGATGCGCAAGAAGGCAGCGACAGGGTCGCAGGAAGTGATCCTGGCGGAGGATATTGCCGCATTCCCCGATCAGAATCTTGCCGAGTCACTGCAGCGCGTGCCCGGCGTCGCCATTTCGCGCGACAGCGGCGAAGGACGCCAGATTTCACTGCGCGGCCTCGGCCCCAGTTTCACGCGCACCCAGCTCAACGGCATGGAAGTATTGAGCAACACGGCATCCGGCCTCGACAGCCGCAGCGGAGCCAGCCGCAGCCGCTCGTTCGATTACAGCGTGTTCGCTTCGGAACTGTTCAACGAGGTCGTGGTCGAGAAAAGCTATGCGGCCGAGCAGGAGGAGGGCGGAATCGGCGGCACCATCGCGCTGCGCACGGCCAAGCCCTTCGACTATGACAGCAACACTTTCGCCGTCAGCGCCAAGGGACAGGTCAACGAATATACCGACACGCTGACCCCGCGCGTTGTCGGTCTCGCCTCCGTCCGGTCCGGCGACTTCGGCGCATTGTTCTCGGCCGCCTACAGCCAGGCCGACACGATCGAATGGGGCTATCGCAACTGGAACTGGTCGAAGATCAACTTCGGCGAGGCCAATGTCGGGCCCGAGATCGACGACGCAACGCGCGACCTGCTGGTCAATGCCAGCGGCGACGACCGCGTATGGATGTCGCGGGCGCAGACCTATGGCAGCTGGTTCAACCGCCGCGACCGGCTGGGGCTGACGGGAACGCTGCAATATAATCCGGGCAATGGAACCGACATCGCGTTCGACGTGCTCTATGGTAAGCTGACGAACGACCGGCAGGAGAACGTGCTCGGCAATGCCGGGGCCAACGGTCTCTCCTCCAACGACATAACGGGCACCCAGGTCGTCAGCGAGATCGCCATCGACGAACATAATTCGATCAATGGCGGCGCCTTCGCCGGCGTCGATCTGCGCAATGAAGCCAAGGCGACCGATGACGAGACCGAATTCTGGCAGGTCGCCTTCAACGCCCGCACCGAGCTCGGCGATCGCCTCGTGCTCGACACGACGGCCGGCTGGTCAAGCTCGGTCTTCGCGTCCGACTGGCAGCGCGCCTATATGGTGTCCAACGATCACCGCGTCGGCTTTGCCGGGCTGGACACCGACCGGCCGGTCAATAGCTACGATTTCGATCCCGCCGATCCCGCTGCCTGGCAGTTCCATAACATCCAGTGGCGCGAAGACCATATCGAGAACGAGTTCTACAATGCCGACGCCGCGCTCACCTATGCGCTATCCTTCGCATCCACGCTGAAGGCGGGCGTCGAGTTCAAGAAATTCGAGAACAGCGGCTATCGCTATCATGCCAATGGCAGTTACCCGGACGGGCTCGCCGACGCGCCCATGATGCTGAATCCCCATTCCAGCCACATCGATTTCGCGATCGGCGATGTCCCGGCCATTTTTGCAGCGCTCGGCCAGGACGCGTCGCTGGATGCAAGCGATCTGAGCGCGGGCACCGACTTTACGGTGAAGGAAAAGAGCTTCGCGGCATTCGGTCAATATGATCTGGATACCGACCTCGGCGGCATGGGCCTGCGCGCCAATATCGGCGTGCGCTATTATCGCACGCAGCTGACCTCGCAGGGCAACTCGGTCACCGATGGCGGCCTGGTGCCGGTGGAGATCGAGACCGACTATGACGGGCTCCTGCCCGCGGCCAATATCGCGCTCGACATCACGCCGCAGCTGGTGGCGCGCCTGAGTGCAAACCGCAACATCAGCCGCCCGGGCCTGCGGGATCTCAGCGCGGCGGCCACTGTCCGCGTGGCAGGCTATGGCGGCACGATCAGCGCGGGCAATCCCTATCTGATGCCGTATCGCGCCGATTCCCTCGAAGGGTCGCTGGAATATTACGACGGCACCCGCGGCTTTGCCGCGCTGGGCCTGTTCTACAAGGATATGCAGTCTTTCGTGACCAGCGAAACGACACAGGTCCCCTACGAGGAAACCGGCTATCCGCTGTCGCTGCTGGAGGACGGTCAGGACGGATCGATCATCTTCAACTATACCCGCCCCATCAACGGGCCGGGCGCATCGATCCACGGCGTGGAATTCGCCGCCAGGCGCGATTTCGATTTCCTTCCGGGTGTGCTGGGCAATTTTGGCGGCCTCGCAAATGTCACTTATGCCGATGGCAGTTCGGAAGTGTTCTACTCGGGCACCGCACACGATCTGCCGCTGGTCAATCTCTCCAAATGGTCGGTCAACACCACGCTTTATTACGACACGGAAAGCTTCGGCGCGCGTGTCTCGATGGCCTACCGCTCGCGATATCGCAAAGGGAACGGGGGGAACGGCAATATCGGGGAGTTTTTCGACCCTTCAACTGTCTTCGATGCGACCGCTTACTACAACGTCACCCCCGCGCTTCAGCTTCGCATCGAAGCGCTGAACCTGACCGACGAGCGCATCATCCAGTATGCCGACACCGATGCACGGCGGATGATGACCAGCACGGTCAGCGGCCGGGTATTCACCTTCGGCGCATCGATGCGCTTCTGATCGGCGGTGGGGCGGGGCCGTGTTTCGCGCGGCCCCGCCCGCCCTCTTGGCTGGGTCATTTCCATGAGTGCGTTCATTCTCGACCGGCGCGCGGCCGTTGGCGCGATGCTGTCGTTCGGCCTCTTGTCCGGTTGCGCGTCCGCCACCGGACGCCGCCATTTCTTTTCGCGCGATCCGTTCGGTCTGGGGGTCGCCGCAGGCGATCCCGCGCCGGACGGTTTCGTCATCTGGACCCGGCTCGCGCCTGACCCGATGGCCGATGATGGCGGCATGCCCGCCTTCGCGATTCCGCTGGGTTGGGAGCTTGCGGCCGATCCGCAGTTCCGCACGATCGTGCAGAGCGGGACGGCCGAAGCTCTGCCCGACAACGCCCATGCGGTGCATGTGGAATTGGCGGGACTGCGGCCGCACCGCCCCTACTGGTATCGGTTCCATGCCCCGGGCGGCGCGGTCAGCGAGATCGGCTGCGCCCGCACCCTCCCGCCACCAGGCGCGCAAGTCGAACGCATCCGTATCGCCAGCGTCGGCTGCCAGGATTACGAGAGCGGCTTCTATACCGCCTTCGCCCATCTTGCGCGCGAAGAGGCGATCGACGCCGTGTTCCATTACGGGGACTATATCTATGAATTCGGCCGACGCGCGAAGAACCCGTTGCGCCGCCATGTCGGTCCGGAGACGATGACGCTGGCCGATTATCGTCGGCGCTACGCCCAGTACAAGGCGGACCCGGATCTGCGCGCAGCCCATGCGGCAGCGGCCTTCATCCCCTCGTTCGACGATCATGAGGTCGACGACAACTGGGCGGCTCGTCACGGCAAGGATGGCGACCCGTTGCGGTTCGCTGCCCGCAAGGCAGCGGCGCTCAAGGCGTGGTACGAACACATGCCCGTGCGGGCGGCCCTGCGGCCCGGCACCGCCACGCGCTATTTCCGGCGCTTCGATTTCGGCGACCTCGTGAGGATGCATGTGCTCGACACGCGCTCGCACCGGAGCGACCAGCTGTGCGAACCGCGTCGCGACGGCTGCAGGCCCGCCTATGATCCGGCGCGCACGATGCTTGGCGACGGACAGGAACGGTGGCTTGGCAACGGGTTGTCGGGGGGCAGCCGGTGGAACTTCATCGCCCAGCAGGTGCAGATGATGCCCTTCGACGTGCGGCGTGACGGCGCGCAACAGGCGGTGCGCAGCACCGACAACTGGAACGGCTATCCCCATGCCCGCCAGCGGATCATCGACCTGATCGCGCAGCGGCGCCTGACCAATGTCGTCGTCGGCAGCGGCGACATGCACCAGCACGTCGTCGGCAGCATCCCGCGCAACCCGGACGATCCGGAAAGCCCCGCCATTGCAAGCGAATTTCTGGCATCTTCGATTTCCTCGGGCGGCAGCGGCTCACCGCGGCATTCGTTCCAGCAGGACGCGCTGCGCCACAATCCGAATGTGGCGCTGCTGGCCAATCAACGCGGATATCAAGTCTATGACGTCTCCAGGGCGCACTGGAACGCCAGCATAGCCGTGATCGACCAGGTCGATCATCCGGGCGGCCGGAAGACCGATCTCGCCCGGTTCGTGGTAGAACACGAACGGCCCGGTCCCTTGCGCGCCTGAGAGCTTTTTGCCGCACGGCCTGACGGCGGGAAATACCGCCCGCGCGCTGGCCGGTTCTCGGCCGAACCGGCAAACCCGCCCTTCACTCGGACGCATTCCGGCGCGGGAGAGGACCGTCCGTTCACGTGCCGAAGGTCGCTCATGCAGGTTCCCCCGCCTGGCAACGCCCCGAGCGACAGATGCTTTGCGCCGAGATCGAGTGGGCGCAGGCGAGCCAATTTTTCGAAGATCACCGGATCGCGAGGAAAAGGCGCGGTGGCGGAGAGGGAGGGATTCGAACCCTCGGTACCCGTAAGGGCACAACGGTTTTCGAGACCGCCCCGTTCGACCACTCCGGCACCTCTCCGCACGAGAATGCGCTGTGGAGGCAGGGCCTCCGGCCGCGTCGGGAGCGCGCCGGTTAGCGGAGCGGCCATGGCTTGCCAAGCCCCAAGTTGGAAGATGGCGGGGGATGGCGCGCCGGGCATGCTTGTTTCGCCGAAGCGAAATCCTATATTTCCCGGCGCAATGGAACGTTCGCAGTTCTTTTCCGCCCAGGCGGGCCGTTTTATCGAAATGCCGCGACATGCCCGTGCCCGTTTCGGCATCGGCGACGTCGTGCGCCACCGCATGTTCGATTTCCGCGGCGTCGTGTTCGATGTCGACCCGGTCTTTTCCAACAGCGAGGAATGGTACGAGGCCATCCCCGAGGATATCCGGCCGCGGCGCGACCAGCCGTTCTATCACCTCCTCGCCGAGAACGAGGATTCGTCCTACGTCGCCTATGTCAGCCAGCAGAACCTGCTGCCCGACGCGCAGGGCGGCCCGGTGGACCATCCGAACGTCACCGAACTGTTCGAGGATTTCCGCAATGGCCGCTACAAGATGCGGCGTTCGCTGACGCACTGATCGGCGGGCCCGACCGCGCGCGCGAAACCGGCGCGGTCAGTCCTTCAGCTTCCAGCCCGAGCGCAGCACGCGGTAGCAGAAATAGGCCAGCGCGAGGTTGAGCAGGCCAAGGCCGATCGCGCTCTGCACGATGGCCGCGTCGCTGTTGCCGATGTCGCTTTCCCCCAAAAAGCCGTAGCGAAAGCCCGAAATCACGTAGAAGAACGGGTTGGCCCGGCTGACCGCCTGGAATACGGGGGCGAGATTGTCGATCACGTAGAACGTGCCCGAAAGCAGGGCGAGCGGCGCGACCACGAAATTGGTGATCGCGGCGTTGTGATCGAACTTTTCCGCCCAGATCGAGGTCAGCAGCCCCATCAGGGCCAGCATCGCCGCCCCCATCAGGCCGAACCAGACCACGGCCCAGGCGTGCTCCACCGCCAGGCTGACGCCGGGGTAGAACGCCATGGCCAGGGCCACGGCACCGCCGACCATGACCGCGCGGGTCACGGCCGCGCCGACGATGCCGGCCATCAGTTCCCCTTCCGACAGGGGCGGCATGAGCAGATCGATGATCGTGCCCTGGATCTTGCCGCCCAGCAGGGTGAAGCTGGCATTGGCGAAGGCGTTCTGCATCATGCCCATCACGATCAGGCCCGGCGCGACGAAGGTCGCGAAGGGCACGCCCAGGACTTCGCGGCCCGAACGGCCGAGCGCGACGCTGAAGATGACGAGGAACAGGAGCGTGGTGACCGCCGGGGCCCAGACCGTTTGCGTCTGGACCTTGAGAAATCGGCGAACCTCCTTCATATAGAGGCTCCACAGTCCGATGCGGTTGATCCCGTCGAACACGGGCACTCCGCGAGGCGGAAACCGGCGAGCTTCGCCGGCATTTTCCTCCACGAAGGAAATGCCCCCATCGTCGGGCGAACTGGCGGGTGTGCGGGCTTGATCGGCCATTTTGGGCCGACTAGTGCTCGTGGCTTCCGCTGGCAAGCCGCGCCCCATGGAATTTGTTGCGAATGGAATTCGAATGAGCTGGACCGACGAACGGATCGCCACGCTGAAGAAGATGTGGGAAGGCGGCGCCACTGCCAGCCAGATCGCCGACGAACTCGGCGGCGTGAGCCGCAACGCCGTGATCGGCAAGGCGCACCGCCTGGGGCTGAAATCGCGCCCCTCCCCGGTGAAAGCCAACGAACCGAAGAAAGCCGACAAGGCGCCTGCCGCCAAGGCTGCGCCGAAGAAGGCCCCCGCCGCGCCGCGCCCGGCCGCCAAGGCGGCCGATGCGCCCAAGCCGGCACCCGCGCCGCGCGCCGCGCCCGCCGGACAGGGCGGCAACGCGTCGCAGCCCCTGCCGCACACGGGGACGGACTTGCCCAAGATCGTCTCCGTCGGCCCGGGCGGCTTCCTGCGCCAGGGGCCGGGCGACCAGCAGGCGCCGATCCCGCCGGCCCCGCCGCGCCGCCTGGTGCCGGCCAAGCCGAGCCCGGAGATCGCCGACAAGACCAGCCTGCTCGATCTCAGCGACAAGGTCTGCCGCTGGCCGATGGGCCACCCGGGGGAGCCCGATTTCCATTTCTGCGGAGAGCCGGTGAACCCCGGCTTCCCCTATTGCGTCGAACATTGCGGTCGCGCCTACCAGGCGCAGTTGCCCCGGGGCGCGCGCCGTCCCCCGCCCCCGCTGCCCTTCGGCGGCCCGCGGGTCCGCTGACGTTCGCGGGCAGGCCGTGGACGCGCGCCGCGTGACGGGCTGACGGGCGCGGCGCGGATGGCCCGGCTTGCCGCCTCGCTGCTCGCCTTGCTGCTGGCCGCCTGCGCGCCGCCGCAGGAACGCGGCCCGGTCGTGCTCGCCGCGGCCAGCCTGCAGGGCGCGCTCGACGAAGTGGCCGCGCAATGGGCGGCGGCGGGCCATCCGCAGCCCGTCCTGTCCTATGCCGGGTCCCATGCCATCGCCCGCCAGGTAGAAGCCGGCGCGCCGGCCGATATCGTCGTCCTCGCCGACGGCGCATGGATCGATCACTTGCGCCGCGGCGGGCACCTGGGCGCGGACGAACCGCGCGACCTGGCCTCCAACACGCTCGTCGTCGTTCATCCGGGCAGGCGGCCACCTGCCGACGTCGCGCGCGATGGCGCCGCGGGCATGTCGGTCGCCGGGGCGCTCGGCCAGGGGAGCGTCGCGATCGGCGATCCGCAGGCCGTGCCCGCCGGCCGCTATGCCCGCGCCGCGCTGGAGACGCTGGGCCTGTGGACCGCGACCGCGCCCCGCGCGATCGCAACCGACAATGTCCGGGCGGCGCTGGCGCTGGCCGAACGGGGCGAAGTCGACGCGGCGATCGTCTATGCCAGCGATGCCGCCGCCTCGCGCAAGGTCCGCGCGGCCGCGCGGGTGCCGTCCGGCGCCCATCCCCCGATCCGCTATCCGGCCGCGGTCCTCGCGCGCGCTGGGCATCCCGATGCCGGGCCGTTCCTCGATCATTTGGTGTCGCCCGCGGCGCGGCAGGTGTTCCTGCGCCACGGCTTCGCCCCGCTCCCGGGTGAGGACTGAGCCATGCTCTCGCCCGCGGAATGGGAGGTGATCGGCCTGTCGCTGCGTGTCAGCCTGGTGGCGATGGCGGCCACGCTGCCGCTGGCCTATGCCCTCGCCTGGCTGCTCGCGCGGCGACGGTTCCCCGGCAAGGTGCTGCTCGACGCGCTGGTTCACCTGCCGCTCGTCATCCCGCCGGTGGTCACCGGCTGGCTGCTGCTGCTGGCCTTCGGGCGCAACGGGCCGGTCGGCGCCCTGCTGGACCGCGCCTTCGGCCTCTCGCTCGCCTTCCACTGGACCGGGGCCGCGCTGGCGGCGGGCGTCATGGCCCTGCCGCTGATGGTGCGCGCAATGCGCCTGTCGATCGAGGCGGTGGACCGCCGCCTGGTCGCCGCCGCGCGCACCTTGGGGGCGAGCCGCTGGCGCGCCTTCCGCACGATCACCCTGCCGCTCAGCCTGCCGGGGATCCTCGCCGGGCTCGTGCTCGGCTTTGCCCGTTCGGTGGGGGAATTCGGCGCGACGATCACGTTTGCCGCGAACATTCCGGGCGAAACGCGCACCCTGCCGCTGGCGATCTATACCCTGTTGCAGACCCCGGGCGGGGAAGCCGCGGTCACCCGCCTGGCGCTGATCGCGGTGCTGCTCTCGCTCGCGGCGCTGATGGCCAGCGAATGGCTCGTGCGCCGGGCAGCCGGAAGGCAGGCCCATGTCGTTTGACCTCGCGCTGACCTATCGCGCGGGCGAGCGCGAACGCGAGGTGACGATCGCGACGCCGGCCCGCATCCTCGCGGTCACCGGCCCTTCCGGCGCGGGGAAGACCTCGCTGCTCGACTGCCTCGCCGGGCTGCGGCGGCCGCTGGCCGGGCGCGCCGCGATCGGGAGTCGCGCGATCTTCGACGCCGGGGCCGGTATCGACCTGCCGCCCGAGGGACGCCGCGCGGGCTATGTCTTCCAGGACATGCGGCTCTTCCCCCACCTCACCGTGCGGCGCAACCTGGCCTATGGCGTGCCGGGCGGCCGGAGGGCGCCCGCCCTGCCCGCCGACTGGCCGGGGTTCGGGGAAGTCGCGCGCCTGCTGGACCTCGGCCCGTTGCTCGATCGCCGGCCGGCGACTCTTTCCGGCGGCGAGGCGCGGCGCGTCGCGATCGGCCGCGCGATCCTGTCGCGCCCGGCCTTCCTCCTGCTCGACGAGCCGCTGGCGTCGCTCGATCCCGCGCGGGCAGAGCGGACGATGGCGATGATCGAGCGCATCGTGGCCCGGGTCACCGTGCCAGCCGTGCTGGTGAGCCACGAGGAGCGCGAGGTGGAGCGGCTGGCCGGCGCGGTCCTCCCGCTCGCGTGACATGGGTGGCGGGGGGCGCGGGGAGCGACTAGATCATGGCCCCGGACCAGCCATACGGGAGAATAACCGATGCCGCTTTCGCTTCACGCCGCCTTCGTCCCCAGCGCCCTGCAGATGCTCGGCACCGCCAGGGGGCTCGTCGACAAGGCGGAGGCCTGGTGCGGCGAGAAGGGGTGCAGCCACGGCGAAGTGATCGGCGGGCGCCTGATCGAGGACATGCTCGCCTTCGATTACCAGGTGAAGAGCGTCGCCGTGCACACGAAGGGCGCGATCGACGGCGTGCGCGCGGGCCTGTTCAGCCCCGACATGACGACGCCGCCCGACAGCTTCGACGGGTTGCGCGACATGCTGGACGGCGCTCTCGCCGCGCTGGAAGCGGTCGGCGAGCCCGAGATGGAGGAATGGATCGGGCGCCCGATGCGGTTCGAGATCCGCGACTTCGCCCTCGATTTCACCGCGGAGGATTTCCTGCTGAGCTTCAGCCAGCCGAACTTCTATTTCCACGCCGCGACAGCTTACGACATCCTGCGGATGAAGGGGGTCGAAGTGGGCAAGCGCGACTTCCTCGGCCGGATGCGGCTGGCCGCGGGCTGATCGGCCGGGGCCGTCAGCCGGGGCGCCGGGCGAACCAGATCGTGTGGCGCGGCCCCTTGTTGTTGGGCCGCGCGCGGACGGTCCGCTCCTCGACCGCGAAGCCCGCGTCCCTGAGGCGGCGCGTGAACTTGTGATCGGGCGCGGCCGACCAGACGGCCAGCATCCCGCCCGGGGCCAGGGCATCGCGCAGACGGGCAATGCCGGTGCGGGTATAGAGCCGCTCGTTCCCCTCGCGCACGATGCCGTCGGGGCCATTGTCCACGTCGAGCAGGATCGCGTCGTAACGGGCCGTCGTACCGTCCACCGCGTCGTCCACCAGGGCCGCGACGTCGGCGATCGCCACTTCGCCGCGCGGATCGTCCAGGCAATCACCGGTCAGCTCCGCCAGGGGCCCGCGCGCCCAGTCGAGGATCTCCGGCACGACTTCCGCGACGACGACGCGCCCGCCGGCGGGCAGCGCGGCGAGCGCAGCGCGGAAGGTGAAGCCCATGCCATAGCCGCCGATCAGCACGCGCGGGGCCGGCGCGGCGACCTGTTCCAGCGTCAGGCAGGCGAGCTGTTCCTCCGAATAGCGCATGCGCGTTCCCATCAGCTCGTCGCGGCCGAGCATGATGACGAAATCGCGCCCGTGGCCGACCAGGGTCAGCGTGTCGCCGCCGGGAATGCGCGCGGTGGCAAGTGTCTCGCGGGGCAACATGGGCAAGTCTCCATGAATGGCGAAAAGGGGCCGCGATCGTCTCGCGGCCCCTTTCCTCGTTTCCGTCTTCGCCCGGTGCCCAAGGCAGGGAACCGCGCGACGGGGATCAGTCCTTCAGGAAGTCGGGGACGTGGCTCTCGCCGCCACCCTCTCCGCCGCCTTCGCCGCCCCGGTCGCGGCGCGGGCCGCGATCGCGGCCGCCGCCGCGGCCGCCGCGACGGTCACCGCCACGGCCACCGCGATCACCCCGGTCACCGCGCGGTTCGCGGGGCGGACGGGTGTCCTCCAGCTCCTCGCCGGTTTCCTGGTCGACCACGCGCATCGACAGGCGGACCTTGCCGCGCTGGTCGATCTCGAGGACCTTGACCTTCACTTCCTGCCCTTCGGACACGACGTCGGTCGGCTTCTCGACCCGCTCGTTCTTCATCTCGGAGACGTGGACGAGGCCGTCCTTGCCGCCCATGAAGTTCACGAAGGCGCCGAAATCGACGATGTTGACGACCTTGCCGGTGTAGATCTTGCCCACTTCCGGCTCCTCGACGATGCCGAGGATCCAGTTCTTCGCCGCCTCGATCTCGTCGAGGTTGGAAGAGCTGATCTTGATCACGCCCTCGTCGTCGATGTCCACCTTGGCACCGGTTTCGGCCACGATCTCGCGGATCACCTTGCCGCCGGTGCCGATGACGTCGCGGATCTTCGACTTGTCGATCTGCATCGTCTCGATCCGCGGCGCGTGCTTCGACACGTCGGTGCGGGCGGAGCCCAGCGCCTTCGTCATCTCCGACAGGATGTGCGCGCGGCCGGCCTTGGCCTGCTCCAGCGCGGTCTTCATGATCTCCTGCGTGATGCCGGCGATCTTGATGTCCATCTGGAGCGAGGTGATGCCCGCTTCGGAGCCGGCGACCTTGAAGTCCATGTCGCCCAGGTGATCCTCATCGCCCAGGATGTCGCTGAGCACGGCGAAGTCGTCGCCTTCGAGGATCAGGCCCATCGCGATGCCCGAAACCGGGCGCTCGATCGGAACGCCGGCGTCCATCATCGCCAGGCAGCCGCCGCAGACGGTGGCCATCGAGCTGGAGCCGTTGGACTCGGTGATGTCCGACAGCACGCGGATCGTGTAGGGGAAGTCCTCGTGCTTGGGCAGGACGGGGTGCAGCGCGCGCCAGGCCAGCTTGCCGTGGCCGATCTCGCGCCGGCCGGTAAAGCCGAATCGGCCCACTTCACCCACCGAATAGGGCGGGAAGTTGTAGTGCAGCATGAAGTGGCTGTACGAAAGGCCTTCCAGCCCGTCGATCATCTGCTCGGCGTCCTTGGTGCCCAGCGTCGTGGTGCAGATCGCCTGCGTCTCGCCGCGGGTGAACAGCGCCGAACCGTGGGTGCGCGGCAGGAGGCCGACGGTCGCCTCGATCGGGCGGACCTGGTCCACCTTGCGGCCGTCGATCCGGGTGCCTTCCTTGAGGATCGCGCCGCGGACGATTTCCGCCTCGAGCTTCTTGGTCAGCTTGATCGCGGTCATCAGCTGCTGCCCGTCGAATTCGTCCGACGAGTAGTGCGCCTTGACCTTCTCGCGCGCGGCATTGAGCATGTCCGAACGGTCGGACTTGCTCGTCGTCTTGTAGGCTTTCGCGATGTCGTCGCCGATCATGGCGCGGATCGCGTCCTTCATCTCGCCGTGGTCTTCCCGGGCGGGCAGTTCCCACGGTTCCTTGGCGGCCTGTTCGGCCAGGTCGATGATCGCGCCGATGACCTTCTTCGATTCCTCGTGCGCGAACATGACCGCGCCGAGCATCTCGTCCTCGGTCAGTTCCTTGGCCTCGGATTCGACCATCATCACCGCGTCCTGCGTCGCGGCGACGACCAGGTCGAGGCGGCCTTCGTCGTCGAGCGCGGCGGCCTGGCTCGGGTTCAGCTCGTACTCGCCATTGCGGAAGCCGACGCGCGCGGCGCCGATCGGGCCCATGAAGGGCACACCCGAGATGGTGAGCGCGGCCGAGGCGGCGATCATCGCGACGATATCGGGCTCGGTCTCGCCGTCATAGGAGAGGACCTGGGCGATGACGTTGATTTCGTTGTAGAACCCTTCGGGGAAGAGCGGGCGGACGGGCCGGTCGATCAGGCGGCTGGTCAGCGTTTCCTTCTCGGTCGGGCGCGCCTCGCGCTTGAAGAAGCCGCCCGGGATGCGCCCCGCGGCAGAGAACTTCTCCTGGTAGTGGACGGTAAGGGGGAAAAAATCCTGCCCTTCCTTGACCGACTTGGCGGCGGTCACGGCGCAAAGCACCACGGTTTCGCCGTAGGTCGCCAGAACGGCGCCATCGGCCTGTCGGGCAATACGCCCGGTTTCCAGAGTGAGGGTCTTTCCGCCCCACTCCAGCGATACGGTTTTCGTGTCGAACATGCGTTTTCCTTCGACCCGCCGGCCCTATTGCCTGGCGGGGTTTGCTGCCGGGGATTCCGTCCCGGTCCGGTGCGGGGCGTTCATTCGTGCCCCAAAAGGCGATGCCCGTCGAATTACGAGCCGCGCCCCCATTTCGCTGTCTTCCCGCGGGCGGGAAGGGTCTTGCCACCTGCCCCGGGCGGGCGGTGGATGCGAAACGGCCCGCCGAAGCGGGCCGAAGCATTCTTCGTTACTTGCGCAGACCCAGCTTCTGGATCAGGGCGTTGTACCGCTCGACATCCTTCTTCTTGAGATAGGCGAGCAGGCTGCGCCGCTTGTTGACCATCGTCAGCAGGCCGCGGCGCGAATGGTTGTCCTTGTGGTGATCCTTGAAGTGTTCGGTCAGGTTGCGAATACGCTCGGTAAGGATCGCGACCTGCACCTCGGGGCTGCCCGTGTCGCTGTTGCCACGGGCGTTGTCCTTGATGATTTCCGTCTTCTTCTCGGCGGTAACCGACATTCGTATCACTCCGCGGTATCGGGGATGTTGAAGCCCCTGACGACTTTCGCCGTCCCCGCCGTCACTTCCATCAGCGCGACCGGCACACCGCCGGATTTCGCGAGCAGGAGCCCGTCGGGATGGGGCATTCCGGAAAGGACCCGGCCCTGGCGGACCGCCTGCGCGCTTTCCGGATCGAGATCGTGGGCCGGGATACCGTCCAGCCCCGCCTCCAGCGGCAGGAGAAGGTCTTCAAGCCGCGCGCCCTTACCGATTTCGTTCAGCTTGTCCAGCGAAATCGCCTGATCCTGCGCGAACGGGCCGGCCTTCACGCGCCTCAAGTACGTGACGTGCCCCACCGTGCCAAGGGCGTGCGCGATGTCCCGTGCAAGGCTGCGGACGTACGTGCCTTTCGAAACGTGGGCGACCAGGGTGACGCTGTCGGCCAGCTCCAGCGGCGCGCGCGGATCGAACGGGTCGGGGCGCCCGGCCTCGGCCGCGAAGGCCGAACGCGGGGCGGCCTCCTCGCGCCCGTTCGCCAGCGACAGCGCGTGGACCGTGACCGTGCGCGTCTTCATCTCCACCGCCTCGCCCGCACGCGCGCGGTCGTAGGCGCGGCGGCCATCGACTTTCACCGCCGAATAGGCGGGCGGAACCTGCTCGATCTCGCCGGTGAAATGCTCGAGGATCGCCGCCACCGCGGCGATCGGCGGCCGGCGGCCCGACCGCGCGGTCACCTCCCCTTCGACATCGAGCGTGTCGGTTTCCTCCCCGAAGGCGATCGTGAACTCGTAGACCTTGCTGGCATCGAGCATTCGCCCGGCGAGCTTGGTCGCCTCGCCCAGCGCGATCGGCAGGACGCCTTCGGCCAGCGGATCGAGCGTGCCGCCGTGGCCGACCTTGGTTTTCGCATGGCCGCCCTCGCGCAAGTTGCGCTTGACCGCGCCGACCGCCTGGGTCGAACCGAGGCCGCGCGGCTTGTCGAGGATCAGCCAGCCCGAGGCCGGATGGCTGCCCGCGCGGTCAGCCACCGGCGATCCACAGCGCGAGCATCAGGTATTTCTCGCGCAGCCACTCGACCGGGGGCAGGACGACGTTCTCGATCACCCCGCTATCGGGGAAGGCCCAGGTGATCGCGATCAGCGCGATCAGCAGGAACATGCCGATCTGCTGCAGCCGCGCATATTGCGCCGCCATCGAGCGCGGCAGCAGCCCCTCGACGATATGCGACCCGTCGAAAGGCGGGATCGGCAGGAGGTTGAACAGCGCGAGGAAGATGTTGATGACGATGAAATAGTTGAGGCCGGTGACCAGCCATTCCATTGCACCGGCCGGCGGCGCGACGAGCGAGGCCGCGACCAGTCCCAGCACGACCGCGCCCACGGCGGCGAGCACCAGGTTCGTCCCCGGACCCGCCGCGGCCACGGCCATCATGCCGTAACGCGGGTTGTCCAGCCGGTCCTTGCGCACCGGGACCGGCTTGGCCCAGCCGAACACCGGGCCGCCGAACAGCGCCAGCGCGCCCGGCACGATCAGCGTGCCGACCGGGTCCACGTGGCGGATGGGGTTCAGCGACAGGCGCCGCTGCTCCTTCGCCGTCGGATCGCCCAGCGCCAGCGCGGTCCAGCCATGCGCGACCTCGTGAAAGACGATCGCGACGATCAGGCACGGGATCAGGATCGCGGCGAGGATCAGGGTTTCGGTCATGGCGGGCTAGATAGGGGCTGCGACGGCCAGGGCCAAGCGCGTCGGGCTGGCGCTCACGCGGCCAGCGCCTGCGAGAAGTGGCGGCGGCACAGCGCGACGTAGCGATCGTTGCCGCCGATTTCCGTCTGCGCGCCCTGCCGCACCGCCCCGCCCCCGGCATCGACCCGCAGGTTCATCGTCGCCTTGCGGCCGCAATGGCACACGGCTTTCAGCTCGATCAGGGCATCGGCGATCCCCAGCAGGACGACCGATCCCGGGAAGAGCTCGCCCTGGAAATCGGTCCGCAGGCCGTAACAGAGCACGGGAATGCCCGCCTCGTCCGCCAGGCGCGCGCATTGCCAGACCTGTTCGCGGGTCAGGAACTGCGCCTCGTCCACCAGCACGCAGCCGACCGGTTCGGCGCGGTGCGCGGCGGTCACGCGCTGCCACAAGTCGGTCTGCGCGTCGTAGCGGTGGGCGTCCGCGCCCAGCCCGATCCGGCTTTCGATCGCCTGCTGCCCGCCGCGGTCGTCGAGCGCGGCGGTCCACAACATCGTGTGCATCCCGCGCTCGCGATAGTTGAAATCGGCCTGCAGCAGGGTGGTCGATTTCCCCGCGTTCATGCTGGCGTAGTAGAAATAGAGCTTGGCCATGCCCGCTCGCTAGGCCGCCGCCGCCCGCCTGCCAATCGCGCGGCCGCGATTGCTCACAGTTCGAGCACCCAGTTCTCGCTCCGCTCCGGCTTGCCGAAATCGTCGTGCTCGTGCTCGCTGACCATCCGGTAGCCTTCGGAGGCATAGAGGCGGCGCGCGCTTTCCAGCACGGCGTGGGTCCACAGCACGATCCGGCGATAGCCGGCCTCGCGCGCGAAATCGCTGCACCGGCGCACCAGGGCGCGCCCGATACCGGTGCCGCGCGCCTCTTCCTCGACATAGAGCAACCGCAGCCGCGCGGTCGCGGCATCCTCCTCCACCAGGAAGACCGAGCCGAGCATCCGCCCGTCGCGCTCCGCGATCCAGCACTGTTCGCGCCCGGGCCTGAAATCGCGCAGGAAGGCGGCGGTGATCTCGCCGATCAGCGCCTCCATCCCGCGATCCCAGCCGTAAGCCCGGTGATAGAACATCGCCTGCCGCGCGGTGACGAGGCCCATGTCGCCGACCTCGAACGGCCGCAGGCGCCATTCGCCCGCACCGCCGGGAAAGAGCAGCGCCCCGGCTTCGCCCAGCCGGGCGCCCAGTTCGCGCGCCCGGTCGTCGCCCAGCGGGCGGATCAGGCGCGCCGCCCGGGCCGCCGTCTCGCGGTCGAGCGCGGTGAAGGCCGCCTGCCCGGCCTCGGTCAGCACCAGCGGCCGCTGGCGCGCATCGTCCCCCCGCCCCCGCTCCACGTGGCCGCGATCGATCATGCGGCGAACGATCCGGCTGAGATAGCCGGGATCGAGCCGCAGCGTGGCCGCGATATCGCGCGCGAGCACCGGCTGGCGCTGCGCGATCTCGTACAGCACGCGCGCCTCGACCAGCGACATCTCGCTGCCCATGTAGCGCGGTTCGAGCAGGCCCATGATCTGCGAGAAACCGCGGTTGAAAGCCCTGAGGCGGACGACGGTCTCGTCGATCGGCGAAAGTTCGGGGGAAGCCATGGCGCGATCGTGCCGATATTAGTTGCCATCGTCAACTAATATCGGCCGGCGGCTGGGGACCGCGCCGGTTAATCGGGGCGACATCGCCGCGCGGCGATGCTAGCGATCGGCGGAAGAGAGCGAGCAAGAGGATCGAGCAGTGGCAGACAACGCGGCAACCACCCCGGCGCAGAAGGGCATTCTCGGCTGGATCGAGCGAAGCGGCAACAAGCTGCCCGATCCGGTGTTCCTGTTCTTCTGGCTGATCGCGGGCCTCGTCGCGATCTCGGCGATCGCCAGCCTGCTCGGCTGGTCGGCGCTCCACCCGACCGAGGTGGACGAAGCGACTGGGCAGGCGCGGGTGATCGCCGCCACCAGCCTGCTCTCGCCCGAGAACATCCGTCGGCTGTGGGTCGAAATGCCCGCGACATTCACCCACTTCCACCCGCTCGGCTATGTCCTGGTGGTCATGCTGGGGGCCGGTGTCGCCGAACGGGCCGGGCTGTTCGGGACGGCGATGCGCGCGGGCGTGCGCAACGCGCCGACGTTCCTGCTCACCCCGATCGTGGCGCTGGTGGGCATGATCGGCAACCTCGCCGCCGATGCGGCCTACGTCGTGCTGATCCCGCTCGCCGGGATCATCTTCCACGCCGCGGGCCGGCACCCGGTGGCCGGGATCGCGGCCGCTTTCGCCGGCGTTTCGGGCGGCTTTTCGGCCAACCTCCTGCCCGGGCAGCTCGACGCGCTGCTGTTCGGCATTACCGAGGCTTCGGTCGAAACCGTGTTCGGCGATTTCACCGCCAACATTGCCGGCAACTGGTATTTCATCGCCGCGATGACGGGCGTCTTCCTGCCGGTGATCTGGTACGTCACCGATCGCGTGATCGAACCGCGCCTGGGCCCGTGGAATGCGGCCATGGCCGGACAGGGTGTCTCGCCCGAACAGCGCGGCGAGGCAGCCCCGGCCGTGAGCGACGAAGGCGATCGCGAGCTGACCGCGCCGGAGCGCCGGGGCCTGCGCATGGCCGGCCTCGCCGTGTTGTTCGTGGTCGGCCTGTGGCTGTTCTTCACCCTCGGCCCGGGCACCCCGCTGATCGACGAGACCGCAACGCCCGAAGCGCGGCTGACGCCGTTCTACCAGAGCCTGGTGGCCGGATTCTTCCTCCTGTTCCTGCTGGCAGGCTGGGCCTACGGCAAGGCGGCCGGGACGATCGACGATCACCGCGGGCTGGTGAAAATGATGGCCGGCGCGATGGAAGACCTCGCCTATTACCTCGTCCTCGCCTTCGCGGCGGCGCACTTCGTCGCGATGTTCGCCTGGTCGAACCTGGGCCTGATCCTCGCGGTCAACGGGGCCGACTTCCTCGGCAACTCGGGCCTGCCCTCGTGGGCCCTGCTCGGCGCGATCGTCGTCGTCGCGGCCGTGCTCAACATCTTCGTCGGCTCGGCCAGCGCGAAATGGGCGCTTCTCGCCCCGGTGCTGGTGCCGATGCTGATGCTGCTGGGGATCTCGCCCGAGATGGCGACTGCCGCCTACCGCGTGGGCGACGGGGCGACGAACATCATCACCCCGCTGATGGTCTATTTCCCGCTGATCCTGATCTTCTGCCAGCGCTGGCAGAAGGATTTCGGGCTCGGCAGCCTGGCCGCGACGATGCTGCCCTATTCGATCGGGCTGCTGCTGGCCGGCCTGGCCATGACGATCGGCTGGGTCATGCTCGACCTGCCGCTGGGGCCGGGCGCGGGCGTCTTCATCGAAAGCCCGGCGACGATCCAGCCGACCGGCCCGGCGATCGCGGAGTAAGGGCCCAGGGCGCGTCCGGCCCGCCGGCCGGACGCCCCCTGGGTCATTCGTCGCTTTCGTCGAGGTCGCGCGCGACTTTCGGGTCGTTCAGCAGGCGCTCGATCCGCGCGGCCTCGTCGAAGCTCTCGTCGGGCTGGAACTGCAGCCGGGGCGCGAACTTGAGGCCGAGGCGCCTGGCCACCTCGCGCTGGAAGAAGGCGGTGTTGGTCCGCAGCGCCTTGAGCACGGCAGCCTCGTCCTCGCCCAGCAGGGGCTTCACGTAAGCCTTGGCATTGCGCAAGTCGGGCGTCATCCGCACTTCGGTGACGCTGACCGAATGCGCGGTCAGCACCTCGTCGTGCGCCTCCCCGCGCGCGAGCAGTTCGGACAGGATATGCCGCACCCGCTCGCCCACCTTGAGCACGCGGACCGATTGCTGTTCGGGGGTCGATTGCTTTCCGGCCATGTCAGTCGCCTGTCATCCTCTATTCCCACCCTTCCATCCAGCGATGGAGCACCTTTTCCGCGCGATCGGCCAGCGTCGGGCCGAACCGCGCCGCGTCGGCCCGGATCGTGCGCGGATCGCCGCCGCTCGCCAGCAGCTCGGCGCTATGCCCGACCAACCATGCCTCGATCTCCGCGGCATCGGCTTCGAGATGGCATTGCAGGCCCAGCACCCGCGAGCCGATGGCGAAGGCCTGGTGCGGGCAACGTTCGCTCGCGGCGAGCAGCGTCGCGCCTTCGGGCACCTCGAACTGGTCGCCGTGCCAGTGCAGCACCGGCCACCCTTCCAGGCACTGCAGCGGCGAGGCCGCGCCCGCATCGGTCAGCGTGAGCGGGCCGAAGCCGATTTCCTTTTCCGCCATCGGCGAAACGCCCGCCCCCAGCGCCCGGGCCAGGAGCTGCGCGCCCAGGCAGATGCCCAGCAGCGGCCGCCGCGACGCGAGCCGCCGTTCGATCAGCGCCACCTCGCCGGCCAGGAACGGATAATGCGCGTCGTCGAAGGCACCGATCGGCGCGCCGAGCACGACCAGGAGATCGGGCTCGGCCGCATCGATCGACGCAAGATCGGCCCGGGCCGGATCGCGATAGGCGATTTCGAACCCGCGCCGTTCCAGCGCGCCGTGCCACACGCCGAGATGCTCGAAGCCCAGGTGGCGTATGGCGAGAACCGACGGCATACCTTACCCCCTGCGACGATCGACCCGGCGGCGCGGGCGGGCGACGCCGCGCCCGCCCCTGGCGTTACAGGGTCCGTTCGCGCTCTTCCACTTCGAACACCTCGAGCTGGTCGCCCGGCTTGATGTCGTTCGTGTCGGCCAGGACCACGCCGCATTCGAGACCCGCGCGGACTTCGTCCACGTCGTCCTTGAAGCGCCGCAGCGAGGCGATGGTGGTCGCGCTGACGATGACATCTTCGCGCGTGAGGCGCGCGTGGAGCCCCTTGCGGATGACGCCTTCCTCGACCAGCAGGCCGGCCGCCTTGTCCTTCTTGCCCGAACGGAACACTTCCTTGACCGCGGCCCGGCCGACGACGGTTTCGATCCGCTCCGGCCCCAGTTCGCCCGCCATCTCCTTCGCGATTTCCTCGGTCAGGTGATAGATGACGTCGTAGTACATCATCCGCACGTCATCGCGCTTCACCAGTTCGCGCGCCTTGGCATTGGGGCGCACGTTGAAGCCGATGATCGGCGCCTTCGACGCGGCCGCGAGCTGAACGTCGCTCTCGGTAATCGCGCCGACGCCGGCGTGGAGCACGCGGACCTTGATTTCGTCGTTCGAGAGGTTGTGCAGCGCCGAGTTGATCGCCTCCACGCTGCCCTGCACGTCCGCCTTGACCAGGACCGGGTACTCGATGACGTTCGACTGGAGGTTGTTGAACATCGTGTCGAAGCTGGTCGGCGCGAGCGCGGTGCGCTTCTCGGTCGCCTTCTCCTGGCGATACTGGCTCACCTCGCGGGCGCGCTGCTCGTTCTCGACCACGGTCAGCTGGTCGCCCGCCATCGGCACGCCGCCGAGGCCGAGGACCTCGACCGGCATCGAGGGGCCGGCTTCCTTGATCTGCTTGCCCTGGTCGTTGACGATCGCGCGCACGCGGCCGCTCTCGGTCCCGACCACGAACGTGTCGCCCCGCTTCAGCGTGCCGCGGGTGACGAGCACGGTCGCGACCGGGCCGCGGCCCTTGTCGAGCTGCGCCTCGATCACCGTCGCATCGGCCGGGCGGTCGGGGTTCGCCTTCAGCTCCAGCAGTTCGGCCTGGAGCGCGATCTTTTCCAGCAGCTCGTCGAGCCCGGTGCCCTTGAGCGCCGAGATCTCCACGTCCTGCACGTCGCCCGACAGGGCCTCGACGATCACCTCGTGCTCCAGCAGGCGCTCGCGCACGCGCTGGGGATTGGCGTCTTCCTTGTCCACCTTGTTGATCGCGACGATCATCGGGACGCCGGCGGCCTTGGTGTGATTGATGGCCTCGACCGTCTGCGGCATGATCCCGTCGTCGGCGGCCACGACCAGCACGACGATGTCGGTCACGTTGGCGCCGCGCGCGCGCATCTCGGTGAACGCGGCGTGGCCCGGCGTGTCGAGGAAGGTGATCGCGTCACCGCCCTTGGTCTTCACCTGGTAACTGCCGATGTGCTGCGTGATGCCGCCGGCTTCGCCGCGCACGACATTGGTCCCGCGCAGCGCGTCGAGCAGGCTGGTCTTGCCGTGATCGACATGGCCCATGATGGTGACCACCGGCGGGCGCGGCTTCAGCGTCTCTTCCGGGTCCTTGTCGGAACTGGTGTCGATATCGACATCGCTTTCCGAAACGCGCTTGATGTTGTGGCCGAACTCCTCGACCAGCAGCTCCGCCGTGTCCTGGTCGATCGTCTGGTTGACGGTGACCATCATGCCCATGTTGAACAGGGCCTTCACCAGGTCGGCGCCCTTTTCGGCCATGCGGTTGGCGAGTTCCTGGACGGTGATCGCCTCGGGCACGACGACGTCGCGCGACTGCTTCTCGCGCGGCTTCGACGGGCCGCCCTGGAGGCGGCGTTCCTTCTCGCGCGCACGCTTGAGCGCGGCGAGCGAGCGCGCGCGGCGCCCCTCGTCCTCGTTCAGCGCCTTGGTCACCGTCAGGCGGCCCGAGCGGCGCTTCTCCGAACGTTCGGTGCCGGCGCGCTTGTCGTCCTTCTTCTTCTTTTCGGGCTTCTTCGGTTCGGGCCGGGCGACCGGGGTGAAGCGGCGCGGGGCCGGTGCGGCAGGCGCCTTGGCCGCGCCGCCGGCCGGGGCCGGGGCATCGGCGGCGGAGGCATCGGCGGCGGGGGCCGGCTCGGCTTCCTTCGCCTCTTCCTTCGTCTCGGCAGCTTTCTGCGCGGCTTCCTGCTCCGCGCGCTCGGCCGCCTTGCGCTTTTCCTCGGCGCGCTGCTTTTCCTCTTCGGCCGCCTTGCGGGCCGCCTCTTCCTCGCGCCGGCGGGCCTCTTCGGCCAGGCGCAGGCGCTCTTCCTCCGCCTCGCGCTGGAGACGCGCGACGCGTTCCTGCGGCGTTTCACCCGGCGGGGCGGCCTTCTTCGGCGCAGGCTTCTTCTCCGCCGCGGGCGGCGGCGGGGGAGGCGGCGGCGGCGGGGGAGACGGCGGCGGGGGCGGCGCGGCCTCGCCCGGCTTGACGAGCTTGCGGCGGCGCTTGACCTCGACCGCGACCTTGTTGGTCCGCCCGTGGCTGAAGGTCTGCTTGACCTCGCCCGCGTCCACCGACCGTTTCAGGCCGAGCGGCTTGCGGGGGCGTTTGTCGTCACTGTCGCTCATAAAACTCGTCTATCCTTCAATCTCGATATGCTCGTCCCCGGGTGCGACCGTGGACCCCGGCGCCCCGGGCAAGCCCGGCGCACCGTCATGTTCGGCGGGTGCAAGGCCCCTGAAATGCAGCAGGCGCGCCAGGATCGAGCCGATCCGATCGGCCGCGGCCGCGTCGGCCAGCGCCAGGTGGACAACATTGTCGCGGCCCAATGCCACAGACAGCGCCGCCCGGTCCAGTGGCAAGCGAATGCCCCTCTCCCCGCTACCTTCGGCATCGCGCCCGACCCGCCAGGCCTGGTCGAGCTTTCGCGACCCGTCCTCGCTGGCGTCGGCAGCATGGAGCAGCAGCGCGACCCGTCCGGCGCGCGCGTGTTCGGCAATGCGGTCGGACCCCAAGATAAGGTGTCCGCCGCGCATTTCGAGTCCCAGCCGGTCGAGCAGGACCCGCTCCAGCGCGGCATCGATCCTGTCGGGCAGGTCCGCCGGCACGGTCAGCGCCGCGCCCCGGAACGCGCGCGCCAGCGCGCCGCGCAGGCGGCCGCCGGCGATCGCCTGTTCCAGCGCCGCGCGCGGAACGCCGATCCAGGCCCCCCGCCCCGGCGCGCGCGCCAGCGGATCGGGCAGGACCTGGCCGTCGGGCGCGATCGCCAGGCGCACCAGCGCGTGGCGCGCGCCGTGCTCCCCGGAGAGGATGCAGCGCCGCTCCGGCGCGGAACGGTCCGCGCCGCCGGCTCCGGCGATGTCGGGGGTCAGGCGCTCATTGTTCGGAGTCCGCATCGGCGGCCTCCTCGGTGGCGGGCTCTTCGGCCGGGGCGGCCGATTCCTCGTTCTCGACCTCCGGCGCGGCGGGTTCCTCGTCCTCGAACCAGTGCGCGCGCGCGGCCATGATGATCTCGTTGCCCTGCTCTTCGCTCAGGCCGTATTCGCCCAGCACGCCGCCCTTGTCCTGCTCGCGCGCGGAAGGGCGCCGCATCGGCGGACCGTCGGCATTGTTGCGGCGGCGCGGGGCCTCGCGCTTCTTCTGGATCAGCTCGTCGGTGGCGAGATCGGCCAGGTCGTCGAGCGTCTTGATCCCCGCCTTGCCCAGCGTGACCAGCATGGCCTCGGTCAGGTGCGGCAATTCGGCCAGGTCGTCCTCGACGCCCAGCTCGCGGCGCTCGGCGCGGGCCGCTTCCTCGTGCCGCTCGATCGCCTCGAGCGCACGGCTCTGCAGTTCCTCGGCCAGCTCCTCGTCGAAGCCCTCGATCGAGGCCAGCTCGGCCAGCTCGACATAGGCAACCTCGTCCAGCTCGGCGAAGCCTTCGGCGACGAGCAGCTGCGAAAGCGTCTCGTCCACGTCGAGCTCTTCCTCGAACATCTTGGAGCGTTCGGCGAATTCCTTCTGCCGCTTCTCCGAGGCCTCTTCCTCGGTCATGATGTCGATCTGGTGCCCGGTGAGCTGGCTCGCCAGGCGCACGTTCTGGCCGCGGCGGCCGATCGCCAGGCTCAGCTGGTCGTCGGGCACGACGACCTCGATCCGCCCCTCGTCCTCGTCGAGGACGACGCGGCTGACCGTGGCGGGCTGGAGGCCGTTGACGACGAACGTCGCGGTGTCCTCGCTCCAGGGAATGATGTCGATCTTCTCGCCCTGCAGTTCCTGCACGACCGCCTGGACGCGGCTGCCCTTCATGCCGACGCAGGCGCCGACCGGGTCGATCGAGCTGTCATGGCTGATCACGCCGATCTTGGCGCGGCTGCCCGGGTCGCGGGCGGCGGCCTTGATCTCGATGATGCCGTCGTAGATCTCGGGCACTTCCTGCGCGAACAGCTTCTTCATGAAGTCGGGATGCGCGCGGCTGAGGAAGATCTGCGGGCCGCGGTTGTTGCGTTCGACCTTGGTGATCAGCGCGCGCACGCGCTCGCCGACGCGCGCGGCCTCGCGCGGGATCTGCTGGTCGCGGCGGATGACGCCCTCGGCGCGGCCGAGGTTGACGATCACGTGGCCGAATTCGACCGACTTGATCACGCCGGTGATGACTTCGCCCGCGCGGTCCTTGAATTCCTCGTACTGGCGCTCGCGCTCCGCATCGCGGACCTTCTGGAAGATCACCTGCTTCGCGCTCTGTGCGTCGATGCGGCCGAGGTCGACCGGCGGCAGCGGATCGACGATGAAGTCGCCCAGCTTGGCATCCTGGTCCAGCTTCTGCGCCTGGGCCAGGTCGACCTGCTTGAAGTAGTCCTCGACTTCCTCGACCACCTCGACCACGCGCCACAGGCGCAGGTCGCCGGTCTGCGGGTCGAGCTTGGCCCGGATGTCGTTCTCCGCGCCGTACCGGTTGCGCGCGCTCTTCTGGATCGCCTCTTCCATCGCCTCGATGACGATCGCCTTGTCGATCATCTTCTCGGAGGCGACTGCATTCGCGATCGCGAGCAGCTCGGCCTTGTTGGCGGAAATTGCACTGGCCATCAGTCGTCAGCCTTCTCTTTGCTTTCGTCTTGCGGGATTTCTTCGATTTCGTCCGCCCCCGACGCGTCGAGCGGGCGGGTCGCGGCGATCAGCTCGTCGGTCAGGACCAGCTTGGCCGAATGGATTGCCTCCAGCGGCACCGCCACGCGGCCCGCCTTGCGGTCGTCGATCAGGGCCTTGCCCCCTTCGAACCCGGCCAGCGGCCCGCGCAAGTTGCGGTGGCCGTCGACCTTCTCGGCCAGGACGATCTTCGCCTCGTGGCCGACCCATTGGGAAAAGTCCTTCGCCCGGGTCAGCGGCCGGTCGATCCCGGGCGAACTGACCTCGAGGTGATAGGCGCCTTCGACCAGGACTTCGCCCTCGTCCTCCAGCGCGTCGAGCCGGTCGGAGATGCGGCGCGAAAGCGCGGCGCACTGGTCGAGCACGAGCTGTCCGGTCGCCGGGTCCTCGGCCATGACCTGGAGCGCCTGCCCGCCCTCGCCGGCTTCGGAAGCGACCATCTTCACGCGCACCAGCTCGAAACCGAGCGCGCGCGCTTCGGGTTCGATGATCTGTGCCAGGCGCACGAGGTCTGCCATTCGCTCTCCGTTCTGCACGACGCTTGCGACACGGCTTCCGGGTGCCGGCCCCTCGCGGCGCCAGCCCCTCCAGTGTCGCGACAATGTCGGGATGAAGGGGCAGATAGACGCGGCGCCCGCCTTTTGCAACTCGATTCGACATTGCGCCCGCGCGCGCGTTTGACAGGCCCCGTGCAAGGTGACAGCTTCCGGGAATGGCGACCGGATATTTCCGACACCTCGGGGGACAGCTTCTCGCGGGCATCTAGCCCCGGGACGGGTGCGTGCATGCCCCGGCCCCGGGGCCAGGCCTGCATTTTCCCATTATCCGGCGCCGCTTCGCGCCCAGCGAAAGTTTCGATCCATGACCTCCACGAAGGCCGCCGTGCGGCCACCCATCACGCTCGCCGAAAGCGAAGCGGACACCCTCGCAGACCTGGCCCTGGCGATGCAGGGCCGGCAACCCGAAGTCAGCCGTCTCCTGCTGGAAGAGATCGACCGGGCGCAGACCGTTCCCGCGGGCCGGGTGCCGCGCGATGTCGTCACGATGGGCTCCACCGTCGTGTTCGTGGTGCGCGAAACCGGCGAGCGGAGGACGATCACGCTCGTCTATCCCGGCGAGGCGGACATTTCGCAGGGGCGCCTGTCGATCCTCACCCCGGTCGGCGCCGGCCTGCTCGGCCTGCGCGTGGGACAGGAAATCAGCTGGCCGGACCGCAGCGGGGAGGACCGCCTGCTGGCGATCGAAAGCGTCGATCGCCCGGGGTGACTAGTCGCCCGCGCCGGCGCGTTCGCCCAGCCCGTGCTTGCGGATGCAGTGGCGCAGCTGGTCGTATGTCAGGCCCAGCGCCTTGGCCGTCTGGCGCTGGTTCCAGCGATGCCGGCCCAGCGCGTGTTCGACGATGCGCCGTTCGTGGGCATCGACCTCGGCGCGCAAGTCGTCGATCGCGTCGAGATCGGTGCCCGCCGCGGCCGATGCCGGGGCGGATGCCGGGGCGCCCTGCCCCTTGCCCTTACCCTGGCCCTGGCCCTGCCCCAGACTATCGCGCTCCGCCCGCCGGGTCGCCGGCTCGAACGGCTTCCACGGGCTGTCGAAGGGGTCGAACTGGACATGGCCGATCGGCTCCTGCCAGTCTTCCCACCGGTAGACCGCGCGCTCGACCACGTTGCGCAGTTCGCGCACGTTGCCCGGCCAGGGATAGTCCTCCAGCTGGCGCGCGACGTGGTCGGCGAAGCCGGGCCAGCCGTCCCAGTGAAGCTCGGCCGCCATGCGCCGGCCGAAATACTCGGCCAGGACCTCGACGTCGCCCTCGCGCACGCGCAGCGGCGGCAGGGTGATGACCTCGAAGCTCAGCCGGTCGAGCAGGTCGGCGCGGAACTCGCCCCGCTCGGCCAGCGCGGGCAGGTCCTCGTTGGTCGCGGCGACGATCCGCACGTCCACCCGCACCGGGCGGCTCGCGCCGATCCGGGTGACTTCGCCATATTCGACCGCGCGCAGCAGCCGTTCCTGCGCCGCCATCGACAGCGTGCCCAGTTCGTCGAGAAACAACGTGCCTTTGTCGGCTTCCTCGAACCGGCCCGGCCGCGCCCTGGTAGCCCCGGTGAAGGCCCCCGCCTCGTGGCCGAACAGCTCCGCCTCGATCAGCGTTTCGGGCAGGGCGGCGCAGTTCATGGTGACGAGCGGTTCGTCCCACCGGGTGGACAGGCGATGGAGACGTTCGGCGATGAGTTCCTTGCCCGTGCCGCGTTCGCCGATCACCAGCACCGGCCGGCGCATCGGGGCCGCGCGGCTGGCGCGCTCGACCGCGTCGAGAAAGGCGCCGGACTGGCCGATGAACTGGTTTTCGCGATCCACGACCCAACCTATAGTGAATTTCGCCGATAGTTGGCAAGATACGCCGATCAGATTTTTTGCGCTATCTTGCAATCCATTGATAATACGTCACTTTCCGAAACTGGCACACCCCTTGCTGATTGGTGAACGAAACCGATCCAGGGAGGACCCACACGATGTACGACCGCCGCTTCTTCCAGAGCAAGCTGGGACAGGCTTCCATCGCCAGCATCGCCGCGATGGCCCTGTTCGTGGCGCTCAGCGGCCAGATGCAGGCGACGCCGGCAATGGCCGCGACGATCGGCTGCGAACAGGTTGAGCTGGCGTGAGCAAGCCGACCGATCTCGATACCGGCAGGTCCACCCCCCTTGGGCCGGAGCGCGACACCCCCCAGTCCCCGCACGCTTCGGCCCATAACCGCCCCTCGCGCCTCGACGAGGAGGTCGAGCGCCTGCGCACCAGCCCCACCCCGACGCAGGGCCGCCCCACGCGCGAACGCACCACCAGCGAACGCCCGACCCAGGGCCGCTCGCACGCCCGGGCCGGCGGCGGCTGGTCGGGCGACTTCAATTTCAACGGAGCACCTTTGATGGGCATATTCAGCCGTACCCGCGATATCATCGCCGCCAATTTCAACGACATGCTCGACAAGGCCGACGACCCGGCCAAGATGATCCGCATGATCATCCTCGAGATGGAGGAAACCCTGGTCGAAGTCCGCGCCAGCGCGGCGCGCACGATCGCGGACCAGAAGGAGATGCATCGCCACACGGTCAAGCTCGAACGGCTCCAGGCCGACTGGGCGGAGAAGGCGCAGCTCGCGCTCAGCAAGGATCGCGAGGACCTGGCCCGCGCCGCCCTGGTCGAGAAGAAGAAGGCGGCCGACATGGCCGAGCAGCTGAAGCAGGAAATCGCCGTGCTCGACGATGCCCTGCGCGCTTACGAGCAGGATATCGCCAAGCTGCAGCATCGCCTGCGCGAGGCCCGCAGCCGCCAGACCGCGATCGCCGCGCGCCTCGAAAGCGCGGAGAACCGCGTCAAGCTGCGCACGCTGATGAGCACCGAGCGCACCGACGAGGCATTGAGCCGCTTCGACCAGCTCGAACGCCGGGTCGATTACGCCGAGGGCCGCGCCGACGCGCTTTCGCTGTCCGACGACAGCGGCCAGCTCTCGCTCGCCGACGAGATCGCCGCGCTCGAAGGGTCGGACAAGGTCGACGAGGAACTGGAAGCGATGAAGCGCGCGCTGGGCAAGAAGGCCGGCGGCAGCGACGCCGGAAAGGAGGACTGATCGATGGAAGAGCTGATCATCATTCCCGCGATCTTCATCGCGCTGCCGTGGATCATCCTCCACTATATCACCAAGTGGAAAACATCCGCCACGATCACCAGCGACGACGAGGCCCTGCTGGAAGAACTCTACAGCCTCGCCAAGCGGCTCGACGAGCGGATGGACACGGTCGAGCGCCTGGTCGCCAGCGACAACCCCGATTTCAAGCCCGCCCGGCTGGTCCACGACCGCGAGATCGACAACGAGAAACTGCGCGAGCTGGATCGCCTGCTCGCCGAGAAGAAGGGAGCCCACCAGTGAACAGCCCGCGCACCACGCTTTACCGCGACAAGCAGAACGCCAAGTTGATGGGGGTCTGCTCGGGCATTGCCGACTACACCGGCGTCAATGCCTTCTGGGTCCGGCTGGGCTTCCTGGGCCTGACCTTCTTCGCCGGCGGCATGACGATCCCGTTCTACTTCCTCGCCGGCATCCTGCTGAACAAGAAGCCGCCGCACCTCTACGTCGATCGCGAGGAACAGCAGTACTGGCAGCGCGTGCGGCAGAGCCCGAAGCGCACCGCGCGCGAGATCCGCGCCCGGATGCGCGACATCGATCGCCGCCTGGCCGAGGTCGAGACGTACTACGTCTCTTCCAACCCGCGCCTCACCGCCGAGATCGAGCGGCTGCGCTGAACCGCAAAGGGGAAAAGGACAATGGACGTAGCAGTACTGGGCGTGATGATCCCGATCATCGCACTGATGATCCCGATCGTCGCCATCTGGTCGCGGCACCAGCAGAAGATGGCCGAGATGAACGCGAAGTCGACCGCCGAGATGACGGCTGAAAAGGCCGCGCAATATACCGGCCAGATCAAGGACCTGGAGGAACGGGTCCGGGTGCTCGAACGGATCGTGACCGACCGCGGATACGACGTGTCGACCCAGATCGAGGCGCTGCGCGACCAGCACCGCGTCGAGAGCGAAGGCGCCGGCGTCCCGCTCGACATCGCCCGGAAGGAGAAGGCGTAATGGAATTCATGACCGAAACCGCCGTGATCGGCGCGGTGATCGCGCTGTCGCTGGGCTGGGTCGCCAATACCTGGATCCGGGTCAAGAACGGCTACCCGCTCGAGAACAGCTGGGGCAAGGCGGTCTATCCCAAGAACGACCAGGCGGTCGAACGGGTCAAGCTGCTGACGCAGGAGAACGCCGAGCTGCGGGCCGAGCTGGGATCGATCAAGGACCGGCTGGCCAATGTCGAGCGGATCGTCACCGACAGCGGCTATGGCCTGACCCACGAGATCGAGCGCCTGCGCCACGACCAGGCGAAGGACAAGGTCCAGTGAGCCTGCCCGAAGCGATCGCCTTCTGCGCGCTGATCGTCGGCTTCATCGTCGCCGCCGGCATCGTCCTCAGCGCTTACGAGAGCCGGATGAAGCACCGCAGCAAGGAACTGGAACTGCAAGTGCGCCTGGCCGAGGCGAAAGGGCGCCAGCGCTCCGATGCCGAGATCGGCCGGATGGAGGAACGGCTCCAGGTGCTCGAACGGATCGCGACCGACCGCAGCCCCGACCTCGCGCGCGAGATCGACGCGCTGCGCCTCGCCGACGAGAGGGAGCAAGTGCAATGAGCTTCTGGACCGCCGCGGTCGTCATCGTCGCCATCTGGGGCATCGTCCAGGTCATGAACGCGCGGCGCGAACGCGGCCCCGGCCGGGACCGCCCGGCCGACGGCGCCGACGCCGGCGAGGCGACCGGGGCCGGTGCCGCCGACGCGGAGACCCGGCGCGAGATAGAGGACCTGCGCGAACGGATCCGCGTGCTGGAGAAGATCACCGTGGACGGGCGCGAGGCGCGCGCGATCGCCGACGAGATCGAGCGCCTGCGCGACAAGTAGCGACGGCCGCGGGAACGGGGCCGGAGGACAAGAGGGAAAGGAGCATTGCCCATGAGCGACCAGATCGTCATCGCCGCCGCAGCGCTCGTCGCCATCGGCATCGTCGCCCTCGCCGCGCTGCGCGGCTGGCAGGGCTGGCTTTCGCTCAAGGAACGCGAACTGGACCGCGCCGGCCGCCGCCCGCCGCCGGAGATCGAGGGCGGCGCGCAACTGGGCGCAGCGCGGATCGAGATCGCGGACCTGAAGGAACGCATCCGCAAGCTGGAAGCCATTGCCAGCGGGGTCGATCTCTGACGTCGGGCACGGCGCGCTTGCGCGCCTCGAGCGACCCTGGGCCGGCAAGCCGGGGCGAAGGCCCTTTGCGTTTTCGCGCCGCGGCCCCTACCTGCCGCCCCATGCGAACGCTCGACGACATCCGCGAAGAATACGAGTTCCTCGAAGGCGACGAACGCTATCGCCTGCTGATCGAGCTGGGGCGCGAGCTGGAGCCGATGCCCGAGGCGCTGAAAACCGATGCGACGCTGGTGCGCGGCTGCTCGGCCGCGGTCTGGGTCTATCCCACGGCCGAGGGCGAGCGCCTGCATTTCCTCGCCGACAGCAATGCCGCGATCACCAAGGGGATCGTCGCGCTCGTGATCGCAGCGGTGCAGGACCGGCCCGCGCGCGAGGTAGCGGAGATGGACATTGCCGCCGCGCTGGCCCCGTTCGACCTGAAGAACCAGCTGAGTTCCAACCGCACGCAAGGGGTGCCGAACATGATCGCGCTGGTGCGCGATCACGCCGCGCGGATCGCGGCGGGCTGACCGGCGGCGGAACCGCAGGCGCGCGAGAACGCTGTCAGGTAAACGGCCCGCGCGGCCGGCACGCCCCGCCCCGGCGGGACGCGGCCGCGCCGGCCCCGGACAGCCCGGCCAGCCCGGACAGCCTGAACAGCAAGGAGCGTTCATTCATGCCGATCATCATTCTTATCGCCACCATCCTGCTGCCGCCGCTGGGCGTGGCGCTGAAGCATGGGCTGAACAAGGATTTCCTGATAAACCTGATCCTGACGATCATCCTGTTCGTCCCCGGCCTGATTCACGCGGTCTACGTCAACTACGTGCGCTAGGATCGCGCCGGCGGCCCCGGCGGGCGGGCACATCGGGTTCAAGGGGGGGAATCGTGCGCCGGATCTATCTCGCCGCAGGCATCGTCGCGGTGGCGCTGGGCGCGCTCGGCGCTTTCCTGCCGCTGATGCCGACCGTCCCCTTCCTCCTGCTCGCGGTCTATTGCTTCGCGCGCAGCAACCCGGAATGGGAACGCCGGATTCTCGATCACCCGCACTGGGGGCCGCAGATCCGCGACTGGCGCGAAAGGCGCGCGATCAGCCGCCGCGCGAAGACGATGGCGATCGGGGCGATGACCGTCGGCACGGTCTTCACCTGGTACACGCTGGGCCACCCGTGGTACTGGATCTCGATCGCGATCCTCGTCACCTGCGGCACCTGGATCGCCACGCGGAACGAGTGATCGCGCGGGGCAACGCGCGCCGCGTTTTCCTACATCGTATCAATCTGCCAGACCGGCGGGCATGACCGCCCATCGCGCCCCGTTGGATTCGCCGCATCGGCGCCGGCCCTGCTGCGCGCTGGCCCCAATGCAGGCGCCGAAGGTCACGCGCGGCGGCGCGGCGAAAGGTCACGACCGGCGTCGCGGCATGCCGTGCAAGACGCTGGTTTGCCGGGCGATTTCACGGAAGGTCACGCTTTCGACACGCGCACTATGCGTAACGCGCCCGTGCGACCTTCGGCGCGCGCGATCAGGCGCCGGCGCTGTCGCGGACCACGGCGATCCCCGCCTCGCGCTGGGCCTTCAGCTCCGCTTTCAAGCGGGCCGGGTCGCGCGCGAAGACGAAGCCGAAGCTGACCCCGCCTTCCTTCCCCACCGTCGCGTGGTGCAGCCTGTGCGCCTGGACCAGCCGGCGGGCATAGCCGCTGCGCGGAACCCAGCGGAAATAGCGCTGGTGAACCAGCCCGTCGTGCACCAGCGTGTAGATCACGCCGTAAGCGAGAATGCCCAGCCCGATCCAGGTCGCGGGCGGCCAGGCCCCCTCGCCCATGATCCACGGGCTGCCGAGCGCGAACATCGCAATGCTCATCGCCGCGCCGACGAGGGCGAAGAGGTCGTTCTTCTCCAGCACGTTGCCGTGCGGTTCGTGGTGGTCGCGGTGCCAGGCCCAGGCGAACCCGTGCATCACGTACTTGTGGCTGGCCCAGGCGACGCCTTCCATCGCGACGATGGTGGCGAATACGATCAGGACGGCTGCGATCACGCTCATGGCGCGATCCCTTATACGCTATTGCTCGCGCGGGAAGAAGAACCGTGCCACCTCTTCGCCGATCCGCGCGGGGCGCAGCGTCTCGGCATCGATGCAGCACCAGCTCGACTTCACTTCGGCCAGCACTTCCTCCCCCCGGTGGATGACGGTGGAGTAGAACGCGCGCGCGCCCTTGATGCTTTCGAGCACGGTGCGCGCGATCACGTCGTCTTCGAGGAAGGCGGGCTTGCGATAGGTGATCTCGTGCTTGAGCGCGACCCACGCCTTGCTCGCCACCTCGTCCGCCGGGGCGAGCTTGCGCCAGTGCGCGAGGACGGCATCCTGCACCCAGTTGAGATAGCGCGCGTTGTTGACGTGGCCCATGAAGTCGATGTCTTCGGGCGCGACCTTGATCGGAAAGGCAAAGGGTTTTGCTGACATGCCTGTAAGCTACCAGAAAAGCGTTGCGATTGCATTGCAAATCTCGCCCCGGTCGGGCCGCCTCCCGCAAGCCTTGATCGCGGCCAAGTTTTCCCATCTTGCCGCCCCCGGGCAGGGGGCATAGCCCGGTCCCATGGCAAGCGCCCCCCGCACGATGTACGAGAAGATCTGGGACGCCCACGTCGTGGAAACGCGCGACGACGGGACCAGCCTGGTCTTCATCGATCGCCACCTCGTCCACGAGGTCACCAGCCCCCAGGCATTCGAATCGCTGCGCGCCAGCGGCCGCACGGTTCGCCGGCCGGACCTGACGCTGGCCGTGCCCGACCACAACGTGCCGACCACGGCGCGGGTCGATGCGGCGGGCAAGCGATTGCCGATCGCCGACCCGCAGAGCGCGGCCCAGCTCGCCGCGCTGGAGCGCAATGCCCCCGATTTCGGCATTCGCCACATCGGCGCGACCGCGCCCGAACAGGGCATCGTCCACGTCGTCGGCCCCGAACAGGGCTTCTCGCTGCCCGGGGCCACGATCGTCTGCGGCGACAGCCACACTGCCGCGCACGGCGGGATCGGCGCGCTTGCGTTCGGCATCGGCACGAGCGAGGTCGAACACGTGCTCGCCACGCAGACCCTGCTGCTGCGCAAGTCGAAGACGATGGAAGTCCGGGTCGAGGGCGCGCTGGGCCCCGGCGTCACGCCGAAGGACCTGATCCTGCACGTGATCGGAGTGATCGGCACCGCGGGCGGCACCGGCCACGTGATCGAGTATCGCGGCCGCGTGTTCGAGGAGATGAGCGTCGAAGGCCGCCTGACGGTCTGCAACATGAGCATCGAGGGCGGCGCGCGCGCCGGCCTGATCGCGCCGGACGAGGTGACTTTCGCCTACCTCGAAGGCCGGCCCTATGCCCCGCGCGGGGCGGACTGGGACCGCGCGCTCGCCTGGTGGCGCACGCTGCGGACCGACGAGGGGGCCGCGTTCGACAAGTCGGTCACCATCGATGCCGCCGATATCGAGCCCACGGTGACCTGGGGCACGAGCCCGGAAGACGTCGTCCCGATCGGCGGACGCGTGCCGGCGCCGGAGAGCTTCGCCGATCCGGCCAAGCAGGAGGCCGCGCGCAAGTCGCTCGCCTACATGGGGCTGGAACCGGGCCAGCGGCTGGCCGACGTCGCGATCGAGAACGTCTTCATCGGCAGCTGCACCAACAGCCGGATCGAGGACTTGCGCGCCGCGGCCGAGGTCCTGCGCGGCCGGCACAAGGCGCCCGGCGTGAAGTGGGCGATCGTCGTGCCCGGATCGGGGCTGGTCAAGCGCCAGGCGGAGGCCGAGGGGCTGGACAGGGTCTTCACCGCGGCGGGCCTCGAATGGCGCGAGCCGGGCTGTTCCGCCTGCCTCGCGATGAACCCCGACAAGGTGCCGGCGGGCGAACGCTGCGCCAGCACCAGCAACCGCAACTTCGTCGGCCGCCAGGGGCCGGGCGCGCGCACCCACCTGGTCAGCCCCGCGATGGCCGCCGCCGCGGCGGTGACCGGGCGCCTGGCGGACGTGCGCGAACTGGCGTGATCGGCCACTGCCTCTGCCGCCGCGTGCGGATCGAGGTGCCCGGCCCGCCGGACCGGGTCGGGATCTGCAACTGCCGCCTGTGTCGCTGTTCGGGCGCGGCCTGGGGCTACTACGATCCGGCGGCGGTGCGCGTGGACGGCGCGGTCGCGGACTACAGGCGCGAGGATCTCGACGATCCCTGGCTCGTCCTCCACTTCTGCCCGCGCTGCGGATCGGCCACGCATTACACCGCCAGTGCCGCGCACGCGCTGGACCGGATCGGCGTCAACACCCGGCTGTTCGTGCAGGACGAGCTGGACGGGGTGGAAGTCACCTACCAGGACGGGCGCTGCGTGTTCGAAGCGGACGACGCGTTCATCGAGACGGGGACCGGCCGCATCGGCGACGGCAAGGCGTTTTGACGCGCAAGGCGGCCTTCGCCCCGCTCGCCGCGCCCGATGCGCGCCTGCTGATCCTGGGCAGCCTGCCGGGCGAGGCCTCGCTCGCCGCGCGCCGTTACTACGCCCACCCGCGCAACCGGTTCTGGCACCTCGTCGGCAAGGCGATCGGGGTGGACCTGGTATCGCGCGGCTACGAGGAGCGGCTGGCCGCGCTCAAGGCGCACCGGATCGCGCTGTGGGACACGGTCGCCTCCGCCCGGCGCAGCGGCAGCCTCGATTCCGCGATCCGCGAGGCGGAGCACGCCCCGCTGGCCGCCCTCGTCGCCACCCTGCCCGACTTGCGCGCCGTGGCCTTCAACGGGCGCAAGAGCGCCGCGATCGGGCGGCCCCAACTGGCCGGCCGGGCCGGGCTGGCGCTCGTCGACCTGCCTTCCTCGTCCCCCGCCCATGCCGCCATGCCCCTGGCCGAGAAAGAGCGTCTTTGGGGACGGCTAGCGGATTTCCTCGGGTGACCCCTTGCCAAGATTCGGGCAGCCGCGCATGGGATAGGGCATGACCAGGAAGCTCCCCTCATCGCTTGGCGGAAAGGCCGCGCTCGCCGGCGCGATCGGCTCCGCCGCCGTGGCCGCCGCGCTGCTTTATGCGTCCAAGCGCAAGGCGAAGAACACGCCGACCCAGCCCGGGCCGATCCCCTCCGGCGAAAAGCCGGAAACCGACTGATGGAGCCGGTCTCGACCATCGAGGGCCGCGCGATCCCGCTCGGCACCAAGAATGTCGATACCGACGTCATCATCCCGGCGCACTGGCTGAAGACGGTCACGCGCGAAGGGCTTGGCAAGGGCGCGTTCGAATCGCTGCGCGGCCAGCCGGGCAACCCGTTCGACGATCCCGACTTCGCCGGCGCGCCGATCCTGATCGCGGGCGACAACTTCGGCTGCGGGTCGAGCCGCGAACATGCCGCCTGGGCGCTGCTCGACCTCGGCATCCGGGCGGTGATCGCGCCCAGCTTCTCCGACATCTTCGCCGGCAACGCGTTCAAGAACGGAATCCTTGCAGTCTCCCTCCCCCAGGAACAGGTCGATCGCCTGCTGGAGGTCGCGCGCACCGATCCGGTGTCGCTCGACCTCGAGAACCAGACCGTGACGACTCCTTTCCAGGACCGCTTCACCTTCGAAATCGACGCCTTCCGCAAGCATTGCCTGCTGGAGGGGCTCGACGAAGTGGGCCTGACGCTGGAACGCGGCGACGCGATCGCCGCCTACGAGAAACGCCAGGCGCGCGACATGCCCTGGCTCGCAGAACCTAGGGAGAATGCCGCATGAAAGCTCTTCGCACCCACGCCGTCGGAGGCCCGGAAACGCTGACGCTCGACGAAGTCGAGGTGCCCGCGCCCGGCCCGGGCGAAGTGCTGGTCGACGTGAAGGCCTGCGCGATCAACTTCCCCGACACGCTGATGATCCGCGACCTCTACCAGTTCAAGCCGGAGCGGCCCTATGCCCCCGGGGGCGAGATCGCCGGGGTCGTCGCCGCGCTGGGCGACGGGGTGGAAGGCTGGCAGGTCGGCGACCGGGTCCTGGCCGGGATCGGCAACGGCGGCCTGGCGGAGAAAGTCTGCGTTCAGGCCGGGCGCATGTTCAAGGTGCCCGAAGGCGTGCCGTTCGAAAAGGCCGCCTCGCTGATGATGACCTACGGCACGACGATCCACGGCCTGAAGGATCGTGGGCACATCAAGGAAGGCGACGTGCTGCTGATCCTCGGCGCGGCGGGCGGGGTCGGCCTGTCGGCGATCGAGCTGGGCAAGGCCTTCGGCGCGCGCGTGATCGCCGCCGTCTCGAGCGAGGAGAAGGGCGAAGTCGCGCGCAAGGCCGGGGCGGACGACGTGGTGATCTATCCCCGCGGGGAGATGGACAAGGCGGCCAGCAAGGAACTGGCCGGCAAGTTCAAGGCCGCCTGCGGCCCCGAAGGCGCGAACATCGTCTACGACATCGTCGGCGGGCAGTATTCGGAACCGGCGCTGCGCGCGATCGCGTGGGAGGGGCGCTTCCTCGTGGTCGGCTTCCCGGCGGGAATCGCGAAAATGCCGCTCAACCTGACCCTGCTGAAATCGTGCGATATCTGCGGCGTGTTCTGGGGCGCCTTCACTGCGCGCGAGCCGGAGCGGTTCCGCGCCCAGGCGGACGAGCTGTTCGAACTGCTGCAGGCGGGCAAGATCGATCCGCTGATCTCCGAGACCTTCCCGCTGGAGCGCGGGGGCGAGGCGATCGCGAGGCTGGAAAACCGCCAGGCCGTGGGCAAGCTGGTCGTGACGATGGACTGACGCGGGCCTTCCCGCGCGGCGGGGCGCGATTGCGCGCTTGCCCCGCGCGGGGCCTGCCTCTATCCCGTCGCCAGAACCCACCCCTCTCGAGAGGACTGCATGACCGACTTCAAGGATCGCGAGCGCGCGGAAGAAGCCAAGTTCGCGATGGACGAGGAAACCGCCTTCCGCGTCGCCGCCCGGCGCAACCGGCTGCTGGGCGAATGGGCCGCCGGGCTGATGGGCCTGACCGCCGAGGAAGCCGACGCCTACAAGAAGGCCGTCGTCCAGGCCGATTTCGAGGAAGCGGGCGACGAGGACGTGATCCGCAAGCTCCTGGGCGATCTCACCGCCGCCGACTGCAACGTCAGCGAAGCCGACATCCGGGCCAAGCTGGAGGAAAAGACGGTCGAGGCGAAGCGCCAGCTGATGAGCGAGAGCTGATCGCGCCATGCCGATGTCCGGCCCGGAAATCGAAGGCATGATCAAGGCCGCGCTGCCCGGCGCGGAAGTGGTCATGACCGACCTCGCCGGCGACGGGGACCACTGGGCCGCGCGCGTCGTCGCCCCTCAGTTCGCGGGCAAGACCCGGGTGCAGCAGCACAAGATGGTCTACGACGCGCTCGGCGGGAAGATGGGCGGCGTGCTTCACGCCTTGCAACTCACGACCGAAGTGCCCACCTGACGTTCACGACACGATACCTGAACGGAAAGTCTCCATGGCCGATATCAACGAACGCATCACCGACATCGTCGGCAAGAACGACGTGGTGCTCTTCATGAAGGGAACGCCGCTGTTCCCGCAGTGCGGCTTTTCCAGCCGCGCGGTCGCGATCCTCGACCACTGCGGCGTCGCCTTCGAGGGCGTCGATGTCCTGCAGGACATGGAAATCCGGCAGGGAATCAAGGCCTATTCGGACTGGCCCACGATCCCGCAGCTTTACGTGAAGGGCGAATTCGTCGGCGGCAGCGACATCATGATGGAGATGTTCGAAGCCGGCGAACTGCAGCAGATGCTCGACGACAAGCAGGTCGCCAAGGCCTGACCGTCCGCCCCATGCGATGAAAATGGCCCGCCCGGCACTGCCGGCGCGGGCCATTTTGCTGGGTTCGGGGAGGCGGCGCCGGGAGACTGGATGCGCCGCCTCTGTTCGAAGACCGCTTTGGGTACGCGCCGCGCTGCATTGTTCGTGCCAGGCGTGCCATCGCGCGGGAATCCGCGCGATACGAAGGTAAAGGGGCGTTAACGCCGCGCGCCGGTTGTAAAGGAAACCGACAGGCGATTCACCCTTGGCAGCGGACGGCGCGCGCTCCACACTGGCAGCGATGAACGATACGCCCAACGGCATTCCCGCCGCCACCGTCGTGGTCTTCCGCAAGGGGCCGGAAGGCTCGCCGCCCGAACTGCTGATGGTCATCCGTTCGCGCACGATGAGCTTCGCCGGCGGGGCCGCCGTGTTCCCCGGTGGCCGCGTGGACGATGCCGACCGCGCACTGGCCGCAACCCTGCCCGAGGTCGACGACCCGGACGAGGCTGCCCACCGGATCGCCGCGATCCGCGAAACGCTGGAGGAAACCGGCCTCGCGATCGGGTTCGCGGGCCGGATCGATGGCGGGAGCGCGCGCGAGGCACGGCGCATCCTGCTCGACGCCGGCTCGCTCGCCCCGGTGCTCGACGCCACCGGCTGGACGCTCGACCTGGGCGCGATCGTGCCCTTCGCCCGCTGGTTCCCGCGCAACGAGCGTCTGCCGCGCATCTTCGACACGCGCTTCTACCTCGCGGACCTCGGCACCGGCGAAGTCGACGTGGCGGTCGATGAAACCGAGAACACGCGCCTGTTCTGGACCACGGCCGCCGATGCCCTCGCCGCCGCCGACCGGGGGGATCTGACGGTGATCTTCCCCACGCGCCGCAACCTCGAGCGGCTGGCCGGGTTCGCCGATTTCGACGCCGCGCTGCGCGATTGCGCCGCCTTCCCCCAGCAGACGATCACGCCCTTCGTGGAAGAGCGCGACGGGGCGCGCTGGATCTGCATCCCCGAGAATCTCGGCTACCCGGTGACGGCGGAGCCGCTCGACGGGGTCCGGCGCAGCTAGGCCGGCGTTTCGGCGCGGCCGGGGTTTTCGCGCGCGTCGTCGAGGCCCGCCCCGCGCAGGAAGAACTCGGTCCGCTCGGCGATCCGCTCCGCACCGGGCCGGGCCATGACGCCGTGGCTGATCGCGTCGTTCTGGAGGTCGCTGATGATCAGGCCGAGGAATATCTCCGACAGGACCTCGGGCGGGCCGGACATCGCGACGCCGGCGTCCGCCCACTCCACGAACACGTCCTCCAGCGCCTTGCGCGTGTGCATGGCGGTCGTTTCGAAGAAGCGCCGGGCGAAATCGACGTCGTCGATGCTGCGCGCGATGACCATCCGCACGAGCGCGACATCGTCGGGTTCGAGAAACCGCTCGTAGAGCGCGCCCGCCAGCTCGCGCAGCATCGCCGGGGGCGACCGGTGGCGCGCGGCGACCTCGCGGATCACGCTTTCGCCGGAGGCGGCCTTTTCGAAGACGACCGCGTCCAGCAGTCCTTCCTTGTTGCCGAACAGCTTGTAGACGGTGGCGAGCGACCCGCCGGCGCGATCGACGATCTGGCCCAGCGTCGTACGCTCGTAACCCTGTTCGATGAAGAGCGCGCGCGCCGCGTCGACGATCGCGCGCCGCCGACGATCGAGGCGATCGCATTCGAATTCGTAATTCATTCCGCAAGGCTCCACGATTCCGGGTTGCATGACAATCGTGTAATGCCTATTACACCTTCGCACCTGCACAAAAGCTGACCGAAAGCCCCTCCATGAAGCGCCTTGTTACCGGCCTCTTCGCTTGCGCCCTCCTTTCCGCCTGCTCGGGCATGGAGGAACCGCCCGCCCCGCCCGCCGTCCCGGTCAAGACGGTGACGGTCGAATCGCGCCCGGTCCCCAATGTCATCGAGCTGCCGGGCCGGGTCGAACCGGTCCGCGTGGCCGAGGTCCGTGCGCGTGTAACCGGTATCGTGCAGAAACGCCTCTACGAGGAAGGCACCGATGTCGTCGCCGGGCAGCCGCTGTTCCGGATCGACCCGCGCGAGTTGCGCGCCGCCTATGCCCAGACCGAGGCGAGCCTCGCCCGGGCGCGGGCGACGGCCGCCAATGCCCGCGCGGTGGTGGAGCGCTATCGCCCGCTGGTGGAGGAAAACGCCATCAGTCGGCAGGAATACGACGCCGCCCTGGCCGCCGCGCGCGAGGCGGAGGCCAACGTCGCGCAGATCCGCGCCCAGCTCCAGGCCTCTTCGCTGCAACTGGGATATACCACCGTGCGCGCGCCGATTTCCGGCCGCGCGGGCCGCGCCCAGGTGACCGAAGGCGCGCTGGTGACGCAGGGCGAAGGCACGCTGATGACGCGGATCGAGCAGATCTCGCCCGTCTACGTCAGCTTCGCGCAGGCGGCGAGCGAGGTCATCGCGCTGCGGCGCGCCGTCGCCGCAGGCGAGGTGGACCTGGGCGAGGACGACCGGATCGAGGTGCGCCTGTCCTTCAGCGACGGCACCGAGTACGCGATCCCCGGCCACATCGATTTCCTGGCCTTCTCGGTCGACGAGGAGACCGGCACGGTCGAACTGCGGGCCGAGTTCGCCAACCCGTCGGGGCTGCTCCTGCCGGGCGAGTTCGTCCGCGCTCGGATCTTCGCCGGCCAGGTGAACGAAGGCATCGCCGTCCCGCAACGCGCGGTGACGCTGGGCGAGAACGGCGGCTCCGTCTTTGTCGTCGATCGCGAGGGCAACGCCGCGCTGCGACCCGTACAGCTCGGCGCGATGGTGGACGGGCTGTGGATCGTCGAGAGCGGGCTGCAGCCAGGCGACAAGGTGATCGTCAGCAACCTGCAGAAACTGCGCCCCGGCGCGCCGGTGACCGTCGCCAACGCGCCTTCCGCGAAGCCTGTCGCCCCCGCCGCGGCCGAGACCCCCGCTGCCGGTGCACGCTGAGCCATGGCCCAGTTCTTCATCAATCGCCCGATCTTCGCCTGGGTCGTCGCCCTGGGGATCCTGCTGGCCGGCCTGATCGCGCTGCGCGCCCTGCCGGTCGAGCAATATCCTGACGTCGCCCCGCCCTCGCTGGCGATCAACGTCGTCTATCCCGGCGCCGACGCGGAGACGCTGGAAGACAACGTCACCCAGGTGATCGAACAGCAGCTCAACGGCGTCGAGGGCTTCCTCTACATGTCGTCGTCGAGCCAGTCGAACGGCACCGCGACGATCACCGTCACGTTCGAGGCCGGGACCGATATCGACATCGCCCAGACCGAGGTCCAGAACCGCCTGTCCACGGTCGAGGCGCGGCTGCCCGAGGAAGTCCGCCGCCAGGGCATCACCGTGCGTCAGGCCGACGATACCTTCCTGATGATCGTCGCGCTCACATCGCCCAGCGGCGCGCTCGACAGCACCGATCTGGGCAATATCGCCACCAACCAGGTGATCGACGAGCTGCGCCGCGTGCCCGGGGTCGGCGACGTCATGCTGTTCGGATCGGGCTATGCAATGCGCATCTGGCTCGATCCCGATGCGCTCGCGTCCTACAACCTCTCCCCCGGGGCGGTGCTGGCGGCGATCCGCGAACAGAACAGCCAGACCGCGGGCGGCGCGATCGGCGCGCAGCCGATCGTCGACGGGCAGCAGATCAATGCCACGATCTCGACCGAGGGCCGCTTCTCCACGCCCGAGGAGTTCGAGAACATCATCCTGCGGGCCAGTAGCGGCGCGGCCGTCGTCCGCCTGGGCGAAGTCGCCCGGGTCGAACTGGGCGCACAGACATATGCCAGCTCGACGGAACTCAACGGCAAGCCGATGGCCGGCATGGCGGTGCAGCTCGCCACCGGCGCCAATGCGCTGGAAGCTGCCAGGGGCGTGAAGGAACGCCTGGCTGAGCTCGACGCCACGCTGCCCGGCGATGCCACCTGGTCGATCCCCTACGACACCACCCCGTTCGTCGAGGCATCGATCGAGGAAGTGGCCAAGACGCTGATAGAGGCGATGATCCTCGTCTTCCTCGTCATGTTCCTGTTCCTGCAGAACTGGCGCGCGACGTTGATCCCGACGCTCGTCGTGCCGATCGCCCTCGCCGGGGCCTGCCTCGGCCTGTGGCTGTTCGGCTTCTCGATCAACGTCCTTTCGCTGTTCGGCATGGTCCTGGCGATCGGCATCCTGGTCGACGACGCGATCGTCGTGATCGAGAACGTCGAGCGGATCATGCGCGAGGAAGGCCTGCCGCCGCTGGAGGCGACGCGCAAGGCGATGGGGCAGATTACCGGCGCGATCATCGGGATCACGCTGGTGCTCGTGGCGGTCTTCGTGCCGATGGCCTTCTTCCCCGGCTCGACCGGCGGGATCTACCGCCAGTTCTCGGTCACGCTGGCGATCGCGATCTTCTTCTCGGCCGTGCTGGCCCTGTCGCTGACCCCGGCGCTCTGCGCGACGTTCCTGAAGCCGATGGCGCACGGGCACGACGCGGAGCCGGACGAGGCCCCGGGCGAGCTGCCGCCCGGCTGGCGCGGGCATGCCGAACGCGGCCGCCGCGCGCTGGCGCGGTTCTTCGCCCGGTTCAATCGCTGGTTCGCCGAGATGACCGAGAAGTACGGGCGGGCCAACGATCGCATCCTGTCGCGTCCGATGCGTGCCTTCGCCGTCTTCCTCGCCCTCGGGGCGGTCACCGTGCTGCTGTTCATGCGGATGCCGGGCGCCTTCCTGCCGACCGAGGACCAGGGATTCCTGATCACCGCCGTCCAGGCACCGCCGGGCGCGACGCAGGAGCGCACCGACGAGGCGCTGGAGCCGATCACCGATTTCTGGCTCGGCCGGGACGAGGTCGAAAGCCATGTCGTCGTGCGCGGTTTCAGCTTCTTCGGCCAGGGGCAGAACAACGCAATCATGTTCTCCAGCTTCAAGCCCTGGGACGAGCGCACCGCGCCGGGAAGCAGTGCCGAGGCCATGCTGGGCCAGGCCATGGGCACTTTCGCGCAGATCGACGGGGCCATGGCCTTCGTGATCCAGCCCCCTTCCATCCAGTCGCTCGGCAACGCGAGCGGCTTCACCATGAAGCTGCAGGACCGCGGGGGGCTGGGGCGCGAGGCGCTGACCGCCGCGCGCGACCAGTTGCTGGGCATGGCCTCGCAAAACCCGGCGATCGCCAACCTGCGCCCCGAAGACCAGGGGCCCAGCCCCGAGCTGGAAGTGAACATCGACCGGGTGCAGGCGCGCGCGCTGGGTCTTTCGCTGGCAGAAGTGAACGCGGCCCTCTCGATCACGTTCGGTTCCGCCTATGCCAACGATTTCAACCGCGACGGGCGCGTGCTGCAAGTGCTCGTCCAGGCCGATGCGCCCCACCGCATGACGCCGGAAGACGTCCTTGCGCTGCGCATCCCGAACCAGCAGGGCGAGATGGTGCCTTTCAGCGCCTTTGCCGACGTCGAGTGGTCGGCCGGCCCGGCCAGCCTTTCGCGCTACAACGGCTACCCGGCCATGACCCTGTCCGGCATGGCTGCGCCGGGCCGGTCCTCCGGCGCCGCGCTGGAGGAGATGGAGCGCCTCGCCAGCCAGCTTCCCCAGGGCATCGGCTACGAATGGACCGGCATCTCGTTCGAGGAGAAGCAGGCCGGCGGCCAGATCGGGCTCCTGCTCGGCCTGTCGGTGGTGATCGTGTTCCTCGTGCTGGCCGCGCTTTACGAAAGCTGGGCCGTGCCGCTGGCGATCCTGCTGATCGTGCCGATGGGCGTTCTGGGCGCCGTGCTCTTCTCTATGGCGCGGGGGCTGTCGGCCGATATCTATTTCAACGTCGGCCTGATCACGATCATCGGTCTCGCGGCCAAGAACGCGATCCTGATCGCCGAGTTCGCGATCGAGGAGGAAGAACGCGGCATGCGCCGGATCGATGCGGTCAAGGCGGCGGCGCGCCTGCGCCTGCGCCCGATCATCATGACTTCGCTGGCCTTCACGATGGGCATGGTGCCGCTGGCGCTGGCCAGCGGTGCGGGCGCGGCGAGCCGGATCGCCGTGGGCACCGGCGTCATGGGGGGGATGATCGCCGCCACCGTCCTGGGGATCTTCCTGATCCCGATGCTTTACCTGCTGATCCGGCGGAACATCAGCCGCAAGCAGCCGGTGGCCGCGGGCCACCTGGACGACACGCCGCCGCCGGGAACCGCCGAGGAGCCTGCCCGATGAAACGCCTCGCCGCCCTCGTGCTGGTGCCGGCCGCGCTGGCCGGCTGCACCAGCCTCGCCCCCGAGCACACCCGGCCGCAGGCGGCCGTCGCCCCTGCCTACGACGCGGGCCTGCGCCCCGACGGCGCGGTCGTGGCATCGCAGCTGTCCTATCGCGACTGGTTCGTCGATCCGCGGCTGAACGCGCTGATCGCCGCCGCGCTGGAGAACAACCGCGATCTCGTGGCGGCCACCGCGCGGATCGAACAGGCCCGCGCGCGCTACCGAATCGAGGATAGCCGCAAGCTGCCCGCCGTCGTCGCCGATGCCAGCGGCACCCGCGCGCGCCAGGCCGTCGCGACCGGCGACGGCGCACTGACCAGCGTGACCGACAACCGGTTCCAGGTCGGGGTCGGCGTCAGCGCGTTCGAACTCGATTTCTGGGGCCGCGTGGCCAGCCAGAGCGAGGCCGCCCGCGCCGAATACCTGGCCACGGTGGCGGCGCAGCGCGCCTTCTACCTCGCGCTGATTGCCGACACGGCCAGCACTTATTTCGAGATCGTCGAGACCGAGGAACAGGTGGCGCTGGCCGAAGCGACCGCCGAAACCCGCCGCGAATCGCTGCGCATCGCAAGGCTGAGGCTGGATTCGGGGGTCACGTCCGCCCTCCCCTACCGCCAGGCGGAAACGCTGCTGACCCAGGCCGAACAGCAGCTGTCGGCCGAGCGGCTTGCGCTCGCCCGCCTGCGCAACCAGTTGCTGGTCCTGGTCGGCGGACGCGAACCGGCGGACCTGCCGCCGGCGCTACCGCTGGCGGAACAGGACAACGGCTGGCGCCTGGCGGCCGGGCTGCCGTCCGACCTCCTGCTCGCCCGGCCCGACATCGTCGCCGCCGAAGAACGCCTGCGCGCGGCGCGGGCCAATATCGGCGCGGCGCGCGCGGCGTTCTTCCCGACCATCTCGCTCACCGGCAGTGCGGGCCTTGCCTCCACCAGTCTCGACGGGCTGTTCGGCTCCGACGGGTTCGGGTGGAGTTTCGGGCCCTCGATCAGCCTGCCGATCTTCGACTGGGGCGCGCGCGAGGCGAACCTCGACCTGGCGCGCGCGCTGGAGGTGGAAGAAGTCGCGAACTACGATCGCGCGGTCCAGACGGCCTTTCGCGAAGTGGCCGATGCGCTCGCCGGGCGCCGGTACCTGGCCGAACAGGTCGAAACGCTGGAGCGGGCGCTTGCGGCGCAGGAGCGGATCGCGCGCATCGCGCGGCTGCGCTATCGCGAAGGGGTGGCCGACTACCTCGAGGTGCTCGACGCCGAACGCAACCTGTTCACCGCGCGCCAGCAATTGCTCGCCACTCGCCGCGCCGCGCTGCAGAACCGGGCGACCCTGTTCGTCGCGCTGGGCGGCGGGTTCGAGCAGGCGGACCGCTAGGCCGCGATCTCGCCCAGCCGGCGGCGCACGGCGGAAAGATCGCGGTCGAACAGGGCGGCCTGCTCCCGCGCGGCGGCGCCGTCGAGGCGCAGCAGGTACGAAGGGTGCGCGGTGATCCACAGCTCGCTCCCGTCGTCGAGGTCGATCGGTGCGCCGCGCGCCCGCACGATGCTGACCGTGCGGCCCAGGATGGCGCGGGCGGCGCTGGCGCCGAGGGCGAGGACGAGGCGCGGCTTGACCACGTCCCGCTCGGCCTCCAGCCACCAGCGGCAGGTATCGATTTCCTTCGCCCCCGGTGTCTGGTGGATGCGGCGCTTGCCGCGCAGCGTGTGCTTGAAGTGCTTGACCGCGTTGGTGAGATAGGCCCGCTCGCGCGAAAGGCCGGCCGACGCCATGTGCCGATCGAGCAGCTGGCCGGCCGGCCCCACGAAGGGGCGCCCCGCGCGCTCTTCGCAATCGCCCGGCTGCTCGCCCACGATCATCAGCCTGGCCGCGCCGGGGCCTTCGCCGCGAACGGCGCGCCCGTCCTGGCAACCGATCGGACATGCCCGGCAACCCTCGATCGCGGCGCCGATCGCATCCAGGCTCCGCGGCCGCCCTTCGAAAGCCGGCCCGCCCGAAGCGATCATCTGCGCCTCGCGCGCCTGGGCCCCGGCGACCAGGTCGGGGATGATCGACGCTTCGGGCAGGTTCTTCCAGTACTTGCGCGGCATCTCGCTGGTCATGGCCCTGGTCTTCAGCCGGGCCGGATTGAAGATCGACGCGTAATAGGTCCGCCAGAGATCCTCCATCGCATCGCCCGAAGGCGCGTCGCCGCGCTGCGCGGGCGGCCCCTCCACCAGCGTCTCGCCGTCCCAGTGCAGCGATCCCCTGGGCGTGAGGATCGACCAGGCCATCCCGGCGAACCGTCGCTGGAAAAAGCCGGCATTGGCGCGCACGATGTGGTGATCGGGTTCGAACCAGGCGACGTACCTCTCGCGCTCTCCGGCCTCGCGCGGTGCAATTCGCCGGAACCGCACGAAGGCATGCATCTTGTGGCTGTCGCGCCGCACCGCCTTGTCCAGCTCCGCCAGTTGGCGGACGTCACTGTCGGCCTTGTCCTCCAGCAGGCGGTCGTGTTCCTGCATCCGCCAGAGCAGGCGATAGAGCAGTGCGAAGCGCGCGGGGTCCGAATGGAGCGCGGCATTGCCCGCCAGTTGCAGGAAACGGCGACTGGCGCGCACCTCGCGCACGGGCGCGGGTGGCGCCGGCGGCAGGGCCTGGGCAGCAAACAGGTCGCCCGGCGCGCCGGGCTCGATCCAGCTCACGTCCTCGGGCGGAATAGCGCATTGGATCAGCAGGCGCGCCCTGTCCCGCCAGAACGCGAAATCGTCCGGCCGCGGCAGCGCGACGGCATAGCGGGCGCGGGCAGCGGCCGGTGTCGGCATCATGCCGCGAACAGTTCCAGCTGCTCGGCCCGCGGCGCGAGCAGCGATCGCAGGTCCGCCCGGTCGGTCAGCCGCGTGGGCCGCCAGTCGGCGGTGCAGATGAACGGGCGGACTTTGGCCAGCGACACGGTCAGCCGCGCGACATCCTCGAGCCGGAGCGTCCGGTGCCGGCGCGCGGCAACAATCCGGTCGACCGCCGTTACCCCCAGCCCCGGCACGCGATAGAGCAGTTCGCGCGGGGCACGATTGACGTCGAGCGGGAAAGTCTCCCGGAACTTGAGCGCCCAGGCCAGCTTGGGATCGATGTCCAGCGGCAGGTTGCCCTTGTCGTCGGTCGCTTCCGCCACCTCCGCCGCCCGGAAGCCGTAGAAACGGATCAGCCAGTCGGACTGGTAGAGGCGATGTTCGCGCACCAGCGGCGGTCGCTTGAGGGGGAGGACCGCGCTGGCATCGGGGATGGGACTGAACGCGGAGTAATAGACCCGCCGCAACCCGAACTGCGTGTAGAGCCCGCTCGCCCGGTGCACGATATCGGCATCGCTCGCCCGGTCGGCACCCACGATCATCTGCGTGGACTGGCCGGCCGGGGCGAACCGCGGCGCATGGCGGAACCGCCGGCGCGAATCCCTGGCCGCCGCGATGTCGGTGCTGGTGCGGTTCATCGCGCCCTCGATCTGCCGCGCGTCCTTGTCGGGGGCGAGCCGCGCAAGGCCGCGATCGGTCGGCAGTTCGACATTGATCGAGACGCGATCAGCGAACAGGCCCGCCCGGTGCACGAGCTCGGCATCGGCCTCGGGAATGGTCTTGAGGTGGATGTAGCCCCTGAACTCGTGCTCCTCGCGCAGGATGCGCGCGCATTCGACCATCTGCTCCATCGTGTGGTTGGAGCTTTTCACGATGCCGGAAGAAAGGAACAGCCCCTCGATATAGTTGCGGCGATAGAAGCTGATCGTCAGGTCGGCCACTTCCTGCGGGGTGAAGCGCGCCCGGCGCGTGTTGCTGCTCTTGCGATTGACGCAGTAATGACAATCGAAAATGCAGTGATTGGTCAGCAGGATCTTGAGCAGGGAGATACACCGGCCGTCGGGGGCATAGGCGTGGCAGATCCCCATCCCCTCGGTCGAACCGATCCCCTTCCCGCCCAGCGAATTGCGCCGGGCCGTTCCGGACGACGCGCACGAGGCGTCGTACTTGGCCGCATCGGCAAGGATGGCGAGCCGATCCATGATCGAGGAACTGGACATATGTTCTCCATATGTTCACCCCGTGGAAGAGTCCAGTCCAATCGAACCGCTTGAAAACCAATGCTTCCTTGTCGCGCCCCACCCTCGCGGAAGGCTCGGCGATACGCCCGGGAAGTGGGAAATGGCGCGCCCGGCAGGACTCGAACCTGCTGCCTCAAGATTAGAAGTCTCGCGCTCTATCCAGATGAGCTACGGGCGCGCGCGGTGGAGCCATAGCGCGCTTTTCCAGTCGCGCAAATCGCGATAGGCACCCGGCATGGCCAACGTCGTGCAACGCATCGAAACCGGCAGGCAACCGCCGCCGGCCTTCCGTTATTACGACCTGGTCATGGCCGCGTTCGTCGCGATCCTGCTGCTTTCCAACATCATCGGCGCGGCGAAACCGTCGTATGTCACGCTGCCCGGGGGGACCGAGTGGTCGTTCGGCGCCGGGGTGCTCTTCTTCCCCATCAGCTACATCATCGGCGACATCCTGACCGAGGTCTATGGTTATGCCCGCGCGCGGCGGGTGATCTGGACGGGCTTTGCCGCGCTCGCTTTCATGGCCGTCATGGCCTGGGTGGTCGTCGCCCTGCCGCCGGCAGCGGGCTGGAACGGGCAGGAAGCCTACGAACTGGTGTTCGGCAATTCGTGGCGGATCGTTCTCGCCTCGATGGCTGCCTTCTGGGCCGGCGAGTTCGCCAACAGCTTCGTGCTCGCGCGGATGAAGGTGTGGACCCGCGGCAAGGCCCTGTGGGCGCGCACGATCGGCTCCACCGTGGTCGGCCAGGGGCTCGACAGCCTGATCTTCTATCCCCTCGCTTTCTGGGGCCTCGCGGGATGGCCGGTCGAACTGATCTGGCAGGTCGTCCTGTCGCAATGGCTGATCAAGACCGCGTGGGAAGCCTTGCTGACGCCGGTCACCTATCTCGCGATCGGTGCCCTCAAGCGCCGCGAGGGGGTCGACGTCTACGATACCGGGACCGATTTTTCGCCTTTCGCCCGCAGTCGTCGCGATTGCCGGCCCGGCGCAGCCTAGGGGATCGCCGGCCGCGCGGGACCGGGATGAAAAAGGGCCGGACCCGCAGGCCCGGCCCTCCCTCCCCCAAGCGAAAGACCGTGGTCAGAAACGCGCCCCCACCGCGATCCCGTAACGCCGCGGATCGAGCGTGAAGATATTGGTGAAATTGCCCGAAGAGGCATCGGTCACGTAGAGGCCCGTGGTCGAATTGCTGTCGAAGATGTTCTGCACGAACCCGCGCACGAACCATCCCTGGTCCGGCCCGTTGAGCTGGATCTGCGCGTTGGCCTGCACGAACGGTTCGATCCGGTTGACCGCGCCGTTGAAGACATTGCCATATTGCGTCCCCGTCATCGCGACGTCGAACCGGGGGACAAGCGACATTCCGTTGGCGAACTCGGCCGTGTACTGGACGCCGACCGAGGCCTTGAACTCGGGCGCCTGCGGCAGCTTGTTGCCGCGCAGGTTCACTTCCACGCCGGGGCTCAGCACCTCGAAGCCGGCCGGCGCATTGTCCTGCAGGACCGAGCAGATGCTGAACGCGCCGGTCGAGGCTATGCCGCTGTCCGACGGGAACGGCGACGGGCCCTGAAGCCCCAGCCCGGTGTTGACCGCGGTGACGAACGCGGCCGCCGCGCCCGGCGCCGGGCCCGTGACCGCGCACAGCGAGGCGTTGGAAATGTCCTTGATGATGACCGCGTTCGGATCGCCGCCCCCCGGATCGCGCGGGTTGGAGAAGAACTGGTCGCCGGCCACCTTCGTATTGAGGTAGCTGAGGTTCATGTTGATCAGCCACTGCGGCGAGGGGCGCAGGATCGATTCGAACTCCAGCCCCCAGATGTCGGCGTCGATCGTGTCGTTGACCGAAGTGCGCGCGACGATGCGGCTGAGCTGCAGGTCCTTGTACTTGTAATAGAACGCCGTCAGGTTCGCCTGCAGGGTGCCGTTGAGGAAGGTGTTCTTCGACCCGATCTCGAACGCATCGATCTGTTCCGGCTCGAAGCTCTCGCTCACGTCGAACACGGGCGACAGCGGCGGGTTGATCCCGCCCGACTTGTAGCCGCGCGAGTACGAGGCATAGAGCTTGTTGTCGGGTGAGATTTCGTAATCGAGCACCGCGCGCCCGGTGATCTCGTCGAAGGAGACCTCGCGCCTTTGCAACAGCTGGTTCCCGTCGGTGCCCGGATCGGCATCGAAACTGCCGACGTAAGGCGAATCGAACGGGTCCCCGTCGTTTGAGAACGGATTGAGGAAGCTCGCGAACGTGGTGCGCGCGACCACTTCCTTGCTGTCGTCGTTGTAGCGCAGCCCGGCGGTCAGGCTCAGGCGATCGGTTATGTCGTAATAGACCTCCCCGAAAATGCCGAAGCTCTTGAGTTTGAAGTACTGCGTGTTGTTCCGGTACATCGACGTCGCGAGGTAGGACGGCGGCAGCGCCGCCCCCATGGCCGAGAAGGTCCCGAGGATGCCCGTCGCGTAGTCGAGACCGAAGGCGTTGACGTAGTAGCTGTTCTCCGAAACCTCGGATTCGGCATAGATCCCGCCGAGCAGGAAGTTGAACGGCCCGTCGAAATCGCTGCTGAGGATCGCCTAGGCAGACCAGGCCTTCTGGTCCTGGTTCGAACGGTCGTAGGACAGCGGGACATCGCCGCAGATCGCGTTGCCCTGGAACGCGCCCTGGCTGCCCATGTCGTTGTCCGACGTGCACAGCTGGCCGTTCGGGCCGCCCGGGATCAGCGCCTGCGCGATCGGGGCGAAATAGGCCGACGACCCGGGGAAGATGACGTCGTTGGCGGCGAAGAAGGCCAGCTGGTTCAGCGCGGCCGCGTAGCTCGTCCGGTCGAGCACGCCGAGGTTGTAGTCCTGGCGCGAATCGACCGAGGTTTCCTGGTAGAGGCCGGTCAGCGACAGGTTCATCGTGCCGAACCGCTGCTCCAGGTGCGCCTGGAGCTGCAGCTCGTCGGCGAAATACTCGGGGGTCACCGGCGTGTTGACGACCCGCACGTCATCCGGCTCGTCGAAGTTGGCGAAGCCGTCCGGGCCGTAAAGGCTGCCCAGGCCGAAACCGGGCGGGAGCCCCTGGATCGCGTAGAGCTCTTCGGAGGCAAGCACGCCGGCCAGGGTCGAATTGGCGTTGGTGCTGTCGAAATCGCGCCGCGCGTTGAGACAGCCGAGCACGCCGGTCGGGTCGCGCTGGCAGGTCTGCTTCTGGATGCGCAGGCGATTGTCGTTCTCGCGGAAGTAGTATCCCATCAGGTCCAGCGTCGTGTCCGGCCCCGGTTCGAACCTCAGCGAGCCGCGCACCGCGTACATGTCGCGGTCGTCGATCCGCGACCCGTCGTAGAGATTGCGGGTATAGCCGTCGCGATTGAGATAGAACCCGGCGACCCGCAGGCCCAGGACCTGGCCGATCGGCACGTTGACCATGCCCTTGGCCTTGATGCTGTCGTAATTGCCGTATTCCAGCTCGGCCGCGGCGCCGAAGCCCGACAAGTCGGGCTTGGCGGTGACGACGTTGACCACGCCCGATGTCGCGTTGCGCCCGAACAGCGTGCCCTGCGGCCCGCGCAGGACTTCGACCCGTTCGAGGTCGAAATACTCTGTCTCGAACAGGCGGGTGCCGAACAGCGGGGAGCCATTGGTGTGGATCGCGGTCGCGCTGTCGCAGGTCACGCCGACGCACAAGTCGCCGATCCCGCGAATGGTGAAACTGGAGGACGTGAAGTTGCTCTTGGTGAACGAGACGTTGGGCAATGTCAGTTGCAGGTCGCTCGCGTTCTCGATCTGCTGCGCCTCCAGCGCCTCGGAAGTGAACGCGCTCACCGCGATCGGGACTTCCTGCAGGCTCTGGTCCTGTCGTTGCGCGGTCACCACGATTACCGGCCCGCTGGTCGCGACCGGGCTTTCGCCACTATCGGTTTCCTGCGCGGTAACGGGAAATGCGAGCCCGCCGGCACAAATGCCGGCAAGCAGGGTTGCCTTCACCCTCATTCGTCCTCTCCTCGTGTCCAGTCGTCTGATGCGACTTAAACTGGAAGGAAAGTATTTCATTACCCGCGCACTTGGCAATAGGCTTGCCCGTGGGAAGCCTGGGGCAATCGGGATATTTCCGCATACGATTGCATCTTGCCCGGACGCAAAGGCCAGTATTCCCCTACGTCATTGCGCCCCGGCCGGGACTTTCTCCAAGGCGCGATTTATTTGCAACGAGCGGGTGAAAAACGGGCGGAAGGGCGCCCGGCGGGGTCAGACGAGGCTCGCCGTTCGGGCAATCTGCGCAATCCCGCGCTTGCCGTCGGTCCCGCGGCCGAGCTGCACGATCACGTCGATGACCGAGGCGGCATAGGCGATCGTGTCGCTGCGGGTGAGGCCGATGCCAGTCTGCATCACCATCAGGGCAAGCTGTTCCAGCGCGCCGCGCAGGCTGTTGGCGTGGATGGTCGAGAAGCTGCCCGGGTGCCCGGTATTGATCGCACGCAGGAAGCTGACGCTTTCGGCCCCGCGCAATTCGCCCAGCACGACCCGGTCGGGCCGCAGGCGCAGCGCCGCCTGGAGCAGTTCGTTGGCCGTGACTTTGGCTTCGCCCAGCTCGCCCTTGACGGCGACGAGGCCGACCCCGTTCGCGCCCGGCAGCTTCAGCTCGGGCGTGTCCTCGACGAGGACGACGCGTTCCCGGCGCGGGATCTCGCCCAGCATGGCATTGAGGAAAGTGGTCTTGCCCGTGCTCGTGCCGCCGGAAATCAGGATCGTGCGCCGCTGGCGAATGGCCTCCCGCAAGTAGGCGATCGGCTCGACCTGGGGGTCGGGCATCGCCGGCTGCGCGGGCGGTGCCAGGGGGCCGGTGTCGTAGGCGTCGAGCGGCAGGTCGAGCCAGCGGTGGCGGCGGATCGCCATGGCCCAGTGGCGGCGCGTTGCAGGCGGCCCGCAGAATTGCACGCGCGCACCGTCGGGCAATGTCGCGCCCAGCAGCGGGTGTTCACGATTGATGCCCTGGTGGCTGACCCGGGCGACCTGCTCTGCCAGGCGCTGGACCAGCGTATCGTCGATATGCGGGGTCTCGACCCGCTGCATTCCCGGCATCGCGGCATCTTCCACCCAGACTTCGCCCGGGCGGTTGACGAGGATCTCGGTCACCGTGTCCCGGTCGAGCCACTCGCGGAAAGGCGCGAGGTAGGCGTCGAGGTAGACGCTGCGTTCCCCGGCGCCTTCGCCGCGAAGCGGGTGGATGTCGGCCGCCATCGCCCGCCTACCTGACCGCGGGGACCTGGCTGAAATCCAGGTCGCGCGCGGTGAAGACGCGGATCGGCTCGCCCTGGCGCACGCGGATCGTCGGGCCGATCTGGCTGTCCTGCTGGGCCGCCACGCCGGCTGCCGACTGCCCTGCCCCGCCCAGAACGACGGAAGCCCCGCCGGTGCCGATCGCGGACAGCCCGCCCACGACCGAAAGCAGGAGAGCCGATCCGAAACGCTGGAAGAACCGATTGTCCACCTCGCCCTGCAGGCCGGTGGTCCCGTCGAAACCGATCGCTGGCGACGCGAGGTTTACCGAGGCGCCATCGGGCCGGATGAGGCGCGTCCAGATCACGTAGGCGCGCTTCTGCCCGCCCTGCACGCCCGACTGGTACTGGCCGATCAAGCGGCTGCTGCGGGGCACGAGCACGCGCGTGCCGTCGAAACTGCGCACGTCCTGGCTCACCACGGCGCGGACGAAACCGGGCACGTTGGTATCGATCGCGGTTTCCAGGACGGCCGGGATCAGCGTGCCCTGCGTCACCGTGGTGCGCGGGTTCACCATCGCCTTCGCCTGGGCCGGCGCGCCGCCGACCCCGCCGATGCGGCTCGCGAAGTCCGACGCCGAGTTGCCGGTTGCGCCGCCCGCGCCCTCGCCCGCGGTCGGGGCGGCCGGCCCGGCCGCGGCCGCCGGAAGAGCGCTGGAATCGAACACGACCGTCGGGCTGGCATAGGGATTGCCCGCAGGGGCCGGCGAGGCGCCCGGCTGGGCGGCAAGGACCGGCGCCGGGGCGGGATCGGGCTGCGGCGCGGGCACGGCGGGCGCAGGGGCGGCGGCGGCTTCCGCAGGCGGCGGGGCGGCCGGCTGGGCCGGTTCGGCGGCGGGCTGCTGCCCGCCGACACCTTCCGGCTCCGCCATGCGGGTCGAATCCATGCCGATGAACGTCGCCGCCCCCAGCAGGGCGACGATCGCCACCCCGGCGACGAGGCCGAGCGAATCCGACTTGCCCTTGCGCTGGGTGACGGCGGGGAAGGCATTGCGGCTGGCGAGGTCGATGACCTCGGCCGATTCCTGTTCTCGCGGGTCAATGTCGTTCGCGGCACCGCCCTGCTTGCGGGCGGGCAGTCGCATGGCGAGGCGCATCACCTGTTCTCCCTTGCCTGGGCCAGCGCGGCCTGCCCGCGCGCCCGTTCGGGCCGGGGCGGCCCGGCGTTGGTCAGCACCGCGCTGTCATCCCCCGATCGCAGGACGATCTCGCGCGGGACGCCGTCCACGACGATCGTGTCGCCGCGCACGGTGAAGTTGACCGGCCCTTCCGTCCCCTCGTGGTCTTTTACGAGGATCGCCGGCACTGCGCGGCCGGCGGGCCAGGTCAGGAAAGTGGCGTTCCCGTCGTCGTAAGTGCGCTCGGGCAGGAGGGTCGTATCGCCCTGCCCGGTCCAGGCGAAGTTCAGTTCGGCCGGGTCGACCACCGCATAGGGATCGTTCGCCGCCGCCATCTCGACGGCATTCGGCCTTTCGGCCAGCATCGGCGGTTCTTCCTCCGGCTCTTCGGGATAAGTGAACTTCAGCACGTAGAGCGGCCGCGCGCGGGGGCTGGCGACGAGATCGAACAGATAGGTGCGCCTGTTGGTCACCACGGTCATGTTGGTCTTGGCCGTCGGGGCAAGCGGCTTGACGAACAGCAGGTTCGCGCGCTTGTTCGGCGTCACCTGCCAGGCTTCCGAATCCCCGATCGCGACGTTTTCGATCAGCTCGTCCTCGCCGAACTGGATCGTGGCCTGGACTTTCGTGCGCCCTTCGATCGTGACGACCCGCGCGGGGTCGTAGAGCATTTCGACCAGGCGCGCATCGCCCGCCGATGCGGGCGCACAAACCATGGCGAGCGCCAGCGCGGTGAGAGCCACGCGTTTCATTTCGACTTCTCCGAAATACGTTTCTGCGGTGCACGGAAGCGGCTGCCGATGCCGCTCGTGCGCGAAAGCGATGGGCTGAGCGGTTGCGTCTGTCCCCCTGCAGGCGATGCCACGAGCCGCGTCTCGCGCCTCGTCGTGGCCGCCGGCCCGGGATCGTTGGCCGGCACCCCGGCCCCGGCCGGCGCAAGGGCGAGGCGGCGCTGCCCGCCCTGCGACGGTGCCTGCGCTGCAGCGGCCTGCACTGCCGGGGCGGCGGCGGGTTGCGGCGCGGCGGACGCGGCGGACCGCTCGCCCCGCTCCGGCGCGTCGTCCCGGACGAGGCCGAAAACCCGCCAGCCCGAAACCATCGTGCCCGCGACCTTGATGACCATGATCATCAGCGCGACGTGGACCGCGCCGATCAGGAAGAAGGCCACGGCCGCCTGCGGATCGACCTGCCCCGGCGTGGCCGAGAGGGTGGCGAGGATCGGCACCGCAAGCTCCAGCATGACCCCCCCGCCCAGGACCGCGAAAAGCGGCGTGAGCGCGAGCATGACCACGCCCTTCAGCCAACCGGTGAACAGGCCGCGCGTGCCGTTGAAAAGCGCCATGACGACGAAGACGGGCCCAAGGGCGACCAGCACCGCCAGCCCGATGCGCGCGGTGACCAGGACGCCCACGGTCCCCAGCAGGAACAGCATCGCCCCCAGCCACAGGATTCCCGCGGGGGAGAAGGCGCCGATATCTTCCTGCCCCTGGGTCGCCTGCTGCACGGCGATGAACACGACGTCGATCTTCTGCGCGAAGACTTCCGTCGCCGAGCCGTCGGTCCCGGCCAGCACGCTGGCCAGCCAGTCCGGGGCGCCGATGGCGAGGTTCCACACCACGCTCTGGTAAGCGACCCAGCTGGTCGCGAACGTGACCACCAGGCCCAGCGTGACCATGCGCGGCGTCAGCGACCTGACGCCGAGGTTCGTGCGGCCGAGCAGGAGGGCGATCGCGAACAGCGCGACGAACAGCGTCAGAGCGATCGTCAGGACCGGGGTCAGCGCGCCGCCCGGCGCGAAGAGGCGGCCGAAAGCCTGCGCGGTGAATTCCCCCGCCGTGCAGTCGACCGCGCGCAGGGCCGCCGCGACGCCGCTGCCGGCATCCGCGGCGGCGGTCTGGCAGGCCGCGCTCATTCCGCGGCGAGGCGGAAGGGCATGTCGCCCTGCGCCATCTCGTCGTCGTCGCCCCCGTTGCCGCCGGGCCATCCGTGGCCGGTGAGCGCCGGGAACCATTCGGCCGGGTCGTCGCCGACCGCGGCGCGCAGGAGGTCGAGCCGCCGGACCGAACTTTCGCGGCCCGACAGGATCGTCAGCACTTCGGGCGCGCTCGACAGGTCCAGCCGCACGACCACGCTCGCGTCGCTCTGGCGCACGAGGAAGCAGCGGCTATGCGCCGGCAGGCTGCGGATCAGGGCCAGTTCGTGACCGGTCAGGCCGAAGCCGTCGCAGTAATCCTCTGCCCGGGCGCGCGAATTGGGCATGAACACCATGGTCGCGGTCTGCTCCACCAATGCGGTGGAAATGCGGCTTTCCAGCGCATCGCGCGCGCTCTGCGTTGCGAACCCGACCAGGGCGTTGCGCTTCCGTAGCGTTTTCAGCCAGTCGCGAATACGGGCGGCGAAGACCGGATCGTCGAGCGCCTTCCAGCCTTCGTCGATCAGGATCATCGTCGGCTTGCCGTCCAGCCGCTCCTCGATCCGGTGGAACAGGTACATCATGACCGGGGTGCGCAGCCTGGGATTTTCGAGCAGCGCGGTCATGTCGAAGCCGAGCACGCGGCTGGCGAGATCCAGCCGGTCCTCCGCATTGTCGAACAGCCAGCCATGTTCGCCCTCGCCGATCCAGGCCGAAAGCCGGTCGGCCAGGTCGCCCGCCTGGGGCCGGCGCGCTCCCGACAGCAGCTCGCGGAAATGGCGCAGGCGGCGCAGCGAGGGATCGTTGCCATAGGCGGCATCGACCGCCTGGCTGACCGTCGCCAGCTCTTCCGGCCCCTCGGCGTTGAGCAGGACGCCCAGCCAGTCGCGCAGGAAGGCCCGGTTCCCCGCGCTATCGGGCAGCGCGAGCGGGTTGAAACCGGTCGGCTCGCCCGCGGTGATCCGGTCGTAGCGCCCGCCGATCCCGCGAATGAACAGCTCTCCGCCGCGGTCCTTGTCGAACAGGATCGTGCGCGGCTTGAACTTCTGGGCCTGCGCGGCGAGGAAATTCATCACCACGGTCTTGCCCGAGCCCGAGGGGCCGATGACCGAGAAATTGCCCAGGTCGCCGTTGTGGAAGTTGAAGAAGAACGGCGTGGAGCTGGTCGTCTGGAGCAGCGTCACCGCCTCGCCCCAGTGATTGCCCTGGGCCTGGCCGAGCGCCATGCCGTGCAGCGAACCGAAACTCGCCATGTTGGCCGAGGAAATCATCGCCCGGCGCACGATATACTGCTCGTTCCCCGGGAACTGGGCCCAGAACGCCGGTTCCAGGTTGGTATCCTCGCGCACGGCGATCGCGCCGGTATCGGCGAGCGCTGCGGCGCACGATGCCGTCGCCTCGTCCAGCCGGGCGAGATCGCGCTCGCGCACCAGGACGGTCAGGTGATGGTCGCCAAAGCCGACCGCCCCGTTGCCCAGCGCATCGCGCGCGGCAAGCATGTCCGCCCGCTCGGCCGCGGCTTCCTCGTCCGCCGAGCGCAGGCGGCGCAGGGCCAGGTCCATCCGCTCGCGCGCCGTCTGCCGTTCGGCCGGGGCGTAGCTTTCCGACACGATCATCTCGCACGGCAGGCGCAGCAGCGAATCGAGCAGCCCGGGCGACGTCGCGTCGGGATATTCCTTGAGGCTCAGCATCGCCGCGAAGTCGGGCGCGCCCGAACCGCGCAGTTCCATCGCGTCGAGGCCGAAGCTGGCGCGGCGATAGGGCAGCATGTGGCCGATGTCGGCATCGTCGTGCGGCCGGCGCACCGGGCGCATCTCGCCGTTGTAGAGCGCGCTGAGCAGTTCGAGCAGTTCGTTGTTGGTCTTGCCCTGGGCGCTTTCGTAGTCGCCAAGGACGGCGGCGCCATAAGCCTGCAGCGCCGCGACCAGGCCGGTGACCGCCGCCTTCAGCGCGCGCACGTCCTTCGGATCGGCCTCGATCTCCTTGCGCCCCTTGCGGCTCCACATCTTGCCCATGCGCTCTGCCAGGCCGGCCTTGCCCCGCGCGGGGCGCCGGATCAGCGTCACGAACTGGTCGTTCACGAACAGCGCGCCGGAGCCGAGCCGTTCCTTCCACCGGGCATCGATATGGCGGCTGAGCGGGTCGTCGAACTCGGCCTCAAGCTCGATCTCGACCCGCCGGCGCACGACGTGATGGTACATGACGAAGCGCGCATCGAGCGTGGACCGCAGAACGACCTCGCGCGTCGCGGCATGGGCGTTGAGCGCGTCGCTATCCTCGGTCTCGAACAGCAGGCCCGGGACCTGGAGCGCCGTCATCACCGATCCGTCGCGCAGCAGCGCGGTGCTCTCGTCGATCAGGCGGGCATAGGGCAGGCGGTCGCCGGCGCGCGCTTCCTTGACGCTCCAGGCGGCGGCTCCGATCCACTTGCTCATAGTTGCATCGACCCTTTCCAGGCGCTCACGCCGCGTAGCTGTTGCAGCCCCAGCGCTTGAAATTGCGGACCCGCGGACACTTGCTGACTTTCGTGATCCACAGGTCGAACACGCGCGGTTCGCGCAGGCAGGCGAAATAGCCGACCCCGTGAATGACCAGCGCGGCCGGCAGTGCGAGGAAACTGCCCGTGATCAGGAACAGCTCGGTCGTCACCGCCGCGTTGATGATGAAATAGTTGTACGTCACGCCCGCGAACATCTGCGGCCGCGTCAGCGCGCGATGGACGGGGTGGCGGACGAGCTGGTCCACCTCAGCCCCCGGCAGCCTGCTGGATGCCGGCGACGATCGAGGCCGCGCCGAACAGGATGAAGCACCCGATGATGACAGTGGCCCCGAAACGCCAGTTCATCCGGCCGGTCAGCATGAGGAAGCCGACAGCGGCCACCGCCATGACCGCGACCGCGGTCGCGACATTGCCGAGCAGCGTGCCCTGGAGCCAGCCGAGCGCGGCCACGATCGGGCCGGAGCCCTGCGGATCGGCCACCTGCTGGGCCATGGCGGCGCCCGGGGTGGCGAACAGGGTCAGGGCAAGAATACGGGTAAGCGATCGCATCGGCTGTCAGTCCTCGCGGGAATGGTTGGAAAGGCGGCCCATTATGGCCGCCACGTAATTGCGGGTTTCGCGGATGTTCGGGATGCCGCGGGCGCGCTCGACCCGCCCGGGCCCGGCGTTGTAGGCGGCCAGCGCTTTCTCCAGGTCGCCATCGAACCGGTCGAGCTGTGCGCGCAGATAGCGCGCCCCGCCCTCCAGGTTGGCAAACGGGTCTTCGGGATCGACGCCCAGTTCGCGCGCGGTGCCGGGCATGAGCTGGGCCAGGCCGCGCGCGCCGGCGGGCGACACCGCGTCGGGACGCCAGCGGCTTTCCTGCCAGACGAGCGCCTCGATCAACGCCGGGCTCAGGTCGAAGCGGCGCGCCAGTTCGTGGACCTTCTGCGCGTAATGCGGCGGGATCGCCGCCGAATGGCGCGCGGGATCGGCCACCGCCTCGGCCGGCAGGGCATAGTCTGCCGACAGGGCAACCAAGTCGCCCGCTTCAACACCGGGCAAAGCCACTTCGTCGCCGGACGCCGCGCCCACCAGGGCCCCGGCGATCCAGCGTGCGCCCTGCGCATCGATTTCCATGACGTCCGCCCGTGCCGGGCCGGCCGTCCACGCCAGGCAAGCCGCGAGGGCGAGCAGTGGCGACCGCTTGAGAATCATCGAACCCTCCGTCCGCCTCCCTTGCGCACCGTACATGACAGGCTGGTGACAGCAAGTTGGATAGAATCGGACCAATGCGTCACGCGCCGCAGTCGGCTGGGGCGCAATCTATCCGATCTGTGGCGGAGGGGCCACGGGGGATTCTCGCTGCATCCGCCGCCGTCCGGGCGGATGCCGCCGGATCAGCGCATCGTGACCCGGCTTGCCGGGGCGAATTCGCCCTGTTCCAGCATCCGCAGGGCGCGGCGCGCAAGATCGCGCGAATCGACCCAGTCGCCGCCGGCGACCTCGAGGCGCAAGCCGGTCTCGCTCCGCGCGGCGGCGCGGAACATCGCACGCGCATCGTCTTCGCGGCCCGCGCGCGCGTAGGCGATGCCGAGGTTGATCAGCCGGGCCGGATCGTCCGACTCGATCGCGGATTCCTCGAGGACCTCGATCGCCGCCTCGTTCCGGTTGGCGACGAGCTCGTCATAGCCGACTTCCGGCGCAACACCCGCCTGCGTGGACATCAGCAGGCCGGCAATCACTGAACCTATAGCCATTGCAACTCTCCCAATTTCGTCAGTTCACGCAGGGCATAATGCGCCCCGCGGCGGTGGGCTGCAACTAAAATGTCATACTGTCATCGATCTGTAATCTTTCACTTTTCCGCCGCCGACTTTGTCATATTTGTCATGTTATAGTCATATTGGCCGGCACTAACTAAATCCGGCATCCTGCAAAGAAAGTGTCACGCCACGGTCCTAGTTCGCGGCTCGCGATATCGAATTCGCGACCAATCGATTCTCGGTTTTTTGAGGGGACCGCTCGCTGTGAAAACCATCCAACGATCCATCGTTCTCGGCTGCGGCCTGGCCATCCTGGCCGGCTGCGGTGCCGACGAAATCTCGTCGCCGGGCACCGGCGGCAACGTCATCATCAACCCGCCGGCGTCGCCTCCCCCGCCTCCGCCGCCCCCGCCGCCCCCGCCCGCGACCGTTTCGCCGGCGGCGGGCTGCCCGACGATCGCCGACCCGCAGGGGCTTACCGATGGCGGCACGATCAGCGGCCCGACCGGCGAATATCGCATCTGCGAGCTGCCCGCGCGCTTCAATGCTTCCTCGACCCTGCCCTATGTCGAGGGGCTGCTCTACTACATGAACGGCCGGGTCGACGTGGGCACCGATGGCGGCCCGACCGCCTCGGACGCCGATACCGACGTGACGCTGACGATCGAACCGGGCGCGATGTTCTACGCCAGCGGTTCCTCGTTCCTCATGGTCAACCGCGGCAACCAGATCAACGCCGTCGGCACCGAGGAAATGCCGATCATCTTCACCAGCCGCGACAACGTGCTGGGCCTGAACAACAGCAACTCGTCGGGCCAGTGGGGCGGCGTGGTCCTGGCCGGCCGTGCGCCGGTGACCGACTGCGCGGCACCGGGCGCGACCCCGGGCACCATCGGCTGCGAACGCCAGGTCGAGGGCGCGGCCCAGCCGGCGCTGTTCGGCGGCGCGACCGAAGACGACAGCTCGGGCACGATGCGCTACGTCCAGATCCGCTATTCGGGCTTCGTCCTGTCGGGTGACAACGAGCTGCAGTCGCTGACCACCGGCGGCACCGGCACGGGCACCCAGCTGAGCCACATCATGAGCTACAACAGCTCCGACGACGGCGTGGAATTCTTCGGCGGCCACGTGAACCTGAAGAACCTGATCGTGGTCGGTTCGGAAGACGACGCGCTCGATACCGACACCGGCGTCAAGGCCAACATGCAGTACGTGATCGCGATCAGCCGCGCGAATGCCGGCGACACGATCATCGAAGCGGACTCGTCGAACGCCAACATCGAGAACACCCCGCGCCAGAACACGCAGATCTCGAACGCGACGTTCATCTACAACGGTGCCGCGCGCGACCAGGCGATCCGCATTCGCGGCGGCGCGGACTACGCGATCGTGAACTCGGTGCTGGTCGACTCGACCGGTTCGACCCCGTGCATCCGCATCGACGACACCGAAACGACCCGCGCGGCCAACGCCGGTCTCGACGACGTCGGGCCGCCGGTGTTCAATTCGTTCGTGATGGATTGCGCCAATGGCTTCCGCAACGGCAGCAACGGCGTATCGGCCGCCGATTCCCAGGCGATCTTCGACGCCGGATCGAACAACAACGCCAGCTTCACCAGCACGCTCGCGATGACTTTCGTGAACGGCACGAACGAAAGCGGCGTGACGGCGTTCGATCCCACCGCGCTGTCGAGCTTCTTCGACAACGTCAACTACATCGGCGCGGTGCGCGACGATGCCGACACCTGGTACGCCGGCTGGACCTGCAACTCGGCCACCGCGGACTTCGGCACCAACACCGGCGATTGCACCTCGCTGCCGATCTACTGATCGGATGAACGACGGGGGAGGCGCCTCGCTGCACGGCGGGCCGCCTCCCCGCCCATTTTCGGGCCCTTGGCCCGCCGCGAGATTTTCGGACTTCTAGACGAAGGGGGCTCCCATCATGTCCACCGGCAAGCAGTTGGCGGGGCTGCTTTTGCTCACCACCGCACTCACCTTCCCCGGCGCCGCACTGGCGCAGGGCACTGTCTCTTCGTCCGGAACGGGCGCCGAAGGGGCACCGGATGCCGAAGGCGGCAGCGCCCCGGCGAACGAGGCCGAAGGGCCGGAGGAAGCGGAAATCTCCATTCCCGGCGGCGGGGGCGAGATCATCGTCACCGGCCGGCGCACGCGCGACGTGACGCGCAGCTCGACCCAGGTCGTTTCCGTCCTGACCAGCGAGCAGATCGCGCGGACCGGCGAAGGCGACATTGCCGGCGCGCTGGGCCGGGTCACCGGCCTTTCGGTGCAGGGACAGGGCTTCGTCTACGTCCGCGGCCTCGGCGATCGCTATTCGCTCGCGCTGCTGAACGGCCTCCCCCTCCCCAGCCCGCAGCCGCTGAGCCGCGTGGTCCCGCTGGACATCTTCCCGACCGACGTGGTCGCATCCAGCCTGGTGCAGAAGACCTATTCGGCCAATTTCCCGGGCGAGTTCGGCGGCGGCGTGATCAACCTCACCACCCGCGCCATCCCCGACGAAAGCTTCCTGGAAATCAGCGCCGGGATCAGCGGCGACGAACAGACCACCTTTTCCACCGGTAACGACTATTACGGTTCGGATTTCGACTCGTTCGGCTTCGACGACGGAACGCGCGATGCGCCGCCCGCGTTGCGGCAGTTCTTCGACAGCGGCCTGCGGATGAGCGACCTCGAGGTCGACCAGCAGGCGATTGCCAAGCAGCTGGGCAACCCCAACCTCGTCGTCACCCAGAAAGTGGAGGAGCTGCCGGTCAACTGGTCCGCCGGGCTGACGGCCGGCACGTCGTTCCCCGTCTTCGCCGACGGGCAGTTCGGCGTGATCGCGACAGCGGGTATCAGCAACAAGTGGCGTAACCGCTCGATCATCGCGCAGACCGCGATCAATGCGGACCTCGATCTCGACACCGATTTCCGCGACTTCGTCACCGACAACCGCATTCTGGTCAACGGCCTGCTCGGCTTCGGGCTCGAGCTGGGCGATCATCGCTTCCGCTGGACCAACCTCTACATCCGCGACACGCTGAAGCAGACGCGCCATTCGCTGGGCGACGACCTGCAGGACGGCGATACCGAGTTCGTCCAGGACACCGCGTGGTACGAACGCCAGCTGATCGACAGCCAGCTGGTGGCGGAGCTGGAATTCGGCAATCTCGACGTGGACCTGCGCGGCGGATACGCGCAGACCCGGCGCGAGGCGCCCTACGAATACAGCTTCACTTATGTCCGCACGAACAACGAGAACGATCCCCTCGGCGACATCTTCGTCAACGTCCTCGATCGCCAGCGCGGCAGCGCCTCGGTCGCGTTCTCGAACCTGAAGGAAGAGCTCTGGTACGGCGGGATCGATCTCGGCTACGCGCTGACCGACTGGCTGCGCCTGACGGCCGGCTACGCCTACACCGATACCGATCGCTACTCCGAACGGCGCGAGTTCCTGTTCGATGCCGACTCCGGCTTCGAGGATGCGGTCGGCGCGCTGCGGCCGGACCTGCTGCTGGGCGACGCGATCATCGAGTACTATGATATCGGCCTGATCGAGACGACCCAGTCCGACCCGGCCTTCGCGGCGGGCCTCGAGATCCACGCCGGCTATCTCCAGTCGCGCCTCAACCCGGTCGAAGGGCTGACCATCGACCTCGGCCTGCGCTACGAGGACGCGACCCAGCGGGTCGACCCGGTGGAAGTCTTCGCCACCCCGACCAATTCGGGCAGCTCGACCCTGCTGGCGAACGATTACTACCTGCCGGCCGGGACGATCACCTGGGAACTGACCGATGCCCTCCAGGCGCGGATCAGCGGTTCGAAGACGATCGCGCGCCCGCAGTTCCGCGAGCTGATCTTCCAGACCTACTACGACCCGGAAACGAGCCGCCGCTTCAACGGCAACCCGTTCCTCGTCGATAGCGAGCTGGAAAACTACGAGGCCCGGCTCGAATACTACTTCGGGCGCGGCAACCGGGTTTCGCTGGCCGGGTTCTACAAGCAGATCGACAACCCGATCGAGATCTACTCGTCGTTCTCCGACAACGTGCAGGTCGCCAGCTTCGCCAATGCGCCCCGCGCGACGCTGAAGGGGGCGGAGCTGGAATTCCAGTACAACCACGACCTGCTCGACTGGGGCGGCTGGTTCGAAACCAAGCGGCTCGTGGCGGTGGCCAACTACACGTTCACCGATTCCGAGATCGAGGTGGGCGACGACGACACGACGCAGATCTTCCCGGGCGGCGAAAGGCCGGCGACCGACTATTTCCGCGACGGCGTGCCGCTGACGGGCCAGTCGGACCACCTGCTGAACCTGCAGTTCGGCCTCGAGGATCTCGACCGGTTGCAGCAGTTCACCGTGCTGTTCTCCTACGCCAGCGAGCGGGTGACGGCGCGCGGCACCGGCAACCTGCCGGACATCGTCGAAGACCCGGGCTTGCGCGTCGATTTCGTCTATCGCCAGGACCTGAACCTGTTCCGCCTGCCGGTCGAACTCAAGCTGGAAGCGCGCAACATCTTCGGCCGCGACCACTACGAGTACCAGTCGAACGGCACCAACCGGATCGAGATCAACACCTACGAGGTAGGCCAGAGCTACGCGCTGTCGCTTTCGACCGAGTTCTGACCCGCCCGGCTTCTCCACCCACTAAAAGGCCGCCTCCCCCGGGGGGCGGCCTTTCTTGTTGCTTCGGAACATGGCGCGCCGCGGGGCGCGGCGGCGGGCGGCCGGCGTATCAGGGCGCGTCGTAGACGTAGCCGAGCGAGCGGACCGTGCGCAGCGGGTTGTCTGCGCCGGCCGAACGCAGCGCCCGGCGGAGCCGGCCGATCCAGACATCGACCGTGCGCTCGTCGATCGGCGGCTCCAGCTTGCCCAGCCCGGCAATCAGTTCGCCGCGCGACATGACCTGGTTGGGGTTTTCCGCGAAGAAACGCAGCAGCCGGAACTCGTTGGGCCGCAGCTGGATCGGGGTGCCGTCCCAACGCGCCTGCAGCGCGGCGAGATCGATCGTCAGGTCGCCCACTTCGAGCCGCTGGGTCGAGTGGCGGCGTTGCTGGTGCGACTGGAGGGCAAGCACCCGGTCGAGCACGACCCTCCGGTCGAGCGGGCCGACCATGTAATCGTCCGCCCCGGCACGCAGGGCGCGGCGGCGGTCGTCGATATCGTCGCTTTCGAGCACCATCGTGACATGGGCATCCGCCGTGCGGGGATCGGCGCGCAGCCGGCGGCACATCTCCAGCCCGGCGAGGTCGTCCATCACCCAGTCGACGAAAGCCCACATCGGCCCTTCGACCAGTTGCCGCGGCCCTTCGGGGTGGAGGCGCGCGAAAACGAAGCGAGTGCCGTCATGCTCCAGCTCCTCGATCGTGTCGGCGATCTTTGCGGTCAGGAAAATGTTGATGACGCCCACGCCCGGCTCGCCCCTTTGCCCTAGTCGGTGGCAAGACGTGCCGCGCTCTTGTGACGGGTTGGTGACAGGTCCTTGTCGATTCTCGCCCGGAAGCGGAGGAGCGGAACCGGGCCTTCGGGCGAGCGTACGCCCTCCCGGTTCGCCAGCCGCAATCACATCGGCGTGTCGCGAGAGCCTTGCAGAATCACATTTCAATGTTTATCGACATTGTCATGTCTGAACTGAGCGCCAAATCGATCAAGCAGAAGATCCAGGACCTGGTATCTTCGGGTAGCATGTCGCGGGCCGGAATCGCCCGCGCGGCCGGCCTTCATCCCAATACCCTGCGCGATTGCGGCCATGCGGGCTGGAACCCGACCTCCGAAACGCTCGACAAGCTGGCAGCCTTCCTGCACGAGAACGACGATCGACCGGTCCTCGCCACGATCGAGGAGATCATCGACGAGGCGCGCAACGGGCGCATGTTCATCCTCGTGGACGACGAGGACCGGGAAAACGAAGGCGATCTCGTCATCCCCGCCCAGATGACCACCCCGGCGGCGATCAACTTCATGGCCAGCCACGGCAAGGGCCTGATCTGCCTCTCGCTCGACCGCAAGCGGGTCGAACGCCTCGGACTCGAGCCGATGAGCCGGAACAACCGCGAATCGATGCAGACCGCCTTCACCGTCTCGATCGAGGCGCGCGAAGGGGTGACGACCGGCATTTCCGCCGCCGACCGGGCGCGCACGATCGCGGTGGCGATCGATGCCGGCAAGGGGCCGGAAGACATCGTCAGCCCCGGCCACGTCTTCCCGCTGGTCGCGCGCGACGGCGGCGTCCTGGTGCGGGCCGGCCATACCGAGGCCGCGGTGGACATCTCCCGGCTCGCCGGCCTCAACCCCTCGGGCGTGATCTGCGAGATCATGAACGAAGACGGCACCATGGCGCGGATGGACGACCTGATCGCCTTCGCCCGCCGCCACGACCTGAAGATCGGGACGATCCGCGATCTCATCGCCTATCGCCTGCGGAACGATCACCTGGTGGAACAGGTCAGCGAAAGCACGCTGCAATCCGACTATGGCGGCGAATGGCGCGCGATGACCTATCGCAGCAAGGTTTCCGGCGCGACCCACGTGGTATTGCAGAAGGGGCATGTCGATCCCGAGCAGCCGACGCTGGTGCGGATGCACGCGATCTCGATCTTCGACGACGTCCTGGGCCAGTCGGGCGCGCGCAAGCGTCAGCTGCAACGCTCGATGGCCGCGATCGGGGAGCGCGGTTCGGGCCTGATCGTGGTCATCATGCCCGACCGGCCGGAAATGCTGCAGGCCGAAATCGGCCGCCACCCGCACCCCGATGGCGAACTGCGCGATTACGGCATCGGCGCACAGATTCTGGTTGATCGCGGGGTGAGCGAGATGGTCCTGATGTCCGACAGCGAGCGGACTGTCGTGGGTCTCGAAGGATATGGCCTGAAGGTCGTCGGGCGCGAACCGATCCCCGGCTGAAGCGCCGGCAGCTCCGCCCCGGGGCGCCGATGGCGCGCGCCGGGGCGGCGCGCGGCGTCACATCGAACGCGCGATCAGCATCTTCATGATCTCGTTCGACCCGCCGAAGATCCGGGTGACCCGGCTGTCGCGGAACATCTTCGCGATCGGATATTCGTTGATATAGCCCCAGCCGCCGTGGAGCTGGAGGCACTTGTCCACCACTTCGCCCTGCAGTTCGGTCAGCCAGTACTTGGCGATCGAGGCCGTCGTCACGTCCAGCTCGCCCCGCAGCAGCTTGGCGATGCAATCGTTGAGGAAGACCTTGGCCGCCGTGCCGCGCGCCTTGAGATCGGCGAGCACGAACTGCGTGTTCTGGAAATCCCAGATCGTCTGGCCGAAGGCCTTGCGCTGCTTGACGTATTCGACCGTGGTGTCGAGCGCCTTCTCGATCGTGCTCATCGCGCCGACTGCGATCACCAGCCGTTCCTGCGGCAATTCGCCCATCAGCTGGTAGAAGCCGCGGCCTTCCTCTCCGCCCAGGACGTTGTCCGCCGGGACGAAGACGTCGTCGAAGAACAGCTCGCTGGTGTCGGCGGCGTCCATGCCCACCTTGTCGAGCTTCTTGCCGCGGCGGAAACCCTCCGCCCCCTCGGTCTCCAGGCACATGAGGCTGATGCCCTTGGCCCGCTCGTTCGGATCGGTCTTGGCGACGACGACGATGAAGTTGGCCAGCTGTCCACTGGAAATGAACGTCTTGGCCCCGTTGATCCGGTATCCGTTGCCGTCCTTGACCGCAGTCGTCGCGACGTTCTGCAGGTCGGACCCGACGCCCGGCTCCGTCATCGCGATCGCGCTGATCAGTTCGCCCGAAACGAGCCGCGGCAGCCAGCGCTTCTTCTGCTCCTCGGTCCCGTGGCGGACGATGTAGGGCAGGATGATGACGTTATGGAGCGAACTGGCGAAGCCATCGACTTCCTTTGCCGCCTGCTGGTCGAGCACGACGAGGTCGTGGCGGAAATCGCCGCCGTGCCCCCCGTACTCCTCCGGCACGGTCATCCCCAGGATGCCGGCCGCGCCGGCTTCCTGCCAGAACTCGCGATCGACCTGGCCATTCTCGCGCCAGCTCTCGACCCGCTTGGCCGGGGCGTGCTGTTCGAAGAACTTGCCGACCGCATCGCGGAAGACGGCGATCTCCTCGTCCTGCATGAACTCGGGATCGGGAACGTCGATTACGGGCATTGGCGGGTCTCCTCTCGAAAATTCTCAGGCAACGGTGCCGTTCTCGCGCAGGGCGACGATTTCGCCGGCCTCCAGGCCCAGCGACTGCAGGATCGCCTCGCTGTCGTCGCCCGGCAGGGGCGCGGGCGGCGGCGTAGCCGGCGCGGTGTGCGAATAGCGCGGCGCGGGGGCGGGCTGGATGTCGCCGCCTACCTCTACGAAAGCCTCGCGTGCGACGTTGTGGGGATGACGGGCCGCCTCGCTCATGCTCAGGACGGGGGCATAGCAGATGTCGGTATGTTCCATCAGCGCGTCCCATTCGTCGCGCGTCTTGGTCTTGAACAGCGCGGCCAGCTTGTCCTTCAGCGCGCCCCAGCGCGCGCGGTCGTGCTGGGCATCGAATTCGGGATCGTTCTCCAGCCCGGCGATCCGGCGCAGCTCGGCGTAGAACTGCGGCTCGATGCTGCCGATCGAAACGAACTTGCCGTCGCGCGTTTCGTACGTGTCGTAGAAGTGCGCCCCGGTATCGAGCATGTTGGCGCCGAGATCTTCCGACCAGACGCCCATGTTCTTCATCCCGTGGATCATCGCCATCAGCACGGCCGTGCCGTCGGTCATCGCGGCATCGATCACCTGCCCCTGCCCGCCGCGCGACACGTTTAACAGGGCGCTGACCATGCCGAAGGCGAGCATCATGCCCCCGCCCCCGAAATCGCCGACCATGTTGATCGGCGGGGTCGGCTTTTCCCCTGCCCGGCCGAAATGGGCCAGCGCACCGGCGAGCGCGATGTAATTGATGTCGTGCCCGGCATAGGGGGCGTAGGGGCCGGTCTGGCCCCAGCCGGTCATCCGGCCGTAGACGAGCTTCGGATTGTCGCCCAGCAGCTCGTCCGGTCCCAGGCCCAGGCGTTCCATCACGCCGGGCCGGAAACCCTCGATCAGCCCGTCCGCGCTTGCGCACAGCCGCCGCGCCAGGGCGACGCCCTCCGCGCTCTTGAGGTCGATTGCGACCGACTTGCGCCCGCGGGCCAGCACGTCCTTGCTCGTCACCGGCTGCGAGCCGCCGCGCGATCCGCTGGCGCGGTCGATCCGGATCACTTCGGCGCCGTGGTCGGCCAGCATCATGCCGCAGAACGGCCCCGGGCCGATGCCTGCGAACTCCACGATGCGCAGCCCGTTCAGCGGGCCGGCCATCCTACTTGCCCTTCCAGTTCGGCTTGCGCTTCTCGGCGAAGGCGGCGGCGCCTTCGCGCGCATCCTCGCTGACGAAGACCGGGCCGATCAGCGCGCCCTGCCGATCATAGCGCTCTTCCATCGGCCAGGCCCGCGATTCGCGCACGATCTGCTTCGAAACCCGCACGGCCAGCGGGCCGTTGGCGGCGATCCGCCCCGCCAGTTCGAGCGCGGCGTCGAGCGCGCTGCCATCGACGACGCGGTTGATCAGGCCCAGTTCGTATGCGCGCGCGGCATCGATGAAATCGCCGGTCAGCGCCAGTTCCATCGCGATCCGTTCGGGGATCTGGTCGGGCAGCATCATCACCCCGCCGGCGGCCGCGACCAGCCCGCGCTTCACCTCGGGAATGCCGAACTGCGCCCCGGCGCTGGCGACCACCAGGTCGCAGGCGATCATCAGCTCCAGCCCGCCGGCCAACGCATAACCTTCGACCGCGGCGATCAGCGGCTTCTTCGGCGGGGCCTGGACGACGCCGCCGAAGCCGCGCCCCTCGATCATCGGCGACTCGCCGCGCAGGAAACCCTTGAGATCCATGCCGGAGCAGAAGGTCCCGCCCGCACCCGTCAGCACGCCGACCCGCAGATCGTCCTCCGCATCCAGCCGGTCCATCGCCGCGGCGATCCCTTCGGCCGTGGCCTTGTTCATCGCGTTCTTCGCATCGGGCCGGTTGATGGTGACGATCAGTACGCCGTCGCGCACCTCGGTCAGGATCTCCTCGCTCATCCTCTCACTCCATTTCTTATCGAAACTGTTCTTGTGCCCTTGCTGACCAAGCCTTACGCATGCGTCAACCCGATTCCGATAAGAGAGGAGAGTTTGCCGCGATGCCAGAGGCCTATATCATTGATGCGGTGCGGACCCCGCGCGGAGTCGGCAAAGTCGGCAAGGGCGCGCTGGCGCACATGCATCCGCAGCATCTGGCCGCGACCGTGCTGGAAGCGATCGCGCAGCGCAATTCGCTCGACACGAAAGACGTCGACGACGTGATCTGGTCCACCAGCACGCAGAAGGGCAAGCAGGGCGGCGATCTGGGCCGCATGGCCGCGCTCGACGCGGGGTACGATGTGACCAGTTCGGGCATGACGCTCGACCGGTTCTGCGGCGGCGGGATCACCAGCGTGAACCTCGCCGCGGCGCAGGTGATGAGCGGGATGGCCGACCTGGTTGTCGCCGGCGGCACCGAGATGATGAGCTACACCGCAAGCTCGATGCAGGAGGAGATGCAGGCCGGGATCATGCCGCTGGGCATGGGTTCGGGCAACGACCGGCTGCGCCAGGTCCATCCGCAGAGCCACCAGGGGGTGTGCGGCGATGCCATCGCGACGATCGAAGGGTTCACCCGCGAGGAGCTCGACGCGCTCGCCCTGCGCAGCCAGCGCAATGCGGCGCGCGCGATTGAAGAGGGGCGGTTCGACAAGTCGCTGGTTGCGGTGACCGATGCCGACGGTAACGTCGTGCTGGAGCGGGAAGAATTTCCCCGCCCGCAGACCACCGCCGAAGGGCTGGCAGAGCTTCAGCCGAGTTTCGAGAAGATCGCCCGGACCCCGCTCGACGCGCAGGGGACGACGTTCGCCGGGCTGATCAACCAGAAATATCCCGATCTCGAAATCCGTCATTTCCACCACGCGGGCAACAGCTCGGGCGTGGTCGACGGCGCGGCCGCCGTCCTGCTGGCGGGCAAGGACTATGCCCGGGCCCACGGGCTGAAGCCGCGCGCGCGGATCGTCGCAACCGCGAACCAGGGCGACGATCCGACCCTGATGCTCAACGCGCCGGTTCCCGCGGCGAAGAAGGTCCTCGCCAAGGCGGGCCTTGCCAAGGACGACATCGACCTGTGGGAAATCAACGAGGCGTTTGCCGTCGTCGCGGCCAAGTTCATCCGCGATCTCGATTTGCCGGAAGACAAGGTGAACGTCAACGGCGGGGCGATCGCGCTGGGCCACCCGATCGGCGCGACCGGTTCGATCCTGATCGGCACCGCGCTGGACGAACTGGAGCGGATCGGCGGCCGCTATGCGCTCGTCACCATGTGCGCCGCCGGCGGCATGGCCCCGGCCATCGTGATCGAACGGGTCGACGACTTCGTGGATTGAGGATAGCGCAAGGCCCATGGACCTGATCGGACCCGTATCGCGCAGCTACATCTCGCAGCGCACGAAGCTTCACTACGCCGACTGGGGCAACCCGGAGGCACCGCCGCTGATCCTGCTTCACGGCGGGCGCGATCACTGCCGCAGCTGGGACTGGACGGCCAAGGCGCTGCGCGAAGACTGGCACGTCATCTGCCCTGACTTGCGCGGGCACGGCGACAGCGGGTGGAGCCGGACCGGCTATTACCCGGTCATGGGCTATGTCTTCGACCTGGCCCAGCTCGTGCTGCTCAACGACCTGGCCCCCGTCACCATCGTCGCCCATTCGCTGGGCGGCAATGTCGCGCTGCGTTTCACCGGCCTTTACCCCGACAAGGTCCGCAAGATCGTCGCCATCGAGGGGCTCGGCCCCTCGCCCGAACGGCAGGCCGAGCGCGACGCGCTGGGGCCGGAGGCGATCTGGGGCGAATATTTCGACAAGAAACGCGACGCCGCCGCGCGCCAGCCGCGGCGCTATGCGACGTTCGACGATGCCCTGGCGCGAATGCACGAGGCGAACAGCTACCTGTCGAAGGAACAGGCGCTTCACCTGACGCAGCACGCGGTGATGCGCAACGAGGACGGGACCTTCAGCTGGAAGTTCGATCCGCACCTCCACGCCTGGCCGCCCGAAGACATGCCCTACCCGCAGATCGAGGCGCTGTGGCAGCGGATCGAGTGCCCGACGCGCCTGATCTACGGCAACGACAGCTGGGCTTCGAACCCGGAGAAAGACGGACGCATCCGGCATTTCCGCAACGCCGCCGTCAGCGCCTACGACAACGCCGGGCACTGGGTCCACCACGACCGCTTCCCCGATTTCCTGGAGGAACTGCGCGCGTTCCTGTGATCGCGCGCGAACCGGCAATGGACCTGAGCCCTTACGACAGCGAGGATTTCCCCGAGATTCGCGAAGGCGTACGGCGCCTGTGCGCGCAGTTTCCCGGCGAATACTGGCGGCGGCTGGACGCCGCGCGCGAATACCCGAGCGAATTCGTCGCCGCGCTGACCGAGGCGGGCTGGCTATCCGTCCTGATCCCAGAGGAATACGGCGGTTCGGGCCTGGGCCTTTCCGCCGCCGCCGCGATCCTCGAAACGATCCAGGCCGAAGGGTGCAACGGCGGCGCGTGCCACGCGCAGATGTACATCATGGGCACGATCCTGCGGCACGGGTCGGAAGATCAGAAACGCGAATACCTGCCCCGGATCGCCAGCGGGGAGCTGCGCCTGCAGGCCTTCGGCGTCACCGAGCCGACCAGCGGCACCGACACGACCGCGCTGCGCACGACCGCGGTGCGCGATGGGGACGAATATGTCGTCAACGGGCAGAAGATCTGGACCAGCCGGGCCGAACATTCGGACCTGATGCTGCTGCTGGCGCGCACGACCCCGCGCGAGGACGCAGCGAAGAAGACCGATGGCCTTTCGACATTCATCGTCGACATGCGCGAAGTGGCGGGCAAGTCGCTGACCATCCGCCCCATCCGCACGATGATGAACCACGCCACGACCGAGGTGTTCTTCGACAACATGCGCATCCCGGCAAGCGCGCTGGTCGGCGAAGAAGGCAAGGGCTTCCGCTATATCCTGTCGGGCATGAACGCCGAACGCTCGCTGATCGCGGCCGAATGCGTCGGCGATGCCAAGTGGTTCATCCGCAAGGCCGCGGCCTATGCCGGGGAACGCCAGGTGTTCGGCCGCGCGATCGGCGCGAACCAGGGCGTCGCCTTCCCGATCGCCCGCGCTTACGCCAACATGCGCGCGGCGGAACTGATGGTGCACGAGGCCGCCCGCCTCTACGAAGCGGGCAAGCCGATGGGGGCGGAGGCCAACATGGCCAAGATGCTCGCCGCCGATGCATCGGTGGAGGCGGGCAATGCCTGCATCCAGACGCACGGCGGGTTCGGCTTCGCCGAGGAATACGACATAGAGCGCAAGTTCCGCGAGACGCGCCTCTATCAGGTCGCGCCGATCTCCACCAACCTGATCCTGTCCTATCTCGCCGAGCACGTCCTCGGCATGCCGCGCAGCTATTGATCCGCACCCCGCGGAACCGCCTCCTCCCGCGCTCATTACCCTAACCGGGGGCGCGTGACGCGGGCGCCGATGGCCGCCGCGCAGGCGCGCGAACCTCCCGGGCAAGGAGGATGCGAACGATGGACGCCACCACCAATGCCAGGCACCGCGGCTGGGCGCGCTGGCCCGCGATCGTGCTAGGCATCCTGCTCGCCCTTGTCGGGCTGGCGCTCTTCGCCGGCGGCGCCTGGCTCGCCGCGCTGGGCGGTTCGATCTACTACCTGCTGGCCGGGCTCGCGGTCGCCGCCAGCGGTATCCTGATCGCGCGCGGCCGGATCGCCGGCGTCGCGCTCTACGTGCTGGTCTTCCTCGCCACCGTTGCCTGGGCGCTGTGGGAAACGGGCCTCGACTCGTGGGCCCTGGTACCGCGCATCGTCGGCCCGGCAGTGCTGCTGCTGCTCGTCGTCCTCGTCGCGCCGCTCATGCACCGCCGCCCGTTCGGCTGGCTCGGCGCCGGCGGGCTCGCGGCCGTCGCGCTTGCCCTGGTGGCGGGCGCGTTCTTCCTCGTCGCCCAGTCGGGCGAAAGGACCGTGCGCGCCCTGCCCGCGGCCGATTTCGCCGGCCGCGGGGAATTTCCCGCCGCCGGCGGCGAATGGACCGCCTATGGCGGCACGGCCGAGGCGCAGCGTTATTCCACCCTCGCCCAGATCACCCCGGAAAACGTCGACCGGCTCGAACGCGCATGGGTCGCCCACACGCGCGACCTGCCCGCCGACATGAACGACAACAGCTATGGCGCCGAAACGACCCCGCTCAAGGTCGGCGACCGGCTGTTCCTGTGTTCCGCCACCAATATCCTGATCGCGCTGGATGCGGCGACCGGGCAAGAGGTCTGGCGCCACGACCCCGGCGTTTCGGAAGACTGGATCCCCTATACCGCCGCCTGCCGCGGGGTCGCCTATCACGAGACGGGCAGCGGCGATCCCGAGGCCCCCTGCGCCAGCCGGGTGATCCAGGGCACGCTCGATGCCCGGATCATGGCGGTGGACGCGCGCACCGGCCGGCCCTGCGCCGGCTTCGGCGACGGCGGATCGGTCGATATCACGCAGGGGATGGGGCCGGTCGTGCCCGGCATGGTCTCGATCACCTCGCCCCCTGTCGTCGTGCGCGGCAATATCGTGACCGGCCACCAGGTGCTCGACGGGCAGAAGCTCGATGCCCCCTCGGGCGTCATCCAGGCATTCGACGTCGAGACCGGGGAACTGGCCTGGGCCTGGGACATGAACGCGCCCGAGCGAACCGGCCGCCCCGAAGGCGACGGCATGTACAGCCGCGGCACGCCGAACATGTGGACGATGGCCTCCGCCGACGAGGAACTGGGCCTCGTCTACCTGCCGATGGGCAATTCGGCCGGCGACTACTACAGCACCGGCCGCAGCGAGGCGGAGAACCGCTACGCCACCGCGCTGGTGGCGCTCGATGCCGAAACGGGGCGCCCGCGGTGGCATTTCCAGACGGTCTACAAGGACGTTTGGGATTACGACCTCGGCTCGCAGCCGACGCTGATCGATCTTCCGGGCGGGGTTCCCGCAGTCGTCCTCGCCAGCAAGCAGGGCGATATCTACGTCCTCGACCGGCGCACCGGCGAACTGCTGACCGAGGCCGAGGAACGGCCCGTACCCCAGGGCGGAGTGGAGCCGGCCGAACGGACGGCGACCCAGCCGTTTTCGCTGTTCCACACGCTGGCCCGGCCGCGGCTGGAGGAACGCGACATGTGGGGCATGTCGCCGCTCGACCAGCTCGCCTGCCGCATCCAGTTCCGCCGCGCGGCCTACGACGGGATATACACGCCCCCCACCGCCAGCCGGCGCTGGGTCCAGTACCCGGGCTATAACGGCGGGTCCGACTGGGGCGGAATCGCGATCGACCCGGTGCGCGGCGTGATCGTGGCCAATTACAACGACATGCCCAATTACAACCGGCTCGTGCCGCGCGACGAGGCGCATGCGAAGGGCTGGACCCCGCGCGGCTCGGCCCGCGGCGGGGCGATGGGCGGCGGCGCGGAAGGCGCGGGCGACCCGCAGATGGGCGCGCCTTACGCGATCGACGTCAACGCCGGGTGGCGCCTGCCCTTCACCGGCCTGCTGTGCAAGGAACCGCCCTATGGCGGCATCCGCGCGATCGATCTGCGCACGGGCGAAACGATCTGGGACCGGCCGTTCGGCACCGCGCGCCGCAACGGGCCTTTCGGCATCCCTTCCATGCTGCCGCTCGATATCGGGACGCCCAACAATGGCGGCAGCGTGGTCACCGCCAGCGGACTGGTCTTCATCGCCGCGACGACCGACAACCTGTTTCGCGCCATCGACCTGCGAACGGGGGAAACGCTGTGGCAGGACGTCCTGCCGGCGGGCGGCCAGGCCACCCCGATCACTTACGCGGCGAACGGCCGGCAATACGTGGTCGTCATGGCCGGCGGGCACCATTTCATGGAAACGCCGGTGGGCGATGAACTGATCGCCTATGCCCTTCCGGCCGAATAGAGCCGCGACGGGCCGGGCCGCATGACGCTGACGACCGCGCTCCTCCTCGCCCTCCTGCCGGCGGCGGGCAACCTGGCCGGCTTCGGCCTTGCGGAATGGCGCAAGCCGCCGCCCTGGCTGACCGGCGCGGCGCTGCACATGGCGGCGGGGATCGCGACCGCCGTCGCGGCGATCGAGCTGGTGCCCCGCGCGCAGGATCGGGCAGCGATCTGGATACTGGCCATCGCCATCGTCGTCGGCGCGCTCGTTTCCGTCCTGCTCGTCCGGCTCAGCCGCCGCGTGCGCGGCGGCGGGCAGGGTTCAGGCGCCTTCGTCTGGGGCGCCTATACCGCGATCGCGGTCGACATGTTCACCGATGGGTTGATGACCGGGGGCGGGAGCGCGGTCGCCGCCGATCTCGGCCTCCTGCTCGCCGCATCGCAGGTCCTCGGCAACCTGCCCGGGGGTTTCGCGATCGCGGCGGCGCTGCGATCGGGCAACGTCGCCGGGCGCAAGCGGCTGTTCGCCGCCCTCGCCTTCCCCCTCGCCCCCCTGTCGGGTGCGCTGGCCGGGTTCCTCGTGCTCGACGGGGCGAGCGCCGCGCTTTCGGGCTTCGTCCTCGCGCTCTTCGCCGGGCTGCTGCTGACCGCGACGATCGAGGACCTGGTGCCCGAGGCCGATGCCCCCGGCACCTCGCGCAAGCTTTCCAGCCCGGCCTTTGCCGCCGGCTTCGTTCTGCTGATGCTGATGTCCGCCTATCTCGGGGCCTGAACCGTGCCCGACCTGACCAGCCTGCCGGTCGTCTGGCTTGTAGCCCTGTTTATCGCCGGGGCCGCCACCGTATGGTTCGCCGGCGCGCGGCTAGCCCGCTATGCGGACGAGGTCTCGCAACGCTCGGGGATAGAGCAGGCCGTGATCGGCGTGCTCCTGCTGGGCGCGGTCACTTCGCTGCCCGAAATCTCGACCACGACGGTCGCCACGCTGTCGGGCAACCCGGCGATGGCGGTCAACAACCTGCTAGGCGGGATCGCTTTCCAGGTCGTGGTGATCGCGCTGGCCGACCTGTTCGTGGGCAAGGGCGCGCTGACCAGCATGGTCCCGGACACGCGCACGATCCTCAATGCCGGGATCAGCATCGTCCTGCTGGTCCTGGCCGCGATCGGGGTGATGATCGGCGACTGGGAACTGCCGCTGGGCAGCGTCGGCTTCTTCCCGGTGCTGATCGCGGCGGTCTATGTCCTCAGCCTCTCGCAACTGAACCGCGAGGTCGCGGCGGGCGGCTGGGTCCCGGCGACCGAGGCGCGCGTCGAGCAGGAGGCGATCGAGCGGCCCGCGATCGGCAACATGCGGCTGGCGCTGGCGATTGCCTTGGCCGCAGCGGCGATCTTCGCAGGGGGCACGGTGGTGACGCTCGCCGCCGAAGGCCTGGCTGAACAGACCGGCACCGATACCGGCATCATGGGGCTGACCCTGCTGGCGCTGGCCACTTCGCTTCCCGAGCTGAGCACCGCCATTGCCGCGGTGCGCCTGCGCCGGGCGGAACTGGCGATCGGCGACATCCTGGGCGGCAACATGTTCGACGTCGTCCTGATCCTGCTGGTGGACATGCTCGATCCCGGCCCGCCCGTGCTGCAGCAGGTGGACCGCGCATCGATGACGGCGGCGCTGATCGGGGTTCTGCTGACCGCGCTGATCATGATCGGCCTCGTCGAACGGCGCGACAAGGCGAAGCTGCGCATGGGGTACGACAGCATTGCCGTCCTGGTCGTCTATGTCGCGGGAATGGCCGCGATCCTGGGCGGGATCGTTTCGGCCTAGGCCATCAGGGCGGGCAGGAAGTCATAGACGACGCCCGCCGCCGCCAGCACGATCGCGAGGCCGGCGACCGACGCCGCGCCTTCGACCTTGCGCCAGCGCCACAGCGCGGCCAGCGCGCCGAACGAGGCCAGCGTCAGCGCGGCGACCAGCCACAGCACGATCCCCTGGCCGGGAAAGATCGAACTGATCGACCAGGCGAGCATGAAATGCGCCGCCCAGATCGCGAAGGCGCCGCCCAGCACGACCCAGTCCAGCCGGTTGAAGAATTGCGGGTTCATCGCGCCGTCACCCCGGTATCGTCCGCATGAGCAGGCTCAGCGCAAGCCCCTGCGCGGCCGCGAAGAACAGGAACCGGCCGACCACGTCCATCGTGACATTGGCCGGCGTCGTCAGCAGGCCGCGGCCGCTCCGCAGGCCGAGGTAGAGCGCCATGATGACGCCCACCGCCGCGAGGCAGGCCTGGTAGGCCAGCATCGCGAATACCGTCGCCCCCTGCGCGCTGTCGGCAGGGGCGAGGCCGGCGGCCTGCCAGCCGGTCATGTCGAGATAGAGCGCCCCGACGATCAGTGCCGCGCTGGCCGTCGCGGTCAGCCATGGCCCCTGCCCCGGAAAGACGCCGGCCTCGTGGCGGGACAGGAGGTAGCGGGCGAGGCGCGCCGCGATCATCGCGCCGGCGAGCAGCGCCGCGACCAGCGCCGTCTGGCCAAGCGGCGGGGCGTCAATCCACACCTCGGGATGAATGCCGTAGAGATAGAGATAGCTGAAACCGCCCATGACGGCGATCATGCCCATGACGACCATCAGCGTGTTGAGCGCCCACCAGCCATGGCCGCGCGGGCCGGTCACCGAAATGGGGACGACGATGCCCGCGCCGATGTCGGCCTCTTTCTGGGCGATCGGCCGGTCGGTCTCCCACAGCCAGCGCAGCACGCAGACCGTCGCGACCACCCCGCTGAACCAGGCGAAGGCATAGGCCTGGACCGTCAGCGAGAGGAAGAAGAACGCCGTGAACGCGGCGGCGCCGATTGGCCAGGGCGACGGCCCGGGCATGAGCTGGAGATACTGCGGCTCGGCGTTGACGGGGGACGTGATGATCGTTTCGCGCAGGCCGGTCGCGCTGTTGGGCAGGAAATAGCGCCCCTCGGCCACGTCGTCGCAGATCGCCGGATCGTCCCACAGCGGCTCCCGGCTGCGGACGAGCGGGATCGAGCGGGTCGAATACATCCCGGTCGGCAGCCATTCCAGCGTGCCCCCGCCATAGACGTTGCCGGCGTCGTGATCGGTGGTGAACCGGAAATTGCGCGCCAGGTCGAGCAGGAACAGCAGGACCCCGGCCGCGATGGTGAAGGCGCCAATGGTGGAAACCAGGTTCAGCAGGTCCAGCCCCCGGTCGGGCAGGTAGGTATAGACCCGGCGCGGCATCCCCATGAAGCCGGTCAGGTGCATCGGCAGGAAGGTGACGTGCAGCCCGGTGAACATCAGCCAGAAGACCCACCGCCCCAGCCTTTCGGACAGCGGATTGCGGCTGGTCATCCCGTTCCAGTAATAGAACGCGGCGAACATCGGGAAGACCATCCCGCCCAGCAGCACGTAGTGAAGGTGGGCGACGATGAAATAGGTATCGTGGACCTGCCAGTCGAACGGGACCATGCCGACCATCACGCCCGTCAGCCCGCCCATCACGAATATCAGGACCGAACCGACGATGAACAGCGCGGGCACCGACCAGCGTATCCGGCCCGCCGCAAGCGTCGCGATCCAGCAGAACACCTGGATGCCCGCGGGCAGGCTGACCGCCATGCTCGCCGCGCTGAAATAGCCGGCCGATATCCGCGGCATGTCGGTGGTGAACATGTGGTGCGCCCAGACGCCGAAGCTGATGAACCCGGTCGCCACCAGGGCGAGCACGTTCAGGCGGTATCCCACCAGCGGGGTGCGCGCGACGGTGGCGACCATCATGCTCATTAGCCCGGCCGCGGGCAGGAAGATGATGTAGACTTCCGGGTGCCCGAAGAACCAGAACAGGTGCTGCCACAGCAGCGGGTCCCCCCCGCGCGCGGGATCGAAGAAAGGCCAGTTGAACGCCCGCTCCAGCTCCAGCAGCAGGGTGCCGAGGATCACGCTGGGAAAGGCGATCACGATCATCACCGCGAAGACCAGCATGGCCCAGGCGAACATCGGCATCCGGTCGAGCGTCATGCCCGGCGCGCGCGTGCGCAGGACGCCGACGATGATCTCGATCGCGCCGGCAATCGCGCTGATCTCGATAAAGCCGATCCCCAGCAGCCAGAAATCGGTGTTGATCCCCGGGCTGTAGGCGATCGAGGTCAGCGGGGGGTACATGAACCACCCGCCATCGGGCGCCAGCCCGACGAAGAGCGAGGCGAAGAAACAGAGCCCGCCGACGAAATAGGCCCAGAAGGCGTAGGCGGAAAGCCGCGGAAAGGGCAGGTCGCGCGCGGCCAGCATCTGCGGCAGCAGCATGATCCCGATCGCCTCCACCATCGGCACCGCGAACAGGAACATCATCACCGTGCCGTGCATGGTGAAGAACTGGTTGTAGGTTTCCTGCGGCAGGAATTCCTGCAGCGGCGCCGCCAGTTGCACCCGCATCCCCAGCGCGAGGATCCCGGCGAGGAGGAAGAACAGGAACGCCGTCGCGACGTAGAAGAAGCCGACGTAGTTGTTGTTGACGACGGTCAGCAGGCCCCAGCCCTTGGGATTGTCCCAGATCCGCTCCAGTTCCTCCACCTCGCCTTTCGGGCGCGGCCGATGCGTGGGGAAGAGCCGGTAGAGATCGTGGTCGAAGCCGGTTTCGGACTTCATTTCTGCTGCTCGAGCCAGATCGCGATGTCTTCCAGCTCCTCGGCCGAAAGCATGTCGTAACTGGGCATCCGGTTGCCCGGCTTGATCGACTGGCTGTCCCCGATCCACCCGATCAGGGTGCCGCGATTGTTGGGCAGGATGCCGGCACCCAGCGTCTGGCGGCTCCCGACATGGGTCAGGTCCGGCCCGGCGAGGCCGTTGGCCGGCGTGCCCGCGACGCGGTGGCAGGCCGCGCAGCCGCTGTCCATGAACTGGCGGCGGCCCGCCCCGCCGCCGGGCGCGCTCGCCGCCTGGCGGCGCGCCTTGCCCGCCAGCCATTGGCGGAAATCGTCCTGCCCGTGCGCGATCGCGACGAAACCCATCAGCGCATGGGGGCCGCCGCAATATTCGGCGCAGACCCCGCCGAACCGCCCCGGCCGGTCGGCCTGGACGCGCAGCAGCGTCGTGCGCCCGGGGATCATGTCCTTCTTGCCCGAAAGGTGCGGCACCCAGAAACTGTGGATCACGTCGGCCGATTGCAGTTCCAGCACGACAGGCTCGCCCACCGGGAGATGCAGCTCGTTCGCGTCGGCCACCAGGACGTTGCCGTCGTCATCGAGGTACTCGACGCGGAACCACCACATCTCCCCGGTCACGCGAACGCGCATCTCATCGCCGGTAATGTCCGCGGTCAGCGAGGCGGTCAGCGCCAGGCCCCAGACGAGCAGCGCGGTCAGGACGACGCCGGGGAAGGCGACCCCGCCGATCCACACGGTCCGCTCCCCGCCCAGCTTGCGCTTGAGCGCGTCCGGCCCGCGCAGCGCCACCCACAGCGCGGCGACGACGATCGCGGTCACCGCCACGCCCATGCCCAGCAGCACCCAGGCCAGCGTGGTCACGCTCTCGGCATAGGGCCCGGCCGGATCGAACACCGGCGGCGGCCAGCCCCAGAGCGCCTCAATCATCGTCGATTCCATAGAGATAGGCGGCCACGGCATGGGCCTCTTCGGAAGAGATCGGCATGGCCGGCATCGTCGATCCGGGCTTTGCCGCCGGGGCGTTGCGCACGAAACGGGCGAGGTTTGCCGGGGTGTTCGGCAGGTAGCCTGCGATCGGCCCTACCCCGTCGAACCCGGCGAGCGAGGGGCCGGTCCGCCCCTCGGGCCAGTCGATTCCCGGTATCTCGTGACAGGCCGCGCAGCCGGCGCGCTCGATCACGTGGCGCCCCATGTCGCGCAGGCCGGCATCGAAGGTATAGCGCGAGGCCGGTGGCTGCTTGCACGCCGCCAGTCCCAGCGCGCAGCCCAGGGCGGCCGCGTGTCCGAAGATTTGCCCCACAGCTTTCATGCCACGCCGCCCCGCATGCCTATGGGAACCGCGCCGCCCCGTGCATGTTCCCGAAAGGCATGGTTTTCACGCAGAACAGGGGCTTCGCCAGGTCGATCCTGATCCCGGCCGCGGCGGTGGCCCTGGCCGGCTGCGACAACGGCACGCCGCCGCCCAGCGCGTTCGAGGCGAGCGGCGAGGTCCTGGCGCTGAGCGGCGGAGCGGCCGGACCGGCCGGGGCCTGCGTGACCTGCCACGGCCTCGACGGCGGGGGCGACGGCGCGCTGACGCCCCGGCTCGCCGGGCTCGACGCCGGCTATATCGTCCGGCAACTGGAGTTTTACGACGCGGGCCTGCGGCGCGATCCGCACATGCAGTGGATCGCTGGCAGCCTCGACAACGATGCCCGCGTCATGCTCGGCGAATACTACGCGGCCCTGCCTCCGCCGGGGGCGGAGAGCGCGGACGCGGCCGACCCGGCCCCCGCGGCCGCCTGTGCGCCGCCGATCGTCGCGCTCTACCACCGGGGCGACCCGGCGCGCGGCCTGCCTTCCTGCGCCAGCTGCCACGGCGACGACGGCCGCGGCCGGGGCCACGGCAACCCGCCGCTTGCCGGCCAGCCGGCCCGCTATCTCGAACGGCAGCTCCGCCACTGGCGCGACGGCAAGCGCTACGGCGACCCGCAGGGGGTGATGACCGCGATCAGTCGGCGTCTGGACGAGAGCGAGATGGCTGCTCTCTCGGACTATAGCGCGCGCCTGACGGGTGGCCGAAATCGTCCGGGACTTCGGGCAGCATGCCCTCGAACACATCGTCCCGGTCCCAGAAATGGTGCTTGATCGCGGCGGCGGCATGGGCCGGGACGAGCAGGGTCAGCGCGACGATCCCGATCACGTGGACGTCCTCCGCGATGTCGAGCAGGCGATATTGCCATTCGACGCTGAGCGTGTGGAAAGGCATCGCGGGCACCGGTATCAGCGCGGCGAGGTATAGCGGCCGCGCCGGCTGGATCGCCGACCACATGATCCACCCCGACAGCGGCACGATCACGAACAGGGCATAGAAGGCCGCGTGGATCGCGTGCGCCGTGTCGGACCGCCAGCCGGGCTCGTCCGCGTCGTTGATCGGCCCCGGCACCATCAGTCGCCAGGCGAGGCGCAGCGCGCCGAACAGCAGCAGCGTGAGGCCGATCTGGCTGTGATCGGCATAGGCTTCCAGCTTCTCCGCCCCGACGAGGTTGCGCTGCATCATCCAGCCGGTGAACAGCTGGTAGAGGACGACCGCGGCCATGATCCAGTGAAAGGCGACCCCCACGGGCGTGTACTTGCCGCGGCTGCGATACCGTTCCGCCCAGTCGCGCAGCGCCTCGATCACCGGGCCGGCTCTGCGGTGAAGGAACGGTGCAGGATGGCCAGCGCGCAGAGCAGATAGACGGCGGAGGCAGGCGCCCACATGATGATCCCGGCGATCTGCTGGTCCTCCATCGGCGAAAGGCCCCAGGGTTGCGTCGTCAGCCAGTGGGGCGCGTAATAGGCGCGGCCGGCGAATGTCAGGATCGCGCCGAGCAGGCCCATCTGCACCATCGTTGCCAGCAGCGACAGCACGGCGGCGCCGGCTTCCGCCCGGAGGACCCGCGCCCACCACAGGGCCGCGCTGGCGGTGATCGAAAGCTGCATGGCCCAGAAGACGCCGTCGCTCGAAAGCGCCGCGGAATAGGCGGCGGGCAAGTGCCAGGCCCAGAAGACCAGCGCCTGCACCGCGGTCCAGGCCGCGAGCGACCCGGGCACCCGGCGCACGTCGAACGCGGCGACGAGGAGCGGGGCGAGCAGGGTCGCAAGCAGGACATGGTGCACGACCCGCGCGGTGAACAGCGCGGAGCCCAAAGCGCAGAGCGGCGAGACGAACAGCAAGAGCACGACCGCGCCCGCGGCAATGGCCGGAACGCGCCGGGCCGGGTCGCGGCCATGGCGGTGCCACCAGGCACCGGCGAGCAGCGCCAGCACGCCCATCAGCAGCGGATCGGGATTCCAGCTTTCCCACCACGCATCGGGCAGCGGCGCAACGCCGCAATAGGGATGCCACGCGGGAGGATCGACAGCCATCGCCCTGATGAACGCACGGGGAGCCCGGTGGGTCCGGGCGAATTTTTCCGGGCACGCACGAAAAAGGGGGCGGCCGGGGCCAGGCCCCGACCGCCCCCGGCCGCGCAAGAAGAGGGGGGCTGGTTCGTGCGGCTCAGTCCTCGGTGACGGTTGCCGAACCGGCGCCCTGCGCGATCACCAGGGCATCGGCCCCGGCGGCAAGATTGCCGGCCGGAATAGCCAGGTCCTGCCCGCGCGCCTCGACGATCACCTGCTCGACCCGCCCGCGCGAATCGCTGACGATCTGGCGCACCTTGCCGACGGCCGCACCGTCGGAGGCGACGACCGGCATTCCCGGCGCGATCGCGAAAGCGCCCTGCCCGGCCGCGGCCGCGCTGCCGGCGGCGGCGAACATGCTGCCGAGGCCATTGGCCGAACCTTCGCCCGCGGCAGACCCGCTGCCTTCGCCCGAGCCGGCGGCACTCGCCGCGCCGACGGCCTGGCCGGCGAGCGAACCGGCGCGATCGCGCGCCGCGCCGGCGGCGGGAATCGCCACATTGCGCACGGTGGACACGGTACCGCGGGCCCGCGCCGCGCCTTCGCCGGCGATGGCACGCACGCCGTCGGTCCCGATCAGCTGCGCTTCGGCGCTGCCCGAACCGGACGCCCGGCCTTCACCCGATGCCGAGCCCTGGCCGGAAACGAGCGGCGTTTCGACGAGGTCGCTGGCCGCGGCCGTCACGCCGGTATCGATCGAACGTTCGGCCGACACGCGGCCCGAACGGCGATCGACGTTCTGGCTGCCCCGCGTGCGGGCCTCGCCCCGGGCTTCGCCGCGAACGGTCGAACGCAGGGTTTCGCGCGGGAGGCTGCGGACGCTGTCGAGGGGCGAACCGATGGAGCCGGTCACCTGGCCGATGCCGCTGCCCGAAAGCAACTGCGCCTGGGCCTGGGGAACGGCGATGAACGAGAGTGCCGATGCGGCAAGAAGAAGCTTTTTCATGATGACTTCCTTTCCTGGTCGGCAGGCGCGGCATGAACATTTGCGCCCGCTTCGAACAGGAAACGGATGGTCGGCGCGGCTTAATCCGTCACCGCGCCAAAAAAATCGTCAGTGCCCGCGGCAATCGGCGCACAGGAGGCCGCGGCCGAAGACCTCGTCGCGGCCCTTGCGCCCCAGGTCGATCGCTTCCCGGTCGAGCACCGCGCGCCACCGGCCGCCCTGCCCCAGCGCCCGCGCCACCCGCGCGGCGGCGAGCGGGGTGGCGAACGAGGTCCCGCGCAGGCGGACGCGCTTGCCCCTGGCATCGAGGCCGAAGACATCGGCCCCGGGGGCCGCATAGTCGAGGTCGAGCGCGCGGCCCGCCTCGATCAGCGCGCGCCGGCGGCGATCCACCGCGGTCACCGACACGACCCCGTCGTAACTCGCCGGATAGGCGAGCGGTGCAGCCGGCCCGCCATTGCCGACGGCGGCGACGACGACCATGCCCTTCGACTGGGCCGCGGCGACGGCCCGGCGGAGCACCGGGTTCCGGGGCCCGACCAGGCTGATCACGGCGACCCGCGTGCCGCGGGCCGAAAGCCAGCCCAGCGCCCGTGCGATGGCGAGGGCATTGCCGCCGGCCTTGTCGGTGCCATAGACGTCCGCGACCCGGATCGGCCCCGCGCCGGCCGACGCCAGCAGCGAAGCGACCGCGCTGCCATGGTGGCTGGCGATCGGCGCGCCTTCCGCGAACCCGCGGACCTGCGCGACCGGCACGGCCTTGCCCGGTGCCCCGTCGATCACCCCGACCGGGACGCCCTCCCCCGCGCCGGCGGCGGCCGCTGCCCGGGCGGCGAGCGGCAACGCCGCCCCCGCACCGCCGGGCGCGATGGCAGGGCCACCGGCCGCGAGCTCGCCCGACTGGAAATGCAGGCTGTCGGCGGAAACGGTCGCGCCGGGCAGCAGGGCTGCGAGCGCGCGTTCCGCCTCGGCCAGTTCGCTGCCCTCCGGGGTCCGCAGGCGGGCAAAGGCAATGCCCAGCCCCTCGATCGTCCCGGTTTCGAGAACGCCGTATCCGCTCGCGCGGGCCAGGTCGAGCATGGCCTTGTCGGCATCGAGGACCAGCAATTCGCCCCGGCGCGCAGGATCGCCCCGGGCATCGCGTTCGACCAGGCGATCGTTGCGCCGCACGAAACGGTCGATCTCGCGCAGGCGGTCCTGCGCCAGCCGCGCCGCCAGCCGGCTGCCACGGTCGATCTGCCTGTCCAGCTCGCTGGTGACCGGGCCGACGATCTCCCCCACCCGCGGCACTTGCACGCCGGGCAGGGCGACCTGGGCCGCGAGCGGCCCGGATACCACGGCGATGGCCGCGAAAATGAGGAAAATCCTGCGCATTGGCTGTAAACTATCTCCCGGACTGGATTAAGCATGGATGAAACGGCCCGCCCCGAACGTTTAATCCATGGAAGGCAGAGACACTGAGCGCATCGTTCGACAAGGACTTGCTGGACCTGCTGCCCCGGTTGCGCCGATTTGCCACCGGGCTGGCCGGCACCCCTGCGGACGGTGACGATCTCTGCCAGATGACGCTCGAGCGCGCGCTGGCCAATCGTCACAAGTGGCGGGAAGGCACGCGGCTCGACAGCTGGGTGTATCGCATCATGCGCAATATCTGGATCGACGAGGGGCGCGCCGCGACACGGCGCAGGCAGACCTTCGTGGCCGACGAGGCCGGCCTGGCCGTGGGTGCCGAGGGGGCGCAGGAACCGGCGGTGGAACTGTCGATGGTCGACCGCGCGATGCAGTCGCTCCCCCCCGACCAGCGCGAAGCCGTGCTGCTGGTGATGGTCGAAGGCTATGCCTACAAGGAAGCGGCCGAGATCGTCGGCTGCCCGGTGGGAACGCTGAATTCGCGCCTCGTGCGCGGCCGCGACGCCTTGCTCGAATTGCTGGGAGAGGTCCAATGACCGTTTCGCGCGATGAACTGGCCGCCTTTGCCGATGGCGAACTGCCGGCGGGGCGCGCCGCCGAAGTCGCTGCCGCGATCGAGGCCGATCCCGCCCTCGCCCGCGAAGTGGAGGCGCACCGCGCGCTGCGCAAGCGGCTCGCCGGCCATTTCGCGCCGATTTCGCAAGAGCCCGTGCCCGATCGCCTGGCGGACATGCTCCGCCCGGGCGCGGCGGCGGAGCCGACCGGAGTGGTGGACTTCGCCGCCGAGCGCGAGCGGCGCCAGCCGCGCCCGCCGGTCCCGCGCTGGCGCTGGGTCGTCGGCCCGGCCCTGGCCGCCTCGCTCGCCCTCGTGGTCCTCTTCCCGCGCGGCGACGGCGGTTCCGCGCCCTATGCGGGCGACCGGCTCGCCTCGGTGCTCGACCGGACGCTGGTGGCCGAACAGGCGCCCGGCGCCGACACGCGCATCCTGCTCAGTTTCCGCGACGGGGACGGCGAATTCTGCCGCGCCTTCAGCGGCACCGGGGGCAGCGGCATTGCCTGCAGGGACGAGCGCGGCTGGCGGATCGAGACGCAGGGCGAAGGTTCGGCCGGCGCGCAGACCGAATACCGGATGGCCGGCGCGGACGAAGCCTCGGTGCTGGCCCGCGCGCAGGAGATGGCCAGCGGGCCCGCGCTCGATGCAGGCGAAGAGGCGGCGGCGCGGGCGCAGGGCTGGCGCTAGGCCGGCCTCGCCGGCGCGAGCTGCCGGGCGCGAACAGGGCACGAAAAAGGGAAGGACCGGCCTTGCCGGTCCTTCCCCTCCTCGCGCGACGCCGCAGCGACCGGCGATCAGCCTTCGATATAGACGGTCCCCTGGCGATAGCCGCGCTTCGCCATGTCGTGGATATAGTCTTCGCGTTCGTGCTTCAGTTCGCGCGCATATTCCTCCCACGCGTCGCGCCGGTCCTCGATGTCGCTGGCCCGGCGAAGGTCGCTCGCCAGTTCCTTCTGCGCCTCGGTGATGTCGAGGCGGTAATCGAACCAGAGGTTGTTTTCGATCCCGGCGATCGGCCCGGTCAGGATCCGCGCTTCCTCTGCGCGGGCCAGCTGTTCTTCGGCCAGGACCGGCATGGCCGCGGTCGCGGCGCCGGCGGTGCCGAGGGCGATGGCTGCGAGAACGATCTTGGTATTCATCGGCAAGGTCTCCTTCCAGATGCGGCCGCTGCGCGCGGCCGCTCGAGAGGGAAACGGACGAGGCCCCGCCCCTAATCCATCGCCGGCGGAAGTTTTTCGAAAGGCAGCCCCCCGCACCCTCGTCCCCGCACCCTCGTCCCCCCTTGGGCATCGGGCACGACGGCCAGGGGCGGATGCCGGTCGAGGTGCCGCAGCTTGTCGGGATTGCGCATGACGTAGATCGCCGCGATCCGGCCATCCTCGATCTCGAGCGCGGTCGTCTGCAGCTCGCCGTCGCTCTCGCGCGTGACGAACCCCGGCAGGCCATTGATCATGCCCGTTTCGAGCAGGGTCGAAGGCCGCCTGGCGAGCAGCGCCGCGAGCGATCGAAGCAGTTGCAGCACGCGCCGGTGGCCGGTCACCGGAACGACCGCGGCCGGGCGCCGGCCGCCGCCATCGGCGTGGAGCGTCACGTCGCTGGCGAGCAAGGCGCCGAGCGCGGCCGTATCGCCGCTGCGCGAAGCGGCGAAGAATGCCTGCGCCAGCGCCAGGCCCTGCTCGCGATCCACCGCATAGCGCGGCCGGGCCTGTCGGACGTGGGCCCGCGCCCGGGCGGCCAGCTGGCGGCAGGCGGCTTCCTCCCGCCCCAGCGTCTCGGCTATCTCGCCATAGGCCTGCCCGAACACGTCGTGCAGCAGGAAGGCCGCGCGCTCGAGCGGCGAGAGCCGTTCCAGCGCGAGCATCAGCGGCAGGGTGACATCCTCGGGCTCTTCGGGGTCCAGCACCGGGTCGGGCAGCCACGGGCCGATATAGGTCTCGCGCCGCCGCCGTGCCGATTTCAACTGGTCGAGGCACAGGCGCGTCACCGTGCGCCGCAGGAACGGCCCGGGCGCGCGCACCGCGGCGCGATCGGTCGCCAGCCAGCGAAGGAAACATTCCTGCACCGCGTCTTCCGCGTCGGCGACCGAACCGAGCATGCGATACGCGATCCGCAGCAACATGGGCCGCAGCGGGCCGAAAGCGGCCTCTGCGTCGTCAGGCACGGCGAGGTCGCGTTTGCCGGCCTCCATCAGGCCGGCGCCTTTGCATCGGCCGGTTCGAACCACAGCCCGAAGCCCACGGCGATCCGGTTCCATCCGTTGATCACGTTGATCATCAGCGTCAGGTGAACCTGTTCCTCCTGCGAAAAGTGTGCCGCGAGATCGGCGTAAGCGGCGGCATGGCCATGGTCGTGCGAAAGCCGCGTCAGCGCATCGGTCCACGCCAGGGCGGCACGTTCGCGGGCGGTATAGCACGGAGCTTCCTGCCAGGCCGCGAGAAGGTGCAGCCGCTGCGCGCTCTCGCCTCTCGCGCGGGCTTCGATCGTGTGCATGTTGATGCAGTTGGCGCAGCCGTTGATCTGCGACGCGCGCACCTTGACCAGGTCCACGATCGTCGAATCGAGGCTGTCCACGACGGCCTCGGACATCGCGGTCCAGGTCTTCATCAGCCGCGGGGCGGCGGCATAGGGATTGAGCTTCACGGTCGTCATTGCAAGGTCTCCTTCATCGGGTCGCTTGCAAGACGAGGCAGGACCGCCCGGCGTGACATGGCGGGAAGATTTTCGGCCCTCTCGCCGGGCCGGAAGGACTGCCCATGCGAAAAGGGGAGACCGCAGGCGGCCTCCCCTCCCTCGCTGTCAGAAACGCACGCCCAGGCCCAGCAGGACCTGGTGCCGGTCCGTATCCATGTCCAGCGCCAGTTCCTCGTCCTCGTCGAGGACGTAGGTACCGTCGCCGAAATCGGTGTAGGTATATTCCAGCTTGGCATAGACGCCCGAGGAAATGCCCAGTTCGAACCCCGCCCCGGCGTGATAGCCGTCGCGCGTGTCGGAAAAGCGCAGCACTTCGCCCGGTTCGTCCTCTTCGTTATCGGTCACGTCGGCATCGTAGCTCGCCTTGAACTTGCCGTTCGAATAGCCGCCCTTGGCATAGATCAGCGCCGACTTGCCGATCGGCACCCCGGCCCGCAGGCCGAGCGTGAAGGTGCGGTCGAGCTCTCCACAGGCAAGGTCGTCCTCGAACACCTCGGAGCACATGGCATTGTCGGAAAAGTCGATCCCGCCATAGGCACCGACCAGGAAGCTGCGGCCGAGCTGGGCGTCATAGCCGATTTCACCGCCGAACGACGGGCGATCGTCGTCGGCCGAGGCGAGGACGAACTCGTCGCCTTCCTCGTCTTCATCCTCGTCGGGGTTGGGGGCGATCATGTCCACGCTGCCGGTTTCCCACCCGATGCGCCCCTCGACCCGGAAGCCCGAGAGATCCTGCGCTTGGACGGAGGTGCTCGCGAGGGTCAATCCAGCGGCACCGATCAATACGATGACCTTCATTTCATTTCCTTTCCAGACATGGCGAGGCCGCTGGCCCGGCACGCGAACGCCGCCCCCGCCGGGGCGCCCGCGCTGTTCGTCGCCGGACCTGGTCCTCGCCCGCCTTGACGGAGCCGCCGAGCGCCAGCCTTGGCCCGGCGCCGCTTCGGTCGGCACGGCCCCAGGTGGATGGAAAGGCCCCGCGCGCGATGCGCGGGGGAAAAATGGCCGCCGCATTAACCAGCTTTTTCCCATTGCCGGCGCATGGCGGTGGGCGACGCGACAAGAGGAAAGCGATGACCGCAGCCTATATCCTGGGCATCAACATGGTAATCGCGGGCATCTTCGCCATCGCCTTCGGCGTGGTGGCGACGATGAACCGCAATGCCAGCGGTGCCCGGTGGCTGTCGGCCGGCTATGCCACCGGGATCTTCACGGTCCTGCTCGAATTCGCGATTCCGTGGCAGGCCAACGCCCTGCCGGTCGCAGTGGCGATCTTCCTCGTCTATCTCCTCACCCTGACGTTCTGCGTCATCGGGGTCGCCCGGCACTACGCCGTGACCAGCCACGCGAAGTACCTCGGGGCCATCTGGCTGGTCAGCCTCCTCGCGCTGCCGGTAACCTTCACGCTGCCTTACGGCACGCTGGAGCGCGGCTTCCTCTACCAGTTGCCCTATTTCGCCATGCAGGTGCTGGGCTGCTTCGTCATCGTTCGTTCCGGCCGGCGGGAACCGCTGGACCTCCTGCTCATCGCCCTCAGCCTGCTCGCTGCCTTCGCCTACCTGTCGAAGCCCATGATCGGCTGGGCGGTCGGCATGGCCAGCGCATCGCAAGGTTACATGGCGAGCACGTATGCGGCGATCTCGCAGATGCTCGGCGCGATCACCCTCGTCTCGCTCGCGCTGGTCCTGCTGCTGGTGATGATGCGCGATGCGACGGCCGAAATGGTCGCGCGGTCGGAAACCGATGTCCTGTCGGGCATCCTCAACCGCCGCGGGTTCGACGCCCATGCCGAAAAAGCGCTCGCCGCGGCCCGCGAGCAGGCCGAGTCCGTCACCCTGGTCGCGGCCGACATCGACCACTTCAAGACCGTCAACGACACTTACGGCCACGCGATCGGCGACGCCGTGATCGCCCGCTTCGCGCAGCTGCTCAAGACGGCCGCCGGCGAAGGGGCCGTCGTCGGCCGGCTGGGCGGCGAGGAATTCGCCGTTCTCCTGGCCGGCAGCAACCTGGCCGAAGGCCGCCGGTTTGCAGAAAGCGTGCGCGAACGCTTCTGCGCCGCGCCCCTGGCCGAACTGGGGATCGATCGCACGATCACCGCCTCGTTCGGGGTGGCCCAGCTTACCCTGGCGGACAACCTGTTCGACCTCGCCCGCCGCGCCGATTCCGCGCTCTACCGGGCCAAGCGTTCGGGGCGCAACCAGGTCAGCCTGGCGCTCGGCGAACTGACCCCCAAGCCCCCCTCCCCGCGCACGGCACTGGCCTAGCCCGGCCCCCAGGTATGCCCGAACGCCGTGGCATCGAGGCGCCTGCCGGCCAACGACATGCGTGGATTGCGAGCCAGCCAGGCTATGGCTTCTCCCACCTGTCGGGCAGGCACGATCGGAAGCGAAGGGATGGCTCTACGATCGATCCTGCGCGTCCCCGGAGTCTCGACGAATGCCCCCGGCGTAAGGGTGTGGAGCGCAATCCCGCGGTCACGAAGTTCAGGGGCGACGCCCAGAGCCCAGCGATCCAGTGCCGCCTTGGAAGCGCCGTAGAGTGCAAACGGCCGCTGGAAAGGCGTGTCGGCGCCTTCCAGTCGTACCGCGCCCGACGTCAAGAGCACGAGCGCACCGCCCTTGACCTCCATCACCGGAACCGCCGCCTTGGCGAGCAGGAACGCCGCGCGAAAGTTGAGGCCCATCACCTGGTCGAAGTCCGTGATCGTGGCACGGGCGAAGGTCCGCTGCGGAAATACCGCGGCGCAATGCACCACCCCTGCCAACATCCCCTTGGCAGCAGCGTGTTCGACAACATTTGCCGTTTCTTCCGCGATCTCCAGGTTCGCTTCGACAATATCCGCCGTGCCCCCGGAGGCTGTCACAAGACGCCGGGTCTCACACGCTGCGGACGCGTCGATATCGGTAATCACCACGTGTCGCCCGCCGGTCCCGAGCGCTTGCGCCGCCGCGCGACCGATGCCGCCGCCCCCGCCGGTGACGAGTACTATCTTGCGCGGTTTCCCGCGCGCGGCGCCCTCCGATGGTCTAGCCACCGAACTCCAGCGACCCGGCGAAGCGGCGATGGATTTCCTCCTCGAGCGCACCGAAGTAGGCAAGAGGCCCGCCGCCGTAGGGTGAATTCAGCTCGAAGGCCCGCGGCCGCGCGCCCTCGAAGTTGAAGTAGCTTGGCGTACATTTCTCGAAGAAGGCCAGCCGGTCGGCGGAGAGGGCAACGCATTGCTCGACCCATTCGTCCTCCGCCTCCTGGGTGGGTTCCACGGTGGCGAGCTCGTTCCGCAGGCAATGGTCGATCAGTTCGGCCATGTATCGTGACTGGGCATCGGCAGTATGGAGATAATTGATCGACGTGCCCGCCTGCACGATCGACAGAACGAAGAAGTTGGGGAAGTCGCGCGTCTGCATGCCATAGAGAGTATGCGCTCCGTTCGACCATTTCTCCTCCAGCGACCGCCCGCCCCGCCCCTCGATGGAAAGGCCCGATTCGCGCGTGAAGCTGGTCATGAAATCGAACCCGGTCGCGTAAATGATGCAATCCAGGTCGTACTCCCGGCCTGCGACCACGAGACCTTTCGGGGTCACTTCTTCCACGCCCTTGCCGGCCGTGTCGACCAGCGTGACATTCGACCGGTTGAAAACCTGCAGGTAATTGTCGCTGAAACCGGGGCGTTTGCAAAAGTAATGGAAGTACGGCTTCAGCGCCTCGGCCGTCTGGCGATCCTTCACAATGGCATCGACGCGCTGGCGAACCCGTTCCATCTTGGCGATCTCTGCCCGCTCGCGCTCTTCAGGGCTCATTTCCACACCGGCGGCGAGGCTCTTCTCGCGGAACAGATCGGTCATACTGTCCGCGACCATGTCCACGGCCTGGGGCAGGCCGGAAGTCCACTGGGTGAAATTCAGCATGCGTTCGTGCTGCCAACCCGGCTGCTGGCTGCGGAACCACTCGACGTCGGTGGGCCGGTTTCCGCGCACGTCGACGGAGGCCGGGGTTCGCTGAAAGAGGTAGAGATGCTTCGCGGACCGTGCCACCGGCGGAACGCACTGGATGCCGGTGGAGCCGGTCCCGATGATGCCGACGGTCTTGTCATGAAGGCCGGCAAGGTCGCCATCGGCACTGCCGCCGGTAAAATCGTAATCCCACCGACTGGTGTGAAAACTGGGACCCTCGAACGCCTCGATCCCCGGGATGCCCGGCAACTTGGGGCTGCTGTACAACCCCGTGGCCGCGACCACGAACCGTGCGCTTATCCGGTCGCCACGATCGGTGGTGGCGAGCCAGCGCCGATCCGCATCGGACCAGGTGAGCCTTTGCGCAATGGTCTGGAACAGGGCCCCGCGATAGAGATCGAACTTCTCGGCGATCAGGCGGCACTGCTGCTGGATCTCGGCGCCCTTGGCATAGCGCTCGCTCGGCACGAAGCCGGTTTCCTCCAGCAAGGGCACGTAGATATAGGATTCCACGTCGCAACGCACGCCGGGATAGCGGTTCCAATACCACGTGCCGCCGAAGTCGGATCCCTTCTCGACCATGACGATACCGTCCACACCGCGCTTGCGCAGCTGGGCGGCGGTCAGAAGCCCGCCATAGCCACCCCCGATCACGAGCACGTCGGCCTCGCGTTCGACCGGGTCGCGCCTGAAATTCTGCGAGGCGTTCGGATCGGCGTCGAACCCCGCGAACTCTCCTTCCAGGGCCTGGTACTGGCGAACGGCGTCGGGACGCAGGCGCTTGGTCCGTTCTTCGGCGTAGCGCCGCGACAAGGCCTCGTAGTCGAGGCCGGTCCGATCCTTTTCGCTTCCTTCTCCCGTCAATCTGCGATCCTCATGCTGGCGCCGCGCCCCGCTCTGCAAGTCGGCCGCCGCGCCCCCGGCTGCTCAGAAACGAACGGTACCGTTGATCGAGACCGAGCGATACTCGTCCATCCAGCTGAGCGAACGCGTCGTTGCGGTGATCGAACCGGGGAAACGCACTGCCGCACCGCGAGTGCGTTCGTCGAACAGGTTGCGACCGACCAGGGCTATGTTCCAGCGATCCCCGTGCGGCCCGAGTTGTATGCGGGCATCGAACTTGGCCCACCCATCCTGGAGGCCCCAGATCGGGCTGTAGCCGTCGGCAATGTAGTACCTCGACCGGAACTGCATGTTCGCGCCGGTTACAAGACGCAGGTTGCCTAGGTCGGCCATGTGGCGAAAGCCCACGTTGCCGCTCCATTTGGGTGCGAACTGCAGCGGGAGGCCGGCGATATTGTGGGCGGCCAATGATTCCGGGTCGGAAGAATCGCATTCGGCCACGGTTTCATAGGCCAGGCAGGGCGCGCCGGGATAGTCGATGAAGCGCGCGTCGAGATAGGCAAGATTTGCGTTGAGCGTCAGGCTGCGCGTCGGCATGGCCTGCAGTTCCAGTTCGATCCCCTCGGAACGGGCTTCGGCCGCGTTGCGGGTAAAGAACGTGCGGCGATCGGGATCGTAGGCAGACTGCTGCAGGTCGGTGAAATCCATGCGGAACAGCGCGAGGTTTACCGTCGCCAGGCCGTCCGCGAGCGTGGACTTCAGGCCGATCTCGTAGTTCGTCGAACGCTCCGCCCCGAACCGGAACCCGTCTTCCGAGACGTTGTAGGTGTTCGACACGAAGCCGCCCGACTTCGACCCGCGGGCGATCGTGGCATAGAGCATCACATCGGGTGTGACATCGTACTGTACGGTCCCGGAGGGGTCGAAGTAGTCCTCCGACAGGTCACCCTCGCGATCCGGCCCGATAGGATTGAGCGGCTGCCCCGACACGGTGTATTGGGTGAAGGTCGCCGATTTCCGGACATACGAATATCGCAGCCCCGCTATGAGCCGGAGCGCGGGGGTCAGGTTGAAAGTGCCCTGCCCGAAAGCCGACCAGGCATCGCTCTCCTGGTCGAAGTCGGTCGACTGGTGTCCGGTTAGCGTGAACACGTCACGATAGTACGTGTCCTGATGAAGCTGATAGTCCGAGGTATCGTAATAGACACCCAGGACATATTCCAGGAACTGCCCGAGCGGCGACGCAATCCGCGCTTCCAGGGACCATTGGTCGAACGTCTCCGGAAAACCGTTGGCGAAGCGGGCGTTGCCGCCGTCCGCCGGCACGCTCCCATCGGGTGCGATCTCGTCATAGGCGGTGAAACGGTTGGTCTTGAAGTGCGAATAACCGCCGACGAGCGTCAGCGTGTGATCGCCCAGCCCGATGTCGGCATTGACCGCAGTGTTCCAGGTCTTGATGCCGCTGCCTTCGGACAGGCCGGCACCGGCATAGTTGTCGGAAATGTACCGGTTGTCGCCGAAGTCCCCGTCGTAGACATCTTCGGTCAGCGAACCCGATACCGTGACGCCGCCCTCCAACTGGTGGCGGCCATACTCGTTCTTGATGCTCAGGTCGACGTCGCTCGAAGGCTGCCAGCGGAGCGTGAGACGAGCCATTTCGTCGCGCAGCAACGGCTCGTCGCGATCGTTGTAAAGGTTGCGGATGTAGCCGTCCTGCCGGGTGACCTTGCCCGCCAGCCGCGCACTCAACGTACCGCTCAGCGGACCGCTGGCGACGCCGGTGAGATCGAATCCCTGCCGCGCGAAATCGTAACCGGCCGACACGTAACCCTCGGTCGTGCTGGTCGGGCGGGCGGAAACAAGGCTGATTGCCCCGGCAGCGGTATTGCGCCCGAACAATGCGCCCTGCGGGCCGCGGAGCACCTCCATGCGCTCCAGGTCGAAGAACGGCGCGCTGAACTGGGCGCCCCGCCCCCCGTAGATCCCGTCGAGATAGACGGACACTTCCTGGTCGAAAGCAACGTTGTTGGGCCCCGAGCCGAAACCCCGGATGAACACCACCGGGTTCACGCCGGAGTTGAGAACCGCGAGGTTGGGCACATAGCTCTGCACGCTGCGCAGATCGGTGATCTTCAGGCTCTCCAGCTCTTCGCCGGTAACCGCAGTGATCGACACGGGCACGTCTTGCAGCTTCTGCTCGCGTTTCTGGGCCGTCACCACGATCTCGCCAAGACGCGGCTGTCTGGACGAACCTGCCGCATCCTGCCCGGTGGAGTCCTGAGCATGGGCGACATTGCCGGCAAACAGGGCGGGCAGGAGGGTGGCCAAGGCTACTGGACCCGCAAGGCGGATAGGTTTCGGCATCTCTTCCCTCCTACAGACGACCCTTGCACGAGTCGATATTTTGCATGCACTTTAACGAACGCCCGCAATCGCACAAGCGAATTTTCGCTGTTTTACGCGTCCTGCTCGATCATGAGGCATCACCAGAACAACTTTCTGGATGCAAATGGCACTGCTGTCAGCCTGCGAGATCGCGGGCCAGCCGGCGCCCTGGCCGGATGCCGATCAGGAGGAGAACGATCGCGACGACCCCGGCCGCCCCGGTCATCACGGCGAGGGCCTTGCCGATCCCCATGGGACCGCCAAACAGGCTTTCGGCGAGGAAAGCCGTGATCGTCGGAGCAATGCCGAAGCCAGCGAGGTTGACGCAGGCGCCGAAGACGGCCGCCATGATCCCGCGCAGCCTGTTGGGTGCCAGCGACTGGACCATCGAGATCTGCAGACCGCCCACGATGCTGGCCACTGTCATCCCCAGACAGAAGAGGGCTGCGGCCGGCGCCGTCCCGTCGGCCAGATAGGCACCGAGAAAGAGCGGGGTTTCGACGACGACCGCGCCCAGTGTAACGAGCACCGGTGCCTCGATCCGGCCGCGTGCAACCAGGCGATCGGAGACCGCGCCCCCGGCCAGCAACCCCACGGTGCCGCCAACGCCGTAACCCAGTCCGAGCAGGAGCCCCACTTCACCGGCTCCAAGCGCGTGCAAGCGCATGAAATGAACCGGCCCCCAGACCATGAAGGAATATCCGATCACCGCGATGCAGGAGTAACCGGCAAACAGCGGCACGAAAACTCGCGCGTTCGCGCGCATGAACCTCAGCGCGTCGGCAATTCCGGGGGCCTGCGCCGCTTCCCCGGCGGCAAGCGTTCGTGCAGGCTCGCGCACGGTGAGCGCGATGAGCAGGGCCACGGCCACCCCGGGCAACCCAATCGCCACGAAGACCACTTGCCACGGCTGCGACCCCGGGAGGAATGGCAGACGCGCACCGACGGCATAGGCCCAGTCCACGAGTTGCCCCCCCAGCATGATCGCAAGGCCGCCCCCGAGCGTGGCCCCGCAGGCGAAGATCGCCGTGGCGACTCCGCGCCGCACCGGCGTGAAATAGTCCGCGATCATCGAATACGCGGCCGGATTGAGGCTGGCCTCGCCAACCCCGATCATCGCGCGGGCCGTGAACAGCCCCGCAAAGCTGCGGGCCAGGCCGCAAGCAGCGGTTGCCAGGCTCCACAAGGTCATGCCGACCACGATCGCTCCGCGTCGTTCGCGCGTGTCCACCCAGCGGCCGAAAACGAACGCGAACAGGACATACGACCCCGCAAACGCCGCCCCGGCCAGAACGCTGACCTGGGTGTCGCTGAGGCCCAGGTCTGCCTTGACCGGTTCGATGAGCATGCTCAGCGCCAGTCGGTCGAGAAACGAGAGGGCGCTGGCCACCATCAGGCACACGACCACGTAGTAAGGATAAGCGCCCGTCGCACGCATGGGTCAGTCCCTCCGGGGTAATGGTGGCGGTTCGGTGTCCACGAAACGATAACCGGGCGGTGAAGGCATCTCCCGCACGCGCTCCTCGCAATCGTCATGCTCGAGCCGCAGGGCGCGGATCATGCCCGCGGTCATCAGGAACATGCCCGTGACGTAAGTCAGTTCGACTATCTGTTCGGCGCCAAACGCCTCGCGCAGGCGCGCGAAGAGTGCATCGGGCACGCGGCCATGATCGAAGGCAAAGCAATCGGCGTAGGCCAGTACGGACCGTTCGACGGGCGCGAAAGCATCGCTGTCGTGCCAGGCCGGCAAGGCGCCGAGCGCTTCCTCCGAATAGCCCAGGCCGCGCAGTATCTTGATGTGTTCCGAGAACATCCAGCGGCACGAGCAGGCCCACCCGATGCGCGTGATCGCCAGTTCCATGTATTTCAGGGGCAGCTGTCGAGCCTTGCTCTGCTTGAGGTGGAAGCCCCGAACCAAATGCTCCAGCACGTCCGGGCTGTGGGCGAAGACCGCCTCGAAATTGCCCGGCGCGCCCGAAGCCGTCTCACCCGGCTGGGTGGCAGGGTCGCGTCCCGGGAACTTGCGATCGTACATATGGATCACCAGCGGATCCTCCACGACATCCCGGCTGACCAGCGGCAGGCGGGGCATCAGGTCCGCCCTCCGTGCGAAGTCGGCGGCACGCGCCCAGTCCCCCGCGACCCGGTCAAGGCCGCTGTTCCCGGTCGGTAACGCCCACGATGCCCCTGTCGACGAGACGGGCGAACTCGCCCGAGTCCAGCCCACCGAGATCCGTCAGTACCCGCTCGGTGTCGGCGCCGAGCGGGCGGGCCGGGCGCGGTTGCTGTCGATCGGAGGCGGGCAAGGTCGCCATGGCGCCGGGCACGGCGTAGGTTTCTCCGCTCGGCTGGGCGATCTCGGAGAAAAGCGGGTTGGCTCCGACCGTCTCCGGATCGCGAACGGCCTGTTCCATCCGCCGATAGGGCCCCCAGCAGCAGCCCGCGGCCTCCAGCGCCCGCGCCAGTTCCTCGCCGTCGCGCCGGGCCACCGCCTGCTCGACGAGTGGGAACAAGGCGTCGCGGTGACGGAACCGCTCGCCCTCGTCGGTGGCGAAAGAGGTGTCGCGCGCTTTCTCGATGGCCGCCACGCCTTCGCCGATGCCGAGTACCGAGACCAGCCCGGTCCACTGGCGCGGCGTGATGGCCATCAGCATGAAACGCTGCCCGTCGCGCGTGGTGAAATCGCGCCCGAACGCGCCGAACACGTCGTTCCCGTAGCGCTTGCGATCGCCCCCGTGCAGCGTTTCCGCGAGCTGGCCGAGATTGGCGACCGTGGCGATGCCGACGTCGGCCAGGGGCACGCGAACTTCCTGCCCCTCCCCGGTACGCTCGCGGTGCCGCAGCGCCGCGAGGGTCGCGAAGGCGGCGTAGGCGCCGGTCAGCAGGTCCCACGCGGGAAGGACCGCGTTCACAGGTTCGTCGCCGAGGCTTTCCGGCCCGGTGATGAAGGGAATGCCGAGAGCCGAGGCGACCGTGTAGTCGAGCGCCGGCCCGCCGTCGGCCCGCCCCATCACGCGGGTCAGGACCAGGTCGCGCCGCAGGGCGGACAGGTTGTCCCACGACAGGAAGCCGTTGACCGGGAAGTTGGTCAGGAAGACACCGCCCTGCTCGCCCGGGGCCGTGGCCAGGCGCGCCAGCAACTCGCGCCCCTCGGGGCCCGAAAGGTCGAGCGCGACCGAGAGCTTCCCCTTGTTCAATCCTTCCCAGTAATAGCTTCCGCCGCCGGGCGCCTGGGGCCAGCGGCGAAAATCCGGCCCGCCGCCGATCTGGTCCACCCGGATGACCTCCGCGCCCATCTGTGCGAGGTAAAGGCCCGCGGTGGGACAGGCCACGAACGACGAAGCCTCCACCACGCGCATTCCCGACAGCAACGAATACATTTGGCGACCTGCTCCTCTCTCTCTAGCGCGCGGCGATCGAGGCCGCCTCGCGCACAGCCCACCCCAAGGGGGGTAGGGGCCTAAATCTCAACTTCCATCGAAGGTCGGTTTGCGTCGCTCGAGAAAGGCGGAAACCGCCTCTTCATGATCGCGCGTCTCGTGGACGGCCGCCTGATAAGCCGCCGACAGGTTCAGCACCGTGGCAAGCGAGGCGTCCTGCGCCTCGCGCAGGAGGCGCTTGGTCAGGCGCACTGCGCGCGGCGGATTGGCGGCGATCTCGGCCGCGATAGCTTGCGCCGCGGCGATCAGTTCGTCGGTCTCGACGACCCGGCTTACCAGTCCCCAGTCGAGCGCGGTCTCCGCATCTATGGCCCGGCCGGTCAGCGCCATCTCGGTCGCGCGCGACCACCCCACGACCCGGGGCAGCAGCCAGGCCCCGCCATCGCCCGGCACCAGGCCCACCCGCACGAAGCTTTCCGCGAAGACCGCGGCGCTGGAACAGATCCGGATATCGCACATGCAGGCGAGATCGCAGCCCGCGCCGATGGCGGGGCCGTTCACCGCGGCAATCACCGGCACTTCCAGCGCCTGGAAGGCCAGCGGCAGGCGCTGAATACCGTCGCGATAGTTGCGGACCGTTTCGGCCGGCTGATTCCCGCGCAGCCCCTTGCCCGGAGCCATCTTCGACAGGTCGCCCCCGGAAGAGAACGCCGTGCCGGCCCCGGTCAGGATCACCGCTCGCACGTCGGTATCGCGATCGGCCTGCGCCAGTGCGTCGAGGAGCGCATCGATCACGTCGTTGCCCGAGATGGGGTTGCGCGCTTCCGGCAGGTTCAGGGTGATCGTCGTCACCCCCTCGCCGCGCTCCACCCTTACCTGATCCATGTCCCTCTCCCGCCATTTCACGGCAAGGCGTATTGCATGCAACCGTTCAGTGCAAGCGCGATGCCAGGGCAGGTCGGCCAGCCGATCCTGCTCACGGGAGAGCGGTACACCTACCCCGCGCGGGGCCGAACCGGACAAGACCGGACACCCTGCGGACCTAACGCCTTCGAAGCGTGTTCATCACGGCTTATTGCATGCGGTTATAGCGCCCAATCCTCAATCAAGCCCCGATGCCCCCGCCCTCACCCCGCATGATCCGAACAAAAATAATGTTTAATCAAACAGTTACTATACAAGGCCTGCCCCGTATGATATTTTTCCCATCATAACTTGCATGCAATCATGGTTTTGGATACCTTTGCTGTTCGCGTCGGCGTCCCGGCTGACGAGGAGGCCATGATGGCAAACGCATTCACAGGCGATATTGCATGCATATGTGCGGTGATAGCCGCGCAGGGGCATCCCCAATGAAGCCACGCTTCGCCGGCAAGGTCGCAGTTGTTACCGGGGCGGGACGGCCGGGCGGTATCGGCGAGGCGATCGCGCGGCGCATCACAAGCGAGGGCGGCCGCTGCGCGGTCCTCGACCTTTGCCGGCAACGTGCGGATGTGCCGCGCGAGCGCTTCGCGGACATAGACATGCTGCGCGGCGTCGCGACATCCCTGGGCGAAGTGGGCCGGCCCGGGCTGGCGATCCGGTGCGATGTGACCGAAGAAGCCGATGTCCGCCGCGCGATGCAGCAGGTGGGCGACGAACTGGGCGGAATCGACATCCTCTTTGCAAACGCCGGCGGCGGAACAGGCGCTGGGCCGGTTGACCAGACCCCCGTGAGCGAGCTGGACCGCAAGGACTGGGACTATACTGTCGAACTCAGCCTGACGTCCGTTTTCCTTTGCGCCAAGCACGCGGTCGCGGCCATGCGTAGCCGGCACGGCGGCGCAATCGTCAGCACGACCTCGATAAGCGCTTATCACGGCGTCGCCGGCCTCTCCGCCTATTCTGCCGCGAAGCAGGCGGTCAGCGCCCTGACTCGCAGCCTGGCGCTCGAACTCGCCGACAAGGGCATTCGGGTAAACGCCTTTGCGCCGGGCATCACACTGACCCCTTACGTGCGCCAGCGCTACGAGGCGCTCGCGGCCGAACGGCAGGATCGCTCGGCCAGCGAATTGATGCAGCAGTTCATCGCGCAACGCATCCCCCTCGGCCGCGCCGCCCAGCCGGCGGAGATGGCCTCAGTGGCCGCGTTTCTCGCCAGCGACGACGCCAGTTTCATGACCGGACAGACCCTGTTCGTGGACGGAGGAATGCGGGTCTGACGGGTGGAAGAGAGCGGCAAGCGAACAAGCGCCGCGATAACGGGAGGTAGGACAATGAAAAAGCTTGGTCCAATCGGATTTCTCACGGGCGCCAGCCTCGTCGCCCTGGCCCAACCCGCGGCGGCACAGGAAGAAGATGAAGCCCCCGCCGGAGCAGAGATGGCGGCTGCGGGCGAGACTCCCCTGGCGCCGGGAGAGATCATCGTCACGGCCCAACGACGGGAGCAGTCGCAGCAGGACGTGCCGCTATCGATTTCCGTCGTTTCGTCCGAAGCACTGGATCAGAGCAACCTTACGACCATTGCAGACGTGCAGTTCCTGGCCCCCGGTGTGAACTACAATGCCAACTTCGGCGGAGGCTTCAACATTCGCGGCGTGGGCACACAGTCGCTGCTGATGTCGGCCGAGCAATCGGTTGCGCTGGTGATCGACGACGTCATCCAGGGCCTGCCCGAGGTTTCCTTCGCAGGCCCCAGCTACCAGTCGCTGGTCGATATCGAACGGATCGAAGTGCTCAAGGGGCCCCAGGGCACTCTGTTCGGAAAGAACAGTTCGGCAGGGGTCATCCAGATCATCACCGCCAATCCCCGGTTGGGAGAGCGGACGCTGGAAGGATCGCTGTCCTACGCGACCAAGGACGAGATCAACGTCGAGACCGTGGTAAACCTGCCTCTGGGCGAGACGGCGGCCCTGCGCGTGGCCGGTGGCCTCCAACGCCGCGACGGCTTCGTGCAGGATCTGTTCAGCGGCAAGGATCGCTGGGCCTATCAACGCTATTCCCTGAGGGGGAAGCTGTTGTGGGAGCCGGCAACGGATCTGAGCGTCCTGCTGACCGGCGAGTATCGGTACCTTACCGACAATGCCAACGGCCTTTGGACCTTCCGCAACTGCGGCAGCGGGTTCGGCGCGTTCAGCCCATGCGAAACGATCGCGCCTTACGGGATCCAGGCGGGGCCGCGCAACCTGGAGGTGGCGACGGATGGCGAGAGTTTTACCCGCCAGAAGTCCTACACCTTCAGCGGGCGGGTCGACTACGATCTCGGCAACGCGACACTGACCTCGATCACGGCTTATCGCCATCTACGGCAACCGATCGCCCTGGACACGGACGTTACACCAAGGGCGATCTACTCCCGCAACGAGAACATCTCCGGCGGAACCCAGTTCACTCAGGAGCTGCGGGTCAACGGCGATGCCGGGATCCTCAACTATACGCTCGGCGGCTTCTTCTACGATTCCCGACCCTTCCAGAAGGGCATGAATGGCGGGACGCTGGGTTTCCTGCCCGACAACGCGGACATCCTCGTCTCGCTGAACGCAATCGGGCCTTACTCCGGCCAAGGGTACGCCTCCTGGGTGAAGGCCAAGATAAGGAGCTATGCACTGTTCGGCCAGGTGGAAGCGGCGGTGAGCCCCAACCTCACCCTCATCGCAGGCGGACGCTATACCCACGACAACGTACGGCAGCAGATAGACTATTTCGACGTGCCCTGGCTGTGCCAGGTCACTTATGCGTTCGGGCAGCCGTGCCATGGCCTCTCGCTGCCGCTGTCGTCCGGCGAAGCGCAGGTCAAGGCGAGCAAGTTCACTTACAAGCTGACCGCCAAGTACGACATCACGCCCGACGTCAATGTCTATGCCACCTATGCGACCGGCTACAAGGGGCCGATGATTTCGCACCCGGCCAATCAGCCCCAGCTGCTGTTGCGGCCGGAGCTGTCGAAATCCTACGAAGTCGGCCTGAAGGCGGAGCTTTTCGACCGGGCCGTGGCATTCAACCTGGCGCTGTTCAAGGTCGATTACGATGACTTTCAGGGCCAGCAGAGGGTCGGCGTCGCCCCCACCTTCTACTACACCACGACCAATGCCGGCGGCTTGCGGACCAAGGGGGTGGAAGCAGACCTGGCCTGGCGCGTAACGCCCGACCTCACCGTGGTCGGCAACCTCGCCTATATCCCGACGGAATTCACCGAGTTCGCCGTGCAGTGTTATGACCGGTACACCAATCCGGCCACGACACCGGGCGAATGCAACTACATCCAGCCCGGGCTGCCGGCCGACGCGCCGCCCCAGTTCAATGCGGCCGGCTATCCCCTCATGTATTCGCCCAAGTGGACCTGGGGTCTGAGGGGCGATTACGAAACCGACATAGGGAACGACCTGACGCTGGGGGCCAGCGCGTCGTTCAGCTATCGCTCGAGCACGTACGGGGTCGTGGCGGATCCGAACTCGATCAACCCCGGCTACGGCTTGCTCAACGGGCAGCTGAGTATCGGGCGCTACGACGATCGCTGGCGGCTATCGCTCTTCGCGCGCAACCTGCTGGACAAGTACTTCGTCGCCGGGATCTTTCGCACCCCGCTGGATTCGGGCACCGACAACTCGACCCCGCTTTCCACGATCGGATACTCGAACATCCCTGCGATGGATTCGAGCCGGACGGTCGGCGTGAAGCTCAGTTACTCCTTTGGCAACTGATCCGCGTGCCGAACCGGTCGCCCCCCTGTCGGGGGCGACCGGTTGCCGGGCAGATGCAGGATCCGCGTCCGCAGAGGGGCGCGGGACGCGATGGATGCTTGGACTGCTCACGGTCGGCTTCGGGCTGAACCTGCTCGACCGTCAGATCATCAATATCCTGTCCGAACCGATAAAGCGCGATCTCGGCCTTGCCGATTGGCAACTGGGCGCACTGAGCGGGCTTTCCTTCGCGCTTCTATATAGCGTTGCCGCCCTGCCCATAGCCCGCTTTGCCGACCGATCGAACCGCGTGCGCGTGATCGGGATCGCCATCCTGACGTGGAGCGCGTTCACCGCCGCAACCGCCACGGCCACCAGCTTCGTGCAGATGCTGGTGCTGCGTATCGGCGTGGGCATAGGCGAGGCAGGCGGCGCCCCGCCATCGCAAGCGCTGATCGCCGATTCCGTTTCGCCGGGCCGGCGATCGGGGGCGCTCGCCGTTTTTGCGCTCGGCGCGCCGGTCGGTGCCGCCGTCGGCCTGATAGGCGGGGGCATACTGGAAGGAATCATCGGGTGGCGCTGGACGATGGTATGCGCCGGCCTCCCCGGCCTGGTGATCGGCGCGCTGGTCCTCCTGACCCTGCGCGACGAGCGGCCGAAGGCGGCACCCGCCAGTCCGTCGGATCCCGGCTTGTTCGCTTCGCTCGGGATGCTCTTGCGGTGCAGGACCTTCACGCTGATCGCATTGGGCGGCGCGTTTCTCAGCTTCTGCAACTACGGCGCGATGGCCTTCGCAGGCTCGTACTACCTGCGCCTCCACAATACCGAGCTGGAGGCGCTGGGCGCCCAGTTCGGCCAGCAGCCGCTGGGTATCATCGGCCTCGGCCTCGGCATCTTCGGTGCAAGCGGCGGAGCGTTGGGCGCCCTGGTCGGGGGGCGGCTGGGCGATCGGTTCGGCCAACGCGACCTGCGTGCACTGGCCCTGATCCCCGCCATCGGGTCGTTGCTGGGCACGATCAGTTATGCCGTGATGTTTACGGTCCCCAGCGCCGCGCTTTCCCTGATCACCTTTGCCGTGGCGGCATTCTTCACCAGCGTCTGGTACGGGCCCGGCAATCTGGCGATGCAGCGACTGGCCGGACCGGGCGCAAAGGCCATGGCCCTGGCCGTAGCGCTGTTCATTAACAGCGCGGTCGGGCTGAGTTTTGGCCCGTTGCTAATGGGGCTGGCGAGCGATCTTTTCGCCCCCGCCCTCGGCGAAGGCGAAGGACTGCGCGCGGGCATATTGGTCGGACTGACCGCGGGCCTTCTTTCCAGCGCGCTTTACTGGCTGGCGAGCCGTTCGGTCGCGACCGAGATCGAGCAGGCCGAAGGCGCCGCCGCGTGAACCCGCGGGGCACAGGCATGCTCGTCGCCGGCGGCGGCTCCGGCCTCGGCCTGGCGAGCGCTCGCCTGCTACGCGATCGCGGGGCGCGTGTCGCAGCCCTCGACCTCGACAAGGGTGGATGGGACGGTCTCTTCGCAGAAGCCGATGTGGCCGACGAAGCCGCAGTCGCGCACGCATTCGACGCGCTCGAAGCCGAGATCGGGGTGATCCGCGTCCTGCTCAATACCACCGGCATCGGCCATTCCGGTCTGTCGATCGGGCCGGATCGCAAGGTAACCGCGTCCGGTTTTCGCCGGACGATGGAGGTCAACACGCTGGGGAGCTTTATCCTGGCCCAGACGCTGGCGGAGCGGTTGACCGCCGCCGATGCGGACAGTTCGGGCGAGCGCGGGGTAATAGTCAACACGTCGTCGATCGTGGCGTTCGAAGGACAGATCGGCACGGCCGCCTATGCCGCCGCGAAAGGGGGCATCAACGCGATGACCCTGCCCCTTGCGCGCGAGTTCGCCCGCTACGGGATACGCGTGGTGACGATCGCCCCGGGAATCTTCGAGACGCCCATGTTTTCTGGTGCGCGCGGTCCGATGATCGACTGGCTTCGCGAACAGGTCGTCTTTCCGAGCCGGCCGGGCGATGCAGTTGAATTTGCGGAGATGGTGGCGCATATCATCGCCAACAGAATGATGAATGGAACCGTCTTGCGGCTCGATGGTGCTTATCGCGTTCCGGTCGGACGACACGACTGGTGGGTCGACTAAAGGTTTTGGAGGGGTACCTTGGTCAAAGCGGTAGACGTCGCCTACGAGACCATTCGCGAGGGGATTCGCAACGGAACGTACCCCCCTGGATCGCATCTCACCGCACAAGCCCTTGCCGAAGCGTCGGGCTTCAGCCGCACGCCGGTGCGGGAGGCCATGCGCCGGCTGCATGCAGAGGCCCTGATCCACTTCATTCCCAATCGCGGGGCCTTCGTCGCGACCTGGAGCAAGCGCGAGATCGAACAGATCTATGACTTGCGCATCCTGCTCGAAAGCTTCGCCGCAGCCGAGGCGGCGCGGCACATCGCAGAGGAGCAGCTGTCACGCCTGCGCCAGATCGCCGCACGAATGCACGAGATTACCCAGGCGGACCAGCCGGCAGTAGAGACCGTGACCGAGCTCAACGACGAGTTCCACAAGCTGGTGCTCGACGCCAGCGGCAACGTGCGCCTGCGCAACCTCCTCGGCACGATCGTGGAAATACCATTGGTGCTGAACACGTTCCGTTCCTATTCGCTGGACCAGATCCGACGCTCGGCAGCACAGCATCTGGAGTTGACCGATGCTTTTGCTGCGCGCGACCCCGAATGGGCCGCGGCGGTCATGACCGCCCACATTCGCTCGGCCCGGCAGACGCTGATGTCGAGAAGCGACGGTCAGTACCCGATGCACGCAGAGCCGGGCGATGGCGCAGGGCAGGAAACCGGCGACACCGCCTAGCCGGCCTTGTGCGCCATGGCGCCGGTCGCCGCCGAATCGTGGTATGCATCCATGCGCTCGATCCGCCCGCGTCTGACAGTGCAGATACAGCAGCAGCGATCCTCGATCCGGCGCCCATCCCGCGTGACCACGATCAGCGTGTGCTGCTGTACGAAACCTTCGGTCGTGAGTGTGCGCCTGATGTCGCGGTAGGAAAACAGCCGGGCATTCTCGCGGATTGTCCGCAGGTTTCTGATCGTGGTCGGAATATCGGTCAGGCTGTCGTCGGTATTGTGCCAGACCTGCGCCCCTTCGACGAAGATCGTATTCAGATCTTCCAGTTCACCGCTCTCTACCGCAAGAAAAAGACGCCGCGCGGTATCCAGCGCTCCGGGCTCACCTGTCATCCCCCTGCCCCTCCGTTTCCGTGCGGTTCTTTGCTCACCTCCTGCTTGGCCGCTTGCGCTGCCATCGCTTCGCGCAGTTCACGCTTCACTACTTTCCCGGTCGCGTTGCGCGGCAGCGGACTGCAGGTGATGTCGATGCGTTCGGGCACCTTGAAGCCCGGCAGCTGCGCCGAAAGGATCTGGTGCAGATTGTACCCCGTCAAGGTGCTGCCTTTCCTCACCACGACAGCGGCGGCCACGATCTCGCCCATCACGGCGTCGGGAAGACCGAAGACGGCACACTCCACGACGCCGTCCATCCGGGCGATCGCCGCCTCGACCTCGGCACAATAGACATTTTCCCCTCCACGGATCACGATATCCTTCTTACGATCGAGTACGTAGAGGAAGCCCTCTTCATCCATGCGCACGATATCCCCGGTGCGATACCATCCGTCGGAAAGGACCTGCCGGGTCTCGTCCTCCAGTCCCCAGTAGCCGCTGAACACCTGCGGACCGCGCACCCACAGCTCCCCTGCAGCCCCCCGCGGGACCAGGTGCCCGTCGTCATCCACGATCCGGACATCGCAGCACGGAACGGGCGTTCCCACGCTGTCGGGACGCTCCAGCAGGTCCTCGTGGCTATTGGATGCGACGAGCGAAGAGGTTTCGGTCGCGCCATATCCCTGGGCGGGCGCAGCGCCTGGAAACCGGGAACAGACACCCGCTGCCAGATCGGAGGAGGCTGGCGACCCGCCATAAGTGACGGTGTGAACCGATTCGAGCCCCTTGGTCCCACCCGCCGGTAGCCGCTGCAGAAGCTGCACCACGAGGGTGGGAACGAGAATCAGGATGTTCACTGCTTCGCGTTCGATCAGTGCGAGAGCCTCTTCGATGCTCCAGCGATACATCAGGACCAGCCGGTTGCCCCGCACAAGCGCCGGCACCAATGCAGAATGCAGACCAGTCACGTGAAACAGCGGCAGGGGCAGGAGTACGGTCTGCCGTCCGCCGGCGTCGTCGGACGCCGGCGGCCAGGGCTCTCCGCGCCGCCGCGCTGCCCGCGCTACCCGATACTGCGTGTTGACGAGGTTGGTCAGGGCCATGCGATGCGTGGTCAGAGCGCCCTTTGATGTTCCCGTCGTTCCCGAAGTGAAGGAAATCGCGAGCGGATCGTCAGGCTCCAGCGAGCGGTCGGGGGCCGGAACGTCGGGCAGCGCGCCCCAGCCTTGAACCGGCCCGACGAGGCTTTCGAAACTGTCCTGGCCCCCGTCAGCCCGCACGGTGATGCACGCTGCCCCGCAACGCCCGTCCGAAAGCCGTTCCTGGCGCTCGCGATCGACGACAACGACCTTCGCTCCACTCGTCGCGATCATCCGCCTCAGCATCGCGCCCGTTTCCCAGGCATTCAGCGGCACGAAGATCGCACCGATGGCCATGCAAGCGAAGGCGCAGACCGACCATTCGGGATAGTTGCGCATGGCTACGGCCACACGATCGCCTTTGGCCACGCCAAATCGACCGGCAAGGACACGGCCGAAGGCCTGGACCGCGCGCCAATGCTCCTCGAAGGTAATTCTCTCGCCCTCGAACACCAGGAACTCGCGCGCGCCATAGGCGCGGCTGTCATCGACGATCCGTCGCATGTCGCGGGGGGTGTTGACGTAAGTTCGCTGCAACCGCCCCGCGATAATCTCCTCGCGCATTTCCCAGGGTTCCCCGGGCGCAGTCAGCATCGCTTCTGCCTCGGCCACGGTAAGAACGGGCCAGATCGCGTCCCCGCTCATGCCGGCGCACCTGCTTTGAGCGCGTTCTGCCACGCAGCTCTGGCCAAAGGCGCGACACGGTCCTGCGCCTGCAGCGCGCGTGCATTGTTGGCCTGTCCGCGCGCAGCCCGCCCGGCCACGCCCTGCAGGATTGCCGCGAGCCGGAAAAGATTGAAGGAGAGGTACCACTCGATGGGCCGTTCCAGCCGACCTCCGGTGGCAGAAAGATAGCGTTCGAGCGCCTGCTCCATCGTGGGTATGCCGGTGGCCGCAAAGTCCACCCCATCCATCGCGATCCGCTCGCCCGGGGGCATGCGCCACATCATCAGGAAATAGGTAAGATCGGCGATCGGATCGCCGAGGGTGGACAGTTCCCAGTCCAGCACGGCGACGACTGCCGGCCTGTCGGCAGCGAGCACCATGTTGTCTATCCGGTAATCGCCATGAACGATTCGCGGTTCAGCGGCAGGTGGCGGGGATTCGGCCAACCAGTCCGCAAGGCGGTCCATCTCCGGCAAGGGGGGCGGGTCCGACGCCCGATACTGTTTCGTCCAGCGGGCAAGTTGCCGCTCGAAGTAATTGCCCCCGCCTCCGAAATCCTCGAGCCCGATCGCCGCAGGGTCGAACCTGTGGAGGGCCACCAGGGTGTCTATCTGGGCCTGATAGATAGCCGCGCGGTCTGCCGGTCGCTGCTTCGGCAGTTTGGGGTCCCAGAGGATGCGTCCCTCCGCCAGTTCCATCAGATAGAACGCCGATCCGATGACCGCGTCGTCCTGGCATAGGCCGTAGACCTTCGGCACGGGAAAACCTTCGCGACCGAGCGCCGCCATGACGCGATACTCCCGATCGATCGCATGGGCCGATCTCAGCAGTTTCCCCGGCGGCTTGCGGCGCAATACATAATCGCGAGCCGGCGAACCGATCCGGAACGTCGGATTCGACTGTCCGCCTGCAAACCGCTCGATCCGCAAGGGGCCGACATGCCCCGGAATGGCCGACGCCATCCATCTGTCCAGACGCAAGGCCGCGTCGTCATCGATATCGCCCGCCTGAACGATCCCCGGAACCTCGTGTGCCGCCGCCTCTGCCATCGCCACTCTGCCTCTCTCCTGCCCAGGGGCACAACTTCATGTTCAACAATAGCCTTGCCATTTGCATGCAATTTAGTCAAAGGTTCATGAGGCCGGATGGTTGCAGAGCCGACCCCGGCGCATGAGCCGCAGGCACGACTTGGCGGGGGGATAGATTGATTTTTCTTGGTAGTATCGCTGCTTCCTTGCGGGTTTGCGCATCGGAATCCCGGTGCCTGAGCACATCGGATGCCGCAGGCCCTGGCTCGACTCCGGGCGGGAGAAGGACATCGCGAACCACTAAAAATGCATCCGATCAGGCTGGAACGAACCATTTCCCCTTCCCGGAGGTCGCGTGATGGGCGAAGCCCTGCCGGAACCGCAAGCCAGCGGCTCGCTGGAGGGAATCCGCGTGGTCGAGCTCGGCCAACTCATTGCCGGGCCGTTCTGCGGCCAGTTGCTGGGCGACATGGGCGCCGAGGTGGTCAAGATCGAACCCCCGGGCGCCGGGGATCCGATGCGCGCCTGGGGCCAGGGCGAGCGACCGACCTGGTGGCGGGTCATTGCCCGCAACAAGTATTCCGTCGCAGCCGACCTCAAGACGCGGCCCGGCCAGGAGCTGGTGCGCCGGCTGGCGGGACAAGCCGATATCCTGATCGAGAACTTTCGTCCCGGTACGCTGGAGAAATGGTCGCTCGACCCGGCCGAGCTCATGGCCGGGAACCCCCGCCTTATCGTGGTAAGGGTGTCCGGGTACGGACAGTTCGGCCCCTATGCGGCGCGCGCAGGTTTCGGCGGCATAGCCGAAGCAATGGGCGGTTGGCGGAAGATCGTCGGAGAGCGAGACCGCCCGCCGGCGCGAATGGGCATCTCGATCGGCGACACCCTGGCCGCGACCTACGGCTGCATGGGGGCGCTGGCCGCACTGCACGAACGGTCCAAGAGCGGGCGCGGCCAACTGGTCGACGTTGCGTTGTACGAATCCGTCCTCCAGGTCATGGAAGGCCTGATCCCCGAGTGGGCGATCGCCGGGCACAAGCGCGAACGCACCGGATCGACCCTGCCGGGCATCGCTCCATCCAATGTCTATTCGTGCCGCGACGGCGAGTTCCTGATCGGCGCCAATCAGGACAGCGTTTTCGTCCGCCTGTGCGCGGCGATGAAGCGCCCCGATCTCGCGACCGATGAGCGCTATCGCTCTCATGCGGCCCGGGGGCGCAACCAGCAGGAGCTCGACCGTGTGATCAACGCCTGGACACGGCAATTCAAGGTGGCCGAACTGGAATCGCTCATGATCGAGCACGGCGTGCCGGCAGGGCGCATCCTCGATGCCGAGGACATGCTCGCGGACCCTCACTTCGCCGCGCGCGAAGCGATCGTGACGGTAGAGGATCCCGAACTCGGTCCGGTGCCGATGCAGGGTGCTTTTCCGAAGCTCACCCGCACGCCTTCGCGAGTACGGCGTCCCGCGCCGAGCGTAGTCGGGCAGGACACCGATGAAATTCGCCAGCGGTGGCTCGGGGATTGAACGGATGGCGCCGGCCGGTGCCCGTCATTCGGCGGCGCGATGAACCCGGGCAAGCGCGCTGGTCCGCTGTCGTCCCAGCCTTGCATTGAGCCATCTCGCAGTACCGACCAACTTGTCCAGGTCGAGGTCCAGCGCACTATCCAAGGCGTAGGCGATATCTTCTGTCGCCAGGTTTCCGGCGGCCCCCGGCGCGAATGGGCAACCGCCTGTCCCGCCGATCGCGGCATCTATGACCTTTGCACCGCCCCGTATGGCCGCGAGGGCGTTCGCCACACCCATCCCCCGCGTGTCGTGCAAATGCACCCGAACGGGCAGCGGCGAGACCGCTTGCGCCACGGCCCGCGTCAGGTTCTCGACCTCTGCCGGGCGCGCAATCCCGATCGTATCGGCCAGCCCGATCTCGTGACTGCCCGCCTCCGCCAGCCTGCGCGCCATTGCGAGGACGCGAGACCTCGCAACCGGGCCCTCGAAGGGGCATCCCCAGGCCACCGCGATCATGGCTTGCGCAGGGCGACCTGCGTTCTTCGTCAACGCTATGACGTCGCAGGCGATTTCCAGCGATCGTTCGCCGGTCTGGCCCTGATTGCGCATCCCGAAACTGTCGCTGGCCACGCAGACGAATCCGATTTCATCGACATGCGTGTCCAGGGCGCGCAATGCCCCGCGCTTGTTGAGAACCAGGCCGATGTAGCGCGCGGCTCCCCGTCTGAGACGCGCAACAACTTCTTCCGCGCCGGCCATCTGCGGCACCCTGTCGGGCCGGACGAAACTTGCCACTTCAAGTCTGGAAGCCCCGGCGGAGATGGCCCTTTCTATCAGTTCGACCCGCGCTTCGATCGGCAGGGCCCGGGGTTCGTTCTGCAGACCGTCGCGAGGCGAAACCTCGACCAGCGCTGGAACCGGTGAGACCTTCACCACTATCGCACCCCGAGTTGCCGCGCGATGATACCGCGCAGTATCTCGCGCGTGCCACCGCGCAGGGAGAATGCAGGGGCAGCCATCGTCGTGTATGCCAGAACCGAAGCGAAGTGACTCGTGCTCGCCAGGTCAGGCTCCTCGTCGATCAGCGATCGCGCGATATCGGGCAACTCCTGCTCGAAAGTGGCACCGAGATCCTTCACAATGGCGGCATGGACGGAAGCGTCGTCGCCCCGTTCGAGGAGAGCCGCGACGCCGCGGGACATGTGTCGCAGGGTCACGAGATGGGCGAACAGGCGGCCGACGGCGTTTCGGCCGCCCTCGCCCCCGGCCCCCTGGAGCGCGCCGATCAGCTCGATCAGGAGCTGGATGGACGACAGGAACCGCTCCGGCCCGGACCGTTCGAAGGCCAGTTCACCCATGACCTGCGCCCAACCTTCGCCCTCGGTCCCCAGCAGCGACCCGGCCGGCAGGATCGCGTCTTCGAAATGGACTTCGTTGAAGTGGTGCTGGCCCATCAGGTCAAGGACCGGGTTGACCGTGACGCCCGGCGTTGCCCGCATGTCGACCAGCATCTGGCTGGTCCCCTTGTGCCGGTCTGCCGGGCTTCCCGAGGTCCTGCAGAAAAGGATCATGTAGTGCGCTTCATGCGCATAGGTCGTCCATAGTTTGGTGCCGTTCACTCTCCAGCTTCCATCGGCCTGTCGTTCGGCCCGGGTCCGCGTCGCAGCCAGATCGGATCCGGCGTCGGGTTCGCTCATGCCGATGCAGAAAGTGCACTCTCCGGCGGCGATTTTGGGAAGGATCGCCTCTTTCTGCGCCTCGGTGCCATAGCGCAGGATCGTAGGCCCGCTCTGTCGATCGGCAATCCAGTGCGCGGCTACCGGAGCGCCTGCCGCCAGGGTTTCTTCCATCACGACATAGCGTTCGAAAGCCGTGCGCTCGTGCCCCCCGTATTTCCGGGGCCAGGTCATACCCAGCCAGCCGCGCTGCCCCAGCTCGCGGGAGAATTGCCGGTCAAAACCATTCCAGCTTTCCGCGCGCTGAAGCGGAGAGCGCCCTTCCAGCCGGCTCTCGAGAAAGTTCCGAACCTCACGCCGGAGGTCCTCGTCGCCAGCACGTGGCGGAGGCGCGGGAAACTCCAGCGTCTTCATGCTGCCACCGTCGAGGACCAGAAACCGTCGCTGCCCTCGGCAATAACAGCCATGCCGACGCGCCGCGTCCACCACGCCTGGGTGCCGAATTCGTCGCGCCAGCGCCACATCGCTGTGGTGTAGCGATGCAACCGATGCTCCCGGACATATCCGATCGCACCGTGGAGCTGATGGGCGATCGCGGTACCACGAGAAACGGCCTCTCCGATCCGTGCGCGCGCTATACCGATCGCAAGGATTGGATCGTGCCCTTCCGCCGCAATCCGCTGACACGCGAAGTCGGCCGCGGCACACGCAGCCGCGACTTCTCCCGCAAGAACGGCCAGAGAGTGCTGTATCGCCTGGAATCGCGCCAGCGGCCGGCCGAACTGGTGCCGTTCGCCAACGTAGGCAGTCGTCATCTCCAGCACTGCCTCCAGCGCGCCGGCCATCTGGCAGGCCCTTGCCAGCGCCGCGATGTCGCGTTGATGCGGTGCCATCTCGCTCGGGCCGCCCGCCGCGGGACCGGCCGCCACATCCTGCCCGTTTTCGGCCGCAAAGCGGCGCGCAAGCATCGTGTCCACCACCGGCCAGGGCCCATGGTGGCTACCGGCGATACGGACCAGTCCCAACCCTTCGGACAAGGGCAGGCCGAGCCCTCCGTCCCCGTCTGGCAGGAGCGCGAGGAGAAGGCCCGAGTCCTCGATCGCCTGCCAGCCAGCCGTCCAGGCACTCTCGGGCATATCCTCCCACGTCCCGGCAGCCTCTGCCAGTCCGCGAAGGAGCCGTCGTGCAGTGTCGGAGACAATGGCCGATATTTCATCCATCGCATATTCCAGTTTGCGCGCCGGTCCTTCGTTCAGAGAGCGGCAAGGCCCGCCTCGGCCACCTTCATGTCCTGCTCGTAGTGGCCCCCGCTGACCCCGATCCCCCCGATGATGCGGTCGTCTTCGGTGATGGGGTAGCCGCCGCCGAAGATGACCAGGCGGGGCGTATGCACGATGCCGTGCAGCAATGGCGGATCGTCCTTGATGAAGTCATGCCAGCCATGGCTCGGCATGCCGAAGCTCACGGCGGTGTAAGCCTTGTTGGTCGCGAGATCGACCGACAGCAGGGCCGCACCGTCCATTCGCCGGAACGCCTTGAGAATCCCCGATTCATCAACCACCGATATGACCATCGGAACGCCGAGTTCGTCGGCCTTGGCGCTGGCAGCGGCGATTACCCGATCAGCCGCTTCCTGTGTTATCGATCGCTTGGTCACACTGTTCGTCATGCTTTGGACTCCTCCCCTCGCGTGTTTCAATCGAGCGTTTCGACCGCGGACACTATCTTGTCGCGCGTAACGAAAAGCTGCTTCTCCAGTGTGCCGTTGTACGGCACGTGCACCTGCGGCGCGGTGACACGCCGGACGGGCCTGCGAAGGGTGTCGAATCCTTCTTCGCATACCATCGCGGCGATTTCGGAAGCGACGCTGCCCACCTTGTGCGAGTTGTCGGCGACGATCAGCCTGCCGGTCCTGGCAACCGAGTTCAGGATCGTCTCGCTGTCGAGTGGCGCGATCGTCCTGAGATCTATGACTTCGGCCGATATCCCGCGCTCCGCCAGGACTTCGGCTGCCTTGAGCGCGTGCGGCAGGCAGCCCGCTACGGAAACGATTGTCACGTCGCTTCCCTCTCGCCGCACCAGGGCCTTCCCGATCGGCGCCAGGACATCCGGATCGACAGGGACATCCTCCTTCTTGTTCCACAAGTTGATGTCTTCGAAGATCACTACCGGATCATCGTCGCGCACGGCGGCCTTCAACATCCCCTTTGCATCGCTGGCGGTCGCGGGTGCCAGGATCTTGAGGCCGGGCGTGTTCATGAAAAGCGGATAGGGACGGTCCGCGTGCTGGGCCGCGGTGCGATTATTGTAGAAAGTGCTCGTCCGGACCACCAGCGGGACCGACAGCTGGCCCCCGGTCATGAAGCGGAGCTTGGCTGCCTGGTTGATCAGCTGGTCAGACGCAAGATAGCAGAAACTCGCGATGGTCAGGTCGACGATCGGGCGCAGGCCGGTCAACGCGGCGCCGACCCCTACCCCCACGAAGCTGTTTTCCGAGATCGGCGTGTTGCGCAACCGGGTGCCATCGAACTCTTCGAACAGGGATTGCGCTCCGTAGACCGCAATGTCCTCTCCCATCAGGATAACGTTCTCGTCGCGGCGCATCTCCTCGCGCTGCGCCTCCACGATCGCTTGGAGGTAGGAAAGCCGAACCGTGTCGTTGGCGAGGGTCACTTTCTGTCCCCCCTTGCGTGTTCGGGGCCCGGCGGGCTGGCGTACATGTTGTCCCAGAGGTCGGCCCACTCCGGCTCGGGACTTTCCCGGGCAAAGGCTACCGCGGCATCGATCGTCTCGCGCACTTCGTTCTCGACGGCCTCGCACTCTTGCTGCCGCCCCCGCTCGCACAAGACAGCACGGTAGAGCGCCACCGGATCGCGCTCGCGACGATGGTACTCGATTTCGTCCTGGCTGCGATATTCGATGGGAATGGCCAGACGGTTCGAATGCTCGTCGAATCGATAAGTGCGCGCTTCGATCAATGTCGGGCCTTCGCCCTGCCGGGCGCGCGCCACGGCCTGCGCGACGACGGCATGGACGGCCTCCACGTCCTGCCCGTCGACGGCGACGCCGGGGATCCCGAAACCATCCGCTCGCCGCGCAATATCCGGCTGCCCGTGGGATGTGGCGACCGGCGTGGTCACGGCGTAGCCGTTGTTCTCGCAGAAATAGATCACGGGCAGTTTCCAGATGGCCGCCATGTTGATGCTTTCGCCGAACGTCCCCTGGTTGGTTGCGCCGTCGCCGAAGAAGCACAGGCTGACTTGGTCAGTCCCGCGGACCTGGGCGCTCAGCCCGGCCCCGGTGGCCAGAGGAAAACCTCCTCCGACAATGGCGGATTCGCAAATCAGCCCCATCCGGGCGTCGGTCAGGTGCATCGATCCGCCGAGGCCCTTGCAGATGCCGGTCCGCCTGCCGAAGATTTCAGCCATCAAGGGGCCGATCTCGGCGCCTTTCCCGATAGGGTGCCCGTGCGACCGATGGGTGCCCGTGACATAGTCGTCATCGCGCAGCGCCATGCAGGCCCCCACGATGGCGGCTTCGTGCCCGATGCTGAGGTGCCCGACAGGATTGTGCGCGATCAGCGCTTCCTCGAACAGGCGGATCCGCACCATGCGCCGGAACGCCTCCAGTTGACGGTCGCTATCGAGGCTCATTTCAATCCTGCCCGATCTTCGCGATATGGCTGCCGACCTCGACTTCTTCGTCGGGCTGCACGAGGATTTCTGTCAGAACGCCCGAAGCCGGAGCCTCGACCTCCACGGTCGATTTCGCGGTTTCGACTTCCACCAGCGGCTCGCCCGCTTCGATCCGGTCGCCCACGGCCTTGAGCCATCGGACGATCGTCGCCTCGGTGACGCCCATGCTGATCTCGGGCAGCTTGACAGCAACAGCCATTCGCTAGGTTCTCCGTTGAATTGGTGAAGGCCAAAACCCTCAGCCCTTGCGGTAGAAGAAGTCTTCGGGGTTGAAGTTCATCCAGTATCTCTGAACGCGGCCGTCGTCGTTGAACTCGAACTGGGATGAACCCGGCGCACGGACAGGCTGCCCGTCGAACGTGCCGCGGATGGTCCACCCGGTCGCCGCGAAGGGCGGCTCTACGATCGTGCGTTCGACCTCGCGGTTGTAATCGACCAGTGCGCCAAAGGCCTTCCGCTCCACCTCGCGCTCGCTCGCTCGGTCGGGAACGTGCGCGCCGTTGCGCCAGCCCTCGACATTCGGAGCCATGATCTGGTCGATCACGGCGCTGACCGCCTCCACGCCGATGCGGTGGCGCGCGTTTTCGGCGTCGTTCAGCCGCTGCAGCGCCTCGATGATTGTTTCCCGGGTGACCATGGTACGCCTCCTCTTTCAGGTATGTTCTCCGCCGGAACGCAGGTCCTTCCGCACGCAGCTATCGTGTCTCGAAATCCTCCATCCTCGGTCGCGCCATTTCGGTTTCGAACCGGTCGTAGGAGAACGTCCACGAAGCAGGCACACCGCGCTTGTCGAGATACCAGCTGTCGCAGCCCGTCACCCACACCGTCCGGCGTGCAGCCGCGCACCGCTCGTCCTCGAACCGGCGCATGGCCTCCTCCTTCACGCACACTTCGGCATAGTCGCCGCGGGTTATGCCTTCGATGAGCTTGAGGATGTATTCGATCTGGTGCTGCGCGACTTCGACGAGCGAGAAATTGCCTATCGGACTGTTGGGCCCATTGAGCAGGAACAGATTCGGAAAATCGGGCAGGCTGACCGACAGATAAGCATGGGGCCCATCGGCCCAGACGTCGTCCAGCGAAACCCCGCCCCGGCCCGCCACCGTGGTCGGGCGGATGAACCGGTCGACCTGAAATCCCGTTGCCAGGACAAGGACGTCGAGATCGTGGAGGACCCCGTCTTCCGTGCGCAAACCCTCGGGTTCGATCCGTCGGATCGGTGCCGTCACCAGGTGGGCGTTTTCCTGCTGGATCGCGTCGTAGAAAGTGCCTGAGATGACGAGGCGCTTGCACGCCGCACGATAGTCGGGCGTCAAACGCTTGCGCAGTTCGGGATCTCGGACGGTTTCGAGATTCTCCCGGCACAGGCGCTCTATCGCGGCCAGTTCCGGTGAATCGACATCGATGACCGCCGCAGCGTAGCCTTCGAGCGTCTTTGCGCGCAGTTCGGCCACCAGCGCTTCCAGTTCCTCCGGGTTTTCACGAAAGCGACGGCGCTCGTCATCCGAATAGGGAACGTTTTCGCGCGGCAGAACCCATTGGGCCGTGCGCTGGAACAGGTCGAAACGCCGGGCGCGTGGCACCAGCGCACTCGTCAGCTGGGCGGCAGTGGAACCCGTGCCGACCACTCCGATGCGGCGGTCGTCCAGTGCAACCGAATGGTCCCAGCGAGCCGAGTGAAAGAGATCGCCAGCAAAGCTGTCCATGCCTTCGAACCGCGGGACGTTGGGATGGTGGAGCACGCCCGTCGCCGCGATTACGACATCGAACCGCTCGCGGTGGCCCTGCACCGTCTCCAGTATCCACCCCCCGTCGTGATACCGCAGGTCGGCGACCTCCTGCCCGAAGCGGGTGATAGCATCGATCCCGTATTCTCGCGCGACGCGATCGAAATAGTCGCGGATGTCCGGCCCGTCCGCCATCAGGGACTTCCAGTCGGGATTACGGGCAAAGCTGTACGTATACCAATGGGCGGATACGTCGCAGGCGAGGCCGGGATAGGTGTTTTCCCGCCATGTCCCGCCGAAACCGTCGCCCTTTTCGAATACGACGCAGGCGATTCCACGCTCACGAAGCTTGATCGCCGCGAGGATGCCACCCATCCCGGCGCCGATCACGGCAGCGCGGATTGCATGGCTCCGGCCATCCACGTCCACCCCGTGCAGTCGGTCGCCTACCATGCCCTGTCCGCGCCTCTCCCTAGGGCCACCGCAACAAGGAGGCCCGCTCGACTCGGGGTATTGCATCCAATCATGGTGCGATCAACCCGCCTCGCCAAGAATCTCCAGGATAATGCATTCAAGCGGCTTCTCGCGCGCCTGCGCGTCTGTTCTAGCCCTCGCGCGCTCCAGACCGAACCGCCGGTGTGCCCACCGGACGACCCGGATCGACCCTCCAGTCGGTGATTGCATACAATACTTGTAAGATCCGACCAGCACGCCTAGCATCGCAACCCAAGTTCTGGGAGAGACCTATGACGAAGAAGCGAGCGGCCGGCGAACTGGTTGCGGCCACTCTGGCCGGCCTGGGAGTGAAAGAGGTTTTCGCGCTCCACGGAAGCCACCTCGATCCCCTCTACATGGCTTGCGAGGAATTCGGGATAAGGCTGACCGATACCCGCCACGAAGCCGCCGCCGGACACGCCGCCGATGGCTACGCCAGGGCCTCCGGCGGACGGCTGGGGGTGTGCGCGGTGACGGCCGGGCCGGGCTTCACCAATGCTCTCACCGCTATGGCCAACGCCCATCTGGACCGCATCCCCACGCTATTCATCGCCGGCGCGGCACCGCTCCGGGAAGCGGAAACGAACACGTTGCAGGGCGGCTTCGATGCCGTGGCCATGGCGCGCCCGGTCACCAAGTGGGCGCACCGCGTAACCGAGCCCGATCGTATCGTCGAATTCGTTCGTCGGGCGGGAGAAATCGCTCTGGCCGGCGCACCGGGTCCGGTCTTTCTCGAAATTCCGATCGACGTCATGTTCTGGCCAACCGACGAACGCCCGCCGGCGGTTTCCGCCTGGCGCCGCCCTTGTCCCGCGGCTCCACATCCTGCGGCTGTCGCCGAGATCGTCGCGAAGCTCACGTCCGCCAGGCGCCCTGTGGTGATCGCGGGCGGCGGCATCATGCTGACAGGATCGGACGAACGGCTTCGGCACCTGGCGGAGGCGACCGGCGTACCGGTGATCGCCAGCCAGAAGGCCCTGGGTGTTCTGCCCGACGACCACCCGCTCTACGGCGGGCCCGCTGCGAGCCTCGCCATGGCCGCGACGGACGGCGAACCGGCCGACATGGTCCTCCTCCTCGGCGCGCGAATGGGTATGTTCCTCGGCGGGGCGATGGGGGCCATCATTCCGCCGGAGGCCTATGTCGCGCAAGTCGAGATAAACGAAGAGGAAATCGGCCGCGTGCGCATGTCGGATCTGCCGGTAGTCGCCGACGTCGCCCAGACGATCGACGCCCTGGCCGAAGCGGCAGCGGGGCAGGACTGGCCCGATCGATCGTCATGGGCAGCCAGGCTCAGGGGCCATCGCGCTGCCGCCCGCGCCAGCTTCGCCGAGGCTCCGCGGGAAAACGAAACGGGCCGGATTCATCCGGGCCATGCCGTCTCCGCGATCATGGATGCCCTGCCGCAAGGCACGGCGGTGGTTACCGACGGGGGAGAAGCCGGCAACTGGGTCGGCGACCTGGTGCGTTCGCCAGGCGCGGGCCAGCACCTGCGCTGCGGATATCTGGGCTGCCTGGGCGTTTCGCAAGGCTTCGCCATCGGTGCCGCGCGCGCCGACCCGAGCAGGCCGGTGGCCTGCTTTGCCGGCGATGGCGGGGTGGGCTTCAACCTGCAGGAATTCGACACGATGGTTCGTCATGCGCTGCCGATCGTCACCATCGTCCTGAACAACGCGGAATGGGGCATGTCCCGCAACGCGCAGAATCTGCTCTACGGACGCGATCGGGAAGCGATCGTGGCTCTGGGGGACACCCGCTACGATCTCGTCGCCGCAGGTTTCGGGATCAAGAGCCGACGCATCGAACGCTACGACGACCTGGCCGGGGCCGTGCGCGAGGCGTTCGCCGCTGGCGAGCCGCGCTGTCTCGACGTCGTCATCGACCCGGGGGTCATGCATCCACGAACTCGCATGATGGTGGGCGACGGCGCGGATGAGAACGACGTGCCCATCCCCTATTATGCCAATATCAAGCGGTGAAGGCGGGCGGCCGCCTTGCCGGGAAGCGGGTGTTGATCACCGGGGCCGGCAGCGGCATCGGCAAGGCCTGCGCGGTCGAGATGGCTCGCGAGGGCGCGGAAGTTCTGGCAACCGATATCGATCGAGAGAGCGCTCGGTCCACGGCCCGCGATAGCGGCCCTTCAGCCAGCTTCCTTCCGCTCGACGTTTCGCGCGAAGGCGACTGGATCGGCCTCGCGCAACGGGTGTCCGGCGGCGGGGGGCTGGACGTGCTGATCAACAACGCCGGTATCGGCATCGGGGGCGATATCACCGCGCTCGACCTTGCCGACTGGCGGCGGCAGCAGGCTGTGAACCTCGACGGGGCGTTCCTGGGAATCAAGCACATGCTGCCGCTGATCCGCGATACCGGCTCCCGCGGCGCGATCATAAACATTGCCTCGGTCACTGGCATTCGCGCCTCGGCCACGTTCGTTTCATACGCCGCGAGCAAGGGCGGCCTGATTGCGCTTACCCGGGCCGTTGCCCGGCAATGTGCCGCCGCAGGGGACGGCATTCGCGTCAACGCGATCGCTCCGGGAATTATCGACACCCCCATGTTCGGCGGGCTGGAGGGGATCTCGCCGGAGCAAGCCGCGCAAGCTCGGGGAAGCGCTGAGACGCTGGTCCCTCTGGGACGAGCGGGATCGCCGCGGGACGTGGCCATGGCCGCGATCTATCTCGCCAGCGACGAGGCGGGCTATGTGACCGGGGTCACCCTGCCGGTCGATGGCGGCCTGCTGACAGGTTGAGCGCGAGCGGTTTCTCCCGTCAGTGAAAATCGCGCGAGCGGGGGAGGATGCGCACGTTGCGGGGGTGCTGCGGGTGGACGAATTCGTCCGCGCGCGAGAGTTGCGTCGTGGCCTGGTGAGCTTCCGACAGGCGCGCGAGCTCTGCCGTGCGGTCGTGCATGCGGCTGGCCATCAGGTGGATCACCCCTTCCCGGCTTTTCTGCAATTCGCCTTCCACCAGCATCAGGCGCGCGGCCATTACCTCGCGCCGGAACCGTTCGAACAGGCGGGCCCAGATCACGATATTGGCTATGCCGCCTTCGTCTTCGAGCGTGGCGAAGATGGCGTTCCCCTTGCCGGGGCGCTGGCGCACCAGCACGACGCCGGCCACTTTCGCGCGGGCCCCGTTGCGGCAATCGGCCAGGGCCGCGCATGGCAGGGCCCCTTCGCGGTCGAACACCGGACGCAGGAATGCCATCGGGTGGCCTTTCAGCGAGAGGCGGGTGGTCTGGTAATCGGCCGCGACTTCTTCCGACAGGGGCATGGCCGGCAGGGCGGCAGGCGGCTCTTCCCCCAGTTCGCGCGCACGGGCCGCCGCGAACAGGGGCAATTCGTCGGGCGGCATGCGCCGCGCCTCCCACAAGGCCTCGCGCCGGTCGAGGCCGATGGATCCCAGTGCATCGGCATCGGCTAGCAGGCGCAATGCGCGTTGCGGCAGGCATGTCTTGCGCGCCAGCTCCTCCATGTCGGCACAGGGGGCGGCGCGGACGATCGCCCGGGCCCATTCCTCGCGCAGGCCGGTGACCTGCCGCAGCCCCAGGCGCAGCGCGAACGCCCCGCCGGGGGCCGGTTCCAGCGTGCAGTCCCAGTCGCTGTGGTTGATATCGACCGGGCGCACTTCGACCCCGTGTTCGCGCGCGTCGCGCACGATCTGGGCCGGGGCATAGAATCCCATCGGCTGCGAATTGAGCAGCGCGGCCGCGAAGGCGGCGGGATAGCGGCACTTGATATAGGCGGACACCCAGACGAGACGGGCGAAAGCCAGCGCGTGGCTTTCGGGAAAGCCGTAGCTGCCGAACCCCTCGATCTGGCGGAAACAGCGGTGGGCGAAATCGCGCTGGTAACCGCGCGCGACCATGCCTTCGACCAGCTTGCTTTCGAAGTTCTCCATCGTTCCCAGGTTGCGGAACGTGGCCATCGCCCGGCGCAGCTTGTTCGCTTCGGACGGGGTGAACCCGGCCGCGACGATGGCCAGCTTCATCGCCTGTTCCTGGAACAGCGGCACGCCGTTGGTCCGCCCCAGCAGCCCGCGCAGTTCATTCGGGTCGTGCGGCGGGGCGGGGGAAGGATATTCGACTTTCTCGATCCCCTGGCGGCGGCGCAGGTAGGGGTGGACCATGTCCCCCTGGATCGGGCCGGGGCGCACGATCGCCACCTGGATCACCAGGTCGTAGAATTCCTTCGGTCGCAGCCGGGGCAGCATGTTCATCTGCGCCCGGCTTTCGACCTGGAACACGCCGATGCTGTCGCCGCGCCGGAGCATGGCGAAGACATCGGGCGCATCGCCGGGCACGCTGTCGAGCCGGTATTGCCGGCCGACATGGGTTTCGATCAGGGCGAAGGCCTTGCGGATGCAGGTCAGCATGCCCAGCGCCAGGACATCGACCTTCATCAGGCCGAGCGCGTCGATATCGTCCTTGTCCCATTCGATGAACGTGCGGTCTTCCATCGCCGCGTTGTGGATCGGCACCGTCTCGTCCAGCCGGTCCTGCGTCAGCACGAAGCCGCCGACGTGCTGCGACAGGTGCCGCGGGAAGTGCAGTATCCGCTCCACGAAGGCATTGACCCGCGCGATCGCCGGGTTGTCCGGGTCCAGCCCCGCCTCGGCACAGCGCTGTCGGTCGTAGGTGGAGGCGTAGCTGCCCCAGACCGTGCTCGCGAGGCGCGCGGTAACGTCCTCGCTCAGGCCCAGGGCCTTGCCCACTTCACGCGCGGCGCTGCGCGGGCGGTAATGGATCACCGTGGCCGCGATCCCCGCCCGGTGCCGCCCGTAACGCTTGTAGATATACTGCATGACCTCTTCGCGCCGTTCGTGCTCGAAATCGACATCGATATCGGGCGGCTCCTTGCGTTCGGGCGAAATGAAGCGGGAAAAGAGCAGGTTGTGCTCCGCCGGATCGACCGCGGTTATGCCGAGCACGAAACAGACCGCCGAATTGGCCGCCGACCCGCGCCCCTGGCACAGGATCCCCTCGCCTTGCGCGAAGCGGACGATGTCGTGCACGGTCAGGAAATAGGGCGCGTAGCGGGCGGCCGCGATAATGCCCAGTTCCTCGTTCAGCAGGGCCTCCAGCCTTGCCGGCACCCCTTCGGGCCAGCGGGCGCGCGCCTCGGTCCAGACGAGTTCCTCGAGCCATTCCTGCGGGGTGAAACCGGGCGGCACCGGCTCGTGCGGATATTCATATCGCAACTGGTCGAGCGTGAAATCCACCCCGGCGGCAAAGTCCTGCGTCGCCGCGAGCGCCTCGGGCGCGGCGGAAAAGAGGCGTGCCATTTCCTCCGCCGGCTTGAGATGCCGTTCCGCGTTGACGGCAAGCCGGCGCCCGGCCGCCTGCACGGTCGTCTTCTCGCGGATCGCGGTCATCACGTCGTGCAGCGGCCGCGCTCCCGGATCGGCATAGAGCGCATCGTTGAGCGCGATCAGGGGCACGCCGGTGCGGGCGGACTGTTCGCGCAGGCCGGCCAGGCGGCGTGCGTCGCGGCCCCGGCGCAGCATGGTCGCGCCCAGCCAGACCCGCTGCGGGGCCGCGGCCGCCAGCCGCCCCAGCAAGGCGTCGCCCGCCGGGGGCAGGACGATGAGCTGCAGGTCTTCGAGGAAGGCGAACAGGTCCGCCTCGTACAATAGGCAGGCGCCTTTCGCGGCCCGCAGGTTGCCGGTGGTCAGCAGGCGCGTCAGCCGCCCCCAGCCGCGGCGCGAAACGGGATAGGCCACGATATCCGGCGTCTCGTCCGCGAAGACCAGGCGGGCCCCCACCAGCAGGCGGAAGGGGGGGAGCGCCACCCCTTCCTCCCCCGCCTTTTCGAACGCGTCGCGCAAGGCGACATGGGCGCGCACGACCCCGGCCACGGTGTTGCGATCGGCAATGCCGATACCCGCATGACCCAGTTCGAGGGCGCGGGCGACCATGTCCGAAGGCGGGCTGGCCCCGCGCAGGAAGGAAAAATTCGTCGCCGCCGCCAGCTCGACATAGGAAGGCCGCGGGCCGGTCATGCGAACAGGCCGTGCAGGTACCACTGCGGATGGTCGCTCTCGCTGGCGTAGAGACCGTGACGGAACAGCCAGAATCGCTGCCCCATCTCGTCCTCCACCCGATAGTAATCGCGGGTCGGGCCGCGTCCTTCCGGGTGTTTCCACCACGGGTAGGCGATCCGTTCGGGCCCCTCGTGCCGCACCACGCGATGATGCTTTCCGCGCCAGACGAAGCGGCGCGGGGGACCATCGGGCACTTCGGCCACGACCCCCACCGGCCGGGGCGGATCGTAGAGGAACAGCGGCCGCAACGGCGGTTCGCCGGGTTCCGGCCGGGGCCAGGCGGCCGGACCGCTTTCGGGCGGCACGGGGCGGGCCGCATATTCGGGCAGGTGCTCGTCGCGCGGGTGGAAGCGGCGGATGCGGTCGGGGCCGAAGCGGACCGCCAGCCGGTCGAGCAAGGGGGCGAGGTCGGGCTGCGCCTCGCCCCCTTCTCCGCAGGCGAGGTCGCGCTGCTCGTTCTCCAGCCGCTCGGCCAGGGGCACGGCCATGCGCGCCATGTCGTAACCGAACCCCGGGTCGAGCGGGTCGGACAGCGATTCCAGGCGTTCGGAGAACAGCCGGCGGATCGCCGGCGGATCGCGCAAGGGGCGGCCGCAGGCTACCGCCAGGCGGGCGACGTGGCCATCGGTGCGGAACAGGGCGACGTCGAACCGGCGCCCCCCTTCCCCGCGCCGGGCAAGCACGCTTTCGAGGCGCTGCGCCAGCCCCTCGATCACGTCGAGCAGCGGCGCCACGCTCGCCAGCGGTTCGGCAAAGCGGCGTTCGGCACGGATCGCCCCTGCCGGCCGGTGGGGCGTGATCCGCCGGTCTTCCTCCCCCAGCAGGCGCGCCAGCCGCACGGGCAGTTCCCGGCCGAAGCGCGCGGCCAGCGGTGCGCGGGGCCGGGCCGCGAGCGCGCCGATCGTGCGCAGGCCTGCGCGGCGCAGCGCCAGGTCGGCTTCCGCGCCCAGGGCCAGCGCGGCGACGGGAAGATCCGCCAGTTCATCCATGCCGAAACGGGCGAGGGCCAGCGCGGCATCGGGTGTCGGGCCATGGGCCGCCCTGCCCCCCAGGCCCATCCGGGCAAGATGCGCGAGGGCATCGCGCGCGATCGTTTCGCGCGTCCAGCCCTGGCCTTCGAAACAGCCCGTCAGGTCGAGCACGAGGGCATCTTCCCCGTCGGGGGCCACCATCGGGGTATAGCGTTCGCACGCCTCCACCGCCCGCATCAGCATGGCACCGTCGCCCGCGGGATCGTGGGGGAAGGCCGGCAGGTGCGGCACGAGGGCCCGCGCATCGGCCAGGGCCATGTCCGGGCGCAGCCCCTGGGCCGCCGCTTCCGCCGAAAGCGCGACGATGCGAAGCGCACCCCGGTGCTTGTCGATGATGGCGAAGGCCGTTTCAGGCGGCGCGACGCGCCCGGCGATCCTCCGCTCTGCCGGCAGGAACGGCAGGTGGATCGCCATATATCGGCGTTCGGAAGACAGCTTGTTCACGGTTCCATTCCAGTTGCACGTGGAGGCCTTCCGCCCCTCCGCGCTGGCGCAGCAGTTGCAGGTCGAAGACCGGGTGCCCCGGGGCATTGGCAGGCAGGGCGCGCGAGGGGGCGGCCGATACCTGCCAGCGGGTGTGCGCCGCGCTGGGCACGGGCCGGGCATCGCCCCGCACGATCAGCGCCATCGTTCCGCTGCGTTCCGCGGCCAGGGCCAGCCGGCGCGAGGCGGTAAGATCGAGCGCCCGGCAGCGTCCGCGCAGTTCCAGCACCACGGCCCCCGCCCCGCCATGCCGGAGGCTTTCCACCCCTGCCACCAGCAGGTCGGCCGGGTCTGCCAGTTCCAGCAGCAGGAGAGCGGCCGGATCGATTCCCAGTTCGGCCAGGCCGGGCGCATGGGGCCCGTCCTTTCGCCGGCCGCCGCGGGCCCGCAACCACATGAGCGAACGGCCCTGGCCGCAATTGCGCATGCCGGCCAGCAGGGCCAGCGCCATTGCCGGCCCCGGCGGGCTGCCGGACGGGGCATAGAATTCATGCAGGCCGTCGCGCCGCAGGCCGCCTTTCAGCCAGCGATCCACCTCTGGCACATCGAGCCCGATCACGCCGCGGCCTTTCGGCACGGGCGCGGACAGGGCCCTGGAGCCCAGGCGCAGGATCGGCGAATCGGTCATATGTTCCCATTATGTTCTTATTCACCGGATATGCAAGGCAGGGTGAGCCAGGACATATCCTCTTCTCTCACGGGGGCATCGGCAGGTAACTGTTCCGAAAACGGAGAGGAGCGCCAATTTTAATTGCGCGATTATAAATCGCTGATAGCTTCTCCAATGAAGAAATTGAGATCAATAACTAACTTAAGTTAGTCCGCAAGACTAACGCGTACCCGTATTGTCTCAATTCTAGTAACGAATCCCGGCGTAGAGGGAGTCGACAATGCCAGCAGAGCTTTACGACAAGTCATCCGGCGAGGTTCGGATAGTCGAACTGGACGCCATAAACCTGGATGGCCCTGCTGTCGTAAAGCTACCGCTCGAGCGCGAGGATCTCGTCGGCGCCACGCGCGAGGGGAACGATCTCGTCCTGCGTCTCGCCAATGGCGAGGAAATCCGGATCGCCGACTTCTACGCCTTCGCCGAAGACGCCAGCGAGATCGTCCTGCAGGAGGCGGACGGATCGCTCTGGCTCGTCGAGCCGGACACGATCCTTGCCTATGAACCGCTCGGCCAGGTCGACGATCTTACGCAGCTGGCCGCCGGATCGACCGGCGGGGGCGGCGGGACCGGCGCCCTCCTGCCGATCACCGGCCTCCTCGGCGCCGCCGGCCTCGCCGCGGCAGCAGCCGGCGGTGGTGGTGGTGGTGGTGGTGGTGGTGGCGGCGACGACACCGATGCAGATGCCGACGCAGATGCGGACGCTGACGCTGACGCCGATGCGGACGCTGATGCCGATGCGGACGCCGACGCAGATGCGGACGCGGACGCTGACGCCGACGCGGACGCAGATGCGGACGCCGACGCAGATGCCGATGCCGACGCTGACGCCGACGCGGACGCAGATGCGGACGCGGACGCCGATGCAGACGCTGACGCCGACGCCGACGCGGATGCAGACGCTGATGCTGACGCAGATGCGGACGCAGACGCGGACGCTGATGCAGACGCTGACGCAGACGCTGACACCGATGCGGATGCCGACGCGGACGCGGACGCGGACGCTGATGCAGACGCAGACGCTGATGCCGACGCAGACGCTGACGCCGATGCTGATGCGGATGCAGACGCGGATGCGGACGCTGACGCAGATGCGGATGCAGACGCGGACGCCGACGCAGATGCCGATGCGGATGCAGACGCTGATGCTGATGCAGACGCTGACGCAGACGCCGATGCGGATGCCGACGCGGACGCGGATGCCGACGCGGATGCGGACGCCGATGCAGATGCGGATGCCGACGCTGACGCCGATGCAGACGCAGACGCAGACGCTGATGCGGATGCAGATGCCGACGCGGACGCCGACGCTGACGCCGATGCGGACGCCGACGCTGACGCAGATGCGGACGCAGACGCGGACGCTGATGCAGACGCTGACGCAGACGCTGACACCGATGCGGATGCCGACGCGGACGCGGACGCGGACGCTGATGCTGACGCAGATGCCGATGCAGACGCTGATGCGGACGCTGACGCCGACGCTGACGCCGATGCGGATGCAGACGCTGATGCTGATGCAGACGCTGACGCCGATGCGGATGCGGACGCGGATGCCGACGCGGACGCGGACGCTGATGCAGACGCAGACGCTGATGCAGACGCAGACGCGGATGCCGACGCAGACGCTGACGCCGATGCTGATGCGGATGCCGACGCAGACGCTGACGCCGATGCTGATGCGGATGCAGACGCGGATGCGGACGCTGACGCAGATGCGGATGCAGACGCGGACGCAGATGCCGATGCCGACGCAGATGCAGACGCGGATGCGGACGCTGACGCCGATGCGGATGCAGACGCTGATGCTGATGCAGACGCTGACGCAGACGCTGACGCAGATGCTGACGCAGACGCCGATGCGGACGCAGACGCGGACGCTGATGCCGACGCAGATGCTGATGCAGATGCCGATGCAGACGCAGACGCGGATGCCGACGCAGACGCTGATGCCGATGCAGACGCTGACGCCGTGAACGACACGGCGAGCGTGGAATTCGACATGTCGGTCGCGACCACGACCGACAGCGACAGCACCTCCTACGTCCTGGCCGTCGGGACGTTCAGCGAAACCTACGCCTTCGCCGTCGCCGGGGGCACCCAGGTCGACACGACCTTCACCCTGACGGCAGACAGCATCGCGACCGTGCTCAGCGACGTCGAGTTCACGCTTCAGCGCGAGCGGCCCGACGGTTCGTTCGAAGATGTCGCGAGCACTTCGGGCGGCGGGCTACTCGACCTGCTGACGCTCGACATCCTGGCCGACAACCAGGTGCGCGTCAGCGCCGACGACCTGGCGCCGGGCAACTACCGGGTGGTTTACGAAGGGGGCGGCCTGCTCTCGGCCGGCATCACCCTCACCCTCGATGCGGAGTTCCGCACGACCACGGCGGACGGCGACCCGGTGACCGGTAATGTCCTGGCCAACGATGTCAACGTCTCGGGCAGCGAGACGCTGGAGATCGACACCGGCGGCGGGACGTTCGTGACCGTCACCGACGGGCTCGTTGTCGCCGGAACTTACGGCACGCTGGTGATCAATGCCGACGGCAGTTACACCTATACGCCCAGCGACGATGCCAACGGCGTGGGCGAGACCGAGGTCTTCACCTACCGCCTCGTCAATGCCGACGGCAGCAGCGATAGCGCGACCCTGACGATCGAGCTGGTCGCGGCCGATACGACCCCGCCCGATGCGCCCACTGCCGACGTCGACGATGCCACCGGCACCACGGTGACCGGCACGGCGGAGGCGGGCGCGACGATCACCGTCTACGCGCCCGATGGCATCACCGTCCTCGGCACGGGCACGGCCGATGCGAGCGGCAACTACAGCGTCACCATCCCCGCCCAGACCAACGGCGAGGACCTGCTGGTCACGGCGACCGATGCAGCCGGCAACGAATCCACCCCGACGATGGCCGAGGCGCCCGACCTGACGCCGCCCGATGCGCCCACTGCTAACGTCGACGATGCCACCGGCACCACAGTGACCGGCACGGCGGAGGCGGGCGCGACGATCACCGTCTATGCGCCCGATGGCATCACCGTCCTCGGCACGGGCACGGCCAATGCGGGCGGCAGCTACAGCGTCACCATCCCCGCCCAGACCAACGGCGAGGATCTGCTGGTCACCGCGACCGATGCCGCCGGCAACGAATCGGGCACCACCCCGGTGCAAGCGCCCGACCTGACGCCGCCCGATGCGCCGACCGCCGATGTCGACGATGCCACCGGCACCACGGTGACCGGCACGGCGGAGGCGGGCGCGACGATCACCGTCCATGCACCCGACGGCATTACCGTCCTGGGCACGGGCACGGCCGATGCGGGCGGCAGCTATAGCGTCACCATCCCCGCCCAGACCGACGGCGAACTGCTCCAGGTCACGGCGACCGATGCCGCGGGCAACGTCTCCGCCGCGACCACGGCGACGGCGCCCGACCTGCTCGTCGCGGTGGACAACGAGGCAACCCTGTTCCTCGACGTGACGCCCGAAACGTCGGACCAGCCGCTGCAGAGCGCCACGGTGGGAGCCCTGCTCGATCTCGGCGTGGCAGGCGATACCGTCGATGTCTCCGTGCTGGGCGGGTCGAATTTCCTCACTTTCGCCGTCTCGGAGAACGCCACACGGCAGGTCAGCGTCGACGGCGAAGGCGCTGCGCTCCTGGATCTCAGCCTGTTCGGAGATTCGGACTTCGACCTCGTCGTCTACCGCGTGGAAGACGGCAGCAGCACGGGAACCCGGGTCTATACCGCCACGGACTGGCTCGTCGGGAGCGGAGGGATACTGGGCGCCAACTGGACCGCAGCCGAACTCGCCCTGCCCGAGTTCAGCGGCGGCGCGACATACTACGTCACGATCGGCAATGCCGGCGGCCTGCTCGATGCTTCGCTGCTCAACGACCTGTCAATCAGGTCCACTTCGGACCAGATCACCGAATACGAGCCGCCGGCCACGGTCAGCGGAACGGTCGCGGGCAACGTCATCCTCGACGCAGGGATCGGCGGCACCGACGTGGCCCCGGCCGGAACCGTCGTTTCGGAAGTCAACGGCACGGCGATTGCCGCCGGGGGCACCGCGATCGTGGGCACATACGGAACGCTGACGGTCAATCCCGACGGCAGCTATTCCTACGTGGCCGACACGAGCTTCACCGGCGCTTACGGCGACACCGACAGCTTCCTCTACACGCTCGTGTCCCCGGGCGGCGACACCGAGACGGCGACCCTGACCGTGACGCTCGACTTCGCGGGCCCGCCGGACGGCGCGGCAGCGTTCGCGGCGTCGAGCGCGATGGAGCCGGATGTCGTGCCGCTGGGCGACTTCGGCCTGATGGACGCCGGGCTCGACGGTTCGGTCGGATCGCCGATGCCGGGATCGTTCGAGATGTCGAGCGAGCTCACGATGGAAGACAACGGCAGCCTGGCAACGATCCTCGATCGCTACTTGCTCGAGATCGGAGAGGAAGCGGCACCCCGCATCGCGGCCGGCGAGGATAACGGTAGCGCGACCGGCGGGGCCGACGCGGGGGCCGGCACGGGAGGGGCCACCGATCCCCTGGGTTACCTCGACACCAGGCTCGACGACGACCTCGAGAACGGCGGATTTTCGGCAGTATAGGGAGCAGGCCTCTGACAGCGCGATCCAGGACACGTGTCCATCCCCGGCGGCGCCTTCGCCACAGATCGAGAGAGGGTGCGTGATCCGCGGAAGAACCTGGTCCACATCCGGATGGTTTTCGGCCGCCGCCCTGGCCTGCACGCTCGGGGTGTCCCCCGTTCTTGCAGCTTCTTCCCCGGACGAGCCCGGGGCTCTCACCATCGAAGCGGCCGCGCGAGAGGCCGTGGCCTGGCATCCCTCGGTCGAGGAGGCGGAGGCCGACCTTGCCGCCCGCGCCGAGGAGATCGACGTCGCCCGCGCCGGGTACCGGCCGAGCGTGGAAGCGGGCATAGGCAGCGGCTACGACAGTTTCGGCCCCAGCCGGTGGCGCCCGCGGGCCAACTTGTCGGTGACCCAGATGGTCCACGATTTCGGCAAGGTCCGCAGCGCCGTTTCCGCTGCGCGGGCCGGCACCCGGGCGGGCGAGGCGCGCCTGCTGATCGCCGTCGACGCCCTGGTGCGCGACACCGCCTACGCGGTGATCGAGCTGTAGCGCGCGGCCGCCCTGCTCGCCATCGCGCTGGAGCAGCGCGAAAGCGTGCGCAGCATCAGCCGGCTGGTGCAATTGCGCTTCGAACGCGGCGCCGCGACCAAGGCAGACCTGCTGCAGGCCGACGCGCGGGTCCATTCCGCCCAGGCCACGATCGAACAGATCGAGGCGCAGCGCGAACGCTGGCAGACCACCCTCGCCCACCTGCTCGGCCGCGACCGCGCCCCGCCCGTCTCGCGCGGGTTTCCCCCCGCCCTCGCCCAGGCCTGCCGGCGCGGCGCCCCCGACTGGTCGGCGATTCCCGCGATCGACGAAGCGCGCGCCGACCGCGAAAGGGCCCGCGCCGAACTCGCCAGGGCGAAGGCCGAACGGATGCCCACGGTCTCGCTCGCGGTCGGGGGATCGACCGACATCCACGATCCCTTCGGCGATCGCGAGGATTACAATTTCGGGATCACCGTCTCGACCTCGCTCTACAACGGCGGGGCCAACCGGGCGCGGGCGCGCGGTGCCGCCCATGCCCTGGCCGCGGCGGACGCGGCCGAGGCGCGCGTGCGCAACGACGTCAGCCGCCTGCTGGACGAAGCGCGGCGCCAGGTCGCCAGCTTCGACCGGGTGATCGACACGCTCGTCTTCCGCGAGGCGTCGATGCGCGAGACGGGCAAGCTCTATCGCCTGCAATACCTGGAGATGGGCACCAAGACGCTGGTGGACCTGCTCAATGCCGAACAGGAACTGCACCAGGTGCGTTTCGACCTCGCGAATACCAGGCACGACCTGCGCCGCCTCCAGATCGATTGCCTGGTCACCTCGGGCGCGGCGCGCGAGGCCTTCGGCCTCGACCTCGCCGGCCGGCAGGAGACGATCGGATGACCGGCGCGCGCGATCCCGACGGGGCCTTCGACGCCCAGGCCTGGATCGATGCCATGCGCCAGGTCGCGCACCAGTATCGTCTGCAGGTCTCGGCCGAAACCGCCCGGCTGTCGGATCGCTGGCAGAAGGAGGAGGGACGCGAACGCCGCATCCGCACGATCGCGCACCATGCCGGTCTGCAGGTGAGCTTCGCCCGGCCCGGCGCGCAGGCGCTCTCGAGCTGGCGGCTGCCCGTCATCGCCGAGCTGGCCGACGGCACGCTGGCCGTGGTGACGGCGATCGATGCCGAGGGGGTGGCGAGCCTGGCGATGACCGGCGAACGCGGGTTGCAACAGCGCATGACGCGCGACGAACTGGTCGCCGCCAGCACCGTGTTCGTCGTCCCCCGGCCCGCCAGCGCCGTGCCCGATGCGCGGGTGGACACTTATATCCGGCCTTACGAGGAACACTGGCTTCGCCGCATCCTGCTGCGCGACCGGCGGATGTACGGCAGCGTCGTCGTCGCCTCGCTGGTCACCAATTCGCTCGCGCTGGCCGGGGTCCTGTTCTCGATGCAGGTTTACGACCGGGTCGTGCCGGCCGAATCCTTCCCGACGCTCTACGTCCTGTTCGCCGGGGTGATCGGGGCGATCGCCTTCGGCTTCGCGCTGACGCGTCTTCGCACGACGATTATCGACGTGCTGGGCCGCCGGGCGGACCTGCGCATATCGGACCGGGTCTTCGGCCATGCCCTGCGCGTGCGCAATGCCGACCGGCCGGCTTCGACCGGCACGTTCATCGCCCAGCTGCGCGACCTCGAGCAAGTGCGTGAACTGCTGACTTCGACCACGGTCGCCGCGATTGCCGACATCCCGTTCTTCCTCCTGTTCCTGGCCGTGTTCTGGTTCATCGCCGGGCCGCTCGCCCTCGTGCCGCTGTGCGCGATGGCGCTGCTGATCGTGCCCGGCTGGCTCGCCCAGCGGAAGCTGAGGGCCCATGCGACCGAGGCGATGCGCGAATCCTCGCTGCGCAACGCCCTGCTGGTCGAGGCCGTGCAGCGGAGCGAGGATATCAAGACGCTCCAGGCCGAAGAGCCTCTCCAGCGCCGGTGGAACGAATACAACGCCGTCGCCAGCGAAGCCCAGCTGAAGGTCCGCAGCCTGACGGGCGGCCTCACCGCCTGGGCGCAGAACATTCAGAACGCCGTCTATGCCACGATCGTGTTCTTCGGCGCGCCGATGGTGATCGCCGGGGACATGACCACCGGCGCGCTGGTCGGTGCCTCGATCCTGGGTTCGCGGATGATGGGGCCGATCGGCCAGGTCACCCAGGTTCTCAACCGCCTGCAGCAGGCACGCATCGGCATCCAGGGGGTGGACCAGATCATGGCCCTGCCGGTCGATGCGCCCGATGCCGAACAGCGGCTGCAGGCGCCCGCCATCCGCGGCGAGTTCGCCCTGCGCGCGGCCACGTTCGCCGATGGCGAGGATACCGGGCCGCCCGTGCTGACCGTGCCCGAACTGGATATCGGCGCGGGCGAGAAAGTGGCCCTGCTGGGGCGCAACGGGGCCGGCAAGTCCACCCTGCTCCAGGCCCTGTCCGGCCTCCTGCCCCCCGTTTCGGGGGAGGTGCTGGTCGATGGCCTCGCCCTTCACCAGGTCGATCCGGCCGACGTGCGCCGCGATATCGGCCTGCTGGGCCAGAACAGCCGCCTGTTTCACGGCACCTTGCGCGACAACCTGACGCTGGGCGCGCCCGACCCCAGCGACGCGGAGATCGCGGCCGCGCTCGACATGGTGGGGGCCGGCGATTTCGTCCGGCGCACCCAGGCGGGCCTCGATTACGTGGTCCAGGAAGGCGGCGCGGGCCTCTCGGGCGGGCAGACCCAGGCCCTGCTGCTCGCGCGCCTGTTGCTGCGCGAACCCTCGGTCGTCCTGCTCGACGAACCGACCGCGGCGATGGACGAGGCGGCGGAACGACACTTCATCGAACGCTTCGGCCGCTGGAGCCGCAACCGCACGGTCGTGATCGCGACGCACCGGATGCGCGCGCTCGAGCTGGTGGACCGGATCGTCGTGCTGCACAACGGGCTGATCACGCTGGACCAGCCGAAACAGGCCGCGCTTACCCGGATGACCGGCCCGGGCGGGGCGAAGGGGAAAGCGGCATGAGCGCGCTTGCGGCCACCGACGACGACTGGCTCTTCGGCGAAGCGGGCGATCCGCGCCTGCAGCTGTCGAACCGGCTGGTCTGGACGCTGTGCAGCCTGTTCGCCGCGATCGTCGCCTGGGCGTGGTTCGCGACGCTGGACGAAGTGGCGACCGGCAGCGGGCGCGTCGTCCCGACGATGCGCGAACAGGTGATCGAATCGCTGGAAGGCGGCATCCTCGCCCGCCTGCACGTGAAGCAGGACGATATCGTCGAGGCCGGCCAGGTCCTGGCCCAGCTCGACCCTACGCAGGCCAGTTCCACTTTCGAGGAGAGCGCGGCCAAGTATCGCGCCGCCCTGGCCGCTTCGGCCCGTCTCGAGGCCGAAGTCGGCCGCGGCGCGCTGACCTTCCCGGCCGAGCTCGACGATTTCCCCGACCTGAAACGGGCGGAGCGCCGCCTTTACGACACGCGCCGCGCCAGCCTGAACGAATCGATCCGCCTGATCGACCAGTCGATCGCCCTGATCCGGCGCGAGGTCGCGATCGGGGAATCGCTGATCGAGGTCGGCGCGGCCAGCAATGTCGAGGTGATCCGCCTGCGCCGGCAATTGTCGGAACTGGAACTGAAGAAGGCGGACTTGCGATCGCAATACCTGGTCGAGGCGCGCCAGCAGCTGGCCAAGGCGAACGAGGAGGTCGAGGCGCTGGCGCCGATCGTGCGCGGCCGGTCGGACACGCTGGAACGGCTCACCTTGCGTTCCCCGGTCAAGGGCATCGTCAAGAGCATCCAGGTTTCGACCGTCGGCGGCGTGGTTCCGCCGAACGGGCGGCTGATGGAAATCATCCCGCTGGAAGACCAGCTGATGATCGAGGCGCGCATGTCCCCGCGCGACATCGCCTTCATCCATCCGGGGCAGCGCGCGACGGTGAAAGTCACCGCCTACGACTATTCCATCTACGGCGGGCTGGACGGCGAGGTGGCGACGATCTCGCCCGATACGATCCGCGACGAGGTCAACCCGGAGATCCACTATTACCGCGTGTTCATCCGCACCAGCGCCAATGCCCTCGTCAACGATGCGGGGGAACGGTTCCCGATCGGGCCCGGCATGATCACCACGGTGGACATCCACACGGGGCAGAAAACGGTGCTGCAATACCTGATGAAACCGATCAACCGTGCGCGGGAGGCCTTGCGCGAGCGATGAAGACCGACCTGTCCAGCCGCCTCGACCGCTTGCGCGCCGCCGCGCCGGCCATTGCCCCGGTGCAGGTGGAAGGGGCGCGGCTGGTCGTCCTGTTCTTCTCCTTCACCGATGGTTCGCGGCGCGCCGAGACGATCACCGCCACCGGGGCCACGCTGGACGAGGCCTGGGCGGCCGGGTCCGCGCAAGTCGCCGCCGCCGGGGCCGGGCACGACTGGCTGCGCGTGGACTGGGTCGACGCGGTCGAGCGGCGCACCTGGGCGGAGCTGAAAGCGGCCCTGCCCAATATCAAGCGGAACTATTTCCGTCTGGGCATCGCGCTCGACCCGCAGTTCCGCCATGCCTTCCTCGAAACCGAGCTCAACGCCAATGCCATGCTCTACGGCGGCAACCGCCAGCCCGGCGGGACGTTGAACGCAGCGAATTTCCGCCGCTACGCCGCGCTGCGGCACGGCCTCGAAGCGGTCGCCTTCGCCGAGGCGGAGCCGGTCTGGCTGTTCACCACGCGCGGCCTGTTCGCCGGCGACGACGGGAAGGTCCATCCGCTGAGCGGCGCCGGGCTGGATGCCGGGCGCCGGACCGTCGGGGAACTGTCGCCGGAAAACGTCGGCGAGCTGATCGCGGCGGGCAGCCGGTACCTTGCCACGCAAGTGGCCGACGACGGCAGGTTCCACTACGGCTGGCACCCGTGCTTCGACCGCCCGATCCGCGCCTATAACGCGCTGCGCCACGCGAGCACCGTCTATGCCATGCTCGAAGCCTGGGAAGTCACCGGTGGCGAGAGGCTGGGACAGGCGATCGACCGCGCGCGCGGCTTCCTCGTGCGCGAGCTGATACGGCCCGGCAGGGCGGCCGGCGGAGAGGAGGCAGCCTTCCTCCTCGACGTCGGCAACGAGATCAAGCTGGGCGGCAACGCGGTCGCGATCCTCGCCCTGCTCAAGCACCACGAATTGACGGGAGACGCCGGAAGCCTCGCGCTGGCCTGCCGGCTCGGCCGCGGCATATTGCACATGCAGGACGGCGCGACGGGCAGTTTCAGCCATGTCCTCGCCTATCCATCGCTGGCCGAGAAAGAGCGTTTCCGCATCATCTATTACGATGGCGAGGCGGCGTTTGCGCTGATGCGCCTTCACGCCGCCACCGGCGAAGCGCGCTGGCTGGAGGCGGTTGAGCGCGCCTTCGAACATTTCATCGGGCAGGAACACTGGAAGGCGCACGATCACTGGCTGGGCTATGCCGTGAACGAACTGACCCGCCACCGTCCGGAAGAACGCTATTACCGCTTCGGCCTGGACAATGTCCGCGATCACCTGGGCTTCGTGCTCGAGCGCATCACGACCTTTCCCACGCTGCTCGAGCTGATGACCGCCGCCGAAAGCATGATCGCGCGGCTGCGGGGCGATCCGTCGCGCCGCCACCTGCTCGATTCGATCGACCTGGGCCGCTTCCACCGCGCGCTCGACCACCGCGCCCGCTACCTGCTCAACGGCCATTTCTGGCCCGAACTGGCGATGTTCTATGCCCGGCCGCGCAAGATCGCGGGCAGCTTCTTCATCCGGCACCACGCCTTCCGCATCCGGATCGACGACGTCGAACACTACCTGTCGGGCCTTGTGGCCTATCGCCGCCTGCTGCTTGCGCGCGCAGGGAAGGACGGGGCGAGGCATCGCCCGCCCGCGACCGAGAGCCGCCACTGGCGCCCCGCCGACCTGACCCGCGCGACCGGCGGCCGCTGGCTCCAGGCGCCGCGCGGCGACTGGTCGGCCAGCGGGCTGTGCATCGCCGCGCCGACGTTCCGCGAAGGCGATATCGTCGCCCTGCGCTCCCCCGAAGGCAAGCCGGGCGGGGTTCCGCAGGCCGCCGCGGCGCAGCTGGCAGGCAAGGCCGCGGCCCTCGTCTGCGACGATCCGGGCCTGCTGCCGAAGGACGGGCCGCCCGCCCTCGTGGTCGAAAGCGCAGGCGACGCCGTGCTCGACCTGGGACGCTACGCCCGCGAGCGGATGCAGGGCAAGGTGATCGGGGTAACCGGCAGCGCGGGCAAGACCAGCACCGTCGCCATGCTCGCGCACGTGCTCGAGGCGTTCGGCCCGGTCGGGCGCACGCGGCACAACGCCAACCTGCCGCACGGCATCGCCTGGAACCTGGCCTCGATCCCGTGGGACACGCCCCACGCCGTGCTGGAGCTCGCGATCGGGCGGATGGCGCAGAATTCGCGCCTGGCGCGGCCCGACGTCGCGATCTTCACCAATGTCCTGCCCGCCCACCTCGAGTTCCACCGCGACCTGGCGACGATCGCCCGGCGCAAGAGCGCGATCTTTTCCGGCATGAGCCCCGGCGGGGTCGCGGTGCTCAATCGCGACATGGCCGAATGGGAACGGGTCCACCTGGCCGCGCGCGGCCGGGGCCTGCAAGTCATCCACTTCGGAACGTCGGAGGACTGCGACGTCCGGCTGATCGACCACGATCCGGCGACCGGCCGGGCCCGGGCCGAAGTGCGCGGGCAGGCGGTAACGTTCACCCTCGGCGCTTCGGGCCGGCACATGGCGATCAACGCGCTGGCCGTCGTGGCCACGCTGGTCGCGCTCGACCGGCCGCTGGCCGCCGCCTTGCCGCAACTCGCCTCGTTCCATGCGCTCGCAGGGCGCGGACGCGAATTTGCAGCCCGGATCAACGGGGGCGAAGTCCTCGTTCTCGACGAGGCTTACAACGCCAATCCCGGATCGATGGAGGCCGCGCTATCGCTCCTCGCCTCCAAGCGGCAGGCGCGGCGGCGGATCGCGGTGCTCGGCGAAATGGCCGAGCTGGGACCGGATGCCGCGCGCTATCACACCGCGCTCAGCGAACGGATCGCCGCCGCGCCGATCGACAAGGTCTTCGCACTGGGCCCGCTCTACGACGAGTTCTGGGCTCGCCTGCCGGAAAGCTGCAAGGCGGCCCATCCGCAAACGCTCGACGAACTGAAAAACGGTCTTCTTCGGGAACTGAACGCGGGGGACGCCGTTCTCGTCAAGGGGTCGCACAGCACTTGTTTGCACAAGATCGTGAACGAACTCCGTCTTGATACTTCATGAAGTAAATAAGTCCCAAAACTTAATCTGCGTTAATACTTTATTGGGATACGGGGTTCAAATTCACGACATGGCTGAGATAGACATCAAATCCACTCTTCGTCATGATGTTTCTGTTTCCCCGACCGCCCGCCGAACGCTACGATCGCTGTCGGGCGCCGGGCGGGAGCAGCCGCCGATCGACGGCGAACTGCTGGAGCTGGCCCGCCGGATCATGAAGGCGCGCAGCCGGATCGGCGACTTCGTTCCCCACAACCTGTTGAAGGACTGGGCCTGGGACATCCTTTTCGAGCTCTTCGTGAACGGAGAGGAAGGCGGGATCGTCTACGTCAAGCACCTGATGCTCAGCTGCAATACCACGCCCACGTCCGCCATGCGGATCATCGACCGGCTCGACGATGCGAACCTGCTCCGGCGCGAAGTGGACGAGTTGGATCACCGCAGGGTGATCGTCAGTCTTACGCCGCACGGCCGCAAGTTCATCCTGGCGCTGCTCGAGACCATCGGCGAGCGGGACGAGGAAGAAAGCGGCCACCGGGGGAGCCTGGCCCCGCGCCCCTACCGCCCGCGGGGTTGACCGGCCGGGGCAAGTCCCGGCCCGGCGCCGGGAGCGCGCCTGCGGAGAATTCTTTCGGAACGGCCGGCGGCCCTCCGGTTTCCTCTAGGTAATCGGGATTTCGCAACGGAGCGCGCCGATGGCTGAGACGGTATCCGAAATACCTGCGATCGCTGCCCTGCCCTACCCCTGGGACGCGCTTGCCCTCGCGGCAGGCGCATCGCTGGTCGCGCTGGGGCTGCACTGGCTGGCCTTCCGCATGATGCGACGGCTCGCGCGGCGCAGCGACAGCGGATCGGACGACGTCCTGCTGCGCAAGCTGGCCCAGCCGACCCGCGTCGCGGTGGTCGCGCTGGCGCTGATCGTCGTCGCGCGCGAGTTTTCGCGACTGGAGCAGGTGTGGCAGAAAGTCGCCAGCTTCGTGATGCCGGCCCTCGTCGGCTGGATCGCCTTCGCCATACTCCACGCCCTCGTCGAAACGATGAAGATGCGGGCGGACATCGACGTCGCCGACAATCTCGCCGCCCGCCGCCGGCGGACCAAGCTGACGATGTTCAGCCGGATCGCGACGTTCGTGATCGTGTTCATCACCGTCGGCCTGATCCTGCTTTCGATCCCCGGCATCCGCGAGATCGGGGTGACGCTGATCGCCTCGGCCGGGCTGGCCGGCCTGGCGGTCGGCGCCGCGGCCCAGCCGGCGCTGAAATCGCTGATCGCCGGCGTCCAGATGGCCCTGACCGAGCCGATCAATATCGACGACGTGGTGATCGTCGACGGCGAGTGGGGACGGATCGAGGAAATCCGCACGACATATGTCGTGGTGAAGATCTGGGACGAGCGCCGGCTGATCGTGCCCACCTCGCATTTCCTGGAGGAAACCTTCCAGAACTGGACCAAGAAGACCGCCCAGCTTCTCGGCACGGTGGTCCTCTATCTCGATCCGGCCGCCAGGATCGGCCCGATCCGCGCCGAGTTCGAACGCCAGATCAAGGCCAACGAGCGGTGGGACGGGCGGGTCCAGGTCGCACAGGTGACCGAGACCCACCGCGACGCGATCGAACTGCGCCTGCTGATGAGCGCGGCGGATTCGGGCACCTTGTTCGACCTGCGGTGCGACATTCGCGAGGGGATGCTCGAATGGATCGCAGGCAACTGCCCCGGCGCCTTCGCCCGCCTGCGACTGGCCGGCGGCGACCCGATCGAGCTCGAACTCGCCCGCCGCAGCGCGGCCTGACCGGCCGCCCCCCGCACGCGTGGCGCCGAACAAGGTTGCGCCGGACGCGGCCTCGCGGCGCGCGTCCGGCGCCCCGCGGGCCGTTTGAGGCGGCCCGCGGCTCAGGAGCCGTCAACTCGCGCGGGCGCGGACCATGATCGTGCGGCTGTCGACCCGGACCGGCTCCAGCCCTTCCTCGCGCAGGAGGCGATCGAGCGCCTGCTCCACGGTCATGCGTCCGCGAACGGGCTGCGCCATCGCCCGGTCGATACGCGGGTCGTTATAGACGATGTTGAGCCCGGACGCGCGCGCGATGGCGCGCAGCGTGGTTTCCATGCGGCCGCGCGGGATGTCGAACTCCAGCGCGGTGTGCAAACGCGGCAGGGCGGTATTGGCCGCGACCCTGGCCGGTCGCCTGTCGTCGGCGGGCGCGGCGGCGCGGGGCCCCTGGGCCACCGGCTCGCAGCGATCGTCGGCCGGGTCGCAAGCCCCCTCGCCATAGCCGGTCACCCGGACTTCGATGATCGAGGGCGTCGTCGCCGCATTGCTGCGCCGCACCGCCTCCAGCGTTTCCTTCAGCGCGGCGCCGCCCTGCAGCGCCTTGGCCCCGGCATCGTCGACGTCGAGCGAGGTCGGCGGCGCGGCCGGCGTTTCGGGAAGCCCCGTGGTGCGCCCGATGACGTCGATGTTGTCGGCACCGAGGATCTCGATCGCGAAGACGTTGAGATTGCCCGCCACCCGGATCCCCGCATCGCCGGCATCGATGATGCCGTGATTGGCCACCAGGTCGATGTCGGCCGGCGCGACCCCCGCGGTGGTGGCCAGCGTGCCGATCCCGGCCCCGGTCGGCAGCCCTGCGGGCGAACGCGTGAGGTTCGCGATATCGTCCACCGCGCGGTCGTAATAAGGCGGGCTGAGCGAGGTCTTCGCGCCGTTCCCCGCGGCGATGTTGCCGTAGGACGACCACATCATGATATTGCCGCCCTGGGTCGTGAGCACGCGCGACTGGTTCACGTCGGTATCGCCGTGGGTGAGGATGTTCACCTCGCCGCCGCCTTGGGTGACGACACCGGCGCGCAGGGCATCGCCCTGGATGTTGCCCTCCGACGGCTGGCCGGTCTGTTCCGCGCTGGCGGCGGCACTGGCCAGCCGGAAGAAACCGCCGGGCACGACGACCGAGACGTTTCCGCCATTGTTCGACAGGACGCGGCTGGCGAAAGTTTCGAAATTGCCTTCCCAGCGCCCCTCGCCTTCGGCAGCCTCTTTCTCCGCCCCGGGATAGAGCGTGCCGATGGCGGTATAGCCACGCCCCACCGACCCCTGCCGCTCGCTGTCGGGATCGTTCGCCTCGCGGCTGGCCGTACGCAGTTCGAGGAACAGGACCGAGCGGTAGAAGGGTGCCTTATAAACGGTGTCCAGCCCTTCCCAATATTCGAGCGCTTCGGGCAGATATTCGCGCTGTTCGCTTGCGCTTTCCAGCGGGGCAAGGCCCTGAAGCCCGCGCACGTAGTTGACCAGTCCCTCGCGCCGTTCGGGCACGAAGAAAGCCCCGTCCAGTCCCTGTTCCGTCGCTTCGGCGGCGGAATAGCGGGGGACGAGCGCATCGAACGGCGTTTCCTTACCCGCCGGCAACCGCACCCAGTAATCCCAGGCCTGGTCAAGGTAAGCCTGCTGCGCCGCCTCGTCTGCAAGCGGCTCCAGGCCCTGGAGCGAACGGACATAGTTGACGAAGCCGCCGGCGAGGCCGCCGTCGACCAGTTCCACGCCCGAGCCGTTGCCGCGGGCATAGAAACGATCGAACAGGTAGATCGGCAACTGCTCCCCATCGCCCGCCTCGGCGAGCAGGTAGTCTTCCATCGCGCCGATGTTGGCCGGATCGAAATAGGCGGATTCGAAATCCGCGTAGGCGGGCTGTTCGTTGTAGCCGACGCTGATCGCGATGTCGGCCGCCTTCATGTTCGGATCCAGCGGAACGTTGACGTAGCCGCCGAACCCGCCTCGCGCGACGTCGTAGAGGATATCGGTCGTGATCCCTTCGGAATTGCTCGGGATCCACAAGTCGCCCCCGGCCTCGATCTCGAGCGCACCGGGCCCGCGAACGTGGAGCTGGCTGCCGTAGCCGAGATAGATATCGCCGGTCTCGTGGAAGGTGCCGAAGTAAATCCCGCCGCCCGCGGTCACCTGGCTGACATCGCCCGGATTGTTGTGCTGGACGATGGCATTGGGGAAATAGACATCCCCGCCCGCCTTCATCCACAACTGCTCGGTCGAGGTGATCCCGCCGATGGTGACCAGATCGCCTTCCGCGGCGTAGATCCGGCTGGGCACCAGGTCGCCTTCGTGCAGCATCAGGTGGCGTTCGTCCAGGAGGCCGTAGATGTCCTGGTAGGCCGGGGGCACGACGTCGCGCCCGCGCTTGCGCGAGGGGGCGCAGGGGGAACGCCGCCGGGCGGGCTGGACCATCGCGCCAGAACCGTTACCAATAGACGCGAGGATGGGAGGAACACGATGAAACATGCCCTGGCCGCCGGCCTGATTGCCCTGGCGACGCCGGCTTTCGCGGCACCGGCTTTCGCTGCCCCGGATCTCGCTTCACGGGGCGAGACCGATAGCGAGGCAGAAGCCGCCGCGCCCAAGCCGGCGGCGGTCGTGGCCGACGGCATCCCGCCCGTCCCGCAGGAACTGGTCGAGGCGACCCGTCCCTATTTCGAATACCGCACGGCCAGCTTCTCCGAATGGGACCCGGAAACGCGGGCCATGTTCGTCGCGACCCGGTTCGGCGACACGACCCAGCTCCACCGCGTGGCCGCGCCCGGGGCGGCGCGTTCGCAGCTCACTTTCGAAGCGGAGCCGATCCGCGGCGTCTCGGTCTCCCCGGGGGCCGGCGACGTCAAGCTGGTTTCCAAGGACATCGGCGGCAACGAGTTCTACCAGATCTATCGCCTCGTGGACGGCCGGCTGGAGCTGCTGACCGACGGCACGAGCCGCAACGGACTGGGCGCGTGGATGGACGACGGGTCGATGGTCGCCTTCAGCTCGACCCGGCGCAACGGGCGCGACACCGATCTTTACCTGATGGACCCGCGCGACCCGTCCACCACGCGGATGCTCGCGCAGCGCGAGGGCGGCGGCTGGTTCGTCGCCGACTTCACCCCCGATGGCGGGACCGCGCTGGTCGGCAACTATATCTCGGTCACCGAGATGGAGCTTTACGAGGTGGACGTCGCCAGCGGCGCGATCGAGCGACTGACGCCCGAAGGCACGCCGGTCGCCTTCAGCGGATTGCAATATGCGCCCGACGGCCGTCTCTGGGTGGCGAGCGACCGCGGGGCCGAGTTCAAGCGCCTCGGCATCTTCGACCGCGAAACCGCCCGGTTCGAACCCCTGGTGGAGGAACCCTGGGACATCGTCGGCTTCGACATTTCGGAAGACGGCGGGACCATCGCCTACGAGGTCAACGCCGCCGGGCAGTCGCAGCTGAAGCTCTACGACGTCCCCACCGGCGAGGTGCGCGAGGTTGCCCTGCCCCCCGGGACCGTCGGCGGGATCGAGTTCGCGCCCTGGGGGGAACTGGGCTTCACCCTCGTCTCCAACCGCGGCGCGGCCGATGCCTACAGCGTCGATCCGGCCACGCTGGAGCTGACCCGCTGGACCGCCAGCGAGATGGGCGGGCTCGACCCCGAGGCGAACGTCCTGCCGAGCCTGGTCGAGATCGAGAGCTTCGACGGCGAGGCGATGTCCGGCTTCCTCTACATGCCCGACCCGGCCCGCCATCCGGGGCCGCGGCCCTTGCTGGTCAATATCCACGGGGGGCCCGAAGGCCAGTCCACCGCCACTTTCCTGGGGCGGAACAACTACCTGATCAACGAGCTGGGCATCGCGATATTCTATCCCAACGTGCGCGGATCGACCGGCTTCGGCAAGCGGTTCGTCGGCCTCGACAACGGCCCCTTCCGGCGCGAGGATTCGGTGCGCGACATCGGCGCCTTCCTCGATCGGCTGGAGCAGGACCCGCGGATCGACGCGCAGCGCATCGGCGTGACCGGCGGATCGTATGGCGGGTACATGTGCTATGCCAGCGCGATCGCCTATGGCGACCGGCTGCGGGGCGCGAACTGCATCGTCGCGATTTCCGATTTCGTGACGTTCCTCGAGAACACGCAGGATTACCGGCGCGACCTTCGCCGGGTCGAATATGGCGACGAGCGCGATCCGCGGCAGCGCGCCAAGCTGAAGGAAATCAGCCCGCTGACGCGCGCCGACCAGATCCGCATCCCCCTGATGGTGGCAACCGGGGCGAACGACCCGCGCGTGCCGGCGTCGGAGGCCGACCAGATCATCGCCGCCGTGCGCGCCAACGGGCGCGAGGCCTGGCATTTCCTCGCGCAGAACGAGGGGCATGGTTTCGCGAAGAAGGAAAACGCCGATTACTTCCTGTGGTCGAGCATCCTGTTCTGGCAGCGCCACCTGCTCGACTGAACGCGCGCCCGGATGCCCGTGAAACCGAAGATGAAAGGACCAGGCACCATGTCGATGGGCAAGTTCGTCGCGGGGTTCGCCCTGTTCACCCTGCCGATGGCGGCGCTGGCGCAGGAAGGCGACGCGCCGGCCCAGGCACGCGAAGACGCGGCCTCGCAGGCCGCCGCGCCCCTGTCCGGCGCGGCGATGGGCAGCGAGCGGACGGGGCCGGAACGGCGCTTCACCGGGGAAGACCTGTTCGATATCGCGATCGCTGCCGATCCGCAGATCAGCCCCGACGGGCGCCATATCGCCTATGTCCGGCGGGCCAACGACATCATGACCGATCGCGCGGTCAGCGCGATCTGGCTGATCGACACCCGGACCGGGCGCGAAACCCCGCTCGCCGGGCGCGCCGGCGATGCCTTCAGCCCGCGCTGGTCGCCCGATGGCCGGCGCATCGCCTATGCCTCGACCGAAGGCGGCGGCGCGCAACTGTGGGTCCAGTGGCTGGACGGGGGCGAGGCAGTGCGCCTGACCGGCCTGCCGACCAGCCCGTCGCACATCGCCTGGTCGCCCGACGGGCAATCGATCGCCTATACGATGCTGGTCAAGGACAGCGGCCCCAGCCTCGGCGCGGCCCCCGCCAACCGGCCCGAGGGCGCCGAATGGGCGGAACCGCTCGAGATCCACGACCTGCTGACCTATCGCGCCGACGGCCAGGGCTATGTCGAACCCGGGTTCGAGAAGATCTTCCTCGTGCCCGCGACCGGCGGCGCGCCGCGCCAGCTGACGTTCGGCCGCTACCACGACAGCGGCCCGCTGAGCTGGTCGCCCGACGGCGCGACGATCTATTTCGGCGCCAATCGCCGCCCCGACTGGGAAGACGACCCGCTGGAAAGCGAGATCCACGCGCTCGACGTCGCGAGCGGGGCGATCACCCGCCTGACGGATCGCAACGGGCCCGATCACTCCCCCGCCGTTTCGCCCGACGGGGGAAAGATCGCCTATCTCGGGTTCGACGACGCGCTGCGCGCTTACGAGGATAACGACCTCTACGTGATGAACCGCGACGGCTCGGGCCGGCGCAACCTGACGGCGGACTGGGGCTACAGCCCGGCAGGCATCGCCTGGGACGCGGACGGGCGCGCGATCTACGCGCAGTACGACATAAGCGGCGAGACGCGCGTCGCGCGGATCGGCCTCGACGGTTCGGTCCGCGACGTCGTGCACGGCCTGTCCGGCGGGGGGCTCGACCGGCCCTATACCGGCGGCAGCTTCTCGGTGGCCGATAACGACGCGATCGCCTTCACCGGCGGCACCGCGACCCGTCCGGCCGAAGTCCAGCTCCACCGCGGGGGCGAGGCGCGCATCCTGACCGATCTCAACCGGTCGCTGAGGGCGGTGAAGACGTTCGGCGAGGTGCGGCGCATCGCCACCCGGTCGAGCCACGACGGGATCGAGATCGAAGGCTGGCTGACCCTGCCGCCCGGCTATGTCGAGGGGCAGCGCGTGCCGCTGATCCTGGAAATTCACGGCGGACCGTTCGCGGCCTACGGCCCGCATTTCGCAACCGACAACCAGCTCTATGCCGCGGCCGGATACGCTGTGCTCTCGGCCAATCCGCGCGGTTCCACCAGCTACGGGGAGGACTTCGCCAACCTGATCGACAAGGCTTACCCCGGCAACGACTATCACGACCTCATGTCGATCGTGGACCGCGCGATCGCGCTGGGGATCGCCGATCCCGATCGCCTGTTCGTGACCGGCGGTTCGGGCGGCGGCGTGCTGACCAGCTGGATCGTCGGCAAGACGAACAGGTTCAAGGCCGCGGCGACGCAGAAACCGGTCATCAACTGGACCACCCAGGCCCTGACCGCGGACGGGCCGGCCTTCTTCGGGCGGTACTGGCTCGGCGCGCAGCCGTGGGAAGACCCGGAAACCTACTGGCGGCTGTCACCCCTGTCGCTGGTGGGTGAGGTCGAGACCCCGACGCTGGTCGTCGTCGGCAGCGAGGATTACCGCACCCCGGTCAGCGAGTCGGAGCAGTACTATACCGCCCTGCGCCTGCGCGGGGTGCCGACCGCGCTGGTCAAGGTGCCCGGCGCGAGCCACGGGGGCATTGCCGCCCGTCCTTCGCAATCGGCGGCCAAGGCCTCGGCCATCCTCGCCTGGTTCGAACGCCACGCCCAGGGCTGGTCGCGCGAAGACGCCGCGCAGGCGCCGTGAGCCGGCGGCGGTTCAGGCGCGGGCCCTGCGCCCGGCCAGCGCCGCCAGGGCCCCGACCACGACGAGACCGCCGAGCGCGGCGCCCTTGTTCCGCACGAACGTGCTGAAGGCGCTGAAATGGCGGCCGCGCTGGCGCCCCTCGACCGCGCCGTCGTCGCCCGCCGGGCGATGGAGGTTGCCGGCCCGTTCGGGCACCGGCACCTCGCGGTCCACGAGCTTGTCGGCCATCGTCGCCGCAATCTTGTCGAACAGGTGGGGAAAGGCGACCGACCCCAGGATCTGCAGCTTGCCGGCCCCGCCCACGACCACGTCGCGCCGCGAGTGCTGCGCGGCATCGACGATCGCGCGCGCCACGACTTCGGGCGCATAGACGGGGTTCGGCAGGCGCGCCCGGTACCCGGTCGTGTTGCGCGCATGTTGCGGGAACGGGGTGCCGATCGCGCTCGGCTGGATCAGGGTGACCGAAATCGGTTCCTCGTTCATCTGCAGTTCGATGCGGAAGGAATCGGTAAAGCCCTTCACCGCGTGCTTCGACGCGTTGTACGAAGCCAGGATCGGACCCGGCAAGTCCGAGTTGATCGAGCCGACGTTGATGATCGCACCGCCTTCGCCGGCATCGCGGAAATGGCGCGCCGCGATCGTCGATCCATGGACGACGCCCCAGTAATTGGTCTCGAAGATCTTGCGATGGTCTTCCATCTCGAGGTCGAGGACCTGGGCATAGACGCCGACCCCGGCATTGTTCACCCAGGTATCGATCCGGCCGAAGCGTTCGACGGCCTTGTCGGCCAGGCGCTGCATGTCGCCTTCGTCGCCCACGTCCACGACCGCGTAGTCGGCCGTTCCGCCGCGCGCCTCGATCTCGCGGCAGACCTCCTTCAGCGCATCTTCGTCGCGGGCCGCGAGCATGACCCTTGCCCCCCGCGCGGCCGCCATCTCGGCAGTGCAGAGGCCGTGGCCGGACGTGGCCCCGGTGATGACCATGACCTGGTCCTCGATCGGCTTGAGTTCGGGCGTTCGTTTCAACATCGCTACCTCGCATCGTTGCGCGTTACGGCGAATCTACGATGCGGCCGGGGCGCATGTTCCGCGAAACCGGCCCGGCCGCCCCGGCGCGCGGCAGGGCGCCCCTAGATCACGGCCAGCTGACGGTTGGTCAGCGTGCCGCCGTACTGCCGCTGCAGCCGCACCTTGCGTTCGAGGTCGTCGATGATCGCGCCGCTGAAATCGACGCCACTCAGATCCTCCATGAAGCTGACCCCGCCCGGGGTATCGACGTTCAGTTCCATCATCTTGTCGCCCGCGACGTCGAGCCCGGCGAGGTACATCCCGTCGTCGATCAGCTTGGGGCCGACGATCTCGGCGATCGTCAGGGCATCCTCGTCCGGCGCCATCATCTCCACGCTGCCGCCGGCGGAAATGTTGGAACGGTGGTCGTCGGTCTCGCTGAAGCGGCGCAGGCAGGCATATGTGCCATCGACCTTCAGCGGGCGGCCGTTGAGCGTGATCATCCGCAGGTCGCCGTCCTTGGCCGCCGGCAGGTATTCCTGCACGATCGCGTAGCCGTCGCGGGTCACCGCCTCGGTGATCTGGCTGAGGTTGTGGCCGCTCTTCTTGTCGATCATGAACACGCCCTGCCCGCCGGAGCCTTGCAGCGGCTTGATCACCCCGCGCCCGTCGTGGGCGTCGAGGAACCGGCGCACTTCGTCCAGTTCGCGGGTGATCGTCGTCTGCGGGCGGACGCTTTCGGGAAAGCCCTGGAAATAGGTCTTGTTGACCGCGTCGGTCAGGTGGCGCGGATCGTTGAGCACGATCGTCGGGCCGAGCGAGGCGAGCTGGGCGAACAGGAGGCTCGAGGCCGGGGCCCAGGCGCGCGAGGTCAGCTCCTCCGCCGGGTCGCTGCGCAGCATCAGGATGTCGTAATCGCCGAGGCGGATCCGGGTGCGTTCGCGCTCCGGGTCCTGCAAGTGGGCGAGGTAGGTCGTGTCGTCCTTGAACTTGGCCACCTTGCTCAGGGTCGCCATCGCGCAGATGCCTTCCTCCCAGTCGTAGATGAAGTCGCCCAGCCCGATCAGCGCGACCTCGTGCCCGCGCGCGACCGCCCGGCGGGCGAGCCGGATCGTCGTGTAGTTGTCCTGTTCGGTCGCGACATCGTTGACCACGAAGGCGAGCTTGATCGTAGGCGTCGTCATTGCGGCGGGTTTTCCTGGTACAGTTGATGAAGTTCGAGAGAGCGGGCCTGCGCCAGCCGGCGGCGAGGGGCGTCGTCGGTGGCGACCGAGGGCAGGAGCGCCGGGGGGCGGACGACGCCGTCCGCCATCAGTTTTTCGAGGCTGGGCAGCTGGTGGAGCGCGAACTTGCCAAGAAAGAGGATCGCGAAATCGCCACCGCGCCGGAGATAGGCGAGCAGTTCGGCCAGCCCCTTGAGGTAGAGCGCGTCCTTGGTCAGCCCGCCGCCGCGCTTGGCACGCACGGTCGTGTCGAAGGCGTCGGCCGGCTCGATCCCGTGCTCTTCCACCAGGCAGGCGTAGATTTCCGGGCCCATGGCCTCTTCCACCGCCATGTGCGCCGCGACCACCCGCGCGGCGAGGATCCGCAACCGGTCGGCCGGCAGGTATCCGGCGAGATATTCGCCGAGAACCGCCAGGCCTTCCTGCAGGACGTCGTAATCAGCGAGCCCGCCCGCCAGCGTCCGCAGCGGCTGGTGCGCGCCGTTGTGACGGGTCACGGCATGGGTGCCGATCTCGTGCGCGAGCAGCGGCCGGACCCGGTGGCGCGAGGTGCGGTAATCGAAGGCGACGTGGAAATCGCCGTTATCGACGTACATCGAGGTTCCCGGGGTCGGATCGACGATCACCTCGCAGCGGAAGTCGGGTGCCGCCTGCCGGTAGTGCGCGACCGTGGCGCGCGCCTCGCGGCAGACCGTCTCGACATCGGTATCCTCGGCATCCTTGGGCAGGATCGGGACGGCATCGAGCAGGTCGAGCGCGGTCGTCAGCAGCCGTTCGCTGACCGGGCCGAACAGGTCGATGCTGGCCAGGATGAAACCCGCCTTGTCGCGCATCCGCACCAGCTCGATCTGGCGGTCCAGCTCGCGCTGCTTTTCCAGCAGGAGCGCCTCGATCCGCGGGTCGTCGATCTCGCGCACGGGCAGCGCGAACAGCTGCTCGCGCAGCGAAGGGGCCTCGTCCTCCAGCCCGTCGCTGAAACGGCTGTCGGGCATTGTCCTGAACCCCGAGGCGACGAACCCTTCCCAGATCTCGTCCACGTTCACCGGGGTCAGGCGCTGCAGCCAGTCGATCCGGCGGTCCATCGCCGCCAGCGCGCGATCGACCTCGCGCGTCGCGCCGCAGACCGCCCCGCCCCGGCCCTCGCCCGCGTCGGCCGGGGAGCAGTCACCTGCCGCCCGCTGCATCACGCCGAAGGCCGGCCGGGATGGTCGGCCAGCCAGTCCCGCGCGCGCGCCACCGCCGCCTGGAACCCCTCGCGCAGGTCCTGCAGGGCCAGGACGTCCGCCGTCCCGTCCCATTCGTCCATGAACATCTTCTTGTATTCGAGCGTGATCACGCAGGCCCTGTCGCCGTACGTCGCGTGGAGCCATTCGGGGAAATGGCCGCCGTCTTCCCAGCGCACGTTGGTCCGCACGTCGGGCGTGCGCCCGGCGACCGGGCGCGAACGCAGCGCCGCGGCGAAGGCATCGTGCAGGCCGCCGAAGACCTCGCGATCGAGGGTCGTGGCGCCCAGGTCGATATCGGGGTTTTCCGCCGGGTCGGCCGGCGCGCCGTCGGGGCCCGAGCGGCGATGGTTGTAGCTGTGCAGGTCGAGCACGAGGATCCGGCCGTGCTGCGCGATCATCGCCTCGACCCGCTCGGCGATCAGCGCGTAGAACTCGCGGTGCAGCGCGCGCGATTCCTCGCGCAGCGCCTCGGGCAGGTCGCTCGACCAGACCTTGAGGCCCCAGGTATCCTCCGGATCGACGGTCACCGCCTTTTCGACCGGGCGATTGAGATCGAACTCGAAACGCGACCGGTTGCCGCGGACGATCGTGTCGCCGGCGGGCAGGAGGAGATCGGTCAGCGGGTCTTCCTCGCGCAGACGCTCTTCCTCCGCGATCGCGAGCCAGGGGCGCAGCTCCGGGCGGATCGTGTGGCCGGCATGGATCGCGGTGACCATCACCGGGCCGGGCTGGATCACGAGGTCCCAGGGCGGCGTTTCGACCGCCGGGGCTTCGGCGCCCTTCCCGGCGCCGCCGGTGTCGCTATCGGGCTTGCGGTCGGCGGAAGGTTCGATGTCGTGCTGGTACATGCCCAACGAACGGGACGGGCCCCAACCTGTTCCGGCACCCGGCACCCGGCACCCGGCCACGGCACCCGGCGGGAACGGATCGCGCGCGGCGATCTTGATGAAGGCGATGGCGGATTTCGCAGCTGTCCCCAGCCAATGGCCCGGCGACCGGCCCGATCACCGGCCCGATCACCGGCCGCACGCGCGGCCCGGCGGGAATGCCGGCGCGCCGGGCCCGGCATGACGCCCCCCTCGGCCCGGTCTTGGACCGTGCGCGATGCCGCGCGCACCTCGCTCCAGTCCGCGGCGGCGGGCGGCGCGACCTGGCTCGTCATGACCCGGCTCGCGCTGCCGCACGAATCCTGGGCCATCATCTCCGCGCTCTACGTCGTCAGCCAGAGCACCGACGGCACGTGGCGTTCGGCCATTGCGCGGGTCGCCGGGACGCTGGCCGGCACGGCGATCGGGGCTGCCAGCGTCTGGCTGCTGGGCGGCGAGGACACGACCGCGCTTCGCGTCGCCCTCGCCGCGCTGGCCGCCAGCGCGATGACCAGCTTCCGCCCCGGCTGGCGCTTCGGCATCGTCGCGGCCACGATCGTCGCCCTCGAACAGGGCGAAGTGGCGGCCGGCGGCACGCTGGACCGCGTGCTCGCGATCCTCGTCGGAACGACGACCGGGCTGCTGGCGGCGTTCCTCGTCTGGCCCGAGAGCGCGGTCCGGCGCGCGCGCCGGGCGATCGCGCAGGCTCTGCGATCGTGCAACGAACTGCTCGACGCGGGGCTCGACATCGCGATGGGCGCGCACGGCGAACTGGCCGACATCCACCGCCGTTTCCTGCGCCAGGCCGCGATCGCGCGGGCCGCCGCGGGCAGCGTCCGCCGCGGCGGCCAGCGCCGGGCCCTGTGCCGCCAGGTCGAGACGCTCGAACGGCTCTGGCACATGCTGATCGTGATCGATCGGCTGGCGACGCAGGACTGGGGCCTCGCCGCCGAGCGATCGGAGCAGTTGTCGCGCGTGCTGCCCGCCGTGCGCCGGCAGGCTGCCCAGGCGCTCGACGACATGCAGGACCCGTCGAAAACGGCCCCCGACCTCGACGCTCTCGACCACAGCGTCGAGGAGATCGCCCGGCTCGCGCGCGGCGACGGCGGCGGGCGCGAGGACGGCGGCGATCCGTCCGCCCTCGGCGCGCTGGCCTTCGCGCTGGTCGAAACGTGCAAGCACTTGCGCGAACTGCACGCGTTGAGGACGCCGGGCGAGAACCGGCCCCGCGCCGGCGGCGGGAGCGGCGCGGACTAGTCGGCGGCCTCGCCCCCGGCATCCACCGGCAGGATCGCCACCGGGTAGGCCCGCTCGCTGCGGAAGATCCGCTCCGCCAGCGCCGAGACGTCGTCGGCGGTCATCTCGCGGTAGGCCTGCTCGCGCGCGCGGAACCTGGCGAGGCCGACCCCGTCGGTCTGCGCATCGCCGAGGACGTTCATCCAGTACGCGTTGTGCTGCAGCGAACTGGCCAGGTCCTCGATCAGCGGCTGGATCGCGCGCTTGAACTCATCCGCCTCGACCCCCTCGGCGGCAAGCCGCGCGCCCACTTTCTCGGTCTCTGCGATCACGTCGAACGCGGCATCGGGCGCGGTCGTGACATGGGCGAAGATGTAACCGTATCCCTCCGCCTCGTCGCTCGCTTCCACGCCGACGCCGGGCGAATAGGTGCTGCCCAGTTCCTCGCGCAGGACGTCGGTCAGGCGGTTGCGCAGGATGCTGCGAAGCGCCTCGAGCCGGTAGACGGTGACCGGGTCGAACCCGTCGGGGCCGGGCCAGTAGACGCGGGCGAGCGCCTGGTCGGCAACGCCGGAATGGCGCAGCACGACCGGTTCGGCCGGGCGATCGGGGAACGCGAGGTCGCGCGCGCCGGGATAGTCGCCGGGCCGGTCCGCGCGTTCGGGAAGCGCGCCGAACGTGCGGGCGACCTGGTCGACGACGGCCTGCTTTTCCACGTCGCCCACCACGGTGACTTCGATCAGCCCTTCGCGAAGCTGCGGATCGAGCCATTGCCGCGCCTCTTCGAGCGTCGGGGTCATGAACGATTCGAGGTCGCCGTAGCCGTAGCGCTCGTCTCCCGAGCGGACGAGCCGCGGGATTTCCTTGTTCGCGATCGAGATCGGCGTGGAATCGTGCGTCGGGTACCAGGCCCTGATCTGGTCGCGGTACCGGTCGGCAATGGTCTGGCGATAGGACGGCGCCAGCGCATAGGCGGCCATCAGGTTCATCTGGTCGGCGAGGTCTGCGGCATCGGTCGCGCCGAGGATCTCGATCGCGTCCTCGCCCACGCGCAGCATCGGTCGCGCCCCGAGGCGGCGGCCGGCGAAGATCGTCCGCAGGTCTTCGCTCGTATGCGGCCCGACGCCGCTGCGCCCGAGCAGGTTCACGGCCAGCCGCCGCAGCCCCTCGTCGGCCCCCTGCGGCATCGAGAAGAACCCGTCGCCGACCCTGACCTGGACGTAGATCGTCCCGGCATCGAAATCGGTCTGCTTGAAGTTGAGCCGCACGTTGTTGGCGAACTTCACCAGGTGCGCGTCGGCATCCTTGACATGGCGATCCTCGACCACGGTGCCGGGGCCGCCGAAGTCGGTGAAGGCGAAATCGCCGATCTCGCGTTCGGCCGGGGCGCTGACCGGCAGCGTCCGCGCCTGCGCGAGCGCCTGCGAGACCTGCGCCTCGACATCGTCCAGCTCGAGCGCGGTCGAAAGGTAGATCGCGGGCTTGTCGTAAGCGCGCCATGCCCGGCGGAAGGCGGCCTCGACATCGGCCGGAGTCAGGCCCTCGGCAAACGTCTCGAACGCGGCGAGGTTCGCCTGGGGCGAGGTGAACACGCGCTCGCTGTCGAAGGCATCGACCAGCGCCTTAGCATGGTTGTACCCGCGCGAGGCATAGGTCTTGCGCGTGTCCGCCCGCTCGACCGCGGTTTCGAGGCTGCGCCGCCGGCGGGCCAGCTGCTCGTCCAGTTCCGCCTGCGTGAAGCCGAATTCCAGCGCGCGGCGGATCTCCACGTCGGCGGCGGCAAGGCTTTCCTGCCACTTGCCCTCCTCGCTGCGGACGCGCACCGCGACCCCGTCGACGATGTCGCGCTGCGAATAGCTGGCGAGCGAGCCTGCAAGGAACGGCGCCTCGCCTTCATCGACCATCCGGCTGAGCCGGCGCGAGACGATGCTGTTGCCGAGGTCGCGCAGGAAATTGGCCCGCCGCCGCGCGAGCGTGTCGGGCCCCTGTTCGTAGGGGTATAGCGAGGCGAGCGTGACGTAAGTCAGCACCTCCGGGTCCTGGTAGTATCCGATCCGGCCCGGCTCGATCGTCGCGGGGACCAGCGGCCGCGCGCTCCCGGCCGGCGGCGCCGGGCGCCAGTCGCCGAAATGGCTTTCGATCTTCGCGATCGCGACCGCCGGATCGACGTCGCCGACGAAGACGATGAAGGTGTTCTCCGGCCGGTAGTAATCGCGGTAGAAGCGGACGAACTCCTCGCGCGGCATCGAGGCGATCGTCTCGTCCACGCCGATCGGCAGCCGATCGACCCGCCCGCTGCCGTGGGTGAAGAAGGCCAGGTTGTCGACCGCGGAGCGGAAGCCGACCGAATCGCGCGCGCTTTTCTCCGACGCGATCACGCCGCGTTCGCGTTCGATCGCCTCGGCATCGAGCAGGAGGTTGCTCGCGGTCTCGCGCATCAGGAAGAAGGCTTCCTCGATCACCTCGTCGCTCACCGTCGGCAGGTTCAGCTTGTAGACCGTCTGGTCGAAGCCGGTGCTGGCATTGGTATCGGCGCCGAACGCCAGACCGTGCCGTTCCAGCCGCTTGACCATTTCCCCCTCGGGCACGTTGCGCGACCCGTTGAACGCCATGTGTTCCAGGAAATGGGCGATGCCGCGCTGTTCCTCGGTCTCGTTCCAGGAACCGGTGTCGATCCGCATCCGCAGCGCGGCCACGCCCTTGGGCGTCTGGTTGCGCATCACGGCATAGCGCAGCCCGTTGTCGAGCCGGCCGTAGATGACCCGGGGATCGGCCTCGAGGTCGCTCGCCTGCTGCGGGAATGCGGCCTCGGCCCCGGTCGGGGCGGCCTGCTGCTGTTCGCGCGCGCCGGCGGCCCCGGCGGTGAGGGTGAGCGCCGCCGCGGCGATCGCGAGGGCGGATGCGGTCTTGCGAAGCTTGCTGTTCACGGGTGAATTTTCCTTCAGATGTGGTCGCGGCCCGCCCGAGGGCGGGCCGGCAGGGGCCAGGCGGCTCAGAAGCGCGCCCGGATCCCCGCGGTGATCGTCCTGCCCCCGGTGAACTGGAAGCTGTCGGGGTAGAAGAAGTCGGCCGAACCGTCGTTGAACTGCGAGCTGATCGCGCTGCGCAGGCTGGGTTCGTCGGCATCGCGCAGCAGGTCGTCGCCCTGCAGGTAGACGGTCAGCCCGCCGAACGAGACCGGGATGTCGTAGCTGAGCCGGAGGTCCAGCGTCGCGTAGTCCGGCTCGATCGTGTCGAGACCGTGCACCTCGAACGACTTCACCGAGGCATCCTGGTAGGTATAGATCAGGCGCCCCTCGAACCCGCCGCTCTGGTAATTGAGCGACGCGTTGTAGACCCAGGCCGCCTGGTCGGCGAGCGCGCGGTCGATCGAGAAGGTTTCCGATTCCCCGGCATCGTTGCGGCCGAGGACCAGCGTCGGGAAATCGCCCTTGGTATAGGTCAGGTTGCCCAGGACGCCGAAGTTGCCGAGGAAACCGGGCAGGAAATCGAGCTGCCGGATAAGCTCGAGCTCGAAACCGTAGATCTTGCCACCTTCGCCGTTCTGCGGGCGATTGCGCAGGAACTGCGTATCGTCGTTGAACGCGACCAGTTCGGGCCGGGCGGTCGCGAGATCGCCGAAATAGTCGAGCACTTCCTGGCGAACGCTGGTGTCGTCGGCGTCGTTGAAATAGACATTGGTGAAGTTGTTGGAAGTCTTCTTGTAGAAGACGCCCGCCCGCACCAGGCCCGGCGTGTCGCGGAAATAGTACGCGACATCGAATTCGTAGTTGTCGGTCTTCGTCGGCTTGAGATCGGGATTCGCCTCGCGCAGGATGACCCGGTTCTGCGTCGGCCGCAGGTCGATATAGATCGCGCGCGGCCGCCGGATCAGGCGCAGGCTGGGGTTCACCGTGGTCTTGTTGTAGCTGAGCCGCGCGACGATATTGTCCGCCGGGCGATAGTTCAGCAGGGCGCTGGGGGTCCAGGTGGTCTGCGTACCCGCGAGTTCGCTGAACTCGACCAGGCCGGCTCCGACGAAAGTATCGCGCGGCTCCACCACGTTGTCCGCCGTGCGGACGGACGGCGCCGAAAGCGTGGTGCCCGAACGGCGGACGCGTTCCATCCGCACGCCGCCGATCAGGTCGAACCGGCCGAACTCCACCTTGCCTTCGACATAGGCGGCGAGGCGCTCCTCCTCCGTCCGCGCGGGCGTCAGCGCGTCGGGATTGAGGATCGGGTCGAGATCGCGGGTATCGGTATAGTTGAACCGCGCCTCGTCGAACGGGGTCGAGGGATCGTCCTGCGCCAGGCTGGGCAGGACCTCGAAGATCCGGTCGACCGAGCTGCCGAGCAGGAAGGGCAGCGTCAGCCCGCCGGCGCCGATGTCGCCGAGGGCGAGGTTGCCCGCCAGCCCGGACCCGAAGTAATCGATTCCCGTCTCCTTGCCGAAGATGCGGTAATAGCTCTCGATCGAGGCCAGGCTGCCGACCGAGGTGCTGGCGAACAGGTCGTCGGCGCTCTTGCGCGAGCTGCTGTCGTACTTCGCGCCGACCTCGATATAGTCGAGGATGCCCGACTGGGAGAGATAGCGCGCACTGCCTTCGAGCAGGTAGGATTCGGTCGGGCTGTTGGTGATCGTCCGCGTGGCGGAGGTCAGGTTGTACTCGCCCGGCGCGTTGAGCAGCTCGCTCCCGAACGCGGTCAGCGACGGCACGGGCAGGCCGTTGGGCAGGAAGACGAACGCACCGTCGACATAGCGCGACCCGCCCGCGCCGTCGGGATGGATCACCGCGCTATCGGGGTCGATGATCAGGTCGAGATCGGTCTGGGTATTGCCCAGCGCGCTGAGATTGGCGTTGTTCGATTTCGACCGGGCGAAGGCGTAGCCGGCCTTGTACCGGAAATCCCACCGGTCGAGCTGGGTCGTGCCGCGCAGGCTCAGCGTGTTCTGGGTCGTGCGGATATCCTTGCGGTTCAGCGCGAGGTTCGGGCGCAGCGATGCGAGCACCTGGCGGCGGCGCACTTCGCCGCCGAGTTCCTCGATCGGCATGTCCACCGCCGTGGCAAGGAACGAGGCGGTCGTGCGCGCGATATCGGTGAGCTGGTCCACCTGGATCCGCTGCGCGTCGAAGCGCAGCGTGGTCGTGTCGCTCACCTCCCAGGCCGCGTTGAACGAGACGGTGAGGTTGTCCTCCTCGCGCGAGCGGCGCAGGTAGCTGGTGCCGTTGACCAGGCGGCCCGACAGCGCCTCGTCGAAGGGAAACTTCATGCTTTCGGGGACGTAGAAGATGTAATTGTACCCCTCCGGCAGCACGGGGGGCAGGTAATCGCTGACATTGGCGTTGTAGTTGAGCCGGTCGGTCTTGCGATACTGGACGGTCGCGGCCACGCCGAAGCTCGGCGTCAGCTTCTTGGCCAGGACGGCGTTGACCTGGTATTCCTCGCCGAAATCGCGATCGAACCCGGTTTCACCTTCGAGCCCGAGCGAGAACTGGAAATCGCCGTAGTCGAGGCCCGACTTGGTTTCGATTTCCACCAGGCCGCCCGAACCGTTCGCCTCGTGACTGGGCAGGAGCGACTTGTGGATCGTCACCTGCGAGATGTTGTCGGCCAGGAAGCCGCTGAGGTCGATCGTGCGCTCGAACCCGGTGCCCTGCAGCTCCAGCCCGTTGAGCTGGATGTTGATCGCCTCCGAACTGAAGCCGCGAACCGTGATCCGCGACCCCTCGCCGCTGTCGTCGCCGCGGCCGAAGGCCACGCCGGGAACGCGCCGAAGCGCCTCCGAAACCGTCTCCGCCGGGAAGCTGCCGAGCAGGTCGGCGGAAACGACGGTCGAGTTGTTGGGCGCGTTCAGCTGCTGGTTCAGCGCCTTGGCCAGGCTGCCGCGAAAGCCCCGGACCACGATCTGTTCGGCCTCCCGCCCCAGCGCGATCGCGAAGCTGCGGCGCTGGTCCGGGTCCGCCGGCACCATCACCGTCTGCGGCGGCTGGCCGAGATACTCGACCCAGACCTCCCGCTCTCCGCCAGGGACGGCGGGGAAGTGGAAACGCCCGTCCTGGTCGGCAATCGCCTCCAGCGAAGTGCCGACGATGGTCAGCCGCGCGCCGGGAAGCCCGGCGCCCGATGCGGCGTTGATCACGCGCCCGCCGAAGGCGGAGGCGCGGCCCGCGTCACCCTGCCCGGCCGAAGTGCGCGCGGGCACCTGGAGGGCGAAGACGTTGCGCGAGACCTCGCGATGGACCAGCCCCGTCCCGCGCAGCAGCCGCTCCAGCGCCTGCGAGATCGTGAACCGGCCCTTGGCCCCGGCCGACTTGCGACCCTTCACCAGGTCCGGCGCATAGAGGATGTCCGCGCCCGACTGGCTGGCGAACTGCTTCAGCGCGGCGTCCAGCCTCTGCGCCTCGATATCGACGGTCACCGCCGTTTCGGCCGCGACCTCGGCAGTTTCCTGCCCGCTGGCGGGTGCCGCCGTCGCGATCGCCAGTCCTGCTGCGCCCGCCAGCAGAACGCCGTGAATGATCCCCTGTTGCATCGTGTCTTGCCCCCACAGTCTTCACCAGATCGCCGCCCGTTTCGGGTCGGCGAAAGGGTAAGACGCGCCACCGGGCATCTGCCTCAATAAAAACGTCACAAAATGTTGCGGCCGAAGGCGGCCGATACCCGCCCGGAGCCACCAACCCTATCTTTTCGCGGAACTTTCGGGCTGGGCGCGCAGGACGATCGCGCCCTCCTCCTCGTCGACCGAACTCGTGATCGGCAGGGCCACCGACAGCGCCCGTGCAAAGGTTTCGGCCGAGCCGGTCCGGAACGCGCCGCTCACGCGCATGTCGGCCAGCTCGGCATCGCCCAGCGTGATCTTGCGCGCGGTATAGCGATTGAGATCGGCAACGACATCGCCCAGGCGATCGTCGTCGAACACCAGCCGGCCCGATCGCCAGCCGAGCGCCTTGGCCTCGTCCAGCGCGGAGACCTGGAAGGCGGGCGCATCGTCGCGCGAGACGAGCTGCTGGCCGGCCGCGAGCCGCGCCGAACGGACCGCCGGCCCCGGCGCGCCGGGCGGCGCGTCCAGCCGGTCCACCTGCACCGCCCCCTCGATCAGCGACACGACGACTTCCCCCGCCCGCTTGCGGACGGAGAACACGGTGCCCAGCGCAATGACGCGTTCGTCGTCCGCGGTGACGACGAAGGGCCGGCCGGGGTCGCGTTCGACCTCGAACAGGGCCTCTCCGCGCACGAGGCGCAGCGCGCGCCGCTGGGGGCCGAAATCGACTTCGACCAGGGTATCGGTGTTGAGCTCGAGCGTGGACCCGTCGGGCAGGTCGATCCGCGACCGCTCGCCCACCGCGCTGCGATAACGCTGCGCGAACCGGCCCTGTCCCGCGCCGGCCTCGGCCGGGCCGGCGACGGGCGCGTCCGCCGCGGCGACCTGCGCGCCCTCGCGCCCCGCGTCCCGGCCTGTCCAGTACGACAGCGCGGCGAGGCCAACCGCGACCATCAGCGCGATGCTGGCGGCCAGGGGGACCAGCCAGGCCGGCCGGGATCGCTCCGGCTCGGCGGCCAGCGCCTCGAGACGCATCTGCATGATCGCGGGGTCGCCGGCCAGCTCGCCGAGCGCCGACCACTCCCCGGCGTAGCGGGTAAAGGCCGCCTCGTTGCGGCTGTCGGCGTCGCGCCACTCGCAGAACCTGCGCCAGTCCGCGTCGGAGCAGTCTTCCGCCTGCAGCCGGGCAAGCCATTCGGCGGCGCGCTGCTCGGGCGCGGCGCCGTCGGCTCCTTCTTTCGGCTCAGTCGTGACCATCGGTCTTTCCCATACGCTCGACCACGTGCCTGATCGCGGACATCATGTGCTTTTCGACCGAGCTGGCCGAAATGCCCAGACGCCGGGCGATCTCGCGATACTTGTACCCTTCGAAGCGGTGCAGGAGGAATACCGTGCGCGTCCGCTCGGGAAGCTCCTCCAGCGCAGCGCGCAAGGCCCTGACCGCCTGCTTACCCTGTAGGACGCGGTCGGGCGAAAGTTCCTCAACCTGATCTTTGTTGTCCAGCGCATATTGCCGGGTGAAGGCATCGCGGGTCATCGCCCGGCGCGCCCGGTCGCGCAGCAGGTTGGCCGCGACCTGGAACACGTAGGCCTGGGGATTTTCGGGCCGCTTGCCCTCCTCCAGCGTGCAGAGCCGGCAGAAGACCTCCTGCACGTGATCGTCGACTTCCTCCAGCGAATCGAGCCTGCGCGCGAAGAAGGCGCGCAGCGGCAGCCGGTAACTGCGGAAGAGATCCTCGTCCTCCCGGCCCGCCCCGCTGGCCCCGAGCCCGGCATTCACGGGCGCTCCCCCGGTCAATGGCTGTCTCCCGATCCCCGATCCACCGCCAGGGCATAGCGACTGCCGGCACGACAGGGAACCGCCCGATGGGCCGGGATCGTCTTCGCCGGCCCGGCGCCGCATCTGGATGGACGGCCCGGTTGGATGGACGGCCCGGTTGGATGGACGGCCCGGTTGGATGGACGGCCCGTGGCGGAGCGGGTGGGATTCGAACCCACGATACGGGGTTACCGTATACACACTTTCCAGGCGTGCGCCTTCGACCACTCGGCCACCGCTCCGCATGCCCGACGGGCAGAGGCGGGCACCTAGCGGGCGAAAGGGGGCAAGGCAAGGCATGGCGCCTCCGGCTTGCGACGAGAGGTTGCCGGGCGCGGCCGCGGGCCATGCGCGCGGCGGAGAATCGTGGTAAGGGAATCGGCGACGGCGGCGCTGCGCGGATCGGCATTCCCGGCGAACGCCGCCGCAGAAGCCCCTTTCCGCCCCCGAAAACGCGTGGAAAGGGGCTTTTGCTTGGCCGCCGCCGCTGGCAAGCTCGCCCGATGAGGACCGCCGCCACCGCGCTGGGCGCCGCCGCGCTCGCACTCGCCCTTCCCGCCGCCGCGCAGGATGCCGCGCAGAACGGGGCAGAGCCGCCGCCCGGCCCGGGCGGGATCGTCGCCGCGGCCGACCCTGCCGAATGGATCGCGATCGCGCCCGAAGACCTGCTGGTGATGACGCTCGCGCCCGGGGCGGACGGGGCAGAGCGCAAGGTCGTGATCCAGCTCATGCCGCCGCCGTTCTCGCAAGGCTGGGTGGAGAATATCCGCACCCTCGCCCGCGCCGGCTGGTACGACGGGATCGCCGTCACCCGGGTGCAGGACAACTACGTCGTCCAGTGGGGCGATCCCCATGCGGAGGACGAAGCCAAGGCGAAGCCGCTGCCGGACGGGCTGCGGGTGATGGCGGAGGCTGAATATACGACCGACACGCTGTTCACTCGCGAAATTGCGGCCGCCAACAGCATTGCCTGGCAAACCCTGGGCTATCACTTTCTGGTAAATGCAATGAACGCCGCCGATGTCGAAATGGCTGTTCCGCCCGGATATCGGGATGCTCTGGAAAGTGGAAACATCGACGACATTCCTGAACCGGAGTTGCCGGATGTCGGCGATCGCTACGCCGACGTGGCGAGCCATATTCTGGGTTGGCCAGTAGGCAATAACAATGTCATCGAGGATCAGAGATTCTGGCCCGTCCACTGCTACGGCATGGTCGGCGTGGGGCGCGGTTATTCACCCGATACCGGGTCGGGGGCGGAGCTTTATACGGTAATCGGCCATGCGCCGCGCCATCTCGACCGCAATATCGCGCTGGTCGGGCGGGTGGTCGAGGGAATCGAGCACCTTTCCAGCCTGCCGCGCGGGACCGGGCCGCTGGGCTTCTACGAAGACCCGGCGCAGAACGTCCCGGTCCGCTCGATCCGCGTCGCGAGCGACCTGCCTGAAGCCGAGCGGCCGCGGTTCGAATATCTTTCGACCGAAGGGGAGACCTTCGCCCGCTATGCCGAGGCACGGGCCAACCGGCGCGACCCGTTCTTCATCGTGCCCGCCGGCGGCGCGGATATCTGCAACATTCCGGTGCCGGTCCGGCGGGTGGCGGAAGACGGCTGAAGCGCCGGCCCCGAAACGCCGGCCAGAGGCGCCTCGCGATCCCGGAGGCGTTTTCATCGAGACGGCGCCGGCCTGCACCGGCCACCCATGGTATACCCTGCCGTTGGCTGCCGGGTGGGGGTGCGGGCCGGCGCCGCTTCAGCCTTGCCGAAAACGCCTCTTTCTAGATCCGCTCCGCCTGGGCCACGGCGTCGCTGGCGCGCAGGGCGCTGAGGATGCGGGTCAGGTGGGCGAGGTCCTGCACCTCCAGGTCCAGCTCGTAGGACTGGAACGGGGTGTCGCGCTGCACCTGGTCGAGCGCGACGACATTGGCGAGGTTCTGCGCGAAGATCGCCGCCATGTCGGCCAGGGTGCCCGGCCGGTCGTAGAGGATGACCCTCAGCCGGCCGACCGCCCCGGCGGAGCGCCGGCCCCACGACAGGTCGAGCCAGTCGGCATCGATCCCGCTCGCCAGTTCGAAACAGTCGATCGCGTGGACTTCCACCCCCTCCCCCGGCTTGCGCAGCCCGACGATGCGGTCGCCCGGGATCGGGTGGCAGCAGGTGGCGAGGTGGAAGCCGACCCCCGGGGTCAGCCCGCGGATCGAGATCGCGCGCTCGCGCTTCGGCCAGCCGGCATCCTCTGCCATTTCGGCGGTGCAGCCGGGCACGAGGGCTTCCATCACCTCGCGATCGTCGAGCTTGGCCGAACCGATCGCGTACATCAGGTCTTCCTCGTCCTCCAGCTCCAGCCGGGCGACCGCGTCGCGGATCGCCTTCTTGCCGATCTTGGCCGGGACGCGGGCGGCGATCTCGTCGAACAGCTTGCTGCCGATTTCCGCCACTTCGGCGCGTTCCTTCAGCCGCACCGCGCGGCGAACCGCGGCGCGCGCCTTGCCGGTGACGACGAAGCCGAGCCAGGAGAGCTGCGGTTCGGCGTTCTTGCCCTTGATGATTTCCACCACGTCGCCGTTTTCCAGCTGCGTGCGCAGCGGCATGTGGCGGCCGTTGATCTTCGCGCCGACCGTCTGCGCGCCGAGGTCGGTGTGGACCGCGAAGGCGAAATCGACCGCGGTCGCGCCGATCGGCAGCTGGAACAGCGCGCCCTTGGGCGTGAAGGCGAAGATGCGATCCTGGTAGATCGCCATGCGCGTGTGTTCGAGCAGCTCCTCCGCATCGTGGCTGGCATCGACGATCTCGATCAGGTCGCGCAGCCAGCCGACCTGCCCGTCGGGGCGGTCGCCCTGCTTGTAGGCCCAGTGCGCGGCCAGGCCGAACTCGTTGGTGCGGTGCATCGCGCGGGTGCGGATCTGCACTTCGACCCGCATCGAGTTTTCATAGATCAGCGAGGTGTGGATCGAGCGGTAACCGTTGGTCTTGGGGGTGGAGATATAGTCCTTGAACTTGCCCGGAATGAACTGCCACGTCGTGTGCAGCACGCCCATCGCGGCGTAGCAATCGGCCTCGCTCTCGCAGATCACGCGGAAGGCCATGATGTCGCTGACCTGTTCGAACGGCAGGTGCCGCTCCGCCATCTTGCGCCAGATCGAATAGGGGTGCTTCTCGCGGCCCGAAACCTCGACCTGCAGCCCGGCTTCGGCCAGCGCCTGCTTGATCGTCAGCGCGATCGCATCGACCTGTCCCCCGCCCTCCCGGCGGATCTGTTCCAGCCGGCCGGTGATCGTGCGATAGGCCTCCGGCTCGAGCTGCTCGAACGCCAGCAGCTGCATCTCGCGCATGTATTCGTACATCCCGACCCGCTCCGCCAGCGGGGCGTAGATATCCATCGTCTCGCGCGCGATGCGGCGGCGTTTTTCCGGGCTCTTGATGAAATGGAGCGTGCGCATGTTGTGCAGCCGGTCGCCCAGCTTGACCAGCAGGACGCGGATGTCCTCGCTCATCGCCAGCAGGAACTTGCGCAGGTTTTCCGCCGCGCGCTCGTTCTCGGGCATGGCCTCGATCTTCGAAAGCTTGGTCACCCCGTCGACCAGCCGCGCGACTTCCTGGCCGAAGTTCGCCTCGATATCGTCGATCGTCGCCAGCGTGTCCTCGACCGTGTCGTGCAGCAGCGCGGTGACGATCGTTTCCTGGTCGAGCTGCAGGTCGGTCATCAGCCCGGCGACCTCGACCGGGTGGCTGAAATAGGGATCGCCGCTGGCGCGTTTCTGCGTCCCGTGTTTCTGCACGGTATAGACATAGGCGCGGTTGAGCAGCGCCTCGTCGGCGTCGGGGTCGTATTCCTTGACCCGTTCCACTAGTTCGTACTGGCGCAGCATCGCGCCAACGATGTGAGGATTACGCGGGTCGCCGCAAGTGTTTTCGTGTGAGCGCAGTGGATTGCGATTCCGTGCGACAGGCGTTATAACACGAGTATGAACGCGACACTCAAGATCACCCGCATCGGCAATTCCGCCGGAATCATCCTGCCGAAGGAGGTGCTCGCGCATCTCGAGGCGGAAATCGGTGCCGATGTTGCGGTTGTGACCACGCCTCGCGGCATTGAACTGAGCCGGCCAGACGACGATTTCGAAACGCAAATGGCAACTGCGCGCGAAGTGATGATGCGGCGCAAGCGCGCGCTTCGCGAACTCGCAAAATAGGCTGATGGCAGGTCAACCGACGTGGGTTGCGATGGCTGTCGCGCAGGCTGCACACGCTGAGCAACTTGCAGAGCACGGCGGCGGTGAAGGAGTGCGCGACCTTCAGTTGCTCGAAAGCGCAATGGCTCGGCCGCGAAACCTCGCTACTTGCGGCCAACCCGATATCGCAGCTCTAGCGGCAGCCTATGCCTATGGAATTGCGCGCAACCATCCGTTCGTCGACGGGAACAAGAGAACGGCAGCGGTCGTAAGCGAGACCTTTCTCGCTCTGAATGGGCATGCGCTCAATGCGACCGATGCGGAACTCGTAGTCGCATTTCTCGCACTTGCAGCAGGCGAACTCGCCGAGGAAGAACTGGCGGACTGGTTCCGAGAGCGGGTGGTCACCGGCTGAACGTCGCCGTCTGCAAAGTTGCACCGGGCGCAACCGTTGTTTCCCGGAAGCGCGATATACGCCGCCGGCTATCTTCGCTATGTCTTCCAGCCGCGATGTTGCAGGAACTCGACGCCATCCTCCTCGCGAGGATCCAGTTCGCCTTCACGGTGAGTTTCCACTTCATTTTCCCGGCCTTCTCGATCGGGCTCGCGAGCTATCTCGCGGTGCTGGAAGGGCTGTGGCTGAAGACCGGCGAGCAGCGATACCATGACCTGTTCAAATACTGGGTGAAGATCTTCGCGGTCGCCTTCGCCATGGGCGTCGTCTCGGGCATCGTCATGTCCTACCAGTTCGGCACCAACTGGGCGGTCTTCTCCGACAGGGCCGGGCCGGTGATCGGGCCGCTGATGGCCTACGAGGTGCTGACCGCCTTCTTCCTGGAGGCCGGGTTCCTCGGCGTCATGCTGTTCGGGATGGAGAAAGTGGGGCGCAAGCTGCACTTCGCCGCGACCTGCATGGTCGCGCTGGGCACGTTCATCTCCGCCTTCTGGATCCTCAGCGTCAATTCGTGGATGCACACGCCGACCGGCTTCGTGATGGGCGACAACGGGCAGTTCCTGCCGGGCGAAAGCTGGTGGGACATCGTGTTCAACCCCAGCTTCCCCTATCGCCTGGTGCACACGGTGATCGCCGCCTACCTCACCACCGCCTTCGCCGTCGGCGGCGTGGGCGCCTGGCACCTGCTGAAGGACCGCACCAACGCCCATGCCCGGACGATGTTCTCGATGGCGATGTGGATGGCCGCGCTGGTCGCCCCGGTGCAGATCTTCGCCGGCGACATGCACGGGCTGAACACGCTGGAGCACCAGCCGGCCAAGGTCATGGCGATGGAGGGGCATTACCGGAGCCATCCCGAGGGCGCGCCGCTGATCCTGTTCGGCATTCCCGACAGCGAGGCGGAGACGGTCAGCTACGCGATCGAGATTCCCAAGGCATCCTCGCTGATCCTGAAGCACGACCCCGACGCGCCGCTCGCCGGGCTCGACACGATTCCCGAGGAAGACCGGCCCCCGGTGGGGATCGTGTTCTGGTCGTTCCGGGTCATGGTCGGGATCGGCTTCGCCATGCTGGGCATCGGGCTGTGGAGCCTCGTCGCGCGCTGGCGGGGCAGGCTCTACGACTGGCGCTGGCTCCACCGCGGCGCGCTGGCGATGGCGCCTTCGGGCTTCGTCGCGGTGCTCGCCGGGTGGATCACGACCGAGGTCGGACGCCAGCCCTGGACCGTCTACGGCCTGCTGCGCACCGCCGACAGCGCCAGCCCGCTCGACGCGCCGGCGGTGGCGACGTCGCTGGTCGCCTTCGTCGTCGTCTACTTCGCGGTCTTCGGCGCGGGGACCTGGTACATCCTGAAACTGATGGCGAAATCGCCGCACCCGGGCGAACGCGGGGTCAAAATCGGCGAGCGCGGGCCGATCCGCACCGCCGGCATTACCCCCGGGCCGACGCAGAACCCGGGCGATCCCGACAGCCTGCCGCGCAACCGGAAGGAGGCCGAGTGATGGACCTGCCGCTGATCTGGGCCTTCATCATCGCCTTCGCCGTCTTCGCCTATGTCGTGATGGACGGGTTCGACCTCGGCATCGGCGTGCTCTTCCCCGGCTTCGCGGTGGGGGAGGAACGCGATAGCGCGATGAACTCGATCGCGCCGGTGTGGGACGGGAACGAGACCTGGCTGGTCCTGGGCGGCGGCGGCCTGTTCGCCGCCTTCCCGCTCGCCTACGCGGTCGTCCTGCCGGCGACGTACCCGCTGATCATCGCCATGCTGCTGGGCCTGGTCTTCCGCGGGGTCGCGTTCGAGTTCCGCTGGCGCGACCCGGCGCACCGCGCGTTCTGGGACCTTGCCTTCACCGGCGGCTCCCTGCTCGCCGCGATGACGCAGGGGATGATCCTCGGCGCGCTGTTGCAGGGGATCGAGATCGACGGGCGCAACTATGCCGGGAGCTGGTGGAACTGGCTGACGCCCTATACCCTGCTGACCGGGCTGGGCACGGTGGCCGGCTATGCCCTGCTGGGCAGCACCTGGCTGGTGTGGAAGCTGGAAGGCCCGGCGCAGGACCATGCCCGGCGCATGGCCTTTCGCGCCGCGATCGCAACCCTCGCCATGCTCGCCGCGGTCAGCCTCTATACCGTCTTCCTCGACGCGCAGTATTTCGACCGCTGGTTCTCGATGCCCAGCGTGCTGTTCGCGGCCAATGTCCCGCTGCTGACCGCGATCATCGCCTTCCTGCTGTTCCGCGGGCTGGCGAAGGGGTGGGAAGTCGCGCCCTTCTGGCTCAGCCTGGGATTGTTCTTCCTCGGCATGGCGGGGCTCGGCCTGTCGATGTATCCCTATATCGTGCCCGACCAGATCACGATCTGGGACGCCGCCGCGCCCGACAGCAGCCAGGTCTTCATGCTGGTGGGCGTGGCGATCACCCTGCCGCTGATCCTGGCCTATACCGGCTGGGCCTACTGGGTCTTCCGCGGCAAGGTCGGGCACGAGGGATATCATTGATGGATGAACCGGGGCGCGAGGCGGAGCGGCGGCCGCTGTGGCAGCGGCTGGCCTGGCTCGCGGCGATCTGGATCGCCAGCGTCGCCGTGCTGGGCGCGGTCGCCTGGGTGCTGAGGTTGTGGATCACCTGACCCGGGCCCCTGCTTGGCCGGTCGGCGGGCGAAGCGCGGGAGCGCGGCCACACCCCGTCCTCCGGCGGCGAACCCGGATCGATCACGCCTGGCACTCGGATCGCGCGGCCGGTGCGACACGCCAGGGGCGTGTACGCGCGGGGCGGGCGGTTGGCGGTATTGTCTTCGCGAGCGACCGACGGGCGCGCAAGCCGGCGTGAGGTGCGCCGGCCCGGCCCGCTTGCCTCCCCGCCGCCACGGCCGGAGGCCCGGTTCGATCCTGCGGTCCCGGGCGGGCGGGCAAGAGCGGCCAGGACTCGCCAGAAGTCCGCCCTCGCCCCGTGGCTGATCGGCCACGCCAGCGGGCGATGCAGGCTGCCCCCGGGGCCGGCCCGCTTCGATGCAGGCCGGCATGGGTGGGCAGGACGCGCACCGCCATCATCCCTGTCCCGGCTTCCGGCGGAAGGGAGCGAGCTTCCGGCTCCTGTGCAGGTACGCACCCGCAGCCGATTTGCGTCGCACGCCAGCCGCACCGGCCGCGCCGCCGTGACGGGAAGGCAAAGGCCGGCCCGCCCGGCGGAAGAGAGGCCTGCGCGCCGTCGACAAGACGCCGGGCCCCGATCCTCGTTCGCCCGGCGTTGAGGTCCACCGGGCGACGGGAGTGATAACCTATATGGTTTTAAATGTCAAGATCGGTGTGCCGTATCCGCTCGCGCGGGCCGGGCGAAGCGCCGCGCGCTTGCCGGGCCGCGGCGGCCGCGGCACAAGCGCGGCATGAGTATGGCGCACGATGACAGGGTGGACGACGGCAGCGGGAAGCCCGTACTGGCCCCGATGGGCGGCGCGGACGTGGCCGAGGCGCTGGCGATCCAGGCGCGAATCTACCCGCCCGCGCTGGTCGAGAGCGAGGCGGTCTTTCGCGACCGGATCGCGCTGCCGGGCGGGTTCTGCCTCGCCGCGCGGATCGCGGGCCGGCTGGCCGGCTACCTCCTCGCCTATCGCTGGCGCGCGGGTTCGCCGCCGCCGATCGACGCGCTGGCGGGCGGCGCGCCGGCGGATGGCGGGGCCCTGCGCGAAGTGTTGTTCATCCACGATCTCGCGGTGGACCCGGCCGGCCGCGGGCTGCGCCTCGGCACCCGGATGGTCGAACGCGCCCTTGCCGCCGCAGCGGACGCGGGCCTGCGCGAGGCGCAGCTGGTCGCGGTCGAGGGGGCGCACCGCTACTGGCAGCGGATGGGCTTTACCCAGCCGGCGCCGACCGGCGCGCTGCGCGCCAAGCTGGCGAGCTACGGCCCGCAGGCCCGGTGGATGACGCGCCCGATCTCCCCCGGCGGCGGCCGCTGAGCGCGGCCCGCGCGCCCGGCGGGGCGGGGATCACTCCTCCCAGCCGAGCACCCGGTCCACGCTGCCGCGCGTCACCGCGTGGTAGCCGGGGCGGGTTTCGGCGTAGATGCGCCGGGCGATCGCCTGGCCCCAGTCGCCTTCGCCCATCAGGGTGACGAACAGCGGGCGGACGAACTTGGCCCGGCCGACTTCGGCGAGGAAGCTTTCCGCCTGCGGCACGGCGGGCGCGTAGCGGTTGGCCAGCGCGAGATCGAGCCACAGGAACAGTTCCTCGTTGTTGCCGGTCGCGGCGAGGCCGAGCTGCCGGTCGAGCGCGGCGAGCTGCTGCGCCGTGCGGTCGCGCGGCACCTGGCGCAGGAAGCGCTGCCGCTCGGCCGAAGTCCAGCCGCGCCAGGTCGCGGCCGCGGGGATCGTCGCTTGCCCCGCATAGGCGGCCGACGCGGCATCGACCGCGGCGAAGGCCGCCGGGTCGGGCTTCGCCACGTTCGCGGGCAGGCCGGGTTCGAAGATCCATTCGCGCAGCATCAGCCGCTCCGCCTCCGCCGCATTGCGCGCGAGGTTGGTGCGCATGTCCTCGTAGATCATGTTCGAGGTCGCCGGCTGGAAGGCGTGGTTGTCGAACCACTGGCGCAGCCAGGCGTCGAAGCGTTCGCGCCCGACCTCGCGCTCCAGCGTGCGCAGGAAGGCCGCGCCCTTGTTGTAGACGATCGCGCTGCCCGCGCTGTCGGTCCCTTCCGGGTGGTGCAGCGCGGTGCCGGGCGCGTCGCGGCCGACCTCCTCCAGCGTATCGAGGATCGCCATGTAATCGAGCGCGACCTCCTGCCGGGCGCGCTTCTCGCCGTAGATCGCCTCGACGATCCGGTTTTCGAAATACGACGTGACGCCTTCGTTCAGCCAGCCGTCGCCCCAGACGGCATTGGTCACCAGGTTGCCCGACCACGAATGGGCCAGCTCGTGCGCGACCAGCCCGGTCAGGCTGCGGTCGCCGGCGATGAAGGTCGGGGTCAGGAACGTCATGACCGGGTTTTCCATCCCGCCATAGGGGAAGGCCGGGGGCAGGACGATCATGTCGTAGCGGCCCCAGCGGTAAGGGCCGTAAAGCTCCTCCGCCGCTTCCACCATGTCCTCGGTATCGGCGACCTCGTGGTGCGCGCGGTCGAGCACCTCGGGCTCCGCCCAGACGCCGGTACGCGGGCCGATCGCGCGGAAATCGATGTCGCCCGCGGCGATCGCGATCAGGTAGGGCGGGACAGGCTTGTCCATCAAGAAGGTGAAGGCGCGGCGCCCGTTACCGAGCGCCTCGGGCTCGCCCTGCGCGACGCCCGACATGACCACGTCGAGCGGTTCGGGCGCGGTGATCCGCGCGCGCCAGGTCTGGCGGATGCCGGGGCTGTCCTGGGTCGGGATCCAGCTGCGGTTGAGGATCGCCTGCCCCTGGCTGAACAGGAACGGGTGCTCGCCCCCCGCGGTCTGTTCGGGCGCGAGCCACTGCAGCGCGTTCGCCTGCGGGTTGGCGGCATAGTGGATCACGACCTGCCGCGCCTGCCCCTCGTCGGTGCGAAGCGAGACGGTGACCGGCTCCCCCTTCCCCTCGACCCGGTCGCCGACCTCGAAGGCCAGCGCCCGGCCCTGCCCGTCGGTGACCCGGTCGATCACCAGGCCATTGCTGTCGAGCACGATTTCCCCGGCATCCGCGCGCGCGAGCACGTCCAGCGTGGCGGTGCCGGCGACGCGCTTGCGCTCGAAATCGAGTGCCAGGTCGAGATCGACGTGCGTGACCCGCGCGACCTGCGGCCGGGCGAACGTGGCGCTGTCCACCGCGTCGGGCGTGGTCAGGATCGGCGCCACCAGCCGCTCAGCCTGCGCGGCGGCGGGGGCCTGCGCCTCCAGCGTCGGGGTGCAGGCGGCGGTGGACACGGTGGCAAGCAGCAGGGGCAGCGCGAAACGCATGGGGGAAACTCCGGCCTGGGGGGAGGGAAACGGTGGCGGCGGGGTTAGTCCATTTCCATCGGCCACGGCAAGCCGCCCGGCGATCAGCCGGTTCGCGCGCGCAAGGCCGCGAGGAAGGGGGACGCGTCGTCCAGCCGCAGGCCGATCGTGGTCACGCGACGCGGCGGGCCGAACATCGTTTCGCGCGCAAGGGGCCGCGCGAGGTGCAGGACCGCGTTCGGGGTGGAGAGGATCGACAGGTCGAGAACGCCCTTCCCTTCCGGCTTGCAGCCCGTCCAGCCGCCCTCGACGCGAGCGATCGTCTCGTAAGGCACGAAGATCTCGACCACGAAGCCCGACCGCACGAGAACGCCGGAACCGAGCAGCAGGACCGGCCGCAGCCGCAGGCTCTTGAGGAAGGCCACGACAAACAGCAGCCCCCAGGCCCCGAGCGCGAACAGGACCCAGGCGGCCAGGGTATTGAGCTGCATCACGACGAAATGGACGACCGCGATCTCCAGCACCTGGAGAACGGCCAGGGCCGCGATCACCGGGACGGCATAGCCGTGGCAGGCGAAACCCTTGGCGTTGTCGGGGCAGTGCGGCGCGCGGTTCCAGGCGAACAGCGCGATCCCCAGCATCTCGGCCTCGCGCCGCACCACCCGGAGCAGCCCGGACGGAAGGATCGCCCCGGCGGCGGCGCCCAGGCGCTGCGCCGCAGTGCCCGCCGCCGCGCGGTAGGCGGAAAGCGCAAGGGCCGCCTTCCAGCCGCAGAACGCCAGCACCGTCAGCGCCATCGCCACGCGCAGGGCCGCGACATCGAGCAGGGCGCTGCGAACCGGCCCGGCCGATACGAGCGGCACGATCACGCAGGCCAGGGCCGCCGCGGTCAGGACGAAACCCGCCCCGGGCCGGCAGCGGGGCGCGCGAAGGATCAGCGTGAAGCCGATCGCCTCGCAGCAGAGCCACAGGAACAGCGCGGCGTAAGGCAGGGGGTTGGCCGCCGCCCACTCGCCATGGCTGAAGATCCGCCCGGCGAGGACGACCGCAAAGGGCAGGAGGAGGATCGCAGCGCGCGCGGGCACCCGGGGGATGCCGCGGGAAAGGTCCGGCGCGATCGATCCGCTCATGCCCCGATCATAGGCCCGGGGCCGGGCGGGCACAATCGCGGATCGCGCGGCGCCGGATCGCCCCGCCGCGGGCTCAGCGCCAGACGGCCTGCGGCGGCAGGCTCATCAGGATCGCGTCGATATTGCCGCCGGTCTTGAGGCCGAACAGCGTGCCGCGGTCGTAGACGAGGTTGAATTCGGCATAGCGGCCGCGCCATTCGAGCTGGGCCTGGCGGTCCGCCTCGGTGAAAGGCTCGTCCATGCGCCGGCGCACGATCCGCGGGAACACGTCGAGGAAGGCGCTGCCGACATCGCGTGTGAAGGCGAAATGGCGTTCCCAGGCCGCGGCCTCGCCGCCCTCCTCGCCGTCCTGCGCCGAACATTCGAGGTGGTCGTAGAAAATCCCCCCGACCCCGCGATGCACCCCGCGGTGGGGGATGAAGAAATAGTCGTCGGCCCACTTGCTGAACCGTTCGTAATAGGTCGGGTTATGCGCGGCGCAGGCGGCGCGCAACGCGGCGTGGAATTCCTCCGTGTCTTCCGCCCGCGGAAGCGGGGGGTTCAGGTCCGCCCCGCCGCCGAACCAGGCCTTGGCCGTGGTCAGGAACCGGGTGTTCATGTGCACGGCCGGGACATGCGGGTTGGCCATGTGCGCGACCAGGCTGATCCCGGTCGCGGTGAAGGCGGGGTTTTCCTCCGCCCCGTGGATCGTGCGCGCGAACTCGGGCGCGAAAGTGCCGTGGACGGTGGAGACGTTCACGCCGACTTTCTCGAACACCTTGCCTTTCATCACCCCGCGCACGCCGCCGCCGGGGTTGTCGTTCCCCTCCTCCTCCCGCTGCCAGGGAACGTATTCGAACGCGGCCTGCGACCCGGCCTCGCGCTCGATCGCCTCGAACTCGGCGCAGATGCGATTCCGCAGGTCCTCGAACCAGTCCTTCGCGCGGGCGGTGTGGGGCGTCCAGTCGGTCATCGCCCCGACCCTTGCCAAGCGCGGCGGCGTGGGGCAAGAGCGGACCATGGTTCCCTTTTCGTTCGCAGGCGAGGAATTTGCCCTCACGCGCACCAACGCGCTCTACTGGCCGCGCGAGCGGGCGCTGCTGGTGGCCGACCTGCACCTTGAAAAGGCGAGCTTCTACGCCCGGCACGGGCAGATGCTGCCGCCTTACGACAGCCGCGAGACGCTGGAACGCGTCGCGCTGGCGATCCGCGAGACCGGTGCCCGGCGCGTCTACACCCTGGGCGACAATTTCCACGACAGCCAGGGCAGCACCCGGCTGGAAGATCACGCGGCGGGAATGCTCGCCGCGCTGACCCGCGCGACCGACTGGGTCTGGATCACCGGCAACCACGACCCGGCGATGGAAGCGCGCAGCGGCGGCACGATCGCGCAGGAGCTGGAAATCGCCGGGATCGTCCTGCGCCACCAGGCCCGCGCGGGCGAGACGCGGGCCGAGCTGTCGGGCCACTATCACCCGCGCCTGCAGGTCACCGTGCGCGAACGGCACATCCGCCGCCCCTGCGCGGTCCTGTCCGAAGGGGGCGAAGGCGGCGGCGGGCGGATGATCCTGCCCGCATTCGGCGCGCTGACCGGGGGCATGAACGCGGCCGATCCGGCGATCCGCGCGGCGATGCAGCCGGCCCGGCGGATCGACGCGGTCCTGCCGCTGCGCGGGCGGCTGGCGCGCTTCCCGCTGTGGCGCCAGGCGGCCTAGCCGCGCCTCGCGCCAAGGCCCCTAGCGAATCCCGGCGTTTCGGCTTACATGGGGCGCTTCGACAACGGCAAACACCAGGAGACTGCCCCATAGCCCGTCCACCCCGGCGCTCATTCCAACCGCCCGTGAAGAGCGGCCCGCGCTTTGACAAGATGATCCAGTCCGACAAGGTTCGCGTGATCGATCACGAGGGCGAAAACCTCGGCGTGATGTATACCCGCGAAGCGATCGAGCAGGCCGCCGACGTCGGCCTGAACCTTGTCGAGGTTTCGCCCAACGCCGACCCGCCGGTGTGCAAGTTCCTCGACGTGGGCAAGTACCGGTACGAGGCGCAGAAGAAGGCGAATGCCGCGCGCAAGACGCAAAAGACGCAGGATATCAAAGAGATAAAGATGCGTCCGAACATCGATGACCACGATTACGATGTGAAGATGCGCAACGTGAACAAGTTCATCGAGAACGGCGACAAGGTGAAGGTCACCCTGCGTTTCCGCGGTCGCGAGATGGCGCACCAGCAGCTCGGCATGAACCTGCTCCGCCGCGTCCAGGAAGACGTGGAGGAAATCGCCAAGGTCGAGGCTTTCCCCCGCCTCGAAGGGCGCCAGATGCTGATGGTCCTGGCACCGAAATAGGCGCGACGCCGCCGCTCCCGGCCGGGCCGGGGCGGCGCGGGAGGACGCCTTCTATTCGACCCGGAAATCGAGAATCGTGAAGCGCGCGGGCGCGGTCGCATAGACGCCGTGCCCGCGGCCGCCGCGCGAACCGAAGACGAAGCCGACCCGTGCCGCGTTGTCGAGCGCATCGGCAAAGGCCCCGGGCGCGGTGTGGCTCGTGGCCCCGAGCACGGCGACCCAGTTCGCATCGAGCGGCACGCGCACTTCGTGCGTGCCCGGCGTCACCGGCCCCATCATCCCCTCCGGCGCATACCAGCGATAGGTGGCATAGCGGCCGCGCGCCTTCCAGTTGTCGCCCCGGCGCTGGAAATAGAGCGACAGCGTCGCCTTGCGGTCCGGATGCTCCTGCGGGTGGAAGCGCACGCCGCGCTCCCCATCGATCCGGTAACGCAGGACGATTTCCCGCGCCCCGGTCAGCGGGCCGGTCGGCCGCGTGACGTAATGGACATGGCCGGCGCGCGCATCGGGCCAGGGAAAGTCGAAATAGGCCGTGTCCCCCGCCTGCACCGCGCGCGCGGGCATTCCCGGCGACCGGCTGCGCCCCTTGTAGAAAGGGCCGATTTCCCAGCCTTCCGCCCGCTGGCGCACCAGTTCGGCGAACTGGGCCCCCGCGGGGGTGGGAACGAGCGCGGCCAGCGGCAGGATGGCGAGCGTTGCGGCAATGGCAATCGTGCGGATCATGCCGCCGGGCATAGCAGGCGGGGGTTTAGCATTGGCTGAACGCGCACCTGCCATTCCCCGGCCGCCTGCCCTCCTGCCCCGCCTGCTCGGGCAAGGTCGCCCCTTGCCGGAACGCGACGACCGGTCGCGGTGCCAGATTGCGGTTGCGCCCGCGCTGCGCGCCCTGCACTCTGCCGGCAACGGGATGGCGCCCCGGCAAGGGGCCACGAGGAACGGGAGCTGGGGGTTTTGAGCGCAGGGCGTATCGGGCTGGCCGTGGGTGCCGCGGCCCTGGCGGGGAGCGTGTTCGCGCCCCTGCCCGGCGGAATGCCGCGCGAGGCGATGATCGTCGCCGGGCTGGTCGTGCTGATGGCGGCCTGGTGGATGACCGAGGCGATCCCGCTGACCGCGACCGCGCTGATGCCCTTTGTCGTCCTGCCGCTGGCCGGGATCATGACCGCGAAGGAAGCGGCCAGCGCCTATTACGAGCCGATCCTGTTCCTCCTGCTGGGCGGGGCCTTCATCGCGCTGGCGATCGAACGCACCGGCCTGCACCGGCGGCTGAGCCTCGCGATCCTGAAAAGCGTGGGCGGCAGCGGCCGCGGCGGCGCGGGGCGCCTGCTGCTGGCCTTCATGGTCAGCGCCGCCCTGCTCTCGATGCTGATATCGAACACCTCGACCGCGCTGATCATGATGCCGATGGCGCTGGCCGTGCTCGCCGGCGGGGGCCTTCCGGGCGAAGACCGCGAGGGGCTGGCCGGCGCGCTGCCGATGGGGATCGCCTTCGCCGCCAGCATCGGCGGGCTGGGCACGATCGTCGGATCGCCGACCAACGGGATCGCGGTCGCGCTGGTCGACACGATGACGGGGACGCGGATCACCTTCGCGCAATGGATGCTCTACGGCGTGCCGGTCGTCCTGCTGGGCGTGCCGCTGGCCGCGTGGATCGTCGGCCGGGTGCAGAAGGTCGCCGATCACCCGTTCGACATTGCCGCCGCGCGCGCCGCGATCGACGACCGCGCGCCCTGGACCGCGGCGGAAAGGCGGCTGGTCCCGGTCATCGCGATCACGTTCCTCGCCTGGCTGACGCAGCTGCTGGTCGCGCCCTTGCTGCCCCCGGGATCGTGGACCGACGGGACGATCGCGATCATCGCCGCGCTGGCGCTGTTCGTCCTGCCCGACGGGACCGGGCGGCCGATGCTGCTGTGGAAGGAAGCCGACCGCGCGCCCTGGGGCGTCATCATGATGTTCGGCGGCGGGCTGGCGCTGGCGGCGGGGATGCAGGCATCGGGTCTCGCCGACTGGCTGGGCCAGGCGCTGCTGCCGCTGGAGGCGCTGCCGCTGATCGTGATCGCGCTGGCCATCGTCGCGCTGGTCGTGCTGGTGACCGAATTCGCCAGCAATGTCGCGACCGCGAGCGCGATCGTCCCGGTCGTCGCCAGCCTCGTGGTCGCGCTGGGCGCCGATCCGGTCCTGCTGGCCATGCCCGCCGCGCTGGCGGCCAGCTGGGGCTTCATGCTGCCCGCGGGCACCGGCCCCAACGCGATCGCCTGGTCCACCGGGCACATCCGCATCACCCGCATGGTCGGCGCCGGCGTGCTGCTGGATATTGCCGGGATCTTCCTGATCGTCGCCTGCGTATGGGGAATGGCCGCGATCGTCGGCTGAGCGCCTGCCCATGCGAGTTGAAACCGCGCAGGCGCGGCGGTATTCGCGGCGATGTTATCGGCACCGGGCGGAGATGCGTTCCTGCGGAGGTTAGGAACGGGCGCCGCGCGGTCGCCATTTCGGCTCCTGCCTTCCTGGGAGCGTGACGCAAGGAAGGACATTCCCATGCCCGACGCGATCGATTCGACCGACAAGCCCACCCCGCGCCGCAACCCGAAGCCGGAACCGACGCGGATCGACGGCCGCCAGCTCAAACCCAGCACGCTGATGATGGGCCACGGTTACGACCCGGCCCTGTCCGAAGGTTCGCTGAAGCCGCCGATCTTCCTCACCAGCACGTTCGCCTTCGAGAGCGCGGCCGCGGGGAAGCGCCATTTCGAAGGGATCACCGGCCTGCGCCCCGGCGGGGCGGAAGGGCTGGTCTATTCGCGCTTCAACGGCCCCAACCAGGAAATCCTGGAAGACCGGCTGGCGATCTGGGACGGGGCGGAAGATGCCCTGTCCTTCTCCAGCGGGATGACCGCGATCTGCATCCTCATGCTCGCCTATGTCTCGGCCGGCGACGTGATCGTCCATTCGGGCCCGCTCTACGCCGCGAGCGAGGGGTTCGTGGCGAAAGTCCTGTCGCGCTTCGGCGTCACCTATGTCGATTTCCCCGCCGGCGCCACGCGCGAGGAACTGGACGACGTGCTCGCCCGCGCCAAGGCCCAGGCCGATGAACAGGGCGGCAAAGTGGCGATGATCTACCTCGAGAGCCCGGGCAACCCGACCAATGCCCTGGTCGATATCGAGGCGGTGCGCGATGCGCGCGATGCCGCGCTGGATGGCGACGTGACGCCGATCGCGATCGACAACACCTTCCTCGGCCCGCTGTGGCAGCGCCCGCTCGACAACGGGGCGGACATCGTCGCCTATTCGCTGACCAAGTACGTCGGCGGTCATTCGGATCTCGTCGCCGGCAGCGTGGCCGGGGCGAAGCGCTGGATGGACCCGGTCCGGACCCTGCGAAACACGATGGGCGGGATCGCCGATCCCAACACCGCGTGGATGCTGCTGCGCTCGCTCGAAACGGTCGAACTGCGGATGCAGCGCGCGGGTGAGAACGCGGCGAAAGTCTGCGAATTTCTGGCCCAGCATCCGAAGGTCGTCGGCCTCGGCTATCTCGGCATGATCAAGGACGCGCGGCAGAAAGACATCTACCAGCGCCACTGCTTCGGCGCGGGGTCGACCTTCTCGCTGTTCATCGAGGGGGGCGAGGCCGAGTGCTTCCGCTTCCTCGACGCGCTGAAAGTCGCCAAGCTGGCGGTCAGCCTGGGCGGGACCGAAACGCTCGCCAGCCACCCGGCCTCGATGACGCACCTCTCGGTGCCCGAAGGACGCCGGGCGGAACTGGGCATTTCGGACAACCTCGTGCGGATCTCGATCGGGATCGAGGATGCGGACGACCTGATCCGCGACTTCAACCAGGCGCTGGAAGCCGTCTGATGATCCAGGTCGGTTTTCTCGCCTGCGCCGATACCCTGCCCGGCGACGGGCCGCGGCGCGGCGACGCGTTCGAGCACGATCTCGAGGTCGCGGCGCTGCGCCCGGCCCTCGCCGCGCGGGGGATGGAACTGGTGGAGATCGACTGGCGCGCGCCGGTCGAACGCTTCGCCCGGATCGATGCCGTCCTGCTGGGCACGGCCTGGGACTACCAGGACCGCGCCGACGCGTTCCTCGCCCGGCTGGAAGACCTCGAGGCGCGCGGGCTGGCGGTCCACAACCCGCCGGCGGCCGTGCGCTGGAACCTCGACAAGCGTTACCTGCGCGAACTCGAGGCGGCCGGCGCGACGACCGTGCCGACGCTCTGGCACGACGATGCCGGCCGGGCCGAAGTGGCCGCGGCGATGGACGCGCTCCAAACCGACCGGGTGGTGGTGAAGCGGCGAATCGGCGCCGGCGGGCTGGGCCAGCACAGCTTTACCCGCGACACCCTGCCCGAAGACGGGTGGACGATGGGCCGCGCGGCGATGATCCAGCCGTTCCTGCCCGCGATCCTGGAGGAAGGCGAGTTCACCTTCGTCTTCGTCGGCGGGCAGTTCTCCCACGCGGTCAACAAGCGCGCGGCCGCGGGCGAATACCGGATCCAGTCGCTCTATGGCGGGACGGAGACGCCCTATGCCCCGGGGGCCGACGATCTCGCGCACGCGGCGGCGGTGGTCGCCGCCCTGCCCTTCGACGACCTGCTCTACGCCCGGATCGACATGGTGCGCCTGCCCTCGGGCGAACTGGCGGTGATGGAGGCGGAGCTGATCGAGCCCTACCTCTATCCCGAGCAGGGGCCGGAACTGGGGGAGAGGCTGGCTGCGGCGCTGGAGGAACGCCTGGCGGTGGGCGCGGCCTAGGACGGACCGTCATTGTCTTCTTCGGACAGCTGCGCTTCCAGCCCTGACGGCCTGCAAATGGCAGCTTTTCGGCTCACCATCATCTGAATGTCGATCCGTCTAGTCACCTGGAACTGAAGCCCATCGCACCAAAGCATCGTCATGCTGAACTTGTTTCAGCATCCATCGCGCCTCCCAGAACCTTCGGTGCGGGAGGGGAAATGGACCCTGAAACAAGTTCAGGGTGACGAGCTTTTCAATGATGTGAACTTCGTTTCCACCATACTAGACTCAGAAACCTACCCCCGCCACTCGCGGCGTTCTTCCGCCTTGCGCAGCACCTCGTAGGCGACCTGGAGCGCCTGGAACCGGCGCGCGGCCTCGGCATCGCCGGGCTTGACGTCGGGGTGCACTTCCTTGGCGCGGTTGCGGTAGGCCTTCTTGATCGCGGCGAAATCGGCGTCGGCCTCCAGGCCCAGCAGGTCGAGCGCGCGCATTTCGTCGGCCGAGCGCGAACCGTCGCCGCTGCCGCTCCAGCCATAGTGCTGCGCCTCGGCATAGCCGGCGTTCTCCGCCCGCTCCGCCTTGGCGCGCGCTTCCTTCTCGGCCTTGTCCAGCCCTTCGAAATAGTCCCACTTGGAATTGTATTCGGCGGCGTGGCGCTGGCAGAAATACCACCGGTCGGGGCTGTTGGGCGCCTTGGGCGCAGGGCAGTCGCCCGGCTCCTCGCACCCGTGGCGGTCGCACAGGCGCACGGTCGTCGCCTCGCGCGCGGAGCCATATCCGCGCCAGCGGGGAAACCCCCAGTCGAGGGATCGGCGGGCGCGGCTCATGCCGGGCCCCGGAAAGACGTTCGTCGAATGGTCATCGCTGCCAGTCTAGGCATGGTTGCACCGGGTGGGAAGCGCGGGGGACATGGCGGGACGCGGCATTTTTTTGCTGCAATGCAACAAACCGTTCATCTGCGCCCGGCTAGGGCGCGAGCCGAGCCGGCGATCCGGTCGCCGCCGACACGATCGAGGAGCCTTGCGAACGATGAGCCGCCAGTTGACCTTTTCCGCCGTGGTGAGCGTGCTGGTCATGGCCCTGTTCGCGATGGCCAGCACCCCCGGCCCGCTTGCCGCCCCGCACCGGGACGCCGGGCCAGACGCGGCCGGTTTCGCGACCGGTTTCGCGACCACGGGCGCGATCCAGCCGGCCATCGCGCAGTAAGCCGATCCGGCCGCGCCGCGATGCACCGGTATGCCGATGCCGCGGGCGCGACCGAGCCGGGCCTCAGTTGACGACGACGCTGACCGCGCGGCGGTTCTGCGCCCAGGCCGCCTCGTTCGAACCGAGCGCGACCGGGCGTTCCTTGCCGTAGGAAACCGTGCGGATGCGGCTGGCCGCCACCCCCAGGCTGACGAGGTAGTTCTTGGCCGCGTTGGCGCGCCGTTCGCCCAGCGCGAGGTTGTATTCGCGCGTGCCGCGTTCGTCGGCGTGCCCTTCGATCGTGATCGAGATGTTCGGGTGCTGCGCCAGGTATTGCGCCTGGGTCTGCAGTGCGGCCATGTCGGCACTGTCGATGTTGTAACGGTCCGTGTCGAAATAGATCACGTTCTGGCCGTTCACCGCGTTTTCGAAATGGGCCTGCGTGCCCAGGACCGGGCCGGCCGGCTGGGTCGGGCCGGTCGGCGCGCTGGTCGTCGGCGCCGGTTCGGGCGGCAGCGATTCGGGCGGTTCCTTCTTGCAGGCGGCCAGTGCCGCGGTGCCGGCGAGAAGGGCGACGGTTGCAAAGCGTAGTTTCATCGGCGTTTCCTCATGCCAAGATTGGGTTGCGACCCCAACGACCCGTCAAAGGGTGACACAGCAAAGAATGCACTCAGGGAAGAATCGGTCCCCAGGCCGGGTCCGACGCGTCCACCGGCGTCGGCAGTCTCCTTTCGTTGCGGCCGGTGAGATCCACCTGCCAGAGCGACGTCCGCCCCGAACCGCGCTCGGTGCGGAAGAACTGGATGATGCGGCCGTTCGGGCTCCAGGTCGGCGCCTCGTCCTGCCAGCCGTTCGTCAGCGTCCGCAGGTTGCGGCCTTCCGGGCTCATCACCGCGATGTTGAAATCGCCGGCGATGCGGGTGAAGGCGATCTGGTCGCCGCGCGGGCTCCATTCCGGCGTCGCCGCGCGCCCGCCGAAGAACGTCAGCCGCCGCTGGTTCGAACCGTCGGCGTTCATCACGTAGACCTGCTGCGATCCCGAACGGTCGCTTTCGAACACGATCTTGCTGCCGTCGGGCGAATAGGACCCGCCGATGTCGATCCCCGGCGCATTGGTCAGCCGCACGCTGGGCCCGCCTTCGGACGAAACGCGGTAGATGTCGGTATTGCCGCCGACCGCCATCGAATAGAGGATCCAGCGCCCGTCGGGGCTCCAGCGCGGGGCGAAAGTCGGGTTGCTGTTCTCGGTCACCAGCGTCTGCCGGCCCGAGCCGATGTCGTAGACGTAGATCCGCGGGTTGCCATCGACGTAGGAGAGATAGAGCAGCCTGCGGTAATCGGGCGAATAGCGCGGCGTCAGCGCGGTCGAACGGCCGGTGGTGATGAAACGGTGGTTCGCCCCGTCCGAATCCATGATTGCGAGGCGCTTGACCCGGTTATCCTTGGGGCCCGTCTCGGCGATATAGGCGATCCGGCTGTCGAAGAACGGGTCTTCGCCCGAAAGGCGCGAATAGACGAGATCGGCGCACTTGTGCGCTGCGCGCCGCCAGTCCGCCGGCGGGACGACCCAGCCTTCGCGCACCAGCTCGCTCTTCAGCGCCATGTCGTAGAGATAGCAGCCGACCACCAGCTTGCCGTCGCCGCGCGCGCGGACATAGCCGTGGACGAGCATTTCCGCCCCCCGGCTGGACCAGGTCGGCCAGTTGGGCGCGGTGATCTGGGTGAAGGTCGGCTGGGGCAATGCATCGGGCCCGACCGGGCGGAACAGCCCGTTGTTCTTCAGGTCGTTATAGACCACCCGCGCCAGTTCCCTGCCCAGCGCGGCCGTGCCCGAGGCATTGGCCGGCGTCGGCGCGTCGCGGTCGGTCGCGAAACCCGGGATGGCAATGCCGAGATCCTGCCACTCGCTTTCGTCGGTGACGGTGAAGGTCAGGCCGCCTTCCTCCGCCTCGGCATGTTCGATCGTCTCCACTTGCCCGCCGGTGGGCACGGGCGTTCCGAGATCGCTGGCCGAGGGGGTCGGCGGGGCATCCTGCGCCGCCGCGGGCGCGGCGGCAAGGGCGAGCGTGAAAAGGGCAAGGATCGGTTTCATCGCGAAAGGTTCCTGTCGAATCTGGCGCCGTCGATGGATTTCCAGGCGTTGTAGTATTCGGGCGGCAAGTCGAACGGCGCCGCGAGCTGGACCGCGCGGATCGCGCGTTCGGCGTGGAGCGCCTTCTGCGGCCGGTTGGCCGCCGTTTCGCCCGACTGGCTTACTACGCGCGGGGTGCCCGCAAGGCTCCCGTCCTCGTTGAGGCGGAAGGAAAGAACCGTGACCAGCCGGTCCGCGTCCACCCCCTGCGGCGCCGACCAGTGCGGCTTGATCTGGCGGGTGATGGCCTGGATCAGCGACGCCTTGGCGCTGGCGCCGATCCGGCTGGCGGGAATGCGGGTTTCCTCGGTCGTCGTGCTCGATCCTGCGCCGCCCAGGAAATCGCTGCCTATCCGGCTGCCGCCGCTGCGCTGCGGCTCGCTGCGTTCGGGCGGGCTTTCGCGCCGGGGCTGTTCGCGGGGGGGCCGCTCACGGGACGGCCGCTCGCGCGCGGGTGGAGCCTCGGCCCGCGGCTGGGGGCGTTCGGGCGGGGTCGGCCGCTCCAGTTCCGCCGGGCGCGGGATTTCGAGCGGCGGCGCGGGCACCGGCAGCTCGCTCAGCCTCGGCGCGATCGCCGCGCGGCTTTCCGCCACCGGGTCGGGCGCGACCGACACCGGGCCGACGTCTTCGGCTAGGCTCACGACCATGCGTTCGGGGATCGGCGGCGGGTCCGATGCGCGCGGCTGGACCAGCAGCACGGCGACCAGCGCGGCGTGCAGCACGACGGCAAGGCCGAGGCCGATCTTCTCGTCGCGGGTCAGGGCGAAGCTTGCCATTTCGGACCAGCTATGGGGCCGAAACTGAACCGTGGGTGACCAGCGCGATGCGGTTGCAGCCGGCCCGGTTCAGTTCCCCCATAACCGCCATGACGCGCCCGTAATCGAGTGCGCGATCGGCGCGCAGGGTCATCTGCCGTCCCGCCCCGACGCCGCAGCCCAGGTTGGCCAGCCGGTCGGGCAGCTCGCCCGGGGCGAGCGGGCTGTCGTCGAGGTAGATCGTGCCGTCGCCGGTGATCGAGACGGTCACTTCCTGCCGGTCCTGCGGCAGGGCATTGGCCCGGCTGTCGGGCAGGTCCACCGGCACGCCGGCGGTCAGCATCGGGGCGGTGACCATGAAGATGATCAGCAGCACCAGCATGACGTCGACCAGTGGGGTGACGTTGATTTCCGCCATCGGCGCGCGGCGGCTGCCCCGCGCGCGCCGCGCCGGGCGAACGAGCCCCATCGCCATTACATCCGCTCCAGTTCGCGGCTCAGGCTGGCGTGGAAGCGGTCGGCGAACCGCTGCAGGTGCGCCTCGAACGCGTTCACCGCGTGGCTGAAGCGGTTATAGGCGATGACCGCCGGGATCGCCGCGAAGAGGCCGATCGCGGTGGCGAAAAGCGCCTCCGAAATACCGGGGGCGACGACCGCGAGCGAGCTCGATTCCTGCGCCCCGATCTGGAAGAAGCTGTTCATGATGCCCCAGACCGTGCCGAACAGGCCGACGAAGGGCGCGACCGACCCGACCGTGGCGAGGAAGTTCAGCCGGCGGGCGAGGTCGTCCGCCTCTTCGGCCACCTGGCCTTCCATCGCCAGCGCGACCCGGCCGCGAAGGCCCTCGCGGTCCTTGACCCCGCCCTTGGTCGAGCGGCGCCATTCGGCCATCCCGGCCCCGGCGATCCGCGCGATCGGCACGTTGCGCTTGGCATGTTGCTGCATGAACCCGTCGAAATCGTCGGTGCGCCAGAAATCGGCCTCGAACGCGTCCGCCCGGCGGCGCACGCCGGCCATGCGCATGGAGAAGGAGACGATGATCATCCAGGTCCAGATGGAGGCGGCGAGCAGCCCGACCATGACGAGCTGGACCACGATGTCGGCATCGAGGAACAGTTGCACCGGGTCGAGCCGGTTCGGCGCTGCCGCCGCGAGTTGCGATAGGATCATTGCGGTTCTTCTTCGCTGGAGAGGAGGGACTTGAAAGCTTCCTGCCACGCGCGCGGCTGGCGCCGGGGCCGGCCGTCGGGGGCGACGAAGCCGACCCTCAGGTCGGCCTCGGCCAGCAGCTCGTCGCCGCGCAGCGCGCGCTGGTGCATGCGGCAGCTCGCGGCGCGCAGCTGGGTGCAATGGGTCTCGATCACGATGTCGTCGTCCAGCCGGGCCGGGCGCAGGTATCGGATCGAGAGGTCGGCCACCGCATAGGCGCCTTCGCCCGATTCGACCGCGGCGCGCTGGTCGATGTCCAGCCGGCGCAGCAGGTCGGACCGCGCGCGTTCGAACCAGCGCAGGTAATTGGCGTGATAGGCGACCTGCGACAGGTCGGTATCCTCGTAATAGACGCGCACGGCGTAGAGGTGCCGGGTGCCGTCGATCAGGCCGTCGGGCGGGGTGGGACGCAGCGTCATCGTGGCGCGCGCCTTAGCGGATCGCGGACTCGCCAAGCAAACGAAACTGTCAGCCGTGGCTATTTCGCGATCATCCGCCCCAGCGGCTCGCCGCCGAAGACATGGACGTGAAGGTGGGGCACTTCCTGCCCGCCGTGCCGGCCGAGGTTGGCGAGCAGGCGATAGCCGGGCTCCACCAGCCCCTTGTCCCGCGCGACCTTGCCCACCGCGCGCACGAAACCGGCGATCTCGGCATCGCTCGCGCGCTGGCTGAAATCGTCCCAGCTGACGTACTTGCCCTTGGGGATCACCAGCGTGTGGACCGCCGCCTGGGGGGCGATGTCCTCGAAGGCATAGGCCCATTCGTCCTCGTAGACCCTGGTCGAGGGGATTTCCCCGCGCAGGATCTTGGCGAAGATATTGTCGTCGTCGTAAGGCTGGGTCGCGTCGATCGGCATCATTCGCTCCTGGAAGCTTTTTCGTCGAGGCCCGAAACCCCCTCGCGCCGGTCGAGTTCGGCCAGGACGTCGGCCAGGGCGATATCGCGCGCGGAGAGCAGGACCAGGAGGTGGAACAGGACGTCGGCCGCCTCGCCCACCAGTTCCTCGCGCGAGCCGGAAAGGGCCGCGACGGCCGCTTCGACGCCTTCCTCCCCCACCTTGCGCGCGATCACCGGCAGGCCGCGATCGTGCAGGCGGGCGACGTAGCTGGCATCGGGATCGGCGTTGCGCCGCCGGGCGATCGTGCGTTCGAGACGGGCCAGTGCATCCATGCGGCCATGCCATGCGGATGGCGGCGCGCGCGGTCAATCCCGCGCGGGCGATCGGGGGCCGGTTTGCACCGGGCTGCAAGTGTGAAAGCGGCCTTGTCCGGGCCAGCGTCCGGGCGAGCCTAGCCCGCGGCCCCTACCCGGCGTCGGCGGCCCCTCGCCCCGCCCCGGCCGCCGCGCGCGGCCTGGGCCGCGAGGCGATCGAGCAGGTCGGCCAGTTCGCGATCGTGAACCTCGGCCTCCGCCCGCGAGAGCTTGAGCGCGGCGCCGCTGGTCGAATCCTCCAGCGCCCGCGCGGTGGCATGGGCGGTGTCGATCGAGGCAAGCTTGGCCTGGAGCGCCTTGCGAACGGCGCCCACGATCGCGAGGTCGAGCAGCGGCCCGGGGGCGATCGTGCGCGTGTCGCGCTCCGCATCGTCGAGAATGCCCGCCATCCACAGGTTGTCCGGCCCGGAATGCTTGCCGCCGGTCATGAACAGGCGATCGGCGCACATCCCCGCGACCGATGCCAGTTCGCTGAGCACGAGTTGCAGGCCCGCGTCCTCGGCATTTTCGGCGACGCCGGGAAGACGCCGGTAAAGTTGCCGCGCACCGGCGGCGATGTCCCACATGCAAAGCTGCAGGAACTGGTCGAGATCTTCGGGCGAAGACATGCAACAAGGAATGGAAACGGGCACCGAACGTTCCCGTTTTTCATGGCCGCCGAACATATATTGCACGCCGCCGGCGCGCCGCGGCGGGCCTGTTGCAGGGTTTTTCGATCCCGTCCTGTCCCGGCCACGCTTCGTCGCATCGGGCAGCTGCCGCCGGCCCGGGCCCGGAACGGATCGTGCCGCTCTCGCCTCTCTTGGTCAGACAGGAGACGATCGACATGACTGACAGCAAGCGACAGATCGCCGGGGCGGCGGCCGGCCTCGGCCTCGCGGTCGGCGGGCTCGTGCTCGGCCTGCGCGCCCACCGGCGCCGCCAGGGCAGCGACCGCGCCCCGGGCTATACCGCCCGCCACGTCCACGGCCCGCTGGACATTGCCGGCCGGTCGGTGACCATCCGCCGGCCCCGCAACGAACTCTACGCCTTCTGGCGTTCCTTCCCCAACCTCGTGGACGTGATGGAGAACGTCGAGCGGATCGTCGTGAAGGACGACGACGGGAAGCGTTCGGTCTGGACGATCAAGGCCCCGGGCGGGACCACGGTCGATGTCGAGACCGAGGTGGTCGAGGACACGCAGGACGAACGGATCGCCTGGCGATCGGTCGAAGGCTCCGACATCGAGACGCAGGGCGAGGTTTCCTTTGCCGACGCCCCCGGCGACCGCGGCACCCGCGTCACCCTGGTCGTCGCCTATGACCCGCCGGGCGGAAAGGCGGGCAAGGCGATCGCCAAGCTCTTCATGCGCGAACCGCAAGTGCAGGCGCGCCACGATCTCAAGCGGTTCAAGATGCTGATGGAAACGGGCGAGATCGCCACGTCCGCATCGCGCAAGGAAAACACCCGCGCAGCCGAGAAGGAGAAGGCGGCATGAAGGCACTGACCTGGCATGGAACCAAGGACGTGCGCGTCGAAAGCGTGCCCGATCCGGAAATCGTCAACCCGCGCGACGCGATCGTCGAAGTGACCGCGACCGCGATCTGCGGTTCGGACCTCCACCTCTACGACGGGGTCATTCCCGGCATGAAGGCGGGCGACGTTCTCGGCCACGAGTTCATGGGCGTGGTGGTCGATACCGGCAGCAAGTCCACGCTGAAGAAGGGGCAGCGCGTCGTCGTGCCCTTCACCATCAGTTGCGGCGGGTGCTTCCACTGCGCGGTGCAGCAGTATTCGGCCTGCGAGAATTCCAACCCTGCGGAAAAGCAGGACATGTCGGCCACGCTCTACGGCCACCCGATGAGCGGGCTGTTCGGCTATTCGCACCTGACGGGCGGCTATTCGGGCGGGCAGGCGGAATATGTCCGCGTGCCCTTTTCCGACGTCGGCCCGATCGCGGTGCCCGATCACCTGGAGGATGAGAAGGTCCTGTTCCTTTCCGACATCCTGCCCACCGGCTGGATGGCGGCGGAGAACGCGCAGATCCAGCCGGACGACACGGTCGCGGTCTGGGGCTGCGGCCCCGTCGGCCTGTTCGCGATCCAGTCCGCCATCGTCATGGGCGCGGCGAAAGTCATCGCGATCGACCACTACCCGCACCGGCTGGAGCTGGCGCGCGAGCTGGGGGCGGAAACGATCGATTTCCGTTCCACCGACGTGCGCGAGGCGCTGCTGGAAATGTCGGGCGGGATCGGCGTCGACGCGGTGATCGACGCGGTCGGGATGGAGGCGCACGGCTTCGCCGTCGACAACATGCTCGACATTGCCAAGCAGACCGTCGGCATCGGCGCGGACCGCGCGCGCGTGATCAAGCAGGCGCTCCTCGCCGTGCGCCCCGGCGGGCGCGTCTCGATCCCAGGCGTCTATGGTGGGATGACGGACAAGTTCCCGCTCGGCGCGCTGATGGAAAAGGGGCTGCAGGTCCGCTCGGGCCAGACCCACGTGCAGAAATACACCGGCGAACTGCTCGACAAGATCGAGGACGGCACGCTCGATACGACTTTTCTCATCAGCCACCGGCTGCCGCTGGAGCAGGCGGCCGACGGCTACAGGAACTTCAAGGAACAACAGGACACCTGGACCAAGGTCGTGCTGAAGCCCGGGATGGAGCACTGACGATGGCGGACAGGATCGAACGGCTGGCCGGCTTCGTCCTCGTCACCGGCGCTTCCAGCGGGATCGGGCTGGAACTGGCGCGGCTCGCCGCGCGCGACGGGTGCAGCCTGCTGCTCGCGGCGGACCGGCCGCTCGACGAGGCGGAAGCCGCCGCGCGCGACGCGGGGGCGCCCTCGGTCGAAACGGTGCAGGCCGACCTCGCCACGCGCGAGGGCCTGCAACAGCTGATGGCCGCGATCGGGGATCGCGAGGTGGACGTGCTGATCGCCAATGCCGGGCACGGGCTGGGCCGGGCCTTCGTCGAACAGGACTGGGCCGACATTGCCCACGTGATCCACACCAATGTCACGGGGACGACCTGGCTTCTTCACGCGATCGGGCGGAAGATGGTGGCCCGCAACGCCGGCCGGATCCTCGTGACCGGGTCGATCGCCGGGCACATCCCCGGCGCCTATCAGCTCGTCTACAACAGCACGAAAAGCTACATCGACTATTTCTGCTTCGGCCTTCGCAACGAGCTGAAGCACACCGACGTCGCGGTCACCTGCCTGATGCCGGGGCCGACCGACACGCGCTTCTTCGCCCGCGCGGGGATGGAAAACACCGACGTCGGGCAGGACGACGACAAGGCCGACCCGGCCAAGGTCGCGCAGGACGGATACGAGGCGCTGCTGGGCGGCGACGCGCACACGGTCAGCGGATTCATGAACAAGGTGCAGGATACTCTCGCAGGGATCATCCCCGATACCGTGCTGGCGCAGATGCACCGCCGGATGGCGGAGCCGGAGGATGCGCGCTGAGACCTTCCTGCCCTCCATACTCCACGGCGCACCGGGTCGCCCCCCACCCTACGAGCGGAGACGAACATGAGCGATGATTTCAAGCTGTCGAAAGGCGGCGCCAACCACCAGGAGCCGCGCGGCGACGACGACGTGATGACCACCGCGCAGGGCGCGCCGGTGGCCGACGACCAGAACTGGCTGACCGCCGGCCCGCGCGGGCCGCAGCTGGTCGAGGACCAGGTCGCGCGCGAGAAGATCTTCCATTTCGATCACGAGCGCATTCCCGAGCGCGTGGTCCACGCCCGCGGATACGGGGTTCACGGCCATTTCGAGCTGAAGAAGGCGATCCCCGAATATTCGCGCGCGGCGATCTTCAACGAGGTCGGGGTCAAGACGCCCACCTTCACGCGCTTCTCCACCGTCGCGGGGAACAAGGGTTCGCCCGACCTGGCGCGCGACGTGCGCGGCTTCGCGACCAAGTTCTACACCAGGGAAGGCAACTGGGACCTCGTCGGCAACAATATCCCGGTCTTCTTCATCCAGGACGCGATCAAGTTCCCCGACCTGATCCACGCCGCCAAGCCGGCGCCCGACCGCGGCTTCCCCCAGGCCCAGACCGCGCACGACAATTTCTGGGACTTCATCTCGCTCTCCCCCGAATCGATGAACATGGTCATGTGGATCATGTCCGACCGGACGATCCCGCGTTCCTTCCGCTTCATGGAAGGTTTCGGCGTGCACACGTTCCGCCTCGTCAACGAGAAGGGCGAGGCGCATTTCGTCAAGTTCCACTGGAAGCCGCGGCTGGGGCTGCAATCGGTGATCTGGAACGAGGCGCTGAAGGTCAACGGGATGGACCCGGACTTCCATCGCCGCGACATGTGGGACGCGATCGAGGCGGGCGATTTCCCGCAATGGGACCTGGGCATCCAGGTGTTCGACGAGGAATTCGCCGAGCAGTTCGAATTCGACGTGCTCGACGCGACCAAGATCATTCCCGAGGAACAGGTCCCGGTCGAGATCATCGGCACGCTGACGCTCGATGCCAATGTCGACAACTTCTTCGCCGAGACCGAACAGGTCGCCTTCTGCACGCAGAACATCGTGCCCGGCATCGATTTCACCGAGGACCCGCTGCTGCAAGGGCGCAACTTCTCCTATCTCGACACGCAGCTGAAGCGGCTGGGCAGCCCGAACTTCACCCATATCCCGATCAACGCGCCCAAATGCCCGGTGCGCCATTTCCAGCAGGACGGGCACATGGCGATGCACAACCCGAAAGGGCGTGCCAATTACGAGCCGAATAGCTGGGGCGATACCGACAAGCCGAACGAGGGCCGCGGCCCGCGCGCCTGCCCGGAGCGCGGCTTCACGTCCTACCCCGCGGATGTGGGCGGGCCGAAGGTCCGCGTGCGGAGCGAGACCTTTGCCGACCACTACAGCCAGGCGCGCCAGTTCTACGTCTCGCAGACCCCCGTCGAGCAGACGCACATGGCCAATGCGCTGACCTTCGAACTGTCGAAGGTGGAACGCATGGATATCCGCAAGCGCATGATCGGCCACCTGCGCCATATCGACGAGGGGCTGGCGCAGGAGGTGGCCGACGGCATCGGCCTGGAACAGCTGCCCGAGAAAGTGCCGGCCGCGCGCGAACCGATCACCGACCTGCCCGAGAGCCCCGCGCTGTCGATCGTCAGGAACGGCCCCGACAGTTTCGAGGGACGCAAGCTGGGCATCTACATCGCCGAAGGCGCCGATGCCGATGTCGTCGCGGCCTTGAAGCAGGCGGCGCAGGATGCTGGCGGCATGGTGGAAATCGTCGCCCCGCACGTGGCCGGGGCCAGGCTGTCCGACGGCAGCATGATGGAAGCCGACGAGAAGATCGATGGCGGCCCCTCGGTCACCTATGACGCGGTGGCCGTGGTGATGAGCGAGGAATCGGCCCGCCGCTACAACACCGACAAGCCGAGCGTCGATTTCGTCTACGACGCCTTCGCCCACGCCAAGTTCGTCGCCTATGTCCCCACGGTCCAACCTCTGTTCGAAACGGCCGGGGTGTGGAACTGGATGGACGACGGTTTCGTCGATGTCTCATCGGGCGAGAAGGCAGCGAAGGCCTTCATCGAGAAGTGCGGCCAGCTGCGGTTCTGGGACCGCGAGAGCGTCAAGCAGGATTGAGCGCGCGGCGGCGGCCGACTTCGATCGCGCCGAGATGGCCGAGCGTTTCGGCCGCCAGCGCCTGGCCGGCCGCGATCGCGCGGTCGCGGTCGGCGCCGGTCAGCCGGGCGTGGAGGTAGCCGGCATTGAAGGCGTCGCCCGCGCCGCTCGAATCCACCACGCGCACCGGCGCGACCGGGAAAGCCTGCGCGCAGTCCGGCCCGGAATGGAAACAGCCGCGCTCCCCCGCCTTGACGATCACCTCGTCGCAGCCCGCGGCGTGCCAGCGCGCGGCGATCGCCGGCTCGTCCGCCGCGTCGGCGAACAGCTCCCGCTCGTCGACGTTGGTCGGCAGGCCGATGGTCGCCGCCCCCGCCGCCGCCAGCGAGGCCGCCTGCGCCTGGCCGGCATCGGGCCAGAGGCGCGGGCGGTAATTGCTGTCGTATGCGACCGCCCGCCCCGCCGCCTTGCGCGCGCGTGCCAGGCCGAGCAGCGCCTCGCGCCCGGCATCGCCGATCACCGCGAGCGAGATCAGGCTGAAATAGACAAGGTCGCAGTCCTGCGCTGCCGCCAACGTGCGCTCCATGCCGGGTAGCGCGAACATCTCGCGCGCGGCGCTGGCGTCGCGCCAGTAGAGGAAGCTGCGCTCCCCCGCCGCGTCGAGATGGATTGCGTAGATGCCGGGCGAACGGTCGGGATGGCGGTGGACGTGGGTGACGTCGATCCCCTCCTCTGCCCAGGCCCGGACGAGCGCGTCGCTGACCGGGTCGGTCCCGACCGCAGTGACATAGGCCACGTCGAGGCCGCGCCGGGCCATGTGGATCGCGGTGTTCAGCGTATCCCCGCCATACCGCAGCCCGGTGCCCCCGTGACTGTGGTATTCCAGCATGGCCTCGCCGACGATGAACGTCTTCATCCCGTCCGTTCCCCAGCCTTCCCGCTCAGGAGAAGAACGTGCCGCCGTTGATGTCGATGTTCGCGCCGGTGACGAAGGCGGCCTCTTCACTGGCGAGCCAGGCGACGGTGGTGGCGACTTCTTCCGAGTTGCCCTGGCGGCGCAGCGGGGTGGCCGCGGCGACGTTGGCGCGCACTTCGTCCTTGGTGAAGGTGTCGTGGAACGTGGTCGCGATCATGCCCGGACACAGCGCGTTGACGCGAATGCCCTTCGGCCCCAGTTCCTTCGCCATGGCGCGGGTGAAGGTCATCACCGCGCCTTTCGACGTGGCATAGGCGCAGGCGCCGGGCCCGCCGCCGTCGCGCCCGGCCTGGGAGGCGAAGTTCACGATCGCCCCGCCTTCGCCCATGTGCGGCACCGCCGCCTTGGTAACGAGGAAGGCCGACGTCGCGTTCAACTGCATGACGTGGTTGAAGAAATCCTCGTCCATCGCATCGAGCGGGCGACGTTCGACCATCCCGCCGGCGACGTTGACGACGATGTCGATCGCCCCGCCGAAGGCTTCGCGCGTCTGCGCGACCATGGCATCCACCTCGGCCGCCACGGTCACGTCGGCGCGCACTTTCACGGCTTCGCCGCCGGCCTGGCGGATCGCCTCGACCACCGCCTCTGCCGCCGCCTCGTCGGAGCGATAGTTGACCGCCACCCGCGCGCCGCACTTGCCCAGCTCGATGGCCACCGCCTGGCCGATGTCGCGGCTCGCGCCGGTCACGATGGCCACCTTGTTCGTCAGATCCGTCATGTTTCGATTAGCCTTTCACGAAGGGGTAACGGCGCTGGGCCGCCCCGTTTTGGGATTGAGGGGTTTGATCCGCGGGCACAGGAAGAAGACCGATGCCACGGTCAGGATCGCCAGCGCCGCGCCGACCGCGAAAGCGGGGGCGTAGCTGTCGGCGGTGATGATCGGGATCAGGAAGTTCAGCCCGACCACCGCGAGCTTGGCCGCGGTCCCGGCATAGCCGGCCAGGGTGCCGACCGACTTGCCCGAATAGAAATCGCTCGGCAGCGTCTGGATATTGCCGACCGCCGTCTGGAAGCCGAACAGGATCGCCGCCATCAGCAGGACCGCGACCAGCGGGGTCGAGGCCTGGATCGTGAGCAGGAGCGAGACGAGCATGATCGCCCCGCCCAGCGCGATCACGCTCTTGCGGGTGCGGTTGACCGACCAGCCGGCCTTGATCCGGTTCTGCGCCAGGATGCCGCCGAACCAGGCGCCAAACATCGCGCCGACATAGGGCACCCAGCCGTAGAGGCCAATTTCGGCGACCCCGAAGCCGTAAGTCTCGGCCAGGTAGAGCGGCAGCCAGCCGACGAAGAGCCACCAGATCGGATCGAGGAAGAACGAGGCGAGGATCACGCCCCAGCTTTCCTTGCGCGACAGGATTTCCCCGGCCGAAGGCGCGTAAGTGACGACTTCGTTGGTTTCCAGGTCGCGCTGGCCGGTCAGGATATAGTCGCGCTCTTCCGCGCTCAGCCAGGGATGCGCCTCGGGCCCGGTCTTGTAGACGATCAGCCAGGGCACCAGCCAGAGGAAGCCGAGCGCGCCGATCGCGATGAAGGTCGCCTGCCACGATTCGAGGAAGACGAAGAGATAGGCGACGACCGGCGCCGAGACGATTCCGCCGATCGCGGCCCCCGAATTGAAGATCCCCTGCGCCAGCGCGCGCTCGCGGATCGGGAACCATTCGGCATTGGCCTTGGTCGCGCCGGGCCAGTTGCCGGCCTCGGACACGCCCAGCAACGCGCGAAACAGCGCGAAGCTGAACAGGCCGCGGGCGAAGGCATGGAGGATCGTCGCCGCCGACCAGACGACGATCGACAGGACAAAACCCAGCCGGGTGCCGATCCAGTCGAAGATCTTGCCGAACAGCGTCTGGCCGAAGGCATAGGCGAACGTGAAGACGTTGAGGATGATCGCATAGTCGAGCTTGCTCATCCCCAGGTCCTGCGAGATCTCGGGCCAGAGCAGGCCGAGCGCACCGCGGTCGATATAATTGATCACGGTGGCCACGGCGACGAGTGCGACGATGGTCCAGCGGAAGCGGTTGCGAAGCATGGTCAGCCCTCCTCGCCCAGGAAATCGGCACGCGCCGGGTTGAAGGTGTCGAGCAGGCAGCCCGCTTCGAGGCAGACCGCCCCGTGGTCGAGGAACGGCGCGACGTAGAAGCCGTCGCCGGCCTCCAGCTCGCGCTCCTCGCCGTCGATCGTCACGCGGAAGCGGCCGCTCTCGACGTAGGAAGACTGGCTGTGCGGATGCGAATGGACCTGGCCGATGGCGCCCTGTTCGAACCATACCCGGCAGACCATGAGATCGGGGCCATGGCCCAGGATCTGGCGGCGGATGCCGGGATCGACCTGTTCGATCGCGGCTTCGGCCGCCGGGGTGAAGGCCGGCGAGCGGCGCTGGATATCCCGGTACATGTCAGTTTCCTCCCCGCCCGATCTCGACGATCGCGGCAAATCCCGACCAGGCGATCTCGCGCCCGTCGACCGTCGCGCTGTGGCGCGCGCCCGGATCGGGGTCGTGCGAAACGGCCAGCGCGACCTGCCCGCCGTCCTTCAGCGTCAGCACGACGATGTCCTTCCCGCCCTGCCGCTCGTGACGCATGGCGGCCACGCGGCTGCGGCTGGCGACGGTCTGTTCCGCCGCCCCGTCGTAGCGGCCGTGGCTTTCCAGCAGGGTGGCGAACGTCGTCCCGCCCGCGCTCTCGCGGCACAGCAGGACCAGCGGCTCGCGGCGCAAGTTGAAATCGGGATCGTTGGCCCCGACCTGCCCCAGGACCGCGCGGGTCGCGCCGTCGGTGGCGAAGCGATAGGTGTAGAAACGCCCGTCGAGCAGCCAGGTCAGCGCGCCGTCGCCCGCCGCCGGCGTGGCCTCCGCATCGACCCAGACATGCTGGTAGCCGTGGCCTTCGCCCAGCACCGGGCGCGCGGCGACGTGGCTTTCGACCGGGAAGCCCAGTTCGATCACCGCGCCCTGGTAATGCAGCGGCAGGTCGTAGGAATGCGTGCCCTCGCTCTCCGCGGTGACGAGATCGAACACCACCGGGCTTTCCAGCCCCGGTACGTCGGTCATCACCAGCGTGCGGACGATGCCCACCCCCGGATAGGCGCCATCGACGCGGGCACTGGAAACCTGCAGGCCGGGTTCGACCGAGAAATGGAGCTGTTCGGGCGCGACCGCGCTCGCCGCCCTGACCTTGCCGTCGAAGTGGCTGCGCCCGTCCACGACAAGGGTGTTGTGCGCCAGGGTCTGCTTGGCCCAGGTCTCGTTCTCGGGCAGGTAGCGTCCGCCCTCCTTGGCCTCGATATTGAGGAACCGCGCCGCGCCGTAATCGCGCACGATCTCGTGCCCGTTGTCGTAAAGCTGCCAGCTGAGCTTGTCGAAATGGCCGTGGCCCATGCCTTGCGACGAATTCTTCGCCACCAGCGCGGTGTGTCGTGGCCCCTCGCCTTCGCGCAGGATCGCGACCGCCCCCTGCTCGCCCTCCGGCCCGTCGCGCAGCAGCATCGAGCGGAAGGGAAACGGCTCCGCCCGCCCGGCGGCAAGGTCCGCCGCGACCATCCGCCCCGCCGGGGTCAGGACCGTGCGATCCTGCATCCGCGCGATCGAGAGGAGGCTCGGGTCGCGGGTCTGGGCATAGGCGATGGCGATGCCGTGGTAGAGTTCCTCGGTCCGCAGGCTCTTGTCCTTCAGCGCATCGTTGAAGGGGAAGAAATAGCCGCCGTATGTCAGCTGGATCGTCGTCCGCAGGGCCTTGAGGAGAATGCCGTCGCGATGTTCGAAGATGCGCCGCTGCGGATCGTTGCGCGCGATCGCGTCGGCGAAGACCATGAACGGCATCAGGGCATAGCGCTGGTAATAGGGGCCTTCGGCGTAATAGCCGTCGGGGGAGAAGAGCAGCTCGGTCTGGCGCAGGAACCCGGCCTGGCCGCTCTTGTCCGAACCCAGCAGCGCGCGCTCGACGAGGTCGCGGTCCCCCAGCAGGTAACCGGTCATCCCGACGCCGGCGGTCGCCCAGGTCGCGTGGTTGTGGATACGGTCGAACGTGGCCTGCGATTCGACCGAGAGGAAATGCGCGGCGCGGCGGAAGACCTGGCTGTCGATCCGCTCGCGGTCGGCGGCGCTCAGCGTATCGCGGATCTCGGCATAGCCCTGCACCGCGTGGACCAGCCAGACCGCGTCGTTGAGCACCTGCCAGAACAGGCGGCCCGCGTTCTGGTTGCTGCGCGCCGGGTGGTCGCCGAGCGTGGGATAGAGATCGGCATAGGCGAGCAGCATCGCGCGCACGTAGTCGGCATAGGCCTGGTCCCCGGTGATCCGGTAAAGCTGCCCCGACAGCAGGATCGCGCGGTAATTGCGCTTGTGCTGCTCGTGCGTGTAGCCGCCGCCCGGGTCGCGCGGCTGCGGCACGACCACGCCGGCTTCCATCATCCCGGCGACGAAAACGCGCGCCCGCGCGAACTCGTCGGCATAGAGCGGCGGCAGGTCCGCCGCGGGCGTCGCCGGCGCCGATGCCGCATGCTCCGGCGCGACGGGCGCCTGGGCGTGGGCCGGCGCGGCGGGAAGGGCCAGCGCCAGCGCGCTCGCCGGTACCGCCGCCAGCAGGGCGGCGCGGCTGGTCAGGTGGTTCACAGGCTTTCCTCCGGGATCGTTTCATTGTCGCGCAGCTCGGCCCGCGGCTCGCCCGGGAAGACCAGCTCGCGCACGACCGGCGGCGGCGTCTGCGCAAAGCGGTTGCCGACGATCGCGGTCGCCGGCGTCCCCACCGTATGCTCGACCACAGGCGGAGCCGCGTTCTCGAAGCTGTTGCCCGCGAGCGAGGCAACCTGGACGCCGTGGAGATGGAGCGACGCGTCCTGCCCCGCCCCGGTGCGGCCGACATTGCGGAAGGTATTGCCGGAAACGGTGACGATCGGGCCGAACGTGCTCTCGTCGGTGCCCCCGCGATAGACGGCCGCCGCGGGGCCGCCGACGTCGGCGAACGTGCTGTCCGCGATGTCGAGATACTCGACGTTGTAGCGGCCGAAATCGTCGGTTTCGGCCTGGGCGGAGACGATCGGCCCGGTGATGCCGGCGAAGAGGCTGTCGCGGATAATCACGCGGTCGGCCAGCGCGCCCTTGCCGATCGCGAGCACGGCGAAGGACTTGTTGACCACGAGATCGCGGACCGTCACCGCGTCCAGCTCGACGCGGAAGTTCGCCTTGAGCGGGAAGGCGCTGGTGCGGATCACCGCGTTGCCGACCGAATCGGGGGCCAGCGCGCCGTCGATCACCAGGTTGGCGAGGCGCAGGTTGCCGCCCTCGCGCAGCTCGACCAGCGACGGGCGGGTGAAGCGGACGATCGCGCTTTCGCGTCGCTCGGCACCGGCTGCCTCGGGCCCGCGGATGGTCAGCATCTTGTCCACCGCGATCACGCGGTTGGCGATGTGGACGCCCGGCTCCAGCAGCAGGACGTCGCCCGGCGCGGCCGCGGCCACCGCGCGGGCCAGCGTGTCCTCCCCCGGAGCGACGCGGGTGACGGTGCCGGAAAAGCCGAAGTCTGCCTGCGCGCCGGGTTTCGGATACCAGTCTACCCCGACGTCCGAGAGCGCGATCGGCGCCAGGTCGCGCGGGGCGCCCACGTCGGCCAGCGCCGGATCGACCGGGTAGAGCAGGCCGTTGGCGGCCCGCTCCATCCGGGCCTGGACCTTGCGCAAGTGCGCGGCGGCGCTGTGCACCTCGCCGCGGACCACCGCGTTGCGATCGACGGCAATGCCCGAGATGTCCGAATCGACCTCGACGAAAGTGCCCTCGCCCGCCCCGCCGAGCAGGTTGCCGGCGAAGACCGAGTTGACCGGCGCGGCCGAACGCTCCTCGTCGGCGCCCGCGCCCAGCGTGATGCGGGCGCTGTCGATCACCGTGTTGCGCTCGATCCGCGCGTTGTCGACCTGGACGTAGCGGTTGACCGGCGAATTGGGCACGCCGTTCATCACCGTCAGCGCGCTGGCGAAACCGCTGCCGCGCAGCCCCTCCATGTAATTGAAGCGCACCGTCTGGTTACGGTTGATCACGCGGATGCCGCCGGTGTGGTCCTTGCCCCCGCCGAGGAAGACGTTGCGTTCCACCAGCGTGTCGTCGCCGTGGCGCAGGGTCAGCGCACCGCGCGAATTGAGGAAAAGGTTGCCGCGATAGACATTGCCGTTCGACTTGTTCGAGATGATCTCCACCTCGCCGTCGCACCGGTCGAACACGTTGTTCTCGACGATCGTGCCCGAACGGAACATCGAGTACTTGCTGGTCCCGATGCGGATCGTCTCCCCGCCGTTGGAGCCGAGCACCGGGCGCGGCCCGAAGTAGTTGTGATCGATGCGGTGGCCGTTCTCGCGGCTTTCGGGCGCGTCGAGCCGCACCGCCAGCGTCACGCCCTGGTTGGTCTTGCCGACCAGGTGGCTGTGATCGAAGCGGTTGTTCCGGCCGTAGATTCCCACCCAGTAATCGGATTCGAACCGGTCGGGCTTGTTGAAACGGTCGATCACGACCTGGGTGACGCGGCTGTTGCGCGCGAGGTCGTCCTTCGTCCGGCGAAACGAGATCACTTCGCCGCGCGGGCTGTATCCGTCGCGGAAGACCAGGCCGGAGACGACGACGTGCTCGCCGCCGATGCGAAGGCTCGATTGCCCGGTCAGGAACACCGTGCCAGGCCGCTCGGCGACGACCGCGATCGGTTCATCCGCCGTGCCGCGGCCGGTCACCACCATGTCGAAATCGCGCCATTCGCCGCTGGCGAGGACGATCACGTCGCCCGCCTCGACGCGCGACAGCGCCGCGGCATAGCCCTCCTGGTCGCGCACCAGGTGGCGCTCCGCCTTCAGCGGACTCGCGGCCGCAACGGCTGGCAATAGCCACAGACCGACCCGTCCAAGCATCATCGTCCCCTCGCCCGTTGTTATTGGGCGCGACTATAGGGGCGGCGACGATGCTGTCAATCAATCTGGCATAGGCGCGTCAGATTTTTCTGTAATACCAATTTGTCTAGCTCATCCGGGCGGCCACGAGGAAGCGCTCGCGGCTCTGCGACGCCTTCTGCTGGACCTCCTCCAGCGCCATGCGCTCGGTCGCGTCGAGCATGGCATTGATCAGGCGGTGGAAATGCTCGCGCATCGCGGCCCGCGCCGCCGCCGCGTCGCGATCGCGCAGCGCCTCGAAGACCGCGCGATGTTCGGCCGTGCGCGATTCGGCATCGTCCACGCAGACCGCCTCGTAAGTCGCCTTCACGTCGGGCAGGTCCTCGCGCATGCGCCACAAGGTGCGAATGGTATGGACCAGCGCGGCGTTGTTGGACGCCTCGGCAATGGTCTGGTGGAACAGCGCGTCAGCCTCGTTCGCGGCATCGTGATCGCCGGTCCGCATCTGCTCGATCAGTTCCTCCAGCCGCGCGACGCCTTCCTCGGTGATATTGTGCGCGGCGAGCGCGGCCGCCTCGGATTCGACCAGCAGGCGCGCCTCGGTCACTTCGAACGCGCTCGCCTTGGGCAGGGGTGCGTGGGCCGCCGGCTGCGCCTCGCTGACGTAGACGCCCGACCCGGTCTTGATCTCCAGCCGTCCGACGGCCTGGAGCGCGATCTCCGCCTCGCGGATCGTCACCCGGCTCACCCCGAGCCGCTCGGCCAGTTCCCGCTCCCCGGGCAGGCGCGTTCCGGGCGGGAACGCACCCTCGTCGATCAACTGGGCGATCTGTTCCGCCACCGATTGGAAGAGCCTTTTCCCGGCCATATCAACGCATCCCGTTATTGCCTGCACACTCTACTGTACCGATTTCTTAAACAATGCCTAGCGTCTATGCCAGTTTGCTTGCGGCGAGCGCCATTATCGGCCGCGCCGGGCACGCTTTTCGGGCCGGCCCGCGCCCTGCGCCCGACAGGACGGTGCGCTCACCATTTCGATGATCGTCGAAATTTCTATTGACCGCTCTCGCCGCTGCTATTATTTCGACAATTATGGAAATGACACCTGACAGGATGGTGGCCGCCCTCGGGGCCCTCGCGCATGAACACCGGCTCGCGCTGTTCCGCCTGCTGGTCCAGACGGGGGAAGACGGGATGCCGGCGGGCGCGATCGCGCAGGCGCTGGACCTGCCGAATTCCTCGCTGTCGTTCCACCTCGCCCACCTCACCCGCGCGGGCCTGATCGCCCAGCGCCGGCAGGGCCGATCGCTGATCTACAGCGCCGACTACCCGGCGATGAACGCGCTGGTCGGCTACTTGCTCGAAAACTGCTGCGGGGGCGCCGGCTGTGCTCCCGACACCGACGCGGCGCCCGTGCGCCGCCCCCTCGCTGAAAGGAAAACGGCATGAAGCGCCTGCACATCCATGTCGGAGTGGACGATCTCGAACGGTCGATCGGCTTCTATTCCACCCTTTTCGGGGCCGAGCCCACGCTCACGCGCGACGACTACGCGAAATGGATGCTCGACGATCCGCGCGTCAACTTCGCGATTTCGTCGGGCAATGCGCACAAGGGGGTCGAGCATCTCGGCATCCAGGTCGAGGACGCGCAGGAACTGGGCGAGGTCTTCGCCCGGCTGAAGGCGGCCGACCGCCCGCTCGTCGAGGAAGGGCAGACGACCTGCTGCTATGCCCGGTCGGAAAAATCCTGGGTCGCCGATCCGCAAGGGGTGATGTGGGAAGCTTTCCTGACCACCGGCGAATCCACCGTCTATGGCGACACGCCGGACCTGGCCGCCCTCTCGCCCGGCGCGGCGGACGGGGCCTGCTGCGCCCCCGCGCTCGCCCCCGACGCGCCGCGGTGCTGCGCGTGACGGTCGCGATCTACCACAACCCGGCCTGCGGCACGTCGCGCAACGCGCTCGCGCTGATCCGCGCCACCGGGGTCGAGCCGCAGGTGATCGAATACCTGCAGACCCCGCCGGGCCGCGCGGAGCTGGAGCGCCTGATTGCCCGGATGGGCATTGCCCCGCGCGCGCTGCTGCGACGGAAAGGCACCCCCTACGAAGAGCTGGGCCTCGACGACGAAACGCTGGACGACGACGCGCTGGTCGAGGCGATGCTCGCCCATCCGATCCTGATCAACCGGCCGATCGTCACCACGCCGGCCGCGGCGCTGCTGTGCCGTCCTTCGGAACGGGTCCTCGAGCTGCTCGGCCCGCTGCCGCGCGATTTCACCAAGGAAGACGGCGAGATCGTCAGGGCCCGCCCGGCCTGAGCGCGGCGCACCGCCATTCCATCACCAGGCACCATCACTTCATCACGGGAACGCACACCGATGGCCTCGATCGCCGATAACCGCCCTGCCGCCGAAGCGCTCGGTGCGTTCGAACGCTGGCTCTCGCTCTGGGTCGCGCTCGCCATCGGCGCGGGGATCGCGCTCGGCAATCTCGCGCCCGGGCTGTTCGCCAGCCTCGCCGCGTTCGAATATGCCTCGGTCAACCTCGTCGTCGCGGTGCTGATCTGGGCGATGATCTACCCGATGATGGTGGCGGTGGATTTCGCCAGCCTGCGCGATCTCGGGCAACGGCCCAAGGGGCTGGTGTTGACGGTAATCGTCAACTGGCTGGTCAAGCCGTTCACGATGGCCGCGCTGGCGGTGCTGTTCTTCGAGGTGGTCTTCGCCGATCTCATCGCGCCCGGCGACGCCCGGCAATATATCGCCGGGCTGATCCTGCTGGGCGCGGCGCCGTGCACGGCGATGGTCTTCGTCTGGTCGCAGCTGACCCGCGGCGACCCGGCCTATACCCTGGTGCAGGTCTCGGTGAACGACGTCATCATGGTGTTCGCCTTCGCCCCGATCGTGGCGCTCCTGCTCGGCGTGGCGGAGATCGCCGTGCCGTGGCAGACGCTGCTGCTGGCGACGGGCCTCTACGTCGTGCTCCCACTGGTCGCCGGCGCGCTCACCCGCCGCTGGCTGGTGCGCCGGGCGGAGGGCGACGACGCGGCGGTGACGCGGTTCGTCGCGCGGCTGAAGCCGCTGTCCATTCTCGGCCTTCTGCTCACCGTGGTCCTGCTGTTCGGGTTCCAGGCGCAGGTGATCGTCGCACGGCCGCTGCTGATCGCGCTGATTGCCGTGCCGATCGTGATCCAGAGCTACGGCATCTTCGCCCTCGCCTATCTCGCCGCGCGCGCCTGGCGGATCCCGCACCCGATCGCCGCGCCCTGCGCGCTGATCGGAACCTCGAACTTCTTCGAGCTGGCGGTGGCGGTGGCGATCGGCCTGTTCGGGCTGGGCAGCGGCGCGGCGTTGGCGACGGTGGTGGGCGTCCTGGTCGAAGTGCCGGTCATGCTCTCGCTGGTCGCGATCGCCAACCGGACAAGGGCCGGCTTCGCGCCCTGACCGCCCCTGCGGGGCGGCCGGCGCGGCGGGTCAGTCGCAATAGCGGGCGTATTCCTGCGCGTATCGCTGGTTGAGGAAGGCCTTGTCCTCGGCCGAGGCTTTCTCGACCAGGTCCGGCAGCCAGCTGTCTTCTTCCTGGTAGATATGTTGCTGAACCGCGCTGCACACGTGGTCGAGCTTCTCGCGCCACTCCTCGCCCATCGGGTCCATCCGTTCGAGCTTGGCAAGCTGCACCTTGGTCATCGCGTGTTCTTCATAGGCCATGGCCGCATGGGTCTTGCCGCTATCCTCGGACACGACCGGATAGACGATCGCTTCCTCCGCCATGGCATGGCCGGTGAGTTCCTTCGCCAGCGCGCGCACGGCCTCGCGGCGCCCGGCGGCGTCATGGGCGGTCCGGGCCTGGTCGAAAAGGCTCTCGATCCGCTGGTGCTGCTGCACGATCATCGCCAGCCAGTCTTCACCCGCGGCAAGCCCCTGGATCTTGCGCCGGGCCTCGGCGCGCTGATCGTCGGTCGCGGCGGGGGTCACGGCGGCGGCGATCTTGTCGAGAAATGACATGTCGGTTTCCTTTCGCGAGATGCGGGGACATGTCGGCTCGACGCGGCGGACGCACCGCTCGTTCCCGGCCCCGGCGGATCGCTGCGCCCGATTGCGACGAGAGGTGGTCGGGCTGCGATCGGATGGCACGCTGCGCGCCGCGGGGAACCCTCGCGACGCCAGCCTATTGATTGGGCACGCCCTCGATCGATCAGGAAACCAGTGGAGCGCAGGCAAATGAAACATCGCAAGTTGATCGGCCTCGTCATTGCAGCCGGTGCCGTGATCGCCGGCCTGGCCCTGTTCGGGCCGCTCGGCGAATGGCTGGCCGACGACGATTCGCAGCCTTCGGCGGCGGGCGAATTCGGGTCGGTCGTTTCGGTCAGCGACGTCGAGATCGCCCTTCCGCAGCAAGCAGGCGGCGCGGCAGCGATCTACTTCACCGCCACCAATCGCGGCGATCGCGGAGTCTATATCTCGGAAGTGCTTGTCGAGCACGGCAGCCGCGCCCAGTTCTTCGACCTCGAACGGCAGGTGCCCGACCAGACGGCCAATATCGACATTCCCGCCGGCGAAACCGTGCAACTGGAACCGGGGGATCCGGTCGCGCTGCTGACCGATTACGACGCAAACATCGTCCCCGGCGCGCAAGTCGACGTCCGGTTCGACTTCGGCACCGGGACGCCGGTGACGGTCCCGGCCACCGTGATCGCCGCGCGGGCCGACACGGGCGTCGACCGGCGACAGGACGTGAATGACGAGTGACGCCCGCCGGCCATGACCGGCACAGCGTTGGGTAGAGGAGAGAAGCAATGAGCGACGACGCCAGGCATACCCAGGCGATGCCGCCAAAAGACGCGCCGAGCGGCGAATCCGCGCGAGGCGAGCGCGACGATCGTCCCGCCGAATCCCGGCGGACGGGGGGCAGCGACGACGGCGCGCCCTACACCGGTCCGAGCGGCGACAAGCCCCGATCCGATGGCGAGGGCTTTGCCGACGGCTTCCAGTCGCACGGCGGGCAGTCGGTCAACAGCTATCACGGCACCGGACAGCTGGGCCGCGACAAGCAGGGCGGCGGCAACCGCAACGCCGGCTCGCGCGAAGACGACGGCAGGGCGGACAAGCGCTCCGAAGACTGAACCCGCGGCGCGCACGCTGCGATGGGCCGGCACGCGAGGGCGCAGCACACCCGGAGGGCTCGACCCCACCAAGGGGCCGAACTGCCGCGCGCACGGCCGGCGAATTCCGCGCAAGGGGATGTGGTAAGGTTGGTTGCGGGGGTTGGATTTGAACCAACGACCTTCAGGTTATGAGCCTGACGAGCTACCGGACTGCTCCACCCCGCGGCACCGATTTTTCTGCGTCCTTCGGAGACGCAAAAAGGGCCTCGAAGGCCCTCCTTGATCCGGGCCCTGAGGCCCGTTGACTTGTGAATGGGTTTATATCCGCGTGCCCGCCGGCTGCAATGCCTGGCGACGACCTACTCTCCCAACGCTTGAGCGTTAGTACCATCGGCGCTGTCCGGTTTCACGGCCGAGTTCGAGATGGGATCGGGTGGGTCACGGACGCTAAGGTCACCAAGCAATGAAGCAGGCGGACCGTGAACGATCGAAGACGTTGCTTCGAACGAACACGTTGCGGGTTTAAATCGATGCACCCTTTATCAGGGTATCAGGGCGTTATCCGGCTGTAGACATCCTCCACATCGAGGACAGCCTTGCAGGACTGTCGTTGATGGTGGGATTCAACAAGCGCGAACAGAACTATTAGGACCGGTTAGCTCCACGCATTACTGCGCTTCCACACCCGGCCTATCAACGTGATGGTCTATCACGGTTCGATGATTGCTTATCTTGAGGGAGGCTTCCCGCTTAGATGCTTTCAGCGGTTATCCCGTCCATACATAGCTACCCTGCTGCACCGCTGGCGCGATGACAGGTACACCAGAGGTATGTTCACCCCGGTCCTCTCGTACTAGGGGCAACTCCTCTCAACAATCGACGCCCACGGCAGATAGGGACCAAACTGTCTCGCGACGTTCTGAACCCAGCTCACGTACCACTTTAATTGGCGAACAGCCAAACCCTTGGGACCTGCTCCAGCCCCAGGATGTGATGAGCCGACATCGAGGTGCCAAACGATTCCGTCGATATGAGCTCTTGGGAATCATCAGCCTGTTATCCCCGGCGTACCTTTTATCCGTTGAGCGATGGCCCTTCCACGAGGGACCACCGGATCACTATGACCGACTTTCGTCTCTGCTCGACTCGTCAGTCTCGCAGTCAGGCAGGCTTATGCCATTGCACTCTTGCAGCCGGTTTCCAACCGGCCTGAGCCTACCATCGCGCGCCTCCGTTACTCTTTAGGAGGCGACCGCCCCAGTCAAACTACCCGCCACAGAGGGTCCCTACACCGGCTAACGGTGCGAGGTTAGACATCAGAAAACAACAGGGTGGTATTTCACCTA
>NZ_WTYO01000001.1:0-162500 GCF_009827515.1 Pelagerythrobacter marinus | reverse complement strand
ACGGCCTGTTCGCCATGGCGCAGACCGTCATCACCGCGCTCGCCTTCCTCAATGGGCAGAGCTTCGCCACTTCGCTGATCCAGGCGGACAAGGTGGACGAGCGCCGGATCGGCCAGGTCTTCGCCCTGCTGCTGATGCTGAACGGCGGGCTGGCCGCGGTCCAGTTCCTCATGGCCCCGCTCGCCGCCGACTATTACGACGAGCCGCTGATTGCCGACATGCTGCGCATACAGGCGCTCATCTTCCTGACGATTCCCTTCTCCGCCCTGCCGCAGGAACTGCTGGCGCGGCGAATCGAGTTTCGCAGCCAGGGCCTGGTCAACCTGGTCTGCGCCGTCGTCGGCGCGACCACCGCGCTTACCCTGGCCTGGTACGGTTTCGGCGTCTGGGCGCTGGTCTATGCCCCGATCGCCATGTTCACGACCCGCGCGATCGGCCTGACCCTGGCCGCGCGTATCCTCGTCAGGCCGGTCTTCGACCTGCGCGGCGCGGGCGACCTGATCTCTTTCGGCGGGGCGCTGACGCTGTGCCAGCTGTTCTGGATCGTGCAGAGCCAGAGCGACATCGTGATCGCCGGCCGCGCGCTGGAGACCCACGATCTCGGTCTTTATTCCGAGGCGCTGTTCCTGACCCTGATCGTCACCGGCCGGTTCCTGCCCCCGATCAACGAGGTCGCCTTCCCCGCCTATGCCGAACTGCACAAGGCCGGGCGCGCGCTCGCCCCCTATTTCCTGCGCAACGCGCGGATGGTCCTGCTGGTCGTCGCGCCCGTATATGTCGGCCTGTCGCTCACCGCGGAGTCGGCGATCCTCACCCTGTTCGGCAGCAAGTGGGCCGAAATGGCGCCATTCGTATCGGGCCTCGCGCTGGCCATGCCGTTCTTCGCGCTGCAGATCATCTGTTCGCCCACGACCAATGCCATCGGGCGCCCGCGCATATATCTGACTACCGCCTTCTGCGGCGCGCTGATCTTCCCCGCGCTGTTCCTGGCCGGGATCCGTTTCGGGCCGCTCGGCCTCGTCTATGCCTGGTGGATCGCGGCGCCGATGCTGCTCGCGGTCACCCTGGCGCTGACCCTGCCCGCGATCGGCGCGCGCCTGCGCGACCTCGTGGCGGCGATCGCCCCGGTCGCTGCGGCCTGCGGCGTGATGGCCGCGGTGGTGATCGCGGCATCGCCGCTCGCCGCCGATTGGTACCCGGTCGCGCAGCTGGCATTGCTCGGCTTCGTCGGCGCGGCTGCCTATGCGCTCGTGCTCTGGTTCGTCTGGCCCCATGTCGTGCGCGACGCTTGGGCCATGTTGCGCCAGCGCCCCGCGCCGGGGGAGGAGCAGCCCGCCGCGGCCGAGCCGGCCGTCGCCGGTTCGCCGAACGGCTGATCGCGCGCGCCCCGGCCCGCGCCCGCCATCGGCGGTGCCGTGAGCAGGCGGGCGCGATTAGGCCGCTCACCCCGTCTATGGTATATTGCCCCACTTCGTGGGGAGAATGCGATGCCGTTCCCGATGCTGCCCGCGGCCGCGCTGCTGCAGATCGCCGCGCCCGAGCCGATCCAGACCCCGCCGCCGATCGCGGAGCCCGACACGGCGGAGACTTCCGCCGCCCTGCTCGACCGGATCGCGGCCGCCGGGGGCGAGACGATCGAAAGCCGCACCGACTATTATCAGCGCATGACCGTGCCGGTCACGATCGAGGGCCAGGGGCCGTTCCGGTTCATGATCGACACCGGCGCGCAGGCGACCGTGGTGACCCACGGGCTGAAGACCCGGCTCGGCCTGCCTTCGCTGGGCAGCGCCACCGTCGTTGGGATGGCCAGCGCGCGCGAGGTCGAACTGGTCGAGCTGAACGGGCTGGAATTCGCCGCGCGGACATTCGACGACAGCCATGCCCCCCTGCTGGAGGCGCGGCATGTCGGCGCGGACGGGATCCTGGGGCTCGACAGCCTGCAGGACCTGCGCGTCCTGATCGATTTCCGCGAGAACACGATCGCGGTCGACGATGCCGAGGCGCTGGGCGGCAATCGCGGTTACGAGATCATCGTCCGCGCGCGGCGCAAGCTGGGCCGGCTGATCATCGCCAATGCCCGGATCGACGGGATCCGCACCGCGGTGATCATCGACACCGGCGCGCAGGGCAACCTCGGCAACCTGGCCCTACAGAAGCGGCTGCGCGCGAGGAAGCGCGACCAAGTCCGCACGACCGACGTTCACGGGGCGGAACTGGTGGGCAAGCTCGACTTCGTCGAATCGCTCAGGATCGACAAGTTCCAGCTGGCCAATGTCCCGGTCGCCTTTGCCGACGGGCCCGCTTTCGCCGCGCTGGGGCTGGCCGACCGGCCGGCGCTGGTCCTGGGAATGCGCGACCTGCGCCTGTTCGACCGCGTGGCAATCGATTTCGAGGCGCGGACCGTGCTGTTCGACGTGCCGCGCGGGGTGGCCACCCGCTCGCGTTACCAGCACGGCCGATTCTAGGCCGCCGGCCCGCCCCGCCATTGCGCTGTCGCGGGGGGATGGCCACATAGCGCGCGATGCCGCGCGACACCCCTTCCCCGGCCACCGGGCCCGCCGATGGCTGGGCGACCATTCGCCGCTTCCTTCCCTATCTATGGCCCCGGGACAACCCGGCGCTGCGGCGGCGGATCGTCGGCGCGCTGGTGCTGGTCCTGCTGGCCAAGGGGACGACGCTGGCCCTTCCCTATGCCTACAAGCGGGCGGTCGATGCGATGACCACGCCGGCGAACGAGGTCGCGATGGTCGCGATCGCCTTCGTCCTCGCCTATGCCGCCGGCCGCTTTGCCAGCGTCGTGTTCGACAACTTGCGCAACGTGGCCTTCGAACGCGTCGGCCAGGAGGCGACTCGCCACCTGGCGGAGGATACTTTCGCCCGGCTGCATCGCCTTTCGCTGCGTTTCCACCTCTCGCGCCGCACGGGCGAAGTCACCAAGACGGTCGAGCGCGGGACCAAGAGCATCGATTCGATGCTCTATTTCCTGCTGTTCAATATCGCCCCGACCGTGATCGAGCTGATCGCGGTGGCGGTGATCTTCTACCTCAATTTCGGCTGGGGCCTCGTCCTCGCGACGGCGCTGACCGTTGCCGCCTATGTCGCGGTGACCCGCTGGATCACCGAGTGGCGCGCGCGCCTGCGCAAGGAGATGAACGATCTCGACGGCCAGGCCCTGTCGCGCGCGGTCGATTCGCTGCTGAACTACGAAACGGTGAAATACTTCGGGGCCGAGGGGCGCGAGCGCGAGCGCTACGGGCAGGCGGCGCGGGCCTATGCCGAGGCGGCGATCCGCAGCGAGAACTCGCTCGGCCTGCTCAACGTCTCGCAGGCACTGATCACCAACCTGCTGATGGGCGGGGCCATGGCCTATACCGTCTGGGGCTGGAGCCAGGGCGAACTGACCACGGGCGACCTCGTCTTCGTCAATACCTACCTCGCCCAGCTCTTCCGCCCGCTCGACCTGCTCGGCTGGGTCTACCGCACCGTGCGCCAGGGGCTGATCGACATGGCGGCGATGTTCGAACTGATCGACACCCCGGCCGAAGTGGAGGACGCGCCCGGCGCGCCCGCCCTCGTCGTGCGCCGGCCCGGCGTCGCGTTCGAGAACGTCGTCTTCGGCTACGAGCCGGGGCGGACGATCCTCCAGGGGCTGAGCTTCGCGGTGCCGGCCGGGGCGCACGTGGCGATCGTCGGGCCTTCGGGCGCGGGCAAGTCCACGATCGCGCGTCTTCTCTTCCGGTTCTACGATCCCCGGTCCGGCCGGGTGACGATCGACGGGCAGGACATCGCGCAAGTGACACAGGCCAGCCTGCGCGCCGCAATCGGGATCGTCCCGCAGGACAGCGTGCTGTTCAACGACACGATCGGGTACAACATCGGCTATGGCCGCGCCGAAGCGACGCCCGAGGCGATCGAGGCGGCCGCGCGCGGTGCCGCGATCTGGCCGTTCATCGAAAGGCTGCCGGCGGGCCTCGACACCGAAGTCGGCGAACGCGGCCTGAAGCTTTCCGGCGGCGAGAAGCAGCGGGTCGCCATCGCGCGCACGCTGGTGAAGGACCCGCCGATCCTGCTGCTGGACGAGGCGACGAGCGCGCTCGATTCGCGCACCGAGCAGGATATCCTCGCCACCCTGCACCGCGTGAGCCGCGACCGCACGACGATCTCGATTGCCCACCGCCTCTCGACCATCGCCGGCGCGGACGAGATCCTCGTCATGGACCAGGGACGCCTGGCGGAGCGCGGCAGCCATCCCGCGCTCCTGCGTGCAGGCGGGCTCTATGCGGAAATGTGGCGGCGCCAGCAGGCGGAAAAGGCGGCACCGGCGGGCCAATCCGGCTGAGGCCGGGGCGCGTTGCGGGGCAAGCGCCGGGTTGCACCGCGCGCCACTATCGGTCAGGGGCCTTGCTGCATCGCAGCATCGCCGCCCCCGCGCGGCCAGTTACGGACCCATGCCAATGATTTCCACCGCCGCGCTCAAGCGCGATTGGTTCGCCCAGCCGCGCGCAGACATTCTCGCCGGGATCGTCGTCGCCCTCGCCCTTATTCCCGAGGCGATCGGCTTCTCGATCATCGCCGGGGTCGATCCGCGCGTCGGTCTCTACGCCTCGGTCGCGATTGCCATGGTGATCGCCTTCACCGGCGGGCGTCCCGGCATGATCTCGGCCGCGACCGCGGCTGTGGCCGTGGTGGTCGTACCGCTGGTGCGCGATCACGGGGTGGAATACCTGTTCGCCGCGACGATCCTGATGGGCATCTTCCAGGGCATCGCCGCGCTCCTGCGGCTCGACCTGCTGATGCAGTTCGTCTCGCGCTCGGTCATCACCGGCTTCGTCAATGCGCTGGCGATCCTGATCTTCATGGCGCAGCTGCCGCAGCTCGACCCCACTGCCGATGGTATCGGCTGGATGACCTACGCCATGGTCGCCGCCGCGCTGGCGATGATCTACCTGATCCCCAAGGTCACCACCGCGGTACCCAGCCCGCTGATCGCGATCATCGTGCTCACCGCGCTGTCGATCTGGCTTGGCGCGCCGGTCAACACGGTGTCCGACATGGGCGAACTGCCCGAGGGGCTGCCCTATTTCGCGCTGCCCGACGTTCCGCTGACCTGGGAAACGCTGGCGATCATCGCGCCCTATTCGGCGACGATGGCGGCGGTCGGCCTGCTCGAATCGCTGCTCACCGCACAGATCGTCGACGACATGACGCATACCGGAAGCAACAAGCGCCGCGAGAGCGGCGGCCAGGGCGTGGCCAACATCGTCGCCGCATTCTTCGGCGGCATGGGCGGCTGCGCGATGATCGGCCAGTCGGTCATCAACGTCACCAGCGGCGGCCGTGGCCGGTTGTCGACCTTCACCGCGGGCCTGGCGCTGCTGATCCTGCTGGCCGTGCTGGGCGATCTCGTCGGCCAGGTGCCGATGCCGGCGCTGGTCGCGATCATGATCATGGTCTCGATCGGGACGTTCAGCTGGAACTCGATCCCCAATATCGGAAAGCACCCGTGGCAGAGCTCGGTCGTGATGCTGGCGACCGTGGCGGTCGTCGTCGCCACGCACAATCTCGCGCTGGGCGTGCTGGCTGGCGTGATCCTGTCGGGCGTGTTCTTCACCCACAAGGTGATGACGATGTTCGAGGTCGTACGCGAACGCGACGGCGAAACCGCGGTCTATCGCGCCAAGGGCCAGATCTTCTATGCCAGCGTCGAGCGCTTCGAGGCCGCGCTCGGCCCCGAGAGCCTGCAGCCCGATCCCGCCGACCACGTGATCATCGACGTGTCGAAAGCGCATTTCTGGGACATCAGCGCGGTCGGCGCGCTCGACAAGGTCGTGGAGCGGATGCGCCGCAACGGCCGCAGCGTGAAAGTTGTCGGCCTCAACCGCGCGAGCGCCGACCTGGTCGACAAGTTCGCGCTGACCGACAAGACCGGCGTGGAGATAGGCCTCGCGCCGCATCCTTGAGGAAATAGCCGCAGGAACGCCGTCCCAGCCGCTACTTCAGCGACGCCGCCAGTTTGCGCAGCACATCGATTGCCTCGTCGGCGCGATTGGAAGGCACGAAGGCATGATCGTGGTGGAACGCCGCGACCATGTTGCAGGCTATGCCCGCTTCGGCCAGCGCACCCGACACGGCGGCGGTCAGGCCGACGCCTTCGAGGTCGGAATGCACCATCAGCGCGATGCGCGCGAAGTCAGGGCCTTCGATGCCCAGCTCTTCGGCCAGGGCGGCGGGGACGATCGCGGTTACGCCCTCATCCTCGCGGAAGGTGCCGATGGCCGTGCCGAGCAGTTGCGGGGCGGTGTCCGGGCTGACGAGAACGAAGCGCCAGATGCGCGGGTCGAGCCGGGGCTGCATGGCGGCGATCATCGCGCGGCCATCGCGTACCCGGCCCGCCATCACAGGATATATTTGCTGAGGTCCGCGTCGCCGGCGAGGTCTTCCAGCCGTTCGCGGACATAGGCGGCATCGATCGTCACGGTTTCACCGCCGTGTTCCTCCGCCTCGAAGCTCAGTTCCTCCAGCAGCTTTTCCATCACCGTCTGCAGGCGCCGCGCGCCGATGTTCTCGACACTCTCGTTCACTTGCGCGGCGATGCGAGCGATTTCCTGCACCGCGTCCTCGCCCAGTTCGAGCGTGACCTGCTCGGTCCCCAGCAGCGCCTTGTACTGCGCGACGAGGTTGGCCCGCGTTTCGCTGAGGATGCGAACGAAGTCCTCCTCGGTCAGCGCGCGCAGCTCGACGCGGATCGGCAGGCGGCCCTGCAATTCGGGCAGCATGTCGGACGGCTTGGCGACGTGGAACGCGCCCGATGCGATGAACAGGACATGGTCGGTCTTCATCGGCCCGTACTTGGTCGAGACCGTCGTCCCTTCGATCAGGGGCAGGAGATCGCGCTGCACGCCTTCGCGGCTGACCGATCCGCCGCGCACGTCGCTGACCGCGATCTTGTCGATCTCGTCGAGGAACACGATGCCGTTCGTCTCGGCATTTTCCAGCGCGACCCGGGCGACGTCGTCCTGGTCCATCCGGCGTTCGGCTTCCTCCTCGACCAGCTTGTCCCACGCGTCGGGGACCTTGAGCTTGCGCCGCTTGAGGTTCTGCTTGCCCATCGCCTTGCCGAGCATGTCGGACAAGTTGATCATCCCGACATTGCCGCCCATGCCGCCCAGGTCGAACGGCATCTGCGGCGCTTCCTCGACCTCGATCTCGACCTCGACGTCGTTCATTGCGTTCTGGACGATCCGTTCGCGGAACGATTCGCGCGTCGCCTCGCTGGCGTTTTCGCCCACCAGGGCCTTCAGCAGGCGATCCATCGCCGCCTTCGACGCTGCCTCGCGCACGGCCTCGCGCCGGCGATCCTTCTCCAGCCGGATCGCTTCTTCCACCAGGTCGCGTGCGATCTGCTCTACGTCGCGGCCGACATAGCCGACCTCGGTGAACTTGGTCGCCTCGACCTTCACGAACGGGGCATCGGCCAGCCGGGCGAGGCGCCGGCTGATCTCGGTCTTGCCGCAGCCTGTGGGGCCAATCATCAGGATATTCTTGGGCGTCACCTCGTCGCGCAGGTCGGGCGAGAGACGCTGGCGGCGCCAGCGGTTGCGCAGGGCCACGGCCACGGCGCGCTTGGCGTCCTTCTGGCCGATGATGTGCTCGTCCAGCGCGGCGACGATCGCCTTGGGGGTCAGTGCTTCGGTCATGGAATTCAACAATCCGGTCAGGCGGGATCAGACGGTTTCGACCGTCACGTTTCCGTTGGTGAACACGCAGATATCGGCCGCGACGGCCATCGCCTTGCGGGCGATCGCCTCGGCATCGTCTTCATAGGCGTCGAGCGCGCGCGCGGCGGCAAGCGCATAGTTGCCGCCCGAACCGATCGCCGCGATCCCGGCGTCGGGTTCCAGCACGTCGCCATTGCCGGTCAACACCAGCAGGGCATCCTTGTCGGCGACGATCATCAGGGCTTCGAGATTGCGCAGGTACTTGTCGGTGCGCCAGTCCTTGGCCAGTTCCACCGCGGCGCGCATCAGTTGCCCGCTATACTGCTCCAGCTTCTTTTCCAGCCGTTCGAACAGGGTGAAGGCATCGGCCGTGGCGCCGGCGAAACCGGCAACGACCGCGTCGTCCTTGCCGATCCGGCGGACCTTGCGCGCATTGGGCTTCATCACGGTGTTGCCCATGGAGACCTGCCCGTCCCCGGCGATCACCGTCCGGCCGCCTTTCCTGACACCGATGATGGTGGTTCCGTGCCACTGGATCAGGCCGTGGCTCGCCGCGTTGTCGCTCATGCCGGGCGATATGGGGTGGGTGCCGCGCCGGTCAAGCGACGCGCCCGCTCAGGTGCCCGGGCCGCCGCCGCCGACCCCGGCCGCACCGACCTGGCCGATATTGCCGAACAGGTCCTCGAAGAAACCGCGCTCGCGCCCCAGCGTCGGCGTCTCGTCGCCGTCGGGATCGAGGTAGACGACTTTCTCCAGCCCCGACTGTTCGGCCGCCACGACATTGCCGCCGGCATCGAAAGAGACGGCCAGGACCGAGTGTTCGCGGATCGTCGGGCTGACGAAGGGCCGGCGCCCGGTGACGCTGGAGACATAGTACCAGGTCGTCTGGCCGAACTGGCTGGTGAACGTCGGGCGGCCCAGCGTCGCGGCGACCGACTGCTGGTTGTCGATCCCCGGCTGGATCGCGCTGACGAGGACCGGGTCCTGGATATAGCCGCGGTTTTCGCGGATCGCGCTGCACCCGCTCGCCGCCAGCGCCGCCGCCATGACAGCTGCCGCGCCGAGAACCTTGCCTGCCTTCATCGAGAAACCTTCCGAATTCGTCGCCCGCACCTTTGCCAGCCGCGGAGAAACCCTCTATCGGCGCGAGCCTTACGGCGATGCGCGCGCGCTTGCAACTTTGCCGCGCGCAGGCACTGGGCGCGGCGGGTTGAATTGCCGCTGAACATTCGGGCAGGCAGCACGGGCAATGTCATTTCTTGCAGGAATTTTCGGGCGGCGACGCGATCCGCGGGACGATCTCGTCCCCCTCTGGCGCGCCGTGGTCGCGGCCGCGCGACAACCGGAATGGTATGCCGAATGCGGCGTGGCCGACAGCGAGGAAGGCCGCTTCGACATGCTCAGCGCGATCATGGCAGCGGTGATCGTGCGGATGGAGCGCGACGGGCACCTCCATCCGCAGACCGCGCTGCTGACCGAGCTTTTCGTCGAGGATATCGAGGCGCAGCTGCGCCAGCAGGGGATCGGCGATCCGACCCTGGGCAAGCGCATGGGCAAGCTGATGAGCGCGCTGGGCGGCCGGATCGGCGCCTATCGCCCCGGCCTGTCCGCCGGCGACGAGGCGGCCCTGGCGAGCGCGGCGGAGCGGAACGTGACCTTCGCCGGCACCGCGCGCGGCGAATGCGTGGCGCGGCGGCTGGCGGCGTTCCATCGCCGCCTCCAGCAGACCCCCGACGACCGCCTGCTGGCGGGGGAGATCGAGCGATGAGCGAAAGCGAGATGTCCCGCGTCGTGCCGCTGCGCCAGGCTGACGGCCAGTCGATGACGATCGAGGCAAGCGCGCAGGAACGCGCCGCGCTGGCGCGCCGTTTCGCGATCGTTTCGGTCGACAGCCTCTCGGCCGAAGTCGCGCTCGAGCGCGAGGGCAGCGAGGTCGCCGTGTCCGGCCGGCTCGCGGCCGAGATCGTGCAGACCTGCGGCGTTTCGGGGGAGGATTTTCCCGTCCGGATTGAGGAGCCGATCGCGCTGCGTTTCGTCCCCGAGGTCGCCCGCAGCGTCCCCGACGAAGAAATCGAGCTGGAAGAGGCCGAGCTGGACGAGATCGAGTATTCGGGCGACGCCTTCGACCTGGGCGAAGCGATCGCGCAGACGCTCGGCCTTGCGATCGATCCCTATGCCGAGGGGCCCAATGCCGATGCCGCGCGCAGGGAAGCGGGGATCATCTCGGACGAGGCGCCTTCCGGCCCGCTGGCCGACGCGCTGCGCAAGCTGCGCGACGGCTGAGTTTAACGGCCGGGCTCCGGCGCCCCGTCAGAACGGGATATCGTCGTCGAGATCGTCGTAGTTGGCGCCGCCGCGCGATCCCGCGCCGCCCTGGCCCGCGCCGCCCTGGCCCCCGCCGCCTTGGCCGCCACCGCCCGGGCCGCCGCCACCCTGGTTCCAGCCGCCCTCGTTGCCGCCGCCGCCCTGGTTCCAGCCGCCGGCACCGCCGCCGCCACGCTGGCCGCCGCCACCGCCGCCGGGCGCGCCGTCGAGCATCGTCAGCGTGCCGTTGAAGCCGCGCAGGACGACTTCGGTCGAATAGCGATCCTGCCCGTTCTGGTCCTGCCACTTGCGGGTCTGCAACTGGCCTTCGACATAGACCTTGGACCCTTTGCGCAGGTAGTTCTTTGCGACGTTGATCAGCCCTTCGGAAAAGATCGCGACGCTATGCCACTCGGTCCGTTCCTGGCGCTCGCCGGTATTGCGATCCTTCCACTGTTCGCTGGTCGCAATGCGCAAGTTGCACACCGCGCCGCCGTTCTGGAACTCGCGCACTTCGGGATCGGCGCCGAGATTGCCGATCAGCATGACTTTGTTGAGGCTGCCCGCCATTGGAATCGCTTTCCTCTCGATTTCGTGGGCAGGGGCTTAGCCAATGGCTCGGGAGCGCGCCACCCCGGGGCCGCGCCAAACTGAAGATAGTTTTCGCACCGCGCCGCGCGCCGGCGACGGTTCAGCGCAGCTCCGCCCCGCGCGCCGCCTCGGGCATCAGGATGCGGGCGAGCGCGGGCGAATCCTCGCCATAGCTCTGCCAGTGAGTCAGCTTGCCGCCTTCGGCCCGGGCCCGCCAGAGCGTATCGTGCGAGAGCCGTTCCTCGCGCGCGGAGGCCCGCCCTTTGAGTAGGACGTCGCCTTCGTGCATGACGATCTTCATGTCGTGCAGCTTGTAGTCCGGATCCAGTTCGAAGAGGCGGCGCGTCGCGGTCGCGAAATTGCGGCGCCCTTCGATCCATTCGCCCCGGCTGTCGACGTAGCGGACATGCTCGTCCAGCAGGGCATCGACCCTGTCGGCATCGCGCGCATTGAGCGCGTCGACGTAGAGCTTGACCACCTTGACCGGCTCCGGCGTGTTCCATTCGAACATGGTTCGACCTTCCCGCACCGCCCATTTTCGGCCGGATCCCTTAAACGGCCGTCAGGCGATACGGGCGCGACCCTACCACGCCCGGTCGAGTCGCGCCTAATGTCGAGTGCCCGGCCGTGGCCCGGGCGGGGTCAGCCGACGATTTCGTCTTCGTCGAAGAAGAAGTCGATCTCGATCTTCGCGTTCTCGTCGCTGTCGGACCCGTGGACCGAGTTCGCCTCGATGCTTTCGGCGAACGTCTTGCGGATCGTGCCCTCGGCCGCGTCGGCCGGGTTGGTCGCGCCCATGACGTCGCGGTTGCGCTTGACCGCGTCCACGCCTTCGAGAACCTGGACCACGACCGGGCCGCTGGTCATGAACTCGACCAGTTCGCCGAAGAAGGGGCGTTCCTTGTGCACGGCGTAGAAGCCCTCGGCCTGTTCGCGCGTCATGCGGATGCGCTTGGACGCGACGACGCGCAGGCCGGCGTCTTCCAGCATCTTGGTGACCGCGCCGGTCAGGTTGCGGCGGGTGGCGTCGGGCTTGATGATCGAAAAGGTGCGGGTGACCGCCATGGGGTGTTCCTTCGGTGTCTGAAGAGTGCGGGAAACGTGCGGCGGCCCACTAGCCGCGGCTCGCCCCTGCTGCAAGCCCGCTTGGCCGGCGGCTCAGTCGAACGCCTCGCCCACCATCAGCTGGGCGGTGGTCGGCCCGTCGGCGGAAGGCGTGGCGGTAAAGCTGAACGGCGAGCCGTCGGACGCCTTGCCGCCGATCATCCGCATCGAATCGGTCGTCATGTCGAGTGTCAGGTCCACCCCGGCGCCCTCCGCCTGGCGGCGGTAGAAGGCGATCATCGCCTCCGGCGCGGCATCGGCCTCCATCGTCAGCAGGGCGCCTTTCGATCCCGGTTCCTCGAACACCGTGTTGGCCGTGACTTGCGCGCCGGGATAGACGGTGAACCCGTCCGGCAGGTCCACCGGCACGTCCGCGCCCGATCGCATCGTGGCAGTGCCGTCGGCGGTTTCCATCCGCGCCGAAACGCCCTCCCCCGCGGTATCGACCGCATATGTCCCCGATTCGCCGCCCTGCACGCCGGGCGCGGGATCGCTGCCGCAGGCGGGCAGCAGCGGCAGGAACGCGACGATCGCCAGTCTCTTCATGGCCATTCTCCCCGGTCGGGAGGAGCCTAGGCCCCGCGCGGCAAAGATCAACGCCTGCGGACCCACTTGCCCGCCTCCAGCTCGTGGAACTCGCGCGTCACGTCGTCGCGGTCGTCGAACCGGCGCCAGACCTCGCGCGCGGCGGCGCGACCCGCCTCGTCGAAGAACAGGAGAACGCGGTCGAAGTCCTCGGCCTCCGCCCGCCACACCCCGTCGGCCAGCGCGGCCACGCGCGCGCCGTTATCCGCGCGGCAGGCCTGCGACAGCAACACCGGCTGGTGCGCGGCATGGGGCTGGTCCGCGCGGCCATTGGCGAGGAAATCGTCGGGCGCGTGTTCCCACAGCGCGCCGCCGACCCGGCCGAGCAGGTCGGCATCCTCGGCCACGATCAGCAGCCGCTGCCCCTGTCGCATCGCGGCGCGCGCGATCAGCGGCAGGACGCGTTCGACAGGCTGGCCCGGCGCAAGATAGAACCCGACGCGCAAGGCCACCCGGCCCGCCTCAACCTTCGAGCGTGCTGCGCACGAAGCGGTCGATCAGCCGCGCGCCATAGCCGGTTGCGCCCTTGTCCCAGGTCGCGCCGGGCTTGTCCGCCCAGACCATGCCGGCGACGTCGCAGTGCGCCCAGGCCACGCCCTTGTCGATGAAGCGCTGGAGGAACTGCGCCGCCGTGATCGAACCGGCGGGACGCGGGCCGACGTTCTTCATGTCGGCGATCTGGCTGTCGATCAGCTTGTCGTAGGCCGGGTCGAGCGGCATGCGCCACAGCTTGTCGCCGCTGGTCCGGCCCGCGGCCAGCAGGTCCTCGGCGAGACTGTCGTCGTTGGTGAAGACGCCGGCGTGTTCGCTGCCGAGCGAGATCACCATGGCCCCGGTCAGAGTCGCGAAATCGACGATCCGCCGGGGGGAGAATTCCTTCTGCGCCCAGTGCAGCGCGTCGCACAGGACCAGCCGCCCCTCGGCATCGGTATTGATCACCTCGATCGTCTGGCCCGACATCGAGGTGAGGATGTCGCCCGGGCGGATCGCGTTGCCATCGGGCATGTTCTCGACCAGGCCGACGACGCCGACGACATTGGCCTTCGCCTTGCGCCGCGCGATCGCGAGCATTCCGCCGACGACCGCGCCCGCGCCGCCCATGTCCCACTTCATGTCTTCCATGCCCGCGCCGGGCTTGAGCGAGATGCCGCCGGTGTCGAAGGTGACGCCCTTGCCGACGAAGACCGTCGGCGCCTCGTCCCCGCCGCCGTTCCAGCGGATCGCCAGGAGGCGCGACGGCTGGGCCGAGCCCTGCCCGACGCCGAGCAGCGCGCCCATGCCGAGGCGCCCCATCTCGTCCTCGTCCAGCACGATCAGCTCGGCGCCGGTATCGGCGAAGGCCGCCTGGCATTTCTCGACGAAGCTGACCGGATAGACCTTGTTCGGCGGCTCGGTCACCAGTTCGCGGGTGAACTCGACCCCGTCGGCCAGCGCGCTCTCGACCGACCAGGCCGCCTCGCTGCCCTCGGCCGCGCCGACCACGACGATCTTCTCGAGCGAGCGCTTCTGCTCGTCCTTCAGCCGCGTGCGATAGGCATCGTGCCGCCAGGCGCGCAGGCGCAGGCCCAGCAGCACGGCGGCGACGTCCTGCGCGCGAAGCCCGCTGCCCGACAGGTCGAGCGCGAGCGTGCTTTCGCCCGAGGTCAGATAGCGCGCGGCAAGCGCGGCCCCGGCCTTTTCCAGGTTGGCCGTGCGGCCTTCGGCCCCGGGTTCGCCCGCCCCGGCCAGCGCCACGCGCACGACCGTGCCGCCGCGTTCCACGAACCCTTCGAACAGCTCGCCCGCCCGGCCCTTGAAGCGCGCCGAACGCGCCCCTTCGGCGAGCGGCGCCTCGATCCCGTCGGGCAGGCCGTCCTTGTCGGCGACGAGCGCGATCAGCCGGGTTCCGGCCGGGAGACTGGGGGAAAACTCGAAATTCATGAAAACTCCAGGAATTTGCTGTGCGCGCCCGTTCTGGCGCCTGGCTGCACCGGGCCATCGGGGCGAATTGCGATGGCGATTGCGATTAGGCGCGACCGGTGCAATAGGCAAGCCATGCTCCCCGCCGTGCCGACCGCCCCGCAAGCCGAGAAACGCCGCTTGCCGCGGGCTGCGTGGCTGGCGGGCGCGGCGCTGGCCGGGCTCGCCGCGATGCCCGCCGCCCGGGCGCAGGACGGGCCGCCCCCTGCCCCGCCCGCGGGCGGGGAAGCGCAGGATGGGACCCCGGGGGCAGGCCCCGATGCGGCCGCAGACGACCTGCTCCGCACCCCCGCGCCGCCGGCCCCTGCATCGCCCCCGGCCGGGCAGGACGGCCCTGGACCCGACGCGCCGACCGGGCCGAACGAGATCGCGTTCGAGACCGATACCCTGTCCTACGATTCCACCGGCGACGTCGTGACCGCCAGCGGCAATGTCGTGCTGCGCAGCGCCGACCGGTCGGTGCGCGCGGACGAGGTCACGTGGAACCGCGCGACCGGGCAGATCGTCGGCCGCGGCAACGTGCGCTTCGTCGACGAGGAGGGCAATCAGCTCTACACCTCGCGCATCGAGCTGACCGACGAGTTCGAGGCTGGCGCGATGGAAGACCTGCTGCTGGCCCTGCGCGAAGGCGGGCGGCTGGCGGCGGAAGCCGGCGCGCGCGGCGACGACGGCACCGTGATCCTGTCGCGCGCCGCCTATACCGCCTGTGCGGTCGAGGATGCCGCCGGATGCCCGAAGGACCCGAGCTGGCGCGTCACCGCCGACCGGGTGGTCTACGACCCGGCCGACAACCGCGTGCGCTTTACCGGCGCATACCTGGAAATCTTCGGCGCGCGCCTGCTTCCCCTGCCGGGGCTCGCGATCCGCACCGACGGGCGCGCGGTGTCCGGCTTCCTCGTGCCCGACCTGCGGGTTTCCGAATCGAACGGCGTCGAAGTCAGCGGCAGCTATTACTGGCGGGTCGCGGACAACAAGGACCTGACGCTGGGCGCGCATGTCTTTACCGAGGCCCCGCCGATGGCATCGGCGCAGTGGCGGCACCTGACCGGCAGCGGCGCCTACCAGATCACCGGCTACGCCACCCACAGCAGCCGCATATCCGATTTCACCGGCGCCGCCATTTCGGAAAGCGACCCGCGCGGATACCTGTTCGCCAACGGCCGGTTCCAGTTCGACCCGCACTGGAGCCTGACCGGCTCGCTGCGCCTCGCCAGCGACCGCACATTCCTGCGCCGGTACGACATCAGCCGCGACGACCGCTTGCGCTCGACTTTCGACGTGGAGCGGATCGACGACGATTCCTACCTCTCGATCGCCGGCTGGGCGACGCAGACCCTGCGCATCGGCGTGCCGCAGGGCGAAGTGCCGGTGGCCCTGCCGGTGATCGACTATCGCCGCCGCCTGGCCGATCCGGCGGGGCTGGGCGGCACGCTGGAGTTTCAGCTCAACTCGCTAGCGATCATGCGCGACGAGGGCCAGGATACCCGGCGCGCCTTCGCCGGCGCGCGGTGGGACCTGAAACGGATCACCGGGCTGGGCCAGGTCGTGACCCTGACCGGGATGGTGCGCGGCGACGTCTATCACAGCGACGAGAACGCGCTGACCGAAACCGCCGTCTATCGCGGCAACCCGGGCTGGGAAACGCGCGGCATCGCGGTCGCCGCGATCGACGTCGAATGGCCTTTCGTCGGCGAGCTTCTGGACGGCACGCAGGTCTTCACCCCGCGGGTGCAGTTCGCCGCCAGCCCGCCGATCCGCAACCTCGACGTCCCGAACGAGGATTCGCGCGCGATCGACCTCGAGGATTCCAACCTCTTCGCGCTCAACCGCTTTCCCGGGTACGACCGGGTCGAGGACGGGGCGCGGGTCACCTACGGGTTCGACTGGGAACTGCAGGTCCCCGACTGGCGCGTACGCACGACCGTGGGCCAGACCTACCGGTTCGACAAGGATCCGGGCGTCTTCATCGACGGCACCGGCCTCAGCGAACGGGTGTCGGACTTCGTCGGCCGGACCGAAGTGCGCTTTCGCGATTTCCTCAGCTTCACGCACCGCTTCCGGCTCGACAAGGACAACTTCGCCGTGCGCCGGAACGAACTGGACGCCAGCATCGGCAGCAAGCGGACATATGCCGAGATCGGGTACCTGCGGCTCGACCGCGACATTGCCGAGGAGATCGAGGATCTCCAGGACCGCGAGGAACTGCGCCTCGCGACCCGGATCGCCTTCGCGCGCTACTGGTCGATCTTCGGCGCGGGCGTGTTCAACCTGACCGACCGGCAGGAAGACCCGACGCTGACCTCGGACGGCTTCGACCCGGTGCGGACCCGGCTGGGCATCGCCTACGAGGACGACTGCCTCGAACTCGGCGTGACCTGGCGGCGCGACTATACCGACGCCGGCGATGCCCGGCGCGGCGACACGTTCCAGTTCTATTTCGCGCTACGCAACCTCGGCTTCCGCTAGGCCGACCATCGCGATTGGCACTGCGGCGCAAGTGCGCTATCCGGCCGGTCACTCAGCTTCGGTTAAGTCGCCCGTTGCGACAGGCCGGGGCCAATGCAGGCGCCGCAGCGCGCCGTAACGGGATGTACACGTGATCGAATTCAGGTTTTCCAGGTTGCTTGCCGGGCTTGCCGCGCTGACCCTTTCCGGCACGCCGCTCGCGCTCCACGCGCAGACCGCGGCGTCGAGCGCGCTCGACATTCCCGAAGACGCATCGCTGCTGCAGGAAAGCGATCCCAACGTCCGCACGGCCACTGCCGTGGTGAACGGCACGGTCATCACCCGGACCGACATCGAACAGCGGCTGGCCCTGCTGCTCGCCTCCGCCAACCTGCCGCCCGAACAGATGCAGGCGGCGCGGATGCGGATCTTCCGCAACCTGATCGACGAGACGCTGCAGATCCAGGCGGCCGAGGCGCAGGAAATGCCCGTCACCGACCAGGAGGTGGAGGCCCGCTACGTCGATATCGCCCGGCGCAACGGGCAGGAAGCGGCCGGGATGGACGAGGCGCTGCGCGCCATGGGCTCCTCCCCCGCCTCGCTCAAGCGGCAGATCCGGGCCGAGCTGGCCTGGCAGCGGCTGCTGAGCCGGAACGTCGCGCCCTTCGTCAACGTCTCGGCCGAGGAAGTGAAGGAAGTGCTCGCCCGGCTGGAGGCCGATCGGGGCAAGGAAGAATACAGGCTGGGCGAAATCTACCTCGCCGCCACGCCCGCCAACCGCGAGGCGGTGCGCCAGAACGCGCTGCGGATCGTCGAACAGCTGCGCCGCGGCGCCGATTTCTCGGTCTATGCGCGCCAGTTTTCCGAGGCGACGACCGCCGCCAACGGGGGCGACCTCGGCTTCGTGCGGCTGGAAACCCTGCCCGCCGAAATGGCCACCGTCGCGCGCGAGATGCAGCCGGGCCAGCTGGTCGGCCCGTTCGAGATCCCCGGCGGGTTCGAAATCCTCTACCTGATCGACAAGCGCACGATCGGCATGCCCGATCCGCGCAACGCGATCCTCAGCCTGAAGCAGATCTCGATCACGTTCCCCCCGGGGGTGAGCGAGGCCCAGGCCGGCGCGCGGGTCGAACAGTTCACCACCGCCGTGCGCAACTTGAGCCGGTGCGACGATGCGGAGCGCGTCGCGGCAGAGATCGACGCCGAAGTCGTGACCAACAACGGGATGCGGCTGGGCCAGCTGCCCGAACCGCTCCAGCCCGCCCTGCTCGAACTCCAGGTGGGGCAGACGACGCCGCCGTTCGGCTCGATCGAGGAAGGCGTGCGCGTGCTGATGCTGTGCGGCCGCCAGGACCCCCAGGCCGACGGCGGCCCGACGTTCGACCGGATCATGGCGCAGATCGAGGACGACCGCATCGCCAAGCGCGCGCAGAGCTATCTCCGCGACCTGCGCAACGACGCCTACATCGAGTACAATTGACCGGTCCGCGTCCCGGCCCGCTGGCAATCTCGCTGGGCGACCCGGCGGGTATCGGGCCCGAACTGATCGCCGAAGCCTGGCGCCGGCGCGCCGGGGCGGACCTGCCGCCGTTCGCCGTGACCGGCGGGGCCGAGACCCTGCGCGCGGCCGCAGCCTCGCGCGGGATCGCCCTGCCCGTCCAGCCGATCGCCGACCTGGCCGAAGCGCCCGGCGTCTTTGCCCGCGCGCTGCCCGTGCTGGGCGCGGCGGACGGGGACTGGGCGCCCGGCTCGCCCTCTGCCGAAGGGGCGCGGCTGGCGTTCGATTCGCTGGCCGCGGCGACCCGGCTCGCGGCCGAGGGACAGGCCGCGGCGGTTGTGACCGCCCCGGTCGCGAAAGGCTGGCTGGCACGGGTCGGCTTCGACCATCCGGGGCAGACCGAATATGTTGCCGCCGCCTGCGGCTTGGCCCCGGCCGACGCCGTGATGATGCTTGCCGGGCCGAACCTGCGCGCGGTGCCGCTCACCGTGCATGTCCCGCTGTCCGAAGTGCCCCCCAGCCTCTCGCAGGACCTGATCGTGCGCCGCGCGCGGATCGTGGTCGCGGCGCTGGCGCGCGATTTCGGCCTCACGCAGCCGCGGCTGGCCGTGGCGGGCCTCAACCCCCACGCCGGGGAAGAGGGGCGCTTCGGCGACGAGGAAACGACGATCATCGCCCCCGCGGTGGCGCAGCTGCGCGACGAGGGGATCGAGGTCACCGGGCCGCACCCGGCCGATGCCCTGTTCACCCCGCGCGCCCGCGCCCGCTACGACGCGGCGCTGTGCATGTACCACGACCAGGCGCTGATCCCGCTCAAGGCGCTCGATTTCGACGAAGGAGTCAACGTCACGCTGGGCCTGCCGCTGGTACGCACGAGCCCCGACCACGGGACCGCGTTCGACATCGCGGGCAAGGGGCTGGCCGATCCCGGCGCGATGATCGCCGCGATCGCCATGGCCGGCGCCTGCGCCGCCCGGCGCGCGGAGGCCCGGGCCCGGCCATGAGCGTCCCGCCAGCCCCGCCGCCGCCCCCGCCGCCCCTGCCCCCGCTGCGCGAGGTGATCGCGCGCCACGGGCTCAGCGCGTCGAAGGCGCTGGGGCAGAATTTCCTTTTCGACGCGCAGCTGCTGGGCCGGATCGCGGCGATCCCGGGGCCGCTGGACGGCAAGGCCGTGCTGGAGATCGGCCCTGGCCCCGGCGGGCTGACCCGCGCGCTGCTGGCGGCCGGGGCACGCGTCACCGCGATCGAGATGGATCGCCGCTGCCTGCCCGCGCTGGACGAGCTGGCGCAGGCCCACCCCGGCCGCCTTCGCGTGGTCGAAGGCGACGCGATGCGGATCGATCACGACGCGCAAATGGGCGAGCCCTACGCGGTCGTCGCCAACCTGCCCTACAACGTCGGCACCGCGCTGCTGGTGCGCTGGCTGGGCGCGGCGGCCTGGCCCCCGCGCTGGCGCAGCCTGACGCTGATGTTCCAGCAGGAAGTCGCCCAGCGGATCGTCGCCCGGCCGGACAACGCGGCCTACGGGCGGCTGGCGGTGCTGGCGCAGTGGCGCAGCACGGCGCGACTGGCGATGAAGGTCCACCGCAGCGCGTTCACCCCGCCGCCCAAGGTCATGAGCGCGATCGTCCACCTCGAGCCCGCAGCCATGCCGGAAGGGGTATCGCCGCGCGTCCTGGAACGGGTCACCGAGGCCGCCTTCGGCCAGCGGCGCAAGATGCTGCGCCAGAGCCTGAAGGGCCTGCCCGGCGCGATCGAGGCGCTGGACGCGATCGGGATCGATCCCCGGCGCCGGGCCGAGACCCTGGCGGTGGAGGAATTCGTCGCGCTCGCGCGCGTTCTTTCGTGACGCGCGGCAGCCGCGCGGGGCAGGCCTGCGCCCGCCCCGCGCGCCCGGTCACAGGCCGTCCACGCTCTTGCTGACGAGGATGTTCACCGCCACGCGGCGGTTCTGCGCCTTGCCTTCCGGCGTCGAATTGTCGGCCAGGGGATCGGCCTCCGCCATGCCGGTCGGGGTCAGCATCCGGTAAGGCGCCCAGCCGCAGGCCTGCTGCAGGTGGTTGACCACCCGGCTGGCCCGCCGTTCGCTGAGCTGCTGGTTGAATTCCTGGCTGCCGGTCGAATCGGTATAGCCGACCACCAGCATCAGCGCGTTGTCGGTCGCTTCCGCCTGGGCGGCGGTGGCGCACAGGTCCGCCTTGGCCCGTTCCGACAGGCGGGCCTTGCCCACGTCGAAATGAACGTTGGTCGTGCCCTTGATGTTGTACTTGTCGATATCGCCCATGCGGCCGCGCAGGGCCTCGGTCGCGGCGGCCTGCTCGGCGAAGCCCTGGGCCGTGCCGCTGCGGATCATCGAGGCGATGCGCAGGTCCTTCTGCTTCAGCGCAACCTTGCTGGCGATCAGCCCCTCGCCCCATTCGACCGTCTCGACCGAAACGGGCAGTCCGTTGAGCAGGGCATCGGGGCCGAGACTGTCGCGGTCGAGGCCGAGGAAGCCGCCGCGGGCGCGGATCTCGGTCGCCTGGCCGACCGCCACCACCGTGCGCGTCCCGTCTCCGGCGGTGACCTGCACCCGGTCGCCGTCGCGCGCGGAAATGACGCCCTCGATCTCGGGCCCTTCGGGAAGGCCGGCGAGATCGGCCGGAAGCGAGCCGTAGACGGTCGTGACGTATTCGCCCTCCGGCGCGTCCTGCGGCTGCGCGTGGACGGCGCCCGACGCCGATACCGCAAGCATCGCCAGCAGGAAGCGGCCCCTGGGCCTTCTGGAATTCGGATTCATGTACGCTACTCCTTGATCTGCACCGGCCGGCCTGCGCGAGCCCGGCCGTCGAGACCCCCCTTGTTCTTCGGGCGCCGGCAGCGGGCAGCGCATGGTCCGCCCCCGCCGGTGCCGGGGACAGGGCTGTTCAGCCCGGCCTTGCCGGCCGATGAACGCCGCGCATCCGCGGCGCCCGGCACGGGCGGCCCGGGCGCGAGGTGCGATGAACCGTTGCCCTGCCCCCCGGGCACGAAGGCGCGCGAAGGGTCAGCCGCGCTTGGCCACCGCGCGCCAGTGGTGCAGCAGCGGCTCGGTATAGCCGCTCGGCTGCTCGACGCCCTTGAACACGAGGTCGCAGGCCGCGCGGAAGGCGGGGCCGTCCTCGTTCCCCGTCAGCGGGACATAGGCGGGGTCGCCGGCGTTCTGGGCATCGACCTTGGCCGCCATGCGGCGCAGGCTGTCCATCACCTGTTCGCGCGTGCAGACGCCGTGGAGCAACCAGTTGGCCATGTGCTGGCTGGAAATGCGCAGGGTCGCGCGGTCTTCCATCAGGCCGACATCGTGGATGTCGGGCACTTTCGAACAGCCGACCCCCTGGTCGATCCAGCGCACGACATAGCCGAGCAGCCCCTGCGCGTTGTTGTCCAGTTCCTCGCGCACTTCCTCGTCCGACCAGTTCGCGCCGTCGGCGAGCGGGATCGTCAGCAGGGCGTCGAGGCCCGGCGCCCCGCCCAGTTCGCGCTGGACCGCGAAGACATCCTTGCGGTGATAGTGCAGCGCGTGGAGCGTGGCCGCGGTCGGGCTGGGCACCCAGGCGGTGTTGGCCCCGGCTTCCAGGTGGCCGATCTTCTGCTCCATCATGTCGGCCATCATGTCGGGCGCGGCCCACATGCCCTTGCCGATCTGCGCCTTGCCCGAAAGCCCGCAGGCCAGCCCGATCGCGACATTGCGCCTTTCATAGGCATCGAGCCAGGCGCTGGCCTTCATCGCGCCCTTGCGGATCATCGGCCCGGCCTGCATCGAGGTGTGAATCTCGTCCCCCGTGCGGTCGAGGAAGCCGGTGTTGATGAACACGATCCGGTCCTTCACCGCGTGGATGCAGGCCGCCAGGTTGGCGCTGGTGCGCCGTTCCTCGTCCATCACGCCGACCTTGATCGTGTGCCGCCCGAGGCCCAGGAGATCCTCGACCGCGTCGAACAGGTCGTTGGTGAACGTGCACTCCTCCGGCCCGTGCATCTTGGGCTTGACGATATAGATGCTGCCGGTGCGGCTGTTGCCGAAGCGCGTGTGCCCGCCGACGTCGAGCGCGCCGATCGCCGCGGTGAAGACCGCGTCCATGATCCCTTCGGGCATCTCCTCCCCGCCCGGCAGGGCAATGGCCGGGCTGGTCATCAGGTGGCCCACGTTGCGCACGAACAGCAGGCTGCGCCCCGGCAGGCTCCGCTCGTTGCCGTCGGGCGCGGTGAAGGCGACGTCGCCGGCGAGAGCCCGGGTGACGCGCCGCCCGCCCTTCTCGAACGATTCGCTCAGGTCGCCGCGGATCACGCCCAGCCAGTTGCGATAGGCCAGCGCCTTGTCTTCGCCATCGACCGCCGCGACCGAATCCTCGCAGTCGCAGATCGTCGTCAGCGCCGATTCGAGCATCACGTCGGCTATCCCGGCGCGGTCGTCGCGCCCGACCGGGTGGTCGCGGTCGATCACGACCTCGATATGCAGGCCGTTGTTGACGAACAGCGGCCCGCGCCCCGTGCGCCCCGCGTATTGCGCGGGGTCCGCCAGCGCGATCTCGTCCGAAAGGTCGGTCACCTCGCTCCAGCTGCCGGCGGCGAGCGGCACCGCCTGGTCGAGGAACTGCCGCACGCGGGCGATCACCGCCGCACCGCGTTCCGCGTCGTAGCCGCCGGGCCGCGGCGGCGGCGCGTCGAGCGCGTCGGTGCCGTAGAAGGCATCGTAGAGGCTGCCCCAGCGCGCATTGGCCGCGTTGAGCAGGAAACGGGCGTTGAGCACCGGCACGACCAGCTGCGGGCCGGCCATCGTCGCGATCTCCGCATCGACGTCGCGCGTGCCGATGGTGAACGCCCCGGGCTCTTCCACCAGGTAGCCAATGTCGTGCAGGAACGCGCGATAGGCCGCCGCGTCGTGCGGCCGGCCCCGGCGTTCGCGGTGCCAGGCGTCGATCTGCGCCTGCAGTTCCTCGCGTCGTTGCAGGAGCGCGCGGTTGCGCGGCGCGAAGCGTTCGGCAATCGCGGCGAAGCCGCGCCAGAAGGCCCCGGCATCCCGCCCCAGCACGGGCAGGACATCGTCTTCCAGCAATGTCGCAAGCGCAGGGTGGACCTGCAATCCGGCACGTTCGATCTTGTCGCTCATTCGTCCTCACTCGTTACTGGCCGCACGAAAACACTACGTGCGCGATCATGGCAGTATCCCGGGGAGGAGGACAGGAGGCGCTATGGCCAAGCCGGGGGCGGATTGCAACGCCGCGGTGGCGCTGGGGTGGACGGGCGGCCGCGCGCGGCTAGAATCGCACTTATCCAGACCGCGCCGGCCGCTACGGGTTCTGCCGGGCGGAGAATCACGCTAGGCCAGGTTGCGAATGAAACCGGATTTCGACAGCAATGCCGCGCGCGAGGCGATCGATGCCGACGCCATGCTTGCCCAGGTGCAGGCATGGAGCGCGATCAACACCGGCACCGCCAACCTCGACGGGCTGGCACGCCAGGCCGACGCCCTGGCGGAGGCTTTCGCCGAGCTTCCGGGAGAGATCGAACTGGTCGATCCCGCGCCGGTGACCGCGATCGACGCCGCGGGCGCGGAAGTGGAACGGGCCTTCGGGCGGCACCTCGTCCTGCGCGTACGGCCGCAGGCGCCGCGCCGGCTGCTCCTGACCGGGCACATGGACACGGTCTTCCCGGCCGACCACCCGTTCCAGGACCAGCGCTGGCTGGACGAGGAAACGCTGAACGGCCCCGGCCTTGCCGACATGAAGGGCGGCATTGCCGTCATCCTCCACGCGCTGACCGCCTTCGAACGCACGGCCGCGGCGGAGCAGGTCGGCTACGACGTGCTGATCAACTCGGACGAGGAAACCGGCTCGCTCGCCTCCGCGCCGCTGATCGAGGAACTGGCGCGGGGCAAATATGCCGCGCTGACCTACGAACCCTCGGCCCTGCCCGACGGCACGCTGGCCCATGCGCGCGGCGGCAGCGGCAACTATTCGCTGACCGTCGGCGGCCGCTCGGCCCACGCCGGCCGCAACCCGCAGGACGGGCGCAACGCGATCGTCGCCGCGGCGGCGCTGGTCCTGGGGCTGAAGCGGCTCCAGGCCGAGGATTGCCCGGTCAACCCCGCGCGGATCGACGGCGGATCGGCGAACAACGTCGTGCCCGACCACGCGATCGTGCGCTTCAACATCCGCCCGCGCAGCCCCGACGCCGCCGAGCGGTTTGAAAGCGGGCTGGCCGCCCTCGTCGGCGAGGTGCAGCAGGCCCACGAAGTGGCCGTCAGCCGCCATGGCGGCATCACCCGCCCGCCCAAGCCGGTGGACCGGCGGGCGCAGAAGCTGTTCGACCTCGTGCGCGATTGCGGCGCCGCGCTGGGCCAGGACATCGCCTGGCAATCGACCGGCGGCGTGTGCGACGGCAACAATATCGCCGCCACCGGGGTGCCGGTGGTGGACACGATGGGCGTGCGCGGGGGCGCCATCCATTCGCCCGACGAGTTCCTGATCGTACCCTCACTGGCGGAACGGGCCGCGCTGAGCGCGCTCGTCCTGCACAGGCTTGCCACTGGAGATCACGTTTGACTTTCGCCCTGCGCGCCGCGCGCGCCGACGACCTTGAGCCGATCTACGAAATGGCCAAGCTGACCGGCGGCGGCTTCACCAACCTGCCTCCCGACCGCGACGCCCTCTCGGCCAAGCTCGCCCGGGCCGAGGCCGCCTTCGCCCGCAAGGACGACGAGCTGGGCGACGACCAGTTCGTGCTGGTGCTGGAAGACACCGCCGGCGGCGCGGTGCGCGGCACCTGCCAGCTGTTCAGCCAGGTCGGCCAGCAATGGCCGTTCTATTCCTATCGCCTGACCACGCTGACCCAGCATTCGCAGGAACTGAACCGGACCGTGCGGGCCGAACTGCTGAGCCTCGTCACCGACCTGGAGGGATGCAGCGAAGTCGGCGGGCTGTTCCTCCACCCGGGGGAGCGGGCCGGCGGGCTCGGCCTGCTGCTCGCGCGCAGCCGTTACCTGTTCATCGCCATGCACCGGCGGCGCTTCGCCGACCGGGTCCTGGCCGAGCTGCGCGGGATCATCGACGATCGCGGCGGGTCGCCGTTCTGGAACGGGGTCGCCGGGCGGTTCTTCGGCATGAGCTTCCAGGAAGCGGACTATTTCAACGCGATCAACGGCAACCAGTTCATCGCCGACCTGATGCCCAAGCACCCGGTCTATGTCGCCATGCTCGACGACGATGCGCGCAGCGTGATCGGCCTGCCGCATCCGTCGGGGCGGGCGGCGATGAAGATGCTGGAGAAGGAAGGCTTCGCCTACGAAGGCTACGTCGACATCTTCGACGGCGGGCCGACGATGACGGCGCGCACCGACCAGGTGAAAAGCGTCGCCGCCGCGCATCCGCACGCGGTCGAACGGTGCGATCTCGACTACGGCGAACGCGCGATCCTGGCGACCGGGGAACTGGAGGGCTTCCGCGCCGCCTACGGAATGCGCGAGATCACGCCCGAAGGCACGCTGGCGATCGACGAGGCCGCCGCCGCGGCGCTGCAGGTATCGCCGGGCGACGAGGTCTGGAGCGTTCCGCGATGAGCCGAACGCAGGGGCGCCCCGCATGGCACTGACCGAGATCAACTTCGACGGCATCGTCGGGCCCAGCCACAACTACGCCGGGCTGAGCCTGGGCAATATCGCCAGCGCGAGCCACAAGGGCGATCCGTCCTATCCGCGCGCCGCGGCGCTGCAGGGGCTGGCCAAGATGCGCGGCAATCTCGCGCGCGGGCTGGCCCAGGGCTTCCTCCTTCCCCTCCCCCGCCCGAACGGCGCGCTGCTGGAGCGGCTGGCGGTGGACGAGACGGCCGATCGCGCGCTCCTGGCGGCGGCCTGGTCGGCCAGTTCGATGTGGACCGCCAACGCGGCCACCGTCAGCCCCGCGCCCGACACGGCGGACGGGCGCTGCCACCTGACCCCGGCCAACCTCGCGACGATGCTCCACCGCGCGCAGGAGTGGCGCGACACGCGCCGCCAGCTGGAAATCGCCTTCGCCGACCGCGCGCATTTCGCGGTCCACGACGCGGTGCCGGCCAGCTTCGGCGACGAGGGCGCGGCCAACCACATGCGCTTTTGCGAAGGCCATGGCGCCCCCGGGGTCGAGGTGTTCGTCTATGGCCGCCCGGGCGGCCGCTTCCCCGCGCGCCAGCACGAACAGGCGAGCCTGGCGGTCGCGCGCCTCCACCGGCTCGACCCGCAGCGGACCGTCTTCATCGAGCAGAATCCCGAGGCGATCGAGGCCGGGGCTTTCCACAACGACGTGGTCGCCGTCGCCAACGAGCGGGTCCTGTTCTGCCACGAGAAAGCCTTCGCCGACCAGGCCGGCGCCTGCGACGCGATCCGCCGCCGCTTCCCGGCTCTGGAAGTGGTCGAGGTGCCCGCGGCCGAAGTCTCGCTGGCCGAGGCGATCCGGACATACCTGTTCAACGCCCAGCTCGTGACCCTGCCCGAAGGCGAAATGGCGCTCGTCGTGCCCGAGGAATGCCGCGAAAGCGCCGCCGTCTGGGGCTGGTGCGAACGGATGCTGGCCGGCAACGGGCCGATCCGCCAGGTGATCCCGGTGGACGTGCGCCAGTCGATGGCCAATGGCGGCGGCCCTGCCTGCCTGCGCCTGCGCGTGGTGGCCGACCCGGCGACGATCGACCCGCGTTTCCTGCTCGACGAAGCGCGCGCCGACCTGATCGAGCGCACGATCGCCGCCGCCTGGCCCGAACAGATCGACCCGGCGGACATCGGCTCCGCCACCCTCGCCCAGCAGGTTCGCGCGGCGCGCGCGGCCCTGCTCGACGCGCTCGATCTTGCGGAGCTTCCCTGAACGGCACAGCCTGGCAAGGCGGACTGGACGGCCCGGGCGCGTGCGATAGAAACTGGCAGGCCGGTTAACCCTTGGCCCGCGCGGCAACCGGGGGCCGGGAACGCGATCGGCGCGGCCGGCGTTAACGGTCGTGACAAGTCCAGAGGAATTCGATGCTTCGCAAGTTGGCCCGGCTGTTCGTGATCAAGACCCGGTTCGAGGCCTACGTGATCATCTATGCCCTCGCGCTCGGCGCGACGGCGCGCGGCTCGGCCTATCTCGCGCAATATCCGGGCTGGGGGGGCAAGGCCCTGTTCCTCGCCTGCACCGGCGCGGTCTTCCTGGCCGGGGCCAAGATCCTCGACGCCCTGCGGTACGAGCGCGAGCGGCGCGAGGCGGCGCAGCGGACCCGCTGACGGGCAGCCCCTGACAGCGCGCAGCCGTCTACGCACCGCGGCGCACCACTCGGGCAGCCGCGAAAGCGACATGCCGGAACCGGCAAAAGAGATGGCAGGAAAGGGGAAAGGATGGGGGATTCTGTTGCTAGGCTCCCCCGGGCCCCCGGTATCCGTTCTGTTGACCGGTCGGTCCAACCGCGCTCTTAGCTTTGTAAATTCAGGCCGCTAGGCCGTCACATTACGCAGCGAGAGCAAGTGCTTCGTTGTCGTTGGCACTTATGAGTTTTGAGCCTTTAACGGGTTACTCAGCCCGGGCGAAAACAGTGTCTTTCAACACACGTCGATCCTGGTTCGGCCCCGTCAGCAAGCGCCTGCTGGCAGGCGTTTCCTGGTGGAGCCGCCGGGTACTGCCCCCGGGTCCGTTGTGCCTATTGCACACCGCACTTTATCGCCATAGCCGACCGAAGCCGGCACGTCCCTATATAGGCAGGCCGACGTGAATGTGAAGTGAGCGTATCGCTCCCCCGCGCCGGGCCACTGCACACCGCCCGGACCACCCGGCCTCGTGCCGGGCGCGGGAGGGCGGTCAGCCGCGTTTCTTCAACTCGTCGCGGATTTCCTTGAGCAGGTCCAGCTCGGTCGGCCCGGTGGGCTTTTCCTCGGGCGGCTTCTTCTCGAACTCGGCCATCACGCGGTTGGCGTAGCGGACCAGCAGGAAGATGATGAAAGCCAGGATCACGAAATTGATCGCCGCCGTCACCAGCGCGCCATAGCCGATCATCGCCGCGCCCGCCTCTTTCAGCGCGGCGTAGTCGCTGGTCGATCCTTCGTACCCCTCGGGCGTGGACAGGAGGATGAAATAGCTGGAGAAGTCCACGCCGCCGAAGATCCAGCCGACCAGCGGCATGATCACGTCTTCGGTCAGCGAGGTCACGATCGTGCCGAAGGCACCGGCAATGATCACGGCCACGGCAAGGTCGATCACGTTGCCCTTTGCAATGAAAGCCTTGAATTCCGTGAGCATGGACAAGCTGCCTCCTCGAACGATTGGTCCCGTCCGCGGTCTGTGCCAGCTTGGCGCGGTCCTGCCAAGCCCGCCGGCCCCGCTTGAAAAGCCCCGGCGGTGTGCTATCTGCGCAATACAGATTGCCGCGGCGCACGGTGCGCCCGCGCAAGGGGAGCTTTACTCGATGAACTGGAAATCCGTCCGGCGTTTTTCACTCGTTGCCCTCGCCTCGCTCGGCCTGGCGGCCTGCGGGATCAACTCGGTCCCCGCGGCCGAAGAAAACGCCAAGGCCAAGTGGGCCGACGTCCAGGCCGCGTTCCAGGAACGCGCGAACCTGATCCCCAACCTGGAACAGATCGTCCTGTCTTCCGCCGAGCAGGAACGCGAGACGTTCAACCAGGTGATCGAGGCGCGCGCCTCGGCCACCCGGCCCGAGATTCAGGTGGACGGTGCCGACCTGAGCAACCCGGAAGCCATGGCCCAGTACCAGCAGGCGCAGAGCCAGCTCGGCAGCGCGCTCAGCCGCTTGCTCGTATCGGTCGAACGCTATCCCGAACTGCGCAGCCAGGAAAACTTCGGCCGTTTCATGACCCAGATCGAAGGGCAGGAAAACCGCATCCGCGTGGCCATCCGCGATTACAACGAGGCGGTGCGCCAGTATAACACCACGATCCGCACGTTCCCCGACACGATCGGCGCCAACCTGATCCACGGGGCGGAACCGATGGTTCCGTACGAGGCGGTGAGCGAAGGCGCCGAAGTCGCGCCGACGCTGAACATGCGCGCCGGCGGCAACGGTGCCGCCGCGGGTGCCGGGGCGAACGACAACGCCGCCGACCAGCCCGCCGCCGCGGCCGCCAACTGAACACCGGCCAAGTGACCGGCCCGCAACCGAACGCCCTGCCCGCGCGCGGTGGGGCCTCGCCCGCGCTGCGCGGGGCGCTGTGCCTGCTGCTGACCCTGGCCGGTGCGCTCGCGCTCGCGCTGCCCGCCGGCGCGCAGGATTTCCCCGAGCGCGGGACCGCGCCGGTCGTCGATGCGGCCAATATCATCGACCCCGCGACCGAGGCGGAGCTGACCGAGGCGCTCGACGCCTTCGAACAGCGCACCCAGCGCCAGTTTGCCATCGCCACGATCCCCGATCTGCAGGGATACGACATCGCCGACTACGGCTATCGCCTCGGGCGCGAATGGGGCCTGGGCGACGCGGAGAACAACGACGGCATCATCCTGATCGTGGCCCCCAACGAACGGCGGATGCGGATCGAGATCGGCTATGGCCTCGAAGGGGTGATCCCCGATGGCCTGGCGTTCGAGTACATCGAGGAAATGAAGCCGTTCTTCCGCGACGGCGACTACTCGGCCGGCATCGCGCTCGGCGCGCAGCGGATCATGGACCAGCTGGAACTGCCCCCGGAAGAGGCCGCGCGGGTCGCCGCCGAGGCGGAGCAGTCGCGCGAGAGCGAGGGCGGCTTTCCCTTCGGCGCACTGATCTGGCTCGCCTTCGTGTTCATGTTCTTCGTCCTGCCGATGCTGGGCGGCGGCCGGCGCCGGCGCTATCGCCGCGGCATGGGCGGTGTCGTGGGGGACATCGTGCTGTGGGAAGCGGGCAAGGCGATCGCGCGCGGCCTGTCCGACGACGGCTGGGGCGGCGGCGGTTTCGGCGGCGGGGGCGGCGGCTTCGGCGGTTTTTCCGGCGGCGGCGGCAGTTTCGGGGGCGGCGGCGCCTCGGGGGGATGGTAGGCGATGGGATATCTTGACGCCGATGGACATCGCACCGTCACCGACGCGGTCGCGGCGGCCGAGCTGGAAACCTCCGGCGAGATCGTGACCGTGATCGGCGACCGGTCGGACGATTACAACGACATTGCCCTGCTCTGGGCCATCGCCGCCGCCTTTACCGCGATGAGCGTGCTGGCCCTGTTTCCCGAGGTCTTCCTCGGCCTGATCGACGCGCTGATGGGCGGGTGGACGCACGAGTGGACCCCGGGCGAGCTGTTCGGCATCGCGACCGCAGTCGGCCTGGCGAAATTCGCCGCGGTCTGGGCGATCCAGCTGTGGCAGCCGCTCAAGTTCGCGCTCGTCCCCGGCCCGGTGAAGAGCGCGCGGGTCCACGCCAAGGCGGTCAAGCTGTTCAAGGTCGGCGCCGAACGGCGCACCCACGGGCGGACCGGGGTGCTGATCTACCTCTCGATGCGCGAACACCGCGCGGAAATCGTCGCCGACCAGCCGATCGCGGAAAAGGTCCCGGCCGATGTCTGGGGCGAGGCGATGGCCGACATGCTGGCCGAAATCCGCAAGGGCTGCGTCGCCGAAGGCATGGCCGCCGGGGTGCGCGACGTCGGCAGGGTCCTGTCGGGCCACTTCCCCCGCGCCGAAGACGACCGGAACGAACTGCCCGACCGGCTGATCGAGGTCTGATGACCGCCGACCGGGACGCGACTGAAGAGATCGTCTGGCAGGGCAAGTACATCGTCGCGCGCAAGCGCGGCCGGTGGGAATACGTCTCGCGCGCGCGGGGGATCCGCGCGGCGGTGATCCTCGCGATCGAGGACGGGCACGTCCTGCTGGTCGAGCAGTATCGCGTCCCCCTCGGCCGGGTGTGCCTCGAACTGCCGGCCGGGCTGGTCGGCGACGACGCCGGGTGCGAGGACGAGGCGGTCGAGACGGCCGCGATCCGCGAGCTGGAAGAGGAAACCGGCTACCGCGCCGCGCGGGTGGAGGAACTGGGCGAATTCCACTCCTCGCCCGGGATGGTCAGCGAGAGCTTCACGCTCCTGCGCGCGCACGGCCTGCGCCGCACCGGCCCGGGCGGCGGCACCGATGGCGAGGATATCACCGTCCACCGGGTGCCGCTGGCCGAAGTGGCCGCGTTCGTCGCCGCGCGCCGCGCGCTGGGCCACGCGGTGGACGTTCGTATCGCCCTCTTGCTGACGGGCGCAATCCTGGGGGAGAGCTGACATGGCGGGAAGATGTGCGGGCAAGCTGGCGCTGGTCACGGGCGCGGCGCAGGGGCTGGGCGCAGCCCATGCCCGGCGGCTGGCGGAAGAAGGCGCGCGGGTGCTGTGCACCGATATCAACGGCGAAGGCGCCGCGGCCACGGCGGAGGCGATCGTGCGCGAGATGGGCGCGGGGGCCGCGTTTTCCTGCGCCCACGACGTGACCGATCCCGACCAGTGGGACCGCGCCCTCGCCACCGCGCGCAGCGAGCTGGGGGGCCTCAACGTCCTGGTCAACAACGCCGGGATCGGCGTCGGCGGCAATATCGAGAGCTGCGATTTCGAGGACTGGCGGCGCTGCTTCGCGGTGAACGTCGATTCGATCTTCCACGGTTGCCAGAAGGCCCTGCCGCTGATGCGCGACCATGCGCCGGGTTCGATCGTGAACATTTCCAGCATCGCCGGCCTGATCGCGAGCGACACGATACCGGCCTACAACGCCAGCAAGGCGGCGGTGTGGATGCTGACCAAGTCGATCGCGTTGCACTGCGCGAAGAGCAGCATGGGCATTCGCTGCAATTCGATCCACCCGACCTTCGTCGACACGCCGATCCTCGATGGAACGGCGCGCCAGCACGATCTGGACAAGGATGTCCTGCTGGAGAAGCTGGCGCGGCAGATCCCGCTCAGGTTCGTCGGCGAGCCGGGCGATATCGCCAATGCCGTGGTTTACCTGGCGAGCGAGGAAAGCCGGTTCATGACGGGGGCCGAGATCAAGCTGGACGGCGGTATCTCGGCGATGTGACGGGCCCCGCCGGGAGGCCCGTCAATCGGCGATCAGCGCGATCGCGAGGTAGACCAGGATCAGCGATCCGAACCCGACCAGCGTGCCGACGGCGAAGCCGATGCGGACCAGGTTGGCGTCGATCCCGAAGTGGTTGGCGATCCCGCCGCAGACCCCGAACAGCTTGGCATTGGCCTTGTCGAGGCGGAAGCTGCTGTCGGGCGTCACGGCGGGCTTTTCCTGCTGGCGGTCGAGCCGGCTCACACCAGGATACCCGCGGGGCTGGCCGGAACGATCGCGGCGGCGAAGAAGACGGCCGACACGGCGAGGGCCGAAACGGCGGCGAAGACGCGGTTGCTCATGTCGTTGAACGTTTGCATGGTGATATTTCCCTTCCTTGATCTGTGTCCGTGAGCCAATCCCGCGAACGCTGCCTGCTTTGCACGGGGCGTGCCAGTTTCGAAAAACGGCGGAAATCCGCCATTTCTTCGTCGGCTCGCCAGGTTCACGCGATATTCATTCCCGCTATTTGGGAAATGACGCCAACTTTCGGCATCGCCTGAATCCGGTGGTCTTGCAAACACCGTCTCGCTATCGCCGCGATCTCGATGGCGCTCGATCTCATCTCCCTTTCCGACTTCCGCAATCACGCGCACAGCGAGCTGTCGGGAACCGCGCATTTCAACCTGCTCACCGGAGAGAACGGGGCGGGCAAGACCAATGTTCTCGAAGCGCTTTCGCTGCTGGCCCCCGGCCGCGGCCTGCGCCGCGCCCCGCTGGCGGAACTGGCGCGGGGCGAGGGGAGCGGCGGCTTCGCGATCGGGGCCTCGCTCCGCGACGGATCGGGCGAGCCGGTGCGGCTGGGCACTTTCGTGCGCGCCGATCGGCCGAACCGCCGGCTGGTCCAGGTCAACGGTGCGGAAGCGAGCGCGGCGAGCCTGGCCGAGTGGCTGGCGATCGGCTGGCTCACGCCGGCGATGGATCGTCTCTTCACCGACAGCGCCGGCGGGCGGCGGCGTTTCGTCGATCGCCTGGCGCTCGCGCTGGAACCCGCCCATGCCCGCCACGCCGCGCGCTACGAGGCCGCGCTGCGCGAACGCAACCGCCTGCTGGCGGACGATGCGCCGCCCGATCCGGTCTGGCTGGACGGGGTCGAGCGGCAACTGGCCGAGCACGGCAGCGCCCTCGCCCAGGCGCGCGGGCGCACGATCGCGGCGATCGCGCGGGCCCTGGCCGGATTCCCCGACGAACCTTTCGCCCGCCCCGCCCTCGCCCATGCGGCCGGCGGCCCGACCGGCGAAAGCGATCTCGCCGCCGCGCTGCGCGATAGCCGCCGCCGCGACCGCCAGGCCGGGCGGACCCTCGTCGGCCCGCATCGCGACGACCTGGACGTGGTCATGGCGGGCAAGGGTGCCCCGGCCACGATCTGTTCGACCGGCGAACAGAAGGCGATGCTGATCGCGATCACGCTGGCCCATGCCGAGCTGGCGGCGCGCGGACGACCGGGCCTGCTCCTGCTCGACGAAGTCGCCGCGCACCTCGACCCCTTGCGGCGCGAGGCGCTGTTCGAGCGGCTGCGCGCGGGCGGAGCGCAAGTCTGGCTGACCGGGACGGAGCCGGCCCCGTTCGCCGCGATCGCCGGCGAAGCCGCCATGTGGACGGTCGAGGGCGGCACGGTGACCCGCCGCTAGGACGGCCGCACGGCTACCGGGCCGGCTACAGTTCCGGCTCTGGCTCTGGCAGGGCCGCGACAACCTGGTCGGCGGTCGCCGCCACCAGCGCCTCGATCCCCTCGGCCGTGGGATGGATGCGGTCGTCCTGGATCAACTCCGGCCGGTCGTAGACCGGCTCGAGGAAGAACGGCACCAGCTCGGCCCCGTATTCCTCCGCCAGCGCGGGATAGAGCGCGTCGAACGCGGCCTGGTACTCCGGCCCGTAGTTCGGCGGCGCGCGCATGCCCATCAGCAGGACGGGGATGTCCCGATCGCGCAGGATCTCCAGCATCCGGGCGAGGTTCGCCCGGGTTTCCTGCGGCTGCAACTGGCGCAGCAGGTCGTTGCCGCCCAGTTCCAGGATCACCAGGTCGGGCGCGCGTTCCTGCGCGTCGAGCGTGAAGGCGAGCCGCTGCAGACCCGCCGCGGTCGTGTCGCCCGAGACCCCAGCATTGGCGACGCGGGCATCGATCCCCCGGGCGCGCAAGGCGTTCTCCAGCCGCGCGGGATAGCTTTCGTCCGCGTCGAGGTTGTAGCCGGCGAACAGGCTGTTCCCGAACGCCAGAATGCGCCGTTCCGGCCCGGTCACCGGGGCGGCTTCCTGCGCGGCTTCTTCCCGCGGCGCACCGTCGCGCCGCGGCGGCTCGCCGCTGCCGCAACCGGCCAGCAGGGCGGCGAGAAGGATCGACGAAAGGGCGAGACGCATCGGCAAGGCTCCTTGTTCCTCGCCCCTGCCTATGCCATCGCCACGGCGTGACAAGCCCTCCTCTCGCCATTTCGGCACGCAACCTCACCCTCACCCTCGGCCAGTCCGGCGCCCCGGTCGAGATCCTGCGCGGGATCGACCTAGATATCCGGGGCGGCGAAGTCGTCGCGCTGCTCGGCCCGTCGGGCTCGGGCAAAAGCTCGCTGATGGCCGTCCTCTCGGGCCTCGAACGCGCGAGCGGCGGCACGTTGCAGGTCGCCGGGCAGGATTTCGCCACGATGGACGAGGATTCGCTCGCGCTCGCGCGGCGCGGCCACATCGGGATCGTGCTCCAGGCCTTCCATCTCCTGCCGACGATGACCGCGCTCGAGAACGTCGCCACCCCGATGGAACTGGCCGGCGAAAGCGACGTCAGGGCCCGCGCCCGAGCCGAGCTGGAGGCGGTCGGCCTCGGCCACCGGCTCGACCACTATCCGCAGCAGCTTTCGGGCGGGGAACAGCAACGCGTGGCGATCGCGCGCGCCACCGCGCCGCGCCCGCGGCTGATCTTCGCCGACGAGCCGACCGGCAACCTCGACCTCGCGACCGGACACGGCATCATCGACCTGCTTTTCGCCCGTCGCGCCGATACCGGGGCGACCCTGCTGGTGATCACCCACGACCCGGAACTGGCCGAGCGGTGCGAGCGCGTCGTCACGATCGAGGACGGCCGGATCGCGAGCGACACCGGTGGCTGACTCGCTACCCCTCTCCGCGGCCTGGCGGATTGCCCGGCGCGATCTCAACGCGCGGTTCAGGGGCCTGCGCCTGCTGCTGGTCTGCCTGTTCCTGGGCACCGGCGCGCTGGCCGCGATCGGCACGCTGACCGGCGCGATCGAGCGCGAGCTGGCCGATCGCGGGCAGGTCCTGCTCGGGGGCGACCTGGAGGTCGAGGTCTGGCAGCGCGACCTCCTCCCCGAAGAGAAGACCGCGCTCGCCGAATATGGCCGGATCTCGGGCGGGACGCGGCTCCAGGCAATGGCCAGCGCGGGTGGGAACGCCGCGCCGGTGGAACTGAAGGCGGTGGACGAGGCCTGGCCGCTCTACGGCCGCCTGACCCTGGAGGGCGGGCGCACGGCCGGGGCCCCGGCACCGGGCGAGGCCTGGCTGGCGCAGGGCGCGCTCGACCGCCTGGGCATCGCGGTGGGCGACAGGTTTCGCGTCGGCACCGTGGAACTGGTCGCCGCCGGGGTGATCGCGGATGAGCCCGATCGCCTGTCCGAAGGGTTCCAGCTGGGCCCGACGGTCATCGTGGCCGAGGACCTGCCGCGCGCCGCCGGCCTGCTGGCCCCGGGGGCCATGTACCAGTCGAAGTATCGGGTCGCCTTTTCGCCCGACCGCGATCCGGAAGCGGTGGAGGAGGCGCTGGAGGCGCGCTTCCCCGAGGCCGGCTTCGATTTCCGCACCCGCGATCGCGCCTCGCCCGGGGCCGACCGCTTCGTCGGGCGGATGGGCGAATTTCTCACCCTCGTCGGCCTCGCCGCGCTGGTGATCGCCGGGATCGGCATCGGCGGCGGGGTCACATCGTACCTCGACGCGCGCCGCGCGAGCATCGCGACGCTGAAGGTGCTCGGCGCGACCAGCCGTGACATCGCCCGCATCTACGCGCTCCAGGTAGGCGCGGCGGCCGTGGTCGGCAGCGGGCTGGGCCTTCTCGCCGGCCTGCTGGTCACGCCGCTCCTCTCGGCCGCCTTGCAGGATCTCCTGCCGGTGCGCGGCGGCTTCGTCCTCGCACCGGGCGCGCTCCTGCTCGCCGCCGGGTACGGGCTGCTGGTGGCGCTGGTATTCGCGGCCCCGCCGCTGCTGCGCGCCCGGCGGTTCCCCGCGATGGCGCTGATGCGCGCGCGCGTGGCGCCCCTGGCCCACGACACCGCCGCCCTGCGCTGGGTCGCGGCCGGCCTCGCGGGGATCGTCGCGCTCGTCCTCCTGACCTCGCGCGATCCGCTGCTCGCGGCGATGTTCCTCGCCGGCGCGGCCGCCACGCTGGGCGCCCTGGCCCTGCTCGGGCGAGCGATAGCGCGGCTCGCCGCGCGCCTGCCGCGCCCCGCCAGCCCGCTGCTGCGCAACGCCATTGCCAACCTGCACCGGCCCGGTTCGTCCACCGGCGCGCTCGTCACCGCGCTCGGCTTCGGCCTCTCGGCTTTCGTCCTGCTCGCCGGGATACAGACCGCGATCGGCGGCAATATCGATCGGCGCGTGCCGCAGCAGGCGCCCGACTACTTCGTGCTCGACATTCCGCGCGACCGCGCGGCGCAGTTCGAAACGCTGGTCGAAAGCGAGCATCCGGGCGCGGCGATCCGCATGGTCCCGGCGCTGCGCGGCTCCGTCCTCGCCTATGGTCCGCGCGATTCGATGATCCGCGTGGCGGACCTGGAGGAAATCCCCGACGGGGCGTGGGGCCTTCGGGGCGAGCGCGGGCTGACATATGCCGACCGGGTGCCGCCGGGCAACACGCTGGTCGAAGGCGAATGGTGGGGGCCGATGTGGGCCGGCGAACCGCTGGTTTCGGTGGACGAGGAACTGGCCGAGGCCGCCGGGATCGCCGTGGGCGACTATATCACCGTCGGCGTGCTGGGGGTGGAGCGCACCGCGCGCGTGGCCAACCTGCGCCGGATCGACTGGGAAAGCATGGGCTTCAACTATGTCTTCGTGTTCAGCCCTAACGTGCTGCAGGACGCGCCGCACAATCTCGCCGCGACGATAGAGCTGCCGCCCGGCGCGCCTGCTGCCGCCCTGCTGCAACGGCTGGTGCGCGCATTCCCCTCCAGCTCGGTGATCGAGGTCGGGCAGGTGCTGTCGCAGGCGCGCACGATCCTGGGCCAGGTCGGCATCGCCACCTTCGCCGCCGCCTCGGTCGCGGTGCTCGCGGGGCTGGCCGTGCTGATCGGCGCGATTGCCGCGGCGCGCGCGGCGCGGACATACGACACCGTGATCCTGCGCGTTCTGGGCGCCAGCCGGCGGCAGGTCCTGGCCATGCAGCTGGTCGAATACGGGCTGCTGGCGCTGGCATTGGCCATCGTCGCCTTCGCGCTCGGCTCGGCGCTGGCCTGGCTGGTCGTGACCCGCCTGTTCGAATTCGACTGGCTCCCCGACTGGGGGGCCATGCTCGCCGTTCTCGGGGCCGGCGTCGTGGTCGTGATCGCCTTCGCCCTGGCCGGTTCGCTACCGCTGCTGCGGGCGAAGCCGGCGCGGGCCCTGCGCGCGCTCTAGCGCTTCCCCGCCCCGGCAGACGGAACCTGCACACAGGAAAGGGGCCGCCCGGCACAGGCGGCCCCTTCGTCTATCTTCGTCCGGCCCCGTCGGGCGGGCGGTGTCAGAACTTGAACCGCACCGTGCCGCCGTAAGTGCGCGGCTGGTTGGGATAGCCCGAGACCGTCCCCGCCTGCGCGACGCCGTCGAAGATCTGCGTCATGTAACGCTGGTTCGTGAGGTTGCGGACGAAGCCGCTGATTTCCAGCCCCATGTCCAGCGCCAGCGTGAGCGAGGCGTTGACCTGGTTCACTTCGCGCCGGAACAGGCGCGCCATGGCGATGCCCGCTTCGTTGCTGCCGAAGCCGGTCAGGCCGTCGGTGATCTGCGTATTGCTCTCGTGGTAATAGTCGAGCCGGCCGATCAGGGCATTGCCCGACACGCCGAATTCGTGCGTGTAAGTGGCCGACGTGGCGAGCGTCCATTCCGGGATCCCGGCCGGGCGCGCGCCCGACAGGTCGCCCAGGGTCGAGTTCGGGAAGCTGTCGTACTTCGGATCGAGGTAGGTCAGCGCGAACGTGAACACCAGCGGATCGGCCGGCTGGATCACCGAATCGAACTCGAACCCGCGGGTGGACTGTTCGCCCGCGTTGGCCAGCGCGAACCCCGTGCCGGTGAAGACGTTCGACTGGAAGCCTTCCAGCGTCTGGTCGAACAGCGCCATGTTGAAGCGCAGGCCGGGGAAATCGCCCTTGAGGCCGATTTCGTAGACTTCCGCCTCTTCCGGCCCGGCAAAGCGCGTGCCGGTGGTGAGGTTCGGCACGGCCAGGCCCGCATCGCGGATCGGCGACGACGGCGCGAGGATCGTGCTGCCATAGGGCCCGGGCGTGTAATCGGCGGGCAGCGGGCGGCTGTCGCGCGAGAGGTTGACCGAAGACGCCTTGAAGCCCGTCGCATAAGTGACATAGGCGTTCAGCCGGTCGGTCACGTCGAACGCGGCGCGCAGCGTGTAGCTGAAATCGTCGTCGCGCGTGCGGCCCGGCTCGACCGCGTTGGGCACGTCGAGGAACGGCGGCAGGAACTGCAGCGGCTGCAGCGCCAGCAGCGGATTCGTCGCCGGGTTGCTCGCCCCGGCGGCAATCGCCTGGAACGCGGCCGGATTGGCCTGCTGGAAGGCGGCAATCGTCGCGCCGTCCACGCTGCCCGGCGGCACGCCCAGCGCGTTCGCGATCTGCCCCACGATCACCACGTCCACCAGGTTCACGTTCGCCAGCGGATCGAGCGAATCCTGCTCGAGCGTGAAATCCTTCTTGTCCTTGGTGTAATTGAACCCGGCGGTCAGCGTCAGGCCGTCGAACGGCTCGAAATCGACCGTGCCGAAGATCGACCAGGCCTCGTTATCGAGCGTGAAATACTCGCGGGTGGAGGGGCCTTCGGCGAAGATCGAACCCTGCGCGAAGCCGAGCTGGCTTTCGACGAAGCCGAGCGTGCCGGGCGTTCCGCTTCCGGCCAGGAGATCGAAGAACGGCCGCGCGTCGGGCCCGTTGCTGAGGCCGCTGTGCTGTTCGACCTGTTCGTTGAAATAGAACGCGCCGAGCAGGAAGTTCACCGGCCCGTCGAAATCGGACGCGATGCGGAATTCCTGGGTGAAGGTGTCGTAGGCCTGGTCGCGCATTTCGCTGACCACGTCGGCGCTGGAGAAATCGACGTCCTGCTGGCTCAGCGAACGCAGCTCGCGGTAAGCGGTGATCGAGGTCAGCGTCAGCGCGCCAAGCTCGAGATCGGCCTGGAGCGAGCCGCCGTAGTTCTCGATCTCGTTGACCGGCAGGGTGTTGAGATAAGTCCGATCGGAAAACAGGTTCTCCGGATCGATCTGCCCGCCCACCGCGAACAGCAGCGGCACCGTCGGCCCGGCCACGACATTGCCGGCGAAGCAACACAGCTCGTCGATCTTGGCATAGTCGCCGATCGCGCGGATGCGCAGCGGGCCGCCGTTTTCGAACAGCAGCTGCCCGCGCACCGAGTAGCGGTCGCGCTCGTTGATCTTCTCGTCGAGGTTGACGACATCGACATAGCCGTCGCGCTTGTTCAGGCTGCCGTCGAGCGAGAAGGCGATGCTGTCGCTGATCGGGCCGGTGATGTCGCCCTTCAGCACGATCTGGTCGAAATTGCCGTAAGTCGCGCTGACCGATCCGCCGAAGTCGAACTGCGGCGCGCGCGTCACGACCGAGATGACACCGGCGGAGGCGTTCTTGCCGAACAGCGTCGACTGCGGCCCGCGCAGGACCTCGACCCGCGAGACGTTGGCGATATCGGCGATCTGCCCGGCCGAGCGCGAGCGGAAGACGCCGTCGATGAACACGCCGACCGACGGTTCGATACCCGCGTTGTTCGCGCCGTTGCCGAAACCACGGATGATGAAGGTCGTGTTGGCCGAGCTTTGCAGCTGGCTGACGCGCAGCGAAGGCGCCACCGTCTGCAGGTCGATCAGGTCGCGGATCTCCGCCCGCTCCAGCGTTTCGCCGGACGTGACGCTGACCGAAACCGGGGTTTCCTGGAGGGTCATCTCGCGCTTCGTCGCGGTCACCACGATCGGTTCGCCGGCGGACATCGGGGCGGCAACCTCGCCCGTTTCCCCGGCCGGGTCGGCTGCCGTTTCCGGTGCCTCCTGCGCGAACGCCGAAACCGGCAGGGCAACGCCGGCCACACCTGCAAACAGGGCCGAGCGAACGGAAGCTGAAAAGCGCATCGAGTTTCCTCTCCAAAAAACCATTATCGGCGCGAGCTCGTGAAGGGGGGCCCCGCCTGGCTCCCGCGAATAGGTTCTCTTTCCGAACCTCTCAAGCGCGCCGTGGCGCCCTTCCCCATCCGGGAACGGGTGATGTGCCTTTCGAGTCACAGGTGCCGTTACGGCAAGGCGAGGGGGCGGCAGGCAGGCCGCGCGAACCGCCGCGAATCCTCGCGGCAGGGCAGGCCGCGCTCTCCCGAAGCTAGGCGAAAACCTCCGGCGTTGCGGGCCCCTTGGGATCCTCTCCGAACCGATTCGGCCCCGGGGTGCCGGGCAGCAGCATCAGCACGAGGTAGGCTATGCTGGCGAGGATGCCGATGAGCGGAATCGCGCCCGCGACGATGAAGCCCAGAAACCACCAGCCCGACATGTCCCGATCGTGCAAGCGGCGTACATTGACCGCGATATTCGGGATCAACGTTGCCAGCCACCACAGCGGCAGGAGCAGGCCGATGCCGGACAACAGCCCGCCATAGACGGTCATCGCCCCCGCGCCATCGTCGAAAGTCGAGAGGTCAGGCCTGCCGAACCCGAAGACCAGCGCCGTGATGGCCGCGAGCACGATCGCATTGAGCAACGCGAACATCCAGTATTCCAGGCGCCGCGAGCGGCCCGAGAAATCGAAGTAGCGCTTCAGCGGCAAGATCATCCAGTTCATCGACAAGTCCCCCATCCGTGAAAGTGGCCCCGTTCGGCCCTTCCCGACCGCGCGAGGGAACCACGAGCCTCCGCCGCCAGCAACGCGAATTGTCATCGGGCGGGCCGCCCCCGCTTGCCCCCGGCCTCGTGCTCGTCTACGGCGCGCGCGTTTATTGCGCTGCACCATCGTCGCGCGCCAGCACCGAACCGAAAGCTCCGAAAGATGTCCGAACGTCTCCGCAACGTGGCGATTATCGCCCACGTCGATCATGGCAAGACCACCCTTGTCGACCAGCTCTTCCGCCAGTCCGGCACGTTCCGCGACAACCAGCGGGTCGACGAGCGGGCGATGGATTCCAACGACCTGGAAAAGGAACGCGGAATCACGATCCTGGCCAAGTGCACCTCGGTCGAATGGTCGGGCGGCGACGGGGAAGCGACCCGGATCAACATCGTCGATACCCCGGGTCACGCCGACTTCGGCGCCGAGGTGGAACGCATCCTGTCGATGGTCGATGGGGTGATCCTGCTGGTCGATTCGGCCGAAGGCGCGATGCCGCAGACCAAGTTCGTCACCGGCAAGGCGCTGGCGCTGGGCCTGAGGCCGATCGTCGTCGTGAACAAGATCGACCGCCCCGACGGCCGCCCGCAGGAGGTGCTGGACGAAGTGTTCGACCTGTTCGTCAGCCTCGACGCCAACGACGAACAGCTCGACTTTCCCGTCCTCTACGCCTCGGGCCGCGACGGCTACGCGAGCGAGGACCAGGCCGCGCGCGAGGGCACGCTGGAACCGCTGTTCGAGCGGATCGTGAACCACGTGCCGGCGCCGGGCCTCGACGACAGCGGGCCGTTCACCTTCCTCGCCACCCTGCTCGATCGCGACAACTTCATGGGCCGCGTGCTGACGGGGCGCGTCCAGTCGGGCACGGTGAACGTCAACGACCCGATCCACGCGCTCGACGCCGACGGCAACGTGATCGAGACCGGCCGCGCGACCAAGCTGCTCGCCTTCCGCGGGCTCGACCGCGTGCCGGTGGACAGCGCGCGGGCCGGCGATATCGTGGCGCTGGCCGGGCTGGAGAAGGCGACCGTCGCCAATACCTTGGCCGATCCCGCGGTGAAGGAACCGATCGCCGCGCAGCCGATCGACCCGCCGACGCTGGCCATGCGCTTCGCCGTCAACGACAGCCCGCTGGCCGGGCGCGAGGGCAGCAAGGTCACCAGCCGCATGATCCGCGACCGCCTGCTGCGCGAAGCGGAAACCAATGTCGCGATCCGCGTGACCGAGAGCGACGACAAGGACAGTTTCGAGGTTGCCGGCCGCGGCGAACTGCAGCTGGGCGTGCTGATCGAGACGATGCGGCGCGAGGGCTTCGAACTGGGCATCAGCCGCCCGCGCGTGCTGTTCCGCGAGGAAGGCGGCCAGCGCCAGGAGCCCTACGAAACGGTCGTGATCGACGTCGACGACGAACACTCCGGCACGGTCGTCGAGAAGATGCAGCGGCGCAAGGCCGACCTGACCGAGATGCGGCCGAGCGGCCAGGGCAAGACGCGCATCACCTTCTCCGCGCCGAGCCGCGGGCTGATCGGCTACCACGGCGAATTCCTGTCGGACACGCGCGGAACGGGGATCATGAACCGCCTGTTCGAGAAGTACGACGTCTACAAGGGGCCGATCGAAGGCCGGATCAACGGCGTGCTCATCTCCAACTGCGCGGGCGAGGCGGTCGGCTACGCGCTGAACGCGCTGGAGGAGCGCGGCGAGCTGTTCATTGCGCCCCAGGCCAAGGTCTACGAAGGGATGATCATCGGCGAGAATGCCAAGCCGGAGGATCTCGAGGTCAACCCGCTCAAGTCCAAGCAGCTCACCAATTTCCGCTCGACCGGGAAGGACGACGCGATCCGGCTGAGCCCGCCGCGCAGGATGAGCCTGGAACAGGCGATCGCCTATATCGACGACGACGAGATGGTCGAGGTCACCCCGCAGTCGATCCGCCTGCGCAAAGCGATCCTCGACCCGCACGAGCGCAAGAAGGCGAAACGGCGCGCGGAGGCCTGACGCCGGGCCGGCACATGGCGGCGATCACGTCGCCATGTGCAGTTCCCCCAGCGCCAGCGCGGCATAGAGCGCCGCGCCGCCGAAGAACGGCAGGAAGTAGCTCTGGCGTTCTTCCGGCAGCTCTTCCTTGAGCACGACCAGCACGATCGCACCCCCGACGAAGGCGAACAGCCCGCCGATCGCCAGCGGGGCGAGCGTCAGGACGACGCCCGTGGCCCAGCCAGCCAGGGTCGCGAGCGCGAGCGCCCAGCGCCCCCGCCGGTCGTAAAGCTCCACGTGGTGGCGCCGCACGCCGTAATCGGCGGTGACGAAATGCAGCATCATCGCCACGAAGTAGAGGGCCAGCCCGGCGAGGCTGTCGTCCTCGCGGTGGTTGAGGAGATAGGCGATGACGAAGATCAGCAGGCCGCTGGCGGCGATGTGCAGGCGGAACATCGCCTTCTCGGGCCGGTCGCGCCCTTCCTCCTCCCGCCGTGCGTCGCGCGAGGTGACGATGGCCCGCTCCATCCCGTAGAACAGGATCATCCCGGCCAGCGCCAGCGTGTAGACCACCGCCTCGGCCAGCGGCGCGGCGAGGCCCGTCGCCCGTTCGAACGTCGCGGCATGGGCGCCGATCTCGGGCATGATGTGCAGGAAGACGTAACCGACGGCGACCCCGCCGGCGAAACTCAGCCAGCGGCTGCGCGGGACCGCGTCGAGAAACCGCAGGTGGCCGACGAACAGGTGCACCGCGCAAAAGCCCAGGGCCATGGCGAACGAGACGGCGGCGAGAACGGGATCGCTGGTCATCGCGCGCCCCTTGTGGACCTTTCGCGACCGGATCGGCAACCGTCCGGCCCGCCCCCTTTTTGCCCGGGCGACCGGAATTGCTCGAACACGCCATATTGTTTCGGATACCGCCGGCGCCGCCTAACATTCCGACTGCGCCGGCCGGAGGGCGCTCGATCGGTCGCGAATTTCCCACTGCCGGTAGCCATCGCCGCGCTTGCTTGTTACCCCCCTGCCCCATGCAGACAGGGACCCTCGTATCACTCGCCGCCTATTTCATCCTGATGCTCGGCATCGGGCTCTATGCGTGGCGCAAGTCGACCGACACATCGGAAGCCTATCTCCTCGGCGGCCGGCAGCTCCACCCGGCCGTCGCCGCGCTCAGCGCCGGCGCATCGGACATGTCGGGCTGGCTCCTGCTCGGCCTGCCCGGCGCGCTCTATGCCGCCGGCCTGGTCGAGGCATGGATCGGCATCGGCCTGTTCGTCGGCGCCCTCGTGAACTGGATCGTCGTCGCGCCGCGGCTGCGCAAGCAGACCGTGCAATATGGCAATGCCCTGACGATCCCCGAATTCCTGGCCAACCGCTTCCCCGACCAGGCGACCGCGCTGCGGGTCGTCTCGGCGATCATCATCGTCGTCTTCTTCACCGTCTATACCGCCGCGGGCCTCGTCGGCGGGGGCAAGCTGTTCGTGACCAGCTTCGCCGGCCTGTTCGGCGATACGGGGATGAGCGATTACATGTTCGGCATCCTGCTGACCGCCGGGGTCGTGCTCGCCTATACGATGGTCGGCGGGTTCCTGGCCGTCAGCCTGACCGACTTCGTCCAGGGCTGCATCATGGTCGTCGCGCTGGTCATCATGCCGCTGGTCGTCATGTTCGGCCCGGGCGGCAGCGCCGGCGAATCGCTGACGCAGGTCCAGCCCGGCTTCCTCGACATCGGTTACGGCCTCACCTTCCTCGGCTTCCTCTCGGCGGTCACCTGGGGGCTCGGCTATTTCGGGCAGCCGCACATCATCGTGCGCTTCATGGCCGTGCGCAGCCTCAAGGACGTGGCAGTCGCGCGCAACATCGGCATGGGCTGGATGTTCGTGTGCCTGATCGGCGCGATCGGCGTCGGCCTGGCCGGCCGCGCCTATGTCGCGCGCAACGGGCTGGCCGTGGAGGACCCGGAGACGATCTTCATCGTCCTTGCCAACCTGCTGTTCCACCCGCTCGTGACCGGCTTCCTCCTCGCCGCCCTGCTCGCCGCGATCATGAGCACGATCAGTTCGCAGCTGCTCGTCTCGTCGAGTTCGCTGACCGAGGATTTCTATCGCCTGTTCCTGCGCAAGAAGGCGAGCGAGCGCGAGATCGTGAACGTCGGCCGGGCTGCCGTCCTGCTGGTCGCGCTGGCAGCAATGGTCATCGCCTCCGACCCCGAAAGCAAGGTCCTGGGCCTGGTGTCCAATGCCTGGGCGGGCTTCGGCGCAGCCTTCGGCCCGCTGATCATCCTGTCGCTGACCTGGAACCGGATGACCGGCGCGGGCGCGGTCGCCGGGCTGGTGGTCGGCGCCGGGGTCGTGGGCCTGTGGATCGCGATGGGCTGGAATGCCGGCTTCCTCGGCGGCGAAGGCATCTACGAGATCATTCCCGGCTTCATCGCCGCCTGGCTGGCGATCTGGGGCGTCAGCCTGGCGACGGCCCCGCCGCAGCGGGCCGTGCCGGCCGAGTAACCTGCCGCGCCCTCGGCGCCGCGGAAAGGCACCATTAACCGGGGCGCCTGCAAGAAGGGCGCGATGTTGCGCGCGCTCGCCTCAGCTCTCGCCATTCTGGCGCTGGCCGGGTGCCAGCTCCTGCCCGAAGGCGACCGCGGCCGCGGCCCCCGTCCCCCGGCCGAAAGCGGGGGCGGGGCGGTTTCCAACAACGCGCTGGCCCGCCAGTGCCTGGCCGAGCTGGGCGCGACGGGCGCAGCCTTCACCCCCCTGCCCGACCGCTACGCCGGACCGGGCTGCTCGCTGCTCAACACGGTCGAGCTGAGCCGCCTCGCGGGGGACCGGGGGAGTTTCTCGATCAGCAACCTCGGCCCGGTCGCCTGCCCCACGGCCCAGGCCTTCGCCGCATGGGCGCGCTACGGCGTCGATCGCGCCGCGCGCGTCTATCTCGGCAGCCCGGTGGTGCGGATCGAGACGATGGGCAGCTATGCCTGCCGCAACGTCGCCGGGAGCGGGCGGCGATCCGCCCATGCCACGGCCGAGGCGATCGATATCGGGGCCTTCCACCTCGCCGACGGACGCCGGATCAGCGTGCTGCACGACTGGGACGGCGGCACCGCTGCCGAACGCGAGTTCCTGCGCGTCGTGCAGCGCAGCGCCTGCAAGCGGTTCCGCACCGTCCTGGGGCCCGAATACAACGCCGCGCACCGCGATCACTTCCATCTTGAACGGGGCGGCGACGGCGGCTTCTGCCGCTGAGCGGTCAGCCGTCGGCGTCGAGGCGGATGCGAACCGCCTCGGCCGGGTGGCGCGCGCCGAGCTTGGCCATCATGTTGGCGCGGTGGATCTCGACCGTGCGCGGGCTGATGCGCAGCGTCTGCGCGATCGCCTTGTTGCTCTGCCCGCGCGTGAGCCAGTCGAGCACCTCGCGCTCGCGCCGGGTCAGCGTGCCCACCCGCTTGCGCGCCTCGATCAGGCGGCGCTGCGCCGCCAGGTGCTCGCCCGCCTCGTCGCCGAGCCGGCCCAGCAACTCGTGGAAGCTGTTCTCGCTCGCCGGCAGGGCCAGGAAATCGAGCGCCCCGGCGCGGATCGCGCGGACGACCTGCCCCACGTCCGGCTCCGGCGCGGTGGCGATCACCGGCAGACCGATCGCCTTGTTCCGCAAGACCGCGATCGCGCCGCCGATGTTTCCGGCCCCGTCGCAGCGGACCAGCGCGAGGCCGCCGGCCGGGCAGTATTCGCCCAGTTCGCCGAGCGAGGCATAGACTTCCGCGTGGTGCCCCGCCGCCAGCGCCAGCCGCGCGATTGCCGCGCGCTGGCGCACGTCCGGCTCCACGACATGGAAAGTCTCCGCCCCGTCCATGGATGCAAGGGATGGCGGGAAGTCGGCGCAAGGGCAGGCGGGACTATCTCCATTGTGCAGGTTTTTCGTCCCTCGCCCTGCATCGACCGACCCGCCGCCACCCGCCTGCGCCGGGCCGCCCCCCGGCCGCGGCGATGGCTCCGGAACGGAGGCAGCTAGTCGCCGTCGGGGGCGTAGAAGCTGTAATCGGGCAGCGAGTGGAAGGCTTCGCGCAAGGCATCGCCCCAGCGCGACGATATCGCCTGGAAATAGGCGTCGTCATGGGTGATCCGGCGCGTATGCGTCGCCTCGAACCCGTCGCGCGCGATGACCATGAGGTCGAGCGGCAGCCCGACCGAGAGGTTGGCCTTGAGCGTCGAATCGAACGACACGGTCAGCAGCTTCACCGCGTCCTCGAAGCTCATCTCGCGGTCGTAGCCGCGGATCAGGATCGGCCGCCCGTACTTGGTTTCCCCGATCTGGAAGAACGGCGTGTCGAAGCTCGCCTCGATGAAATTGCCTTCGGGGTAGATCAGGAACAGGCGCGGCTCCATTCCCTTGATCTGCCCGGCGAGGATGATCGAGGCGGTGAACCGCCCCCGCCCGCGGTCGCCATTGGCGAGCTGGCGCTCCTCGATCGTCGAGCGCAGGAGATGGCCGATCTCGGTCGCGACCTGGAACATGCTCGGCGCCTCGAGCAGGGAATTGCGCCGTTCGCTCGGCGCCTTGGTCCGCTCTTCCAGCTGGCTGATCACGGCCTGGGTCGTGGCGAGATTGCCCGCGGTCATCACCGCCAGCATCCGTTCCCCGGGGACGCGCCAGTGGAACATCTTGCGAAAGACCGAGATATTGTCGACGCCCGAATTGGTCCGGGTGTCGCTCATCAGGACGAGGCCCTTGTCGAGCACCATGCCGACGCAATAGGTCATTACTGGTCCACCTGCTGTTGTTCCACCGCGACATCGACGTGGAGGTCCTCGCTGGCAACGCCGAAACTGATCCCGGTGACGGGCGCCGCGTCGCGATAGTCGAGGCCCGTCGCGACCCGCACATAGCGCGGATCGGGGCTGATGCCGTTGGAAATGTCGAACCCGACCCAGCCCAGCCCCTCCACGTGCGCCTCTGCCCAGGCGTGGGTCGCCTCCTGATCGACCCGGTCGTTCATCATCAGGTAGCCGCTGACATAGCGCGCCGGGATCTTCGCCGCGCGCGCGGCGCCGATGAAGATATGGGCGTGGTCCTGGCAGACCCCGCGCCCGGCGGCGGCCGCTTCCTCCGCCGTCGTGCCGACCCCGGTGGCCCCGGTGCGATATTCGACCCGGTCGCGTATGCGCTGCAGCAGGGCGTGCAGGAAATCGAGCCGCGCCCCCGGTGCGCAATCGAGGTCGCCCACCAGGCCCTGCACCGCATCGCCGGGACGGGTCAGCCGCGTCTGGGCGAGAAAGCTCCACAGCGGCAAGTGGCCCGAGTGCCTGCCGATCACCCCGGCGTTGTCCTGCGTGTCGACGGTGCCCGAACAGCTGACGACGACTTCGCGCGCGCCCTGTTCCACCGCGACCAGCGTGACGGTGTTGAAATGCTGATCGTCGTATTCGAGCTGCGGCACCGCGTTCTCGTAAGTCATCGACCAGCCGAGAATATCCTGCCCCTGGGTCGCCTTCGGTGTCAGGCGCAGCCGCTGCAGCGCGTGAACCACCGGCTCGGCAAAGGCATATCGGGTCGTATGGCGGATCGAAAGGCGCATCGGTCAGCTCAGGAACCGGTAGTCTTCGGCAATGGCGCGCGCGATCGCATGGTTCGCCTCCATGAATTCCAGCAGGAACTCGTGCAGCCCCTGTTCGAAGATCCCCTCGATCGTCAGCTCGCCCAGCCGCGTCGCCTGGGCGCGCATCTGGGCATTGCTGTCCCCCTCGCGGCCATGCATGCGCGCCAGTGCCGCCAGCTCCTCGCGCAGGGCGGAGTGGCAGAACGCGAGGCTGCGCGGGAAGCGATCGTCGAGCACCAGGAACTCGACGATCTGGCGCGCCTCGATCCGCCCGGCGTTGAGCCAGCGGAAGGCCCGGTCGCCCGATACCGACCGCAGGACCTGGTCCCACTGCCCGGTGTCGAGGCTGGTCCCGACGTAGGAAAGCGAGGGCAGGAGCAGGTAGTATTTCATGTCGAGGATACGCGCGACGCAATCGGCACGCTCCACGAAAGTGCCTGCGCGCGCGAAATGGAACCCCTCGTTCCGCAGCATCGAGCCGGTGATCGCGCCGTGGACCGCGGTGCCCGCGCGGCGGATGATCTGGACCGCCTCGCCCACGCTGCTCTGCGCCACCGGCCGCGCGAGCAGGCGGGAGATCTCCATCCAGCTTTCGTTGATCGCTTCCCACAGCTCGCCGCTGATCGCATTGCGCACCGCCCGCGCGTTGGTCCGCGCCGCGCCGATCATCGCCAGCACGCTGGAGGCATTGTCCGGATCGCGCAGCAGGTAGTTCCAGGCCTGGTGGCCGGTATAGGTGCCGTGCTTCGCCTCGTAACCGGCGCGCTGGCCGAACGCCTCGATGACGGAGCGCCATTCCTCCTCCGCCGTGGCCACGTCGCGGGTCAGCGCCATGTGGAACCCGGCCTCCAGCAGGCGCGCGGTATTCTCCGCCCGCTCGAGATAGCGACACATCCAGAACAGGCCGTGCGCGGTCCGGCCTAGCAAGGGCACCTCCTGTCCATCAGTCCTTCAACACCCAGGTATCCTTCGTGCCGCCGCCCTGGCTCGAATTGACCACCAGCGAGCCCTTGCGCATCGCCACCCGCGTCAGGCCGCCGGGCACGATCTCGATCCCGTCGGGCGAAACGAGAACGAACGGGCGCAAGTCCACGTGCCGGGGGGCAAGGCCGCTGCGGCTGAAGATCGGGCAGGTCGAAAGCGACAGCGTCGGCTGGGCGATGTAGTTTTCCGGCCGCGCCTCCAGCTTGCGCCGGAACCGCGCCAGTTCGCGCCGCGAGGCGGCCGGGCCGATCAGCATTCCGTAACCGCCCGAACCGTGGACTTCCTTGACCACCAGGTCGGCCAGGTTGTCGAGCACGTAGGCCAGGCTTTCGCGGTCCGCGCAGCGCCAGGTCTCGACATTGGGCAGCAGCGGCTTCTCGCCGGTATAGAATTCCACGATCTCGGGCATGAAGCTGTAGATCGCCTTGTCGTCGGCGACGCCGGTGCCGGGCGCATTGGCGATCGTGATCCTGCCCGCGCGATAGACGTCCATGATCCCCGGCACGCCGAGGATCGAATCCGGGTTGAACGTCAGCGGGTCGAGGTATTCGTCGTCCACCCGGCGATAGAGCACGTCCACCGGCTCGTAGCCGCGGGTGGTCCGCATCGCCACGCGCCCGTCGGTAACGCGCAGGTCGCTGCCCTCGACCAGCTCGGCCCCCATCTGGTCGGCAAGGAAGGCGTGTTCGTAATAGGCGCTGTTGTAGATGCCCGGCGTCAGCACCGCGACCGTCGGCCGGCCCGAGGTGCCCGAAGGCGCGCAGGCGGCAAGGCTCTTGGCGAGGCGGCGCGGATAGTCCGATACCGGGCAGACCGGGATCCGCGTGAACAGCTCGGGGAACATGGCCATCATCGTCTCGCGGTTCTGGAGCATGTAGCTGACGCCCGAAGGGGTCCGCGCATTGTCTTCCAGCACGTAGAACTCGTCGGGCCCGGTGCGGACCAGGTCGATCCCGACGACATGGGTATAGACCCCGCCCGGCGGGGTGAAGCCGACCATGTTCGGCAGCCAGGCCGCGTTGTCGCGCAGCACGCGCTGGGGAATGCGCCCGGCGCGCACGATTTCCTGCCGGTGGTAGAGATCATGGATGAAAGCGTTGAGGGCGCTGACGCGCTGTTCGATGCCCCGCGTCAGGCGGCGCCATTCGGCGGCCGTGATGATCCGCGGCACCATGTCGAAGGGGATCAGCCGTTCCTCGGCCTCGTCCTCGCCATAGACGTTGAAGGTGATGCCGGTGCGGCGGAACGCGATCTCGGCATCGCGATGCTTGCCCATCAGGAAACGCGATTCCTGGTCCTCGTACCAGTTCAGGTAATCGCGATAGGCCGGCCGTACGGCGCCGTCGCCGGCCCGCATCTCGTCGAAAGTCGCGTCAGGCGCGTACATGAACCCCCTTGCCACGAATTCCTGGCGCAGCATGGGCCGGCCGGTCGCACTTCGTGCCCAAAGAAAGGTTCAGGCCCGGTCCAGTTCCCGCAAGACGGCATGGATCGATTCGGGCGCGTAGGTGAACCCCATGTGCGTGCAGCGCAGGGCCACCGCGCGATCGCGCTCGCACCCGCGCCCGCAGGCGCTGCGGGGGCTGACGATCCCGTCGCGCGGGCTCCACAGCGCCACGGTGGGCACGGGCGGCTTCTCGCAGATGTCGGTTTCGATCGGCGGCTGGTCGACCCGGTGGCCGGTCACGAACTGGTACACCCGCCAGGCATGGTTGGCGCGCGGATTGCCGGAAAAGGGCGAACCCATGGTAATGACCTTGGCCACGCGGTCGGGGTGGCGCTTGGCGATCTCGCGCGCGAACAGGCCGCCCAGGCTCCAGCCGACCAGGTAGACGTCGCGGCCATAGCGTTCGTGCACTTCGACCAGGCGCCGTTCGAGGTAGCGGATATTGGCCTCTGTCGGCCCGAAATTGACGCCCAGGCCCCAGCGCTTGACCTTGTGCCCGGCGCGTTCGAGCAGGCCGGCCATGTAGCGCATGCGGATCGGATGGGTCGCGAAGCCGGGCAGGAGCATGACCGTGCGCACATGCGCGGCGGCGGGAATGTCGATCCGGCGGAAAGGCCGGCGAAACGGCTCGACCAGGTGCGACAGCTCGCCCACCAGGTATCGCAGCTTCGGCCCGCCGCGCGCATCGGCGGCCGGCTCGCTGGCCAGCTCCCAGCGTTCCAGCAGCTCTTCGCGCGAACTGGGCAAGTGCTCGAAAGAGGACGGGGCGGGAGAACTGGCCATGCGATCGCTATACCCTTTTCGGGCTAACGGCCGCTGAACGCCCCCGTTCCGGCGCGCGGCCGGCTTCATGGTCGGCCCGCGCACCTGCGCCCGTTACGGACAGTCGCCGACCCGTTCGGATTCGACTTCCATCGTCATGCGCATCTCGCCGCCGGGGATGGCGGCGGCTTCCTGGCGGATTTCCATCCGCATCCGGCTGGATTCGGGCGCCACCGTGCCGTCGATCGTCATCTGCGCGTTGACCCCGCCCGGCCCGGTGCAGGTCAGCGCGGCATCGAGATCGCTTCCGTCCGCCTCGAAGCTGGAGAAATCGCAGCTGACCCCGCGATCGCCCTCGCCCAGGTCGCGCACGACCCGGCGGAACCCCTCGTCCGCCTGTTCGCGCGTGACGCACTGGGTATGCTCTTCCCCGCGCAGGCCGGCCGCCATCTCGCGCATGCGCGCGGCCTGTTCGGGCGGAATGCCGGGAATGTCGAATTCCACGATCTCCGCCGTGCTGCGATAGAGGCCGGGCCGCGGCTTGGTCAGCTTGTCGGCCGCCGCGATGACTTCTTCCGCCGTTTTCGGTTCGTCCGGCTCGCTGCTGCAAGCCGCCAGCGCCAGCGCGCCCCCCGCAATCATGACAAACGCACGCATTCGATCGCTCCCTCTCGATGTCCCCGAGCGGTGACACTGCTACCAAGCGGGCCGCGCGCTGCCAACCGCTTGCCGCGGGCGGGATGCAGGCCCATATTCGCCGCCATGGCCGAACTCGTCATCCGCCGGGGCCTCGAAGAGCCGGACACTTCGGGCAGCTTCACCCCGCACAAGCCGCAGCGCCCCGAAAAGAGCATGGGCGGGCGCAAGTTCGAACTCGTGTCCGACTATCGCCCCGCGGGCGACCAGCCGGCCGCGATCCGCGAACTTGCCGAGGCCGCGAAGGAAGGGGAGCGGACCCAGGTCCTGCTGGGCGTGACCGGATCGGGCAAGACCTTCACGATGGCCAAGGTGATCGAGGAACTGCAGCGCCCGGCGCTGATCCTCGCGCCGAACAAGATCCTCGCCGCGCAGCTTTATGGCGAGTTCAAGAGCTTCTTTCCCAACAACGCGGTCGAGTATTTCGTCAGCTATTACGACTATTACCAGCCGGAGGCCTACGTCCCGCGGTCGGATACCTATATCGAGAAGGAAAGCTCGGTAAACGAGGCGATCGACCGGATGCGCCACTCTGCCACGCGCGCCCTGCTGGAGCGGGACGACGTGGTGATCGTCGCGTCGGTTTCCTGCCTCTACGGCATCGGTTCGGTCGAGACTTACTCGGCCATGATCTTCGACATCAAGAAAGGCGAGACGGTCGACCAGCGCGAGCTGATCCGCAAGCTCGTGGCCCTGCAGTACAAGCGCAACGATGCCGCTTTCGCGCGCGGCAACTTCCGCGTGCGGGGCGACAGTCTGGAAATCTTCCCCAGCCACTACGAGGACATGGCCTGGCGGGTCAGCTTCTTCGGCGACGAGATCGAGGAAATCAGCGAGTTCGATCCGCTCACCGGTGCCAAGGGCACCCGGCTCGACAAGGTGCGCGTCTATGCCAACTCGCACTACGTCACGCCCGGCCCGACGATGAAGCAGGCGAGCGAGGCGATCCGCTTCGAACTGACCGAGCGGCTGAAGGAACTGCACGAGGAAGGCCGCCTGCTCGAAGCCCAGCGGCTGGAACAGCGGACCAATTTCGACCTGGAGATGATCGCCGCCACCGGTTCGTGCGCGGGGATCGAGAACTACAGCCGCTTCCTGACCGGGCGCCTGCCGGGCGAACCGCCGCCGACCCTGTTCGAATACCTGCCCGAAAATGCGCTGCTGTTCGTCGACGAAAGCCACCAGACGGTGCCGCAGATCGGCGCGATGGCGCGCGGCGACCACCGGCGCAAGCTGACCCTGGCCGAATACGGGTTCCGCCTGCCCAGCTGCATCGACAACCGCCCCTTGCGCTTCAACGAATGGGACGCGATGCGCCCGCAGACCATCGCCGTCTCGGCCACGCCCGGCGGGTGGGAGATGGAACAGACCGGGGGCGTCTTCGCCGAACAGGTTATCCGCCCGACCGGCCTGATCGATCCCCCAGTCGAAATCCGCCCGGTGGAAGACCAGGTGCAGGATTGCATCGCCGAGGCCAAGGCCACCGCGCAGAAAGGTTACCGCACGCTGGTGACCACGCTGACCAAGCGCATGGCGGAGGACCTGACCGAGTTCATGCACGAACAGGGCGTCAAGGTCCGCTACATGCACTCCGACGTCGAAACGCTCGAGCGGATCGAGCTGATCCGCGACTTGCGCCTCGGCGTCTACGACGTGCTGGTGGGGATCAACCTGCTGCGCGAGGGGCTCGACATTCCCGAGTGCGGGCTGGTCGCGATCCTCGATGCCGACAAGGAAGGCTTCCTGCGTTCGGAGACTTCGCTGATCCAGACGATCGGCCGCGCCGCGCGCAACGTCGATGGGCGCGTGATCCTCTATGCCGATCGCGTGACCGGATCGATGGAACGGGCAATGGCCGAGACCGAGCGCCGGCGCGAGAAACAGCGCGCCTATAACGAGGAACACGGCATTACCCCGCAGACGATCCGGCGCGAGATCGCCGATATCGTCGCCCACACGGCGTCGAAGGACGGCGTCACCGTGGGCCTCGAGGCGGAGGACGGGCGCAACAACCTCGTCGGCCACAACCTGCGCGCCTATATCGAGGACCTGGAGAAGAAGATGCGCGCCGCGGCGGCCGATCTCGAGTTCGAGGAAGCCGGCCGGCTGCGCGACGAGATCAGGCGGCTCGAGAACGACGAGCTGGGGCTGGACGACAGCGAGAAGAAGGCCCCCCGCGTCGGGCGCAGCAACGAGGGGAAGCCGGGGACGCGCAAGCTGCGTTACGGCAAGACCCAGCGCAAGTGGGGCAAATAGGCGGAACGACTGGCCCGCGCGCACCGTTGCCGGTGCAGGAGGTGCCCGATGAAACATGTCATTCCCGCCCTGGCCACCCCTGCGCTGGCCCTTGCCCTTGCCGCGTGCGGCGACGCCGATCGCGGCGACGAGACCACCCTCGCCGAAAGCGACCCGATCGCTGCCGGCGATGGCGCGACGCCGCCCGCTCCGCCGCAGGGCGCACGCGACGACACCGACCCCGCCATGGGCCCCACGGCCGCGCCCGGGGGCTGGACCACCAAGACGATGGCCGGCGCGCCGGCGGCCCTGTTCGGTCCGCCCGATAGCGAGGCCGCCTTCTCGGTCCGCTGCGAAGACGGGACGCTCGTGCTCTCGCGCTCGGTCCTCCTGCCCGAGGGCGAAGCGTCGATGACGGTCGCCGCCGGGGGCGAGACGCGCACGCTCGCGGCCTCATCCTCGCCCGACCCGATGCCTTCGGTCACCGCCCGCCTGCCGGGCGCCGACCCCTTCATCGGCCAGCTGGCCGACGCGACCGGTGCGATCTCGGTCACCGTGGGCGGCGAACGGACGCTGGAAGTGCCCTCGGCCCCGGCCTTTCGGCAGGTCGTCGGCGGCTGCATGGCCAGCTGACGCGCCGCGCGCGGCTGGGGAAAGGGCCCGGCCGCACCGGCAGCGGCGATTTACCTTGCACGGCGGGTTTGCCATAGGGCGGACATGAAACGTCGTATCCTGCCCGCATTCGCCCTCTTCGCCGTGCTCGCCGCCCCGCTTGCCGGGGCACCCGCCCGGGCGGCCGAACCCGCCGACAGGGAAGCCGGCGACGGGCAGGCCGAAGCCTACGAGGCCAATTCGGCCAGTCGCACTTTCACCGGCACGTTCGGCGGGCGCAGCCTGCGCTATACCGCGACGGTCGAGGAACAAGTGCTGAAGGGCGATGACGGCACGCCCAAGGCGGCGATCGTCACGACCGCCTACGTCGCCGAGCCGCGCGACCCGGCCCGCCCGGTCACTTTCCTGTTCAACGGCGGCCCCGGCTCCGGCTCGGTATGGTTGCAGATGGGCGCCTTCGGCCCGCAGCGGGTCGCGATCCCGTCCGACGCGCGCGACGACGGCGCGCCCCCCTTCCCCATCGTGCACAACCCGGATTCGATCCTCGACGTCACCGATCTCGTCTTCATCGACCCGGTCGGCACCGGTTTCAGCCACACGATCGGCGATACGAAGGGCGAGGAATACTGGGGCGTGACCAAGGACGCCAAGTCGGTCGCCGCGGTGATCCGCAAGTGGATCAGTGACAACGGCCGCTGGAACAGCCCCAAGTTCCTCGGCGGGGAAAGCTACGGCACGACCCGCTCGGCCGCGGTCGTGCACGAGCTGGAGGGGGGATACAACGACGTGTCGCTCAACGGCGTGATCCTGATTTCCGCCGTGCTCGATTTCGGTGCCGGGGCAGAGACCCAGGGCGCGGAGCTGGGCTATATCACCACGCTGCCGACAATGGCCGCGACCGCGCTCTACCACGGCAAGACAACCGCCCCCTCGGTCGAAGGGTTCGTCGAGGAAGCCCGCCAGTTCGCGATCGGCCCTTACGCGGCCTTCCTGCTGAAAGGTCAGAACGCCGATGCCGCCGAACGCGCCGCGGTGCGGGCCCAGCTGGCGCGCTTCACCGGGCTTTCGGAAGACTTCCTCGACCGGGCGGACCTGCGCGTGACCTCGGGGCGGTTCTACAAGGAACTGCTGCGCGACCGCGGGCTGACGGTGGGCCGGCTCGACAGCCGCTATACCGGCGTTGACTACGACAATGCGGGCGAAACGCCCGACAACGATCCCAGCTTCTACGGGATCGACGGCGGCTATGCGGCCGCGATCAACCACTTCATGCGCGAGACGATCGGCTATCGCACCGATCGCGACTACGTGACGATCGGCAATGTCGGGCCGTGGGACTGGCGCCTGCCCGGCGGGCGCGATACCAATGCCTATCTCAACGTCGCGCCTTACCTCGGCAAGGCGATGCGCGAGAACGCCGACATGCGGATCCTCGTCGCGCAGGGATGGTACGATTTCGCCACCCCGTTCTTCGCCGCCGAATATGCCCTGACGCGGACCGGTTTCCCGCAGGACCGGATCGAGTGGCAATATTACGATTCCGGCCACATGATGTACATTCGCGACGAGGATCGGCGCAAGCTGTCGGACGATGTCCGGGCCTTCATCCGCGCGCGGTGACGCGGTGACGTTCCGGCCGGCCCTTGGCGCCGCCCTGGTCCTGCTCGCGGGCTGCAAGCCCCCGGCGACCGACGACTACGTCGAACGCGTCGCGCTGGACGAAACGCGCGCCCGCGCCAGCGACCCGCTTCCTTCGCCCGATGTCGAGGGCGCGCTCTGGGCCGAAACCGGCCAGGCGGGGCGCCTCGTCTACGGCAAGCCGGGCGAGGCGCCGCTGCTCGCCCTCGCCTGCGAACAGGGGGCCGGTGCCGCGCGCATCCGCGTGACCCGGTTCGTGTCCGCAGACCCGAAGGCGAAGGCGGTCCTGGCTCTCGTCGGCAATGGCCACGCCGCGCGCATCCCGGTCGATGCCACGTGGAACGGGCGCGCGTGGCTGTGGGAAGGGCACATCGCGGCCGACGACCCGGCCATCGGGGTGCTGACGGGCCCGCGCCGGATCGAGGCGACGGTGCCCGCCGGCGGGACGGTGGAAATCAATCCCAGCCCGCGCCCGCGGCACCTGGTGGAAGTGTGCGCGGGCCAGCGCGCGCCTGGCGATCCGGTACCGCCCGAGCCAGGCTGACGAGCGCCTCCGGCCCCAGGACCTGCGGCAGTTGCCGCCCTTCCTCGCCCGGGTCGTACCACAGGTAGAGCGGCACCCCGGCCGCGCCGTGATCGGAAAGAAACTGCGTGATCGCAGGGTCGCGCCGGGTCCAGTCGCCGCGCAAGGTCACGACGCCCGCGGCGGCGAAGGCCTCGCGCGTGGCCTCGCGCTCTATCGCGACGCTTTCGTTGACCTTGCAGCTGACGCACCAGTCGGCGGTGAACCAGACGAAGACCGGCTGCCCGCCGGCCCGCGCGCGCGCCAGCGCCTCTTCGCTGAAAGGCTCGGGATCGAGAAGGCTCTCGGCCGCTTCGACCTCCTCGCTCGCGAGCCGCGGGAGGAAGGCGATCGCGCCGATCGCCAGCATCAGCGCCGCGGCGAGGCCCGCCTGGCGGCCGGCGCCCTGCCTGCGCCCGGCAAGCGCGAGGAAGAGGATCAGGATCGCCGCCATCGCCGCGGCGACCCAGCCCAGTTGCGGGCCGCCGAGCCGGAACGCGAGCCACAGCAGCGCGAGCGCGGTCAGGCCCATCGGCACGGCCATGACCCGGCGGAAGGTTTCCATCCACGGGCCGGGTCGCGGCAGCAGCCGGCGCAGCGCCGGGACGAGGCCGATCGCGAGGAAGGGCAGCGCGAGCCCGAGGCCGAGCGCGGCGAACAGGACGAGCGCCTCCAGCGGGGGCAGGACCAGCGCGGCCCCCAGCGCGGCCGCCATGAACGGGCCCGTGCAGGGCGTGGCGACGAAAGCCGCCAGCAGCCCGGTCGCGAAGGCACCGGCCGGTTCGCCCCGCCGGGTCAGCGCGATCGAAGGCAAGGCGAACAGCCCGGCAAGATTTGCGGTGATCGCGCTCGCCAGTGCCAGCAGCGCGATCACGACGGCCGGTTCCTGCAACTGGAACGCCCAGCCGACCGCCTCGCCGGCCGAACGCAGTGCGAGCAGCACGCCGCCCAGCGCGACGCAGGCGAGCAGGGCGCCGGCGGTATAGGCGATCCCTTCGCGCCGCGCCTCGGCCTGGCTCTCCCCCGCCCGCGCCAGGCTCAGCGCCTTGAGGCTCAGGATCGGGAACACGCAGGGCATGACGTTGAGCAGCAGGCCGCCCGCCAGCGCACCCAGGACCAGCAGCCAGAGCGCCGGCGTCTCCTGAACCGCGACCGGCTTGCCCGCGCTCGGCACCGCGCCCGGCACCGCGGTGAAGCGCACCCCCACATCGCGCGAGAAGGCCAGGATGCCGTCGAGCCGGGAAGGCGCCGGTTCGCGCACGATTTCCGCCGGCAGGTTCAGCTGGTCCAGCGGCACTTCCGCCACCAGCAGGTCGCCGTCGCGATAGAACGTCTGCTCGCGCGCGTAGGCCGGCCGCCGGCCCTTGCCCAGCTCGCGCTCCTCGATGAACAGGTGCGGGCTGGACAGGGTCATGTCGGCAGGCAGGGGGATGCCGATGCGCAGGCGGCGATCCTCGATCGCGAAGTTCGCCCGGCTGTCGAGCATCGGCGCGATCGCCGCGCGCCAGCGCACGAAGCGCGGATCGCCGCCGCCGACCTCCGGCGGGTCCAGCGTCAGCTCGGCGCGCTGCGGGACGCAGAGCTTGTCGGTGCAGGCAAGATAGTCGGCCGTCACGCCGATCGGGCCGATCTCCGACAGGTCCGCCCCGCGCGGCACGCGGATCGGCACGAGGACCGCATAGGACCCTTCGTAGACGTGGTTCATCAGCCCGCCGATCACCAGCCGGCGCGGCACCGGGTATTGCGGCTCGCCCGCCGACCATCCGCGGGGGAGGTCCCAGGCGAGCTCCATCCCCAGCCCGGCATCGCCGGGGTTCGACCAGTACCCGTGCCATTCGGGCGACCGGGGGGTGAAATGCAGCGCCAGCATCCATTCGCCGCCCGCGACCGGGGGGCCTTCGGCCGCCAGGGCGGCACGGATGTTCTCGTCGCCGATCTCGGGCTGGGCCGCCGCGCGGCCCGGGGTGAACAGGGCCAGCACGGCCAGCAGTGCCAGCACGGCCCAAGCGAACCGGCGGCCCGCCCCGCCCATTGTCCTTGCCTCGATCACGCGCATGGCCCTAGGACGGAGAAAGGATTACCGCAACGAGAAGGCGATGGACGACACCCGCGACCTGTTGATCCTGGGCGGCGGCCTGGTGGGCATGACCCTGGCGCTGGCCGCGGCGCGGCAGGGCCTGTCGAGCCACGTGGTCGATCGCGCCGATCCGGCCGAGCTGACCGCCGAGGGCTTCGACGGACGGGCGAGCGCGATCTCGACCGCGAGCTGGAACCTGTTCCGCAACATCGGCCTCGCCCCCGCGCTGGAGCCGCATGGCTGCCCGATCGAGGCGATCGCGGTGACCGACCAGCTCAGGCCCGGGCGAATCGACTTCCGCCCCGAGGCGCACGAAGGTTCGCTGGGCCGGATGTTCGCCAACCGCACGCTGCGGCTCGCGCTGTTCGAGGCGGCGACGCAGGAACCGCTGATTGCCTGGCATTCGCGGGCCGAGGTGGTCGCGCGCGACAGGGGCGAGCACGCCGTTTCCGCCCGCCTCGCCGACGGACGCACACTGCGTGCCGCGCTGATGGTCGGCGCAGAAGGGCGCATGTCGCCCACGCGCGAGGCCGCCGGGCTGGCGATCGCGAACTGGCGTTACGGCCACAGGGCGATCATCGCCGGCCTCGAACATGCCGACCCGCACCGGGGGGTGGCATGGGAAATCTTCTACCCCGCCGGCCCTTTCGCCCTGCTGCCGATGCGCAGCGGCGATCCCGCGCACCGCAGCGCGCTGGTCTGGACCGTGGACGAGAAGGACGCCGCCGGCACGCTCAAGCTGTCCGACCGGGCCTTCCGCGCGGAAGTGGAAAAGCGCATGGGCGGCGTGCTCGGCGGCGTGCGCGCGGTCGGGCCGCGATCGTCGTTTCCGCTCGGCTTCCATCACACCGCCCGGATCACCGCGCACCGCCTGGCCCTGGCCGGCGATTCGGCGCACGGCATCCACCCGATCGCCGGGCAGGGCCTCAACCTCGGCCTGCGCGACGTGGGCGCCCTGGTCGAAGTCCTGGCCGAAGGCGCGCGCCTCGGCCTGGAGCCGGGCGATGCCCAGATGCTCGCCCGCTACGAGCGCTGGCGCGGGCTCGATTCGTTCATGGTTGCGCTCGCCACCGACGGGCTGACCCGCCTTTTCGGCGTCCCCGGCCGCACGGCCTCGCTCGTCCGCCGCGCCGGGATGGCGGGCGTCCAGCGCCTGCCCGCGCTCAAGCACTGGTTCATGGACGAGGCGCGCGGCGTTTCGGGCGACGTGCCCGAACTGATGCGCGGGTGACTTATTCCCCCTCGGCGGGATTTTCCGCCGGGCTGGGCTGTTCGATCTGGTTGCCCGACCCGTCGCGCAGGCGCCGCGGCTCCAGCACGGCGGAAGTCTCGATCAGGTCGAGCGCCTGGCGCGCCGCGACATAGCGTTCGGCGTCGGCGATCCACCGCTGCGCCTGGGCGGCGCCGGGCATCTTGCCGACTTCCTCGATAGCCTTGTTCACCCGCCCGCTCTCGAGGAAGAACCGCGCGCGTTCGATCCGCCGCCGCGGTTGGGGCGAGGGGGTGGTTTCGCGCCGGATGACGAACAGCTCGCTCAACTCGTGACCGATCCGTTCGATCAACGGGGCATCGCGCGCCTCGGTCAGTTGCGGCGCCAGCCCTTCCAGCCGCGCGACGAGCACGTCGAGCGTGACCGGGTTGCGCGAAAACTCGATGATCGTGTTGACCGCGTTGGGCTTGGCATCGCCGAAGCGCAGCCGCAGCTGGTCGGCGAGATAGCCCAGTTCGGCCCCGCGATCGAGCGCGCGGCGCGTGGCAAAGGCGATCAGCAGCCCTTCGGCGCGCGCGGCATTGCCGGCCGCGGCCTGGGCCTGGAGATCGAGCCGGGCGAGCCGCTGCTCGGCCGCGGCCAGCCGCTGGTCGAGACCGCCCTGTTGTTCGGCCACCTGCTCGACCCGCTGGTCCGCCCCGCCGGCGGCCGCGGTCGCCGCGGGCGACGGGCTGGCGACCGGCGTCGGCGCGGGATCGCCGGCCGCCGCAATCGGCTCGGCCACAGGCTGCGCGGGCAGGGGAGCGCCACCCATCCCGAAGTCGGCGCCCGAGCGCCAGGCGAAATAGCCGACGATCAGCGCGCCGAGGAGGAAGGCCGCCGCGGCAACTGCCAGAATGGGCTTGAGTGATCCGCTCGACCGGGTCTGGTTCGGGTATCTGTCCATCGAAATCCGTTCTGCTACCCGCAGTTCGTTGCAGGTGCCGCCCCGTGCGGGTCAATGGCACATGTCGCGCGCCAATGCCAGCAGCGCGGCATCGCTCGGCTCCGCCGCGACGCCGAGCGCGCGCCAGCCCCCGCCGGCGAGGTCCGCGATCCGCGGCGCCAGGGCGGCCAGGGCGACCGCGCCGCGGTCGATACCGCGCCGGTCGCATTCGGCGGCGAAATGACGCGCCGCCTCCCCCGAATGCAGCAGGACGAGCGCGCCCGCGCGCAGCCGCCCGGCCAGTTCCGGCGGGACGGGGCAATGGACGATCTCGTAGACCACGCACGTTGCGATCGACAGCCCGGCGACCGGCGCCAGCGCGCGGTGTCGGCGCCCGGCCAGCCGCAGCAGGCGCAGCGGCGCGCGCTCGCGCAGGCCCTCCACCACCGCCTGGAGGCCGCCGGTGCCGACCGTTTCCACCGCCAGCCCGGCCTCGCGCGCGGTCGCGGCGGTCGCCGCGCCGACGACGTGCGCGGGCCGCCCGCGCCAGCCGGCGAGCGCCGGCCCGGCATGGCGAACAGCATTCGCGCTGCCGAGCAGGAGGCCGTCGAACCGCGCGGCCTCGGGCGCGTCCCAGGCCACCGGGGCCACTTGTGCGAGCGGATGGCCGTGCACCGCCAGGCCCGCGGCGCGGGCGGCGGCAAGGCTCGCGCCCAGGCCCGGTTCGGGCCGGATCACGACCACCGGCAGGCTCATCGCGGCGTGGCCGCACCTTCCGGCGGCCCGGCAAAATGCGGGGCGATACCCGGCGTCGCCCGCGCCAGCAGGTCGGCAGCGAGCGCGGCGGGAGCGCCCGGCGCGCCGGGCGTGACACGGCATTCCCCCTCGACCCGTTCGTTGCCGTCGGGGCTGAACAGGACGGCGCGCAGGACGATGGCCTCCCCCTCGTGCCGCGACAGCGCGGCGACCGGGCTGTGGCAGGTCGCGCCCAGCGCCGCGAGCAAGGCGCGTTCGGCCAGCACGCTTGCCCGCGAAGGGGCGTGATCGACCGCGGCGAGCAGCGCACGCACGGCGGCATCGCCCGCGCGGCACTCGATCCCGATCGCCCCCTGCGCCGGTGCCGGCAGCCAGTCGGTCGCCGGCAGCGGCGTGCCCACCCCTTCTTCGCCCAGGCGGCCCAGTCCGGCGGCGGCGAGCAGCGTCACCTCGGCTTCCCCCGAAGCCAGCCGGGCAAGCCGGGTGGCGACATTGCCGCGGAACGTCACCACCGCGCAATCGGGCCGGTGGTGGAGCATCTGCGCCGCCCGGCGCGGCGCGCTGGTGCCGACGCGCGCCCCGCGCGGGATCTCGGCCAGGCTGGCCGCGCCGACCAGGACGTCGCGCACGTCGGCGCGCGGCAGGATCGCGGCAATCGCCAGGGCTTGCGGCCGCACCGTTTCCACGTCCTTCATCGAATGGACCGCCCCGTCGATCCGCCCCTCGCCCAGCCAGGCGTCGAGTTCCTTGGTCCACAGCGCCTTGCCGCCGATTTCGGCCAGGGGCCGGTCCTGCACCTTGTCGCCGCTGGCGCGCACGGGAACGAGCTCGACCGCGCTTTCGGGCCACCCGTGCGCCGCGCACAGACGGGCCCGCGCCTCGCGCGCCTGGGCCATGGCAAGCGGCGACTGACGGGTTCCGAGGCGAAGCTTTGGCTGGTCGGTCATGGGCGATGCTTGCCCTAGCGGGCCAATTTGTTCAGGGAAAGCGGCATGGGGATCGTGCTTGGCATCGAATCGAGCTGCGACGAGACCGCGGCCGCCCTCGTCACCACCGACAGGCGGATCGTGGCGCAGCGCATCGCGTCGCAGGACGCGGAGCACGCGCCGTTCGGCGGCGTCGTGCCGGAAATCGCCGCGCGCGCCCATGCCGACCGCCTGGCCCCGATGGTCGAGGCGGTCATGCGCGAAGGCGGGCTGGAACTTCACGAGCTCGACGCGATCGCGGCGACCGCCGGACCCGGGCTGATCGGCGGCGTCATGGTCGGGCTGGTCACGGCCAAGGCGCTGGCCATGGCCGGCGAGGTGCCGCTGATCGCGGTCAACCACCTCGAAGGGCATGCGCTCTCCCCCCGGCTGGCCGATCCGTCGCTGGCGTTTCCCTATGCCCTCCTGCTGGTTTCGGGCGGGCATTGCCAGATCCTGCGGGTCGAGGGCCTGGGCCGTTACCGCCGGCTGGCGACGACGATCGACGATGCCCTTGGGGAAGCGTTCGACAAGACCGCCAAGATCCTCGGCCTCGGCTTCCCCGGCGGCCCGGCGGTAGAGCGGCTGGCCCGCGAGGGCGATCCGCGCGCCGTGCCCCTGCCGCGCCCGCTGGTCGGCAGCGGCGAACCCCATTTCAGTTTCGCCGGGCTGAAGAGCGCCGTGCTGCGGGCCCGCGAAAGCGGCCGCTACCGCGATGCCGACATTGCCGCCAGCTTCCAGCAGGCCGCGCTCGATTGCGTGGTCGATCGCCTGGCGCTGGCGCTCGATGCCATGGAGCCGGTGCCCGCGCTCGTGGTCGCGGGCGGGGTCGCGGCCAATCGCGCGATCCGCGGCGCGCTGGAAGAGCTCGCGGAAGGGCGCGGCCTGCGGTTCGTCGCCCCGCCGCCCGCGCTGTGCACCGATAACGCGGCGATGATCGCCTGGGCCGGCTGCGAAAGGATCGGCCAGTCCGATCCGCTCGATATCGCGGCCCGCCCGCGCTGGCCGCTCGATCCCGGGGCCGAGCCGGTGCGCGGCGCGGGGTACAAGGCATGAGCGCGCGCGAGGGGGCGATCGGCGTCGTCGGCGCGGGCGCCTGGGGCACCGCGCTGGCGCAGATGCTGGCCTCCGACGGGCGCGACGTCCTCCTCTGGGCGCGCGAGAGCGACCTCGTCCGCGAAGTCAACGAAAGCCGCCGCAACCCGCTCTACCTTCCCGCGGCCGAACTGGCCCCGACGATCCGCGCGACCGAGGCGCTGGGCGACCTGGCGGCCTGCGCCACGATCCTGGCCGTGACCCCGGCGCAGCATCTCGGCGCGGTCCTCGGCGGGCTGGAGGCCGCCCCGCGCGACCTCGTCCTGTGCAGCAAGGGGATCGAGGCGGGCACAGGGCGCCTGATGAACGCCGTCGCTTCGCAGGCCGTGCCGGGCAGCGAGATCGCGGTCCTTTCCGGCCCGACGTTCGCCCACGAGGTCGCGGCCGGCCTGCCCACCGCGGTCACCCTCGCCTGCGGCGGGGGAGAGGCGCAGTGGGACCGGTTGGCCCCCGCGATCGCGCGGCCTTCGTTCCGCCCCTATTATTCCGACGACCTCGTCGGCGCGGAGATCGGCGGCGCGGTCAAGAACGTGCTCGCCATTGCCTGCGGCGTAGTCGACGGGCTGGCGCTGGGCCAGAACGCGCGCGCGGCCCTGATCGCGCGCGGCTATGCCGAGATGCTCCGCTTCGGCGAAGCGCTCGGCGCGCGGCCGGAAACGCTCGCCGGCCTGTGCGGGCTGGGCGACCTGGTGCTGACCTGTTCGTCCACCTCGAGCCGCAATTTCTCGCTCGGCAAGGCGCTCGGCGAAGGGCAATCGGCCGCGAGCCTGATGGCCGACCGGCGGACCGTGGCCGAGGGGGCCCATACTGCCCCCGTCCTGACCGAGCTGGCCATGCGGCACGGGGTCGCCATGCCGATCGTCGCGGCGGTCTATCGCCTGCTCGGCGGGGCGGCGGGGCGCGAGATCGTCAGCGAGTTGCTCGCCCGGCCGCTGCGGTCCGAGCAGGACCCGGCGCAGGACGACCCGGCGTGAGCGAGACCGCGCAACAGGGCGACATCGCCGCGCTGGCCAAGGGCGGGCGAACCAATTTTTTCGGCTTCCTCCTGCGGCTGGCGGCGCGCCTGCCGTTCCTGTTCATCGCCGGGCGCCTCTACGGCGCGGAAGAGCTGGGCCGCTTCGCCTCCGCCCTCGTCGTCGTGGAACTGCTCGCGCTGGTCTGCTCGATGGGGGAGAAGCGCGGCCTGGCGCAGCGCCTGTCCGAAGGCGAAGGCATTCGCCCCGCGAACCTGGTGTTCGACGGGCTCCTGCTCGCCCTGCTCCTTTCCTGCGGCGCGGCGGTGTTCCTGTGGTTCGTGCCGGCCCCGATGTTCCCGGCCGGCGAATACGGCCTGCTCGACAAGCTCCTCGTCACCGCGATCCCCGCCTATGCCCTGACCGAGATCCTGCTGGCGGCCCAGGCCTATCGCTATGACATCGCGACCACGGTGCGCGCGCGCGCGATCGTGGAGCCGTGGACGATCTCGATCATGGCCGGCGTGTTCTATTTCCTCGTTCCCGAGGCGGGCCTGTCGCTGGCCTATATCGCCTCGATCTACGCCGGGCTGGCGGCGGCGGCCTGGCCCTTCGCGCGGACATACGGCCTGCCGCGCGGCTGGCGCCCCAACCTGCCCGACATGTGGCGCATGTCCACCCGCGCCTTCCCGCTGGCGACGGCCGACGCGATCGAGTGGGGAACGCGCCGGCTCGACATCTTCATCCTCGGCCTCTTCGCCGCCCCGGCCGCGGTCGGCATCTATTACGTCGCGCAGCAGGTCGCGAGCCTGCCGCAGAAGCTCAAGACCAGCTTCGAGCCGATCCTCGGCCCGGTGATCACCCGCAACCTGAAGGAGAACAATCTCCCCGCGATCGCGAAACAGGTGTGCCAGGTCGGCTTCTGGATCGTCGCCGCGCAAGCGGGCATCGCGCTGGCGCTGGGCGTTCCGGGGGAAGCGGTCATGGGCCTCGTCGGGCCCAATTTCGTCGGCGGCACCGGCGCGCTGTCGTTCCTGCTCGCGGCCGAAGTGGTCGCGGCCACCGCCGTCGTGTCGGAAGCGGCGCTGGTCTATGTCGCGCGCAAGCGCAACCTCGCCATCTCGCTCGCCACGATCGCCCTGCAGGGCGCGCTTACCGTGGCCGCGATCCTGGCGGTCGAGCGGATGGACCTCGGCGAACCCTACAAGGCGGCTGCGGCCGCGATATCGCTTATGGTCGCGCTGGGCGTGGCCTCGCTGGTCAAGGCCTGGCTCCTCTCGCGCATCCTGGGCGAACGGGTGAACAACTGGCGCTGGGCGCTCGTCTGGGCGGCCGCACCGGCGATCGCCGTCGGATACCTGGCCACGCGAATGCCCGAATGGGCGGAACTGATCTTCGGCATCCCGCTGATCCTGCTGACATATGGCTGGGTGATCTGGCGCAAGGGCTTCGGCCCGGAAGACCGCGTGCTGTTCCGCCGCAATGTCGAGGGTGCCGGGGGCGAGGCGCAGGCCTGACCGGGCAGGTGCGCGGCACGGCCGCGATTGCGCCGGCGGCGGGCAGTGATTAAGGCACTGGAACGATGCCGTTTCGCCCGATCATCGCCATTGTCGCCGGCGCGCTGGCAACCGCCGCCATGGCGCTCGCCGGGGCGACGATGTCGGCCCACGAGATCCAGGCGGGCCTGGAACGGCAGGCGGCCGCGGCGATCGCCCGGAACGGCGGGACCGGCGTGACCGCCCGTTTCACATCGCCTTCGGGCTGGCCCTCGCGCCACCCGGTGCTGGAAAGCCGGGGCGGGCTGGACGAAGGAACGCGGGCCGAGGTCGCCCGCGCGGTCGCGGACATTCCCGGGATCGGCGGGGTGCGCTGGGCCGACGGCGAGGCGCGGGCCCAGGTCGAGGGGATCGAATATACCCCGATGCATTGCCAGGAAGACGTCGATGCACTGCTGCGCGCCCGGACGGTGCGGTTCGAACAGTCGCGCAGCACAATCGATCGGGCGAGCCAGCAATTGCTCGACGAAGTCGCCGCCGCGCTGCGCCCGTGCCTGGGCAGCATCATCGCGATCACCGGCCATACCGACAGTTCCGGGACCGAGCCGGGCAACCTTGCGCTTTCGCGCGAACGGGCCGAGGCGGTTCGCCAGGCGCTGATCGCGCGCGGCATCCCGGGCGACGGGCTGCGCGCGCGGGGCGTCGGTTCCAGCGAGCCGGTGGAAGGGCTCGCGCCTGCCGACCCGGCCAACCGCCGGATCGAGTTTTCCGTCATCGCGACCGAGCCGCTGGAAATCGCGCCGGTCGATGTCCCGGGGGCGCGCTGATGGCGATCTGGTTCGAACTGATGGTGATGCTGCTGGTCACATATGCTCTCGGCCTGGGGGTCGGCTGGCTGCTGTGGGGCCGGGTATCGAGGGACATGGGAGAATGATCGCATGATGCAGATTGTGCAGACCTGGTGGCCGCTTTTCGTCGCGGCGCTCTTGCTGGGCATCGTCGTGGCCTGGTGGATCTTCCGGCCCGGGCGCAGCGCCCGCGTGGTCGATCGCAGCGGGGCGGACGTGCTCGACGAAGGGGCCGCGCCCGCCGCGCGCAACCAGGCGCTCATCGACGCCCCGCCCGCCGCGGCGGCCCAGCCCCCGGTGGTTCCGCCGGGCGTCGCCGGAACCGGCACGGCGGTCGCCGCCGCGGTCGAGGCACAGCAGGCGAAAGCCGCGCCCGACGCGGCCGAGGAAGCCCCCGCCGCCGGAAGCAGCGCCCCGCCGCCGCCCGCTCCGGCCCCTGAAGCGAAACCCGCGGCCCCCGCCGGCACCGCGACCCCCGACACCGCGACCACCACCGCAGCGGGCGCGGACGATCTCACCCGGATCAAGGGCGTCGGCCGCAAGCTGGACGAGCTTCTGCGCTCGCTCGGCGTCACCGGCCTGGCCCAGATCGCGGCGTGGGACGATGCCGAGATCGACCGCGTCGATGCGCAGCTGGGCCGGTTCCAGGGCCGCATCCGGCGCGACAACTGGGTCGAGCAGGCGCGGCTACTTTCCGCCGGCGACATGCGCGGTTACGAAGACAAGTTCGGCAAGCTGTGAGCCGTGTTCCCGGGCAATCCCGGGAACATTTTGCCTGTCTGAGATTTAATCGATTAAATGTAATCGTAATTTCAACAGGTTCGCCATGTCTGATCATGTTCGTATTCTCGTCGCCGAAGACGAATTCATCGTCGCTTTCGACTTGTGCGATACGGTGAAGGAAGCCGGCTTCGAGGTCGAAGGCCCGCATTCCGAGATTTCGACCGCCATGCTGGCGGTGCAGAAATCGCGCCCCGACCTCGCCATCCTCGACGTTCGCCTGGAAGACGGCGACAGCTTCAAGCTGGCCGAAACCCTGATGGCGGAGGACGTTCCCGTCATCTTCCACTCGGGCCAGTTCAGCCCGGACGAGGTGCGCCGGCGCTTCCCCTCGGCCATCGCCTGCGCGAAGCCCTGCCCGCCCACTGTCATGCTGGACAAGGTGCGCGAGGCGCTGTCGGTCCACTGATGCGGCCGGCAGGCGGCGGCAGTTGCTTTTGCCACCCCAAGGATTTCTCCGCGACGCAGCCTCGCCGCAGCCGCCCGCGCAAGGTGCGCGGGCTTGTCGTGTTTGCCCAAGCCTGCAAAAGGTGAGGAGACAGTTACAGGAGAAACCATGGCCGGAATGGTGCCGTTCAACTGGCAGGACCCGCTCGACCTCGACAGCCAGCTGAGCGAGGATGAACGCATGATCCGCGACGCCGCCCGCGGCTTCGCGCAGGGCGAGCTTCAGCCGCGCGTGCAGCAGGCGTTTCGGGACGAGGCCGATGCGCCCGAGCTCTTCCCCCTGATGGGCCGGGCCGGCCTGCTGGGCGCGACGATCCCCGAGGAATTCGGCGGCGCCGGCGCGGGCTATGTCGCCTATGGCCTGATCGCGCGCGAGATCGAACGGGTCGATTCCGGCTATCGCTCGATGGCCTCGGTCCAGTCGAGCCTCGTCATGTACCCGATCCACGCCTACGGCACCCCGGAACAGCGGCGCAAGTACCTGCCCGGCCTGGCCAGCGGCGAGCTGATCGGCTGCTTCGGCCTGACCGAGCCCGACGCCGGCTCCGATCCCGGCGCGATGAAGACATATGCGAAGAAGGACGGCGACGGCTATTCGCTGTCGGGCTCGAAGACCTGGATTTCCAACGCCCCCTTCGCCGACGTCTTCGTCGTCTGGGCCAAGAGCGAGGCCCATGGCGGCGCGATCCGCGGCTTCGTGCTGGAAAAGGGCATGGCCGGGCTGTCCGCGCCGAAGATCGAAGGGAAGCTGAGCCTGCGCGCATCGACCACCGGCATGGTGGTGATGGACGAGGTGAAGGTCGGCGCCGACGCGCTCCTGCCCGACGTCGAAGGGCTGAAGGGGCCGTTCGGCTGCCTCAACCGCGCGCGCTACGGGATTTCCTGGGGCGCGATGGGCGCGGCGGAATTCTGCCTCGAGGCGGCGCGCCAGTACGGCCTCGATCGCCACCAGTTCGGCGTGCCATTGGCCTCGAAGCAGCTTTACCAGCTGAAGCTGGCCAACATGACCAGCGAGATCGCCCTCGGCCTCCAGGCCAGCCTGCGCGTCGGCCGCCTGATGGACGAAGGCCGCTTCGCGCCCGAGATGATTTCCATCGTCAAGCGCAACAATGTCGGCAAGGCGCTGGAGATCGCCCGCGCCGCGCGCGACATGCACGGCGGCAACGGCATTTCCGACGAGTACCAGGTGATCCGGCACATGGTGAACCTGGAAACGGTCAACACCTACGAGGGGACGCACGATGTCCACGCGCTGATCCTCGGCCGGGCGATCACGGGGATTGCGGCGTTCTGATGAAGCTCCACGGATACTATCGCAGCTCGACCAGCTATCGCCTGCGGATCGCGCTCAACCTGAAGCGGATCGATTACGAGTACGTGCCGGTCAACCTGCTGGCGGGCGAGCAGGCGGGCGATGCCTACAAGGCACGCAACCCCTTCGCCAGCGTGCCCCTGCTGGAGGCGGACGGGCGCGACCGGGCGCAGTCGATGGCGCAGCTGGAATGGCTGGACGAGGCCTATCCCCAGCGCCCCCTCCTGCCCGCCGACACCGAACGGCGTTTCACCGTGCGCGAGCTCGCCTATGCGATCGCGACCGAAACGCACGCGCCGAACAATCTCCAGGTGCTCAAGTACCTGAAGGCCAATTTCGGCGCTTCGCAGGAACAGGTCGATACCTGGTACCGGCACTGGCTCTCGCGCACCTTCGCCCCGGTCGAGGCGCGGCTGGAGCAGCTCGGCACCGGCGATTTCCTGTTCGACGGCCCCGGCCTGTTCGAGGTCGTCCTCCTCCCGCAGATCTACAACGCGCGCCGCTTCGCGCTCGACCTGTCGGCCATGCCGCGGATCGAGCGGATCGAGGCGGCGTGCCTCGCGCTCGAACCCTTCCAGCGCGCCCATCCCGACAACCAGCCGGACAACCCGAAAAAGGGACAGGACACATGAAGCTCGCAAGCCTCAACGACGGAACCCGCGACGGCAAGCTCGTCGTCGTTTCGCGCGATATCACCCGCTGCTGCGCGGCCGACAATATCGCCCCGACGATGCAATATGCGCTCGACAACTGGGCCGAAGTCGCGCCCAAGCTCGAAGTGCTCTACCGCGATGTGGAGCACGAGGCGGTCCCGTGCGAGCGGTTCCACGAGCGCGACGCCCATTCGCCGCTGCCGCGCGCGTACCAGTGGGCGGACGGTTCGGCCTACATCAATCACGTCGAACTGGTGCGCAAGGCGCGCGGGGCCGAAGTGCCCGAGAGCTTCTATCACGATCCGCTGATGTACCAGGGCGGCTCCGACGATTTCCTTCCCCCGCGGGCGGACATCCCGCTGAAGGACACCGCGTGGGGCTGCGACATGGAAGGCGAAGTCGCCTGCATCGTCGACGACGTGCCGATGGGCGTTTCCGCCGAGGACGCGGCCGGGCACATCAAGCTGCTGATGCTGGTCAACGACGTTTCGCTGCGCGGGCTGATCCCGGGCGAGCTGGCCAAGGGCTTCGGCTTCTTCCAGTCCAAGCCGGCGACGGCCTTCAGCCCGGTCGCGGTGACGCCGGACGAGCTGGGCGACGCCTGGCAGGGCAACGTGGTTCATCGTCCGCTGATGGTGGATTACAACGGCCAGCCCTTCGGCCGCGCCGATGCCGGCCAGGACGCGACCTTCAGCCTGGCAGAGCTGGTCGCCCACGCGGCCAGGACGCGCAACCTGGGCGCGGGCGCGATCATCGGCTCGGGCACAGTGTCCAACCAGGGCCCCGAAGGCGATCCGGGCAAGCCGGTGTCCGAAGGCGGCAAGGGCTATTCCTGCATTGCCGAGATCCGCATGATCGAGACGATCGCCCAGGGCGAGGCGAAGACGCCGTTCATGTCGCCGGGGGACAAGGTCGCGATCTGGATGGAGGACGAGGCCGGTCATTCGATCTTCGGCAAGATCGAACAGGAAGTGGTCCAGGCCTGACCGGTCCGACGTTCCGGTAGAAGGGACGCTCCCGGCAACGGGGGCGCCCCCGGACAAAAGGATGGCCATGCCGCCCGGCCGGAGGGGACCGGACGGCATGGCCGGCCCACGTCAAACGTGGGCTGGGGGGGCCTCAGAATCCCATGCGGATCGTGCCCCGCAGGGTGAAGCCGACATCATCATGACGTTCCTCGGCACCGGCTTCACCCGAGATGGTGAAGGCTTCGTCGCCGCCGAGCGCACGCAGGCGGGCGAACCAGCCGTTGGCGCCCTGCTCCGCCTGGAGCGTGAACGGGTCCCCACCTTCGAAATGCGCGGTCGTGTCGCCCAGCGAGCCGCCGACGATCTCGCGCCAGCCGCCCTCGCCCTCGATCCGGAACCATGTCCGGTCGCGCGCGCGCATGCCCTTGAAATCGACCCCCAGCGTCAGGCCGCCGTTCACGGCGAACTCGTCGCTGGTGCGCTCGGCTACGGTCAGGTTCAGCCCCTCGCCGCCGGTATCGGTATATCCGTCTTCCTTCAGCCGGACGTAATCGACGCTTACCGCCGGGCGGAAGAAGAAGAACTGGCTGCCCCCTTCGAACGATGCGCCGGCCATGAAGCTGGTGACGGTGCCATCCCATTCGCGCTCGATATCGCGCGAGACGACCTCCTCGCCCAGCTTGGCGTCGAAGTGGCGCGTGCCGTCGAAATCGACCATGCCGATGCCGGCCCGGGCGAAAGTCTGCAGGCCGCCCCACTTGCCGACCCAGTGGGCCGCGACCTCGTAAGTGCCCGAATGGACCGCGCTCGTGTCGCCGGTGTCGTGGCGGTTCCACAGGTATGTGATCGTGCCGCCGAAGCGGCCCAGCCCGGTCGCGATCTCGGCACCGGCGGCGAAGCCGAGGCCGCTCTGGTCGTAGGCGGCCGTTTCGCCCTGGTCCTTCTGCGAGCCCCAGCCGCCGGCATCGAAGATCAGGTGGATCCTGGATGACGGTTCGATCGGCCCGTGCGGATCGGCGAGGAAGCGCGCCATCGTGCGGGTGCCCAGGCTGACCCCTTCGAACGCGCCGCCGGCGTGGTCGGGCAGCATCAGCGTCACCGTGTCGCGGAAGGCATTGCCCTCGGTGATGTTGAGAAAGACGCCGGCGATCTCCTCGTCGCCGCCCAGGGCATCGAGGATCGCGTCGTACGCTGCCGCCTGCGACCGGTTGAGCCCCAGTTCGCTCACGGTCTTGCGGCCGATTTCCACCGCCAGCTCGTTGGCCGCCTCGTCCGCGTCGATCGTCGCCTTGTACATGAACGGCAGCAGCGAGCTGTCGCCGGTCAGTTCGTCGCCCACCTGCAAGTCGCCGGCGGTCAGGACGACATAGCGCCCTTCGGCATCGTTGATGTCGGCCAGGCGGAAGCGCAGCTTCGCCTCGTCGTCGAAGGCGGCCGTGCCGGCGACGTCGATCAGCGTCCCCTCGCCCGCGTCCTTGTCCAGCGTGACGTCGAGGATCGCGCCCGAGGCCATGTCGAGCGAGGCGATCGCCGTCGGGCGGGAAAGCGCGAGCGTGCCGCCATCGACCCGGACCGCGAGGCTGGCCGCATTGGTCAGCGTGCCGCTGAAGCGCGCCGAGCCGGCCAGCGTCAGTTCGTCGGCGCCGCCGCCGAAATCGACCGACCCGTCGAACGCCGACTTGCCGGCCAGGCTCATCGTGTCGGCGCCGCCGCCGAACACGACCGCGCCGGATTGCTCCGCGTCGCCGGACAGGGCGAGGCTGTTGTCGCCTGCACCGAAAGTCACGTTGCCTTCCACCGTGCCGTCGGCGATCTCGAAGCTGTCGTCGCCGCCGCCGAACAGTACGTCGCCGGTGATCGAGGGGGCATCCTTGTTCGCCGCGACCTCGGTCTGCCGCACGGTCGCGCCGGTGGTATTGGCAGAAAGGTCGATCGCGATGTTGCGGTCCGAATCCTCGTCCGCCCCGCTGGCCGAGATCGCCCCGCTGTTTTCCACCAGCGCAACGCCGCCGCTGCGGTCCACGATCGCGATCGCGGTGCCGTCGTCGCCCGAAACGGCGGCCTTGATCGTCCCGCTGTTGCGGATCGTGTCGACATTGCCGCCTTCGTCCACGACCACTGCGATCGCGCGCGATTCCTCTTCCTTGCCGGCGCTGGCGTTGATCGTGCCGGAATTGCAGATCTCGGGCACGGTCGCATCGGCCCCGATCCGCAGCGCGGTCGCCTCCGCCGCGCCGACCGCCTTGGCCGCGACGGTGCCGGAAATGGCCATGCCATTGGCAATATCGACCGCGCCGCCGCGGCCGCCGATCACCAGGCCGTTTCCGTCGATATCGGCATAGACGCCGGAGCCGCCGACTTCGCCTTCGATGATCAGCCCGAAATCGTTGCCGCTGGCCGCGACGGGGCCGATCGCGATGTCGCGGTCCTCGGCGCCGATCACCATGGCCGGCGCTTCGCCGGCGGACACGATCTTGGCCGTGCCTTCCTTGTCGTCGTCGATCCCGTCGCCGTCTTCGTCGTCGTTGCCCGAATCGCTGTCCTTCGGCGCCGCGGCAAGGACGATGCCGCCCGTCACGTCGCCTTCGACGACGAGTGCGGACCCGCCCTGCAGCATGTCGTCATCGTCGAGCTTGGACGCGTCGGACGGGGGCGAGGGATAGCGATAGCCGCTGGACGAAATCTCCCCCTGGACGACCATCGCCCCGTCGACGTCGCCGTCGAAGTGCGCGCCCACGGTGCCTTCGCCGCGCACGGTAACCTTGCCCGCCAGGCGCACGTCGCCGTCGATGTCCTGCGTGCGGACGCCGACCGAATCGGTGCCGATGACGGTGGTTTCGCCGTCGTGCGTGAAATCGCCGGCCAGCGCGCCGCCCAGCACGATGCCGGCCGACTGGTTGCCCTCGACCACGATGTCGCCGCTGTTCACGATATTGCCGGTGTGGGCGCCCAGGGTACGGATGCCCGCGCGCCCGGTGCCGACGGCAAACGGTCCGTCGGGATCGCCGTCGTTATCGATGTCTTCCGCGGTATAGGTTTCGTCGATCGTGATCGTGCCCGCGTTGACGATGTCGCCGCTGGTTCCCGCTTCGGCGGCGATGCCGGTCGCGCCGTCGGCATTGGTGATCTCGATCGTGCCTTCGTTGGTGACCGCGTGATCGCTGTCCATCGTGACCGCGGTGCCCCCCGAGACCACGACCGAGCCGTCTTCGTCGATGCGGATCGAATCGGGCGATCCGTCCTTGATCGTCGACGTGCGCACCGGCTCGGTCCGTTCGTCCGAGATCACGGTCTGGGCGGCGAGCGGCGTGGCGACTGCGGCAAGCGCAGTAGTCGCGAACAGGTAACGGTTCATGGGTCCTCCGGTCAGTTATCGACCGCAAGACGGAGACGGCCCGCCCGAACCTTGGCGCGCAGGCGATTTTTTCGGCGCGGCCGGTTCGGCGCGGCTAGAACGCCAGGTCCAGCCCCAGCCGGACCGTGCGCGGGCGCAGCGGCGTGATCTGTTCGCGCCCGACCTCGAACGGCGTGCCGAGCGCGAAGCGGTTGCCCTCCGCGTCGAGGATGTTGGTCACCCCCAGCGACAGCCCGATCCGTTCGCGCCCGACGCGCACGGTCAGCGCGCTGTCGAGATAGTCGCCCTGCTCCTCGCCCAGCTCGGGCCCTATGCCGAGCCGCGACTTGCCGACGTAGCGGGCCCAGCCCTGCGCCGTCAGCACGAGGCCGTCGCCCAGCGACCGCTGGTAATCGAACCCGGCGCGCGCGTTGACCCGGGCGATGTTGGGGACTTGCCCGATCTCGGTGGAGGCCAGGGTGCGCGGGCTGTCGATCCGGCTGCGGTTCCACGACAGCCCGCCTTCGAGCCGCAGCCCGCGGGCCACCGCCACGCCGCCGGAAACGGTCGCCGTCCAGACCTGCCCGTCGCCGATATTGGCGGTCGTCGGCAGGCCCAGCGGGTCGATGAAATCGGCCTGGATGTCGCGCCAGCGAGTGAAGGCGAGGCTGGTCGCGAGGTCGAAGGGGCCCGATCCCTGCCGCCCGTGGCGCGCGCCGAGTTCGAAGGTCGCGGTCCGGTCGCTGCGGAAACGGCGGACGAACTCGCCGTCGATCGCCAGGCCGCCGGGGCGGAACCCCTCCTGGTACTTGATGTAGAACGAGGTATCGGCCAGCGCGCTGGCGGTCAGCGAGAGCGAGGGCAGGAAGACCGTCTCGTGCCGCTCCGCCGTCACTTCCGCACGCATCAGGGCCAGCATGCGATCGACGTCCTCGCCCTCGCCGCCCAGTTCGGACCGGGTCACGCGGCCGCCTGCCGTGGCGACCAGCCCTGCGCGCAGGCGATAGCTGGCCTCGCCATAGAGCGTCACCTCGTCCACGCTGTTGCGGACGCCGGTGCTCGTCACCAGCGCCTCGGCCGCCTCGAAGCTGCGCGTCAGGCGCGTGCGGTTATGGGTGAAGCTCGCGCCCAGGACCCAGCCGAAACGGCCCTCCATCGGCTGCCAGAGACGCGTCTCGTTCGCGATCATGCGCGAATCGTTGTGCTGCACGAACAGCCGCGTCGGATCGTCGGGACGCGTCGCGTCGTAACGTTCCTCCAGCTCCTGGTGCACCACGCCGGTGGACGACCGCAGCCGGATCGCGCCGAGTTCGCCGGTCACGACCAGCTGCCCCTGGACATAGCCGGCGTCGAATCCCTCGGTCACCCGGGCGGAACGGGTCAGGTCCTCGCCCTCGCGGTCGGCATACTGGCTGTCCGCCCCCTCGGTCCGCTGGCCCAGGCCGATCAGGTCCACCGTCCACCCGCCGCCGGCGTCGAGCCGGGCGAAGGCCCGCCCGCCGTATATCCGCGTGCGGTTCACGTCGCTTTCGCCCAGCAGGGGCTTGTCGATGTAACCGCCCTGCGTTTCCGCGTCGAAGACCAGCCGCAGGGTCGCCCGCTCGCCCGCGAGCGGCAGGTTGGCGACTGCGCCCAGGTCCGCCCCGGGCGCGCCGTGCTGCGTCGCCGAACCGCCGATCCCGCCCGAGAGGCTGGTGACGCCCGGCTCCGGCTCGTTGGGCACGAGGCGGATGATACCGCCCAGCGACCCGGCGCCATAAAGCGTGCCCTGCGGTCCCTCCAGAACTTCCACTTTCTCCATGTCCGACAGGCGCAGGTCGGGGTCGGGCGAATTGTAGCTGAGCCGCAAGTCGCCGAAATACTGGCCCACGGTCGCCTGGGTCGGGCCGGTGAAGCTCGAATCGGCAATCCCGCGGATGAACAGCTTGTTGCGCCCGCTGCCGAGATAGGTCGAAGTGACGCTGGCGACGCGGTCGGCGATGCGGTCCGTCCCGACCGGCCCGCCGAGCGAAAGCGAACTGCCGTCGAGGATCGTGATCTGCCCGGCATAGTCGCGCAGGCGCATGTCGCGCTTGCTGGCCTGGACGATGATCGGCGTCTTGCCGATCCCCGGCGGGGGCTGCGCAACCGGGGCCGCCCGGCGCGCCGGCGGGCGGGCGAGCGTGCGCCGCGCTTGCGCCGGGCGGGGATCGGGGACGAGGCGCCACCCGGACCCGCCCGCGGCCACCGGACGGGCGCCGATCGCCCGCGCGAGGCGGCGCACGGCCTCGCCGGCAGTGTAATGCCCGCGGATCGCCGGCACGCTGCGGGCCGCAAGGTCGGGTTCGGCGATGACGATGCTGGTGCCCGTCTGCCGCGCGATCGCCGCCGCCGCCTCGCCCGCGCGCCCGGCCGGTGCGTCGATGCGCTGCTCCTGCGCCTGTGCGGCGGTGGCGGCGAGCAGGGCGGCCAGGGCTATCGGCAGGCAGGTTCGCATCGTCAGCGGCTATCGATCGTCCAGCCATCCCCTTCGCGCCGGACGACGACGCCGAACAGGGGCCCGAGGGAAGCCGGGTCCTGCGCCAGCGGCGCCAGCGCGACGCTGCCGCTTGCACGGCGGCCGGCGACGGCCGGCGCGGCGGTGAAGGCAATCCCCGTGCTGCCCGAAAGCTCGCGCGCGACCTCGGCCAGGGAAGCATCGTCGAAAGTCAGGTGCCCGGTGCTCCATTCGCCGATCCGCGCGATCGGGGCGGTGCCCCGGCGATAGTCATGGCCGCCGTCGGCCACGCTCAGCGTGTCGCCGGGTTCGAGCCGGGCGAGCTTGCGCGCCGGGTTGACCAGGACGACCCCTTCCGAAACCGCCACACTGGTGGCCCCGCCGGCACGCGCCACGTCGAACACGGTCCCGGCATCGACCAGGGTGTGTTCGCCGACGGTGACGGTGAACGGGTCGCTTTCGTCGTGGCGCACGGTGAACAGGGCCCGGCCCTGCTCCAGCGCGGCGAAGCGCGGCCGGTCGCGGTCGAGCGCGATCCGCGTACCCCCACCGAGCGCGATCTCGCTGCCGTCCGCGAGCGGCACGACCATGGTTTCGCCGGGCGCGGTCTCGACCACGTAGCCGGACCCGCGGAGCTGGAGGAAACCGACCATCGCGACCAGGACCACCGTGGCCGCCAGTGCCAGCCAGCGCCAGCGCCGGCCCCCGCCTGCGGCGCCGGCTCCCGCCGATGCCGCGGCGGCTGCGGCATCTTGCGGCGCGGGCGGCTCGCCCGGCCGCGCGTCGTCGTTGACTGCCGGCGCGGCGTGCCCGGCCTCGGCCGCATCGGCGACGGCGGCCATTGCCCGGTCGTAGGCGCGCGCGCGGCCCGGGTCGCCCTCCAGCCAGGCGGTGAAGGCATCCCAGTCCGCGAACGCGGGGTCGCCGGTTTTCACGGCCCAGGCAATTGCTTCGTCGGTCATCCGGTCATCTTGCCCCATGGCGAGCCCCTTTCGCTGACAAGACGGAGCCGTTCGCCTCAATCCTCATCGAGCCGCTCCCTGATCTCCAGGACGGCGCGATAGGCGCGCCTCAGGTCGCTTTCCACCGTGCTCAGGCTGACGCCGAACTCGCGCGCCACCACCTTCTGCGGAACGCCGTCGATCCGGTGGCGGCGAAAGATCGCGGCCGGCCGTTCGCCCAGCGCGTCGAGCGCGGCGGCGACCATGCGCGCGTACTGGCGCGCGATCACCACCCGCTCTCCCGACGGGGCGTCGGACACGCCGGGCACGGTCGCTCCGGCCGCCTCGCTCCAGGCCCGCTCGCGCTTGCGCGCCTGGTTCTCGGAGCGATAGCGATCGATCATCACGAGGTTCGCCGTGCGGTAGAGATAGGCCAGCGGCGCGGCAACCGGCCCCGGCCGCGCGGCCGAGACCTTCAGCCAGACCTCGTGCAGCAGGTCCTCCGCCGCTTCGCCGGCCCCGCGCGCGCGCAGGAATCGCAACAGGCGCTCGCGATGGGCGAGGAAGGCGGCTTGGAGACCGTCGGGCGCAGGGGTGCTGGTCACGGCAATACCTTGGGCGGCGCGCGATACGGCAAAACCGGCGCGGTGGGAAGACGGAGACGTTCGCGCCGCCCCTTGCCCGCCACCGCGCCGGCACCCGGGCAGCGCACCCGCCTTGTGCTGTTTCAAATATCGGGTATGTTGATTCGCGCACGACCCGGCAAACGGGCGGCCTTTGGGGACGAGAGCGATGGCCTGGGATTTCGAAACCGAGCCCGAGTTTCAGGAGAAGCTCGACTGGATGGCGGATTTCATCCGCGACAAGGTCGAGCCGCTCGGCCTGCTGGGCATTCACCCCTACGACGTGAAGAACCCGCGCCGCAATGCGCTGGTCCGCCCGTTGCAGGAGGAGGTGAAGGCCCGCGACCTGTGGGCCTGCCACCTCGGCCCGGAGCTGGGCGGCCAGGGCTACGGCCAGGTCCGCCTGGGCCTGATGAACGAGATCATCGGCGGCGCCAGCTTCGCCCCGATCGTTTTCGGATGCCAGGCGCCCGACACCGGGAACGCGGAGATCATCGCCCATTTCGGGACCGCCGAACAGAAGGAACGGTATCTTCGCCCCCTGCTCGCCAACGAGATCGTTTCCGCCTTTTCGATGACCGAGCCGCAGGGCGGGTCCGACCCCACGGGCTTCGTCACCCGGGCCGAGAAGGACGGCGATCACTGGGTCATCAACGGCGAGAAGTGGTTTTCCACCAACGGCAAATGGGCCGAGTTCCTGATCGTCATGGCCGTCACCGATCCCGACGCGCCGCGCCATGAACGGATGAGCATGTTCATCGTGCCCGCGGACACGCCGGGGGTGGAGATCGTGCGCAACGTCGGCGTCTATGGCCAGCAGGACGGCAGCGAGAGCTACATCCGCTATACCGACGTGCGCGTGCCGGCCGATCACCTGCTGGGCGAACGCGGCGGCGCCTTCGCGATCTCGCAAACCCGGCTGGGCGGCGGGCGCGTCCACCACGCGATGCGCACGGTCGGCAACTGCCGCCGCCTGCTCGACCTGATGAGCCGCCGCGCGGTCAGCCGCCGGACCCGCACCGGGACGATCGCCGATTATCAGGCGGTCCAGATGCAGATCGCCGACAGCTATATCGAGCTGGAGCAGTTCCGCCTGTTCGTTCTGAAGACCGCGTGGGCGATCGACAGGCACCGCGATTACCGCAAGGTCCGCAAGGACATCGCCGCGATCAAGGCGCTGATGCCCAGGGTCTATCACGACATTGCCGCGCGCTGCATCCACATCCACGGGTCGCTGGGCGTCTCCAACGAGATGCCCTTTGCCGGCAACCTGGTGGCGGCGATGGTCATGGGGATCGCCGACGGCCCGACCGAAGTGCACAAGGTCACCGTCGCCAGGCAGCACCTGCGCGCCTATCGCGACGTGGCCGACCCGGTCTTCCCCGATTACTCGCTGCCCAGCCGCCGAGCGGCCGCGCGCGCGCTCCACGACCCGGTGGAGGAACTGGCCGAGGCGGCGGAGGCCCTCGCGTGAACGCCAGCCGGGCCGCTCCCGACTCGGGCCCTGACTCCGGCCCTGACTCTGGCCCTGACTCTGGCCCCGCCCCGGTCGCCGCCTCCGGGCCGGAGAGCGCCGGGGCGCCGCCGCTGAGCCTTCCCACGCGCCTCAGCTACGGCATGGGTGCGATGGCCAACGGCATCAAGGGCGCCGCCTTCTCCAGCTACCTGATGCTCTATTTCAACCAGGTTGTGGGCGTGCCGGCGGCGATCGTCGGCACCGCACTGGCCTGCACCCTCCTGGTCGATGCGATCGTCGATCCCTTCCTCGGCCGCTGGGCCGACGTCACCCGCTCGCGCTGGGGCCGCAGGCACCCGTTCATGTATGCCGCGGCGATCCCGACCACGGTGTTCTTCTTCCTCACCTGGTTCCCGCCCGACGGGCTCAGCCACGTCCAGCTGGGCCTGTGGATCTTCGCCTTCGCCGCCGCCACCCGCGCCGCGATCAGTGCCTTCGAGATCAACGCTTCGGCCATGGCGCCCGAGCTGAGCGGCGACTACACGGAGCGCACCCGGCTGTTCTCGCTGCGCTACTGGTTCGGCTATGCCGGCGCCTACGGCTTCACCGCGTTCTCGCTAGCCTTCATCTTCGTCGAGAGCGAGGCCTATCCGCGCGGCCAGCTCAATCCTGAAAGCTACGTCAACTTCGCCGCGCTGGGCGCGGGCCTGATCTTCCTCGCGATCCTGGTCTGCGCCGCCGGGACGCACAACCGGGTTCCGTGGATGCGCCAGGCGGACGGGCAGGCCGGCGACCCGGCGATGCCGCTGCGCGAACACTTGCGCGAAATGCTCGCCGCCTTTCGCAACCGCGCCTTCCTGGCGATCTTCGGCTTCGGCGTGTTCAAGTATACCGCGATCGGTCTCTACAGCGCGACCACGCTCTATTTCGGGACTTACCTGTTCAAGCTCGACACGGCCCAGCTCGCGCTGCTGACGCTGGACAGTTTCGTGGCCGCGACGCTGGCGGCGCCGCTGGCCCCGATCTTCTCCCGCTGGTTCGGCAAGCGCACGAGTTCGATGGTCTTCGCCGTCCTCGGCGTGTCGATCGGCCTCAGCCCGCTGCTGCTCAGCCTGTTCGGCCTGTTCTTCGTCCCCGGCGACGCGCTGCTCGTGCCGGTGCTCTTCGCGATCGGCGCGATCTACGGCGCGATGGTCGCGATCTCGCTGATCAACACCAGCGCGATGCTGGCCGACGTGGTGGAAGACAGCGCGGTCGAAACCGGGCGGCACACGGCCGGGACGTTCTTTTCCGCCTCCAGCTTCATGCAGCAGTGTTCGAACGCGCTGGGCATCTTCGTCGCGGGACAGGTCCTCGCGCTGGCCGAGTTTCCCGAGCGGGCGGACCCCGATACGATCCCCCGCCCGGTGGTGGAAAGCCTGCTGATCCACTATATCCCGACCTCGATCGGGCTCTGGACGATTGGCGCGCTGATCCTGCTGTTCTATCCGATCACCCGCGCCCGGCACGAACGCAACGTCGAGATCCTTCGCGCCCGCGAGGCCGAGGCGCGCGAGAGGGAACAACGCGACGCGGCCCTGGGTGGGCCGGCGCGATAACACGTGAGGAGAATTGAATGGCGACCCAGCCCGACGTGACAGCCCCAGGCGCGGACGACGCCTTCCGCGAGGAGGTGCGCCAGTTCCTGGCCGAGAACTTCCCGCCCGAGCTCAAGGGCAAGGGAAATGCGCTCGCCAGTGTCGAAGGGCCGACGCAGGAAAGCGACGCCCAGCGCAAGTGGCGCGAGGCGATGGGCGAACGCGGCTGGGGCACGCCCACCTGGCCGCGCGAATACGGCGGCGGCGGGCTGACCCGGCGCCAGGCCCGGATCCTGGACGAGGAAATGGCCCGCGCCGGCGCCTACAACCCGATCGGGGGCATGGGGGTGATGATGTTCGGCCCCACCCTGCTCGAATACGGCAGCGAGGCGCAGAAGAAGGAACACATCCCGCCCATCTGCCGGGGAGAAATCCGCTGGTGCCAGGGCTATAGCGAACCCAATGCCGGATCGGACCTCGCCAACCTGCAGACCACGGCGGAGGACAAGGGCGATCACTACCTGGTCAACGGGCAGAAGACCTGGACCAGCGGCGGCCAGTGGGCCGACAAGTGCTTCTGCCTCGTGCGGACCGACAAGAGCGACAAGCATCGCGGGATCAGCTTCCTTCTGATCGACATGGACGCGCCGGGCGTCGAAGTCCGCCCGATCCAGATGATCAGCGGGATGAGCCCGTTCTGCGAGACGTTCTTCACCGACGTGAAAGTGCCCAAGGAGAACCTCGTCGGCGAGGAAGGCCAGGGCTGGACCATCGGCAAGCGCCTGCTCCAGCACGAGCGGACCAATCTTTCGGGCGGCGGCAGCCTGGCCCGGATGATGGGGGCGAGCCTTTCGGACCTGGCGAAGAAATACGTCGAGACCGACGCCGACGGCGCGATCGCCGACAAGGTCCTGCGCGACCGGATCGCCGATTTCGAGATCCGCTGGAACGCCTTCCTCCTCACCGCCCGGCGCGCGGCCGAGGAAAGCAAGGCCGCCGGCGGCGTCTCCGAGATCAGCTCGGTGCTCAAGAAACTGGGCACCAAGCTGGGGCAGGAACGGGCCGAGCTGACGATCGAGATCATGGGCCTGCAAGGGCTCGGCTGGGAAGGCGAGGGCTTTTCCGAGGCCGAGCTGGCCGGGGTTCGCGCCTGGCTCTTCGGCAAGGCGACGACGATCTACGGCGGTTCGACCGAGATCCAGAACAACATCATCGCCAAGCGCGTGCTTGGCATGCTCGACCACCAGTAAGGGGCGCGAAGAATCATGGCGGTTCTCAACGAAGAACAGGAAATGCTGCGCGACATGGCGCGCGAATGGGCCACCAACGAAAGCCCGGTGGCGGCTTTCCGCAAGATCCGCGCGAGCGGCGATCCCGAGGCGTTCGACCGCGATGCCTACGGCGCGATGGCGCAGATGGGCTGGAGCGGGATCATCGTGCCGGAAGAACACGGCGGGTCCGATTTCGGCTGGCTTTCGGCCGGGCTGGTGGTGGAGGAACTGGGCAAGACCCTGACCGCGAGCCCGCTGATCGCCACCACGCTGGCGGCGGCGGCCATCGTGCTGGGCGGCAGCGACGAGCAGAAGGCGAAATGGCTTCCGCGCCTCGCCGCCGGCGAGACGATCGGCACCCTCGCGATCGACGAGGGGCCGCGGCACGATCCGGCGAAGCTGTCGGCCAGCGTGGCGGGCGGCAAGCTCTCGGGCACCAAGGCCTTCGTGCACGAGGCGCACGGCGCCGACCTGTTCGTGGTCGCCGCGGCGGACGGCCTCTACCTGGTCGAGAAAGGCGACGGCGTATCGCTCGCCACGCGCAAGCTGGCCGACCAGCGCAGCCATGCCGAAGTCACCTTCGACGGCGCGCCGGCGGAAAAGCTGGAGAACGGGGGCGACAGCCTGCTTGGCGACGTGCTCGACCGGGCGCGCATCCTCACCGCCTGCGAAATGCTCGGCATGGCCCAGGCGGTGTTCGACATGACGCTCGACTACCTGAAGCAGCGCGTCCAGTTCAACCAGGTGCTCGCCACGTTCCAGGCGCTGCAGCATCGCATGGCCGACCTGTTCGGCGACCTCGCGATGATGCGCTCCGCGGTCGAGGGCGGGCTCCAGGCGCTGGACAGCGGCTTCGGCGTAACGCGCGCGGCGACCATCGCCAAGGCGGAGGCGAACCGCGTGCTCCACGCGATGAGCCGCGAGGGGATCCAGCTGCACGGCGGAATCGGGATGACCGACGAATACGACGTCGGCTTCTACCTCAAGCGCGCCCGCGTGCTGGAGGCGAGCTGGGGCAGCACCGCCTACTTGCGCGACCGCTTCGCCGGGACGAGCGGCTACTGACCCCTTGGGGCCGGAGCGCGATAGCGAAGACGACGATGCATCGGCCGGCGCCCGGGAACGGGCGCTGGCCGATCACGCCCGGTTCGTCGATGCGAACCTGAAACGGAATTTCCGCGCCAATTTCATCCACGGCGTGCTGGGGATGACGGGATTCCGCCTGATCTATGCCCCGACGATCATCCCCGCCTACCTGATGCTGCTGACCGGCAGCGCGGCCGCGGTCGGGCTCGGCACCGCGCTGCTCCAGCTGGGCGCGACGATCAGCCCGATCGCCAGCGGGGCCCGGATCGAACATCGCAGCCATATCCTGCCCTATGCGATCAGGGTCGGCTCGCTGATGCGGCTCATGGTCCTGCTGCTCGCGCTAGCGGGCTGGCTGCTGACGGGGGACCTGCTGGTCCTGGCCACCTTCGCCTGTTTCCTGCTGCTGGGGTTCTTCTCCGGCGCGCAGCGGGTCGCCTTCCAGATGCTGATGGGCAAGCTGATCCCCATCCGCAAGCGCGGGCGCCTGCAGGGATACCGCAATTTCGCCGGCGGGCTGATCGCCGCGATCCTGGCCTGGGTCGCCGGCAACTGGTTCATCGCCGACCGGTGGCTGGGCAACGGCTATGCCAAGACCTTCCTGTTCGCTTTCGTCCTCACCAGCGCGGGCCTGGTCGTGCTCAAGACCATGATCCGCGAGCCCGCCGCGCCGCTCGCACGCCCGCAGATGCCGATGCGCGAACGGGTCAGGGAGTTTCCCCAGCTCCTGGCCGATCGCGATTTCGCCCATTTCCTGGGCGTTCAGAGCCTGGCGACGATGGCCCGCGTCGGCGCGCCGTTCTGGACCGTCTATGCCGGCAGCCTGCTCGGCCTCGACGGGGCGCTGATCGGCGGGCTCAGCTTCGTCTTCCTCGGTTCCGACACGATATCCAACATCGCCTGGGGGCCGATGGGCGACCGGCTGGGTTTTCGCATCGTCTATGCGCTCTCGCTGGCCTGCTCGATCGCCGGTGTCGCGCTGCTGGTCGCGGCCGAGAGCGCACCGCCGATCTATGCCGCCTTCATGCTGCTCGGCTTCGGCCAGTCGGGGTGGATGCTGGCCGCGACCACGATGGTGCTGGAATTCGGCACGCCGCAGGACACGCCGATGCGGCTCGCCTTCGCGACCACGGTCGAAGGGGCGATCGCCGCCGGCGGGCCGGTCGCGGCCGGCCTGCTGGTCGCGATCTGGGGCTTCACCCCGCTGTTCGCGCTGGTCTTCGCGGCGCTGGCGGCGGCGCTGGCGCTCCTGCTGCTGCGGGTGCGCGAACCGCGCCGGATCGGCTGATCAGTCGACCGGGGCGAGCAGGCCCTGCGACAGGGTCGAGGCATATGTCTTCAGCGCCAGGGCCGGATCGCCGAAGCGATCCGCCCAGTTGCGCGCCTCGTATGCGCCGTTGAGGGTGGACATGATCACCTGGCTCGCGACCAGCGGGTCGATCGGGCGGACCGAGCCGTCGGCCACGCCGTCGATCAGCATCCCGGCGAAACGCCGCGCGAGGCGGTTGGACCGGGTCACGACATCGGCCTTGTGATCGCTGTCGAGCGCCTGGAGCGCCGTCGTGCGCAGCAGGGGCATGGCATCGAAAAGCTGCACCTGGAGCAGTTCGTCCAGCACGCTCGCGAGCCGCGTCCAGTAATCGGCGTCGATCGTCTGCCCGGCCATCTGCACGGCGGAAAGCCGATCGTAGCTGCGCTGGAAGCACGCGAGGACGAGGTCGTCCTTGGCATCGTGGTGGTGGTAGAAGCTGCCCTTCGTCACGTTCAGCGCGCGGGCGATGCGGTTGACCGAGGCCCCGCGATAGCCGCGCTGGTTGATCATGACCGTCGCCGCGCGCAGGAACTCGTCGTTCTGGCTCGGCTTCGCATCCTCGCGCGTGCGCCATCCGCCGTCGTCCAGCGCGCGCGGCTGCCACGCGCCGCGGCGGGCGGGAATGCCATGGGCGAGAATGTCGAACATCCGCTCGCTCACGCGCGGGAAATCCAGCGTCGAATAGCGCAGCGACCACACGGGCCACCACATCACCGCCTCCAGCAGGACATGGGCCCGCGCGGAGAACAGCGCGCGCGCGCGATCGCTTTGCGGTTCGCCGAAAAATCCGCGCACGTGGTTCACGATCTCGCGATACCGGGCGAGCAGCGGGGCCTGGGCCGCCGGGTCGAGCGTGCGGATTTCGGACAGCGCGGTCAGCAGGCCCTTCTCCCCCCGGCGGATGCGGGTGCGCAGCGCGACGTGTTCGTCGATATAGCGGCGCAGGCGGGCGGCCGGGTCCGGTTCGGCCAGGGCCTCGGTCGCCATCCGCTCCATCAGGTCCAGCGTCGCCTCGTAAACCGCGACGACGAGCTGTTCCTTGCGCGAGAAGTAGTACGTGATGCTGGTCGCGTTGAGGCCGATCGCGCGCGCAACGTCGGACAGAGTCGTCGCCTTGACCCCCACTTCGTTGATCAGGACCGAGGCGGCGTGGATGATCGCCTGGCGCTTTTCGCCGAACCGCCTCGTTTCCGCACTCTTGCTTGCCATCGGCTCCCCCGTTTCAGGCGCGTTACATCAGCCGGGATGAAACTGCCAAGCGGGCAGGCTGGCTATTCCCCCTCGAACAGGGCGCCCAGGTCCTTCTTCAGGATCTTGCCGTTGGCATTGCGCGGCAGCGTGTCCTCGACGAAGGCGATCCGCACCGGCACCTTGAACTTTGCCAGGCGCGCAGCGACCCAGGCCTGCAGCTCGCTTTCGCTGGCGCTGCTGCCGGGGGCGAGGTGGACGACGGCGGCCGGCTCTTCACCCAGTTGCGGATGGGGCAGCCCGATCAGCGCGGCGTCGGTCACGGCCGGGTGGTCGTAGAGCACGTTTTCCACCTCGGACGAATAGATGTTCTCCCCGCCGCGGATGATCATGTCCTTCGCCCGGTCGACGATGTAGCAGAAGCCTTCCTCGTCCAGCCGCGCGAGGTCGCCGGTCCGCACCCAGCCGTCGACGAACGTGGCGGCGGTCGCTTCGGGATTGTTCCAGTACCCCTTCACCACCATCGGGCCGCGCGCCCACAGCTCGCCCACTTCGCCGGGCGGCAGCTCGCGTTCGCCGTCCTCGCTCATGATCTTCAGGTCGGCCACGGCCACCGGCGGACCGCAGCTGTCGGGGCGGTTCAGATAGTCCTCGCTCGAATGGCCGGTGACGGTGGCCATCGTCTCGGTCATCCCCCAGCCATTGCCGGGAAGCGCGCCGAAGACCTCGCGGATCTTGCGCACCAGCTCGGGCGCGGCGGGCGCGCCGCCATAGGCGATCGCCTCGATGCTCGACAGGTCGTAGTCCTTGCGCGCCGGGTGTTCGATCAGCTGCCAGGCGATCGTCGGCACCCCGCCGGTGACGTGGACTTTCTCGCGCTCGATGATCTCGAAGGCCTTTATCGGGTCCCACTTGTGCATGAAGATCAGCGTGTTGCCCGCCGCGAGGTTGCCCATCAGCCCGGCCGAACAGGCGGTGACGTGGAACAGCGGGATCACGGTCAGCCCGACCTTGGGCGTCGGCTCGGGGATCTCCTCGCCCCGGCGCAGCACGGCGCAGGCCGCGTTGTACCCGCTGGACAGGATATTGGTGCACAAGTTGCGATGCGTGCCCAGCGCGCCCTTGGGATTGCCGGTCGTGCCGCTGGTGTAGAAGATCGTCGCGTCGTCTTCGGGCGCGATGTCCACCTCGGGCAGTTCGGCCGCGGGCAGGCCGGCATAGTCGTGCGGGGTGCCGATCACGTCCTCCAGCCGCGCGGCGCCCTCGCGCGCGGCGGCGCTGCGCGAGACCAGCACGCTTTCCAGTTCGGGGCACTCGCCGCGATGCGGCGCGATCCGTTCCCACCGCTCCGCGTCGCAGACCAGCAGCCGCGTGCCCGAATTGGACAGGCCATAGGCCAGCTCCGGCCCGGTCCACCACGCGTTCAGCGGCACGCAGATCGCGCCGATCGTGGTCGCCGCGAAGAAGGCCACCGGCCATTCGGGCAGGTTGCGCATGGCCAGTGCGACCCGGTCCCCCTTGCCCACGCCGCGTGCGCGCAGCGCCTGGGCCAGCGTGGCCACCGCCCGGAACCAGGCGTCGTAGGTAACCCGCTCGTCCTCGTAGATCAGGAACTCGCGGTCGCCATACATGCGCCCGACCAGTGCGATCGCGCGCAGGCTGGGCGGGGCGTTCTTCCACACGCGCGTCGGCACGCCGCGAATGTCCACCGTCTCCATCTCGAACCGCTGGCCCGGCGCGGTCAGGATGTCGCGGCACCGTTCGCGCGTGATCGCGGGCCAGCCCGCGGGCGGGGTCCAGCCGATGGCCGCGGCGAGATCGCTTGCCTGTGTCGCCATGATCAAAGCACCTCGAACAGGCCGGCGGCGCCCATGCCCCCGCCGACGCACATCGTTACAACCACGTGGCGGACGCCGCGCCGGCGCCCCTCGATCAGCGCATGGCCGACGCAGCGCGCCCCGGTCATGCCGAAGGGATGGCCGATCGCGATCGAGCCGCCGTTGACGTTCAGCCGTTCGTCGGGAATGCCCAGCCTGTCGCGGCAATAGAGGACCTGGACCGCGAAGGCCTCGTTCAGTTCCCACAGGCCGATGTCGTCGATCGACAGGCCGAACCGGTCGAGCAGCCGGGGAATCGCGAAGACCGGGCCGATCCCCATCTCGTCGGGCTTGGCCCCGGCCACCGCCATGCCGACATAGCGGCCGAGCGGCTCCAGCCCGCGCGCGCTGGCGAGCCCCGCCTCCATCAGGACCGAAGCGGCCGACCCGTCCGAAAGCTGGCTGGCATTGCCGGCGGTAACCGTATGCCCTTCGCCCATCACCGGCTGCAGGCGGGCGAGCCCTTCCAGCGTGGTGTCGGGCCGGTTGCAATCGTCCATCGCGATCGTGACCTCGCGCTGGCTGACCTCGCCGGTTTCCCTGTCGGTCACGTTCATCGTCGTCGTCACCGGCACGATTTCATCGTCGAACCGGCCGGCTTGCTGCGCGGCGGCGGTGCGCTGCTGCGACCGGAGCGCGTATTCGTCCTGCGCCTCGCGCGCGATGCCATAACGTTCCGCAACCACTTCGGCCGTGCCGATCATCGGCATGTAGATATCGGGATGCATCTTCAGCAGGTCTTCGTCGCGCTGCGTGTTCTGCTGGCCGGAGCGGATCGAGGTGATCGATTCGACCCCGCCGGCGACACAGACGTCCATCCGGTCGACGATGATCTGCTTGGCCGCGGTCGCGATCGCCATCAGGCCGGAGGAACACTGGCGGTCGATCGTCATCCCCGCCACTTCCACCGGCAGGCCGGCGCGCAGCGCCACCTGGCGCCCCATGTTGAAGCCCTGTTGCCCCTGCTGGTTGGCGGCGCCCATGATCACGTCGTCGATCTCTTCGCGCGCGATCCCGGCCCGTTCGACCGCGGCGGCGACCGACCACGAGCCAAGCTCGACCGCGTGGGTAGCGTTGAAGGCGCCGCGCATGGCCTTGGCCAGGGGCGTGCGGGCGGTGGACACGATCACGGCGTCGCGCATTTCGGGCAGGTTCCTCTCGTCGTTCGCCTGTGCGATTTCTTGTTTGGCGCTTGTGCGATTCTTGTCGCACGATTTATGCAGATGCCGCGCGCGCTGGCAAGGCGGAACGCGGATTTTCTGAATGTGAGGTATGAGGGTTCAAAAGCGCGCTGAATTGTCTATCGTCGATTGTCAGAAGAAAAGGTATGCCCCGCCCAGGGGCGCGGGAGAGAGCATGATCGAACTGGCCGACGCAGGGGAACTGGGCTTCGACGCGGAGCGCCTGGCCCGGATCGACGGCTTCCTGCAGGAACGCTACATCGATACGGGGCGCCTGCCCTGCGCGCAGATCCTGGTCGCGCGCGAGGGGCACCCGGTGCACTACGCCCATTTCGGCACCCTGCGCGAAGACGGCACCCCGATGCGCGAGGACGCCCTGTTCCGCATCGCCAGCATGACCAAGCCGGTGACCTCGATCGCCTTCATGCAACTGGTCGAGCAATGCCGCGTCGCGCTGGAAGACCCGGTGACGCGCGTTTTCCCCGAATTCGCCGATCTTGCCGTCTATGCCGGGGGCGGCGGTTCCGTGCCCTTCGCGCCGGGCACGCCCGCCCCGCCGATGCGCTTCGTCGACCTGCTCACCCACATGTCGGGCTTCACCTACGGGCTGCAGAACCGCACCAATATCGATGCGCTCTACCGCGAAGAGAACCTCGATTTCGCGCGCGACCACCTCGATTCGGATGCCTACGTGGCAAAGCTCGCGCGCCTGCCGCTGGAATTCGCGCCCGGGACCGGCTGGAACTACTCGGTATCGACCGACGTGCTGGGCATCGCGGTCGAACGGCTGAGCGGAATGCGGCTGGGCGATTACCTGGCCGAACACGTCTTCGGCCCGCTGGGCATGACCGACACCGCCTTCGGCGCGGGCGACGCGGGGGCGGATCGGCTGGCGGACGCCTATGCCTATCGCCCGGGCAAGCCGCCGCGCATGGTCGATGCCGGGGCGACCAGCCGGCTCAACCGGCCCGGCACGTTCGACAGCGGCGGCGGCGGCCTCGTCGGCACGATCGCCGATTACCAGCGGTTCGCGACCATGCTGGCGAACGGCGGCGCGCTCGACGGCGCGCGGATCGTCTCGCCCAAGACCCTGCACCTGATGCGGACCAACCACCTGCCCGGCGGCGCCGACCTGACGCAGGTGTCGCGCAGCCTCTTTTCCGAATCGCACAATGCCGGCACCGGTTTCGGCCTCGGCTTCGCCATGGTGATCGACCCCGCGCGCACGCTGATGCCGGCGAGCGAGGGCGAGTTCTACTGGGGCGGCGCCTATTCGACCGCCTTCTTCGTCGACCCGGTGGAGGATGTGACCATGGTCTTCATGACGCAGCTCTACCCCTCGTCCGCCTATCCCGTCCGCCGACAGCTCAAGACGCTGATCTACGCGGCCCTGACACACAGCAACGCCTGAAGGAGAACCCGACCCATGACATCGCCCATTCGCACCGAGCGGCACGACAACGTGCTCGTGATCGTTTCCGACAATCCCCCGGTCAACGCGCTGGGCCAGGCCGTCCGCGCCGGCCTCGCCGCCGGGATAGAGGAAGCGCTGGCCGATGACGCGGTCGAGGCGGTCGTGATCCGCTGCGACGGGCGCACGTTCTTCGCCGGGGCCGACATCACCGAATTCGGCAAGCCGCCGCAGGGACCGAGCCTGCCCGAGGCGCTCGACAAGCTGGAGGCGAGCGACAAGCCGGTCGTCGCCGCGATCCACGGCACGGCACTGGGCGGCGGCTGCGAAGTCGCCCTCGCCTGCCATTACCGTGTCGCGGTGCCGAGCGCGAAGCTGGGCCTGCCCGAGGTCAAGCTGGGCCTGATCCCCGGCGCGGCGGGCACCCAGCGCCTGCCCCGCCTGGTCGGCGCGGAAGCCGCCCTGCCGCTGGTCGCGGTCGGCAACCCGATCCCGGCCGGCAAGGCCCAGGCGATCGGGCTGGTGGACGAGATCGTCGGGGAAGACAGCCTGGAAGCCGACGCGATCGCCTTCGCCAAGGCTCGCATCGGCCAGCCGGTGCCCCGCACGTCGGAAGGCACCGCCAATCAGGACGGGGTCAAGAACCCGGCGATCTTCGACGAGTTCCGGCAGAAGAACGCGCGCAAGATGCGCGGCTTCGATGCCCCCAATGCCGCGATCGAGGCGGTCCGCGCGGCGGGCGAACTGCCCTATGCCGAAGGGGTGGAGAAGGAACGCGAACTGTTCATGAAGCTGATGGGCGGCACCCAGTCGAAGGCCATGCGCCATTACTTCTTCGCCGAGCGGGCGGCGAACAAGATCGACGACGTGCCGGCCGACACCCCGCTGATCCCGGTGAAGAAAGTCGGCGTCATCGGCGCCGGGACGATGGGCGGCGGGATCGCGATGAATTTCCTGTCCGCCGGCATCCCGGTCACGATCCTGGAAATGAAGCAGGAAGCGCTCGACCGCGGCACCGGGGTCATGCGCCGCAACTATGAAAACACTGCGAAGCGCGGGCGGATGACCGCCGAACAGGTGGAAGCCGCGATGGGCCTGCTGACGCCGACGCTCGACTACGCCGACCTCGCCGACTGCGACCTGGTGATCGAGGCGGTCTATGAAAGCATGGACGTGAAGAAGGACGTCTTCGGCAAGCTTGACGAGGTGGTGAAAGAAGGCGCGATCCTGGCGTCGAACACCAGCTATCTCGACATCGACGAGATCGCGACCGCGACGCAGCGCCCCGGCTATGTCATCGGCCTGCATTTCTTCAGCCCGGCGAACGTGATGAAGCTGCTGGAAATCGTCCGCGGCGCGAAGACGCGCGACGACGTGCTGGCGACCGCGATGAAGCTGTCGCGCAAGATCGGCAAGGTCGCCGCCGTCTCGGGCGTCTGCCCGGGCTTCATCGGCAACCGCATGCTGTCCAAGCGGCAGGAACAGGCGAACCAGCTGATCATGGAAGGCGCCGATTACTGGGAAGTGGACGAGGTCCTGCTCGATTTCGGCTTCCCGATGGGGCCGTTCCAGATGGGCGACCTGGCGGGGATCGACATCGGCTGGCACCGCGATCCGAGCAAGGTGACCACCGTGCGCGAGGCGCTCTGCGCCGTCGGGCGGTTCGGCCAGAAGGCGGGCAAGGGCTTCTACGATTACGACGAGGCGCGCAATCGCACCCCGTCGGACGAGGTCAAGGCGATCATCGCCGACTTCGCGCAGAAGGAAGGGCACGAGCAGCGCGAGATATCGAAGGACGAGATCCGCGAACGCCTGCTCTACCCGATGGTCAACGAAGGGGCGAAGATCCTGGACGAGAAGATGGCGCAGCGCGCCAGCGACATCGATGTCGTATGGATCAACGGCTACGGCTGGCCGCTCTATACCGGCGGGCCGATGTTCTGGGCCGACACGGTCGGGCTCGACACCGTGGTCGCCGGGCTGGAGAAGCACGGCCTTCCGGTCAGCGACTACCTGCGCGGCAAGGCGGAACGGGGCGAAAGCTTCACCGGCTAGACCGCCCGCCCGCCGCCACCCGCGGCATTCTTGCGGCACCGCCCGGCCCCGGCCGGCGGTGCCGCTTTCGCATCCGGCCGCCGCACCGCGCATTGTTCGAACACGCGGTATGAGTGGCATAGTGCAACTGGAAACCGGGCCGCGGCCGCTCCGCACGCGCGGGCTGCGACCACCCCTGTTCCGCCTTCGGTATGGTTCGGAACGGCAGATTTCCGCCGCGTTATGGCCGTAGACGACTCCGCACGAATCCTCATTCGGAATAAGGGTTTGACGAAACATTCGCACGAAAGGCGCGCCGGCGAACCGCGTTCCATTCCACGAATCGCTTGACATAGGACCCGTGAAATACTCCACTTTCGATGACCGGGTATGCATCGCCAAGAGAATGCAGCCCGTCATGGAGAGGAGAGGATCATGAGGACACGAGCCTTCAGGCACGCGTGCGCCCTGCCGGCACTGGCAACGGCGCTCGCCGCGACACCCGCACTGGCGCAGCAAGGCGCGCCCCCGCCGGACGGCCCCGCCCCCGGCACCCCGGCCCAGGCCGCCGCCGGCAGCGGCAATCCCGTCATCGTCGTCACCGGATCGCTGATCCGCGGCACGCCCGAGGACGCCGCGCTCCCGGTCGAGGTCATCTCGCAGGAGGAGCTGCTCGACCAGGGCTCGCCCACCGCGCTCGACCTGATCAAGAACCTGCCCGGCTCCAGCGGGGTGCTCGGCGATTCCAACCAGTTCGATTCCCGCTCGCAGGGGGGCGAGGGGATCGCGACGGTCAACTTGCGCGGGCTCGGCCCGTCGCGCACGCTGATCCTGCTCAACGGCAAGCGGCTGGCCAATTCGCCGATCGGGGTGCCCGCGGTCGATGCCAACCTCCTGCCCTCGGCCGCGATCGGCCGGATCGAGGTGCTGAAGGACGGCGCCGCCGCGACGTACGGTTCCGACGCGATCGGCGGGGTGGTGAACTTCATCACCAACAACCAGCTCGACGGCCTCGTGCTCAGCGGCGACTATCGCTTCATCGACGTGTCGGACGGCGACTGGACCGCCTCGGCCGCCTTCGGCCACCAGGGCGACGGGCTGCGCGTCCTGGCGAGCTTCGGTTACCAGCACCGTTCGCCGCTGGCGGCGGTCGACCGCGATTTCGCCGTCCGGCCCTATGCCGACAACCCGGCCGGCGGCTTCACCCAGGGCGGCAACCCCAGCGCCTTCCTGCCCTTCGCGTTCTACCCGGGCACGTTCGTCGGACTGACCGCCGGCTTCCAGGTCGATCGCGGGTGCGACGACCTGGGCGGCGTGCCGGTCCACGATTCGGCGCCGACCGATATCGACAGCGCGACCCGCTGCGCGACCCAGTACACGCCGTTCGACCTGCTGGTCGAACGCGAAGACCGCTGGCAGGCCTACCTCGAAGCGGAAGTGGAACTGACCGACACGCTCAGCGTCGAGGTCAGCGGCCTGCTGGGCAATACGCGGGTCTCGGCCAATACGTCGCCCAGCTATATCCTGCTCAACACCCCGACCCCGGGGCTGGCCAACCCGATCGGGTCGCAGTTCTGGGTTCCGCCGAACAATCCCGGCCTGATCGCCTATCGCGCGGCCAACCCGGACCAGTTCCCTTCCGGCGCGAACAGCGCGCTGCTGGCGGCGGGCGTGTTCCGCACCGCCCTCCTGGGCGGCAACCCGCTGTTCGCCGACCAGAACGGGATCGACGGGGCCGCGCCGGTCACTCGCGACAGCGAATCGACCCGCTTCACCGCGACCCTGCGCGGCGAGCACAGCGACGCGTTCAACTGGCAGTTGAGCGGGACGTACCATCGCTACACCCGCGAATCGACCGGCTACGACACGATCATCGACCGGGTGCAGCTGGCCCTGCGCGGCCTCGGCGGCGAGGACTGCGACCCGCTGACCGGCACGCCCGGCGTGGGGCCGTGCATGTTCTACAACCCGTTTTCGAACGCGATCGACCGTCACCCGGTCACCGGGGCGACCAATCCGGGCTACAACGCCGCGGTCGCCAACGATCCGGCGGTCTTCGACTACTTCACCAAGAAATCGAGCAGCCGGATAGAAAACGCGCTCAAGGTGGCGGACTTCGTGGTCAGCGGCCTTACCGGGATCGCGCTGGGCGGCGGCAATGCCATCGGCTACGCCATCGGCGCGCAATACCGGCAGAACGACTACAGCGCGCGCTACGGGATCTACAACAATCTCGACGTCTATCCCTGCCCGGCCTCGCTCGATTTCGGGGTCGATACCTGTCCGCGACCGATCGGCCTGTTCGGCTTCCTCGGGTCCGACCAGCCCAACGCCAGTTCGCAGGACGTGCGGGCCCTGTTCGCCGAATTGCAGATCCCGATCGGCGAGCGCGTCGATATCCAGCTCGCCGCGCGGTGCGAGGATTACGGCGGGGCGGTCGGCTCCACGTTCGATCCCAAGGCCAGCGCGCGCGTGCAGGTGACCGACTGGCTGGCACTGCGCGGATCGTACCAGACGACCTTCCGCGCCCCGCCCTCCAACCTCTTGACCGAGGGCGACTACGTCACCTCGCTGCAGTTCGTCGGCGGTTCTTTCCGCGCGGTCCAGGTCAACGACAACCCGGCCCTGACCCCCGAAAGCGCGGAAAGCTACGGCGGCGGCGTGCTGGTCGATCTCGGCCGCTTCCGGGCCAGCGTCGATTACTGGCGTTATGACTTCGCCGACGACATCGCGGCCGAGCCGGTTTCGGGTCTGCTCAACGCGGTGTTCGATTCCACGCTGGGATCGAACACCCCGGGCACCGCGCCGGCCGACTGCTCGAGCCCGCTGGCCGATCGCTTCACGTTCTCCGGCGGCCCGGCCGGCGGCGGGTGCGGCGCGCTGGCGCCGACCCTGGCCGACGTGACCACGATCGACACGTTCTACGCCAATGGCGCCGGGCTCCGCACCTCGGGCATCGATTTCCAGGCGAACTATCGCGGCGATTTCGGCGCGCGGGGAACCTGGGGCCTGGGCCTCACCGGCAGCTATGTCATCGACTACGAAACCAACGATTTCTTCATCGGCGACGAGCTGATCCAGCCCGGCTTTTCCGCGGTGGGCAAGCTCAATTACCAGACGACGGCCTATCCGCTGCCCGAATGGAAACTGAACGGCCATGCCGACATCGGCTGGGGGCGGCACAATGCCCGCCTGACGGTGACCCACATCAAGGGCTACGTCGACCAGCGCCAGCAGCCGGGGGACCGCGGCTACCGCATCCCCGATTTCACGACGCTGGATTTCACGCTGCGGCTGGGCCTGCCGATGGATACGGACCTGACCCTGTCGGTGCTGAACCTGCTCGACAAGGACCCGGGCTTCGCCGCGCTCGATTACAACTACGATCCGTTCACGGCGAACCCGCTGGGCCGCAATTTCAAGGTCGGCCTGCGCAAGGCCTTCTGACCGGGGCCGGGGCGGCTTTCACGAGCTGCCCCGAAACCGGGGCCCGTCGTTTCCAGTGCCGGGTATGGGGCCGCCGCGCCCACGCGCCTTTTCGCCCGGGCGGGCCGGTGCGCGCGGACGTTCGGCCCGGCCGACAAAACTGCCGGTTGCAATATGCGACGCAAATGCGCATCGATCGGGCAGAAACGATCGCTGGGGGTGGATTTGGAATATCGGGTACGCGCAGACAACGGCGAAGAAGGCAGCCGGCTGGAAGAGATCCTGCATCCCGCGCCGGGGGGCGAAGGCAGCTGGATCGGCGCGCCGGGGCCGAAGATGGGCCCGCGCCTGTTCGGCGGCCAGGCGGTGGCGCAGGCGCTGATGGCGGCCTCCCTCGAAGAGGATTCGGGCCGGCTCGCCCATTCGCTGCACTGCTATTTCCTCAAGCCCGGGATGGCCGACGAGCCGGTCGAATACCGGGTGACCCACCTCACCGCCGGGCGCAGCTTCGCCGCCCGGCGGGTGGAGGCCTGGCAGGGCGCCTTGTGCATCTTTTCCATGATCGCCTCGTTCCACCGGCCCGAACCGGGGTTCCGCCATGCCGACGAGTGCCCCTATCCGCTCGATGTCGAGGCCGCGCGCGCCGCGCTGGCCGAATGGCGCGCGCGGGGCGACGACGGGGCCGAGCCGCCGCTCGCCCGCCGGCTGCAGCGGCGCCCGATCGAGATCGTGCCGATCGACCCGGGATCGGTCTTCGGCGGGGCGGCCCGCGCGCCGCGGGCGGCGTGGTGGATGCGCCGGCGGAGGCCGTCGGGGGCGGGGCCGGAGATGCAGCGCGCGCTGCTCGCCTATGCCTCCGACATGCTGTTCATGCGCAATGCCATGCTGCCCCACGCGATCCAGCCGGGCAGCCACGACGTCCAGGCCACCAGCCTCGACCACGCGCTGTGGTTCCACGAGACGCCCGATTTCGACCGCTGGCACCTGTTCGCCAGCGAAAGCCCCTGGGCCGGCGGCGCGCGGGGGCTGAGCCGGGGGCATTTCTATGCCGAGGACGGGCGGATGATCGCCACCGCGCAGCAGGAAAACCTGATGCGCCCGCAAGGCGAGGCGCTCGAACGCCTCGCGCAGCAGGAAGCGGGCGCGCCGCCGCCTGCCTGACCGGGCGCACCCGGCGGGCCACACGAGACAGGAAGCGAAGAGAGGAACCGCGATGTCGCTATTCGACCTTACCGGCAAAGTCGCCGTCATCACCGGATCGAGCCGCGGGATCGGCCGCGCCATTGCCGAGGAACTGGCCGCCCACGGCGCGAAAGTCGTGATCTCCAGCCGCAACCAGGAAAGCTGCGACGAAGTGGCCGCGGCCATCGACGCGCAGCACGGCGCGGGGACCGCGCTGGCGCTCGCCGCGAGCATTTCGGACAAGGCCCAGCTGGAAGACCTGTTCGCCCGCACGCGCGAACGCCTCGGCCCGGTCGATATCCTGGTGTGCAACGCGGCGAGCAACCCGCACTACGGTTCGCTCGACGCGATCGACGACGAACAGTTCCGCAAGGTGCTCGACAACAATATCCTGTCGAACCACTGGCTGATCCAGCTCGCCCTGCCCGACATGCGGGCGAAGGGCGACGGTGCGGTGATCGTGATCAGTTCGATCGGGGGGCTGCGCGGATCGCCGACGATCGGCGCCTACAACGTGTCCAAGGCGGCGGACTTCCAGCTCGTCCGCAACTACGCGGTCGAGAACGGCGAGCATGGCATTCGCGTCAACGCGATCGCCCCGGGGCTGGTGAAGACCGACTTCGCCCGCGCGCTGTGGGAAAATCCCAAGGCCCTGGCCGCGACCGAGGCGCGCCTGCCCATGCGCCGGATCGGCGAGCCGCGCGACATCGCCGGGGCCGCGGTCTACCTCGCCGCCCCCGCCGCGCGCTGGACCACCGGCCAGATGATCGTGGTCGACGGGGGGGCGACGATATGAGCGGCCGGCTGGAAGGCAAGGTCGCGGTGGTCACCGGCGCGGCCTCGGGCATTGGCCGGGCGAGCGCGCTGCTCTTCGCCCGCGAGGGCGCGCGCGTCGTCGCCTTCGATCGGGCCGAGGGCGTTCACGAAACGGCCGAGGCGGTGCGCGCCGGCGGCGGGCGGGCCGTGGCCAGAACGGGCGACGCCGGCAGCGAGGACGACATTGCGGCGCTGGTCGCCGCCGCCGGGGCCGAGTTCGGCGCGCTGCACCTGTTCTTCGCCAATGCCGGGATCACCGGCGGCGTACGCGGCGGGTTCTTCGATGCATCGCCCGACGACTGGGCCGAGGTGCTGCGCGTCAACCTGATCGGCCCGTTCCTGGCGGTGAAGCACGCCGCCCCCGCGATCCGCGGCGCCGGCGGGGGCGCGATTGCCTGCACCGCGTCGGTCGCGGGCCTGCGGTCGGGCGCCGGGCCGGCACAGTATTCGGCGAGCAAGGCCGGGGTGATCAACCTGGTGCAGACGGCGGCGCAGCAGCTCGCCGGCACCGGGGTGCGGATCAACGCGGTCCTTCCCGGCCTGACCGAGACCGGCATGACCCGCCCGCTCTACGACAGCGCGCGCGCGGCGGGGAAGGAAGGGCGCATCGGGCAGCTCAACCCGCTGCTGCGCGGGGGCGAGCCGGAAGAGATCGCGGCGGCCGCGCTGTTCCTGCTTTCGGACGAGGCCAGCTACGTCAACGGGCAGGCGCTGGCCGTGGACGGCGGGCTGTCGAGCTCGCACCCGACCTCGCGCCCGCCCGGCGACCCGAACCGGCCCAGCTCCTGAGGAACCTGGGCCGCGTCGTGCGGGGCGGCGACAACCGGCCTAGAGCCCGGCGGCGACCGCGATCCAGTAAGTCGCCCCGGCGAAGACGTAAGCGAGCGCGAAGAGGTAGCCGACCATGAACATCGGCCATTTCCAGCCGTTCGTCTCGCGCCGGGCGACCGCGATGGTCGAAAGGCACTGCGGCGCGAAGACGAACCAGGCGAGGAAGGCGAGCGCGGTCGGCAGGCTCCAGCGCGCGGCCACTTCCTCCTCCAGCGCCATCGCGGTCTGCTCCTCGTCTTCGGAGGCCACCGCATATGTCGTCGCGAGCGAGGAGACCGCCACTTCGCGCGCGGCCATCGCCGGCACCAGCGCCAGCGCCATCTCGCGGTTGAAGCCGATCGGCTCGACCACGGCGTGGACCCCGGTCGCGATCGTGCCCGCGAACGATGCCTCCACCTGGCTTTCGCCCGGGTCGGCCTTGGGGAACGTCAGCAGGACCCACAGCGCGATCGTGGCGACGAAGATGATCGTGCCGGCCCGCCGCAGGAACACCCAGGCGCGTTGCCACAGCCCGATCGCCAGATCGCGCAGGCGCGGCATCTGGTAACGCGGCATTTCCATGATGAAGCCGCTCGCCGCGCCCTGCGCCACCGTGCGGCGCAGCAGGAGGGCAGCCGCCATCGCGCCGAAGATCCCGGCGACGTAGAGCGCGAAGAGCACGAGGCCCTGCAGCCCCACGCCCGGCCCGACCGTGGTGTTGGGGATGACCGCCGCGATGATCAGGGCATAGACCGGCAGGCGCGCCGAACAGGTCATCAGCGGGGCGACGAGGATCGTCGTCAGCCGGTCTTGCGGATCGGCGATGCTGCGCGTCGCCATGATCCCCGGAATCGCGCAGGCGAAGCTCGACAGCAGGGGGATGAAGCTCTTGCCCGACAGGCCCACGCGGGCCATCAGCCGGTCCATGATATAGGCCGCCCGCGCCATGTAGCCGCTCGCCTCCATCACCAGGATGAAGGCGAAGAGGATCACGATCTGCGGCAGGAAGACGACCACCGAACCGACCCCGGCCAGCACCCCCTCTGTCACCAGGTCGCGCAGGAAACCGCCCGGGAAAGCGGCGACGACCCATTCGGAAACCGCGGCCACGCCGGCTTCCAGCCCGTCGGCGAAGGGCGTCGCCCAGGCGAAGACGGCCTGGAACATGACGAACAGCAGCGCGAAGAGGATCGGCACGCCGAGCCAGGGATGGAGCAGGACCTTGTCGAGCCCGGCGTGGAGCCGGCGCCGGGCGGTTTCGGAACGCACCGCCGCACGCGCCATGTGCCGCGCGGCCAGGCGCCTTTCGGGCAGGGTCATGTCCTGCCGGGCGCGGGCAGCTTCGCCGGCCCCGCCCTCATCGGCCCCGCGATCGCCGGCGCGCGCGATCGCCGCGGCCAGTTCGTCCAGCCCGCGGCGGCGCACGGCGACCGTGGGGATCACCGGTACGCCCAGCGCCTGGGACAGGGCCGCGGGGTCGAGCGTCAGCCCGTCGCGTTCGGCGAGATCGACCATGTTCAGCGCCACGACCGTCGGCCGGTCGAGCGCGATCACTTCCTGCGCGAAGACGAGGTGCTGTTCGAGGTTGGCCGCGTCGAGCACGAGCACGAGGACTTCGGGCAGGGCCTCCCCCTCGAACTCGCCGTGGACGACCTTGCGCGTCACTTCCTCGTCGGGGCTGGCGGCGTCGAACGAATAGGAACCGGGCAGGTCGATCAGTTCGACCGGCTCGCCCGAGGGCAGGATCAGCCGCCCCGCCTTGCGCTCCACGGTCACGCCCGGATAGTTGGCGATCTTCTGGCGCGCGCCGGTCAGCGCGTTGAACAGCGCGCTCTTGCCCGCGTTGGGATTGCCGACCAGCGCGGCCGTGCGCTGGCGGCTCATGCCCGTTCCACCTGCATCGCGGCGGCATGGGCGCGGCGCAGGGCGACCGTCATCCGGCCGACCGTCACCGCCAGCGGATCGGCCCCGCCGAACATCCCGCGATGGGCCAGCGACACGCTGGCCCCTTCGTCGAGGCCCATGGCCCGCAGGCGCTTGGCATCCTCGGGGGCGAGGCTGGCCCAGTCCACCGCGACGACGGTCGCACGCTGGCCGCGATCGAGCTGGTCGAGCGTCATGCTGCGCGCGCTATGGGATGCAGGCGCACTTTGCAACGCATTATCAATAGGGCGGTCAACGCGCCGGGTAACGCAGGCGGCCGAGGAAGCGGGCGACGTTGAACCCATCGCGCTCGCCCCCGCCCAGCAGGCGGGCCTTGGCCTTTTCGAACCGCATGATCCCGGCGATCCGGCGATCGAGGAAGGCGCGCGTCTCGCGCTTGCCCTCGCTCTCGTCGTCGACGAAGACGCTCAGCGTCGCGCCGTAGATCGCGCCCAGCATCGTGCGCTTGGTATAGTGGTTGTAATCGGTCGCGGTGTCGCCCGCGCGGCGCCACATGATGTCCGCCGTGCGCCAGCCGAGCTGCAGCGCGCGGGCCGCGTTCTGCGGCATCGCCAGCACCGCCAGCGCGCGGCGCAGCGCCTCTTCCCGCCCGCGCATCGCGTCGAGCCGGGCGAGCACGAGGCCGGCGATCCGGTCGCGGATCTTCATTTCGGCGAGGCGTTCGGCGGGCAGCGCGGCGATCATCGCCAGGTCCACCGATCCGATCCACGCCGCGATCATGTCCATCGCCCCGCCGGGATAGGCGAGCGCGGCCACGTCCGGGTCCACCCCCTCGATCTCCGCCGCGGCGCGCACCGCCGCCTCGCTCCAGCCATCGAACACGACCGCGTCGGCCACGGCCGGGGCCAGCGCGAGGCGCAGCTCGTCCAGCGTCGGGTCTTCGGGCAGCGGGGGCGTCGGGCCGGTCATCGCGCGCGCCTCAGAACCGCGGCCCGTAGGTGGCACCGCCGTCGTCGCCGCGACGGGCATCGGCATCGGCGATCGCCTTCGCGATCCGCGGGTCGGTGCCGGGCATCGCGGCATAGTCTCGCGCGGAGCGGCCGGAATTGTCGGTCCGATCGGGGCTCGCGCCGTTTTCCAGCAGGGTTTCGACCATCGCCGTGTCGCGCCGGTGGATCGCCACGATCAGCGGCGTCTCGCCGGTGGCGTTGGTCTCGTCGACCCGCGCGCCGGCCTCGATCAGTTCCTTCGCCCCTTCGACGAAACCGAGACTGACCGCGAGCGAGAGCGGGCTGTTGCCGCGCTTGTCGCGCACGTTCGGATTGGCGCCTTTCTGCGTCAGGAACCGGATCCACACCGCGTCGCGCCGCTCGGTCACGATATGCAGCGCGCTTTCGCCGCTGGTGATGTCGCGCGCGTTGACGACGACCGATCCGGGCTGGCTCAGCGCCTCGGTCACCGCGGTCCCGTCGCGGTCGCGCACGGCCTTCAGGAACTCGTAGCCTTCCGACATCATCTGGGCCGCGGCGGGCGCCGTGAAGAGCGCGGCCGCGAGGCCGGTGGTCGCGATCGCCTTGCGCAAGAGGGCGCGGGCCATGCCTGTCCTACCTTTCATCGCGTTTCGTCCGTGCGGGCCGCCACGTCTGGGCGGGGCCGCGATCCGGGGGCATGGCGCCCCCTTGCCGAACGGCGATTAGCAGAGCATGAAGCGGCGCGCCATGCCTCTCCCCATCATGCCCTCCCTCCGCCGCGCGGCCCTCGCCCTTGCCGGGGCGCTCGCGCTGACCGCCTGCGACAGCCAGCCCACGCTCGAATCGGCCCCGCTCCACGGCGCGGCGATCGGCGGGCCTTTCGCGCTCACCGGACAGGACGGCGCGGTCCATCGCTGGGCGGATTACGACGGGCAGTGGCGGATCGTCTATTTCGGCTATACCTACTGCCCCGACATCTGCCCCACCGATGTCCAGCGCCTGTCGCAGGGGCTGATGCAGTTCGAAGACGCCAACCCGCAGCGCGGGGCCGGGGTCCAGCCGATCTTCATCACGATCGACCCGGCGCGCGACACGCCCGACACGCTGGCCCAGTTCGCTTCCAACTTCCACCCGCGGCTGGTCGCGCTGACCGGCAGCGAGGACGAGATCGCGCAGACCGCCAAGGCCTTCGGCGTCTATTTCTCGCGCGGGCGCGAAGGCGAAGGCGGCGCCTACGACATGAATCATTCGAACATCGCCTATCTCTTCGCCCCCGACGGCGCGCCGGTGGCGATCCTGCCGACATCGGAAGGCGCGGATGCGATTGCCGCGGAACTGGACCGGTGGGTGCGCTGAGGGACCGTTTCTGGGAACTGCCACTGGCGGATCTCTCGCGCGAGGAGTGGGAAAGCCTGTGCGACGGCTGCGGCCGCTGCTGCCTGCACAAGATCGAGGATGCCGACAGCGGCGAGATCGCCGATACCAATGTCGCCTGCAAGCTGCTCGACACCGATACCGCGCGCTGCAGCGACTATCGCCATCGCAAGGCCTACGTGCCCGATTGCCTGCGCCTGACGCTGAAGATCGTGGACGAGGTCGAATGGCTGCCCGAAACCTGCGCCTACCGCCGCCGGGCGGCGGGCCGGCCGCTGCCCGAATGGCACCACCTGCTGACCGGCGACCGCGAGGCGGTGCACCGCGCCGGGGCCTCGGTCGCCGGGCGGGTCATCAGCGAGCGCGAGGCCGGGCCGCTCGAACACCATATCGTGGACTGGGACGCGCCGTGATCGACTGGCTCCGCCGCGAACCGCGCGAGGCGCCCGAGATCGCGCTGGGCCAGCGGCGCCTGCCGGTGATCGTCGTGCGCCACCCGCGCGCCCGGCGCATGACGCTGCGCCTCGCGCCCGCGGGCGACGCGGTGCGCGTCACCCTGCCGCGCTGGGGCCGGACGGCCGAGGCGCTGGCTTTCGCCCGCTCGCGCGCCGAATGGCTGGCGGCGCAACTGGCCAAGGTCCCCGCCCCCGATCCGCCGCGCCCCGGCGGCCGCCTGCCCTACCGCGGGCGGGCGCTGGCGATCGCCTGGTCGGCCGAGGGCCCGCGCGGGCCGCATCTCGTCGACGAGACGATCGCCGTCGGCGGGCCGCAGCGGCACCTCGCCGCGCGCCTCGCCCGCTGGCTGGAGGGAGAAGGCCTGCGCCTGATGGCGGCGGACCTGGCCGATTTTGCCGCCGCCGCCGGTCTGCCGCGGCCCGCGCTGCGCCTGTCGCGCGCGCGGCGTCGCTGGGGCAGCTGCGCCAGCGACGGGACGGTGCGGATCAACTGGCGGCTGGTCATGGCGCCCGACGCGGTGCGCCGCTCGGTCGTCGCGCACGAAGTCGCCCACTTGCTCCATTTCGACCACGGGCCGGCGTTCAAGGCGGCGCTCGAACGGATCTACGACGGCGATCTCGCCGCCGCCGACCGCTGGCTGAAGGACCGCGGCCGCACGCTCTACGCCCCGTTCGGCTGACCGATCGCGGCGCGCGCGATCGCGGCACTGGCACTCGGGCCGGCGAACGCCTATCTTGGCGCCATGCGACTTATCAGCCGCCTCAATCCCGCCGAAGGCGTCGGCGACTTCTGGGCCTATATTCGCCGTCCGCAGCCCTATCGCTGGCCGATCCTCGGCCTGTCGATGCTGATGACCGGCAGCCTGCTGTTCTGGGTGATGCAGGAACGGTACTACCTGCCGCCCGAACGGCCCGAGGTCACGTACATCACCACTTTCGCGCCGGGGCGCACCGACGAGGAGATCGCCGCCTCCAACCGCGCCAACCAGGAACGGCAGGAGGCGCTGGCGGCCGAGCGGGCCGAGCGCGAGGAGCTGCGGCGCGAGATCTACCGCACGTTCGGCCGCGCGGCGGGGATGGACGTCGAGCGGATCGAGCGCGAGGCCGCCGAGGAACGCGCGCGCGAGGAAGCGGCCGAGGCCGCCCGCCGCGCGGCGATGGCCGGCGATTCGATTGCCGAACGCGCCGAATAAGGCCGGCGTGCCCGAGCGGGCCGTGCGGGCGGACGACGCCCGCTGGCTGGCGGCGGCCGCCCGGCTGGCCGCGCGCGGCCGCCCGCTGAGCCGGCCCAACCCGGCAGTCGGGTGCCTGGTCGTGCGCGACGGGATCGTCGTCGGGCGCGGCTGGACCCGCGCCGGCGGCCGCCCCCATGCCGAGGCGGTGGCGCTGGCCGAGGCGGGCGAGGCCGCGCGCGGGGCGAGCGTCTATGTCACGCTGGAACCCTGTGCCCATCGCGCCGGGCGCGGTCCGGCCTGTTCGGACCTGCTGGTCGAGGCGCGGCCCGCGCGGGTCGTGGTGGGCCAGCGCGACCCGGACGAGCGCACGCGCGGGCGCGGGATCGAGCGGCTCGGCGCGGCCGGGATCGCGGTCGCCCTGCACGATTGCCCGGCCTCGCGCGCGAGCCTCGCCGGCTATCTCGTGCAGGCCGAGCGCGGCCGCCCGCACGTCACCCTCAAGCTCGCCACCTCGCTCGACGGGGCGATCGCCACCGCCGGCGGGGAGAGCCGCTGGATCACCGGGCCGGCCGCGCGCGCCCATGTCCATTCGCGCCGCGCGATGGCCGACGCGATCCTGGTCGGCGGCGGGACCTGGCGCGCCGACGCCCCGCGGCTCGACGTGCGCCTGCCGGGGCTGGAAGCGCGCAGCCCGCGCCGCCTCGTCCTCTCGCGCAGTATCGCCGCGCCGGGGGTCGAGACCCTGCCCGCGCCCGCGGCGATCGCGGGGCTGGAGGCGGTGCAGTACCTCTACGTCGAAGGCGGGGCCGGGGCCGCGGCGGCCTTCCTCGCCGCCGACCTGGTCGACCGGATCGAGCTCTACCGCGCACCGATCGTCATCGGCGGGGGCGCGGGGGCGATCGGCGACATCGGCCTCTCCTCGCTCGCCGCCGCGCACGGCCGCTGGCGCCTCGCCGAACGCCGGCAGCTTGGCAGCGACACGTTCGAAGCCTATCGGCGGCAAGGGCAAGGCCAGCCGCAAGACGGGGATTAGCGACAATGTTCACCGGTATAGTCAGCGCCATCGGCACGATCGAGGATGTCCGCGAGGGCGGCGACCTGCGGCTGAAAGTGGCCTGCCCCTACGACCCGGCGCAGATCGCGATCGGGGCATCGATCGCCTGTTCGGGCGTCTGCCTGACGGTTGTCGAGCGCGGGGGCGAGCCGGGCAAGGCCTGGTTCGCGGTGGACGTTTCGGGCGAAACCGTCTCGCGCACGGTGCGCGGCATGTGGAGCAAGGGCCGCCGCCTCAACCTGGAAACCGCGCTGCGGCTGGGTGACGAGCTGGGCGGCCACATCGTCACCGGACACGTCGACACCGTCGGCGAAGTCCGGCTCGCCCGCCCCGAAGGCGGATCGACGCTGATCGCGATCCGCACCAGCGCCGCCTTCGCGCCCTTCGTCGCGCCCAAGGGATCGATCACCGTCGACGGCGTCTCGCTGACCGTCAATGACGTGCGCGACCGCGACGACGGGGCCTGCGATTTCCTGCTCAACGTGATTCCGCACACGGCCGAAGTGACCACGCTCGGCGCGCTTGCCGAAGGGGACCAGGTCAACCTCGAGATCGACGTGCTCGCGCGCTATCTCAAGCGGATGCAGAGCCTCCAGCGCTAGCGCGCCACGAACTTCTCCGAACCCGGCTTCCCCGCACCCGCCCCCTCCGCACCGGCCGCGGGCGCGGCCTCGCGGGGTCGCGTCCGGTCGCGTCGCCCCCCGGACCGACTTCGCTTGACGATACAGTATATCATTTCCTATCGGGCCCGCGCAGGCCGCAACGCGCGTTCGCCGCGCGGCCTTCCAACGGACAAGGGGTTACCGACAGCATGACATTCCCGATTTCCTCCCCCGCACGCGGGCGCTGGCTGGCCACGGCCGCCGCGATCGCGCTGCTTGCCCCGGCGAGCGCCCTGGCCGCGGACACGACCGAAGATGCGGACGCGGATACGGCTGAAGAAACGGCTGAAGAAACGGCCACCGGAACCGCCGAGGCCCGCACCGCGCGCGCCGATATCGTCGTCACTGGCCGTTCGCTGGGCAGCGACCAGGCGACCCAGCCGCTGCCGGTCCAGGTCCTGTCGGGCGACGAACTGGCCCACCGCCGGCGCGGCACGCTGGGCGAAACGCTGGACGGGTTGCCGGGCGTGCACATGGACAATTTCGGCGCCGGCGCCTCGCGCCCCGTCATTCGCGGGCAGACGATGCCGCGGATCGCGATTCTGACCGACGGGGCCGACCTGTTCGACGTCGCCTCCGTCTCCCCCGACCATGCGATCGTGACCGATCCCCTGCTGCTCGACGCGATCGAGATCCAGCGCGGCCCCGCCGCGATCCGTTACGGCGGCGGCGCAGTCAACGGCGCGATCAACCTGATCGACGGCAAAGTGCCCAAGGCCCTGCCCGAAGGCGGCGTCGACGGCGCGTACGAATTGCGTTACGGCACCGGCGACCAGGAAATGACCACCGCCGGGCGCGTCACGGCGGCCATCGGCCCGATCGCCTTCCACGCCGAAGGCTCCTATTCCGACCGCGAGAACTACGAGGTGCCCGACGCCTTCGGAACCGACAGGCTGCGCGATTCCTTCGGCGAAAGTTCGAGCTATGCCTTCGGTGCCTCGTGGATCACCGACAGCGGCTATATCGGTGCGTCCTACACCCGCAACGAGGCCGAATACGGCCTGCCGGGACACAGCCATCTGAACGGCGTGTGCCATACCCACGGCCGCGACCTGCACTGCGCCGCGCACGGCGGCTACGGCGATCCGTTCGGCTCGCCCGACGACCACACCGCCTATATCGACCTGAAAAGCGAGCGCGTGGACCTGCGCGGCGATTTCGCCGACCTGCTGCCCGGCATCGCCAATATCCGCCTGCGCGGTTCCTACACCGATTATGTCCATTCGGAGATCGACGGGCCTGCTCTGTTCAGCCGCTACACGAACGAGGTCTGGGATGGCCGGATCGAGCTGACGCACAAGCCACTGTTCGGTTTCACCGGCACGCTGGGCCTGCAATATACCGACGGAACTTTCTCCGGTCTCAACGTCAGCGACCTTCACCAGGTCGGACCGGGGCCCGACGACGCCCTGGCAATCGGCTTTCTGCCACCGTTCGAATACGTCACCGAGAATATCGGACTGTTTCTTGTCGAAAGGCGATCCTTCGGCCCGGTCGACATCGAACTGGCAGCGCGCAAGGACTGGCGCGAGATAACGCTTCCGACGCCGGAACTTTACTTCTGGGTCGACCCGGAGCGTGAAGCGATCTTTGACCGCATTTTCGAGCCCCTTTACGGGCCCGACTGGAAAAACGTCATGCGCGAACGCCGGATCGAGGCCTATCACGAGGACAGCCCGGATTCGCAGCACAACCCGTTCTCGGCCTCGATCGGGGCGACGTGGAACATCGCGAACGGCTATTCCGCGGCGCTGTCGCTGGCCCGCACCGAACGCGCGCCCAATGTCCGCGAGCTCTATGCCTATGGCAACAACCTCGCGACCAACAGCTACGAGGTGGGCCTGGCGCAAAGTTCGCGCGCGTCGATGTATTTCCCCGAATCGCGCACCGACGTCATGGAAACCGCGAAGACGGTCAACCTCACCTTCCGCAAGGCGGGCGGCCCGCTGGAATTCGAAGTGGGCCTGTTCCACCAGGACGTGGACGATTACATCTTCGCCCGGCTGGTGGAGACCGAGACCGAAACCGGCGTCCCGCACCACTACCTGCTCTACACCGCGTCCGATGCCAGCTTCACCGGGATCGACGGGCAGGTCAGCTATGCCTTCTCGCCCGAAGTGCGCGTCACCGTGTTCGGCGACTATGTCGGCACCGACCTGACGAGCGAGGAAGTGGACGTCGATCTCGACGCGTCGGGCGACAACCTGCCCCGCATCCCCCCGGGCCGGCTGGGCGCGCGGCTCGACCTCGCGGGCGGCCCGCTCAGCGCCGATATCGAGTATTACCACACGTTCGCGCAGGACAAGGTCGCGCTCTACGAAACGCCGACCGATGGCTACGGCATGCTCAACGCCACGTTCGCCTATCGCTTCGAAATTCCGGGCGGCGGCGATCTGGAAGTCTATGCCCGCGGCACCAACCTGACGAACCAGCTTGCCTACGTGCACACCTCGTTCGTCAAGGACCAGTCGCCGCTGCGCGGGCGCAGCGTCGTGCTGGGGCTGCGGCACAGCTTCTGATGGCTGACGGTGGGCGGCGCGGCAGGGGGCCGCGTCGTCCGCCGCCATCGGTGTCGCGCCCTGCCTCGCGGTCGAGGTTGCGGTCGAGGCGCGAAAACACTTTCCTACAGGCGGGCGCCTGTGCCTTATCCTGCGGGATGAAGCGTTATTTCCCTTCCCCGCCGCGCCGCTGGGTTCGCCCGCGCGGGCGCATTCCGCTGTTCCACGCGGTGCCCACGCGCCAGCGCGCCGATGGCTGGACGCCCGAGCGGCAGGCGCGTTTCATCGGATTCCTGGCGGAAACCCGCTCGGTTACCGAGGCGGCCCGGCGCGTTTCGATGGCGCGCGAAACCGCCTATCGACTGCGCGAGCGGCCCTGTGCCGAAAGCTTTGCCCGCGCGTGGGATGCGGCGCTGGGCAGGCCGGCGGGGGCGCAGGCGCGCGGAAAGTCACACCCGCCCGCGGCGCCCGGAAAGAGGCCGCGAAAGGTCACGAACGAAGAACTCGGCTGGCGCGTCGGCACCGGCCTGTGGCAAGTGCGGATCTATCGCGGGCGGTTCGTCGGGGTGATGCGGAAACCCGACAATACCGCGCTTTTGCGGCTGCTCGCCCGGCTCGATCGGGCGCGGGCCGAACCGTCGTGACGGCCCGCCCGCGCGCGAAAGGTCACGCGTTCAAGTGCCGCGTCGAGCGTAACGGCCGGCGGGCGGCGCGCGCCGCCGCGTCAGCCGGTCACGTCGGCCAGGGCCTTCACGAACTTGTCGATATTGCCCTGGTGCAGGCCGGCGACGTTGATCCGGCCCGATCCGGCCATGTAGATCGCGTGCTCTTTCCGCAGCCGCTCGACCTGCTCCTTCGTCACCGGGAGGGTGGAGAACAGGCCGTTCTGGTGCGCCAGCGGGGCGAGGTCCACCGAACCGGCGGTGCCGGCGGCGGCGAGCGATTCGCGCACTTCGCGCATCCGCGCGCGCATCGTTTCCAGCTCGTCCAGCCACAGCCGGGTCAGCCCGTCGTCGCGCAGGACCACGCGCACCGCAGCGCCGCCATGATCGGGCGGCATCGACCACGAAGCGCGCGCGAGCGCGTTGAGGTTCGACTGGATCGCCGGGAGCTGCCCCGCATCGGCGGCGAGGACGTAAAGCGCGCCGACCCGGTCGCGGTACATGCCGAAGTTCTTGTCGCAGCTATAGGCGACCAGCGCCTCGGGCACGGCGGCGAGCACCCGGCGCAGGCCATAGGCGTCTTCCTCGATCCCCTGCCCCAGCCCCTGGTAGGCGAGATCGAGGATCGGCAGCGCCGCGCCCTCGGCGAACGCCTTGGCGATCGCGTCCCATTCCTCGGGCGAATAGTCGATCCCGGTCGGATTGTGGCAGCAGCCGTGGACCAGCACGGCATCGCCCGCCTTCGCCCCGCGGATCACCGCCAGCAGGGCGTCGGCATCGGCCGTGCCGTCGGCCCGGGCATGGGGGAACGTCGCGGTCTCGACCCCGACGTCGGCCAGGATCTGCGCGTGGTTGGGCCACGAGGGCGTGCCCAGGTGGACCCGGCCCACGCCCGCGCGGCGCGCCAGCGCCACGGCCAGCCGCACGCCGCCGGTGCCGCCCGGGGTCTGCATCCCGGCCAGGCGGCCGCCCATCGCCGCATCCTTGCCGAAGGCATAGGGCATCAGCGCGTGGACGAAGCCCATGTCGCCTTCGGGGCCGAGGTAGGACTTCGAATCCTGCTCCTCGACCAGGCGCGCCTCGGCCTGCTTGATCGCGGCGAAGACCGGGGTGTCGCCCTGCCCGGTGCGATAGACGCCCACGCCGAGGTCGATCTTGTCGCTCCGCTCGTCGTCGGCATAGAGCTTGATCAGCGCGAGCAGCGCGTCGGGCGATTGGGGTTCGAGTCTGTCGAGCATGGCCAGCGCCATGCCCAGACGCGCGCGGGGCCGCAACAGGAAATCCCGCTACGGCCCCGGGGGAACGGCGCAGATTTTCTAATCGCGCGCCTAGAAGGGCAACCAGCGCTGCTTCTTGGAGAACTTCATGTACCCGGCGTTGACCCCCAGCCGCAGCCCGGCGCCGACGCGGATCGGGATCAGCACGACGTCGCCCTTGCGCAGGTAGGAGGCGGTGAGGCCGCCGACGACGTAGGCCTGCCCCTCGCCCGCGGGGTAGCGTTCGTAGAGCTCCTCGCTGTCGTAGAGGTTGTAGACGAGGACGAAGGTATTGCCCGCGTTGGCGCCCACGTCGAACCCGATCGACGGGCCGGTCCAGTAGACCGGGCGCTGGCCCTCGACCTTGTGGTAGAGCGTGCCCGAGCCGTAGCGCGCGCCGACCACGAAGGCTCCGCCGGCCTCGCGCCCGACGATATAGGCATTGGGTTCGCCCTGCTTCTCCAGCAGGTCCTCGATCATCCGCGCCACGCCCTCGGCCCCCTTGCCGAAGACCCCTTCGGCCGCGCCGATCAGGTCGTCTTCCTTGTAGGTGTCGCTGGCGGCGGCGACATGCGGGCTTCCGGCCCGGGCCGCCGGGGACACAGGGCCGATGCCCGGGGCCGTTGCGGCGGCGGGGGCGGTGGCGGCCGACGGGTCCGACCATGCCGGGGCCACCGGCGCATCGGCCGGCGGGGTCGGCGAATAGGTAACCGCGTCGTCGCCGGGCCCGGTCGCGGCCGTATCGGGCGTGGGCTGCGGTTCGGCATAGACCGGCTGGTCGCCGGGCCGTTCCATCAGGTCCCCGTCGATGGCGGTATCGGGATCGAACGTCTCGATCGTCTGCGCGCCGAGCGGCGCCGCGGCAAGTGCGGCGGCCCCGGCCAGCGCCGCGAACGTGCCGCGGATTGTGGCGATGATCTGCATGGGCCCCTCCTGGCTCGAAATGCGGGCCCGCGACGCGGACCTGTCCACGCGCGAACAGAATCCTTCGCGGCTGAAGCGGCAATGAACCGGCGACGAAGCGAATCGAAAACACGGCGAAACGAGTCGGAACGGGCCTTCGCACGCCCCGCGGCCACGCGCCGCGACAGGCGGCTTGCAGGGGCAGGCCCGGGCCGTTATAGCGCGCCCCTCGCACGGCCCCCGGGCATGCGGAGACGTGGGTGAGTGGCTGAAACCAGCTCCCTGCTAAGGAGCCATACCTGGTAACGGGTATCGAGGGTTCGAATCCCTCCGTCTCCGCCACCGGGCCGGCCCTTCCCCCCTCGTCGCGGCTCCCGTCGCTTCAGGCGCTTGCCGGGCGGTGGTCGCTCGCTGCGCGGTCGAGGCGCTGGAGGAAGTCCCTCGCCGACCGGTCGAGCTCGCCGACATTGCGGACCAGCGTGGCGGAGGCCGACTTGAGATCGGTCGAAAGCCGCTCCGTCAGCCGGGCGCTGCGGGCCAGCTCGTCGCTTCGCGCCGCCATCTGCCCGGTCTCCGCCGCCGCCTGGCGGGCGTTGACCTCGATATCGGCCGAAAGCACCCGCTGCCGGTCGACGTCGTGGCTGATCGCGGTCGCGGCGGCGGCCAGTTCGCGCACCGAGAGGCTGATCTGCGAGAAGTGGCTTGCCGCGTCGTGCGACCCGTCGCGGAGACGGTTGAGCAGGGCCTCGATCTCGCCGGTCGCGTCCGCCGCCTGGCGCGCCAGGGTCTTCACTTCCTGCGCCACGACGGCGAACCCGCGCCCGCTCTCGCCGCCGCGCACGGCCTCGATCGTGGCGTTCAGGGCCAGCATGTTGGTCTGGTCGGCAACTTCGGTGATCGCGCGGGTGACGTCGCCGATATCGGCAGAGTACTCGGCGAGCCGGGTGACCGAGTGCCCGCCGGACTGCGACTGCCCCTGCGCCTCGTTGGCGAGGGTGTCCTGCTGCGAGGCGGTGACCGCGATGCTGGCGATCGAGGACGAAAGGTCCGCGATGTGGTCGGCGACGAAGGCCACCGCCCTGGAGGCCGCCGCGGCCGCCTGCGCCGCCCCGTCGGCGCCGCTGCCGGTGTCGCGCGCGACCCGGTCCAGTTCCTTCGTCGTCTCGTCGAGCACGCCGGCGGTCGTCGCCACCGCCGCCGTCACGCGCGAGACGGTATCCTCGAACGCCTGCCCGATCTCGGCCAGTTCCGCGCGCCGCCCTTCCGCCTGCGCGCGTTCGAGCGCCTCGCGCCGCGCGCGTTCGCTGCGGCTCGCCTCCAGCGCTTCCTGCGCCTTCCCGCGCGCGAGCGCCGACTGCACGAGCGTGCGGGTCAGGCTGCGCGCGATCGCGCCGAGGATGGCGGCCTGGAGGACGACCGCGAGCGCGTGGACGAGCACGCGCGGAATGCCGCCCCCGCCGGAAAAGACCCAGGCGGGCGCGATCATCGCCAGGAGGAGGTGATGCAGCGCGATCGCCGCCGCGGCGGCCATGATCGGCCGCAAGTCGCACAGCACGGTCAGGCTCGCCAGCGCGACGAAGAAGTACATGTGCATGTCGATCTGCCATTCCGACCCGCGCGTGGCGTAGAGCAGCAGGGCCGGTTGCGAAGCGGCCATCAGGCCCACCGCGAGCCGGGCCACGGCGTCGGAGCGGCGCTGCAGCGCGAGGATGCTGGTCGGTACGTTGACGAGAGCGCTCGCCAGCAGCGCCTGCCATGCATAGTCGCCCGACCACAGCGCCACGAGCAGGAACGCGAAGCTCGCCGCCCACCCGGCCAGCGTCAGCCACCGCACCCCGCGTTCGCGCAGCGTGCGCAGCTCCTCCGTCACCACCGCGCTCATGCCGAACACCCCATGTCCGGGACGCCGAGGACGAGCACGCCCTTGCCGCCCACGCGGTCCCAGATCGAGCCGCGCGGACCGCGCAGCACGAGCGAGCCGGGAATCGGCCCGGCGGCGATCAGGCGGGTCGAGCGATCGCCGAGCGCCGCGACCAGCGAGCGCGAGCCCTCCTCGGTCAGGGGAACGAGCAGCATCTCCCCTTCGGCGGGCGGGGCGAGGATCACCGCGAGAACGACGACCGGGATCCACACCGGCATCGTCACGACAGAAAGGATGCGCGGCACGGCACCGGCAGGAAGAGGGCGCGATCGGATCATGCCCGCCCCTTGCGGCGATATGGTTTAACCGCGGTTAACTCTGGCCGCGCCGCGGGCGCATCTTTCGTCCCGGCGCGGACCGCCGCGGACGCGGGCGCGCCTAGCGCGCTAGCCGGCCGCGCAGGTCGGCGAGGTCCCGCGCCAGCCTTTCGCGGTCGGTCCCGTCCTTGAGGTTGCGATCGATCCGCCGGGCGAGATCGCCCAGTTCGCCGTCTCCGAAATGGGCCGCCACCCCGGCCATGACATGCAGCTGCTCGCGCAGTTCGCGGCCCTGCTCGCTATCGGCCAGGCGCCCTTCGTCGAGCGATTCGACCAAGGCCCGCAAGTCCGCCTTGCGCCGCTCGTACATCCGGCGGGCATCGTCGATGTCCTGCCCTTCGCCATTCTCGCCGGGCGCGGACGCGCCGTCGTCGCGCACCAGCCATTTTTCGAGCGACCGGCCGAGCCGCTCGATCGAGATCGGCTTGGCCAGGTGGTCCTGCATCCCGGCCTCGAGGCACTGTTCCACGTCGTCGGCATAGGCATTGGCGGTGATCGCGATGATCGGCAGTTCCTCCCCTGAGACGCCGCGCGCGCGCAGCAGGCGCGTCGCCTCGAGCCCGTCCATCCCGGGCATCTGCATGTCCATCAGCACCGCATCGAACAGCTGCCCGCGGGCCTTCGCCCCCTCGACCTGCTCGACCGCCTCCTTCCCGTCCTCGGCAACCTCGACCGCGACGCCGAGGCGCGCGAGCATGGCGATCACCAGCTTGCGGTTGATCTCCGCGTCTTCGGCCAGAAGCACCCGGCGGCCGGCCAGCGTCCGCCGGAAGGAGGCCGCGTCCTTCGCCGCCGGCTCGGGCGCGACGCCCGCGTCGCACCTGACGAGCGGAAGGCGCAGTTCGAACGTCGAGCCGCGGCCGAGCGCGCTGCGGGCGACCAGTTCACCGTCCATCAGCTCGGCCAGCTGGCGCGCGATGGCGAGGCCCAGCCCGGTTCCGGTGCCGGCCGCCGTGCCCGGCGCCTGTCCATCGAGCTGCGTGAACTCCTCGAAGATATAGGCCAGCTTATCCTGCGCGATCCCCGGCCCGGTGTCGATCACCCGGATGACGACCACGCCGTCTTCCTCGCACGCCTCGATCCGGACCGACCCGCTTTCGGTGAACTTGATCGCGTTGCCGACGAGGTTGAGAATGATCTGCCGCACGCGCAGCTTGTCGCCCACCCCTTCGGGCAGGTCGGGCGCGATGTCGGTTTCGAGCGCCAGGCCCTTGGCCCGGGCATTGGGTTCGAACAGGCGCACGCTGCTGCGCACGAGGTGCCCGAAATCGACCGATTCGCGCGACAGCTGCATCCGCCCCGCCTCGATCTTGGAAAGGTCGAGCAATTCGTTGAGCAGGCGCAGCATCGCCTTGCCCGAATCCGAGATCATGCGGACATATTCGCGGTGCTCGTCGGCGAGGTCGCTTTCGAGCAGGAGATCGGCAAAGCCGATCACCCCGTTCATCGGGGTGCGGATCTCGTGGCTCATGTTGGCGAGGAAGTGCGCCTTGGCCTGCGATGCACGCTCCGCCTCGTCGCGCGACCGGCGCAGGCGTTCCTCCGCCATCACGGTCTGGGTAATGTCCTTGAACACGCCGAAGACGGTGATGACTTCGCCCGTGGGCGAGGTTTCGGCATGGCCGACGCTGGCCACGTGGCGGATCTCCCCATCGGGACGCACGATGCGCGCGCGGAACTGGAAATCCTTCCCTTCGGCAAAGGCCTTCTCGACCATCTCGGTCACCATCGGCCGGTCTTCTTCGTGATAGAAGTCGATCCCCTGCTCGACGTTAGGGACGAAATCGTCGGGCATTCCATGGATGCGATAGACCTGGTCCGACCAGATCAGCGTCCCTTCCTGCACGTCGACGCGCCAGTGGCCGATATTGGCGATCTTCTCCGCCATCTGCAGCAGCCGGTTGTTCTCGCGCAGCTGGGCGTTGCGCTCCGTATCGCGCAGCTTGTCGCGCCGCCGCGCGCCGATGTCGCGCACGACGCCGACGAAATCGCGCAGTTCGCCCGCGTCCGTGTGGCGGGCGGTGAAGTTCGCTTCCAGCCAGACGTAGTGCCCGTCGGCATGGCGATGGCGATAAGTCGAAAGCACGCTCGGCACTTTGCCCTGGAGCAGCTTCTCGCTTGCTTCCATCGTCGCGGCGCGATCGTCGGGATGGATGCCGTTGATCGGCGACTGGCCGATCATCTCCTCCGGCCGATACCCAAGAAGCCACTGGCACGCGGGGCTGATATAGCGGCGGACCCGGTCGGGGCCGACGACGACGACCATGTCGGGCACGGCATCGGCCAGGCCGGCGAAGATCCCGTCTTCGACCGCGGGGCTCGGCATGGCCGAGGCGACGGCGGAAGGCGGCGCGTCCTCCCGCGCCCGGTCCGCAGCGGCGCGCGAACGCAGCCAGACGGCCGCCACCGCACCCATGACGACCATCCCCAGAACGAGGCCCAGCAGGACCGAGAGAACGTCCATAGCGATGATAACCCTGCTCAACGTGTCGTGCGACGGGGGCTGCCCGACGGGTATGCAAGAAAGCCGATCCGGGCACAATCCCGCCCCTCGCGCGTTATACACTGCACGTCGCGCACCTGCGGAAAGTTCGCCCCACCGGCTTGAATTTGGCCGATAGTTTTGCGCTTCTGTCGCGTGAACGACGCCGGCCAGCGCCGGCAGGATGCAAAGCGAGCCAGGGCATTTCCATGACGAGACACGCATTCCTGGGGGCCGTCGCGGCAACCGCCATGGCGGCGTCGGCCGCGGCGTCGGCACAAGTCGGGGCGCCAATCGCCCCGACTGTGGCGGCCGCCACCGACGAGCCGGCCCCGTCCGTCGCGCGCACGATCACGCTGCGCGAACTCGGTTTCGAAAGCGGCTTCGAAATCGCCGGCCTTTCGGGCGCGCGCGACCTCTATTTCCCGGTACCCGCAGGCGCGGAAGTGGAAGAGCTGCGGCTGGTCCTGCCCTATCGCGCCGATTCCGCTTTCGGCAGCCGGCGATCGGTGGCGATCGAGATCGGCGGACGCACCCAGTATACTGCCGCCCTGCCGCAAGGCCCGTCGCAGGGGATGATCGACATCCCGGTCGATCCCGCGCTCGCGGACCGGGGCTACCTCGCGGCGCGGATCATCTACTCGGGCGCGATTACCGAGGATCGCTGCGTCGACCAGCGCCTTTCCGGCGCCTATCTCGCCTTTGCCGGCGACGGCGGGCTGCAAGCCCGGTTCGACGGCGACAGCCTGCGGCGCGTCTCCACGCTGGCGGCGGCCATGCCTGCCGCGCTCGACCTGTCGCTGCCCGACGGGGCCAGCGCCCGCCAGGCCGCCGCCGCCCTCACGCTGATGCTCGGCGGCGGCGATGCGCGCCTTGCCGGATCGCCGCCGCGCGGGGGCACGCAGGGGAACGGCTGGCAGGTCGCGCGCGTCGGCTTCGCCGGGCCGGCGGCGCCGGCAATGGCGGTGCGAATGGACGGAGGACGGCCGGCGCTCGACCTGGGCGGAGAGGACCCGGTCGCCGGAGCCCGCCTGTTGCGCAGCGACTGGAAAGCCGTCGCCGCCGCGCCCAGCCTCGCCGCTGCAGGGCGCGATGCCCGCAGCGCAGCGCGCGGCCTGACGATCGCCGACCTCGGCGCCGACACTTCGGTGCAGGCCATTTCCGATCGGGGCGAGTGGAACGTGGCCATTCCCGCCTCGGCCATTCCGGCCGGACAGCGCATGACCGGCCTCGTGCTCGACGTCGCCGTGGCCGAGGACGGCGGCGCCTCGCCGCCGGTCATCACGGTGCTGTTCAACGGCGTCCTGCTCGCCAGCGCCGAGGCGGAGGAAGACGGCCGGACGCAGATCGCGGTCGACCTGCCCGATGGCCTGGCGAACACGCAGAACAGCCTGGATGTCAGCGTCGTCCGGCAGACCGCGAGCGGCGACTGCAAGTACGCGCCGCAGGGATACCCGGCGCAACTCCTGCCTTCGAGCCGAATCGAACTCGGCCCCGCGGAAGCGCCGGACGATTTCTCCGACCTGCCATCCGCTCTGAATGACGGGTTCACGCTGGTCATGCCCGATGCCGCCGCCCTCGGTCCGGCGGCCGCACTGCTGGGTCCGCTCGTCAGCGGCGAAGGCGCGGTCGGCGTTTCCTACGACGCCATCCCCGACGCGGGGCCGGTGGTCTATGTCGGCGCGCAGGCCCCTGCAGGCACCGAGCCAATCGTGCGGTTCGACCGGGGCGCGATCGCCATCGCGGGCGAGGACGGCCGGACCATCCTCGACCGCGAGGCGATCGAGAACCTGACCACGGTGCAGATTCTGGAACAGGGTGGCCGCCCGGTCCTGTGGATACGCCCCGGCGCCGACTTCGCCGCGCTCGGCGCCAGTGAGGAACCGCCGGTGCTTGGATATGGCAATGCCGCCTTCCTCGCCGGCGACCAGATCGCGTTCGCGTTCCACGACGCGCGCGAGCGGCTGATCGACATCCGCTACCCCGATGAAAGCTCCTTCGCCCAGTTCCTCCAGCGCTACCGCCTATGGTTGATCGGCTTCGGCTGGGTCCTGCTGACGCTCGGCTTCGTCTACCTGCTGCGCCGGGTGATTGCGTCGAACAAGGCCAAGGGCTGACGGTGGCCCGGTTCGTCTCGGCCGACAGCTGGACCGGCGACTACCTCGCCGAGCGCAACCTCGTCACGCCGCGGCAACTGAACGAGGCCAGCGAGCTGGCGGCGCAGTGGGGTTCGAACCTGGTCGATGTCATGTTGACCAGGAACTGGATCGAGGCCGACGAATACTACGCCGCGCTGGCCGAGCGCTTCGGCGTCGAGCAGGTGGACCTGGAGAAGGAGCCGCCCGACCCCGCGCTGCTGGAGGAAGGGGAGGTCGCCCGCTACATGCGCGAGCTGACCGTGCCCTGGCGCGAAACCGGCGGGGTGGTGACGATCGTGACCGCGCGCCCCGGGCCCGATGTCGTTCTCTATGCCCGGCGCAAGTGGGGCAGCGGCGTCAGGATCGGGATCGCCCCCAAGAAAGACATCCAGCGCGCGGTGCAGAAGGTCTTTTCAGACCGCTATCTCGATGCGGCGGTGTTCGACCTCGCGAACCACGATCCCGTGATGTCGGCGCAAACGGCCTTCACTCCGGTCCAACTGGTCGTCGCCTGGGGGCTGGTGACCGCGATCGCGGCCGGGCTGGCGCTGGCGCCGATCGCCACGCTGATCGCGATCAACCTGGTGATGACGCTGTTCTACCTCGGCAACTTCGTCTTCAAGAGCGTGCTGATCTGGTATGGCGGCAAGAACCAGCACGCGAGCGAACGCCAGCTCGACGCCGCGGTCAGACTGCTTCGCGACGAGGACCTGCCGATCTACACCGTGCTGGTGCCGATGTTCCGCGAGCCGGACGTCCTGCCGATCCTCGCCAACGCGCTGCGCGAACTCGACTATCCGACCAGCCGGCTCGACATCAAGATCGTGCTGGAGGAAGGCGACCGGCTGACGATCGACGCGGCGACGGCGCTAGGGCTGGAGGACATCTTCGAGATCATCCTCGTCCCGCCCTCGCAGCCGCAGACCAAGCCCAAGGCGTGCAATTACGCGCTGCAGTTCGCGCGCGGAGAATATCTCGTCATCTACGATGCCGAGGACAAGCCCGAGCCGGACCAGCTGAAGAAAGTGGTCGTCACCTTCGATCGCGCGCCCGAGAACGTCGCCTGCGTCCAGTGCCGGCTGAACTATTTCAATCGCGACGAGAACTGGCTCACGCGGTTGTTCACGCTCGACTATTCGCTGTGGTTCGATCTCATGCTGCCCGGGCTGGAAAAACTCAAGGTGCCGATCCCGCTCGGCGGGACGTCGAACCACTTCAAGATGGACGTGCTGCGCGAATTGCGCGCCTGGGACCCTTTCAATGTGACGGAGGATGCCGACCTGGGCATCCGGCTGACGCAGAAGGGATACGAAGTGCGGCTTGCCGCCTCGACCACGTTCGAGGAAGCCAATGTCTCGCAGAGCAACTGGATCCGGCAGCGCTCGCGCTGGATCAAGGGCTATATGCAGACTTTCCTCGTGCACACGCGCCGGCCGCTGCACCTGGTGAAGACGATCGGCCCGCTGGGCGTTTTGGGCTTCGTTTTCTTCATCGGCGGCACGATGCTGTCGGGCCTGCTGAACCCGCTGTTCTGGCTGATCTTCGCGCTCTGGCTGGTGACCGAAACGGGCGTGTTCGACCCGCTCTTCCCCCCAGTCCTGCTCTACCTGTCGCTGTTCAACCTTCTGGCCGGGAACGGGCTGTTCATCTTCGTGATGATGCTGGCGCCCTTCCGGCGGAATTGGCTCTCGCTCGCGCCCTACAGCCTCACGGTGATCTGGTACTGGGTGCTGATGTCTGTGGCGGCATGGAAAGGCGCGTGGCAGCTGATCACCAAGCCGTTCTATTGGGAAAAGACCGAACACGGCCTGTCGAAGCACACGGCATCGGAAGTCAGCAAGGCGCAGGCGGGCAGCTCGCCGGATGACGGCGCGCAGGGCGGCCCCCTACCTGGTCCCGCTGGCCCTGGCCGCGGCGGTCCTGGCCTTCGCGCTGGTCCTCCACGCCCGCGGCTACGTCTCGGCGAGCAACCTCGACCTGCACGGGCGCACGCTGTTGAGCCTGGGGGGCATGATCCGTTTCGAGAACGTCGTCACGGCTTTCCCGCCCCTGCCCTATATCGCTGCGATCGCCGTCAGCTATCTCTTCCCCCAGGCGGGAACGGCGGGCTTGGCGACGCTGAGCGCGGCCATGGCGGGGCTGCTCGTCGTCGCCTGGTTCGCCGCCTTTCGGGCCAATGGCCTGTCGCTTGCCGAAGCAGCCGCGGCGAGCGCCGCGCTGGGCCTCAACCCCGTGTTCCTGCGCGCCGCGACCGAAGGGGCCGGGTTCATGGCGATACACTGGGGGCTGTGGCTGACCGCGCTCGGGACGTTCAGCCTGCGCCGCGGCGAACGCGTCAACGACCTGATGCTGGTGTCGCTGGGGCTGGCGCTGATGGCGTTCGCCCACCCCTTCGGGCTTCTGCTCGTCTTCGCCAGCCTGCCCTTCCTGGCGCTGGTCATGCCTGCCGACCGCTTGCGCAACGCGCCCGCCCCGATGTACCTGATGCTGCTGTTTCCGGTGGCCTTCAGCCTTCTCGCCTTCATGTACGTCAACTGGGTCTTCCTGGGGAACCCGGCCGCGTTCGTCGACACGATCAGCCGCGAGGCGGCGGGCCTGGGCGCGCGCCTGCCCGGGGGCGAAAGCTCCGGCTGGCGACCTTTCGCCCTTTCGATCATCGGGGTCTTCGCGGTCGGCCCGGTGCTGATGGCATTCTTCTTCGCCGCACGCGGCCGCGCGCCCTTGCGCTACGCCGTCCTCGCGATAGTCGCCACGCTTTTGGCGAGCATGGTTCTGGCGCTGGCCTTCGGCCTGCTCCCGTCGGCCGCGCTGGCCGCCAGTCTGGCGATCACCGGCGCCGCGGCCTGCGTCGCCCGCTGGCCGGCGGGCCGCCTCGACCGGGTCGAGCTGAACCTGCTTTCCGCCGGCCTGCTCGGCGGGTCGATCCTGGTCCTTGCCGACCGGGCACCCGAGAACCAGCGCTGGAAGGCGGCGATAGCGGACCGGCCGGCCGGCTACGGCGATCCCGAAGTGGCGGAACTGGCCCGTGCCCTGGCAGGCAAGGACGATGTCCTGTTCGATGCGGAGGCCGTCCCGGCGGTCATCGCCCTGCGCGGCGATGCGCGGGGAATCCGCAGCAGCGGAACCGAGGCATTCCGCCTTGCCTCGCTGCGCAACCGGACCGAGGCGCAGGTCCTTGTCGTCCGCAACAGCGCGTCGGGCCTCGGCAGCGACCGCGTTGGCCGGATATTCCCTACACTCTATGATAACGGTGCGGCGGGATACCGGCTGACCTACGACGGAGACCGCTGGCGCGTGTACGAGATGAACGACGAGGTCGGGCCATGACGCAGAACGGGCGATCGCGAATTCTGGTCGTGGACGACGTTCCCGAAAGCGCACTGATCACGAAATCGCTGCTGGCGAAGGGCAATTTCCACGACATCGACATTGCCCGCGGCGGGCACGAGGCGCTGCGCAAGTGCGGCGTTCCGGAGGCGGGGGAGAGCGATCTGCAGGTGGTTGGCGGCGAGGTGGACTACAGCCTCGTCATCCTCGACATCATGATGCCCGATATCGACGGGCTGGAAGTCTGCGCGCGGATGCGCCTCTCGCCGCGCACGCGCTACCTGCCGATCCTGATGCTGACGGCGACCAACGATACCGAGCTGCTCAACCAGGCCTACATGGCCGGGGCGGACGATTTCCTGACCAAGCCGATCGACGAGATCAGGCTGCTGGCGCGCGTGCGCACGCTCCTGCGGATCCAGCGCGAACGCGAGCGCCGGGCGCTGCGGGAGGAGGACCTGAAGGTTCAGAACGCGGCCTTGCGCCAGGGCCAGGCGGGCATGAGCCTGATCGATCCGCAGACCGAGCTGCTCAAGCGCCGGATCCTCGACCTCGTCATCTCCGACTGCCGGGCGCAGGATCGCCCGGCGGCGATCGGCCTGCTCCAGGTCGTCGACTTCGAAGCTTACGCCGCGCTCCACGGAGAGGCGGCAGCACGACGCCTGTCGCAGGATCTGGCCCGGCGGTTCCAGGCCATCCCCGCCCCGCTGAACATGCTGGTGGTCGCGAACGGGCCCGGCTCCTTCATGCTGATCCACCCCGGCGCCCCGCAGGCGCAGGCGCTGGAAGCATGGAACCGCCGGGCCTGCGCGGCGGTTGAAGAAGCGCAGATCGCCCACGGCAACTCGATCGAGTCCGAACATGTCACGCTTTGGGCGAAAGCGGCCTGGGCCGGGCCGCACGAACTGGCGCTGACCGCAGACGCCCTCGTCGATACGACCCGACAAGCACTCCTGGAGCGACAATGACCGGTAGATCCAACGCCTTCGCCATCGCCTTCGCCGGCATGTTCGCCCTCGCCCCGGCCGCGGCCGCGCAGGACCTTCCGCCCCCGGCGGCGGAGCAGGCGGACAAGGGGCAGGTCATCGCCACGTTCTACTATTCCAGCAGCGCGCGCGGCTTCGACGCGGACGGCGAGAACATCGACATCGCCGATTACCAGAAGGTCGAGCTCTACCTGCTGGCCGAGTACGAGATCGCCCCCGATCTCACGCTCATCTTCAAGCCGAGCCTGCGCGACGTCTCGGTCGAAGGCGGGGAGGACGACAGCGGGCTGGGCTATACCGACATCGGCGGCCGGTACCGCTTCGCCGACAGCGGAGAGGGCTGGTTGGCGCTGGAAACAACCGTGCGCATCCCGGGTGTCTCGCGCGACGACAAGCTGGCCCAGGTCGGCAGCACCGATACCGAGTACGACCTGCGCCTGCGCGGCTTTCACAATCTCCGCTTGGGGCAGGACAGCGGCTTCATCGACGGGCAGGCCAGCTATCGCCTGCGCGACGGCGATCCGCCGAACGAGTTCCACGCCGACCTGACGCTGGGCTATCGCCCGCGACCGAACGTCCTGCTGATGGTGCAGTCGCTCAACACGATCAGCGACGGCGCGGGCCGGGGCATCTTCGACGAATACCGCTATCACAACCTCCAGCTTTCCGGCGTCGTCGATGTCGCCCCCGCGGTCGCGCTGCAGGCAGGCCTGCTGGGCACGATCGCAGGCGAGAACGCACTGCGCGAGCGCGGTTTCTTCGGCGGGGTGTGGATTTCCTTCTGACCGCTATCTGCCGGCGAGAAGGCCCTGCGCCGGCTTGTTCTGGATCGTGAAATCGGTATCGGCTGGGCCGCCGCCCGCCGGATCGCTCAGCCAGCGCCAGACCAGCGCCGTCTCGATGCCGCCTCCGCGCGCCACGTCCAGCCACAGGCGCAGGACGTCGCGCTGCAGGGCCGGGTCCGGCGCTGCCGCGCGCTCTTCGGCGCTTTCCCAGGGCCTGGCGGTCGCCCCCTCGGCAGAACGCAGGCCGATCTCGCCCAGCCAGGCCGCCTTCCCATGGCGCTCTGCAAGCGAGCGCAATGCGCCGACCTGCGCCGTCATCGCCCGGCGCCAAGCCTGCCGCTGCGTCGGCCGGCCGAGTGCGGGATAGGCCGAGAGCGCGACGATATCGAGCCGGTCCCAGAACCCGATCCGCTGCGCCTCCTGTGCGTTGTGCGCGACATACGTCAGCCGGCCCGGAAACGCCTCGCGCACGCGCGCGATCATGTCGTGCCATTCGGCGCGCGCGCTCGTCTGCGCCAGCTCCGTCCCAACGCTCAGCACCTGCGCCCCACCCTCACGCGCGGTATCGGCGCAGTCCAGCAGCGCGCGTTCATAGGCCGCGAACCATTGGCGCCAGGCCTCTTCGCGATCGAATGCGATGCTCCCGGCCCAGTTCCCGGGAACCCAGACATGCGGCTTGACCACGATCTCCAGCCCGACGCGCGCGGCCTCGGCCATGCCGAGCCGCAGGCGTTCGGCCGGCAGCGCGCTGCCGCGCACCAGCGCCGGATCACCGGGATGCGACTGCCAGAAGAATGGCACCAGCGCGACCACGCGCGCGCCCGCCCGGGCGAGGCGTTCGAAACTGGCCCGGGCGGCCCCGCTTCCGAAGTGCGCGGACGCCGTCTCGATCATGTTGACGCCGGTTTTCATTGCCGGCCGGCCCGCGGCCGAAAGACGTGCGACCGCGCCGGTCGCGAGGCTCACTGCGGCAGCCGCAGCGATGACGTCGCGCCGCCGGGGGCCCGCCCCATGCCACGATCTGCCGCTATCGCCCCGATCCACGCTCGCCTTCCTTCGCCGCACCCCCCTCTATCGGCGGTTTCGGCGCGGACCGCCAGCGGGCAGGGGGTCAGGCGTTCACATGTCGCAGCGGGCCGCCTTTCGCGCTGGCGTGGTGGCGGGCGGTGATGCGCCGGTCGAAAGGCCGCTCCAGCACGGTGGAGACGGCGACGTGCTCAGCCCGCATCGCGTCCGGCGTCAGGGTGACGAGGGCATAGCCCTTGTTGTCCTGGTCGCAGAAGACGACTTCCTCGTTCGCCGCGGCCAGTGCGCGGCCGATCCCGGGCAGGATCGATCCGTAGGACGGGCTGGAGATCGCCGTGCAGCCGACCTCGATCCCCGTCAGCCGGCCGGCGGTATCGTGCAGGTTGTTGCTCCAGGCGGCATGGCTGTCGCCCGACAGGACGAGCGGCCGTGCCCCGGCCCGGGCGAAGAGGTCGTAGAGCCGCTCGCGCGCATGGGGGTAGCCATCCCAGCTGTCGAGGTTGAACGGCACCCCGGCGCGATAGCCGGCCAGCGCCTCGTCGATCCGCGCGCGAAACTGTTCCGGCATCCGGGCCCGCATGGCGGCATAGGCCTCGGCCCCCAGGCTCGCCTCCAGATCCGGCCCGGCGACCCGCGCCATCACCACCTGATTGCCGATCACCTGCCACGGCTTGCCGGCATCGACCGAGGCGGCGAGGACGCCTTCCAGCCACTCGCTCTGCCCGCGACCCAGCAGCTCGCGTTCGGGGCGGTCGCGTTCGGCCAGCACGGCCTCGACTCGGTCGGCCTGAGGCAGTTCCCCCTTGGGCGTGACCTGCCTGTCGCGCGCGAGCAACCGGGTCTCGACCATCGCCAGGGTGGCGAGATCGCCGAATTCGAAGCTGCGGAAGATCGCCTCGTGCGCGCGGAGCGGATCGGGATCGCGAATGGGCATCCATTCGAAATAGGCCTGCATGGCCACCGCCTTGCGCCCGGCCCAGTCGCCCTCCGTCTCCGGCTGGTGGTTCTGCGCGCCGCCGATCCATCCGTCGTTGGTGACCTCGTGATCGTCCCACACGCAGATGAAGGCGGCGCGCGCATGGGCGGCCTGGAGATCGGGGTCCGATTTCACCTGGGCGTGGCGCCGGCGATAGTCGGCCAGGGTCACGATCTCGTGCGGGGGGTCGGGCAGGCGCCCCAGCCGCTCGCCGATCTCGGCGCCGTAGCCCGCTTCGCCGTATTCGTAGATGTAATCGCCCAGGTGCACGACCGCATCGAGCCGGGGCAGCGCCGCCATGTCGGCATAGGCGTTGAACAGTCCGCCGGGATAGAGCTGGCACGAGGCGACCGCGAGGACCACCTGGTCCACCGCGCCCGCCGGCAGGGTGCGGAAGCGCCCCGTCGGCGAGCGCGTCCCGTCGGCCGCCTCGAACCAGTAATGGTACTCCGCCCCGGGTCGCAGCGAAGCGACCTCCACTTTCGCCGTATGGTCGGCCGCGGCCCGCGCCCAGACCTCGCCGCCGGCGACGGGGGAAGCATCAGGCGCAGTCTCAACGTGCCAGCGCAAGGCGATGTCGCCGGCGAAGCCTTCCTCCGCCGTCGCGCGGGTCCAGATCACCGCGCCGTCCTGCGCCGGGTCGCCGCTCGCGACCCCGTGCGCGAAACGCACCCGGGCAGGCGCCTGGCGCGCGATGGTCGCGGACGGCAGGGTCAGCGCGCTGCCCGCGCCCAGCAGCCTCAGGACAGTGCGGCGATCGATCGACATGGCTCAGCCTCCCCTCAGAAAAGTCGCGCGGTCAGCTCGATGCCGTAGAAGCGCGGCTCGGCCGGAATGAACGTCGGGTAGCCGAAGGCCCCGCCGGTATTGCCGGCGTCGAGCAGGTAATCCTCGTCTGTCGCGTTGCGGATGAAGCCCGCGATCTCGAACCGGTCCTCGGCAAAGGCAATGCCCGCACGGGCATTCAGCAGGGTGACCGACCCTTGCGATGTGACCGGGTTGTTCGGCAGCTCGAAATAAATCCTGCTGCGATGGGTCACGCTGGGCGTTGCGAAGAACCGCATCCCCTCGCCGATCGGCGCGTCGACCGTGAAGCCGGCCGCGGCCTGCCACTTGGGCTGGAGGCGAAAGCGCGCGCCCGAATAGGCGTCCGCCAGCGCCGAGTCTTCGTCCACCTTGGCGTCGATATAGGCGCCGTTGGCAAACAGGCTCAGCCACGGTGCCGCCTGGACGGCCAGCTCCGCCTCGATCCCGAGGTTCGAAGCCGATCCGGCGCTTTCGGTGCGGGTCGTGCCGTCATCCTGGATCACGCTGACCTGGAAGCCGGAATAGTCAAGGTAATAGGCACCGAGCGAGGCCGAGACCGGGCCCCTGCTCAGCTTCGCGCCCAGCTCGTAGTTCCACACGACTTCTTCGGGCACGAGCTGGTAATTGGGCACCGCTATCCCGTTCTCGTCGCGCGTCGCGCCCAGTTGCACGACCGCGGAACGGCGCCCCTTCGAGACGGTGGCGTAGAAGTTGAGATCCGGGCTCGCGCGATAGAGCGCGTTGAAACGCGGGAGAACGTCGAAGAAGTCCTCGCGGGCCGTGAAGGTCCGCCCGTTGGTGTCGGTCTGGCCGGGGATCAGCGACGGCCCGCCGGTCAGGACCGAGGGAGCGACCTCGGCGAAATAGCCCGATTCGCGGTCTTCCCACAGCAAGCGCACGCCGGCGGTCAGCTCGAGCGCGCGGGTCGCGATCCAGGTGGCATCGGCAAAGACGGAATAGCTGTCGTTCTGTCCCTGGTTCTCGAACACCGACTGGTAGGGCAGCCGGGCGACCTGCCCGCCGGTGAGCAGGCCGGTCACCTGTTCGGCCGGCACGGTGCCATCGGGGCCGACGCAGGCGATGTCGGGCACGACCCCGGCGGCGCATTGCAGGAAGATCCCTTCCTCCGACGAGAAGGGGACGTTCTGCCGCCCGTCTTCGGTAAAGACGTTCCAGCCGAACGATCCGCGCAGGTCCATGCCCGAATAGGAGAAGCGGCCTTCGTGGCTGAACTGCCACCCCTCGGCGATCTCGGCGAATTCGAGGAACCAGGCCGCCGAACCGTCGGCATCGAACGTCTCGAGGCTGTCGAACTCGCGGTATCCGTTGACCGTGGTGAAGGCCCAGTCGTCGGCGAACCGGTATTCGGCCGTCAGGTTCAGGTCGTAGATTTCGCGGTCGAGGCCCAGCTGGTCCTTGCCCAGCACCTCGCGCGAGAACGGCGATCCACCGAGGTTGGCCGGGCCGAAGGGGTCGGCCGGCCCCGCCTCGGTCGGGAAATTGCCCGAGATGAACGGCGTGCCGCCGTTGCGCTGGCGATCGAAGGTGCCGACCAGGTCGATCGTGAAATCCGGCCTGGGCCGCACACGCAGCGAGCCGCGCAGGCCGAGGTTGTCGAGCGCGTAGAGCTCGTCCTCCTGCGAGGCGCTGAGGTTCTCGACATAGCCATCGCGCCGCTTCCATTCGAAGGCGATGCGGCCCGCCACCTGGTCGCTGCCCGCGTTCAGGTAGCCGGTGAGCAGGGTATAGTCGTAATTGCCGTAACCGCCGGTCAGCTCGGCCGACAGGCCCGGCTCGGGCCGCGCGGGCACGATGCTGATCGCGCCCACCGCCGATGCGGTGCCGAACAGCGTGGCCTGCGGGCCCTTGATCACCTCGACCCGGTCGAGGTCGTAGATCGACTGATAGCTCCCGCGCGAGCGCGAGATATCGACGCCGTTGTAATAGAGCGTGACGCGCGGCCCCTGCTGGGCGGAACCGGAATCGGAGGTGACTCCGCGGATCACGATGCCCGGGTTGTTCGCGCTCTGCTCCTGCACGTTGAGGCCGGGGATGTAGTTCGACAGCTCGTCGAGATCGCCGACGCCCAGTTCCTCGATCCGGTCGCCGCGCAGCGCGGAAATGGTGATCGGCACGTCCTGCGCGCGCTGTTCGATCTTCTGCGCGGTGACGACGATCTGGTTGCCCGCCTGCGCGGCCCCGTCGCTGCCGGCCTGACCCCCGGCTTCCTCGGCCATGGCGGGGACGGCGGCCAGGGCGGTGGACAGGAAAATGGCGCGTGCGCTTGCATAACGAATGTTCATGGCGGCTCCCGAATGTTGCGTTCGGGATGGGCAGCTAGGTCCGCCGTGTGACGCGCCCGCGGCTGTTCGGTTGCAAAATCGTGAACCGGCCGCGGGCGGCGAATATCAGGACGTCGCGGCCGCCCCCCGGTCCCCCGGCTGCGCGCGCGGGAGACGGACGGCCCGCACGCCCCCTTCGGGGCCGCCGCCGCAGAAAAAGCGGCCTTCGCCATCGGAATCGAGCCCGGAGACGACGGCGCCGCGCGGCATCTCCAGGCATTCGAGCACCGCGCCGGAGCGTGGATCGACGCGCCGCAGGTCGCTCCGTTCGTCCTGCCAGGTGCCGTGCCAGAGCTCCGCGCCGACCCAGCAGACCCCGGTCACGAAGCGATCCGATTCGATCGTGCCGAGGATTTCGCCGGTGTCGGGATCGACCCGGTGGATCTTCTTCCCGCGGTGCTTGCCGACCCACAGCGAGCCTTCGGCCCAGGCGAGGCCCGAGGCGCCGTCGTCGCCGGGGGTGGGAATCTCGCGCACGATCTCCCCGCTGGACGGGTCGATCTTGCGGATCGTCAGCTCGGCGATCTGGTACAGGTAAGTGCCGTCGAACGTCGTTCCCGCGTCGGCGAGCTTGGGCAGCTCCGCCCCGATCTCGCCGGTTTCCGGGTCGAAGGCCCGCAGGCCCTGCGCCGATGCGAACCAGACGCGCGTGCCGTCGAATGCGACCCCGGCGACATTGTCCGCGCCGGGAAAGGGGCCGTAATGGCCGACGATATCTGCCTTGCTCTGTGTCATGCCCGACTGCCTAGCCCAGCCCCAGCGAACCCGGGAGTAACAAGCCTGTCGGGAAACCGGGCGCCTTGCGGATGACCCAGCGGCGGCCGCGCCCGCGCCCGAACGGTTCCGCCTCGCCGTCGTGCGCGAGCCTTTCCAGCGCGCGCTGGACCGTGCGGGCGCTGACGCCCAGCGCGAGCGCGAGGGCGGAGCTGGACCAGGCTTCCCCGTCGGCCAGCAGGGCCAGGACATCGCCGTGCCGGTGTTCGCGCAGCGGCGCGAGGACCACCGGCTCCCGCCCGCCCCGCGGTGCAAGGGCGAACCCGCGCGCCGTCGCCCCCACGTCCGCCAGATCGCCCAGCGCGCGCCGCAAGCGACCCACTTCGACCCTCAACCGCGCGCGGTGGCTCTCGTCGGCGTGGCGCGCACGACAGGCGCGCAGCAGCAGATCTTCGCGCGAGACATCGGCCGGCCAGGCCTCCGCCAGCGCGCGCACCAGGGCAAAAAGCACCGGCCGGCTCGCCAGGGGCACGACGGTCGCCCCACCGCGGACGGCATGGCGACAGGCATCGACCACCACCACCGCGCCGGAACCGAACAGCGCCTCCACTTCGGCCAGCGCGAGGGGGTGCCGCCGATCGCGCGCGATCCTGCAGGCGGCCGGTTGCCCGAAGGCATCGCGCGCCCGGTCGACTTCCGCCTGGAGCGCGGGAATCGCGAGGTGGCGGGCGATGCGATCGGCCTCGTCCAGCGCCTCGCGCGCGGGCGCCGCACGTATCCGCCGCATCGCGATGCCTGCCCTCACCAGCCAGTACCCGACGCGGGAGACGGCGGGCAGGCAGCCGGGATCGACGCCGTCGATAGCCTGCTCCGCCTGCCCGATCCGGCCGATCAGCAGCAGGCGGCGGGCGGCAAGCGCCCCGGCGTGGGCGGCATTACGCGTGTCGCCGCGCGATTCGAGCGTCGCCCTGGCCCGGGCCAGCCGATCCGCCGGGCCGGCAAGATCGCGCGAGACGAGCGCGATCTCGGCCTCGGCCACGGCGCACCGGGCCTGCGCGACCGCTTCCCGCGATCCGAAGGCGCGCCCCGCCTTGCGCAACAGCGCGCGCGCCCGGGCAAGGTCGCCGAGCTGCGCCATGCCCATCCCCCGCAGGGCCAGCGCGGGCGGATCGCCGCGCAGGCTCACGCGCTTCAGCGCGGAGAGCGGGTCCCCTTCCCCCAAGGAGCGCGCGGCAGCGGCGATCTGCGAGTCCATCCTAATCCCGTCACACTTGTCACTCTCGGCCCGGCGCTCCGCCGGTTAGCCCGAGCGAGGCCAAGGCATGCCGATCGCGGCAGTGTCGGCAGGCAGGGGGAAAAGCGCAAGCGCCGCGAATGCGCGGCCCCCTCGCGCCGCTGCCGGTCGATGCCCGCACGCGCCCGCCGGATAACCGACAGGAGAACCACGATGACCGAATTCACCGTAACCGGCTTTCGCCAGGTGCCCCCGTTCGCGCGCGGGATCGTGCGCGACCTGCGCGTGCGCTGGGCCCCGGAAGAGGCGGGCCTGCCTTACGAAGTCGACCTGGTTGACCCATCGGAACGCAAGGCCCCGGCCTACCTGCGCAAGCAGCCGTTCGGCATGGTTCCCGCCGCGATTATCGACGGGACGGCCCTGTTCGAATCGGGTGCGATCGTCCAGCTCGTCGCCGAAGAGAGCGAAGCCCTCATGCCGACGGAGACGGCCCCGCGGCGCGAGGTCGTCGTGTGGATGCATGCCGCCCTCAATACCCTCGAGCCGCCGCTGGACGCGCTCTTTGCCCTCGACATGCTGCACGGCGCGGAAAGCTGGGCACCGGCGCGCCGCCCCGGCCTGGTCGAGACGGTTCGCGACCGGCTGGCGGTGGTGGCGGGGCGGCTGGAAGGGCGCGCGTATCTCGTCGATCGCTTCAGCGCGGCGGATATCCTGATGGCGAGCGTCCTGCGGCTGGCGGGCCATACCGACTTGTGCTCGGCCGATCCCGTGCTCGGGCCCTATCTCGCGCGGTGCGAGGGGCGGCCGGCGTTTCGCGCAGCGCTGGACAGCCAGCTCGCCGACTATGCCCGGCACGAGCCGGCGGGCGCCTGACAATGGCCGGCATCCAGCGCGTGCAGCCGCGACACCCGCGGAAAGGCAGCGGAACCGCCCCCCAATCGTCCACGGCCCGATCGGAAGGGAGAGACGTGATGAAAGGACTTAGCACGATGACAGGACGAAGCACGATGGAACGCACTGTGTGGCCCGTCGTGCTGGCCGGCAGCGCAATGGCCCTCGCCCCCGCCGCCGAGGCGCAGTCGCGCGACCCCGCGCAATTGCTGCTGCGCGCCGATGCCAACGGCGACGGCCGCGTCACGCGGGAGGAGTTCACTGCCGGCAAGGCCCGGCTGTTTGACCGGCTCGACAGGAACCGCGACGGCGCCCTCGACAGCAGCGACCGCGGTCGCCGCGGGCTGCTCCGCCGCCGGTCGGGCGAACGGATCAGGCAGTTGATCGACGCGATGGACGAGGATGGCATCGGCAAGGTCGAACGCCATGAATTCGTTCATGGCCGAGCGCGCGTGTTCGACATGGCCGACGGCAACCGCGACGGCGTGGTCGATCGCGAGGAACTCGCCGCATTCCGAAAGCGCGCGGAAGAGCGGCGCCACCAACGCTAGAAACCCTTCCGCAAGCGTCCAGCGTGCCGGCCGCGGCTCCCGGGCCGGCATGCTGGTTCTCGCCTTCGGCCCCAGGCAGCGGGCACTGGGGACCGGGCACCGGGCACCGGGCCACCACCCTGAACGCTGGACCGGCCAGACCGAACGCGAACCAGGGGCGCGGCGCCGGGGTCGGCCCGTCCGAGGACCGATACGAACAGGGCCAGTTGACCGGCCGGGGCGGGCGCGCCGGCTGGGTGGATGACAAGCGCGGGCGGGGGCGATAAGGGGCGCGGTCGATGACGCAGTTGCGCGCCTTGATTCGACGGCATCGCCGCCTGGCGATCGTGCTGCTCGTCGCCGCGTTCTGCTTCAAGATCGCCGTTCCCGCCGGGATGATGGTCTCCGCCGCGCCCGACCGGGTGCTGACCGTCACGATCTGCACCGGCGGGCTGGACCAGGGCCAGACGGTGGACATCGTCGTGCCGGGCGCGGGACAGGGCCACGCGGACGACGCCGGGGCCGGCGATCACTGCGCCTTCACCGGGCTTTCCAAGGCGGCGCTCGGCGGCGCGGACCCGGTCCTGCTCGCCGCCGCCTTCGCCTTCATCCTCGTGCTCGGCCTCGCGCCGCGCACCGGCGCGCCGCTCGCGCGCATTCCCTATCTCCGCCCGCCGCTGCGCGCGCCCCCGGCAGCCGCCTGACGATCTGAACCGATCCTTCCTGGCGATCCGGCCGCGCGCGAGGCGCATGGCCGGGCTGTGCGGAGCAATAGTGACATGACCAAGCATATTGGCCGCCTGCGCGGGCGGCATCGGGTATCCGGCCGTGCCGGGCCCGTTCGTACCCACTGGGCGGCAGCCGCCCTCCTTGCCCTTTCGATCCCGCTCGCCGGCTGCGGCGCGGACCCTGCCGACGAACCGCCGGGCGAGGCACCGGGCGCGGCCGTCGTGGCCGTGCAGGCCGCCTGGTCGCGCGAGACCGCGCCCGGACAGGACGCGGGCGGCGCCTTCCTGACGCTGGACAACCGCGGCGCGGAGCCCGACCGCCTGCTGGGCGGCAGCACCCCCGTCGCCGAGGATGTCCAGGTGCACAGCGTCGACATGGCCGGCGGCGTCATGCGGATGCGCGAGATCGCCGGCGGGCTGCCGATCCCCGTGGGCGGCACGGTAACGCTGGAACCCGGCGGCTATCACATCATGCTGATGGGCCTGCGCGAGCCGCTGCGGCAGGGGGCCGAAGTGCCCCTGACGCTGACATTCGAGCGCGCGGACGCGGTCACGGTCGCGCTCGACGTCCGCCCGATCGGGGCCGAGGGGCCGGGGGAGGCGCACGATGACTGACCGCCCCGCGCAGCCCCGCGGCTGGCTGAAGCACCTGCGCCGCGCGCTCTGGCTGGCGGTGTTCGCAGCCGCCGGCATCGCCCTCTATGCAGCGACCAACCGGCCCGAGGGCCCAACGAGCGACTTCGCCGACAGCGTCGGCGGGCCGTTCACGCTGACCGCCGCCGACGGTTCGACCGTGACCGAGCGGACGCTGGCCGGCAGGCCCTTCGCGATCTTCTTCGGTTTCACCCGCTGCCCGGACGTCTGCCCGACGACCCTCGCCCGGCTGGCCCGGCTCCGCGAGCGGATGGGGGACGAGGGCGACGAGTTCGAGATCGTCTTCGTCTCGGTCGACCCGGAGATCGACCGGCCGGAGGACATCGGCAACTACGTCGCGCTGTTCGACACGCCCATCATGGGCCTGACGGGCACGCCGGAGCAGGTCGAGGCGATCACGCAGGCCTACCACGTGTTCTACGAGCAGGTGCCGATCGATGGCGGCGGCTATACCGTCGATCACTCGGCCTCGGTCTTCCTGATGGACCGCGACGGCCGCCTGCAATCGATCATCGACCATCACGAGGACGCCGACAGCGCGCTCGCCAAGCTCGAGCGGCTCGTCGCCTGATCCTCGCTCCCTTTCTTCCAGGATAGCCGAACCATGACCATTTCACGCATTGCCCTCGCGGCATCGCTCGCCTGCTTCGCCCTGCCCGCCCACGCCGAAACCGCCACCGAAACCGCGACCGCGGAAGGCGCCGGGGGGGCCGAGGGCCGCACGATCATCGTCACCGGCGCTCGCGCGGCCGACGCGGCGCAGGACCGCGCCGACGCCACGCCCGGGGGCACCGACGTCGTCACGCACGAGGATTACGCCGACAAGTCGCCCGTCTCGCTGCGCGACGTTCTCGCCTTCTCGCCCGGCGTCTATCTCCAGCCGCGCTACGGCCAGGAAGTGCGCATCTCGATCCGCGGTTCCGGCCTCTCGCGCGGGTACCACATGCGCGGGATCACGCTGTTGCAGGACGGGGTGCCGATCAACCTCGCCGACGACAACGGCGATTTCCAGGAACTGGACCCGATCTTCTTCGACCACCTTGAGGTCTATCGCGGGGCGAATGCGCTGCGCTTCGGCTCGGGCACGCTGGGCGGCGCCATCAACGGGGTGACGCCGACCGGCGAGACGGCCGGCGGCCTCTACCTGCGCGCCGATGCCGGCAGCTTCGACACCCTACGCGCGCTCGCCTCCGCCGGGCTCGAGGCCGGGGCGGGCGATGCCTGGGCGGCGATCGCCTTCGACCGGTCGGACGGCGACCGCGACCATGCCGCGCGCCGATCGTTCCGCTTCCACGGCAATGCCGGGATCGACCTGGCCGAGCGGGTGGAGACGCGCTTCTACGCCAGCGTCAACAACATCAACCAGGAACTGCCCGGCGCGCTGGACCTCGAAACGGTGCGCACGGCGCCGGAGACGGGCAACTTCGCCGGCGACATGGCGCGCGACATCGATTCGCTGCGTCTGCAGAACCGCACCCGCCTGCGCCTCGACCGGGGACAGGTCGATGCCGGCGTGTTCGTGAATGCCAAGTCGCTCTACCACCCGATCTTCCAGATCGTGGACCAGGAATCGCTCGACCGGGGAGTCTATGCGCGCTTCGACTACGCGGCCGGCCGCTTCGCCCTGACCCTGGGCGGGGAGGCGCGTTTCGGCGACACCCGGTCCAAGCGCTTCGTCAATCTCGAGGGCGAGCGCGGCGATCTGACCTTCGATGCCGACCAGGACGCGCGCAGCGCCAGCGTCTACGGCGAAGTCCGCTATCGCCCGCTCGACGCGCTGCAACTGATCGCCGGCGGGGTCTATGCCGACGGCTACCGCCGGCAGCACTTGCGCTACAACGCCTTCATGGGCGGCGCGGTCGATGTCACCGGGCGGGCGGACTACGACGCGTTCTCCCCCCGCTTCGGCCTGCTCTACGAGCCGGCGCCGGGCGTCCAGGTCTTCGCCAACTACAGCCGCTCGGTCGAGTTTCCCGGCTTCATCGAACTGGCCCAGATCGCCGGCTTCGTCGATCTCGACCCGCAGCGCGCCTGGACGCTGGAGGCCGGCACGCGCGGCCGGCGCGGGATCGTGCAGTGGGATCTCAGTGCCTACCGCGCCGATCTGAAGGGCGAGCTGCTGCAGTTCGACATCGGGCCCGACATCCCCGCCGCCACCTTCAACGCGGGCGAGACGCGGCACCAGGGGATCGAGGCGGCGCTGTCGCTCGATCTCGCGCCCTGGGCCCGGCTGCGGCAGATCTACCAGTACAGCGATTTCCGCTTCATCGACGACGCCCAGTACGGCGACAACCGCCTGCCTGTCGTGCCCGAGCACCTCTACCGCGCGGAGCTGCGCCTCGGCACCGATGCCCTGCACCTGGCCCCCAGCGTCGAATGGGTCCCGCGCGGGGCCTGGGCCGACTATGCCAACAGCCTGCGAGTGGACGGCTACGCCCTCGTCGGCCTGACCGCGGGCGCGACCGTGGCCGAGGGGATCGACCTGTTCCTCGATGCGCGCAACCTGCTGGGCGAGGCCGCGGTGGGCGACATCAGCGCGGCGATCACCGCGACGCCCACGTCCGCCATCTTCTACCCGGTCGAGCGGCGCGCCGTCTTCGGCGGCCTTCGCGCGCGGTTCTAGGGGGGGAGGCGACGATGGCCGATCCGGCGCTCTATCGCAGGGTATGGCGATGGCATTTCTATGCCGGCCTGCTCGTCCTGCCCTTCGTCCTCCTCCTCTCGGTCACGGGCGCGATCTACCTGTTCAAGCCCCAGATCGACCGGTGGGAGGAACGGGCCTATCACGGCCCGGCCGGTGGGGCGCCGGTCTCGCCCGACGCGCAGCTCGCCGCCGCGCTCGCCGCGCACCCGGGAAGCCGCTTCGTCCACTATCGCCTGCCCGAACGGGCCGGCGACGCGGCGATGGTCAGGCTCGCCCTCCCCTCCGGCGAAGCGGCGGAGGTCTTCGTGTCCCCTGCCGGCGACGTGCTCGGCACGCTGGCGCCGGAGGGGCGCATCTCGCCCACCGTGGCACGGCTGCACGGCTCGCTGCTGATGGGCACCTGGGGCGACCGGCTGGTCGAACTGGCGGCGAGCTGGACGATCGTGCTGATCGTCAGCGGCCTGTACCTGTGGTGGCCGCGCCCCTTCCGCGCGGCGGGCACGCTGTGGCCCCGGCTCTCGCTGCGCGGGCGGCCCTTGCTGCACGACATCCACCGGGTGACCGGCTTCTGGATCGCGGGGCTGGTGCTGGTCATGCTCGCCAGCGGGCTGCCCTGGGCCGGGGTCTGGGGCAGCGCGTTCAAGTGGGCGCGGGCCGAACTGGGCGTGGTCGAAGGGCCGCAGGAGTGGAAGATCGGCAGCGGGGCCGCCCCCGCCCAGGCTCACGACCATGCCCACGGCCCCGCGGCGCCCGCGGCGAAGGTGCCCGCGGCGAAGGTGCCCGCGGCGACGGGGGCCGCGCCCGGGGGCACCCTGCCCCTCTCCGCCTTCGTCGCGCGGGCCCGGGAGGAGCGGCTGGCCTTCCCCGCTCTCGTCCTGCCGCCCCATGCGCCGCAGGCCTTCGGCCCGCCGACCGGCAACGAGTGGACGGCCACTTCGATGACGCAGAACCGGCCGCGCGCGCTGACGGTGACTTACGATCCCGCGACCGGGGCGGAGACCGGGCGTCGCGGCTTTGCCGACAAGCACCCGATCGACCGCGCGGTCAGCTATGGCATCGCCTGGCACGAAGGACAGCTGTTCGGCCTTCCCAACCAGCTGATCGGGCTGGCGACGGCGATCGCGCTGATCGCGGTCAGCCTGCTCGGCGCGTGGATGTGGTGGAAGCGCCGCCCGCGCGGCCAGCTCGCCGCGCCGCCACGGGTCGAACACCGCGCCGGCTGGGGCCTGCGGGCACTGGTGATCGCCCTCGCGATCCTCCTGCCGCTGTTCGCCCTCTCGCTCGTGGCGGTCCTGATACTCGACCGCGCGGCGACCGCCTGGCGCGGGAAGCGAAGGGTCGCCAGCGCGTGACGCATAACGCACGTATCGAAAGCGTGACCTTGCGGGAAAAGCCTCGCCTTTCCCGCAGGTTACGCAGCCCCGGCACGAGCCGATGTGACCTTTCAATCGCCCCCGGACCGGAGCCGGCGGCCCGCCTGTGACCTTTCGGGCCGGGCGGAAGACAAAGCGGATAGCCAACGATGCGAAAGACCGATTGCACAAGGGCTAGCAAGCGCGCGGCCCTGTAGGAAAGCGGTTTGCGCGCCCGCCGCCCGCCGGGTCGTCGCCGGCGATGGGCAGCGATCTGGACATAGGTGATGACACCGGTTACCTTTCGCGAAAAATGGGGAGGAACGACTTGTCGAAGCTGCTTTCACTGCGATCGGGGCTCGTCGCGGCGGCGCTGGCCGCGCTGCATCCGGGGCCGGAGGCCCAGGCCCAGGGCCGGATCGAGATCGCGCCGGACCAGCGCCATCTGCAGACCGAAGACGGCAAGCCGTTCTTCTACCTCGGCGACACGGCCTGGGCCCTGTTCCATCGGCTTACCCGCGAAGAGGCCGAACGCTATCTTCGCGATCGCGCCGACAAGGGCTTCAACGTCATCCAGGCGGTGGCCCTGGCCGAACTGAGGGGGCTGGACGAGCCGAACGCCTATGGCGAGCTGCCGCTGCTGAACCGCGACCCGGCGACCCCGAACGAGGCCTACTTCGCCCATGTCGACCACGTCATCGCGCGGGCCAATGCCCTGGGGCTGACGGTCGGCCTCCTGCCATCGTGGGGCCGTTACTGGCGCGATGGCGATTCGCAGATTTTCACGCCCGAGAACGCCCGGGCCTACGGGCGCTTCCTCGGCCGGCGATACCGCGACGCGGGCATCATCTGGATACTGGGCGGGGATTCGAACGTGCGATCCGCCAACGAGCGTTCGATCATCGATGCCATGGCGAAAGGTATTGCCGAGGGCGACGGCGGACGGAACCTCGTCACGTTCCATCCGCGCGGTCCCGGCCTGTCGTCGGCCCAGGTGGGCAATGCCCCGTGGCTGGATTTCTACATGAACCAATCCTCGCACGCGGCGCGCGATCTCGATACGGGCCTCTACGTCGAAAACGACCTGGCGCTGCGCCCGAGGCGCCCGGTCATCGACGGAGAGCCCCGTTACGAAGGTATCCCGGTGGGCTTCTACAACCGGGGCCATGACCCGCGGCTGCGGTTCGACGACGACGACGTGCGACAGGCGGCGTGGTGGTCGGTGATGGCTGGCGCGGCCGGACATACCTACGGCAACAACAACGTCTGGCAGATGTGGGCCCCGGGCCGCGAACCCGCGATCGGCGCGAACCGGCCCTGGCACGATGCGATCGAAGACCCCGGCGCGCGCCAGATGGGCCTGCTCCGCCGCTTCATGGAAGAACACCGGTTTCACCTGCTCGAGCCGCGACAGGACCTGATCCTGGACGGCCCGATGCATGGCCCTGCCAAGCTGCGCGCTGCACGCGCAGCCGACGGGTCGAGGATCATCGTCTATTCGCCCCGGGGCGAACCGTTCACCCTCGACCTCGGCGAACTGGAAGGCGGCATGCACACGCAGACCTGGTTCGATCCGCGCTATGGCGCGAAGTACCCGTTCCGCACCGAACAGAGCCAGGGCATCCAGGGGTTCGTGCCGCCGTCGAGCGGCGAAGGGGAGGACTGGGTCCTGGTTCTCGAAGCCGAGACCGAGCGAGAGGGATCGCCCTAGCCCCCCCCCGCCCCGGGCCGCCCCGGGCCGCCCCGGGCCGCCCCGCGCTAGCGCCGGCACCGGGGGCGACACGCCTTCACGCCCCCTTTTCTTTTGCGGCAAAGGGGCTAGCACCGCGGCCATGGATCGCGCTTCGATCGTGCATGAGAACTTCCTGCGCCGGGTGGCCGCGGGGGACCTTCCGCAGGGGCGGGCGCCGGGCGGGCCGCTGGAGCCGCAGGCGGCGGTGCAGCTCTATCGTTCGGGGTGCCTGACGCGCGCGCTCGATATCGTCAGCCGGCGGATGCAGGCGGCGGGCGAAGGGTTCTACACCATCGGTTCTTCCGGCCACGAGGGGATGGCGGCGGTCGCCGCCGCGCTGCGGCCGAGCGACATGGCCTTCCTCCATTACCGCGATGCCGCGTTCCAGATAGAGCGCGCCAACCAGGTGCCCGGCCAGTCGATCCTCTGGGACATGCTGCTGAGCTTCGCCTGTTCGCGCGAAGACCCGATCTCGGGCGGGCGGCACAAGGTCCTGGGCTCGAAGGCGCTCAATATCCCGCCGCAGACGTCGACCATCGCCAGCCACCTGCCCAAGGCGGTCGGCGCGGCCTATTCGATCGGCCCGGCCCGCCGCGTAAGGCCCGAGCACCAGGCCCTGCCCGACGACGGCATCGTCATGTGCAGTTTCGGCGATGCCAGCGCCAACCACTCGACCGCGCAGGGGGCAATCAACACCAGTTGCTGGACCGCGTTCCAGAACGTGCCGATGCCGCTGCTGTGGGTGTGCGAGGATAACGGGATCGGCATTTCGACCAGGACCCCGGCGGGCTGGATCGCCGCCAGTTTCGCGAACCGCCCCGGCCTCGGCTATTTCGCCTGCGACGGGCTGGACATCTACGACACATATGCCACCGCCCGCGCGGCGGCGGAACATGTCCGCACGCGGCGCAAGCCGGCCTTTCTCCACGTGCGCACGGTGCGCCTCCACGGCCATGCCGGGGCCGACATGCCGACGACCTACATGGCCCGGCACGAGGTGGAGGCGGAAGAGGCGAACGACCCGCTGCTCCATTCGGTCCGCCTGCTGGACGCGGCGGGCGCCCTGTCCCCGGCCGAGGCGCTGGCGATCTACGAGCAGACGCTGGAACGGGTCGAGCGCGTGCGGGCCGAGGCGGTCACCCGCCCGCGGCTGGAAACGGCGGGCGAGGTCATGGCCAGCCTGGTCCCGCCCGCGCGCGCCCATGCGCCGGGCAACGGCCCTTCGGCCGAAGCGCGCGCGGACGCCTTCGGGGCCGACCTGAAGGCGATGGAAAGCCCCCAGATCATGAGCCGCCTGATCAACTGGGCACTGACCGACCTGATGCTGGAACACCGCGAGATCGCGCTGATGGGGGAAGACATCTGCGCCAAGGGCGGCGTCTATGGCGTGACGCAGAAACTGGGCCAGCGTTTCGGCCGGGCGCGGGTGATCGATACCCTGCTCGATGAACAGTCGATCCTCGGCCTCGGCCTCGGGATGGCGCACAACGGCTTCCTGCCGATCCCGGAAATCCAGTTCCTCGCCTATTACCACAACGCCGAAGACCAGATCCGCGGCGAAGGGGCGACGCTGCCGTTCTTCTCCAACGGGCAATACACCAACCCGATGGTCGTGCGGATCGCCGGCCTCGGGTATCAGAAGGGGTTCGGCGGGCACTTCCACAATGACAATTCCTTCGCCGCGCTGCGCGACGTGCCGGGCGTGATCCTGTGCTGCCCCTCCAACGGGGCCGACGCGGCCAGGCTGCTGCGCGAATGCGTGCGGCTGGCGCGGGAGGAACAGCGGCTGGTCGTGTTCCTCGAACCGATCGCGCTCTACCCGATGCGCGACCTGCACGAGCCGGGCGACGGCCTGTGGCTGCGCCGCTATCCCGCCCCGGACGAACGGATCGCGCTGGGCGAAGTGACCACCCACGGCGACGGGCGCGATCTCGCCATCGTCAGCTATGCCAACGGCCTGCATCTTTCGCTCCAGGCGCAGAAGCGGCTGGCGGAGGCGGGAATCGCGAGCCGGGTGATCGACCTGCACTGGCTCAATCCCCTGCCCGCCGATGCCCTGATCGACGCGATCGGCGATGCCGCGCGGGTCCTGGTGGTGGACGAGACGCGGCGCACCGGCGGCCTGGCCGAAGCGCTGATGGCGCTGATGGCCGAACGCGGCGGCAGGCCGCATGCGCGCTATTGTGCGGAGGACAGCTTCATCCCCACCGGCCCGGCCTATGCCGCGACGATGCCGGGCGTGGAGGGGATCGTCGCCGCGGCGCGGGCGCTGGCGGGGGACGCGGCATGAGCCGGCGCAGGACCGCCGTGGTCGTGTGCCCGGGCCGCGGCACCTACAACAAGGCGGAGCTGGGCTATCTCGCCCGCGATTTCCCCGATGCCCGCCTGCTGGCGGCCTTCGACGCGCAGCGCGAGGCGGCCGGGCAGGACAGCCTGAGCGCGCTCGACGGGGCGGAGCGGTTCAGCCTCGCGCGCCATACCCGCGGCGACAATGCCTCCGCCCTGATCTACGCCGCGACGCTGGGCGATTTCCTCGCGATCGACCGCGACCGGGTGGAGATCGTCGCCGTCACCGGCAATTCGATGGGCTGGTATTCGGCGCTCGCCTGCGCCGGGGCGACATCGCCCGAAGACGGTTTCGCCATCGCCAACACGATGGGCACGCTGATGCAGGAGGCGCTGATCGGCGGCCAGCTGGTCCACCCCTTCCTGGGCGAGGACTGGCGGCCCGACCCGGCGCGCAAGGCGCAATTGCTGGCCATGGTGGCGGAGATCGACGCACGCGCGGGCCACACACTGGCGCTGTCGATCGATCTGGGCGGAATGCTGGTCCTGGCCGGCAACGCCGCCGGGCTGGAAGCGTTCGAACGCGCGGTCGAGCCGGTCGACGGGCGTTTCCCGATGCGGCTGGGCAATCACGCGGCCTTCCACACCGCCTTGCAGGAACCGGTGGCGGCGCGCGGGCGCGCGGCGCTGGGCCCCGGCCTGTTCGCCCAGCCCGCCCTGCCGATGATCGACGGGCGCGGGGCGATCTGGTGGCCCGGCGCGACCGATGCGGGGGCGCTGCGCGACTATACCCTGGGCCACCAGGTCACGCGCAGTTACGACTTCACCCGCGCGATTACCGTCGCCGCGCGCGAATTCGCGCCCGACGTGTTCATCGTCACCGGCCCGGGCGCGACGCTGGGCGGCGCGGTGGCGCAGTCGCTGGTGCTCGCCGGCTGGCGCGGCATGGGCGACAAGGCCGCGTTCAAGGCGCGGCAGGGGGAAGAGCCGCTGCTGGTGTCGATGGGCCTTGCCGAACAGCGCCCGCTCGCCGCCGGTCAGTAACCCCAGCGCAGGCCCGCCCACAGCGTGCGCGGCGCGCCGAGGTCGATATTGCCGCCCGAGCTGCGCGTCACCACCGTCTCGTCCGTCAGGTTCTCGCCCCGCAGGACCAGCGCGAGGCGCCCGGTCAGCGGCACTTGGGCATAGGCGCCGAGCGTGGTCGCCGCGGGCAGGACCTCGCTCTCGCGGTCGTCTTCGAACTGCGCGCCGACATGGCGCAGCGAGGCGCCGAGGACCCAGCCGGGCGCGGGGGTCCAGGCGAGCGAGGCGCCGGCGGCCCAGCGCGGGGTCTGCGCCGGGCGATTGCCGTCGAGATCGGCCGAGGGGCCGCGCCCTTCGACTGCGGCATCGGTATAGGCGACCGTCGCGTCGAGCCGCAGGTCGCCGCGCGTGACCGCCAGGGCGCCTTCGACCCCGCGCGCCTCGATCGCGGGCAGGTTGCGCCGCTGGCGCAGGTTGGGGGCCAGGGTGACATTGGCGATCGCCCCTTCGACCCGGTTGTCGAAGGCGGTCAGCGCGATCTCGATCCCTTCGGCCGGGGCCAGGTCGATCCCCGCCTCGAAGCCCTCCAGCCGCTCGTTGTCGAGCGCGGCATTGGCCTGGGTCACCACCGGGAAGACGACGAAGGGGCGGTAAAGCTCGTTCAGCGTCGGCTGGCGCAGGCCGGTATAGGCCGCCGCGCGCAGGCGCAGGCGCGGATCGGCGGCATAGGTCGCGCCGGCGCGCCAGCCCAGGGTCCAGTCCGCGCGGTCGGGCGCGATCGTTTCCGCCACGACCGCGCCGGCCGCGTCGCGCGCGCGGTAGAACCCGTCGGACACCGTCGTCCGGTCGAGCCGAAGGCCGCCGGTCAGCACGAGGCCGGGGGCCGCGGTCCAGTCGTTTTCCGCGAACAGGCCGAGATCGCTGTTGGTCCCGCCCGCGCGGCGCCGTTCGGTCAGCGCGCCGGAGAAGGCGCTATAGGCTTCTTCCTGCAACTCGCCCGAGGCGCGGCGATAGTCGAGCCCCAGCCGCAGGACATGGTCCCGCCCCATCGGCGGGCGCAGTTCGAACTTGCCGCCGAGGCCGGTGGACGGGGTGTTGCGCTGGTCCAGCACGCGGGTGAAGCGGCTGGAGCTGATCACGACGTTGGAGAAATTGCGCGCCTGGACATAGCCGAGCGCCTCGAACTGCCAGGCCCCCCGGCCCACGATCCGCAGGCTCGCATCCTGCCCCTCGCTCGAGGAATCGGCCCCGTCGAAGCGCAATGTGCGATCGTCGCGGAAGACCAGCATCCGCGCCTGCAGCTCGACCGCCTCGCCCAGCGGCGCCCCACCGCGCAGCGCGGCGGACCACGAATCGAACGCTGCGCGCGCGGTGGCGGGAACGCGCTGGTCGGCAGGCGTGGTGTAGAACCCCTTGCCCCGGTCCCACCGCGCATCGGCGACGACGAAGCCCGCGCCCAGTTCGCGCGCGAGGCCAAGGCTCGCCTCCGTCTCCCCGCGATCGTTGGCGAGCAGCGAGGCGGATAGCGGCGCGAGCGCGCGCGGGTCGGCGCTTTCGAGCGCGATCCGCCCGGCCAGCGCGCCCGCGCCGAACGGGCCGGACCCGCCGCCGCGCGCGACGCGCACCGCGCCGAGGCGGTCCGGCGCGATCGCGCTGAGCGGGATATAGCCGAAGAACGGATCGGCCATCGGCACCCCGTCGAGCGTGACGAGCGCGCGGCTGGTCGCGTTGCCGCCCAGCGCGCGCAAGGTCACCCCCTGGGCAGAGGGGTTGGAGGAGCGGCTGTCCGACCGGCGATACTGCTGGAAGCCGGCGACCGCGCCCAGCACGTCCTCGATCCGGCCCGAAGGCGCGGCGAGGATCTGCGCGCGGCCGATTTCCAGGCTGTCGTAGGCCGGCGCGGCGGGCGTGGGATCGAGGCCGAAGCCGTGGACCACGATCTCGCGCCGCCTTGCCCGTTCATCCGGCCCGGTCCCATCCGACGCAGCGGGCACGGATTCGGCCTCTTGCGGATCGGGCGCCTCCTGCGCGGACGCGGGCCAGGCGACGGGGAGCGAACAGAGGGCGGCGAGCGCGGCGGTGCGAAAGGGAACGGTAACGGGCATGGGGCGGGCCCCTAGCCGATCGCGCGGGCCCAGTCAGTTTCAAATTGCCATCGGGACTCGCCAATCGCGACGGGATGATTTACGTTCGCGTCAAGAGGAGAGAGGATGCCATGCTAGCAACACCGCCGGACCACGAGGTCCTGATCGTCGGTGCCGGAATCTCCGGCATCGGCATGGCCGCGCACCTGGAAATGCACTGTCCGCAGCGCAGCTACGCGATCGTCGAGCGGCGCGCGAACCTCGGCGGCACCTGGGACCTGTTCCGCTACCCCGGCATCCGCTCCGACAGCGACATGCACACGCTGGGCTTCAACTTCGAACCGTGGAAGCACGAGAAATCGATCGCCGATGCCCCGGCGATCCTCGATTACCTGAACCGGATCGTGGACGAGCGCGGCATTCGCGAACACATCCGCTTCGGCCACCGCGTCGTCGCCGCCGACTGGCGCGGGGACGAGGCGCGCTGGCACGTCGAGATCGCGCTCGACGACGGCACGACCACGCGGATGACGGCGCGCTTCCTCTACCTCGGTTCGGGCTATTACGATTACGACCAGCCTTACGATCCCGGGTTCGATTTCGGCGAGTTCGAGGGCCGGGTGGTCCATCCCCAGTTCTGGCCCGACGATCTCGATTACGATGGCAAGCGCGTGGTCGTGATCGGATCGGGCGCGACCGCGGTCACGCTGGTCCCGGCGATGGCGAAGCGCGCGGGGCACGTCACGATGCTGCAGCGCACGCCGACCTGGATGTTCTCGCGCCCGGCGAAGGACGCGGTCGCCAATTTCCTTCGCAGAATCCTGCCCGAAGAGCTGGCCTATCGCATCACGCGGTGGAAGAACATCAAGATGCAGGACATCGGCTTTCGCCGCGCGCGCACGCGGCCCGAGAAGGTCAAGCAGTTCCTGCACAAGCGGATCGACAAGGTCTTCGGCGATGCGCCCTACGACCCCGCCGACTTCACCCCGCCCTATAATCCGTGGGACCAGCGGCTGTGCCTGGTGCCCGACAACGACCTGTTCGAAGCGATGAAGCGCGGCGATGCGGCGATCCGGACGGGCCGCATCGCGCGCTTCGTGAAAGGCGGGGTGGAACTGGAAGACGGCGAAGTCCTGCCGGCCGACGTGGTCGTGACCGCGACCGGCCTGCGCCTGGCGATCGCGGGCAAGATCGCCTTCAGCCAGGACGGCGCGCCGGTCGATTTCGCGCAGCGGTTCTATTACAAGGGATGCATGTTCTCGAACCTGCCCAACCTGGCGGTGGTGTTCGGTTATCTCAACGCCAGCTGGACGCTGCGGGCGGACCTCAATTCCGAATATGTCTGCCGCCTGCTGAACGAGATGGAGCGGCGCGGGGCCGATGTCGCGGTGCCGGTGCTGACCGCCGCGGACGAGGCCGCGCTGGAGGAAGACGACATCTTCGATTTCTCTTCCGGCTATATCCAGCGTTCGAAACACATCATGCCGCGCAACGCGGTCGCCTATCCGTGGCGGCTGAACCAGGAATACGTCACCGACCGCAAGCGCATGGCGCAGGACCCGGTGGACGACGGGATCATCGCCTTCGGCCGCGCGGGGGACGACCTGGCCGGTGCGCGCGAACGGCAGCTGGAGGCGGCCGAATAGGCCGCGCGGTGCCCTTGGGGCTGGCACAGCGACGGGCAATCGAATACCCCCGCGGGCCATGAGCGAGCGCATCTATACCGCCGGGCTGGTCGTGATCGGCGACGAGATCCTCTCGGGCCGCACCCACGACCGCAATATCGCGCAAGTCGCCTCGTGGCTGCAGGTCCAGGGCATTCGTCTGGCCGAGGTGCGCGTCGTGCCCGACGTGATCGAACGGATCGTCGAGGCGGTCGATGCCCTGCGCACGGCGAACGATTACCTGTTCACCACCGGCGGGATCGGCCCGACGCACGACGACATCACCGTCGATGCGATCGCCGCCGCGCTGGGCGTGCCGGTCGTGATCCACCCCCAGGCGCGCGCGATCCTCGAACGCTATTACGCCGACAAGGGCGGGCTGACCGAAGGGCGGCTGCGCATGGCGCGGGTGCCCGAAGGGGCGGAGCTGATCCCCAACCGCATGTCGGGCGCGCCGGGCATCGCGATCGGCAATATCCGCATGATGGCGGGCGTGCCGCACATCGCCGCGCAGATGCTCGATTCGCTGACCGGGACGCTGGAAGGCGGGGCCCCGCTGCTGAGCGAGACGGTCGGCGGCTATATCCCCGAAAGCGAAGTCGCCGTGCTTCTGCGCGAGGTCGAGAAGGCGCACGAGAACTGCCAGATCGGCAGCTACCCCTTCTTTCGCGAAGGGCGGGTCGGGGCGAACTTCGTGATCCGTTCGACCGACGCCGACGCGCTGCAAAGCTGCCTGCACACGCTGTGCGAAGGGCTGGGCGAACTGGGCTTCGATTTCACCCCGGGCGGCATCTAACCGCGTTTTAACCCCGATCCCCTATTGCGCCGCGCATGACCGCGGTTTTCATCACGATCGACACCGAATATGCCGCCAGCCTGGCCGCGCGCGGGCGGGCGGAGAACTTCGCGCGCTCGATCGCCTGCGAAACGCCCTCGGGCCCGGCCGGCCTGTTCTACAAGATGGCCCTGATGGACCGCCACGGGCTGAAGGGGGTGTTCTTCGTCGACCCGATGCCCGCGCTCCTCTGGGGGCAGGAGGCGATATCCGACATCGTCGGCCCGATCGTCGCGGCCGGGCACGAGGTCCAGCTCCACTGCCACACCGAATGGCTCGCGCTCGCGGGCGCGAACAATCGCTTCGGCGCGACCGGGCAGAACATCGCCGATTTCCCGTTCGAACGGCAATGCGCGATCCTCGACTGGGCGCGCGGCGTGCTGGTCGCCGCGGGAGCGCCGGCGCCGGTCGCCTTTCGCGCCGGCAATTACGGCGCCAACGACGATACCCTGCGCGCGCTTGCCCACCTTGGCCTGCACTACGACAGCAGCCACACGCCCGGGATCGCGGGCGGGGCCTGCCGGATCTCGCTCGGCCGCGACGATCGCCGCCCGGTGCGCCATTGCGGGGTGACGGAAGTTCCGGTGGGTTGCATCCGCACGTTCGGCGGCGGCCTGCGCCATGCCCAGGTGACCGCGATCTCCGCGCGCGAGATGCTCGCCGCGATCCGCCACGCGCGCGACCACGGCCTGTCGAGCTTCACCATGGTCTCGCACAGTTTCGAGTTGCTGTGCCGCGCGCGGGCGCGGGTCAACCGGGTCGTGCGCCACCGTTTCGAACGCCTGTGCCGCGGGATCGCCGCGATGGAGGGGGTCGAAAGCGGCACTTACGCCAGCCACCCGCCGCGCCCCTCCTCCCGTCAGGAACCGCGCCCCGTCCTGCCCGCGGCCGGGCTGCGCGAGGGGCTGCGCCTGGCCGAACAGTTCGTGTCCAACCGGCTTTACGGCGCGCGCTGATGCTGCGCGAGACCCCGGTGCGCTTCGTCGTCGGTTCGCGCCAGCTGCTGGCCGTGCCGCGGCGGCTGATGGTGGTCGGCCACCGACTGGACCAGCTCGTCGCGGGCGAGGCGGCGCCCCTGCCCCCGCTGGCGGACGACGCCGACGGCTACCGCGTCCTCTCGGCCCCGGCGGCGACGGTCGCGGGCACGATCGCGGCCCATGGCGACATGATCCCGGGCGGCGTGCAGCATTACCGGCGGCACTACATCGCGATGGAGGGCGGGTTCGATCACTACATGGCCCGTTTCTCGGGCAAGACGCGTTCCACCCTGCGGCGCAAGCTGCGCAAGTTCGCGGCGGACGACGGCGGCACGCTGGACCTGCGCGAATATCGCGGGGCCGACGGGTTCGACCGGTTCATCGCCGCCGCGCTGCCGCTCTCGCGCAAGACGTACCAGGGCCGCCATCTCGACGCCGGGCTGCCCGAAGATGCCGATCGCCTGGCCGCGCTGCGCGCCGCGGCGGGCGAGGACCGGCTGCGCTGCTTCCTGCTCCATCGCGCCGGCCGCCCGTCGAGCTACCTGTGCCTGCCGGTCGAGGGGCGCACGCTGGTCTATGCCTGGCTCGGCTACGACCCGGCCGACGCGCCGCTTTCGCCCGGCACCGTGCTGCAGCTCGCCGCGCTCGAACGGCTCTTCGCCGAGGAACGCTTCGCCTATTTCGATTTCACCGAGGGGGAAGGCGCGCACAAGGCGCTGTTCGGCACTGCCTCGGTGGAAGCCGCGAGCTTCCTGCTCCTGCGCCGGCAGGCTTCCAACCGCCTGCTGCTGGGCGCGCTCGAGGCGTTCGACGGCTCGGTCGCGCGGGCCAGGGCGCTCGCCCGGCGCAGCGGCGCGCTGTCGGGCGCGCGGCGCCTGCTCAAGCGCTAGCGCGCGCCTGCCCGGGGCCGGGCGTCGGCGCCGCGGCTAGAGATCGACCGTCCGGTCCTGCTTGTCCTCCAGGTCGTCGCGCAGTTCGCGCGCGCCGCGTTCGGACCGGGCGACCGTGCCGCGGCTCGCCTGGCGGTTCCGCGCCCAGACGTAGATCGCCACGGCGAGGAGAAGGATCGGGCCCGCGACGAGGGCAACGGCCCAGAAATTACCCATGGGTTTGCTCCTTGAAAGCTCTTCCCCCGGGCAACGCGCGAGCGGGGCAATCTTTCCGCCCCGGCCGGCCGGGCGGCGCCCGGCGCGAACGCGAACGGCCCCGCCCGAACGAAAAAGGGCCGGGAAGATATCCTCTTCCCGGCCCCTTTTGCGTGGCAGTGCGAAGGATCAGGCGCCTTCGACTTCGCCCAGGTCGAGCTTGAGGCCCGGGCCCATCGTGCTGGTCAGCGAGACCTTGCGCACGTACTTGCCCTTGGCGCCGCTCGGCTTGGCCTTCACGACCGCGTCGGTCAGCGCCTTGAAGTTCTTCTTCAGGTCCTCGTCGTTGAACGACAGCTTGCCGATGCCGCTATGGATGATGCCCTGCTTCTCGACGCGGAATTCGACCTGGCCGCCCTTGGCGTCCTTCACGGCCTGTTCCACGTTCGGGGTGACGGTGCCCAGCTTCGGGTTCGGCATCAGGCCCTTGGGGCCCAGGATCTTGCCGAGACGGCCGACGACGCCCATCATGTCCGGCGTGGCGATCACGCGGTCATAGTCGAGGTTGCCGTTCTGCATGTCTTCCATCAGGTCCTCGGCACCGACCTTGTCGGCCCCGGCGGCGGTCGCCTTCTCGGCATTGTCGCCGCGCGCGAAGACCGCGACCTTGACGTCCTTGCCCGTGCCCGAAGGCAGCGAGACCATGCCGCGCACCATCTGGTCCGCGTGGCGCGGATCGACACCCAGGTTCATCGCGACTTCGACCGTTTCGTCGAACTTCTTGCTGGCGAACTGGCGCAGCGTGGCCAGCGCCTCGTCGACGCCGTAGAGCTTTTCCGAATCGAGTTCGGCCAGCGTCTTCTGCTTCTTGGTCAGCTTTGCCATCGGATCAGCCCTCCACCACTTCGAGGCCCATCGAACGCGCGGAGCCTTCGATGATCTTGGTCGCCTGATCGATGTCGTTCGCGTTCAGGTCCTTCATCTTCGTTTCGGCGATCTCCGCCAGCTGCGAGCGCTTGATCGTGCCGGCCGAGACCTTGCCCGGCTCCTTCGAACCCGACTTGAGCTTGGCCGCGCGCTTGATCAGGAAGCTGGCGGGCGGAGTCTTGGTGACGAAGCTGAACGAGCGATCCGCATAGACCGTGATGATGGTCGGGATCGGCATGTTCTTTTCGAGATCCTGCGTCGCGGCGTTGAACGCCTTGCAGAATTCCATGATGTTGACGCCGCGCTGACCCAGCGCGGGGCCGATCGGCGGGCTGGGGTTGGCAACGCCAGCCGGCACCTGCAGCTTGATATAGCCGTCGATTTTCTTGGCCACGTATGGCCTCCTTTCTCACTGTCGCCCCGGCCCGGGGCCGAAGCTCATGGTAAGCGGTCAGACAGCCTGCCCAGCTTGCTGGAAAATGCAGGCCTTCCGCACGGATTTCCCCCTGCCCCGGGGAATCGGGACGGGCGGGAAGGCGCGCCGATAGGCGCAAACGCTTCGAAATTCAACTCATCGATGCATGGCCGGCGCGGGGGCAGCCCCGCGCCCGGTCACTTGACCAGTTCGACCTGTTCGAAATCGAGTTCCACCGGAGTGGCGCGGCCGAAGATCGAGACGCTGACCTTGACCTTCTGCTTGTCGAAATCGAGCTCTTCCACCACGCCGTTGAAGCTGGCGAAGGGGCCGTCGAGCACCTTGACCTGGTCGCCGATCTCGTAATCGACGCTGATGTCGCGCTTGGGCGCGGACTTGGCTTCCTCGACCCCGCCGAAATAGCGCGCGGCCTCTTTCTCCGAAATCGGCTGCGGCTTGTTGTTCGAGCCGAGGAATCCGGTCACCTTCGGGGTGTTCTTGACCAGGTGATAGACATCGTCGGTCATCTTCAGCTTGGCGAGGACGTAGCCGGGCATGAACTTGCGTTCGACCTGGACCTTCTTGCCGCGCTTCAGCTCGGTCACCGTCTCGGTCGGGACCTGCACTTCCTCGACCGCCTCGGACAGGCCCAGCCGCTCGGCCTCGGCGATGATCGCATCGCGCACCTTGTTCTCGAAGCCGGAATAGGCGTGAATGATGTACCAGCGAGCCATTGTGATCCTTAAGTCCAGTCGTGTTGTGCCCGTATCAGGTCCGTGTCGGCCCCAGTATCAGGTCCCGGTATCAAGCCAGCGTCAGCAGCCAGCGCACGACTGCGCCGAAAGCCGAATCGATCCCGAGGAAGAAGAGCGACAGGAGCACGACCATGATGCCCACGAAGATCGCGGTGCGGACCGTCTCCTCGCGAGTCGGCCACACGACCTTGCTGCCTTCGCTGCGGACCTGGCGGATGAATTCACCGGGGGTCGTCTTGGCCATCTGTGCTCGTATCCCGTTGCAAAACCTGTCGTGCCTTCCGGGATGGGGCCATCGCCGCCCCGGTTCAAGTCCGGGAGGGGCTGTCGTGGGCTCCGATGTCGGAAAGCATCGCCGCATTTAGGCCGCGCGCCGGGCAAAAGCAAGGCACAGGAAAATGCGCGCGGGCGGTTGCAAACGAAACTTGGGGCTGGTCTTGCGTGCCGCGCGCTACTAGCGTGCCCGGTTATTCCAAGTTGACGGATCTAGGGGGAATATCGCGAATGGCAACGGGCCAGGCATCCACGCTGGGCGAACGACTGGTGCAACCGGTCACCAATGTTTCCGACTTCATCTGGGGCGGCACGTGGAACGGGGAACAGCTGATTCCCATCCCGCCGCTGGCCGTGATCCTGCTGGGCATCGGCCTGTGGATCATGGTCGGCCTGCGTTTCTATCCGATCGTCAAGCTGGGGGCCGCGATTCGCGGCCTTTTTGCTGGCCGCAAGGGGTCCGGTTCGGGCGAGATCAGCCCCTTCGCCGCGCTTTCCACCGCGCTTTCGGGCCAGGTCGGCACCGGCAACCTGGCCGGCGTCGCCACCGCGATCGCGCTCGGCGGGCCGGGCGCGGTGTTCTGGATGTGGGTCACGGCGCTGTTCGGCATGGCGCTCGCCTTCGCCGAGGGCAGCCTCGCCATCCGTTACCGCGAGACGACGTCCGACGGGGTCCAGCGCGGCGGCCCGATGAGCTACATCATGCTCGGCCTCGGCCCCAAGTGGACCTGGCTGGCGATCGTCTTCTGCCTCGGCACGCTGTTCTCTGCGCTGGTGACGGGCAACTCGATCCAGGCGAACGAGGTCGCCAGCGGCCTCAACGAACTGTTCGGCTTCGAACGCTGGCTGGGCGGCCTGATCGTCGCGATCGCGGTGTTCGTGGTGATCATCGGCGGCATCAAGTCGATCGGCAGCGTGGCGGAAAAGATCGTGCCCTTCATGGCCGCCACCTACCTGGTCATGGCGATCACCGCGCTGATCCTGAACTTCGGCGACCTGCCCGAGACGTTCGGCCGGATCTTCGCCGGCGCGTTCAATTTCCAGAGCGCCAGCGGCGGTTTCGCCGGGGCCGCGATCATCCTGGCGATCCGCGCCGGCGTGGCCCGCGGGCTGTTCTCGAACGAGGCGGGCCAGGGCTCGACCCCGATCGCCCACGCCGTGGCCCAGACCGACGACCCGGAACAGCAGGGCCGCATGGCCATGCTGGGCACGTTCATCGACACGATCGTGATCTGCACGATGACGGCGCTGGTGATCCTGACCGTCCAGGGCGACTTCACCTACCAGGGCCAGCCGGTCGATCACGTCTGGCAGTCGGACCTGGGGACGACGGCCATGTCGGGCTTCGTCACCACCTCGGGCGCCTTCGCCGCGGCCTTCCCGTTCGAAATCGCCTCGATCCCGCTGGGCACGCTGGTGGCCAGCACGGCGCTGATCCTGTTCGTCTTCACGACCCTGCTGACCTGGTCGTATTACGGCGAGCGCGCGATCACCTTCATCTACGACCGGTTCCCGGGCTCGACCCGCGGCGGGGAGAAGGCGCTGCACATCGGCTGGCGCGTGATCTGGTGCGTGGCCATCTTCATCGGCGCGACCCAGCCTTCGCAGCTGGTCTGGCGGCTGGGCGACATCTCGAACGCGACGATGGTCCTGCCCAACCTGCTCGCGCTGACGCTGCTGTCGGGCGTGGTCTTCAAGCTCGCGCGCGGGGAACGCAACGCAGGGCGCGATTTCCGCCGCGAAACGCCGGAGGAGCCGGAAGAGTACTGACCGGCCCGGTCGCGGCGCGGGCCGCGGACGTGAAAAGGGGGCCGGCTGCCGGTGGCGGTCGGCCCCCTTCGCGTTTGCGGTAAGTCAGCGAAGCCCGAACAGGCGGGCGAAGAATCCGGGCTCCTCCATCGGCTGGATCGGCCCGTGGGTCATGTATCGCAGCGAGGCGTCGCGGTGCGGGCGGGGCTGGACCCACCCGTCGGGACGGCTGCTGCGGAAGGAATAGCTCGACATGGGATTACCTCCATGAACTGACATCTTCCCTCCGTCCGTCCCGTGTAATGCCCGGTTCGCCGCATGGTTCCCGCAAAGTTCACCAAATGCGGCCCCGCTGCCCAACCGGCGCGCGGCAACATGGTTCCGCCGCGGCGGGCGGCGGGCGGCGGGCGTCAGGCATTGGCCCCGTTATCGACCAGGATCGAGGTTCCCGTCACCGCCGTCGCTCCCGGACCGGCGAGGTAGGCGACCGCCGCGGCGACATCCGCTGGACGGCCGAACCGCCCCAGCGCAGTGCGCGCCACCTGGGCCGGGGCATGGTCGCCGTCGGCCGGGTTCATGTCGGTATCGGTCGAGCCGGGATGCACGGTGTTGACGGTGATGCCCCGCGGGCCGAGATCGCGCGCCAGGGCCCGGTTCATCATCGCCAGGCCGGCCTTGCTCGCGGCATAGGCGGCCAGCCCCGGCTGCGGCGCCTGGGTGGCAAGGTTGCTGCCGATCCCGATGATCCGCCCGCCTTCGCCCATGTGCGGCAGCACGGCCTTCACCGCGACGAACGGCGCCCGCAGGTTGATCGCCAGGCTCGCGTCGAAATCGTCGATGGCCAGGGCATCGACCGGGCCGACCGCGAAGATGCCGGCGTTGTTCACCAGAATGTCGATTCCGCCGAACGCACCGGCCGCGCGGTCGATCGCAGCGGCCAGCGCCTCGGCCGAACGGCTGTCGGCGGCGATCGCCAGCGCGCGCCGCCCCAGTCGCTCGATCTCGCCCGCGACGCCTTCGGCCGCGTCGCGTGCGGCGGCATAGGTGATCGCGACATCGGCCCCCTCGCGCGCCACCGCCGCGCCGATCCCCCTGCTGCCCCCGGTCACGAAGGCGCGTCTGCCAGCCAGTGCCGTTCCCGCCGGTGTCGTCATCGCGAATCTCCATATCTGTAATGCTCGATACAAATATGTGCCGCTTGGCGCGCCGGGTCAATTATTATATAGCAGACGCTATAAAAAAGGAGGCAGCGGCACATGGGCGAGCGCGGCCGGCCGCGCGGGTTCGACCGCGAGGCGGCGCTGGAACGGGCGATGGAGCTGTTCTGGCGCAAGACGTACGACGGCACCTCGGTGGCCGACCTGACCGCGGCGATGGGGATCGGCGCGCCCAGCCTCTATGCCGCCTTCGGCAGCAAGGAGAGCCTGTTCCGCGAGGCGGTGGACCGCTATACCCGCACCCGCGGCGGCGGCATCTGGGAAGCGCTGGAGGAGAACGCCGATATCCACGCCGCGATCGCGCGTTTCCTGCTCGCCACTGCCGATGCCTACACCGCCCCCGGCGTTCCGCCCGGGTGCCTGGTCGTCCTCGGCGCGCAGCACGAAGTGGACGGCGCGAGCGCGGCCCACGAGGATTTGCGCCGCCGGCGGCGGGACAACCTCCGCACGCTGGCCGATCGCTTCGCCCGCGCGGTGCGTGAAGGCGCCCTGCCACCCGCTTTCCCGGTCGAGGCGGCAGCGGCCTACTACCTCAGCGTGCAGAACGGGATGTCGCTGCTCGCGCGCGACGGCGCCGACCGGGCGACCCTGCGGGCCGTCGCGCGCGCGGCGATGTTCGGGTGGGACCGGTGGATGGCCGGGGACGCGGCGGGCTGACGCGCCCTCGCCGCCTGGTTCGGTCAGGCGTGCGGGCCCGGGGCGGGGGCGGGCGCGGAGGTCGTTTCGTCCGCTTCGTGCCGGTCGGCGGCCCATTCGGCCATGGCGTCGAGCACCGGCCGCAGGCTGCGCCCCCTGGCGGTGAGCGAATAGTCCACCCGCGGGGGAATCTCGCCGTAGTCGCGGCGCGCGACCAGCCCGTCGCGCTCCATTTCCTTCAGCGTCTTCGACAGCGTGCGATGGGTGATCCCGCCCAGCCTGCGCTGCAAGGCGTTGAAGCGCAGCGGCCCGTCGAGCAGCCAGAAGATGACCATCGGCCGCCACTTGCCCGCCAGGAATTCCAGCGTCCGTTCCGCCGGGCAGCGCCAGCCGTCGGCCGGCGCGCCGGAGCCGGTTTCGCCGCGGGCGGGTTCAGTATCCATCGGGACCGTACTTGTTGCCATGTCAGTGCAGCTCTATCTTGCCTGCAGGACGAAGGCAATGCCCCCGGGGCGGGGCCGACCAATACGCCCCCTTGTGAAAGGCAGTGACATGAAGACACTCGATACGATCCTGCGCAACGACAGCGCCCACTGGGTCGGCGACGGTTTCCCGGTCCGCTCGCTGTTCAGCTATCACGGCGATACGGCCGCGATCAGCCCGTTCCTCCTGTTCGACTATGCCGGGCCGTGGAACTTCGAGCCGGTCGAGGGCCGCCCGCGCGGCGTGGGCCAGCATCCGCACAAGGGGTTCGAGACGGTGACCATCGTCTATGACGGCGAAGTCAGCCACCGCGATTCCACCGGCGGCGGCGGCACGATCGGCGCGGGCGAGGTGCAGTGGATGACGGCCGGTTCGGGCGTGCTGCACGAAGAGTTCCATTCCCCCGGCTATTCGAAGACCGGCGGGCCGTTCCGCATGGTGCAGCTGTGGGTCAACCTGCCGGCGAAGGACAAGCTGGTGCCCGCGCGGTACCAGGCGATCACGCGCGACACGATCCCCGAAGTCGCGTTCGACGGCGGCCGCGCGCGGATCATCGCCGGCGCCTTCGGCGAGGTCGAGGGACCGGCGCAGACCTTCACCCCGATCAACCTGTGGGACGTGCGGCTCGACGCGGGCGCCACGGCCACCCTGCCCCTGCCCGATGGGCACACGACGATGATCGCGGTCCTTTCCGGCCATGTCACGATCGATGGCGAGGGCGTGGGCGAGGCCGAGATCGCGCGCCTCTCGCGCAGCGGCGACGCGGCCCGCATCGCCGCCGACGGCGACAGTATCGTGCTGGTCATGACCGGCGAACCGATCGACGAACCGGTCGTCGGCCATGGCCCCTTCGTGATGAACACCGAGGGGGAGATCCGCGAGGCGATCGCCGCATTCAACGCGGGCAAGTTCGGAACCCTCGCGCCGGCCGGATAGGGCCGACGGGAGAACAAGGGCAACGGCACGGAAGGGGCGGGCGCCGCGGCGGCCGCCCCGTTTCCCGCCTCGCGTCAGCCGCTTGCGGCCAGGCCCGGGCAGCGCGCGGCGTCGCCCGCCCCCACCCCCGCCCCCGCCCCCGCGTCCGGCCCCGTTTCCGGCCTGCCCGTCCGCACGGTCATCCCGACGATCCGCCCGGTCAGCGCGGCCAGCCGCCCGGCCTCGTGCGCGGTGAGCGCGGCGGTGTCGATCGTCACGCGCATTCGCGCGCCCTCCACCGCGACCGTCATCGCCGCCGGAGCGAAGCCGAGACGGGCATGGATGTCGACGACCCGCGCCAGCAGCGCGGTATCGGCCGGGCATTCGAGGACCATGCGTCGCGCGCGGTCAGGCGGCGACCGGCCGGGCATCGCCCGCGCGCCGCTCCAGCCGCCGGCGCGCCAGCAGGTCCGCCGCGCGATGCGGGGCCAGCCCGTGCTCCTGCGCGTGGTCGAGCACCGCGGCAAGGCGCTGCCCCGTCTCGCGCACCCGCCGCTCGGCCTGCGCGCTGTCCCACCCCAGGTATTCGGCGCAGACGTTGACGATGCCCCCGGCGTTGACGACGTAGTCGGGCGCATAGAGCACGCCGCGGCGCGCCAGCGCATCGCCGTCTTCCGCGCGCGCCAGGACGTTGTTGGCCGAGCCGCAGACGACCCGCGCCCGCAGCCGCCCCACCCCCGCGCCGTCGAGCACGCCGCCCATCGCGCAGGGGGCGAAGACATCGGCCCTGGCGGAAAGGATCGCGCGCGGGCTGGCGATTTCCGCCCCGTATCGGCAGGCGATCTGCGCCGCGACGTCGGAACGCGTCTCCGCCACGATCAGCCGGGCCCCGGCCTCGTGCAGGAGCCGGCACAGCGCCGCGCCGGTATGGCCCAGCCCCTGGACCGCGACCGTGACCCCGGACAGGTCGCCGCCGAACGCGCGGCGCACCGCCTCCTGCATCGAGAGGAACACGCCCAGCGCGGTCCACGGCGAAGGGTCGCCGCCGGGCCGCCCTTCCTGCTGGGTCAGGCCGGCCACGTGGCGCGTCTGCCGGCGCACGGCCTCCATGTCCTCGACCCCCGTGCCGACATCCTCCGCCGTCACGTACGAACCGCCGAGATCGGCGACCGCGCGGCCGAACGCCGCGAACAGGGCGCGCCGGTCGAACGGTTCGGCGGGCAGGTTGATGACCGACTTCCCTCCGCCCAGCGGCAGGTCCGCCATCGCGTTCTTGAACGCCATCCCTTCCGCCAGGCGCAGCGCGTCGCGCGTCATCGCCCGGCTGTCGGGGTAACGCCATGCGCGGCACCCGCCGGCCGCCGGGCCGAGCACGGTGGAATGGAGAACGATCACGCCGTCGAGGCCGCTCGCCTCGTCTTTCACGAGATGGACGGCCTCGGGCACGCCGGCGGTGGATTGGGTCTGCTCGCTCATCGGGAAACTCCTGTCTGCCGGGCAGCATCTGCCCCAGCTTGCGCGAAATTTCCTGTCTGATTGGCGCGAAAGTACCGCGTGAGAGAAAAGTATTTTCGATTCCGGCGCAAAACCGGGTCGATCTTGCCCCCAGGGCATTCACGGCCGGGCGCTAGAGCGGCAGCGCGGTCGTCGTCTTGATCTCCGACAGGGCGACGGTCGAGTGGACTTCCTGCACCCCGGGCACTTGCGAGAGGCGGTTGAAGAAGAACGCCTCGTAAGCCTCGATGTCGGGGGCGACGATCCGCAGCAGGAAATCGACGTTGCCCATCAGGACATAGCATTCGAGCACTTCGGGAAAGCTTCGGATCGCCTCGGCGAACTCGTCGAGGTTCGCCCGCCCGTGGGCGTTGAGCTTGACCTGGGCGAAGATATGCGCGTTGAGCCCGACCTTGCGCCGATCGACCAGCGCGACCTTGCGGGTGATGAACCCGTCGCGCTCCAGCCGGTCGATCCGGCGCCAGCAGGGCGAGACCGACAGGCCGACCCGCTCGGCCACCGCGGCGGTCGAGAGCGAGACGTCCTCCTGCAGGATCCGCAGGATCTTCTTCTCGTAACGGTCGAGACTATCGCCGCCGGGCGCCGTCATGGCGATAATCTTCCCTCCTGCCCCGCCCCCTCCGCCGCGCGGAGGACACGGATCACGTTGCCGCTCGTCATCTTCTCGATCTGCGCCGGCGTCTAGCCGGCCTCTTGCGAACCTTCTGCGTACATTGCTGAATGAGAAAATGGTGCCAGAAGAGGCATCAAATTCGTTCTTTTTTCCATTTTAGTTTCAGAGACTTAGTAAATTCGCTCTGGCCAAAAAGCCCTCAAAAGGCCCGCAAATGGCGCTTAATGTACTGGTTTGATGCCTTCTTAGGGACTCGAGAAAGCATCTTTACTTCCGGGAAACTAGCCAAGATCGATGCCCGCTAAGAGCCCGTATTCCGTTGAAAACTCCCGCATTCGCTGGGGCTGAAGTCCTTAATTACCCTTCATGGGCAAAGCACAGACGTTGCGATGATGGATGAGAAGACAGTGATGCAGGAGGTGTCAAACGAACTAAGGATTTGCCCCCGTGGACGAAGTGAAGAACTGCCCCCCTTTCGTGGAGCAGTTGCGTTGCTGGTTCTGAGCGAAGCCCATAGCTGTCACTGCGGATGGTAATGACTGTGGAACGGTGCACCAGTCTGTCGAGCATTGCCGAGGCAGCGACAGGATCGCCGAAGACGCAGCCCATTCGCCCACCAATCAGTTTGAAGTGATCAGGATCGAGCCTTTTTCGTAGCGCCGTGAGACAGGTGGAAGAACAGATGGGCGGCGTGGCCTCGAACGGCAGATAGCCCAATTAGTCGACGACCTGCAACTTAGGGTGGTTGAACTAGGTCAGTTGCTCGTCAAACAGGCCCTCGTCATGCGCCTTGACCAGCATCGCCACCAAGTTGCTGCGGTAACGAACTGGGCCGAGTAGTTCTGCCGACTGGCTTCCCGGGTCCAATGCGACCGCGAGGTATGCTTTGCCGGTTCCCGGCGGGCACAGCAGTAGCGTCGGGTCGCCATGCGTGATCCACCGGCAGGTCGCCAGTGCCCGTATCTGGCCGGGATCCGACGAAGCTTAGGCATCAAACTCGAAGCCGTCGAGCTCATGCACGAATGGGAACTGGGCGATTTTGCTGGCCATGGTGATACGCTGCTCGTCAAGCGAGGCAATCTCGTGCTAGACGAAGAAGGTCAGAGACTCGCGCAAGGTCATTTCCGAGCGGGCGGCTTCGTCCAGTAGCGTATTAAGCTGGTCGCGGATCGCAGTAAGCTTGAGCCGGTCGAGCATCGCTAAAACCGCGTCATGATCGATCGGCGCCATCTCCAGCCTCCCCCCAACAACCGCTTCATAATCTCCGAGCGGCCGCAACAAAGCCGACGTCTACACGGGCGGGGGCGGTAGTTCGCGGATGGGACAAGCGCCGACCGACCCTGTTAAGTGGGCTCTGTCAGAGACCGGCTGACGGTACCCTTCGCGAACCGGGAGGTCGGCGGCTATTCCGCCGGCATGCCGCACGATAACGCGGCCTGCCAACCCCATGACCTGCACAGTCTCTCCGACCAGGTGCCACCGGACCGATTGGTCCAGATGGGCGACAAAGACGGACTAAAAGGAATCGGCGACCGGCGATCGCATTGTGCTTCAGATAATTGACGCCAAGTTCATCCTTGCCTTTGGTGCGGGCCTGACGTGGCAATTATCACTTTGCCTACTGTTCGCCGTGAGCGCAGCGATTCCATAGCTGCCACGAGATCTTCCATTGGATACAAATCCCGGATCAAGGGGCGAATTTCACCTCGGGAGCATTGCTCGACAAGTTTCTGCTGTATGGTGCGGATCGCTTCCGGCGCGCGGTCGAAGCTCCAGTATACACCGTGCACACTGGCGGATCTAACCAGCATGTAGTTCGCCTTGAGAGCCTGTGACGTGACCCCCAGCTTTCCCCCAGCTGGGATTAGAGCCGGGCGGTTGTTTCGCGCATGAGCGCGGTTGAAGCAATGGGCTGCGTAGCGGAGCCCGTAGGGCGTAGTGAAGCAGGCCATTGCTTATCCAGTTCGGCGGCGAACGCCGCCGGTGTTGCGTAGCCAAGCGATGAGTGCGGTCGCTCCCGGTTGTAATCGTCCACCCAGGCGGCGATCTCGACACGGGCATGGGCCATGCTCAAGAACAGCGTCTCGTTGAGCAGTTCGTCCCGCATGCGACCGTTGAAGCTCTCGACATAGCCATTCTGCATCGGCCTTCCGGGCGCGATATAATGCCACTCGACGCCGATCTCGCCGCACCATGCCAGCACGGCGTTGCTGGTGAGCTCGGTTCCGTAGCACATTGGGAAGCTGGCTCTCGAAGGCAGCGCTCGCCTTGATGGAGACAAGGGCGCGT
>NZ_WTYO01000016.1 GCF_009827515.1 Pelagerythrobacter marinus | reverse complement strand
TGGCGCACCCGACAGGAGCGGACAAGGCAGCATCACCGTTCCACAAAGCCTCGGCCAACGCTTGCCGCGCTTCGCGTGAGCGTGCTGGCAGGCTGGCGATGACGGCTGCGACCCAACGTTGGTCATCGTCATTGTGACCATCGGTGACATCGGCAGAAGCGGTTTCGGCCATGGTAGTGATGACGATGGTATCGGCGTGGTCGGCAACGGTCGGTTCGGTCATCCACCGAGCGTGCCACAGTTCGTCTTTCCGTCAACGATATCGGGTCGCTGCGCGCGGATGACGGGCGACCGTGCAGATTAATAATGCGCGCGCCATGGGCGAGAGCTTATTGTCGATTCGAAAGCCCACGCCGACGCGAGCGTGGTCACGTTCCAGAGAGTTCGTGGATTGACATTGTAAGGTTTCACCCGTGGGGCGATGATGGTGCTGGGATGGCTGTAGAGCCATTCTGAGGGGGCTTCAGGCTGCCAGTGCTCGATAGACGCTGGCTCGACCGATGTTCATCTCACGGGCGATTGCAGAGGCTCCCATGCCTTGTTGGTGGAGGGTCTTTACCTCGTCGGGGTCGATGGTCGCTGGACGGCCTTTATAGCGCCCTTCGGCTTTGGCCTTCGCGATGCCTTCCATCTGTCGTTCGCGACGGATGTCGTTCTCGAACTGGGCAACCGCACCGAGGATGCTCAACATCAGCTTGCCCGTCGAGGTGTCGGTATCGACGCCACTTTGGTTGATGCAGCGGAACTCGACACCCTTGCTGGTCAGCGTTTCGATGATGCGGTGCAGGTCACCAACCGACCTTGCCAACCTGTCGAGCCTCGTGACGATGAGCGTGTCGCCTTCCCGAACGAAGTCGAGTGCATTCGCGAGTTCAATGCGGTCCTTGGCAGAACGACCCGACATCTTCTCGGCGAAGACCTTTTCGCATCCAGCTTGGGACAAAGCTTCGTTCTGGATGTCGAGCGACTGTCCCGACGAACTCACCCGTGCGTATCCGACCAGCATCCGCGTCTCCTGTCTCGTATGGCTCTAGGCCACGACATCGCAGATGTTTCGAATCTGTCAGCAAATCATTTGGGACGCCGAAACTGTCTCACACCAATGTCCCGCTCGAGCTTACCTCAATGAGATGGGTGCGCCCAATCTCGCGACGCCTATGCGGGATGACTCTTTCGTAGCGCCTCCCAGAAGTCTTCCGTATCGAACTCAACCTGAGGGTCGATAACTTCGCCCAAAATTAGGAAGCGGTAGACGTCGCGCAGCCCATTATGGAGCCAATAGAATTCGTCTTGTCCAAGTGGGGCTGACCCAAAAACACCAAAGCGATTCTTGGGGTGCATGGTGACTATGCGGTCCTCATAAAACTCCTCAAAATACTTTAGCCCACTCCTTTCTTCCGCAAACGCATCGTGAATGAAATTTTGTGCGTCCACTGAAGTTGGATTGGCCATCCCACTTATCCGAAGTCGGTCTAGAATTATGGAATGTGAGGCATCTAGCGACACCCAAAGTGCGTAGTGCGCCTCTTCTTGAAAGTGACGTGACCCCCTGATTTTCCTCCAAGTTGGATTAGAGTCCGGCCCTGACAGAAGGACGGACGAGATGAAGAGAACGAGGTTTTCAGAAGAGCAGATCATCGGCGTGCTCAAGGAGGCGGAGGCGGGAGCGAAGACCGCCGACCTGGCCCGGCGACACGGGGTTTCGGAAGCGACGATCTACAACTGGAAGTCGAAGTATGGCGGGCTGGAGGTATCCGATGCCCGGCGGCTCAAGGAGCTGGAGAGCGAGAACGCCAAGCTCAAGCGGTTGCTGGCCGATGCGATGTTGGACAAGGCTGCGCTGAAGGATCTTCTGGCAAAAAAGTTCTGACGCCCGCCGCGCAGCGGGAAGCTGTCGCTCATCTTCAGGCATGCCACGGGATGAGCGAGCGGCGGGCGTGCCGTGTCATCGATGCCGATCGCAAGAGCGTGCGTTACCGTTCCACCCGGGACGATGATGCCGGTCTGCGAGAGAAGCTGCGGGAGCTGGCCAACCAGCGTCGCCGGTTCGGCTATCGCCGTCTGCATATCCTGCTGCGTCGGGAGGGGATCATGATCAACCGGAAGAAGACCCAGAGGCTCTACAAGGAGGAAGGCTTGGCGGTGAGGCGTCGACGCAGCCGCAGGCGCGCAGTCGGCACGAGGGCACCTGCTCCGGTGCTCGCCTTACCGAACCAGCGCTGGAGCCTCGACTTCGTTCACGATCAGATGGCGTCTGGCAGGCGGTTCCGCGTGCTCAACGTCGTCGATGACGTGACGAGGGAGTGTCTCGCAGCGGTGCCGGATACCTCGATCTCTGGTCGCCGTGTCGTTCGCGAGCTGACCGAGCTGATCGCCCAGCGTGGCAAGCCCGGCATGATCGTCAGCGACAACG
>NZ_WTYO01000015.1 GCF_009827515.1 Pelagerythrobacter marinus | reverse complement strand
GTGCGGACGGTTACGCCGGGAGGAAAGGCAAGCGGACGGAACCGGCCGGTGCCGCCTGGGCATCACAGGATTGCCACCTGGGCGTCACAGGGTTGCCTTGGCAACATCCTTGCGAGTGGCGGGAGGGGTTGCCTTCAACCTCCCGCTCGGCCCTTCGAGGAATGCGAGGCGCGGACAGGGCCAGGGCTCGCGCTTGCCCCGTCCGTTGGAACCAGCGTCCGTTGGAACCAGGGTTCGTGTCGTTCGCGGCGTTGAGGGCCACCGCGAAGAGCGAACCCGGGTTCCCATGTCCTCGCATCCCGGCACAGGGGTGCTTTATCGAGCGGTCACTAGCCCCCCGAGGCACCGGCCGTATGGACGAAGCGGCCAGACGTGACGCGTACACGCTTTGCCCCCGTCGCTGCAGCCAGCCTGGACTGGCCCTCACTACATAACCAAAATGGTTAGAAATGTCAAGGGGAATGTGCCAGAGGCGAGTCGCCGCGGCGTCTCAGGCCATTCCCAGGTCGCGGAGCTTGGCGCGCAGCGTGGCTTCGTCGAACGGCTTGACCACGTAGTCGTCGGCACCGGCGGAAATGCCCTTGTGGATGTCGCCCGCCTGCGCGTTGGACGTGCAGAAGATCACCCGCGGCACGCGGTCGGCCGGGGTCGCGCGCAGCCGGGTGACGAATTCGATCCCGCTCATCACCGGCATGTTCCAGTCGAGGATCACCAGGTCGGGCATTGCCGCCTTGCAGCGGGCCAGCGCTTCCTCGCCGTTCTCCGCCTCGGCCGCCTCGTAGCCGAGCCCCTCGACGATCCGCCGGGCGAGCTTGCGGATCATGCGCGAATCGTCGACCACCAGGCACCGGCGCAGGCGCGTCTGCGCCCGCGCGGCGGCGGCGGCGCGCGCTTCCGCCACGATCCGGCGCGTGGTGTCGTCCGCCGCGGGAGCCGGGGCGGCGGCCTGGGTCGGCGCCGGGGACGGGGTCGAGCCCGCCGCCGCGACAGGCGGGACGGCGGCAGGCGCGTTGCCTTCCGGCGCCGGCGCGCGGCCCTGCGCGCGGTTGCCGCCGGGCTTGCGCGAACGTTTGATCAGCCCGTGAATGGCGGCACCTCCTCTTCCCCCCAGATCGCCGCGTCGGGCCCGGCCGGGCGATCGGCGAGCGGCGAGCGCGGCGCGCCCCCCGGCCCGGGCGCGCGCGCCGCCTGGGCGGGCGGCGCAGGCGGGGCCGCGGGCTGTTCGTCGGGGGTCATGCAGACGTGGAGATAGGGGACCCAGACGTCGCCGAACTCGGCCTTCTGGTACCAGACGTCGAGCACGTCGTAGGATGCCCAGCACCCGTCCGGCTCGCGCAGGCGGATGCCCTCTCCGATCCGGGGGACGGCTGCGAAGCGCAACCGGTCCTGCGTCTGGTGCGTTTCGTTCTGGACCTCGATTTCGATCACGCGCGAGCCCCCGATCCTTGCTGTCGGCGGCGAGGCTAGTGGGCAATTCTTGCCGAATGGTAACGTTCGGCCTCGCCGGCCGGCAATGCGGGGCAGGCCCCTGGCGGCTGCCGGTTTCGCTTGCCCCGGCCCCCGCGCGCGCTACGATGGCAGGCGGGGTTGTGGAGGAGAAATGCCCATGGGCATCGTGCTGATAATGCTGCTGGTCCTGGCCGTGCTGTTCCTGCTGATGGCGGTGCGCGTGGTGAAGCAGGGATATGTCTATACGATCGAGCGGCTGGGCAAGTACACGCTCGCGGCCGAGCCGGGGTTCCACCTGATCATCCCCTTCGTCGACCGGGTCGGCCAGAAGGTCAACATGATGGAGCAGGTGCTCGACATCCCGGGGCAGGAAATCATCACGAAAGACAACGCGATGGTCGGCGTCGACGCGGTCGTCTTCTTCCAGGTGCTTGACGCCGGCAAGGCCGCTTACGAGGTGCACAACCTCTATGCCGCGATCATGGCGCTGACGACGACCAACCTGCGCACGGTGATGGGCAGCATGGACCTCGACGAGACCCTGTCGAAGCGCGACGAGATCAACGCCCGCCTGCTGGCGGTGGTCGATCACGCCACCTCGCCCTGGGGCGTCAAGATCACCCGGGTCGAGATCAAGGACATCCGCCCGCCGGTCGACATCTCGGAGGCCATGGCCCGCCAGATGAAGGCCGAGCGCCTGAAGCGCGCCGAGATCCTCGAGGCCGAAGGCGACCGCGCGAGCCGCATCCTGCGCGCCGAGGGCGAGAAGCAGAGCGCGATCCTTTCGGCGGAGGGCAAGCGCGAGGCGGCCTTTCGCGATGCCGAGGCGCGCGAACGCGCGGCGGAGGCGGAGGCCAAGGCGACGCAGATGGTCTCCGACGCGATCGCGCAGAGCGGCAACGCGGCGATCAACTACTTCGTGGCGCAGGAATATACCAAGGCGGTCGGCCAGTTCGCGACCAGCCCCAATGCCAAGACGATCCTGTTCCCGGTCGAGGCGACCCAGCTGATCGGCTCGCTCGGCGGGATCGGCGAGCTCGTGCGCGAGGCGGTCGGCAGCGGCGAGGGCGGGGCGAAGGCCGCGCCCGGCGACCGCGGGACCCCGCTGCCCCCGCGCGGCGGCCGCACCCCTTCGGCCAGCGTGCCGCGCACCGGCGAAGGGGGCTAGCGCATGGGCGGGCTCGATTCGCTCGATCCGCCCTGGGTCTGGATCGCGATCGGCCTCGCGCTGGCGGCGCTCGAACTGCTCGTTCCCGGGGTCTACCTGATCTGGCTGGCGGCGGCGGCGATCATCACCGGCGCGCTGACCTTCGTGCTCGACCTGGGCCTGGCGGTGCAGGTATCCAACTTCGTCTTCCTCGCGCTGATCCTGGCCTTTTCCGCCCGGCGCCTTCTGCGCGACAGGCCGATCGTGGGGGCCGATCCGCTGCTCAACAGGCGCGGCGGGCGGCTGATCGGCGAAACCGCGCTCGTCACCCAGGCCTTCGAAGGCGGGACCGGCCGCATTCGCCACGGCGACAGCGAATGGCTCGCGCGCGGGGCCGATATCGCCGCGGGCCAGCGAGTGCGCATCATCGGGCACGAAGGCTCGGTCCTGCTGGTCGAGCCGCTGACCCTGCTCGCCGACGAGGGCACCGTCCCGCCGGTGCAGAGCCCGCCGCCCGGCGGCGGCTAGGCCGCCCGGTCAGGCCGCGCTGCGCACCCGGTCGGCGAACCGGCCGTGCTTGCGATAGCGGGTCATCCAGCGATCGAGGAACAGCCCCAGCGGGCGCGGCTGCACGCCCAGCTTGTCGAGCCCCGGCAGCTTGCCCGACGGGGTATTGCCCTGGCGCAGCAGGGCCCACTGGTCCTCGTTCATCGGGGTGCCCGGCAGCGCGGCGAAGACCCGGGCCAGGCTGTCGGGCACGGGCAGGAAATGCCGCTTGCGCCCCTGGCCGCGGGCGATCCGCCGGTGCAGCTCCATCACTTCCAGCGCCTCGGGCCCGGCGATCTCGTATGTCTTGCCCGCGTGGCGCGCCGGATCGGCCAGCGCCGCGGCCACGGCATCGGCCGCGTCGTCCACGAACAGCAGCTGCAGCCTGGCCTCGGGCGCGAAGACGGGTACGACGGGGAACGTCGCGATGATATCGGCCAGCATGTTCACGAAGCCGCCGTTCTCGGCGAAGAGGATCGAGGGGCGCAGGACGGTCGCGCGCGGGAAAGCCTCCAGCACGGCGTCCTCGCTGCGGGCCTTCGCCTCGGCATAGCTGGCGGGGGAGCCGGCATCGGCCCCGATCGCGCTGATGTGGACGAAGGTGCCTGCACCGTGTTCGGCCGCGGCCCGGGCGACGTTGCGCGCGCCGCCGCAGATCAGCTTCATCAGGTCGCCTTCGAAGGCGCCGACCAGGTTCACCACGGCATCGGCCCCGCGCACCGCGGCCTCGGCCTGGGCCGGGTCGCGCACGTCGCAGGGCATGAAGGCGATCTGGCCGAGGTTGGCCAGCGGCTTCAGCGAATGGGCCTTGCGCGGATCGCGGCTGGCGATGCGCAGGCGCGCGCCGCGTTCCAGCAGGGCCTGGGCCACGTGGCGCCCGAAGAAGCCGCTGCCGCCCGTCAGCGTCACCAGCTTGCCGTGAAGGGGATCTTTTGCTGCCATTGTCTCGTGCCGTTTCGTTTGCGCGTCGTTCGCGACTCCGCCGCCGCATTGCCCCAATGCGCCGCGGGCCGCAACCGCCCCCGCACCACGCGCGGAAGGCGTTGACAAGTCCCCCCCGCCTTCGCTAGTGGCGCGCCCCTACCCGCGAGCAGGACGACGAAGACCCGCTCGCATCCGTGCCCAGATGGCGGAATTGGTAGACGCACCGTCTTCAGGTGGCGGCGGGGGCAACCCCGTGGAGGTTCGAGTCCTCTTCTGGGCACCATTTGTTCTTCTCACGTTCTCCCAAATAATCTATAAAACCCGCAGAAATCCTAGGGATTCCGCCCTTGGATCGTCTCGGAATGTCCCGCCCAATCTCGGCCGTTCCAGACACTTTTGTGGGCCTTTTGAGGTCTTTTCGCAAAAGCCCACATTTGAAAGGCCCCCACATGCCGCTGACAGATACTCGCCTCCGCGCACTCAAGCCCAAAGATAAGCCGTACAAGGTAACCGATGAGCGCGGCCTATATGTCGAGGTCACGCCGACCGGCGGCAAGCTTTGGCGATTCCGATACCGGATCGGCGGTGCGCAAAAGAAGCTCTGCATCGGCAGCTATCCCGACATAAGCCTCAAGCAAGCGCGAGACGTGGCCTACGAGGCACGACGAGCTGTTGCTTCTGGCGGCGACCCGGCCTTTGAGAAGCGGAAGCGGAAAATCCGCGCCGAGTTCCTTTCTGCACAGACGTTCGAGGCAGTCGCACGTGAGTATATTGAACAGACAACGTCCTAGGTCGGGAAGCAGCTGTGGGACAAGGCCAGCAGGTCTCGTTGCGCCGATCATGACCGGCGCAAATGTCTTTTTGATCCAGATGGCTTCCATCGTCAAGGAATGCGCTCTCGGCCATAGCAAACACAGGATCCAGCGGCCGCATCGGTCGTGGTCCTAACCGTCCTTAAAATGAGATGCGGATGCCAGATGGAAGGCCCGAACATTATCTACAGGGTCGCAGTTGCGCCCTCACGGCACAGCAGAGAGGGGTCCTTCCATCTGGTGTCCGCCCGTTCGAGGAACGGGCGGTACTCGGTTCCCGTCTTGATGACGGCGTGCGCGACGCGCGCCATCTTGGCGGTGAGTGCAGTCATTGCCTTGCGGCGGCGATCGGGGTCGTTGGCGTGTCCTTCCATGTATCGGCCCAGCTTATCGCGAAAGCTGTTGTCGCGTTGGCGAGCGGCGACTTGTGCGGCCATCCAGAAAGTGCGGCGCAACCGAGCATTACCATACTTGGAAAGCTTGGTCCGACCGCGGAATGTGCCGGACTGGCAGGTGGCCAGATCGAGCCCGCAGAACTTGAGGAACTGGCGATGGTGGGCAAACCGTCGAAGGTCCCCGGCCTCGGCGAGGATGGTCAGCGCGTTGATCGGGCCGATGCCAGGGATCATACGAAGCAGCTGGTAGTCACGGTTCTCGCTGAGCATGGCATGGGCGGCTCGCTCGATCTCGTCACGTTGGCGGATCAGACTGCGCGCTTGCGCGATGACCATGCGAAACATGGCAATCGCCACAGAATCCTCATCGACCGGCAGTGCGACGGATGCGCAGGCGGTCTCGTAAATATCGTTGATTAATCGAGCCTTGGAGACCTTGCGGCCGACCAGTGACCACGCCTCGCGCGTGAATGCTTCCTGGCCAAGCGCTGTCATGCTCCCGGGCGTCGGAAACCGCTCGAGCAAGGCAAGAAACCAATCAGACCTGCTGTTGCCGGCGAAGCGCTCGATCTCTGGGAAGTAGAGCGGCAGGTAATGGGTCAGGATCCGGTGCCAGGTCTGGGTCTTGGCTTTGGAGATGGCCTCGTGTGTCTTCGACATCTCCTGCAGATCGTTAATCCCGGCGGCAAGCGGATCGACGTAGCGCTGGGTGGCGCCAATCCGCAGCATATGCAGGATCACCTGCGCGTCCTTGGAGTCGTTCTTGTCCCAGCCATTATGTAGAGCCTCTCGGGTCCGGGCCAAGGCTACGGACGAGATCAGGCGCAGCTCGAAACCTGCTGTGAGCAAGCGGTGCGCCAAGGTGCGGTGATAGTTACCGGTCGCCTCGAAGCCGACGACAATCGGTCTGCCAATATCAGCCAGAACGGACGCAAGGCGGTCGTAATCGGTCTTCGTCGCCATCACTGTCATACGCCGTCGCCGCCCGCCCTCCGGGCGTTCGATGAGGACCTCCTGGCGGTGCTTGGACATATCGATGGCTACCAGCACGGCATCGGCGGGTGTAGAACTGAGCTTGGTCATGGTCGGTCTGCCTCCAAAGTGTTGAGTCGACAACTTCACTTTAGAGACCTGATGACCGGTCATGACCGCCTTGATGAAGCCTGCGGGCGCTACGCGCCCTTGTCTCCATCAAGGCGAGCGCTGCCTTCGAGAGCCAGCTTCCCAATGTGCTA
>NZ_WTYO01000014.1 GCF_009827515.1 Pelagerythrobacter marinus | reverse complement strand
ACGGAACCGAGCTCACCAGCAACGCCGTGCTGGCATGGTGCGGCGAGATCGGCGTCGAGTGGCATTATATCGCGCCCGGAAGGCCGATGCAGAATGGCTATGTCGAGAGCTTCAACGGTCGCATGCGGGACGAACTGCTCAACGAGACGCTGTTCTTGAGCATGGCCCATGCCCGTGTCGAGATCGCCGCCTGGGTGGACGATTACAACCGGGAGCGACCGCACTCATCGCTTGGCTACGCAACACCGGCGGCGTTCGCCGCCGAACTGGATAAGCAATGGCCTGCTTCACTACGCCCTACGGGCTCCGCTACGCAGCCCATTGCTTCAACCGCGCTCATGCGCGAAACAACCGCCCGGCTCTAATCCCAGCTGGGGGAAAGCTGGGGGTCACGTCAAAAGGCCAAATGCATATGTAGCATCCCAGCCTTCAAGAGAGTCGCCAGCCCCCTTATCATCAAGGTGTCGAACGGGTTGATAGCGGCGAAGAGCCTCTCTTGAACCTTAGAGGGGTTGGGCCAGTGAAAATGTGTATAACGGCTAGGCGGGAGAGGTGTAGCAGAGAGCGGCTGCATGACAGATTTTGCCAACGCATCGCGCAGTTGCGCCTCTACCTCGGCGAGAACATCTTTATCATCCAAAGACTGTTTTGTTTCGAGCCGCAGCGAGGCTGTTTCGGGATACTGCGCCATGAAACCTCGATGGAGACCCGTGGAGACCTGCATCGCACCCAAGAGCCGAACTTCCTCAGGCGTAAGGTCATCATACTCTGTGTAATAATCACCCTCGTGGGCGTCCTTGTCGAAGTGGCATGCCGTGAAGATTAGGTCGTCGCGAACTACGAAAGATGCGTATTCCGTCAGAAGAGATGAGCGCCAATAACTTCCAACAGGTGACATTGGTCGCACCACCGTTCCTGAGCGGACGGTCGGATAGAAAGTTGGCATGTGCAGGTTCAGTTCCGATGTCTGCGGGCGCTTCTTTGCCAAGGTCTCATCCGTTTTTGCCTCATGGTGATGCTGTTCCAGCAACTGTTGACATGATTGCTGCAAACCCGCGTTGTGTCCAATTCCCAGTATGCGGTTGTGCAACCGATTTTTATGATTCATATCAGGGGAACAAAACGTGTTCGGCGCATGGTGCCAAAAGCGAGGACCACTCATGAACAAGCGCACATTTTATGAGTTCTTCGCTGGTGGGGGCATGGCTCGCGCTGGCCTTGGGGAAGAATGGGAGTGCCTGTTTGCAAACGACTTCGACGCGAAGAAAGCGGACAGCTACAGAGCAAACTGGGGCGACGAAGAGAGCCTTTTGGTCGGTGACATTGCCGCTGTAAGAACAGAAAACCTCGAAGGGTGCGCTGACCTCGCTTGGGCTTCGTTCCCGTGTCAGGACCTTTCTTTGGCAGGCGGAGGGTCGGGTCTAGCTGGAACTCGCTCTGGCACCTTCTGGACGTTTTGGAATCTCATTCGTCTCCTACGTGTCGAAGGCCGCGCGCCCCGCTCAATTGTTTTAGAGAATGTCTGCGGGACACTGACCTCAAATGGTGGCGAGGATTTTCGCAGTATTGTTTCAGCGTTTGTAGGCTCGGGATACCGCGTAGGCGCGATGGTAATCGACGCAGCGCATTTCGTTCCGCAATCGCGTCCTAGGTTGTTTGTCGTTGGGATACGAAACGACCTTCCAATTCCCTCTTCGCTTCGTGCTGAAGGGCCAAACGACGAAATGCATCCGCAGGCGATGCGTCAGGCACTTGGGTCGCTACCGTCGGGCACGCAAGAGAAGCTCGTCTGGTGGAGCGTAAATTTGCCTAGAGGCCGTAATATTGATTTCGCGGACCTCTTAGAAGCCGAACCCAAAGGGGTTTCGTGGCACTCTCGCGAAGAGACAAGAAATCTTTTAAACATGATGACCGAACGCAATCTCTCGAAAGTTCGAGAGGTCGAGCTTAGGACACGTGAACTGGGCACCTTGGAGGCGGGCTCACTTTATCGGCGAACACGAAATGGCATCCAGCGCGCTGAGGTGCGTTTCGATTCGGTAGCAGGATGCCTGCGGACCCCTTCGGGCGGTTCGTCTCGCCAAACAGTCATTGTGGTAGACCGAGGTCGCGTGCGAAGCCGATTGCTCTCCCCGCGCGAAGCTGCGCGCCTTATGGGGCTCGCAGACACCTATATCCTTCCAGCGAACTACAATCAGGCTTATCATCTTATGGGTGACGGCGTTGTTGCTCCAGTGGTGAGCTTCATCGCCAAGGGCATTCTAAATTCGGTGCTGGCTCGGGGAGTGTTGCGCGCAACTGGTTGACTCATGAGACAATAAATTCTCCAGTCGCGGCAATCAGGAGGGTCCGCGGCTATGGCAAAACATTCATCCGTCTCTACGAATAAACCGCCTATCGATACCGCCGATTTGAGAGCCAAACTCACCGAGCTTCTCAATACGCCGTTCTTAAATGTGCTCACACAGGAAGAGATGCCCATCGGAAACTTCCAATGGGGTGTCTATGCCTTTTACGACTACGATGGAGAGCCGATTTACGTCGGCCAGACCAATGAAAAGGTCAGGACCAGAATCCGACGCCATCTCACTAATCAGCGGACCGATGCTGTCGCTATGTCTGTTCTAGACCCGTTCGAAGTATACGAGATTGAGGTTTATCCTTTACCTCAGTTTGAGGGGCGCAAGGCCAAAGACAAGGAAGCTAAAGCTGCTCTCGATGGCCTTGAACGGGCAGTCTACGAAAGTGCTATCGCAAAGAGCAAATTCGGAGCAATCCTCAATGAGAAGAATCCGCCCGAGGTCGCGTCTTCCATCGCATTAGAAGACATACCCAGCTTCCGCGGCTGCATCGTCTCAAGTCGAGTATTTGAGCTTCGAAACCATCCTGATTTTCGGATAGCTCGTCGGGCCTTGATTATCTCTCGCCTTGCTCAAGTTATATCTGAACGCAAGGTTCAGAATGGTCTTCGCCGAGTGTTACTCACCCAAGCCAAACGTTTAGCGTGGCTCTCCGAACAACGCTTCATTGCGATGGGAGGTGAAGTCGCGGTTCCCGAAGAAGCTAATGACTAGTTTTGCTGGCCCACCTAAGGATTCTAAATCGAGCCCTTAAACTCGCCAGATTGAGTGGGTCATGTTATAATTGGTGGATGCAAAACGAAGCACCAAATCTTGGGAAGGTCCCCTTATCCAGATAAGGAGACTTTCATTGCCCATCATTACTTCCCATTCCCCTTGGGTCATCAACTACGCAATTGAACTCGACCGTCACATGTCGTTTTGTGGCGAATTTTTTCGCGCAAGTTCCGAACGGCAGCACGTTGTCGCGGCCTATCTGAACGCGAGGCCACCACGCGAATGCAACGCGAGCCTCGTTGCTGAGTTTCTCCTTCGTTCGCGGCATGGGGAGATTCTTTCTGCGGCCTTTCAGAACGTGCCCGTCGGCCTACGGCCCGCGCTGCGTCGGGCAGGTGCAGTCGTGCACCCTGAGCGTTTCTATACCCTTCTCGTCGAACTGCTATCTTGTGGCGAGAGCTACATCACAAGGTGTATCGCACAGGTCCCTCGTCTCGACCTCGATGCCCTTCTGGTCATCGAGGCATTGCCGCCTGAGGCATGTAGCCCTAGCCTTATTCAGGCCGTGTCAGGGAGTGCGGATGCCAAAGATGTCTCAACGGCATTTCATGTGCTCGTCGAGAACGGAGTCGATGCTGACTGGCTCGCTGATTGCCTTCGCGATGTTAAAACGCAAAGCTCACTCTCGTCGGTGTTTCAAAAGGCGGCTCGTCGGGCAATTGCACCTCCGCATCCAGTCCCTGCATCTGACTTTTACCAACCCATTCGGACTGGTGAGGAACTGTTCTCGGTAGCGCGAGAGTTCAGGAATTGCCTTCGGAATTACACTTGCTCCTTTCTCGACGAGAGGCAGGGAAATGCTTTTGCGGTCGCGTCCCGCGCCGAGCACCGCACCGTTGTGCATCTAGTTCGCGGAACTGCGGGCTGGAAACTCGAAGGGTTGTTTAAATCTCGAAATCGCCGTCCTTCGCGACCCACGCGCGAGTGGATTGAGTCTTATCTTCGGGAGCACGGGGTTATCATCGAGGGACGAGAGACAAGGAAGCCATCACGTTGGGATTCAGTGCACAACCTGATTTTTGGTGACCTGCTCGATTTCCAATTTGGATTCGATGTGGATGAACTCGACCACGTAGTTTGAGGAGAACGCTGCGCGTTCATCCTATCGACTTCGGCTCGTTCGCAACAAGTTGCTCACTCATCCTCGTCGACGAGATATCGAATCGGACATTTCTAGTCTCATCACCAAGGAGGCGTGGTCTCGTAAGAGAGAGCGATAGCTCTAATCCCCCCTCTCCCAAACGGACGACCCTATGGCCATGATATGCTTGAGAGAGGGGGAATGAGATTTATCACCATATCGGCTTGTGGTGTCGTTCAGCAGCGTCAGCGTTTATAGCTGGAAGGTGGTCGCCCGTGACCCTTCGTTACTGCCCTCATTCGGCGAAAACTCGCCCGACGGTTATCCGCTTTTGCGGAAGCCTCTTGCGCCCGCCTGACGACGACAAGCGCAAGGTCGGTGGTTGTGAGAACCCTCTGGATTGAGGACACAGTGCCACCGTCTTTTGCAGGCTATGTTTATTCTGGCACCTGCCATCCAGTCGCTGCTCTGCGGTTCGGTCCCAGACACGGCGGTCAGTTGTTACACTGAGCACCTACAAAGTCCGTAGTTTCCGACGCTGTAATCGCGCATCTATCGGTCGAGCTATGTTGTCCTACGAGTATACCATCGCGGGGTTGGTCGTGCATTAATCGAATAACGCAGTAACGCGATAATATGGCGGCACATGCCTGAGTTCGTAGACTCCATTGTGAATGGTAGTCGCCGCCACAAACGCGCTTCGAATCCTTCGATATGACGCGCGTGACGAATGGTTTTTCGCCTGCATCGTCGCGAGTTCCAATCTGCTCGCGAGAAGCTTCAGAGACGTCAGAGAGCATTTCTCTGGGTTGCCACCCGTCTGCGCCATGTAGTGGGCTGAGCGCCCTAGCCAGTTGAGGCTGAAATCGCTTTGCGATGTTACCCATCCGTCCGCTTTCAGGACCTCGTAGATATCTGTGAGTGTGTTCATTTTCTCTCACCTCCTGCTGTATTTAGGTCAGCGGTCAGGGAGAAATGTGCGGATTTAATATGCGGATTGGACGAACGCCGTTCGGATTGGGTGAGTCAAATTATTTCAATGCATCTCACTTGACAGGGCGGGCTGTTGGATGCATTGGATTTAGGCCACCGCATCTCAATAGGAAAGAATCCATGTCGAACCCGAAACTCATAAGCACGCTCGATGAGCTTTACGCTGCAACCTTACTTTTCGATGACCTTATCAGAACCCACTACGATAGCCTTTCGCCGAAGCAGCAGAAGGTGGTTCAGAACGCCTTTTCCCATACTCGTTCCTTCATCGCCTTTCCGCGCACAAACGGAGATGGTTACATCATCGGATTTTCGAAATTCGTCGGCCATCAGATGAAAAGCATCCCAGATTATGACGCCGTGCGGAAAAACATCAGCGGAAGCGATTCTGAGCGCGCCATTGGTGCGCTCGGGGTAGCTACCGACTACGCCCTCGGCAGCAGTCATGACCGCGGCAGCACTCATGCCGCGCCAGCAGAGCTTGCTCAGGCGGTTAGAGATTTCGTGGCAATTGCTGACAAGACCCCGAACTCTCTTTCATGGATTCGTCTCATGCCTCTCCCTGAGGCGGTTCAGGGTAAGTCCTTCGCTCGCACGAAGACCTACGATGTTCTGCTTGCAGCGTTGAAGGCGGCCCATTTGACGAAAGTCGAACGCGAACACCTGTTCGCTGAAATTACAGCGTAGCACGTGGTGGTCTACGCTATTGGGCTGTGGGGCTTCGCTCCACAGCCCCTTTTTACACCCTCCGTGAATCAGCACCCATCTCATTGAGGTAAGCTCGAGCGGGACATTGGTGTGAGACAGTTTCGGCGTCCCAAATGATTTGCTGACAGATTCGAAACATCTGCGATGTCGTGGCCTAGAGCCATACGAGACAGGAGACGCGGATGCTGGTCGGATACGCACGGGTGAGTTCGTCGGGACAGTCGCTCGACATCCAGAACGAAGCTTTGTCCCAAGCTGGATGCGAAAAGGTCTTCGCCGAGAAGATGTCGGGTCGTTCTGCCAAGGACCGCATTGAACTCGCGAATGCACTCGACTTCGTTCGGGAAGGCGACACGCTCATCGTCACGAGGCTCGACAGGTTGGCAAGGTCGGTTGGTGACCTGCACCGCATCATCGAAACGCTGACCAGCAAGGGTGTCGAGTTCCGCTGCATCAACCAAAGTGGCGTCGATACCGACACCTCGACGGGCAAGCTGATGTTGAGCATCCTCGGTGCGGTTGCCCAGTTCGAGAACGACATCCGTCGCGAACGACAGATGGAAGGCATCGCGAAGGCCAAAGCCGAAGGGCGCTATAAAGGCCGTCCAGCGACCATCGACCCCGACGAGGTAAAGACCCTCCACCAACAAGGCATGGGAGCCTCTGCAATCGCCCGTGAGATGAACATCGGTCGAGCCAGCGTCTATCGAGCACTGGCAGCCTGAAGCCCCCTCAGAATGGCTCTACAGCCATCCCAGCACCATCATCGCCCCACGGGTGAAACCTTACAATGTCAATCCACGAACTCTCTGGAACGTGACCACGCTCGCGTCGGCGTGGGCTTTCGAATCGACAATAAGCTCTCGCCCATGGCGCGCGCATTATTAATCTGCACGGTCGCCCGTCATCCGCGCGCAGCGACCCGATATCGTTGACGGAAAGACGAACTGTGGCACGCTCGGTGGATGACCGAACCGACCGTTGCCGACCACGCCGATACCATCGTCATCACTACCATGGCCGAAACCGCTTCTGCCGATGTCACCGATGGTCACAATGACGATGACCAACGTTGGGTCGCAGCCGTCATCGCCAGCCTGCCAGCACGCTCACGCGAAGCGCGGCAAGCGTTGGCCGAGGCTTTGTGGAACGGTGATGCTGCCTTGTCCGCTCCTGTCGGGTGCGCCA
>NZ_WTYO01000013.1 GCF_009827515.1 Pelagerythrobacter marinus | reverse complement strand
CTCGCACGACACGGCGGCCTGAGATCGATGTGTCCGGCACCGCTGCCAGGCACTCCCTGGTCACGTCATCGACTACATTGAGCACACGGAACCTCCTGCCCGACGCCATCTGGTCGTGCATAAAGTTCAGGCTCCAGCGTTGGTTCGGCAGAGCCGGCACCGGGGCAGGAGCCCTTTGTGCCGACAGCACGCTTGCGGCTGCGTCGCCGCCTGACCGCCAAGCCTTCCTCCTGGTAGATGCGCTGGGTCTTCTTACGGTTGATCATGATCCCCTCCCGGCGCAGCAGGATATGCAGCCGCCGATAGCCGAACCGACGACGCCGGTTGGCCAGCTCCCGCAGCTTCTCTCTCAGCTCGGCATCGTCGCCTCGCGTCGAGCGGTAGCGCACACTCTCGCGATCGGCACCAACGACACGGCACGCCCGTCGCTCGCTCATCCCGTGGCAGGCCTGGAGATGAGCCACAGCTTCCCGCTTCGCGGCGGGCGTCAAAACCTTTTGCCAGGAGATCCTTCAGTGCCGCCTTGTCCAGCATCGCATCGGCCAGCAGCCGCTTGTCGACCGTTCTTCTATCAGGGCCGGACTCTAGGACGTGCACTCATAAAATGGTGGCACGAGGCGGTGATTGCTGATTCAAGGTTTGCAAAGGAGAGCAGCCATGAGCCAGCGGCGATACGAACTGACGGATTTCGAGTGGTCGATTATCGCACCGCTCCTGCCGAACAAGCCTCGCGGAGTGCCGCGGGTCGATGACCGGATGGTCCTGAACGGCATTTACTGGCGTTTGCGGACAGAATCGCCTTGGGCCGACATCCCTGAGCGCTATGGTCCTTATACGACCTGCTACAACCGCTTCGTGCGCTGGGCGAAGGTCGGCGTCTGGGATCGGATCTTCTCCGCCGTATCCGCCGCCTACGAGGGAGACGAGCAATCGGTCGACAGTTCCTCGATCCGGGTTCACCAGCACGGCGCCAACGCTAAAAGGGGGGCTCCGAGACCGCCGGCGTGGCTGACCTTCGAGCCTGCTGCATGGGGCGTTCGCGAGGCGGTCTGACGACCAAGGTGCATGCCGTGACCGATGCGCGCGGCCTGCCGATCACGCTCAAGCTCACTGCCGGGCAGGCCCATGACGGACGCTCGGCCCGCGACATGCTCGGCACGATCGGCCCCGGCCAGGCGCTGCTGGCGGATGCGGCCTATGACAGCAATGTCCTGCGCGCCCATCTCGCCGCGACCGGCGCAAAGGCTGTCATCAAACCAATCCCGCGCCGATCCGCCCCGCCACCGCTCGATCGCAGCGCCTATCGACGCCGCAACCGAATCGAACGGTTCTTCTCAAAGCTCAAGCACTACCGGGCCATCGCCACGCGCTACGAAAAGCATGACGCCAACTTCCTCGCCCTCGTCAAACTCGCCGCCACTCGAATCTGGCTACGCGCTTATGAGTCGGTGTCCTAATCCAACTTGGAGGAAAATCAGGGGGGCACGTCACCTCCGCGCCAAGATGGGCCTTCACCTTCACCGCCCAGACAAAGGCCAACCAGGATTCGCGCCACTCCGATATCTTTTCGCGAGTGAGCCAAGCACCTATCAGAACGCAGCGATATCAGTGATCGCGCGACCCAAAATCAATGCGTGGATATCGTGGGCGCCTTCATAAGTGTTGACGCTCTCTAAGTTCACCATGTGGCGGATGACTTGATATTCTTCGGAGATACCGTTGCCGCCAAGCATATCCCGGGACTGACGCGCGATATTGAGCGCCTTTCCGACATTGTTGCGTTTGACCATGGAGGACATCTCGGGCGCAAACCGACCTTCTTCCATCAAGCGACCTACGCGCAGGCTTGCTTGCAGGCCGAAGCCGATGTCGCACATCATATCCGCCAGCTTCTTCTGATAGAGCTGGGTTGCAGCAAGCGGTCTGCCGAATTGCTTGCGGTCGAGGCCATATTGGCGCGCAGCATGGAAGCAGAACTCCGCTGCTCCCATCGCCCCCCATGAAATGCCATAGCGTGCTCGGTTGAGGCATCCGAACGGCCCATTCAACCCTTCGGTAAAGGGAAGCAAACCATCGGCTGCGACTCGCACTCCGTCCATCAGAATCATCCCGGTGGTTGACGCGCGTAGACTGATCTTGCCTTCAATCTTGGGCGTTTGAAGACCTGCCATGCCTTTCTCGAGGAGGAAGCCCCGGATTGCACCGCCATGCGCCTCCGATTTGGCCCAGATAACAAGGACGTCGGAGAATGGCGCATTGCTGATCCAAGTCTTGGTGCCGCTAAGGACAAATCCATCGCCATCCGGCTTGGCGACGGTGCGCATCCCGCTGGGGTCGGAACCGGCATCGGGCTCGGTCAGGCCGAAGCAGCCGATTAGCTGGCCCGACGCGAGGCCGGGCAGATATTTGCGCTTCTGCTCCTCCGAGCCATAGGCGTATATCGGATACATGACGAGGCTGGATTGGACCGAGGCCATCGATCGGTAGCCCGAATCGACACGTTCGATCTCGCGGGCCACAAGCCCATAGGCGACATAGCTAGCGCCCGCACCACCATATTCCTCCGGCAAGGTCACGCCCAACATGCCCGCCTCGCCCATCATCGCGAACAATTCCGGCGCGTCCTTCTCCTCGCGGAAAGCCTCGATCACGCGCGGCTGCAACTCGCCTTGAGAAAAGCCGTGCGCAGAATCGCGCACCATCCGCTCCTCCTCGGTAAGAAGCTCATCGAACCTAAAGGGGTCTTCCCAATCGAATTTTGCCATGTCCGCCACGCTTAATCTCCTTTACCTAAGCAAAATGGCCGGGTTGTCTCATTCGCACAATGACAATAAATACCGAATATGATCGCGAATTGGAATGACCTGTGATTGACGGAAAGTGTCTTGCTGCTTTCGTGGCAATTTCGGAAACGCGCAGTTTCTCACGTGCCGCTGACGTGCTGGGTATTGCTCAGTCAGTCGTGAGCAAACGTCTGCGGCGGCTCGAAGACCAACTCGGCGTTGAACTGATTGATCGCAGTGCGAAGGTCAACATCCATGCCACCAACGTTGGACAACTTTTCTTGGAAGAAGCTAGAGAGACGCTCCGTCAGTTGGATCGGGCTGAGCGATCGGGCCGTAATCTCGCTCGCGACAGCAGTGGTCCGCTTAGCATTGGCTTTGTCTTCTCAGCCGCGATGAATGGCTCGTTGGTTAGGATCCTGTCGCGCTTACGAGCGGCACTGCCTGAACTGACAGTTTTGCCACGCCTGATGGAAACGCCTGAGCAGCTTGCCGCGCTGGAAGCTGGCAGCCTTGACATGGCGCTGGTCAGGCCGCGCCCCTCCTATCTACCGGGTGGCACTGCAACGGTCATCTGTTCCGAGGCGCTGATGGTGTGCATGTCGTCGACCCATCGTCTTGTTGAGGCAGACGAGATCATATCGAGGGAGTTGTCCGGCGAGCGCTTCATTGTGCCGCAATTTCGCGAACAGGTCGGGCTGAATGATTCCGTTCGTCGCCTGGCGAAGGCAGGTGGGATCGTGATGCCGGAAATTTTAAGTACCGAAGACTTCGTAAGCGCAGCCTGCCTTGCTGCCGCCGGCGTCGGCCTCGTGCTCGCACCGGAGTCGCTTTGCAATCTTGGTCTGAAAGGTGTAGTCTTTCGTCCACTGGGGGACTATTCCGAATGTCTCGAGACGGTTCTGGTTTGTCGCAAGGATGCGCCAACGCGTGCCGCCAATCAGATCCTCACGCTATTCGATAAAAGGCCGGCAATTGCTTTGCAAGACTGATTGCTAGAGAAGTGATTAGAGGAAAGGAGAGCGTCGGAACAACTATCCGGTGGAAGTTGAAAACCCCTTGCTAGCCATACAGCTTGTTAGAATGCCCAGTCTTCGGCGTTCCCGGCGCAGAAGGAGGCGAATCGAGACACACGGTTGTGTTGTTGAAGTTGGCGAGGCCGCGCCCGACGCGAAACTGATAGCGGTTTACAAGCGAGTAGTTAATATTCTCAGGTCCCCCCGCTCGATAGAATATCGCGAAGCTCCTGCGCCGTATTTGTGAGTTATTGAAGGTGCTTGATACTGAGTTGAGGGCATCTCGTTGGACCGCGCATGGTAACCGGTAACCAGGCAACATGATCTGTGTGATTAGCCCCACGGTCCACTGGCGTGGGTTTTCTGTGAACATTGTCATTGGCCCACGCGAGCCTCGGCCCACTAGCTTCGAGGAACTCGATACCTACGTCGAGCACGACTGCGTCGATTTCGGGATGCAGTACCAGAAGATAACGGGCGATGGTGTCGTCACCGGCAGCGGCACGATCAACGGGCGACTGGTCTACGTCTTCAGCCAGGATTTCACCGTATTCGGCGGCAGTCTGTCCAAGCGTCATGCGGAGAAGATCTGCAAGGTGATGGACAACGCCATGAAGGTCGGTGCGCCCGTCATCGGCCTCAACGACAGCGGCGGGGCGCGCATCCAGGAAGGCGTGGCCAGCCTTGGCGGCTATGCCGAGGTGTTCCAGTAGAACGTTCTCGCCAGCGGGGTCGTGCCGCAGCTCAGCCGCATCATGGGGCCGTGCGCGGGCGGGGCGGGATACTCGCCCGCCATGACCGACTTCATCTTCATGGTGAAGGACAGTTCCTACATGTTCGTGACCGGGCCGGACGTTGTGAAGACCGTCACCAACGAGGAAGTCACGCAGGAGGACCTGGGCGGCGCGGTGGTGCACACCACCAAGACGAGCGTTGCCGACCTTGCGCTGGAGAACGATATCGAGGCGCTGCTGGCCGCGCGCGAGCTGATCGGCTTCGTGCCCGAGAGCAACCGCGATCCGCTGCTCGAACTGCCGACAGACGATCCGTGGGATCGGCGCGAGGACAGCCTCGACACGCTGATCCCGGCCAGTTCCAACATGCCCTACGACATGCACGAGCTGATCCGTAAGGTTGTCGACGATGGCAACTTCTTCGAGATTCAGCCAAAGCACGGCGCGAACATCATCACCGGCTTCGGCCGCATCGAAGGCAAGCCCGTGGGCTTCGTCGCCAACCAGCCGATGGTGCTCGCTGGCGTGCTGGACATCGACGCCAGCCGCAAAGCCGCCCGGTTCGTGCGGTTCTGCGATGCCTTCTCCATCCCGATCATGACATTCGTGGACGTGCCCGGCTTCCTCCCCGGCAGCAGCCAGGAGCACAACGGCATCATCAAGCACGGCGCAAAGCTGCTGTTTGCCTATGCCGAGGCGACCGTGCCCAAGATCACCGTGATCACCCGCAAGGCTTATGGCGGGGCCTATGACGTGATGGCATCCAAGCACCTGCGCGGCGACCTCAACTACGCCTGGCCTACCGCCGAGATCGCGGTGATGGGCGCGAAAGGCGCGGTGGAGATCATCTTCCGCCAGGACCGCGACAACCCTGACAAGATAGCCGAGAAGACGAAGGAATACGAAGACCGCTTCGCCAACCCCTTCGTAGCGGCATCACGTGGCTACATCGACGAAGTGATCTACCCACGCTCCACCCGCCGCCGCATCGCGCTGGGCCTGCGCAAGCTGGCAGGCAAACAGCTCGAGAACCCGTGGAAGAAGCACGATAACCTGCCGCTATGACCGACAAAAATACAAAGATTGACTGGCAGGAGCGCGCTTCAAAGGAAATAAGAGGCCGTGATCTTGTGTGGCGCACGCCGGAGGGGATCGAGGTTCAGCCGCTTTACACGGCGCAGGATGCGGAGGGGCTGGATCCCGGCCTGCCCGGCTTTGCGCCCTATACGCGCGGCCCCTATGCCAGCATGTACACAGGCCGCCCTTGGACGATCCGGCAATATGCGGGTTTTTCGACGGCGGAGGAATCGAACGCTTTCTATCGCCGTAACCTGGCGATGGGGCAGAAGGGCCTCTCGGTCGCCTTCGACCTTGCCACCCATCGCGGTTACGATTCGGACCACCCGCGCGTGCGCGGAGACGTGGGCAAGGCGGGCGTCGCCATCGACACCGTGCGCGACATGGAGATCCTGTTCGACCAGATACCGCTCGACGAGATGAGTGTCTCGATGACCATGAACGGGGCAGTAATCCCGGTCATGGCGTTCTACATCGTGGCGGCAGAGCGGCAGGGCGTGAGCCAGGAAAAACTCAGCGGCACCATCCAGAACGACATCCTGAAGGAGTTCATGGTCCGCAACACCTACATCTATCCGCCTGCGCCCTCGATGCGGATCGTGTCGGACATCATCGCCTACACCAGCCAGCACATGCCGCGCTTCAACTCGATTTCGATCAGCGGCTATCACATGCACGAGGCCGGGGCGACGGCGGTGCAGGAACTTGCCTTCACCATCGCGGACGGCAAGGAATACGCCAAGCGCGCGATGGAAACGGGCCTCGATATCGATGCCTTCGCGCCGCGCCTGTCGTTCTTCTGGGGGATCGGCATGAACTTCTTCATGGAGATCGCCAAGATGCGCGCCGCACGCCTGCTGTGGCACGAGGTGATGACCGAGCTTGGCGCGAAGAACGAAAAATCGAAGATGCTGCGCACGCACTGTCAGACTTCCGGCGTGTCGTTGCAGGAGCAGGATCCCTACAACAACGTCATCCGTACCACGCTGGAGGCGCTGTCTGCCGTGCTTGGCGGCACGCAGTCGCTGCACACCAACGCGCTGGACGAGGCCATCGCGCTGCCGACAGACTTCTCCGCCCGCATCGCCCGCAACACCCAGCTGGTGATCCAGGAGGAGACGGGCATCTGCAACGTCGCCGATCCGCTGGGGGGCAGCTATTATATAGAGGCGCTGACGAAGGAGATTGCCGACAAGGCCCGCGAGCTCTTGGCAGAGGTGGACCAAGCGGGCGGCATGACCGCCTACGTCGCCAGCGGCGCGCCCAAGGCGGCCATCGAATCTGCCGCTGCCGAAAAGCAGGCCAAGGTCGACAAGGGCGAGACGGTGATCGTCGGCGTGAACAAGTACCGCAAGGCCGAGGAAGACCCGATCGATACGCTGGATATCGACAACCACAAGGTCCGCGCATCGCAGGTTGCCCGCATCGAGAAGGTGCGCCAGAGCCGGGACGAAGCGGCCTGCAAGACAGCGCTCGGGGCGCTGACCGATGGTGCGCGAAGCGATGCCAACCTGCTGGCACTCGCCGTGGAAGCCGCCCGCGCGGACGCGACGCTGGGCGAGATCTCCGCCGCGATGGAAGAGGCCTTCGGTCGCTACGACACCATCCCCACACCGGTGAAGGGCGTCTATTCCAGTGCTTACGAAGGCGATGAACGATATGCGCAGGTGGTGGAAGGGGGGGGAGGCCGTGGCCCGCCGCCTCGATCACAAGCCCCGTATCCTTGTCGCCAAGATGGGGCAGGACGGGCATGATCGCGGGCGAACGTGATCGCGAGCGCCTTTGCCGACATGGGGTTCGAGGTGATCAGCGGCCCGCTGTTCCAGACGCCCGAGGAAACCGCGAAGATGGCGCTGGAGCACAAGGTCGATGCCGTGGGCGCATCATCGCTCGCCGCAGGCCACAAGACGCTGATCCCCGAGCTGATCGAGCACCTGAAGGACGCGGGCCGCGCCGATATCAAGGTGGTGGCGGGCGGCGTGATCCCGCAAACCGACTACGACTTCCTGAAGAAAGCCGGAGTGCAGGGCATCTACGGCCCAGGCACCAACGTGGTGGAAGCAGCCGCAGACCTGCTAAGACTGCTCGGCCACAACATGCCGCCTGCGGGCGAAGAAATAGAGGCGGCGGAGTAATCATGTTCACGCCATGGCGAACAAGACGGCTCGCATGGCATGGGCGATATTGCGCAGCGGAGAGAGCTACAAGATCGCGTGACCATGGCTCAGCGCTGAGCGGGATCACGAATGGCTTCAAATGCGAGGTCAAGACTTGATGGTGTAACGGCACGGACCGTCGCTTCACAGCCTGTGAGGAACGATGGCCTTCGAGGCCGCTCATCTTAGAAGGCACTGAACCGCGCGGATTCCCATCATGGCCAGAAGCAAATTTGCTTCGATCGATAGGCCGGATAGATTCACGCATCCAATGCCGCAGCACGATCAAAAATCCACCTTGCGCGGGAGGCGTCCATAGATTCGTTCCTTCCCCACTACGAGGAAGCCCAAATCCTTCCTTTAATCACAACCTCAAGACAGTGCCATTGATGCTGACGGACACAGGGAGTCCGGCCACTGCGAAGGCCAGATTCTACAGATCCTTACGCTCGCCCTCGGCCATCGGAAGGCTGGACACCGCCACGGCAGCCCTTCTGTTCACGGATGGCCCACCTGCACACAAGATCAGTGCCGAAAGCATTTGCGTGCAATCGAATATGCCGACCATTCAGTGGGGTCGGCCCACAAGTCAGAGGGGAGATCGCTCGAGAATTAGAAGAACCATTACTATCACGCCCAGTTGCAATCCTAGAAATTGTCCATACCTATGCGCATGGTTGTGTCCAGACAAGGGAGACTGAATTGGAGACCATGAAAGCTTGGATCGTCAGGAAATATGGCAAACCAAAGGAAATGATCTTGAACCAAACTGCCATACCAAAACTCGAGGTAGGGCAAGAGGATCGAGCGGATACGCTAGTCAAAATTGAAGCGGCAGGTCTAAATTTCGCCGACGAAATCGCTATTGCAGGAAACTATCAAGATCGGATCGAACCTCCTTTTATCCCGGGCAACGAGCTAGCGGGAACCGTCGTTGAGACTATCAAAGGCTCAAAGTTTTCTCCGGGTGACAGGGTGGCAGGCCAGATCCGCAATGGCGCCTTTGCACAATACTGTGCCGTCCCTTCCGATCGTTTGATGGCAATAGGAGATCTGCCAGCCCCAATTGCGGCCGCTCTTCCGGTTTCCTATACCACCGCCCACATCGCCCTTTTCGTGAAAGGCAATCTCAAAAGGGGAGATACAATTTTAATCCATGCGGCGGCAGGCGGATTGGGCATTGCTGCCACTCAACTTGCAAAGACCGTGGGAGCCCGCATCATTGCTACGGCAGGGGACGAAGATAAGCGGAGAGTAGCGAAAGAGAATGGAGCGGATCATGTGATCGATTACCGTCAGAGTGATTGGCCTGAGCAAGTCAGAGCCTTTGCTCCAGATGGGGTCGATATAATCCTGGATCCGGTTGGCGGAGAAACCTCGGAACAAAGCTTGCGCCTTTTGGCATGGGAGGGCAGGCTGTTGGTATGCGGCTTTGCAGGTGGCAAGATTCAGGTGACGTGACCCCCTGATTTTCCTCCAAGTTGGATTAGAGTCCGGCCCTGACAGAAGGACGGACGAGATGAAGAGAACGAGGTTTTCAGAAGAGCAGATCATCGGCGTGCTCAAGGAGGCGGAGGCGGGAGCGAAGACCGCCGACCTGGCCCGGCGACACGGGGTTTCGGAAGCGACGATCTACAACTGGAAGTCGAAGTATGGCGGGCTGGAGGTATCCGATGCCCGGCGGCTCAAGGAGCTGGAGAGCGAGAACGCCAAGCTCAAGCGGTTGCTGGCCGATGCGATGTTGGACAAGGCTGCGCTGAAGGATCTTCTGGCAAAAAAGTTCTGACGCCCGCCGCGCAGCGGGAAGCTGTCGCTCATCTTCAGGCATGCCACGGGATGAGCGAGCGGCGGGCGTGCCGTGTCATCGATGCCGATCGCAAGAGCGTGCGTTACCGTTCCACCCGGGACGATGATGCCGGTCTGCGAGAGAAGCTGCGGGAGCTGGCCAACCAGCGTCGCCGGTTCGGCTATCGCCGTCTGCATATCCTGCTGCGTCGGGAGGGGATCATGATCAACCGGAAGAAGACCCAGAGGCTCTACAAGGAGGAAGGCTTGGCGGTGAGGCGTCGACGCAGCCGCAGGCGCGCAGTCGGCACGAGGGCACCTGCTCCGGTGCTCGCCTTACCGAACCAGCGCTGGAGCCTCGACTTCGTTCACGATCAGATGGCGTCTGGCAGGCGGTTCCGCGTGCTCAACGTCGTCGATGACGTGACGAGGGAGTGTCTCGCAGCGGTGCCGGATACCTCGATCTCTGGTCGCCGTGTCGTTCGCGAGCTGACCGAGCTGATCGCCCAGCGTGGCAAGCCCGGCATGATCGTCAGCGACAACG
>NZ_WTYO01000012.1 GCF_009827515.1 Pelagerythrobacter marinus | reverse complement strand
CTCGCACGACACGGCGGCCTGAGATCGATGTGTCCGGCACCGCTGCCAGGCACTCCCTGGTCACGTCATCGACTACATTGAGCACACGGAACCTCCTGCCCGACGCCATCTGGTCGTGCATAAAGTTCAGGCTCCAGCGTTGGTTCGGCAGAGCCGGCACCGGGGCAGGAGCCCTTTGTGCCGACAGCACGCTTGCGGCTGCGTCGCCGCCTGACCGCCAAGCCTTCCTCCTGGTAGATGCGCTGGGTCTTCTTACGGTTGATCATGATCCCCTCCCGGCGCAGCAGGATATGCAGCCGCCGATAGCCGAACCGACGACGCCGGTTGGCCAGCTCCCGCAGCTTCTCTCTCAGCTCGGCATCGTCGCCTCGCGTCGAGCGGTAGCGCACACTCTCGCGATCGGCACCAACGACACGGCACGCCCGTCGCTCGCTCATCCCGTGGCAGGCCTGGAGATGAGCCACAGCTTCCCGCTTCGCGGCGGGCGTCAAAACCTTTTGCCAGGAGATCCTTCAGTGCCGCCTGGTCGAGCATCGCATCCGCCAGCAGCCGCTTGAGCTTGGCGTTCTCGCTCTCAAGCTCCTTCAGCCGCCGGGCCTCGGAAACCTCCAGCCCGCCATACTTCGACTTCCAGTTGTAGATCGTCGCTTCCGATACACCGTGACGCCGGGCCAGGTCGGCGGTCTTCGCTCCCGACTCGGCCTCCTTCAGCACGCCAATGATCTGCCTTCGGTAACCTCGCTCTCTTCATCTCGTCCGTCCTTCTATCAGGGCCGGACTCTAATCCAACTTAGAGGAAAATCAGGGGGGTCACGTCACGGGTAGCCGCAGCACGCAAGCTCAGGCCGCCATCAACCGCCGATAGAAGCAGACACGCAAATCCATCGAGAGAGCTTGAGACATCCATGGCGGCCTCCTTCACCAGCACGGATTCTGAGACCACTCTAGCACCAAAATCGCCTTGCCCTACCAACGATCAAGGTAAGGAGCTGTAAAGTTTCTGCCTATCCATTAAGCTTTGGATCTCTCAACAACTCCTCCGGGGGCCGACGATCTCCAACGCTGAGCAGACGGCGAATGCGGGCAATTGTGCGGCCGCTGTTGAAGCCTACCGCCCCACATAGTTTATTCTCGCTAAACTGCAGTAAAACACCCTCCTGACCATTGAACGGCTTTAACCAATGCGAGACCGTACGATCGACTTTGCCTACGGCCTGAATATTTATATCGAACTGATCGGACCAGAATCCCGATGGCTGTGCCTTAGGCAATTCCAGGCCAAGGATAGTAGAGGCTGCCTCCCGTGCCTGGATCTGCGCGTTCAAAATAGTCTCGCTTCGATCTCCTAACCCTTCGACGGTGCTTCGGCGTCGGGTAACGTCCCCGACAGCAAGGACTCCTGGCAGCGATGTTCGACAATGAGCATCAATCAAAATGCCGTTATCATTTTCCGCGCCCGCATCATTTGCAAGCTTGGCGTTGGGAACCATCCCGACACCGATAACTAGGACATCGCAAGGTAGAGTCTCGCCGTTCATGAGCACCACGCCGCTAATCCGTGACGGCCCTAGGACTGAGGCTATACCTTCACCCAACCTCAGTTTAACCCCTGCCTCTTCAATAACAGTCGCCATGACCCGCCCTGCTCCCTCGCCGATCGAACGGAGCATCGGTAACGCCGCAATGTCCACAATCGTAGTATCGCAACCACGCCTCACAGCACTTGAAGCAACTTCACAACCGATCACGCCTCCGCCCATTACGACTACACGAGCTCCTGGCAACAGCGCCTCCCTCAACGCCATTGCATCGCGCGAAGTACGCAGGGTGTGGATGCCTTGCAATCTCGGAACTTGTGCAGGCCATCGAGCCAACCCACCCGTTGCCACAACCATAACCTCCGCGCCTACCTGCCGCCCTCCAGAAAGATCCAACCGCCCCGCGGTCCCAATGCCCAAAACACGATTGCCGAACTCAAGCTCCAGGTGCATTTTCTCTAAAATATCGGCCCGCACTAGAGGGGTGTCCGAGGGATCGCTAAACTCACCTGAAAGCATTTCCTTCGACACGGCAGGACGATTGTACAGCGGCTCCATCTCGGCATCAAAGAGCATCACTCGCCCATCGTATCCCAAGCGCCGAAGCTCCATCGCTGTGGTCAAACCTGCAGCGTTAGCGCCAATGATCGCAACGGTGTTCGTCATACAAGCCCCCCCCATCGTAAGAAAAATGTCGTTACTGAATGGAGGCGTTTGATCATAGCAGGAATCTCATGAATTTGACGATGACGGACGATCGTATAATTATATACGTTGCTTCTGATCCTCTCGATCATAGACATTATACAAGAACAACAAGCGTTTTACGCTTAAAGGAAAGATGATACCCTCGGACCGAACGTCGCAACGATATCTTCTCCTACGGTAAAATATTGATTGATTAAATGGACAAGGCTTAATGGGGCGCTGCCAGAACCGACTAACATTAAGCTACTAGTGAATGCGTCTGTGTCCCTGACAAAAGCAAACCGCGCAAACAGCAACCCGCTCCGCACCTACCGATAACGGGACAACCGATTAGATAAACGTATTAAAGTTCTTGGATAAAAATACTGTCTGGGCAATAAACACCTCTCTACGCACTAATCTAAGACCTTCTGGGGTCTGACGAATAAGATCTATTCGCCGACCACCAAGCCAGTCCTCTTCATCTTCATTGCGATTACGCAAACTTATTGCGACCGAACGAACTAACCAATCGTTCTCTTCTTCGCTAGGTTCTACTTCGATATTCGAAATATAGTGTATGTTGCGTGTAGGTGGGTCTTCACTCCAAGCAGTTCGTTGCTTCCACCGAGAAGCCCGCAACTTTAACTCCGCTAGACTATCGTCAAAGTGAGCCATTCGATCACGTTCATATGTGCCCTTCTTGTCGCGACGATAACGGGCTTGGGGAACGGGGACCCAATAGGTGAATTCCTCGTCCATCAATTGAAACCAATCGTCGTACCGTTGTTCGTCTAAGAGCCTCGCCTCCCGATATAGAAATTGTTGAATCAGATGAAACACTTCTAAAGAAGCCTGGCGAGGCGCGTTATTCTTGGGATTGGCTGGAGCAGTTACCATGCTTATGTCCTTAATTATTGTCGAGGCTGGACCAATCGCTGGCTGACATGAGGTCAGCCCAACGTTTATAGAATGCGCGCTGGTTTGCGTCGTTCAATTGGACGCGATGGATTTTTCCTGGAAACTCTTCGTGATCTATCGCCGAGTCCAATCCTAATCCATAGTGCAGTTTCTGACGGCGCGTAACGACACCAGCGTTTGAGTGCGTGCAATGCTCCCAGTTTTCCCCGTCATCAGATTCAAACATGCCGGTTGGGGAGAAAGTTCTCGAAATGCCACGACGGTAGGCCTCCTTGAGGCTCTTTGGAGCATCGCGGTTGACGAGCACCCACGTATTCAATTCAATCTCGTGGGCCCCCTTGGGGAGCCATGTTCGCCAAGTGTTAAGTCCCGGGAGGTATGCAAGATTTGGAAAAACATTAGCCGAACTCATAGCCCCCACCATTTTCGCTCGCAGCTTTCCGAGGCGTTCGGCGAAGCGCGCTTCATTCTCCTTCAAATAGTCCACAACCTCTGGCTCGCCCAGCGCCATGGCATTACCAATCAAATCCAGTCCAAATTCGGTACCGTGTCCATTGACACTCGCTTGAAAGGACTTCTCGGGATTTACTTTTACACCGCGGCCAAAAATCGCTTCAGCGGCTGATGCATGTGTCCAACCGGCGTGATATGCGTCTCCGACGAAGTTCTCAGCCGCGAATTTCCAGTTTGACCGCAATCGAGACTTTACGTTGCCCTCAAGGAATTCGGTACCACCAGGATCGTTATCGAGCAGGACATCCAAGTAATAGCGATAGTCGCCTAAATATTCATCTAGCGATGGCGCCTCAGGATCAAAGGTAGCGAAGATCAAACCCTTGTAGGATTGAGTTCTCGCCCGATGTAGACCTAACTTACTCTTATCGAAATTCGCGCAGGCTGAGTAATGCTCCTCCTCATGTATGCTAACAAGCCCCCCATCTAGACCAAAAGCCCATCCGTGAAAGTTACACGTGAATTGACGAGCGGTGCCAGCCTCAGCAAAACATACTCTATTACCCCTGTGGGTACAGGAATTTAAGAATACGTTAACTTCCCCTTTTCGATCTTTCGCGACTATAACAGCATCTTGCCCAATATGAGTAGTTAGGAAATCGCCGGGCTCAGTGAACTGCGATTCATGACCTACGAAACACCAGCAGCGGGCAAAAATTCGCTCCAATTCAAGCTGGTAAATATCCGCATTCCAAAAAATTCGCCTGTCGATCCATCCGGCTTCAACATCCACGAGTTGGTGAAAGTCAAGGTCAGACGCCGCGCGGTTATTTTCGCGTTGAAAAGTCTCAACCATCGGTGTTCTCCTATTGACACTGCGGGGATGAAGCGTGAGTGTCGTCATTTTTGTTCGGTGTCGTGTTCACCAGCAACTTACCGCCCTCGACCCATACTTGATAAGTACTGATCGGTTCTGTGGCCGGAAAGCAAAGAGCCTTGCCCGATCGAACGTCGAATTCACCAGAATGGGCCGGACAAATTACGGTGAATCCCTCGAGCCAACCTTCTGTAAGAGAGGCTACCGCATGGGAGCAGACATCATCTGTCGCGAACCACTCATCGTCGACGTGATAAACGGCGATCTCCCCAAGGCCATCGATTGAAAATGCCTTCATTTCACCTTTCGGGATCTGCGAAGCTTCACCGAGTTCGACTAGATTTGAAACCATACCCTCCTCTTTTTCCATTATTACCCGCTCTCAAGAAGCAACACAAAGTTCAGCGAAGCCTAGGCCGGTCACTCCACCATCCCAAGGCTCATAAGCGATGACCTTGCCCGCCCCTCTGACTGCGCCCATTGCGCAGAGAAGTTGACGAATTTCCATCGCACCATTTCCACCGTGTTCTAGAATGTAATCATCGGTTAAATTGATGAGAGCCTCAGGCTCCCCCCTCTCCACCGCATCGAGGATCAGCTTATCGAAGGCCTTGTTGATACGCCCCATTTGCGGAAGGCCAACCCAATGGCTGAGGCCACCTGATCCAATGACAACGACCCTCTCGTCGCCAGGATAAGCTTCGATGGCCCGACGTATCGAACCGCCAAGGTCATAGGCCCTTTGCGTGCGAATTAAGGGCTGAACACCTGCGGCCAGATAGACGGGTATAGTTGCGACAGAACCATCTGAAGGCAATGAGCGGCGAACTGGAATACCTACAGAATGATCGACGTTAATCGATTTGGCAGCCGCCCAGTCGAACCCCTCCTCATGACCCACACGCATTATATGTTGCGCCAATGACGGGTTGCCTTTGATGCCCCCGCGCTCAACTCCAGGCAAAGGATCGATTGGGCCCTGCACATCTCCGATGCCGATCGCCATCTGAGGTAAACAATTCGGACCGAATAAAATATAGTGATCGGCACCAATTATAACAGCAGTTGTCGCATCTAGCTGACGCACGCGTTCAAGGATCGTGTCGTACGCTGCCAAGACAACTGACGAGTCAATCTTCCGCGGGTTAATGAAAACCAGCGGGTCGTGGGACATTAGAAACCCACCAACCACATTTGCCATCACACCGCCTCCCTAGCGCAGCCGGAGATCGCGTTTAGGTACTCGGGCAGGTCTTGCGGCCCCCGCACACACATCCATAAGCCAAAAGTGAGCATGGGACTCACTCCGACATCAAGCATGGAAGATACATTCATACCCCCAATCATTTCCTGCTCATCCCGACTCAATCCATATCGCCCCAGTACTTCTGTAGGCTCTGCAACGAAGCGTTTTCTCACTGAACTCTTGGTGGTAATGTCATACAGCGCCAACTCAATTCCATGGACACTCATTCCGCCCTCCTAAAAACCGTGGCGACTAAGAAATTCGCTTATCAAGCCAACAAAAGCCTTTGGCCGCTCCAACTGAACCCAGTGGCCGCACTCTCCGAAGATATGCAACTCGCTCTTTGGCAAATTTCGAGCGGCACCTACCGCCACCTCCATAGGAATGACTGAATCTTCGCGCCCGTGCAGCAGCAATGCCGGCTTATCGATCGTAGCTAGCTTTTCAGCCGGCATTCCACGAACGAGCCGCGGCCCTTCTTCACTCGATTGGGGCATTAGGGCGCGCAGCGCCGTGCGCCCAGAATGGCGTAGGCTCATTTCATACCGCTCCCGAACCATGGACTCGGTTACGATAGACGTATCGTACGGGAAACGCTCGAGGATGGCCCGCATACCCTCAAGAGAGGGCTCGAATGCAGCGCCTTCACTTAGGGCACTCGTCTGCTCGAACTGACCAGCCGGAGTGCCCATCAATACCAAGCCCAGCACAGCCTCGGGCTGCCGAAGGGTGGCCGCAAGCGACAGCGCTCCACCGAAAGAATTACCAACAAGAACTGAGGGGCCGACATTAAGAGCTTCCAGAAAGCCCAGAAGTTGACTGACCCACACCTTCATATTGAGCGTCAGATCAGGCTCGCAGTCAGTCAGCCCAAATCCAGCCATATCCGCAGCAATGACGCGGTAATTTTCTGCCAAATGAGGTATTACATTACCCCAATTTTCCCAGGCACTCACTCCTGGTCCGGAGCCATGCAGAAGTACGAGCGGAATGCCAGATCCTTCATCATGATAATGGGTACGAATGCCATTATTCTCGAGAAAATTGCCTTGCTGTATGGTCAAATTCTCCACTCCCGCCAAATGTTCGTCGCATAGTCGCTAGCCATACTCTTAAGTATGGTTTAGGATCGACATTTCGCGCTGTCAAGGGATGTTCAGATTGTATGGCCATCAGAAGAGCCGCAAGGTCAAGACCAACCAATCACCCGTTGCCTGCCCCCATGAGAATTGGAGTTGGCGCCCTCTGACATCCAGACCCCGCGTCGGACCGCTCGGGTGTGGAGTTTTCCTTAAGTTGCCTTGCTCCCCTGAACAGACGGGTTTTTGCTAGATTCTTACGCAAAGAAGTCGGACGAGAATGAAGCGAAACTGGTCCAGCGAAGAACAGATCATCGCGGTTTGAAACTGGGGTGCCGCCGTTACGGGGCCAGCACCGCCACGTTCTACAAGTGGAAGTCGAAGTTCGGTGGACTGGGGGTATCCGATGCCTGTCGGCTGCGGACTTCTAGGCCGTGTTGACAAAAGGGATCCCCATTTGCTCCGAGTTCTGATTCAAGACTGCTTTTTGAGGAGCAGTCATGGGTCGCGGGGATTTATCCGATGCGGAGTGGGAATTGATCGGGCCGCTGCTGCCTGCTGAGCGTGGTCGCTGGGCGCGGCCGGCGGGCGATAACCGGCGCTTCCTCAATGGCATGCTTCATGTGCTGCGGGTCGGCTGCCCCTGGCACGACATGCATGTGCGCTATGGCAAATGGAACTCGGTCTATGTCCGGTTCAGGCGGTGGGCTGAACAGGGCAAACGCTGATCGACCTGGGACTGACGGACGACTGGCAGCATATGATCGACAGCACAAGCGTTCGCGGTCATGTCTCGGCTGCGGGCGGAAAAGGGGGGCTTGTGCGAACGCTCTTGGTCGATCACGCGGCGGCTTTACGAGCAAAATCCACGCCCGATGCGACAATCAGAGATTGTCTCTCGGCTTCATCCTGACTGGCGGCGAGGCCTCCGATTACACCGCTGCGGAGCCGCTGATGGATATCCCCATCGCCACGCCCAGAAGGCTATGACGGTGATCGCTTCCGGGAGGCTTGCTGATCCGTGGTATCCTGCCGATCATCCCACCCCGCTCGAACCGCAAGATGCCCGAGCATCCCGACTATCGCCGCTATCGAGATCGCAACTGCGTCGAGCGCATGTTCGGTAAGCTCAAGCAACAGCGGCGCATCGCCACCCGGTACGACAAGACGGACCTCTCGTTTGACAGCTTCCTCAACCTCGCCGCCGCGCGCCTATGGCTGAAGTCTTTTATCAACACGGCCTAGGACGAGAACAGCCGGCTGAAGAAGCTGCTGGCCGAAGCATTGCTCGACAACGTGGTGCTGAAGGATCTGGCACCAAAAATTGGTGACGCCCGGCGCGAAGCGGGAAGCCGTCGTCCATGCCCGTGAGGAGCATAGGCTGAGCGAGCGTCGGACGTGCAGTCTGGTTGGCGTGAGCCGCACGGTGATCCGTTACGAGCCGGCGAGGCCGGATGACGGGGCGCCGGATGACGGGGCACTGCGGGAACGGTTGCGCGAGCAGGCGGCGGAACGTCGCCGGTTCGGCTATCGCCGCCTGGGCTACCTGCTGGCGCGGGAAGGCATGCGACCGAACCACAAGATGCTGCTGCGCATCTACCGTGAGGAAGGGCTTCGGGTCCGTCGCCGTGGCGTTCGCAAAAGGGGACTGGGCACGGGCAGACCAATGGTATTTCCGGACGGACCGAACGAGTGACGTTCGCTCGACTTCGTTCAGAATCAGTCGGCGACGGGTCATAAGCTCTGCGTATTTTGATGCAACAGCGGTGGAATGCACACCGACTCCTCTAGCGTATCACTGGAATAACGTCTCGCCTTGCGCTCACTAGCGGCGAGTTCGCCTAGGGAGGCTTCGGTCCATATCCATCCAAAGATTGAAATTTTGCGCCAAGACGGAAGCAATACATCGTTATCTCGAAGACGTTTCCGAAAGGGTATTTCAAGGACGCGTCGCCATCGGTCCGCAAACTATAGGCAAACTATAGAAAGCGGGCGGTTGACTCACGTGCGTTGGTCGAAAGAGCCCTCTGCTGGATCTCGCGTTTCGCCATTTAACTAAAATGCCACGATATTGCATACTCGTGCGTATTGACATTATGCCGCGACCTATACACCTACGGGGGAATATTTCGACGAAATGCTGCTTGGGAGAGGGGTATGGCCTCAGGTATTGGAGACAAGGCCGAAATGAATAAATTGACTGCAATCCAGGACGGTTCAACAGATATCGATCCGGTATGGGCTGGCGGAGGGGCGCATATTCCCGATTGGTTTTCCTGGGCGATGAGTGTGCCCCGTGAGGAAGGCTTCGTAGAGGTTGATGGCGCGCGTGTACATTATCTTCGCTGGGGTAGGCGTGGCCGGGCCAAATTGCTCATGTCGCACGGGTTTCTCGCCCATGCCCGCTGCTTTGCCTTCATCGCACCATACCTTGCCCAAGATTACGATGTGGTGGCTTTTGACCTGGCCGGTATGGGCGATAGCGAGATGCGTGGCGTCGCTGATGAAGCTGCGCGGGGAAAGGAATTCGCCGAAATCAGCGAAGCGCTCGATCTGCGCGCAGACGGAGCCAACCCGGTGATCATCGCCCACAGCTTCGGCGCGCGTGCAGCACTTACGGCTGTTTCTCAAACGCCGGACGCCTTCGCAGGCGTTATTGTCTGCGATCTCATGGTAATGCGGCCACAAAAACTCGAGGAATACTGGACTATGGGTCTGTGGAGCCCAGGGTCGGGTAATCCAGATAAACCGGTCCGACGCTATCCCAGTTATGCAGCGGCGCGCGAGAGGTATATCCTGGCACCGCCGCAATCGGTTGGTGAGCCTTTCTTATTGGACTACATGGCTTTTCACTCTCTCCGCCGCGATGGCGAAGAATGGGCATGGAAGTTTTCTCCGGAGGTCTTCCGTCGCGACAATAACTACGACGAATGGCTGAGCGTGGGCAGGAAACTGGTTGATGCGCCCGGTCGCAAAGCAGTTATACACGGTGAAAAGAGTCAACTTTTCGATCGAGATTCTGCTTGTTATATCCGTGAGCTAGGAGGGGGGGATATTCCAATTGTTGCGGTGCCTAACGCGCGCCATCATCTCATGCTTGATCAGCCCCTCGCATTTGTTGCTGCGCTTCGCGCGGTTTTGGCATTTTGGAACATTTGAGACCTCCCCATGCCAAAGGCTAAGCGGTAAACTGAACGGCCTCGAGGCTTTTGGTTCTTTTTGATGCAGGCTTTCCTTTGCGAGGGAGGCATGACGCCAGGCGGTGATACCAACTGACCGGCATGGAATGGTCATTCATTGAGCCGCTTTTGCCCTCCTAGCTAAGTAGCTTCCCGCGAGTTGACGACCGGAAGGTATTGAACGGCATGCTATTGCGTATTAACACTAGCACATCGGCATTGACGTGACCCCCTGATATTCCTCCAAGTATGATTAGAGTCCGGCCCTGACAGAAGGACGGACGAGATGAAGAGAACGAGGTTTTCAGAAGAGCAGATCATCGGCGTGCTGAAGGAGGCCGAGTCGGGAGCGAAGACCGCCGACCTGGCCCGGCGTCACGGTGTATCGGAAGCGACGATCTACAACTGGAAGTCGAAGTATGGCGGGCTGGAGGTTTCCGAGGCCCGGCGGCTGAAGGAGCTTGAGAGCGAGAACGCCAAGCTCAAGCGGCTGCTGGCGGATGCGATGCTCGACCAGGCGGCACTGAAGGATCTCCTGGCAAAAGGTTTTGACGCCCGCCGCGAAGCGGGAAGCTGTGGCTCATCTCCAGGCCTGCCACGGGATGAGCGAGCGACGGGCGTGCCGTGTCGTTGGTGCCGATCGCGAGAGTGTGCGCTACCGCTCGACGCGAGGCGACGATGCCGAGCTGAGAGAGAAGCTGCGGGAGCTGGCCAACCGGCGTCGTCGGTTCGGCTATCGGCGGCTGCATATCCTGCTGCGCCGGGAGGGGATCATGATCAACCGTAAGAAGACCCAGCGCATCTACCAGGAGGAAGGCTTGGCGGTCAGGCGGCGACGCAGCCGCAAGCGTGCTGTCGGCACAAAGGGCTCCTGCCCCGGTGCCGGCTCTGCCGAACCAACGCTGGAGCCTGAACTTTATGCACGACCAGATGGCGTCGGGCAGGAGGTTCCGTGTGCTCAATGTAGTCGATGACGTGACCAGGGAGTGCCTGGCAGCGGTGCCGGACACATCGATCTCAGGCCGCCGTGTCGTGCGAG
>NZ_WTYO01000011.1 GCF_009827515.1 Pelagerythrobacter marinus | reverse complement strand
AGGCGGCACTGAAGGATCTCCTGGCAAAAGGTTTTGACGCCCGCCGCGAAGCGGGAAGCTGTGGCTCATCTCCAGGCCTGCCACGGGATGAGCGAGCGACGGGCGTGCCGTGTCGTTGGTGCCGATCGCGAGAGTGTGCGCTACCGCTCGACGCGAGGCGACGATGCCGAGCTGAGAGAGAAGCTGCGGGAGCTGGCCAACCGGCGTCGTCGGTTCGGCTATCGGCGGCTGCATATCCTGCTGCGCCGGGAGGGGATCATGATCAACCGTAAGAAGACCCAGCGCATCTACCAGGAGGAAGGCTTGGCGGTCAGGCGGCGACGCAGCCGCAAGCGTGCTGTCGGCACAAAGGGCTCCTGCCCCGGTGCCGGCTCTGCCGAACCAACGCTGGAGCCTGAACTTTATGCACGACCAGATGGCGTCGGGCAGGAGGTTCCGTGTGCTCAATGTAGTCGATGACGTGACCAGGGAGTGCCTGGCAGCGGTGCCGGACACATCGATCTCAGGCCGCCGTGTCGTGCGAGCGCTGCCTTCGAGAGGCAGCTTCCCAATGTGCTACGGCACTGAGCTGACCTGCAATGCGGTGCTGGCATGGTGCGGGGAGATGGGCGTGGAGTGGCATTACATCGCGTCAGGCAAGCCGATGCAGCACGGCTTTTGCGAGAGCTTCAATGGTCGCATGCGCGATGAGCTGCTGAACGAGACGCTGTTCCTCAGCCTTGCTCATGCCCGTGTCGAGATCGCGGCCTGGGATTACAGCCGCGAGAGGCCGCACTCGGCCCTTGGCTACGCAACACCGGCGGCGTTCGCCGCCCAACTGGATAAGCAATGGCCTGCTTCGCTACGCCCTACGGGCTCCGCTACGCAGCCCATTGCTTCAACCGCGCTCATGCGCAACAACGCGGCTCGGCTCTAATCCCAGCTGGGGGAAGTTGGGGGTTACGTCAACTCAAGTTGAGCAGGTCAAGACCCAAGATCTTCTGATCCTGGGTCTTGACTTTGCCAAAATAAAGATAAGACCCTGGCTCCAACCACCAGAGAATTAGAATCTAACTTCTAAACTAGCTCCTATCTCACGAGGACGTTCGTAGGTAGCATAGGCAGCGAGGGGACCGGGCGAAATTTGCTGAACAACCGCTTCATTCGTAAGGTTTTTTCCATAGATACGGAAAGTAAAATCGTCATCGGGATTAGTCCATCCAATCTCAGCTGTCAAAAGTTGGTATGGTTCCTGCCCAAAGATGTTCAGATAGTCATAGTATACCGAACTCGAATGGAACAGGTTGCCTCCCACGAATGCTTCGCCTTCCCAAGCATCGAAGGTGTAGCGCCCATTCAATGTCAAAGTGAACTCTGGGGCGCGGACGAGCTGATTGCCAGATGCATCAGCGGTCGAAACCAAGTTACCGCCGCCTGGTTGGGGTAGAAAAACCTGCGCATTGGGGAAGTCTACATACTCGGAATGAGCATAAGCAAGTGCCGCACGCAGGTTCAGACCGGTCACAGGATCTACGAACAGCTCCAATTCGCCCCCATAGATTTCTGCACTGGCAGCATTCTGCAAAACAAACGAATTGTCTGCTGCCCGCGCGGTAACCTGGAGATTGTCATAATTGTAGAAGTATGTCGCAAGGTTCGCCCGCAGCCATGGCAACGGATCAGCCTTTATGCCAAATTCGATGGCGTCGATGGTTTCCGGTTGCACAGCCACATTGGAGGGGCTGAACGTGTTGAAAGTTCCACTCTTAAACCCGTTCCCATAGGTGGCATAAATGTTCAGGAATGGTGAAACTTCATATTGGATAGCAGCACGATAGGTGAACTTATCGAAATCCTCCTCTGCATCCGTGAAGAGCTGTACGCCATTTATACGCTGTGAAAATTTCCGAGTTTCTAGTGTGTATCGGCCACCCAGGGTAATCGACAAGCTGGGCGTCAGATCGTAAGTGCCCTCAACGAAGCCCGCGATTGACGAATTGTCGACCTCCGGCTCAAGCGTCAGGGGAGTAATAGGCTGCGTTACATCCCTCCGATTGATTAGAGTTAGAGGTTGCTCACCTTCAAGTTGGTAATAATAAACCCCGGTAGTCCAACTGAGGGAACTAGAATTATCCGAAATCAGACGAAGTTCCTGAGTGAACGTATCCGGCCTGACCCGCATGTTCGTTTCGCCAAGGAGTATGTTAGTCGCATCAGAATCGCCTATCTGGTGCACGCGGGTGCGCATATAAGAACTGGTTGATTCTAAAAGGACCCCGTCTAGATCAATAAGCCCTTTAAGAGCGACATCTAGTCGGTTAAAATCAGAACGGCCTGGTATGCCGAAGGTTACGTTAGAAGCTTCCCATGGGCTTTCAGGAAGAAGCACCCCCTCGATGTTTGCGGCCAGCGTATTATCTCCCACAGGTCGAGCGGTAGCAGCATTTTCGTCCTGAGTGTCAACGTAACCGACAGTTAGAATGAACTGAACATCGCTACTTGGCTCGAAAAGCAATTTCGAGCGGATTGAAGCGATCTCCGTCTCACCAACTGTCCCGCCATCAGGCAAGTACGTTACGTATCCGCCTTGATTACGATAAAGCACAGCGAGATCCGCCGCTATGGTGTCTGTCAAGCCACCGGTAGCATACGCCTGGATATCAAATTTGTTCGAATCTTCACGCATACGCCCCCAGCTAGCTCGGAAACGAGCGCGCGGAGTGAACTGAGGGTCGGGGGTGACAACGTTGACCAAACCGCCAGTGGCGTTGCGACCGAACACAGTTCCCTGCGGCCCCCGCAGCACCTCAACGCGAGATACTTCGACAAGGTCAACTTGCGTCGAATAGGGATCGCCTTGATAAACCCCATCAACATAAACTGCGACGTTAGACTCGTCACCTACGGACGTTCCACTCGACCCTACCCCACGTATACTAGGTTGCATCACAAGCTGATTGCGCCCCCCATTGAAGCCGGGAGCAACTAGGTTGAGATTTCGCACCTGTTCCACACCCGCGATAGTAAGCGCCTCGTCTGATACGGCCGAAACTGCGACAGGAACGTCCTGCAAATCCTCCTCACGACGGGTGGCGGTGACAACGATAGCCTGAGCCCCAACTTCTGAATTGGAAGCTATCGGATCGCCTGCCTCGTCGTCCTGCTCTTGCGCCTCTGCGCGCTCCACATTTAGGATTAGTGGACAAAGCAACAACGATAGCATTACTGATTTCGTGACTACTGTTTCCATAATTACCTCTCCCTGATATTATTGTTCTTGCCTGGGTTCACCAAGCACCACAACACAAAAGAAATTTGGACCGTTTTTGAATGAAGTAATACCTATTCTCTAGAAAAGAGATAAGTGTTTTGCCTAAGCTCAACTGCCGAATTAAATTCCATAATAAGACAAGGTGCGCTTTCTGCTTTTTGAATAACCTCGCATTTGCCTCTTCTCTTACCCCGCCGAAACCATTCCATGTCGGTGTCGCTACGCTCAGTAGCGGTGTCAATACGTGGGAGAATGTTGGACATGCAAATGCGCACCTTTCTATCAGAGGGTGAGAATGTTCCATTCGAGTTGGTGGGAATTCTATCCATTCATCTAGCCGGAATGTGACGGTTGCGGTGGTCTCAGCCACTAGATTTCCTCCAATGATAAGTGGAGTCCGGCCCTGATAAGGAGACGGACGAATGAAGCCAATCAGGTTCAGCAAGGAGAAGATCATCGCTGTGTTGAAGGAGCAGGAAGCGGGGATGCCAACACCGGAGGTGTGCCGCCGTCCCGGGGTCAGTTCGGCGACCTTCTACAAGAAGTTAAAGTATGGCGGACTGAAAGTTTCGGATACCCCCGGGGTTTACGTCAGCTTGAGTAGGAGAACGAGCGGCTGAAGAAGTTGCTGGCGGACTCGATGCTCGACAACGCCGTCCTCAAGAGGGGCAGCGTAAAGAAAGTTTTAGCGCACGGTGCCAAGCGGCAGGCGGTGGCTCATCTCCAGAAGGTTTTCGAGGTGAGCCGGTGTCGGGCCTGCGTGATCCTGGGCGTAGGTCGGACCATGCTGCGCTACGTCAGTCATCGGCCTGACGATGCGAGCGCATCAGTGAACTGGCCAGCCAGCGTCGTTGGTTCGGCTAGCGGCGGTTGCGCTGCCTGCTGTGCCAGGAAGTGGGCGATGAACCACAAGAAGCTCCGGCGGCTTTATCGCGAGGAACGGCCACAAGTGCGCCGCCGTGGCGTTCGCGTGCGGGCCCTGGGCACACGAGCACCAATAACATTCCCGCAGGGCCCCATTCAGCGCTGGAGCCTGGACTTTGTGTCCGATGCCTTTGCCTGTGGGCGAAGGTTCGGGATCTTTGCTGTCGTTGGTGATAGCAGCCAAGTGTGCGTGCGTCTGAGCGCCAATCTGTCTATCTCCGGCGCTCGGGTCGGGCGGGAGCTAATCCAGCAGTCTTCGAGCGGATGGCACGGCCCCATACGATCGCCAGCGATAAAGGCATTGAGCTGACCGGTATGGCGATCCTACGCTGGTCCAAGGAGCGCAATGTCGAGTGGCATTACATCGAGCGCGCGCCTGCAGGACGAGTGCCTGGAGGAGACGATTTTCACAAGCCTCGCCCTCGGCCGCCAGGAACTGGAAGCCTGGCGGCACGACTACAACCACTTCCGGCCCCGCTCGAGCCTCGGGAAAGATCCGGTTGTGATCGGGGAGGATCAAACGGCAAACCGTACTGGGGGCATGTTTCCCCATTACGTTTCGCCATCACGCTCAACGATGGGCATCAAAACGGGCCAACTCTACCGGTACTGGTAGAAACTTCGGGCTCAGAGCAGCGGTAATGCCGTTAGCGGAAAAGAACGTGCTTACGCATCGGTCGTAACGGATGTGGGTTAACGGGATAGCGTAGTTGGCCCCTGCATCAGCATATTTGCGCCATGAATCAGTCGTCGTAGGTCTACGTCTAGCAATCAGCAGATGAGCAGGAGATTGTCACCCTCAGAGTGGATCATGCGCAGAGTGTTCTTCACATAAGCGGCAGGGAAAGCTGGTCGTTCATTTCTTAGTCGGGCGCTAAGCAGCCTAGCTGCCCAACTTAGGACGCTAGCCAACGAGGTCGACCGGCTAGAAGCGCAGATACTTGAGTGGCACCGCCCCGATGAGACGGCCCGGCGGCTCGCCACGATTCCGGAATACGGTCCGAACACAGTATCGGCCATATCAGCGGCGGTGCCAGATGCGTCTCTATTCAGATTAGGGCGTCAGGTCACGGCATGGCATGCGCTTATCTTCGGGCGCGCAGCCCCGGCGGCGATGAACGGCCGGGATGACCAAGCAGCGCGACGGCGACTTAAGTCGGCTGCTCGTGGTCGGCGCGACGGCAATGATGCGGATAAGGCGCAAGGGTGCAGATCGGCAGCCGTGGATAGCTAGCTGATCGAACGCAAGCCTGCGAAGATCGCGACTGGCGCGATCAGCTTACAAAGCAGCAGGGGTGCCGCCGCCGGACTCTCGTCCACACCGCCGGATATTGCCCGGCGGCAGGATGGCGTAGGGGTAGCTAGGTAGTGATGGCGAACTGGTCAGACCGAGGGGCCAGCAAAACTCCGGGGCCCAGCGCTTAGAGCGCGATGATGTGCTTAGGGAGCTAGCCTACGGACTTCATCAAAACTAGCGGTCAAAGCGTACTGCGCGAACTGGCTGAACACCTGAATGCACCCGACCGATACTCATCTTTACCTAACAAGCTCTTGTGCCGCAGGCGTAGTCCACACTTCGAGCTACAACGTCCGCACCACGTCGCAAATAGGCTGATGCAAGGGACGCCCACAACAACAGTGAGGACCCGTCTTCAGTTCTAAAGTTTGCCGAACATGTTTGCGCTATCGCGCAATCGATGAAGTATGCATTCTAGCATTTCGCAATTAGCTTTTGAGAAGGAGTCGGGGAAGGTCCGGCGGTCGCGGGAACCAGTCGGTCTATTGGGCTATCGCCGAGCAGTGCGAGCATCGGGAAGCGCGTCGAGCATCAGCCGCCCCTATGAAGTCGCTTTATCCGCCCCTCCGCCCGCCAGCATTGCCAGTGACCACCTTAGCCCTCCAAGAACGCACGAAGCTCGGAATCCATGCCGCCTTTGGTGCACCCGGCACCTCTGGGAGGAGCCTCCCATTCAGTAAGCTGTCTACTGTTCGGTAAGCCCAGAGATGCGTGGCACAGAAAATGCGTGGCCCAGATCATCGGCTAATTGAATCTGCCCTTCCAAACGGCGAGGCCAGCAATAGTCAGCAAAAACCCTGTTAGACATATCCTACCGGCTTCCTTTGGAAAATCCGGTAATAGATCGCATTGTTCAATCCAGCCTCTATCGGCAACTCTCTTCGAAGCAATCCGCTTCTGATCATGAGAAATGATTTCACAAAGGATTCGGGGAGGGGTGCACTGACCCGCCGTATCCCGTGCGCCAGTTACGGCAACGTCGTCTCCAAATCCGATTTCAAACCCTCAAAAGCAATTCATAGTTCTTCAGCTAAGCGGCAGTGATCTCTTTCAACGATTTTCCGCGATAATCTTGAGCCTTTTCCTGTCCGGCTTTTGCGCGGGCGTTTTTGGGATTGCGTCTAATAGTATGATGGCGCGGGGAATTTTGTAATCGGTCAGGTTCCGAGCGCAGTGATTGAGCAGCATATTCTCCGTTACCTCGGAGCCCTGTTCTGTCGCTACGAAAGCTAAGGGAACTTCGCCTTTGCGATCGTCGGGCACTGAAATCACAGCTACGTCCGTGACCCCTGGAACCTTAGAAATTACCTCCTCGATCTCGCTTGGGTAGACATTGAATCCTGCGACGATGAGCATGTCTTTCTTGCGGTCGACGACTGTCAGAAATCCATCTGATGTTAAATATCCGATGTCTCCTGTGGGAAGCCAGCCGTGATCTCCGCAGGGCGGAAGACCCATGTAACGATCAACGACCCGTTCTCCCCGGACCATAATTTCACCGGCTTCATCTGCGTCCAACCGTCTTCCACTTTCGTCGAGCGCAGCTATCTCCACCTCGATACCGGGCAGCGGACGTCCGGTTGTGCCATACTTGTGCGTTCCGTCAAGTGGCTGCGCCGTTAAGGGACCACCTTCTGTCATGCCAAATGCCTCAAGGATCGGGAGGCCAGTCTTAGCCTCCCAACGCAGAAGCGTCTGCCGCGAGAATACCGAACCGCCACCCGGACACAGCCACAGCGCGGAAAGGTCGTGATTGGGAGCCGAGAGGAGCCCTTGATAGATCGCCGCCGGACCACCGCTGAAGACGCTGACCCTGTGCTTTTCCATCAGACCTGCCGTGACGTCTGGCTGGAAGCGCGGAACGATTACGAGGGGAGCGCGCCCATACACCGGATTGAAGCAACCCATGTGCAAGCCCCAGACATGGCTGACGGGGGCAACATTAAGCCAGACCTCTTCGTGTAGGCGAGTGGGCCAAGCTGTATGCATCGCCTTGATGCAGTTCATTTCCGACCTTTGGTTGCGCCTGACCGCCTTCGGCGCGCCGGTCGATCCACCCGTAAACATGATTATACAGGGGCTCTCGCCTGTAATTTCCAGTTCTGGCCGCTCTGTCGGCGCTTCCAGCAATTGCTCAAGTCCAATACCGCCCTCGCCCACGACAACCAGAGGTATTCCTATCTTATCGGCGGCGTCACCGACGACTGCTGCATTCTTTCCACCCGCCAGAATCAGGTCAGGCTCCGCAATCCCGAACAGCACCCCCAGTTCGCGCGGCGTATATTCGGCATTGGCCATCGAAATTTCGACACCAGCGCTCAATGCAGCGAAAATGGCGACGTTTGCTTCGATCGAATTCGGGATGGAAATAGCGACACGGCCTGATGGCGGGACAATCTCGCCAATGCGCGTGGCGAGACCTGTAACCGCAGAACCGAACTGGGCGTATGTGAGCCTTCGATCTCCCTCAATCAATGCCAGCTTTTCAGGACAAGCTTCTACCGCGTCCCAGAACATGGTCACTACATCACTATATTCTTCGCGCAGGAAAGCTGGATCGCCTTCATTGAGGCGACGAAGTATCTCGGATCTGGTTTTCGACATCTGCATAAATACCAATTCGCCGGAAACTGTGTTAAGGATTTGGCGGCCAAGAAATACGGCTAGCGAGGATTTCAATTGCGACGGAGAAAGGCGCGTATTTGGTCCAGAAACTGATCCTCACGCTCTAGCTGGACCCAGTGGCCGCATTGACCATAGACATGCATCTCGGAGCGCTTGAGGTGTTCGTGCATTCGCACTGCAACATGCAATGGAATCATCTTGTCTTCGCGGCCGTGCAGAATCAGCGTTGGCGCATCGATAGCTTTCAACTGCTCCAGCGGAATGCCCTTGACGATTCGTGGACCTTTCAATGCTTGATCAGCGCCAGGCTGCAGCTTGCGGATTGTCTCTTTCCCGCTGGCGATTTCCGCCACACGCAGGCGCGCGGCCACTGCCTCGTCGGTAACTATTGACGGATCGTATGGGAATGCCCTCATCATAGCGCGCATGGCGTCCATACTGGGCTCGAAGGATCGGCTGTCCGCCAATCCCTGCGTCTGCTCAAACTCACCAGCCGGTGTGCCCATAAGAATAAGCGAGCGCACCTTGTCGGAATGAAAAGCCATCATTCCCAGCGCGAGGGCACCACCGAAGCTGTTGCCGACCAGCGTTACGCGGTCGAGGCCAAGGGCTTCTATAAAGCCCGCCAGATGCCGCGTCCACAGTTTGATGCCCGGCTTCTCTCCTTCAGGCAGTTGGCTAAAGCCGAAGCCCACGATGTCGGGGGCCAGAACCCTGTGCGTTTCCCCAAGTTTTGGCAGGATTCCTCGCCAGTTTTGCCAGGCGGTCACGCCCGGACCCGAACCGTGAAGGAGGATGACGGGGTCACCTTCTCCACAATCGTGATAATTTGTCTGGATACCGTCGACGTCTATCGACAACCCGATATCGGGAAGCTCCGTATTACCGGGCATACCTCTCTCCAAAGCAGCATTTCGCCAAATTCTTCTTCCTTGCCTGTTGCGAGGGACCTTGGAAGATGTCAATACGCTGGAGTATGGGTGGTTGATCTGAAATAGACAAAAAACCAGAGGGTGAGAATTGATGGGAAAACTTTCGGGCCAAGCAGCGTTAATCACTGGCGCGGCTTCAGGTATCGGCAAGGCAGTGGCGATACGTTTCGTCGAGGAAGGAGCGAATGTAGTTGCGTTGGATCGCAATGCCGACGCTCTCGCGGATCTGTCGGATCACTTGGGGGATCGGTGCTCTGTCCTCGCGGGAGATTGCACAGAGGCTGCGATCTGTGAAGCGGGCGTCGAACTTGCGCAGGAAAAATTCGGAAAACTGGACACCACGATAGCGAACGCCGGCGTTTACGACTGGTACAAGCGTATAGATCGCATGAAAATGGAAGACGTGGAGGCAGCGTTCGAGGAATTGTTCCGAATTAATGTACTGTCGACTTTGCTCTTGGCGCGAGCTTCCGCAGATGCGTTGCGGAAATCCACGGGCTCTCTGATAGTGACCTGCTCCAATGCTAGTTTCAGAGCTGGCGGCGGTGGCACATTGTACACTGCCAGCAAGTTCGCACTGCGGGGCATAGTTTATCAACTTGCTTATGAATGGGCGCCGCAAATCCGCGTTAACGGCGTTGCTCCTGGCGGGACTGTCACGGGCCTTTCGGGATTGGACACACTGGAGAGCGCATCGCGTCGTCTCGATTCCGAACAGCGCACAGTTGGAATGGTGGCGAAGGCATCGCCACTGGCAAGGGCGGCAGAGGCGGAAGATCATGCCGGATGCTATGTGCTTCTCGCGTCACCTAGAGATGGAGTAAACCTAAATGGAACGATCCTGATCAGCGATGGCGGATTGATCTCGCGAATGGGTTAGGCCGAGCGCTTCAAGTCTTCTTACTTCGCTTCTCGCGAACCTCGTCCCCTGGCATTCGCAAAACATCGGAAACTGCCTCTGCCGCTTCAACGATGCGCGGAAAAAGCGTCAGCAAATCCTGTTCCGCTTTCTCGGGATCAACGTCGTTGCAGACCTCGGTGACTGACACCGCCGCCAACAGGCCGGTCCTGCCCCGTATCGGCACCGCGAGGCAGCGCAGCTCTGGATACATCTCCCCTCGATCTATCGCCCATCCCTGTCGGCGTACGCCGTTGATTTCTTGTCTCAGGTCATCGACATCGAATATTGTGTTGTCCGTAAGAGGAACGAAATCGCCCAAGGCAAGATAGTCTTCAAGCCTGTCCCGTTCCAGTTGAGCAAGCAGGGCCTTGCCAATCGCTGTGCAGTAAGCCTCGAGCTCGATCTCCTCCCGAGAAGGAGACCGTCGGCACCCGGATTCGGCCTTGACCAAATAGCGTACAAGGTTGTCTCGAAAGACGCCCAGATGCGCCGTGCGCCTGCAAGTCTTGGCGAGGTCTGCGATAATTGGCCGGGTCGCAGTGGTAATAATCGAGTCGATATCCGCACGTGCCGCTATTTCCACGCTGGCGATGCCAAGCGCGTATAGCCCTCGACGATGCCGGACTAAAAATTTGCGCTCGACCAACGGCTTAAGAAGGCGGTGAGCTGTAGAGACGGGAATCCCAGTATGTTTGGAGATTTCCTTCACAGTCATGGGTGAGGAAGAAACGCTAACGATGAGGTCGAGTATTCGCTCGACTACTGATGTGCTGGATTCGTTGTTCATGCGCTCCTTGCTATCACAGGGTGAGACTTTAGGGCAACGAAAGCCTCCATCAAGCTTGGCGGAGCACCTGACAATGGCGCACAGACGAAATTACAAAATGGAAGGTCCCGCTTTCGAACCGTTTCGCCTTCAAAGACGCTTCGCATTTGATGGCCAGTGAATTGCTTGATGGTGGGCCCGCAGACGACATCGGCAAAAGATACAAGGGCGTTTCGATGCGCACGTTTGGGAGAATTTAAGGCAATGCCACTCGAAAGTTCAATAATATCTTCACTGGGCGATGAACTCTACGGCGCTCTAATCAGGGGCCTAACGGTTTCCAATCTGCGGGATCGCCATCCGGAGATAGATATTGGCGACGCCTATCGCGTCCAGGAACGAATGATCGCGCGCCGTCTGGACGCTGGCGAAAAGATCATCGGAAAAAAGATCGGCGTTACCTCCAAAGTGGTGCAGGAAATGATTGGAGTGTTCGAGCCTGATTTCGGACAATTGACCGATCGAATGCTGGTTCCCGATTGCGCCACGGTAGATCACAAATCACTCATCCAACCCAAGGCCGAAGGCGAAATTGCGTTCATTCTGAAACATGATCTCAACGGGCCAGGCGTGACCGCCGCCGATGTACTGGAGGCGACCGAATATGTCACTGCCTGCTTTGAGATCGTCGATAGCCGCATTCACGACTGGGATATCAAAATTCAGGATACAGTCGCGGATAACGCCTCGTGCGGAATATTCGCGATTGGGACCGCTCGGGTCGATCCGCGTCAGATCGATCTGGCAAAAGTGACCATGACAATCGAGTGTAATGGAGTCGAGGTTGCGAGCGGGATCGGCGCCGCTGTTCAGGGTTCCCCTCTTAACTCTGTCGCTTGGCTCGCCAATACGCTTGGCGAGCTTGGAATGCCGTTCAGGGCGGGTGAAATAATCCTTTCCGGAGCTCTTGGGCCGATGATCGACATATCCAGCGGTGACACGCTGCAGCTTAACCTCAGCGACGGGCTTGGGTCCTGTCGCATGACTTTTTCTTAGCCAATCGCGTGCTTCGGCAAGGATAGCAACGAGGTGACAAACCTCGGCGCACTCTAGTGACAAAGTAAGGATGCACAGATGGACAAAATTAAATGCGCAATAATCGGGCCGGGGAATATCGGCACCGATCTGCTTTACAAACTGCTTCGTTCCGAAGTTCTCGAACCCGTTTGGATGGTGGGTATAGAGGCCGGCTCCGAAGGTCTTGCCCGCGCGAAGGAACTGGGCCTCAAGACCACTGCCGAAGGGGTTGATGGGCTGGTGCCTCACGCAATCGAGGATGGAGTGAGCATCGCGTTTGATGCGACTTCGGCCTATGTCCACGCCGAAAACAGCCGAAAGCTGAACGAGCTGGGCATTCTTATGATCGACCTGACGCCCGCCGCCTTGGGCCCGCTTTGCGTTCCCCCGGTCAATCTCAAGGATCTGGCAGGCCGTAAGGCAATGAACGTCAACATGGTCACATGCGCGGGCCAGGCCACGATTCCGATGGTCGCCGCCATCAGCAAAGTTCAAAGCGTTGATTATGCCGAGATAATCGCAACGGTCGCGTCGAAGTCGATCGGAGCGGGTACCCGGAAGAATATCGACGAGTTTACGCGCACCACTTCTGCGGCGGTCTCTAAAGTGGGTGGTGCAGCCGAAGGCAAGGCTATCGTGGTCGTCAATCCTGCCGAGCCTCCGCTGATGATGCGGGACACAGTCTATTGTGAAACAGTTGACCAACCGGATCAGGAAGCGATCACCGCATCCGTGCACGAGATGGTTTCTGCTGTGCAACAATATGTCCCCGGCTACCAATTGAAGAACGGGCCAATTTTCGAGGGGCGCAAAGTCTCGATCTTTCTGGAAGTGCAGGGACTTGGCGATTTCCTCCCCAAATATGCAGGGAATCTGGACATCATGACTGCCGCTGCAGCGCGCACGGCCGAAATGTTTGCACAAGACATCCTTGATGGCCGACTTGAACTCTCACCATTGAAGGAGAACGCATGATGACACTCGAAGAACAGGTTAGGGGTAAAAAGCTCAAGCTGCATGATATGTGTCTGCGCGACGGCATGCATTCCATGCGGCATCAGATCACGCTGGATCAGATGGTCGATATCGCTTCCGGGCTTGATGACGCAGGGGTGCCGTTGATTCAGGTCACTCACGGTGACGGCTTGGGAGGATCATCCCTGAATTACGGTCGCGGGCTCCATTCGGATAGCGAATACATCTCGGCAGTGGCCAAGGTAGTGAAAAAGGCGACTATCTCGGTACTCCATGTTCCGGGCATTGGCACTCTGGATGAGTTGCGGATGGCTGCCGATTGCGGGGCAGGATGTGTTCATGTCGCCTCGCATTGCACCGAAGCAGACGTCACCGAACAGCACATTGGCCTGGGACGGGAACTTGGGCTTGATACAGTCGGCTTTCTCATGATGGCGCATATGACGCCGCCCGAGCACCTCGTGGAGCAGGCGTTGTTGATGGAAGGGTATGGAGCAACAACAATCTACTGTGTTGATTCGGCAGGTTACATGCTTCCTGACGAAGTCACCGATCGTATTATTAGCCTTCGGAAAGCATTACAGGACGAAACCGAGATCGGGTTTCACGCTCATCACAATCTCGGGATGGGAGTCGCCAATTCCCTGGCAGCAGTGGCGGCCGGCGCGGATCGCATCGATGGCTCTGCTGCCGGACTGGGTGCTGGCGCTGGCAATACACCGCTCGAATTGATGGCTGCCGTCGGAGAGCGATTGGGCATCGAGACCGGGGTGGACCTGTTTAAACTGATGGATGTAGCGGAGGATCGGGTTCTGCCGATCATGCCGGAACCGCCCCGTGCAGATCGGGACTCTATAACGCTTGGTTTCGCAGGGGTCTATTCGACTTTTCTGTACCAGGCCAAGGAGGCCGAGAGTAAATACGCCTTATCGGCCCGTGATATCTTGATGGAACTAGCTCGTAAGAAAATGATAGGAGGACAGGAGGACATGATCGAAGATACTGCACTTACAATGGCGAAGGAACGGGATCTGGCTTAGACCTTCAACGACTGGAGTTGAGCAAATCAAACGGTAGAGGCTTTCTTATCAAGAGGCTAATTTTTATATATCGCGCTCTATCGGCGAATATTTATAGGGACTTCGCCAAATTTTTCATTTGGCAGTGAACACACCAAGCTTAACATTTTGCGAATTTTGTATATCTTAGCTCGCTCACTTCGATCGAAAATCTCTTACGTATTAACGAAGTTAATTTTTGAAGTAGGGGTGCGCGGCCAGAGCGCCTCAGGCCATCACAATGCTTTGCCCTCCCAGCTTTAGACAAGGAACACTTATGCACGAAAACGGCCAACAGGACCCGGCGACCTTTATGCACTTAAAGGAGTTTCAAAGTACCCTGCCGGATGCGCGTCCCCTAGCGCAATTACTCGAGCATGCAGCTAAAGAATTTGAGGGATTGGAATATATATCGTTTAAAGATCGATCCTTCTCTTATGCAGAATCATGGGCACTTGTGCGCGCTATTGCGAGCGGGCTCAAGAGTTCGAAGATCATGCAAGGAGATCGTGTCGGCATTTGTCTTTCAAACACGCCTCATTATTCTTTAGCATGCTTCGCGCTTTGGAGAATCGGGGCGGCAGGTGTTGGAATGAACCCTCTATACTCTCTGCGCCAACTCAAAATGATAGCCGAAGACTCGCAACTCCAATGGATCATTGTGAGTGATGAAGAAATGCAGCTTTCCAAGGCAAGGCAAGTGGCGGAGGAGGTCGATGCCCGACTCATTATCTGTCGCGCCGATGCTAAAGACCTGATTGAATTTGAGCCCGCGGCAACCAGAGGTAGCGAAGTTGCGTTCGCAGAACTCTGCCTTGAAACCTCAGACGAGGAACTAATGCCGCCACCGCTGGATTCGATAGCCATGATCCAGTATACTGGAGGAACGACAGGCACGCCGAAGGGTGCGATGCTCAGCCATAGAAATATATGGACTGGAGCGCATCAGATCCTGTACTGGTTGCACCGCATCCAGGATGATAGCGCTATTTGGTATGCTGCCGCTCCGTTTTCGCACATAACCGGACTGTTAAACTATATCGTACAGCCCACAATTGTGGGAGGTAAAGCATTACTCACTGAGCGTTTTTCCGCGAAAGAGTTGATTGACTTGGTTCGAAAAAGGCGAGTGTCCGTTCTGATCCTAATCCCAACCATGCTGTCAGCGGTCTTGGCAGAAGAAGATGTCAAAGAAGTGGATTGGAGCAATATCCTACACGTGTTGGTGGGCGGGGCACCTCTTTCTCATGAACTGGCTAGACGCTTTCATGAGGCCACTGGATTGTGGCCACAGCAAGGCTATGCAATGACCGAAACCTCCGGCAGCGGTGTTGGGATGCCAAGCAAAAAACTTCCTGGCCACGAGGCCGCTACCGGAATCCCGATGCGTGGCACGTGTGTTGAAATCCGCTCTTTGGACGATCCTGCTATTGAGGTCTTGCCTGGTGAAGACGGGGAGATCTGCTTCAGGGGAGCAAACGTAATTCAGAGTTATTGGCGACGTCCATTTACCTCAGACGACATGACTCCTGACGGGTTTTTTCGAAGCGGTGACATTGGTTCTCTTACCAAAGATGGTGTCCTCTATCTTGTTGATCGATTAAAGGATGTAATTATTTGCAGTGGCTATAACGTCTATCCCCGAATCATCGAAGACGCTGTATTAGAGCACCCCTCTGTCCATGAGACCGTAGCCATCGGAATACCGGACAACTATAGAGGCGAAACAGTGCTAAGCGTCATCACGCTAAAGGCCGGCACTGATATCTCGCAAGGGGAACTTCTGGATTTCCTCAAATCCAAGCTATCACCGTTCGAAATGCCGAAGCGAGTTGAAATACTGGATTCATTACCAAAAACAGAAAATGCAAAGCTATCGCGTAAGGCAATCCGTGACATGTTTACTTGATAGACGATTTGATTGGCCGGGAATTTGAAAATCTGCGTCTTATTACTTTGGGTTGTCTTTGAAATCGCTTCGCCTCGAAGTATATTCAAGGATTTACAAGGGCACGATAACTTTGTTCACTAGTGGTGTGAGTCCGAAGTTTCTACCAGTTACGGGTAGAGCCTTGGGCACTGTTGCACTGCTACCCAACGTCGAACCACTTGGGTCTGGAGGTTTCCGCCTTTCCCAGATCCGGTGGGCTGGTGACGTGACCCCCAACCTTCCCCAGCTGGGATTAGAGCCGAGCCGCGTTGTTGCGCATGAGCGCGGTTGAACCAATGGGCTGCGTAGCGGAGCCCGTAGGGCGTAGCGAAGCAGGCATTGCTTTTCCAGTTGGGCGGCGAACGCCGCCGGTGTTGCGTAGCCAAGGCTTGCCACGCTGGCTGATCAGCTCCGTCAGCTCTCGCACGACACGGCGGCCTGAGATCGATGTGTCCGGCACCGCTGCCAGGCACTCCCTGGTCACGTCATCGACTACATTGAGCACACGGAACCTCCTGCCCGACGCCATCTGGTCGTGCATAAAGTTCAGGCTCCAGCGTTGGTTCGGCAGAGCCGGCACCGGGGCAGGAGCCCTTTGTGCCGACAGCACGCTTGCGGCTGCGTCGCCGCCTGACCGCCAAGCCTTCCTCCTGGTAGATGCGCTGGGTCTTCTTACGGTTGATCATGATCCCCTCCCGGCGCAGCAGGATATGCAGCCGCCGATAGCCGAACCGACGACGCCGGTTGGCCAGCTCCCGCAGCTTCTCTCTCAGCTCGGCATCGTCGCCTCGCGTCGAGCGGTAGCGCACACTCTCGCGATCGGCACCAACGACACGGCACGCCCGTCGCTCGCTCATCCCGTGGCAGGCCTGGAGATGAGCCACAGCTTCCCGCTTCGCGGCGGGCGTCAAAACCTTTTGCCAGGAGATCCTTCAGTGCCGCCT
>NZ_WTYO01000010.1 GCF_009827515.1 Pelagerythrobacter marinus | reverse complement strand
GACAACGTCCTAGGTCGGGAAGCAGCTGTGGGACAAGGCCAGCAGGTCTCGTTGCGCCGATCATGACCGGCGCAAATGTCTTTTTGATCCAGATGGCTTCCATCGTCAAGGAATGCGCTCTCGGCCATAGCAAACACAGGATCCAGCGGCCGCATCGGTCGTGGTCCTAACCGTCCTTAAAATGAGATGCGGATGCCAGATGGAAGGCCCGAACATTATCTACAGGGTCGCAGTTGCGCCCTCACGGCACAGCAGAGAGGGGTCCTTCCATCTGGTGTCCGCCCGTTCGAGGAACGGGCGGTACTCGGTTCCCGTCTTGATGACGGCGTGCGCGACGCGCGCCATCTTGGCGGTGAGTGCAGTCATTGCCTTGCGGCGGCGATCGGGGTCGTTGGCGTGTCCTTCCATGTATCGGCCCAGCTTATCGCGAAAGCTGTTGTCGCGTTGGCGAGCGGCGACTTGTGCGGCCATCCAGAAAGTGCGGCGCAACCGAGCATTACCATACTTGGAAAGCTTGGTCCGACCGCGGAATGTGCCGGACTGGCAGGTGGCCAGATCGAGCCCGCAGAACTTGAGGAACTGGCGATGGTGGGCAAACCGTCGAAGGTCCCCGGCCTCGGCGAGGATGGTCAGCGCGTTGATCGGGCCGATGCCAGGGATCATACGAAGCAGCTGGTAGTCACGGTTCTCGCTGAGCATGGCATGGGCGGCTCGCTCGATCTCGTCACGTTGGCGGATCAGACTGCGCGCTTGCGCGATGACCATGCGAAACATGGCAATCGCCACAGAATCCTCATCGACCGGCAGTGCGACGGATGCGCAGGCGGTCTCGTAAATATCGTTGATTAATCGAGCCTTGGAGACCTTGCGGCCGACCAGTGACCACGCCTCGCGCGTGAATGCTTCCTGGCCAAGCGCTGTCATGCTCCCGGGCGTCGGAAACCGCTCGAGCAAGGCAAGAAACCAATCAGACCTGCTGTTGCCGGCGAAGCGCTCGATCTCTGGGAAGTAGAGCGGCAGGTAATGGGTCAGGATCCGGTGCCAGGTCTGGGTCTTGGCTTTGGAGATGGCCTCGTGTGTCTTCGACATCTCCTGCAGATCGTTAATCCCGGCGGCAAGCGGATCGACGTAGCGCTGGGTGGCGCCAATCCGCAGCATATGCAGGATCACCTGCGCGTCCTTGGAGTCGTTCTTGTCCCAGCCATTATGTAGAGCCTCTCGGGTCCGGGCCAAGGCTACGGACGAGATCAGGCGCAGCTCGAAACCTGCTGTGAGCAAGCGGTGCGCCAAGGTGCGGTGATAGTTACCGGTCGCCTCGAAGCCGACGACAATCGGTCTGCCAATATCAGCCAGAACGGACGCAAGGCGGTCGTAATCGGTCTTCGTCGCCATCACTGTCATACGCCGTCGCCGCCCGCCCTCCGGGCGTTCGATGAGGACCTCCTGGCGGTGCTTGGACATATCGATGGCTACCAGCACGGCATCGGCGGGTGTAGAACTGAGCTTGGTCATGGTCGGTCTGCCTCCAAAGTGTTGAGTCGACAACTTCACTTTAGAGACCTGATGACCGGTCATGACCGCCTTGATGAAGCCTGCGGGCGCTACGCGCCCTTGTCTCCATCAAGGCGAGCGCTGCCTTCGAGAGCCAGCTTCCCAATGTGCTATGGCACCGAGCTGGCGCCCTCTATCTATGCGATGCAGTATGGTTGTTTTGGCTTCGATGGCATCCGCGGCGACTGGTGGCAGTGACGCGAGAGAATTGTCCGCTTGTCCGTACGTTCGGGCGGCGGTCGAAACGTCGGCCGTTTATCGACCGAGTGCGGCGGCCGGAGCGGCGCGGCTGCGGGCGTTCGATCGCATCCGAACATCAACCGGACCGCTGCGCATTCGGACTGGTTCCGATCGCCGCCGCCGCGAGATCGAAGGCGCCTCATGGTACCATCGCGGCCGGTACCAATTGTGGTATGTGAGCAGGGGAAGACCACGCGTTGGCGGCAGCGAAGCGGGCCCAATTCGCCTGCAGCCATGCCTTCGCTCGCCGTTCGCGGTTGAGATAACGGCCCCGCCAGCCTGCGGCGTCTTCGTTTCGCTGCGCTCGAGGAACAGCATTGCATCGACTCTCGAGCCGTCAGCGCATGCACGAACTCGGCTTGGACAAGCAGGGCGGGATAGCCTCGGTGCCGAGCGATCAACCGATCGGCGCGGCTGACGAAATCCTCGTCACGACATCCGTTCAGGAAGCTCAAGCAGGAAGCCGAGGCAGATCTCACGCTGGGCACGGAAAGCCTGCAGCCCAACATCGCGGTGGATGACGTTGACGCCGATCAGGTGCGACAGGGCCAGCAGCGCCGCCGAATCCGCGTGGGCCTTCCCCATGCCCATGTCGCGATAGATTTCCGAAATGATCGCAAGCCGTTCGCTGTCGACTTCCGAGATCGCATGCCGTGCCAGTTCGGAGGATCGGGCCCATTCGCGCAGCGCGTGTTCGATCGTACCGCCGGGAACGTCATCGCGATCTTCCGATGCCAGTCCGATGAGATACGCGAGACGGTCTCGCGGTGTCTCGATCTTCGTACGCACGAACTGGCCGACCGCCGACGTCAGACTTTGCTGCCAGAACCGCAGCATCTCGCCCAGGAGAGCATTGCGATCCTTGAAGTGCCAGTAGAAGCTTCCCTTCGTCACCCCCAGCGAGCGCGCTAACACCTCTATGCGGACCTGAGCCACGCCCCCTTTGCCAACCACATGCAGCGCAGCGGTGATCCAGTCCTGCTTGGACAAGCGCTCAGATTGATCGGTGTTCGCCTGCACTTGTGCTCTCGCCATGGGCCCCGCCATTACCGTTGATTCCCCGCCCCTTACCGCAAGTACCGGCAACTGTCATCCGCACGAGCCAAATCAGCTGCCTTCGACCGTAAGAACGAGCTTCCCGATGCTGCGCCCCGCCTCGAGTTCGGCCAAACCCTCCTTCAGATCGGCAAAGGGCACCGTGCCGCCGATGTGAGGCCGGATCGAGCCGTCCGACAAGGCACGAGCAAGATCACGCTGGATCGCTGTGATGCCTAGGGGATCGGCATCGAATTTCCAAAACACCCCGTGTGCGGAGGCCGCCTTCACAAGCAGGCGATTGGCTTGGATTGCAGGGATCGCACCGCTGGCGAACCCGACAATCAGCAGCCTGCCGCGCCAGGCAAGCGCGCGCACGCTTTGAAGCGTGGTCTCGCCGCCAACCGGATCCAGCACCATGTCGACCCCGCCAGGCACGATGTCGCGCAGTCGATCGACCCAGTCGACACTGCGATTGTCAATGGTTGCGTTGGCACCGTTGGCGGTCGCCACGGCGACCTTGTCTCCAGACGTACCGCCAATGACGCGCGCGCCGGCGTTGCGGGCGAGTTGCGTGGCCGCGATGCCCGTGCCGCCAGCAGCCGCGTGGATCAACACTGTCTCCCCGGCACGCAGGCCGCCAGTCTCGAACAAGGCAATCGCTGCCGTTGTATAGGATACGGGAACGGCGGCGGCATACGCCAGCTCGGTTCCCGGCGATATGCGTATCAACCGTGCGGTGTCGACAGCACAATACTGCGCAAAGGCACCCGAGGCGACTTGCGCCATGACCAGATCGCCGACCGCAAGGTCCGCGGCGCCTCCTGTATCCACCACCTCGCCTGCGATCTCCGCACCCAGGATGAAGGGGGGATCGTTCCTGACCTGATATTCGCCGCGTACGCTAATCATGTCCGCAAAGTTCAGTCCGGCGTGCCGCACCCGGACTAGCGCGCAGCGCGGTGAAGCGACGGGCACAGGCACGTCGCGCATGTTCAGCCAGTCCAGCGATCCAAAGTCTTCGACGACCCAAGCTTTCATTATGTTGCCTTTCCGTATTGCACGGGGCCATACGCGTTGGTATGTTTCATGGCAAGGCAAGCGAGGCTGTTAAGAGACGCCGTTCACAAGAGAGACCAACGATCCATGACAACCACTTCGACGCGTCGGCCCTGGACCCGGTTCTACAATCCGCGCGCGGCGGCCTTGAGGGAACCCCTTCCGACAGCGCTTTCTGGGCTGCTCGATAGCGCGGCGGCCAAGTTCGGGGAGCGCATCTGTTGTTCGTTCGGTGAGGAAAGCTTCAGCTACGCGGAGGTCGCAGACTTCGTCGAAGATCTCGCCGCCGGCTTTGCCGGACTTGGGATCGGCGCCGGTGACCGGGTCGGCTTTCTCGCCCCTGCGCACCCGTCGTTTACCGTCTTCACGTTCGCACTGTGGCACGTGGGTGCGATCGGGGTCGGTCTTAATCCGCTATACTCGGTCGCCCGCCTGGCCGATCAGTCCAACGACGCCGGGCTGTCGGCCATCTTCACACTCGACGACGAAGCACTGCTCGCCAAGGCCACGCGGATTCGCGCCGCTGCCGAGACTGCTGTTCCGCTGATCGTGACGAGCGCGCGCAGCGGCGATCCCCATGCTCCCGCAGATGTCGGGAACACCGACGGGGCGATCGCCACCGCCCGCCTCATGACCGGAGCCGGCCGAGTCCCCCGTGCCCGCTTCGCTCCGCTGACACAGCCTGCGGTGCTGCAATATACCGGGGGCACGACGGGCGCGCCGAAGGCGGCGGTGCTGACCCATGCCAACCTGTCGGTCAACGTTGTACAGATGCATAGCTGGTTTCCCGAGTTGCGGCCCGGCGAGGAATCGGTGCTGGCGGCGGCGCCCGTCACCCATGTCTCGGGAGTCGGTCCGATTCAGAATTTCATGGTCAATCTGGCGGGTGAGATGGCGTGGATGCCACGATTCGATCCGCAGGCGGCGCTCGATATCATCAAGGCCCGGCAAATCACGTTAATGCTTGCGCCGCCAACGATGTTCACCGCGCTTCTTCATGCCGCGGAAGCGCGCGGTGGATTCGACTGGTCGTCGCTGCGCAATGCGCAGTGCGGTGCAGCGCCGGTGTCTGCTGAACTCAAGAAGCGCTTCCGGGACGCGACCGGCCTCACGATCACAACTCTCTACGGAATGACCGAGACGTCCCCTGCGGCAGTATATACATCACCGGCCGACCAACATGAAGGGACGACCGGAATCCCGCTTCCCTTCACCGAAGTGGAAGTTCGCTCCACACGCGACCCGTCGATGCAGGTCGCCCCCGGCGAACCGGGCGAGATCTGCATTCGTGGGCCGCAGGTCATGCCACATTACTGGCAACGACCCGAGGCCACGGCCCAAGCCTTCGTCGATGGCTTCTTTCGCAGCGGCGACATCGGCACGATGGATGCGGACGGCGCCATCACGGTCTTCGACCGGCTGAAAGATATGATCATCGCGAGCGGCTACAACGTCTATCCCGCCGACGTGGAGAGCGCGGTCCTGAAGCATCCGGCGGTCCGCGAGGTGGCGGTGATCGGCGTGCCTTGTCCCTATCGGGGAGAGACGGTGAAGGCGATCGTCAGTCTGCGAGACGGCGACGCGGAGTTGACGCTCGACGATCTGCGGATCTTCCTGGGCGACCTTTTGTCGCCGATCGAAGTCCCCAAGCTGCTGGAGATCGTCGACGAGATTCCGCGAAACGAGAATCTGAAAATCTCACGCCTCGCTCTGCGCGAGCGCGAAGCAGAACGAAGCTAGGCAGGCACGATCACGAGCAGCACCCCCTCGACGCGGCGGGTGGGATAGGTCGCGACGGGCTCGGTCACCGGAAATGCAAGCGGGGCTCCGCTGCGGATGTCGAACCGGCCCGAGTGAACCGGGCATTCAACCTCGAACCCTTCCAGCCAGCCCTCCGCCAGCGATGCCTGACCATGGCTGCACGTGTCGGCGATGGCGTGAAAATCGCCATCGACGCGAAACAGCGCGATCGGCCCGCAGGCAGGCGAGCATAGGCGGCGTACGTCGCCGTCGGCCATGCTCTCCGCTTCCGGAACGGGAATAAGCAGTTCATTCATGACAGGTCTTTCTATCAGGCCGCGCGGGTCTTGAGCATGTCGAGCGCGACATCGACGATCATGTCTTCCTGGCCGCCGACCATCTTGCGACAGCCCAATTCCACCAAGATATCGCGCGTATCGAGGCCGACGTTTCGCGCCAGCGCGTCGGCGCCGATCATGTGGCTCATCATCAGGAAACCCGATACGTCCATCCCCAGATCGCGCGCCATCCTGATGTGCTGGCGGGAAACGTCGGCCTCGGTACAATGCGTCGCCACCCGCACCGAGCGGACGCCCTGATCATAGGCGCGGCGCAGTTCCTCCACGGTCGCGATGCCCGGAAGAATCAGGGTGGTCAGGACCGCATTTTCGATGACATCGGTCACCGCCTCGATCCACTCCCAGCCGGCCTGCGCGCCAAATCCGTAATTCAGCGACGCGCCCGACAGACCGTCGCCGTGCGCAATCTCGATCGCATCGACGCCCGCATCGTCAAGCGCACGACCGATCGCGCGGACATGATCGATCGTGTACATGTGGCTGACGGCGTGCATTCCATCGCGCAGAGTGACGTCCTGGGTGTAGAGCGGCTGGGCAGGGTCGCTCGTCACGCCGCCAACGCCAGCAACTTGCGCACGGCGATCGCGCTGCCGGTCGCCTGGGCCGAGGCGGTCATGATGTCGAGATTGCCCGAATAGCTGGGCAGGTAATCGCCTGCGCCTTCGACCTCCAGATAAATCGACGTTTTCAAACCTACAAAATCCTCCTGCCCCGGAATCGCGAGCGGAAGGTTGGAGCCGTACCGCTCGAACTGCACCTCCTGCTTCAGGCGATAGCCGGGAACGTAGCGCTGCACCGCCTCCACCATGCTCGCAACCGAGGTGCGCACGGCATCCTCGTCGGCTATCGCGGAGAGCGTAAAGACGGTATCGCGCATGATCATCGGCGGTTCCGCAGAATTGAGGATGATAATCGCTTTGCCTCGCTCTGCTCCGCCGACCACCTCGACCCCGCGTGCGGTCGTGCGGGTGAATTCGTCGATGTTTGCGCGTGTGCCGGGCCCCGCCGAGCGCGACGATACCGACGCGACGATCTCTGCATAGTGGACCGGAGCGACGCGATTGACCGCTGCTACCATCGGGATCGTCGCCTGGCCTTCGCACGTCACCATTTTGACATTGGGCGCATCCTGATACTCGTCAATACTGACCGGGGGCACGGTGAAGGGCCCGATCGTGGCCGGGGTCAAATCGATGACCTGCTTGCCGTCGCGGCGCAGCACCTCGTCATGATGACGATGCGCGGTGGCGGAGGTGGCGTCGAAGACGATCCCAACCTCGGGATAGACGTCCATCGCCCGCAAGCCGTCGATCCCGTCGTGCGTGGTTTCGACGCCGCGCTCGCGCGCCATCGCCAACCCTTCGGACCGGACGTCGATGCCGACCAACGCCACCAGCTCCAAGGAGCCGGGGCGTTTGAGCAGCTTGATAATCGGATCGATGCCAATGTTGCCCGAGCCAATAATCGCGGCCTTAATCCTGCTCATTCGGTTGCTCCATCTCGCTGCGCTTCGGCGGCAAGCGCAGCGAGCGTCTTGCGGCAGATCTTGTTCGCAGGGGTCTTGGGGATCGTACCGATCAACGACACCGAGCGCGGTCGCTTGTAGGTGACGAGGCGGGCGGCGCAGTAGTCGACCAATTCGGCGGCTTCGACCGTCGTCCCCTCTCGCAGCCGGGCGAAGGCTGCGGGAACCTCGCCTTTGCGCGCATCCGGGGTTCCCACGACCGCCGCCTCGGCAACGGCGGGATGCTGCGCCAGAACTTCCTCGATCTCGCGCGGGTAAACGTTGAACCCCCCGACGATCAGCATGTCCTTGGTTCGGTCGACCAGCCTCAGATAGCCATCGGAGTCGAAGAGCCCGACATCGCCCGTGTATAGCCAGCCGTCCGCCCGGCCAGCGCCGAGCCCGCGATAGGCATTGACGACGCGCGATCCGCGAATACGGATTTCGCCCAGCTCGCCGATGGGAACCACGCATTCCGGGTCGTTCAGCGCTACGATCGACACCTCCAGCCCAGGCAGCGGCCTGCCGACGGTGCCCAGCCTGTGGCTCCCGTCCGTCGGATTGGCGCAGATCGGTCCGGCTTCGGTCATCCCGAACGCTTCCACGATCGGAACCCCGACCTTGGCACTCCACGCAGTCAGCGTTTCCATCAGGAACGGCGATCCGCCGCCAGGACAGATGCGCAGCGAGGACAGGTTGGTCCGGTCGATGCCCGCCGCGGCCAGCAGGCCGACATAGATGGCGGCAGGACCACCACTGAACACCGTTGCCCGGTGACGCTCGATCGCGGCGAGTACCAGATCGGGCTGGTAGCGGGGGAGGATCACCACCGGGCTGCGACCGTATACGGGATCGAGGCACCCCATCAGCAAGCCCCAGACGTGGAACACCGGCGCAACGTTCAGCCACACTTCGCGGTCGATCCGTGTCGGCCAGGCCTGGTGCATGCCGTGCACCGTCTCCATCAGCGTGCAGTGTGGCCGGTCGACACCTTTGGGCACGCCAGTGGTGCCGCCGGTAAACAACAGCGTCGCTAAATCGTCGCCGGCGATCGACGCGACAGGGCGTTCCGCGGCTTCCGCCACCAGAGCATCGATCGCCAGTTCGCCCGCCCCCACCACGAGCACGTGCGCGATGCCGTGCGCGGCTGCCAGGGCCAGTGCCGCCTCCGCGCCATCGGTCGCGGAAATGATCATTCTGGGGCGCGCGATCTCCAGGAGCGGCGCCAATTCCTGCGCGGCATATCCGGGATTGAGCAGTGCGACCTGCGCACGTGCCGCCAGCACGGCATAGATCGCGACGTTGGCCTCGATCGAATTGGGCACCAGCATCGCCACCCGCTCGCCCGCGACGCCGATCGCGTTGAGCCGATTCGCCAAGGCAGCGACGGCGGCACCATAACCGCGGTAGCTGATCGTGCGGTCTCCATCGATCAAGGCGATGCGCTCGCCCGCTGTATCGACGGCATCCCAGAACATGTCGATGACAGTCAGGAACGGCGCACGGGAGTACGCCGTGCCATCATCGTCCGCCACCGACGGCGCCACATCGGGCTTCTTCATGCTGCTCACAGGAACGCGTTCATGTTTTTTGCCTGCAAGACTGTCTGCTGCAAGCGTATCAGTCGGCGCGCGAGCTTCAACGCACCCGTTTCATCGCGGCGCACGAGATCCTGACGACGCGCGGTCAGGGTCTGTTCTTCGGCCTCGTTGCGGTGACGTAAGTTGAGAACAAGCGAATGGACCACCCATTCGTCCGGTATCTCGGTTGCCTCTACCTCGATGTTGCTAACCATGTGGAAATGCCGTGTCGGGGGGTCTTCGGCCCACGCCGTCGTCTGCTTGGCGCGTTCGACGCGCTTGGTCAGGTAATCCAGATCATCGTCGAAATACGCCATTCGCGTACGGCTGATGAGGTCCGCCTTGTCGGCCCGGTAGCGAGCCTGGATCCCCGGCATCCAATAATGTACGTCAGGCGCCATCGTCGCCAGCCACTCGTCATACCGCTCTTCGTCGAGCAGCCGCGCCTCGCGATAGAGGAACTGCTCGATCTCGAACACAAGATCACGGTCGACCCCGGCCGCGAGCGCAGCCCCGCTTTTGCCAGCGTCACTCATCGTACCGGCACATCCGCCCAGTTGGGCGCCGTCATGAGGTCGGTCCAGCGCTGATAGAAGGCACGGTGATTGGCTTCGTTCACCTGGTTGCGATGGACATTGCCCTTCAGTTCGGGATGCTCGACCTCCGACCCGAGACCCAGTCCCGTATGAAGCTTACGCCGCCGGGTCACCACGCCCGCATTCGATGCAGTGCAATGTTCGAAGTTTTCGCCGTCGTCCATTTCGAAGATGCCCGCCGGAGAGAAGGTCAGCATCACGCCGCGCCGGTATTTCTCCTTGAGGCTGTCGGGTGCGTTGCGGTTGAGGAACACCCATGTGTGCAGCTCGGTTTCCGCCGGTCCCTTGGGATTCCAAGTGCGGAACGTGTTGTGCCCGGCGAGAAACGAAAGATTGGGGAAGACCGTCGCCGAGCTGAGCGAACCGACCATGCGACTACGCATCTTGCCCAGGCGCTCGGCGAACCGGACTTCGTTCTCGCGCAGATACTCGACGATCTCCGGCTCGCACAGGGTCGCAGCGTTACTGATGAAATCCAGCCCGAAGTCCCAGCCATGACCGTTGGCGTTGACCTGGAACGAACGGTCGGCCTTCATCGTCGGAATGTTACCGAACAGCGCCTGCAATGCGGAACTGTGTGTCCAGGTGGCGTGGTAGGCATCACCCACGAAATCCTCCGCCGGAAACTTCCAGTTGCACTTCAGGCGCGACTTGATGTTGCCGTCGACGAACTCGATTCCACCCTCATCGTTGTCGAGCAGAACGTCGAGATACCAGCGGAACTCACCGAGATAGTCCGCCAGCGACGGCGCTTCGGGGTCGAAGCAGGCAAAGTGCATGCCGCCATGGCTTTCGACCCGCGCCTTGTGAAGGCCGAGCTTGCTGCGGTCGAAGGTCGGGTTGTCTTTGTACAGTTCCTCCGCGGTCACCCCGGAGAGCGATCCGTCGAGCGCATAGGACCAGCCGTGGAAGTTGCAGGTGAAGCGTCTCGCGCTGCCCGCTTCAGCGAAGCAGACGCGGTTGCCGCGATGGCTGCACGAATTGATAAAGGCGTGAACCTGCCGATCGCGGGCCCGCGCGACGATGACCGCGTCTTCGCCGACATAGGTGGTCAGAAAATCGCCGACCTCGGGAATCTGGCTGTCATGCGCGACGAAAATCCAGCAGCGCGCGAAGGTGCGTTCCATCTCCAGTGCGTAAACCTGCGGGTCCCAGAAGATCCGCCGATCGATCCAGCCTTGCTCGCTATCGACCATCGCGCGGACTGCGGCTTCGTCCAGCGGCCCCGGGCCGGGGGCGGGGGCGGGCGCCTCATCGCGGGGCAGATCGGCCGGTGCGGCTGGCCCCTTGGCAAAAGGCGCGCTCATGCTGCCGGCCTCATCTGAGCAAAACCGAGGCCGGTCACAGCCCCTTGCCATGCATCATAGGCTATTACTTCGCCCGACCCTCCGGGCATTGCCCCATTACGCCCAGGAAATGTCGTATCTCCATCGCGCCGTTGCCCCCTTCACGCAGAATTTCTTCGTCCGTCAGCCCGAGCAGCGCGTCGGCATCTCCAGCGACGATCGCATCGAGCACCATACGGTCGAAGACCGGGTTGGTGCGGCCCATCTCGCCGGTGCCGACCCAGTGGCTGATGCCGCCGCTGCCCAGGATGACGACGCGCTCGTCTCTGTCCATCGCCTCAACCGCCGACTTCACCATCGCACCAAATTCATACGCCCGGCGCAGCCGCAGATACGGCGCGACCCCGCTCGCCATATAGACCGCGACCGCCGTTACCGATCCGTCCTCCGGCAGGCAGAGATGGGCCGGCGCGCCGATTGCGTGGTCGACGCCCAGCGACCGGGCCACCGCCAGATCGAAACCGGTCTCCTGGGCATGGGCGAAGATACGCTCGGCGAGCACCGGGTTATGGGGAATTGGCCGGTTGGGCAGCCCCGGCAGCTGGTCGACCGGCCCGTTCAGTTCGCCAAGGCAGATCAGGATTTGCGGCAGGCACTTGGGCGTAAATAGAATATAGTGATCTGCCCCGATGATGACCGCCGAGGTCGCGTCGAGCTCGACGATACGGCGACGAATTTCCGCATAGGCATCCATCAGGTGGCCGTTGTCCAGCTTTCTCGGATTGATGAAGACCGTTGGATCGTGCGGCATCATGAAGCCGCCGACTATCGTGCCCATCATTATTCTCCCGTTCCGAGCGTCGATGCGAGGGTCGGCATCTTTTTCAAATATTCGCCCATCGATGCGGGCCCGTGCAGACCCATGTGGAACCCCATCAGCAACATCGGATTCAGGCCGCGCCGAAACAGCTCGGCAACATCTTCGCCGCGAACCAGGGCCCGCTCTTCGTCGTCCAGCGCATAGCGAGCGAGGAAGGCGTCCGGCTCGGCGACATAGGCTTTGCGCACCTTCCCGGAATTGCCGAGGTCGAAGATGCATTGCTCTACCGCGCTCAGGCTCATCGCGAGCCCCCCGTCGCGTCGAGGAACATCTCGAGCTGCGCCACGAACTCGTCCTCGCGTTCGAGCTGAACCCAATGGCCGCACTGCCCGAACACATGCAGTTGCGAATTGGTGAGATGGCGATGAGCGCGCACCGCGACCTCGAGCGGGATGATACGGTCTTCTCGGCCGTGCATGATCAGCGTCGGTACCGTGATCGCGTCTAGTTGTTCCAGCGGAACGCCGCGCACCGTCGCCACCTTGCCCTCGGCTGGTTTGGGCTGGAGCTGCCGGATCGTCTCCAGGCCCGCACTGCGTTGGGCGACGGCAAAACGTGCAGCAACCATCTCGTCGGTAACGATTGCCGGCGTCCGGTCTCACCTGCTGATGGCGCGCGAGGCACGGCCCTACTTGAAGGAGACTCATGGCAGCATCGTCATGACCTGCTCGACCGCCAGTTTCCGCGGCGGCGGCGGCGGCGCCCTCTATACCGCCAGCAAGTTCGCAGTGCGCGGTCTGGTCTATCAACTCGCGCACGAATGGGCGCCAGATATCCGCGTCAACGCGGTCGCACCGGGCGGCACCGTGACCGGCCTGTCAGGAATCGACTCGCTCGGCAGCGCAGACCGGAGACTGGCAGATGACGAACGCCTGGTCGCCGCGGTCGGGACGGCCACTCCCTTGGGTTTCGCAGCCGAGCCGGAGGATCATGCAGGTGCCTACGTCTTGCTCGCCTCGCCCGGCAATTCACGTGGGATGACCGGCACCATCATCGTCAGCGACGGTGGGCTGCTCGCCAGAATTTGACAGGAGGAAGAATGACCGAGGAAGCCGTTCAGCGTGCCGCACTGGAACTGCGCCAAGCCTTTTTGACCGGCGCGATCGCCCCTATCGCCGATCGACTGGTTCCGAATGACGCTGCGTTGGGCTATCGGATTCAGGAAATCAACACCGCGCCCTGGATCGCCGGAGGCCGCAAACTGGCCGGTCGCAAGATCGGCCTGACCTCGACCGCAGTGCAGACGCAGTTGGGGGTCGATGAGCCCGACTTCGGGATGCTATTCACCGATATGCAGATAGCCCCTGGCGGTTCGTTCGCCGCCAAATCCGTATCGCAGCCGCGAGCGGAAGGTGAACTCGCCTTCTGCATCGCGCGAGATCTGAGCGCCCCCTTCTTAGATGAAGCCGCCGTCGTCGGGGCGATCGAATGGATGGCACCTGCGATCGAAGTCGTCGGTAGCCGGGTGCGCGACTAGCGGATCAAGATCGTGGACACGGTCGCCGACAATGCATCATCGGCGTTATACGCGATCGGCGACGACCGACGCCCCTACGACCGCGCAGCCGTCGACGGTCTTACGATGGAGCTGTTCGAAGACGGCGACCTCGTGTCGCATGGCCCGGCGACCGCGTGTCTGGGAAGTCCAGTGACGGCACTTACATGGCTGGCGCGCAAGATGGTCGAAGTCGGACGTCCGCTAGCCGCGGGTGACATCGTCCTGTCGGGTGCCTTCGGACCGCTCGTGCCGATCGCCCCGGGGCGCTGCTACCGCCTCGCGATGGCAGGATTCGCCGACCTGACCATCGAATGCAGCGACTGATCCGCCAGGCGCGGCCATCCCTGAACAGCAGGATGCCTGACCGGTTCGAAAAGCGGCGGCGCCGTCGCACAGGAGGGGCGGGGCAGGTCTAGCCGCGCCGAGCGCGATCACGGGCAGTCATTCGGCCGCTTCCAATTCATTGCGCGGCGCGAGCATCGCCTCGAGCTGGCGGTCGCGCTCTGCAAGTGCGCCAGGGACCGACCGATCCTTGACGTAGCCATAGCCGCGAATCTTGTCGGGATATCGGGCCAGCGCCACCGCGGCCTCGTACCCGGCGTGGTCGATATTCTCGACGATGCTGTCGAGCACCGCCTCGTAATCAGACACAAGCTGTCGTTCCATCCGCCGTTCTGCGGTCCGCCCGAACGGGTCAAAGATGGTTCCGCGCAATCGCTTTGCGCGGGCCAGCAGACCGAAGGCCGACAGCATCCACCGGCCGAACTCGCGCTTGCGCGGCAGCCCCGTCACCGGATCCTTGCGCGCGAAAAGTGGCGGCGCAAGGTGGACGGAAAGGCGATAGTCGCCTGTGAACTGTGCATCCAGCTTGGCGCGAAATTCACCCGAGGTGTAAAGCCGGGCGACTTCATATTCGTCCTTGTAAGCCATCAATTTGAACAAATTCCGCGCGGCGGCATCGCTGAGGTCGGTTCGGTCTGGCGCGACCCTCGCCTCCACCGCCGCGATCGCCGAGAGCTTGCGGCGGAAACGTTCGCCATAGGCCGCGTCTTGATAGTCGGCGAGGAACGCCACACGCCTTTCGATCACATCGCCGATGTCGGTCGATAGCCGGAGCGAGCCCTCTGCAGCGGCCGCGACCTCATTTCCTAGTTGCGTCTCGACCGTAGACGGATCGATCGCAGCCAGTCGGCCGAGCGCGAGGGCACGCAGGTTGAAGTCGACTGCCACGCCGTTCAACGTGATTGCCCGTTCCACTGCAGATAGTGACACCGGAAGCAGCCCTCGCTGGATCGCAACGCCCACCACGAACATGTTGGCACCAATGGCATCTCCCATCAGCCGCGTCGCGACGCGGGTCGCATCAATGAATGCGGAACCCGGGGCCAGCACCTCGCGCAATCGGCGTAGCGTCTGCTCGCCCGCAAAGTCGATTCCGGTATCGATCGTAAACGCCGCCGTGGGTGTTAAATTCTCGTTGATGACACCGCGCGTTCGCCCGGGTTGGACCAGCGCCATTGCCTCGGCACCGCCCGCGGTGATCATGTCGCAGCCAAGTAGCAGCTCCGCACCGGCTACCGGTATGCGGGCCGCAGCGATGGCATCATCGCTGGACGCGATCCGCAGATGGCTGAACACGGCGCCGTTCTTCTGCGAAAGGCCGGTAACATCGATGATGCTGGCAGACTTGCCGTCGAGATGCGCCGCCATTCCCAGCACCGCGCCGATGGTGACGACGCCTGTGCCGCCGATGCCGGCGATCAAGATCGCCAGCGAACCCTCGACCGGCGGCGGCGGAGCGGGAAGCACCGGCATCGCTGCCATCGGCGCGGCGGTCCGCCCCTTTAGCGTCCCGCCGCTGACGGTTACGAAGGACGGGCAGAACCCGTTGACGCAGCTGAAATCCTTGTTGCAATTTGACTGATCGATCTGGCGCTTGCGACCGAATTCGGTTTCCAGAGGCTGCACACTGACGCAGTTTGATTTGACCGAACAGTCGCCGCACCCTTCGCACACCAGATCGTTGATAAAGATACGCTTCGCCGGGTCGGGAAACGTCCCCTTCTTGCGGCGGCGGCGCTTCTCGGCGGCGCAGACCTGATCATAGATCAGCACGGTCACACCGTCGATCGCGGCCAGTTCGCGTTGAACCGAGTCCAGTTCCTCGCGGGGATGGATAGCGACGCCGTCCGGGAACCGCACGCTGGGTGGGTATTTTTCGGGATCGTCGGCGACGACGACCACTTTGTGCACGCCCTCCTGCACAAGCTCCGACGCGATCTGCCATGGCGTCAGCTGGCCTTCGACCGGTTGTCCGCCCGTCATCGCCACTGCGTCGTTGAAGAGCAGCTTATAAGTGATGGCGATCCCGGCCGACACCGCCGCACGGATCGCCAGTGAGCCGGAATGATGATAGGTGCCGTCGCCCAAATTCTGGAAAGTGTGCGCAGTGTCGGTGAACGGCGCGACGCCGATCCAATTCGCACCCTCACCCCCCATCTGCACCGGCCATACATGCTTCCGGTGCGGCATCATCGCGGCCATCACATGGCAGCCGATGCCCGATAACGCGACCGAGCCGTCGGGGACGACGGTGGAGGTATTGTGGGGACAGCCCGAACAGAAGAAGGGCATGCGGTTGAACGGCGTCAGCGCGGCGCTGCGGGCCTCGAGCCGCGCCTCGATCTCCGCGTGGCGCGCTCGCAGCGGCGCATCGACCAGGCCAAGTGCCTCGATCTCCCGGAACAGGGCCGCACCGATTTCGGTCGGGCCGAGTTCGCCATTTTGCGGGAGCAGCGGGCGCCCCGCAGCATCGGCCTTTCCGGTCAGCACCGGGCGTTCTGGAGCGTCCAGGTGATAGAGCAGCGAGGCTAACTGCGGCTCGATGAACGCGCGCTTCTCCTCCACCACGAGCACTTGTCGATGTCCGCGAGCGAAATCATAGGCCACTTCCGGCTCGACCGGCCAAGTCATCGCCAGCTTGAGAACCCGGATGCCGAGCGCGCGGCAGCGTGCACTGTCGAGGCCGAGCTGGTTCAACGCTTCGATTACGTCGAGCGCGGCCTTGCCTGCCGTGACAATTCCCAGCGTCCGGCGATCGCCATCTCGCAGCACGGTGTCGAGCCGGTTGGCGCGGATGAACGCCTGCGCCGCGGGAAGGCGGAAATCGGTCGTCCGCCGCTCCATTGACAATTGCGTTTCGCCCTCGAGGATATTCAATCCTTCGGGAGGCATCTCGATTTCGGGCAGGGTCCAGCGATGAAGCGGATCGCCCAGCGACGCGGTCGCGGTCGCGTCCGCCGTATCATTGATGCATTTGAACCCGGCCCACAGCCCCGAAAAGCGCGACAGCGCAATCCCGAACGACCCGAATTTCAGGAATTCCTCGACAGAAGCGGGATACAGCACGGGTATCAGAGATGCGACGAGCGCCTGTTCCGATTGATGCGCCGTCGTCGACGATTTGGCTGAATGATCGTCGCCGGCCAGTACCAGCACCCCGCCGAGGGCCGCAGTCCCTGCCAAGTTGCCGTGCTTCAGGGCATCGCCCGCGCGATCAACCCCGGGGCCCTTGCCATACCAGGCGGCGAAGACGCCCTCATGCCTCGCACCGGGAAAGAAGCCCAACTGCTGCGAACCATAGACTGCGGTCGCGGCCAGCTCTTCGTTGACGCCAGGCTGGAAGACGATGCCTTCATCCTTCAGCGCGTCGCGAGCCGACCACAGCGCTGTATCCAGTGATCCGAGGGGCGAGCCCCGATAGCCCGAGACGAAGCCCCCGGTGTTCAGCCCCTGCGCCGCATCAGATCTGCTCTGGGACAGGAGGACACGGGTCAGAGCCTGGGTGCCCGAAAGGAATACCCGTCCGCGATCGAGCGTGTATTTGTCGCTCAATTCAACCTTACGCGGCATGCAATACCCCTTCCGTTACCTGATCCTCCGTTACCATGCGGAAGCGTATGGTGCAAGGCTGGAAGAGCCACTTTTCGAGAGCAGCCAGCAACAAACTCTTCCGCGGGTCGGCATGCGAGTAGCGGCAATCGGAAGGCTAGCTTAGGCTACTCCAGTGCAGGGATTTGATGGGCCCTGCCAGCTGTTCGACCGCTTGCAAATCGGACATCAGTTCCAACTGGCATGGCCTCGCTCGTCTTCGACGATCACAAGCCGAGGAGTTCGTTAGGTAGGATAGGCATGTATATGCTTAGGAGCCGCCGGAGATCCACGTCGCGAAGGACCTCGGATTGTCGGACCAGGGGCTCGCCAAGCTTTACAGGCGCGAGAAGACTAATTCCGCGACCACCGCCCCGTTTACCGCTGACCGAACGCCGGTCTGAGCACCGTGGCGCCGTCACGCAAATGATCGAGGTGTGAGGTGGTGCCGGAAATCTGGACAGGATGCTAAGCTAATCCCGACCTGAAGGAATGGTACGGGAATGAAGAAGACGAGGAAGCGCTATAGCGCGGAGTTCAAGGCGAAGGTGGCGCTGGAGGCGATCCGGGGTGACCTGACGCTGGCGGAGCTGGCCGCGAAGCACGGCATTCACCATACGATGATCGCGGCGTGGAAGCGGCAGGCGGTCGAAGGGATGGCAAGCACGTTCTCGGGGGCAAGTGATGCGGCCCGGGCGGCCAGCGAGGCCGAAGTTGAGAAGCTTCACGCGAAGATCGGTCAGTTGGTCGTGGAGCGCGATTTTTTAGCCAGAGCCTCCGGTCGATGAGCGTGGCACGGAGGCGGGCGATGATCGAACCTGCTCACCGACGCCTGTCTATCGCGGCGCAATGCCGGCTGCTCTCGATCAGCCGGTCGTCCTACTACTATGCACCGGTGCCGGAGAGTGAGGAGACGCTGGCGCTGATGCGGGTGATCGACGCGGCGTTCCTCGACATGCCGTGGTATGGCAGTCGACAGATGGTCCGGCACCTGCGCCGAGGCGGCTATGATGTTGGCCGACGACGTGTGCGGCGGCTGATGGGCAAGATGGGCCTGTCGCCGATCTACCAGCGACCGCGCACGAGTGATCCGCATCCGCAGCATCGGATTTATCCGTATCTGCTGCGCAAGCTGGAGATAGTGCGACCGAAACATGTGTGGTGTGCGGATGTGACCTACATCCCGATGCGCCGGGGGTTCCTGTACCTGGTCGCGGTGATGGACTGGGCGACCCGCAAGGTCTTGGCCTGGCGCCTGTCGAACACGATGGATGCGGGCTTCTGCGTGGCGGCTTTGGAGGAAGCGCTGGCGCGCTTCGGTCGTCCCGAGATCTTCAATACGGATCAGGGTAGTCAGTTCACTTCGCTGGCCTTCACCAGCGTGCTGCGGGATGCCGAGGTGCGGATCAGCATGGACGGCCGAGGCCGCTGGATGGACAACGTGTTCATCGAGCGGCTGTGGCGATCTCTCAAATATGAATGCGTTTATCTCCACGCCTTCGAGACCGGTTCGGAGCTGCGCACTGGCCTTGCTCGTTGGATCACCTACTACAACACGCAGCGACCGCACTCGGGTCTAGCGGGGGCAAACCCCGGCAGAGGCCTATGGACGGATCGACGCTTCAGATCATGGGGGGCATGCCCCCCATGATCTGATGACCAGACTGGCGGCATAATCACATCCCGGATTAGCTTAACTTCGCCGCCAACCTGTCCAAGAAGGCGGGACCACCTCACTCCACATCGAACTCTGCCCATTCCGCCTTTCGCAATTCACCGGGCCTGACAAACAAGTGCGCCGAGAGTCGAAGTGCAAACAGCGTGATCGCATGGCCGGTATAGCCTTCGATCGCGCGCATGAGCTCACCTGCTTCCTTCTCGGTGGTAATAGCGGACAGATGCTTGACCTTCGGGACGGTCAGCGCACCGCGAAGATCTCCGGACGGATCGCGCTCTGCTCGCGCCGTCGCGATGGCGTAGCGAAACACCCGGCTTAGCACGCTGCGCATCCGGCGCGCGCTTTCGTAGCGCCCGGTCGCTTCGACCGCGCGCAGCGTCGAAAGGACCTGACCTGACCCCCAGCTTTCCCCCAGCTGGGATTAGAGCCGGGCGGTTGTTTTGCGCATGAGCGCGGTTGAAGCAATGGGCTGCGCAGCGGAGCCCGTAGGGCGTAGCGAAGCAGGCCATTGCTTATCCAGTTCGGCGGCGAACGCCGCCGGTGTCGCGTATCCGAGCGATGAGTGCGGTCGCTCCCGGTTGTAATCATCCACCCAGGCGGCGATCTCGACACGGGCATGAGCAAGGCTGAGGAACAGCGTCTCGTTCAGCAGCTCATCGCGCATGCGACCATTGAAGCTCTCGCAAAAGCCGTGCTGCATCGGCTTGCCTGACGCGATGTAATGCCACTCCACGCCCATCTCCCCGCACCATGCCAGCACCGCATTGCAGGTCAGCTCGGTGCCATAGCACATTGGGAAGCTGGCTCTCGAAGGCAGCGCTCGCCTTGATGGAGACAAGGGCGCGTAGCGCCCGCAGGCTTCATCAAGGCGGTCATGACCGGTCATCAGGTCTCTAAAGTGAAGTTGTCGACTCAACACTTTGGAGGCAGACCGACCATGACCAAGCTCAGTTCTACACCCGCCGATGCCGTGCTGGTAGCCATCGATATGTCCAAGCACCGCCAGGAGGTCCTCATCGAACGCCCGGAGGGCGGGCGGCGACGGCGTATGACAGTGATGGCGACGAAGACCGATTACGACCGCCTTGCGTCCGTTCTGGCTGATATTGGCAGACCGATTGTCGTCGGCTTCGAGGCGACCGGTAACTATCACCGCACCTTGGCGCACCGCTTGCTCACAGCAGGTTTCGAGCTGCGCCTGATCTCGTCCGTAGCCTTGGCCCGGACCCGAGAGGCTCTACATAATGGCTGGGACAAGAACGACTCCAAGGACGCGCAGGTGATCCTGCATATGCTGCGGATTGGCGCCACCCAGCGCTACGTCGATCCGCTTGCCGCCGGGATTAACGATCTGCAGGAGATGTCGAAGACACACGAGGCCATCTCCAAAGCCAAGACCCAGACCTGGCACCGGATCCTGACCCATTACCTGCCGCTCTACTTCCCAGAGATCGAGCGCTTCGCCGGCAACAGCAGGTCTGATTGGTTTCTTGCCTTGCTCGAGCGGTTTCCGACGCCCGGGAGCATGACAGCGCTTGGCCAGGAAGCATTCACGCGCGAGGCGTGGTCACTGGTCGGCCGCAAGGTCTCCAAGGCTCGATTAATCAACGATATTTACGAGACCGCCTGCGCATCCGTCGCACTGCCGGTCGATGAGGATTCTGTGGCGATTGCCATGTTTCGCATGGTCATCGCGCAAGCGCGCAGTCTGATCCGCCAACGTGACGAGATCGAGCGAGCCGCCCATGCCATGCTCAGCGAGAACCGTGACTACCAGCTGCTTCGTATGATCCCTGGCATCGGCCCGATCAACGCGCTGACCATCCTCGCCGAGGCCGGGGACCTTCGACGGTTTGCCCACCATCGCCAGTTCCTCAAGTTCTGCGGGCTCGATCTGGCCACCTGCCAGTCCGGCACATTCCGCGGTCGGACCAAGCTTTCCAAGTATGGTAATGCTCGGTTGCGCCGCACTTTCTGGATGGCCGCACAAGTCGCCGCTCGCCAACGCGACAACAGCTTTCGCGATAAGCTGGGCCGATACATGGAAGGACACGCCAACGACCCCGATCGCCGCCGCAAGGCAATGACTGCACTCACCGCCAAGATGGCGCGCGTCGCGCACGCCGTCATCAAGACGGGAACCGAGTACCGCCCGTTCCTCGAACGGGCGGACACCAGATGGAAGGACCCCTCTCTGCTGTGCCGTGAGGGCGCAACTGCGACCCTGTAGATAATGTTCGGGCCTTCCATCTGGCATCCGCATCTCATTTTAAGGACGGTTAGGACCACGACCGATGCGGCCGCTGGATCCTGTGTTTGCTATGGCCGAGAGCGCATTCCTTGACGATGGAAGCCATCTGGATCAAAAAGACATTTGCGCCGGTCATGATCGGCGCAACGAGACCTGCTGGCCTTGTCCCACAGCTGCTTCCCGACCTAGGACGTTGTC